>OZ220693.1:0-3595000 GCA_965116415.1 Dehalococcoidia bacterium
AATCGCTGATAGACGCCGGAGTGTACCTTGGACTTTCACGAGACGTCTCATGGCAGCTTGCCATTCAAACCGTTCTGGGAAGCACTCAGCTCGTCCAGGACACAGGCATTCATCCAGCAGAACTGAAGGACATGGTTACGTCTCCGGGCGGTACCACCATAGAGGCTCTGAGGGCCTTTGAAGAGGGACGCTTCCGAGCGTTGGTCTTCAGCGCAGTCAACGCCGCTTACGAGAAGTCAAAGGCACTCGGTGGGTAGACCAAAATGGGCTTCTTCGTGCTATTCGTCAACTACCTGCTGATCGCATTTCAAATCGCAATCCTGGCGAGGGTCATAGTGTCATGGCTCCCAATAGGCGCCGACAGCCCTTTCGCACCTATAGTACGAATGATTTACGAAATCACGGAGCCGATCCTGGGACCCATCCGGCGTCTGATTCCCGGTCTGGGAATGTTCGATCTCTCGCCGATGATAGCTCTGGTGTTGATCATTCTGATTCAGAACTACGTGCTGCCCGCGCTTGTTAACCTCTGAGGCCTATGCGTGCGCTAAGGCCCCGCCATCGATGAAGAATGTCTGGCCCGTTACAAAGTCGCACGCGTCTGATGACAGGTACACCATGAGCGAGGCAAGGTCGTTGGGATGGCCCTTTCTCCTTGAGGGAAGGTACCTGACCAGCAATTCGCGTTGGTCTTCCTCCGATGGCTCGCTCGTTGACATCCACCCTGCGCCAATACCGTTGACCCTGATGCCTTCCCGGCCCCATTCCAGTGCCAGGGCGGTCGTTATCTGGTGAATGGCCCCCTGTGCTGCGCACACGGCAACAGAGTTCCACAGCCCTCGCTGGGACAGTGCGGTTCCGATATTGACAATCCGGCCGCTGCGCTGCTTTAGCATACGCCTGCCGACGGCCTGACAGGTCAGATACACCGATTTCACGTTGAAGTCCATCAGCATGGACCACTCGTTCTCGGTTACGTGCTCGAAGCGCTTGCCGAACTCGGCGCAAGCGTTGTTCACGAGGATGTCAACGCCGCCTAACGAGTCCTCTGCCCTGAAGACCATGGCCTCAACGCTTACCCTGTCGGTCAGGTCCGTAGTGATGGCCACCGCTGTGCCACCCTGTGACTTCACAGCTTCTGCCGCGTCTGACATGTCCGACTCGTTAGAACCGGCGATGGCGACGGAAGCTCCGGCCTCGGCAAGTGCGGACGCCAGGAAGGGTGTCCATCCCCTCCGGTCCGCAGTGATGATGGCTTTTCTTCCAGTTAGGTCCCACTCACTTGGGATACTCATTTTTCCCTCGAATTCTGTCTTTACCTGTCTGAATTAAATGACCAGAGGAATCTCGGGAGCGTGTCCCGTGGGTGCCGCTCCGCCTGCGAGGCCTCCGCCGTCTATGATGAAGGCTTCACCGTTCATGTAGTCCGAAGCGCCGGAAGCCAAAAAGACGGCGACGGCCCCCATCTCATGAGGATGGCCCACTCTGCCAATGGGTATGAATTCACCCCTGGGGAGTGTGAGACGCGACTCGTCAGTGCCTTCCGTCGGAATGAACCCGGGTACAATGCACGTGCTCGTGATTCCGTATCGACCCAGACTGGTTGCAAGGACCCGAGTAAGGTTTACGATTCCTCCCTTGCCGACACAGTACATGTAGTTGTCGCGCCCGCCTCGGTAGCCGAATCCTGAGGACACGTTGATGATCTTGCCGCCTCCACGCTCCACCATGTGCTTGGCAATTGCCCGCGCACAGTAGAACGCGCTGGACATGTTGACCTCGATGCCCACATGCCAGTCGTCGTCGCTGATTTCCCAGATCGGTATCGCGCCCTGACCTCGGACTATTCCCGCATTGTTAAGCAGGACGTCAACCTTGCCGAGTTCGTCAATTGCTGAGTCCATCAGGCTCTTGACCTGATCCGTGTCGGTCACGTCCGCGGAGATCGCTACGGCCTTGCGACCGAGTGATCTCACTTCCTCAGCGACTTCCTCGATTGGTCCCGTTCTGCGGGCTGCGATGACGATGTCGGCTCCCGCGCGGGCCATTGCCACGGTCATTTCACGGCCAAGTCCAGTGCCGCCACCCGTGATTACAACACCTTTGCCTTCAAGGCTAAGTTTTTCTGAAAGCATTACCTGTCTCCGGATTGTCCTCGTTGGTGAATGAGCCGAATTATACTTGCGATGTTACTTCACCCGCCACGGCTCGTACCCGAGAGCCGTCACGTTGAAGTACCAAGAGATTGCCGCTGTCGTCTACCGACTCAGCCAGACCCTCTATCGTGGTGTCCCGCCATCTAAGCTGTACCTGCTTCCCTATCGTCTCGAGGGTATCAGCCCACGGCTTAGTGAGAGATTCTCCCCCGGCGACTCGCGCATACCACTCTTCGAGATTACTCAGGGTTGATACGAATACCTCGTTCCTGTCAAACATTCTGCCAGTGGCGGTTCGTAGGCTTGTGGCTGACTCGGCGATCTCAGGATATGCGGCTACGTCAAGATTGACGTTTAGTCCGATCCCGACGAGTGCGTGATCTAGCTTCCCGCCTTCGAACTCGGTCTCGATGAGTATGCCGCTTACCTTTCGTCCCCCAATGCGTACGTCATTGGGCCACTTGACAGAGGCTGACAGTCCCGTTGAATGTGCAACCGTGCGGTGGACTGCAAGTGTTGCAGCCATGTTCATATAGGGCAACTCCCAGGGAGCAGGACGAAAGAGCACCGTGAAGTACAGGTTGTGTCCGGGAGGGGAGACCCACGTTCGATCGAAACGTCCACGGCCGCTTCCCTGTTGTTCAGCAACTACAACGGCACCCTCGCCCGCGCCATCTCGTGCCATTGCCCTGGCATCGTTCATGGTAGAAGTAGTCTCTACGCGGTAGCAGATTTGGTGCCCGACCGCCGAGCCTGACATAGAGGCCCTAACTCGATCTATGTTCAGGAGCTCCAAGACCTGCTATCCGCTCGTGGGAGTGAGCTCGACCAGCTTGCTGCCCGCAACCCATGGCTCCACTTCCAGCCCCTGTCCCTGCCTGAACGCAGATTGCGCAGCCAGGCGGGTGAAGACGTCCCTGCGCTCCGCTTCGCCTGTAATCGGACGGGCAGTGACAGGGATGTCGGCCTTGACTTCATCCTTGAGGTGCAGTGTCATGTCCCTGTTGGCGTAGAGGTTTGCGTACCAGCTCCTCGGACCTGGAGAAGCAGCCAGGAACAGCTGACCGTCCATGAGGTGGCACCAGATCTCTATACGCCTGGGTTGCTCCGACCTTCGGCCGATTGTGGTAATGTCAACGACCATGTCAATCGAGAGAGCATCCCTTACCGCGGGTTCCAAGTTCTGCAAGATTAACCTCCACACTGAGGGTTGGTGCAATTCGATAGGACTCGATTCTCGCATACACGTTTCAGCCGTACAACCGAACTGTTTTAGGACAGATTGTCAGTTGTGCGTTGAACTAGAACCGGCCCACTGCTAATATCTGACCCGTTCGCAACCAAGACAGGAGGACTCTCATGATTTACGAGTACCGCGTCTACGAAGCTGCCCCAGGCAAGATGGAAGCCTTGAACGCCCGCTTCCGAAATCACACACTTGGAATCTTTGAGCGGCACGGCATCAAGAACATCGGTTACTGGACTTCTGCTGTCGGAGATTACTCAGACCGGCTGATCTACATCATAGCCTTCGAGGACGAAGGCCACCGCGAGAGGGCTTGGGCGGCCTTCCGGGCTGACCCTGAATGGAACAAGGTGCGGTCCGAGTCAGAGGTTGACGGGGCGCTAACGGCTCGTGTGTTCAATACACTCTTGAGCCCAACTGACTACTCTCCGCTACAGTAGCTTGTCACAGTACCATGTGGCCGTCGACATTGGCGGCACGTTTACCGACGTCGTCGTGCAGGACACTGACGCCGGGGAACTCTGGACGACAAAGACCCCGACCACACCTTCGGATTTCGCGGAAGGCTTCATGACAGGGGTGCGTCTCGGCCTCTCGCAGGCAGACGCTGCCGCCGGCGAAGTGCTCAGGCTGTTCCATGGGGCGACAATTGCGACAAATGCCGTAGTCGAGCGACGCCCCGCGACGGTTGGCCTTTTGGCCACCAAGGGGTTCAAGTACGTTCTTGAGATCGGACGGCATGACATCCCCCGTGGAAACAACATCTACGCTTGGATGAAGCCTGAGCGCCCGGTTCCCCCCAATCGGATCTTCGAAGTGTCAGAGAGGCTCGACCGCACCGGCAACGTACTGACGCAGTTGAGTGAAGATGACTGCCGCGCGGCGGCCCGGGCCCTGCGCGAAATGCAGGTCGAAGCCGTCGCGGTCTGCTTCCTCTACTCCTACGCGAATGACGCCCATGAGCGACGGGCCGCTGAGATCCTTCGTGAGGAGTTGGACGGCATTCCGATCTCCCTCTCTAGCGAAGTTCTTCCGCAGTTCCGTGAATTCGAGCGCACTATTGCCACGACCCTGAACGCCTACGTGATGCCTCAGGTGTCACGCTATCTGACCGGCCTGGAGTCGGCAGCCAATCGGGACGGCATGAAAGCCCCTCTGTTCATCATGAAGTCCAACGGGGGAGTAACCAGCGCCGACCTCGCCGCGCGGCAAGCTATCCACACCGTCCTGTCAGGGCCGGTTGCCGGGGTAATGGGGGCCACTCGAGTTTCCGGCGATGCAGGGCATCCCAGCTTCATTTCGGTCGACGTTGGCGGGACCAGCGCTGACATCTGCCTTGTAAGGGACGGTCGCCCGGACGTCACTGTTGAACGCAGTATCGGAGGCCTGCCCCTGCAACTCCCGATGCTCGACATCGCCACCATAGGCGCCGGTGGAGGCAGCATCGCCCGCGTCTCCGCCACGGGAGGACTTGCGGTCGGTCCCGACAGTGCAGGAGCGGACCCGGGCCCCGCGTGCTATGGACAGGGCGGAACAGAGCCGACGGTCACGGACGCCCGATTGGTGTTGGGTCATCTGCCACAGCACTTGCTGGGAGGTGAGATGCACATCGACCCTGAACTGGCGCGCATTGCCATTCTGGGTAGAGTTGCTGAACCTCTTGGGTTGTCAGTCGAAGATGCGGCCGCAGGCATAGTTGAGGTTGCTGACAACAACATGGCTGGCGCAATGCGGACGGTGTCGGTTGGTAGGGGACTTGATCCGAAGGACTTCGCGCTGGTCGCATTTGGCGGCGCAGGACCTCTCCATGCCTGTTCACTGGCTTCGCTGCTAGGAATGGACACGATCGTCGTTCCACCTACTCCCGGCGTTCTCTCGACATACGGCCTCCTGTTTACCGACCTTCGCAATGACTACGTGCAGACATATCTCCAGTCAGGTGAACCTTCTGTGGCGGACGTATCCTCGGCATACGGGCAGCTCGAATCACAGGCAGCCGAATGGCTCGCCAGGGAGGGAGTGCCTGCCTCGTCACAGCAGGTTACACGCTCCGCGGACCTTAGGTACCAGCACCAGGGATGGGAGATAACCGTTGATGTGCCGGATGGCGATGTCGACCAGCAGACCCTTGCTGACATGGTGACGAATTTCCACCAGCTTCACGAGCGACTGTACACCTACAATCTCCCGCACCAGACCGTTGAGCTTGTCAACCTGAGGGTAACGGCTCTTGGTAGTCTGCCCAGGCCGACTTCAGAACCCGTGACGGCTTTGACTGAGTCCATTGCAGCGCCGAGCTACACGCGGAAAGCCAGGCTCTCGCGCCGGGAAGGCTACGTGGAGGTCCCTGTTTACCAGAGGGACCACTTGACCCCCGGCACGAGGATCGAGGGCCCAGCGATAGTGGAACAGCGCGACACCACGACCCTGCTTGCTACCGGCCACACCTCAACAACAGATGGCTACGGCAACCTGATAATTCGCCCAATCGATAACTGAAGCCTGCACATGAGGACCAGCTAATGTCCGTCGACCCCATTACGCTTGAGATTGTCCGAGGTGCTGTAAGCTCCATCATTCGACAGATGGAAGCTCTAATTGAGCGCACCGCGATGTCCCCTGTAATCAAGGAGAAGATGGACTACTTCGTCGGTGTCTACGATATTGATGGGAGGGTAGTCGACGGCTTTCTGTCGACCTCTGGCCCGCGCATCGTGGACCCTGTTCTGGAGGAGTACCCTCTTGAGGACATGCAGACCGGTGACCTCTACTGGTACAACGACCCCCACAGGTCCAAGGGGGCGATCCAGCACACAGGCGACATGTGCTTCACGTCACCGGTGTTTCATGAGGACCGTCTCGTCGGGTTTGCGGTCAGCTACGGCCACTTCTGGGACATTGGCGGGAGTGTAGCAGGTAGCCTGTCGCCTCAAGCCTCCGAGATATTCCACGAGGGAATGCTAGTTCCGCCGATCAGGATTATGCGCGAGGGGAAGATCAACCGGGAGGCCTACGCAGTAATCCTCAACAACAGCCGGTTCCCTGAGATGCTTGAGGGCGACACTCGAGCTCTCATGGCCGCATGCCGTCTCGCCGAGGACCGGGTTGCGGAACTGATGGACCGCTACGACCAGGATGTGATTCTGGAGGCGTTCGATGAGATCGTACAGCGCAGTATCGACGCTTACCGGGAGTTCGCCCGCGAGGTGATCCCTGAGGGCGAGCACCACTTCTTCGACTACGTGGACCGAGATCCGGTGGATGGCAACCCCAGGCTCGTGGACGTCAAGCTGCTGAACCAGGAGGGTCGTCTCGTCGCCGACCTGACCGGCAGCGGACCGCAGGCGAAGGGCCCAGTCAACTTCATCACGAGTCCGGGGGCATTCAACCTGATACTTGCCCGTCATCTCAGCTACATGAAGCCCGGCCTGCCACTGAATGAGGGAGCAGTTGCATTTCTCGATGACGTGCGTACTGAACCCGGCACGATCACATATCCGAGTTTTCCAGCCCCGGTTGGCCTTCGGAGTCACACGGTGATTCGACTGATGGACATCATGGGCGGCGTGCTTGCTCAAGCCAATGAAGGGCAGGGTCCCGCTGCCTCTCCAATTTATGTCATATACAACCTCAGAACGGTCAAGGACGACGGACAGTATCTCTACTTCAGTGAAGGTATCGGCTCCGGGCAGGGAGCGCGTCCGACAGGAGATGGCCTGAACGTCATCTACTTCCGGGACCAGCGGAACTACCCCATCGAGTTCGAGGAAGGAGAGTTCCCGCTTCGTATCGAGCAGTACGCGATCAGGCCCGACTCTGCCGGCCCAGGCTTCTACCGTGGAGGTTGCGGAGTCATCAGAGACGTTCGTGTGCTCGTTGACTGTACCCTAAGCACTCGTATGGACAACGTGAGGTTCCCCTGCTTTGGGCTAAACGGCGGGCGTGCCGGACAGCCTGGCAGGTTCGTACTTAATCCCGGCACACCCGATGAACGCGAGGTCCCCCCTGCAGGCGAGGGAATCCAGGTCAGGGCTGGCGACCTGCTAAGAGTGGAGACCGGAGGCGGAGGCGGCTGGGGTCACCCCTTCGACCGCGAACCACTGGAGGTTGTGAGCGACGTACTGGGAGGCTTCATTACCAGGACGGCCGCCGAGGCTGACTACGGAGTGGTCCTGACCAGTGGCATGGAAGTAAACAGGGAGGAGACTGAGACGCTCAGGGCCCGTAGTCGCCCCGATATTCCTGAAGTCGACAGAGGCCCACACGCTGCTGAGTGGCTGGCTCGACTCGGAGTCACCTAGCAAATCGTAACCCCGGTGGCTTTAGCGCCCACTAAGTCCGTTATCGGATAGGAGATCTGCCACCTCAGGATTGGGGTTGAAACGCAGGGCAAAGTGAAGAGGCAGAGTTCCGTAGTTATCCCTTGCGTTTACATCCGCACGTCTTTCCAATAGCAGGGCGATCACCTCGATCATTGGGTTGTTCCTTGCTGCCCAGTGCAAGGGAGTTGACCCGTATCTGTCCTTGGCATCCACTTCTGCTCCCCTGTCCAGAAGTAGACTGAGCACAGCTGGTTCTGTAGAGTTTCTCGCTGCCCAGTGCAGGGGAGTTGCGTTGTCCTTGTCGCTGGCGTCGATGTCGGCTCCCTTATCTAGAAGAAGACTTAGAATATCAGGCTCGACACTTTCCGAGGCTGCGTAATGAATCGGCGTTGCGTTATAAGCGTCTCTGGCATTGGTCTCGGCACCTCTTTCCAGTAGAAGAGCCGTCACTCTAAATGTTTCATTGCTACGTGCCGACCAGTGAAGAGGAGTTGCGCCATCGTTGTCCCGGGTGGTGACCTCCGCCCCACTGTCCAACAATAGAGCGACCACCTCATGGTTGGGATTGCTCTCGGCTGCATAGTGGATGGGTTTCCACCCATAGTCGTCTCCTGCGTGGATGTCGGCCCCTCTGTCCAGCAGAAGAGAAGTCACCTCTGGTTGGGAATTGTACCGTGCCGCGAAGTGTATGGGACTCGCGCCGTGAGAGTTCGTGGCGTGAAGGTCGGCTCCTTGGTCCAATAGATGGGCTGCCAGGGCTGGGCCAACTTTAGACGTGGCTGCCCAGTGAAGTGGTGACCCATCGTGATCGTCCATGGCGTGGAGATCAGCGCCCCTTTCCAACAGCAGGGCAGCTACGCGTGGATTGGCGTTGCTGTCTGCTGCCCAGTGCAGAGGAGTCGCCCCGTTGGAGTCTCTGGCGTTGACGTCTATGCCTCGGTCCAGTAGAAGGGAGGCGACTTCCGGATTGGAATTGTGACCTGCAGCCCTGTGAAGGGCGGTTCCACCAAGGTTGTTGATGGCGTGAACGTCCGCTCCTCTGTCCAGTAGCAGAGCGGCTGAGAGAGGGTCTGGGTTCTGGGCAGCGTAAAATAGAGGAGTTGAGCCCTTGTTGTCTCTAGCCTCCAGTTTCGCTCCTCTCTCCAGCAGCAGATTTGCGACGGCAGTGGATGTGTTCGCAATTGCCCAGAGATGTAGGAGCGAATCTCCTAAGTCGGACTTCGAATGAATGTCGGCTCCCTCGTCCAGCAGAAGCTCTAAGAGCCTTGTATCAGTATTCGTGAGGGCTGCTACGTGCAGAGGGGTAACCTCACTCCTGAATACATCCGTGTCCCTGTTTCGGATGCCAGCCTTCGCGTTTATGTCGGCGCCCCTATTCAGGGAAAACTCGACTGCGTCCACGTTTCGCATTAGGACTGACCAGTGAAGAGTAGTCATTCCACCCGTAAGCTCCCACCGATTCTCAAGCGGATCGTAGGCCGGTGGGCTGGGCGTGATCGCGGCCACGGGGGTCTTAACAACAGGTGTAGCCGTGGGACTTCGGGCTGGGATAATTGACGCATCAACGTCACCACTCGCCTCCTGAGCAGGGGAAGGCTCTTCACTCAGCGCGTTCGTGCTCGACGGAGTGTCACACGCAATTCCAAGGGCGATTAACGCAGTGAAGAGGAGGGCGGCTGCGACCAGACGGACATTGCGAGAGATTCTAGCCCTATTGCACACAGCTCCAATCCCAATCAGTCCATGGAAGGGGTCCCGATGTACAATGAAGACCTTGCAGTCCCATAGCAACTTCGAGCCGCACTTGGCGTGTTCCAATTTTAGTCGCCTGGGTCCGACTGTCACTCAGTTTCCCTGCTGCAATTTGACACACGCTGCGGCGGTTCTTACTATGATTTTGGCGCCCCGAGGCGTCGTGCCCTTTACCTAAGCATCGGTGGTCAAAGCTGCACATGCAAGCCCAAACTACCATCCTGCCTGAGACTTCAGCGATCAAGTACGAGGTTCGCGAGTTTCGTGACGTTTCGTACAGGACATATCGCGCTGAATTGAGGCTGCTTAGGCTCCAGCTTCTCCTGTTGCAGGAGTGGGTCGTTGAACAGAGCCAGCGAATCGCGATTGTTCTCGAGGGCCGCGATGCCGCGGGCAAAGGTTCCACGGCCTCGGGCATTACCCACTACCTCAACCCGAAATTCTTCACCGTTGTTGAGCAGGGAATACCGAGCGCCAAGCAGATGCGAAACTGGCTCGGCACCCACTACAGGCAACTGCCGGGCCCCGGTCACATGACGATATTCGACAGATCGTGGTACTCCCGCGCCCTCATTCAACCTGTCATGGGCTATTGCACCATGAGGCAGTACAACTACTTCATGAACCGCGTGAACGACTGGGAACGCGGGGTTATCGATGAGGGTGTTCATCTCCTGAAGATCTATCTGTCCGTCTCCAGAGAAGCGCAGGACATGCGCTTCAGGCTGCGTCAGAACAGCGAACTCCAGTACTGGAAGTACTCCTCCACCGACCGCATGGCCGCCGAGCGATGGCACATGATCACGTACTTCAAGGAGAGAATGTTTGCGGTCACCTCTACCGACTATGCTCCCTGGATTGTCATTGAGTCCGATAACAAGCACCAGGCGAGATTGAACGTATTTCACTACATACTTAGCCAGTTCGACTACGACGGTAAGAATCTAAGTCTTGAATCGATTCAACCCCAGGCCAATGGACGCTACCTCACCGACATGATCGTGGATGGAGTCCTGTTCAAGGACATGGACCCCGATCAGGTGGAAGTCCTAGAACGGATACTGATGCATGAGTAACAGCGATATCCCGCAGATGGCGGCCGCCGGAGGGCTGGTTCTCTGCGGCGGCCGCGTACTATTGATTAGAAAGCACGGTCTGTGGGACATCCCCAAGGGCAAGGTCAAGAAGAAGGAGCCCCATGAACGCTGTGCCCTCCGGGAGATCTCCGAAGAGACCGGACTCCGACGCAAACGCCTGAAGATCAGAGAATTCCTTTGCCAAACGAGTTATATCTCTTACTACTCCGGTAAGCCGTTCAATAAGACCGTGACCTGGTTCCTTCTCGACTACGACGGGAGCATCACAGATTCACTTGACCCTGATCTGTCCGAGGACATCGACCTCTGCGAGTGGATACCGGTCGACGACCTGGTTGAGCAACTGGATGCGGGCAGACCTTACCTCAGGGCAGTCAGGAGAACAGTCGCTGAGTCGATTCATCTCCTGAGACAGGCACCACTTGGAGAAAGGGTAGGCTTCGCCGCGTCATGAAGACCGCAACCGGGTACGTTCAAGGACCTGAGTACGTCTACTAGTCGCACTCAGAAACCCCAGTTGCCATTCCGCTCTACGATCGGATCGACGCCATTCCAAGTAGAAGGCGCGAATCGCACCACGTGAATCGACTCAAGCTCCCGCCCGTTCACGTCTTCCTCACCATGGCTATAGTCGCCGAAATGGCGACGATGTCGTTCTCGACAATGTCCGCCGTTTACCGGATCACAGAGGCGGGCTTGAACCCACTCCAACTGATCCTGGTGGGAACGGTGCTGGAACTAACAGTTCTCCTCGCCGATGTTCCCACCGGAGTTCTCGCCGACGTCTACAGCAGGCGCCTGTCGATGATCGTAGGCTATACCCTCGTTGGCGTCGGCTACATCCTGGAAGGATCGATACCCATCTTCGCCGCCATACTGATGGCTCAAGTTGTGTGGGGATTCGGGTTCACGTTTGTCAGCGGGGCGTTCCAGGCCTGGCTCGCAGATGAGCTTAAGGATGACTCGAAGACCTCTGGAGTGTTCGTCAAAGCCACCAAGTACGAGTCCTTCGGCGCGCTCGCTGGTATCGGCCTGAGCGCAACCCTCGCGACGATCTACGTGGGTTTTTCGCTCATAGCCGGAGGGGTGATCTTCATTGGCCTTGCGGTGTTCGTCGCCGTTTCGATGCAGGAGACTGGATTCACACCCAGGTCCAATACTCGAGGCAGACCCTGGCAGTCGATGGCGGGCGTTCTGAAGACCGGCATTCGCGCGGTCTCCATGAGCCGGGTTCTGATGGCGCTAATAGCCATCGAGGTGTTCTTCGGAATGTCCAGCGAGCCATTCGACCGCCTCTGGGCCAAGCATGCCTTGGAGACGTTCGAGTTTCCAGCATTCTTCAATCTGGACCCTATAGTGTGGTTCGGAGTCATCCAGGCGGTGGGTGCGATCATTACAATCGTCGCGATCTCATCGATTGAACGTCTCATCCCAGTCGACCGTTCATGGGGGTCTCGGGTTGCACTCTCCATCTTCAACGCCACGATGATTGCTGCAACTCTAACCTTCGCCCTCTCCGGGACCTTCGGAATAGCGATCCCCATGGTTGTGGTGGTCTACGTCCTTCACCGCGTCACCTGGCCCTTTGCCGCAGCATGGATCAACAGGAACTGCGAGTCTGAGTACCGGGCAACCGTATTCTCTCTGCACGAACAGGCCAACTCATTCGGCCAGGTGTTCTTTGGCCCCGGCATGGGCCTGCTCGCCACTGTGCGCGGGCTGCGAACCGCCCTCGTCGGTGTGTCAATTCTCCTCATACCTCCGCAGCTTCTCTACTTGGTGCGCGAGTCGTCAGAAGAAGCTGACGGAGCCCCCCGGAACTGAACCCAGATCTGGCTATTTCTTGGAACATTCCAATGCTGTGTTCATGGTTCTGGTGTCACCTTCAATGTACCGGGGTCAAACTTGCCTATCAGCTATGACTAGGGTAGAGTAACGCTTGAATTGAGGGGTCTTTTGAGGGCGCGTCCGAACCTTGTAGCCGCAACACTGGACACGTCAATACCCCACGATTGAAACCAGTTCAGAATCGCGGCCTAAGCACTTGAATCACAGGAGGCCAGACGTGACCACACAGACAGTGCTCGGCGAAAGCATCAAGCGTCGCGAAGACCCAAGACTCATCACCGGTCGAGGCACATATGTTGACGACGTCCGACTAGTCGGAATGGTCAATATGGTCCTCGTTCGCAGCCCACACGCCCACGCAAACATCAGGGGCGTCGATACCTCAGCGGCCGAGAACGCCGATGGTGTCGTTGCCGTTTACACAGGTGCGCAACTTCAGGAAGAGCTCGGCTCCCTGATCTGCGGCTGGGTGGTTCCCGACACCAATGAGACTCCGCATCCACCGCTCGCATACGACAAGGTCCGCTGCGTGGGCGACGCTGTCGCCGCGGTTGCGGCCACGAGCCCACAGGCCGCCGCTGATGCGGCCGCGCTGGTTCAGGTCGACTACGAGGTTCTGGACGCTGTCGTGGACATGGAAGCCGCCGTACAGGACGGCGCTGCCCAGGTACACGACGACGCTGCGAACAACATCGCCTTTGAGTGGGAAATCGGAGGAGGAGACTTCGATGCCGCAGCCTCCTCGGCTGGAGTTCGAGTCACTGAGCGCATCATCAACCAGAGGCTGATCCCCAACCCAATGGAGCCGCGTGGCGTAGTTGCGGACTTCAATCCCGGCACTAACCAACTGACCGTGTGGACGTCTACACAGATCCCGCACCTCGTGCGCCTGCTGCTGGCTCTGGTCACCGGCCACCCTGAGCACCAGATTCGTGTCATCGCTCCTGACGTGGGCGGTGGCTTCGGATGCAAACTGTATCTGTATGCCGAGGAGGTTATTGCCGCCATTCTCGCCAGGAGGCTCGGCCGTCCCGTCAAGTGGATCGAGGGCAGGCAGGAGAACTACCTCGCCACGACCCACGGACGCGACCACGTCGGTGAGGTCGAGATCATTGGAGATTCAGACGGCAACGTCACCGGGCTCCGGACCGACATCTACGCCAACATGGGCGCCTACCTCTCGACATTCGCTCCGGCGATTCCCACCTACCTGTTCGGACTGATGCTCGTCGGCCCCTATAGCATCGACAACATACACTGCAAGGTCACTGGGGTTTACACGACTACTACCCCGGTAGATGCTTATCGTGGCGCCGGTCGACCGGAGGCCACGTATCTGGTTGAACGAATGATAGACCGCTACGCGGCTGAGATCGGCATGGACCCCGCAGAGGTCAGGCGCAAGAACCTGATACCTCCGTTTGAGGACGGCCACGAGGTCGCCACGACTGTCATCTACGACAGCGGTAACTACGAGGCCGCTCTCGACCGGGCCCTTGAGTTGGTCGGATATAGCGACTTCCGAGCCGAGCAGGCTGCAGCCAGAGACTCAGGTCGCTACCTTGGCATCGGCCTGTCCACCTACGTTGAGATCTGCGGCATGGCGCCGTCCGCGGTGGCTTACACGCTCGGCGCGCGCGCTGGCGTGTGGGAGAGCGCGCTGGTCCGGGTCCATCCGACCGGCAAGGTCACGGTGTTCACCGGGTCGTCAGGACACGGCCAGGGCCACGACACCACATTCGCGCAGCTTGCTGCAGCGGAGTTGGGTGTCGATGTCGATGACGTGGAAGTAATCCACGGCGACACAGACAAGGTCCAGATGGGAACGGGCACGTTCGGCTCCCGAAGCGCGGTCTGCGGCGGCAACGCCATCCACATGAGCATCGAGAAGATCCAGGACAAGGCCAAGCGCATTGCCGCCAACCTGCTCGAGGCCGCTCCTGAAGACATCGTCAATGAGAACGGACAGTATTTCGTCCAGGGCGCTCCCGCAGAGGCCAAGACCTTCCAGGAGGTCGCCCTTGCAGCCTATTGGTACGAGAGCCTTCCTGAGGGCACAGAGCCCGGACTCGAGGCCGTCAGCATATTCGACCCGCAGAACTTCACGTGGCCCTTCGGCACTCACATCGCGGTCGTAGAGGTCGACGGCGACACTGGCGAGGTCGAGCTTCAGAAGTACGTCGCTATCGACGACGTCGGCAACGTCATCAACCCGATGATCGTTGAAGGCATGGTGCACGGTGGAGTGGTGCAGGGAGTGGGCCAGGCGCTGACCGAAGAGGCAGTGTACGACGAGTCCGGCCAGCTCATTACGGGCAGCATGATGGACTATGCGATTCCGACCGCAGACTCCGTCCCGTCGATCATCACGGATCGCACAACAACCCCATCGCCGACGAACCCGCTCGGCGTAAAGGGCGCTGGTGAGACCGGCACAATTGCCGCGTCGCCCGCGGTCATGAATGCCGTGATCGACGCGCTTTCCCCGTTCGGAGTGACCCACATGAACATGCCGGCCAAGCCTGAGAAGGTCTGGCGAGCCATGCAGGGCTGAGCCTGAACAGCGATAGAAGATAGTCAGTACTTAGACCGCCCCGACCGTAACGTCGGGGCGGTGTTCTTGAGAGGCCCAAACTGAACGAGCCAGACCCAGTCAGAGACATAGTCCGCGAATTGGAGTCGCGCGACTACATTGCCGATCCCGCCATCGCCACCTCGATCTACATGGCACAGGCCTTGGGACGTCCCTTGCTGATCGAGGGGCGCGCAGGGGTGGGCAAGACCGAGATCGCGAACGTCATGTCCCAGCTGATGGACACGCGCCTCATCCGCCTCCAGTGCTACGAGGGCCTCGACGTAACAACCGCGCTCTACGAGTGGAACTATTCGAAGCAGCTCCTCTGGATCAGGCTTGACGAGGGCAGTGGCCGCACATCCGAACAGCGCGAGGAGCAGATTTTCAGCCGGGACTTTCTGTTGGAAAGACCTTTGCTTTCCGCGCTTACGCAGCCAGACAAGTCCCCCGTACTTCTGATTGATGAAGTCGACCGCGCTGATGAAGAGTTCGAGGCATTCCTTCTCGAGGTTCTATCCGAGTTTCAAGTGACCATCCCGGAAATCGGTACGATCACTGCCAAGCACCGACCGCTGGTTATACTGACCTCCAATCGCACTCGCGACCTGTCGGACGCCTTGCGTCGCCGCTGCCTGTACCTCTGGATCGACTACCCGAACCTTGAGAAAGAGCTACGAATCGTCCGCCGCAAAGTTGATGGCATCTCTGAGAAGCTCGCTCGCCAGGTCTGCCAGTTCGTTGAGAACGCCCGCGAGTCAGGGCTTGACAAAGTCCCTGGAATCTCGGAGACCCTGGACTGGGCAAAGGCCATGGTTATACTGCACTACGACCACTTGGACCAGGATGCTGTCAGACAGACCCTGGGTGCCCTCGTCAAGGACGCAGACGACCTCGATCGGTTCCGAGAAGAGGCCATTGATCAGATCATGGCCCTCGTGGGCGACTAGGCTCTAGTCTCACACTCCCAGCCTATGTCGGTATGTCTGCCTCCTGTTGCACGCCTCCCAGTCCTGTAATACGCTTGCACAAACGTAAACAGACATTAGGGAGGCGAACATGAGCATCACACTGCAGGAATCAGCGACAATGGTAAGGGCTGCGTTAGCTAAGGCTGAGGAACTCGACATCAAGATCAGCGTCGCAGTCTGCGACGCTGGTGGACGACTCGTCGCATTCGCCAGGATGGACGGCGCGATCTGGGCTGGTGTCTATGGCAGCCAGGGAAAGGCAGTTGCCTCCGTCGCATTCGGCAGGCCGAGCGGCGAGATGCAGGAGAGGGCAGGCAGCCCAATTGTAACCGGCATTCGCGCGGCAGAGGGCGACCACATGATCGCGAGTCTTGGTGGCGTTCCACTTATCAGGGACGGAGCGGCGGTAGGAGCTGTCGGTGTAGGTGGCGGTACAGGAGAGGAAGACGAAGAGTGCGCGCAGGCTGCAGTCGACTCAGTCTCCTGACTCCTCCTTCCTGACAATACGAAAAGCCCGGAGAAGATCAATGCCTCAGATGACTGGAAAACGCGCCTTCATGGAGATGCTTCGCGCCGAGGGTGTAAAGTACATATTCGGGAACCCCGGCACCAGTGAAGGCGCGATCTTGGATGCCCTGGAGGACTATCCGGATATCGAGTACATCCTCACGACCCAGGAAGGCGCCGCGATGGGGATGGCGGATGCCTATGCCCGTTCAACGCAGCAGCCTGCGTTCGTGAGCCTGCATATCGAGACCGGACTCGCCAACGGGATCAGCCTCCTTCACAACGCTAAAGAGGGCGGCACTCCGATGGTCGTCACCAGCGCGAACAAGGACATTCGCAAGCTTGCCGAGGGACGGACTCAGCTCGACGAAATGACCCGGCTGTTCACCAAGTGGAGCGCGGAGGTCACTCATCCCGAGCAGATTCCGTCGGTTATGAGACGCGCGTTCACTGAAGCCAAGACACCTCCGACAGGACCCGTCTACATAGGCTTCTCCGCCAACGCATTGGATGATGAAGGCGAAGTCGAGATCGTTCCATCACCTCATGGATACTTCAGGATGGCGCCGGACGCCCAGGCTATCGCGGATGCTAGTGAGCTTCTGTCAGGGGCAAGCAATCCAGTCATGATAGTAGGCGATAGGCTCGCCCAGTCAGGCGGGATCGACGAGGCTGTCCGCGTCGCCGAGCTTCTTGGCGCAAAGGTCTACTCCTCTGCCTATTCAGAGATGAATTTTCCGACTGCCCATCCGCAGTTCATGGGGCGTTCCGCTCCTGTGTCGCCCGCCGGAAGGGAGCTGTTTGCTGATGCCGACGTTGTTCTGGCCGTCGGGACCAATGTCTTCGGTGGTTTCTTCCATTTCCAGGGTCGCGCCCTAAACCCAGACACCAAGCTTATCCACATGGACCAGGCCTCGAGAGAGATTGGCAAGAGCGAGCCCACAGATATCGGAATCATCGCCGACCCCAAGGCCGGTCTTGCCCACCTTGCAGACGCGCTGGATTCTGCACTGACCGGGGCTCACAGGGAGGCTGCCAAGGGTAGGGCAGCCAACCTGGCTGAAGCCACGTCGGCGCAGCGCTCGGCGACAGAGGCTCGCCTCAAGGAGCGGTGGGACCTGAGCCCCATGTCGACAGAGCGAATGATGCACGAGGTAGCACAGGCCCTTCCGGCCGGCACATTGATTGCCGACGACTCCGTAACGACCCGGGACTCCATTCACGCCGCCATCGACTTCGATACCCCCGGAACCGTTTTCGGAGAGCGAGGCGGCGCACTCGGCTGGGGAATGGGCGGTGCGCTTGGACTCAAGCTGGCCAACCCTGACCGCCCCGTCGTTGGCATCATCGGGGACGGCAGTTCGATGATGACCGTTCAGGCGCTGTGGACCGCGGCGGCATACAAAATCCCGGTTGTGTACATCATCTGCAACAACCGGGCCTACCGAGTCCTGAAGCTCAACATGAACGTCTACAAGCGAGACATTCTCGGCGAGTCCGACCCTCAGAGCCAGTACCTTGCGATGGATTTTCCGGTCCCGTTTAACATTGCCGGCATCGCAGAGAGCATGGGTATCCCTGGTAGCAACATCACCGATCCAGAGGAGATCGGACCGGCTCTCAGGGAGGCTTTCGAGTCTGGCGGCCCAGTCGTTCTGGACATCTCAATTGACGGCTCTGTAGCTTGACCCACGATTGACCCACGACGTATAGTACGCGGCGAATCAGGAAGCCTGCGTCGCGTATCTGCTGGGCTCCTTCCCAGTTATCCCACGCATCGGAGGAAAGAATATGGCATACGGCTCCGGAGACTTTCAGTACGAGCTAGTAGAGGACTGGGGTGACCTGCCCGAAGGTTATGAGTGGCACCAGGTCGCGGGCGTTGCGGTGGACAAAGACGACAACGTCTACGCCTTCAACCGCAGCTCCCACCAGATGATGGTTTTCGATAGTGACGGCGCGTTTCTAAACACGTGGAACCAGACGTTTGAGGGTCCCCACGGCATCCATATTGGCCCGGACGACTGCGTCTACCTCGCCGATCGTGATGCCCACATAGTCTCAAAGTACTCACTCGAGGGGGAGCTGCTTCTGAGGCTTGGAACCGGCCGGCCCTCCGAGACTGGATATACTTCTAACGCAGAGCCCGTTGCCAATGCGGCGGGGCCTTTCAACCTGCCGACCGGCATCGCCGTTACCGAAGAGGGTAGTATCTTCATCTCCGACGGCTACGGCAACAGCCGGGTGCATCGGTACGACTCAACCGGTTCCCTGGTCCTCTCATGGGGCCTGCCCGGCAAGGTTAACCCGGGAGACTTCCACCTGCCGCACGGCATTGGAATTGACCACGACGGTTATGTCCTGGTCTGCGACCGCGAGAATGACCGCCTCCAGGTCTTCGACCAGGAAGGCGAGTTCGAAGAGCTGTTCACGGGATTTCGACAGCCAACTGACGTTCACGTCGGGCCCGACGGCGAGATATACGTTCCCGAACTCCAGGGGCGGATGACCATCATTGACAACGAGGGCAACATTCTCGCCCAGTGGGGCGGGGATCGTACACACGAGGCCGGTCTGTTCTGGGCTCCCCACGGCGTCGCCGTCGATTCCCGGGGCGACATGTACATTGGTGAAGTCCTCGAAGGTCAGCGCCTGCAGAAGTTCGCTCGCGTCAGGTAGTTATGGAGACTGGACTATTCGCTATTGTCGGCCTCGTCATCGGCCTGCTTGTCGGCGGACTCGTGACCTGGCTGGCGGTGCGACTACGTTCAGCAGATTCCATCACTCGCCTTGAGCAGCAAGCCAGGGCGGCTTCAGACGTAACGAGCGAGCGCGACTCCCTCAGGATCGAGCGAGACGCGTCAAACCGGGACCTGGCCGCTGCTCAAGCACGTCTCGCCTCCATCACCAGTCTGAATGAGACCAACGCGGCTGCGCTTGAACAGGCCAGGGTTACTGCACAGCACGCAGGAGAAACCGTCGCGTCCCTACAGCAGCAGCTCCGAGAGGCAAACCGGCGCCTTGAGGAGCAAGGCGAAATCGAAAAGACCCTGACAGACCAGTTCAGGGTGCTCGCAACCGAGGTCATCGACAGCAACAACGAGAAGTTCCTTTCCGCTGCCAACGAAAAGGTCGGCAATCTAGTTCAGCAGGCTAAGAAAGACTTCAATCTCAGTCGGGAAGCAGTCAGTGACATTGTTAAGCCGCTCTCGGATGAGCTAAAGCGGATCGAAACCGCGAGGACCGACTCACAGGGTAGCCTCCGACAGCAGCTGGAGACCCTGGCCACCAGCAACAAGGCTCTTGAGCTGGAGACACGGAATCTTACAACTGCTCTCAAGCGTCCCGAAGTTCGCGGCAGCTGGGGTGAGATACAGCTCAGGCGCGTGGCCGAGCTAGCCGGGATGACCAATTACTGCGACTACGAGGAGCAGGTCAGCATACAATCCGGAGAGGGAAGTACGGATCGCCCCGACATGGTTGTCCGAATGCCCAGCAATCGAACAATCGTCGTCGATGCCAAGACTCCAATGGACGCCTACCTGAGATCAATCGAGTCCGACAGCGACGAAGAACGAGAGACACAGCTCTCTCGGCACGCTGAACAGGTGAAGGCAAGAGCCACGTCCCTGTCGCGAAAAGCTTACTGGGACGCCCTCGACCGCTCCCCTGAGTTCGTCGTCATGTTCCTTCCCGGCGAGTTCCTCCTTCAGCCAGCCCTGGAGCGAGACCCTGAACTGTTCGACCGTTCAATGCAGCAGAGAGTCATAATAGCGACTCCGAATACCCTGATGGCGCTGCTCAAGACCGTCGAGATGGGCTGGAAGGAAGCGCAGCTTGCCGAACACGCCGTCGAGGTCCAGAGGATCGGCCAGGAGTTGCACGATCGCCTCGCCGTATATGCCGGCCACATCGCAAGGGTCGGAGGTTCTCTGCGCTCTGCGGTCAGCAGCTATAACAGCGCAGTCGGCTCGTTTGACAGCCGTGTCGCTGTTTCAGCCCGGAGGTTTAGAGAACTAGGCGTACCGGCCACAGATGAGATTCCTGAACTTGAACGAATTGATATCGACGTTCGAGAGATCACCGCGCGTCACCTGCCGGATGCGCAACTCGCGCTATCTGACAGCAATACAGACGATTCGTAGCCAACCCAAGCCTATATACCAGCAGAAGCAGGAGAACACTACATGAACGGAGACCAGGCAGTAGCAAGGATATTGAAGAAAGAGGGTGTGGAGTGGATCGCCGCTTTCCCCGCGCAGAGCCTAATTGACGTATGTGCGCGGGAAGGCATACGACCCATCCTGTCCCGCCAGGAACGTGCCGGCGTGAACATGGCCGACGGGTACAGCCGGATCAAGAACGGCAACACGATCGGCGTATTCACCATGCAGACGGGACCGGGTTCTGAGAACGCCTTCGGCGGCGTCGCGCAGGCATTCGCTGACTCGGTACCGATTCTCTGCCTGCCGGGAGGCCAGCCCCTGGACAGGATGGACGTCCATCCCAACTTCGAAGCGGTCAAGAACTACGGCGGCATCACCAAGTGGATGGCGCTGGTCAACAGCGTCGAACGGATCCCCGAACTCATGGGCATGGCCTTCAGCCAGCTCAAGCATGGCAGGCTTGGACCCGTGCTCCTGGAGCTCCCTCGCGACGTTATGATCCAGGAGATACCGGACGCGCTCGTGGACAACTACAAGCCGGTCAAGCCTCTGAAGTCCGGCGGAAGTCCTGAAGACGTACGGGACCTCGTGACCGCTCTACTCGCTGCCCAGGCTCCAGTCATCAACGCTGGTCAGGGCGTCATGTACGCCGAAGCGACCGATGAGCTTGTCGAGTTCGCCGAACTAACCAACATCCCGGTAATGACCACCCTCGCAGGCAAGAGCGCATTTCCTGAGGACCACCCGCTCGCGTTGGGAACGGGCGCATCGTCTGGCACTATGATGTGCCAGCATTTCCTGTCAAAGGCAGACTTCGTCCTTGGCATGGGCACCAGCTTCACCATCTCCAACTTTAACGCACCGATGCCCAGCGGAGTAACGCTTGGTCACTCGACGAACTGCGCTGAAGACGTAAACAAGGACTACCGCGCAGACTACGGCGCAGTTGGCGATGCGAAAGTCGTACTTCGACAGATGATCGAGGAGGCGAAGAGCCAGCTAGGAGAGCACGGACGCGGCGACGTGCACGGCGTCCGCGACGAGCTTGCCAGGGTGAAGGCCGAGTGGATGGCCGAGTGGTCGCCTTCCCTTAATTCTGACGAGGTCCCGATCAGCCCGTACCGTGTCTTCACCGAGCTGATGAAGGCGGTGGACGTTCGCGAGACCATCATCACCCACGACTCCGGTTACCCGCGTGAGCAGATTGTGCCGTTCTGGCCCGCGGTGACGCCGCGTAACTACATGGGCTGGGGCAAGTCGACCCAGCTTGGCTATGGTCTGGGACTCGCCCTTGGCGCGAAGATGGCCGAGCCGGACAAGCAGGTTATCAACATTATGGGCGACGCCGCGTTCGGCATGGCGGGTCTCGACATCGAGACTGCCTCCCGTTCGGATATACCTATCCTCACCGTCGTACTGAACAACGGCGTAATGACTCACTACTACGACCACATGCCGTTTGCCACCGAGCGCTGGAACAGCAACGCGCTGGGCGGCGAATATGCAGAAGTAGCGCGCGGTCTGGGCGCATACGGAGAGAAGGTCTCCGACCCTTCCGAAATCGCACCCGCGATCCAGCGTGCGCTCGCCGCCAATCGGGAAGGGCAGCCTGCACTCCTTGAGATGAAGTCAAAGGAAGAGGAGAACATCTCACGCTACTGGCGTTAGGCTGAACGACAATCGCAAGCCAGGGGGCGGTCCTTGTGGCCGCCCCTTTTTCGTTGGGCGTGATAAGCTTCCCTTCTGAGCACTTTCTCATCATCGAATTGAGGGACGCCAAACATGGTTCGTGCTGTCCGCAGGTTGAGTTACGCCCACGTAATCCTCGCCGTAGGCTTCGCCGTACTCTTCTTTGGCACTGGGACTCGCTACGTGTTTGGTCTGGTCCTGGTTCCTATGACGGAGGACCTGAGCCTCAGCAGGTCTGCCCACTCGTCGGCACTTCTCGCGTTCATGCTCGTGTCCGCCATCGCTATGCCGTTCATCGGAAGACTGATCGACCGACAGAGTATCAAGCTCGTCATGGCGGTTGGAGCGGTCGTCAGCGCTACAGCCATAACGCTGATGGGTATGGTCAATGCCGTATGGCAGCTGTTCGCACTCTACGGTGTGCTCTACGCAATAGGATTCGCGGCCACGTCAGTCGCCCCTGTCAGCGTGCTCATGAGCAGATGGTTTCCTAACAACACCGGGCTTGCCTCCAGCGCCGCAATCACCGGAAATGGAACAGGGCAACTGGTCATTATCGCGTTGCTCACTTCGTTCTTGTCCGACATTGGCTGGAGGCGAGCGTACGTCGTACTTGGGCTAGTCAATGCTGCGGTTGTCATCCCGCTCATACTGGCGTTCGTCAAGTCTAGTGAGCCTCGACAGACTGAGCGACCGAGCCCTGATTCTCGCGAGAGCGTCAGTTCCTCGTTAGGGGAAGTGTTTGTTGCCCGAGAATTCTGGCTCGTGGCGGTCATGTACACTGTCTGTGGCTTCCAGGACTTCTTCTTCGCTACCCACATCGTCGCCTTCGCTCAGGACAGAGGAGTAAGCGACTTCTTCGCGGGCAATATCCTGGCTTTCATGGGACTGGCGGCCCTGGTAGGAGTGCTGCTGTCCGGTGGATTGGCCGACAGGCACGGAGCGTGTCGGCCAACGCTTCTTTGCTTCTTCCTGCGAATCGCCCTTTTCGGGTACATCCTGTTCATGCAGGACGCGATCAGCATCGCGGCGGTGGCGCTCGTCTACGGCTTCACCTTCACGATGACTGCCCCCCTTACAGTCGTTTTCGCGGGCAACATCTTTGGCAGAGCCAGACTCGGAAGTGTGAGCGGTCTGATTAACATGGTCCACCAGGTCGCAGGAGGACTGGGTGCTCTGGCAGGAGCAGTTATCTTTGACATGACGGGTAGTTATACCGGTGCCTTCGCCTTGATGTTCGCGCTGTCAGTTCTGGCAGCGGTTGCTACGGCAATGATCCGGGAGAGACCATACACTGGAGCGGTTAGACCGGTCCCTCTTTGCTGAAGTCGGTAACGACCAGTCCAGCCTTTTCGACATGCTTCTTCAGACGACGGAATCTAAGCAGCGGGTAGTCGCTCCCCAGCAGCACTCTGTCGGCGCCTACAAGCCTTGAAACCGTCTCGAATATCCCGGCGTCATAAAGAAACGGAGAGGCCGCCGTGTCGAACCACACGTTTTGGAGCGCCTCTCTCACCTCCGGCATGAGGGCGTAGAAGGGAAGCCCGCCTCCCCAGTGAGCGCAGATGATCTTCACGTTCGAGTATGGCTGGGCGTTCTCGATGAACCGCATCAGCACGTCCGGGGTGGTGCGTCCCTTCCCATGGTAGACGTGCCCGACCGGCTCAGATGAGTGTGTGGTGATGACAAGACCATGCGCATCCGCAACTTCAAGAACTGGCCTAACAGTGTCGGCATCGCCGAGGTCAAAGCCCTGGGTATCCGGGTGAAGCTCCCCCAGTCCCCCGAGTCCGAGTTGTACACAGCGTTCGAGTTCCCTGGCTGCCTCGTCTTGCCACGCCGGATTGACCGACCCGAATCCGATCAGCCTGTCAGGATGAGCCCGGACGGACTCAGCGATGTAGTCATTGCACCAACGAGCGAGTTCGATGTCAGTCCATCCGTAGCCCATGACCACGGACCGGTCGACGCCGTCCTCGTCCATAGCCGCGATTAAGTCTTCGGCAGTCGCCAGTCTCGCCCTGGAATCAGAAAACAGCTCGCGAAAGGTAGCATCGCGCGCTACCCAAGTCCCACGATCACGAATCAGCCACGGAGGTACTATGTGGGTGTGGAAGTCGGTGACCAACGCTACTGCGCCGTCATGCCTCCGTCTATGACGAGCTCGGAACCCGTGATGTAGGACGACTCGTCCGACGCCAGGAACAGGATGCCCCGCGCGATCTCCATCGCGTCGCCCATCCTGCCCATCGGGATTCGCTCAAGCATGAAGTTGAGCCGTCCCTCTTCCTCCACCCCCGGCCGCGTCATCGGCGTCATCATGAACCCAGGATGGACAGAGTTAACTCTGATCCCGTCCTTGGCTAGCTGAATTGCCGCTGACTTGGTGAAGATGCGCGAAGCTCCCTTGCCTGCGTGGTACGCGGTCGAGCCGATGCTGCCGACGATTCCGTAGATGGACGAGATGTTGATTATCGATCCACCGCCAGCCGCCCGCATGTGAGGGATAGCGTGCTTGGTGCCCAGGAATACCGCCTTGCCATGAACGTCCATCTGGCCCTGCCAGACTTCCTCTGAAGTCTCTTCAACCGTTGGCCTGCCTCCTGTCCCCGCGTTGTTGACGAGTATGTTGAGGCCGCCGTAGGCAGACACAGTAGCCTCTATTGCCTCCTGCCACTCGCCTTCGTCGGTTACGTCGAGCCGCCTGAACATCACGTCGTGCCCCTCGTCGCGCATCTGGGCGACAGTTCGCTCTCCGGAATCGACGTCGATGTCAGTTAGGACAACCTTGGCACCCTCTTCGGCGAACAGCCACGCGGATGCGCCGCCGAAGCCCATGAGCTCACCCTTCACGCCATGTGCGGCTCCCGTGATAAGCGCGACCCTGTTCTCAAGCCTCATTCTGTTCACCTCCAGTCGAACGGGTGGGGCAGATTATATCAAGTTGTCCGGCCTTGTAGGACGTGCTAGAGTCCGACCATGCAGGCGGCACCCGTTGTAGAAATAAACGACCCCTTCGAGTGGCTGTCAGTTGTACTTCCCCTTACCTATGCCGTGGATGCACTACGAGAGATCATGCTGCGGGGCACCGACCTCACCGCCCTATGGGGCAACCTGGTCGCGCTAGCCGTCTTCTCGCTGGCACTCCTTGCAGCAGCCGTAGCAACGCTGAGACGTTAGGCATTAGCATAGATGCAACCTAAGACCTTGCTCCGGCTCGCACTCATTGTGGCGGCCGGGGCTGCAGTTGGAGTCCTGGTGCGCCAGATGTCCATCCTCGACCGTTTCATGGTCTACTTCCCCGAGCGTGCTATCTCTGCGACCCCAGCGGAAGTTGGACTGGAGTACAGCGATGTCTACCTGACTACTGGCGACGGCGTCCGCGTTCACGCCTGGCACGTTCCAGGCGAGTCGAAAACCACGCTGCTGTGGCTGCATGGAAACGCAGGGAACATCGGCAACAGGGTGGACAATATCGCCGTACTCAACAGGCTCACCGGCCTGGGAGTTCTTATCATCGACTATCGAGGATACGGACTGAGTGAGGGCAGGCCATCCGAAAACGGAATCTACCTGGACGCCGAAGCCGCTTTCAAGTACCTGACTGCTGACATCGGGCTTGATCCGGCTGAGGACGTCGTTCTCTTCGGTAGGTCGCTAGGCGTTGGCGTCGCAGCGGAGATGGCAACCCGGCATGCTGTCCGCTGTGTGATACTGGAGTCTGGGTTCACGTCGGTTAATGGCATGGCGAGTGCGACTCGCCCCTCATGGATGGCCAAGCTCCTGTTGCCGTTGATAGATGCCAGATACGACACCCTGTCGAAGATGAGCCGTATCAAGTCTCCGGTCATGGTCGTTCACGGCGAGCAGGACGAGATCGTCCCTTTCAGTATGGCTCGTGAACTGTACGATGCCGCCAGCGAGCCCAAACGCATCTACGTTGTCCGGGGAGCCATGCACAATGACGTCTATGAGCGAGGCGGCCCGGCCTACTTCAAGGCTCTGAATGACTTCATCGCCGGCCCGACTTCGCAGTAAGCAAGCCCTGTAGACCCCGCAGGCTGGTCACCAGCTAGCACCAACTGGTAGCATCCTGCCAGTCACTACTTGTCCGTAGCATCAAACGGAGGTCCATCATGGAATTCGGATTCGGCGTACCCAGCCGTGGCCCACTGGCCTCGTTGGAGAACATTATCGCGCTCGCCCAGAAGGGCGAGGAGCTGGGCTTCGACATAATCACCGTCAGCGACCACGTAGTCGTGCCCAACGACATCGAATCGATCTATCCGTACAGCGAGACCGGAGCGTTTACGAGCTCACAGTCGGGCGAATACATGGAGCAGCTCACGACAATCGCCTACCTCGCCGGCGTGACCTCCAGGATCAAGCTCCTCACGTCCGTGATGGTGCTGCCACATCGAAGTCCCGTGCTCACCGCCAAGATGCTTGCGACGATCGATGTACTCTCGGAGGGCCGGCTCATAGTCGGCTGCGGCGTCGGATGGATGGAGGAAGAGTTCGAGGCCATAGGCGCTCCTCCTTACGCAGAGCGCGGCGCGGTCGGTAACGAGTACCTCCGGATATTCAAGGAACTCTGGACCAGCGATGATCCATCCTTTGATGGCGACTATGCCAGCTTCTCCAACATTGCGTTCGCGCCAAAGCCCGTACAGCAACCGCATCCGCCTTTGTGGATTGGTGGTGAAAGTCCACCGGCGCTGCGTCGTGCCGGGCAGCTAGGCGACGCCTGGTACCCGATCTGCAGCAACCCGAACTTCCCTGTCGGGACCCTGGAGCAGTTTGCTGACTATAAGGCGCGCGTCCTGCGCAATGCCGAGCGCGCGGGCCGTGACCCTTCCGAGCTCGACTTTGCCTACAGCATCAACTGGTACGACGACACCCATGAGCAGGTGGTTGATGGCGAACGCCTCATCCTGACAGGCTCTCCGACCCAGATCGCGGCCGACATCGATGCCCTGGAAGATCTCGGTGTCAATCACCTGATGCTTGGCTTCCAGGGTGCCTCCCTGGACGAGACACTCGATCAACTTGCTCGTTTCACTGACAACATCCGACCGTTAACTGCAAGCAGCTAGTCACTGGAGACAAAATGAAAGCCGTCTACATGACAGAACATGGAGGCAGTGATGTCCTCCAGTATGGCGATATGCCTGAGCCGGAGATTGGCCCCAATGACGTTAAGGTGCGCGTCCATGCCGCTTCGCTCAACCGGCTCGATGTTTACACCAGGGCCGGGGTCCGGGGGACCCGCATTCGTAACTTCGACAGCCCACACATTCTTGGCGGCGACGCCGCAGGTGAAGTCGTCGAGATCGGCGGCGAGGTACGGGGGAGGGAGGTCGGACAGAGAGTGCTGGTCAATCCGCGCATGACCTGCAACCAGTGCCGGTGGTGCGCTTCCGGTGAGGATGAGTTCTGTGAGAACTCAGGAATGCTCGGTTCCTCCCGTCGTGGAAGCTACGCCGAGTACGTCGGTGTCCCCGCCACCAGCGCGGTACCTATTCCCAACGGCCTTTCCTTTGAGGAGGCCGCTACGCTCCCCACTGTCTACCTTCCATGCTGGTCCATACTGGTGAGAAGAGGAGCCCTGAAGTCGTGGGAGACGGCGCTGATTCTCTCAGCATCAGCCGGCGTGGGAACTGCCGGTATCCAGGTAGCGAAGAACGTGCTGGGAGCCACCGTAATCACCACTACGAGCACCGACGAAAAAGCCGCCCAGGCGTCGGAGCTCGGCGCCGATCACGTGATCAACTACTCCAGCGAAGATATCGCAGAGCGTGTGCGTGAGATTACAGGCGGGCGCGGTGTCGACGTTGTTCTCGATCACGTGGGAGCCGATTTCTGGCCCGCAGCCACCAGGTCTCTCGCCATGGGTGGCCGATACGGCATCTGCGGCGTGACAACCGGCTACCGAGCCGAGCTGCAGATGGGCGCAATGTTCACCCGGTACCAGACGGTCTTCGGGGTGTTCATGGGACGCAAGGAAGACATGCGTCAGATCGTCCAGATGGCCGGCAGCGGGAAGATTCGCGGCATCATTCACCAGACATTCCCACTGGAAGAAGCGACGAAAGCACACGACGTGATGGAGAGCCTGAACTTCTTCGGTAAGCTCGTGCTAACTGTGGAGTAGCATCTCTAGCGCCCCCTCTCCCCCAGGGCTGACAGGGGTATGTATTCGCAAACCGTCATTCCCGCGAAAGCGGGAATCCAAGGGCTGGGGGTGTCCTTCGACAAGCTCAGAGCCTGCCCCGGACTTGATCCGGGGGAGAGGGATGGGGTGAGAGATTGTGTCAACCCTCTCACTCCTCACCCCCATCTTCTCACTACTAGTCTACTGCACCCTTCGGCCAGGGCGGCTGAGGGCTCTTGATCTCGCCGATGTACGTCCTTCCGCCAAACAGCGACACGAAGTTGTCGAAGACTTCAACAGACTCATCCGCTGGAGGAATGAACGTCTTCATGTATGCCGTATGCCCGTTCTCGAAGAGGAACGTTGGCGTGCCGAAGATGCCGTTCTCCTGTGTCGTAGCTGCCTCGTGGTCGGCTGCAACCGTCGCAAGCACGTCGGGGTTGTCGAGGTCCTTCTTGAACTGCTCGACGTCGAGCCCGGCCTCCTCGGCCAAAGCGATCAGGGGCTCGTCTTCGTTTAGGGGCATTCGACCCCCAGCGTGTCGGGCAGTCAACAGAGCGAGATGGAACCTGTCGAACGCCTCGGGGTTGCCCTGCCTCTTGGCCGCCTCACCGGCTACAGAGGCCAGCAGCGCCCGCGCCTCTCGCTTGTCCACCTGCTCCCAGACCTTCCAGTCGGGTTCGTTTCTGCTGTTGACCTGCTCCAGCGAGAAGTGCCGCCAGTTGATCTGTAGATCGTCTCCGTACTCTTGCTTGACCCTATCCAGCCACACGGCTGCATTGTAGACCCACGGTCAAGCGTAGTCGTACCACACGTCCACTTTGACTTGATCTGCCATATTCCGCCTCCAAATATATCTTCCATCCAGACGAACAACTCGTGCTCATCCAACTTTGAGCCATTGTATCACCTCCGTACTTTTCCCGCAGTTCCATGGCGGAAACAGACTTGCCGCGCCGCGAACCGTTAGACGACAATGTCTTTTGGGCAGATTGCCCATGCTACAGGTCAGGAGGAACGCCGTTTGATTAAGAACTTCTCTGTGCTCTACGTAGGCAACATCGACCTCGAGGATGTCGGTGCAGACGGTACTCCTGCCGACCAGCGACGCTACACGAACGACAGGCTCATGGAGAGCCTCGACACTGCCACGCAGGTTGCGGGGCTTATGGACGAGCTCGGGTTTCATACGCTCTGGATGGCTGAGCACCACTTCCAGCGTGAGGGCTACGAGTGCATCCCGAACATCATCCTGCTGGGCACACACCTTGCGTCCCGCACCAGGACGCTCAAGTTCGGCTGCGCATTCAACATCGTGCCGATGTGGCATCCGCTCAGGCTTGCCGAAGACTATGCAATGGCGGACATACTGACCGACGGACGGATCGTCTTTGGTGTTGGTCGTGGGTACCACAGCCGCGAGGTGGAGACGTTCGGGGCTCCTGTCATCGACAACGATGCCAATCGCGCCTACTTTGAAGAACAGATGGAAGTGCTGTTCAAGGCATTCAACGAAGATTCGTTCTCACACAGGGGTGAGCACTTCACTATCCCTCCTGAGGTCGAATACCGAGGCTACGATCTTGAAGACGTTACTCTCGTTCCTCGCCCTAAACACTTGCCTGTCGAGATGTGGCAGCCAATAGTCAGTGGCAGGACCATTGATTTCATCGCGAGGAACCGGATCAACGGAGTTGTTGGGCTAACCGGTGAGACCCTTGTTAAGGACATCTTCGAGCAGTACCAGGACGCCAATGCGAAGCACGGTCGCGAGCTCCAGCTCGGAGAGAAACTCGCACTCGAGTTCGGCTTCTACATCGCCAATAGCCAGGAAGAAGCGATGAACAAGCTCAGGCCCTATCACGACGAACGCTACAAGTGGTTCGCGCCATTTGGATTCGTTAGGTACGCCGACGAGCACGGTCGGGTCTGGGGCACGCCTGGCGCGCCAGCGCGCACTCCATTCATCGAAGATGGGGTTGAGCAGAAGGCCTGGATATGCGGTCCTGCTGAGGACTTCGTCAGCTTCCTTCGCGAATTGGAGAGCAAGTATCCCGGGCTGGAGCACGTGATCCTGCACTGGGCCGAGGGGATGCCTCGTGCCGAGTTCATGGACCAGCTGAGACTGTTTGCCTCCGAAGTCATGCCCGAATTCAAGAGCTAGGAAATCGCCAGTTGGACTTAGAACAGAGGTTGAATACCCAGTGGACCGAGGCCGCTGAGGACTGGATTCAACAGGACCAGTCGGTCCGAACAGGCATGTTGGACACCTGGATGCTGGAAGCTCTGGGCGATGTGTCGGGAGCGGCCATTATCGACATAGGCTGCGGTGAAGGCCGGTTCTCTCGCTTGCTGGCAAGTCAGGGAGCGAACGTAACCGGTGTGGACCTGACTGTCCCGTTAATCGAGAGGGCCAAGACCTTGGCCGTCGGAAGTGAGACCTATGTTGTTGGCGACGCACAGGACCTCGGAGCCATACAATCCAATAGCTTGGATCTCGCCGTCTCTTACATTGTTCTGGTCGATCTGCACAACTACAGAGAGGCCATCAGTGCGGCGTATCGCGTTCTCAAACCCGGCGGACGTTTCGTGATCTGTAACGTTCATCCGATGCGGACATCCGTCCCGTACGGGTGGGTGAATCAGGGCGGACGTAAGCTGTTTTACGTTCTGGATAACTATACTCACGAAGGTCCCCGAGAATTTGAGTGGTGGGGTAAGAGCTTCGTAAATATGCACCGTACCTTATCAAGTTATATCTCCGCCTTTATCGACGCAGGATTTGTGCTTGAGCGACTAGAGGAGCCGGTGCCATCTGAGGAGCAACTCGCTGCCAATCCCACGTTTGACGACGAGTATCGCGCCCCAAATTTCATCATTTACGTTTTGAGAAAGCCATAAGCCTAAACCTTCTGAATGAAGAGGATTAGCCGGGCTTCGCGCATGAGGAGTCTCAACCATGAAGATAGGGGCACACGTTTCGACAGCGGGAGGTCTTCATACGGCCTTCGGTCGCGCCGAGGAAATGGGTGCGGAGACCATTCAGATCTTCGCGTCATCTCCTCGCGCATGGAAGTTTCGAGATCTAAAGCCAGAAGTCGTCTCCAGCTTCCACGAGCTGGCTGAGGAGACCAAGATCGGCCCCGTGTTCATCCACGGCAGCTACCTGGTAAACATTGCGGGTACGCCTGAACTGATTGAGAAGTCCGTGGAATGCCTCATCAAGAACATGGAAGTTGCCGCAGAGATCGGCGCCACAGGTGTAGTCTTTCACGCTGGCAGCCACAAGGGCAGGGGATTCGACGCGGTCATCGGACCCGCTGCTGCGGCGCTGAATGAGGTCCTTGAGGCAAGCCCGCCCGGACCGCTCCTCCTGGTCGAAAACAGCGCAGGTATGGGAGCTCACCTGGGGGCTTCGTTCGAGGAGATCGGCGTGATGGTCTCAACGGTCGGCAGCGACCGCCTCAAAGTGTGTCTGGATACCGAGCACTGCTTCGCCGCCGGGTACGACATCGCCAATCCTGACATGATAGATGCCGCTATGGACGAGTTTGACACTCACATCGGACTCGACCGTCTGGTCGTCGTCCACGCCAACGACGCCAAGGTTGAGATGGGCTCCGGCGTGGATCGTCATGACAACATAGGTGAGGGGTATATTGGCACCGAGGGTTTCGAGGTCATCATGGGCCATGAGGCGTTCAGCGATGTACCTTTCATCCTCGAAGTACCCGGCCCTGACAAGAAGGGTCCGGACAAGGACAACGTAGACAGGCTGAAGGAGATCCGGAGCCGTCTATCGACTTCGTCCTGAATCAGTGAATATAAATGACTGACTCAGGCGGTGGCTGGAGCTCTGCGATCCTGGACGGAGGTCTTCTGGGAGGAGGGAACCTCAGGGCCGCGGTCCTCGGCGCCAACGACGGCCTTGTATCCAATTTCAGTCTCGTTATGGGTGTCGCTGGAGGGTCAGGCGACCCAAGCATCGTATTGTTGGCCGGAATTGCGGGTCTGCTTGCTGGTGCGTTCTCGATGGCAGCCGGTGAGTGGATATCGGTAAGCAGCCAGGCCGATGTCTACCGACATCTGATCAGAAGAGCCTTCTCCGTATTTCAGGATGCTCCTACGAGACACGAGAGGACACTTGTCGAAATCTACCGGTCCAAGGGACTGACTCAGGACGAAGCGCTCGTCGTGGCGCGTCGAATCATGTCAGACCCGGATGTAGCGCTCGAGACGATGGCCCGCGAAGAGTTGGGACTCGACCCCAATTCGCTGGGGTCTCCATTTGGAGCCGCTGCAAGTTCGTTCGTGGCCTTCTCTATCGGGGCGATTGTTCCAATTGTTCCCTATCTTCTGGAACTGGGATCTATGACACTACCCCTGAGCGCCCTGCTCAGCGCAGTCTCGCTCATCGTCGTTGGAGCACTCGTGGCTGCCGGCTCTGGCCGGAACATCCCCTGGGGAGGAGCGCGAATGCTCCTCGCCGGCGGAGCCGCCGCCGCCGTTACCTTCGGTATCGGATCCCTGATAGGAGTGGCCCTGGTAGGCTGATGCACACTCGATTCCATGTTCGACAGTCAATGGAATCTACGTAGATGGTCGTTCAGAGTGTCCTGTTTGGCCTCGCATTCGCCATTGGAATCGGAATAGCCGATGTGATCTCCGCCGGACTGACTCGCTCCATGGGAGTACTGCGGACAGTCTTCCTGCTGCAGCTGTTCGGAGTCGCTGGAATGCTCGTGTTCGCTCTGGTCACGGGGCAGCTTCAGACCATTGAGGCGAGTCATGTTGTGATGATGGCTGGGCTCACCGTAGTCGTCGTGTTCTTCTACCTGGGCTTCTACAAGGCGTTACAGCTCGGCCCCATCGCGCTTGTCGGACCGATCGTAGCTGCCCACAGCCCTGTGGTCGTCGTACTGGCGGTGATCTTCCTTGGGGAGAGAATCAGCGCCTGGCAGATCGCTGCCATTGTGGCCACTGTCTGCGGCGTTGTGATGGCATCCGTAGACATGCAGGCGCTGAGGTCCGGAAGGACGATCATCGGCTTGGGTGTTGCACTGGCTATCGGCGTGAGCATCGCCGCGGGGTTCTGGCAGTTCGCCATCGCAGTGATGTCCAAGGAAATGGGATGGTTTGCCCCCGTGTTTCTCACCAGGATGTTCATGGTGTGTATTCTCGTCCCGGTGGTGGCGATAAGGCGCGAGCGTCCATGGGTCGGGTTGAGCAGGAAGCTGGGTGTGGCCATCGTCGTAGTCGCGGCGCTAGAGACCCTCTCACTGCTGGCCTTCACTCGCGGGTCGGAAATCGGGATTGTCTCCATAGTTGCCGCAGCTTCCACTGCCTACCCGCTCATTCCAATAGTAGGTGGGATTGTCCTGTTCAAGGAGCGCCTTGCGGCGGTGCAATTTGTGGGACTCTTCATTGTCTCAGTGGGGCTGTTGGGGCTGACCCTGCTACCATAGGTGCGCACTTAGACATACAGGAGGACAATTGAATGGGACTGAAAGACAGTGTCTGCATCATCACCGGTGGCGGAAGCGGAATCGGTCGTGCCACTGGACTTATGATGGCAGAGGAAGGCGCGGTTGTGGTCGCGGTAGGACGTACCGTGTCAAAAGTCGAGTCCGTCCGCGACGAGATAGCCGCAGCAGGTGGTGTAGCCGAGGCCTATGGCGTTGACGTTGGCGACGACGAAAGTGTCAAGGCGATGGTCAGTGCCGTGCTTGATAAGCACGGCAAAGTTGACGTCCTCGTTAACAACGCAGGCCACAGCTCACCCCGCAGAATGCTGCTGACAACGACACCTGACGACCTGAGAAGCGTCTACGACAGCAATCTCGTAGGGTCCGTATTCTGCACCCAGGCGGTCGTGCCATCAATGGTCGACGCAGGGGAGGGCACGATTATCAACGTCTCATCCATGGCCGGCGTCAGCGCGAGCCCTCTGGCCGGAATGAGCTACAGCGCGGCCAAGGCCGCAGTCATCAACTTCACTGCCTTCATAAACGCCGAGTACCGAAACACCGGAATCCGCGCGAGCGTTGTCATACCCGGTGAGGTTGATACTCCGATCCTGGACGGACGTCCGGTCGTACCAGACTCCGATGCCCGCTCTACGATGGTGACCGCCGAAGACACAGCCGAGGCCATCACACTGATAGCTCGCCTTCCTCAGCGCGCGGCGATTCCTGAACTGATCATTCGGCCTACATGGCTCAGGGACACCAGCGCCGAGGTGAACATCGCCTAGAAGGAATCAGAAACTCTAGACGACGGCTTCCGAGCCTATCAGGGCCTCAGCCGCTTCACGGTCGTCAGCCGCGAGGGCGATGGTCGCATATTCCCCGTGCCTGTCCAGGATGTGCAGGCTCTGGATGTTCACGCCAGCGTTCTTGAATCGCTCTGCGACCTTCGCGAGCGCGCCAGGTTCGTCGCGTAAGCGTATCACCAGCACGTCGTCAATCACTGCCCGGAAGCCCGCCGCCGTGAGCGCGCTCAGTGCTGCGTCGTTGTCCTCCGTAGTCAGGATGACGAGACCGGTCTCGCCGGTGTTCTCTGTGTTGATGGTAAGTATGTTCACGTTGGCGTCGGCGAGAGTGGCCGTAATGTCTGCTATGACTCCGACCTCGCTCTTCGCCATGACAATGATTCTGTCCAAGTCCAGCCCTCCAGACTTCTAATCGTTCAGCACGTCGTCGACCAACGCGTCAATCTGTTCACGAGTGACGTTCGGCATTGTGATGGTGTGCGCTATGTCTTCGTATGGTGCAACCTGCCACTTGCGGACAACTTTCTCCGATGGTCTTGGGAATACAACAGTGACCGAGTTTTTGTTCCTCCAGGCAGGGATTCCAACTTCATTGAATCTCTCAACTGCGTACTCTGCCTGCTGGAGGCTCTTTGCGACTATCGCCTTGAACCCCTCCAGGCCGTGACGTTGGAATGCGTACCAGATCACCAGCGGCGCGAACGCGCTCCGAGAACCTGTCAGGGTCGTATCCAGTACTCCCACGTACTCTATGGACCTTGCGATTCGCGCAACGTATTCCTTTCTCGTAATGGCAACTCCACAGGGCAGGGGAGAGCCGATCATCTTGTGGCCGCTGATCGCAACGCTGTCGAAACCCCTGTCGAATCCGTATGGCTGCGGATCGTCCACAAACGGCAGGATCATGCCGCTCAGGGCTGCATCGGCGTGGATGTAGGAGTTGGACACAGCCAGGTCGTCCAGTATGTCCCTAATCCTGTCGATGTCGTCGATCGCGCCCTTCATCGTCGTACCGATGTTGGCCATCATAATGACCGGAACGTCGCGGTTGATCCGAATAGTCTCGTAAAGGTCGTCGTAGTCGATCTCTCCATTTGGCTGGCTCTTGATCATGATGTTTCGAGCCTTGAGGAGCCGCAGGATCTTTACCACGCTGTAGTGCGTGTCCTGGGAGAAGTAGACGACGCCGTACGGGTAGGTCTCTCGACCCATGTACAGCCCGTACATGTTGCCTTCGGTGCCGCCGGAAGTTACGTAGCCCCAGGCATCTTCACGAGGCAGGCGCATCATGTCCGCAAAGTTGCCAATCACCTCCCGCTCGATCTCGTGCGTGTTGCTGGCGTAGTTGCTGTCGTGGAACGGGTCGCCAACGTTGTTGGCGGAATACTGGAGGAACGGAAGCAATTCGGAATAGTCGTAGTCGAGGTTGACGGGGTAGCCCATCGCCCTCCGGCCAAGCGTGTCAAATTCTTCCAGAAGCGTTGACAGGCGCTCCTGTGCCTCAGGTCCCACGAGCCTGAAGGGTTCAGTGTCTGGATTCACTGTTTCACCTGTATTCTTTAACCGAGTCCCAACTGTTCCGCGACGCCATATTCACTCGCCAGTTCGCGTAGGCGCTCCCAGGTGGCGTCCTCGACGAAAATGCCCTCGGCGAGAAGCTGCTGCTCGCGCTTGTGCTCCAGTTCACCGGGGTAGAAGACTTCAGTGAAGCCTGCCGCCGGCTCAGAGCTCTTTAGGTACCGCGCGAACTCAGTCACCTCGGACTTGAACTCTTCAGTGTCCCTGAACGCACCGACGTCGAATACCGCCATGAAGCAGCCATCGTTGTGACGCCCGGAAGGGTCGTGCCCGAATCCGAGTCCGGTGAGTATTCCAGAGAGAATCTCCACCATAACGGACAGCCCGTAGCCCTTGTGACCTTCAGGCCCGCCCAGCGGGAGAACAGCTCCTCCGTTTCGCAGGTCGTTGGGATCAGTAGAGGGATTCCCGTCCTTGTCGAGGATCCAGCCCTCTGGCACACCGGCGCCCCTGGCCACTGCGACGCCCAGCTTTCCGGCGGCGACCGCGCTGGTCGCCATGTCGATGAACATCGTGCCTTCGAGGTTCGATGGCATGGCAATGCAGATCGGGTTGGTGCCGAGGCGTGGCTCTCGTCCGCCGAACGGAACGACCGACTTAGACGAGCGTCCTGAGTCTGCTGTCATCATTCCGATCATGCCCTGTTTGGCGGCCATGATCGGGTAGTCAGCGACTCTGCCGACGTGGCTCTGCCTGAACACCGTCGCGGCAGCGACGCCACCCTGCTTCGCCTTGTCGATGGTCATCTGCATAAGCCGTTCGGACACGACGTAGCCGAATCCCCAGTGCCCATCCACTACGGTGGTGGTTGGAGTGTCCTTTAGGATTTCGAACTCCGCTCCTGGAACAATATGGTCTCTCTTGACCCTGTCTATGTACGTTGGAATCTGGATTATCCCGTGAGAGTCGTGACCTGCCAGGTTTGCGCCAACCGAGTGGCGTGAGATGATCTCGGCTTCCTCTTCGCTTGCGCCGCTGCCCTTGAGCAGTTCGGCCGCTATTGTCGTCAATCGGTCAGCATCGACTGTTGGCATCTTCCCTCTCCCTAAAGCCTGTAGAATCGCGCGGCGTTACCGCCCAGGAAATCGCTTTGCTCTTGATCGTTCATCGGGCCAATGGCTTCCAATGCGGCCTCGAAGACTCGTCGATATGATGAAGCCAGAAGACACACCGGCCAGTCACTACCAAACATTAACCTGTCCATGCCGAACTGCGCTCGCACGTGCTCAACGTAGGGTCGGAGGTCGTCGACGCTCCAGTGGTCGTGATCGGCCTCCGTGACCATGCCGGACACTTTGCAGTACACACCGGTAATGCTCGCTATCGCGGCCATGTCAGATGCCCAGGGCTCCATGACCCCGTCTGCGATCAGGGGCTTCGCGATGTGGTCAATTACCATTCGAAGCTCGGGAACTCTTTCGGCTACAGTTGGAACATGCTTCATGTGCTGTGGTTTCACGAGCATGTCGTATGCCAGATTCCTGGCTGCTATCTCCTTGAACCCGCGAATGGTCTGCTCAGCGACTAGCCAGTTGTCTTCGGGGTCGTCTTCGACCTGGTGGCGAATGCCGAGCAGCGGGCCAGACTCCAGGAGCGAGTCTAAATCGTCTCCGACGCTTGGGGACTGCACATCAACCCACGCCACTACTCCGGCCACGAAGTCAGTATCATTGGCAATGTCGAGGAGAAACCTCGCTTCTTCCATCGACTGGTGCGCTTGAACGATTACCGTTCGGTCAATGCCGACGGCAGCTAACTCGGGCTTCAGTTGGGACGGAAGATAGTTCTGTCTGACAACACTCTGCCCCGGCGGCATCCAAGGGTATTCGAGACGCGACAGGTCCCAGAAATGGTGATGACTGTCGACTGTCCCCTGAACGGTTGCCACTGGGCTAGAACCAGTCGATGTCGAACGCTTCTTCCATCGAGGCCCACCACTCATCCTCGGCGGCGCCGGGCACTTGTACCTGGAATCCGCGCATCAGCTCATCCCACTCACGCGCTCGGGGAGAGGCGTCCGTGTACGCCTGGAAGTCCCTCGCAGGCTCGAAGTCGTCCTTGGTCTCGATGTACATGAACATCCGGGTACCTTTGAGAAAGATCTTCATCTTCAGGATGCCGACTGACCTCAGGCCCTCGATCACCTCGGGCCACACCTCCCGGTGGTAGCGCTTGTACTCGGCGATCACATCGGGATCGTCACGAAGGTCCAATGTCATGGCGAACGACTTCAAGAACTGCTCCTAAGCGTGTCTATGAGGGCGTTGGCGCCTCCGATGGAATCAGGCCCTCCGACTTCAGGTCTGACCAAACACCGGGTGGAATTTCGTACCCCGCCATCTCTAAGTTCTCTTCGACCTCAGCCGGTGTGCGTGGTCCAGGAATCGTTGCGGCTACTGCGGGATGAGCGAGTCCGAACTGCAGAGCAGCCGCCTTCAGCGGAACGCCGTGACTGTCGCATACCGCCTTGATCTGCCTCGCAGTTTCCAGCACTTCAGGAGGCGTCCGCTGGTAGAAGTACGTCGTATCGGGTCCTAGGTCGGACGCCAGCACGCCGCTATTGTAGGGGCCGCCCAGGATCACACTAATCTGTTTCGACTCGCATAGGGGCAGGAACTCATCTAGGCCGGAGTGGTCCAGCAGCGTGTACCTGCCAGCCAGCAGGAAGCAATCGAAGTCACCCTCCTGTGCAAAGCGCGCTTCCATCTCCCACTGGTTCATACCTGCGCCGATCGCGCCCACGACACCCTGGGAACGAAGCTCGGCGAGCGTCGGAAACGCCTCGCCGATAGCCTGTTCCCAGTGGTCGTCGGGATCGTGTATAAGCGCAATGTCCAGCCGCTCGAGTCCCAGCCTTTCGATGCTCTCTTCAACAGAACGCAAAACCCCGTCCCGGCTGAAGTCAAAGACGACATCGTACGGAGGTACCTCTACATATATGTCGTCGTCGGTAGCCTCATCGTTAGGGTCGAGAACTCGTCCCACTTTTGAGGACAGCACATAGCTGCCCCGATCGAGCCCACTCAGGCCGCTGCCATAGAAGCGTTCGCTCTTGCCCCTGCCGTACAGGGGGGCCGTATCGAAGAAACGCAAGCCCAGTTCATAACCGCGTCTAACAGTGTCCATGGCAATCTGTGCGCCGACGGGGGTAAAGAGCCCGCCCATCGGAGCACCGCCTAGTCCAAGACAGGTGACCTTGAGGTCAGTCGTTCCTATCTGTCTGAATTCGAGTGGGTTCATAGCTAAACCACCGCGTAGCGGCTATTCCCTCGGCGCCTGGCGGGGCGCTGGGTTGACCATGTCCATTCCCAGCGTACCGGGGAACATCGCCGCGATCTCCTCAACAGACCAGCGTCCGCTCTTGTGAAGCGTCCGTGCTGGCTCGGGGTTGTTCATGAGAGAGATTTCACCACCGGTCACGTGGAACAGATATCCGTTAACATCCTTGGCCTCATCCGAGGCGAGCCACGTCACGAAGGGTGCAATGTCTTCAGGCTCACGCCTCAGTTCGAGCGCCCTTGGTCCGGATGCGCCCTGAATACCTGACGAGGCCCTGATCGCTCGCGCCGAGTCGGGCACCGTGGCGGTCATGCGGGAATTCGCTCCCGGTGAAATTCCGTTGACTCGCGCACCATAGCGACCCATGTCGCGCGCAACGGCGCGTGTGAATCCGGCAATGCCGTCCTTGGCCGCGCCGTAGTTCGACTGCCCGGAATTTCCGTACAGCCCGGACGTTGATGAGAACGTGATAATGCAGCCACTTCGCTGCTGCCTGAACAGTATGCAGGCGAATTTCGAAACGGTAAACGTGCCCTTCAGGTGGACGGCGATCACGTCGTCCCACTCCTGCTCGGTCATGTTGAACACCATGCGGTCCCGGAGGATTCCGGCGGGTGTCACGACTATGTCGAGCTTTCCGAAATTGTCGAGGGCCGTCTTCACGATGTTCTCGCCGCCCTCCATGGTGGCAACGGAGTCGTAGTTGGCTACAGCCTCTCCGCCCGCGTCCCTGATTTCGGCCACTACTTCGTCAGCAGGAGCCACAGAAGTGCCTGTGCCGTCTACGGCTCCGCCAATGTCGTTTACGACCACCTTGGCGCCCTCGGCTCCGAAGAGCTTGGCGATGCCTGCTCCAATGCCACGCCCCGATCCAGTGACGATGGCTACTTTACCTTCAAGTAGATTTCCCATTGCTTGGTCTCCCGTAGTATTGCGATGTCAAAAGCTTAGCGAGTCTATCCCTGTTCGACCCCTACTGCCGTGGCGGCTGTGGAGGAGATGGGTTCGGAAGACCACGCGTGACCTGCTGAGGGACCAGTTCCCTGAGTTCATCCAGACTCCACTGATCGTCCTTGAAGATCGTGCGGACGCGTCTTGGCAGCGTCAGCAGCGTGATTGTCCCGCCGTAAACCAGGAACGTCTGCCCGTTAACGTTGTCTGCGAAGTCGCTGGCAAGGTAGCAGACGAACGGGGCTATGTCGTCGGGGTCCATCGGGCCTTGCGGCGTAGGGGCTCGATCGCCCTCTTCACGACCAGAACGCATCTCGCGCGCCACGTCCGGCACAGTCGCCGTCATTCGAGATGACGCTCGTGGGCAGATGGAGTTGGCAGTTACGCCGTAGCGCCCGAGGTCGCGTGCGACGACCTTGGTGAATCCCGCGATGCCTGACTTGGCAGCGGCGTAGTTGCCCTGTCCGGTGTTTCCGAATAGACCCGACTCAGACGCGAATGTGATGATCCGGCCGGAGCGCTGCTGCCTGAAGAGAATTGACGCGAACTTGACGACCGTAAACGTCCCCTTGAGGTGAACGTCGAGAACGTCGTCCCACTCTTCCTCGGTCATGTTGAAGATCATCCTGTCACGGAGGATCCCCGCGACGGTAACGACGATGTCCAGCTGCCCATAGTTGTCCAGGGCGCTCTGCACGATCGCTTCGCCACCATCCATGGTGGCGACGGACTCGTAGTTCGCGACCGCCTCTCCACCATTGGCTTTGATCTCGGCGACCACTTCATCAGCTGGGCTGGACGACGCGCCGGTGCCGTCCACCGCGCCCCCGAGGTCGTTGACGACCACCTTGGCGCCCTCAGCCGCCATGGCGAGTGCTATCCCTCGCCCGATTCCGCGGCCGGCGCCCGTGACGATGGCCACCTTGTCTGTCAGAGTATTTGGCATGAATTCCTCCCGGTTTCAACACGCCCGCGTACCTTTGACGCGGCTTGAGTTTCTGCGTGTTCGACTCGAACTACGTCCGATGTCGAAGCGTGCACAGTGTACAGGAATTCACCGTCTCGATAAACAGTCCGACTACGGTAAAGTCGTGCGGGACACGTGCTCTATAGCATGGACGCCTAGCTTCCTCACGTCCTCGGGCGGTGGTTCAGGAGCTATCCTTCCATCCGTGAGGGGAGTTGCTCCGACTAAGTGGGACTTCGACACCCACCGCCAACCCTCAGCCAGGTCTGGAGCATCCGACAGGGGGAGGCAGAAGTAGATCATGTCGATGTGCTTGTGGAAGCCCTCCACAGGATCGTGGATGTCTTCCACCATGATCGTGTAAGGCGGCAGCACCTGCTCCGGGTACTTCAGGTCTAACTCTGGTGACGTTGGCACTACCTCAACTTCGATGCCGGTCTCCTCGAAGACCTCCCGAAGGACAGCTTCGACTGGGTCTTCGTTTGCCTCAATGTGACCCCCGGGAGGTAGCCATGCCTTGACTTTCCTATGCCAGTGTAGGGCGACGCAGCCGTCGTGGACCACGATACCGGTTGCCGTGAAGTGGCGAATCAGGTCTCCATCTGTCATCAGGAAGCGGCGTCCATCTGCTGTCCATCAGTCGAGACTTCATTTCTGGCTCGGCGCCTGCGCGCTAACCTGACGACAAACCAGATGACTCCACCGGCCACTGCCCATATGGGCAGGAAGATCACCAGCCAGATGAGAACAACCAGCAAGCCCTGGACAAGCTCTGAAAGGCCTCTGGTAGCGCCCTTGAGGCTGTCGGCAAAGTCATACCCGCCAACCACGAAGCCGAGCTCTTCTCTGACGAACACTTCGATTGAACGGCTCGCCTCGATCTGTCCGACCTCGCTCTCAGCCGTGACCGTCAGCCTGGCGGTGTAAGGCTCGGGGCGATAGTCGCGGTAGACGTGAGTGGCGTAGGCTCGTGTGCTGCCCTCAGGGACATCACCCGTTACAGGGGGAAGCCCATCCCCGAAGTCCCACTCGAATCTGACGTCGGTCAGGCCTTGAGGCCTCGTGAATGAACCTGAGAAAGACACTTCTGTGTTCTGTTCCACGTCCATCCAGTCGCCCGCGAAAACTTCTATAGCCGGGACCTCAGACACCGAGACAGTCAGCGTGTCCTCGCCTTCGATGATTCCACCCTCACCTGTTCCTGTGATCGTCACCTGAGCGATGAACGGTGACCCAGTAGTGCTGTCGTACACGTGGTTGACTGTAGCGGTGGTTAGCTCGCCTGGAGTTTGCGTCGGAGCGGTCCTATAGATGGTATGAGGGTCGGACGCGTCTCCAAAGTCCCACGTGATTGAGTAATCCTCAATCCCTTCCGGCGGTGTAAAGGTTGCCCTGAACTTGACTGGCACGTGGACTGCCACCGTTTGGTCTGGACCTGAGTCAACACTGACCTCAACAGGAGCCAGGCTGAGGCTAACTCTGATTATCGAGAACGCAGCCGACTCCTCCAGGAACTTGATTCGCCCGGAAAGGCGTTCCACCTCTTCCTGTACCCTGGAGAGGTCACGCTGCACCTCCAGGGCAGCCTCCACATTCGTAGCCCGCTCGAGGAGGCCCAGTAGAGCCTGCTGCGTCGCCCGTTGGTTAGTCAGACGAGCTCCGAGGTCCACGTACTCGTCAGTCACGTCGCGGCTGCTGGTATTTTCTGATTCAACCTTTGTCGCCAGGTCTCGAAGCTCGTCGATCGTGTCGTCTAGCACGTCAGCCGGAACACGAATGCTGATGCTGCCGATGTGCAGAGCCCACCTGCCGCTGTCGACTACCCAGCCGCCCGCGTCGTCGGCGATGTCGGCAATTTCATCAATGGCCGTCTGTATTTCATCCACAACCAGTGACATGTCGACTTCGCGAATGATAATCCGTCGCTGCGTAACGAGTTGTGCAGGTGCGGCGGCCTCCGACATGGCGTGGTCCGTGGCCACCGAGGCCATTTGTGCTTCAACCTTCTCGATCGCCGGCGCAGCGGCAGCAGCCGGTGCCGGCAAGGCCGCTGGAGCAGGGGCAGTAGGGGCAGACTGCGCCTGAATCTGCCGGGGAGCGGCTGCGGGAGCTACAGCCGGCGCGGGAGCGGCAGGAGCCGCAGCTTGCCTTTCGAATAGGTCGGAACTCAAAGATTGCCGTGCCCATTCTTGGTCTGAAGTCGCCGATTCCTGGCCACCGCCGCACGAGGCAGACAAGACCATGAGAGTCACCGCGACCATAAGAGTCAGTTGAAATAGGAAGTGTCTATACATCTGAACGTACCCCCTTCTCGGGCGTGATGTCAGTATAGACGAACGGCGAGACGGTTTTGTTCCATCGACCTATCGCTGGCAGCAATATAGTCAGATGACGTTACTGAGAATTGGCCGCCCAGTCAGAAGCCAGGCCCAGCACCTTGAATCCGTAATTCTCTTCCGTCCTCTCTGAGGGTGGAAGGATCTCGACGACAGCTCGAGAGAGACCCACAACCTCGCCCTTCTCGTCGAAGCTGTAGCCTTCTCCTATTGCTCCGGTCCAGGTGATCTCATACAGGCAGTCCCTGAACCCGTCGGCGTCCTGGTCGTCACCTGTCATCTTGAGACACTCTGCCGTGATATAGACATCGTCATAGGCGGAACCCAGGTGCCAGGGCAGGGTGACGTAGTTGTAGCGTTCCCTGAAGTCCGAGATCACCTGCTGGGCCTTCTCGTTCCTTGGGTCTGGGGCTGCGGTAATGGCCCTCATGCCAGTTGCCGCGTCACCGGCAATCTCCAGCGCAGTCGTCCCGACCGAGACCGTCTCCCCGTAGATGGGGCCTTCGTAGCCGAGCTCTCTGGCCTGTTTGACGATCGTTCCACCAGCGAACTCCGACTGCGGAGATATGTGCAGCGCGTCCGGGTTCGCCTCGAACAACTTCGTCAATTGGGTCCTGAAGTCGGTGATGTCCGACGAGAAACGCTCTTCAGCCACGATCTGGCCGCCGAGCTTGGTGAATTGTTCGACCGACGTCCGCCTAACCCCCTCCGCGTAGTCCGTCTCTTCCGTGATCGTGGCCAGCGTTCGTACACCGTCGGACCATAGAACGTTTCCTGTACTGACACCGACCTCGATGTCGCTTATCTGAGTCCTGAAGATGTAGTCGCCTGCGTCGGCTATATCAGGGTTGCTGGCGAGGCCGGAAAATAGAACAACTCCGCTCTCCTCGGCTAGTGGCGCTACGCCAAGCATCGCGCCGCTGCACGAAGTCCCAAGGATGATCTTCACACCATCCACGTCTGTCAGCTTTCGGAATGCGGTGATCGCGTCCTGGGCGTTGCACTTCGAGTCCTCGACTACGAGTTCCAGCATACGGCCGTCCACGCCGCCCGCGGCGTTGATCTCATCGGCTGCCATCTGCTTGGCATGGGCCGCAACGTTGCCGTAAGTCTCGCCTACACCAGTGATCGAGTCCATGACTCCGATCCTGAACGGAGTTGCCGGGACCGGAGTCGGGGCATCTTCCCGGGAGCTACAGCCGACAGTGAAGAAGCAGACGAACACAGCGAATAGTGCCGCACTCGCCAGGTACTTAGGCTCAACATACCGATTCATTCTGAATAGCGGGTTCACTTACTCTATCCCCATCGATTTGTAGATCAGACCAACATCCAGACTTTCTCTGATGTAGTCTGCAAGCCTGTCGTATTCGGCATCTTGAGAGAAGTCGTCGGATTCGTACTGCCCGGACAGGCCACGCATCGATGCCACGTTGCTCAGAATCCTGTCGACAACAGCGTCGTTCTTGAGCAGGTCGTGCACGTACGTGCCCAGTACCCGGCCACTTTCGTCGACGTACCCAACGGGAGGCCCCCCATCATCAGGACTCATCACCGGGTTCGCCTCCCCGTGAGAGGCGCTGACGCCGACGTGAATCTCATAGCCTGCGAAGTTGAGCCCAGTTGCGCCCTCCAGCAGTCCCGAATTGCCAGTGATAGTCCCACGCGTCCGGGTCGTCGTCTTATCGTCCATGAAGTTGGTATCGATGTCCAGGATGCCCATGCCGTCCACTACCGGCTGGTCAGACTCAACCCCGTCCGGGTCATGTATGGAAGTTCCAAGCATTTGCATGCCGCCACACACGCCGATGAGCGGCCGCTCATCCTCGAGATGACGCCTGACGCCTTCTTCCAGTCCGGACTGCCTGAGGGCTGTCAGGTCATCCACCGTCGTCTTGGACCCCGGGATGATTACTAGGTCAGGCCGACCCAGCTCTGACGCCAGCCTGACGTACCTTAGTCGCACACCATCGCGACGTGCCAGAGGGTCGAACTCGTCGAAGTTCGCCATGTGAGGCAGCGCAAGAATGGCAATATCAATGGCGCCGACATGCGCGTCCCCGTCTGCAACCCTTGCCATCCTTGGCGAGTCTTCCTCTGGTACATATACGTCAGTGAGGAAGGGAAGTACGCCTGCGACCGGTACATCGGTGAGGTCCTCGATCATATCGAGTCCCGGCTTTAGCAGCTCGACATCGCCTCTGAACTTATTGATTATGAACCCCTTTACGAGTTCGCGCTCCTCCTTGGCGATCAACTCGACGGTGCCGTATAGCGAGGCGAATACTCCTCCCTTGTCTATGTCGCCCACGAGAAAAACAGGAGCCTCAGCGTGAAGGGCAATCGCCATGTTGACGATGTCGCCGGACCGCAGGTTGATCTCTGCCGGGCTGCCTGCTCCCTCCACTACTATGATGTCGTAACGCTGCCTCAGACTGTCTAGCGCGTTCGCCACGACCGTCCAAAGCCGCCGCTTGCGGGTCAGGAAGTCCATGGCCTGCAGCTTCCCACGCATCTTGCCCATCGCGACTAGCTGAGAGGTTCTGTTTCCCTCAGGCTTAAGCAGCACCGGGTTCATCTCGACCTCGGGCTCTACGCCTGCGGCCTCTGCCTGCACCGCCTGTGCCCGACCGATCTCGAGCTCGTCAGGAGTCACTGCCGAGTTGAGCGACATGTTCTGAGCCTTGAACGGCGCCACCCGATAGCCGTCCTGCGCAAACAGCCGGCACAGCCCAGTGACTATGAAGCTCTTGCCAACAGACGACCCCGTCCCCTGGATCATCACAACCCGCGCTGGCCTCGGTTCTTTCATCGGTGGGTTCGATCCTCAACTGCGGTTTAAGAGTCGATTGAAAGCATACAGGATATTTCGAACCATCAACAAAAGACCACAACCCAAACTTCAACGTGTTGACACCCCCGAGAGTCCGCTGTTAGTATCGCGACAGCCAAGAAAGGCCAACCCAACCCGGTGCGTTCATCAAACGAACGCGAATAGGGAAAGCGGTGTGAATCCGCTGCGGAGGCGCCACTGTAACCGGTTAGTCATCCCACAAGAGCCACTGTCCAATTAAGGACGGGAAGGCGTGGGAGGGGCAACGATCCGGGAGCCAGGAGACCTGCCGGGCAGGGCTGAGTGGCCGCTCTTCGTCCCAGGGAGCGCCTCAGGCTCTGGTCACCGCACCAGTAGAAGCGGGACCAGCAAATGCAATCCCTGCCGAATAGAGCGGCGGGGATTTTTCTTTTGGAGACAGTGGACTCTGGAGCGCCGGACCTGCGCTCCAATGAAGACAGGCCGAATCTCGGAGTTCAGTTCAGGCGCGTATGTGCAAGACTGTCTCGGACTCGTACAAGTCTCTCCGAAGCGCCAGTCCTGCTGAAGCTCGCGGTGGGCTCGACACTTCTATTTTCTCTGGGAATTGCGCTGTCGGTCACCGCAGCCTCCGTCGGTCCATACTCAGTGGCGCCCCAGGTTGTCTCCTCAATCCTTCTGGAACATCTGGGAATCGGGTACTCAGACGCATCCGAAACCGAATATGCGGTTGTTTCAAGCATCAGGTTGCCGCGCATCACCCTGGCCCTGATTGTCGGGGCTGCGCTGGGGGTCTCCGGCGCGGTGATGCAGGGCCTGTTCCGAAACCCCATGGCCGACCCGGGCATCATTGGTGTCTCCACTGGAGGAGCCCTGGGGGCCGTCGTCGCAATTGCGACAGGGCTAAGTAGCGCGGTTGCGCTCGCCTTGCCTGCTATGTCGTTTGCCGGGGCTTGCGCCACACTTGTTCTGGTCTATCTGGTGGCCTCCGTCGGAGGACGCTTCTCGATGGGCGCACTCCTCCTAGCGGGGGTCGCAATCAGTGCGTTCATAGCTGCCGTGATCTCGGCAATCATTCTTTTCACTGCCAACCTTCAGGCACAGCGCGAAATGCTCTTCTGGCTTGCAGGGGGACTTGGCGCTTCTACCTGGACTGACGTCCAACTATGCATCCCGTTTATTCTTCTTGGAGTAACTATTGCTGTGGTCCTGGCACGGGACCTTAACCTCCTGATGCTCGGAGACGAAGAGGCACGCTCACTGGGAGCCCGCGTGGCGCTGACCAGGAACACGCTCCTCCTGTCAACTTCGTTGATCACAGGTGCGGCCGTGGCATTTTCGGGCACGATAGCATTCGTTGGTCTCATAGCCCCTCACACGCTGCGCCTGATTATCGGCGCTGACCACCGTGTTCTGGTGCCCCTCAGCGCTCTGGGCGGTGGGGTGTTCCTGCTGGCAGCGGACACTCTCTCCAGGACTGTCATAGATCCGGCAGAAGTGCCGGTTGGAGTGGTGACAGCGTTGACAGGCGCTCCTTTCTTCCTGATGCTCCTCGCTCGCAATAAGGCGCGAGCATCGATGCTCTAGTTCCGACCATAAGTGAATCCGAGGCTTGGAATGAAGTCGACAACATTCAATGTTCACCTGCCATCTCTTGTTGCAGTTCTTGCCATCATTGCATTGATCGGATGCAGTTCTGAGCCGACGCCTGCACCAGAACCGGCAGTAGCTCCGACTGCAGAAGTAGTTGCTGTGGCAACTGCTGTGCCGACCCAGGCTCCGCCTCCCCCGACACCCGAGCCGACGGCGACGCCTGAACCCACTGTTACACCCGAACCCGCCGCCACAGCCGCTCCGACGGCGACCCCAGCGCCGCCTCCCACCTCAACACCGATTCCAACGCCTACGGTGGTCCCATACCCATCGGTGGCCGGAATAGTGGACCCGTCGAACCGTGGGTGGCCAAGAGAGATCGAGACTCCAGACGGCGTGATCCAGATAATGGAGCCCCCTAAGCGGATCCTCTCCTACTCACTCGGTCACGATGAGATGGTCCTCGCGATAGTGGCCACAGACAGAATTGCGGCAGTAGGCAGGTTCACCGCAGACCCTGCATATTCAAACATTGCTGACTTTGCCTCAAACCTGCCCATATACGAGAAGGGTGTGGAAAACGTTCTCGCTGCAGACCCGGATCTCGTGATCGTGTCGAACTACACCGACGCCGACATCATCAAGCTCATCCAGGAAGCAGGCGTGACGGTCGTACGGCCGGCATTGGAAAGCTCAGCGGAAGGAAATATCCCGAACATACTGCTCATCGGCTACATGCTGGGCGTAGAGGAACGCGCGCTGGAGTTGGCCGCTGAGATAGAAGACAGGCTCAGCCTGGTGACGGATCGAGTTCCACAGCCCGCGGACGACTCGCGGCCTGTGGTCCTGGCGCTAACAAAATACTCTGACAAGATCTACGCTGCAGGCGAAGGAACCACGGAGGGTGGGATCATAGAGACCGCCGGAGGTGTGAATGCAGCGGCTGCGGAGGGTCTGTCATCCCACAAGGAGATCAGCCTGGAGTCCATACTCGCCATGAATCCAGATGTAATCCTGGTAACGCAGCCACCTCTCTTTGGGGGAGTCGAGTTCAGGGACGAAATCCTTGGGAACCCCATACTCGCTGAAATCCCCGCCGTGGCGGACGAAATGGTTCACCTGGTCGACTCGCGGAAGTACACGACACTTTCCCACTGGAACGTGCGGGGCATCGAAAACACCGCGCTTTTACTCTTCCCTGAAATGTTCAGTGAGGCTGAATTCAGCGACTTCGAGCCGTACACCGGAGAATAGCCATTCTCCCGTATCGACTCTGACCGGGGTTGACACTAACAATTGCCAGTGTTAGCTTGGCTGGCACGTTAGATCGCACTTTAATAGACACTACATAGCTAACGCGAAGGTACGCAGGGAAGGGAGTGAGAATCTCCCACGGACGCGCCACTGTAAGCGGGTAGCGCTGTGACAGCAGCCACTGGCCGAAATTCAACCAGGCTGGGAAGGCGTCACAGCAGCGACGATCCGCGAGTCAGGATACCTGCTCCACGCGTTGGAAGGTGGCTTCTCGCTGGTGGGAGCGCTTCCATGCCTGTGCATACAGAGTACCCATAAGACCCGCAGGTATAGAACAATCAACGCGCTCCGACACCGATAAGTCGGAGCGTTTTTGTTTGTCCGGCACTCGCCAGGGCTTTGCCAACGCGACATGCCGACCCGACACCAATGGACGACACTCGACTGATAGATGATTGTATTTCTAACCACATCGGACACTGACATACTTACGCTGGACCGCGTCAGGTTCGAGTTGCCCTCCGGCTTCGGTGAGACGCTGGCGTTGAATCCGTTCGTGCTGCTCCAGGACGAAGGCGCCTTCGAGCTATTTCTGAACGAGACCCTGTCAGACGCACACATCGTGCTTGCCCGCCTCCTCGGCGGGGACAGGGCGATGGGCGATCGCTTCTCAGAACTCGAAGTGACCTGTCGCGATAGGAGAATACCCCTGGTCGCGTGCTCAGGAGAACCTGTCCGCGATGCCGTCTTCGAGCGACGTTCGACTACCCCTGCACTCGTGGCGCAGACGGCCTACGAGTATCTCAACCACGGCGGTGTCTCAAATCTCGGCAACCTGCTCCGGTTCCTGAGTGACGAGATTCAGGGGACTGACTACGGTTACGGTCCGCCCGTTCCCCTCCCCCAGGACGGCATCTACCGCCCGGGAAGAACCGATGCCGTGCCACTCGACGAGTACCGGCGACTGTACTGCGACGCTGCCAGGCCAACCGTGGCGCTGTTGTTCTACCGCGCCCACTGGGTGAGTCAGAACGTCGAGTTCGTCGAAGCAATGCTGGACGCACTCGAAAGACGTGGCTGTAACGTCCTTCCGGTATTCTGCTCCAGTCTCCGCGAGGACGACGGTGCTGTGTTCCGCAAATACCTGATGGACGGCGACGGCCAAACAGCTGTCGATGTCGTCGTATGCACCCAGAGCTTCGCGATGAGCCAGAACCGCGGGCCACATGTCGATAACAGCTCCGATGAGAACTGGGACGTGGCCATCCTGGAACATCTGGACGTGCCCATCCTCCAGGCCATTGTTACCACTGAACCACGGGCGACATGGGAAGAGCGAGACATAGGACTAAGTCCTCTGGACATCGCCATGAACGTCGCTCTACCCGAGTTGGACGGACGCATTATCACGGTGCCCGTTTCCTTCAAGGAGTCGGTCTCCCAGAACGGCGCAGCGTCAGGCGAACTGCGCCGTTACATCCCCAACCTCGAACGTACCGAATCGGTGGCTGCGCTTGCCGCACGATACGCGAAGTTGCGAGGGACACCTGTAACCGAGCGCAAGATCGCTATTGTGCTGAGCAACTACCCAACCAAGGCGTCGCGGCTGGGAAATGCGGTGGGCCTCGATACGCCTGCGTCTGCCATCAACCTTCTGCTGGCCATGCGCGACGCGGGCTACACGATTGAGGACATTCCTTCCGACGGCGACGAACTGATGCGACGGCTCATAGATAAGTGTACCTACGACGCTGAATTCCTGACCCCTGAGCAGATGAGAAGCGCCGAAGGCCGAGTGAGCGCAACCGAGTACTCTGAACAGTTCTCAGGGATTCCTTCGGATGTCCAAGACTCCATGACAGCCGATTGGGGGGAGCCGCCGGGCAGCGTGTACGTCGACGACGGTCATCTGTTCATGGCGGGTCTGCGACTCGGCAACGTGTTCGTAGGCATACAGCCTCCGCGCGGGTTTGGTGAGAACCCTATCGCCATCTATCACAGCCCCGAGTTGATGCCCACTCATCACTATATTGCGTTCTACCGGTGGCTGCGGGACGGCTTCGGCGCCGACTCCGTTGTGCATCTCGGCAAACATGGGACGCTGGAGTGGACGCCCGGCAAGGGGGTTGGACTCTCGCGATCTTGTCTGCCAGAAGTTTGCCTTCCGGACCTGCCCCACTTCTACCCATTCATCATCAACAACCCGGGTGAGGGCACTCAGGCAAAGCGCCGCAGCCACGCCGTAATCATCGACCACTTGGTTCCCGCTATGACTACGGCGGACAGCTATGGCGACATCACCCGATGCGAGCAGCTGATGGACGAATACGCCCGAGCGCAGGGCATGGACCCGCAGAAGCTACCAATGCTGCGTCAGCAGATATGGGAGGTCGTGCAAAGGGCAAGGCTTAACGAAGACCTCGGCGTCGACGAGATACCTGACGACTTTGACGACTTCATCCTGCACATAGACGGCTACATTTGCGAGCTGAAAGACGCGCAGATACGCGACGGACTTCATACCCTCGGCGAGGCCCCGCAGGATGGGATGCTGGTTGGCCTGCTGCTGGCCCTGACGAGGCTGAATAACGGCAACGTGCCAGGAATAAGACACGCTATTGGCGACGCGCTCGGAGTGGACTACGAAGCCCTGCTGAAGGATAGGGGAGCCCCGATCGACGTCTCCGCCATGCCCAGGGCTCTTGCCACCGCGAATGGCGGCTCACCGATACGCAGCGCCGGCGACGTTGTGGAATGCCTGGAGGCCATCTCGCGCCAGATGTACCAGAGTCTTGCGGACTCGAGCTTTGACGGCTCCGTCGCCGAGAGCATCGCGTCAGACCTGCTCGGCGATGACAGCGCGGTATCCGATGTACTGCGCTACGTGTGCGAGACCATTCATCCGGCCCTGGAGCGGACGACGGACGAGATCGACGCTCTGCTTCGAGGGTTTGACGGACGTTTCATCTCGCCCGGACCCGCGGGCGCTCCGACACGAGGCATGGCCGGCGTCCTTCCAACAGGACGCAACTTCTACTCGATGGACCCGCGCAGCATCCCCTCTGAGACCTCCTGGCAGATAGGCAAACAGCTCGCTGACTCGCTAATTGAACGGTACCTGGACGACGAGAGCCAATACCCGGAGTCCGTTGGCATCAGCGTGTGGGGGACATCTGCTATGCGGACCCACGGGGACGACATCGCCCAGATCTTGGCTCTCATAGGCGTGCGACCAATCTGGCAGGAGGAAAGCAGGCGCGTGACCGGTCTCGAGGTGATTCCTCTGGCCGAACTGGGACGCCCCCGGATAGACGTCACCGTCCGTATAAGCGGGTTCTTCAGGGACGCTTTTCATAACCTGATCCTCATGATGGACGACGCTTTTCAAAGAGTCGCGAAACTGGATGAACCCGAAGACCGCAACTTCATTAGAAAGCACTACGTCGCCGAGGTGTCCGATAAGGTCGCCAGCGGCACGAACGCTGAGACCGCCGAGTCCGAGTCGCTGTTTAGAATCTTCGGCAGCAAGCCAGGCAGCTACGGCGCGGGAATCCTGCAGGCCATCGACGATGGCAGCTGGCAGTCGGACGAGGATCTGGCGAACGTCTATACGGCCTGGGGGTCATATGCGTACGGTAGGCAGCATCACGGAGTGAGTGCAGTCAGGGAGTTCCAGCGCAGGTTCGCGGCTATCGACGTGGCCACAAAGAACCAGGACAACCGCGAGCACGACATATTCGACTCCGATGACTACATGCAGTTCCACGGAGGAATGATAGCGACGGTCCGTGTGTTGTCGGGCGGTAACCCGCGCCAGTTCTTCGGCGATTCATCTGATCCGAGCCTCCTCCGCACCCGAGACCTGAAAGAGGAAGCCCGCAGGGTGTTCAGGTCACGCGTCGTCAACCCGAAGTGGATGGACTCAATGAAGCGGCACGGGTACAAGGGAGCGTTCGAGCTCGCCGCTACCGTGGATTACATGTTTGGCTACGACGCCACCGCTCAGATCATCGACGACTGGATGTACCAGGAGGTCACTGAGAGGTACGCGCTCGACCCTGATATGCAGCGGTTCTTCGAGCAGAGCAACCCCTGGGCGCTTAGAGCGATTGCGGAAAGGTTAATGGAGGCCGCAGACAGACAGATGTGGGAAGATCCGCCCGATGAGTTGCTGAACGAGCTGCGACGCGTCTACCTGCGGACCGAAGCGCTGCTCGAAGAGCGACAGGAGCAGGGGGTCGCATGACGACCGGACTTTCTCATAAATCGCGCGCCAGCGTGTTCCCGTTCAGCGCAATTGTCGGGCAGGATCGTATGAAGCTGGCTCTCATACTCAACGCTATCAACCCCGGTATAGGTGGGGTTCTGATTCGCGGTGAAAAGGGTACCGCGAAGTCCACCGCGGCGAGGTCGTTGGCGGTGCTGCTGCCGCAGATCGAAGTCGTCGCTGGATGCGCGTACAGCTGTGAACCGTCCACGCCTTTCGACGGATGCGAATTCTGTGCTGGAGATAGCCGACACGCGGTTGATAGACAGGTAAGGCTCGTAGAGTTGCCGGTAAGCGCGACCGAAGAGGCCGTAGTCGGCAAGCTCGACATCGAAGTGGCGATCAGAGAGGGCCGCCGCACATTTGAGCCAGGTCTACTCGCTTCTGCGCACAGGGGCATCCTGTACATCGACGAAGTCAACCTGCTGAACGACCACGTAGTCGACGTGCTGCTCGACTCCGCGGCCATGGGGCGCAACTTCGTGGAGCGAGAGGGAATCTCGTTCTCCCACCCCGCTCGATTCCTGCTGATCGGCACGATGAACCCTGAGGAGGGCGACCTGCGTCCGCAGTTCATAGACCGCTTCGGACTCGCGGTTGAGATCGATCACATCCAGGACGCAGAGCGGCGGGCTGACGTGATTCGCCGTCGGATCGCTTTCGAAGGCGATCCAAGTGTCTTCCAACAGGAGTGGGAGCAGGAGGAGTCCGCTGAACGCCAGCGCATAGCCGATGCCATGGAACTCCTGCCGACCGTCGTAGTCGACGATGGACTCGTGACGTTTATAGCCCAGCTCTGCGCCAGTCATGAGGTGGACGGCCTGCGCGCCGACATCGTCATTTACAAGGCCGCCCAGACCCTGGCCGCTTACGAGGGCAGGAGTCGCGTCATCCCAGAGGACGTGGTCAGGGTGGCAGAGATGGCTCTGTTGCACAGGATGCGTCGTCAGCCGTTCGATGATCCCGAGCTCAACAACGAACGTTTGCAGGAAATGGCCGAACAGCTCATGGACTCCCAATCGCAGTCCCCCGAAGCTGCCCCGGATGATGTCGTTCCCCCAGAGATGCCGGACGTCGACGACCAGTCGCAGTCCGGCGCCGACGAGGACGTGTTCGCCACTGGGGAGCTTTTCAAGGTCCGTCCTCTTAATCTCGACTCGCTGGATAGGCAGGCCCGCGCTAGTCACGGCAGACGTACAACGAGCCGCGTTCGAGACCACCGTGGTCGATACGTGGGTGCAGAGATACCTGACGGTGGCGTCACCGACCTGGCGCTGGATGCCACGATTCGTGAGGCTGCGCCGTTCCAGTTGCGCCGGAGTTCCACTACTGACAGCAACTTGGCCCTGAAGTTGGAGCCTTGGGACCTGCGACAGAAGGTGCGGGAGTCCCGAGTGGGCAATCTCGTGGTCTTCCTGGTGGACTCCAGTGGCTCGATGGGCGCTCACCAGCGGATGGTGGCGGTCAAAGGCGCCGTCATGTCGTTGTTGATGGACGCGTACCAGCGCCGTGACAGGGTTGCCATGATCGCGTTTCGAGGAACCACCTCCGAAGTGGTGCTCCCGCCGACGGATAGCCCAAGGCTGGCGCAGCAGCGTCTCGACAACCTGCCGACCGGTGGAAGAACACCGATGGCTCAGGCGCTGGTGGACGCGCATAGGCTAATCAGGCAGCAGCGCCAGCGTAGCCCTGACACGCCGCCCCTGCTCGCCGTGGTGTCAGACTGCCGGGCCAATGTGGGCATTCAGAACGGCACGGTCAGTTCCGACCCGTTCGAAGAGGCGCTGCGAGTGTGCGAGAGCCTCAGATTGGACAAGGTTCATTCCATTGTCCTCGATCCGGCGCCACACTCCAACAGGTTCGGCCTCGTGAGGCGTGTAGCAGAAGAGCTTGGAGGAGAGTATGTCCCCCTGGACGAGTTAAGGGCTATGTCGATAAGTGCCGCAGTTCGGGAGGCGCAGAGAGCATCGTTGGACGACTAGATGCGGGCCAGGGACTATGGGACGTCAGAAGTAACAAGAGTAGATGTAGTATCAAGGAGGTAATCGGATGACTACTTTAGCAAGAGACAGCGGCGAACTGGCAAGGAAGGTAATGGGCGTCGTCCCATGGATGGCCGGCGCGACAGTGCTTCTCTACGCAATGGGCTACGTGGACGGGAGCGTCCACGCCGCAGCCTTTGTCGGTGAGAGCGGCACGGTCATGAACTACGTGCACGAGTTCTTCCACCACGGCAGGCACGTAGCCCTGATGTGCCACTAGGTCATTGTTGCAGACTGAAAAAGAGGCTGACTGGAAGGGCCACTGCGGACACGAGGAGGAGTAGGGGAAATGCAGCGTACAATTCTGCGCGCCGTATTGGTGGGCGTGGCTGCTGGCCTCATAGTGGGAGTGTTCCACAATATCTTCACCGTCCCGGTGATTGAGCGTGCAATCGCTCTTGAGCAGGAACGCGCGGCAGCTGAGCTACCTGCTGGCGCCCCGGTAGAGGAAGAACCACCCCTGGTCTCCTTGGGAGCTCAGCGCGTGGGAATGGTCCTTGGCATGGGCATCCTGGGGGCTGTATTCGGGCTGGTGTTTGCGGGAGCCTACGGGCTGCTTCGTCTCGCCCTTCCAGACTCTGCCCCGATTGCACTGGCGATCGTCACGGGGCTGCTCGGATTCTGGGCGCTATCGTTCCTGGTAGCCGTTAAATTCCCCTTCGTGCCGCCCGGAGTTGGCTCCGAAGACACTCTCATCTTCAGGCAGGGCTTCCATCTCCTCTTCTACGCACTGTCTGGTTTGGGGATAGCAGGAGTTATCCTCGCAGTGAATGAAATCAATGGAAGCGTTCAGTCCGAAACGACCCGCATACGCCTGTACGGGCTGACAGCACTCGTGTACGGAGCGTTTGTGCTGGTCATCTTCTGGATTATTCCGGGGAATCCTGATCCAGTCGAGGTGCCCGCAGAATTGCTCCTGGAGTTCAATCACGTTTCCCTGATCGGCCATCTATTGACCTGGGGACTGATGGCAGTGGGCTTCGCCTATCTGCTAAGACAGGACCTGTCATCTAAACGTGGTTGAGCATTTAGCGTCTGGAGGTCGCAATGACGACTGACTCTGAACCGACCAGGCGGCCCCAGTCCGTAAAGGGGCCCCGCATAAATAAAGGGCTGGTCGTCGTGAACACCGGCAATGGCAAGGGCAAGACGACCGCCGCCCTCGGAGTGCTGTTCCGTTCCTGGGGACGAGACATGCGCGTGCAGATGTTCCAGTTCCTGAAGCACACTGGCGCTCGCTTCGGTGAGAAGCGGGCAGCCGACAAGCTGGGGATACCTATCAAGGCTCTGGGAGACGGTTTCACGTGGCTATCCAAGGATATGGACCACACTGAGGACCTCGCACGGCAACAGTGGGAGATCTGCAAGGAAGCAATCCTGGCAGACGAGCACGACGTCATCATCCTGGACGAGTTCACCTACCCGCTGCACTACGGCTGGATACCAGTCGAGGACGCAATCGAGACGCTCAAGAGGAAGCCTCACATGCTGCACGTAATCATCACGGGCCGGTATGCGCCTGATGCCCTCGTCGAGTTCGCCGATCTCGTGACCGAGATGCGTGAGATCAAGCACCCGTACAATGAACAGGGAATAAAGGCGCAGCCGGGCCTGGAGTTCTAAGCGTGAATCGCCATCGACCCGCAAAGTGTGTTGGTCGGCAAACGAGTGACAGGTGATATCTACGTCAACGAGTGTAGCCAGGGCGGTCGTAAGGGTCCCAGGTAGCTGCGGTGAGTTAGCTCAGGGTCTTATCGAAGGCGGTCGCTTTCTGGTTACCTGCCCAATCGATATGTATGCGACCGCCTCCGTCGAAGTGTCGGAGGGGGCCGGCAGGATTGTCGCTCCTCCGGATGCCCCTAAGTCGCGCCGTGCAGTGGGTCTGACATTGAAGCACCTCGGTCGGTCAGACGTGGACGTCATGCTTAATTTAACCGGCTCGCTGCCTCGCGGAAAGGGTATGGCGAGCAGCACTGCTGACGTCTCAGCGTCGATCGCCGCCACGGCCGAGGCAATGGGGAAGTCAGCTGCCATACCTCCGCCTGAGATCGCGCGGATTGCCCTGATGATCGAACCCAGCGACGGCCTCATGTTGCCGGGAATCTCGCTATTCGACCACAGGGACGGTGCAGTGGCCCGAACTCTGGGTATGGCTCCCTCATTGCGCGTGGTGATTCTCGACTTCGGCGGGGACATCGACACAATCGCGTTCAATAATGTCGATAGGGAAGACACCCTACTACGACTGCGCCCCAGGTTCGAGGAGGCTCTATCGCTGATTGTCAGCGGAATCGAGCACGGTCGACCGGAAGACGTAGCAGCAGGCGCGACGCTCAGCTCAGTCGCCAACCAAGAGCTGCTATACAAGCCTCATCTGGACCTCGTTATGAGGCTGGCCAACGAGCTGGGCGCGCTTGGCGTCAACGTCGCACACAGCGGTACAGTCACAGGAATGCTGTTCGACGACGATGCTGAGCGCACGGAGAATGTCGCATCACACGTTCGCGATCGAGTTCGGGGAATCAGGCAGGTATACGATCGGCGAATTGTGAATGGCGGGGTGTACCCGATGGAGGAAGCTGTTCGTTGGCAACCATAACTGTAGTTGGTGTCGGACCCGGCGACCCCGATCTGATAACGCTGAAGGCCCGCGACGTGATTCGTGAGGCCGACTACGTCGCTGGGTTCGAGACCGTGCTTGGCCCAGTTCGGCGCTGGATACGCGGTGAGGCCATACCCATGCGCTACCGCGATCAGGAAGATGTCCTTGAGCGTCTGGCTGCCTATGCGGAATCAGGAAAGACGTGCGTCGTCTGCGCCTGGGGCGATCTGAACTTTTCAGCCAGGGAGCTACTTGATCGCGTAAGGCGTCGTGCGGATGTGGTCCTTGTCCCTGGCGTAAGCTCTATTCAGGTGGCGTGCGCACGACTCGGTTTGACAATGGAATCGTCCGTGTTCGTCACTCTCCACACCCGTGATGGGCACGAAGATGGCCTGCTCGAACTCGTTGAGATGCTCAGTCAACGTCACCGCAACGTGATTGTGCTGCCTCGTCCGTTCGACCTGATGCCGGCCGGGATAGCCACCTGGCTGATCCAGGAGGGAATTGACGCAGGTACGAAGGTGCAAGTACTGCAACAGCTATCGCTGCCGGGGGAGAGTATCGAAGGTTACACAATCGGTACCCTTGCGGCAGCAAAATCAGACTTCAGTGATCTCACAATTCTTGTCTTCCCAGTGTAAGCCCCCACAGGGCGTCAGGCCATTCTCGGTGCGTTGGGAATTTGAATGTAGGCCAGGATAATTGCCACTTTGTGATCGAATGGCAATCAGGCAGAAATCCCTCAGATTCGCAGCCTGCGCAGCGGCGGCCTGATCACGCCAAGCCAGAGCACGACCAGCATCATCGCTACGGCGCCCCCGCCCAGAGACACTGACCATCCCAGGTTTTCGCCAACGTACCCCAGTGGCAGCGCCCCTATGTAGTGCATTGCGGCGCCGTTTAACCAGAAACTCATCATCCGACCTCGGAGTTCGGGGGGCGTGGTGATCTGCAGGATTGTGGTGCCTACAGAGATGAAGCCGGTAAAGCCCACTCCTGTTAGGAACAGCAGCCCCAGTGATACCAGGTAGATCGGTGACAATGCGAAGAGCAGCAGGGTGATCCCAAAGGCGAATATCATGCCTAGCAATAGCAGGTTCTTTCCCCTCGCATTCCCCAGCGACGCGATGGCAAGGCTCCCCACCAGCGAACCAATGCCCGCAACCGTGAGAAGGAATCCGGCCCCGTCAGCGTTCATGTTCAACACTTCTCTGCCAAAGGCCGGAAGCACCTGAACGTACGCAGCCCCGAAGAACCCGAAAACGAAGCTCATCCCCACCAACGTGAAGGCGACGGGAGAGTTGGCCACAAAACGAATACCGTCTCCAAGGTCGCGAATCACGTTGGTCTGGTCGTCCCGCCTGCTCGTACCCAAGTCACGAAGCATAACCAGGAAGATGCAGCTTATGCCGTAGCAGGCCGCGTTGAGGAAAAGAGCGTACCCCATTCCGGCATGTTCAATTATCAACCCTGCGAGTGAAGGAGCCATGATGCGCCCCGTATTGAACACCGCCATGTTCAGCGAGGTCGCATTGAGAATGTCTTCTCCTTCCACCAGGTCAGGTACGATCGCCATCTGGGCGGGCATGTTTATTCCCTGGACTGTCCCGAGGACTAATGCGATTCCGTAGATGTGCCAGATTGAAATCAGCTGGAGTCCAGTCAGCGTGGCCACCAGGAGGATCAGCCCCATCACAATCAACCTGCTGACCAAAAGCAGCCAACGCCGGTCGATCCGGTCGGCAACTATTCCGCCAACGGTGAGCATCGCCAGGTTTGGCACACCGTAGAGGGCAATCACAATCCCAAGTTGAGAAGCCGAATCAGTCAGCTCGAGGGCCAGCCAACCGATGATGAGAAACTGCATGCCCAGCGCGGCTGACTGGCCAATTCCGGAGAACCAGTACAGTAGAAAGTTCCGATGCCTGAGCGCGCTGAATGCCCGGATCCTGGACCCGGATCGTTCCGAAGTAGCTGTGCCGGCTAAGTTAGCGCCGTCACCTGCCACAGTGATTGCTCGGATTGTCTTCCAGCGGGATTATGGTGAGGTCCAGTTTGGTCATGATCTTTTGTAAGGGCTTTGGCTGTGGTGACCCTACGCCATCGGGCTAACGTCGTCCACACGCAGTATGGTAGCACCGTAGTTTTCCAGAGCCGTGTCGCTAACCATGAAGTGCTGCGCGGCGGCATTGATGTTACGGAGGCAGCGCTGCAATATTTTGCCTCGATGGATGGCGGAGCCGCCGGCATATCTGAACGCGGTGGTGGCGACATCCGCTGCTACCTGCGTTACATAAGCCGAGACCGCGCGCATCTCGGACTGCATGGCATCGTCGGGAACTTTGCCCTGAACCGTAGTCTGGAATGCCCGCTCAAAGACCTCATGCGCCAGGGCGCGAGCGGAGCGAAGTCGGAAATCGCTCGTGGCAATATCCCCTCGAAACGCCTCCCGTTCAGCCAACGAGGAAACAGGAGGATTGCCTCTCTTGGTTCTTGGGGCAAGGCCAACGATTTCGTCCAGTGCTCTCTGAGCGATTCCAAGCGCAATCCCGGAGTGTTCGTTAGCAACGAAACCAGGCCTGCCCATTCGGTAAATGGCGCCGCCGCGTTTCGGCTTCCACTTCGCCGATTCCCATGTGAACGATTCAGGCACGAAGACATCGGTGGCCGAAATGTCGTTACTCCCGCTTCCTTCGAGTCCCGTCACGTGCCAGTTGTCGTGAATGTGTCCCTCGCTGACCGGGAAAACCATGGAAAGCCGTGCAGGTTCGCCGTCTTTTGGGTCCTGAACTGCAGCCCCGGCGGTCATCCACTCGGCGTGACGGACACCGCTGGCGAAGGGCCATCTGCCAGTTAGCAGGTAGCCGCCGTCGACTCGGGTTGCTACTCCCCGTAACGCGGTCGAGGTAGCCCCTGTGGGTATGCGCGGTCCGCCGAAAATGTGAGCAATGGCTTCATCGCCTGTGAACGCACCCGGTTGGCCGATTGCGGTTGCGCCGATCATCAGGCACCATCCGGCTGATGCATCGATGTATGAGAGAGCTTCGATTACTTCGATCTGGGTAACCGGGTCAGCCTCGGCACCGCCCAGGACCTCCGGCAGTTTGAGTGTAAACAGTCCGGCGTCCCGCATAACCTCGACCGCAGCGGGTGCCAGGGTCCCTATCTGTTCTGACTCGTCAGCCGAAGCGGACACTGTCTCCCGCACGTCCTCAACAAGTTCAAGTAGGACCTCGCGCTTTTGCTGACGGTCGTTTGGAAATGCAGGTGGTTTCAAGACTCACTCCGGTTGGTACGAGGTGGCAGGTGCTCCTGCCGCATACGAGATTTTGCACCATTTGTTGACACTCCCACAAGCCACTGCTAGTATCGCGGCAGCCAACAATGGCCCCCCGGTCCGGTGTGCTCTGGAAGCGAGCGCGAGTAGGGAAATCGGTGGTAGTAGAAGTCCAACAGGCCTTACTAGCGGCAGCCGACGTGTCCCTGAGCTTGGGCGGTATCCGAGTCCTCAAGTCCGTCTCATTTGTGGTTCGACCGGGTGAAGTCACGGGTTTGATCGGTCCGAACGGAGCTGGCAAGAGCACACTTCTCCGCGTGCTCGCGGGCCTTGCCCAGCCTGACTCTGGATCGGTGTCTCTGGGCGATACAGCCCTTACGAGCTTCAATCCCCGCGAACGGGCTCGGCGCATCTCCTATATGCCTCAGAACGACGCTGTTCACCCGTTCACCGCTCTTGAAACTGTCCTCATGGGAAGGTACACGCACTTGGGTCGGTTTGAACTTGAGGGACGTCGCGACCGCCAGATCGCTCGCGAAGCCATGGCTCGTACGGAGACCGTTGAGTTTGAGGATCGTCAGCTTGACCGTGTCTCTGGAGGCGAGAGGCAGCGTGTGATTCTGGCGCGTGCGCTTGCACAGCAGGCCGGTATCCTGCTGCTGGACGAGCCGTCTGCAAGCCTCGATCTCAGGCACAGGCTGTCCATGATGGAGACGGTGCGGTCCGAGGCCGACCGTGACGTCGCCGTTGTCGTGGCATTGCACGACGTTTCCCTCGCCGGCAGGTACTGCGACAGGCTTGCCTTGATGTCCGACGGCACTATCATTCATGAGGGTGAGCCTGTCGACGTACTCACCGTCGACAACCTTCGATCTGTCTTCGGTGTCGAGGCTGAGGTGAGAACAGACGAAACGGGCTGCCCACAAGTGTGGTTGATAGGGCCCTCTAACTGACGAAGCAGGGGCACGCATGGCAGATGGTCCTTTAACTACCGCGGAAGCAACTGAACGAATTCTTCCCCCGGACGTCGATGCGATATCTCGCGCTGAGGCCAGGCAGGCAACCCTTACGAAGCCGCCTGGAAGTCTTGGGCGTTTGGAGTCGCTGTCTGTGCAGCTTGCCGGAATCTTCGGTACGGAGACTCCCACTATTCGCGAAAAGGTCGTCGTTGTTGCCGCAGGCGACCATGGGGTCGTTTCGAGGAGAGTAACGGGCTACCCGCAGGAGGTCACCGCCCAGATGGTGATGAACTTTCTCGCCGGGGGTGCGGCAATCAGTGTCATGTCCCGGCGCCTGGGGGTCCGACAGGTTATCGTCGACGCGGGTGTGTCGTCAGATCTGCCGGAACATCCGGATCTGAGAGTGGTGAAGATTGGTAGGGGCACCGGAGACATAAGCCGAGGCCCCGCGATGACCCGTGAGCAGGCAGACCGGTGCATTAGCGAGGGAATCAACCTCGCTGTTGAGCTTGCAGAGTCTGGCTGCGATCTGATCGCCACTGGCGACATGGGGATCGGAAACACAACTGCCTCGAGCGCAATTACGTCGGCGATTGCCGGTCAGCCTCCCGACGTAACCACAGGTGCTGGCACAGGTAGATCACCTGACGAGCTTGACCATAAGATCGAGATCGTCCGCCAGGCGCTGTCGGTCAACAACCCTGACCCCAGCGACGGATTGGATGTACTGTCGAAGATCGGTGGCTTTGAAATTGGCTTCCTGGCCGGTGTAATTCTTGGCGGGGCCATGATGCGCCGCGCCGTAGTCATCGACGGTTTCATCTCTGGGGCCGCAGCACTGGTTGCACATCAGTTGGCTTCTGGGGTAAGGGACTACCTGGTACCGGCTCACGTCTCGGCTGAGAGGGGTCACAGGGCCATGCTGTCCTGGATGGGACTAACGCCGCTACTGGACCTGGATATGCGTCTGGGAGAAGGGACGGGCGCGGTGGTCGCGATGCCGATCATCGAAGCTGCGGCGGCTTGTCTCTCTGAGATGGCTACTTTTGCGGACGCGGGCGTATCGGACAGGGACTCTCAATCGGGATCCGCGAGCGATGAGTGCCAATGACTGGACTTCGCTCTGCGATTGGATTCCTGACGATTCTGCCAGTCGCCCCCCGTGTAGGTCCTGATGGATTTGCGTCTGCTCGTGTCTGGTTCCCGGTAGTAGGTCTGATTCTCGGGACGGTACTTGCAGCCACTGAACTAGCACTGTCAGCCGGGTATCCACTCTTCAACGAGATTCAACGTCCATTCCCCCCGCTCTTGTCAGCGACGATCCTGGTGGTTGTACTGGTCGTGTTTACCAGGGCGCTGCACCTTGACGGGTTCATGGACTGTTGCGACGCCCTCCTTGGCGGGTTCAACCGCGCACGCAGAATGGAGATACTAAAGGATCCGAATGTCGGGGCGTTCGCGGTGGCAGGCGTGGCGTGCCTGCTGCTGCTGAAGGTGTCAGCAATTCTTGCGCTGCCCATGGACAATCGAATCTGGCTGCTGCTGCTCTTTCCGTGCCTATCCCGCTGGGCCGTGCTGCTGACGATGGAGATGTTTCCCTACGTGAGGGAAGATGGGATTGGTACGCCGTTCGTGGGGCAGACAAGCATACTACGACGACTGTTCCCGCTGGTTGTTACATTGCTCTCCGCTCTCGTATTGGCGGGGACGGCGGGTCTGGTACTCATGGCAGTGGCGGGGGCTGCCGCATGGGGGGTTGGAGCATGGTCCTCGAAGCTCCTGGGCGGCGTAACAGGGGATGTATACGGAGCCACAATAGAGATGGCAGAAGTTTCAGTTCTCATTTCAGCCGTTCTACTCGCGCACGCATTCTCATCCGACGTATTCACCTCAGTGCTCGATCTGCTCAGCTGGTGAGTGAGGCGATACGAAATGGAGTGGACGATCTGGCCGGCCGAATGGTATCTCGACGCCGGAGTATTGCTGGTAGCACTCGCGCTCGATCTGCTCCTCCCCGAGCTGCCGGCTCGAATCCACCCGGTAGTCTGGATGGGTAAGGCGATCTCGTTGCTGGAGCGATCTGTAAAGAGTGGTGAGAGTAGAGTCATTGCCCTCGGCTGGGGAGCTTGCATGGCAATTGCCGTGCCTGCAGTTACCGGTATCCTCGCCTGGTTGGCTGCTAGCGGTCTGAGAGAGCTGGGACCTGTCCCGTACGTCTTGGGCGGTGGTCTGTTGCTAAGTACTACATTTGCAGTAATGGGACTGGCCCGGGCTGGCGCCGCCGTGCGTCTTGCAATGGATGCCAATGACATGGATGGGGCAAGACACGAACTTCGGAACTTGGTCAGCCGGGACCCCAGCAGTCTTTCTCCCCCCCTGGTGGCCGCCGCCGCGATCGAGTCAGTAGCTGAGAACACGACCGATAGTTACATCGCTCCGTGGCTGGCATTCGCTGTCCTGGGTCTCCCTGGAGCATTCGCCTACCGCGCTGTGAACACGCTGGATAGTATGATTGGGTATAGAGGTCGCTACGAGTATCTGGGTAAGGCTTCGGCGCGACTGGACGACATCGTGAACGTGATTCCCGCCAGGATCAGTGCGCTGCTCATTGCAATTTCGGGGAGACTGCATGGGTTTCCGATGACAAGAGGGTGGACCTGGGCCTGGCGAGGGCGCCTCCTCACGGAGAGCCCCAATGCCGGCTGGACGATCGGAGGGATGGCTGGAGTTCTGGGAGTAGTGCTCGAAAAGACCTCATACTACCGAATCGGAGATAGACTCGAGGATCCGAACGCTGAAGACATCGGCGCCGCAGTCCGCATAGCCTGGACTGTTGCAGCGCTCGGGACTGTCTCCGCACTGTGGTTGCTCGTAGTTCGTGGTTTGATGGGGGGTTGATTCAGGTGACAGTTACGCCCCATCAGGACAGACCTGTTCACGGTGGCCTGAACCTGGCCGAGCTCGAATCTCTGGGACTTGACCCCCGCGAGGTAATCGACTTCAGTGCAAGTATCAATCCACTCGGCCCCTCGCCCCTGGCCCTCGAGGCAATTCGATGCCCCGAGCTGGCTGCGTATCCCGATCCCGAGTGCACTGAGCTCAGGAGGGCTATCAGCAAGCAGTCCGGTGTCGATGTCGACCGCATAGCAGTCGGCAACGGCTCAACTGAACTCATTCACCTCCTGGCACGAGCCCTGCTGGGACCCGAAGACAACGCCCTGGTATTCGCTCCGACCTTCGGTGAGTATGCTGCTGCGTGTTTACTACAGGGCGTTGAACCTGTCGAGCACTCGGCAACTGGTGAAGGGTTTGAATGGAATCTGGATGACGCTACCGACATGATTGCTGAACTGCGCCCAAAAGTCGTGTTCCTGTGTAATCCAAACAACCCAACTGGTGTATACCTGGGTGCGGACCAGGTCCGGAGCATTGCGGAGTCGTTGGAGGAGCCTGGCCTGCTCGTACTGGACGAGGCATACCTGCCGTTCGTGGATGATGGCTGGGACTCCCGGCAACTTCTATCCATGGGAAATGTCGCGCTGCTGCGGTCCATGACCAAGGACCACGCCCTTACCGGTTTGCGCCTTGGATACCTGCTGGCCCCGATCGAGGTTTCAGACCTAGTCAGGAAGTTTCAGTATAGTTGGAGCGTCAACTCGTTGGCTCAAAGTGCCGGACTCGCCGCGCTCCACGATCCAGAGCATGTCGCAAAGGGGCGACAGGTCGTAAAGCGGGGCAAGGAATACCTACGCCGTGCTGCATCGTCGCTGGACATGGAGTGCCCACCCGGTGCGGCAAACTTTCTGCTGCTTAAAGTCGGGAAGGCCGCCAACATCCGACACGAACTCCTTACTCAGCATGGAGTGTGCGTAAGGGATTGCACTTCCTTCGGCCTGCCAGAGTACATCCGGGTCGGCGTAAGAATGATGGACGAGAACGAGGCCCTGATAAGGGCTCTGAGCCAAGTTCTTTCGACACGAAGGAGCCAGCCTTCCAGGAGTTCCACTTGAAAAAAGAACTGATTCTGATTCTGGGCGGAGCCCGTTCTGGCAAGAGCAGCTTTGCTGAAAGGCTAGCTGGCCAGTACGAAACCGTACTGTTCGTAGCAACAGCGGAGGCCTTGGACGAGGACATGGAACGCCGCATTGCCCACCACAAACGAAGTCGACCATCAGACTGGAATACCCTGGAGGAACCGATCAAGCTGGCCAGTGCACTTGAAGGTACTGCCGACAACTTCGAGGTCTGCCTGATCGACTGCCTGACAGTGTGGGTCAGCAACATGCTGCTGAAGCTGGAGGAAAGTTCCGACGCTGAGAAGGTAATACTGTCTGAACTTGAACACGTCCTGGAAGCCTACGAGCAGTCGTCATCCACCTGGATAGTCGTCAGCAACGAGGTCGGACTCGGAGTCGTGCCTCCAACTTCGCTTGGTCGAAGATACCGGGATGCGCTCGGACGTGTTAATCAGATGGTCGCGGCCAGAGCCGACAGGGTCTACCTCACGGTCGCCGGACTTGCGCTGGAGCTAAAGTCTGCTGGTGCGCTCCCATACAGTGACATCTTGAGGAGGGAAACATGAGCGTCGCCGATCCTATCTTTCCAACGTTTGTCGTCGGGAGTTTGCCGCGTCCACAGTGGATTCGAGACTTGATCGAGGACCGCAAAGCTGGTCGAATCGGCGTTTCAGCCTTTGACCGCCTGCTGGACGACGCCGTGCCTTCGGCGATCCGTATGCAGGAAAGGGCAGGGCTCGACTACATCTCGGATGGCGAGTGGAGACGCGAGAGCTACGTGAAGGTCTTCACCCAAGCTGTGGACGGCTTCACAGACGACCTGCTTCCTTCAGGTGGGGCTGCCCCATTCACTCAGCTGCAGTACCCTGCTGTCACATCGAAGCTGTCTGCGAAGCGCCCAATCGCCGCTGACGAGGCCGAGTTCCTGAAACGCAGGACTGACTCGAAGACCATCGTTGCCGTGCCATCCCCGTACACTATTGGCCGCCGAATGTGGAGCCCAGAACACTCGACCGGCGCCTATCCCACCCGCGAGGAGTTCATTGAGGCCTGCATTCCGATCGTCAGGGATGAACTGCGCCGCCTGGCAGGTCTCGGAGTTGACATGCTGCAACTCGATGATCCCTGGCTGGGGCTTCTTGTCGATCCGACCTACCGTGAAAACGAGGATATCGCGAGCGTGGACCATGAGATCGAGCTTTCAGTTCGCTCGGTAAACGCCGTTGTCGAAGGACTCGAGGACACTCCGGTCAGCGTGCACATCTGTCACGCCCACTTCAACAGGGAACACAGCACACAGGGTCCTTACGATCTCATAATAGGCGCCCTGTCGGAGATGAACGTCGATCGCTTTGCGATGGAGTTCGCCACTCCCGATGCGGGTGGTATCGAGGTGCTGAAGGACTTGCCAAGCGACAAGCTACTGGGTCTGGGTGTAATCGACCATACTGATCGCCACGTCGAGACGCCTCAAGTGGTGGTTGCGAGGGCTGAAGCTGCCCTGGAATACGTTCCCAATGAGAGGCTCACACTGAATCCCGACTGCGGCTTCTCGCCTTCGAGTGCCAACCCGATGGACTTAGACGAGGCATACCTCAAGTTGAGCGCAATGAGCCAGGGTGCGCTGCTCCTTCGAGAGAAGTACGGGTAGTCGGAAATGGCTCCAGACTAGATTGACAATTCGCTGTGCGCTCGGCTATTCTGACCGCCACAGATAGGTAGCGGGAGCTTGGGAAAACCGGGCTGAGAGGGCGGATGAATTCGCTGCCGACCGCGATAACCTGATCTGGGTAATGCCAGCGCAGGGATTGAATGTGAGACTCAGACGCCGCTGGCAGCAGACCGGCGGCGTTTCTTTTTGTTTAAGGGGAGGAAGTAAATGGATGACAAGCTGGTCATCGCAGGCAAGGAATTCGAATCACGCCTCATGGTGGGTACCGGGCGGCACAGGTCTAACCAGGAGATGGTGGAGTCCATCGAGGCCTCTGGAGCCGAGATAATCACGGTGGCGATTCGCAGGCTGGACCTCGACAATCTCGAAGAGAAGAACATACTCGACTACTTCGACTGGGACGAGTACACCATCCTGCCGAACACAGCCGGCTGCAAGACCGCCGACGAGGCCGTTTTCACCGCGCGCCTGGCCCGTGAGGTAACGGGCTCAAACTGGGTGAAGGTTGAGGTTATCCCGTTCCCTGAGTATCTCCTTCCCGACCCGAGGGGGACATTCGACGCCTGTAAGCAGCTCATTGACGAGGGCTTCGTGGTGCTCCCATACATACATGCCGATCCCGTACTTGCAAAACACCTCGAAGAGATCGGCTGCGCCACCGTCATGCCTTTGGGATCAGCGATTGGCTCCGGGCAGGGTGTCCAGACCATCGACGAGATAAACCTGATAATCAGGCAGTCCAGTGTGCCGGTCGTAGTGGATGCGGGACTGGCCGTTCCTTCAGATGCCTCCGTCGCCCTGGAAGCCGGCGCGGACGCTGTCCTGGTCAACACCGCCATTGCTCAGGCCGTTGATCCCGCCGGCATGGGCGAGGCATTCAAGCTTGGAGTTCAGGCCGGGAGAATGGCGTACAACGCAGGACGTATAGCCCGGCGGGATACCGGCGTTCCTTCCAGCCCGGTCGAGGGTGTGGCTGCCGCCACGACCTGAAGATGCGGTCCGTACTCTACACTCCCACCCTCTGCCTTGTGACCGACCGTAACCGGACGAGGTCAGGCGACCTGGCAGCAACCGTCGCAGCTGGCATCGAGGGTGGCGCGGGCATGGTCCAGTTGCGAGAGAAGGACATGCCTCCGTTCGAGTTGCTCAGACTCGCCCGCCGCCTGCGACGTATCACTGAGGGCAAGGCGCTGCTGATAGTTAACGACCGCGTCGACGTGGCTATGCTCGCCGGAGCCGATGGAGTGCAACTTGGCGAAACAGCGCTTGACGTCCCCGATGTCCGCGACCTCGTCGGTCCCGACATGCTAATCGGACGGTCAGTACACTCCGAAGTCGGCGCCGTGGACGCAGAATACCAGGGAGCCGACTTCCTAGTGCTGGGGACAGTATTCGAAACTTCCTCCCATCCTGAAGGTCGGGTTGGTGGACTCGATCTCGTGAGTGAGGTCACCGAGGCCGTAGGAATACCTGTGCTGGGGATAGGCGGCATCACCGCCGACAATGCCGTGGGAGTGATGGATTCCGGCGCCTCGGGCATCGCCGTAATAACGGCAATCACTATGGCCGGAGACCCAGGTGCGGCGGCATTGGAACTTGCCTCGGCCATCAGCGGAAGAATTCCAAGCACTGTGAGTTGCTAGATGATAACTCTCACCGTAAACGGCAAGCCTCGTGAGGCCCAAGGACCAGTCAACCTCAAGCGTTACCTGGTCGATATCGGTATAACCCAGACGGCCATCGCTGTCGCCCACAACGGGACGGTCATACCCCGCGAGGAAGTGGAGTCGGTCACGCTCGAAGACGGCGACACGCTAGAAATCGTACGCGCCGTCGGCGGCGGCTAGAAAGCTGCGGTCAACCGGCAGTCGGTTTGCGGGCCGAGATCACTACGGCGAACGGCACGCGCTCCAGTCGTTGCCTGTGATCAGCCCAGTAGCGCCCCGCGTAAGGTGATTCGGCTGCACTCTCTGGCTCGAGAGGATAGGGCTCAAGCAGTCTATCCACGACAAGCCCTGCCTCTGTTACTGAGCTTACGAGTTCCTCGATCGTTCTGAAGAACGTCAGACCAGGCGAGTGTCCCTCTGGCACCGGGTCTTCCCACACCTCCACTGGCGGATTGAAGTAGTCTGTCACCATAAGCGTGCCAAGACGCACATCCCAATCGAACGCTGTAAGTGGATGCACAGTTGACATCAGTAGTTGCCCACCAGGTCGGATGAGGTCAGCACAGCGGGCAACACAAGCAGCTAAGTCAGGGATAAACTCCCATCCAAAAGCGGACAGTACTAGGTCGAACGAGGCCGGTCTGAACATGGTGGGAGATTCCATATCTCCAACGATCAACTCGAACCACTCTCCCGCCCGCTGCCGAAGACTCCGTGCAAACTCCAGCTGTTTCGATGAAATGTCGAGTGCCACGACTTCCGCCCCCCACGACGTAAGCGCAATCGAGTTCTGAGCCCCGCCGCACGCCAGTTCGAGCACCCTTTTGCCGCGGACATCTCCCAGGAGTCGGTAGTGGCGCTCGCCTGGGGCAAAGGGGGCGTAATGGACATCCGACACAGAGATCGCGCTGTCAGCCTGGTAGGACTCAGACATGGCGTCCCATCCTGCCCTGATGGCGATCTTGATGCGATCGTCCTGCACGTTCAGTCAGACTCTAAGCAGCGGCTATTGCTGACCTCAGCCCACAAATGGCCTCAGGTACTGACATCGCGTCGTTGTACACCGCAGAGCCTGCTACCAACTGGTCGGCCCCGGCGCGGACAACCAGACCGGCATTGTCCGACTTAATCCCGCCATCGACTTCGAGGATAACTTCACGGTCCAACTCATCCAGAATGGCCCGCGCACGGCTGATCTTGTTGGTCATGGAGTCAATGAACGCCTGTCCCCCCCATCCGGGGTTGACCGTCATTACCAGGAGCAGGTCCAGGTTCTCGACAATGTCTTCAATAGAGCCCAGACTCGTTCCAGGGTTGACCGCGACTCCAGCCTCCATGCCGCCGTCCTTGATCTGACCAATCGAGAGGTGAAGGTGGGGGCACGCCTCCCTATGGACGATCAGCCTGTCTGCACCGGCGTTTCGCAGTTGACCGAAGTGGTTCTCTGGACTCTCGACCATCATGTGGATCTCGAGTGGGAGTTTGGTATGGGGCCGGATCGCCTCGACTATCGGCGGTCCGAATGTAATCGGTGGAACGAAGTGGCCGTCCATCACGTCGATGTGAATGCAGTCCGCACCGCCATCTTCAGCTTCTGCTACCTGTTCGCCGAGACGGGCAAAGTCCGCAGACAGAATTGATGGAGCGATCTTGACCCTTCTAGCTTCACTCAACTTCCCCCTCCAACTCTGCTCGCGCTGCCAGGATAGCCAAATGCACGCGGTCTTGCCCGGTCCCTCCGGGAACATCACGCGCGGAGATGGACGAATCGACAGTAATCTCGAAGACATCAGATTCGAACAACCCGGATGAATCCCTGTACTCGTCCAGTGAGAGATCCTCAAAACCCACTCCACGCGAAGCGGCATGATCAGACAACTGCGCGACAACCCGATAAGCCTCGCGGAAGGGAACACCTTTGTCTACAAGGTAGTCTGCTATGTCCGTAGCCAGTACATAACCCCCGCTCGCCGACTGCCGCAGCACATCCTCGTTCACGTTCATGCCTTCCAGCATGTCGCCGAATATCCTCAGGGTTGACAGCAACGTGTCGTGCGTATCGAAGAAGCCCTCCTTGTCTTCCTGCATGTCCCGGTTGTAGGTCAGCGGCAGCCCTTTCAGCGTTGTGAGGAGCCCCATCAGGCTTCCATAGACCCTTCCGGTCTTGCCGCGTGCTATCTCGGCAAAGTCGGGGTTGCGCTTCTGCGGCATGATGCTGCTGCCGGTTGTGAACTCGTCGGACATGCGTATGAAGCCGAATTCCTCCGAGGACCACAGCACCAGCTCTTCAGACAGTCTTGAGAGGTGCATCGCGCAGATGGCAGAGGCCGAGTGGAAGTCCAGAAGGAAGTCCCTGTCTGAGACGGCGTCCATGCTGTTTGTTGAGACGCGCGAGAAGCCCAGTTCGTCGGCAACGAAATGGCGATCGATCGGGTAGGGGAGTCCTGCCAGCGCTCCGCTGCCCAGCGGCAGGACGTCGGCCCTCTCGTGGGCCTGCTCAAATCGCTCAGTGTCCCGGCTGAACATCTCAAAGTAGGCCAGCATGTGGTGGCCGAACAGCACCGGCTGTGCACGCTGAAGGTGCGTGTACCCGGGCATGGGCAATCTCGGATGCTTTTCAGCCAGTCCCACCAGGGCTGAGCGCACCCCGTGAAGGCCCGCGACTATATCGCGAATCGCATCCTTAACGTACATCCTGACGTCGAGCGCCACCTGGTCGTTTCGGGACCTCGCCGTGTGCAGCCTGAGAGCCGGCTCTCCGATCAACTCGAAGAGACGGCGCTCGATGTTCATGTGGATGTCTTCGAGCTCAGGCCTCCAGGGGAATTCACCCTCGTCGATCTCACAGCGGACCCTGGAAAGTCCATCGACAATGGATTCACAGTCGCCCTGAGAGATGATCTCCTGCTTTGCCAGCATCCTCGCGTGTGCGATCGAACCGGCGATGTCCTGCTTGTACAGACGCCGGTCGTAGTGCAGTGAGACCGTGTAGTCTGAGACAACTTCTTTGAGACCCATGGCAGGACGTTAGTCGGGGCGCTTGGGGACGAGGAACGTCCGCCTCATCGTCAGGATCTGCTCTTCCCTCTGGTTGCGTCCACGAGTCTCGATGTACACAAGCCCTCTGTCAGGTCGTGAGTTTGACTCCCTGACGTCGAGTATCTCGCTCTCTGCGTACACGGTATCGCCGTGGAAGGTAGGGCCAGTATGAACGATCTTCTCATACTCCAGGTTGGCGATTGCCTTGCCAGACATCTCCGGTACGCTCATTCCCACCACGAGACTCAGGACAAGCGCACCGTTCACCAGGATCTTGCCGTGCTGGTGTTCGGACATGTACTGCTCATCGATGTGCAATGGGTTGTGGTTCATCGTGAGCAGCGAGAATAAGTGGTTGTCCATCTCCGTTATCGTTTTGCCCGGCCAGTGCTTGTGGATATCTCCCGGAACGAAGTCCTCCAGGTATCCCCCGAATGTATCTCGTCTGTCGTGAATCATGATTCCTTCTCAGTCCCCCCTGAGCATTGTCGGAAGGGGCGACTATCTACACCGCATATTTCTCCAGCAGTCTCCGTGCGATGAGCAGCTGCTGTATCTCATTTGTACCCTCTCCGATAATCATCAGAGGAGCGTCACGGTAGTATCTCTCGACGTCGAAGTCTTTGATGTAGCCGTACCCGCCGTGAATGCGCATGGCTTCCATGGCGACCTCGCCGCAGGTTTCGGATGCAAACAGCTTCGCCATGCCGACTTCGAGGTCGACTCTCTCGCCGGCATCTTTCTTATTCGCTGCATCGTATGTCAGAAGCCTCGCGGCCTGGATCTTCGTGGCCATGTTGGCCAGCTTGATCTGGATTGCCTGGTGCTGAGCTATGGGCTGACCAAACGCCTCCCTCTGCTGAGCGTAACGAATCGCCGCCTCGAATGCGGCCGTCGCCACGCCGACGGCTCTCGCCGCGACATTGATCCTGCCGCCTTCAAGCCCAGACATCACGTGCTTGAATCCCTGTCCCTCGGCTTCTCCAATCAGGTCCTCCGAACCCACCCGGCAGTCGTCGAAGATCAGCTCAGACGAGTCCAGACCCCTGTAACCGAGCTTGTCGAGGTGCTGCCCGACCTGGATGCCCGGGTTGGGCTTCTCTACGAAGAAGCAGCTCATTCCCCGGTGACGCGGTTCAGAATCTGGATCCGTCTTGGCCAGAACCGCAAATGCGTTTCCGTGTTCAGCGTTGGTGATGAACATCTTGGTGCCGCGAATTACGTACTCTTCGCCATCCTTCGTTGCCGTCGTGTTGATGTTCTGAACGTCGCTTCCGGCCTCAGGCTCTGTGAGGGCCAACCCGCCGCGCAGCTCACCGCTGGCCAGCCGGGGCAGTATTCGTTCCTTCTGCTCGTCGGTACCGTGGTTGGTCACGATGTGAGCCAGCACGTGGTGAGTGCCTATGATTCCACTAACACTCATCCACCCCCGGCTGAGCTCCTCGAAAATCACGGCGAATGTCGTGTGGTCGAGTCCAAGCCCGCCATACTCCTCGGGAATCGTAATCCCAAAGAGACCCATCTCACGCATGGGCTCGATTAGTTCCTGTGGATAGATGTCCAGATTGTCGTACTGTTGCGCGATTGGTTCGACCTCCCGCCGTACGAAGTCCCGCACCAGGGTCGTTATCTGGCCCCTGATTTCCTGTTCTGCCGCAATTGCCATGCAAATTCCCCTATGATTCCGATGGGGCGTGATCCAGAAGGTCGACCGCGCGATTGTCTTCAAGTGATGCCGACAAACGGGACATCACAACGTTGGCTAACTGTAAGCCCCGACCCTCGCTGAAGTCCAGAGCCGCCCCGATCATTCCGACGAATGTAACCACATCGAGAAGCGCCCAGCGGAAGTCCTCAAGGCATTCGGACACGCCGTAGCCCTCAACGCCTTGTGAAGCGAGCGAATCAGCGTACAGTGAGATGAGATCGTCTTGCTGGGACTGCCTGGTCTCCACGCTCAACGAGGTGGCAACGAAGTATGCAAGGTCATACGCACCGCGTCCCTCCCGGACGGCCTGCCAGTCGATGAGCTTGACGCCGTCGGCGTCGAAGAAAGCGTTGTCTGCACGCACGTCCCCGTGCAACAAGGTCGTTGGGGAGGCGCCCAGCCGGTCCCTGACCTGGGGAATTCTCGGCTGGATCAAGTCAGCGGCTTCTGATAGGCCTGCCGGAACGGTCAACGTCGACTCTCGCACTCGGCTCCACGACGCTCCGTGCATACGCCTCGACGTGCTGGCCCGGTTGTCGAACGTCCGCACGCCCAATGGCTCGTCGCCCCTGCGTCCCTCCCAGAAGTTGGCGTGAAGAGCAGCCAGTGCGATAACAACCTTCCTTGCCTGCTCGGGTGTGCAGCCATCGATCTGGTCGCCAGCCTCCATGTTCGACAGGTCCTCCAACAGCAGGCAGACCGAGCCGGTCTCTTCATCGAACCCCGAGAAGTATGCCCTGGGGACGATTGGGGATCGTCCAGCCAGCCTGGAGTAGAAGTCCACTTCAGACTGATACACGCCAAGCTGCGTGAGCAACTTGTGCGTGGAGTCGTGGGTCGACACCGTCTTCCATATCAGGGTACTCGGGACGTCGACCTCCTCAGTGGAAGCCCGCGGCGTGAGGTGAAGCCTGTATATCGAGCCCGCGAACCCAGTACCAACCCCCACGACCTCGATTTTAACTTCCTCGATCTCAGACCCGAGGGCCCCACTCAGCCACTCCGCCGACATCTCGGTTGGTAGAGACGGAAACCGCATCCCAGCCAGCGCACTAGCCGCATTTAGCGACCAGCGCCCTCCCGTTGCCGCCTGCCAAGGTTCTTCGCTGAGATTCCCAGCACCTTGAGGAAGCCTTCAGCGTCGGTATGGTCGTAGGCGCCCATGGCCTCCATCGAGCTGTCATCAGTGTACAGCGAGTGGGGCATAGCTTCCTGCGTATCCTCCGCTGTGTCGAAGTAGACGTTGCCGCGATGCAGACGTACGGTGATTGTCCCCGTCGCGAGCTGCGTTATCGGCTCCAGTCCAGCCAGCGCGGCGCGAGTGGCAAGGTCTAGCCAGTACCCCTGGTATATCTGGACGCTGATTACCTTGGACAGGTGCTCGAACAGCTCCCGTGCCCTCCGGTCCAGAACGAATTGAAGCAGGAACTCGTAGCTCTGCCCCAGCAGTTCCATGCCTGGCGACTCGTAGATACCCCGGGACTTAACGCCGACGAACCTGTTTTCTACCACGTGCGTACCGATTCCAACGCCGTGGACGCCGGCCACCCTGTTCGCCGTCTCAAACACGTCCTCTAGACCTAAGGCCTCACCGTTCACAGCTACTGGAACGCCTTGTTCCCAGCTTACTGATACGAGTTCAGAGTTGTCTGGAGCGTCCCAGGGCCAGACGCCCATGCCTGGCTCTACGAAAATCGGCGAGATGGTGACGTCTTCAAGGTCGCCGGCCTCGTGGGTTAGACCGAGGAAGTTTGCGTCAGTTGAGTACCTCGACTCGCGCGCGGGCCTGATGGGCAGGCCGTTAGCCTCGCAGTACTCGATCATCTGCTGCCGGCCCGGGAACTGCTCGACGAACTCAGGGTCGCGCCACGGAGCGTAAACGTCAGTTGTAGGGTCGATCATGTTCGTGGCGAGCTGAAACCTGACCTGGTCATTGCCGCGGCCCGTGGCGCCGTGGAAGATCACTCCGATCCCTCGGTCCTGCATCTCCGACAGTATCGCCTCGACCGTGACAGGGCGCGCAATTCCCGTTGTGTTCCAATAGCCACCTTCATATCTGGCCTGGGACTGAATTACCTTCAGTCCAGCTTCGGCAAGAGCCTCCCTGCCGGGAACGATCACCGCGCCGGAAGCGCCGCAGCCAATCATTCGGTCAGCGACTGCCGTCAGGTTCTCCTCATCCGGCTGGCCTAGGTCGACCGTGAACGCCTGGACCTCAAAACCCTTGTCCCTCAGCCAGTGCGTGACGGTACAGCTATCGAGGCCGCCCGAAACGGCGCCGCCAACAACCGTAACATTCTTCTCTTTCAGTTCCCGCCAGTTCATTCTGCTAGTTTAGTCCTTGCACTTCTCAATCAAGAAAGGGCGCCCGTAACCTACGGACGCCCCTCGAAAATAGACCTGGTTAGCTTCCCACCGCCCCAATCGCAGCGTCCAGCTTCTCCATGGCCTGCTCGATCTCCTCCTTGGAGACCGTCAACGGAGGCATGAGCCGGACTGCGTTCGGCCTCAGAGGATTGGTCAGCAGCCCTTCCGCGTTGCAGTTTGCAACTACATCCGGTCCGATGTCAGTTTCGAATATCACGGCCCACAGCAGGCCCATTCCGCGTACTTCCTGGATCAGGCTGTACTTGGACTGGAGGCTTGCCAGCCCCTCTGCCATGTGGGCCTCCATTGCGGCTGCGTGGGCTGGGACGTCGTTGTCGATCAGGTACTTGGTCGATGCGTAACCGGCGGCGCAGGTCAGCGCGTTGCCGCCGAATGTGGAGCCGTGATCGCCGGGCTCGAAAGCGCACGCGTCATCCTTGGCCATAAACGCGCCGATCGGCACGCCGCCGCCAAGTCCCTTGGCCAGCGTCATTATGTCCGGCTCGACTCCAAACTTCTCATAGCCGAAGAGCGTGCCAAGCCTGCCCATGCCGGTCTGGACCTCGTCGAAGATCAGCAGCAGGCCCTCCTGGTCGCACAGCTCTCTGACGTTTTCCAGGTAGCCTTCGGGCGGAATGTTCACGCCACCTTCGGCCTGCACGGGCTCGACCATGATTGCTACTGTGTACTCAGTGATAGCTCCTCTCAACTCCTCGATGTCGCCAAAGGCAACGTGGGAGAATCCCGGAGGAATGGGCTGGAACAGCTCCTGGTAGTGGGGCTGACCCGTCGCCGACACGTTGGCCATCGTGCGCCCGTGGAACGAGTTCAACGCCGTAACGATCTCGAAGGCGCCATCCTTGTTCTTCGCGCCGTGCCGACGGGCCAGCTTCATCGCGCCCTCGTTGGCCTCAGCGCCGCTGTTGCAGAAGAAGACCTTGTCCAGTGCAGAGTTCTCTACCAGTATCTCCGCCAGCTGGAGCTGTGGGATGGTGTAGAACTGATTGGATGTCTGGAGCAATGTCCGGGCCTGCTCCGCAATCGCGTCAGCTATTGCCTCGTTTGCGTGACCGGCGTTGTTAACGGCCCATCCTGATGTGAAGTCCAGGTATTCCTTGCCGTCTACGTCCCAGACCTTCGTGCCATCGCCCTTGACAATTACGACGGGCTGACGGCGCACCACGAACATGTAGTACTTGCTTTCAACTTCTGTCCAATTTGTTGTCACGTCATTCACCTCCGGTGAGTTCTTTGAGTTTCTCAAGCGCCTCTTCGAGCGCGGCCAAGTCGTCCTTCATGCTGTCAAGCGAGTCGGACACGATGGTGATCTGCATCTGCAGCTCGTCGCCCTCTTCAACTACCGTAGTAGTAGTAGTCGGGGCTGTCACTTCATCTCGTGGCGTGTCGGGTTCGCCCACGGTAACCAGCGACTGCTCACCGGTTAGCGCTGCAAGGGCAAGCCCCAAAGAGTCCTCCATCACCACCTTGTTGGCGGTGGCCAGTATTACCCGCTTGAGCTCAGGGAAGACTACGCCTTCGGCCTGGATGTAAACGGGCTCAGCGTAGAGCAGCGAGTTGCCGATCGGTATGACCAGAAGGTTGCCCCTGATACAGGTCGAACCCTCTGAGCACCTCAGCGTGAACCAGGCCGAAATCGCCTGATCGTTGTCGATCCTCGCTTCCACCTGCTCAGGGCCGTCGATTTGACGGTCTTTCGGGAAGTTGAATGCTACGAGCTTCCCGTAGTTCTCCACGTCACTGCGCGCTGCCAGCCAGCCGATCAGGTTCTGCCTCTCGCTGGGAGTGTAGGGGAGCAGCTGTACGAATTCCTCGGTCTCCTCGCCAGGCAGTTTCATAATCACGTAGTAGGGTTCCACGGGCTGAAGCGTCTCACCCTGGCCGAACTTCTCCTGGGGGATCGCCCAGAGGTCTTCGTTGTTGTAGAAGTCCTGCGGGTCTTGCATGTGGTACTTGATGTACTTTTCCGCCTGCTCGGAGAAGAAGTCCTGCGGGTACCTGACGTGGGATCTCAGCTCTTCCGTCATGTCCTCCGCCCGGAGGAAGAGGTCCGGGAAGATCCGTTCATACGTCAGGATCATCGGGTCGGTTGTGTCCCAGATGTAGTACTTTATGCTGCCGTCGTAAGAATCTACGACGACCTTGACGCTGTTGCGCATGTAGTTAAAGTGGGTGGTGAACTCGCCTTCTCCGCCAGGGATGACAGTAGGCTCGGAGTATGGGTAGTGATCAGTGATTGTATAGGCGTCTTGCACCCAGAAGAGCCTGCCGTTGGCCGCCACTATGTATGGGTCTCTATCCAGCTGGAGGAACGGGGCGACAGATGCCACCCTCTCCTGGACCTGTCTACGATACTGTAGACGGCTTTCCGGGGTGATCTCCCCGCTGATCAGGATGTTGAAGTCCCCGAACTGCCAGGCGTACGCCAACTTGCGGAAGAATGAGTCGAGCTCCACGCCGCCCTTCCCATCATAGTGGTTCCTGAACAGATCGCCGGACTCTGTTTGATAGTCGATCTCTTGGGTGTTGGAGTTCACAATCACGTAGTCGAGTGTGTTCTCACCATAGTAGATGCGAGGGTTGTCTACGATTATGTCGGGAGGCGTCTCACCGTCCTTACGGCCGATAGGAATTGCTCCGTCTGCAGGTATGTCTTGTGCGTAGAACTCGGGCCTGCCCTCCGGAGTAAACTCGGTCGCAGGGCTCATCGCGATCCCGATACCGTGAGTGTACGAGAGCTTGTTGTTCACCCACGTCTGGTCCTGAGGATTGAGCTTCTCAGGGGCGACCTCGCGCGCGGACAATAGTACCTGCTTGTACTCACCGTCGATGTAGTACCGATCGACGTCGGCGTCCTTGAAGTCATAGTACGGCCTGATTAGCTGGATCTGCCTGTACACGCTGGACAACGGCCTGTAGTCCCAGAGGCGAATGTTGTTTATCGTGGTGATGTTGTCCTCTATGAGGTCGACGCCGACATCCGGCTCAGCCTGGAAGAAGGCCTCCTCGATCCTGTCCAGTGCGAACGCCTGCCGTGTCAGCTCTATGTTGCGAGCGATGTAGGGGCTCTCCCTTACGAACTCGTTTGGCGTCACCGAAAACTGCTGAATCAATGCTGGCCATGCGGAGTTCAGGACAAGTCCAAGTACCACCCAGAGGACTACCGCGCCAAGAACCAGGCGGAGCTCCCGCAGATAGACGTTAGCCGCCATCAGAATCGCCGCTGCCACGGCGACGATCGTCATGATGAGTAGCGCCGGTCTCCGCGCGTTAAGGTCTGCGTACGTGGCGCCGAACACCGCGCCATCCTCAGAAAGCACCAAGGCCCACCTGTCCAGCCAGTGTCCCGCCGCCATGGCCAGCATGATTATTGCGGCGATGACCGAAATGTGGGCCAGGCGCGCGCCAGAAAGTGAGTAGCTGGACCCGCGAAGACTGTAGTTAATGAAATTGAGACCCACCGTTGCCAGGAGCGTGACGATTCCAAGACCGAGAATCCATCCCTGGATAAATGAATACAGAGGCAGGTTAAAGATGAAAAAGCCCAGGTCTTGCCCGAAGACGGGATCTACCTGACCAAACGGCACGGAGTTTGTGAACCTGAGGAACAGCTCCCAGCGTGCAGCAAGCACTGACCCGAAGATCAGGCTCAATATGACGATGATTATGACTGCCCCCCAGAGCACGGCCCTCCTCAGTGTGGGGACCACTTCTGGAGGAATTGGCAGGTTGACCTCGCCGGAAGAGTGCATGTGAGCGATTCGCAGGCTTATGCTCAGAACGATCGCGGTGACGATCGCCCCAATCGCAAACAGTACAACACGTGTCACTGTCACTTTCACAAAGATCGCTCTGAAGCCGAGTGAATCGAACCAGAGAAGGTCCGTATATACTCCCCGCCCGAAGGAGAAGATTCCAAACAGTACGATCAGTCCGATGATCACCAGGCTCCACTTCATGAACGAGGGGGACATGGTGGGGGGCCCGATAACCGGTTCTTGGGGCGAATCTCCGCCGTTTCTTGGGAAGTTTTCAGCCATGTTGCTCTTGAGACCTCATCCGATACGCGTTCCGAGGAACGAGCCGTTCAACGATTGGCGAAGCGCTCCAGGTTTTCTGCCGTCGATGATGTGAGATTCACTGCCAGACTTCAACGCCCGGACGCACGCCTCGATCTTTGGGATCATGCCGCCGGAAATCGTCCCGGCAGACGTCAGCGCCTCTGCCTGGCGTTCAGTAATTCGTGAAATCAGCCGGTGACTGCGGTCGAGCACTCCTTCGACGTCAGTGAGGAAGTACATCTGATCGGCCCTCAAGGCCGCTGCGATTTCTCCCGCCGCAGTATCCGCGTTGATGTTCATAAGCGAGTTGGGATAGGTGGGATCGTCTGAAGGGCACCTGGCGACTGGCGCTATGACTGGGATGTAACCCGCCCGGGTAGCTGCCAGGATGGGTGAAGTGTCGACATGGGCGACTTCTCCGACGTAACCGAGCGCAGGGTCTTTCACCGATGCTACGAGCATTCCGCCATCGGCTCCACTGAGGCCGAGCGCCCTGGCGCCGGCGGCAGTGAGCTGGGACACAAGCTCCTTGTTGATCAGGCCCGCAAGTACGGCCACGACGATCTGTAGGCTGTCTTTGTCGGTGACGCGGAGGCCGTCCTTGAAGATCGGCCTTACGTTCTGGGCCGCCATCCAGTCGGATATGATCTTGCCCCCTCCATGGACAACTATTGGACTGGCGCCCTCTCGCTGAAGAGCAACGAGGTCCTCAAGAGTCGTATCGTGCTCTCCGAGAGTGCTGCCGCCAATCTTGACTACGATCGTCCCATTGGGGGAATGCTCCTTGGGCAAGTCCGACTTACGTTGTGTACGCCGAGTTGAAGGTCACGTACTCTTCCGTGAGGTCTGAACCCCACGCGGTCGCCGAGTGGTCTCCGATGTTCAGATTGACTCTGAACGAAACCTCGTGCGCATTCATGCCTGAGACCACGGCCTCGGCATAGTACGGAATTGCCTTGCCCTCGTGAACAATGTGGATGCCGTTGATGAAGATGTCTATCTTCGACTCTTGGAGTTCGATGCCGCTCTTGCCGAGAGCCATCATGATGCGGCCCCAGTTGGGGTCCTTGCCGTGCACCATCGCCTTAACAAGGTTCGACGACGAGATCTCCCGTGCGGCGCACCGGGCGTCGGCCATAGAAGTTGCGCCTTCGACCGTCACGGCCATGATGTGTCCGGCGCCCTCGCCGTCAGCGACTAACTCCTTCGCAAGAAACGTGCAGACCTCTGTCAGGGCTTGCTGGAAGTCCGCCGCTCCAGGTGAGTCCGAGCTCTCAATGGGCCCACCACCGGCTGCGCCGTTGGCGAAGAGCAGTACCGTGTCGTTCGTGGACTGGTCGCCGTCCACGTCGACCATGTTGAAACTCAGGTCGACCGCGGCGCTCAACGACTCTTGCAGAAATTCCTGGGGAATCTCGGCGTCACAGGCAACGAACGAAAGCATCGTTGCCATGTCCGGGTGGATCATGCCCACGCCCTTGGCTACCCCGCCCACAGTGTACGTCGTCTCTCCGACGTCAAATTGGGCGGCGATGTACTTGGGCCGAGTGTCGGTCGTCATGATGGAGCGTGCGAATGAAGGTCCACCGTCGTCGGTAAGCTCGACGTCGCCAATCTTGCCCCGAATTAACGCCATGGGCAGCTCGACGCCTATTACGCCAGTGGAGGCAACCATCATTGATCCAGCGTCTACTCCTGCGTGAGCCTCTGCCAGCCGCGTTACTTCGAGAGCGTCCTCTACGCCCTGTTCGCCTACGGAGCAGTTCGCGCATCCGCTATTAGCAACCACGCCCCGGGCAGTTGAGGAGGGCACGCGACCCTTCGTAACAGTCACCGAAGGCGAGAGAATCTTGTTTCTGCTAAAGGTGCCGGCAACCGTAGCGGGTCGATCAGACACGAGAATGCCAAGGTCCAGCACTCCCTCGCCCTGGGTCTTCAGACCGGCATATACTCCACCGGCCCGATACCCTTGTGGCGAAGTAACAGATCCACCCTCAACTATTGTGACGCCCGCTCCCATACGACCTTCCTTTAGGGACTTCTCCGCCGGACAAACACCTGCCACGTCGAACAATCGACGTCCCGACGGCTACGGCAGTATAGCACACGCCCAAGAACACGATAAAGAACGCCTCGCTCCGTTACTCTGACGGCAAAAGTTGTAATTTCTTCCCTGTGTTACAATTGCGCCGTTCCTAGCACCTAGTACCAAAAACCGGGAGGTTATCTGCCAATGACGACGGAGACCAAAGGCTACACGGCGGTCGGAACCCGCCCCATAAGACACGACGGCTTCGACAAGGTGACCGGCAAGGCTGCCTACGGCGCAGACGTCTCACTTCCGGGAATGTTGCACGCCAAGCTCCTCAGGAGCCCGCACGCCCACGCAAACATCAAGTCGATTGACACTTCCCGCGCAGAAGCTGCCCCCGGTGTGAGGGCGGTTCTGACTTCTGCTGACCTGCCAGAGTATGAGAACAAGCCGGTCGTCGGAGCTGCGGGCGGACCTCCTCAGAACCTGTTCCATGTCAGCAGCAAGATTCTCGCTCGCGGAAAGGTGCTCTTCAAGGGCCATCCCGTCGCCGCTGTGGCTGCGGACAGCCCACACGAAGCCGAAGAGGCGCTTGACCTGATTGACGTCGAATATGAGGTCCTGCCGGTGGTAACCACCGTTGAGGATGCAATGGCCGACGGCGCGCCGCTGCTACACCCTGAGTTCGCCAACAACGTCGCAAGTCACTCCCGACTGGAGATCGGCAGCATCGACGATGGCTTCGAGCAGGCCGACGTCGTTGTCGAGCGCGAGTTCCGCACCAAGACCGTCCACCAGGGCTACATCGAGCCTCACTCAGCGACTGCGTGGTGGACGCCTCAGGACCGCATCACCGTATGGGGAAGCTCGCAGGGTCACTTCCAGATCCGCGACCTTACCGCAGCCGTGGTAGGTGTCCCGTTCTCGTCGATCAAGGTCGTACCCATGGAGATCGGAGGCGGCTTTGGCGGAAAGACCACCATCTACCTCGAGCCGGTCGCGGTGGCCATGTCCAAGAAGGCCGGCCTACCAGTCAAAATCACCATGAACCGCACCGAAGTCATGGAGGCTACAGGCCCGACTTCGGGCTCGTACATGAACGTCAAGATCGGTGTGACCAACGATGGCAGGATGACCGCAGCCTACGCTGACCTCAGGTTTGAGGCCGGCGCCTTCCCAGGCTCGCCCGTGGGGGCCGCAGCCAACTGCATCTTCTCTCCGTATGACATCCCGAACATCCTGATTGACGCCTACGACGTCGTCGACAACAAGCCGAAGACAACGGCGTACAGGGCCCCCGGCGCGCCCATTGGGTCATTCGCCGCAGAGACCATCATTGACGAGATCTGTGAGAAGCTCGGCACTGACCCGATCGACTTCCGAATCCTGAACGGGGCGAAAGAGGGCACCCGCCGCGCCACCGGCATCATCAACCCACCAATCGGTGCGATTGAGACTGCACAGGCGGCCAAGGACCACGATCACTACTCCAGGCCCGTCGAGGGCAAGTGGCGGGGCAGGGGAGTCGCTTCCGGATTCTGGATCAACGGCACCGGCCCGGCATGTGCCACTGCCAATCTCAACTACGACGGCACCGTCAATCTGACCATCGGTTCGATGGACATTGGCGGCACGCGCCCTGCCGCTGCCCAGCAGTTGGCCGAGGTACTGGGCATTCCTGTGGAGGACGTCAACCCGCAAGTAGGCGACACCGACGCCATCGGATACACATCCATGACTGGCGGCTCTGGAGCCGCATTCAAGACCGGTTGGGCCAGCTACGAGGCGGCGCAGGACGTCAAGCGGCAGATGCTCGACCGCGCTGCGATGCTCTGGGAGACCGAAGCCGGCGAGGTCGAACTCGAGGGAGGGGTCTTCCGGCACAAGTCGGACCCAGAACTCAGCATGACCTTCGCCGAGCTGGCTGGACGCGCCTCAGAGACCGGCGGCCCGATCGTTGGCAGTGCCAACATGGACCCAGGGGGAGCCGGCAGCGCTTTTGCGACGCACATAGTTGACATTGAGGTCGACCCTGAGACCGGCAAGGTGGAGATTCTCCGCTACACCGCTTCACAGGACTCCGGCACGTCGGTCCACCCGAGCTACGTCGAGGGGCAGATTCAGGGTGGCGTCGTGCAGGGCATCGGCTGGGCGCTCAACGAAGAGTATTACATGAGCGACGACGGCCAGATGATGAACAGCAGCTTGCTGGACTACCGGATGCCCACTTCGCTCGACCTGCCGATGATCGACACCGTGGTCGTCGAAGTCCCGAATCCGAACCACCCGTTCGGAGTTAGAGGAGTTGGCGAGGTTCCGCTGGTTCCGCCGCTGGCTGCCCTGTCTAACGCCATTTACGACGCGACCGGTGTTCGAATGAGGGAGCTCCCTATGAACCCTCCTGCAGTGACCAAGGCATTGCAGGAGCACGGAGTCGTCTAGGGTTCTCCTGCACGGACAGTCGACAAGTAACTAAGTAGAAAGCGCCCAGGCTTCCGAGCCTGGGCGCTTCTTGTTGCCAGGAGAAAGCTGCCTAGCTCTCGGTGCCTACCTTGACCAGCAGCTTGCCGAAGTTCTCCCCGGTCATCATGCCGATGAACGCTCCCGGGGCATTTTCCAACCCTTCAACGACATCTTCCTTGTAGCGGAGCTCGCCGCTCCGAATCCATTCAGCCATCCGCTGGCGTGCATGCTCGTGCTTGTGAGCGAAGTTGAAGACCAGGAATCCTTCCATGCGCGCCTGCTTCTGAATTAGCAGTCCCATGTTCCGGGGAGCCAACTCTGGTTCGGCGAGGTTGTACTGAGAGATCTGACCGCAAACAGAAATGCGTGCGTGGACGTTTATCTGCTGCATTACGGCGTCCGTCACGAATCCACCAACATTGTCAAAGTAGACGTCTATGCCGTCCGGACAGGACTTGGCGAGCGCTGCGTCGACATCGTCAGTCTTGTAGTTGATGCCTGCGTCGAATCCAATTTCGTTGACGATGAAGTCGACCTTGTCGTCGCTTCCGGCCGTCCCAACTACACGGCACCCCATTATCCTCGCGATCTGGCCAACCACCTGCCCCACGGCTCCTGATGCGGCTGACACCACAACCGTGTCGCCAACCTCTGGCTGTCCGACATCGAGAAAACCGAAGTAGGCGGTCATGCCGGGCATCCCAAGGATCCCAATCGCCGTGGAGATGGGAGCCAGATCAGGGTCGACAACGCGAAGCTGGCCCGGTCTCGCAACAGCGTACTCCTGCCAGCCGAGGGAGCCTTCGACTATGTCCCCGACCTGTAGCTCAGGGGACCTGGACTCGACCACTCTTCCCACGATGCCACCTGTCATTACTCCGCCCACTGCAACAGGGGTCGCATAGGAAGGCCCTTCACGCATCCGGCCCCTCATGTATGGGTCCAACGACAGCCAGATCACCTTGACGAGCACCTCGCCTTCACGGGGTCTGGGTATAGGGACCTCCTCGATCCTGAAGTGCTCTGGCTCCGGGTATGCGACCGGCCTCGATGCGAGAACCACCCGCCGGTTGATTTCTGATGTCATATCGGCATTCTCCTGCAATGTTTTAACGCGACGCCATGCTAGCACAGGGTGCGAAGGAACAAGAGACTTTGCAAATGTCCCGCTTACCCGCCGAGCCTGTCTAGTACGTCCTGAAGGTCATCTGGCAAGGGAGACTCAACCACCTGCCGATTACCGGTTGCCGGATGCTCGAATTCCAGGTAAGCCGCGTGCAGGAAGTGCCGGTCCAGCCTCGGATCAGACTGCCCATAGGTCACGTCTCCTACGATCGGGTGCCCTATGGACGCGAAGTGCACCCTGATCTGGTGTGTCCGACCGGTCTTCGGCCTGACATCGATGTAAGAACAGCCCGTGTACCTCTGGACCGTCCGATAGAGAGTGGACGATGGCCGACCGTCGTCAACGATAGCCATCTTTTTCCTGTCGTGCGGGTCGCGCCCCACTGGGGCATCAATGATCGCTTCAGCTGGGTCAGGGTACCCAACAACGAGCGCCACATACCCCTTCTTGACGGACCTGTCCTTGAACTGCCCGGACAAGTGCTCGTGCGATTCGTCACTCTTGGCGACCAGCGTCAACCCTGACGTGTCCTTGTCCAGCCTGTGCACCAGCCCAGGACGCGATTGTCCGCCAACATTCCCTATCTCGGAGTCCAGCCCCAGAATAGCATTCAACAGCGTCGAGTCCGGGTGACCCACGCCAGGGTGTACTGCCATGCCCGCCGGTTTGTCTACTACGAGCAGGTGTTCGTCCTCGTACACTACTGATATCGGAATTGCCTGCGGCGCCAGGTGCGAAGGGGCCGGCGCCGGCACTCGAATCTCGACAGACTGTCCCGTCCGCAAACGGTATCCCGCGTTCGTACCAGTGCCGTCCACCGTGACCTCACCATCGACGATCAGACGCTTGATCCTCGTTCTGGAAAGTTCAGGACACTTGCCGGCAAGGAACCTGTCGATCCGTTCCCCGGAGTCCGTGCACAGGAATTGGCGCACGTCATTCACTTCGGATCGTGATCGGGCATTTCGCGGTCGGGCTGGTCCGGAAGTTCGCTCTCTCGGCTCTCGAACAGCACCATGCTCGTTATCAGAAGTGTGATGCCTACCACCACGGCTGAGTCAGCGATGTTGAAGATCGGCCACGGACCAACATCTATGAAGTCAGTAACCCTGCCCGCGACTACCCTGTCTATGAGATTGCCGAATGCGCCCCCGAGCAGGAGTCCTACGTTGAGGCCGGAGAGCCAAGTCTGTCCGCCGTGGGCCCTGTAGAAGTAGATGATGAACCCAATGGCGACAACTGACGCGATCGTCAGGAGGAGTGTCTGGTCAGGAAACAGGCCGAAAGCCGTGCCAGTATTTGTGCCATGAGTGATTCTGAGGAACCCTTCGCGAGGCCAGGACTCGCCTATTGCAAGACTCTCTCTGATCAGATACTTGGTTAGCTGATCGGCTACAAGCGTAGTCGTTGCGACGCCGACCAGAATCCAGATCGTTGGAATACCGATCTCACGGGTGAAGAAGTCACTCACGGATGTCTTGGGTTTCTGGTCGGGCAGGGTCAGCATGTTACGGTGGTGAGGCGAATTTCCAGTATGATTTCAGCATAACACAGGGCCCGAAGAAGGCTCATCCGGGCGTCCTCATAGTAGCCCCGTTCTGAGCCACTTTCCCTGTAGGAAGTACACGCTGAATGCAATCGCCCTGATCGTCATGCCAATGACTATCGCCCAGGGGACGCCGTATTCGTTCAGTGGAGAGAATTGGGATAGCGCGAAGGCTAGAGGCAGCTCCACAAGCCACATCGTAGTCAGCATGATCACCATCGGTGCAAACGTCGCACCCGTCGTATTGAAGCCCTGAGTAAACACCTGAACGGCGTTCATGGAGAAGTAGCCTACCGCAAGTATCTGGAGCCACGTGGCGGCCTGTGTCACAAACTCAGGGTCCGAGTTGAAGAAGCTGGCAACCTGGCTGGAAAACACGAGAAACACAGCCGCGACGAGAAGGCTTGCAACTCCAGCATAGATCAGGGCCCAGAAGAGAGCCTGCCTTGCCCGTTCGGTGTTGCCGACTCCCAGATTCTGCCCCGCCAGTGCCCCGGCGGCCCTTCCAAGTCCCCTGCTTGAGTGGTTGACGGTATTCTCAGCTCGGCGAGAGAGTGCGAACGCCGCCAGCGCTCCGTCTCCAAACGGGGCCACCATGAATACCACAATCAGTTGCGACACCGCCCGCTGCGCGCCAGTCACTGACGCGGGGATCCCTATCTTCAGCAGGCGCCAGATCAAAGGATAGTCAATGTAGTATCCCCGCAAGCTCAGCTTGAGTCTGGACGTCCCCCTGAACAGCGCGTAGAGATTCATGGAAGTCCCGGCAGTCTGCGATATAAGGTTGGCAGCTCCGGCGCCCGCCAGTTCAAGGGAAGGGAACCACCACCAGCCGAATATGAGGAACGGACTGAGCGCCAGGTGCCCCAGTCGAGAGACGACCGCCGCCTTCAGGGGAGTTACGCTGTCTCCTGACGCCTGCAGCGCCCCGGCCGTAAGCCTCTGCAGGCTCATCACCGACATCGCGAAGAACTGGAACCGCATGTAGCCGCTGGCCTGTCTCACAACCTCGTCGCTCAGTCCCATCAGTCTCAGCAGAGGTTCCGTGAATATCATCCCCAGGGCGACAAGGACGATGGAATACGCCGTCGTGAGCGTAATTGCCTGGAGCGTCACGTGGTTCGCGTACGCGATCTGCCTTGCGCCGACCGCCCGTGAGATCATCGAGCGCATGCCGGCGTCCAGCCCCATTCGCGCCGTCATCAGCAGCATCAGGAATGTCTGCGCGACGCCGAGACCTGCCAGGGCCTGAAATCCGATCCGCCCCGCCCACACCAGGTCGGCCAACTGATCGACGACGCTGAGGAAACTCTCGGTTACCTGCGGCCACGCCAGGTACCATAGGTTGCCCGGAATGCTGCCCTTGGTTAGGTCCCTGTCCCTACGGCCCGAGCGGCCCCGCCGCCTTGCTGGACTCTGGGCGCGCGTCACACCAGCTCGCAGCGGATTGTGCGCACGTGCCTGATACCGAGGTCAATGGGCTTACCCTCACCTGACTGCCTGAAGCCGAGCGACTCGAAGAGCGACAGCTTCTCTTCATCCTCTATCGAAACAGAGGTCCAGATGGGAGCTGCGTTCCTGTTGGCGCTCCACTCGATAGATGACTGAAGCAACAGGCCCCACGAATCGAGATGGGCCAGGTGTGTAAAGCCGTCCACACGAGATCCCTCATTGGTGACGACAAGTGCGCTCGATACGCCGACTACGCGCCCAGATTCTGTCCGGGCGCAGTACCATGCGCCGGGCCCGTCCTTCGCCATTGCCGCGTAGCGCCTGTAGAGACCCAGGCAGGAGTCCTGTACAGCGTACCGCGTGGACAGCATTTCCACGTTCAGGTCCAGGCCTTGCCAGTCATGTGGAGACAGCAGCAACGGAATCATCGGCACCCTGTCTCCGTGCGTGGCCGGGCCAACTGTCGCGGGCCCGAGGTCCCTGAAGAAATCCACCAGGTACTCTTCAGGGGTTTCGCTGCCAGTCACATTCAACATCACGTTTGCGCCCGCCAGCTTTCGCCAGCCGAGGCGGAAGTAGATCCTGGCCGCTTCAGGGTTTACGGTGCCAAGAAATAGAGCCTCGCCGCCCGCCTCGCGAAAGTCATCCCGGGCCTGCTTCGAGAGCGCCGTGGCGATTCCCGTTCGTCTCGCGTGCGGACTCGTGGCCACCTCGCTGAACCCACCCAGCTCAGGCATCGCCGGCGAGCGGATCACCAGGCACGTTCCTGCCATCCTTTCGCCGAGTCTTCTCGTATAAACGGATATGGGAGACTGCGGACTCTCCTGCCCGAGAAGCGTCTCAGGGTTGAGGTCGTTGGGGAGGCCAAATATGGGAAGCCAGAAAGCAAACAACTCGTCAACCAGTGCAGGTTCGAGAGGGGCCTCTGATTTCAATGACTTACCTCAACGATTGAATTGGCCGCATTCTATCATGCGCATCGTGGCGTTACTTTCTGAGTCTGGCAAGGATGCCTCTGCCAGCATAGACAGGGCACATAAAGCGCTGCTGCAATTGACAGACCGGTAAGCGTGTGAGAACCTACCTGACCGAAGCAATTGGAAATACCCGCATGTTGACTGGAGGATTCACGATGTCTTCAGTGGCGCGAATTACGACGATGTGCCTTATCCTCGGAACCTTACTTGCTTTCGTGGCAATCGCCTGTTCAGACACGGCGGAACCCGAGACAATTATCAAAGAGGTGACCAAGGAAGTGCCCGTAGAGGTCGAGGTCATAAAGGAGGTGACCAAAGAGGTGCCCGTAGAGGTCGTTAGAGAGGTGACCAAGGAGGTCCCAGTCGAAGTTGAGAAGATTGTAGAAGTTGAAAAGATCGTCGAGGTCGTCAAGGAGGCTGAATCCACACCGGTCCCCGAAGTGATGATGGGCCCCGCCATCTACCAGATGGGGATATTCGAAGAGCCCATCACTCGCAACTTCTGGAACTACTACGGCGGCCCAGGCGGGTCGGTCTGGACTCAATACGTCCTCTCCGGCGTGTCTGGCTCTCTCTACGGATTCTCCGACCAGCGGTTTGATTGGGTGCCATCACTGGCGGACGACTTTCCCACTCAGCTTTTGAGAGAGACCGTCGACGGCACAGAGTACTGGACTGCCGAAGTGCCAATCGAACAGGGCATCATGTGGAGCGATGGCGAGGAGCTCGATGCCAACGACTTCGTCTTCACTGTGAATACGGTCCTCGAAATGAACATAGGGTCCAACTTTGCCTCAACGGTCGACCCGAAGTTCCTGGATAGGGTCGAGGCCCTGGACAGCCATAGATTGAAGGTGTACTTCAAGACGGTCAACGAGGAAGGCCTTCCACAGACACCCGGGCTGAGCGTCTGGCAGTTCGGTCTGGGCTTCATGCCTGTACTGGCTGAGCACTACTGGTCCCCCGTCGTCGAGGAGGCGAAGCAGGCTGGCGACATCCAGCAGCAGCATGAGGCCCTCTTTGCCCATGTGCCGGACGGTGAACCCACACTGGGCGGCTTTGTCTTCAGCAAGTGGGAACCTGGCGCGTTCTTCGAGAACGATACCGATCCCAACTACCACAGCATGGGCACAGTGATATCCCTCTACGAAAGCGGCGCCTACTCCGAAGAAAATGCCCGTACTGGTAGAACCTCCGTCTATTACGGAGACCCAGAGGGTCCTAAGTCTCTGGAGTACACCGTTGGCCCGCACGTAGAGTCCGAGATCTTCAGCATCTACGGCAACCAGGATGCCGCCATCCTTGCCCTCACGAAGGGCGACATCGACTACGTGTTCAACCCTCTCGGCCTGGAGAAGGGATTCCTTGACCGGGTGCAGGGCACGCCGGACCTGGAGGTGGTGACCAACGCGAACAACGGTGTGAGGTATCTCGGATTCAACGTTAGAAAGCCTCCTATGGACATCAAGGAGTTCCGTCAGGCCGTCGCGACGGTCATTGACAAGGAGTTCGTCGCGCGCACTATCCTCCAGGATGCTGCCATTCCCGTGTACGCTATGGTCCCAGAGGGCAATGGCTTCTGGCACAACCCGGACGTTCCGAAGTATGGGCAGAACCTGACAAGAGGGGAGCGACTCACTCAGGCCGTCGAACTGCTCAAGAGCGCTGGATTTACTTACGAGCAGGAACCCGAGATCAGCGAGGACGGCAATTTCGTCGCGAAGCCCGGAAAGGGACTGAAGATGCCGGACGGCTCGCCGGTTCCCGAAATGACACTGATTGCCCCAAGCGCTGGCTACGACCCGATGCGCTCGACTTTCGCCATCTGGATCGAGCGATGGCTCAATGACATCGGCATCCCGGTCCGCGCCAACCTCACCGGCTTCAACGTCATCGTCGATGAGCTGTTCAGCGACAACGTGGCCGAGGACCTGGACATGTGGATGCTGGGATGGGGGCTGAGCATTTTCCCGGACTACCTGGAGAATTTCTTCCACAGCAGGCACTCCCCTGAAGTCAGCAGTGGGTACAACTGGGGTGGTTACTCGAACGACGTGTTCGACGAAAACGCTCTGGGACTCCTGGAAGAGACGACCATTGAAGGAGCGCGTGACAAGGTATTCCAGCTCCAGGCCTTACTGGCGGAGGAGTTGCCCTACGTGACGCTGTTTACGACTCCCAAGCTAGATGCCTTCCGTCCATCAAGGCTCGAATTCCCCTACACGGATGTGCTCGGCGGAATCGAGCAGCAGGGTGGTATGCAGCACTCGGTTGTAATCAAGTGATCGAGAGTAGTCGCCAAGACGTTGTGCTAGCACTGTCCGATGTGGAAGACAGCGAATTCAGCGAGTGATTCAGTAGGAATGCGACCCGGTCGCCACAGGTGACTGGGTCTCCCATTCCTTCTGCCGATCGGACTAACAGATGGCACGATACCTGCTGAAGAGAACAGTCCAGATTCTGGTCACCCTCTTCGTCTTCCTCTCACTCGTGTTCTTCGTCGTCAATGCACAGCCAGGGGACGTAACTAACTTCTACGCAATCAACCCCGACGTGCCCCCGGAGACCAGGCAGCGACTTCAGGAGCTGTTCGGCGTAGACGAACCCCTCTGGAAGCAGTACCTCGTCCACATCAAGAACACCTTTACAGGTAACTTCGGCATCTCATTCAGTCACTACCCCAGGTCAGTGGCTGACGTCATCAAGGAACGATTGCCTCGGACGATTGTGCTATTTGCCACTGCGACGGTCGTCTCGTTCTATCTGGGATTTACCCTTGGAAAGATCATTGCGTGGCGCAGGGGAGGGTGGACCGAGTATGCGAGCACAATCGGAGGGGTAACTCTCTATACCGTGTTCACCCCCTGGTTCGCCCTGATGATGATCTGGCTTTTCTCGTTCAAGGCCGGTTGGTTCCCGATTGGCAAGTTCCTGGACCCGGTCTTGTGGCGCGATGCCGAAGTCGACGCCAACACCGTGTTCTTGCGCATGATCGTGACTGCAACAGTCGCCTCACTGGCAATCTTCGCCCTGTTCATAGTGACGTCGAGGAGATACGGCCAATTGCCGAGACTGTTGCGATTCGCCAGCGTACCAATCACCCTGGTTGCGGTGCTGCTCGTATGGCTAGCTTCAGGAATTGGGTACCTCGCGTGGGACATCGTGAAGCACATGATCCTTCCGGTGTTGACGCTCACTCTCATCAGCTTCGCCGGCACCATGCTGCTGACCCGCAACAGCATGCTTGAGACCATGCGTGAAGACTTCGTGATGGCTGCAAGGGCTAAAGGGCTGCCAGAGCGCGACGTCCGGGACAAGCACGTCGCTCGAAACGCGCTCCTTCCAGTGGTGACGAGCCTCGTCTTCAGCCTGGCCTTCGCCGTCGACGGTGGGATCATTACCGAGTCCATCTTCTCCTGGCCCGGTATGGGGCAGACCCTGGTATCGGCCGCCCTCTCCGAGGACCTGCCGCTCGCGGTTGGCGCCTTCGTATTCGTCGGGATTTTCGTGCTGATCGCCCATCTCGCAGCCGATGTGATGTACGCCATTCTCGACCCGAGGATCAGGTACTAATGGCAGTTCAGGTCCCTCACACTGAGCTGCCGGAGGCTATCTGGAGAGTACGCCTCCGACTGGCCAGCCGCAGCCTCCGGGAAAACTGGTCTCTGTTCATTGGAGCGCGTATTGGAATAGTCGGCCTCTCAATCATCGTCTTCTACGCAGTCCTGGCCCTGGCACATCCCGTAATGATGAGGACCGTCTGGAGTCCGCACGTTTACGATCCGGTAATCGGGTACGCTATGGACGAGACGAGGCAGCCAGCTCCTCCCAGCCTGAGTCACCCGCTGGGCACCGACCCCCTGGGAAGAGACATACTGAGCCAGCTCATGTTCAGCGCGAGGTCCGAATTTCTCCTCGGCCTGCTGGCCGCGGTTGTGACCGTCACCATAGGCACGACCGTTGGTGCAGTCTCTGCGTACTTCGGGGGCGTGGTTGACATGATCCTGATGCGGCTCGCCGATATCATGATCATGATGCCTGCCATCAGTGTGCTTGTAGTACTAAGCGCGCTTATAGGTGTCGAACACTTCGAGCTGGCATTGATAATTGGGATACTCTCCGGATTCGGAGGCACGGGAGTACTCGTAAAGTCGCAGGCTCTCTCTGTTGTGAACAAGCCCTACATCGAGGCCGCCCGGATTGCCGGGGGCAGCCCGTTTCACATCATACTCGTGCACGTGGTACCTAATCTTCTGCCTCTTTCGTTTCTATACATGATGTTCACAGTGACGAGCGCGATCTTCTCCGAAGCAGTGTTGAGTTTCCTTGGACTTCTCGACGTGCGCATGAGTTGGGGCCTGATGATTCACACAACGGAGTCGGCGGGCTATCTCTTACAGGTGGGCGAGTACTGGTGGCTGATCTTCCCTGCGAGCCTGTCGATTACCCTGCTGTGCTCGTCCTTCTACCTCGTTGGCAGGGCGCTTGACGAGGTGGTCAATCCCAGGCTCAGGCGCAGGTGACGAGTGTCTCTACTCACTGTCGACAATCTCACCATGCACTACATGACCCGGGAAGGCCCCGTCCGTGCCGTTGACGGCGTGTCGTTCACAGTTGAACGCGGCCAGTCCCTGGGACTTGTCGGCGAGTCGGGTTGCGGCAAGTCCTCAATCGCGACCTCTCTCCTGAAGCTCCTTCCTGACAACGCTTCACTGGTGGCCGGGCGCGTCCTGCTGGAGGATGTTGACCTGCTGCCGCTCACTGAACGCGAAATGAGAGAGTACCGCTGGGACCGGATTTCGATGGTCTTCCAGGCGGCGATGAACTCGCTCGATCCGGTCTACAGAGTCGGTGATCAGATCGTGGAGGCGTTGGAGGCACACTACGAACGAGCTCGTAATGAGTCACTCGAAAGGGTGCGAGAGCTGTACGAACTCGTGGGCCTCAATCCCGAGTTCATGCACAGGTACCCTCACGAGTACAGCGGGGGAATGAAGCAGCGGGCCATTATCGCAATGGCACTGGCGTGCGAACCTGACCTGATCATCGCTGACGAACCCACAACCGCGCTCGATGTCATAGTACAGGACCGTATCCTTCGCGAGATGAAGGAAGTCCAAAGCAAACTCGACATGAGCATGATCTACATATCGCATGACATGGCCGTAATAGCCGAAGTCAGCGATGTTGTCGGGGTGATGTACGCGGGAGAGATCGTCGAATATGGGCCGACTGACGCCATATTCCGTAGCCCGATCCATCCGTACACAGGGGCTTTGATGTCAGCATTTCCGAGTGTTGTGGGCGAGAAAAAGGAGCTTTCGATTCTACCCGGAGAGCCTCCCAATCTCGTTGATCCGCCAGCTGGCTGCCGCTTCCATCCGCGCTGCTCGTATGCCACTGACGAGTGTATGGTTTCCGAACCGCCAATTGTAAGCAGGGGCGAGCATTGGGCTGCCTGCTGGAATCCACTCGATGAATAACGAACCACTAGTTGTTCCACAAGCAGACGAAGGACGTGGCGGCCGTCCCATGGTAAGGGCCACGGAGCTGTCCAAACTGTACCCAGTATCCAGCTCATGGTTTGGGGGACAGAAGAGCTTCGTTCACGCTGTTGACAACGTGTCATTTGACCTCATGGCTGGAGAGAGCCTGGGAATCGCCGGAGAGTCCGGCTGCGGCAAGACCACGACCGGCAAGCTGCTCGTCCGATTGATCGAGCCAACTGCGGGCCACATACAGTTTGACAACGGGACGGGGACTTCAGAAGACATCGCGACCCTCAAGGGTGCGGCGCTCAAGGCATTCCGGAAAAAGGCCCAGATGGTCTTCCAGGACCCGTATGAGTCCCTGAACCCTCGCCAGACCGTGTTCGACGCGATCTCAGAGCCGCTGAGGGTCCAGGGTATTGGCAGCCCCGCCGACCGAATTGACCGCGTATCAAACATGCTCGGTCTGGTTGGACTCTCTCCCCCGTCGACTTTTCTGTTCAGGTATCCGCACGAGCTCTCCGGTGGGCAGAGGCAGCGAGTCGTAATCGCCAGGGCGCTGGTGGTGGAGCCGACCTTTGTCGTTGCTGACGAGCCAACGTCAATGCTGGACGTCTCGGTCCGCACCGGCATCATGCGACTCATGGAAGGACTTGGCGACCGACTGGGCATCACCTACGTGTACATCACGCACGACCTGGCTGTTGCCAGGTACATGTGCAACCGGATCGCCGTTATGTATCTGGGAAAGATCGTCGAAATTGGTGAAACTGAACAGCTTCTCAGCAGCCCTCAGCACCCGTACACAAAGGCACTGCTATCTGCTGTGCCAGTGCCCGATCCCAACTCGACTCGCGATCCAGTGAACATCAGGGGCGGCGTGACCACCCCCGTCGACCCACCCCCTCGCTGCCGCTTCTACGATCGGTGCCCAATCGCAGACAACTTCTGCCGCGACAATGTTCATCCCCCGCTTGAGGACAAGGGTGCAGGCCAGTTCGCGGCCTGCTACAAGGTCTAAAGACCCCGCAGAACAACTGCCGCGATAACCAGATGGGGACTGTCATCACTTCCGGTGGTAGAGTTCGTGTGTCGCGAGATTTCTGCTATACTTACCTGTAAGTAAGTTACATGCAAGGAGTAACGCCGTGTCACAGAACAGTGAGCATAAGGAAGAGACGCATGAGAGTCGCGATGACCACGACCGAAAACGGGCGAGGACAATCACGATTACCCTTGACGACCTTGACGACGTAGACAAGGCGGTCCGGGACGCACTCGGGAAAGGTCGAGACGTCGCCAGTTCAGTTGGAGACTCGATTCGCGATTCCATCAACACGGTGAGAACGACGCGGGACAGCGTGGTGATGGTGAGGCTCAGCAAGGAAAGCCTGGACAAACTCGATGAGCTCGTCGACTCCGGTGTCACAAACAGCCGCTCGGAAGCTGCCGCATTCCTGATTGGGGAGGGCGCAAAGGCCCGGTCGGACCTGTTCGACAAGATCGCTGAGCAAACCCGCGTTATCCGCGAGGCTCGAGAGAAGCTTCGGCAGCTCCTGGAGGAAGATCCCGAACCGGAGGCCTAAGGCTTAGGGCTGGTGAGACGGGCGGTCCAAACTGCTAGAGAATATTCCGGAGCATCTCGCGGAGGTCATCTTTCTCCATCGGTTTCGGAAGCAGGGCAAGCCGGTCCCACCGCGTGTGTTCGACGAGCTTGTCAATGTCGTCTTCCTGGACTCCGAGTCCCGACAGCCTGGTTTCTAGCCCGCAGTCGGACATGATACGTTCGATCTTGTTGCAGGCCTCCTCGATGGTGCTCACACCAAGCGCGGACAGTAACGCAGCTATTCGGTCTGCGATAGCAGGCGCGGACCATCTAAGGAAAGAAGACAGGGTAATCGACACCGACTGCCCATGCTCCACGCGCCAGAAGAGGGTAAGCGGACTCCCGACTCCGTGGCACGCGTTCGGTGTGCTGTTGCTGTATCCTACTCCTGACATCGTCGCGGCAAGGGCGCAGGCTGCGCGTGACTCCAGGTCTCCCTGGATGGCAGATCTCACCAGGTTCCCTGAGTACAGTCGTATGACCTCCAGCGCGTAGGCATCTGATATCGGCTCTGAATTCACGTTCCAGTAACTCTCGAACGCGCTGGTGAACGCGTCCATGCCTGTGTTTGCGACCAGGCTCTGCGACATCGTCATGGCGAGTTTGGGGTCGACTATTGCCACAGTGGGGAACATCCGAACGTCCCCGAGTCCAAACTGAGAGTGTGTGTCCCAGTCCCAGAGCGCCGACCCTGAAGTCACCTCGCTGCTGCTGCCGGAAGTCGTTGGGACGGCGATGAATGGCAAACTCGCGTTTTCCAGTTTGGCTTCCCCCGACGAATAGTCCTTCGCCTGGCTGTCGTGTGTCGCGAGGACTGCGGCTGCCTTGGCGAGATCCAGAGCACTGCCACCTCCGATTCCGACAACAATGTTCACGCCAGTCTCTTTGCACACGGCTGCGGCTTCATCTGCGTCTGCGGGTGTTGGGAATGGGTCCGCGCGGTCGTGCACCACCACCTCGAAACCGTCAAGAAGGTTCAAGATCCGCTGGAGAATCCCCCTCGATCTCAGGAACGTGCGGCCCGTAACGAGCAGGACTTTGGCCCCCCCGCCGGCAACACCCCGAACCTCTCCAGGGAGCTGATCCAGGGTGTCTGTTCCAAACACTATGCGAGTGGTGTTTCTCCAAACGAACGACGGTACGAAGCTGTCTGCCACCTTTTGCCTCCTGGGTTTGTACGTAGAGTGCGGGCACATTCTACCACCGGAGTCCTGCTTGACAGTGCTTCCCTTGAGGATACAATTGCAGCGACAGTCCCATAGAAGGACAAGGAGGCGAACGATATGTCAGACGTGACAGGGGCAGAGTTGGTCGTCGACTCGCTCAAACGAGAAGGAATCGATACCGTATACACCCTGCCGGGCGACCCCGTCGGGCCTATCGTTAACGGCTGTGCCGAGGCCGGTTTACGGGTAATCTCAGTGCGCCACGAACAGGCTGCGGCAATGGCCGCGCAGGCTCACTCGTACTTTACGAGGGGCGTCGGAGTGTGCATAGCTGCCTCTGGTGTAGGCCAGACCAATACGTTGACCGCCATCGCAAATGCACAGGTAAACTGCTGGCCAATGCTGGTGATCGGCGGCTCGGCCGAGCTGAGGCGTAGAAACATGGGCGACTTCCAGGAGCTGGCTCAGGTGGAGTCCACCGAACCGCTCTGCAAGTGGGCCTACGCTGCGGAGTCCATTCAGAGAATCCCCACACTCATCAACATCGCCCTGCGCAAGGCTGTGGCCGGACGCCCCGGTCCCGTGTACCTCGACCTGCCGGCCGAGATGATTTCAGGCTCAGTGGACGATTCAGAGGTCGCAATTCCCACACCGGCTCCGGAACCCGCAAGGCCCCTTGCCGAGCCTCAGAAGATTCAGGAAGCTCTCGACATACTAAGAGAGGCCGAACGCCCACTGCTGATAGTAGGAAAGGGCGCCGCCTGGTCATGGGCCGAGGACGAGCTTCTGCAATTTGTGAACGAGACCCAGATACCGTTCCTTACCTCGCCGATGGGTGCTGGCGTCCTTCCTCCGGACCACCCAATGAACGTTTCCGCGGCGCGCACACAGGCGCTGCAGGGAGCGGACACCGTGCTGCTCGTGGGAGCCAGGCTGAACTGGATCTTCCACTTCGGCCAGCCGCCAAGGTTCGCTGAAGACTACAAGCTAATCCAGGTCGACATAGACCCCGAAGAGATCGGCACCAACCATCCCGCTGACGTCGGACTTGTCGGCGACGCCAGGATGGTTATGGGGCAGTTTGTGGATGCGCTGGAGAGCTCGCCGGTTGAGTTTGGCGAGACGCCGTGGCTGGGGGGGCTGCAGGAGAAGTCAGCCCAGAATGCGGAGACAATCGAGCCGATGCTGAATGCCGATACCATGCCGCTCGGCTACTACCGGATCCTCAAGGAGATCCGTGATTACATGCCCAAGGACTCCATTTTGGTCGCCGACGGCGCTTCCACTATGGACATATCGCGACAGGTAATTCCCGTCTGGAATCCCAGGCAGAGGGTCGACGCGGGAGTGGCAGGCTGTGTGGGCGTGGGAGTCCCATTCTCAATAGCTGCGAAGGTAGCACACCCAGACAAGCCGGTGGTCTGCCTGCAGGGCGATTGGGCCTTTGGCTTCAACGGAATGGACATCGAGACTGCTGTCCGCTTCAAGTTACCCGTAGTCTGGGTGGTGTTCCAGAATGCCAACATCGACAAGTGGGTCCGCGAGCACGTGGACGGTGAGGAAAACCCCAACGACTTCACTCCCAGCATGAGGTTCGACCTCATGATGGAGGCCTTTGGAGGTCACGGCGAGTACGTTGAGAGGCCGGACGAGATCAGGCCAGCCCTTGAGCGCGCCTTTAACTCGGGCAAGGCCGCGCTCGTGAACGTCATCATGGACCCAGGCGCCAGCCGCCGACCTCAGCAGTTCGCGTGGCTTGCCCGCGAGGGCCGCATGGGATACTAGGCCCGGCCAGGGAGGCTTATGCCTCCCTGTATGCCTGACCTCTCGAACTCACAGCCTCGAGTGTGCTGAAGTCTCCAAACTCAACTTCATGCCCTCGGGGCTGTGGCGGTCTTGCCTCCAGCCCAAGCGCCTCTACTACCGTCGCGTTTGAGTAGTACCCGTTGTACGCGTGCATGAGCAGCGTCTCGAAGAACGAAGACTTGCTGGACTCAACGTGCCTGAGTACGTCGTCCTGCTGATCGCTGGTCATTTCGATGAAACTGGGACCGCGTTGAGCCGCGGCGGTCTCAATGCTGCGAAGTCCGGACGCAAACAGGCGTGCCAGCCTCGGTGAATCTCCCACTACTACGTCTAGGTAGTCGGCGGTGCCAGCCTGACCTGCTCCCGGCATGGCGCCTGAAGGGGGAATGAGCCGGTCAAGCACGCCATCGAGAAGCGCCCTCTGGTCGGCACTCAGAAAAGTTGCCATGTCTCAGACTCCTGCCGGCTAGTCCAAAAGATGTCTTGCGTTCTGCTTGAACTCATCCGCCATGAGCAGAGCGACTGCCTGGATGGTTGACGTGGGATTTACTGCACCCGCTGTTACGAATACACTCCCGTCGATGATGAACAGATTCTTCACGTCGTGCGCTTGGCCCGACCTGCCAACTACGCTGCTGGCCGGATCCTCACCCATCCTCGCGGTCCCGAGCAGGTGCCACCCCGCTGGACGAAGTAACGGGTTCGCGGTCACTGTGTGCGCTCCGGCTGCCTCGAGGACTTCTGTTGCCGTCCCTATACCGTGGTCCATCATCTTCCGGCTGTTCTCGCTCAGCGTATAGCTCACCTTAGGGGCGGGTATGCCATTGCTGTCGGTCAGTTCGCTGTCGAGCGTCACAGCGTTGTGAAGCTCGGGCAGGTCCTCGCCGATGACGGCTATGGTTATCGTATGACCAAGCCGCTCGGCCAGCGCAGTGTGATGTCCTTCGCCCCACGGTAATCTCTGTCCACCGATTCCGCCTCTTGCAGCCGACACCGGGCCGGGGCTTCGCACCACCTGGAAGGCGTACCCACGAACAAACCCGCGAGACAGGTCGGTCTCGTAGTGCTCCTGGCTGATGATGCTCGCTCCCATTGGGCCCTTGTAGCCTTCGAGAATCTCGTCGAAGACGCCTGTGACCATCGCATACGGGTGGAACATCAGGTTCTTCCCCACGAGGCCAGATGAGTTCGCAAGACCGTCCGGGAAGACGGGGGACGTAGAGTTCAAGAGCAGCCGCGGGGTACCGATCCCATTGCAGGCCATCACGACGACCTTTGCCTTCTGCTCCTGTACCTGACCATCCTGATCGTAGTAGATCACACCGTCCGCAAGACCGTTCGTATTGACCGTGATCTCGCGCACGCGGCATTGAGTCCTGAGTTGCGCCCCCATGGCCAGCGCCTTCGGCCAGTACGTGACGTCGGTGGAGGCCTTGGCGCGTCTGCTGCAGCCTATGTCGCACGGGCCGCAGTTGTTGCACGCCGCACGTCCGTCGTAGGGAGCCGTTAGTATCGCTGAATCGGACGGCCACCAGTGCCAGCCCAACTTGTCGAAGCCACTGGCCATCGTTTGCCCCAGCACGCCGAGGGGAATTGAGGGCGTCTGACGTTCAGATTTTGGAGGGTACGCCGTGTCTCCGGTCATGCCGGCCACGCCCATAACGCGGTCGTTGGTGTCGAAAAAAGGCTCCAGCTCGTCATATGTCATCGGCCAGTCGTCGCCGACGCCGTCAAGCGACTTCGTCCTGAAGTCAGAGGGATGGAACCTGGGGAAGTGGGCACTCCAATGAATCGTGCTGCCACCGACCGCGTTGTACATCAGCGGGGCAATCGGGGAGTCCTCGTCATTGACGGGATAGTCCTCCGGCAGATCCCTGAAATTGGGATCGGGGTTGAAGTCGGTCTGACGATGTATCTCCCAGTCCTGCTGGTTGGATGGGTAGTTACGTGGGTCCGTCCAGCCTCCCTGCTCAAGGCACAAGACGCTGAACCCGTCCTTCGCCAAACTCCACGCGAACGCCGCTCCAGAAGCTCCCGCGCCTACGATAACGACATCCTGAATTTCGTCACCATTGCCCATTGGTCTCCCTCGGTTTCTGCCCGGCGGTCTGGGCTCGCCACCCTGCTGATTGTTAGAGCAGCGGGAAGTCGACCGCGTCGCTCGTGCTGCGCCATGCAGCGAGAGTATATATCACATCTTGTCGACATGCCCGCCGTGATTTACCATGTACGAACGCGGCTGAGAGATGTCTAATCTGTGCATCGCCTCTCAGTCGCTTTGGTTATGTCGGAGCGTCCCAATGACCCAGCGCCAGCAATTCCTCACTCCAGAGGGCCGTGACCGGCTGCAGGAGGAACTCCACGAGCTCCGTACCGTGCGTCGCCCCGATGTTGCCGCCCGAATTCACCAGGCGACTGAAGGCGGGGGCACGGTGGACAACGCCGAGTACGAGGAAGTCAAGAACGAGCAGGCGTTTGTCGAGGGTCGTATCAGAGACCTCGAGCAGATCCTGAACAACGCGGTAGTGGCAGAGCGAAGTCCTGAATCAGAGGACCAGGTACAGTTCGGGTCCGCCGTGACCGTCAAGACTGAGCGAGGGCAGAATCGAAGCTACCAGCTCGTTGGCAGTGCAGAAGCCCGTCCTCTCGAGGGGAAGATCTCAAACGAGTCCCCTGTGGGACAGGCACTCCTGGATCGTCGCGTTGGAGACGTGGTTGAGGTAACTACGCCTTCAGGCGTTCAGAAGCTGACAATCGTTTCCATAGAGTAGTATAGAGTCTCAGAACCGGACGCTAATCAATACCACCAGCGCCCCGGTAGGCGTGCTACCTCGCCAAGAGGAGGACAGAAGAAAATGCCGCTTCCTTCCGACGAGTTGGTGCGTGTCCGGCTTGAGAAGACCGAGAACCTTCGAACTAAGGGCATTGACCCGTATCCTCGCAATTACGAGCGTACCCACACCGCAACCGACGCAGTCCAGCAATTCGAGTCGGCGGAGTTCTCAGGCGACCGGGAGTTCGACCTCGACCAGGTCTCCATAGGGGGACGCATAACTGGGATGCGCGGTATGGGCCGCGTTACGTTCTGTGACATTCTCGACGGTACTGGAAGTATCCAGGCAATGTTCCGCAGCAATGCGCTGGGGGACGACTACGCTACTCTCGGCGACGTGGACATCGGCGACTGGATTGGAGTTACCGGCCAGATGATCCGTACGCGTACAGGCGAAGTCACAGTGCAGGCAAGCGACTTCACGGTCCTGTGCAAGTCGCTGAGACCTCTCCCTGAGAAGTGGCACGGGCTCACCGACATTGAGATCCGCTACCGCCAGCGCTACCTGGACCTGATCTCCAACCCCGAGGCCCGCCGCATCGCCGTTCTTCGCAGTCGCATGGTGAGTGGAATTCGCCGATTCATGGAGGGTCGCGGCTACATGGAAGTGGAGACGCCCATGCTGGTCCCGGTCGCGGCCGGTGGCATGGCTCATCCGTTTGAGACACATCACAACGCACTCAACCGAGACCTGTTCCTGAGGATCGCGACCGAGCTGCACCTGAAACGACTGATCGTCGGCGGTCTGGAGAAGGTGTACGAGATTGGCCGCATCTTCAGAAATGAGGGCATCGACCAGCACCACAACCCGGAATTCACCACCATGGAGTCATACGAGTCTTTCGCAGACTACAACGACATAATGGCCCTCGTCGAAGAGCTTGTGAGCACAGTTGCCAATGAGGTAGCCGGCAGTTCCGCTGTTAGTTATGGCGACCAGACAATCGACTTCACTCCCCCCTGGCCACGGGTCAAGCTCGTTGACAAGATCGAAGAGTTCAGCGGCATAGACATTCTGGAGCACCAGACCGTGGATAGCCTCAAGGACGCAGTGGCGGCGAGGGGGATTCCTGTCGAGAACCAGATCAGCTGGGCTGGCCTCGTGGACAAGTTGATCTCCACAACTGTGGAGCCGAGGCTGGTTCAGCCTACGTTCCTGGTCGACTATCCCGTGCAGGTGTCGCCGCTTGCCAAGCGGACGCCCGATGATCCCAGACTTGTAGAGCGTTTCGAGGCATTCGCCGCAGGTATGGAGATTGCCAATGCGTTTACTGAGCTGAACGATCCTGTCGATCAGCGCGCGCGGTTCGAGGAACAGGAGGAGTTCAGGGCAGCCCTCCCTCAGGAAGAGTGGGACAGGCTTGATGAGGACTTCCTCACGGCAATCGAGTACGGGATGCCTCCGACGGGAGGACTTGGAATGGGCATGGACAGGCTTGCAATGCTCCTCTCCGGCCAGCGCACCATCAGGGAAGTTGTGCTCTTTCCCCAGATGAGGACATAGGACCGCAATTTCCCTGGTCTGACGTCGCACTTGCTTCCCATTGACCGGCCACTTGTGAGTCCACTAGGCTGATACCTGACCGGTCCCGTGTTCCTATAGGAGAACGTGAACCATGCAGGCAACTCAGTCGGTCGTTGACGACTTTCGATGGCGCGGACTGATCCACGTCGCTGACGATGGTCAGGAACTGCTCACTCCAGGCCTCGAAGACCTCTTGTCGAAAGAGAGGATCTCCGCGTATATCGGCTTCGATCCCTCCGCTGACAGCCTCCACATTGGAAACCTGCTTGGAATCATGGCGCTCGTTCGAATGCAGCGCCAGGGGCATCGCCCAATTGCCATAGCGGGGGGCGGTACAGGCCTGATCGGTGACCCCGGAGGAAAGTCTGAAGAGCGCCCGCTGCTGACGAGGGACGAACTCCAGCACAACCTCGAGGGCATAAGGGCCCAGCTTGCTCGCTACCTGGACTTCGATGCCCCAGATAACGCCGCGCTTCTGGTGAACAATGCCGACTGGCTCGAAGCGATCAGCTCGATCGACTTCATGCGGGATGTAGGCAAGCACTTCACCGTGAACTACATGCTCGCGAAGGAATCCGTACAGAGCCGCATGACTGATGGCATCTCGTATACAGAGTTCAGCTACATGTTGCTGCAGGCTTACGACTTCCTGACACTTTACGACCGCTACGGGTGCGTCCTCCAGATGGGAGGCAGCGATCAGTGGGGCAACATTACGGCTGGTGTGGACCTGATAAGACGAGTAAGGCAGAAGTCGGCCCACGCACTCGTTACGCCGCTCATCACCACAGCGGCGGGTACCAAGTTCGGCAAAACTGAAAGCGGCGCCGTCTGGCTGGACGCTGACAAGACATCTCCGTTCCAGTTCTACCAGTTCTGGCTCAACACCCTTGACGCCGATGCCGTCAGGTTCATGAAGTACTACACGTTACTGTCTCCTGACGAGATCGACGGCTACGAGGATGAAGTTGCCTCGCGACCCGAGGCCCGCGAGACCCAGAGACGGCTCGCATCCGAGGTCACGCGGATGACGCACGGCGAATCAGGGCTAAAGACCGCGCTGGCCGCGACTGATGTCCTGTTCGGCGGCGACATCGCCGGTTTTGGTGCTAGCGAACTGCTGGACATCTTCCAGGATGTCCCCTCAATGACCATGCCCAGAGAGGACCTTGAAGGCGAGGGTGTGGGCCTCCGCGATCTGGTAGCCAACACTGGCCTTGCCTCGTCCAGGGGAGAAGCCAGGAGGCTCATCGAGGGTGGCGGAATCGTCGTAGGCAGTGAGCGAGTATCCGACAGCAGGCACATGGTCAAGTTGGAGCATGCGGTCGATGGTAAGGTGATTGTCCTTCGCCGGGGCGCGCGCCAGTACAGTCTTGTCAGGCTGGCTGCCGACGGTAACTCCGATGACTAGTGCTGATCAGGTAAGGGTACGATTCGCGCCCAGCCCCACAGGCAATCCTCACATCGGAAACGTGAGGACGGCGATTTTCGCCTGGCTCTTTGCCCGCAGACACAACGGCGCGTTCATGATCCGTGTGGAAGACACCGATCAGGATCGCCGTACCGAGGGGGCGGTCGAGTCGATGCTCGACTCCTTGCGCTGGATCGGACTGGACTGGGACGAGGGTCCCGACATAGGTGGCCCGGTCGCGCCATACGTTCAGTCCGAACGCCTCGACCTCTACCACAGAGTGGTCGAGGGACTCATCGAATCCGGACAAGCCTATCGATGCTACTGCACTCCTGAACGACTCAGCCGGCTCAGGAAAGAACAGGAGGAGGCTGGCGCAGACGTCATCGGGTATGATCGCCGCTGCCTCGGTCTGTCTGCCGAAGAAGCCTCGCGCCTCGAGTCGGAGGGTTACAAGCCGGTAGTGCGGTTCAAGATGCCTGACGATGGCCTTTCCGAGCTGGACGACATCGTATTCGGGCACCTTGAGTTTCAAAACCGCCAGTATGATGACTTTGTCGCGATCAAGTCGGACGGCTTCCCGACCTATCACCTCGCATCGGTAGTTGATGACCACTACATGGGAATCAGCCACGTGATGCGCGGCAAGGAGTGGCTGTCCAGCGTCCCGCGGCATGTGCAACTCTATGCTGCGCTGGGATGGGACATGCCCGAGTTCGCGCACCTGCCGGTGATACTTGCTCCTGACAAGACAAAGCTGAGCAAGCGCCACGGCGCGGCATCGGTTATGGACTACCGCGACTTGGGAGTTCTTCCCGAAGCCCTGATGAACTACCTCACTCTGTTGGGGTGGTCCCTCGACGACAAGTCAGAGTTCTTCACCACAGATGAGTTGATCAGTAACTTCGATCCCCACCGCGTGTCCCGGTCCGACGCCGTGTTTGACTTCGACAAGCTAATCTGGCTCAACGGCCAGCACATTAGAAACTCTTCAGAAGACAAGGTTGCAAAGGCACTGGCACACTACTGGCAGGCTGCTCCTCCAGACTTCGACATTCAGCCCGATGCTGACAGCGTGGCGGACATTGTCCCCCTGGTCCGGGAACGCCTCAAGACCCTAAATGACGCTGCCCCGCTGGTCAAGTTCGTATTCTCCGAGGACATACACTTGGAGCCGGAGCAAGTCGTCCAGAGGGGAATGGATCCAGAGGGAACGCGCCGGATTCTGGAGGCGGCCCACAGAGGACTCTCAGATCTGGAGTGCTTCGAGACGGACCCAATCGAGTCACTCCTGAGATCGATGGCAACCGATCTGGGAGTCAAGGTTGGCCAGTTGCTGGGAACGCTCAGGGTAGCTACGACGGGACAGAAGGTGTCTCCTCCGATCTTTGAGTCTCTCGAAGTCCTTGGTCGAGATCGAACTCTCAAGTTGATTGAAGAGGCGGCTGGGAAGCTGTAAGGAACTCCATTCAGGTACAGACCATGACTATGAAGGACAGACTGGACGAGGATCTGAAGCAGGCAATGCGCAGCCGCGACACGGCCCGCCGCGATGTCATCAGGTACCTTCGTTCCGAGATCAGGAACCAGGAGATCCGAGTTCAGGAGGACCTTGATGATGATGGCGTCCTCCAGGTTCTTACACGCCAGGCCCAGCAGCGCCGGGACAGCATCGAGGCGTTCTCCGAGGCAAACCGGACTGACCTCGTCGAAAAGGAAGAGTCAGAACTCGCTATCATCATGGAGTACATGCCCCAGCAGATGACAAGGGATGAGATTTCAGCACTTGTCCAGCAGGTCATAGCTGAGGTTGGGGCCGCAGGTCCCGGCGACATGGGCAAGGTCATGTCCCAGATCATGCCCCAGGTCCGTGGGCGGGCTGAGGGCCGTGAGGTGAGTTCCATCGTGATGGAGACTCTCCGCAGCATATGAAGAATGCCTCGGAAGAAAAGCGAGTCGCCAGCACGATGCGCGTGGCGATCCGATGAAATTCGGAGTCATCGTCTTCCCCGGCACCTGGAGTGACGGCGACTGCTTCACAGCCGTCACCGACAACCTCGGTGAACAGGCTCGATACATCTGGCACAAGGACACAGACGTCTCCGACATCGACTGTCTGATAGTGCCAGGTGGTTTCTCCTACGGCGACTACCTCAGGGCAGGCGCAATTGCCAGGTTTTCCCCGGTCATGAAGGCTGTCGAGGAATTCGCCTCTGCCGGTGGATTAGTCATAGGAATCTGCAACGGATTTCAGATCCTCTGCGAAGCAGGGCTGCTCCCTGGGGTCCTGATGCGCAACGACCATCTGCAGTTCCGGTGCCAGTGGGTGAATCTGCGCGTCGAGACTACCTCCACTAGTTTCACGAACACTTGCCGGACTGGGGATGTCCTTGCTGTACCCATCTCCCATGGAGAGGGCAATTTCTATGCCGACGATGCCACGCTGGAGGCTTTGGAAACCAACGGCCAGGTGGTATTCACGTATTGCGACGAGGCAGGCAATGTCACGTCCGAAGCCAACCCAAACGGCTCACTGAGAAACATCGCCGGGATAACAAACGCCGAGGGGAACGTCCTGGGCATGATGCCCCACCCAGAGAGATGCTGTGACCCTCTCATGGGTGGAACGGACGGATTAGCTATCTTCCAGTCGATAGTCGAGTCGTGCCGGCACTCAGCAGTTCCCGGCGCGTAGTCTGTATAGCGCCTGCAATTCTGTTCATCATCGACGAAGGGTGATTCTACGGTGCCCATCTCACAGGAAGTACTTGATCAGCTTGCCATTTCCGAGGGCGAGTATGAAGCCATAGTCGAGCGGCTCGGCAGGGAACCGAACCACCTGGAGATCGGCCTGTTCGGATCGATGTGGAGCGAGCATTGCGGCTACAAGCACTCGAAGCCGTTACTTCGCTCGTTCAACACGACCAGCGACCGAATGCTGGTTGCTCCCGGAAGTGAAAACGCTGGAGTCGTCGATATAGGCGAAGGCCTGGCCGTCGTCATGAAGGTCGAGTCGCACAACCACCCATCGGCCATTGAGCCCTATGAAGGCGCGGCCACAGGTGTCGGGGGCATCGTAAGGGACATATTTGCGATGGGAGCCCGCCCGATCGCTCTACTCAACTCACTCCGGTTCGGCCCCCTGTCTGAAAGCCGCAATCGCTATCTCTTCCAGGGTGTTGTCTCCGGCATCTCCGGCTATGGCAACTGCATAGGCGTGCCCGACGTGGGTGGAGAAGTCCAGTTCGATCCCTGCTATGCAGGCAATCCGCTGGTCAACGCGATGTGCGTCGGCATCCTTCGCCATGAAGACCTGCGCCGTGCGACGGCCGGCGAACCGGGCAATCTGCTCATGCTCGTAGGAGCCGACACCGGACGTGACGGGATCCACGGCGCCTCCGGGCTGGCCTCCCGCACATTCGAGGAGGAGAGGGAGCTTCGCCCAACCGTGCAGGTCGGTAATCCCTTCCTGGAAAAGGTGCTTATCGAAGCGTGCCTCGAAGCTGCTGAGAGTGACGCGGTCGTCGGGATCCAGGACCTTGGCGCCGCGGGCCTTACCAGCTCCAGCGTGGAATGCGCCAGCAACGCAGATGTCGGCATTCGCATTGACGTGGACGCCGTACCACGACGCGAGTCCGGCATGACTCCTTACGAGATCATGCTTAGCGAGTCCCAGGAGCGGATGCTCGTCGTTGTGCAGCCGGGTCGGGAAGCTGAGGTGCAGGCCATATTCGACCGCTGGGACCTTCGCTCAGACATCGTTGGCGAAGTGATGGCCGACGGCCTTGCATCGATTTCAGAGTCCGGACGAGTCGAGGCGGCCGTCCCAGTGGGGCTGCTGACAGATCCTCCACTATATGAACCTCCCGCCATCAGGCCCTCGTGGCTAGATGAACTCCAGTCACGAGACCTTGACGACCTCCCATGGCCGGATGCCTCTCCAGGTGAGGTCCTGAAGACTCTTCTCGCGTCCCCCAACATTGCTTCCAGGCAGTGGATTTACCGGCAGTACGACCATCAGGTCCAGACCAACACCGTTGTATCTCCAGGCGGAGACGCGGCCCTCCTGAGGGTCAAGGGCACTAGCAAGGGACTGGCCGTCTCAACCGACGGCAATGGTCGCTACTGCTTCTTGGACCCATACGTCGGCGGCATGATCGCCGTCGCCGAGGCGTGCAGAAACGTCTCGTGCACCGGGGCGACACCGATCGCCCTGACGGACTGCCTGAACTTCGGCAACCCGGAGAGGCCCGAGATCTACTACCAGCTCCGCGAGGCTGTAGCGGGAATGGCCGAGGCAAGCCGTCGGTTCGATGCGCCTGTCGTAAGTGGAAACGTCAGCCTCTACAACGAGACGCAAGGGGAGGGGATCTACCCGACTCCGGTTGTGGGCGCTCTTGGCCTGACCGAAGATGTTTCCAGGCACGCCACCGCCGGCTTCAGAGACGAAGGCGACATCGTCGTCCTACTCGGAACGTCTTCGCTGATTGCAGACGCCGCAGCACTGGCGGGGAGTGAATACCTGAGCCTGGTGCACGGCACAGTTGCTGGAAGACCTGCTATTGACCTCGACCTCGAAGTCGCAGTCCAGAGGGCCTGTAGAGAGTTGATCGCTTCTGGCATCGCAAAGTCGGCCCACGACTGTTCCGACGGCGGCCTCGCAGTCGCACTGGCAGAGTGCGCTATCATCGGCAATCTGGGGGCCGTAGTGACTCCGAGCCTCGGTGACAGATGGGACGTCGCGCTGTTCCATGAGGGGCAGTCCAGGATAGTAGTAACAGTCAATTCTGCAGACCTTGATCAACTGCGAACTGTCTGCGAAACCGGGGATGTCCCATTTGTCGAACTTGGAAGTGTCGGAGGCTCAGAACTCAGGATGGGCGACAGTGTTTCTGTCAGCGTGGCAGACCTGACTGACGCATACATAAATGGTCTCCCAAGGGCCTTGGAGACGCCCACTCACCCATGAGGAGTGGAGAGCGTCTCCATTTTCATGACCGGGACCAGGGCTTAGGTCAGCGTGTACGGAATATCCAATTCGCTCGTGATGTCCTGGAACCACTCGATGACCTCAGGGTGGAACGGAATGCCCTGTTCAGCCCTGAGAGCTTCCTCCTCCGACTCTGGAAGACCTGGGAACAGCACGCGATCATGACCCGGCGCGGGGGGAGTCTCTCTCAGCATCCTGAGGAAGTCGTCCATCGTTCGCTTGAACTCGGCGGTATCCATGAACGCCTCGACGTTATAGGCGGCGACCATGTGTCCGAAATTGGGCCGACCTGGCACTGCGCCGAATCCTCCGCCTGAGAGGACCCCTCCGAGTATGTCCACGATGCAGGCGAGCCCATAGCCCTTGTGCGATCCTGACTCACGGGTTCCGCCAACCGGAAGCAGGAACGAGGACGCTCGTCCCTCGTAGCCTGGCACCGGCGGGTCCACCTCTTCCATGATTGGCACGCCATTCTGGTCGCCTACCCAACCTGGGAGCAGTGTGTTTCCTAGCCTGCGCGCGAGGCCCAGCTTGTTGCCTGCCACAGTCGAGGTCGCGGCGTCGAAAACAAAAGGCGGCTCTTGGTCGGCGGGAGCTGCCAGTGCGATCGGATTGGTGCCCAGGCGTGGCTCTGCGCCAAAGGTCGGCAGCACTCCTGGCGGGCACGACGTGACGCAGAGCCCAATCTGGTCATACTCAAGGGCCATCATCGCGTGGTAGGAAGCCATGCCGAGGTGCCGTGAATTGTGGACAGTGACCATGCCCACGCCGACGTTCTTGGCCTTCTCGATTGCAATCTCCATCGCCTTGGGAACGACTATGATGCCCAGGCCGCGATCGGAGTCGACATTGGCCGTCGCCGGGGTCTCTCTAGTAATCCTCCAGTTCGGGTCATTGTTCAACTCCCCGCTGCCGTAGCCGCCCACGTAGGCCCTCAGCATGTTGGAGACGCCGTGCGTCTCCACGCCACGCATATCAGCCATCACGAGGACGTCTGTCGCGAGCTCGCTGTCGGCTTCGCTGACGCCCATCTTCCTGAAGATGCTCGCGACGGTCTCGCGCAGCGGCGCTTCTTGCACATGGACTGCCTCGTCCACTGGTACCTTGAAGTGTTCTAGCATGTTAGCCCTCCGGCCTGTGAATTAGCTTTCGAATTGGCTGAACGAATTCTATTCTGACCTGTGCCGAGGTGCAACAGACGCCTTGGCATGTGGGGCAGTTGGGAGCCGCTGAAGAGTGGCCAGCGGCCATTATTAGTGTTGACACTGCTTGTAAATTAGGTCACACTTATCCCCGCCTTTAGAGGGAACGCACGATGTAGTTATGATGGGGTTAACACTTAGGTTGTCATCCTTGTTAAGACGCCCGGACTGGGCGGTTTCTGTTGCTCATCTCTTCGCAGTCTCACTAGCTATGGTCGCCCTAATTGTGTCCGGCTGTGCCTCGGGTGCATCCGCTGCAAGGGGTTCCAGCGACGAACCTGCAGTTACAAGTCCAGCTGGTGCGAAAGCACAAGCCGCAGTCTCTTCCGCCAGGCTGGCTATGGGCGCCACGACCGTTAACGAATCGGATCCGGGTTCGCTTGTCATCTACGCCGGCAGGAGCGAGTCCTTGGTGGCCCCAGTTATCAAGCAGTTCAGGGACGCTACGGGAATAGACGTTCAGGTCAAATACGGTGGGTCTTCAGCGGTCGCGGCAACGCTTCAGGAGGAGGGCGAGAACTCTCCGGCAGATCTATTCTGGTCTCAGGAGCCGGGAGCGCTGGCAGCCCTCTCCTCGATGTTCAGGCAGCTTCCTCCCGACGTAACTGGCGCCGTTCCGGAGTGGGCGGCGGCTTCTGACGGAGCATGGGTCGGAATCACCGCTAGGGTCCGAGTAGTCGTCTACAACTCAGAACTCGACGAATCTGATGTTCCGAAGTCTATCGAGGAACTCACTGACCCCATGTGGAAGGGCCGGGTGGCGTGGGCGCCGACCAACTCCTCCTTCAGGATAATGGTCACGGCAATGCGTCACCTGTGGGGTGAACAGCAGACCGGAGACTGGCTGAAGGCTATGCTGGCCAATGACGTCCAGGTCTATCCCAAGAACACTCCCATCGTGGACGCCGTTGGCAACGGAGAAGTCGACGTCGGCCTCGTGAACCACTACTACTTACATAGGTTCCAAGCCGAGTACGGCGATGCATTTAGGGCTCAAAACCAATTCCTGAAGGATGGTGGACCCGGGAGCCTCGTGATGGTCGCTGGTTCGGGGATTGTCAAGACGAGCCCTAACCCCGAGAACGCCGAGCTTTTCCTCCGATTCCTTCTGTCGCAGGTAGCCCAGCAGTATTTCGCCTCGTCCGTCTATGAGTATCCGCTTGTTCCAGGTGTCGAGACAGATCCAACTCTTCCGCTAATCGACTCCTTGAATGGCCCGGCAATAGACTTCGCACTTCTTGACGACCTGGCTGGAACTGAGTCGTTGCTGCGCGAAGCCGGAGCCATCCCATAGCGAATCGAATGGAGCTCCGGTACCAGCCATGATAGAAGCTCTCCGTCTCCCATCACTTGCGCCGTCAACAAGGCGGCTTCAGCCACCCAGCCTGCTCACGGCAGCCGCTGTGCTGGTTGGATCTGCGATGGCTCTTCCGCTGGTGTACCTCGCTGTCAGGAGTCTCGGAGCGTCGACCGAGTCTTGGGAACTCTTTCTGCGTCCCAGGACCGCGCAGATTCTGTGGCGGTCCATACAGCTTGTTGTCGTTGTGACAGGTGGCTGCCTGCTCATCAGTGTGCCCCTCGCATGGTTCACCACAAGGACCGATCTGTCAAACCGGCGACTGCTGGCCGTTCTCTGCGCACTTCCTCTGGTGGTCCCAACCTACGTGGGAGCGTTCCTGTACATCTCAGCGCTGGGTCCAAGGGGCCTACTTCAGGAGGCGCTCTCCCCCCTGGGAGTGACTCGTCTGCCGGAAATCTATGGTCTCCCTGGCGCGGCGCTCACGCTGATACTGCTCAGCTATCCCTACGTATACCTCACCGTAAGGGCATCGCTACTGCGTATGGATCCTAGTCTGGAGGAGTCGGCGCGCCTACTTGGACATGGCACGTTCGGTACTTTCGTGCGACTCACCATCCCGCAGCTTCGCCCGGCGATTGTATCTGGCTCACTTTTGGTAGCCCTGTACACGCTCAGCGACTTTGGCGCGGTCTCACTGATGAGGTATGAGTCATTCACATGGGCCATATACCAGCAGTACCTGGGCTCATTCGACAGAACGGTCGCCGCGATGCTCGCTCTCGGGCTAGTGGGTTTGGCCTCTTTGGTGCTGATCATAGAAGGCATCGCCCGTGGTCGGAGTCGCTACTTTCGCTCATCCTCAGGCTCGGAGCGTGAACAGCCGGTCATAAGCCTGGGACGATGGCGCCGTATTTCAGGCGCGTATGTCTGGCTTGTCGTGGCAGCAGCTTTGGGGTTGCCCACAGCAATGCTGGGATACTGGCTGGTTAACGGTGTGACGTCTGGTGAGCCATTCCTCGTTCTGTGGAGTGCGAGCTGGAACGCCGTCAGCGTTTCAGCTCTGGCGGCCGTCGCCGCGACACTTCTGGCTGTTCCAGTCGCAGCGAAGGCGGTCAGGCATCCAGGCTTTGTCGCCAGCGCGGTCTACCGGTTCAGTCACACCGGGTATGCGATGCCTGGAATCGTAGTGGCACTCGCCCTGGTGTTCTTCGCAAGTCGATTGGCTTCACCGTTGTACCAGACGATGTGGCTGCTGCTGTTTGGTTACGTGGTACTCCATCTGCCTGCGGCCTTGGGTGCAGTTCGTTCGTCGCTCGTTCAGATCAGCCCCAGGCTGGAAGAGTCGGCCAGAGTTCTCGGCAGTGGGCAACTGCGCTCCCTGGTAACCGTTACCGGGCCATTGTTAAGGCCCGGGCTTCTGATGGGAGGGGCATTGGTTTTCCTGATCACGGTCAAGGAGCTAACGGCAACACTGATCCTCAGTCCGCTGAACTTCAAGACCCTGGCAACTGCAGTCTGGTCAGCCTCAGAGGAGGCGTTCTTTGCCCAGGCTGCCGCACCCGCCCTGATGATTATCCTGGTATCGTCCATTCCCATGGCGCTCCTGATAGTCAGGGAGCGCAAGTTAGGCCGATGAGCGCTCCGGTTATCCGGTGCAGAAAAGTCACCAAACGGTTTGACTCGGTCATCGCAGTCGACTCTGTTGACCTGGATATTTGGCCGGGAGAGGTCATCGCCATCCTGGGCCGGAGCGGCTGTGGCAAGACCACACTGCTCAGGTTGATAGCAGGTCTCGAGGTACCTTCCGGGGGATCGATCGAGATCCAGGGTGAAGAGGTCTCCTCGTCCATGTCTGTCCTGCCTCCTGAGCAACGCGGACTCGGAATGGTGGTGCAGGAGTACGCGCTCTTCCCTCACATGACGGCCGCTTCCAATGTTGCCTTCGGCCTTAGGGGACTGGATGCCGCCAGCAGGGAGGCGAGGGTCGTGGAAGTGCTGACCCTGGTTGACCTGAGTGAGCTCGGTGGCAGGTACCCATACGAGCTGTCGGGCGGACAGCAGCAACGAGTCGCGCTAGCCCGAACTCTCGCGCCGAGCCCGGTGACGGTCCTGCTGGACGAGCCCTTTAGTAACCTGGATTCATCCATGCGCCAGTTGCTGAGGCAGGAAGTGGAGGCAATACTGCGCTCTCAAAGAACGTCTGCAATCCTGGTGACTCATGACCGGGAAGAGGCGTTTGCGGTAGCTGACAGAGTTGGAGTAATGATCGACGGCCAATTGCTGCAGATCGATACGCCTGAACGAATCTATCACTTCCCGGCGACTCGCGAAGCTGCCCTGCTTACCGGACCTTGTGACTTTATTCCCGGTCACGTGGTTGAAGATGGTGAAGTGAATACCGACGTTGGCACTCTGCAATGCCGACCTACAGCACATGAACTACGCAAGGGAAGTGAGGCTGCCGTCCTCATCCGTCCGGACGACCTTGAGCTGATGCCCGATGCAGGAGGGCAGGGCACAGTCGTGGCCCGAGAATTCCGTGGCGATCAGGTGATACTCAGTGTGCGGCTCGAATCTGGCGAGACAGTCAGGTCCCGTCGAAGGTCCTTCTCAACGCTCCCCGCCGGTTCGAGAGTACGCATTTCGCCTGTAAAGACGATTCCGTTCGCGGCCTTTCCCGCCGACTGAGTGTCTACCCAAACGGGTTTGGCATCATCCCGACCGGGACCTCGATCAACGATGGGCGTTCGACCGTCAGCGACTCTTCCAGCGCTGCCTCTAGCTCATCGGCCTCGTGGACTCTGACCCCCCTTACACCGTAGGCATCCGCAAGCTTCATGAAGTCAGGGTTGTGAAGGTCCGCACCGATGGAACGCCCGTCGAACCGCGTGACCTGGTCTCGTAGCACGTTGCCGTAGGCATTGTCGTTAAACACCACGGCAACCGCATTGATGCCGTACTTGACGGCCGTGGACATCTCCTGCGACGCGAACATGAAGCCGCCATCCCCCGAAATTGCCACTACGGCCTTGTCAGGCATGGCCACCTTGGCGCCCAACGCCACTGGATATGCGTAGCCCAGGTTTCCGTAGTAAGAGCTTGTCAGATAGGTACGCGGTTCATAGACAGGATAGTTGACCCGGCTGTAGTAGCCGATCTGCGTCATACCTGAGATCACGATTCCATCATCAGGCACAGCGTTCCTGATTGCCTGCGTGAATGAGTGCTGAGGTTCGATCTTTGGCATCGCATCCAGGCGCTCACTCTTGACCGCTTCCAATTCGTCCTGTCTGTTCTCCCTGCGATCACTGACGGCGCTGAGCGCCCTCAGGAGCTCTTCCAGCGTGCGCCTGGCGTCTCCCACGACGCCGACCGTGTCCTCGTAATTTCGTCCAATCTCCTCAGGGTCGATGTCAATCTGCAGAACCTTCTGCGAGAAGATATTGGGATAAGCATTTCGAGTACCTACGGCGACTACCAGGTCGTGCTCACCCATTCGCTCCGAGTAGGGATCGCCGCGGAAGCCCATTCCTCCGAGAGCGAGGTAGTGCCGGTCGGAGATTGCACCTTTTCCTTCGGAAGTCATCAGCACAGGCGCCTGCAGGTATTCAGCAACGGCAGTGAGTGCCTCAGAAGCGTCGGATGCGATCACGCCGCCGCCCGCAAACAGCAGTGGGTTCCTGGCTTGAGAGATCAGCCTGGCCGCGCTGCTGACATCCACGTCTGACGGAGCGGCCGCCGGATACTCCTCGGGCTCGAACAGGTCTACGTCAGCCTGATCTTCAAGTGTTTCCGGCGGAATCTCGATTTCCACCGGCCTTGGTCGTCCGGTCTTGAGGTGCCGGAAGGCCTCGTGTACTGCCGCCGGTATCTCGGCGGGGTCCAGAATCCTGTGCGCCCACTTTGTGACCGGCTTGATGGTATCCATCTGGTCGTTGATCTCGTGAAGTACACCCCTGTCCACGCCAATGAGGTCACGCTGCACCTGTCCTGCGACAACCAGCATAGGAGAAGACGCCGAGTATGCTGTCCCGATCGCAGCGCTTGCATTCTGTAGTCCCGGACCTGGCACAACCATGGCTGTGCCGATGCCACCGGACGCGCGGGCATACCCGTCTGCCATGTACGCAGTGGCCTGCTCGTGCCGAGTGGCAATAAACCGTATTCCAGGCTCCTGCGCCAGGCCGTCCAGCGCGTGATAGAGCTGTACACCGGGAAGCCCGAAGATGACGCGGACTCCTTCTCTGTAGAGCGATCGTGCGAGGGCTTCGCCCCCGGTCATAACTGGCATTTGTTTACGTTCTCCTGTTACGTGATGGGATGACTTGCAGAGTGAGAGAGTAAGCCGGTCTGCATCGGGCCGCGGGCTAGATCCGTGACTGGCATACAAACATCAAGGGTGGCCGCGGCCACATTTCGGACCCACTTAGTTGCGCGATGACCTGAGTGAGTCGTAATCCGAGGCTGCGCGCTCCATAGCCTGGTCTCGCCGGCCCGCTAGCTCCTCACGGACGTCCTTGGCATACTGCTGGGACTCCCGCAGGCTGTCTATGGATCCCTGGAAGTGAGGCATAACGTAGCGTGACATCAGCTCGTAGCTGTGGAGTACTTGCTCTCGTGTGCCAAACTCTGTTGCCTGGATCAGCAGGCCGCCAAACCCTCCGGTAGATTCGTCCATTCGGTGGATGAACTCGATCAGGTCGTCGGGGGTACCGACGCACCATGCGCCGTTCTCAACCATCAGGTCGACGATCTTGTCCTGGGGGCAGTCGGTGGCCGGAGCCCCGAGCGTCTGCTCGAAGTACTCGCGCTGGAATCGTCCGGCTCCGATTCGTGCCTGCTCCAGGGCCTCTTTCTTGGTCTCAGCGAGGAAGCTCACGACGACTAGGCGCCACTCGCTCCGGTCCATGGTGTTTCCGTACTGCTCGGCTGTCTCCTCGGCAATCTTCCAGAAGTCCTTCATGTCTCGGGCATACGATCCGCCGCGAATCACGCTGACCGACAGCACGCCAAGGCCGTACTTTCCGGCGAGCACCATTCCCGAAGGCGACTGAGCTGCCGCGACTGCCATCGGAAAGTGCGGCTGTGTGTAGGGCCTTAGATGCAGTCGTGCCTCTCGCAGGGTGAACCACGAGCTCTCATAGGTGATCGGGTCGCGCTCGGTCAGGAGGCGCTTGATGATCCCCATCGACTCGTCCATGCGTCTACGCTGGTCCACCGGGTCGATTCCAAGCATGTACGCATCAGTCGACAGCGCGCCCGGCCCAACCCCCAGCATAGCCCTGCCGCGAGTCATGTGATCGAGCTGGACCATCCGGTTGGCGACCATAAGCGGGTGGTGATAGGGCAGGCTTATGACACCCGTACCCAGTTTTATGTGCTTCGTGCGCTCTGCCGCCGCGGCCATGAACAACTCAGGCGATGCGATCGTCTCCCAACCTGCGCTGTGATGCTCGCCGATCCAGGCCTCATCGAAGTCTAGGTAGTCCAGCCACTCGATCAGTTCGAAGTCGCGCTCGTACGCCACTGTTGGGTTCTCGTTCTGCCAATGGAACGGAGCCATGAAGATTCCGAACTTCATGCGGTCGGGTAGAGCCATGAGAGGATCCCTTCAGAGTGCGGCTAATGGGCAGTCAACAAGCGCTCGGATACGGCGCAGAACGCTCGTGAGATTCTAGCACGGCCCCAATCGACGGGCAAAGACGTCTGAAAGGCTGAGAGCTCTTGCCGGGGCACTTACTGATATGGCGAGCCTGGTGGCTCGACAGGCGATCTAGTCCAGCTCTGTCAACGCTCTCGCATGAAGGTGATCGACGTGATGGGACTCAGAACACTCGCGGGCAGACCGTTCCAGCTGAAGCGTCGCATGGTGAATTCGAAAACTGTCCTTAACCATGCGGCGCACTTCACGCATAAGCGGCTCGGTGTCACCGGGATATTCGGGATCTACGAGGATGTGCGCAGCCATCGCGTTGTAACCTGTCGTGATCGTCCAGGCGTGAACGTCATGGACGAGAGTGACGCCTTCGATGTCCTCGATGCTGCTGCAGAGTTCGTACATGTCCAGTCCCGCGGGTGTACTCTCCAGCAGTATCCGAAACACCTTTAGAGCAAGGCGCCCAGCGCTGAACAGGATGAGACCAGCTAGTGCAATGCTGAGGATGTAGTCGACTACATCCCAGTCGAATACGAGCAGGATGATACCGGAGACAAGCACGCCAACGCTCCCCATCATGTCCGCCATGATGTGCCAGAAGGCGCCTTCCACGTTTATGCTGTGGCGAGATGACCTGTACAGGATCCATGCAGAAATCGCATTAATAGCTAAACCGAGGCAGGCCACGCCCAGCATGATCCATCCATCGACATGGTGTGAATGACCTTCGGCGTGTTCACGGAAACCGTGATAGGCCTCGAATAGAATCCAGCTTGCCAGCACCGTCAGGGCAGCAGCGTTGACCATAACTGCCAGCACTTCCATTCTGTGGTATCCGAAAGTTCGGGATCCTGTGGCTGGCTTCTCGGCAATCCACATGGCAAATAGTGCGAGTCCAATGGCCACGACGTCGGTCGTCATGTGAGTGGCGTGTGCAAGAAGCCCGAGGCTCCCGGACAGAAGTCCTCCGATCACCTCCACGACCATGTGAAACCCAAGAAGAAACATGACTATGAAGAGGCTGCGCCTGCTGGTCTGTCGATAATCGTGGGCGTGATCGTGATCGGAGTGGTGGTGAGCGGTGTCTACTGACGTGTCGGCTTGGTTTATCTGATACGTGGCCACTATGCTTCTCCTCAAAGAGCGTGCGACTACGGGGCTTATACTCTCGCTAGGAAGTCAACCTCCAGAAGAGTGTCCCATGCTGAATGAGATAAGGTTATCTATATAGGTATATTTACTCCTAATATATGTAAACCATAGAAAAGTATATGACACTAATGTGTCAGTTCACAACCCTTTAATGGAGATCCCGTACTGATTTGACGAGAGTATTGGTGGTCCCAGTCTGAGTCGCGGCGCCTCCCAGGAGAGTGTCAGGTTGCCTGCCCAAACAGCCCCCTGTACACTCTTGCAGTGAATCAGGACGTGGCAGGAAACACGATGAAAATCACAGGCATAAAAATCAATATATTCTCCTCCCAGCACCGGAACGCCAAGCGCAATTGGCTGATTCTGCGCCTGCAGACAGACGAGGGGCTTGAAGGTATTGGAGAGGCTTCGATGCTCTCCTACGACCCCATGGTTTCTGATCTGCTTGAACGCTGGACCGAGGCCTACCTTGTCGGCAAGGACCCGATGGCCCACGAACTTCACTGGATGCGAATGCACCAGGACAACGGTGGCAGGGGAGGACGCCTGTTCTCGACGGCTCTGTCAGGCATTGATATTGCGCTCTGGGACCTCAAGGGCAAGGCCCTGGGTGTGCCCGTCTACCAGTTGCTGGGCGGGCCCATCCACGACAGGATTCGCGTCTACGCGAATGGCTGGTACACCAACCCTGGCACGCCGGAGCAGAACGCTGAGGAGGCGCTCCGAGTGGTCGATATGGGCTACACAGCCATGAAGTTCGACCCGTTCGGCCAGCATAACTACTACACGATCACCCCGGAGGAGGCCCAGCTGGCCGAGGACCGCGTCGCCGCAGTACGGGAAGCGGTCGGCCCTAACGTGGAAATACTCGTGGAAGTACATGCCAAGTTCAACGTCTACACGGCTGTCCATCTGGGACAGCGGCTAGAGAAGTACAGGCCCTTCTGGTTCGAGGAGCCGGTCTCGCAGGAGAATGTCGGCGAGATGGCACAGGTGCGCCAGAAGGTCAACATCCCGATTGCTACCGGCGAGCGTCTTTACTTGAAATTCCCCTTCTACGAGCTTGTTAAGGCAGACGCGGTCGACATTCTCCAGCCCGACATGTGCAACGCTGGAGGAATCACAGAGCTTAAGAAGATCGCCGCCATCGCCGAACCCAGACACGTCGTTATGGCGCCCCATAACACCAACGCTGCGGTCGGGACTGCCGCCAGCTTCCACCTGGATGCGGCGACGCCCAACTTCCTCATCCAGGAGTACCACGCCGAGTTCTACGAGCCTCACTACTTCGAGGTATTCGACGGCCTTCCCAGGCAGAAGGACGGCTACGTCGACCTACCAGAGGGACCTGGGCTCGGCTTGACATTCAATGAAGAAGTGGCAGATGCCCATCCATATATGCCCTTGGGCATCGGCGAGCGGGGCATCTAAGTCATGAAGATTCTCGGAATTGAAACATCATGTGATGAGACCGCAGCGGCTGTCATAGAAGACGGGCGCCACATCGTGTCGAATGTGGTGGCGACACAGGTCGACATGCACGCCCGGTACGGTGGGATCGTCCCCGAAGTGGCCTCCCGGCAGCACATGCGCACGATCATTCCTGTAGTGGATCAAGCGCTGGAACAGGCAGGACTGGAGCTTCACCAGCTCGACGGCGTTGCTGTAACCCACGGTCCTGGACTCGCAGGCGCCCTGCTCGTGGGTGTAAACACCGCAAAGGGAATGGCGCTGTCACACGGCTTGCCCTTTATTGGGGTGAACCACCTAGAGGGACACGTGTACGCAGCCTGGCTGGAGGACTCGGTCGACCCCGAGGCCAGGCCGGGATTCCCAATCATGTGCCTAATCACCTCCGGCGGTCACACTGATCTCATCCTCATGGAAGGACATGGTCAGTACCGCCTGATAGGACGAACGAGGGACGACGCGGCGGGCGAGGCCTTCGACAAGGCGGCACGGGTCCTGGGCCTTGGGTTCCCCGGTGGACCAGAAATCCAGCGCGTCGCCGAGGATGCTGAGGGGCTAGAACCCAACCTGCCCCGCCCGAGGATCAGGAACTCTCTCGACTTCAGTTTCAGCGGGCTGAAGACAGCCGTTCTGAGACGCGCCGAACTCAAGGGCATGTACCCTCCACCCGAAGACCAAGACCTCGATGCCTCCGAGGTGTCTGAGGTCGCGCGCGCATTCCAGGAAGCCATCGTGGACAGCATGGTGACTCGAACGCTGGATGCCGTGAAGCAGCACAAGGTCAATGGCATCATCCTTGGTGGTGGAGTCGCCGCCAATTCACTGTTGCGCAAGGAGATGTCTGAGCGGTCGCCAATCGAGGTCATTGTTCCTCGGCCCGGCCTATGCACAGACAATGGCGCCATGATCGGGGCTGCTGCGTACTTCACCATGAGGAACGAGGTGTCATACCAGTGGAACCTCGATGTCGTCCCTAGCCTCCGCCTTGGCTAGCGTGGAGCGAATGACCCAGCGGACTCTGCGTTTCGGACGGACTTCTGCCGATAGAACTCATTGATGAAGTCCCGGATTTCGTCCGATTCGGACGCCGTCCTGAATGGCCATGCTATTGCCGAGCCCCCTGTGCGAAATAGCGCGGCCGGCCCACCCGAAAAGAAGATCCTGTTTACGACCAGATAGACACCCATTCCCAGCACCATCAGCGGGACGATCACTCGCGCTATCTGGTTATCCAGGATTCCATAGAGGGCCACGCTGAGTACAACGGATAGCCCGGCCCACAGGAACGCTCCGTAGCCTTCGGTCATTTCAACGAATTCGACCGAATCAATGTCTTCCACTGAGGCCATTACCAGTTCCGTTCCGCCGCTGCGGCCTGCTACATGTATGACCCTGTAGTTCGTGAGGAGAAGCGAGTCGGTACTCCTATCAGAGTTTCGCCCTCTCAGCGGACTGGCGCTGATGGATCTCTCGATCTTCTCACCATCTATCAATTCAAGCTGTTCAAAATGGTTTGCGTCCTGCTGCAAGCGAGGACCTCCTACTGTCAGTCGCTTCACGTGTATGGTAGCAGACGCCCCCCATGAGCCTGTCTTAGATTCAATAGACGATTCCGCCGTCCTGTGATAGTCTCTGGCTGGTCACAATCCGCCCTTTGCGGACGCTAGAGGAGTCGCATGGAACGCCCGACTTTCAAGCCGATTGGCACCCCTTCAGAGGAACTCGATACTCCAACTCTTGTCGTCGATCTCGATGCCCTGGACGCGAATGTAAGACTCGTTCACGATGCCGTCCGGGCGAGTGGCGCCAGTGTTCGCCCGAGACTGGACTACCACCTCTGCCCCGCAATTGGACACATTCAGACCGGTGCAGGGGGCACGGACGGGGTGGCAGTGTCCACGCTTGGACAGGCTGAAGTGTTCAGCCAGCACGGATTCCGAGACATACTGGTGACAAACCTCGTGGTGACTCGTCCAAAGTTGTCCAGGACGGCAGCTCTGGCGCGTCGGATCAAGCTTGCAGTCCTGGCGGACAGCTCGGACAACGTCGATGCCCTTTCCGACGCGGCGAGATCGGCCGGTTCAACCCTCGGCGTAGCTGTGTCGGTCAGGTCGAATGACTCTACTTTCGGAGCGAATCCTTCCGAAGTCGCTGCATTGGCTGCTCGTATCTCCGGCTCCCCTAACTTGGACCTTGCAGGACTAGTGGGGTCATCCGACCTCGAACCTTTGCTTGAGGCAGCCGAATTCTGCGCGGCCTCTGACATTCATGTACCGTCTGTAATGGCAGGAGGATCGGCGTCCTACGATTCAAGCGCTGCCTCAGACGGAATCACGGACGTCATCGCCGGCTCCTACGCCCTCAACGACAACTCACTCGCCTCGCACAGGCCAGAACTCCAGAAGGCCGCCAGGATTCTCGCCACTGTCATGAGCAGCAAAGACGATGGTCTGGTCTGGGTGGACGCCGGGCAGAAGGCTACGAGCATAGATACCGGACTGCCCGCCGTGGACAACGTCGAAGGCGTGGCAGTACCCAGGATGAGCGCCGAACACGGGGCCCTTGTCAACGAAGTCGGCAACGACTGGGATCTCGATGTCGGCTCCAAGATCTGGCTCGTCCCCGACAACATCGCCAACACAGCCAACGTATACGACTACATCCACGCAACCAGAGACGGCCGTCTGGAGGCCGTCTGGGAAGTATCGGCCAGGGGACGCTATAACTGAGAGTTTACCGTGAGCATTAAGGTGAGACTATGACCTCGTACATACCCACGCTTGGTACACCCATCTCTGAACTGGAGACTCCCGCGCTCGTGCTGGACCTCGATGCCCTGGAGCACAACTACGAGCACATCGCAGGCCTCTACGCCGACACGGTGTGCAAGATGCGAGAGCACGCCAAGAACGTAAAGACTCCCGCGGTACTCCGCAAGCAGATTGAGGCCGGCGGCACAGTAGGCGGCGTCTGCGCGGCCAAGGTGTCGGAGGCCGAGGTCATGGTGGAGGGCGGAATCACCGACATTCTCATCACCAGCCAGGCGGTGACCGAGGACAAGATCGCCCGAATCTGCTCGATGGCCCGCGCCGTTGACGTGAAGGTGGCCGTTGATGACCCCCGTAACGTCCAGATGATCTCGGACATTTCTGACAGGTCCGGTACAGACGTCGGACTTGTCATTGAGGTCAATACGTCCATGAACAGGGCGGGCATTAGAGGCCGGGACGAGGGAATCACGCTCGCCCGAATGGCCACTGATCTGCCAGGCGTATCGTTCAAGGGAGTTATGAGCCACCAGTCCATATCCGGAGACCCGGACAGGGAGACTCGCTTCAGCGAAGGCCGCCACTGGATGCAGATGTGCGTCGATGCCAAGCGTGCTATCGAGGACGCCGGATTCCCGGTTGAGATCGTCTCGACCGGTGAGACATTCACCATTGACGTCGCCCCCGACATGCCGGAAATCACTGAGGTGCAGGGCGGGACGTACGCCCTGATGAATACAACCAGTGCCTACATGGATGACTTCCAGTACGCTGGCAAGGTGCTCTCCACGGTCGTCAGTCGCCCCGACGACAACACGGCGATCGGCGACGTAGGCTATCGCGCCCTGGCCGCCCCTAACGGCGTACTTCCGGCGGTCGAAAACGAGCCTGACATCACAGTGGAGTCGCTCGCGCCGGACCACATTGTACTCAAGTCCGACGGACCGATGCCCCTCCGCGTGGGAGACCAGTTCCTGCTTCTGAGCGCCCAGCAGGACATCCTCGTCAACCGCTGGGACCAGTTCATCGGCATTCGCAACGGGGTCGTTGAGGACGTCTGGCCCATACTGGCGAGGGGCTGCCACCACTAGGTTTGCTACACCTTCAAACTTCTGATTGGTGAGCAGCTTAGACTCGCCTTGTTACTCCTGCGCCGTGAACCCTATACTTGAGTGACCTTCGTCCCAGGTAATGTGGCGGAGGATTAAGCCACATCTGGCCCCAGGAGGTTGACCGGTGAAGGTAGGGATTATCAACGTGACCGGATATGCCGGCATGGAGTTGGCGCGCATTCTGCACCGCCACCCTGAAGTTGAGATCACGGCTGCCACCGGTCGAAGCTTGGCTGGAAAGCGACTCGGCGAGGTCTTCCCGCACCTGTCCGACTGTAATATCGAGATAACTCCGGACATCACGGACAGCGTCGACTTCGTCTTCTCTGCGCTGCCTCATGCCGCGAGCGCGGAGAGACTCGAGCCGTTCATCGACGAAGGCGTCAAGGCCGTCGACATCTCTGCCGACTTCCGCCTGAAGGACCTCGAAGAGTACACAGGGTGGTACAAGATCGCACATCCGTGCCCGGAGTACGTCGAGACTGCCGTGTACGGCCTCACGGAACTGCACAGAGAAGAGATCGCCCAGAGCAGTCTCGTCGGCAATCCGGGCTGCTATCCGTCCGCCGCGATCCTGGCCATGGCGCCTGCCGTCGAGGCGGGCATCATCGACGGAGACGTCGTCGTGGACGCAAAGTCCGGCGTATCTGGAGCTGGTAGGGGTGGTTCAGTCGACCTGAATTTCTCCGAGGTCAACGAGAACTTCAAGGCCTACAACCTCGACGGACACCGTCACCATCCTGAAATCACCCAGGAACTTGGCGAGCTCAACGGTGGATCGGACCTGAGACTCACGTTCCTCACTCATCTGGTTCCGATGACCCGCGGCATCCTCGTCAGCTGCTATGCACCCCTGAAGTCGGGCGCAGTGCCCAACGGAGAGGAGAGCAGGGCAGCAGTACGCGCCATCTACGAGGACTACTACGACGGAGAACCCTTTGCCAAGGTCGTCCCACAGGCCCCACAGACCAAGCACACGTCGGGCAACAACGACTGCGTCATCTTCCCGACCGTGGATCTGCGAGCGGATCGGCTGATCGTCATCGCCTGTCTCGACAACCTCGTAAAGGGCGCGGCAGGGGGAGCCGTTCAGAACATGAACGTGATGTGCGGCTTTGACGAGACCGCAGGTCTGGAGCAGTTGGCCCTCTATCCTTAATTGACACGGTCAGTGGGCTCACCTAACATGAATTCTAGGTCGTGCTAGGTGGGGAGATAGCGGTGCCCTGTACTCGCAATCCGCTCTAGCGAGGCTGAATTCCTCCCAGAGGTTCTGTACCGTCGGCCACTGTCGGCGAGCTTCGATGTTGAGAGCTGGGCCCTATGCGGCGGAGAGCTGTGAACCCCGTCAGGTTCGGAAGAAAGCAGCGGTAAGCGGTGATCTCCGGGCGACGTGGGACTACCTGGCTTGAGTCGGGCCCGCCTGATATGTCGGCGGAAGGGATCGACGGGCGGTGCACGACCCTTCACGATCATGGTTCTCGACACTACTGAAGGCCCTCCATGCCGACTCAACCCAACACCTTGAGACGGGCATCGGGGGGCCGCAGCCGTCTGGGACAGAACTTCCTGGTTGATCGCAACATTGCCCGCCGCATAGTTGCTGCGGCAACCATTGCTCCCAGTGATGAGGTACTGGAGATTGGTCCAGGGCGAGGCGCTCTAACCAGGCTGCTTGTCGAAAAGGCGTCTCGAGTCGTGGCCGTTGAACTCGATGATGTACTTGCCGCCGATCTCCCTTCACGAGTTGGTGACAGCAGCGCTCTGAAAGTCGTGCAGCAGGACGCTATGGAATTCGAACCTGCGCACCACTTCTGTTCCCCATTCAAGCTGGTGGCGAATCTTCCGTACTATCTCGCCACGCCCTTGGTCAGACGATATCTCACAGTTAGCCACAGCCCCAGCGAATTGATCGTCATGGTGCAGAGAGAAGTTGCAGAGAATATGACGGCCAGCCCCGGCAGGATGGGACTGCTTTCGGTCATGGTGCAGCTTTACGCATCCACCGCGATACTGTTCTCAGTGCCGGCAAAGGCCTTCCGTCCTCGACCCAAAGTGGCTTCTGCAGTCGTTAAGCTTAGGCCCTTGCCCGAGCCAGCGATTCCAGTGGGAGATACGGACCGGTTCATCTCGTTCGTGGCTGCCGGATTCCGAGCTCCCCGTAAGCAGATCCACAACAGCCTCAGGCTTGGGCTGCGGTCCCAACCTCACGCTATTGCTGAGGCTCTCGTGAACGCGGGCATTGAGGGAAGCCGACGACCGGCGACACTTAGCCTTGACGAATGGGGAGATCTCTACTCAGCCTGGCTGGCTCACCCCGGGGGAGCGGACCCCTAATGCTGACCCTCCAAGCGCGCGCCAAGTTGAACCTCACTCTCGAGGTCCTGGGACGCCGACCTGACGGCTACCATGAAACGGCGTCCATTATGCAGACCCTGGACCTGGCCGATACTGTGACCATCAAGCCCTCCGACAGGCTGGTAGTAACGTGCTCGACGCCCGACCTTGACGGCGAGGCCAATCTCGCCTGGAAGGCCGCAGATCTTCTTCAGCGGGAATTTGGCGTCGCCTCCGGTGCGCGCATTTCCATCGACAAGCACATTCCAGTGTCGGCAGGTCTGGGTGGCGGGAGTTCAGATGCTGCTGCAACGATGGCGGGCCTCAACACACTTTGGGATCTCGAGCTGTCCCATGACCAGCTTCGAGTTCTTGCCGCCGACCTCGGCTCGGACGTTCCGTTCTTGATCGAGGGAGGGACCGCGATTGCACTTGGGCGGGGAGAGAGAGTCAGGCCTCTACCGACAGCCCCCTTGCCGTGGTTCGTGCTTGCCTTCCCTGCCTCGTCCAGACAGGACAAGACCTCCTTCATGTACAAGTCCATAACGGAAGAGAACTACACCCGTGGTGGACTAACAAGGAAGCTGGAAGCCCGCATACGAAACAAGGGAGACATTCCCCCTCAGTTTCTGTTCAACGCATTCGACACGGTCGCCAGGGACGTAGAACCTGAAGTAGACCGGTGCTGGTCTGACATGCACGCGGCAGGGGCCAGAGAGATCCACGTCTCGGGGAGCGGCCCGACGGTGTACGCCGCTGTCGAACGGAAGGAGATCGCAACCGCAATCCATCTCGTCATGGAGAAGATTAGGGGTTGGCCTACCATCGTTGCCAGGGCGTGGCCTGACGTAGGGCACAGCTGATGTCATTCCTCGTTGCGGGCCTTGCCACGGGCGCGCTTATGGCCCAGACGTTCGTCATGATTGGATGCCTTACGGCCTTCTTCCTTCTGAAGAATCCACCGCCAAACCTCCAGCACACGCTATCCAAGTACACACCGGGAACCATAGTGCTCGGCATGGTGGCTGCCTCCTATCCACTGTGGGGAGTCGTAGGCGTCCTGCTGTCGTTTGTGTTCATCGCTTCCCAAAACGGCTTTCCGGGAGGCGGGCTCGGGAGCGCAAATCTCGTTTACACGATCGGCGTCGCCTTGGCCGCTGTAGCGCTGGCTGCACCCATACTGGTCCTGCTGAAGGGTGTCCGAATCGGCATCAGCTGCCTCGTGCTCTCAGCAATACTGATCTACGGATGGCTCCTTCCCCTGCTGGCCACCTAGCCGGTCTGTGGGCTAATATCCACTGACCACAGAAGGGGAGCCAGGACGCATAGCATTGACTTTCTCAACATCGGCCACTCCCGAACAGTGGGTCGCGATAGATCTGGAAACCACCGGGCTGTCAGCCTCGCGAGACGCCATCATCGAAATTGGAGCTGTCCGGTTCGACAGAGAGCGGACGATAGACGAGTTTCAGACCCTCGTAAATCCTGTACGCGAGCTCCCACAGTTCATTCGAGACCTCACAGGCATCAAGCAGGCTCAGGTCGATTCCGCCCCCGAGTTCTCGGCGATCGCCGACAAGCTCCAGCGATTTATTCTCGGCGCTACCCCGGTCGCCCACAACGCCACGTTCGACTTGGGTTTCCTCAGGCGCAATGGAATAGAAGTCGGCAATCGTTTCTGCGATACGATGGAGTTGGCATATCTGGTCAGGCCGGCAGCCAGAGGCTACTCACTTGCCCAGTTGGCGCGGCAATTGGCGGTCGATGTCGGCAGGTCTCACCGGGCTCTGGACGACGCGCGTTCCGCCAGGGACGTCTTCCTCGCCCTCTTGCCAGAGTTGGCTGAACTCGACCCTTCACTTCTGACTGAGTTCCGCAGGCTGTCGCGAGAGACCGGCTGGAACATTGCCTCGATTCTGGACGCGGCGGAAGACAGCGCCGACCTACGACTCACGTCCCAGACAACGACTGCCATTGGAGGAGTCGACTCGCGGGAACTTAGGAGCAGGCTGCTGAGACCTGCCCCGATTGAACCGGAAGAGGACGTACGCCAATTCGACTCTGCATTGGTCGCGGATGCGCTCTCAATTGGCAGTCCGTTTTCTAAGACGATCCCCAACTTCGAGCAGCGGGATGAACAGATCGACATGTCGGCTGCGATAGCAGACACCATCAATGGCGGCGGACGGCTCCTGGTGGAAGCCGGGACAGGAGTGGGGAAGTCTCTGGCCTACCTGCTGCCTGCAGCCTTGTACGCGACCATGAACGGTCAGCGAGTGGTTGTCTCAACCAATACCATCAACCTGCAGGAGCAGCTCGTTAACAAAGACCTGCCAGTGGTGAAGGGCGCCCTTGCCGCAATAGATCCCGGCCTGGCAGATGAGTTCAGATTCTCGTCCCTGAAGGGCAGAGCAAACTACCTGTGCTTCAAGCGCTGGAGCGCGGCGCGCAGGTCACCTGACCTTGATGAAGCAAGGGCCAGGATGATCGCAAAGACGACCGCGTGGGTGGCCAAGACGGAGACTGGCGATCGCGCTGAGTTAAACCTCGGACCTTCAAACTTCCAGTCGGCATGGAACTCGATCTCCGCACAGAGGGCGTTCGAGTGCCCGGCCAGGGCAGGTGGCCCGTGCTTCCTTCAGGCCGCGAGGAACGGGGCTGAAGCGTCACACGTGGTAGTCGTTAACCACTCGCTGCTAATCTCGGACCTGGTCTCCGGGGGAAGCGCAATCCCGGACTACGACGTACTAATCGTCGACGAAGCCCACCATTTGGAGGACGTGGCGACTGACCAGCTCACCTATACATTCGGTCAGAACGAAATCGACGAGATCTTCTCGGAGCTTGTCGGTGAGCGGGGACTACTTATACGCGTCCAGGCTGCACTCGCTGACATCGAAGCGATGGAGAGCAGCCGAGACGCCTTTGAGAGGAGCCTGGAGGGTGCACAGACACTCGCTCCTCGGCTGCGGGACGAGATGCGAAACCTCCTGAGACAGGTTGCGGCAGCAGTAGCTCCGGCCCTGGGAAGGTCTGAATCACCATACGACACGCAGGTGCGCATTTTGGCGACCCACCACAATTCCCCTGAGTGGGAGCCCGTAACCCAGTTGTGGGACAACGTAGCCGTTCTGCTTGCAGAGGTGTCGAAAAGCCTGTCGGATATCGTCGAATCTTTGAGGCAGGTGGGACCTGAAAACGCTGGTTCTGAAGATACTCTGGTCTCTGACTTTGTTCAGGTCCAGATTGGATTGAACAACTTCTCAAGCAAAGTCAGAGAAATGCTGATCGAACCTGCAGAGGGTGGCATCTACTGGGTCAATTTCAGGCGCCAGTCCTCAGATGTGACTCTCAGCTCCGCGCCCCTTGACGTGGGGCCCGACCTGCAGGAAAGACTGTACAGCGAGAAACGCGCCATCATCATGACAAGCGCAACCATGAGCACAGACGGCAGTCTCGACCACTCCTCGGATCGACTGGGATTCGAGCAATCGAGGCACCTGGTGCTGGGGTCGCCCTTTAACTACTCCGAGCTTGCGCTGCTCTTTACTCCTCCTTCGTTGCCTCACCCCAACTCACCACAATTCCAGCAGGCGGTCGAGGGCGCGATATTGGAAGCCGCCACAGCCGCGCAGGGCAGTACCATGGCACTCTTTACCTCCCACGGTGCGCTCAGGAACACGGCGAGGGCGATTCGTTCAGATCTTGAATCACAGGACATCCAGGTACTGTCACAGGGATTGGACGGCCCTCCGCAGCTTCTGGCAGAGTCGTTCCTGGAAGAGCAGAGGTCCGTCTTGCTTGGCACTTCCAGCTTCTGGCAAGGTGTGGACTTCGCCGGAGACTCGCTGACTGTTCTGGTCATCACGAGACTCCCGTTTACGGTTCCCTCAGATCCCATCTTTCAGGCACGCTCCGAGCAGTATGGAGACGAGGCCTTCACCAAGTACGCAGTTCCGCAGACGATCCTCAAGTTCAGGCAGGGCTTCGGAAGGCTCATACGATCTTCGACAGACAGGGGAGTCGCGATTGTCCTCGACTCGCGGCTCACAAACTCCAGGTACGGCAAACGATTCATAAACTCGCTGCCCAGGATGACGGTTACGAACGGCAAAGGGCAGGGGACATCAGCCGTCGTCAAGCGCTGGCTGGAATACACAGGATGACTATGGACTGGCATACAATCACGCCGTCAGGCCCGTTCGATCTCGCGATGACAATGGAGTGTGGTCAGGCCTTCAGGTGGAGACAGGTGACAACGCCCGATATTGGGGACCACTTCGAGGGGATCATCTTCGGAAACCTCCTTCGAGCAGTCCAGCAGGACTCTGAAGTTCTCTTCACCTCGGAACCGGATCCTCCGTCGACCATCGGGCCGATACTTGAAGACTACCTCGGCCTCAATCATGATCTGGATGGCATCTATTCAGCTCTGGGGGAAGACCCCGTACTCGCCCCACTCATTGAGAAGTACCCCGGGCTTCGCATCCTCCGCCAGGACCCCTGGGAGTGCCTGGTCAGCTTCATCTGCAGCGCGAACAACAACATCAAGCGGATTTCTCAGAATGTCGAGGATATTTCAAAGTCGTCCGGTCGCAGAATTCCCGTCTCCGGCGGCGACGATCGCTGGGCTTTCCCTTCCCCAGTTGCACTCGCGGCCGCAGGGGAACAGGCTTTCAGAGACCTCAGAATCGGCTACAAGGCAGAGTACATCGACAGGACGGCACAGGTAGTTGCCAGTGGCCAGGTCGACCTATTCTCACTTCGCGAAGCCACCTTCGACGAAGCCCTTGATGCAGTGACGAGTCTGCCCGGAGTCGCAGATAAGATCGGCAACTGTGTCACTCTGTTCTCACTCGACAAGCTCGAGTCGTTTCCCGTCGACGTCCACATCGAGCGCGCCGTCGAACGCGAGTACGCTCCCAGGTTCGATGGCAAGCCGCTCACCAAGAAGCGCATGCGAGAGTGGGCACAGGACCGGTTTGGCCCTCACGCAGGCTACGCCAACCAGTACCTATTCTTCGACGATCTGCTTGCGGGTCGATAGCCTTGTCATCTGTTGAATGGCTCTGAAACCGTGTGCTATCCTACCGCCTACCGGGGAGTGGCGCAGCTTGGTAGCGCACCTGCATGGGGTGCAGGGGGTCGCTGGTTCGAATCCAGTCTCCCCGACTCTTCTTCTTTCCCCCTTTGGTCATTCGCTGACTACGTGAACCCTCTATCACGTACACTTCTTCCAGCGTAGCCGCAATCCCGTTGTGCTAGGATACGCTCCAGTTTCTGAGTCTCTTTACGCCTAGTCGCTCTCAGCAAACCGGAGGTCCAATATGGCAGTTCGATCAGGCAGTGAATTCCTGAAAGGACTTCAGGACGACCGCGAGGTCTGGCTCGAAGGCGAACGCGTCGAGGACGTTACGACTCACCCCAAACTCGGACGTATGGCCGCGACCTTGGCTCGACTCTACGATCTTCAGCACGCCCCAGGGACCCGCGACCTGATGTCCTTCGAATCTCCGGAAACCGGCGATCCAATCTCGCTGTCGTTCATGATTCCGGAAAGCGTCGACGACCTCGTCCGGCGGAGAGGAGCCTTCGAGATCACTGCTCGCGAGTCGTTTGGTATGCTCGGCCGCACACCCGACTACTGCAACATCATCCTCACCGCTATGCGCCAGATGGCCGACGTGTACGGCGAGAACGACCCTCAATACGCCGAAAACGTCATCAACTACTACAAGTACGTCAGCGAAAACGACCTCTGTCTAACGCACACCTTCGGCCATCCACAGACCAACCGCTCTGTCGACATCAGCGAGCTGGAAGACCCCTACATTGCCCTTGGCGTGGTAGACACCACAGACGAAGGTGTGATTGTAAGAGGAGCCAAGCTTCTGGCAACCCTCGCCCCATTCTCAGACGAGATCCTGGCCCCCATCTACAGGCCTTTACGGCCAGACCTCCCGGACTCTGCGCGGTACGCCATCGGGTTCTCGATCCCGGTCGCCTCTCCCGGCCTGAAGTTCGTCTGTCGCGAGTCCTACGACCGCGGTCACTCGTCCTTCGACTATCCACTGTCCGGCCGATTCGACGAGATGGACTGCATGGCCTTGTTCGACAACGTGCTCATCCCCTGGGACCGTGTCTTCGCGTTCAACGACGTTGAGTTGGGCAATAGGAACCTCGGACGGGCCCTTCTCTGGCGGCAGTACATGCAGCAGGTCGCGGTCAAGAACATCGCCAAGCTCGACTTCATGCTAGGAATTACCTACAAGATCGCCGAGGCGATCGGCATCAACATCTACAGCCACGTACAGGAGAAGATCTCGGAAATCGTCGACATTCGCGCTACGGTTAACGCTTACATGCGGGCTGCCGAGGCCGATGCTGCTCCGTACCATGGGCCAGGAATCTGGCCGGCCGCTGAGCCCTGGCACGCCATGCGCCACTGGTTCCCCGACGCTCACACCCGAATCGTGTGGATCATCGAGCAGCTCTCAGCCAGTGGACTCATGCTCACGCCGACCCAGGACGACATCGAGGGACCGATCTCCGACCTGATTTCCAAGTACTACCAGGGCGCCACAGTCGACGCCCGTGACAGGATCAGGCTGTTTCGCCTCGCATGGGACCTCGTCGGCACCCAGTTCGGCTCACGCCAGGCACTCTACGAGCGCTTCTTCAACGGCGACGTAGTGATACTGAGGCAGCGAAGGTACGCCGGGTACGACTACTCGGAGGCTCTCGCGTCAGTCGACCGCTTCTTCGAGATGTCCGAGAACGAGGGCTAGGCCCTGAGGCCAGACCTACTCCTCAATAGCGGACTCGATGAACTCCACGACTGCGGGTCTTTCCCACCGGTCAAGCTCGACTGAGGCAATGTCTATTCTCCATTCTGACCACCTCACATCTGTGTCCTGAAGGAACTGCTGACACGCCACCGTCACCCGTCTCGCCTTTTCTCCCATCACTGTTTCCGCTGGCGTAACAAAAGCGGTCGACCGTCTCGCGCGAACTTCAACGAACACGAGGGTCTCTCCGGCGAGTGCTATGAGGTCGACTTCCCCGAAGCGTGTTCTGAAGTTTCGTCCGATGACCGTCATGCCCCTGTCTTCCAGGGCGGAGGCTGCGAACGACTCTGCGGCCCTACCAACTTGAGCCGTACCGGACGGGAGCTTCGCCCTCGAAGCCAGGCTCAGAGGCCTGAAGCTCATCCTGTGTTCGAGACAGGGACCAAGTTTTCGAATCGCGTCCAGATGTCGCCGTGTCCCGTAGCCCTTGTGCGACTCGAAACCGTAGTCTGGGTGCTCATTGGCCAGGTTGGACATCAACCTGTCCCGCTCCACCTTTGCGATAATCGAGGCCGCAGCTATGCTGAGCGATTTGCTGTCGCCTCTGATGATCGACTTCTGAGGAAGGTTGACAGCCCGCAGGGAGACCGCGTCGATGAGCAGACTGTCCGCCCTCGGCTTGAGCCTCACTAGACCGCGGCGCATCGCGAGCAGTGTTGACGGAGCGATGCCAATTCTGTCTATCTCAGCCGGAGAGGCCCACCCGGTCGAATGTGCCAGGGCAAACTTCGTGATGACCTCGTAGGCTGCCTCACGCTGTGCTGCCGTCAACTGCTTGCTGTCTCTGACGACTTCAGTAAGGGATGGATGCGGGCCTGGAGGAAGAATTACAGCCCCAGCTGTGACCGGACCGGCCAGACACCCGCGGCCAACTTCATCCAGGCCGGCGACGTGTCTAAACCCCTGGCGGTGAAACTGCCCTTCGAACTCTGTGTCAGGTACCGACGGCGTTTCCTGCACCGGACATCGACGCTAGTTGTCGAGACCGCGCTGCATGCCCCGGATGAACGCCACGTGACCGACGTGCTGGCTCTCCTCGACCAGCAGGTGGCTGAACATGTCCGCCAGCGAGTACTCAGGCCTGCGGGGGTGTGGCTTCAATGCCAAGTCAGACTCGGAGATCGAGTCCAGGAACTTGTAGGTCTCGACCCTGACGGCGTCGTAGTAGGCCAGCATCTGGTCCATGTCGAAACTGGGGAACTCTGCGACCTGTTCAGCCGTGTATCCGAAACCGCTCTCCCTCTCAGGGAGTCCCATGTTTCCGTACCAGTTGTCCCTTTGCCAGACCGTGGTCGCCTGCTGCGCAAACCTCTGGATGAAGTCGTCCTCGACCCTTGCCATGTGCCACACGATGAAGTCGATGTGATTGGCCTCAGGCGTTGCCTGGAACCGGCGTTCCTCTTCACTGAGGCCGTCGAGATAACCCTTCAGATCTTGGAGATACTCGTCATACCCGAGGCGGATCAGGTCTTTGAAGTCCACTGGCTAACCCCCTGTAGTCGATTGGTCAGGCGATTGCCGCCTCGACCGGCGCTTCGATCTCTATGTACCCGCCGCCAAGAATCTGGTCGCCGTGGTAGAAGACCACTGCCTGTCCAGGTGTAACCGCTCTTTGCGGATGCTCGAACCGCACCTCTGCGGAATCTGGCGAGATTGGCGTTATGATCGCAGGAGAAGGGTCGGCCTTGTACCTAATCTTGGCATCGACGCTAACTGGTCCGTCCGGCACGAGTCCCGACACGTAGCTCACGCGGGACGCCCACAGCGTCGAGCTCATCAGGTCCTCCTGAGAGCCCAACACGACCTCGTTGGAGTCGGCGTCAATCCGCGTCACGTACATCGGCTTCTCGGTGCTGCTGCGGAGTCCAAGACCCCTGCGCTGGCCGATCGTGAAGAACTGAATTCCGGGATGTGCTCCCAGTACCTCGCCCTGCAGAGAGACCATGTTCCCCGGGCGGGGCTTCACCCTGTCCGACACGAACTTACGATAATTGTCGTCTGGTATGAAGCAGATCTCCTGGCTGTCGGGCTTGTTCGCCACAGGGAGGTCGGCCTCCGCAGCCAGTGTCCGGATCCTGTCCTTGGTGAACTCGCCGACCGGCAGCAGGAGCCGCTGTAGCTCCGGCTGACCCAGGGTGAACAGCACGTAGGACTGGTCCTTGGAACCATCCAGACCCTTTAGCAGCACTTTACGGCCATCTGAGCTGGTCCTGACGCGTCCGTAGTGGCCAGTTGCTATGAAGTCAGCTTCGAGAAACGTCGCCCGGCGAAGTAGAAAATCGAACTTGATCTTATCGTTACAAGCCAGGCAGGGGTGCGGAGTGCGGCCTCTGTCGTACTCCTGGACGAAGTAGTCGATGACGTGTCGCTGGAACTCCTTCTCGAAGTTCAGGAAGTAGTGGGGGACCCCGATCTCGTGACAGACCCTGCGTGCGTCCTCCACGTCCTCCACAGAGCAGCATCGCTTCTGTGATGCAGGAACATCACCACGCTCCACCGCCCACAGCCGCATCGTGACTCCGACGACGTCGTAGCCCTCCCGATGTAGCAGCAGGGCGGCGACAGACGAGTCGACACCGCCGCTCATTGCGACTATGACCTTGCCCTTGCTCATGAATCCAAGCCTAGCACAGCGTCAATTCGCCATTCAATTGACCGTGACTTTCAACCGCCAATATAATGCCGCCATGACTGAAACGACATTACTGGACGCACGGGCCCTGGCTGAAACCGCATTCGACATTGCCGACGAAAAGCAGGCTTCGAATATCGTCCTTTTAGACGTCAGGGAAGCCTGCGACTACGCCGACTTCACTGTCATAATGACGGCGGAGTCCACCCGCCAGCTTCGCACGTTAGTCGACGATGTTGAAGAAGGCATGAAGGCCGCCGGCGCTTTTCTTCACCACGTAGAGGGCACCCATAACAGCGGCTGGATTCTGATGGACTACGGCGACGTGCTCGTCCATCTCATGGGACCCGATGAGCGCGACTTCTATGGTCTAGAGACCGTGTGGGCCTTGTCTCGCCAGATCAGGGTTATTCCGTGATCCAGGGGTCTGTGGCCCTGGAGTAGTCGACCAGTTCCGACTCTTCGAAAAACAGGGCTACTTCGCGAGCCGCCGAGTCCGCCGAGTCAGAGCCGTGCACCAGGTTCCTGCCAATGTCGATCCCGTAGTCGCCCCTGACCGTCCCGGGAGGGGACTCAGCGGGATTAGTCGCCCCCATCGTCTTTCTGACGATTCCGACTGCACTGTTGCCCTGCACAGCCATGGCTACTATCGGCCCTGAGGTAATGAATGACACCAGACCGTCGAAGAACGGCTTCCCAACATGCTCACCATAGTGCTGATTGGCCAGCTCCCGTGACACCTGCATGAGCTTCATGCCGGTAATTTTCAGGCCGGTCTTCTCGAGCCTGTTTACGATCTCGCCAACGAGCCCTCTCTGGACCGCGTCTGGCTTTAGTAGTACGAGTGTGGTTTCCAATTCTTGTCCTTCTTGGTAATTTCCAGATGTGATTTGTCAGGACTATCTTGCCGAACCCCAACGGCGTGCCGCTGAGGCAATCTGAGAGCTTCTGAGGTAGATCGGTTCCACCGCGCCGGGATCGACTGTTTCCCCGTTCTGGAGTTTGCAGTAGCCCATTTGCGCGATAGTGGAAACACGCCTGGTGGGAGGGACTGAATTCAGGACCAACGCGTCCGTGCCGACATTGGCAGTTATCTGCTCCCGAACCTCTGACACTGCTTCACCGCAGTAAAGGACACCGGGGGCTGCACCTGAGAGGAACTCATCAACTGAGCTTACATCGAGCCCGAGCTCATCCGAATTCTCAACGGTTCGGCCAACGTACAGGCGGTTCCTGCCTGCTGTAGTGATTGCGCACACTGGCAAACCAAGACCCCGAAACGGCTCGACCTCCACGTCCAGCGTTCCGACCGTGACGAGTGGTACTTCCCTCGTGGACGCTATCGCCTTGGCCGTGCTCATCCCCACCCTAAGAGCGCTGAATGCCCCTGGACCTGATGCGACAACGACTGCATCTAGATCTGATATCCGAGCGCTGGCATGTTCGAGCGCCCTGTTTACAGCCGGAGCGAGTTCGACGGAGTGGTTGCGATCCGAACGCCAGGCGATTTCGACCCGTGATTGACCTTCTACCGACAGACCAACAGAAGCGTACCTTGTCGACGTGTCTATAAGAAGCTCCAACAGGCTACTCCGTATCCCCGAGCCGTTGCAGGGCCTCGAAGATCTCAGCATGGTCCTGGGCGTCACTCTTCACTACAAACTCCCTCTCTTCATCGGAGACGACCTTGATTAGTACCAGCAGGTGCCTTTCGGGAAAGTACCCGGGGGCCTTGTCAGCCCACTCGATCACACAGACGCCATCGCCGTACAGGTAGTCGTCCAGACCCAGGCCGTCCACTTCCTCAAACGTGTCAAGGCGGTAGAGGTCCATGTGGTAGACGGGAACATTGGCTCGGTACTCGTTGACCAGCACAAAAGTTGGACTCCGGGCATATTCTGGCGAACCGAGTCCCCACACAATTCCCTGGGTGAGAGTGGTCTTGCCTGCACCGAGGCTTCCCGACAGGAGAACGATGTCTCCAGGACCGACATGGGAGCCGATTGCCCGGCCGATGTCATGGGTCGTCGCTGTGGAGTTTGAGTTGAGACTTACACGCATGAAGTAAATGAGTGGCTTTCCTCGACTACCTTGCGTCGAGGGCAGGGAGGCAAAGTCGATCGGTGGTCACTCCCAACTCGTGTATTATATTCAGGCTGACTTAGCTCCAACAAGGCGAGGCCCCGATTGAAGGCTCTGATAGTCTCCGATGTCCACAGTAACCTTGAAGCCCTCTCCAGCGTGATCGAGGACGCTGAGAACCTAACTGGTTTCGACCAGATCTGGTCTCTTGGCGACCTCGTTGGCTACGGACCCGACCCTGCCGCAGTTATCGACCTGATTCGGCGGCACGAACATCGCTGTGTCGCGGGCAACCACGACTTAGCCAGCATCGGTAGACTGAGCCTGGAGGCCTTTAACGAGCACGCGGCCGTAGCCAACACATGGACTGGTGAAGTCCTCGACGAAGACAGCATTCAGTTCCTGAGAGAGCAGCCTCTCAGCCTGGAAATCGACGAGTTCACAATAGTGCACGGGAGCCCACGGGACCCGATATGGGAGTATGTGGTCTCAGAGCGTGCCGCCGTCGCCTGCTTCAACCACTTTGACACCTACTGGTGCCTCGTCGGCCATTCCCACGTCCCGTTTATCTGCCGCATGTCTGAAGACACGAGGGGAGCGCGTTTCTTCTCGCCGCTGTACGGGACGCCGTATCCCTTGGAGGATCAGCGGCTGATTGTAAATCCTGGCGGGGTGGGGCAACCCAGAGACGGAGATCCCAGGGCAGCTTATGCCGTTTACGACTCCGACGACGAGACCGTCACTCACTTTCGGGTCGAGTACGACATCCCGACTACCCAGCAAAAGATGCGCTCACACGGCCTTCCACAGTTTCTTATTGACCGCCTGGCAGTTGGTCACTAGCCCTCGTCTCGTGGCGCTGAAGGCGAGAGTCCTCTTGCCTCAGCACTGCGCCGAGGAGGAAGTTCGGGGATCGACTTGACTAACTGTCCGACAAGCTCCGTGTTGTCTAGCGGGACCACAAGGCCGTCGACACCCGCATCCCTCAATGCCGTCAGATCCGCAGTCGATACACTGTCGCTAACTCTGACAAGCATCACTCCGCCAATTGAGGCGCCGACCTTAACTATGTTGACGAGGGTAGCGAAGTTCATGCCCCCGTCCCCAATCTCTGAAGTGTTCAGCGATCCGCCGACCCTTAGCGATCTAAATGCTGCTCCCGTCAGTCTGTCGACTGGCTCACTTGCTGCTACGATGGTCCCAAGGTCAGGATTGCCTACTACACCTGCCGGAGCAGTCGGTTCTACCAGCACGAAGTCGCATCCAGCTTCAACAAGCGAGTTCAGGTCTGCGTTGCCAAGAGAGCTGGCGCTCGCGCCCCAAACGAGGCCTTCAGGTACACCTGAATCAAGGAACTCCAGCACGGGCCGGGCATCTTCATCTGAGAACACGACCGCGTCCACGCCGTCCGGTAATCCGCCATCGGAATCGATGCCGGACTTGCCCGCCGGGGCGGAACCGATCAACGCCATCGTCGGCGCCGGCTCGACCCTGCCGGTCAACGCTCCAAACCCGATGGGCTGCGCTGACTGCTGCCCAAGTCGCCCAATCAAATCAATAAGCTTGCTCATTCTCGGATTGTGTCCTCTCGTTTGTGGATGCCCTCTGGACTGCGTGCGATTCTAATTGCTGTAGAGTACGGCGTTCAAGCGTGAAGTTGCCAAAGGTTGAAGGCGGTATTACCCTAAGCGCCGACAGAGGAGGGGCCAATTGCAGGCTCGGCAGATTGACGGCAACTCACTTACCTACCTGGTGGTCGAACCGGACGACTTCGATCCCCAGCAGGAATACCCCGCGGTTGTTCTGCTCCACGGATTCGGAGCGAGCATGACAGACCTCGCGGGCCTTTCCACGATGCTCGACCGCACAGGTTATTTGTACTTCTTCCCCAACGCTCCCATTCCACTACAGATCGCACCCGGAATGACCGGCTATGCATGGACTCCCCCGGGGTCAGAAGATGCACACGCCACTGAGAGAGCGGCAGAGCGGTCCGAGGAGCTGCTAGTCGGCTTCTATGAAGAGATCGAGGAGCGCCACGGCGTCACTGACGGCGGGATCGTCATGGGCGGCTTCTCTCAGGGCGGCATGATGACATATAGGTTCGGTCTTCCCAGGCCGGAGAAGTTTCCAGGCCTCGTCATACTGAGCGGCAGAGTGTCCAATCCCGATGGAGTCTCAGAACGTCTGCCCGAGCATAGGGACCAACCCATATTCGTCGCTCACGGGACCCAGGACACAGTGATCAGCGTGGAACACGCGCGCTCTTCCAGGGAGTTTCTCGCCGAGAATGGATACGCACCTGCATACCACGAGTACGAAATGGCCCACGCGATAAACGACGACGTCATGTCCGACCTGGGCACATGGCTTAGAAACGTCATGCCGCCGCTGAGGTAAGACAACTTCAGCACTGACGGGTGTGACCTGACAGATCGAACGACCTACCATTACAGAAGACACGGACAAGTATCAGGAGTAAAGGCATGCCAACCTATCGAGTAAACAACATCTTCGCAAAAAACCGGGACGGGAAGAAGGGCCTCGGCCTGGGACTCGTCTATCCTTCCGCTGAAGCCATAGAACTCGTCGGTATGCTTGGCGGATTCGACTACATCAACTTGGACGGCGAGCATGGTCTCTTCTCTCCAGAATCTATCGACGCGATGGTTAGAGCAGCTGACGGCTACGGCCTCACGGTGACAGCCAGGGTCCCGAACCTGATGTCTTCGACAATCAACCAGTTCCTCGACCGCGGCGTAATCGGTGTCCTGGGTCCGCACGTGGACACGCCCCAGCAGGCCAGACAGTTGGTCGACGCATGTCGCTTTGTGCCACAAGGTCAGCGAAGCTGGGGCGGTGGTCGTGGAACCTTCTACAACGACGGCGGCCTTCTCGACCAGCCGGGCCTCAAACGCACCGAATACATGGAGCTGGCCAACGAGAATATGCTGGTCATGGCGCAGCTGGAGACAGCGACCGCATTTTCCAACCTTGACAAGATTCTGGAAGTGGACGGCATTGACGCCTTCGCGTGGGGGTCCAACGACCTTGCGCAGTCAATGGGGTTTCCCGGCCAGCCGGACCATCCCGAAGTAAAAGCGGCGGAGGCCTCTGTGCAGGAGCGCATCCACGCGGCGGGCCGCAAAATGTCTCACGACATCTCGTCCGCGATCAATGTACCCGAACTGATATTGAGCGGGGCACGGGCATATCTCGAAGCGAACGCATAACACTGCGAGGAGGACTCGACATGACCACAATGCGCGGCGCATTTTTCGATGGCGACGGGGGCATGGAGGTCAGGGACTTGCCCAGACCCGACGCGGGCAGGGGCGACGTTGTCGTTAGAGTAAGGTCCGTCGGCATTTGCGGGTCAGACCTCCAGATGAACGTCGACAAGACTGAACCTGACAAGCTGCCAGCAGGCCATGAGGTGGCCGGTGAAATCGTCGAGATTGGCGACGATGTTGACCCTTCCCTGATTGGTGAAAGGGTCGCTGTCGAAATCATCGGGCATGGTCGAGCATGTACTACATGCTGGTACTGCCGGCAGGGCCAGTTCCGCGCCTGCCAGAACATGGCCCCGACCGAAGGCGGCGGCTTCGCCCAGTACATGAAACGAAGGGCCATAGGCTGCTATCCGGTGGGGGACCTTACCTGGGAAGAAGCGGCCCTCGTGGAGCCTCTTGCAGTATCGATACATGGTGTCCGTCGTGGTCAGATGCAGGGTGGGGAAGTGGTCGCGGTTCTGGGAAGCGGAAACATCGGACTGACATCCATCGCGGCAGCCAAGGCTCTCGGAGCAGGTAAAGTGATCGCAACGGCCCGATACGAGCAACAGGCCACCATGGCCATGCTCCTGGGCGCAGACGAGGTATATCCGGACCAGGGCACCGACTTCTGGGATGCCATCGCCGATTCAACTGGTGGGCGTGGGGCCGATCTTACTATCGAGACGGTCGGCGGACACCAGTCCGCGACCGCGACCCAGGCAGTAGAGGTGACCCGAGTTCAGGGACGAATCGTCGTTGTCGGTGGATTCCGCAGACCGTTTGAGTTCGACTTTCTGACGCCAATGCTCAAGGAACAGTCGATAATCTTCTCGTCATGCTACAGCGTGCTGGATGGGCGCCACGACTACGAACTGGCTATAGACATGATTGCCGCCGGGAAGACCAATCTGGAGCAGATGGTCACTCATAAGTACGGGCTCGAGGACATCCAGAGCGCATTCGAGACGGCGTACGACAAGAACAGCGGCTCGGTTAAGGTCCAGATTCTCCAAAACTAAAGCCTCGGAAGGAGTCCTCCCCATGCTGTACAGGAAATTTGGCGCCTCCGACCTTGAAACCTCGATCGTCGGATTCGGCGGCTGGCCCATGGGACGCGGGCACTACGGGTCGTTCGACGAGCAGCAGGTCATAAACTCCATCCACAGGTCGATGGATCTTGGCGTAACCCTGTTTGACACTGCCGCCGTATATGGCTGGGGTGAAGGCGAGAAACTCCTTGGCAGGGCCATCGAGGGCCGGCGGCAGGACATTGTGATCGTCAGCAAGGGGGGCTTGTGGTGGGAAGAGCCCGGCGCACCGTCACAGCGAGACAGCTCTAAAGAAGCTCTGGCGAGGGGTCTGGATGAGAGCCTGAGTAGACTGGGTACTGACTATCTCGATCTCTACCTGATTCACTGGCCCGATGACTCGCGACCAATGTCCGAACCAATGGAGGCATTCGCTGACTTCCAGAGACAGGGCAAGATCAGGTACGGCGGTGTCAGCAACTTCAGCCCTCAGCAGATGGCTGAATGTCTCGAGGTCTTCCCGATCGTCACCAACCAGGTCGGTTACCACCTGTTCGACTTCAGGCCCGAGCCCGAGATCGTCCCTTTCTGCAGGGACAACGGCATGGGAATCATGGCCTACGGCTCCCTGGCCCACGGCCTGTTGACGGGAGCAATGACATCTGACACCACTTTCGAAGACGACGACTGGCGCAGAAGCCTCAGGGCCTTCGGCCAGCCGCTGTTCGAGGGCCAGCACTTTCTGGATAACCTCGCCAGGGTTGACCGGCTAAGGGAGATTGCCGCCGACAGGGGATTGTCGGTTGCCCAGTTGGCCCTGAGTTGGGTGGCTTCCGAGCCCACTGTGTCGGTCGCCCTGGTCGGCACTCGTCGTCCAGAAGAGATGGAAGAGAACGTGAAAGCCGTCGAGTGGGTAATGACCCCCGCCGAAAGGGAAGAGATCAGGGCCGTCGTAACAGGGTAATTTTCCCAACGGTTGCGCGCCCGGTTCGATCGCGGACCGTTCCAGGGACACGGTAACCGCAGGCTACGTTAGCAGTTACCACCTGCCTGACTCTTCGGCATACAGGTGGTCAGGCAGCCTGTAGCTTACGCCGTATTCGTCGAACATCGATGCCTCCAGCAATGACGTGAACCTGGAAAAGTTGCTGCCCTGAGCCCGTCCACGGAATACCCTGTCCAGCATCCCGTGATAGCGCTCTTGCATGCGAAACCATGCAAGTACACCGAATGTGGTGGTCTTGGGGTATTGCAGCTGGTCGGCCATCTCGTTGCCGATCAGTGCCCTGGAGACGCTGTACACGTATTTCACCAGATTCTGCCGCGCCGCTGACTCCTCGATTCCAATCACCAGGGGCGCTGACTGGATCAGGGAGTTCGCCATTGCAATGGACTCCATCCCAGGCTCCGGCTCGCACATCCTCCCAATGTCAAAGAGCCTTAACGCCTCTTGCTCGTCACGCATCAGAATGGATTCGGGTATGCCCATCAGGTAGCCTGCGTAACGCCACACGGCTATAAAGCTCTGGCGCTCCTGGTCGTCGAACTTCGCTCCCAGACTCTCGAGGTGCATAAGTAGCCTTGCCGAAAAAGCTGAAATGGCAAATCCCATGTTCGCGGAGTTGAGGGGCAGTCCCCACGCGGCCGTGTCCCACTCTTCTGATTGCATGAGAAGCCACCTGACCTGGGCGTGGATGAGCCTCACTCGAACCGAGAGCTTCCAGCCGTCCCCACCCCGATCAAGTCCACCGGGTATGAACAGTTCGATCATTTGTCGATTGTTCTGCTTAAGGCGCCTTATCCCCTGTTCTCTAAGCCTGCCAGTAATGAAGAATGACTTGCTGATCGAGGTTGAGAAGCCTTCCACAAGGACCCCACCTACAAAGGCCCCCAAAACTAATCTGGAGTTGCGATGAAAAAGGCGAATCCCGGGATTGAAGGCAGCGAAGTCCACCCAATCAGGCGGTGTCTCCAACTCTCTGACCAGGTTAACCAGAGCAGGCGGCGCATCCCGCAAGGAGTCATGATCGTCGCCATTCAACGCAATTCTGATGTATCTGGCAACCTCTTCGGGTTTCAGAGACGATAGCTCTTCCACTGCGGCATCGGCATTCGGGTCGCCGATCATTGCATGGGCCACATAGTTGGAAGCGAGGCCAGGATCGAGTGTACGTGCGCTCTCGTACCCGGCCGCGTAGTCAGAAGGAACTTCCATGCGTCTCTGCGCCCTTACTCTCGTCTCTAGTGTTCTTCGGGCGCTTCCACGCGGAGATCAGGCACCCAACTGAGCCAGGAAGGGAGGAACCAGTTCCCCTTACCCAGCACTTCCATACTAGCCGGGACAAGCACGGACCGCACCAGCGTGGCATCAAGCAGGATCGCTATGGCGAGCCCAAAGCCCATTAGCTGATTGATGATCGTCTCTCCAGATGCGAATGCACCGAACACCACTACCATGATCAGCGCAGCCCCCGTGATAAGCCCTGCCGTTGAGCGGAGTCCATAGGCAACTGCTTCGGTGTTGTTCTCTGTCTCGTCGTAACGCTCCCTGATCCTGCTGAGCAGGAATACATGGTAGTCCATGGACAGCCCGAACAGTATTGTGAACAGGAAGAGCGGCAGCCATGCGTCAATTACCTCGGCGTGGTCAAATCCAAACAGGCTGGCTCCGATCCCCTTCTGGAATACGAGCACCAGCAGTCCGTAGGTCGTACCAACGGACAGCAGGTTCATGACTATGGCCTTCAACGGAATCACGATCGACCTGAACACCATCATCAGGATGATAAAGCTGAGTCCAAGAACGAACGCAAACACAATCGGCGTGTACCGGTCCACTATGCCGTAGAAGTCCGCGGTCTCCGCCGTAAGTCCGCCCACATAGACCTCCGCCTGGACGCCTGCGAAAGCGTCTGGAATCAATTCCTCGCGCAGGGTAGCCAGATCGGCAGTTGCTGCCCGACTGGACGATTCCCCCGGGAATGGGAGAGTCAGTAAGGCTAGGTCGCCAGCATCGTTAACCTGCAGAACGGGTGGTAACGGGAAATCAGGTGACGCCACAATTGACTGCTGAAGGGCTGCAATGGCCTGCTGGACACTGGGATCGTTGACGTTGCCATCGATGACGATCTCCGCTGGACTCAACACTCCAGCCGGGCTGACTTCCCCCACAGAGAACTCTTCTTCCAGGAGCAGAAATGCCTTCTTGGTCTCGGCGCTGTCGGGGAAGGTGTTTACGTCGTTGAGTCCGGTCTTAATCCCATCAAAGCCAAGCACGCCCAGATCGAAATAGAACAGAGTGATGACGATCATGGGAACGCCAATGGCGAGTATGCTGACCACAGGGAGGCGGGTAACCGCCCGGGTAATGGACTCCCAGAATCCGTCGGCGGACTCTTCCGGTGTCTTCAGAGAGAACCTCTTCAAGAAAGGAATCGAAAGCAGATCTACCTTCGGACCCAACAGGGCAAGGACCGCCGGGAGCAGCGTTAACGTCGCGGCAAGTGACGCGACCACCACGAGTATGGCCCCGAGCGCGAGCGACTGATAGAAAGAAGCTGGAACGATCAGAAGGCCGATCAGCGCCAGGACCACTGTCGCCCCGCTGAAGAAGACCGTTCGGCCAGCCGTGCCCCCTGTCTTCACCACTGCTTCCCGTTTGGGCAGTCCGCGCTCCATCTCCTCCTTGAATCGCGAAACGATCAAGAGAGAGTAGTCAATGCCTACTGCCAGCCCTATCATGACGACCATCATCGTCACGAAGAAGACAAGCTGGTTATACTGCCCGATTATCGAAACTGCCGCAAGTGCCACCACGATTGAAACTATCGCCAGCCCCAGCGGTAGCATTGTTGCTACGACGGCCCCGAAGAGCACCAGCAGCACCAGCAAGGCTACAGGCACTCCAAAGCGTTCACCCCTCTCAAGGTCGTGCTGGGCCAGCTCGTTGTTTTCGTAGGCAACGCTGGCGTCCCCGCCTATCAGGACCAGGAAGTCGTCAGCTTCGTTCGCTTCCTCTACAAGATGGATGACTTCCTCCACGTTGGCCGTAGCCTCCTGGGAAGTTCCGGACATGGTGTAGTGGAGAAGCACAGTTTGCCGTTCCGCTGAGACCATCAGGGGCAGAAGCTGCTGGCGCACGTCATCAGGTACAAGAGGGCCCGCGTCAGCCAACTGGTAATAGTGGGAAATCGGACCTCCGTCTATACCACCGGCGATTGTGTCTGGCCCTAGCGTGACGATCGCTTGGTGTACGGCCTCTACTTTTGCTCGAAATGCCTCGTCCTCCACCGTCAAGGAAGGGGACTGAACGATGACGATCTCGGCAAGCTTCTCGGGCCCACGCAGTCTCTCTTCCAGAAGTGCCGCCGCCTTTTCCGACTCGAACCGCCCCGCCAGTCGCAGGTCGGTAGTAGTCGCGCTTGGGAGCAGACTCCGAATTAGAGCAAGCCCAACCACGACGATGACAACCCAGACTACGACTGTCACCCATGGTCTGCGAACACTTATCTCAGCTAGATACTCTGTCAATGCCCGGTATCCCCCTTGCTAGTAAATCGCTTTGTGGGCATCCCTACACAAGACTAGCACACCCGTACCATACAACATACCATGCTCGAAGCGCAGTTATATGTGTTTCAGATCGACTGGCGAAGTTAGCCCAACCTCTTAGTTCGAAGGAGCCACAATGTAGGCCCAAATTGCGGTTGAACATTTGGGAGCAGGCTTTCACTCTGGGAGAGGAGATGAACCCAAGTGCACACGAACTAAGGAGCAGAACCGATCAGTTTCATTAAGAAGTTACTGAAGAGAGAATTCAGGGACGCCGGCAGAAGGTGGGGACAGGGACTGCGCGGAACACCCCTGTGGCTAATCTTGCCAATCACGGCAATCAGCGGGTACGTTCTCTGGGAGTGGGCATTCGGAATAGGGACTTACTTCGGAATCTCATTTGCCGCCGCAGCCTCACTTTCCGTACTAAGAGGTCACGTGTTTACGCATCCCTTTCGCATGGTCCTGGTCGCGGCCGCAGTTGTGATCGGCAGCCTGGTAATACCCGGAATTGGAGTGGATGCCTGGGAGGCCCTTCGAGGAGGAGACATCGCGGTGGCACTTGCCCTGGCAGTACTAGTGCTGCTGCTGTGGCTGCTCAAGAGAAGGCTCGAGTCAGGAAAGTCGAAAGCCAGTTGGGTCAGAAGGTCCAGTCCCAGACGAAGGACCGCACGCAGCTAGCGTATGAGATACAGATAGTGGCAAGCGACACACCTTAGTGAATTTTAGGGAGACTGGTGCTCAGTGCCCAACAGAACGTGATCAGCCGAACAGGTACAACCGAATAATCGCGACGACGTCCTCCCTGGAATTCGACCCATCCAGGTAGTCACTGATCGCCTGGAGCACTTCGCTACGATCGATCACCTCATTTTTGTCGCCATCGTATCGATCCCCAATCGGTCCAAGGCTGACATCCGTTACATCTATAGTCACGGTTATGCTGGTTGATGCGAGGAAATCATCTGTTGCGGTTACGACCACCGTGTACTCTACAGGACTCGACTCGTAGTCCAGCTCTGTACCGGGACCCACAAGGATCTGACCAGTTTTCCCGTTTATGTCGAAGAGACTGACATTATGTCCGCTGATTGTGTATGCAAGTTTGCCGTCATCTGTGGCCGCAACAGGGAGTCCAACACTGTCCCCTGCGGGAGTGTTCTCAGCAACCGATCTCGTCGTCGTACTTCCCTCGCCGAAGTAGGGCAGCACGTTATCTGGTGTGCCGGAGACGGGGTCAGACCAGTCTCCCGGGCCCCACTGGTTGATTGCTCGCACTTGAACGTCGTGTAGTGTGCCTCCAGTCAGGCCCTCGACTACGTACTCCAGACTTCCGCCGGTGGCCGAGGTCCACGCATCTCTAAAGATTGCCCAGTTTGCAATGTACTCCGGATTGTCTGCTGAACGCTTGGCTCTGACGTCGTAGGCGATCACATCGAAGTTCGATGTGTCGGCAGGAGCGGCCCAGGTAACTTCCAAGGAGCCCGTGCCCGGCGTGATTGACGTCACCTCCGGAGGGTCAGGTTCTGGCGCATGACCATAGACCCTGATGTCCCAGGACTCCAGAGTGCCTTCGCCCGCGTTGATCCGGTCTGTTACCAGTAACGTCCAATCTCCGTTCGGGTCCTCACCCAGGTGTCTTGCCGAGCCGAACCTGAACGAACCATAAAGGGGAATGAAGTCGGTGTATGTGTACAGGTCCGTGGAAGTGTCGTGGGAAACCGCGAGTCTCGAAACGGCGCCAGCAGGCGAGACCAGGTCAATGTCGAGGTCCCTGAACGACCTATGCCTGAGTTCGATGTTGACTTCGACGTATTCAACAAACCCAATGTCCTCATCTATCGATACTGTGCTCACTGTCGAAGTAGCGCTACCGTCCAGGGACGCGTCTGGAATGATCGCGTTAACATCACCTGAAGAAGCTCCCCGGATCTCAAGTTCGGGGACGTTGACCCACTCGTTTGCAAGCTCGACGGCCGCCCCGGCGTCCACAAGTCCGAATCCGAACTCGTGATTGAAGTGGTATCGGTCTTCGGCCGAGGCAGACCTGTACTTCCGGGCGCCTTCCAGCCAGCCGGCATTGTCAGGGGCGTTCTTCTGAGCAGAGGCCGCAAGTATCAGCTTCAGATCGCGCCACGTGAGTTCAGGGTTCGCACTGCGCATCAGTGCGGCTACACCTGAGACAATCGGCGCCGCGGCAGACGTACCGCCAAAATCCTCGACATAGTTATCAGAGTGATCAGTTGTGACGATTCCGAACCTGCCCGACAATCCGAAAAGGCCGGGCCTCTCGTTAGACGGGGCGCAGACCCACAGGTTCGAGCCCATTTCAGAATATGGAGCCCTGGCGCCCCACCCCTGCACCGAACACGCCGCTGTCACGCCATAGAAGTTTGCGTACTCGTCCAGGTTTGAATCATCACCGAGGAGGTGTCCATTCCCGCCACTGAAAACGTAGAAAGTGCCTTTCCCTCCATACCCAGTACTAAGCCCTGTCTCGACGGCCCGCTCCCAGAATGAGCTGGCCCTCTTTGCCCGAACGCTACTGCGATTACCCCAGCTGTTGTTGGATACCGCGGTTGTAGTTGCATTCCGAGTCATCGCGTCAGTGAGCTCAGAGATTCGCGCGAAGCCGCTCAGCGGGTTGTATACGTAGAGTGTGACCCTCGGGGCGACTCCGCGCAATCCAACATCGTTGTCACGAGCAGCCAATATGCCTGCTACGTGAGTGCCGTGGTGCTCCCTTCTGTTGTAGATCTCTCCCTTGTCGTTGTAGTCGTGGCTCAACTCAAGGTCGACATTGTCCTTCAGGTCTTCATGTCGATAGTCGAACCCTTCGTCCACTAACGCGACGTTTACACCCTCTCCCAAGGCCCCAGTTTCCCAGGCGGATTCGACATTGATGTCTACGTATTCGCTGCTTTCAAGGTGCCACTGGCAGCCATAAAGAGGGTCACTGATCGAGGGGCTGTTCAGGGCCTGGGTTCTCGCGTTGCAGACGTCGAAGTACTGAGCGAAATGAACATCCTCCCTGGCAACAATCGAGTAGGGTACGGGCCTGGGTTCCGGCCTACTTGCAAGCTTTACTCTTATGAAATACGTCCCAGGACTGAACCGTTCCCTGATTACGAGACCATCGCCGGGTACCCAACGCAATACCAGGTCATCAAGGGAGTAGATGTTCTCTCCCAATTCTGTCCCGCTGGCATCCAGGACTTCGGCGTCCAGAGTGACCTTACTGGATGTAACCGCATCTATGACCACGTAGGTCTCAGAGGTGAAGTCAAGCCTCCAGTATTCCTCTTCTTCATCCTCAATCAGCGTGCCGCCATTTCGCGAACCCAAAATGAGGTCCCTGGCAGTGTCTAGCGAGTTGCCGGGATCAGTTACAGCGGCTGTATGCAATACGTAGTCGCCAGGCGTCGGACGGTAGCTTACGATCGCCACGTAGTAAACCCCAGGGGGAACTATGCGCCGAAGGCTAAAGTTGCTAATGCTTTCCCGGTGGAAGCCGTCGTCATTGTAAAGTAGGAGAGCGCCCTCGCTGTCGTAAAGCCCTCCAACCGTATCAACCTCGCCCGAAGTGTATGCCCATATATCAGTAGTACCGGTTGCATGAGACAGATCGATCTCGAATACGTCCATGTCGTCGCCCGGGTCAATGCGGCCCACGACGGAGTCTCCAAGAGTGATCGGCGTGGCAGTAGCTGGTGTGTTCCCATGATCATCGGGCGACTGCCCATCCGAGCTGTCAGGGCTGATGATCAGGCATGCGACAGCCATTACCAGGACTGCGTTGATCCGCAATGCAGGGAGGGAGGAGATCCTTCGCATGGCGCCAGCAGTTGAGATCAAACCCTGAAGAACAGGACGAATTGGGAATAGCCTTGAGAACACGGAGAAGACTACTTCGCCTCAACCTCTCTGGACCAGTTAGGACTTGAGATCAGTACGCCATTCTGGCTGGCCAGTTCGTTGGCGAGGTTTAACGACGGGAATCCTGAGTCCGTTTCGACCAGGAAGCCGTTTTCTATGAAGCCCAACTCTGAGATCAGGTCCGGGGTGATTCCATTGTCTGCGAAGAAGCTGTCTACTTCTGCCTGGTCCCACTCGGGATTTAGTGCCAGCAGTACTCCGCCCGGAAGGGTCATCAGACCGCCACCGGATTCAGACTTGAACACCGGCCCGTCATCAGTGCCATGCTGTGGCTGTCTCTCAATGATGCTTTCGGCCGCACCTTTGACTAGCACAACGTCTGATGCCGTGACTTCGGAGGTCTTCTGAACGGTCAAGTCTTCCTGGAGCAGGACCGTAAGGGTCCTGTCTCCATCTTCCCATGTGTATGCCTGCCCCTGGTTCTGTGGAGGCGGTGCAGTGCGAGCCGTTGTCCCTGTCTGACCAGTCTGCAGTGCAGCTTTCTGGGCCTTAGGCGGGACTTCAGGAAAAACAAGCTCTACCTCTTTGGGCTGCTCGACCAGGTCCAAACTGGGAGTTCCCTGGGTACCGGTCTGAGTGGCGGGAACCGGAGTGGCGGTAGGTTCGGGTTCGTCCGATGGCTCAGAAGCCAGAACCCCATTGGCGACTAAAGCGACCGCGACCACTCCAATAAAAACCACTGCGATTGTGGCAACTACTGGGATGGCGACCCTCCCGAGTTTCATGTCGTAACCTTCCGCTTTGCTCGGCCCCTGAAAGCCCCTAATCTCTGCCGTAATCCAAATGAGTTCCACAAAGGGAACCTACAGTTAGAGAGTATAGCTCAACGTTTCTGAGTGTCAAAATCTGATCCCTGGTCTCTTGTTGGGCATTCCGCAGGAGGCGTTTAGACCAAAGGAGCATCGATTGACACTTCGCTCTTCAGGCGTGGTATCTTGGGGATGATCCACAGAATTGGGACCCAGTCCAGTGTTTGCGGGCATCCGAAACTGGCGGGGTATTGAATGCCAATGAAGGACAGGGGAGGGGAAGTATGTCGGGCATCCAGAAACTAGTCGGTGCATACTTGGTGATTGTTGGGGTCGCCGTTGCCGTCTTCTTCATTGTAAATACGCTATTGGCCGACGCGCTTGACGTGTTGAGCATCTGGCAGATCCTCGATGTCCTGATGGCGATAGGACTCGTGCTGGCATTGATATTCAACTACCGGCGCAAGAGGGACGTCGAGTCAGATGAACAGGCCGAGTCGACATCTCGCTCGTACCTGGAGAGCAACGTCCTCTTCTACCTGACTGCGGCCGTGACGATCATATTCTTTCACAACTGGTTCGCGCTTCTCGCGAATGGCGCTGACTACCTGGACGGCAACCACCAGGCGTGGGTGATCTGGGCATTTGTAGACACGCTGCTTCCCATTACGTTCGGTGTATCGGGTTGCCGACTTTGGAGGGAGGCGTCAAGTTCCTGAGTGCCGCCCTGGCATATTCAGGAACGGCGAGCCAACAGCTCCTTCAATTCCCTTACCGGCGCGACCGCTCTCCCCATGCTGACTAGTGGCGCTGAGGCGAGACCAGGTCATGCAGCTGCTGACGCTGCGCCCAGATTCTGACGCCCTCTTCTTCGTCAAAGTTGGAGGCGAGGTCGGTAATAGTGCGGTGGAGCACGGGATGGACTACGTCTCCTGCGATTTCTGCGAGTGGTATCAGTACGAAGGCCCTCTGTTCCATACGCGGGTGGGGGATGGCCAGGTCTGGTTCAGACAGTTGTAAACAGAGATCGTCGTACAGGAGTATGTCCACGTCTATCAGCCTGGGCCCGTAGCGCCAGGTCGGAGTACGACCGACTTCCCGTTCAACTTTCTCGACTCGCCTCAGCAGGTCGGTCGGCGCAAGTTGAGTCTCAATCTCCACTGTGCAGTTAAGGAAGTCCGGCTGATCGGTGTAACCCCAGGGGGCAGTCTCGTAAATCGAAGATGTCGCCACGACAGTGAGGGCTTTCGGGTCACTTAGCAGGGCTATCGCCTCTCTGAGCTTTGCGTTTCGGTCTCCGAGGTTGGATCCCAAACCCAGATATGCCGTAACTGTTTGGTCGCTCAGCTGCTCCAATCTGGTGGCCTCCATCCACGAACTACCGCGTCGCTCATTCGACTTACACGGACCATCTCTTTTACGTCATGCACTCTTATAATGTCTGCGCCGCCTGATATGGACAGCGCCACCGTCGCTGCGGTGCCTTCTACGCGTTCATTTATGGGTAGATTCAGTACACGCCCAATTGTGGACTTACGGGACGTCCCCACGACTATGGGATGTCCAAGCGACTGAAACTCCTGGAGGCGCCGAAGTACCTCCAGGTTCTGGTCCGCGTTCTTTCCGAACCCGATTCCGGGATCGATTATGACCTGGCTGCCGGACACGCCTGCCCGTCTTGCAATTGAGATGCTGGTCGACAGGCTGGCCTCGATGTCTGTAAGAAGGTCTCGATACTCCTGCGTCTTCTGGTTGTGCATGATTATGAGCGGCACATGGTACTCGGCTGCAACCTCAGCCATCTTCGGATCAACCTTCAGACCCCACACGTCATTGAGAATATCGGCGCCTTCCTCCAGGGCCCGACGCGCCACCTCCGACTTGTATGTGTCCACGCTGATGGGCACGGTGACCCTATCTCTCACAGCAGCCAGGGCGGGCATAAGTCGTGCGAGTTCTTCCCCGCTGCCTACTGGGGAGGAGCCAGGTCTCGTTGATTCCGCTCCAATGTCGATGATGTCCGCGCCGTCGAACACCATCTGCGTGGCCCGGTCAACGATCGCTCCAATGTCAGTACCGAGGCCATCGCCCGAGAACGAGTCTGGAGTGACGTTCACGATGCCCATGACGTACGTGCGCCGTCCCCACTCAAAGGGCTCGCCATTGGAAGCGACTATGCCGGGTAAGACACGATTTTCAGCGGATGCCATGATAGCGCGAAGAGGAGTAGACCCTAACCAGTACTACTTAGTCTCGTCGCTGGGTGCAAGAGCGTACACCCTGCCGTCCAACGAAAGCACGTAGAGCTCGCCATAAGTGTCCTCCGCGAAACTGGAGATATCCAGGTCAGTGTCAAGCAGTTCAGTTAACTGGTCTGTCTCACGATCATACGACCATATTTTACCGCTGCAGAAGTCTCCAAAGACATAGGAGCCGTACAGCCAGGGAATTCGTTCACCGCGATAGACGTAGCCGCCAGTAATTGAGCATCCACCTTCTCGCCCATACTCGGTCACCGGCAGTTCCAGGCCCTCACTGCTGCAATTCTCATTGCCCCTGCCGTAGCACAGCGACCCTTCCATGACGTTCCATCCATAGTTGAGTCCCGGATGGATCACGTTCACCTCTTCACGTTCGTTCTGACCGACGTCGGCTACCCACAGTTCCCCCGTATCTCTGTCGAAGCTGAATCTCCACGGGTTTCGGAGTCCGAAGGCCCACACTTCCGGCCTTGACCCCTCAATGCCGACAAGCGGATTGCTGTCTGGAATTGTATAGCCCCCAGTGGAATCCAGGTCGGCTACATCAATCCGTACGATTGTACCGAGTAAGGTCCCTGGGTCCTGGCCGTTGTCCCTGGGGTCACCGGCCGACCCGCCATCACCAAATCCGATGTACAGATAACCATCCGGGCCGAAGAGCAGTTGGCCGCCGTTGTGGTTGGAATACGGCTGGGGAACTTCGAGGATCACTTTCTCGCTGGCTGGTAGGGCTAGTAATGGATCAGCCGCGCTTACCGAGAAACGAGATACCACGGTCCTCCTCGGGTCAGCCGCGGTGTAGTTCACATACACGTAGGGATCCGACGGATAGTTGGGACTCAGCGCCAGCCCCAGTAGACCCTCCTCTCGGCCGCGATCGTTTACGCGTCCTCCTATGTTGAGAAAGTCACTAGCCTCCCACTCGCCATCCTTCGAAGTAATCGACAGGACCCTGCCGGATTGTTCTACTATGTATCCGGCCTCCGTGCCACCTTCGGAAAAAACTAGAGCCACGGGTTTGCTGAACTCCAGGCCGCCCAGGGCGGGAACAAGGTCGACGGTCTGGATGGCTGACCCTGAGTCGCTTGGTGGGGCAGCCTCATCTGTGCAGGCCGCAATAATGACGACCGCCACGAGCAGGGGCAAGCTGTATATCCTCATAAATCGATTCTAGCCTAGCCCGTGAGTTTCTCCCAACGTGCGGGCGTTCAACTAAGGAACCTGTTTCCATGGGACTCTTGATCGTTCAGGGCATCGCTGGCATTGCGGCGCTTGTCGCGGTGGCATGGGCAATCAGTGAGAACAGGCGGGCATTCCCGCTGCGTACTGCCGCGATAGGACTGGCGGTGCAGATCGCTCTCGCTCTGCTCCTCATCAAGCTGCCCGGTTCCCAAACCGTGTTCGTCTGGATTGGAAACGGAGTCGATGCACTCGTTCGTTCGACGGAGGCTGGCACGTCCCTGGTATTCGGCTATCTTGGCGGCGCCCCGCTGCCCTTCGAAGAGTCGTATCCGGGCGCGTCTTTCATCTTTGCCTTCCGTTCTCTCCCATTGGTGGTCTTTATTGGCGCGCTCTCTGCAGTTCTTTATCACTACAGGGTGCTTCCGCTCGTCGTCAGAGGCTTCGCGTGGGTGCTGACCAAGGCCCTGGGGATAAGCGGAGCAGCAAGCTTCTCTACTGCTGCAAACGTCTTCATCGGCATGGTCGAGGCCCCTCTGCTGGTGCGGCCATACCTCTTGACCATGAGCCGCTCGGAGTTGTTCATCGTGATGACAGGGGGCATGGCGACGATCGCTGGCACCGTGTATGCGCTGTATGCCTCGTTTTTGGACGGGATCATTCCCGACCCAGCAGGCCACCTCCTGACTGCTTCAATCATCAGCGCCCCCGCAGCCGTCGTTATCGCCCTGGTACTGGTCCCTCGAACAGGCGAGGAGTCTGAAGATGCCGAGGTAGAATTCGACCAGATTTACGAGAATGGCGCCGACGCACTGACGCGCGGCGCGATTGATGGGCTCCGGCTATTCGCCTACATCATCGGGATGCTCATAGTACTCGTCGCCCTTGTGGAGCTCATCAACATAGTGCTCGGGCTGATTCCTGACATAGCGGACGCCCCTCTGACTATGCAGCGAATTTTCGGATGGCTTCTCGCGCCCGTCGTGTGGCTGCTGGGGATCCCCTGGTCCGAGGCAAACAGCGCCGGACAGCTTCTGGGCACCAAGGTCGTACTTAACGAGCTGGTCGCCTACGTGCAGATGGCGGAGCTTCCCCCCGGCAGTCTCAGCGAGCGCAGTTCGCTGATCATGGCCTACAGCATCTGCGGTTTTGCCAACTTCGGGAGCCTGGGGATTATGATTGGCGGGATAGGTGCAATCGTCCCTGAACGACGGGTCGAGATAGCCCAACTGGGCATGAAGTCCATTCTCGCTGGCAGCATGGCGACCTGTATGACTGGCGCGATAGCTGGTCTGCTCTACTGGTAGGCCGGCTGGTCCGGGCCACTTCAAGTCCCCCTGATTCCACAAAAATCACCCCAAATGACCAGAATAATGCTTGGTCGTTTTCTTAAACTTTGTTTAATCTCTATTCATGATGCAAGCAGCAACAGCCTCCGATACCTTTGACGCAGGCCTTCTCTGGGAGATGCCAGAGATCCTGTGGAACAAGGTTGCTCCCTACGTCAAGTTGCCGAACAGGTACTTGATCGGCTTGAGTCTCGGGCACTTACCGCCGGTGTGGCCGCTGCTTCTTGATATTGCCCGCACCTGGCCACTCACTTAAGTCCTGCATCTCATTCGAACGAAGCGGAGGACGCCAAATGCTGACAAAAAGCCCAGAGGCACTCTCCCGACCTGCGACCCATTCGGCGCGCACTTCCCCGGCTCGATGCGTGACTCCCGAGCTCCGCAGGAACCGAGGCGCAAATCTCCTGGGCCTGCAGGCAGTATCCATGCCGGACATGCCTCCGAATGGCGCCTGCTCTATCGAGCATGGTGTCCCTGCAAATGATCGTCGTTCGATGAGGTTTGATAGAGGCCGATAACCCCTGGTTTTCAATTCTCCCGCATGTCGCCGCGGCCCCTCTGGCCTGACGTGTGACTTCCGTTGCTGAGACATGGACTGTGTAGCCTTCCTGTCATACTGCGTCTTCCGCTCACCTGCGACGCGCGATTGAGTGTAAACTGTTGCCCTAAACGGTGACTGTGGACAGCAGTTCCACGCAACTTTCAGGAGACATTTCAATGACAGATCTCGTACTAAGCACGGCTATCGCCAACTACGGTCACACCGTCCCACTCAAGGACGGCAGCATCGGCTCCCCGATGTTCAGGATGGAACACACCGAAATCTCTCCATCTCCCATGATCTTTCGGCGCATGGTGCGGACCCTGGAGTTCGACGTCGCCGAGATGGCCCTTTCCACATACCTCTGCGCACGGGCCCACGGCAAGCGATTCACCGCGCTTCCTGCCTTCCTGACCCGCGACTTCTACCACGGCATGCTGTCCTATAACGTCCGCAGCGGCATTGAGGGACCGAGGGACCTGGAGGGGAAGCGGGTAGGCGTACGCAGCTACACGTTTACGCCTGGAGTCTGGACCCGCGGTATCCTCCAGAGCCAGTACGATGTCGATCTCTCAGCCGTCACCTGGGTGCTGTCCGGTGATGAGCACGTGGCGGAGTACGAGGCGCCCTCGAACGTAGTCTCATCGTCCAGCGACGACCTTGGCGAGATGCTGCTTTCAGGAGAGATCGACGCCGCCATCGGCGCTCCTCCGACTGGCTCGCCCGACATTCGGCCGATGTTCTCGGAGGCGCAGAAGCTGGACGCCGACTGGCACGCCAACACCGGACTCTACCCGATAAGCCACCTGCTTGTAGTTAAAGACTCATTGCTTGAGTCCCACGGCGACCTAGCATCCGAGGTCTTCAACGTGTTCGGCAAGGCCAAGGACGACTACATCGACCGCCTGCACACTGGGGATACGTCAGCTCCCGGTACCGAGCAGCTGCTCAGGATGGCAGGAATAGTAGGCAACGAGAATGCACTGTCATACGACTTCGAGGCCGCACGTAGCACCATCGAGACCTTCGTCGGGTTCAACCTCGACCAAGGCGTGATCCCCGAGGCCGTCGATCCCACTGACCTGTTCCCATCCGAGACGATCTCGTAGGGCTACTTACCCTCCTTCATGAAGTCGGCGAGCCTCTCGCCAATCATGATGGTTGTGGCGTTCGTGTTCGCACGGATGCAGTCGGGCATCACGGACGCATCCGCCACGCGCAGCCCTTCGACGCCTCTCACGTGCAGGAACTGGTCGACGACGGCCAGCGGGTCGGAATCCGGCCCCATCTTGCAGGTTCCCGAAATGTGGTGAGACGTGCCTGAGTTGCGACGCAACCAGTCGTCCAGCGCGTCGTCGCTGGCAAGCTCGTCATCGGTCGGCATCACCCGCTCGAGGAAGATTTCCCTGAAACCGGGATCGTCACCGATTCTGACAGCCAGTCGTATCGCCTCGCGCATTCGACGAAGATCCTCTTCTTCCTCGTAGTAGTTGTAGTTGAGGAACGGCTGCTGATGGGGATCGGTCGATTGTAGGGTCAGTTCACCCTGTCCCAAAGCCAACTGGAGGCTGGCCCCCAGTCCGATGTAGTTGTCATCGTCGCTGATGTCGATGTGCGCCGGCCTGTGCTCGCTGGTCATCAGCATCGGACTCAGCTGCATGTCGTTACGCAGCGGCGACCCCTCCACCGTGTACCTGAGCCCGACCTGTATCACCGGCGCCTGCAGGTCCGGTCTCTCCCCAGCCGCCCTGTAAATGACGGCAGCGGCCGGATGGTCCCTGAGGTTCTTTCCGACACCCGGAAGATCAAGGACGACCGGGATTCCCAGGCTCCCCAGATGCTCCGCCGGCCCTATCCCGGAGAGCATCAGCAGTTGGGGAGACGCGATTGCGCCGCTGCTGACGACGATCTGCTCGGCTTCGACCGTGAACACCTCGTCGCCGCTCTCCGCCTCGATGCCGACGGCCCGATTGCCGTCGAACACAATCCGCCGGGCCGTGACGTTGCCCCTGACCGTCAGGTTCAGCCGGTGCCGCGCCAGGTCGAGGTAGTTCAGCGCCATGCTCATCCTGACGCCGTTGATCGTGTTCCGCGCCCTCGGCGACACGCCCGTCGACTCCGGATGGTTCTGGTCCTCGCTGATCGGATACCCAGCAGTGACACAGGCCCGCTCGAACGCCGTGGCGTAGGGCAGCCACTCGCTCCGAGGATACCGCCGCACAGGCACAGGCCCGTCGGAGCCGTGGAAGTCGTCTCCGCCGAAGTCCAGGTCCGTCTCCAGCTTGTTGAAATAGGGGAGACAGTCGACGAAGCTCCACCCGTCGTTGCCCCACTCGGCCCAGCGGTCGTAGTCCTCGGGGATGCCCCTGAACAGCACCTGCCCGTTGACGGCGCTGGAGCCGCCTGTGGCCCTTCCGCGAGGGATCTGGAGGCTGGGCTGCTCAGCCGTTATCTGGCCCTCGTAGCCCCAGTTGTGAGGCCCGTACGCCGACAGCCACACGTTGTTGCCCAGCTTCAGGTCATCCGGCAGCGTGTCGAAGTCCGGGTAGTCCGGCCCCGCCTCCAGCAGCAGCACAGACCGGTCAGCGTCCTCCGACAGCCTCGTCGCGATAGCGCAACCCGCAGACCCGGCTCCAACCACGATAACGTCGTACTTCATCAGCCCACCTCGCTATATCACTTGCTTTCGAACATTACTGGACGTATCCAGCAGATGATAAACCATCGCAAAACTGGGCGCACTCGTAACCGGCAGCTGTTACCCAGATGGCTAGTTGGCTACAAATTGGCACTGACCCATCGCAGCGGAAATCGCTCCCGTGCGTGGGACACTTCGGAACCTGCATACTTTACTATCAGTTGCCTCCTCATGAGACTGTGTCAGCTTGGTAGGTGAACACTTCACCCTCACCCTAGCCCTCTCCCGTCAAGGGAGAGGGGATTCTCGGTCCTGTAAGGCGGCGCATACTGAACTGGCACAGTCTCCCTACCCATCAAGACGGTTACATGTGGGCCTTTACTCTTGTATTATTCAATCCCCAGTGACCGGCATAAGCAACCGACGTGATGTTCCGAACATGGCTTCTCCAGCGCTGAACGAGAATATTCTCTACGAACCAGACGAAAGGCCTCCCTTCCTTCTCACCCTGGGCCTCGGCTTCCAGACAATTATGGGAATGTTGGCCGCCGTCGCTGCGTTCGTCGCGATCACCGTACGTATGGGAGACCAGCCGGACAGCTACATGTCCTGGGCGACCTTCGCGGCGTTTGCGGTCTCTGGAACGGTCATGGTCCTCCATTCCTTCCGTATCTGGAGATTCGGCGCTGGATACACACTGACGACAGGCCCATCTTCCGCCTTCATCCTGATCTGCGCCACCGCGCTGCTGGAGGGTGGACCGGCGCTGATGTCGTCTCTCATCATCGTTTCGACGGTGTTCCAGTTGGTGTTGACTGCACGCCTCTCGCTCCTGCGTCGTTTTATCACGCCCACCGTGGCAGGAACGACGCTTGTGCTGGTCGCTGCTTCGGCAATGTTTGCGGTTTTTGGCACACTTTCGGACACTGTCGCCGGCGCTCCTGTTGGCGCAGCCCCGATTGCAGGCGTTCTGACTCTGGCCATCGCTCTGGGGCTAAGGCTGTACGCTCCTCCATCCTGGCAGCAGTGGACGCCCCTGGTCGCTCTGATTATTGGTGGTGCGGCCGCGACGGCACTTGGCCTCTATGACTTTCAGGGAGTGCTGGATGCGCCGCTGCTGGGAGTCCCGGAGTATGCTTGGCCGGGATTTGACTTCAGCCTGAATGCGGCTTTCTGGGCGCTGCTGCCCGGTTTTGTCATAGTCAACCTCGTAGCGAGCATTAACGGTGTAGGAGAAGGAATTGCCGTCCAGCGAGTGTCATGGCGTCGCCCCCGGGCTACTGACTTTCGAGTAATCCAGGGTGCGCTCAATGCCGTGGGACTGGGGAATGTTCTCGCGGCATTCCTGGGGACTGTTCCCGTCGCAGTATATCCGGCAAATGCGCCGCGCACCGTGCTGACAGGTGTTGCCGCGCGCCGTCTCGGAGCTATCGGCGGGATTATGCTTGTAGGTATGTCCCTGCTGCCGAAGGTAATGGAGTTCCTGGCGGCGATTCCTAGTTCGGTCCTTGTGGGGTACTTAACCGTGGTACTGGGGCTGATGTTCGTGGAGGGTATGAGAACAGTCTTCCAGGACGGACTGGACGCGCGCAAGGCAGCGGTGGTCGGTGTGTCGTTCTGGATTGGAATGGGATTTCAGTATGACCTGATCTTCCCAGACCTCCTAACCGGTACTTGGGCAACGCTCCTCGGCAACGGCGTGACGACAGGTTCCGTAGTGGTGATCCTGCTGACGCTCCTGGTAGAACTGCCCGCTAACAGAAGAAGGCGTCTTCGTGTCTCCCTGGACAGCAACTCAATGCCGGAAATCGACGAATTTGCCCGTTCTTTCGCCGCCGACTTGGGCTGGAGTGAGGATTCGACCGACCGCTTGCGTTCGGTTGGTGAGGAGACGCTATCGAGCCTCCTGATGAGCGTTTCGGATGAGGACTCAGACGGGAGGAGTCTGACCGTTACGGCCCACGTCTCTGACGGTGCAGTAGAGCTGGAATTCCTGGCAGCCTCGCACGGGGACAACCTGGAGGACCGTATGGCCTATGTGAGCGAGCAGACGGAGATACCAAGCGAGCAAGACGTATCATTCCGTTTGCTCCGGCACTACGCGTCTTCCGTGCAGCACCGCAAGTACCACGACATCGACATCGTAACGGTTCGTGTCGAAGGAGGGTGATGAATCAGGCGCCGATTATCGGGGCAATGAACTCGCGCAACAGCTCGGCGCACTCCTCCGGCTTCTCCAATTGGAGAAAGTGAGTCGCATCTGGAATAAAGTCATAGCCCACGGTGAAGACATCGCTTAGGTCCAGCGTCGGCAGGTAGGAGTAGGGCAGGGTCGGATCGGCCCCGATCACTTTCGTGGGACAGACTAGAGAGTCGAAGTCGACGAGTACCCCAAACGTGCTGGCATAGTCGACGACCTGAGCCTCGTACTCGCGCGGACACCTCAGCTCGAATCCCGGCTCGCCATTACGTCCTCTCAGTGTCGTTCTTCCATAGAGTTCGTGAACACCTGGGACCACATTATCCCAGATTGGTACGTATGAAAGAACACTGACAAGATCTTCCCTGCTATCGAACGTCTCTGTCCGTCGCCTTGTGATGGCGGAAAGCCGTATTGCCGCATCCTCGAAGTCCTTGAGGTTACGCCCAGGCTTGCAGAGCGGGGGATCGAAAAGCACTCGTGCCGAGTACTCACTGCCCTTTGTCGATGAGAGTAGAGTGACAAGTGCCGACAGTGAGTGAAACACGCCCACCTTGGGCTTGTCCCCGAAGTGGGAATCGATGGCTTCGATGACTTGGTCGTGGTCGTCTACGAAGGTTGGCACATTGTGCCTTTCGATAGTGGTGACACCGTTCCAACCATGGTTCCTGAGATCGTACAGGATCAGGTCGAAGTCATCCGTCAGAAGCGACCAGAACGGGTAGTAGAGATCGATTGCCAGCCCGTTGCCATGACTCATGACGAGCCGCGGCCCTTCAGGGTTGCCGTGACGACGGAGTGTGATGACGGTATCATCATCCACTCTCACATCGTGGACGGAAATCGGTTCGGGAATCTCCCATACGGTATCTGAAGTCATCGCCCTGTTACCACCTTCGGACGACACTTTACCATCGAAACGATCGTGTGGGTAGTCCGAAGTCAGATGTCAAACTATTTCGTGTGCCGCGGCTGCAGCGTACTCGTCAGTCCCGAGGTAAATCACGCGCCACCTTACCGCTGGCAAGTGTGGAAACCGGAATACGCCTGCTCTGCCCGCTCGGACATCGGATGGGACCTCGAACTTCGACATATCGAAGTGAAACCCAGTACCAAGGGCCTTGAGGAGGGCCTCCTTAATCGTCCAAACCTTGAAGAACAGGTCTGTTTTGCCTGCACCTGACTCTTTGGCGAGATGCGCCTGTTCGTTGGGGCCAAAGGTGTAATCGATCAGGGAGTCGAGATTGTGCCTGACGACCTTTTCTTCGACGTCTACGCCCACACGCCCCTTTGGTGCGACAGCGACCAGGCCGTGATCGCCACTGTGACTGACATTGAAGCTAACGGGAGCTGGTCTTCTGTCCAAGATTGCAAAGGGCTTTGAATACCACGAGGCTCCGAACGAAAGCTGCTCGTTCCTGCAACTCAGTCTGCTGGTCAACAGGTCGCGAGTAGCTGCGCGACACATGACGTACCGCCGCCGAGCTCCGTCGTTTAGGAACTCGCGGGATCGCGAGCGTTCGTACTCGTCCAGCCAGGAAAAGGCTGACGCCTCACGACTTACGTGAGGCGTCAGATCAACGTGTACAACTGTAAGGTCGCCGGTTTCTTTCAGAGGACTCCGCCAGCACTCTACGTCTAATGCAGACATGGCGTGCTTGCTGTCCTTGTCAGAAACGGGACACTAGGCTGCCCGGGCGTCCAGGAATTCAACCAAGGCTGCCAGGCTGGTCAGCTCGGTGCAATCTTCGACTGCAAACTGGATCCCGAACTCCTCCTGGACCACCCTCGCGAAGGCGACGATGTCCACGGAGGACACGCCTGCATCGATCAGGCTGGAGTTGAAGTCCAGGTCCGCACTAAGTGGCTGTCCATCCGCTTCGAGGTTCTCACTTACGAGCTTTCTCACTCGGTCTTCTGTTGAGGCCATTTATGCTACTCCTCTGTTACATTATGTTGATGAGTTCGTGTTCGGCAAACTACCACATGGTATTCGCGCAAGTCAATTTTGTTTACGTTTACTTTTCCCACAACTAGATCCAGTGGCGCCTGCGTTGGAACGGGTATGTAGGAATCGACACACGCCTTCTCTCCTCGCCAGAGAACATTGCTCCGAACGAAACTGGGAGGCCCGTCTCGTACGCGCCCGCGACTGCCTTCACAAAACTTGCGTAAGATCCTACAGAGTCGCCTTCCTGTGGCTTTACTAAGCTTGCGAGTACGACAGGCGTACCTGAACCTGCCTCTGGAAGAGTCGCGTCGGGACCTATTTCCACTACTACCTCCATCCCCAGCCTGGCAAGGGCAGAGACGCTGTCGGTTGGCGATACGCTCTCTTCCAGCTGGCGACGCCAGTACTCTTCGCCCAGGGTGGTGCTGGACTCCACCGCACTTCCGTCCGCGCAGTTCACGAACGTCACAGATGGCGGTGCGAAGGATAGGCTGCCTAATGCGGCCTCAAGACCTGAGATGTTTGAGCTGTCTGCCGTGAAGGCGCCGCGCGCCATGGCGAGTCTAAGCCCGTCGTCCAGTCCGAATATGCCAGCGGCCTGTGCCGCTGCCAGCTCGCCCAGGCCATATCCTGTCACCGCGTTTGGAAGTACGCCGACTCCCGCCCACAGGGCGGTGAGCGCGCACTGCAAAGCATAGACTGCCGGCTGTGCCCAGGACGGATCCTCGAGATCGCCGCCGGCTCCGGGGCGGCCGAACATCACGTCCAGCAGCGAGGCCCCCCTGGCTTCCCTAACGAGTTCGTCGCAGTGGTCGAGGACGGCGCGGACAACAGGCTCGCTGTCATACAGCTCCTCGCCCATACCGGCCCACTGTCTGCCTTCTTCTGAGTACGCGAAGGCTACTCCCGTTGGTGGCTGCGGATTCGGTACGTCCGTTGCGCCATTATTTTCAGCTGCGTAGTTGAGGCCGTTCTTCAAGGACTGAAGATCCCTGAACACGACACCGGCGCGGTGTGGGAAGTGGCTGCGTGCCGCACCTGCCGTCCACGCTATGTCGGCGATGTCAGACTCATCGGCTCCGCCATTCTCGATTCGCGACAAGTACTGCTTCGCAATGTCGCTGAGCGCCCCGCCGGTCTTGCCTGACAGCGGCAGCAACCGGACCTTTCGTTTGGAGAGTCCATCCTCCGGTGCAGGCAGTCCCGAAACCGGGGCAGGCAATGCAGCCTGAACAGGTTGCGATGGACCTGCGAACCATTGAATTCCATCCGCTTGGGCCCGTGCAGAGTCTCCATATCCCTCAATAACCATGTGAGCGTTGGTACCGGAGATTCCGAACGCACTCACAGCGGCGCGGGGTTGTCTGCCGGAGCACTCGGGCCAGTCGGTCGCGGATGACGTGACCTTTACGGGTAGCCGGTCCCAGTCGATCTCAGGGTTAGGGTTTTCAAAGTGCAGGTGCTTGGGGATCACGCGCTGCTTCATCGCCAGCACGGCTTTGATTAGGGCGGCGATACCGGCCGCTGTCTCCAGGTGGCCCATGTTGGACTTAACCGTGCCGGTGAGCAGGGGACGGTCGGTATCTCGCCCCCGACCATACACAGCGCCAACAGCGCGGATCTCTATGGCGTCACCCATCTGCGAACCAACCGCGTGCGCCTCCAGGTAGTCGACGTCTGCTCCGGCGATGCCAGCCTGCGCTAGAGCAGCCTCCATGACGCGTTCCTGGGCAGGACCGTTCGGGACGGTAAGCCCTGCGCTCGCGCCGTTCTGGTTGACGGCAGACCCCTTTATGACACCCCAGATCCGGTCGCCATCGGCTTCAGCATCGCTGAGTCGCTTGAGGACGATCATTCCGCAGCCCTCGCCGCGAACGTATCCGTCGGCAGAGGCATCGAATGGGCTGCACTGACCTGTGGCTGACAGCATTCCCACTTCAGCCATGAACCTGTTTACGGCCTCCGAGAGAACGACATGCACACCTCCGGCGAGGGCCAGGTCAACTTCGCCCCTCTGGAGGGCGATGGCAGCCTGGTGCACCGAGGCCAGCGACGATGCGCAGGCCATATCGATAGGCATTGCGGGACCTTCGAGACCCAGTGCGAATGCAATCCGTCCGACCGTCACGCTCGCTGTAGTACCGAGATAGCTGTCCGACTTGCCGCTGGCTTCGACCAGGTCGCGATACTCGCTGCCGCCGACACCAGCGTACACCCCGGTCAGGCTGCCCCTGAGACCTTCGGGATCGATGCCCGCGTCTTCCAGGGCCTCCCAGCTTGTCTCCAGCATCATCCGCTGCTTGGGGTCCATCATGCGCGCCTCTATCGGCGCGATTCGGAAGAAGCGGGAATCGAACAGCTCGATGTCGTCGAGGTACGCGCCTCGCATGTATTTCGACATCTCGCCGTTGGATCCTCCATTGACGCCCGTGAGCGACTCCGCGCCAGGGCGTGCATCGGTGACCGCGTCAGTTCCCGACGCAAGGAGCTGCCAGAACTCGGAGAGGTCTCGCGCCTGTGGGAAGCGGCAGGCCATGCCCACGATAGCTATCTCATCCTCGTCACTCTGTACGGTCTGCGGTTCTTTCGGCACGATCGGCTCGGGGGATGGCAGCGGCGATGGAACCTCGTCTCCTCCACCGAGTTGCCCCAACTCGTTTGAGATGTGACTCGCGAGGCTTGCAATGTCCGGGTAGTCGAAGACGACGGTGTTAGATGCGGTGTATTCACCGACGAACGCACGGTTCAGACGGTTCCTGAACTCGACCGCCATTAGCGAGTCCATTCCCAGATCGAAGAACCCAGTCGTCGGGGACGGAGTTGTGGACAATCTCAGCACCGCCTGCAACTCCTGCTGCAGGAAGGGCACCAGCACCTCTTCGCGTTGTGCCGTTGGCGCAATCGAACCGCGCAGCCGGGACAACAGGTCCTCAGTGGGAGCAGAGTCCTCCGTAGAGTCGGCGGCGACCGCAGACAGCATGTCCTCCAGCAGAGGAGGTCGGTCTTCCACAGCCTCTCCAAATACCGACCAGTCCATCGACATTACGACGGACGTAGTGGTGTCTTCACGAACAAGTTTGTCCAGGGCCTTGATACCCTGATCCGGTGTGAACCATCTGCCGCCGAGAGCCGCCCGTCGCTGTTCGATACGCTCGCGTTGCTCCGCAGCTTCGCCGATTTCCGACCAGGCTCCCCAGGCGATTGACAGTCCGGGAAGGCCCATCGCGCGCCGGTGCCCAGCGAGTTGGTCCAGGAAGGCATTGGCGGCGGCGTGGTTCGCCTGGCCCGGATTGCCCATCACTCCGACTCGGCTGGAGAATAGTATGAAGAGGTCCAGGTCTCGGTCCATTGTCGCACGGTGCAGGTGCCAGGCCCCAATGATCTTCGGAGACAGCACCTGGTCAAAGGTTTCCCAGCTCTGGTTGGTCAGGGCCGCGTCTGACAGCACGCCCACGCTATGGATGACGCCGCCCAGTGGCGGCAGGCTTGCATCCATGCGATCCAACATAGCGTCGATCGCTGCGGGATCAGTCACGTCTGCCAGTTCGACCTCGACCCTGATTCCGCGCTCCCTTAGGGCGTCGATCACTTCCACGGCCTCGGGGTCCGGGTCTCGCCGACCGTTAAGCACGATGGTGCTGGCGCCATTGTCGGCTAGCCATTCGGCTACAGCGCACCCTATTCCTCCCAGACCACCCGTTACGAGATAAGATCGGTCCTGCCGCAGCTGATCGTCCACGATGGGCGGTGGCGTGAGGACGATCTTGCCGATGTGCCGCGCAGACCGCATGAACGATAGCGCGGCGCCCGCCTCGGCAAGCGGCCATCTGCTGTGTACAAGTGGTTTCAGTTCTCCGGTCGAAATTCGCTCCATTAGGTCACGGAGCACTCTTCCGACCCATTCCGGGTCGGTCTTCTTCAGAACATCCAGTTCCAGGATGTCGTAGCCTACGTCCGGGCGCACCGCCGCCATCTCTTCCTCACTGAGGATGTCCCGCCTTGCCAGCTCGACAAATCGCCCGTCCTGCGCCAGACAGGACAGGCTGGCTTCGATGAAGCCTTCACTGGTGAGGCTGTTCAGCACAACGTCAACGCCGGCTCCGCCCGTTGCCTCAAGGATTTCCTCGCCAAACTTCGTCTGGCGGCTATCAAAGATATGCTTTACGCCGATTGCCCTCAGGAATGCCTGCTTTGGAGCGCTGGCAGTTGCGAACACTTCCGCTCCCGCAGCCTCGGCCAGTTGGATCGCGGCCAGGCCGACTCCTCCCGAGCCCGCGTGGATCAGCACCCGTTCCCCGGGTTCGAGCCCCGAGAGTTCATATGAAAGTGCAGCCGATACAAAGGCGCTGGGAATGGTAGCCAGGCCCGATACGGAAATCCCATCGGGCGCTGGAGCGACAAGTTCCTCGTGGGTGACCATTTCCGGCGCAAACGCGCCGAATCCCAGGCCGACAACGCGGTCACCTACGGAGACGCGAGAGACTTCAGAGCCTACTCTAAGCACGTGGCCGCTCAACTCTCGGCCTAGGTCTCCCTCTTCTATAAAGCCGAGTGATCGGAACACATCCCAGAAGTTCAGCCCGGTAGCCTCTACTGAGACGAGGACTTCCTTCGGCTCAAGCGAGCGTGGAGGAAGCTGTTTGACCTCCGGTCTGTCAAAGACGCCGTTACGGTCCGGAGCAAGGACCCAGTCCGGCCCATCCGGCAATGCAAGCCGCTCGCCCGCAGAACCGGGACGTACCAGGCGCGCCGCCATTCGGCGTCCCAGGCGGTACGCGATGTGGTTCTCCTTGTCGGGATACATGAGATCATTCACGAGGTCGGACAGGGGCGTGGCTGCACCGGGGTCGAGATCGATCATTCTTGGCTGAAGGTGAGGCGCCTCGAGGGACACTACTTTGCCCATGCCCCAGAGTGTCGCGCCGACAAGCTCACCGTCGCGCTCGCGTTCCAGCACCTGTGCACCGCGCGTGATGAACCAAACGCCCTTTTCGGGTATCACGTCCGAGTCTGACACGCCCTGCACCAGGGTCAGCGCACTCGTCACGGACCGTTTCACATCCTCAGCGATCTCTTCGGTCGTTGCCCCCGCTCCGTGTCCTTCCAGAGCGCCCATATGGACCACGCCGCTGAAGGGCACATCCGTCGGCAGGCTCTCGATGAGCGATTGCCACGACTCGCGACTTTCAGTGTCCACGGTCACTTTGACTACCGCAGGGCCACTCACAGCTGTCATGCTGCCGTCTGAAGCCTCTCCATTCGCAAGTACGACCGTCTGGTTCCTCGCTGCCATTGCCGACGCAAGTTCCTCGGCAGCGGCGCAACCGTCGGACATCAGCACCCACAATCCGGGAGCCTCTGTTACCTGGACCGGGCCCTGGGCCACAATCACGCCTTTGTCCAGCATTTCATGTGAGTAGGTATCGTCAACGCCCAGGACTTCGACGCCTTCGAAGCCCACGTCGCTGAGCGCCTGCTTCCACACCGTAGGAGTAGCAAGTGCGTGGTGTGGACGGTAGTGTGAATCCTCGAACCGCCACCAGCCGTCCAGCTGGCCGAATGTGAGATCCATCCAGCCCAGGCCGCGAAGGTTCTCGAGCGCCACCAGGTGACCGGATGGCGCCAGCAGTTCGCGGCAGTGCGTCAACGTCTCCTCGAGGAGGCGCGTAGCGTGCAACACGTTGGAAGCAAGCACGATGTCATAACCATGGGGGTCGAAGCCCTGTTCGATCGGGTCCTTCTCTATGTCCAAGGTCAGGTATTCGATGCACCCATCGCCGTCACCGAACCTCGCCTCCGCCTCGGAGAAGAATCCGGCAGAGATGTCCGTGTACGTGTAGTCGAACCGACCATCCGGAAGCTCGGGCAGTACGGACGCGGTAGCCGAACCCGTGCCCGCTCCAACCTCGATCACACGCAGCCGGCGGTCTGCAGGCAGCCTGGATACGAGCGTCCGAATAGCCTCGGCCAGCATACTGTTTGCCGCGCGCGCAACTGGTGCTTTCAAGTACAGATCGGCCGCGGTCGGTTCGCCGCTGCTGAACAACAGGGTCAGAGGATCCTCCTGGCCTCGAAGCACGTCGGCCAGCGCAGCACCTGACCGCCGGAACAGTCCGGTCTCGGTCAAGCCGTGGGAATACATCGCAACCATCTGCTTGTCGAACTGTTGAGGGTTGTCAGGGAGGCTCTCAGGCAATGGATCATCGGGCCCGAGCACTACAACGAAGTCGCCGTCACTCTCCTCCAGAATCCCCGATTGGGCGAGCATTTCCAACAACCTGCGGAAGAGGCGCCCGTGCTCCGGCATGACATCCAGTCGTTGGCGCAGTTCGTCAGCGGCCACTGTCTCGCCGACCCGACGCTCCCATCCGAGCTTTTCCAGGGTGGCGAGCGCGTATGAACGAGACCATCGCTCCAGATCTGCGAGCAGGTCCGTCCTGCTGCCTGGATCAACTCCAGCCTCGGAAAGATATTCAGTGAACAGCCCGGACCCGGCAGCAACAGTTTCTGGACTCGGGAAGAAGTCAGCCGGTATCAATCCTGATTCGAGGGCGCGGTCCCGCCAGGAGACCTCATACAGCAGGTCATCCACACCTTCGACCGCCGAGAGCAGCGCCGCCCTCGTGGCCTTCTTTACCGTGTAACCGCTCAGGACACCGAGGAGAACTCCGCTGGGGTCGTAGATTCGCAGTTCGCCACTCAGGACCTCCGGCTGGTCGTCTGCTTCAGAGTCCTCACCCTCTTGTGGTGAATCGTTCATAAGCACATGACAGACGATCCTGTCCGGGAGATGTCTTGCCAGCCAGAAACGGTCCCAGCCGAATGGCAGATATGTTGCCTCTCCCGGTGCGCCGGTCATGTTCCGTGCCACACCGACGACCTGGAAGCAGCCGTCGAGAATGAGGGGATGTACTTCCAACTCGTTTCTGCCAACGGACTCTGGGAGTATGACCTCGGCCAGGGCCTCGCCGGGCGCAGCCCAGGCATTCCCCAGCGTGCGGAAGGACGGGCCTAAGTTGATTCCGGTCTCTGCCTTGGCGCGGTAGTAGTCACGCACGTCTGACGGTGATAGGCGAGCCTTAAGGCTTTCCAGGTCGACCCTTTCGCCCACATTCGGCAACGCTGCGGCAGGCAACACGCGGCCCTCCACGTGTGTCGTCCAATCGCCGTCGTCTCCCTTGCTGAATATCTGCACACTGCGCGACGACTGTCGGTCTGTGTCATCTAGCAAGACCTGGACCGTCCTGCCGCGCTCGCCTGCTTCATCGTCAGCATCACCCTCAGAGAACACCAGCGGATTGTGCAGCTGAATGTCCTCCATCACGACCGAGGCGCTCCCCTCGGCAAGCAACGCGGACGCCGCCATCGCTCCGTAGAGTGCACCTGGCGCGATAAGCCTGCCGAAGACCCTGTGGTCACTCAACCAGGCCGGGTCTGACGGGAACACTTCAGTCTCGAAGGCGATCTCCCCACGAGCCGATTCGTGTCGAATGCCCAGGAGCGGGTGTCCGGCGGCTTGCCGACGCTGCCCGGTCCGCTGGACCCAGTGGCTTTCCCGCTGGAACGGATAGCCCGGCAGCGCGATGCGATGCCTGGTCTCCCCCGCGAAGAGACCATCGAAGCAGATGTCCAAACCGGCTTCGTAGGCTTGGGCAACCGCATCGACGAAGCTGCTCTCAGGGTCAGGCGATGAACCGTCCCTTGGCGGTCGCCGCAGGCTGGATAGAACGGCTGGGGCCTCTGAAACTGCCCCTCCCGGCAGGGACTCGGGCCATGCGAGTGTTGCCATCGTGCCTAGCACGTCATGCGGACCTATTTCGATCACTAGGTCTATGTCCAGCTCCGCCATTGCCCTTACGCCACTGGCAAACGAGACCGCCTCCCTGGCATGGCGCGTCCAGTATGACACGTCCAGCGCCACTTCAGGCTCGATGACCGTTCCTGTCAGGTTGCTAATGAACGTCAGCGACGGCTGCTTTATCTCGACGCCGTCAAGGACGTCCTCCAGTCCTCCGAGAACCGGCTCCACCAACGCGCTGTGGAATGCGCGTGTGGTATTGAGCTTTCTTACACGTAACTCCTGCCCTTCGAAGTGTTCAACGATGGCTTCGATGTCCTCGAACGTGCCACTGACCACCTGGTGGGCTCCATTGTCGGCCGCGACGCTCAATCCGACGCCGGTCGACGTCTTGTTGAACGCCTCTACTTCTGCAGCCACCTGTTCCGCGGGGGCGAAGACGGCAGCCATGGTGCCGCGGGCCATCTGAGACAGCAGTGTGCCCCTCGCGGCCGCAAAACGCATTCCGTCCTCAAGGCTGAACACTCCGGCAGCCTGGGCCGCCGCGATCTCACCGACGCTGTGTCCCAGCACTGCACTCGGTTGGACGCCCACGCTGGACCACAGGGCTGCAATTGCGCACTCCAGGGTGTAGAGAGCGGGCTGTTCCCACGCCGTGTTGCCCAGGTCTTCGTTCGCTCCGTTCCGACCGAACATCACATCCAGCAGGGACGCGCCCCGTACCTCCTGGAATACGGCCTCGCACCGGTCCATTACTGCCCTGGCCACAGGCTCACTCTCGTACAGGGCCTGCCCCATGCCTACCCATTGACTTCCCTGCCCGGTATAGATGAAAGCCACTCTGTCTGCCGTTCGAAGCTGCGTGTCTGCACCGGCCTCTGCCAGCGCGCTGAGCCTGTCCTGCAGCGACTTGGCGTCGGTAAACACGACTCCCGCGCGGTGGTCGAAATGGCTTCTTCCAGCGCTCGCTGTCCAGGACGCGTCGGCAAGCAAGGCTTCTGATGCGGCCCTTTCCGACGAGAGCTCGTCGATCCAGGACTGATACCTTCTGGCAAGGTCTACAAGGGCTCCTCCTGACTTGCCAGACAGTGGAAGGAGCCGTGCCGTGCGACGTCCGAGCGTCTCCTCGCACGAAGGCAGATCGGCCAAAGGGGCAGGCAGAGAGACTTCCACGTCCTGCCCGGCGCCTCTCGGCCACCGGGCGTCACTGGTTTCTTCCTCAGGGCAGCGATACTCTTCCACCAAGACATGGGCGTTTGTACCCGATATGCCGAATGAGTTGACACCTGCCATTCCAGGTCGCCCTCGGTGTCGAGGCCACTCCATCATGTCTGACGTGACCTGAATCGGCAGGCTATCCCAGTCCAGACTCGGATTGGGGTCGTTGAAGTGCAGGTGTCTCGGAATAACGCCCCGCTCCAATGACATAACGGCCTTGATGAGTCCTGCGATGCCCGCAGCACATTCCAGATGGCCGATGTTAGTTTTTACTGAACCGACCAGGAGGGGTTGGTCGGCGTCGCGCCCCCGGCTGTAGACATCAGCTACCGCGTTGATCTCGATTGGGTCGCCGACTGCGGTCCCGGTGCCGTGCGCCTCCAGATAGTCGACGTCCTCCGGGCGTACGCCGGCATCAGAGAGCGCCGCCTCCATAACCTGTACCAGTGCGGGTTCGTTCGGAACGGTCAGACCTACGCTGGCCCCACCGTGATTCACCGCCGTGCCCCTGACTACCGCCCAGATTCGGTCGCCATCGGCTTCGGCCTCGCTCAGCCTTTTCAGAACGACGACTCCGCATCCTTCGCCCCTGACGTAGCCATCGGCGGACGCGTCGAATGCTTTGCATTGCCCGTCTGGAGATAGCATCATCGATTCAGCGCGCAGCTCATGCACGCGGCTGTTCAGGATGACCTGAACGCCGCCAACAATAGCCAGGTCTGCCTTCCCCTGCTGGAGGTCGGATACGGCGTCGTTCACCGCGACGAGTGACGCGGCACAGGCAGCGTCGACCGCCTTTGCCGGTCCCATCAGGCCCAGCACAAACGAGACCCGCCCGCAGGCTCCATTCAGGTTAGTGCCGCTGAGTGCATATAGTGAACCGGCAGCCTCGGTTGGTCTGCTCGCGTCGAGGACCAGCATGCGGTACTCGTCGTTGCTGAGCCCCGCGTAAACGCCTGTTCGGCTTCCCTTAAGTCGGTCAGGGTCGATCCCAGCGTCTTCAAGGGCCTGCCAGCTGGTCTCCAGCATCATTCGTTGCTGCGGGTCCAGCAGTTCCGCTTCCACGGGCGAGATGCGGAAGAACTGGGCGTCAAACTGGTCGATCCCGTCGACGAAGGCACTGAATCGGCACGCCTCGTGTTGAGAGTCGGGTTCAGTGAAGAGATCGTCAAACCGCCCGGAACCGGCGCCAATACCGACTTCGGTTACCGAGTTCTTGCCCTCCACCAGTAACTGCCAAAACGAGTCCAGGTCATTCGCGCCCGGGAAGCGACAGGCCATGCCCACCACCGCTATTGGTTCCGTAATGTTCGAGCTGACGGCTGCTGCTGAAGAACTGTGCTGTCTCTCTGAGCTCATCGGGTACCTCTCCGAAAGTTCAAACTTGGCGCTACAAAGCTGTCCTGAAGTCACGCGTTTTTCGGAAACGCCTCGATTATCTGATCTGTAGGTCACAAACCAAGATTAACCCACGAACCGGACGATATCTGCGTTGGACTATCCTAGAGTTGCAGGCACTCTTTGTGATAGAAACCTTACCACATTTGGATTGCTGAGCGGCCATCCACTCGAGGCATTCCGGCGACAGCCGGGGTGGATGAACGGTACTCGCATAGGCTCCTTGCCTTAAGGCCTCCTTCAGACGTACAGGCACCGTCAGTCGGTACTCACGGCTCACAACCTCGACCGGGCCTTTACGGAGGGCCGCTTAGAGAAAGTCTTGCAGTAATCGGGAGTTAGTTGAAGTGAATCTCGTTTCTCCAGAGTCGGTCGGGTTCTCATCTCAGAGGCTTGGACGCGTCGACGAACGCCTGCAGGGCTACGTCGACAGCGGCAAGCTCGCGGGCGCTCTCACCATGCTCGCCCGGGGCGGCGAGGTGTTCCACCTCCAGCCCTACGGCGTAATGGACCTGGAGAGCGGCTCGCCCATCGAGAACGACACCATCTTCCGCCTCTACTCGATGACCAAGCCGATAACCAGTGTCGCCGTCATGACGCTCTATGAAGAGGGACACTTCTCGCTCGAGGACCCTGTCAGCAAGTTCATACCCGAGCTGGCGGACCTGAAGGTGTATGACGGCATGGGCGAGAGAGGCATGAGGCTTGTCGACCAGCAGCGTGCCATCACCATCAGGCATCTGCTCACCCACACGTCCGGAATCAGCTATGGCCTGTATCAGGACACGCCCATCGACAATATGTACCGCGAGGAACGGATCAACGACGCTGATAGCAACCTGCAGGAGGTGGTGGAGAAGATCGGCGGATTTCCCCTGCTGCACCAGCCGGGCGACAGGTGGAGATACAGTATGGCGACCACTGTGCTGGGACGCTTCATTGAGGTCGTCTCAGGGCAGCCGTTCGACCAGTTTCTGCGCGACAGGATATTCTCGCCACTGGGAATGACGGACACGTCATTCTTCGTACCTGAAGATAAGCTGGACAGGCTTCCGGCTCTGTACAGACCGTCGAGAGGCGGAAAGATCGCACAGGTCGAAAACTCTCTGGCGACAAGGTTCGCGAGACCGTACACGTTCTTCTCTGGCGGCGCCGGGCTGGTGTCCACTGCCTCCGACTACATGAACTTCTGCCAAATGCTCCTGAACGGGGGCGTACTAAATGGCCAGCGTGTTCTCGCCCCCAAGACAGTTGAGATGATCCGCTCCGATCACCTGACCGACGACCTCAAGCCATACGCCGTCGGACAGGATTTGGCCTCTTACACCAGGGGCTGCGGTTTCGGGCTCGGCTTCAGCGTAGTCACAGACATCGCCCAGCACGGCCTCCTCGGCTCTAATGGCATGTACTTCTGGTTCGGCACCACGAGCTGCTTCTTCTGGATAGACCCAGCCGAGGAGCTGATCGCCATCCTGATGAGCCAGTTCATGCCCAACTCGTACTACCCTCTCCACCGCGAGTTCCAAGTGGGTACCTACCAGGCCCTCGTCGACTAGATAGCAAGGGAGAGTCGACGCCTTCTTGTTGAGATGAAGAGCGGCTGAAGACTTCAGACTGGAGCGGGTGAAGGGATTCGAACCCTCGACATTCTGCTTGGGAAGCAGACACTCTACCCCTGAGTTACACCCGCTCTCTGTTTCCAGCCGCCGGAGAGGTGTAGGATTGTCCCTGATTCTACCAGAAGTCCCACACTCGTCAAACGCATCAGGGAGAGAAAAAAATGGCACTGACACCCGCAATCCTCGAAATCGGTATCGGCATCGACCTTCACGGACAGGACTACACCCGCGCGGCCCGTCGCGCCGTCTGGGACGCCGTACACCACAGCAGCCTCATGTTCCTGGGACTGCTGGGCCCGGACACGTCCCAGAACATGATCGTCGACGTCACCGTCGCGATCCCAAATCCTGACGCTGTAGATGCCGACGAGGTCCTAGCAGTCCTGCCCCACGGCAAGGGCAAGCTAACAACCGTGCAGGGAGGTCTCGAGATCGAGCCCCGCGAAGGATCCGGCGACAAGACCGTCATCGCCAACGCAGCCATAGTAGTCCGCGTCGACGTGTAGGAGAGCAGGGTGGAGATCAGGGTCTTTTCGTTTTCGCCTCATCATTCATACTCTCGTTCGCCCTGAGCTTGTCGAAGGGCCGCCCGTTCATGGTTCGACAAGCTCACCACGAACGGGCTTCTCCACTAACACTCGAACATGAAAATACCCTGGGGTGGGGATGGGAGGCTCTCACTCCTCGACGTCCATCCCAGCCCCCTCAGCCGCCCTCGCAACCCCCTCCAGCCCAGGCAGCGCATCCAGCGGAATAATCACCCCGGTCGACTCATAGGTCTCGATCAGACGGCGCATGTCGTCCGGCACCGGCCTCGACGTCCCAGCATCGCTGTCGTAGTCGACGTGGATGACCTCCGCCCTCAGCACCAGGTCGCCAGACCGGCTGTTGTAGACCTCCGCGCGAGTCGTGATGCTCGAGTTCCCGATCCGCTCGACTTTCCAGTAGGCATCCAGGACGTCGTCCACGAGGGCAGGGGAGACGTATTCCAGCGTCGCCTTGACCGTCGCCGTGTCGAAGTGACGCCGACCCTCAGGGTCGTACAGCGCAATCCCCAGGTTGCGGTAGTACGCCGCCATCGCCACCTCCAGGTAGCTGAAGTACGCGCCATTGAATACGATACCCTGCGCATCGCAGTCCGCCCACCGGACCCTGATTCGGCACCTGAATCTGAAATCTTTCATCCACAAACCTATGATCCCCTCTCCCTTGACGGGAGAGGGCTAGGGTGAGGGTGAAAAGTAGGAGACAACCAACGCTTAAACAGCCCTCAGAGTACGGCCACCTCTCTCACTCCTCACTCCTCTTCCCTCACTCCTAATCTTGACACCCATTTCAGCCCAAAGATATACTCCGAGACGTGGACACGCAACTGACAGCTACATGCAAAGTGGTGCGCTCGGACGGCCTGGAGGTCGAGGTTGCCTCTGGCAGCATGACCCGGCTGGCGGGCGTATCGAAGGCGCTTGCGGGCACCGAGGGGATTCACCTGGCGATCGCCACCATCCCTCCGGCCTGCGCCGCCAGCCCGCATTACCACGTCAACTGCGAGTCCGCGATCTACGTGGTGAAGGGTAGGGGACGGTTCCTCTCCGGCGAGAATCTTCAGAACGCCGACGAGATCGGACCCGGAGACTTCATCTACGTTCCACCAAACTCGGTGCATCAGCCCATCAACGACAGCACGTCCGAGCCGATGGAGCTGATAGTAGCGAGGAACACGCCGGTCGAGATCGTCGTCGAGTACGACCCCGAACCGGCCGAAGCGTCGGCAGACTAGCCGCGCACACTTCAGGGGCCATTAGCTCAGACGGTTAGAGCGCAGTCCTGATAAGACTGAGGTCCGTGGTTCGAGTCCACGATGGCCCACCATTTCTTCCTCTTCCCTCACCGTCGTTCCGGCGGAGGCCGGAACCCAGAGTCCACGCAGAGCCATCCGTTCGCCCCTAATCAAGCTCGGGGCAGGCCCTGAGCATGTCAAAGGGGGAGCCCGCATCCAACAGACACGCTCTTCCTCAGAGACAGGGCTGGAGCCTGCCCCGTACGCGATACGCGGGTGAGGGTGAAAAGGCTATTCTTCCAAGCCACCAGATACCTCCCACGAACCCCTGGATTCCGGCCTTCGCCGGAATGACGAAGTTACGCAAAGGTCCCCTTCCGCGGGAATGACGACTTGTGAGTGCAACCCCTCTCATTCCTCACTCCTCTCCACTCTCTCCTAAACCCAACGGGCCCCGAGCCGACCCGAAGGCCAGACCCGGAGCCCGAAGCTCTTATACTATGTCCGATTGGCGACTACTACGGGAACAGGAAGAGGGCGATAAGCTCGAGGACCTCGTCCCTGGTTGTGGCTGGTCCGCCGCCGGGAGGAGTTTCGTTGAAGAGGAAGTCAGTGATGGCCGCGAGGACCTCGTCCCTCTCGATCGAGCCATTGGAGTTGAGGTCGTACCTGTGGCCCTGCTGCGTCCCCGCCTGGACCGCGTCCGTGGTAGCGGTTGGACCTGCCGTCTCGCCGCTGCCCGTGTCGTCGTTGTACGTCACTGAGGCCCGCAGGAAGTTACCCACTTCGACGATGGTGGTGGTGTACGTTGACGTCAGTCCGCTGGAGGATGCCACGCCTGGGGCAGTCGACCAGTTGGTTGAGCCGTCAGCAGATATCTCCCAGGTCCAGTTCAGGCTGACCGGGTTGTCTGGGTCGGTCAGAGAGGCCGTAACCGAGTTGCCACTCACCAGGCCGCCGGGAGGCGACAGGCTTACGGTGCCAGGTGTCCCTGCCGACGCAGCCTCAACAGCCGTGCCAGCTACCTCGCTGAGCGTCTTTCCGGAGCCCAGTGGGTCATTGTAAGTCACGGTCGCACGCAGGTAACTGCCCACATCCCCGGGAACCGGAGTGTACGTGTTGTTCCTCTCGCCGGAGATGTCGCTCCATGGCCCTGTGACGGAGGCGCCGCTGGACCACTGCCAGCCGACTACGGTCTCCTCGTCACCTTCGTCGAGCTCTGCAGTCAGCTCCACGCCGACCCTCACTACAGCGTTGAGGGAAGTGATGGTCACCGAGCCGGGTTCGTCGACGTTAGTGACCGTCACCATTACGTCCATCGAGTCAACAAGGACTGTACCCGATACGCTGGCCTCCACTGTAACGCGATACACGTTGTCCGTGTCGCTGTCTGCCGGATTCTCGAAGTCTGGCTGACTCCTGAAGCTCAGCACACCACCTGACGAAATCGATAAGTCCCCTGCGTCGTCTCCCGACAGTCTCCATGCGCGTGTTCCTTCAGGCCCTTCAGCGGTATATGTCGCCACCTGGCGGCTCGTCTCGGTCTCAGGGTAACTGTGACTGCTGCTCCCAGTAATCAGCAGGGACTTCTTTGACACCCTCGGCGCCTCGTCCACGTCAGTGACGTTGATGGTGACGTTGATGGTGGCGTTGCTGCCCGTTGGGTCAGTAGCTTTGACCCTGACGCTGTAGGACTTCTTAGTCTCAAAGTCCAGAGGAGCCTTGGTGATCAGCTGGCCCGTGGTGCTGGCGATATCGAATGAACTCGCGTCCGTGCCCTCCAGTGTGTAAGTTAGATTGTCAGTAGCGGTAGACGTGGACAGAGGAGCACTCGGATCAGCCGACACAATGTTGTCGTCGTCCGCCTCGGCTGCAACCGCGCCGGTCAAGCCGCCAGTGACGCCGCTTGTGATGTTCACCCCAGCAGCCGTATTCTCAGCGATTTCCCTCGTTGTCCTGTCCCTCTGGTCCCCGGTTGTCTGAGTGTCCTGGTCGGGGAACATAGGACGTACGTTGCCGTCCCGTGTGCTGGTGCACCTGGTTGGGTCGTTAGTGTCAACCCTGATACAGTACGTGTTTTTCAGCTTGACTGTATTGGCCGACACGATTCTGGCTGTCTTGGTCGATCCCTGCGGATCGGTGTAGCTCGCGACCGCCCACAGGTAGGTACTAAAGTCTCCAGCGACGGGAGTGTAGGAGCTCGACGTCCTGCCTTGTATGAACGGTCCTGGGGCGGTGTCACCGGTGGAAGTTGCCCACTTCCAAGTGACGCCTGATGGCCTGCCGTCGAGGTCGGTGACACTGGCGGATATGGAGGTGCCGACCTGTGGTTGCACCCTGGACAGGGTTACAGTGCCAGCCTCATCCACGTTGGTGACCGTGACGGTCACGTTGCGTGAGTCAGTCATATCTGCGCTGTCGGTGACCGTGACGGTCAGTTTGAGTCCGTTGCTCTTCTGAGCATTCGAAAGCGCCTCGTAGTCGGGCATTTCCTCGAAGGTCAGCGCGCCTGCGGCGCTGATCTCGAACATGTCACTATCAGTCCCCGACAGTGACCACTTTAGCGGCACTACCTCGTTGGTGTTGTCATTCGGGTCATCGTAGTTATCCTCGTCGTCGGTTGCTGTGTAGGTATCCAATACAGTTCTGGCCGGGGTTCCCGGAATCGATTCCGGGGTGGAAGTTGCGGTGTCGCCACCTGTGATCTTTGGAGCTTCAGGCACGTCCGTGACCCTGATGGTCACTTCTATTGTGTCCCGGGATTGATCAGCCGGATCGGCCGCGTCACCTTGGTCAGATGGGTCCTTAGCCAAAACGGTGACTGTGTAGGTAGGATCAGCGACCTCGCGGTTCAGCATTGTCCCGGCTTTCACCCGTATTTGGCCAGTCTGCCTGTCGATGGTAAACAAGTCCTCAGGGCTAGTATTGGCAGTTGGGGTCGGATCGACCAACTGGTAGGTGAGATTTTCCTGCGTGCCGTTCCGGCCAAGATCCTTGGCAAAAACTGGAGCGCCCACAGTGGTTCCGGCGGTCGAGTTCTCGGCCACTTTCCGCGTCACTCCTAGTGATGCCCCATTGACATCAGGAATCTTGTCGCCCACATCGTAGTCGTCAACGTTTCCGTCGCTATCGAGGTCGTCAGGTGTCCCGTCGTTGTCGAAGTCAGGGTAAGGATAGTCAGAAATCTCGTCGCCCTCGACGTAGACGAACACTGGAGCAGTGTTGGTATACGTCGCGGCTTCTACGCTGTAGGACGATACGCCTGGTTCGGTCTTGTCCTGGCCCAGCCTGTCATTATATGTCGCCGTAGCGCGGAGGAAGTATCCTACATCGTCGTCCGCGTCAGGCGTGTATGTATTTGAGGTTTCGCCCTTTATATCGGTCCAAGAGCCCGTTCGGGATGTAGACCTGGCCCACTGCCAACTGGTGTCTGTTTCTGCTGTCAAGTTGAAGTCAGCAATTTCTAACGGAAGACCGTCACCGGGAGAGCCATCAGGGTCAGTCAGCGTGGCGGTCAGTTCGATACCCACTTTAGGCTGCTCGACCGATAGGGTTACTGTGCCCTCTTCATCTTCGTTGATGACGGTGACTGTCAAGGTAACCGTGTTGGCATTTGTCGCGTCGGTTGTGCCAGCGCTATCGGTGACTGTCACAGTTACGCTGTACTCGTTGTTCGTGTCGCCGTCCGTCGGGTTCTCGTAGTTTGGCGATGCCTTGAACATGAGATTGGTGCTGGCACCAGTCTCTGCGCTGAGTTCGAAGTCGTCCTCGTCGGTTCCAGACAGAGACCACTTTAACGGCACTATTTCGTTGCTGTCGTCACTTGGGTCATCGTAGTCATCCTCATCGTCTGTAGCTGTGTATATGGACAAAATCCTGGTGGCCGGCACGTTTTCCGACACTGAAGCTTCAGTGTCTCCGTTGGTGATCTTCGGCGCTTCTGCCACGTCAGTGACGTTGATGGTGACGTTGATGGTGGCGTTGCTCCCCGTGGGGTCCGTGGCCTTGACCCTGACGCTGTAGGACTTCTTAGTCTCGAAATCCAGTGGGGCCTTGGTCATCAGCTGGCCCGTGGTGCTGGCGATGTCGAATGAACTCGAGTCAGTGCCCTCAAGTGTGTAGGTTAGATTGTCCGTGGCGGTAGTCGTGGACAGAGGAGCACCCGGATCAGCCGATACGATGTTCTGGTCGTCCGCCTCAGCCGCAACCGCGCCTGTCAAGCCACCAGTGATGCCGAGTGTGATGTTCTGTCCAGCGGCCGTGTTCTCAGCGATTTCCCTCGTCGTCTTGTCCCTCTGGTCCCCCGTGGTTTGAGTGTCTTGGTCCGGGAACATAGGACGTACGTTGCCGTCCCGTGTGCTGGTGCACCTGGTGGTGTCGGTGCTATGAATCCTGACACAATAGGTATTCTTCAGCTTCACCACATAAGCCGACTCTGTTCTGGCCGACTTGCCTGATCCCTGCGGGTCGGTGTAGCTTGCGAACGCCCACAGGTAGACATTATTGCTCCCCAGGTCTCCGGCGACGGGTGTGTAGGAGCTTGACGTCCTGCCTTGTATGAACGGGCCCGGCGTACCTTGTGTGGTGGAAGTTGCCCACTTCCATGTGATGCCTGATGGCCTGCCGTCGAGGTCGGTGACGCTTGCGGATATGGAGGTACCGACCTGTGGTTGCACCCTGGAAAGGGTTACAGTGCCAGGCTCGTCCACGTTGGTGACGTTGACGGTCACGTTCCTCGAGTCGGTCATGTCCGCGCTGTCGGTGACTGTGACGGTTACCTTGAGTCCGTTGCTCTTTTGAGTGTTAGAAAGCGCCTCGTAGTCGGGCATTTCCTCGAAGGTCAGGGCACCTGCGGCGCTGATCGCGAACATGTCGCTGTCGGTTCCCGACAAAGACCATTCTAACGCTACCTGTGGAGTACGGCTGTCATCCTCGTCGTCGGTCGCTGTATAGGTGTCAACTGCCGTAGTGACCGGCGTGTTTTCATCGTAATCTATCGATGTGTCGCCACCCGTAATCTCCGGAGCCTCGGGCACGTCTATTAGCGTGATGGTCACTTCGATGGTGTCCATTGATGGGGAACCTGTGGTGTGAGATGGATCCCTGGCCGTAACGGTGACTGTGTAAGTGGTCTTGGCCTCGCGGTTCAGCGTTGTCCCAGCTTTCACGCTTATCTGGCCAGACTGCCTGTCAATGTCGAACGAGCCCACGTCTGTGCCACCCAGCACATATGTCAACGTGTCTCCGTCTTCGTCAATAGCCTTGACGCGAGGGCCTACGTTAGTGCCGGCAGGCGAGTTCTCCTGTAATTCCCTGTCCACAGCGGTGTCGCTATCGGGAATGGGTTCACCTACTTCGTCGTTGTCTTCACCATTGGCATCAGGAATGTCGTCGCCCTCCACATAGACGAACTGTGGAGCGTCATTTATCAGGTTCTTCCTAACTGGGTTGTCTGACACCCCAGATTTGATCTTGTCATCGCCATGTCCGTCGTTGTATGTCGCTGTAGCCCGCAGGTAGAATCCCTCGTCAGCCTTGACGGGTGTGTAGTTAGATGTCCGGGCACCCCCTGATGCTGAAGCAAGTCGCTTAATGTTTGTCCAAGGGCCCCTGGGTGAAGTAGAGGTTGCCCACCGCCATTTGACGGTACTGGCAGTGACACTGTCATCATCGCTCAGAGTTGCGGTAAGTTGCGTGTTCTGCAGTGGCTGCACTGTTGACAGCATCACCGTTCCGGGCTCGTCCACATTGATGATGTTGATGGTCAGCTCCCGAGTGTGATCGTTGGCTGCATTTCCATCACTAGCTATCACACTGACTGTGTAGGAAGCTGTGGTCTCGTAATCGGGCTGATTCTTAAAGGTCAGCACACCATCTTCTAAGTCAAAGTCGTCCGCGTCGGTCCCGCCCTTCGTCCATGAGATGTCCTCTTTCTCGGGATCATTTGCAGTGTAAGCAACCACCTCGTCTGTGCGGTCCTCAGCGTACTCAATGATCTCAGTCTCGGTCACCGCCTGAGCGTGCACCGGGTCGTGTGAACGGACCGGCAGCAGCAGAATCGCAAGCAGAACGCCTGCGAACAGGGCGGCCCTTACAATCGCTGTACTCGACGGTAGGTGCGACATCCGGTACCTCGTTTCACCGATCTTGTGGGAATCGGACCTGGGCTCTTGAGAGAAAGACCTCGCCATGAAAACGCTCCAATAAAGTGAACGGCTGCATCCCCGACAGGTCGGAGGTGACACACGTCGGAACAGGTGCTGCCCTATTGATTCAGATTGATGCAGGCTCGATTGTCGCTACCGCCCCCCGCAAAAGTCAACGAGGCCAGAGGTGTTGTTGAGACAAATTTAAGAAAAATATAAAAATAGGAGTGAGGGCAGAGGAGTGAGAAGTGAGAGGTGCGGGCGAGCGGGACCATCCAGGAGAATCAGCGAAATGACACCAATCCGACGAATCCGAGTTCAGACAGTTGGTGCCTCTCAGTGGATTCCCGCTTTCGCGGGAATGACGGAAGCATGGGACATGAGTGCGAGGTTTCCACCCTCACCCCAGCCCTCTCCCTTAGGGAGAGGGGGACGTTGATTAGTATTCACGCCTGTCTGCACACGTTTACCTACCCCTGTAAGCTCCCTCAGAGCCTGCCCCGTACCTGATACGGGGGAGATGGGGATCTCCTCTCACTCCTCACTCCTCTCCACTCACTCCTCCTCCCGCCACCCCTCAGCCACGTCCACCGCCCGCGCAAACTCGACGCCTGCAAACCCGCGTATGTAGTCGATGAGGCGCTCCAGCATCCTGAGCCGTCCAGGGCGACCTATAACGTGCGGGTGCATCGTGAGCACGAACGCGCGACCGTAGTGGTACGCCCCCTCGAACCCGGCGGACCACACGTCATAGACGTGCTGCGGGCTGGCCATCACCGGCCTCGCCCCGAGCGACGGCGCGTAGCTGAAGTAGGGCGCGTCGTCCAGCTCCCAGTTGACGGGGATCTCGACGATCGTGCGGTCGTCGACGGGCACGACGTATGGGACGTCGTCGCCCATCAGGCTGGAGTCGTAGGTGAAGCCGCGGTCGGCGAGAAGCTCCAGCGAGTGCTCGCTCAGCTCCCAGCTCGGCGACCTGTATCCAGCCGGCGCGCTGCCCGTCAGCCGCGCCAGGATCTCGATGCCCCGGTCGAGCACGTCGGCCTCCTCGTCCCTGGTGAGCGTTGCCGGAGGCTCGTGCATGTAGCCGTGATGGGCGACCTCGTGCCCGCGCTCGACGATGTCCCGCACAAGCTCCTCGTGCGTCTCCGCGACGTACCCTGGAATGTAGAAGCTCGCCGGAATGTCGGTCCTGTCCAGCAGGTCCAGGATGCGAGGAGTCGCCACCGACGGCCCATACTCTCGCGCCGACATCAGGCTCGGCAGCCGCACCGAAGCCGGGTCCCTGTTGATTGCGCTCGACACCCCATCGATGTCAAACCCCAGCATCACCACACACCGAGTATCCCCAGGCCATATACCAGTCATGTCACCCCTCCAAATTGAGCTTGTGTGAAGGCTATGTTACCTGAGTCTGAACTCTGATTTGTCGGATTTGCGTGATGGGCAGGATTGAGTTGGTGGTATACTCAATCGCTGGATTCGCGTCAGCCTGGAGAGTTGGACAGAGTTTGTTTACGTTCCGAAGACTGATCTCACTGCTCATCGGCCTCGTCGGAGTCTACGTCTGGGTCTCCTACCGCATGGCGGCGGACCTCACCCTGGCCGAGCGCACAGAACTCGAGGGAACGCCCGCCGACTTCGGCCACGTCTACGAGCCGGTCCGCTTCATGTCGCGACGCGGCGACGTGATGCTCGAAGGCTGGTACATGGCCGGTCGCGGCGGGATGCCGGTCGTCATCCTGGTCCACGGCATCGGCTCCAACCGCACCGGCGGCGACATGACGGAGCTCGCCTGCCTTCTCAACGACCGCGGCTACGGCGTGCTGGTGTTCGACCTCCGCGGCCACGGCGAGTCGGGCGAAGGGCTGATGTCCGGCGGCTGGCACGAGCGCATGGACGTTCTCGGCGCGATAGACTACCTGCTCGGCAGGGGAGTCCCGGGGGAACGCATCGGGCTGCTCGGCTTCTCCCTCGGAGCTGGGGCCTGTGCCCTGGCCGCCGCAGAGGAGCCCAGGGTCAGGGCCGCCGTCCTCGACTGCCCGTTCGCCCGCGCCGCGGAGCTCATCCAGAGCGAGGCCGAGCTCAGGACGCCGTTCCCGGGCTGGGTCGCGCTGCTCTTCAAGCCTCTCGCGCTGCTCCTCGCCGGTCAGCTGTACGACATCGACGTCAGGGCCGTCGCGCCGGAGGACGCCGTCGCCAAGCTCGACTACCCCATCATGGTCATCGTCACCCCAGACGACGACCGGGTCCCGCCTGAGCACGGAGTCCGTGTCTACGAGGCCGCCCTCGATGGCAGCGAACTCTGGATGGTAGAGGACGTCGAACACTGCGCCGCCTTCACCGAACACCGCGACGAGTACCTGGCGCGGGTGTGTGCGTACTTCGAGTCGCAGTTGTTTTAGCCTTGCCCCCACGGGTGCGACCGTATCAGGCCACCATCGTACCCCAGGGTCATTCGATTGTCGCTCGATGTCAGAAGGTTCGTTCGTGGTGAGCTTGTCGAACCATGAACGGGCGGCCCTTCGACGAGCTCAGGGCGAACGTGGGAACCATCATCGTTACAGATAACCGAAAGACCCTGCATCGTACCCCCTCTCCCTTGACGGGAGAGGGTTGGGGTGAGGGTAAGTACCTTTACCCAACAAACATGGAAGCACCCAGCCCCAATGGATTTCCGAGCGGCGAGCCACTTTGTGGGTTCCCGCCTTCGCGGGAACGACAGTGGGGGGCCTCTAATAGTGCAGCAGTGACCTCACCGCGTCGACAGCCTCATTCATCGGGACCTGTGAGGCGTCCGACGAGTCCCGCCGCTTCACCTCGACGACCCCCTGGTTGAGGTTGCGCCTACTGGCAACAACTCGCACCGGCAGCCCGATCAGGTCGGCGTCGTTGAACTTGACGCCGGGGGACTCGGCGCGGTCGTCGTACAACACCGACAAGCCCGCGTACTGTAGCCCCTCGTACAGCTCGTCAGCAGCGGAGATGACCTCGGGAACATCAGTGTTCAGAGCCAGCAACTGCACGTCGTACGGCGCGATGGGAGTCGGGAAGACGATGCCGTTGTCGTCGTGGTTCTGCTCGATGGCGGCCGCAAGCAGCCTCTCCACGCCGATGCCGTAGCAGCCCATGATGATCGGGTGCCGCTCGCCGTCCTGGTCGGGGTAGTACGCCTCGAACGCCTCCGTGAAGTGCGTGCCAAGCTTGAACACGTGCCCGACCTCAATACCTCTGACCTCGCTCAGAGTGCCATCGCAGAACTTGCAGGCCAGTCCGGCCTGGGCGTTGGCGATGTCGGCGACGATCTCGGCCTGGAAGTCGCGGGGGTAGTTGACGTTCTGCAGGTGGTAGTCGTTACGGTTCGCGCCTGCCGCGAAGTTGGACCCGGTCGTGATCGAGTCGTCCGCGATGGTGGGGATGCTCAGTCCGACCGGCGACGCTGAGCCTGCGACGATGCCAGCCTCGGCGACCTCTGCCGGAGTCGCGATGTGAAGGTCGGGCGGCTTGCCCAGCACGTTGCCCAGCTTGATCTCGTTGACCTCGAGGTCGCCGCGAATGACGACGAACACCAGCTCGCGATCGGCCACGTAGAACACGGCCTTGAGCGTCTTGGCAGCCTCTATGCCCAGGAATTCGACCAGCTCCTCGATGGTACGAATGCCGGGTGTGTGCACCTCCTCGACGGTGCCCTCAGCTTCGTCGGGCAAAGCACTCTTGAGGAACTCAGCCTTCTCGGCGTTGGCCGAGTAGTCGCAGCCGGAGCAGACGATGATGGTGTCCTCGCCGCCGTCGGCGACCAGGATGAACTCCTGCGAGTCCCTGCCGCCCATCGCGCCGGGATCGGCGTCCACGACTATCGTGTCGAGTCCGCACCTGTCGAAGATGCGCCGGTAGGCGTCGGCCATGGCATTGTAGCTGCGGTCGAGGCCTTCCGGGTCGGCGTCGAAGCTGTAGGCGTCCTTCATGTCGAACTCGCGGACGCGAATCAGTCCACCCCGAGGCCGAGGCTCGTCGCGGAACTTGGTCTGTATCTGGTAGAGGATGACGGGAAGGTCACGGTAGCTGTTGACGTTGGCCTTCACGATGTTGGTCAGCAGCTCCTCGCAGGTCGGCGCCAGCGCCAGGCCGCGGTCGCGGCGGTCGGTGAGGCGCATCATGTCGGGACCATACGCCTCCATCCTGCCGGAGCGCTCCCAGATCTCCAGCGGCTGGAGCTTGGACATGTGGAGCTCCTGGCCACCGGCGGCGTCCATCTCCTCGCGGATGATCTCCTCGATCTTCCTGATGGAACGCCAGGCCAGCGGCATGTAGCTGTAGACGCCAGCGGCGCTCTGGTAGATCATGCCTGCCCTGAGCATGAGCCTGTGGCTGGCAAGCTCGGCCTCGGCGGGATCGTCTCTAAGTGTCTTTCCGAATGCTACTGACTGTCGCATATGTCTGCTCGCTTACATAATGGTGACGCACCTAGCGTATCACTCAGGCGAGTGTCGCAGAAGTGAGCGCTGGTGCGATTAAAGTGGGTACCAGACTGGGGTGGTTAGACGGGAGACGGTGCAGACGAGGCCATCTCGGCCTCGACAGTGCGCACCTCCTCCATGAGGGCCGATAGCATGTCGGCCTCGGCCACGATCTTGGCCTTCTGCCCCTTGCGGAATATGATTGCCCGGCCCGCGCCGGCAGCGATGCCCACGTCAGCGTCCTTGGCTTCACCGGGACCGTTGACCTCGCAGCCCATTACGGCGACCTTGATCGGCGACTTCGTCTTTTTGAGAAGGTCGTCGACCTGGTTGGCGAGGCTCACCACGTCCACGTCGGCTCTCCCGCACGACGGGCAGGCGACAAGCACTGCGCCCTCTTTGCGAAGTTCGAGGGACTTGAGGATCTCGAAGCCTGTGTAGACCTCCTCGACGGGGTCGTCGCTGAGGGAGACCCTGATGGTATCGCCAATGCCGTCATAGAGAAGTGCCCCGAGACCTATCGCGCTCCTGATGCTGCCGGACTTTGCCGTGCCGGACTCGGTAATTCCGAGGTGAAGCGGGTAGGGGACCAGGCGGGCCATCTGCCGGTAGGCCTCTACTGTCGTGTCGATGTCGAAGGCCTTCAGCGAGATCTTGATCAGGTCGAAGTCGAGGTCCTCAAGGATGCCTATCTCCCAGAGACCCGTAGCGACCATGTGGTCGACGACCGAGTACTCTTCGTCTTCCGTCTGGCCCTTGGAGAGCATGTTGACGCCGTCACGGTGGCGGGACAACCCGCGGGTCTTGCCAATGCCGCCGACCGGAGGCAGACTTCCGAAGTTGACGCCTATCCTGATGGGTACGCCGCGCGCCTTGGCTTCCCGGACGACAGTTTCGACCTTCTCGCGGTCCCGGATGTTACCAGGGTTTAGCCTCAGGCAGTCTACTCCGCTCTCCAGCGCCTTGAGCGCCAGCTGGTAGTGGAAGTGGATGTCGGCTACCAGAGGGATGTTGATCTGGCGCTTGATTTCGGCGAGGGCCTCAGCGGCCTCCATGTCGGGCACGGCTGAGCGAATGATCTCGCAGCCTGCTTCCTCTAGCTGCCTTATCTGATAGACAGTTGCCGCAACATCCCGCGTGTCGGTCTTTGTCATTGACTGGACCGAGATCGGGGCGTCGCCACCGACCTGCACACTTCCGACCTGCAGCGCCTTCGTTACGCGTCGCCTGACCATTTCCCAAGAGCTCCTATGTACGCTGGCGGGCCGGTTGATTGCTCGACCACATTATAGCCAATTCAGCGAATCAGACTTTCGCCGGACAAGATTCGAGAGATGTCGAAGAAGCTGATGACCACGATAAGCCCAATCAGGACCGCGAAGCCGATTACGTGAACCAGACCCTCTCGATGCGGCGAGATTCTCCTGCCCCTGCGCGCCCACTCGATCAGCACGAACATTAGCCGTCCGCCGTCCAGGGCTGGTATGGGCAGTATGTTGATCAGCCCCAGGCTAATACTGATCACCGCGACCAGTTCGAAGAATGGGAAGACTCCAACCTCTGCGACTTCGCCCGTGATCTGAGCGATGCCTATGGGGCCCGTGAGACCTGGATCGGGACCGCCGACAGCCCAGCGGTGGAAGCTGTTCTTCGTCAGCAGAAGAACGTCGATAATTCGTCCGAACCCGTTTTGGACGGCATCGAAAATAGGCTGGCGCTCCTTGACGAAACGCACATTGGAGGTGCCGACCATCACTCCAACCGCACCCTGGGTCATGGTGTCGCCCGGCTGAAGCCGGACGTTGTACCGCCGAGCTTCCCTCAGACTGACCTGGGTCGCCGGGTCGGTGACGTCTTCAACGACGACTAGCGACGGCGGGTTCATCCGGGGGGAGACCCTGACCGTTTCCACAACACTTGAGTCCGGAGACGATCCAAGACCCGTGACAATCGAGCCTTTTCTGAGCGTAAGCTCGACCTCACCGCCGAGGTGCACCATCACCATTCCGACGAGTTCATAGTGGTTTCTGACGCGCTCTCCATTGACAGCGATCACCTGGTCGCCTGGTCTTATGCCCGCCTGCTGTGCAGGGGAGCCTGGGGCGACACCAGTGATCTGGACCGTCCCGACAGGCACGTCCTGTGGCAGCGCGAACAGGACCGTGAAGATTACTATCGGGACTACAAAGTTCATGAATGACCCGGCGCAAAGGACGACGGTGCGCTTCCATACAGATTGCCGGGCAAAGCTGCGCTCGTCGGTTGGGTCCTCTTCGCCGAGCAGTTTCACAAACCCACCGAGTGGGATGGCATTAACTGTGTACACGGTCTCGCCGTATCTCACACCGAAGAGGCGGGGAGGGAAGCCGAAGCCGAACTCGAGGACCTTTATGCCGAATCGTTTGGCGGCGAGGTAGTGCCCGAGTTCATGTACGAAGACGAGCGCGGCGAGAACGGGGATGATCAGGAGCCACGATGGTAGTCCGAACATCTCAGGCACCCGTCATTTTCTGCACGGCCTTGTAGCCTTGCCTGCCGGCAGTGAGTATGTCGTCCAGGTCAGGGTCGGGTAACGGCTGGTGAGAAGAGAGAGCCGACCTGATTGCGCTCTCAATCTCCAGAAAGCCGATCCTGCCGTCGAGGAATGACTGCACGGCCGCATCGTTCGCCCCAGAGAGAAACGCAGGGGCAGTACCACCGCGCTTTGCGAAGTCTATTGCCAAGTTGAAGCAGGGGTAACGAGCGGAATCGTACTCCGAAAAAGTGAGTTCGCCGGTCTCGGCAGGATGGAACCTCGCCACATTCGGGTTGGGAAGACGGTCCGGGTACGAGAGGGCGTACTGTATAGGAAGTCTCATGTCAGGCGGACTGAGCTGCGCCTTGACCGACCCGTCAGCGAATTCGACCATCGAGTGAATGATGCTCTGAGGGTGGATCACTATTTCGATGTCCTCCCAGGGTACCCCAAATAGCCAGTGAGCCTCGATCACCTCGAGTGCCTTATTCATCAGTGTAGCCGAGTCAATGGTGATCTTCTGCCCCATTCTCCACGTGGGGTGCTTCAATGCCTGCTGCGGAGTGACGGACCTAAGATCCGAAAGAGGCGTATCCCGGAATGCCCCACCCGAGGCGGTGATGATCAGCTTGGACGGCTGCGAGTCTTCTCCTCTAATGCACTGCCAGATGGCATTGGGTTCACTATCGAGGGGAAGAATGTCTACGCCTCTCTCGGAGGCCCTCCTGGTTACCAGCTCCCCTGCCATGACGAGAGTCTCTTTGTTGGCTAGTGCAATCTGTTTTCCGGCGTCTATTGCCTCAAGTGTAGGTCCGATGGCGATGTCGCCGACAGTTGCCGTCACGACAGTGTCAACGTCGGGATGAGCTGCAAGATCTGAAAGGCTGCAGTCACGCCAGCCCGTCTGGGGAAGGTCTGACTTCTCTGATTCAGTCCCATTTGAGCAGACCAGCAGAGGGGCGAACTCGTGAATCTGCCTGGAGAGAAGTTCCAGATTGCGATTGCACGACAGGCCCACAACGTCGAACCGGTCGGGAAACGTTCTAACGACATCGAGGGTCTGCGTACCTATCGAGCCGGTCGAACCGAGAATGGCGAGCGCCTTCTTGGTGGGGGTCATGATGCCCAATGATACACAACGAACAATCAGGCGACCAAGAAAGGCGTCACTTTTCCTTCAGATTGCCTTTGGCGGACGGATACTTGCCCACCCCTCAGAGCAGCAAAACTCCGGCCAGGCCCATAACGATCAGGTTGAAAGAGAGGGAGTCGAGACGATCGAGCATACCGCCGTGGCCGGGAAAGATAGTTCCGGAGTCGTCGAAGCCTGCCTGGCGCTTCAGCCTGGATACATAGAGGTCTCCGGCCTGACCTGTGATACCCATTAACGCAGCCACGATGATCCACTGTGCGCCGAAGGCCAGGACGGAAGCCAATACCGCACCGGCTGCCAGAGCGGCTACGAGCCCTCCAATCGCCCCCTCCCAGGTCTTGCCGGGGCTGACGGCTGGGGCAAGCCTGTGAGAGCCAATGGTCCTGCCTACGGCGTACGCGCCAGTGTCTGTTGCGAATGTCACCGCCAGAAGGAAGATAATTGAGTCCCGGCCTTCCGAGTGACCAGCGAGCAATGAAGCGTTGAAAAGAGCGCCTCCTACGAACGCTATGATGCACACGGTAACCAGGACGGTAACAAGAGCCGTTCTATCGTGATGTGCAGCCAGCGCCAAAGTCATCGCTGCCAGCAGGGCCATGCCGGAGATAACCAGACTGAAGGCGAAGAACCCGCCCACCACCGTGAGGAAGTAACCAGAAGCAGCCAGGGCGCCAGTGAGTACTACCGCTGGTATGACGATAGGACGCTGTCCCCAGGAATCGGCCATGCGGCACAGTTCCCAGGACGCAATCGCTGCAACGACACAGATCAATACCAAGAGGGCGTAACCGCCAACCCATACTATGCCTATAAGGACCGGCAGGCCGACAAGTGCGGTTACGATTCGTGGGAGCAAGGTTCGGCCCCGACTCAGGTCACCAGCGGGCTGGGACTAGTCTTCCAAACGTCCGAATTTGCGACTCCGTCGACTGTATGCGGCGAGCGCCTTGTGCACCTCGACCTCATCAAAATCCGGCCACAGTGCAGACGTGCTGTAGAACTCGGCGTATGCAGCCTGCCACAGCAGGAAGTTGGAAAGGCGCATCTCTCCGGCAGTCCTGATGATGAGATCAGGGTCGGGGAGGTCCGCCGTGTACAAGTAGGATGCGAACGTCTGCTCGGAGACTTCAGAGGGGTCGACACCGTCGGCAATCATCTGTCGAACGGCGTCAAGAATCTCGGCTCTGGAGCCGTAGTTGAATGCCACGCAGAGGGTCAGCCCGTCGTTCTCGCTGGTCAATTCTATGCTGGATTCGATTGCTTCGCGGAGGTCACCTGGCAGTCTTCTGAGACTCCCAAGATGACGAATGCGCACGCCCTGACGATGCAGGTTTTCAGACTCCGGACCGATGACGTCGCGGAAGATTGAGATCAGAGCCTCGACCTCTACGGCAGGGCGCTCCCAGTTTTCGGTCGAGAACGCGTAGATAGTCAGGTACCTAACGCCTGCTCGCGCAAAGGCCTCTATCGTGCGCCTGACGTTTTCAGTACCTGCGCGGTGGCCCTCGGAGCGTGACAGCCCACGTGTAACAGCCCAGCGGCCATTCCCATCCATGATGATGGCGACATGTTCGGGAGCCTTGCCAGGAGGGGGAGAAACGTCCGAGCCAGAGACTGGGGCGGATGCCGGAAGCGTCAAACTTCCATGACCTCCTGCTCTTTTTCTTTCTTCATTTCGTCCATCTGGCCGATATAAAGATCAGTCAGCTCCTGCAGATCACCCTGCGCCCTGCGAGACTCGTCCTGAGACAACTCCTTGTCGCGCTCCATCGTCCGGAAGCTCTCAACGCCGGACCTTCGAATGTTGCGGACCGCAACGTGTCCGTCTTCGACCTTCCTGCCAACCAACCTGACGAGGTCGCGCCTGCGGTCTTCGGTCAACTGAGGTATGGAGATTCTGATGACAGTCCCGTCGCTGTTCGGCATCAGCCCAAGGTCGGACTTCATGACCGACTTCTCCACTTCCTTCACGGCAGTCTTGTCCCACGGCTGAATCATGAGCAGCCTAGCCTCAGGGACGGTAATCGAAGCAATCTGATTGAGGGGTGTCGGGACGCCGTAGTAGTCCACAAGGAGGTTTTCCACGAGCCTGGGCGATGCTCTGCCTGTCCTGATGCCCCCAAGCTCTCTCTCCAGGGCGGCTACCGACTTTTCCATTCTGGTAGTGGTATCGTCGAGGACTTCGTCAACTTCTGGCATGTGCTGTAACCTCCGAGAAAGGAATGGTTAGGTCAAGTATAGCCGACCGCCAGCGAGTTGTGGGGAATCAGACTGAGGCGGCGCACGCTCTGGAAGAGACGACCGAGCCGAGCGCTTCGCCACTGACCAGCCTCAAGAGGTTTCCCTCCTTGAAGAGATCGAAGACGATTATGGGAAGGTCGTTGTCCATACACAGTGAGAGAGCCGTAGTGTCCATCACACCCAGCCTCTTTTCGAGCGCCTGGAGATATGTCAGGTGCTCTATCTTCCTGGCGCTCGGATTCTTGAGAGGGTCGGCTTCATAGACGCCGTCCACATTGTTCTTGGCCATTAACAGGACATCGGCGCCGATCTCTATGGCACGGAGGGCCGCGCCGGTGTCCGTTGTTACGAATGGGTTGCCGGTTCCGGCAGCGAATAGAACGATTCGACCCTTTTCGAGGTGCCTGATCGCCCTGCGCCGGATGTACGGCTCAGCGACCTGTGAGACGTTAATTGCGCTCTGAGTGCGTGTAACCAGCCCAAACTTGCGTTCAAGGGTGTCCTGGAGGGCCAGTGCGCTGATGATTGTCGCCAACATGCCGGCGTAATCGGCAGTGGCGCGATCCATGCCGTCCAGTTCTGCCTGGGTGCCACGCCAGATGTTGCCCCCACCGACGACAACTCCCATCTCCACACCGAGCTCAAGTACAGACCTGATCTCCCCAGCCATGTATTCGACAGCAGACGGGTCTACTCCGAATCCTCTCTCGCCTTGTAGAGACTCCCCGCTGAGTTTCAGCAGGATCCGGCTATAGTGTGGGGCGATGGGAAAACCTCTAGCTATTCACCGAGCGAGAAGCGAGTGAATCTTCTGACCCGCACGTTCTCACCCAACTTGCCTACGGTTTCGTTGACCAGTTCCTGGACGGTCTTTCCAGGATCCCTTATGAACGGCTGCTGAAGCAGGCAGTCCTGCGCAGCGTCCACGGCCTCGTCCTCCGGGACCGCCGACTCGTCAACAAAGGACGGAGACATGGCCGCAACCTGCATGGCGAGGTTGTGAGCAAGTTCCTTGAACTCGTCGGTTCGGGCCACAAAGTCCGTCTCGCAGTTCACTTCCACGATGGCGCCAATCCTGCCGCCGCTGTGGATGTAGGACTCGACAAGCCCCTGATTGGTGGCGCGGTTTGCCTTCTTTGCAGCGGATGCGATGCCCTGCTGTCTGAGAAGTTCCTCCGCCTTCTTGATGTCGCCGCTGGCTTCTTCCAGCGCTCGCTTGCTATCCATCACCCCTGCGCCTGTAATCTGGCGCAGGGCCTTTATATCGTCAACTGTAACTGCCATTTTCCCCTTGCTGTTCCTAAGAAGGATTATTGTGGAGCCGGGCTAGTGCCTCCAGGGCCTCCCTTGTAGGAGCGGGCTCGACGACCGGTTCGGGAGTTTCTTCCGGCGCCTCTGCCACCACCTCAGCTTCAGCAGCTGCCGGATCTGTGCCGTCGGCGACAGGGTCTAGGTTCGTGACTTCCTCTGTGTCCAAAGACAGCCTGCGATGATGGCCCTCGATGACCGCCTCAGCCATCTTTGCCGTAACCAGGCGGATGGACCTGATGGCGTCATCATTGCCCGGAATTGGGTAATCGATCTGGTCGGGATCGCAGTCGGAGTCTACAAGGGCTACGATAGGCACACCCACTTTGCGAGCTTCGGCAACCGCGATGTGCTCCTTGCCTATGTCGACCACGAACAGGACACCCGGCATGTCGGTCATTTCCTTGATGCCGGAGAGGTGCCGATTCAGGCGCCTGATGGTGTCTTCCAGCTTGAGGGACTCCCGCTTGGTCAGCCGGGTGAACTCGCCCTTGGCCTGCTCCTGTTCCAGATGGACCAGGTAGTCGATCCTCGACTGGATTGTCTTGAAGTTAGTAAGCGTGCCACCGAGCCAGCGTGTAGTGATGTGGAAGGCTCCGCACCTGTTGGCCTCGTGAATGATCGAGTCCTGCGCCTGCTTCTTGGTCCCAACCATGAGGACCTTGTTGCCCTGGGCGACCATGTCGGTCATGAAATCCATGGCCGTATCCAGCATTCTCAGGGTCTTCTGAAGGTCAATGATGTGGATGCCGTTGCGGTGGGCAAAAATGTACTGCTTCATTTTTGGATTCCACCGGCGCTTCTGGTGGCCGAAATGGACTCCCGCTTCGAGCAGCATTTTCATGGACACCGGCCCTTGCGGCGAAAGAAAATTCTCCATGGGCTGGGTGGGCCTTGTAACAAGGGCTTCAGGTGAGGTCTGAACCATAAACTCCCGCCTTCACTTCCAATAGCTCATCATTGATTGCACACGTAGCCGTCGGCGCCAGAAAGCGCCCACGAAAGTATAGCATAGGGCCATATCCGCCTCAAATGTGTGGGAACCCCTGAAGGAAACCAATTCAGGGTATTCACTCAGTAGCGGCGCAGTGGCGGATGCGGGGAGTCTCACACAGCCTTTCTAGGTTCATTCCACGCTTCGCTCCGCCCACTCCAGCGCGTGGCGGATTCCGTCTTCCAAACTAAGTTCGGGACGCCAGTCCAGGAGACGTTCCGCCTTTTCGATGCCTGCGTATGCGCCTGCGACGTCTCCCGGTCTGGGAGGAGCGTCGATGGTTGGGACCTGTCTTCCAAGTACGCGCTCAAATGCGTGCACAAACTCGCGCACGGTCACTCCCGTACCGGTACCGAGATTGATAATCTCGCTGCCTCCCATATCAGGAAAGATGTCATCGATTCTCTCTACGGCTGAAACGTGTGCTCTCGCCAGGTCCCACACGTGGACATAGTCACGGATGCCTGTTCCGTCCCGTGTCGGCCACTCGGCCCCTGTGACATAGAATGCGGGTCGCTTGCCTGTGGCAACCTCCACCAGGACGCTCATGATCTGGGAAGCGACCCGCTGCCTCTGCCCTGACCTCATCCTGGGGTCCGCGCCGATCGGATTAAAGTACCTGAGGGAAAGAGCCTTAAGTCCTGATGCTGCCGCCAGATCCTCGAGGACCATTTCCATTATTAGCTTGGTCCTCGCGTAGGGACTCAGGGGCATTGTGGGCGATGCCTCGGTCATCTCCGGACCAAAGGCGGTGTCGTAAACGGATGCGGAGGAGCTGAACACCATCTTGCGACAGCCATGGTGAATGAGACTTCTGATGAGATCGACGGTGCCTGAGACATTGTTGGAGTAGTAGTCCAGAGGACGTTCTACCGAGTCGGGGACAATTGCGAGAGCAGCGCAGTGGATGCAGCAACTGATGTCAGGGTGATCTGCAAAGATCCTGGCAACGACAGCAGGGTCTGAGACATCGCCCCTGTAGAATGGCCGACTGCCGATCATTCCGGTGTCGCCATTGACGAGAGAGTCCAGGATAACAGGGTAGTGTCCTGCGTCTTCCAGTGCTGAACAGATGGTGCTGCCTATGTAACCGGCCCCTCCGGTGACAAGTACGGTCTCCGGCATTCGATGGTACTCCCAGATTTGGCTTCGTCGTCGATCCTACCTTCGATTTATGGTAGGAGATTGCGCGCCGCGCGCTCAATCTTATTCATGCCGTCTGTTCACAAGAGCGAGAGGAGCGTGTTAGTCTTCAACACGTTGCGAGCAATGGCTGGGGACAGAGTTCCCAGTCATCTTGCCAGCACAATGTACAGAGTAGTCGCCGTTGGAGACGGTGGCTTCAACCAGGGGAGTGTATTGTGATCTACGAATTCAGGACCTATGACCTCAAGCCTCGATCAGTGCCGGAGTTTGAGAAGCGCGCCGCAGCCAAGATCAAGGAAGGACGCCGGAACTACTCGGACCTGTTCGGGTTTTGGTACACCGAGGCCGGGCCGCTCAACCAGGTAGTCCACGTCTGGCCCTACGACGACTTCAACCAGCGACTTGAAGTCCGCAGCAAGGCCGTAGCCGACGGTGTGTGGCCGCCTAACACTTCAGAATTCGTCAACAACATGCGGTCCGAGGTCTTCCTCCCGGCCCCGTTCAACAAGGAACATGGCGAGGCAAAGCTGGGACCCGTGTACGAGATGCGCATCTACACATACGCGCCAGGGGACATCCCGAACGTGATCGAGAAGTGGGGCGAGCACATTGAAGAGCGGGAGAAGTTTTCTCCGCTGGTCGGAGCCTGGTACTCGGAGCTAGGCGGGCTCAATGTCTGGATCCACATGTGGGCCTACGAGAGCTACGACCAGCGAGCTCAGGTCAGGGCTGAAACTCGTGAGAAGGGAGTATGGCCTCCTCCGGGCGGCATCGCACCCCTTACCCAGGAGAACAAGCTGATGCTGCCGATGAGTTTCTCTCCGCTTCAATAGAGAGGTCGTGCGATCAGGCCCCGTCGGGCCATGGATCTAGGGTTACTTCGACGGTGCGTTCCTCTCCCTCGCGGACGAGCGTTAGTGTGACGTCGTCACCGGGGATCTTGGTATTCAGGTAGCCGACCATGTCGTCTACAGAGCCTACGTTTACGTCGTCGACCGCGGTTATGACGTCGCCGGCGCCGCTGGATCCGAACCGAGGGAACGCTTTCACCCCTGCCTCACGGGCAGGGCTGTCGGCGAATACGCCCGTAACGTAGATGCCTCTCGGCAGTCCGCGGTCCTCTCGCATCTGCCTGGGCACAGGAGCGCCCTGGATTCCTATCCAGGGCCTCCTGAGATCTACTGAGGCTATCAGCTGTGGCAACAGACTCCGCGCGGTGTTGCTGGGCACGGCAAATCCTACTCTGAAGTCCTCCACCCTGCGTGAACCGCCCTCGATCCTAATCGACGTGTTAATGCCGATAACCTCGCCGAGGGCGTTGAGGAGCGGGCCTCCCGAGTTGCCCGGGTTCAGAGGAACGTCTGTCTGGATCATGTCGGGAATCGGCCTGTGGAGAATGCTGGTGTGGCCGCGGTTTATGCCGCTCACCACGCCGACGCCAACGGAGTTGAATTCCCTGAAGGGACTTCCGATCGCAATGGCCATCTGGCCTGGAGCTACCTTGGAAGAGTCTGCGAGCGTGAGGGGGTCAATGTTCTCAACGTGGGCAGGATCGACCTTGAGTACGGCCAGGTCGTCGGCCTGGCTGACGCCCAGGCGATCCGCGGGCACCTCTGTGCCGTCCGAGAGTCGGACAAGGTATTCCTCGCCCCCGGCGACGACGTGGTAGTTCGTCACGATGTGGCCATCGCCATCTACCAGGAAGCCTGAGCCCCAGAACGGTATGTCGAACTGGAGGTCGCCGATCCTGCGGACGGCTTCGATTTCGACCACGGCCGGGCTGGCGCTTTCGAAGATCCTTGAGACCTGGGCCTCGCTGAAGAGGCTGGGGACATCGTCGGCAGTCCAGCCGAACTGGGCTGCAGCAAATATGCCAAGCCCGAACCCAACGGCAACCGCCCCGAGTACAACTGCGATCGCGCGCCAGGCAGCCGACCTCTTCGGCGAAGTCTCTGGCTCCGGTGGCAGATCTTGCCGTTGGAAATAGGTCGACACTCTTGTCAATGCCTCGCTGGGTGAGGAGGGTTGGCTGGCTGCTACACCCAGTATACCCGTGATACAGGTCCGCGTGTCTGAATTGACCGCCAACTGCGCCGTCGCTATCATGTAGACAGAGTCGCTCAGTTCTTATAGAGGAGTCTGCGATGCCATTCAGGATAGGTCCGATGGAGCTGATAATAATACTGTTCATCGTATTGATTATCTTCGGCGTCGGTAGGCTGACGGATATTGGTGGTGCGTTGGGAAGGTCGATCAAGGAGTTTCGCAAGGCAACCGCTGAGGACGAGCCGGGCGCCGTAGCTACAAGCGATTCCAGAGACAACAACGGGCAGAAGCCGTCCTAAGGTCGACAGACCAGGCAACCTACGGTCAAGAGACAGGGCCGTCCCACTTGGGGCGGCCCTTCTGTTTGGAGCGACTACTCGGGGTTGAATGCCGCCGACCGACGTCTTCCGCGCGCAGCCAGCTTGGCAAGCCACACGCTTGCCTCGTAGAGAACGATGATCGGGCCGGCCACGAGAGCCTGGTTGATGGGGTCGAACGTCGGCGTGATGATGGCTCCCAGGATGAAGGCCGCCACTATCGCGTACCTTCGGTTGCGGGCCAGCGCCTCAGGTGTCACAAGTCCTATTTTGGCCAGGAAGAATATGACGACGGGTATCTCAAAGATAATACCCATCCAGAACAGAAGGGTAAGCATGAGGTTTACGTAGCTGCGAATGCTGATCAGAGGCGTTGCAACGTCCGACCCGAAGTTGAGAAGGAAGTTGACCATCGGCGGGAACAGCACTCGATAGCCAAATGCAGCACCTGCTATGAACGCCAGCACGCTCACGGGCATCAGAACGTACAGGTACTTGCGCTCCTTGGGATTGAGACCGGGTGCGACGAACATGACGATCTGGTACAGCACAAACGGGAGCGAGACGAAAACCCCGACCAGCAAGGATGTCTTGGCTGCAACAGAGATGAATTCGGTGAGCTCCGTATAGATTGGCTTGCCGTTTGGGATGTCCACGAATTGCTGCGCAGGCTCCATGAGGAGAATCAGGATCTGCTCGTGAAAAACGAAAGCGACGGCGGTCGTAACCAGAACTGAAATGGCGGCGTATGTAAGTCGTCGCCTAAGCTCGACGAGGTGGCTTCTGAGTGGGAGCGCACTTTCTTCGTTCATCGTGCCGGACCGTCCGGTTGCGAGTCCTCAGGGTCCGACTCTGCGGCTGTTGAGCGGCCCCGAGAGAAGGGTACTGGGCCGTCTTCTACTTCGGGTGTCTTAGAATCTGCCTCGGGGTGAGGAGGTGAGCCGGGGCCATCGTTTATGAGGCTGGTCGACTGTCCTCGCTCGACGACCTTGATATCGTCGTCCTCGACGACAACCCGGGGGATCGTGGAGGCGATGTTGCGGCCCTCCCTGATCGCCTTGCCAAGGAGTCGTGCCGCGTCTGACATGCGCTCAGGTCCAAGGAGGATGAAGCCGACGAGGGCGATGACGAGGATCTCCAGCGGTCCCATTCCCAAGATGTTCACGGCAGACCCTCCGCCACGCCGGGCAGCTTGCAGTCGTTGCACCTGTCATAGTAGGGGATGCCGCTCAAGTCCCGCAATTCGACCGCCGGATCGTGGCGTCGCATGAGAGTGAGCAGTGAACACAGGGGAAGACCGACTATGTTCAGATAGCAGCCAGTGGTCTGCACGACCGGCCGAAAGACGTCATCCTGAACAGCGTATGCGCCAGCCTTGTCATAGGGTTCCGGGCTGGCAACATACTCTTCTATTTCGACGTTTGTGAAGGGACGTGTTCGCACCAGGGACGTCTCGGCATGGGTAAAGACTTCGCCAGTGCGGGTATCCAGTACCGCAACTCCAGTTGTGACTTCGTGCCATGCGTCACTGAGCCTGTTGAGCATGGAGCGAGCTTCATCTCTGGTAGCGGGCTTGCCAAGAATCGTTCCATCGAGCACGACTACCGTGTCTGCGCCGACAAGAAGGCCCTCATCATCCTGTCCCTGCTTACCGCCAAGTTTGGCGACCGCCGACCTCACGACGTAGTCCCCCGCAGCCTCAGCCTCTACGGGTCTTGGTTCCTCTCCTCGCGAGTCTTCTATGGCAGGCTGGGAGAAGCTGGACGTAACGATCTCCCTTCTGCGGGCAGAAGATGAGAGCAGTGTGATTCTGGGAGCGTTTGGCACCTAAGGGAACCTGTAGGGTCTACGATATGCGCTCGAGTGCCGTGACAGACTCAACGTGGTATGTCTGGGGGAACATGTCCACTGGCTTCACACCGGTCACGCGGTAGCCGCCACGCGAAAGGATGTCGAGATCGCGTGCGAGTGAAGGGGGATCGCATGAAACGTAAGCGACCCGTTTGGGACCCAGTTTGAGGAGGGACTCCAGGGCCTGAGGGTGACAGCCGACGCGCGGTGGGTCCAGTATCACTGCGTCGGGTGCGTTCTCAAGGCTGCTGATTTCGACAAGATCAGCCAGGGCTTCCTCAGTCTTCAGTTGAACGAACTCAACGTTCTGGACACCGGCAGCATTGGAAATGCCGTCTGCGACCGCAGAAGCTGACTCTTCTATTGCGATGGCCCGTCCAACGAATGGTGCGAGGAGTATTGCGAAAACTCCTACTCCGGCGTATGCGTCGACAAGTACGTGGTCCGATCGGAGGTCGAGCTGACTTCTGACCATGTCGATAAGGTTCTCGGCCTGCCCAGTGTTAACCTGAAAGAACGATGGCGAAGCGATTCTGAGGTCGGTCTCACTCATGCGCTCTCTGTAGTGTGTCTGGCCTGAAGTGACGTCAATGTCCGGATTCTGGAATGTCGGCTGTACCAGAAAGTCCCCGGTGTTCACCCCCACACGGATCGACATGTTGGTGGTCTCCCCAGCCCGGTCCTGGAATTCCGTTACCTTCTCGTTGATCGCCCGCGACATCAACATGCAATGTTCGATTCTCACGAAGTGACGGGTGATCCTGTTCGAGAAGCCAAGCTGTCCACCCCGGCGAATGGTGAAGCGCGCGTGGTTGCGGTAGTAGAACTCTGAAGGGGCTGGCTGCGTGTTATCTACAGGTACTTCGCCCAGAGACTCGTAACTCGCGAACTCATTCACGATTCTGTCGCGCTTGTACTCCAGCTGGGCAGGGTAGGTGATGTGCTGCCACTGGCAGCCGGAGCACTTGCCGTAGTAGCCACACCTCGGAGTTACGCGGTTGGGGGACGGCTCCAATACGGAATCTACGATCCCCGAGACCCTTTGCCGTCTTCGCCGTCGGTACCGGTGGATCCTGACGACCACCTGCTCTCCGGGTATCCCTCCCGCGACATTTATCGTCTGGCCCTCGAACTCGGCTTTTGTGTCGCCCAATTCGTCCATCTCGCCAAGGACCAGTTCGGCGAACTCGGGCTCAAGCTCCGGCGCGGGTTTTCGGGAGCGCGACCTGCCCTGTCTCTGTTCGGTGGATACCATATTGTCTAGAGTCTCAACTTCACGCGCGTTCGATCAGGACCGATGCGCCCGACGGTACTGACTTCAGGGCATCAATGTCTCCACTCATTCTTCCGATGACGTTAACTGCGCTGGCAGGGCGAATCTCGTCGCCTGTGCTCATTGGCGTCGGACCGAAGAACATGCAGAAGGCGCTGCCGGGAGGCCAGTATCCGAGGTCTCCCAGCTCGACAACCTCGTGATCAGGGTCTTCAGTTCCCTCGACAGTAATCCCGAAGTAAATCTCGTCTCCCCATGTGCTCGCCGATGCCTCAATTGGCAGGGAGTCCCAAATCTGAACCGCGGTGAGGCTGTCGTTGAGTGTGGCCTCAACGGTTGCAGAACCCGCTGTTATTGTGATTTCCCGTTCGCTCAAATGCCAATCCTCCCTGTGGACTAGGATGAAATCTCAGGAACATGCCAAGGTAGCGTAGCACATTGAAATCTGTGGAAGAGATTCATTCCAGGCAGAGCGTCCACAATGAAGTTGGACCTCATCAGCTACACTTAGCACTGACTATCGTGCATAGGAGGCTGCCAGTTGGATGAATTCGTGAAGGTCGCACTCGAAGAGGCTCAGGCCGGGCTTGCCGAGGGCGGCATACCCATCGGAGCTGTCCTGGTGGACAACAACGGTCGGATGGCAGCGACAGGTCGAAATAGAAGATTGCAGGATTCCGCCTGCGTGATGCACGCGGAGATCAATTGCCTGTATAACGCCGGCAAGACCATCCAGGATTTTCGAGGCATGACTATGTACTCGACACTAATGCCATGCCACATGTGCGCGGGCGCGATCGTGCAATTCGGAATCGTCAAAGTTGTGGCGGCGGAGTCGGAGAATTTCGGAGAGTCCAACGGCTACGAGCTGATGCTAAGGCACGGAGTCGAGGTGATCGACCTTGACCTGGTAGACGCCAAAGAGATGCTGAGGGGGTTCATCGAGACGAATCCTCAGCACTGGGACAGAGACATCGGCAGGTGAGGCTGCCGGTGTCGGGTTAGTACTGGGACTGCGCGGGCAACTGCGGGCGAGACACTCGCGCTCCAGCGTTCGAACCTGAGACGGGCAGAGCTTCCCCTCGTTTTCGCGCTTGCTGATTGGGCTGCCAGTTCTTACAATCTGGTCAAGAGATGAGATAGCTTGGCGTGCATGTGGTCAAAACGCTCGCCAGGGGGTGCGAATGCCAGCGCAGCGTCGACTTCCAGAGTGGTTCAAAGTCAGGATGCCGGGTGGTCCCAACTACCTGCGTCTTCAGGACATGCTTCGCTCGGAGCAGCTTCACACGGTCTGCGAAGAGGCTCACTGCCCCAACATAGGTGAGTGCTGGGAGCGCGGAACCGCGACCTTCATGATCCTTGGCGACATCTGCACGAGAGCCTGCTCATACTGTGCCGTGACCACGGGGACGCCGGTGGGACTCGACCTTGAAGAACCGGTGCGCCTTGCTGAGACCGTTGAACGGATCGGTTTGAACTACGCCGTCATCACGTCCGTCAACAGGGACGACCTGCCGGACGGCGGCGCGTTCATCTTCGCGCAGTGCGTGAGGCAGATCCGCAAGAGGATGCCGGATTGCCGGGTCGAGCTGTTGATTCCTGATTTCGAAGGCAACTGGGACGCGCTTCAGACTGTGCTGGACTCCAAACCGGACACGCTCAATCACAACATAGAGACAGTGAGGCGTGTGTTCACCAGGGTCCGGCCAAGAGGTGACTACGACCAGTCTCTTGAATTGCTGGAACGAACTCGTCAGATGGACAACGAATCCGTGACGAAGTCGGGCATGATGGTCGGACTGGGCGAGACATGGGACGAGATTGTCGAGACGATGGAAGACCTGCGCTCCGTGGACTGCAATCTTCTTACAATAGGGCAGTACTTGAGGCCCTCAGCCAAGCACACACCACTGGTCAAGTGGTACACGCCGTCAGAGTTCGATGAACTCCGGCAGATCGGTGAAGGGCTGGGCTTCGATCACGTGGCATCAGGCCCACTGGTCAGGAGCTCTTACCACGCGGACGAACAACACGCTTCAGCGACACGCCTTCCTGTCGCGTGAAACGGCAAGAGACTCACGCCAACAGGCGGTGAGGAGGAAGATCAGTAGGTGAAGGGGTCTAGTCGGAAGACGGGAGCTTTCTGGGCTGCTGCACGGGCATTTCAGCCTGGCAGCAGAGGATAGCGCCTGTGCCCGGCTTGGTGCACAACACCATAGTGCCGCAAGTCTCGCACTGGTATCGTCGTCCTAGCTGGTTAGGCATTGAAGTTCACCTCGTTCGTCGGGACATGAGGGATGTCGCCGCTGCTACTTCTTGCTCAGCGGCTCGCCACAGCAGTGGATGTCTCCTTCTTCGGAGCCTCTGGTGACGACGAATTCGGCGCCACATTTCCCGCAGAAATACCGCTTTCCCGTTTCGGTGGCCACTGTTAATACCTCGTTCACATTGGCTTGCCGAAAATTATATCTAGGGCCTACAGTCGAGTCAACGATCTGCTGCAGGGAGGAGTGAAGGGAGAGCTCTGATGTACTCAGTCAGCTCGGCAGCCGTCTCGTAGTCCCTGCGGCCTCCCTTCAGAATGGGGGGAATGACATAGAAAGTTCTGATCCCTACCGACCAGAGGTCGAACGCGAGCTCTTTGGCGATGTCCAGCCCGGGGCGACCCGCATTGAGGTCGTCTCGGACATTGTCGGGTACGCTGCCGAAGTGAATCCCGTCACTATGCAGGACCTGGACCCCCGCGAAGACCGGGACGTCAGTATTTCGGGACTGCGATATGCTTGTCCGTAGCTCAACGAGGTCGTCTACGCCAAAGTGGGCCTGGGAGAGCAGGAACTCAGCGCCGGCCTCAATCTTTCGGATTGCGAGCGATGTCTCCTGATGAGTGCCCCTGGACATGTCCAATGTCGCTCCGGGGCAGAAGGAGGTGGGGACAGTGAGTACAAACCCTCTGAAGTCGCGGCCTCGGTTCAACTCAACGACGTCAGACAGGAGGGAAGTGGTTGAGTAGTCGGTGACCGCCGAAACTCGCGCGCGGTCGCTTGCCATGATGGGGTCCCCTCTGACGATGACCACGTTGCTCAGCCCCTGCCATTGGGCGGCAAGCAGCAGGCTCTGTATCGCAATACGGTTCATGTCGCGGGTCGCCAGCGTGAAGACTGCCGGTATTCCCAGTTGCTCCTGAAGGTAGGCAGCCACGAAAACCGAACTGACCCGTACGGACTGCCCCGGGTTGTACGCTACCGACAGGAAATCAGCGTCCACCTCGTGAACCGCCTTCAGCGGACCGGGCTCTACTCCCCGTGGTGGCGACACGTCGCAGATGATTACAGGTCTGCCAGGTGATGATGCGACGACTTCAGTGACAGTTGTCATTCTCGCGGGCCGTGAGCGTCTTGGCAGGAAATGAAATGACCGGAGACTCCGTGAAGCCTCCGGTCGTCATTTTAGTCTGCTCTACCGCCTGAGGCGGCTATTTCCACCCCATGCTGCCGTCTTTGCGCGGTATGAGAGATACGCGATGGCCCTGCGGGCACCGATATCGCTCTTCACGGATCTCCTTTCGCTTGCCGCTCAAGGATGTCTGCTCCATCTCCACGTCGTGGTCACATAGAGGGCAGGTCACCCCGAACACGACACGGTTGCGAAGTCGACGCAACTGCACGTGGGCCAGGGTTTCGGCCAGCTTGGGCGCGTCCCCGACATACCTGAAGACGTAGCGAGTAGCTGCGCTCATCAAGTTCCTTTTACCGATCTGAGTTGGTGGTTTGTAGCTGTAGTCGACGTAGCCGCACTGGAGACACTGGGGTTCGTAGTAGTTGGAGACCAGCGATGCCTCACAGCGGGGACACAGGGCATGTGCTTCCTGCGTTCGGGTATTAGTTGATGGTGCACGTGAGACCACCATTGTTACAACTCCTCGTGACTGTAGAACTGGTCTCGACCCGGAACCTGGTGGGACTAAAGGGACGCGTCCGAACATTAAGGGTTTTTCGCGGCGGCCTCGAAAGTACGCACCTGAACCAGGGCGATTAATAGTTTATGTTCAATGAGCCATGGCCCTCGCGGACCATGCAGACGGATAATTACGGGCGGGCGAAACGCTGTCCGACGAATCGGACTCCCCCGCGTTCCGCACGCTTCTGCATGCAGAGATCTGGAGACACATCGGAGAAAATGAAATCGACGACGGTACGGCCAGGTCTCTTAAATGATAATCCGCATAACCTTAAGGGTCGCAAGGTAGGGTGTCGGCAATTCCAACAGAAAAATCTTGGAGATTTCTTGTCCTCATACTGAGCGTAATTTGAGACGCTTGCTCGCGCGTTAATCGCGACTTGTGTCTACTACGGCGCGTGTCATTTCCAACAATTGCGATGCCTCTCAACTTTGTCAAAGTGCGTCTGCAAATTGTGATTTATGCAACCATAAAGTGAAGCCTCAATGATGGATTTCGGACATCGTATAGGCGGTCAATTAAGAGAAAAATCACAGTTGCAGGAAATTGCACGAGCGCAAATTTCTTTGCTATAGTCCGAATAGCTTGCATAGCTAATTCCACGTTGCCAATGAGGTGTTTCCCAAGTGACCCTGAACATAGTTGTATGTGCGAAACAGGTCGTTGATCCGGAGACTCCAGCCTCGGCATTTCGCATCGACCCTGAGTCGAAGCGAGTCCTGCCGGCGGCTGGCATTCCTCCGGTTGTGAACGGGTTCGACGAGAACGCGGTTGAGGCAGCGCTCCAGATCAAGGAATCAGTAGGGGCTGACATCACGGTGGTCTCCGTGGGCAGTGGATTCGTGATGGATGTCATGAAGAAGCCGCTGTCTATGGGCGCTGACAACCTGATCCTGGTGGACGACCCGGCCGTCCAAGAACTCGATGCGTTTGCCACAGCGAACGCGCTCGCCGAAGCTATCAGAAAGATCGGGGAGTTCGACCTCGTGCTATGTGGTCGACAGGCATCCGACTGGGATAACTCAATGGTGCCGCTCGGTGTGGCTGAACTCCTGGGGCTGCCATGCGTAACGCTTGCCCAGAAGATAGACGTTGAGGACGACGGCATCGTTGTGCAGAGGGCATTGACCGACGGCTACGAAGTCGTTAAAGCGCCACTGCCGGCCCTCGTGACGGTAAGCAACGAACTCGGCGAGCCGAGGTACCCTACACTCCGGGGTATAATGATGGCAGGTCGAAAATCGCCGACCGTGTGGTCAGCCAGTGACCTGGCTCTCGACGAGGCTTCGCTTTCACCCAAGCTGTCGCTCGATGACCTGTACGTGCCCGTTAGCGACCAGCAGTGCGAATTCATAGAAGGCGAAGATGAGGCAGAGGCGGGCAGGAACCTTGCGCTGAAGCTGCGAGAAGCAAGGCTGATCTAAATACACGAATAGTTTTGACACGAAATCGGAGCAGATAACATGCCAGGCATTCTGGTTTTCGGAGAGATGAACCAGGGCGAGCTCGCAAGCGTGACCGCCGAACTGATCGGGGTGGCAAGGGCGCTGTCAGCGGAAACGGGAGACGACGTCTCCGTGGTCCTACAGTCCGATTCGGTAGGGAACGCTGGACAAGAGGCAATAGCGTATGGAGCGGACAAGGCGTTTCGTGTAGAGAGCGACCTTCTCTCTGAGCCTCAGATCGATGCTCACCTGGAGGCGTTCGCTCAGGTGGTGTCCCAGGAGCAGTCCTCAATCGTGCTGATAGGAAGAACTCCTTTAGGCAGGGACGTTGGCCCCCGGCTCGCATTCAGGCTCGGTGTAGCTGTCGCGCAGGACTGTATCGAGGTATCGATTGACGGCGACAGCGGCAGGGTCGTCGCGACCCGGCCAGTCTACGGTGGAAACGCACTCTCGCGAGTCTCATTTACCGGAGACGGCGCCCAGGTTGTCCTCGTGAGACCAAAAGCGTTCGAGGCGCCAGAGCCCGACACGGGTAGAAGCGGTGAGGTGGAGGACTTTCCCGTCAGCCTGGACGAGTCTGCAATCAAGGCCCGACTTGTAGAGACCGTAACGCAGCAGGCAGAGGGCGTTCGCCTTGAAGACGCCAGCGTAGTCGTGAGTGGCGGCAGGGGACTCGGAGGACCGGAGCCGTTCGAGGAGCTCCGGGGCCTGAGCGATGCACTTGGGGGAGCACTGGGGGCGTCGAGGGCGGCCTGCGATGCAGGATGGATCGACCACAGCCACCAGGTGGGGCTAACAGGGAAGACAATAACTCCCGATCTCTACATCACGGTGGGCATTTCCGGCGCAAGCCAGCACATGGCTGGCTGCTCCGCCTCCAAGAACATAGTCGCAATCAACCGCGACGAGGACGCCAACATCTTCAAGTCGGCCACGTATGGCGTTATCGGGGACTGGAACAAGGTACTTCCCTCGTTCATCGAGACCGTCAGAGAGTTGAGGGACAGCTAGTTCTCTCAGTAGGCGAGGTATGTAGATGGAAGGGAACTTCCTCTTCGATATTGACCAGGTAATCCAGAATGTATCGGAAGCGGAAGTCATGTCCGTTTTCTTCCCGACGTTTCGCCGTGCGCTGATCGTCGATACCAGGACAAATGAGACAGTCGGGCCATACGTGCGCTTGATGCCAATGGCTCGGTCGCCCCAGGACCGCATGCGGTCGATTCGTCGATTGCGTCCGCAATTCCCAAGGCCCACCAACTTGACTCTCATTCCATGGCAGCGCTACGTGGCGAGCCTGGTAGAGTCCGGTGTATGGGACCAGATCGTCGACAGGGTACGTCAGTCTGGAGACGAATCCGCAGTCGCGGCCTGCAGAGAGGCGCTCAATGAGCTCAGTCAGATGGAACGAGACGAGCTTGTGTCCGCAATCACGGGTCGTAACTATCACACCATCTGGCCTGCCGAGTCCGGGTAGCGGCTCGCGATGTTGACGGTCACGGGAGACGCCAAGCGCGAGCTCAAGCGCATTCTCGACGAGAGGAGGCTGGGCGCAGGTAGATGCCTGCGACTCGCCATACCACCTGCGTGGCCCGGACCAGGTGACTTCGGAATCGTCATCGACGAAGAGAAGAGCGACGACATGAGCGTCACACTACGGGGCTCCAAGATACTTCTTCTCAAGCAGGACCTGGCGCCGCAGCTCTCGACGTCGGTCCTTGACTTCAAGGAGACTCCCCAGGGTCAGGCATTCACCCTGGACGTCTATTAGGATTACCGAAATTCAGGAGTAGGCGATACAGGGTAGCCTAACTTGGACGATACCCGGATGAATGTGCCAAATTGCCTGTTATGCGATGGCCGTTCATGTCACTTCCTGCACCGGTCAGAAGACAGGCACGGCGTACGGGAGTTCTGGGACTGCAGGGACTGCGGCCTGGTCTTCGTCCCTCCCCAGTTTCATCTGCCTGAGGACGCTGAGGTCGAACGATACCTGATGCACGACAACGACCCGTCCGACTGTGGGTATCGCGCATTCCTGTCCCGGCTATGGGACGCTCTGAAACCCAGGCTGGTCCATGGCGCGACTGGCCTGGACTTCGGTTGCGGCCCCGGTCCTGCCCTAGCCCAAATGTTGCAGGAGGATGGGTTTGAGGCTAGCCTCTTCGACCCTCACTTCTTCCCGGACAGGTCGGTGCTGGAACGGCAGTATGACTTCGTCACCTGCACTGAGACTGTCGAACACCTGCGGTCGCCTCTTAGGGAGTTCAAGCTGATAGATTCGGTTCTTGCACCGAAGGGCCACTTCGGGGTGATGACTGGCATGATAGAAGACCGTTCCCAGTTCGCGTCGTGGTACTATCAGAGAGACCCCACGCACATTGCCTTCTACTCTAGGCAGACCATGTTGTGGGTAGGCCGTGTGATGATGTGGGATGTCGAATTCCCATCCCCAAACGTGACTTTGTTTCGCAAAGCCTGAACCGCTTTTCCAGTCTGCTCGGAGGAAACACTTGGAACTCAACCTGATCACCGAATTCAAGGCACATCCCCGTCATGCGCAGGCTGTCAGCTTCGCGAAGGATGGCCACGAGGTAGTGACCACTGGTATGGATGCGCTGGCTCAAGTGTGGTCAGTACCCGACTTTAGCCTGATCAGAACACTCTCCGGTCATGACAAGAGCGTGAATTCAGCAGCTATATCTTCAGACGGAGAACTGGTACTGACCGGCTCAACGGACCGGACGGCCATTGTGTGGGACTGGGACAGTGGTGAACAGGTGGTCAGACTCTCCGGGCATCGGAACACAATTGCTGCTACTGCATTCTCTCCCGGTGGGGATATAGGTGTAACGGCGTCCTACGACGGCCGCATCGGATTCTGGACGAAGGGATCGGATAGCCTGGATGTAGTCGTATCACATCCCAGGAATGTTACATGCGTGAGCTTTTCTCCGGGTGGAGATACGCTGGCCACGTCTGGAATCGGCAACATTGTGAAGATCTGGGATGTCGGCACACTGGAGGTTGCCAAGGAAATCGAAGCGCCCGGCCAGGCGGCTACCGGATGCCTGTTCATGGCAGACGGCCAACTGCTCTTCTCAACTTACGAGGGTGAACTGGTCATGCTCGATTCGGACAACTATGAAACGGTCTCCTCGGCCCAGATGGCAGGAGGAGGACCGAACTCCGTTGCCGAAGTGCCGGACTCGGGATACCTGATCTGCTCGGTAGCGGGCGGCGTGCGAGTGCTAGACGCCGGGTCCCTCGAGGTCGTTGCTCAGGCCGAAACGGGCATCAAGGGCATGTACGGTGTGGCTGCATCACCGGATGGGTGCAAGGTGGCCGCTGTGAGCGCGGACGGCAAACTTAGAGTCTGGTCGCTGGAGGCGTAGACCCTCGACTGCGACCGGACTATGTTTGGAGAAGTCTGGAAACCATCTGGGGCAGGGTAGTGCCGGTCGGCCCTCTTAACACTACGTCGGCGATCTCGGAAAGAGGTGTCGGATTGGGGTTGGCCTCGATTACGAAGCCTCCTCGTTCGGCGACTGCCTGCGGGAAAGCCGCCGCCGGGTACACCGTGGCGGACGTACCGCAGACGATCATGCAGTCAGACCTGTCAGTCGCATCGAAGCAGGCGCGGAGAACGCCGCGAGGGATCGGCTCGCCAAACATTACGGTGTCGCCCTTGACCAGACCGCCGCACTCAGGACAGATGGGCGGCAGGGATTCATAGTCGAACTCTTCTCTCAGCCAGCGCGACTCACAGACGATGCAACGCACCTTGGTGCGATTGCCGTGAATTTCGATCAGGCGAGTCGATCCAGCACGGACCTGCAGGTTATCGACGTTCTGGGTGATGGTCATCTTGAGAACGTCCATCTGTTCGAGGCTGACGAGGGCCTCGTGTCCGGCATTCGGCTCAGCGGCGTCAATGGCAGCGCGAAATTCGGTCCTGGCCGGATCGGCATCTGGGTTTAGCTGGTCACGCCACCATCCTACGGGGTCTCGCAGAAGCTCCTGGTAGCCGTTCCAGCTAGGTTCCCCGATGCGCGTCCATAGACCTCCAGCTCCCCTGAATGTCGGGATGCCGCTTTCGGCTGAGAGCCCCGCGCCAACGAGGGCGACGACGTAGTTTGAATTGCGGACAATCTCTACGGCAGCGTCGATCGCTGCCTCGTCGGTAGTCAAAGCCGCTCCCCTTCGGTTCGATCTGTCATCTGGCGGCACTCAGTCTACCCGATTCAACGTACAGCCTGCGGTCTATGGCTATTCCGAGCTGGTCAGCCAGACCAGGTTCTGCCGTGGTGATTATGACCTGCTCGTATCGCGACGTGAATTCAAGGACATGGAGCTGGCGGCCGGGGTCGAGTTCAGACATGACATCATCAAGAAGGATGACAGGCTCATCCCGAATCGACTCTGAAATCAGGCGCGCTTCGGCAAGCTTCAGAGCGAGCACGACAGTTCTGGCCTGACCACGGGAGGCGAATCCAGCGACGTCCATGTCGCCAATAGAAGCCGACAGGTCATCCCTATGCGGGCCTATGAGACTATGGCCTGCAGCAATCTCCCGGGCAACAGTCGCTCGCAGCCTTTCGAGGAGGGCATTCGCGATTTCTCGTGGGTCTTCGGAAGACATCAGCTCACCAGTCGATTCGTAGGCCAGGGTCAACGGTACCTCAGAGGCGCTAAGCTGCGCATGAATTTCATTGGCGAACTTGCTCAGACTGGCGAGCGCCTGCAACCTCTCCGCCACGATTCTGCCGGCGCCCACCGCGAAGCGAACGTCCCAGAATTCAAGCTCTGACCGCGCTGACGTTCCTTCCCGGATCGCCCTAAGCAGGTGATTGCGCTGCCTCAAGACCCTGTTGTACTCCTGCCAGTCGGCCAGGTACGAGTGTGAGAGCTGGGAAATCAGCATGTCGAGAAATCGCCTGCGGACCTGCGGTGGACCGGTGCTGAGTTCAACATCCTCAGGAGAGAACTGCACGGCCTTAAGTACTCCCACGAAGTCGTTTGACCGGCGCTTTACACCGTTTACCTGGAGTGTCTTCTGCGCCCGTGTGGGCCTCGGGGTCTGTTCGTTGGGCGACGATCCCTGTGAATTCAGAGCACTCCCTGATGCACTGAGGTCCAACTGGAGGCGGACCTGACCGGCAGCGCGGTCCACTGTTCCCAAGACCTGCGCGTGGACTGGGAACCGCTCCAGCGACTCAGTGTTGATCAATTCCGCGTCGTTCGATGCCCTCGTAGATCGTGCAACGGAAAGCATGTGAATCGCCTCGATCAGGTTGGACTTGCCATGGCCATTCGGGCCCTGGAGCAGTACGAGGCCAGGCTCGAGACGTAGCTCTGCCGTCGAATAGTTGCGGAAGTTGATGAGGTTTAGCTGGGTTACTCGGATGTGACTGCCTCTCAGCCAAAGGGTACACAATAGAAATCTAGCACGGGGCGAACGGGCCGGTTTGGTGCGACTTCCACGGCCATGTTAGAGTATCGTAGCCTTTCGAGTCCGGGTGGCGGGAGAACCTGTGGAATAGGAGGTAACCTACCGATGAGTGTGCTTGCACTTGCAGGGGGAGTTGGGGGAGCTAAGCTGTGCCTTGGGTTGTCGAGAGTTCTCAGCCCTAAGGAACTTCAGATAGTTGTCAACACGGGTGATGACGAAGAGTTTTACGGGCTGCACGTCTCTCCCGACCTGGACACTGTCATGTATACACTGGCCGGACTTGCAAATCCTTACACAGGTTGGGGGATTACGGGCGAGACGTTTGCCACCCTCGACCATCTGGGCAAGTTGGGCGAGGACACGTGGTTCGGGCTCGGCGATCGCGATATGGCAACACACATTGTACGGACTAATATGCTTCGACAGGGCACTTCACTGTCAGATGTCACGACCCGTCTGTTTCAATCGCTAGGTGTTGACCATCCTGTAGCCCCAATGACCGACGATAAAGTCCGGACGAAGGTAGTAACAGAATTAGGGACGCTTGCCTTCCAGACGTACTTTGTGAAGCACAGATGCGAGCCCGTGGTCAGTGAACTGGTGTACGACGGGTCGGAAGAGGCATCGATGTCGCAGGCGTTCAGTAAAGCGCTTGAGGACAGGAGCGTGCTCGTGTACTGTCCGTCGAACCCATTGCTAAGCATGGCCCCAATCCTGGCAGTAGATGGTGTAGAAGAGGCCATCAGGAGCTTTGCCGGCGTATCGATTGCGGTTAGTCCCATCGTAGGAGGCAAGGCGCTCCGTGGACCAGCAGCCAAACTACTGGGTGAGATCGGTGAGGACGTATCATGCGTTGGGGTTGCCAAACGCTATACAGGAATCTGCGACGTGTTTGTTCTCGATAACATCGATCGGCACCACGCCGATGAGATCAGATCTCTTGGGATGGTGCCCGTTGTAGTAGATACGATCATGAATACTGAACAGGACAAGATCGAACTGGCGCGTGCAATCCTGGAAGTGGCCGGCGTGGCACATGTCCGATAAGACATCTGTCACGGCGATAGTACCAATGAAGCCGCTCGACGAATCGAAGACTCGGCTTAGCGACCATCTCGGCAGCGAAGAACGCGCCGAACTGAGCGCTATGATGCTCACTAAAGTGCTGTCGGCACTCCGTGACTCAGAGATTTCGACGACGGTGGTCGTTGGAGGGGATGCCAGAGTCCGGGGGATCGCGGCCTGCCATAATGCGGCGTGGAGCCAGGACGATTTCAACGATCTGAACCTGGCCGTAAATGAGGCATTCCATCGGGTCTGGGACTCGGGCGGTGCAGCAGCTTACATTCCAGGTGACCTGCCAATGCTGACCGATTCGGACGTCCTTGGCCTGTTTGAACTCGTATCTCATGCGAACGGAGTCACTATCTGCCCTGCTCCCGACGGTGGCACCAATGCCCTGGTGGTCCCCTCGGGTCTGGGCTTCGCACCGAGGTTGGGAGATCAAAGCCACAGGAAGCACAAAGGACTGGCGGAGTCACTGAGCATCGAGTTCAGGGAGCTATGGACACCTGGATTCGAGCTGGACGTTGATACCATCGACGACCTTCGCTCATGCCTGCACAGGCTTCCATCACACATCCAGGGGCTAGTGAAACCATTCGGAGTTGATGGACATTGAACTTTGGAGTTCTGTTGCCCACCCGTCGCCTGGTCATGGAGAGAGGAAAGCCGGAGGCCTTCCGACAAGTAGTCGACTTGGCACAGACTGCGGAGCGAGGAGGGCTCGACTCGGTCTGGGTTGGGGACAGCCTTACAGCGAAACCCAGATTGGAACCCCTAACCACTCTGACTGCCGTAGCGTCGAACACGGAGCGGGTCAGACTAGGTACGGCGGTGTTACTGCCCGCGCTCAGGCATCCCGTTCACCTCGCACACCAGGCGGCGACACTTGACTTCATCTCAGGCGGGCGTCTCGTGCTGGGGGCCGGAGTGGGTGGCGCATTCAACGGGGCGCAGCAGCACGAATGGCGAAATGCTGGTGTAGATTCGAAATCGCGTGCTACCCGGTTCGAAGAAGTCGTACACGTGGTCAGGACTCTAACTGCGGGCGGGCCTTTGGACTTCAGGGGAAAGCACTTCGAGTTAGAAGACGTGAGCATAGCTCCCACCTCGCCGCAGGAGGGTGGAGTGCCATTCCTAGTCGCGGCACACTGGCGCGCCGGGCGTGAACGGCAATTCGAAAGGGTCGCGAGCCTGGGGTCGGGTGTAATCTCGATTTCAGACTATCCCGATGAATACTCGAAGGTTGTCTCCAGGGTGAAACACCATGCGTCGAAACTGGGACGCAGCGAAGACGACCTGGAGCGGTCGTTCTATATGACGGTCAACATCGGGCGGGATGCTAACGACTGTGCCGAAGAGGCTGACAGGTTTCTGAACATGTACTACGGCATGAACATGTGGGGAGACAGGTGGGGTCCATACGGGCCGTCTGAGCTGATTGCTGAACGCATTCGCCGGTACAAGGCCGCAGGTGCTGAGACCATGGTCGTCAGGTTCGCTTCGTTCGACCAGGAGAGACAGCTATCTCTGTTCCTGGAAGAGATCGTTCCCGAGTTCAATTAGCCGCTCGAATTCCTCCTCGGTGAGCACAGCTACTTCCAGTTTCTGGGCCTCAGCCAGCTTGGAGCCACCTCCCTCGCCCGCGACAAGGTAGTCAGTTCGCTTGCTGATCGACCCAGAGACAGAACCACCCAGGTCCTTGATCCTGTCCTGGATCTCTGAGCGGGAGTAATTGAGCAGTCTTCCAGTTACGACGAATCGCAGGCCTTCCAGGTTGGCGGCGCCGGAGCTCTCAGCGACCTCCTCGACCATGTTCACGCCGCCATGGTGGAGCTTGTCCACCACGAGGGCGTTCGACTCCTGCCTGAAGTAGTCATGGACTGACTCCGCAATCTTGGGACCGATTCCGTTTATGGATACAAGTGCGTCCTCAGACGCCTGTCGTATGTCATGCATGGTCCTGAAGTGCCTTGCCAGTATGCTGGCCACTTCACCTCCTACGAAAGGGATGCCAAGTGCTACGAGTACTCGTGACAGTGGCTGTCCCCGGCTCTTGTCGATGGCGGCCAGCAGGTTGCTGACACTCTTCTCTGCCATCCTCTCCATCTCGACCAGTTCGTCCCGGTGCTCATGCAACGAGTAGATATCGGCAACGTCCTTCAAGAGTCCGGCAGCAATCAGAGCCTCACCCTGTTTGACGCCCAGGCCCTCGATGTCCATCGCGCCTCTACTCACGAAGTGTTCGATCATGCGAATGAGCTGAGCAGGACAGGAGGCATTTGTGCAGTACGACATTGCCTCACCCTCGCGGCGAACGACAGGCTGTTCGCAGCTTGGGCACGCCGACGGCATCGCTACGGTGATCTCATCGCCTGTTCGCAGCTCAGTGAGTGGTCTGACCACCTGCGGGATGACTTCTCCAGCACGCTCTACTACGACCCGGTCGCCGATTCGCAGGTCTCGAGAGGTAATGTAGTCTTCGTTGTGGAGCGTAGCCTGCCTAACGGTGACACCGCTCACGTATACGGGTTCGAGAACGGCATATGGATTCATAGTGCCAGTACGCCCGACATTGAACTGGACGTCCTGCAGTGTGGTAATCGCCTGTTCGGCAGGGAACTTGTAGGCAATCGCCCATCTCGGCTCGCGTCCTACGTCTCCGAGATGGCGCTGGTAGTCGAATCGGTTGACTTTAACAACGAGGCCGTCGCAGCCGTAGTCAAGGTCGTGATGGTCGTCACGCCAGCGCTCGTACCAGTCCAGTACTCCGCGGACTGTCGAGAACCTCCTGTTGTACTCATTGACCTTGAACCCTATTTCGGCAAGGTAGTCGAGAGTGTCCTGCTGATTGTCCGGAATACCGTCCCCTTCTCTGTAGCCAACGGAGTAGATGAAGATGTCGAGCGGGCGTTCGGCGGTCATCTGAGGGTCGAGCTGCCTGAGGGAGCCGGAGGCGGTGTTGCGCGGGTTGACGTAGGTGGGCAGGCCCTGCGCTTCCCGGAGTCTGTTGAACTCCTCGAACTTGGACTTGGGGAAGATAACCTCGCCTCGGACCTCCAGAATGGTGGGCACTTCGCTTGAGCCCAGACTCAGCGGTATGCTGCGTATGGTCCTGAGGTTCGTCGTGACATCCTCTCCGACAAGACCGTTTCCCCTGGTGGCGCCGCGAGTCAGCACACCATGCTCGTAGGTCAACGAGACGGCAAGGCCGTCGTACTTCAGCTCGCAGACCATCTCAAACTCATCAACCTCAAGCTGCTCAGCCGCCCTGGAGTGCCAGGCGACTAGCTCTTCTTCGTTGAAAGCGTTGCCAAGACTCAACATAGGCAGCCGGTGGGTGACCTCGTCAAATCCCTCCGCTGGAGCACCGGAGACGCGCTGCGTGGGTGAGTCCGGGGCAACCAGTTCAGGGTGCTCAGCCTCGATGGCGTGGAGCTCACGCATGAGCGCGTCGTACTCCGCGTCGGTAACCTCGGGACTTGACCTGACGTAGTAGAGGTAGTCGTGCCGGCTGATCTGCGCCCTCAGATGAGCGAGCCTGTCCTGAACGTCTACTTGTACAGATGTCATTGTTGCTCCTGGTGCAGCTGAGCACATGTGGTTTGTGCGTATAACATATTGCCCAACCTGGTCTGATTTTAAGTCAAATTCGGGTCACTTGCTGGAAAGAAAACCGCCAACTGGCTATACTCCATAGGCTCTCGTCTTAACCGCATGACGATCTGGCAAACGCACGAGAACAGAGAGGTATAGCCTTGGCTCCTTCGAAGGAGTTTCTGGACTTCATAGAGCAGTATCCTCCACTGAAGGCGATTGGGAACACGCCGATGGCCGAGGTCGACCTCGCCTACGACACGGGTGACGCCAAGGTGTTTGCCAAGTACGAGCACCTCAACCCTGGGGGTTCGATCAAAGACCGGCCGGTGCTGCGAATGTTGGTCGAGGCCATACTGGCAGGCGACCTCACGATGGACAAGACGATCCTCGACGCCACCTCGGGCAACGCCGGGATCGCTTACGCCATGATAGGGGCGGTCCTCGGGTACAAGGTTGCACTGGTCATGCCGGAGAACGCCAGCGAAGAGAGGAAGAAGCGCCTGATCGCACACGGCGCGGAGATCATCGCGACCGATCCAATGCTTGGCTATGACGAGACCCTCCACGAGGTCAAACGTCGCTACGAGAGCGACCCGGACGGGTACTTCTGGTGCGACCAATATTCCAACCTGAATAACCCGCAGGCGCACTATGACACGACCGCCGAGGAGATCCTCCAGCAGGCGCCGCAGATCACTCACTTCGTCGCCGGAGTCGGGACTGGCGGCACTATCAGCGGTGTAGGGCGCAGACTGAAGGAACATGACCCAGGGATTCACATCGTCGGAATCAACCCGCCCGAGTGGCCGGGTGTGGAGGGACTGAAACCTCTAGGCGAGGGGCACATCATTCCCGACACCTTCGACCAGAGTGTTGTCGACGAGATGCTGCCAATAGACGTGGACGAGGCGAGGACCGTTTCCCTGGAGCTATCTGCCAAGGGCCTGTTCGCCGGTCAGAGTTCGGGCGCCTACATGCTCGGTGCGCTCAAGACTGCCAGTAGGGCAGGCTCAGGCGCCGTAGTGACGATCTTCAATGACATTGGGGAACGTTACTTCAGCACCGGCATGTGGGACAGGCGCTAGGCAGTTCAATACTGCTCCGTCGCGCTGCGTACAAGGCCTGTCGTACTTCCGTTAGGGGATTGGCGAGTGGGCAAGATCCCACCCTCACCCTGAGCGAGCTTACAGGGGCAGGCTCTGAGCTTGTCGAAGGGCATCCCCAGCCCTTGGATTCCCGCTTTCGCGGGAATGACGGTTAGTGAATACCAACCCCCCTGTAAGCCCTGAGGGAGAGGGGCAGATGTAAACGAAGCCTCGGACCTGTAGCCTAAACGTCGAGGTTTTTGACTTCCAGGGCGTGAGTCTGGATGAAGTTGCGCCTGGGGGCGACGACGTCCCCCATCAGGGTTGAGAAGACCTCATCGGCTCCTGCCGCATCCTCGATGGTGACCTGAAGCAGAGTCCTGCTCTCCGGGTCCATCGTGGTCTCCCAGAGCTGCTCCGCATTCATCTCGCCCAGACCCTTGTAGCGCTGAAGATGGACATTGCGCCTGTTCTTTAGCTGTATCATCACTCCCTCGCGCTCGCCCTCGCTGTAGGCGTAGTGGGAGTCGCGACCGGCGGTGATCTTGTAGAGGGGCGGCTGAGCGATATAGACGTGACCGCGTTCGATGAGTTCCCTCATGTGCCTGAAGAAGAACGTCAGGATGAGCGTCCTGATGTGAGAGCCGTCTACGTCTGCGTCAGTCATGATTATGATGCGGTGGTAGCGCAGCTTTGTTATATCGAGATCATCGTCCAATCCGGCGCCAATTGCCGTGATCATGGACCTGATCCCGTCGTGGCTGAGCATCTTGTCGGCCCGTGCCTTCTCGACGTTCAGGATCTTTCCCCAAAGGGGGAGGATGGCCTGAGTCCTGCGGTCCCTGCCTCCCTTGGCGGTACCGCCTGCTGAATCGCCCTCGACAAGGTAGAGTTCACAGAATTCGGGGTTCTTCTCCGCGCAGTCTGCGAGTTTGCCCGGCAGTCCTCCACCATCCATCGCATTCTTGCGAATGATGAGGTCTCGCGCTTTCCTCGCGGCCTCCCTGGCACGCTGTGCAGTCAGGCACTTTTCAATGATGCGTTTGGCGTCAGTGGGGTTGTCCTCCAGGTAGTACTGGACAGCCTCGGCAACAACGCTTTCTACCTGCGTTCGGACCTCAGGGTTGCCGAGCTTGCCCTTGGTCTGTCCCTCGAATTGCGGATCGGTCAGCTTAACGCTGATGACTGCGGTGAGACCCTCGCGCGTCTCTTCGCCGGCCAGGTTTGGTTCGGCCTCCTTGATGATGTTCTGCTTGCGACCGTAGTCGTTCAGCACACGAGTCAGGGCAGAGCGGAAACCAGTGATATGCGATCCGCCGTCGTGCGTGTTGACGCAGTTGGCAAAGGAGTAGACGAACTCGTTGAAGCTGTCGTTGTACTGGAGGGCTGCTTCTACGATCGTTCCGGCCTCGAGCTGCTTCTCGACGTAGATGGGCTTCTGATGCAGGACCTCACGGGTCTGATTCAGGTTCGAAACGAAGCTTGAGATTCCGCCGTCGAAGTAGTATGTGACTTCGTTGTTGGGCCAGCGGTCTGCGTGATAGTGGCTCCTGAATCTCAGGCGGAGTCCCTTGTTCAGATAGGCCATCTCCTTGAAGCGCTGAGCCAGTACATTGAAGTCGTACTCATACTCGTAGAATATCTGCTTGTCGGGGAGGAATGTGACAGATGTCCCGGCCTTTTCCCGCTCTTCGGGACGCGCTCGGCGGTATCTCAGATCTTCCTGTCGGATTCCACGAGAGAAGGTCTGATAGTACACCCTGTTGGACCTGTAGACTTCCACGATGAGGTACTCGGACAGGGCGTTTACCACCGAGGCGCCGACACCGTGCAGTCCGCCGGAAACCTGGTACGCCTTCCCGCCAAACTTGCCGCCGGCGTGAAGAGTTGTCATAACAGTCTCTACGCCGGAGAGCCCCGTCGTAGGGTGCTTGTCTACTGGGATACCCCTGCCGTCGTCCACGACCGTGACCGATCCGTCCTCGTGCAGGGTGATTTCGACACTCTCGCAGAACCCTGCCATGAACTCGTCGACCGCGTTGTCGACAATCTCGATGATGAGGTGGTGCAGGCCGCGCTGGTCGGTGCTGCCGATGTACATGCCAGGCCGGCGGCGTACGGCCTCCATGCCCTCGAGGACCTGGATGTCGGTTGCGGTGTACTGGGAAAGGTCGTCCGGTCTGGTTGCCATACAGAGCTCCTGCTAAAGCTGCACACCTCGGGGTGGGCCAGTCGTTTGGTGGTTACATCGGATTCAGCATCCATTCGGGGCGTTCCCGATCGGCGCAGGTCATGCCTTGCGAAGTCAGGATCATACGGCCCTCACGACGTAGTTGCAGAGAGATTAGTCGTGAGCCTGGCCAGCCGTTGGGATGCGACGACGTTCATATGAATATCAGTAGGACAATTGTATCATTTTCCGAACGATCACTCAATTGGAATGACGCGCTCGTCAAAGCCAAATTGCGATGGTTGAGCGCGTCTCCTCAAGTGCAGATTGCTCCCGACCTGACAGATGGTTTGAGCAACGTCTCAACCAAGGGTGGGGAAGTGTATTGAGTTCACGTCAGGGTAGTAGACCACGAAGAAACGAATGGCGAAATCCCCGTACGTTCAAAGGACGGAACCATAAGTGGGATTGAACCGGAGTTGGATGGAATGGAGACCCTATGGCTCTACGCGGAAGGCATGCCGGGACAGCCTTCCCATCTCAAGTTCCTCAGAGGCCCTGATTATGATGTCCGTCGCGGCGTCGAGATTCATCTCGCTGGTGTTTATTACCAGGTGATAGTGTTCCGCGGCGTCAGGAGCGTCGATGTTGAAGAATCTTTCGAAGTACTGCAGCCTGGCGGCGTCTCTGGCCTCGATTGCGCGCTCTGCGTCAGTCTGGGTCATCCGTTCGCGCACCATTACGCGTTCAACCCTGTCCTCGAAGGTGGCGATGAGGCCTACCCGGAGAACCTCAGGGTTGTCTTTCAGGATGATATGGGCGCCCCTTCCGACAATGACTACATTGCCGCTTGACGCGAGGTTTTCGATTACAGAGCGGATCGCGCCTATGTAGGCGTCGTCGTCAATTTCGTGGCCGCGAGTTGCTATCAGGGTTGGCAGTTCATCGTATTCTGAGATGAGAAACTCGGGATACACGGTCCCGAAGTATGGGTCTGGTCCCCCGCCAGTGTAGGCGGTGCGCTCCATGATTCTCTGGATGAGTCGTGAGAATCGCTCGGCGCGTGTCGGAGGACGCTGCTCCCGCTGGTCAAGCGCCTCCACCGTAGCCTGCAACTCTCTGGAAACATTAGATAGAATTAGCCTGTCAACGTAGTCGGCGTCGATTCGCCTGGACAGCTCCGGCCCCAGGAACCGTCCGCCGCCACCGGATAGGCCACCAGTCGCTATTATGGCCATGTCAGTCCTCGCCCTGCCTTTGAATTGTCAGTCGACTTGTCGCAGCTTGCGCCAGTTCAAGTGGAGTGGTCATAATGCTGAATATTCAGCCCGTTTCTCAACTCGGAGCGCCGTCTTCGCTGCACCCTAAACAGGGGAAGCTCCGGGCGCGCCAAGTGTAGTCATCATATCGAAAACCCGCTGACTGAGGCTAGTGTTTAGCCCGGATACGGCTGAGAGGGTCGAGCGCAGGAACTCAATGTCTCGTTCCATTGAAGACCAAGGAATCTCGTGGAGGCACTTCCCGTGGTGAACCAAGTAGCTGGCGAAACCTCACTGTCCCTCGAAGAGCAGTTGGCTCTGGCCAACAGGCGGATTGAGGAGCTGGAGGACCTTGGCCGCACCCAGCAACACGTCTCCGGCGTTCTGGCCAGGCTAGCCTCGCTGGTTGATCACGACCCCAGCGCAGTAGTCGAAATTGAATTTGATGGCACGGTTTCCTACCGCAATCACGCTGCTCGCGACATGTTTCCAGACCTCGAATCCCTTGGATTTGATCATCCCCTTCTCAGCGGAGTAGAGCAGCTGGCGCAACGGATGAAGCGCGGCGGCCTGGAGTCCCTGACGAGAGAGACATACATTGACGACCGGGTATACAGCCAGAAGGTAGTACTAACTCCCGACTATCCACAGATTAGCGTTTACATCGACGACGTCACCGAACACAGAAAACTCCTGGAGGCGCTGGAGGTGGCGTCGTCCCAGGCGGAGCTGCTGGCTGGGGAGAATGCGCTGCTCGCCGAAGTTGGCCGGATCATCACCTCTTCACCTGACATCGACGACGTATACGAGGGATTCGCGAACCAGTTGAGACGACTGATCCCGTTTGACAGGATTGCGATTAGCCTGGTGGACCACGAGACCGAGACTTTCGTAAACGAGTACGTTGTCGGTGTATTCGCAGCTGGTAGGGAGCGCGGCAGCACTGTCCCACTAGAAGGGACCATGATAGGCGCGGCCATCGAGTGTAATGACGCGATAATCCTGCAGGGCAACCTGGACGAATTGACTGAGCGCTTTCCACAGAGAGTCAGGTCCGGGCTCAAGTCGGTCATCGCCGCGCCAATCAGGTTCCAGAGTGAAGTTCTCGGCGTACTGAATATGCGGTCCCTGAAGGACAACGCATACGAGGATCACCACCTGGACCTGATGAGAAAGGTCGTTGTCCAGATAGCGCCGGCAATTGCGAATTCGAGGCTCTTCAGGGAAAACGCGGCCGCCGCTGCTTCGGCACAGCGACTAGCACAGCAGAACGCGGCGCTTGCGGAAATCGGACGAGTCATTTCGTCGTCCCTCGAAATCGAGGAGGTTTACGCTCTCTTCGCCGATCAGACGCTTCATCTCATCCCGTTCGATCGAATATCGATCAACCTGATCAACGAGGAGTTGGGCGAGTTCATGACGGCGTATGTCATCGGAGTGCCAGTGCCGGGTCGCGCCGTTGGTGAAACGACAAGAATTGCTGGCACTTTCACGGGCGAAGTCATCAGGAACCGGCACGCCACGGTGTTTCATCCCGGCTCGAGGGAGGCTATGCTCGGTCGATTCCCGGGTCTGGGTCCAGAGTATGAGAGTGGAATCAGGTCGTTCCTCAGCGTTCCTCTGGTCTATAACGACCGCGTGATTGCAGCTCTGAATTTCAGGTCGCTAACAGAGGACATCTATACACATCACGACGTTGATGTGGCCGAGCTCATCGGCGCTCAGGTTGCTGGAGCGATCGCCAATGCCCAGATGCATACCGACACAGTCGAGGCAGACAGGATACTGCAGGAACAGACAGCAGAGTTAACACGGTCCAACGCCGAACTCGAGCAGTTCGCTTACATCGCATCGCATGACCTCCAGGAGCCCCTGCGCGTCATCTCAGGGTATGTCAACCTGCTCGAGGAGAGATACGGAGATCGAATCGACCGGGACGGGCGTGAGTTCATCGAATACACCGTCGACGCCGTCCACAGGATGAGAAACCTGATCAACGACCTGTTGGAGTACTCCCGGGTCGAATCCGACGGCAACCCGTTCGAGCAGGTGGACTGCAATAGTGCACTGTCCAATGCCATGGCAGACCTGGGTGTGTCGATCGAGGAGACTTCGGCAGAGATTACCCACGATCAACTGCCTGAGTTCGAAGGCGACCCGGTCCAGATTGCGCAGTTGCTCGAGAACCTGTTAGCTAACGCGATCAAGTTCAGGAAGGATGACGAAACTCCCAAGATTCACGTATCATGCCAACGCAGCGACAGCAACTGGCATCTGTCCGTTTCGGATAACGGCATAGGGATCAGGCCACGTTACCAGGACCGCATATTTGGAATGTTCAAAAGAGCGCATAAGCGCAGCAAGTACCCAGGAACAGGTATCGGGCTGGCTATGTGTTCGAAAATCGTAGAACGTCACGGTGGGACGATTTGGGTGGAGTCGGAGGTAGGTGAGGGTTCAACCTTCCACTTCACCATCCCCTCACAGGAGAATTAACAATGACACTGGGCAGCGACCTTAGACCTGTACAGATTCTGCTTGTAGAAGACAATCCCGCTGATGCCCGACTCACCCAGGAGGCGATCAGCGAGACGAAATTCCAGTACCAGCTTCATCTTGCCGAAGACGGCGAGGAAGCAATGGAGTTCCTGCTCCAGGAAGGGGAGTACGAGGACGCACCTCGTCCTGACCTGATCCTGCTCGACCTGAATCTGCCGGGAATGGACGGGCGTGAAGTGCTGGCGGAAGTAAAGGCAGACGAGAGCCTTGGAATGATCCCTGTGGTGGTGCTGACGACCTCCACGGCCCAGCAGGACCTCCTCTATTCATACGGACTTCGCGCGAACAGCTACGTGAATAAACCAATCGACAGAGCCAGATTCAACGTAATGATACAGAGCGTGCTCGACTATTGGATCAATGTTTCGACCTTGCCCAGTGGTTAGCAGACCAGGTGCGCACTGAGGTGAGAATATGACCGCCCGAAGATTCTGGTTGATGAAGTCCGAGCCGTCGGCCTACTCATTCGATGACCTTCTTGGCGAAGAAGACCGGAAGGCGGAGTGGGACGGTGTTCGCAACTATGCGGCGCGAAACACGATGCGGGATGAGATGCATGTAGGAGATGGAGTTCTCTTCTATCACTCCAATGCCAGACCGACGGCCGTAGTAGGATACGCGACCGTAGTGAAGTCTGGATATCCAGACCACACGGCCTGGGACCCGGATTCAGAGCATCCCGATCCGAGAAGTACACCCGACGAACCGGTCTGGTTTATGGTGGACATCCAGGGGGAAGCGAAATTCCGAAACCCTGTCACACTGCAGGAGATCAAGGCCCACCCCGACCTCCAGGAGATGGTGCTAGTCAAGAACTCCCGTCTATCGGTCCAGCCTGTGACCAATAGAGAGTGGAAGGTCATCTTGACGCTCGGAATGAGCGAGTAGGGTTTGTACTCGTGGCAGGGTGATCCTAACCTGAGCGGCACGAGTGACAGGGACTATCTCAACCAGGTCATTCTTCACCTGACATCAGAGATCAGCCGCTCGGAGAGTCCAGCGAACGAGCACTTCCTTCGTGGAAACGCCTACCTCGACGCTAGCGAGTTTGCTGAGGCCGCCGATGACTACGCCTCGGCGATAGAGCTGGACCCCACAAATCCTGTCTACTACAACAATCTTGGACTCGCTCTCCGCTATACAGAGCAGTTCGACGCGGCCATCCACGCCTATAACAGGGCTATCGAGCTGGAACCCAAGTACCGGGACGCCTACACAAATCGCGGTGTGGCTCTGGCTGACAAGGGCGAACTGGACCTGGCAGTAGAGGACTTCGGAAGGGCCATCGACCTCGATCCAGACTTCTGGTTCGCCATCAGCCAGAGGGGACTGGCCCTGTGGGCACTTGGGAAACGAGCTGAGGCCGAGGCCGACTACGCGAGGGTGCGAGAACTTCGCAGTTAGGTAGTTGGCGAGTTTCGGCTCAATTTGGCCGAATATTCGTTCGAAACCCCTTGACTCGCTTATACGTTCTGTTCTAATGTTAGAACACGATAGAGTCAACCCACGACGAGGGGCCAGGTCAACTCCTCGACTTCAGCGTACGGCCCGCATCTCACCCCCCAGCAGATGCGGGTCGTACCCGTTCTAGAGGAAGTACTTAATCGTATGTACGGTGGGTGCGTCCACCCGATGCAGACGCCTACCAGCCCATTGCGAACCCGTCTGCTCGTGGTTCACTTCCACCAGTTAAGACTCCCGTTTCCGCGTCCCTGGTGATGATCTGACCGCTACCAAAGATGATTCCGTGGGGTGGGGAGACAAGGACTCTATGTCCCCTGTTGGCCAGGTCTCGCGCTATAGCGGAGTCAACAGTGTTCTCAATTGCGACACCCTCACCCAGCCTGACACTGAACCTCGGTGCATCGAGGGCCTGCTGTGGTTCGAGTCCGAAGTCGATCATGTTGACCAGCGTTTGCAGGTGGCCCTGGGCCTGCTGCATGGCTCCCATGACGCCGTAGCTGGCAACGAGTTCGCCGTCTCTGGTGACCATCCCCGGAATCAGGGTGTGATACGGGAGCTTGTTCGGCTCCAACCGGTTCGGGTGTTCCGGGTCCAACGAGAACGATGCGCCCCTGTTGTGCAGTGCAATGCCAGTGCCGGGCACGACCAGTGCGCTGCCGAACGACATGAACACACTGTTGATCAGCGAACACGCGTTGCCATCGCCGTCCACTGCGGACACGTACACGGTGTTGTGATGCGCTGGCGGTGAGCCGTGTGCGACCAGCGGCAGGGCACGACCGGAGCTGATGAGAGCGCGCCTCTTCGACGCGTATTCCTTGGAGAGTAGGTCCTGAGCTGCGACCGGCATATAGTCGGGATCAGTCACGTAGTGGAGAGAGTCCGCGAACGCCATACGCATGCTTTCTATCAGCGCATGGTAAGTGTCGGCGGTCTGGAATCCCGATTGGCTCAGGTCGAATCCCTCAGCAATGTTCAAGGCGAGCAGGGCATTAACACCCTGAGAGGGTGGAGGGCACTGCCAGCAATCGAAGCTACGGTAGGTTGAGCTTATAGGGTCGACCCACGACGACTTGTGGGCAGCCATGTCGTCAACCGACAGCCATCCCCCCATGGACTGCACAAATTCCGCGATCCTGGCGCCAAGCGGACCTCTATAGAAGGCATCGCTTCCTCCTTCCGCGACTAACCGTAGGGAGTTGGCGAGGGTGGGGATCTTCATGATGTCACCCGCAGAAGGTGGCGAGCCGCTTAACAGGAGTTCGTCTCCAGCGGGGCCCGCAGCAAGGCGAGACCCACCGACCTGCCAGTGATCACTGATGACCTCCGAGACCGGAAAGCCACGCTCTGCGTGTTCGATCGCGGGCTGAAGCGCATCGGAGAGTGAGGTCTTCCCATATCGGTCCAGCAGCATCTCCCAGCCGCTCACTGTCCCGGGGACAGTTACAGAGAATGGACTCTGGTCAGGAATGCTCTGGTATCCCTTGCTCCTGAGTTCTTCGAGAGATGCACCGGACGGGGACCTTCCGCAGGCGTTCAGAGCCTGCACCCGCCTGTCTTCCGCTGTCCAGACCAGGGCGAAGAGGTCGCCACCCATGCCGGTGGAATGAGGTTCGACGACGTTCAGGACAGCGGCGGCGGTCACGGCAGCATCGACCGCGTTGCCGCCATTCATCATGGCCCCCAGGCCGGCAGAGGCAGCAAGTGGCTGCGTGGTGGCGACCATCCCCCTGGTTGCGCGGACGTTGGAGCGACGTGAGTTAAAGTTCATCATTGCTTTCCCAATCGGAGCGAGTTATACGGTGTATAACGAGATTTCAAGTCAACCCAGGAAACCGGGGCCAGACTGTTGATCCTAGCGATCGCGGTCCCTTGACTGTGCAGCAAGTGCCAGGGCTCGCTCAGGGTTGACGACCCTGGGGCCGTCCAGTCCAAGTCTAACTTCTACTTTCGAGGTGGGTGACAGGCTGAACGTTCTCTCGCCATCCAGGGCTATGGTAGCTGGACGCAGATCGACTTCGACGCCTGGCCCATCAGGGGTAATCGGGCGCCACTCTGCAACTTCCACCCTGGTAACTGCTCCGGGCGCTACCGGTGCGAGCACGGCGTCTCCTCCGCGTCCCAGACGCATGTAGAGACCTTCCGGCGAGTCCGGCTCGATTCGCCTGAGCTGTGCGCCAATTGCGGATAGACCTATGCTGGTAACGCTCGCCCTGGTGAGGAAGAGCTGGTGCAGCGTGGACATATCCCAGATCGCTCTCGCGCCCACAAATCGTTCGGTGGACACCGCAACATCGACGAGAGCCATGTCACGGTATTCGTCATCCACGTAGACTTCAAGGCGGCTGTGACGTATCGACGCACTTTCGGGGTCAGCCCGACCTGTGGCAACCACACCCGCAGCCATGCCGGCTATCGTGCCCTCCAACATGGTAGGGAACACATTGTTGGTACCTGTAGATATGGGAACCAGCGGAATGTCGCCACACTCGGTCGCAATTGCCCTGTTCGTGCCGTCGCCACCGAGGGTAATTATGCAGTCAACTTTTGCCTCGCGCATGGCCCTCGCCGCGCCTGTGGAGTCCCTCTCGGCATGAAAGACGGTCATCTCAACAAAATCTGGCTTTAGCTCTAGTTCCATGCCCTCGAGAGCACTTCTGCCGAGACCGCCGCTGTCGGGAAGGAACAGAACTCGCTCAACGCCAACGGCGTCCAATCCAACCAGCGCCCGCTTGAGGATATTGACCTTCTCATGGTTGGGCACGAACCTGCCCTGAGCGACAATGCGTCGAATATCTTTGCCCGCCGCGGGATTAGCAATTATGCCGACCGTGCTCAACGGTCACGCCTCTGGAGCTTGCGCTGAGAGGCCAGGGGTGACCTCTCACGTCGACCCGGTAGGTGCACAGTGGCAGATGGTTCATCCTTCATAGCGGAACCCAAGTGGATCGTCATCGAAGTCAATTGACGCAAGCGCTTCTTCTGCTGCCTCCTCAATCGCGTCATCACCCCTCCTCATCGCCTGCATCAACGCTCTCCGCGCCAGGTCGCCGCCGATAGTTCCCAGTGATCTGACGGCTGCAAGCTGCACCTGGCTGTCTTCATCGTTGAGAAGGCTGATCAGGTAGGGCAGAGTGTCATCTTCACCCAGGAAACCGCACGCGGTCGCCGCTTCGTATCTGAGCGCGGCGTCGGGATTTCTCATCTCCTTGATGACAGTGGGCAGCCATCTGGAGTCCGAACTTCTGCCCATAGCGAAGATCGCGCTCTGTCTGAGCCTGTTGTCGGGATCAGAATAGGCATCTTCTATAATCGAGTGGACCTGACCCGAGTCGATCGGGGCCAACGCCTCGATTGCTCTGCAGCGGGTGCCAACGTGTTCGTCCGCGCGTCCCACAACAGTTAGGAGAGCGTCGCCAATCCTCTGGACGTCTCTCCTGACGAGCCTTCCTTCACCAGCAAGTTCGGCGAACTTCGCCAGGGCGGTTGCTGCTGCCTCGCGTACTGCAGGGGCCTCGTCTTTCAGGAGCAGTTCGATGAGCGGCCGGATTAGTGTACGGTCTTCAGAGTCCCAGAGACCCTGCGTTGCCTTCGCCCGGACTTCCGCGTCCCTGTCACGAAGACAGGCGCGTAGCACGGCCGTAAAGTCCATTTCGATGTTATCTTCCGCCAGCTCGATCATCCGGTCGACGAGATCACGCCTGCGTACCTCAGGCGCCTTCGCGAAAGCTGACATGACCTCCAGCACTCCGGCTCTGGTCAGTCCGGAAAGCTGGGCAAGGTCTGTGTGTCTGATGGGACCGTCCGGGTCGCCTAGATCGTCAACCACCAGTTCAAGGGTCATTTGATTCACTCCCAAGCTCGCACAATTGGTGCGGCATTACGAGCCGAGAATGCGACCGGTGGTACGGTAGAAACGGAGTCCGCGGAAGGAATCTGTCCGTCCCAAAGATCAGTGGTTTAGGTCCACAGGCCGCGTCTGAAACTAATGGAGCACCAGAACCGCTGTCAAGTGGCGACACCGAGCTGTCGTACCGTTGAAGTATAATCTGACGACCGAACTTACTTGGGAAGACCGGCAGGAGGTCGCCAATGGCAGCACGACGCCCCAGGGTGAAAGCCGCAGATGTCATGTCTCAACTTGGCGGGGAATACGGGCCGGAGGAGTGGATACCGAGGTACAACCCCGCGGAGGAACTGGTATACACGATCCTCTCGCAGCACACGTCAGACATCAACTCTGAGCGCGCCTTCCTGAACCTCATGCAGGTGTTCGGTACGCTGGAGGCAATAGCCGACGCTCCCGAAGATGACATCGAGGAGGCCATACGGTCGGGCGGTCTTGCCAAGCAGAAGTCCGTTCGAATCAAGCAGGTACTCAACATAGTTCGGGATGACGTAGGCTCGTTCGACCTCTCGTTCCTGGGCGAGATGCCACTGGATGAGGCGAAGGCATGGCTAAAAGACCTTCCCGGAGTGGGGCCGAAGACCGCGGCGATCATCCTGTGCTTCTCACTTGGCATGCCGGCGATGCCTGTAGACACTCATATCTATCGCGTTTCACAGCGGCTCGGGCTGATCGGCAAGAAGGTCTCGGCTGACAAGGCCCATGACATCCTCGAGCCTATGGTAGCGCCTGAGGATGTCTTCGCGTTTCACATGTACCTGATCAAGCACGGCAGGCAGGTGTGCAAGGCGCAACGCCCAAGGTGCCCTGATTGCGTGCTCAATTGGGGCTGTCCGTCGAACGGCAAGATCAAAGTGCCTCGCAAACGACGACGACCACGAAAGAAGACCGCTGCGAAGAGCTCCTAGAGCATGAATCTAGGCCGAAAATACTATGTGACCGGCTGTCTGGTCCCTGTTCAGCCGCCTGTTCAGGTACAGGCCCTCGAGAATGAACTCCATGGCAGAGGCGATTGCCGAAGGATCGTCTGACTCCTCGATTTTGGCGATCATCTCTTTCATGTTTGCCATTTGTGGCAGGGTGTCCACATAGGACTGTGAAGGAATATCAGTACCTGCCTCCATGGTCAGTCCCTCGTCGAACCTGGTCAGGACAGCCTCGAAATCACGAGCGGTGTAGTAGCGACTGAACATGTTCTGTACGGCCTTCCTGACCAGACCATCTACGACCTTGAACTCACGGCCCTCTTCGACGCTTTCCATCTCAACTTTACCGTTAGTAGAGGCGACAATTGCCGGCAGGTCGCTGACTCTTGGGCTGGAAGTTTCCTGTAATCTGAGACTTCGCTTGAACGCGCTGCCTATTAACGTCTCGTAGTTGGCAATTGAGACCCTGAGGCTGACTCCTGAACGCTGGTTTATCTCAGGACTACGTCTTGCGAGGCTCGTGATCTCCGCGATCACTTCCTTCATGTAGTGAGGGACCGCAACAGCACCATCGACGTCGTCGAACTTGGTGTGTTCCTGCTCCATGATCTGGATCTCCTGGTCGATGTCACGAGGGTAGTGAGTCCTGATCTGGGCGCCGTATCGGTCTTTCAGCGGTGTAATGATGCGGCCACGGTTGGTGTAGTCCTCGGGGTTGGCGCTGGAAACGAGCATCACATCCAGCGGGAGCATGATGCGATAGCCCTTGATCTGGACATCTCGCTCCTGCATCAGGTTGAAGAGGCTTACCTGTATGCGTTCTGACAGGTCGGGAAGCTCGTTGATGCTGAATATCCCCCTGTTTGTGCGCGGGATAAGGCCGTAGTGGATCGCAAGCTCGTCGGACAGGTACCGGCCCTCGGCCACCTTAATCGGGTCGATTTCGCCGATGAGGTCGGCCACTGTGATGTCGGGCGTTGCCAGCTTTTCAGCGTACCTGTCTTCCCGGGGGATCCAGGAGATGCGTGCGTCGTCACCCAAGTCTGCGACTATCTCCTTGCCCGAGGGACTGATGGGATCGAACGGATTGTCATTGAGTTCGCTGCCTTCGATACAGGGAATCACCTCGTCCAGCAGCTCGACCATATGCCGTATCAGCCTGGACTTGGCCTGTCCACGTTCGCCAAGCAGGATAATGTCCTGCCCCGCGAGGATGGCGTTTTCCAACTGAGGGATGACTGACTCGTCGAATCCGACTATTCCGGGGAACATCTCTTCGTTCGCCTGAATCTTGCGAATCAGATTACGTCTGAGCTCCTGCTTGACAGTCGCCACCTTGTAGCCAGAGGCACGAAGGTCGCCAATAGTTTCAGGACGGGAGGCTGTCCCCATAATCCAACACTCCTGGTCGTTCTGTGGTTGCTATAGTGTACAAGGTATATCACCAGCGTCGTATGTTACACCCTACTGACCTGCAACACTCGGGCTGGACATCAAGGAGGAGACTGATGCCAAACTATATCTGCAAGACTTGTGGTGTGCAGTTTGCCGAATCGTCAGAGCCTCCTAGGGAGTGCCCGATCTGCCTGGACCCGCGACAGTACGTGGGATGGGAAGGCCAGCAGTGGACGACCATGGATGAGCTGGTCAGTGATGGGTATCGAAACGACATCCGAGAGGAGGAGCCCAATCTTCTTGGCATCGGAATCTCACCATCTTTCACAATCGGCCAGCGCGCGCTGCTCGTCCAGACCGCCCACGGCAATGTCTTATACGACTGCGTAAGCCTTCTGGATGATGCTGCCATCTCGGCCATAGAGGCTGTAGATGGAATCGACTTCATTTGCTTTTCGCATCCGCACTTCTACGACAGCAACGTAGAATACAGCCGGGCTTTCGGTGGCGCGCCGATCATAATTCCGGAAGCGGACCGAGAACACGTCATGCGACCCGATCCGGCAATCGAGCACTGGGACGGGAGTCCGCTGGAGTTGGTCCCTGGTGTAACCCTAATCCAGTGCGGAGGGCACTTCGACGGCAGCGCCGTGCTGCACTGGGCCGATGGGGCAGACGGCGCGGGGGCGCTGTTCGTAGGGGACAGCATCACCGTGGTTCCTGACAGGCGATTTGTGAGCTTCATGACGAGCTATCCGAACCTGATCCCGATGTCAGAGGCAAAGGTCAGGGGCATTCTGGACGCAGTCGAACCCTACGAATGCGACCGAATTTACGGTGGCTGGTGGGGCAGGAACGTCATGACCGGAGGCAAGGAGGCCGTGCGCAGGTCAGCGGAGCGCTACATCGAGCACATGGTCGGGGAGTAGGTCAGTCACTTAGGACACCCAGTTCTTCGACCTTTCCACAGCGCGCTGCCAGTCCGAATACAGGCTTTCTCGCTGACTCTCGACCATCTTGGGCTGGAAGGTCGCATCCGACTGCCACAACGCCTCTAACTCATCTGGGCTGTTCCAGAAGCCCACGGCGAGTCCGGCCAGGTATCCGGCCCCAAGCGCTGTGGTCTCCTTCACCGCCGATCTCTGGATCGGGATTCTCAGTATGTCCGCCTGGAACTGCATCAGAAGGCGGTTATCGGTCGCCCCTCCGTCTACTCGGAGAGATGAGATCGCGGTCCCGGCTTCCCGCCGCATCAGGTCAAGAATGTCCCGGGTCTGGTAGGCAATCGACTCCAGGGCGGCTCGAGCAATGTGGGACTTCGTTGTCCCCCTGGTCAAGCCTACGATGGCGCCGCGCGCATACATGTCCCAGTAGGGAGCCCCCAGGCCAGTGAAGGCCGGCACGAGGTACACGCCGCCGTTGTCATCTGTCTCTGCCGCCAGAGACTCGGACTCCGCGGACGTCTCGATAAGCCCCAACCCATCGCGGAGCCACTGAACGGTGGCCCCGGTGGAGAAGATACTGCCTTCCAGGGCGTAGACGACCTGGTCTGCAACGGCCCAGCCAATCGTGGTCAACAGGCCTGTTTCAGAGTTTACCCGGACGTTTCCTGTGTTCGTGAGGGCGAAGCAGCCCGTCCCGTAAGTGTTCTTCGCCGCACCGGGGGTGAAACAGCATTGGCCAAATAGCGAGGCGTGTTGGTCTCCCGCCACTCCAGCGATCGGCACCGGTTGACCGGAGGATCGATCGCCAGAGATATAGCCGTACACCTCGCTTGACGACCTCACTTCAGGCAGGACTGCCCTGGGTATGTCGAGCATCGCGAGTAGATCGTCATCCCAGTCCAGGGAATCGATGTTGAACAGCATCGTCCTGCTGGCGTTGGTGACATCCGTGGCGTGTACAAGCTTGTTGGTGAAGTTCCAGATCAGCCAGGAGTCGACAGTTCCACAGGCCAGTTCGCCACTGGCGGCCCTCCGCTGCCCGTCCTGGATGTTGTCCAAGAGCCACCGTATCTTAGTGCCGGTGAAATAGGCGTCTATGGGCAAGCCTGTCTTTCGGCGAACAATCTCCTCGTGCCCTCTTGCCTTAAGTGAGTCGCAAAGAGCAGCGGTCCGGCGACACTGCCACACGATGGCTTTGGACACTGGCTCACCGGTACGACGGTCCCACATAACCAGGGTTTCACGCTGATTGGTAATACCCAGGCCGACGATGGACCGCGGATGTACCTCAGCCAGTTCGAGTAGCTCTTCGACGGTCTCCAGGCAGGACTCGAAGAGCTCCACGGGGTCATGCTCGACCCAGCCCTGACGAGGGTAGATCTGTCGAATTTCTCGACTGGTCGTCCACAAGGGCAAGCCCGTTGCGTCGATCAGCATTGCAGTTGTGCCGGTCGTGCCCTGGTCGATGGCGACTATGTAACCTGAATCAGGCATGTGTACCACTAAGCCACGACGGTCAGGTTGTGTCAAGGGGTGCGATATACCATAATTAGGCGTCAGCCCGGCTGGTCGACAGGATCGGCCGGCGGCGAATCAGGAGGGGGAAGGCTGGATGGGATTCTCAGACGAGCTCAGGAGCCGCGCGGCTCCCATGTGGGAGCGTGAGCAGAGTCATCCCTTCGTCACCGGCATCGGTGACGGGTCGCTTGCTCTGGACAAGTTCAGGTACTACATGCGACAGGACTACGTCTTCCTGATCGACTTCTGCCGTGCCATATCGCTCGGGGTGGCCAAGGCGCCGCACATGAGCGACATGGGGTGGTTCGCGACCCTGATCCACGAGACCCTGAACACAGAGATGGCGCTCCACGTAAGCTTCTGCGCTGACTTTGGCATAACAGAAGAAGAGCTCCTGGCGACGGAGCCATCTCCGACCACCTGGGCGTACACTCGGCACATGATGAATACCGCCTACAATGGTACGGTTGGCGAGGTCGCCTCGGTTATTCTGCCGTGCTCGTGGGGGTACTGTGAGATCGGCCAGAAGCTATACGCAGAGGGACTGCCAGAGAGTCAGCCGCTATACGCGAGATGGATCGAGACTTACAACGCTCCTGAATTCGAAGAGCTAGCCATCTGGCTTCGAGGGTTTGTCGACCGGCACGCCGAAGGGGCCGGCCCCGCGGAACTTGCTGCCATGGAGCGGGCATTCATGGTTAGCAGCCAGTACGAGTACATGTTCTGGGACGCCGCCTGGCGAATGGAGGACTGGCCTGTCTCAAGCTAGGCTGGAACATGGCCTGATGCGCCAGTTCCGAGGCGAGAACTACCGTTACTGGGCGTTCCTGGCACTTGCGATCGGACTTTTTACGTCCGTGTCCGACATGGGCAGCGTTTCAGTCGCGCTCCCAACCATTTCGAATCATTTCGAGACCGCTCTTCCTACGACCCAGTGGGTGCTGATTGGATACACGCTCACTATCAGCGCCTTGCTGCTACCGATGGGTCGACTGGCGGACCTTGCAGGCAGGAAGAGAATCTACCTGATCGGCTTCGTAATATTCGTCATTGCCGCCTGTATTGCCGGCATGGCTCCCAACATGACCTCCCTGATCGGCATAAGAATCGTCCAGGGGGCGGGCGCGGCCATGACCCAGGGAACCTCGATGGCAATGATAGTCGCGAGCTTCCCTCAGGAAGAGAGAGGCAAGGCCCTCGGCCTTCAGATGAGCATGGTCGGAGCAGGTGGCGTTGCCGGCCCTGCGATCGGTGGTTTCATTGTGGAGGCCCTAGGTTGGCAGTGGGTGTTCTTCGGAACGGCCCTCATGTCAACCGTTGCGATAGTTGCCGCAGCGCTGCTGATCGACTCTTCGAGAGTCGGGCAGTCCAGGGGGACTAAGATCAAGTACGACTGGCTTGGCGCAGCGCTATCCATGGGCGCACTGATCGCATTCCTGAACGGGATGACCTGGGCGCCATCTATCGGGTACGGGCATCCGTTCGTCGTCGCCGCATTTGTGGCGTCGGCTACCCTACTGGTCTCGTTTGTCGTTCAGGAACTGCGCAGCCCTTCTCCGATGATGGATATTCGTCTTTTCAAGCGACGTCTGTTTGCCCTCGGCGTACTTGCGAGCTTCCTGAATTTCCTGGGAATGCAGTCGGTGCGGTTTCTCATGCCTTTCTACCTGCAGGCTGTTCTCGGTCTCTCACCTGGGCAAGTGGGTCTGCTAATCGTTCCAGGTGCTATTGGAATGATCATCACCGGTCCACTCAGCGGGCGGCTTTCAGATCGGTTCGGGTGGAGGTGGTTCACGATGGGCGGGCTGCTGGTGTCCGCCGGGGGGCTACTGATTCTCGCAACGCTCCAGCCAGACAGTCCATTCTGGATGGCGATGGCGGGTATGGTCATGCAGAGCACGGGAATCGGGCTCTTCAATGCTCCAAACAACTCATCCATACTCAGCGCAGTTGAGCCGAGCAAGTTTGGCGTGATTTCGGGTTTCCTGAACCTTGTGCGCAACTCCGGGAATCTGTGCAGCATTGCGATAGCGACTGCAATCGTGACAGCCACTATGGGTTCCCTTGGCTATGAGCCGAGTCTCGCAGGCGTAACTTCCGAGGGTAGCCAGGGACTGCTTTCAGCGTTTACATCGGGGCTGAGGGTGGCATACTCGATAATGGCGTTCGTCGTGCTGGCAGGAGTTATCGCCTCAGCTTTCAAGGGTCCGCGACTCCAGTCTGAGCCGGAGCCTCCCGAAGTTCAAGCCGCCCCTACCTCGGGCAAGGCATCGGTCAGACAGGCGGCCGACTAGACTCTGTTTGACAGTCCCATTGCCCTGAAATACGCTGGGTGACGCCACAGACTTAGCAGGATGCCGCAATGCCCCAATCGGACCGCGATCTCCAACCTCTTTCACCTTACAGAGTCCTCGACCTCACGGAGGGCGGATTCAACTGGTGTGGAAAGGTACTGGCGGACTTTGGGGCGGACGTCATCAAGGTCGAGCCGCCTTCCGGGAGTCCGACCAGAAAGCTAGGGCCATTTGTTGGCGGAGTGCCAGGGCATGAGCGCAGCCTGTTCTGGGCTGCGTATTGCGTCAACAAGCGAGGCGTAACACTGGACCTGGAATCACGGAGTGGGCGCGATCAGTTAAAAGCGCTAGCTAGTGGGGCTGACATCCTGATCGAGTCGTTCAAGCCTGGAATAATGGAATCGAAGGGTCTGGGGTACGCCGACCTGGAGGCCATCAATCCCGGCCTTGTATACACGTCGATTACGCAGTATGGGCAGACGGGACCGTACTCCCAACATGATGCTCCAGACCTTGTGGCGTGGTCGATGGGCGGAATGCAATACTTGGGAGGGGACGCGGACCGGCCTCCCGTCAGGATCGGCGCACCGCAGGCAGAACTTCACGCGGGCGCTCACGCTGCGGTTGGCACGATGGCCGCGTTCTGGCACGGGCAGAAGACTGGCGAGGGTCAGCATGTCGATGTCTCCATGCAGACGGCGGTAATCTGGACGCTTATGAATGCCACCCCGTTCCCACCTCTCCACGGCGTCAACATGGAGCGGGATGGGGCATTTCGTTCGAGGGGGCCTCTGGCCGTCCGACACGTTTATGAGTGCATGGACGGCCATGTGAGCCTGGTGGCAGCTCCAAGAACTCTGTCGGGGCTCGCCGTATGGATGGCCGAAGAAGGGGCCGCACCAGACTGGTTGCTCGGCATCGATTGGGAGAATTGGAACCTCACAAGCATAGATACTAGTGACCCGGAGGGCATGCCGCAGTTTGAAGCTGTACAAGGTGAGTTCGAGTCCTTCGTGGCAACCAAAACGAAGCTCGATCTGTTCCTGAGAGCGATTGAACTGGGAATGCTGCTTGCCCCGTGTCACACTGTGGAAGACATCGCCCTGAGCGAGCAACTGGAAGCCAGGGAGTTCTGGCATGACGTCGAGCACCCTGTCCTGGGCCGGAAACTGACGCACCTGGGACCGTTTATCAAGTTTGGCTCTAGCCCAATCCAGGTCAGGCGACCAGCCCCAAGACTGGGTGAGCATAACGAAGAGGTGTTGTCGGAGACCAGTCCGGCAGGCAAGCCAGTGAACAGTCAGGGTGCGAACGCCAGTCCTCAACTACCCGCCATGCCGTTCTACGGGATCAAGGTGCTCGACTTTACGTGGGTGGGAGTTGGACCCATAACAATAAAGCACCTTGCTGACTTTGGGGCTGACGTGATCAGAGTAGAATCTGTGACCAGGCCCGACGTTCTGCGTGGTGGCGCGCCTTTCAAGGATGGTGAGCCCGGATTAAATCGCAGCCAGTTCGCTGCGAACTACAACTCTAGCAAGCGAGGGCTGGGCGTAAACCTTGCAACTCCGGAGGGTAGGGAGCTCATCAAGGATCTGATCAGAGAATGGAAGCCGGACATCATCGCGGAGAGTTTCACACCGAGAGTGATGGCCGGGTGGGGTCTGGCCTACGAAGACATTCGAAAGATTCTGCCAGACGTCATCTACCTGAGTACCTGCCAGCAGGGACAGACGGGACCGCACTCAAGCTTCGCCGGGTTCGGTCAGCTTGCGGGCGCGATGGCTGGCTTCTACCACATAACCGGCTGGCCGGACAGGGAACCAGCCGGCCCCTACGGAGCCTACTCCGACTTCGTGAATCCGCCGAATGCGGCCGCAGCCCTGGTTGCAGCGTTGGAGTTCAGGCGGCGCACCGGCAAGGGGCAGCACCTGGACCTTTCGCAGTATGAGTGCGCTACGCACTTCCTGGCTCCAGCCATCATGGACTACCTTACCAACGGGACCGTGTTGAACAGGCGCGGAAACGAGGATGATGATTCCGTACCTCACAACGTATATCTATGCGCAAACAGGGTGCGCAACTATACGGGAGAAGGGAAACAGTGGATTGCCATCGTGGTTTCCAACGACAGTCAGTGGCAGGTCCTCTGTGCGCAGATGGGAAGGGGGGAGCTCGGAAGTGATCCCCGTTTCTCTACTGTTGAGGCAAGGCTGGAACGGAGAGAGCAAATCGACGAGTTGATCGGCGAGTGGACACGGGAGAAGTCGGCGCGGCGACTGATGGTCCAGTTGCAGGAAGCAGGTGTCCCTGCGGGCGTCGTTCAGAGCCAGGCCGACCTTTGGGAGGACCCACAGGTGGAACACAGGGGATTCTTCCAGTGGCTGGAGCACGCTGAGTGCGGTCTCATGCCGTACGACGGGCTGACATATCACCTCTCGAAAACACCTGGGGCGCTGCGGATGCCACAGGCGCTGGTTGGGCAGCACAATGCCGAAATACTCGGGGACATTCTTGGCATGGACGCCGGCGGTCTTGACGGTCTACTGGAACGCGGTATCCTCGAACAATCCTAAGGTCGGGAGGGGCCCATGCCAGGCGCGTTGGATGGCATCAAGGTAGTCGATCTATCAAGAATGGCTCCTGGACCATTCTGCACAATGGCTCTGGGCGACCTTGGAGCCGACGTCATAAGAGTCGAGGAACCCGGCGGTGGCAGAATGGCCCGTGAGCGGGCGAGCGAGGCCAGGGAGACCGAGCTAAGGCGACGTGCGGCGTTCAATGCACTGAATCGCAACAAACGCAGCATTGCTCTCAATTTGAAACACCCAGATGCCCGAGAAGTGCTCTACCGGCTCGTCGGTGATGCAGATGTGTTCGTAGAAGGGTTCAGGCCAGGCGTAGTTTCCAGATTAGGTTGTGACTTCGAGACTCTGAGCGAGATCAACCCGAGACTGGTCTATTGCTCGCTGTCCGGGTACGGGCAGGACGGGCCGTATTCGAACCTTGTGGGGCATGATATCAACTACATCTCCGTCGGCGGCGCCTTAGGAGTGATTGGGGCGGCTGACGGCCCTCCCGTAATTCCGTACAACATCATTGCCGACTATGCGGGAGGTGGGCTACACGCGGCCATGGCCATCCTGGCCGCGTTGATGGCGAGGCAGCACACGAGCAGGGGGCAGTACGTGGACATAGCAATGTCCGACGGTGTGGCTTACATACTTGCTTCGCTGCTGTCAGAGTACTTTGCGACTGGTACTGTTCCGAGCAGGGGCGAGATGGGGCTTAACGGCGGGGCGCCTTACTACAACGTCTACAGGTGCAGGGACGGTCGTTACATCAGCGTTGGCTGCATCGAGCCGTGGTTCTGGTCAACCCTGTGCCGGACTATCGGCCGCGAGGACTTGATCGAAGGCCAGTTTGAGACTGACAGGGCGGCAAGTGTCAGGGGCGAACTGGAACGTGAGTTTGCGACAAAGAACCGCGACGAGTGGTGGGAGCTTCTCTCAGGCGTGGACAACATCGCGGTTGCGAAAGTCAGTTCGCTGGACGAAGTGGCAACCGACAGCCAGAACTTACACCGTCGGATGGTCGTGGACGCAGGTGAGGTAGATGGGCAGACTGTCAGGCAAGTGGGTATCGGTCCAAAGTTATCGGAAACTCCGGGTTCGATCAGGTCACTAGGGGCCACGGTTGGTCAGCACACCGAAGAGATCCTCGAAGAGCTGGGTTATTCATCTGACGAGGTTGCGGCCATGCGAGAGTCAGGAGCTGCGGAGTAACGAACTCACTCCTGGTTGAGTGCGTCTTCCAGGTCGACCCTCAACGCCTTAAGGGCCGTGGCAAGCATCGCGTAGTAGCCCACCAGTACGACAAATTCTACGACGCCCGATGAGCCTAGCAGGTGTTCAATGGCCTGGAAGGTGTGGTCGTTCAGGTCTCCGGTGTCTACAAGCTCTTTGGCCGCCTGTGCAAAGACGCCCTCCTTGGCTGGAAGTCCCATTGGGGCTCGGCCGGCGTGAATGCTCTCGATGACGACTTCCCTAACACCGACAGCCCGTGCCACAGGCTCGTGATGCGCCCACTCGTATCCGCTCCCAGTCTGTTGGGCAACTGAGAGAATCGCTATCTCGCGTATTGTCGGATCTAGCGAGGAGTTAAAGCGCAGGTACTCGCCCAGCTGCCCGACAGCAGCAGCGGCTTCAGGGTTGTTGAGCAGCACGCGGAACGAGTTTGGCATGGGAGTGTCAGGCTCGACCGAACCTCTGGTCTCAGCTATACGGTCGTAAGTATCGAGTGCCTCGCCTGCGAGCATGTCTCGGTTTATGTAGGGTAATCTGGCCATCGGATAGTCTCGCTTTCATGAATTTAGTGAACAGCAGCAATGGATCGCCGATCCGGGAATCTCTCATCCACCCTGTCCACCCACCTGATCGGACAGCGCGAGGAGTTCGGTTGATATGTCGACACGATAGTTTCCATCTGATGTCGGTCCGAGGAGAGCACGCGGGAGTTTCTGGACCTGCTCCTGGTGGTACTGACGTATGGCATCGAGGTCAGGAAGTTGAGCTGTTGACCTGCCGTTTGCCATTACGTTTCTGAGGAGTGGACGAGACTTTGAGCTACACATAGCCTGTTCTGCACCGGTTATCACGTCGAAATCGAACATGCCTTCGCTATCGCCAATCCTGAAGACCTGCTTGGGTCCTGGCAGCGACACCTTGCCCTCGCTGAACTTCATAATCGGCTTGCCTTCGTACTCGACCAACTTGTAGACGAAGTCCGTGTACGGGGCATCCGCGGACGCGCCGACCCGCGTACCGACTCCGAAGCCGTCAATCGGGGCGTCTCTGCGTGCGAACTCGGAGATCGAATACTCGTCCAGGCCGCTGCTGGCAAGTATACGGACATCCTGCAGCCCTGCCTCATCGAGCATGGTACGCGCCTGCCGGGAAAGGGCGGCCATGTCGCCGCTGTCGAGTCTGATTGCACTCAGGCTACTGCCGCGTGCGCTCATCTCGCGTGCCACGTCAATCGCGCTGCGCACACCTTCGAGCGTGTCGTACGTATCAACGAGGAACGTGCTTGATTCTGGAAACGCCTTCGCGTAGTTGCTGAATGCGGCAGTCTCCGAATCAAACGCGGATATGTACGAGTGGGCCATCGTGCCCACCGCAGGTATGCCGCACGCTGAGGCTGCGCGCACATTGCTCGTGCCGTCGAAGCCAGCGATGTACGAGGCACGGGCTAGTTTCAGGGCCGCGTCAAGTCCATGAGTGCGACGGGATGCGAAGTCCACGACCTGGCGTCCACCCGCAGCCTCCACCACTCGCGCAGCCTTGGTCGCCAGCATGGACTCCAAGTTGATCTGGTTTATGAGGAATGTCTCTGCAATCTGGCACTCGATGATGGGTCCCGACACCTCGAGCACGGGTTCGTTGGGAAAGAAGATCTCTCCCTCCCTCATTGCGCGAACCGTGCCAGTGAACTCGAAGGTTGACAGGTAGTCCAGCAGTTCTCCATCGAGCAGGTTCAGCCTGTCTAGATCGTCGAGATCCGACTCGGAGAACTTGAGGTCCTCCAGGTAACGGATTGCCGTCTCCAGGCCGCAGAATACGTAGTATGTCCTGTTTGCCGGGAAGTTGCGGAAGTACAGGCTGAATGTGGCATGTCCGGTCTGGCCGCTCTGCAGGTATGCCTGGGCCATAGTGAGTTCGTAGAGATCTACGAATAGGGGGTCTGTGGTGTTGTGCGCGAACATGTCGACTAGCTGCTGTTCCTCCGTCGATTGACGCGAAGTGTAGAATTGCCGAAAGTCGAGGTCAACCGTACAAGGAGATTCAGAATGACGACGATGACCACTAGACTACTATTGCCGACTGCAAGCCCCGAGTCCGCCGGGATGGACTCCGAACGACTTTCCAGGCTTGACAGGCTTATTGAAGCCCATATTTCGGAAGGGCGGTACCCGGGTGCGCAGATCGCGGTCGCCAGGAACGGACGGCTGCTGAAGAGCAGGACGTTTGGGCGCGCGAAAGTCGATCCCTCTGATGTCGTGGCTGAAGAGGATACTCTGTGGCTGATGTTCTCGCAGACAAAAGTAATTGTCACTGCCGCACTGTGGCAACTCGTAGAGTCCGGGGCGCTACGTTTCGCAGACAAGATTAGCGACCATGTGCCGGAGTTTGCCGCCAACGGCAAGGGTGAGATCACCCTTTTCGAGGTCATCTCGCACCAGGGAGGGTTCCCGTCTGCCGAAGTGCCGGAGGCGGCGTGGGAGGACCACGAGCTACTGAGAGGCGTGGTATCCGACTTCAGGCTTGAGTGGACGCCGGGCTCTAAAGTCCACTACCACGGCCTGGCCGCTCACTGGGTTGCAGCTGTCGTCATCGAGGCCATCACAGGAACAGACTATCGGGACCACATCAGATCGTCTCTTCTCGATCCCATCGGACTTGACGACCAGATCTTCGTAGGCGTGAGTGAAGAAGCAGACGAACGGTGCTCGGACATTCACGAGTTCAAGGACGAGGCGATGGTGAAGTCGGCGCGAAATACCCGCGAGTGGCGGGCGGCCGGAGTACCAGGTGGAGGAGGCTACGGCACGGCGACGGGCATGGCTACGTTCTACCAGATGCTGCTGGCCGGTGGAGTCCTGGACGGCAACAGGGTGCTGGCCCCGAGGACAATCCAGTTCGCGGCGCGCAATCACACTGGCGACCGCGTCGACGAGAACATGGGTATGCCGATGCACCGAGGCATGGGCCCACACGTCAGGGGACTGACACCCACCATCAGAGGGTTGGGGACGCTTGCATCGCCCACGACTTACGGGCACGGTGGTGCAGGGACTTCCTACTCGTGGGCGGACCCGGAGTCAGGAGTTTCGTTCAGCTACCATACGAACTGCATGGCTCCTGAGCCGTGGCACAGCGTTCGGCTGGACCAGGTATCCAATATCGTGCACTCGAGCATAGTGGAGTTATGAGCGACTGCGTTCCAGCTCGACCAGGTTCCTGCGCAGGATCTTACCTGAAGGGTTCTTTGGGACCGCGTCGATAAACTCGACCTCTCGGACATGCTTGAAGGTAGCGACACGCTCGGCGACGAAGCTCATGACGTCTTCGGCTGACACCTCAGAGCCGGGCGTCGTTACCACGAATGCCTTTGGAATCTCCCCTGACTCGATGTCTTCCTTACCAATGACGGCCGCGTCTGAGATTCCGGGGTGCTCAAGAAGCACGCCTTCCAACTCAGCGGGCGGGACCTGGAAGCCCTTGTACTTGATCAGTTCCTTGAGCCTGTCCAGCACCCAGACGTATCCATCGGGATCCATCCTGACGATGTCGCCTGTGTGCAGCCAGCCATCTTCAGTGAGCGTTTCTCGGGTGGCCTCAGCATTATTGTAGTAGCCCTTCATTACCTGGGGACCGCGGACCATTAGCTCGCCGGATTCTCCAGGGGGCAATTCGGTCTCTCCGGTCTCGACATCGACGACTTTCTGCTCCGTATCAGGCAGAGCAGGCCCAATGGAGCCATGCCTGGTCAGGTGTGCTTCCAGGAAGTCTGCGTGGGTGACCGGAGATGCCTCGGTCATTCCGTAACCCTGGATGATCGGGAATCCCATAACATCCTGGATGCGCTGCTGCATCTCAGCTGACAGGGGCGCCGCGCCGAAGAAGCCCACACGGGCTGCCGAGAGATCGTGATCTGCTACGCCGGGATATTGGGTGAGCCCAAGTCCGACAGGAGGGACCGTGAACAGCACTGAAACCCGGTGGCGAGACATTAGGTCCAGGAACTCATCCATGTCGAACCGGCCCATCATCACCTGTGCGCAGCCCGCACCGATAGCCCCGTTCATCAGGACGTTCATCCCGTAGATGTGAAACAGAGGCAGGTGTGTAAGCAGAACATCGTTGGCTCCGATGACAGACGCTTCGCCCTTACGATCGAGAAACTGTTGTACATTGGACACCAGGTTGTAGTGAGTGAGCATAACGCCCTTGGACATACCCGTCGTCCCCGACGAGTAGGGAAGTACGGCGACGTCGTTTACGGGGTCTACAGAAATCGATGGAGGGACTGGAGAGGCATTCTCCAGAAGGCCCCAGAACGAGCTGGGGTCAGTGGAGTCCGGTTCAACTACGATCTCTCGGACCAGTGCAGGTGTTTCACTGCGCGCGGCGTCGGACATAGGTCTGAGAGCCGGGTGGACTATGAGCGTTTCGGCTCCGCTGTCGTTCAGCTGGTGGGCGATCTCCCTCTCACGGTAGCCTGAGTTGACGGTGGTGACGATAGCGCCAGCCTTGACGATGCCGTAGAAGGCGATGACAAACTCCACGCAGTTTGGGGCCAGGATCGCCACGCGGTCACCGGGACTCACGCCCAGACCAGCCAGTGCTGAAGCGAGCCTGTCTGAGTACTCACCAAGTTGGGTGTAGCTATAGGCGCTGTCGCCGTCTATCACCGCGACTTTGCCTGGTCCTCTTACTATTGCCCGCTTGAGAAGGTCCTGTAGGGGAAACTTGTCGTAGGGGGCGAGAGAGCTTCTGAGTTGAGCTTGTGACGTCATTTCAGCCTCCTGGATTGTCTATAGCGGGGTCTAGTTCAGCTCAGGAACATGCGAACGTTAGCGTGCGGAAATACGACCTCTACCACAGCCTGCTTCAGTCGCTCCATAGAGCGAGTATACGGAACGAATGAAGGGTCGTCTTCCGGCACGGTGTGGGGACAGGGTCGGGCAAGTTCCGTTTCAGGGCACATGTGGGTGTCTGCCGCCTCGTCCCAGAAACCAACCAGGCGCATCGGGAAGTACAGCGTCTCCGCGATTATTCGAAGGTCGCCCATTATCTCAGTAGGGCGGTACTTGGAATCGGTCTCTATCCAGACTGTGGCTCTATCCATGCTGGCTTGAAAAGTGGTCCCATCCTGCAGAACCCACGTTTACTTCAGTCCCATCGTCAGAAACCACGGTTACACCGGGGCTAGCATCCACCATTCTACCGATCACGCTGACGCTTGAACCAAGCTCGTCGGTAACCCTTTCCGTAATTGAGTCGCTTGCGCAGAATAGTAGCTCGTAGTCCTCTCCTCCACCCAGAGCCATTTGAAGCCAGTCCAAGGGAAATGCGGACTTCAGGTGCGGGTCCGCAGGAATCTTGCTCGCGTGGATTCGGGCCGCTAGTCCGCTCGCGGCGCATACCTTCGACAGGTCAGCGGTTAAGCCGTCACTGACGTCCATGGCGCAGCGGACTCCTAACCTTCTAATGGCGAGACCCTCAGCCACTCTTGGCACTGGTCTATTGTGAGCTGTATGCAAGTGGCATCGAGCTGCAGGGCTCACTCTGTCTGAGAGACCTTCTTCCAATACGAGCCGGAGCCCGCCCGCCGAGGAACCCAGACTACCCGTAACGGCGATGGCATCACCTGCCTCGGCGCAGTCCCGCCTCAGGACCTTGGCGCCTGACTCGGCAAACCCTTCAAGGGAGACACTTACGAAGAAGGTGTCGGAACGCACCACGTCGCCTCCAATCAGTGCGCCTCCAGTTAGCTCCAGGACATCCATCATGCCGGCGTACATCTCGACCAGGCCTGCAACGGGCAGATCGCCCCTGAGTCCCAACGTTACGAGGGCGAGAGTAGGGGAGCAGCCCATTGCACCGACATCGCTGAGGTTCGAAGCAAGCGCCTTCCAGCCGAGTTCGCGCCAGGGCACTTTGCCTACGATGAAGTGGACGTTCTCCACCATGGCGTCGGTCGTGCCTACGACTTTGCACTCGGCGTACGACCATGCAGCAGCGTCGTCGCCTATGCCTACGTCCACCCGGACTCCAAGCTTGCGGAGTAGATCAATCTGGGCGTCATTCCTGGAACGTACAGACGACTCGAGGCGGTCGATGAGTTCGAATTCTCCAAGTTCACTGACGAACATGGGGCGATTATAGTTTGGCGCTGACTACGCCTACAACCTGAGCCGTTCACTGTCCTGCGGAATTGGGATAGTATTGTCCGGGGCTTCAGCCCAGGAGGTTCGAGATTTGAGATTCACCGACATCATCTACGAAAAGGACGACGGAATTGCCTGGCTTACGATCAACCGTCCCGAGGTCTACAACGCCATTCGTGGGCGGACTACCGATGAGATGGGCGTGGCCCTGAAGGACGCCGGCAATGACCAGTCAGTTCGAGTCGTGGTCATCTCGGGCTCTGGACCCAACGCCTTCTGCTCAGGACGAGACCAGGGTGAGGACAGGAACAGCCCTGAGTACTCGGGCACGGAAGAAGGCCTCTTCATGGACCTGGTGAAGCACATTCCGAAACCCGTCATCGCCATGGTAGATGGATATGCTATCGGTTCCGGAAACATACTGGCATACACCTGCGACTTCACTGTCGCGTCCACGAGGAGCATATTCGGCCAGACAGGTCCCCGGGTGGGAAGTCCGGCGTCGGGCGCCGGGGTTGGCTACCTCGCTCACGTCGTTGGGCAGAAGCGCGCCAGGGAAATCTGGATGTTGACGCAGCAGTATTCGGCTCAGCAGGCGCTTGAGATGGGTCTGGCCAACTCGGTAGTACCACATGAGCAGCTACGCGACGAGACTATCAGGTACTGCAACCTGATCAAGAACAACAGCCCGGTGATTCTCCAGTTGCAGAAGATCACGTTCAACGAGTCGGCGGAATACCTGGAAGCCCAGCCGAGTCCCACTGAACGATATGCTTCCAACTATTCCGAGACAGAAGAGTCCGAGGAACGGAGGCTGGCTTTCATAGAGCGCAGGCCAATCAGACCGGAGAAGAATCTTCCGATCACGCCTACGAAACGTCAGGCGTCACTACTGGAGTAATCGATTCATGACTGACCAGATAAACCTTAATCTCTGCCTTCGTCTTCCCTTTGAGAAGGCAGGTGTTGAGTTCAACATCGAAGTGAATGAGTCCGGCAGTCCGGGAAGTGGACCCGAATTCTCTCTGGTCGCGCTTGCTAGCGGTTCCGGCGACCGGCTGTGGTTTCAGTCGCAGGTATCGCCAGTGCTGGCAGACTGGGTCAGGGGGTACACACGTTGGCTGTACAGGGCGAGGATCAGCGCACAGCACACCGACGATGCGATATTCGGTACATTCGCGGCAGACGCCACACCGGAGCAGGTGTTTGAGGGCCTTCAGCTAGCCTGCGACATGATTCGACAGCGGTTCGAGCTGTACGAGGAGTCTGTTATAGCTGGCTATTGAGCGTCAGCGTTCCCGAACCAGCGGCTGTGCTCCCGCAGCGTGCAGTTGTCCATGACAACCGTCGCGCCCGCTGCACGGGCCTTTGCGGCTGCTTCCTCATGAATCACTCCATCCTGCATCCAGATAAACTGGGAACCGACCTCCAGGGCCTCGTCGACGATCGGGGGCACCTGGCTGGACCGTCGAAAGATGTCGACCAGGTCGATATGCCTGGGGATGGATCTCAAGTCGGGATAGCTCTTTAGTCCCAGGACTTCATCGACCTGCGGATTGACGGGTATCACGTCGTAGCCGCTTTCTAGCAGATACTTTGCCACGTAGTGGCTGGGTCTGTCCGGCCTAGGTGACATACCAACAACGGCGACGGTCTTGCTCTCCGTTAGTATGCGTTCTATCTCGTCGTTCATGTCACGCTCCCTGGAGACTTGCACTGTTCAGGGAGACGGTAGCACAGAGCGTGGAGTGATGGCAGCGGAATCTGTCCATGCCACCTATTTGGTGCGCCTGAACGGGTGTTGCAAGGTGCAGTAGGAGAATGCGTCCGGTCTGGGAGCCTGGCTAGAGATCTTGGCGCTTGCCCTTCCGTACGTCCTAACAGGGCAGTCATGGGAAATCGGCCCCATCTGGCAGTCGGTGGTGAAGGGAATTCCACCGCAATCTGTGAATGACCATTGCGGAAACCAGTACTGAATGTCATACTCAAACAGGCGCACGAGCTTGGAGCCATTCTTGGCGCGCAATCCAAACAACGACACTTTCAGCGAGGAACCGGAAGGTCTGTCGCTGGAGCCCCCACCTCCTGAGAGATCCGGCCTGTTCGGTCTTGGGTCGGCTGTACGACGCACGCAGCGATTTGGCTCGGATGCAAGCAGCGCGGCAGTCGACGCAGTCAACGCAGCGATTCGGGCCACCGATGAAATCACTGGCGAAGCCACGGGTTTCGTGCGGGATGCTGTAATCGGCGTCGTCGAAAGTACGGGGAGAGTTGCGCGAGTAAGTAGGCCGGTTGTAAAGGACGTAGTTTCCGCTGCCGTTCGGAGTTCCACTGAGATGGGTGGCAGCATGCCCGAGGTCAGCCAGCGTGCTGTCGAGGGCGCAATCGTGGGTGCTGCCTCCGTAGGAGTACACCCTGAAGAAGTGAGCGCTCAGGCGTCAGCAGGGGTCGTCGAAGCCGTAAGGGAACTAGGGGGAGAGTTCCAGGACGTAGTTGCGCCGGCGATCCATGGAGTCGTAATTGGCGTCATTGCAACTTCGGGGGACATGTTCCAGTCGACCCGTGATACTGCATCGTCGCTGCTTACAAGTGGTGCGCAGTCGGGCGAGGACGTCACCTGGGTCGCAAGGACCATTGTTAGAGAGGTCATCAGGGCTTCGCGGACGTATGGCGTGACCTCCACTGATGCTGTTATGGGCTCTGCCCAGGGCTGTGTCGAAGCTGCGTACAAACAGGGAACCGACGTCGGAGACTCTGTGCGTCTCGAAATTATGGCGGTGGTAGACGCTCCGATCAGCAGGCTAACGCCTAACATCAGGGACTCGATTACGGACGCGCTTTCCGAGTTGTCGGACGAGTTGAGGGACAGACCTCACTCCTGGCGAGGTGTAGCATTGTGGCGGGCCGTGAAGACCATGTTGGCCATGAACGGCCTGGATACTGGGGCAGCGCTGGCATACTACATGCTGCTTGCGCTCTTCCCACTGGTCGCGCTGGTAATCGTCGGGCTATCCAGTTTCATAGATGCGTCGGTGATCAAGTCGACATTTGAAGAGGTAGTCGTCTTCTACTTCCCAAGCTCAAAGGAGTTTCTGGAAGAGGCGATTGACCATCTCTTCGAAGCTCGTCTATTCGCGAGTTTGATCGCGGTCGGTGCAATGCTGTTCGGAGCGCAGGGTCTATTCATGGCCGCCAATCGTGGCGTTAATCGCGTCTTCGGTTGCGAGCCTCGGAGAATGATCGACGTTACGGTCTCGACATTTGGGATCGTGTTTCTTGCCGTTTTACTCTTTCTCACTTCAGTGGGTCTGACGGTCGTACTCCAGATTTCACTCACCGTGGTTGAGGACCTGCCAACGGTAGGTGTCCCATTTGACGACTTTCTGTTCGTCGTAGCTCAGGTAGCATCGATACTCACGCCATTTCTGATCGCGGCGATAGTCTTTATTGTCGTGTACAGGTACCTTCCAAATAGAGAAGTTGCCTGGAGCGATGCGACATTTGGAGGGATCGTAACCGTAATCATTTTCGAGCTAGCAAAGTATTCCTTCTTCTGGTTTGCAAATGTCGCCAGTCAGCGTAGTCTCCTCTACGGTTCCGTATCCTCGGTTATCCTGCTGCTGATCTGGTCACATGTCGCCGGAGTTACTTTCCTTTACGGTGCGGCGTTGACGAAAGAGGCGTCCGACCTGAGGCCGCACGGTGATGTATCCCTCAGGAGGGTCCCTGACTCACCGGCTATGGACAGAAACGAGCGTCGATACGCCGACATAGCGAGAGGCCGGGAAGAGGTTCAGCGAGGAAGATGGTCACGGAGGTATTAGTAGCCTCTGGTGCGGCCCAGTTCCAGGAGGCTCGCGGCGAATCTTACGCCAAATCGGTCCGAGGCCTTGCCTGGGTCAACGCCAGGGCCGCGGTCGCAAACATTCCAGCCACGGCAACAAAAGCCAGCGTGTAACTCCCGGTGATGTCGTAGGACGCTCCTGCCAGTATTGGGCCGAAGAAGAACGAGACCAGGGTCGCGAAGTTGATCAGGCCCATGATACTGCCGAAGTAGCGAATTCCAAATGCGTCCTGTACGACGAGTTGGAACAGGGCTCCGAACGCGCCGTTGAATATACCCAGGATTGGGACCGCAGTCCACATGACCATAGGATTGTCGGCACGAATCATCGCGAGCAGAAACACGGCCTGTCCGACGAAGTTCAACATCAACGCGTAACGGGAAGTCACCCTTTCGGCCACCAGTCCCATGATGAACTTGCCCACCATACCCGCTATGGCGTAGAGGCTCAGAACTATGGAGGCGACTGCGAGGGTAGTCCCGCCATCGAGGAGATGCGGGATAATCTGTGGAATGATCGCCGAATAGGTAAAGGTACCCAAAGTGACCGCAACGGCGATCGCATAGAACGACCGATCGCGCAGGGCCTGTCCTACGGTCCTGCCGGCGACTTGGGTCAACTCCCTGCCCTCAAGTTCACTTGCCCCATTTTCGAGGTCACGTTCTGAAGGAGAGTCGCGCACCGCTACCATCGTGTATACGAGTAGGAACAGAGTGATGACTCCAAGCGAGACATATGTGGCCTCCCAGGACATGAGGAGTAGCATCCAGCCCATCAATGGTGGGAACACAAGGCCGCCGAAGTTGTTGCCCATGGCGGTGATACCCATGACGCGGCCTCGGGTCCTCCTGAACCAGAGACCGACGAGCTTACCGGCTGGCAGCATCGCCGCTCCGGTGTAGCCGGCGTACTGGAGCAGGCTCAGGGCGTACCAATGCCACAACTCGGTCATCATTGGTCGCAGAGCGAAGCTGACGGCTACGAGGGCGAGGGAACCCGCCATTACAGGCATGGCGCCGTAACGATCGATGATCCTGCCCAACATGGGAGCTAACAGGCTGCCGACCGCCGTGAATGAAAGAGAAGCGCTAATCTGGGAACGGCTCCAGCCAAAAGTCTGCTCCAGAGGCTCGATGAAGATACCGAAGCCGTACTGCCCGGCCCCTGTGCCAAGAGCTGCAGCGAGGAAGGGCGCGGAGACGACCCACCACCCGCGATAGATTCGTGGCATTGTCTTCGGGAGAGTCAGGCGCACTCGGCCCCATCTCCGTATAGACACCTGGCCAGCGGGACAGACTCGTTCAAAGAGACGTCGTCCCTGCACAAGTGGGATAAGATGGTGTAGATAGGCAGGTGGCGGAGCTGGAACGTTGCAGGTTCGATAGCAACACTCATCCCAGTTTCGTTATCTGCTTCGGCGTCAGTGACCACTCGATACGTCCGCAACGGCCTGGACCGAGGGTAGGGATGCGCAGTTTACAGAGAGCACCCTTCTTCAGGCGAATCGCACAATCCAGCGTGCCTGACGACACGAGAGATACCAGGTTGCTGAGGTGAGGTTCGTGCCCCACCACCATCACGGCGCGTTTCGAGGCATGTGCTTCGCTAAGCTCATCGAGAATCTCCCGAGGTTCTGCCCATGGCGCGAGGCTTTCGGAAAACTCCCGCTGTGCTTTTCTGGACAGGCCATCGTGAACAATGTCAGCAGTCTGTACCGCCCTCCGGAGTGGACTAGTAAGAATCAGGTCCGGGCGTATACCCAGCGCGTTCATGCCTCTCACCTGTTGTGTTAGTCGCACGATGCCCTTACGCGTGAGTGGTCGCTCCCGATCGTCTGGGTACTTTAGGATGTTTCGTTCTTCCGCCACACCGTGTCTAAGCACGTAGAGGTCCATTTGGATTCGTTTCCTTGCAAGTGGGTCGTAGATCAGCGCACCCGACAGATTATACGACTGAATGGCTGTCAATTGACATGCATTGAATAACCCCGAGAACCATGACTCAAGCAGGCAGGCAGATCAGGGGCAGGTAGGAATTCGAACGAGCCATGCAATCCTCGTACCCATCTTTTCTGACGTGAAAAAGTGCTTACGCTTTGATTATGTGCCACATCCGTCGTAATATACGGCGGAGCAAGCTAAGCGGGGGGTGGTGCAATGAATGAGAACAACCTGAATTCCAAAAGCTCTGTTGCAGTTAACCAGACGGTTGCAGCCGTTTCTGGTGCCCCAACTAAGACCGAGGAGAGTATTCCCAACGCTCAGCCTATAGAAGACCCTACTCACATTGGCGCTGAGAACCGCATCCGGTACTTCAGGGAGAACCTCTACCCGTACGCACAGAGGATGAAACGTAAGGAGTACGAATCCCTGAAACTGCCGCTTCAGGTGGAACTCATCAAGTTGCAGAACTGGATGAGAGATACGGGTGAAAGGCTGATTATCCTGTTCGAGGGTCGGGATGCGGCCGGTAAAGGCGGCACTATCAGGCGCTTCATGGAGCACTGGAACCCCCGTCAGGCGCGCGTCGTCGCCCTCGATAAACCTTCCGATGTTGAGAGAGGTCAGTGGTACTTCCAGAGATATGTCAGGCACTTTCCGGCTGCGGGCGAAATCGTGCTATTCGACAGGTCCTGGTACAACCGCGCCGGTGTCGAGCGCGTGATGGGCTTCTCCACGGACAGAGAGTACAGGCTGTTCATCCGCCAGGCCCCCGCGCTAGAGCAAATGATCGTTGAGAGTGGAATCCACCTCGAAAAGCTGTACTTCTCTGTGAGCCGCAGGGAGCAACTCAGGCGATTCGAGAGACGGGCCAACGACCCTCTCAAGCAATGGAAGGTCAGCTCGGTTGACCTTCGATCCAAGGACAAGTGGGAGGAGTATACAGAGGCAAAGGAGGCGATGTTCCTTCTCACAGATACTGATGCTGCGCCGTGGACGATAATCAAGTCCGACGACAAGAAGCGGGCAAGGATCAATGCCATGCGTCACGTGCTCAATCTGTTCGATTACGATGGCAAGGACGAGTCCGTGGTGCAGGCGGCCGATCCATCGATTGTCGCCTCGTCAACCGAGATCTACACGGCGGGTGCGCCAATACGCTAGGGATCAGAGATTTTGATTGGAGGTTGATGCCTCGCAACGGATCGGAAGATTCACCGCTTGGGCAGGAAGCGTCCAATCCGCCAAGCGAGCGGTTCAGGGTAACTCGAGCCCGTGCGACTCCAGAAGAATTTGATCGGACAATATCTCCTGGGTTGGGGCATCAGCTACTACGACCCCTCCGTCCATTATTATGGACCTGGAGAAGATTTCTTTGACCATGTGCATGTCGTGGGTGGTGATGAGGATGGTCTGCTCAAGCTGATCGAGCAGATTGATCAGACCGCGACGGGCCCTGGGATCCAGGCCTGCAGACGGCTCATCGAGGACGAGGACCTGTGGGTTCATGGAAAGTACCGTCGCTATTGCCGCCCGTTTCTTCTCGCCGCCACTGAGATGAAAGGGCATTCGGTCCCCGTAGTTTTCGAGTCCGACGAGACTCAGCGCGTGAAGGACGCGGTCGTCTATTTCGTCCCTGGGCAGGCCCATGTAGGTAGGGCCGAATGCGACATCGTCGTAGACAGTGGGAGAGAAGAGCTGGTCGTCAGGATCCTGGAAGACCAGTCCAACGAGAGACCGGACCTGCCCAAGCGACTTCTTGTCGTTCTCGATGACTCGATGCCCCATCACACTGACATCACCTGTACCATGCAGCAGGCCGTTCAGGTGTAGGAGCAGTGTGGACTTGCCAGCCCCATTGGGACCCAGAATCGCGACCTTCTCGCCAGCACGGAGGCTGAACGTCACGCCATTTAGCGCCTGCCAGCCGTCCGGGTATGAAAACGAGAGGTTGCTGATTTCCAGGGCGGTAGCTACATCTATCTTTTCGGCCGTCGTAATCACAGTATAAACCTCGCGCCGATCGCGATAGTCGCGAAGAGTGTGGCCGAAAGGGCCATTTGACCCACGGCGAGCTTTCCCAGAGGGGCGGTGAACCGCTGCCTGATTTCTCCGTCGTAACCCCTGGCGAGCATGGCCATGTAGATTCTCTCGCTGCGGTCGAGGGTGCGGAGGAATAGCGAGCCTACCATGCTGCCAGCGCTTTTGGCACGCCAGATCAGGGAGCCTCCGGAATCTGGCCCTACTGACGCACTTCGGGCGGCGCGAGCACGGAGCATTCTCTGGGCCTCTTCAACCAGTACAAACAGGTACCTATACATCAGCAGGACAACCGTTACCAGAATCTCAGGTATCTTCAGAGACCTGAGGGCGGCCAGCAGGCTGAGTGCAGGGGTAGTAGAGGTCAAGAGCACAGCGGCGGTAACCGAGGCCCATGACTTAATTAAGACGCTTGAGAAGAACTCCATTCCTTCAACGGTCGCAGTCAGTGTAAACAGTCCCAGGTACAGGTCGAAGACTGGTGCGCCTGGCTTGGTAAACACTGTTGGAAGAGCGATTAGAATGAACGGCAAAGCGATGAGCGATCGCAGAAACACTCGGACAATCCCAATGCCTGAGGTAGCTGCAACAGTCCATACGATCAGGAGCATTGCCCCGAACGCGGGCCACTTGCCTGGCGGTATGGACGTCGTCGCGAAGATGAAGGCAAGGGCGATGACGAGCTTCACACGGGGGTCGACGCGGTGTATCGGCCCGCGGCCTTCAATGTAGCGGTCGAGGAGTGCGGTGCTGGTAGAAATCGCGCTACTCAGACCCTACGGCTGGCGGACGCCCGAAATGCCAGGTACGTGCCACCAGCCAGTAGCAGGTAGATGACCGTCACTCCGATTACTCCCGCGAGGATCGTGGCGACAGCCTCATTCTCAATGCCAGGAAAGACGTAGTCAGCAATCACGGAATAGGGGGCATCCCTGGCCGTGTCGATGAAGCCCTGGTCCTCAGCGACCCTCTCCAGTCCATCGGGAGAACCCGATGCCAAGGGAGCCAGAAGCGTTACAGCAAGGGCGATAAAATAGCCTGCTATCCACCATGCGAATTTCATATCACACTCCCTCAGCGAGTTGAACTGGAGATCCCTGCCTGACCTGCAGGAGCTGCGGCCGGGCAGCCCTGATAAACGACAGGGCAAAGACAGTTATCAGCCCTTCGCCGATTCCAATCAACGCATGTACCGCAGCGAGGGCTGGGAGCGCCACAGACAACGGAGAGGTGCCAGAAAAGGCCAAAGCAAATGCCGCAACAATGGCGGCCACCATCACTGAGACCCATGCGCCCGCGAAACCACCCACGATAAGGGTGGCTCTCGACGACGCTCCACCAATCTTCCTCGCCAAGTAGTAGACACCATACCCTGAGATGCAACTTACTATGGACATCATGACCAGGTTGACGCCCAGCACGACTAGTCCTCCGTCCTGAAAGAGCAGCGCCTGTAGGCCGACAACGGCCGTCATCACTATGATGGCTGCCCATGGACCCAGAATGATCGCAGCCAACGCGCCGCCCACCAGGTGGCCGGATGTTCCTCCGGCAACTGGGAAGTTGATCATCTGGCCCGCGAATATGAATGCCGCCATGACGCCCATCATCGGCACCATTCGCTCGTTCAGTTCGCCCTGTGTTCGGCGTATCGCGATCGCTATAAACACGGCGGCCACGATGTACCCCGCAATTGAGATCGGCAGGCTGAAGAAGCCGTCGGGCGTGTGGAGCGGGAGGGGGATGTCCCAACGCAAAGAACTTATACCGGAACTTAGAAGCATTGTTGTTTCCTTATACTATTGTTGCACGAATCTAGCTACCGGGCAGGCTGACGGCAGTCACCGCAGGTCCCGAAGATGGCAAGATGGTCGATGTCAACGTCGAAGTCGTAGGTATTGAGTATGTTGGCCCCAAGGGACTCCAGCATCGTGTCGTCAAGAAGGACGACGCGGTCGCAGTCCTGGCAAATGAGGTGGTGGTGCCTGACATCGTCGATCCACTCGTAGGAGTGCTGGTCGCCACCCATGTGGGTCTCCGACACGAGTCGCATCTGCTTCAGCATGTCAAGGGTGCGGTACACGGTCGACAGGTCGATGTAGGAATATGTTTCCTTGACCTGTTCGAGCACTTGCGAAGCAGTGACGTGGCCCTGAGAGTGGCGCAGAGCCGAGAGTATCATCAGGCGCTGCGGAGTAGGCCGGTGGCCCGACTCCTTTAGGGTCTGAACTGTCTGGTCTTCGCAACTCATCTGGACTGACTAGTACTCCGAGCCAAGATAGGGCATCAGCGAAAATTAGTCAAGAGATAATGATAGGCAATAACTATTCCTAGTTATTGCAAAGCTTTGCAGAAGATGAGACTCCCTAAGTCCGCGAGGGCGCCAAACGAGTACTCAGGAGGAGTTGGGATGCTTCTGGTGGTGGGCGATACAGGACTCGAACCTGTGACCTTCTGTGTGTAAGACAGACGCTCTAACCAGCTGAGCTAACCGCCCTTGTGAATGGCCTGACAACGGGTTTGGGTGTGGAAGAGGGGAAATGGCGCGCTTGGCGGGACTCGAACCCACGGCCTCAGCCTCCGCAGGGCTGCGCTCTATCCAACTGAGCTACAAGCGCACGATGATTGGTCTCTTGCCGATAGAAGGCTGGTGCCGAAGGAGGGAGTCGAACCCACACACCCGTAAGGATACTACGTCCTGAACGTAGCGCGTCTACCGTTCCGCCACTTCGGCCCATGTTTAAAGTGTCCGCCAGTTCACGGTCTGCTGTCGACGGAGCCTGCGGCGCCGTAATCCGGGCAGGCTGCTTGTGGTGGGCGATCGAGGATTTGAACCTCGGACCTCTCGCGTGTGAGGCGAGCGCTCTAACCACTGAGCTAATCGCCCAGATCGGCTCGGCGTTCAACTGTTAACTGCCTGTCTCCCGCTGACAGCATCTTCGCCATCAAACGAATGGTGGCAACGACAGGGTTCGAACCTGTGACCTAGCGCTTATGAAGCGCCCGCTCTACCACTGAGCTACGTTGCCACTCGGGTCACACCCTAGGGCAAGATGATAGAGTATCGTCGAAGAGAGTGTCAAACAAAAAGCTCTGTCAGGAGCCAGGAATTTCGCCCGAAATCGGCTGTTAGAATGGGCTGTTCCATGGCACGTTTTGCGCGGCACACTGACAGTCAATCAGGCAATACAATGGCCTCATCAAAGAACAGGAGATCATCATGAACATCGGCATTTCAACATTCCCGACGGACTACTCTGTCGATATAGCGATCCTTGCTCGCAGGGCTGAGGAGATGGGATTCGAATCGCTATGGGTGCCGGAGCATCCCATCCTTCCGGTGACAACTTCAAGCCCGTGGCCCGGGTCGCCCGATGGCGTGATACCGAGGGTGTACGCCGACATCGTCGACCCGTTCGTCGCGCTGGCCAGGGCGTCGGCTGTGACAACGGACCTGAAGCTGGGTACCGGCATCTGCCTCGTTCCAGAGCGCAATCCGCTCCTGCTGGCGAAGGAGGTCGCCACACTGGACATGTACTCCGGTGGACGGTTCCTGTTCGGTATAGGCGCCGGCTGGCTCAAGGAAGAGACGGAGATTATGGGAGGGGACTTCCCACATCGGTGGACTCAGACGCGGGAGGCGATTCTCGCGATGAAGTCACTGTGGACCGAAGTCGAGAGCGAGTACCACGGCAAGTACTACGACTTCCCTCCGGTGTACTCGTTCCCACGATCGGTCCAGCGTCCCCATCCTCCGGTATTGCTGGGTGGGATGGCCAGGAATGTCTTCCGAAGGGTCGTGCAGTGGGGAGACGGCTGGATGCCGAATCGCGTGACGCCGGACGACATCAGCGCCGGTAGACAGACGTTGAACGAACTCGCTGAAGCATCTGGGCGCGACCCTGAATCGATCTCGGTGTCGGTATTCGGCCAGGCTGCGGACAGGTCACTCGTCGGAGAGCTCTTCGATGCCGGTGCAGATCGAGTGATGATCCGTGTGGAGACAGCAGACGAGGACGCGACGAACGCACAGCTGGATCAGATAGCAGAGGCCGTGCTTTCCTAGTCTCCGAACTTTGGCATGATCTTCTGCCCGAACAGCTTGATGGACTTCTGGACTGCCTGGGTGTCCATCTCGCCGACGTTTAGCTTCATCATCAGGTTGCGGACGCCCAGGTCGCGCAGAGACGCGATCTGGTCCGCGACCTGATCAGGAGTGCCGATTATGCAGGCCTTCTCGAAGTCCTCTCCTGCGGGTAGGGGCTTGCTGGGGTCAAGCGGAGGAAAGCCCTCAGGGTTGTAGATCTCCCTGGCCTCACGGAAGTGCTTGCGCTCCCTGCGGAATCCTGGCTCGAAGAGTTCCCTCGCCTCGTGGTAAGTCTCTGCGACGAAGACGTTTTTGGAGAACCAGCACTGGTCCAGGGTTGACTCGACATCGCTCTCGCTGAAACCTGCTCCTGCCATTTCACTTCCAAACAGTTCTATTCGCGACTTTACCTCGTAATCTTCCTGAACACCAATGAGTACGGACCGTCCGATTCTCGCCATCTCTCGAGTCGAGCGTTCACTAATGCAGGCACGGACGAGCGGAGGATGCGGCTGCTGGTATGGCTTGGGCCTGAGCATTGGGAAAGTAACATCCCAGTAGCGACCTTTGTGACGGATGTCCTCGCCAGTCCACGACTCAACCATCAGCTCCTCGGCCTCAGTCAGTCTCTCGATACCTTCCTCCATCGAGATGCCAAATCCGAGATACTCGTAGGTGTTGAATGCCGAGCCTCTTCCAATGCCCACGATGAGCCGGCCGTGGCTGAGGTTGTCGAGCAGGGCAGTCTGAGCCGCCAGGCGAACCGGGTGGTGGAACGCCATCTCCACGACCGCGAAGCCAATCTTGATATTGTTTGTCCTGGAAGCCACGGCTGCGCCAAAGACTACGGGGTCGACATAGGCGCAGGCGCCGTCGAAGTGGTGCTCAGTCAGCCATGCCGCTTCGAAGCCGAGGGAGTCCTGCAGCTCGATCTCGTCGAGGGTGCTGTCGATGATGGCGCTATCTTTGTCGGGGTCGTGACTGACTGGGAAGATGAACGAACCGAAACGCATTGGCACCTCCGGGGCCTCAAGTGTCGCGGCGTCAGTATATACCAGCGCGTACGCCTTCGGTTGCCGTTACTTTCGACCCGATATACACTGGGCACACTTGGTCCGGCCAGCATCGGGGGAGTCTAATCATGACCCAACAGCTAGACATCGACGAACTTAGAAACAAGTCGACCAGACATCTCTGGATGCACAACAGGGACTGGATAACGATGGCCGAAGAGGGCGACCCGATGATCGCCGTTGAAGGCGAGGGTGTGAGAATCATCGATGCCGAGGGTCGAAGCTACATCGACGTCAACGGAGGGTACAACTCCGTGAACGTTGGGTACGGGCGCCAGGAGATCGCAGAGGCTGCGTACGAGCAGATGACCAGGATCTCCTACTTCCCTTACGGAACGACGACTGAGCCGACCGCATTGCTCGCGCAGAAGCTGGCCCAGATCACCCCAGGGAGTCTCAGCAGGGTCTTTCCGGTTTCCGGCGGCTCTGAGGCCAATGAGACCGCGCTCAAAATCGCGATGGCCTACCACCGCAGGAGGGGAGACAGCAGGAGGTATAAGGTCATCAGCCGCATAGGCTCCTACCATGGAACAACAGCGGGTGTTCTGTGGCTTGGCGGCACTCCAGATACACAGAGAGACGACTTCGAGCCCGCCAAGCCCGGAATGGTGTACGCGCCACCACCGTCAGCTTACCACTCGCCGATATCAGGCGAGACTGACTCAGAGTGCGCTGTCCGGTGCGCGCAGGCGATCGAGGACCTTATCAAGTTCGAGGGTCCGGAGACGGTTGCCGCAGTTATTGCGGAGCCGGTTGCCATCCCGCTCGGGGCTGTTGTCCCTGGCGACGAGTACTGGCCGATGCTGCGGGAGATCTGCGACCGCTACGGTGTTCTCCTGATCGCCGACGAGGTCATCAACGGCTTTGGTCGTACAGGCAGAATGTTCGCGGTCGAGCACTGGGGAGTCGTCCCCGACATCATGAGCGTGGCCAAGGGTGTCATCAGCTCTTATCTGCCGATGGCCGCGACAATCGCCACTGAAGAAGTCGCCGGCGTGTTCGCCGGTGAGGAAGACTACCTGCGGCACGTGCTCACGGCCAGCGGACACCCGGTGGCCGCGGCGGCGTCCCTCAAGAACATCGAGATCATCGAAAGTGAAGGCATGGTCGAGAACTCGGCGGCGGTAGGGGCCTACTGCAAAGAGCAGCTTGAGGCCATGATGGGTGACCACCCATCGATTGGAGACGTGAGAGGTCTAGGACTTCTCATGGCAGTTGAACTTGTAAAGGACCGGGAGACGAAGGCGCCGTTCGACCCTTCGGACAGGGTCGCCGACAGGCTCAACGAGAGCTTCAGGAAGAACGGGCTCATCCTGCGAGTTGCTGGACCAATCATTCACGTTGGACCTCCACTGTGCATTACGAAGGAAGAAGTGGATGAGATAGTCCACGCCATAGACCTCAGCCTTTGGGAGCTCGAGGGTGATCTTGGGATGGCTCAATATGCCTGAAAACACAACTACCACCATGAGCAGAGGGTCAGAGGCCAGGCAGGCCGCGCTTGACCACCTCTGGATGCACAACCGGAGCTGGACCACTGACGCAGAGTCTGGCCGTCCACCGATCATCACACACGGCAACGGCGTACATGTCACCGACGCCGAAGGCCGTGAGTGGATGGACGTCAACGGCGGGTACATGTGCGTCAACATCGGCTACGGCCGTCACGAACTGGCGGACGCCATGCGTGACCAGATGTCCAAGCTGGTGTATTTCCCGCAGGGGTCGACGACGGAGCCGCTAATTGAGCTGTCTGCGAAGTTGGCGGAGATTGCTCCTGGAAACCTGGAGCGATCGTGGCCGGTTACAGGCGGCTCAGAAGCAAATGAGACCGCCATCAAGATCGCGAGGGCGTACCACAGGCGACGTGGCGAGGCAGGACGATACAAGATCATCAGTCGTGTCGGCTCCTATCACGGAGCTCTTGGCGCGACGATGTGGCTCGGCGGGGACGGTGGCAGAGAGGACTACGAGCCCGCATTCCCCGGAATGCTCTACGCTCCACAGCCGGACTCTTACAATTCGCCGATTCCCGGAGAGACTGACGCAGAGGCGGCAGTCAGATGCGCGCAGGCTATCGAAGACCTGATCAAGTTTCATGGCCCATCGAGCGTAGCCGCTGTGGTCGCGGAGCCGGTTTCTTCGTCGATGGGAGCCGCAGTGCCCGGGGACGAGTACTGGCCTATGCTGCGTCAGATATGTGACCGCTATGGGGTTATCCTCATTGCTGATGAAGTGATCACAGGGTTCGGACGCACGGGATCCATGTTCGCGATGGAGCACTGGAACGTCACGCCTGACATCATGACGATGGCCAAGGGCATCACATCCAGCTACGTGCCACTGGCAAACGCGATCGTCACGGACGAGGTCGCAGACGTCTTCGCAGGCTCCGACAACATCTTCAGACAGGCACTGACATTCGGCGGTCACCCCGTGACCGCAGCAGTGGCGCTAAAGAACATCGAGATCATGCAGACAGAGGGCCTGGTCGACAACTCGGCAGAAGTTGGCGCTCACATTCTGGGCCGTCTTAGCGACCTCTCAGACGAGCATCCAATGATCGGCAACGTACGTGGCCGAGGGTTGCTGATAGGCATCGAGCTTGTGTCCGACCGTGATACCAAGGCGCGATTCCCTAAGGACGTCAGGCTTGGAGAGCGTCTGTCCGATGCGTTTGAGGCCGAAAGCCTCATCCTGAGATGCGGAGACGACAGGGTCGGCATCGGTCCACCGCTCTGCATCACATTGGAAGAGGCTGACGAGCTAGTCAACAGGCTGGACAGGGCCTTCACCAGCGTGGAGCGAGGTCTACCCGGCTAGGCCAGGTTCAAGTCCAGTTGACAACAGGGGCGACCTGGATCAGGGTCGCCTCTTTAACTATCTTCAATTGGCCCTTAACGTTTGATATACTTTAGGTTGCGCGCGTCACATGATAGCGCCATGTAGTGAATCCCCCTCACCGCTTTTTTCGTACTTGGGGATGCGACGCGCCTGAAAACTGAAGATCGAACGCGAGTGAAGAAAAACAGAGGTTAAGGGATGCCTGCGTACGCAGTTCTAGGCGCCCAGTGGGGCGACGAGGGGAAGGGCAAGATTGTCGACGTCCTTGCACGGGATGCGCAGATCGTAGCCCGATTTGCCGGCGGGAATAACGCCGGTCACACCGTAGTGAACGACCAGGGCAAGTTTAGCTTCCACCTCATACCCTGTGGCGTCTTCTGGCCGGATGCCCTGAACGTAATTGGGAACGGTGTCGTGGTGGACCCCGACGTGCTGCTCGAAGAGATCGATGATCTGAGGTCTAGAGGAATCGACATCAGTCATCGGATCATCGTCAGCGAGCGCGCCCACCTGATAATGCCGTACCACGTGATGCTTGATGAGCTTGCAGAAATTGCGAGAGGAAGCGCCAGGATTGGAACCACTGGCAAGGGTATCGGACCCGCATACGCTGACAAGGCAGCCCGCACGGGAGTGCGCGCAGCGGACCTTCTCGATATTGAGGCGCTGATCCCGAGGCTAGAGGGCATTCTCGAATACACCAATGCAGTCATAACAAAGGTGTACGGCGGAGAGGCGCTCTCGTTCGAGGACGTGTACGACAAGTGCCGCGACTGGAGTGTGAGACTTGCCCAGTACATTGGGCCAGCTGAGAAGATAATCAACCAGTCGCTTGCAGCAGGTGAGAACGTGCTGCTGGAGGGTGCGCAGGGAGTCCTTCTCGACCTCGACCACGGCACTTACCCGTTCGTGACATCGTCCAATCCCACCATCGGCGGCGCTTCAGTAGGCGTAGGAGTGAGCCCGACACACATCGAAGGTATTACCGGAGTGTTCAAGGCGTACACCACTCGAGTGGGGACAGGTCCGCTGCCGACAGAGCTGAACGACAACACCGGCGAGACGATCAGAGAGCTGGCGCAGGAATTCGGGACTACAACCGGCCGACCCCGGAGGGTAGGCTGGTTCGACGCTGTCGCCGCCAGGTACAGCTCCCTCATCAACGGATACACGTCTGCGGTCTTGACGAGACTCGACGTGCTGGACGGCTTCGAATCTGTGAGGATCTGCACCCAGTACATCACGGAAGACGGGGACGTCACCGATGACTTCCCTGGAGGTGTCGCCGCGTTGGAGAAGGCCCGCCCAGTCTTCGAGGAGATGCCTGGCTGGGACACCCCGACTGCCAGTGTTCGTCGCTACGAAGACCTGCCGAGAGAGGCGAGAGACTACGTCGAGCGGATCCAGGAGCTCATTGGCTGCCCTATCGACGTCATCTCAACAGGACCGCACCGTGACGAGACGGTGATGGTCAGGCAGATGATGCACGTCTGAGCAACCGAGTTTTCGACCGAATACAAAGGGCGGGACCAGATTGGTCCCGCCCTCTTGATTTCTGGATTTTGGTCTAGTTCAGGAGCCGTTTACCGGCAGGTCTATGTTGTACTCGTCCATGAGCGGGTCGAACTTGCTGGTGAAAGACTCATCTGCCTCCCAGAGAGGCAGCCTTGGCTTACCGATGTCGAAGCCCGCTCGGTTGACGGCGTACTTGATCGGGACCGGGTTGGTGACCCAGAAGATAGCCTTGAATAGAGGAAGGAGCCGCCTGTGCTCGGCCGCGGCAGCCTCGATATCTCCTTCCAGGATCCGGCCCATCATCTCCTTGATCTGTAGACCAACAATGTGGCCAGCAACGCTGACAATTCCGTAGCCACCTGTGCACATGATGGAGAATGTCTCGTCGTCGTTGCCAGACCAGACCCTGAAGCCGTCAGGTGCACCGTCGATGATCTGTGTGATCTGTACCGGGTCGCTCGAGGCCTCTTTGACGCCGACGATGTTCTCGATCTCGGCCAACCTGAGCGTAGTAGCGTGGTCCATGTTCAGCGATGTCCGTGAAGGGACGTTGTACAGGATACCGGGCAGTGGAGTCGCCTCGGCAATCGCCTTGAAGTGCTGGTAGAGACCCTCCATGCTCGGCTTATTGTAAGCAGGAACCGTGAGTAGCAGGCCGTCAGCGCCGACCTTCTCAGCCTCGACGGAGAGCTCAACTGATTTGCGGTGGTTGTTGTCCGTCGTGCCGGCGATTACGGCGCCTTCATCACCGATTTCTTCTTTCACCTCGGCAAAGAGGCGGACTTTCTCATCATCGCTCATAGACGGAGACTCGCCGGTCGTGCCTCCGATCACCAGTCCGTCTGAGCCGGAGTCCAGGAGCGCACGTGCAAGTTTGCGCGCCTTTGTGTAGTCGATCTCTCCCTCTTCGTCGAAGGGGGTAACCATTGCAGTCAGCAGTCGTCCGATCTCAGCCATTTCCTACCTCCGGAACTTGTGAGTCCCTCTTTACCTCAGCAGCAGATCCCGCGCCATCATCTCCTCGGCAATCTGGATGGAGTTGAGCGCCGCGCCCTTTCTGAGGTTGTCGCACGATAGCCACAATGCTATGCCGTTTTCGAGGGCGAGATCGGAGCGTATGCGCCCGACGAACACGTCATCCTCACCCTCAGCTTCGATTGGCATAGGATACACGTTCGACTGTGGATCGTCCACCACGCGCAGACCGGGCGCGCCCTGAAGAATCTTCCGTACCTCACCAGGGCTGATTGGGTCCTCAAACTCGATGTTGACGGCCTCACTGTGGCTGACCACCACAGGGACCCGCACACACGTTGCTGAGACCCTGATCTCAGGGGCATGCAGAATCTTGCGCGTTTCGTTCTGCATCTTCATCTCTTCGTTCGTATATCCGTTTTCCCAGAACGGTTCCACGTGAGGCAGAACGTTGAACGCTATAGGGTGGGGATAGACGTCAGCGGTTACGTCGTCCCCGCCAACGATGGCCATTGACTGGACTCTCAACTCTTCGGCAGCGGCAGCTCCGGTACCGGTGACGGACTGGTAAGTGGAGGCTACTACTCGCCTTACTGAGTTGCTTTCATGAAGAGGCTTGAGGGCCATTACCAGGGGTGTGGTCGTGCAGTTGGGGATAGCGACGATTCCGCGGTGAGAGTCCAGGTCGCTGCCATTCACTTCGGGCACCACCAGGGGCACGTCCGGTTCCATCCTGAATGCGGAACTGTCGTCTATGGCGACGGCGCCGTTTTTGGCAGCCATCGGAGCCAACTCCCGGCTCACCGCCGTGGAGGCAGCAACGAACGCGAAATCAACCTCACTCAGCAACTCGGGGGTCGCCAACTCGACTTCGATCTCCTCGCCTCGGAGCTTCAGCCTCTTGCCAACTGACCGCTCCGACGCGCAGAGACGAATTGTACTGGCGGGGAAATCGCGCTCCTCGATGATCCTCAGGAAGACCTGGCCAACAGCGCCGGTGGCGCCGACTATCGCGATGTTGCACTCGTTCAACACTTACACCTCGTTGGGAAATAACGTGAAAATAGTAGCAATTCCGTGATGGCAAGCGACAGGCTTAGTCGTCAGACACCGATGCCTGCGATCGCCCCACAGTCGCTGCTGTGCCGAGAGCGTGACCGGGGTCAGGCGAGTCCCATGAGGTGCTCAAGGCCGACAGTCAGACCCTTGCGGTTCACCACTTCGCGTATCGCCATGGTGACACCGGGCATGAAGCTCTCACGGCTGACCGAGTCGTGCCTGATGGTCAGGGTCTGCCCGAGTCCTCCGAAGACAAGCTCGTGGTGGGCGACACGACCCGGCATTCGAGCGCTGTGGACACTGATTCCTTCGTAGTCGCCGCCGCGTGGGCCTTCGATCAGTTCTTTCTCGGCGCGGACGTTGGTGAATCCACCCGCCTTACCCTCAACTGCGGCACGGGCGATCGCAAGAGCTGTGCCGGAGGGAGCGTCGATCTTGGCCTCGTGGTGCATCTCGGTCAGGTCTGCGTAGTCGAAGAAGCGACCGGCCTCCTTGGCGAGGTGAATCATCAACACGGCGCCCATCGCGAAGTTGGGCGCGATGATGATGCCCACGCCATGCTCATTGGCTAGGCCGTCTGCTTCCTGGTAGTTGTCTTCTCTCAGTCCTGTGCTGCCTACGACCACGTTCACGCTGTGTGCAGGAGCGGTTCTCATGACTGACATCGCTCCGTCTGCGGTGGAGAAGTCAATTACGACATCGGCGCCGGAGAGAACCTCGGCAAGATCGTTTGATATGGGTATCTGCCCGGACATGTCGGGGAGGGAGATGCTTCCTGGGTCCGCTGCCTGGTCTGCGGCTCCAACCGGGTTCATGTCCGGGGCGTTTGTGACTGCGTTGAGTACTTCCTGTCCCATCTTGCCGAGGGCGCCATGTACGACTACGTTTATGGTTGACATTCGACTCCTCCCTTGCCTCCAGATACAGGAAGGACGGCCCACGTTGGGGCCGTCCATTTTCAGTGCAGCTTCAAGGACTAGAAACGGTCCCTGCGCCTCCGGCCCTCACCTCTGTCTCGATCACGGTCACGGTCGCGGTCGCGACCCCCGTAGCCGCCCCGGGACTGAGAGCGGAAGCCTGACCCGCCCCTGTCATCGCGGTCGCGATCACGGTCTCGCCCTCTTCCTCGAGGCCTGCCACCGTCGAAGTCGCGGTCCCTGTTGCGGGGGCCTCTGCCGGGGCCGTTTCTCCTTGGCCCTCTATCGCCCCTGTCGCCTCCGAAGCCTCCACCTCCGCGACGCTGGCCGCCTCCACGGCTGGAGCGCTGTCGCCTCAGTGCGGCCTCGACCGGGTCTTCTCCGTCTTCGTCGGCGTCGCTAAGGAGGGCCCGTCTTGAGAGCCTGACTCGTCCGGTTTGGTCTACCTCAGTAACCAGCACGGTGACTTCATCACCAACGGTGACTTCATCTTCGACTGTAGGAACTCTGTAGTTGGCGAGTTCGCTGATGTGGACCATGCCATCCTTGCCGGGCAGGAGTTCCACAAAGCAGCCGAAGTCGGTGGTGCGTACGACCTTACCAGTGTAGATCTCTCCGATCTCGATCTCTTTGGTCAGGTCCTTGATCATCTGAATCGCGCGATCGGCCGCGTTCCCGTCGCTGGAACCGATAACGACCGTGCCGTCGTCCTGGATATCGACGGTGGCCCCGGTTTCCTCGACGATTCCCCTAATTGTCTTGCCGCCTGGTCCGATCACCGCGCCGATCTTGTCGACGGCAATCTGGATTGACTGCATTCTTGGAGCGTACTTGCTGAGTTCGCTGCGATACTCGGGAAGCGTGCTTTCGATCTGGTCCAGGATTTCGCCCCGGGCCTCCTTTGCCTGGTGAAGAGCGTCGTAGATCACGTCATAGCTGATGCTCTTGACCTTCATATCGAGCTGGATGGCCGTGATCCCGTTCTCAGTACCGGCGACCTTGAAGTCCATGTCGCCCATGTGGTCTTCCTTGCCCTGGATGTCCGTAAGGGTGACGTACTGCCCGCCCTCCCCGGTCACAAGGCCAATGGAGATACCGGCCACAGGCGTCTTGATAGGCACACCGGCGTCCATCAGGGCGAGAGTGCCTGCGCACACCGTGGCCATGGACGTGGAGCCGTTGGAGCTGAGGCATTCGCCGACCACGCGAATGGTGTAGGGGAATTCCTCCTCAGTGGGCAGAACGGCTGACAGGGCGCGCTCGGCGAGGGCGCCATGCCCAATCTCGCGTCGTCCAGTGGAGCGAATTGGTCTCGCCTCTCCCGTGGAGAACGGTGGGAAGTTGTAGTGAAGCATGAACCGCTTCTCGTCTTCAGGGCTCATGTTGTCGATCTTCTGAGCATCGCCGACAGAACCCAGCGTGCACACACCGAGTACCTGGGTTTCGCCTCGGGTAAACAGGCCCGTCCCATGCGTGCGAGGGAACAGCCCAACCTCGCTGGACAGCGGCCTGATCTCCTTCAGACCGCGACCGTCCGGACGTTCGCCAGTGTCAAGGACCCGGCGCTTGAAGGCAGCTTCGAAGGCCTCGTCAAAGGCTGTAGCAACCATCGAAGGGTCGTTGTCTTCCCCGTACTCCTCAAAGACAGCCGCCTTGATTTCGGCCACTTTAGCGTCGCTCTCGTCGCCGTCCAAAGCCAACGCCTCGGCGAGATCGTCTGCTGTTTCACTGCAGACCTTCTCGGTCAGATCGTGATCATACGATCGGGGGACGTATTCCAACTGCGGCTTTCCGTACGCCTTGGCGAGTTCCTCCTGGAGCTCGATGATCTCGAGGTTGACCTCCTGGGCCCTCTCAATGGCCTCGAGGACCACGTCCTCTGTGACCTCGTTTGCGCCAGCTTCCATCATGATCACACCGGAGCGGGAACCGGCGACCATCAGGTCAAGCTGGCTCTCCTCGATCTGCTCATATGAAGGGTTAACCACGAGCTCTCCGTCCATATAGCCCATGCGAGTAGCCGATATAGGCCCTTCGAATGGAATGTCCGAGATGGTCAGTGCCGCGGACGCGCCGATAATGGCGATCATGTCGTAGGGGTTGGTTGTGTCCGACGACAGGGGTGTGGCTATGATCTGGACCTCGTTGCGGAAGTCCTTGGGGAACAGGGGTCGGATGGGTCGGTCGGTAAGTCGAGCGATCAGGATCGAATGGGTTGAGGGCCTGCCCTCGCGCTTGAAGAAGCTTCCGGGGATCTTTCCGCGAGCGTAGAGTCGCTCTTCGACATCTACGGTGAGCGGGAAGAAATCGATGCCCTCGCGGGGGTTCGCGGTTGTCGCAGTGACCAGAAGTACATTGTCGTGGTACTTGACCAGTACCGAACCGTTTGCCTTCTGGGCTAGCTTTCCGCACTCAAAAGAAAGTACTCCGTCGCCTAGTTTCTGATCAAAAAGGGTCGTCGTCATCTGGCGTTACGCCTCCTGGATTGGGAAAAGCCCAAGGAAGAAGAAAAGCACCCTTGTCGGGTGCTGTGAGGGGAATTAGCCTCTGAGGCCGAGCCTCGAAATAAGCGATCTGTAGCGCGAAACGTCCTCGCGATTTAAGTATCGGAGTAGTCTACGCCGTCGGCCCACCATCTTGAGAAGTCCACGCCTGGTGGACTCGTCGTGTTTATTCTCTCTCAGGTGTTGCGTAAGTCTGTTGATGCGGGCCGTCAACACCGCCACCTGTATATCAGTGGAACCGGTGTCGTTGTCATTCGTTCTGTATTCAGCGACTATTGCCTGCTTTTCAGCCGCGTCCAATCCCGTCTCCTGGGTCCCTGTTTTTCTAAACTTCTCTCTCTTCTTCGGGAGAGATTCTAGCACGCGGTGAATCACGGCATCAAATAATGCGAACGTTCGCTATCCGTCTATCTCATTCAGGAACCCTGTAACTGCCCGTTCGAACCCTGACGGATTGTCGCCCATAACCAGGTGCCCTGCGTTGTCCACGGTGGCAAGTCGGCCGTTCGGAATGCGCTTGTGCATTCCGTCCGCGGTGTCCAGAGCGATAATGTCGCTCTGTGCGCCTCGCACCACGAGAGTAGGGCATGCAAGACTCTCCATGTAGCCCCAAAGCCTCTCAGTCATCTGCGGGTCATGCTGGAACCGGCGTCCGCCCGGCTGCCTGAAACGCTTGTCGTACTTCCACGTCCACTTGCCATTGGGGAGCTGTTTCAGGTTGTGGAGAATTGAGCCCCGCACCTGGACAGGATCACGGAGTGGGTTGAACTGAAGCACTCGCTGGACGAAGTCTTCAATCGAGTCCAGCTCGTCATCCTGCTGCACGAAGTTACGGATCTTCTGGGAACCGGTGCGCATGTTCTGGGGACCTGCGTCCACGACTATTAGGGCCCTGACCTCTTCCGGGTGCGTCGCGGCGTAGGTGAACGAGTTTCGGCCACCCATGGAAAGTCCCATCAGGACGAAGTCGCGAAGCCCTATTGCCGAGACAACACCAGCTATGTCTTCCTGCTGGGTCTCAGGCGAGTAATCACCAGCCTCCGACCAGTCGCTGTCGCCGTGACCACGCTGGTCGAGCGCGACGACGTGGTAGCGATCGCAGAATGCGAGCGCGACGAAGTCCCAGGAGTGACAGGTCTGTGCAAAGCCGTGAAGCAGCAGCATGTCAGGGGCGTCTGGATTGCCCCAGTCCAGGTAGTGGAACTTCATACCGTTGGCTTCTACATAGCGATCTTCAGGGACTGCCTCCCGCTCGAATGTCACACCCTGAGCGCGGGCGGCGTCATGTAGCGACAGGCCCTGACTTTGTGGAGTCGTTGTCACGTCTGGTTCCTCCGTCGTATAGGTTCTTTCAAGTTCTGTCTGTGATTAGATCGGCGGTCGCCGGGTGTGCCATTCAGTAGCGGACTCGTAAGCATGAGCTGCGCGAAGTACTACCGAGTCCTCCCACATTCGGCCGGCGAGCTGCATTCCGACAGGCATACCGTCCGACGTAAAGCCGCAGGGCACCGAGACCGTCGGCTGGCCCGTAAGGTTGAATGCTCTCGTTAGCCTGGACATCAGGGACAGCGCGTTTTCCTGCTGGCCGCCAACATCGACGAACTCCTGGTCGATGCGCGGCGCACCGATCGCCGCGGTCGGGGCAAGTAGGAGGTCGTAGGTCCTCATCGCGCTGGCGAGTTGTTCGTTGTACGCGGCGCGCGCACGCTGGGCCTTGATGTAGTCGACTGCCGGCGTCATCGCACCGAGGAATAGTCGGGCGCGAACGTCGGCGCCTACATCTTCGGGCCGGTCTCGGATGTGAGAGTACAGAGTCTCCGCAGCCTCTGTAACGAGAATCGCGCTCGAGATTCCAAGGCAGTGATTCAGGGCGGGAATCGAGCAGCGTTCGACCTCTGCTCCCAGCTCAGACAGCACCCCTGCGGCCTGGCAGATGGCTGCTGAGACCTCACCGTCTATTACGTCGTAAAAGAAGTCCTCGGGGATGCCGATCTTCAGTCCCGCAATGCCGTCCTCGATTCCCATAGCGTAGTCCTGGTTGGCGACCCTGGCTGATGACGGGTCACGGGAGTCGTAGCCCGCCAGAGCGTTCATAACTATCGCAGCGTCGCGGGCTGAACGGGTCATCGGCCCAACTGTGTCCAGGCTCCACGAGAGAGGGTGAACACCGTACCTGGAGATGAGGCCATACGTAGGCTTCATGCCAACAATGCCACATAGACCGGCAGGGATCCGAATTGAGCCTCCAGTGTCGCTGCCCAGCGCAGCCATGCACTGCCCAGAAGCCACTGCTGAGCCTGAGCCGCCGCTAGAGCCGCCTGTGATCCTGGAGACGTCCCAGGGATTGTGGGCCGGGCCGTCGTGCGGATTTACGCTCGTGGCTCCAAGAGCGAACTCGTGCATCTGGAGCTTTCCAAGTAGCACCGCTCCCGCCTCGTCAAACCGCTCGACCACGGCGGCGTCATAGTCTGGGACGAAGTCCCTGAGTATTCTTGATCCAACGGTCGTGGAGATGTCCCTGGTGTAGTAGAGGTCTTTCAGTCCAATTGGTATCCCATGGAGAGGCCCACGGTATGTACCTGAAGCGATCTCGCTCTCAGCCGAAGCGGCCTGTTCGAGGGCACGGTCAGCCAGTAGCGTGATGAAGGAATTCAGTTCGGAGTCAGTGGCTCCGATGCGGTCCAGGTGTGCCTGCGTAAGCTCTACTGGTGAGAGTTGGCCGGACTCTATGAGCTGGGCCGCATCGCCAATCGTGTAATTGCACAGTTCGTCGGCGCTCATTGGGCGTCCTGACCAGCGTGGAAAGTAACCGCTGGTTCGTAGTCGCCCGGGCATATCTCTTCCGACCTGTCCAAGTCTTCGAGCCCTGACTTAACGCGCTCCAGCAGCGCATCAGCATCAACTTCAGACAGGTCGAGCCCCAGCACACTGGCTTGCATATCAAGAAAGTGCCTGGGCAATGTTCTGGGGGATTCTGGCATGAGTATGGGTCTCCGGCCCGGCGTATATGACGGCTGAGCCGAGGCCGCATTACTTACTACACTGAACGCACTCTTGTGTCAACTTCAGGATGCTGGCCTCACGCGTTCAGGGGGAGACCCATACGACTGGGCCTCACGCTCGCTCTGCATGAGGATCGAACCGATGTTACGAACCTGACGGTTGACCAGAGCCGGTCCGAGTGCGAAGGCCGCCACAAGCCCTCCGCCGATCGCCACGGCAACCGGTACACCCACGAAGGTGGCCAATGCGCCCGCCTGCATACCTCCGAGCGGCATGATGCTCCAGGTCATCCCATAGAAGCCCATGACGCGGCCTCGCATCCGGTCGGGTACCAGGAGTTGCAGAGAGCTCATAATCGAGATCATGTAGGTTGAGCTGGCGGTACCCATGATGAACATGAGCACCATCGCCAGAGGCAGGGAACCTACGAACCTCGACGTGAGCGCGAAGGCAATGATGGATATGCCGAAGGAGAGTCCACCTCCGATAATCAGCAGTCCCTTCCGCTGGAAGTTGGCTGACGAGCTTAGCAGCATGGTAACGCCGAGCGCACCAACGCCTCCGACAGTCATCAGAAGGCCCTGGCCATCGGCGCCCACCTTCAGGACGTCGACCGCAAATGCCGGCATCATGGTGATGTACGCCATTCCGAAGAAGCTGTTGAAGAATGTCATGGCGATCAGGAACGAGAAGATCGAACTGCCCGCAATAAACCTGAGTCCCTCCCATAGCGCCCCGAATGCACTTCCCGTTGATCCGACGTCTATCCTGGGTATACGCAGGGTGAGAATAACGACGGCCATGACGACAAAGCCTGCGCCCGCAACGAAGATCGCGGTTGCGGTGCCAATCAGGCCGATGATGGTCCCAGCCACGGCGGGGGCGACGATTCGCGTTCCCTGCCAGACTGCCGAGTTCAGAGCAACCGCGCTCATAATAACGCGGCGATCGATCAGATGAGGGTAGAGCGCCTGACGTGCAGGCTGGTCGAAAGCGTTCACGGCACCGGCGGCGAATGCAAGGGCGATGATGTGCCACACCCTCACCACCTCGAAAAGGGTCAGGAATGCAAGGGTGAAGATCAGGCTCGCAGTGAGGAGCTGTGTGTAGAAGATGAGCTTGCGCTTGTCCAGCTTGTCGGCGAACACGCCTCCGAAGAGGTTCAGCCCGATTGAAGGCACCGCGCTTGCAACCGCAACGTAGCCCAGATATAGGGGCGACCCCGTCAGCTCATAGGTGAGCCAGCCCTGCGCGAACATGAGCATCTGGAATCCGCAAACAGACGCCAGCGTGCCAAACCAGTACGAGCGGTATTGCGGATAACGCAACGCCGGAGGTACAGAGAGCAGCCTTCTCCAGAGCGGTGGGGACTCGACTTCGACCTGACCGGACTCCGGTGTGCTGACTTTATTGCTCACTCCGCACCCATCTCCTCACCACACCCTTGAACTCAGTCGAGAAGCGGAATCCGACCCCAAGTAACAGTGTCAGGGTCTTCCGACAACTCCTTTTCGCGGATCGTCTCACGAATAGCGAGAAGTGTGGCATTGACCTCATTGGTCACGTAAACCCAGTCTGGTTCCTCCGGGAACCAATAAGGGGACGTGATTCGCACAACCTTGCCCTCAGAGGCGTTCAGGTAGATGCCGAACTTTTCTACGTGTGGCAGCAACTCTAGCTCCTTTGCGGCGCAACAGTAGCACAAGCTAATCTGGGCGGCAATTACTCAACTGTGACGGTCTTTGCCAGGTTCCGTGGCTGGTCGATGTCGCATCCTCTGCGAACGCCTATGTGATATGCAATCAGCTGCATCGCGATGGATACCGGAAACGGACTTGTGATCTCTGACGCCTTTGGTATGGCTATAACATCGTCCGCCAGTACGGAAGTCTCCGCATCACCTTCAGTTACCACCGCAATGATGTTCCCGCCTCGGGCCTTTACTTCGCTGATGTTGGACTGCATCTTATCCCGCAGGGAGTCAGCAGGGGCGATGGCTACGACCGGCATGTCTTCATCGATCAGCGAGATTGGACCGTGCTTCATCTCGCCCGCTGGATAGCCCTCCGCGTGGATGTAGCTAATCTCCTTGAGCTTCAGAGCCCCCTCCATCGCCATTGGAAAGCCGAGACCTCTTCCCAGGAAGAGAAAGTCCGAGCGACGGCCATACTTCCTGGCGATGTCCCTGTAGACAGACTCGTCAGTCAGCATGGCGCCGAGCATGTCGGGCAGGCGCGTGACTTCGGAAATGAGCGACTGTCTCCGTTCTGGTCCAATCTGCCCTCTTCGAGTGCCGACTTCCAGCGCAAGCAGAATCAGGGAGATCAGAGACGAGGTGAACGTCTTGGAAGCAGCCACTCCGATCTCCAGGCCTGCACGAACCATCAGGGTGTGTCCAGCGATTCGTGTGGTCTGTGTCCCTGGGTAGTTGCAGAGCGTGACCTGGGGCGCGCCCAGGTCTCTTGCGAGCTCCATGGCGGCAAGGGTGTCAACCGTTTCACCAGACTGGCAGACTGAGACGACTAGAGTTCGCGAGTCCAAAACGGGAGAACGATACCTGAATTCAGAGGAGTTATCGTATTCGGAAGGAACCCTCGCCAGGGCCTCCATCCAGTGTCTACCGATCATTGCAGCGTGCAGGCTTGTTCCCATTCCCAGGAACACAACGCGATCGATGGAATCGACCAACTGGTCACTCAGTCCGAGTTCGGCTAGGTTTACCGTTAGGTCATCGAACGAAATACGGCCCCTGAGACCGTTGACGATTGCTTCGGGCTGCTCGTGAATCTCCTTGTGCATGAAGTGGCTGTAGGCGCCCTTCGCTGAAGAGAGAGGGTCATAGGGAATGTTGGTGGGGAGCTTGTCAATGGATGTGCCATCGATGCACCCGAAAGACATCCCATGGGCGCTAAGGACAGCAATCTCGCCGGCGTTTAGGTAGTAGACGCTTCGGGTGTGCGGCAGGAGAGCCGGAAGATCTGACGATAGGAAGACTCCCCCGTCGTTCCTGCCTACGACAATTCCACCGGCGTTTCCGAGTCGCAGACCGACAATCTTGCCCGGATCTCGGGTCGAAAACGCGACAACTGCACTGGCGCCTGCAATGCGGTGGGCGGCGGCCATCACGGCCTCTTCCAGTGAGAGCCCCTCCGAAATGCCAGCTTCGATCAAGTGCGGAATACATTCTGAATCGGTCTGTGACTCGAAAACGTGCCCACTGTCGACTAACTCGCGCTTGAGTTCACGGTAGTTCTCGACTATACCGTTGTGGACTACTACAACGTCGCCTTCACAGTCGGTGTGCGGGTGCGCATTTGCGTCTGAGGGGGCCCCGTGGGTCGCCCACCTGGTGTGGCCTATCCCGAGCCTGCCCTCGGGCATTGCGCCATTGAGCGCAGTTTGCAGGTTGGAGAGCTTACCCACACGCTTGTGGACCGATGTACTGCCGTCAGTCCCGACGACAGCGATTCCCGCACTATCGTAGCCACGGTATTCCAGCGTGCCCAGACCTTCGAGCAGGAGTTCGGCTGCCTGGTGCTCGCCTGCGTAGCCGATTATTCCGCACATAGGTCCGCAGTCCGGGTTGTCATGGGGAACAGGGGGGCATTCGCGATCGTCCGGGTCAACGCGCTGCCACCGCTGGGTCGCTCTCAGACACTTGAGTCCTCGAGTAGAAGCCGTGGTACGACTCAGGCAGCAGGTCGCACACGCGGTGCATCATGTCCGTTGTCATGGAGCGCAGCACTTCCCGGCTGGGACGGCCTTCAATGCTCGGCAATGAGAAAGGCTGCCCGATGTTCACTCGGATCTTGCCCGTCGGGTTAACGACTCTCAGGAATGGCTGCATTCTCTCAGTACCTGTAATCCCAACTGGAAGCACCGGGGCGCCAGATTTCAGAATGAGTGACACCGCTCCGGCCTTTGCCTCGTTCAGGCTTGCCGTCCTGCTGCGTGTTCCCTCAGGGAAGATGACGAGTGCGGCGTCCCGTTGAAGCTGACGGAGGGCCCAACGAAAGGCCCTCGCGTCCACTCCGGCCCGGTCAATGGGAAACGCGCCATAGTTGCGCAGGTACCATCGGCCGACGGGCCCGACGGCGCTGAAGAGGTTGTCCTTTGCCAGGTAATTCAGGCGCCTGGGGACGCTCGCCCCAAGGAAAGAGGGATCAAGGTTGCTCAGGTGATTCGAGACTACAATCAGCGGCCCCATTGGAGGGACGTTTTCGGCGCCCATCACCTTGTAGTCGGAGAAGGTCCGCAAGGTGCATCTCTGCAGGAAATTGCTAACGTAGTAAACAGCTTCCACTAGCGTCTCTCCACAAGGTTAACGATGCGCTCGACAACCCCTTCCAAGTCCAGGTTGTCGGTCTGTATCACAACTGCCTCTTTAGAGACGCTGAGAGCGCCTCTCTCCGAATCTATTCTATCTCTTCTCACTGTATCTGCTATTACCTGTTCCAGTACGTGGGTCACACCTGAGGCGAGCAGTTCCGTATGTCTCCTTCGTGCACGTACATCGACTGATGCGTCCAGATAGACTTTGGTGCGCGCATCAGGCAGGACCACAGTGCCAATATCGCGTCCTACCATCACAATAGGTCCTGCCCTGGCTACTCTTCGTTGATGCGGAATCAGCGCTTGCCTGACGCCCGTCACTGCTGACACTGCTGAGACATTACGATCGACCTCTGTGTCTCTCAGGTGGTCCGTGATGTCGGACCCATCCAACAACAGCCGGTCTGACCCGTTTGACTGTTGCAGGGCGATGTGCATCGACTCTGCCATGAGGGTCAAGTCGGTCTCTTCAGCAACGCTTACGCCAGACCGGAGGGCCTGCCACGTCGCCGCGCGATACATGATGCCGGTGTCCAGGAAAGCGTAGTTAAGTCTATCGGCTACACAAACCCCCACCGATGTCTTTCCGGAGGCGACAGGCCCATCGATCGCAACTGCTTCGATCACCAAGTCGTACTGAATCCTCCGATGCCCCTAGTATGTCCTGATTATATGTTCAGGAAATCTCATGGGCAAACTCGATAGGGCTAACCGGCGCCAAACTTGCTCATCACCTGTTCTTCAAAATCCGGCTCCCACCGGATTATACGACCTTGGGACAGCAGCGTTTCATTTTCTGTCTGGCGTGAGGCTATCGGGTTGGCCGGAGCTGTACCGATCACGTTTGCATCGGCCATTTCAGCAATTCGCGAGTGGCCAAATCCCAGAAGGTCGGCCAGTACAGCGTCGTTGTGTTCGCCGAGGGTAGGAGCCGCGGACCTAATCTCGCCAGGCGTCTCAGAGAACTTCCAAGGTCTTCCAGCATAGGGCAGAGGAGGCATACCGGTTGATTCGGCATGTTCGACGACCTCATAGAACCCGCGCGCACTCAGGTGTTCGTTGAACAGCAGGGCCTTGCCGTCAAGAACCTCCCCAGCAGGGACACCTGCGGCCTGAAGCCGGGTCTGCAAGTCAGTGGCGGTCAAGCCAACCGTAATGCCCGCAATAAACTCGTCCAACAATTCGTGATTCCTGAATCTAGACAGGCCGTCAACGAATCGAGGATCGGTGACCCAGCCGGGACGCTCCAACACCTCGCAGAGAGCAGCCCACTCGGAGTCCGATCTGACGCTCAGGGAGATCCAGCGGTCGTCTCCGCGGCACGGGTAGGTCCCCTGCGGAGCGTACTTGTCGTCACGATTGCCGGAAGTCCCTGCCACACGGCCATTGAAGGCGTAGTCCATGAGAGGTTCGGGCACGGTTGCAGTTAGTGTCTGAGTCTGGGAGACATCGATGAACTGTCCCTCGCCAGTGGCGGCCCGGTGCATGAGGGCTGCCATGATCGCGAAGACTGTATGCTCGCCCGCGGTATAGTCTGCATAGGGTAGTTCCGGGATGGCTGGTGGTCCGTCGGTATACCCGGTGACGGCCGCAAGTCCGCAGGCGGCCTCCGTCCCATAGCCAATGGCGCCGAAGCCGCTCCAGGGGCCCGTATGGCCGTAGCCCGTTGACGAGACCATGATGATGTCAGGCTTCACTTTGCGAAGATCTTCGTATTCCAGACCAAAGTTGCTGATCACGCGAGGCGTGAAATTCTCGATGAATACGTCACTGATGGCTATCAGGTCTATCAGGGTCTCGATCCCGGAGGACTGGGCCAGGTCGAGGGTAAGACTCTGTTTGCCCCTGTTCTGTTCGTAGAAGTTGATAGCCTGGTTCCAGAACTCGCCAGAGCCGTCGTTCTTGTAGAAACCAGCGACTCGATAGCCGTCCATACGCGTGCACGACTCGATACGAATGATCTCGGCACCCATGTCGCCGAGGAGCTTGGCCGCGAACGGTATCGCGATGAGCTGCCCCATCTCGACGACTCTCAGTCCTTCGAGAGCCATTGCTTTAGCCATTGTCACACCACTCCCCCGGCCACGAGCTGGCCGAGCTCTTCCTTAGAGATGCCCAGTTCGTCGACGTAGACTTCTACGCTGTGCTGGCCGAGAGTGGGGGCAGGCGATTCGGCAGACCATGGCGTTGCCGACATTCCAAAGGGGGCGCCCGGGTACTCGGCCTTGCCCGCGACGGGATGGTCGACTTCGACGAAGTACTCCCGATGTCGGAACTGCGCGTTCTCATACAGCTCGGAGGCGTCCTGGACCATGCCGTAGATCAGGCCCCTGCGCTGGTTGGCCCTGTAGAAGAGATCCTCTTTCTCGTACTGTCTGAATGCGTCGCGGAGGATTCTATCGAGGTCGGCTGCGTGTTCCAGACGACCTTCGGGAGTCGAAAATCTCTCCTCGGCGAGTTCTTCCGAGTCCAGGAAGTCCACGGTGGCGTCCCAGTCGACTCCTCCAAAGGCGATTGGTACGATGTAGCCGTCGCTGGTCTCTACGGGCGACCTGGGAAGCTCGCCCGCTTCGCTTGGGCGACGCCACTTAACGGCGCCTGTGTAGGTGAAAGACGAAGTCGTATCCCGCAGTCCCGTAGCTATGCACTCCTGGATCGAAATGTCGATCCACTGGCCCTTACCGGTCATGGCCCGGTGATACATAGCAATCAGGGCCGCAGACGCCGCGTCAGTCCCTGCCTTGAATTGCGCCTGATTGAATCCGTGCTTGAGCGGTTCGCGGTCGTTGTCACCGAATATGTACTGGATGCCGCTGAGCGCGTATTCGACGATGTCGGTGGCCTCATAGTCCCGGTACGGCCCAGTCTGGCCGAAGTTCGAAATTGAGACCATGACGATCGACGGGTTGGCCTCACGAAGCGAGTCATAAGTGATGCCGAGAGACGGTAACGTCCTGGGGCGGAAGTTCTCCACAATGACGTGTGATTCATCCGCCAGTTGCCGGAGTAACCGTCGGCCCGTGGCAGACTTGAGGTCGAGGGTTACAGAGCGCTTGTTGGTATTCAGGTACAGAAATGGCAGGCTCTTGTCGCCGTGTGGATCGTCGCCGGCGAACGGAGGCATTGCTCGGGCCGGATCTCCAGAGCCCGGTCGTTCGACCTTGGTCACATTCGCGCCGAAGTCGGCAAGCAACTTCGTACAGTATGGACCCGCGATGTGTTGGGTAAGGTCCAGGACTTTGATTCCGTCCAGCGCTTTTGCCAATAGGTGCTCCGGGCTGAGTCATTTAGATGCCGCAGTTGCGAATTATACAGCGTCGCGCGGTGTCCACAAGGTTCACAACGCAGGCCCTGGTACGTTTGCCCATCCCATGCGGCGCACGTATAATCGGGCTGCTTTATGAAGTGAGAATCCCACGTTGAAAAGGAGAAGCAATGGGAGCACAGGTAATCGTATATGGACCCAGTGATGCACTGGTGGCCGACTTCCAGAGAGTCGCCCCGGAAGGCGTTGAAGTAGGCTGGGTTGACTCGAATCTATCGCTAGACGATCAGGCAGAACTGCTGCAGGATGCACAGGTTGCAATCGTAGGAGGAGCCCCCGTGACCGTCGAGGTCGCCGGCCGGGCGCCCAACCTCAAGCTGGTACAGACCGTCAGCGCCGGTACGGACACTTTGGACAAGGCGGCCCTGGGCGAGATGGGGATCCGCGTTTCCAACAACGGAGGTGGAAACGCCGTCGCGGTCGCCGAGCACACGATTGCGCTGCTCGTCAGCACCATCCGGAAGATGCAGCTACAGTTCAATGCCGTGAAGGCAGGTGAGTGGGCCGCCGACATCCGGCGGGAATGGTTCTCTCAGGCCAATGAGATACAGGGCAAGACTGTAGGAATCGTCGGCCTTGGAAGAATTGGTTCGCGCGTAGCGCGTAGGCTCCAGGGCTGGGAGTGCGACATCATATATAGCGATGTCGTAGATCCGGAGCCGGGCATCGAGGAAGAGCTCAACCTGAGGCGGGTTGAGCTGGACGAGCTGCTCCAGGAGTCGGACATCATCACGCTGCACGTTCCGCTGGGCGGTCCTACGTACCACATGATCAGTGATAGGGAATTCGACCTGATGAAGCCAACTGTGGTCTTCATCAACGCCTGCCGCGGGCCAGTTGTCGACGAGGCGGCGCTCATCCGCGCACTGGAGGCAGGCAAGATAGCTCAGGCAGGTCTGGATGTTCTTGAAGAGGAGCCCACACCTGTCGACAACCCGCTGCTCAATATGGACAACGTACTGGTAACGCCTCACCTGGCGTCTTTCACCCAGGAGTCAGGGGAGAAGAGCCGAACTTTTGCGGTGTACAACGCGGCCAGGATTCTGAGAGGGGAAGACCCAGAGTCGGTGGTGCTACCGGACTAGCACTGGTTTCAAGAGAAATGGAGTGGGCAGCTTAGGGTTGCTCACTCCAAACTCCTAAACTCGGAGACCTGGAACACTCTCGCGACTGACGCCGACCCGATCCAGCACTTCAAGCGGAGCGGCGTCGAGCAGTGCGACAGCGTCCTCCAGATCAAGACCTGAGCCACGAGCCACTTTCATCGCGTAGTCGCGGCTGAGCAGATCCTCGGGCGCATGTGCGTCAGAGTCCAGTACAAGCTTTGCTCCCGCCGCGCGGGCCGTCTTGACGACATGGCCGTTTGCCATGCCGTGTCCCTTTCTTCCAGAGACTTCAAGAAACACACCGTTTGCGGCAGCTATCCGGGCCTCCTCGAGAGTGATCAGGCCAGGGTGGGCGAGGATGTCCACGTTCGCGCTGGATACAGAAGCCAGGTTTGTGCCTTCAACTACCGGCTCGTTTATTGTCTCACCGTGAACGTTGACCATAACCGCGCCGAGCCGCCTGCACTCGTGAGCGAGCCTGTCGATGTCTTCGAAGGGCGTATGGGTAATCTCGACTCCCGGCATGGCCAGAATGTCCCACCGTGAGTTAGCCATGTCGCAGTCTGCCTTCAGGGTCTTGAGTACGAACTCCGCATTGCCCGGGCCCACGTGGTCAGTAATCGCCATAGCGCGGTAACCGGCATGAATCGCGCGTCTTATCAGCTCAATTGGAGACAGTACGCCGTCGCTCAGGAAGGTGTGGGTGTGGAAATCGAACATAGCCTGGAGAAAATCCTGCGTCAGTCTTGCTGTAGCGTGCCGGCAAGCTCGCGCATCTTAGGCCCGGTCTTGCCCATGTAGAACGGCGGCGGAGTCGGGGGATGGGTCACTTTCAGGCAGACAAATATAGGCCCTTGCTGTCCCATAATCTGGGGCAACTCACTGGCAAGGTCTTCGAGGTCGCTGAACTCGTAGGTGTTCTCGAAGCCGGCATCCCGCGCCATTGCGGCGAGGTCGAACTTCTCGGAACCCGGTATCGGCTGACCGCCGGTGGTGAAGTACATCCCGTCTTCGAAGACGAAGTGAACGAGGTTCTCTGGAGCAGTTTCCGCAATCGTGACCAGGGTGCCAAGGTTCATCAGAAGCCCCCCGTCACCATCTAGGCAGAGGACCTTCTTGTCCGGCTGCGCAAGTGCGATGCCAAGGGCGACGGACGAAGCCTTTCCCATTGCGCCGAAGATTGGAAGATCGAGGTCAGGATTCTCGGTCACAGATTCCCAGTAGCGGTTGGGAGTCATGGTCCCGACGACAACGGCGTCTCCGCGCACATCGTTGATAGCCTTCGCCGCGTCAAATGAGGAGATCATGTTGATGTTGCTCCTTGGATTTCACTTCTGGTTGGCAATTTTAGCCATCGGGCCTGCCCGAAACAACTGCAACTCTTAGCTGTTCTGTCCCTGATACTGGAACTCATCCGGCAAGTGGGAAGTGACATTTAGCGCGAGCAGGGTTCGCTGAGCGACAAATCTCGCCACGTCATCGACGGTCTGTTGACGGAAGTAGAATGCCGGCTCAGGAGGGATGACTGCAGCACCCACGGAAGCCAGTTTTGCCAGGTTTTCGAGTTGGATCAAGCTGAGCGGCGACTCTCTTGGTACGACAACGAATGGCCGACGCTCCTTGATGGTCACATCGGCCGCCCGGCGAATGAGGTTGTCTGAAGAGCCGTGAGCAACTGCCGACACGGTCGCCATACTGCACGGCACGATCGCCATACCATGGACGGGAAACGTGCCGCTGGCAATTGGCGCAGCCATCTCCATTGGACCGTAGTATTCGAACTGTCCTGAGTCCGCCCATCGCTCCAGAGCGGCGCCGAATGACTCGTCCATCTCCTGTTTCCATACCATCCTGGCCGTGCCGGTTGCGGAGGCGATCACCGGCACACCCTCAGCTAGGAGCGCGTCTATGGTGTGCCACGCCAGAATTGCGCCACTGGCTCCAGTGATTCCCACCACGACGGGAGGAGCATGAAAGTCCCGTGAAACCAGGTGTCTTGAACTCATGACAGGTAGACTGCCAGGACTGTGCCGACGAGCATCGTCGTTGAGACATACGCATTGATCCGGCCGAAGGCTACACCCAGCCGAGAGAGGTCAGAGGGCGAAACGAGAATGTACTTGTAGACGAGGAATCCAGATGCGGCAACGCAAGCCAGGAAGTAGGGCCACAAGAGGCCCATCCAGATTCCCAATCCAATGAGGCACAGGACTGCGCACACATCCAGAGTTCGTGCGATCAGGAAGGCCCTTGGAACGCCGAACCTTGAGGCGACAGAGTGGAGTCCGTTCTGTCTATGGAACTCAACATCCTGGGTGTGGTAGATGATGTCGAAGCTCCCGGCCCACAGTGCGACTGAAAGCGACATTAGCACCGGTTCCCAGGTCAGACTCCCTGTCACACCTATCCAGGCCGCAGACGGTGAGATAGCTAGCGCCCATCCGAGGAGAAGATTGGCCGCCCAGGTGAAGCGCTTTGTATACGGATACAGAATGAGATAGGCCGCGGCCACTGGGGCCAGTACGAGGGCCAAGGTGTTGAGCTGCGAAGCCGCGAAGAGGAACACGACAGACGAGACGGCTGCCAGTGCGGCCATCTCTTTTGCCTGCAGCAGCCCCTGTGGTATGTGGCGCATGGACGCCCTTGGATTCAAGGCGTCGATGTGCCTGTCAATTACGCGATTTGCCGACATTCCGACGGTTCGGGCGCTTACCATCGCGAGTGTAATCCAGCCGAATGTCGACCAGCCGGGAAAGCCGTCGGCGGCCAGTGTCATCCCGATGTAGGCGAATGGCAGCGCGAAAATGCTCTCGTGGAACTTGATGGCATCGAGATACATCGGGAACTTGCGCCATAGGGCGATCGAGGTGGTAGCCGTCGCACTCAAAAGCCGTACTCCTGCCACCTGCTGTCGACCAGCCGCCTGACCTCTTCGCTCATCACGATGTCCGGCGGCCAGTCCCTATTTCTTCCCTCGCCCGGGAACTTTGCAGTCGCATCCACTCCGACCTTGCTGCCGAACTTCGGCGTCGGTGTTGCGTGGTCCAGGTCATCCAGTGGCCCATCCGCGAGCACGACATCCGTAGCCGGGTCTATGTTGTTGGTCACCCTCCAGGCCACTTCCGAGAGGTCTTGAACGTCAACAAAGTGGTCTACGACGACAATAGTCTTCACCAGCATCATAAGACCGAGCCCCCACAGGGCATGCATGACCTTACGGGCGTGTCCGGGGTACTCCTTACGAATCGACACTATCACCAGATTGTGAAAGATCCCTTCGGCGGGCATGTTCACGTCATGGATCTCCGGCAGCGCCATCTGCATGACTGGCAGCATGATGCGTTCGGCAGCTTTGCCCATGAAGAAGTCTTCAGTGGGAGGACGCCCGACCATCGTTGTTGGGTAGATCGGATCGCGACGGTGCGTCATAGCCGTGACATGGAACACAGGGTAGGGCTCAGGCGGCGAGTAGTAACCGGTGTGGTCTCCGAAGGGACCTTCGTCGCGCGTCTCGCCGGGCACCACGTAGCCCTCCAGGACGTACTCAGCGTGTGCCGGAACCTCGAGGTCGACAGTCCTGCACTTCACGACTTCGACTGGCTCCCCGCGTATGACGCCTGCTGCGGCAAGTTCATCCATGTCAGGGGGCAGAGGCATAGCCCCAGTCCACATTGTCGTCGGGTCCGCCCCAAGAGCCACGGCGACCTCAAGGCGGTCTAATCCCTGCTCCTGTGCTCGCCTCTCGTGCCTGGTACCGACCTTGTGCGTCTGCCAGTGCATGCCGGTGGTGTTCCTGTCGAATACCTGCATCCTGTAGGTTCCAACGTTCCTCCGACCGGACTCTGGATCACGAGTGATCACAAGAGGCAACGTGATGAACGGACCCGCGTCGTCAGGCCAGCAGGTAATGATCGGCATCTGGTACAGGTCAACGTCGTCGCCCGTCAGTACGACCTCCTGGCATGGCGCGCGCCGGACCGTGCGGGGCTGTGTTCTGGCGAGTCCTACGATGTCTCCCAGGGCGCGGAGCCTCCCCCCGATGCCTGCAGGCGGGGACTGCGCCATGTTGAGCAGGCTCCTGACGCGTTCCACCAGTTCATCGATTTGGTCCACACCGAGGGCGAGGGCAACTCTCCTGTGGGTCCCGAAGATGTTTATCAGCAGGGGAGTGCTGTGACCGCGCACGTTTGTAAAGAGCAGGGCAGGGCCTCCGTTCTTCACCATGCGGTCGGTTATCTCGGTGACCTCCAACTCAGGATCAACAGCGGCGTCAATTCGCTTAAGCTCCCCAGACTGCTCGAGGAGTTCAATGAACCCTCTCAGATCCTTGAAGCCCATTATGAACCGGACCGCCGGGCGGCCAGCCTGATCTCAGTCGAAGAGATGTCCTCCCTGAAGACCGACTCAGGAATGGGGCTGAACATGTCCGAGAGGTCCGCCGGGATTTCTACATCGTTCAGCGTTCTGAAACCGGCATCGTCGACACGACCTGCCACCAGAAACGAGCAGCCGAGATTCTTCATCTGCATGAAGGCGGATATCATCTCTGCCCGGCTGCCGTCGTAGTACTTCGGATCGACGAGTCGTACGAGCGTGTCATGCCCGACTATGAAGACACAACCGGGTAGAAGGCGTGCCTTCTCATAGAAGACCGGCGCACGGGTGACGATCACGCTGGCCTGCCTTCCGAACTGGTCTATGCGGCGCCTAACCTCGGACAGTTCAAGCTCTGGTTTATCGACGTTTGTGACAGAGAGTTCAAAGACGATGGGCAATCCCAGCTGTTCCTCAGCCGCCCTGGCCAGCTGATCGTGTCCTCCGTGACGGGGATTGAACGAACCGGAGATGATTCCACCTGTGTAAGACACATCGGCGTTCTGTGTTCCGTCAGGATCGACCAGTACGTGCCTGACATGGCCCGTGGCCAGGGCTCCCAACGGATCGTCAAAGCGAGTCCCTTCCGAGACAATGTTCTCGTCGTGAGACAAGTCCAGTTCGAGTTGATCGTGCAGTCCCAGTGACTCCGCAAGAGAGTTGAAAATCAGCCTGCTTACGACACGGTCTTCCTGCTCCCTCGTCCGCAGTCCCTTAACGAATGTTATGGAATCGGACTTCCAGCCCGTTGGACCATAGACGCAGACGTGGCACCTGTGGTCGCCGCGCTTGGGACGATTTGTAGCGATTGTGGCGGTGCAGGCGACTCCTACTACAGGAACATCATCCTCGCGTAGTTCCGCAGCCCGAAAGTAGGCTGCCCTTGCAAGCGAGAGCGCCGCTCCGGTTGATACGTACTGGCCCGGCTCCTGGCCAATGTAGTCAACCACGGCTGACGAAGCGTATGGGACCTGGATGTCCAACACTGTACCTGAGGCGCCGGCGACGCTCAGGACATCGTTGATGGCTTGCGAGCCCGCTCCCGCGATCACCAGAGATGCCATTCCCCTAGTGCCGTGAATAGCCTCGATGAGCTTCTGTGAATCTGGCTCCATTACACTCCTCAGACTGAGATTACTATAAGCCGACTCGGTTGCCGACGCAATTGACTTCGCTTCAGCCGTGGCCGTGGGCATGTACAGTCTGCCTTGTCCGGCACGGACGGCCTGCGCTAGTATTCGGGCGGCTTCCCTGGATACATCTCAACGTGACAGATCCTTGAATCGACCTCAGTACCTTGTATGACGTTCTGATAATCGGTGCCGGACCGGCAGGAAACGTGGCGGCTCTCGAACTCGCCAAGGGCGGCGCGCGCGTAGCAGTGATCGACTACAGGGAGAGGATAGGGGACAAGCTATGTACCGGCGTAATAGGTCTCGAGTGTGCTGGGAAGTTTCCCGTGTCAAAGGGTCACATACGCCAGCAGGTCGACTCAGCACTGATTCACTCACCGTCGGGTAAGTGTTACAGAGTCAGGAAAAGAGGCCCGCAGGCTCTAATTGTCGACCGCGTAGCCTATGTCGGTGAAGTTGCCTCCACAGCAGCGGCACAGGGGGCAGAGTATTTCATCGGACACAGGGCAACTGCGATCGACAGGACCCACAAAGGCGTGCGCGTATGGGCGAGGCGTGGCAGTAGTGTCGAGTGCCTTGAGGGTAGGCTTCTTCTGATAGGCACTGGGTTTCGTTCTCCCATTACTCAAATGGCGGGGCTATGTGACCGAAGTGAGCAGGAGTTTATCTTTGGCCAGCAGGTTGAGGTTGAGACGAACGGTGTGAAAGACGTGGAAGTGTTCATTGGATGCGGAGGAGCTGCAGAGTCAATAGGGTGGCTCGTACCAACCTCAGATTCCAGTGGACTGGTTGGGACTATTTCGCGTCAGAAGCAGGCGGTATGCCTGGATTCGCTGGTTGCGAGGTTGCGGAACGAAGGCAGGATCGAGGCTAACGTCCACGAGTTCAATCGATGGGGAATCCCGGTCAGGCCCCTTGCCGCGACGTACGGAGCTCGCACAATGGTGCTGGGCGATGCTGCGGGATTCACCAAACCGACTACGGGTGGGGGAATTTACTACGGCATGATGTCCGGTCTCCTGGCCGCAGAGACGGCCCTCGAAGCACTCGATTCAGGCGACCTGTCCGCCAGAGAACTTCAACGGTACGAGCGACGATGGAAGCGTGAGTTCGGTCGGGAAATGGATGTTGGCTACTATGCCCGCATACTGTTCGAGGCGATGAGCAACGACCAGAAAGACGAGATCATGAAAGTGTTCCTGTCCGAGGAAGTCCAATCAGAGGTGCTTGGATCCAACGGATTCTCGTTTGACTGGCACAGTCGCGCGATCCTTGGCACGGTCAGGAATCGCCACATTGCCGGAATGATCCTCGGGTTTGGGCCGACCATCACGCCGCTTCTCGCCCGGCTGGTCAAGGCCGCTACGACCGGTTGAGACCCTTGCCGCTGCTAGCGGAACAGCTCTGAGAGGATTCCCATTCGCACGTAGAGCGCGTTTTCGGCCTGTCTGTAGAAGGCGAGCCTCGGATCGCTAACGTTGATGATGAAATCACCGCTGCGCTGCATCGGGTCCATGACCACAGTGTGCGGCCTCAGAGTGTCCATAAATGCCTGGTCGATGACCAGCCTGCCACGCCCCCGGGTTCTCAGCAGGTCCATGTGTGCCGCCGTCCTGGGGCCGTTGAGATAGATTGCGTCAACGTCTCCTATCGACTCCAGGCCGTCGCTCGTGTGGAATTTCACTCCTCGTTCGGAGCAGTAAGCGACGATGTCAGCGGGGGCCTGGCCGCTGAATGGGACCGACAGAACCTCTACACCATCGAATAGGGCAAGACCCTTCAGAAGAGCCGCAACATTTCGGTTCTCGAGACGTCCTACAATGGCGATCGTGCGGCCGTCTATATCCCCAAGCTCTCGCTGGATCGTGTATAGGTCCGCAAGGGCTTGCGTCGGGTGATCGTCGGTGCTTCCCCCGTTTACGACATGCATGGCATCCACAGATGCAGCTCGCTCGGTGACGTTCGGGTCTCCGCTCCGGACCACGACCACGTCCATCTTGAGGCTGGCAAGGATGCTGGTAATGTCATCGACAAACCTGGAACTGTGAACGGGGAAGAACTGGGACGCATCTTCGGTGTGGTATGCCTGGCCTCCGAGTAACCCAACGGCCCTCTCGAACGAAGTTCGCGTGAGGAAGCTCGGCTCGTAGAAGAGGCAGTAAAGGGCCTTGCCCCTCATCGAGTCGGGTACAGCGTCAGAGTTCCGGAGGACATCACACAGTGGAAAAAGGGTTTCCTCGACCCATTCCCTGGTGAGGTGAGTAGTCTTTGTGAGGTGTCTCAGTTCTGGCATTTTTGCTGATCAGACTTTCAATTGAGCTCTCGAATTCAAGCTGAAATTGTACATGAGGAACACTGAGTGAGGCCATTCGACGTTTGACACCCGCAGTCCCCAATGCTAGATTTATCGAGGTGATTAGCAGTCGTAAAATAGGACTGCTAAGGATTCATTACATACGGGAGGCGGGAACTTGCCCAGGTACGACTATCGTTGCACGGCCTGCGGCCACCAGTTCGAGTTGAGGCAGAGCTTCGACTCCGACCCAGTGGCGGACTGTCTCGAGTGCGGTGCGCCATCCAACCGCAAGATCCACGCACCCCCGGTAATCTTCAAGGGCAGCGGCTGGTACGTGACGGACTATGGCAAGGGTCGCGGCAACAACGGGATAAACTCAGAGCGATCGGAGTCAAAGTCGTCTGACAGTGAGTCCTCTGACGACTCAGCGAAGTCGAGTGAGAAGAAATCAGAAGCGAAGACCGCTTCGACGGCCAATAGTAACGAATAGCCCATGCGCGCGCTGATTCAGCGTGTCACGCAGGCGTCCGTCTCAGTAGACGGGGAAGTCCTGGGTCAGATCGGCCCAGGACTCGTTGTTTTCGTGGGGGTCGCAGAAACGGACACTCAGAACGAAATCGAGTACATCGTCTCCAAGACTGTCAACCTGCGAATTTTCGCTGACGCAGAGGGCCGATTCAACTTGTCCGCCCTGGACCTGGAAGCCCAGCTCCTCGTAGTAAGCCAGTTCACTCTTTATGGAGATACGCGACGGGGTCGAAGGCCGAGCTTCAGCAAGGCTGCTGCACCTGAGGAGGCCTCCCACCTGCTTGAGAACTCTCTTCGCACGTTTCGCGAGACAGGTCTGAAAGTGGAGACCGGACGCTTTCAAGCGTACATGAACGTAAACATCGACAATGACGGCCCTGTCACCATCATGATTGACTCAGACGACCTGAATCGGCCGCGTCGAGGGTAGTATCGAGAGAGCCTAACAGGCTTCCTCAGCGAGGCCCATCGCCCTCGCCCTTTCGAGAAGGGCCTGTGCTCTCTTGACTACGGGCACGTCGATAACTTTGCCGTCCAGCGAAGTAGAGCCGCGTCCCATCGATGCAGCTTCTTCGAAGGCTTCTATCTCTCGCTGCGCCTGAGAGATCTCTTCCTCGGACGGGGAGTACACGCTGTTGATGATGTCCAACTGCGCTGGATGTATTGCAAACCTCCCCTTGAAGCCAATCGCCTTGGACATCTCGGTGTTTGACTTGAGGGCAACGGGGTCCCGAAAGGCGAAGAATGGCGTATCAAGAGCAAGCACGCCGGCTGCGCGAGCAGCAACGGCGATCGCTCCTCGCGCGTAGGCGAGTTCCGAGTCGCTGTCAGTGCGCTTGATCTCCATGTCGTTGGTGAAGTCTTCAGCACCAAGGGATACAGCCACAATTCGTTCGGAAGACCTACAGATGTCGTAGACCTTGACGATAGCTTCTGCCGATTCGATCCACGGCAACAGTCGGGTGGTCCCCCGCTCGACTCCGGCGGCATCTTCCACGCGGTCCAAAATACCAACCACTTCAGCCACCGCCTCGGGGTTGTCCATCTTGCCAACGGAAACGCCGAAGACATGCGGCCCGACTACGGCAGAGAGGTCTTCCTCAAGGAGTCCCGTGTCCAAAGAGTTTACTCGCGGAATCACCGGAACACCCGATGCTGCCAGCTCCGGCACATAGGAGGCAGTCACGTTCCTGGCGTTGGCCTTCTCGTCCCAGGGGACGGAGTCTTCCATATCGGGCACGAAGGCGTCCGGCCTGAGCGCCATCGCACGGTCGAGCATCCTTGGGGTGTTGCCTGGCACAAACAGCAGGCTTCTCAGAACAATCATGTCGCCTCTAGTCCAACCTCATACGTTTCAATGACCTGACTCCAGCGTGACACCGGACATGAGTGTCGCGGGACACTTCCAGACGCCAAGCAGTTTAGTTGCCACCTCTGATTTGGTCCGACTCTATAGGTGTGAGGAGATGAACTCGTTCATCCTCTTACGCGACGACTGCCCCATTTTGGTCGGGTGGGCGTCGAAGCCATGAGGCCCGCCGGGATATATTATGAGCTCGCTCTCGTTGCCAGCTGCCATCCAGCGCTGGTGCATGAACAGTGTGTCATCCAGTAGCGGGTCCAGTGTGCCTACTGAGAAGAGGGCAGGGGGAAGATCGTGAAGGTCGGCGTACAGCGGCGAGACATCGGGGTCCTGTCTCTGGTCAGCAGGAACGAAGTGATCGTAGAACCAGGACATGATCGACGTGCTCAACACGAAAGGTTCGTCCCCCCAACTTCGCTGGGACGGGGTCATGGCGAGGTCATAGACGCCATAGACCAGATTTGCCGCTTTGAAGCCGGTGTAGCCATGTCTGTCACGCATTCTCAGCACCGTCGTGGCGGAAAGATGGCCGCCGGCTGACTCGCCGCCGATGACGATATTGTCGACTCCAAACTTCGCCTTGGCATTATCAACGACCCACGCAGCCGCGGCCTCACAGTCGTCCAGTGGGGCGGGATAGGGGTGCTCTGGGGCGAGCCGGTAGTCCACGCTGATCACGACCGCCGAGCAGGTCTGGGCGATCTCCTCGTTGCGGGGGTCCTGCAGGTGAGCTCTTCCTAGCACCCATCCTCCGCCGTGGATGTGCAGATAGACGCCTCGCGGATTGTCGGGGACAAAAGTCCTTAGAGTGATCGGACCGTGTGGTCCTTCAATCTCGCGCTCCTGGGCCATCTCAGAGAGCACCACTGGTCCGGCTGGACCACTGCCTTCCTCCCGGGCGGCTCTCATTTCCTCAACCGGCACATCCGTAACAGAGGGAGCCTGCGCAAGAATCAATTTCAGGTCGGAGTTGAATGCTGCAGTCTCTGGATCAATTGCATCAGGTCCGAATAGTGTGTGATCGACCATCGAAACGCTCCTATTAGGCTGCTGGAAAGGTTAACACACGGGAGGGGAAGATCGGGCAAGCCCCAGAATCGCTCAGTTCGGATATAATGGGAACGTGTCTTAACCGAATCAGTGTGCAGCCCGCGAGGCGCTGCGAGATGGGGGTGGTGACAGACATGTTCAAGACAATTGCAAAGCTGTTCGGCGGCTCCGACGAGAAGGTGATTGCCAAGCTGCAACCCGAGGTCGACAGGATCAACGACCTTGAGGGTGAGTTCGAACGCCTGACAGACGAGGAGCTTAACGAAAAGACAGACGAGTTCCGTCAGCGCGCAGGGCGTGGTGAAAGCCTGGACGCTCTGCTGCCCGAAGCATTCGCCGTCGTGAGGGAGGCAGCGAAGCGAACTCTTGGCCAGCGTCACTACGACGTTCAGCTAATCGGCGGGATAGTCCTTCACCAGGGCAAGATCGCAGAGATGAGAACCGGTGAGGGGAAGACTCTCGTTGCGACACTTCCAGCATACCTCAACTCGCTAAAGAGGGAGGATAAGTCGCAAAGGACGGCGGGTGTTCACGTCGTCACAGTAAACGACTACCTCGCGCGACGCGACGCCCACTGGATGGGCGCTGTCTACTCCATGCTCGGAGTCACCGTTGGAGCGCTGCAGAACCAGAAGGCACTGGTCTACGATCCTGAATTCAATGAAGGCGAGAAGGGCTTCGAGCACATGATGCCCTCAAGTAGAAATGATGCCTACAGCGCGGATATCACATACGGGACAAACAGCGAATTTGGGTTCGACTACCTTCGCGACAACATGGTGACGACCGATGGGGAGCGCGTGCAACTTGGCAGAGTGTTTGCCATCGTCGACGAGGTAGACAACATCCTGATCGATGAAGCGAGGACGCCTCTGATCATCAGTGGTCCTGCGGACATGTCCCAGCGGGACTATGCGCGCTACGCCCGTGTGGCCCCAAGCTTGCGCATGGAACAGGACTACACAATTGACGAGAAGCACAGGTCAGTCTCGTTGACACAGGACGGAATTTCCAAGCTCGAGCGCACCCTGGGCATCACCAACCTGTACGGCCCTGAGAACTTTGGCGTCGTCCACCACATGGAAAACGCGCTGAAGGCCCAGGTCATCTTCCAGCGGGACCAAGACTACGTCGTCCAGGACCGCGAAGTTGTCATAGTCGACGAGTTTACGGGCAGGCTCATGGTCGGCCGACGCTACTCCGACGGGCTGCACCAGGCAATCGAGGCCAAGGAAGGCGTGCGAATCAAGCCTGAGTCGATCACGTACGCGACCATTACGCTGCAGAACTATTTCAGGCTGTACGCCAAATTGGCAGGGATGACCGGCACTGCATCAACTGAGGCGGAAGAGTTCGACAAGATCTATAAGCTGGATGTTGTCAGCATTCCTACAAACCGGCCAATGGTTCGCGAGGACAAGACTGATCTCGTTTACCGTGACCAGAAGGCGAAGTACACAGCAGTCGTCGCCGAGATCGAACGACGCCACGAAGCGGGGCAGCCCGTTCTGGTCGGAACAACAGACATTGACAAGTCTGAACTTCTCAGTGACATGCTCCGCCGAAAGGGTATAACTCATGAAGTGCTCAACGCCAAGCAGCACGAGCGGGAGGCGTCAATTGTGGCCCAGGCTGGAGAGCCGGGGGCCGTCACCGTGGCGACCAACATGGCTGGTCGAGGTACTGACATAGTGCTCGGGGGTAGTCCCGATTCGAATGGATCAGGTTCCAGTGACTGGGAGTCAGATCACCGGAAAGTACTCCATGCTGGCGGCCTGCACATAATAGGTACCGAGCGGCATGAGGCGCGTCGGATCGATAACCAGCTCAGGGGACGGGCAGGCAGACAGGGGGACCCTGGAACCACACAGTTCTACGTAGCCCTCGACGATGAACTCATGAGGAGATTTGGCGGAGACCGAATACGCTCAGTTATGGACTGGGCAGGGCTCGAAGACGACGTCCCAATCGACAATGGAATGATCAATAAGTCGATTGAAAACGCTCAGGTGAAGGTCGAGGCCTACCACTTCGACATGCGCAAGCATCTAGTCGAGTACGACGATGTCGTGAACACCCACCGCGAGGTCATCTACGGCGAGCGAGACAAGATCCTTTCCGGCGCTGACCTGAAGGCCAACATCCAGGATATGCTCGCAGACCAGATCAGCGAGATAGTCGCCGCCACGCTGGGAGACAGCCGTCCTGTGGACTGGGACATAGACATGTTCATGGCCGAAGTTGGAACCGTGCTGCCACCACCCGACGAGTTCTTCGATGACGACTACTTCGAGAAGAACGACGTCGATGCGATCGAGTCGAAGCTACTCGAACATGCTGAAGAGACGTATAACGATATGGAGGAGGCGCTCACTCCCGAGATAATGCGGGACCTCGAACGGTACCTGCTGCTTAGATCCATCGATACGAACTGGGTTCAGCACCTGACTACCATGGAGAACCTTCGACAGGGAATCGGGCTCCACGCATACGGACAGCGCGACCCACTGGTCATGTACCGGATGGAGGGCAATACCAAGTTCCAGGAGCTACAGCAGAAGATCCAGAGCGATGTGGCGCACGCAATCTTCAGGGCGCAGGTCACAATTGGACAGCCGTCTGCCAACGGCAGCAACGGTCGTGCAAGAAGGAGGCGTCCCACTCCACAGCCGGTCAGGAGCGCAGCGGCAGGTGCAAAGGGCGGGCGCAAGGTTGGACGAAACCAGCCATGTCCGTGCGGCAGTGGGAAGAAGTACAAGCGATGCTGCGCAGCGTGATTCTCCTTTCCTTCATGCTACTCAATCACGATTGCTCACCGATGGCCTGCAGGCGATGCAAGTTGACAGCCATTCAATGACTAACTCGGAGATTGCAGAAACTTTCGAGACCATCGTCAGTCTTCTCCAGATGAAGGAGGAGAAGGGTTTCACCGTTCGCGCCTACCAGCGGGCGGCACGAACCATCGAACGACTTCCGAGAGACGTCGATGCCATGGTCCGGGAAGGTGAAGACCTGACCGAGATCCCTGGCATCGGAAAGGCGATCTCCGCAAAGATCACAGAGTTGGTCAACACGGGCCAGATGGGCTACTTCGATCGTCTAAAGGCTGAGTTTCCTGAGGGGATTCTCGATCTGGTCGAGATACCCGGCCTCGGACCGAAGACAGTGGTGAGAGTCTGGAAGGAACTCGACGTTACCTCAGTAGAAGCGCTTTCTGCGGCTATCGAGGACGGCCGGGTTGAGTCACTTCCTCGGATGGGGAAGAAGAGCGCCGAGAACATCCTGAGGGCAATCCAGTTTGCCAGGTCCAAGGGCGACCGCACTCCCATAGCGAAGGCGATGGGGACAGCCCAAAGAGTAAGGTCCTACATGGAGTCGACCTGCCCGGAGATCTCCAAACTGGTCTTCTGCGGCAGTCTGAGGAGGTTCGAGGAGACTGTCGGAGACCTGGACCTGGTGTGCATCACGGATAATCCGCAGGGAGCCCTCGATGCTCTGGCGGCAATGGACGCGGTTGAACAGGTGTTGGGCCACGGCGAGAGCAAAGTCTCTGTCGTCTTGAACTCAGGCATCCAGGTCGACCTTCGTGTCGCCGAGGCCGATGGCCTGGGTGCAATGCTGCAGTACTTCACGGGCAATCTGCACCACAACGTCCTGCTTCGAGAGGTCGCCACCGGTCTGGGGCTTTCGCTGAACGAATACGGGCTTACGGACCTGCACACTGGAGAGCTAGAGACCTTCGTGGATGAAGAGTCGCTGTATGCCAGGCTCGGCCTACAGTACATCCCCCCTGAACTTCGGCAGGGAGGCTCAGAAGTCCATGATGCCAGGAACGGGGCGATTGCCGATCTGGTCCAGGCTTCAGACATCAGGGGGGACCTCCACTCGCATACGGACTGGAGCGATGGCCGTGACTCCATGGAGGAGATGATCCGCGCCGCAAAGGCCCGGGGCCTGGAGTACATCGCGGTTACAGACCACTCGGTTGGACGCGGCATCGCCAATGGTCTGAGCATAGAACGTCTCGAGAGGCACGGGGAGAGACTTGGAAAGGTCGCGGCTGATGTCGGTGGCATACGTGTCCTGCGCGGCACCGAAATGGACATCAGGGCCGATGGCACTCTCGACTACCCTGACGATGTGCTGGAGTCGCTGGACTGGGTAGTGGCATCCGTGCATAGCGCGATGGCGCAGGACTCGGCAACGATGACCGAGCGGATAATCTCGGCTATAAGGAATCCTTATGTATCGGCAATCGGTCACCTGTCGACGAGGTTGATCGGTGAGCGTCGTCCGGTTGACGCAGACTACGAAGCGATCTTCAGAGCAGCCGCAGACACGGGAACAGCACTGGAGATCAACGGCTCCCTCGAACGACTTGACCTTAAGGACACACACATCAGAAGGGCAAGGGAACTAGGGGCGCCTCTGGTGATCGACACAGACGCTCATACAGTCGAGTCACTGGGCAACCTGGAATATGGCTCCCGGCTGGCAAGGCGGGCCTCATGCGAACCGCGCCATATCGTAAACTGCATGGGGGCTGACCAGTTCTTTTCGTGGATGAAACTGGACAAGGCAGAGCGAAGTAAGGCATTATCGCAGCATGGGCGAGTGTAAATCCAACACGGAGGCTACTGAGGCGGAGGCGATTGCCCACCTCAGGGAAAAACTTGAACAGGGCGTGAGTTGGCCAATAGCCCTGCTTGAGGCGATGGCCCTCTGGACTGCCCCTGAGGAGACCTTTCTCGACACCAAGCTCGTCTACCTCATCGGCTCGGAAGCGTTCGACTGGCTGGCCCTGGCAAATCGCCTTGCCTTTGAGGTAAGGGACCTGATCCCATCCGAAGAGTTGGAGCCCCTCCTCTTCGCTGGACGTTTTCCCGCTGATTTTGACGAGGCACAGTTTAAGAACATTCTTGGCGCGGACAAGTACAGCGCGTACCTGAATTACTTCTATGGCGTCGAAGTGGAGATGGCGCTGCAGAACACGGTAGAGGACGAAGTAGGCAAGCGATTCTACGCGAGTGGGCGCCAGTACGCAGCAGATCACGCTGATGCGACCTTCCAGAGAATTTATCGGTCGTCATACGAGGGCCTGCTCTCGGCATTTCGTGACGACCAGGGAGTCCCAAACAGGCCGGTAGCGACACTGACCGAACTCAAGGAGTTTACGTACTGGCTGTTCAAACGCAGGTTGCGGGTGTCGGACAAAGCCAAGCTTGCTTCCGATACGCACAAGGGCATTTCAGCCCTTGACTCCGCTGTTCACGTTCCGGAAGAGATCGGGGCGTTCGCCTAGTCAGCATCTGTCGGGCAACAGTGACAGGCAGTGCTTCACTCCCTGATCTAACAACTACGGTTATCTCTTGCGTCGGGTGGGCATTGGTCGGGCAGTCACCTGAACATGTCGCGTGAGCGTTCTCGAACCAGGTACTGGCTGCCGCCTTCGGACTCCTCATACGGGTAGCCACGCACGACAGACACTGGCACCCCTATCGCCTTGAACTGGACCAACTCTGCGGCGGCCGCGAGTTCGTCTGCCACGGCAATGGTGGTGACGTGCATCTCGCGCCCCTGCGCGTCCGGGAGTCCCCTGTAGTCCATCATCGGGTCCATTCCAGCAACGCCTACGGCAAAGTTCACGTGGCCGTCGCGCCACGCCCTGCCGAATGTGTCAGAGATGATGACAGGCGTCCGTACCCCCGAGGTCCTGCGAATGTCCTCCATGATTCTCCCGGCCGATTCATCGGAGTCCACGGGCAGCAGACACACGACGTCGTCACCCGGGATGTTGGACTGATCGATGCCTGCATTCGCGCATACAAACCCGTGGTGCGTCTCAGAGATAATCACGCCCCGATCCGGGTCCATCCTCACTATTGACTTGCTCTCCTGGAGAACGAGCTCAATCAAACGAGGGTCTCTATCGGCAGTCCTTGCAAATGTGACAGCAAAGTCTGACGGCTCTACTGAGGATAGCTTGACCAGGCGACCCTCGGCCTTCGATACGATCTTCTGGGTAACGACAACGATGTCTCCCATCTCAAGGGCCGTGCCTTGCGCCGCCGCCGCCTCGACAATGGTCTGGCCAAGCCTGTCTCCGGGCTGGATCTCTGGAATGCCGCTAATGCCAAAGATGCTGACCGTGTTAAGTGACTGCGCCATAATTCAATCCACCAGTGACAGACAGAGACTCGGTACGCTTGTCAACTTCGTCTCCCGCCTCATCCAACCATGTTGCTAACACGGAAAGGATAGCAGGGGAATTCAGCGGTAGAGTAGGGCGCCGGCGATCGAGACAATCGAACCGTTAGTCGTATCGGCAGGGCACTGATCGTATCCCATGTGGACTCCGGTCGCCCCCTCCAGCAGTCTGAGCATTAGGTAGATGGGAGGTAGGCCGCAGATCTTTCGCCTGTCTGACTCACTTCGGGAGATTTCGAGGAAACCCTCGGCATCCGCTGCGCAGATTGCGGAAATGGTCTGTGAATCTTCTGACTTGATCTTCGCTCTTGCAACCTCGTCGAGCGGACTAGGGTCCCCGAATGCGGGACCGACGTGCGCGAGGTCTCCAGCCGCGATGACCAGGGTGCGGCAATCCGAAAGCGCCTCGGCCAGTACTTCAAGCGCGGCAGTTATGTGGCGCGTTTCAGACGGGTTAGCGTCGGTGCTGGTGTACCCATGGAACGACCCGCAGAGAATTGGCACGAGCTTGACATTCTGGTCGCGCACGAAGTGGTGCAGCCAAACAGCTGCCAGTTCGATGGAATGCTCATTCCGGTGGTGGAGTTCTTCCTCGAAGGCCTCTGTACCAACTGCGTCCGCGAGTCGATTCACGATTCCGATGTCTGTCTCAAGTATCCCATAAGGCGTCGAATAGCTCTGGACCGAGGGCGTTAGCTGACCCTGACCACCGTAGTGGTCTGTCCCAAGGATCACTACAGTCTCTACATCCGAAAGGTCGGGCTCGGCATCGCGCCACAGTTCGGCGTAGGTCGCGTGTCCCCGGCTGTAGTCGATGTGCGGACACAACATCCCGACCAGATCGCCATTGGGTCTGCCGGCGGGCGCCTCTGAGTTTACGTTAGAGCGCCATCCTTCAATGGCGTCCCCGAGTGCCCTCGGGGATGAGGGGTAAACTGCTCCAACGTGGGAGGGCGGCCTGTAGTCAGCGGCGCGATAATCTTCGATGGCACGCCGGCGCGCCCTGCGGTACCTGCCGTTCGCAACTATGAGAGCCTGGTCGAGCTGGTCGATCATCGAGGCAAGTTCCTGGTCGGTAACGGTTAGACCGAATCGCAGAGCAAGTGCAGACCTGATCTCAGGTAGGTTCCTCGTACCGTCGAGCAGTGTCACGATGGGTGCGGCGACTTGCGGAATCATAACGGTCAGATCCGACAGTGCCAGGTGGTCTCTCAGGTGCAAAAACCGTCCGCCCTGATGCTCGACCCACATGGGTTCAACGAGGCGAAGTTCGGGCCTCTCGGGGAGGTGTGAGTAATCTTCAGAGGTCATTGTTTGAGTGAATCCAGCAGCTATGTCACACGCACGGCCCTGAATATACGACCAGTGCGGGCGCACGCCGGGGTATCCTAACACAACGGTGGAAATGGTCGGCATCGCCTGCGGTTAGCACGAAGTTTCACAAGTGGCAGGGATTCCACCCAGTCAGTGCCGCTGCTATGAAGCCAGGGGCACATCATGAGACGGTCAGCGAAGTCGAATCCTAAAGAAAATGACATTAGAAGGCGGCATTGAGTATTGAATCCGCCGCAAAACGCTGTGCTACAATTTCATGGCTTCGCGATTCCGGGAATCAGCGCGTAGGGAGGGTATGCAATGCCGGTTGCTGAAGACCTCAAGGTATTCACGGGCAACGCCCATCCCCAGTTGGCGCAGGATATCTGCTCCTACCTCGGTATCCAGCTCGGGCACATGGACGTGTTCAAGTTCAAGAACGATAACACGTTCGTGAAGATACTCGAGAACGTGCGCGAACGGGACGTCTTCATCGTCCAACCCTTCAGCGAGCCGGTGAACGACCACATCATGGAACTCATGATCATGCTTGATGCATTCAAGCGAGCGTCTGCCGGTCGAATAACTGCCGTACTTCCTTACTACGCGTATGGCAGAAGCGACAAGAAGGACCAGCCCAGGGTACCGATAACCGCTCGCCTGATTGCTTCCATGATCGAAGTTTCCGGCGCGGACAGGGTGCTGACTTTAGACCTCCACGCAGGCCAGATCCAGGGGTTCTTTCAAATCCCGGTCGATGAGTTGACAGCCATCCCGATGTTGGCTCGCCCGTTCGGCAACGGCAGCGATGTCGTCGTCGCGGCGACTGACGTGGGAGGAGCCAAGAGGGCGCGGGAGACGGCCGACATCCTCGGCGCTGATCTCGCAGTTGTTCAGAAACGCCGGCTAGGAAACACCGAGCAGGTCGTGGCTGACCAGTTGATCGGAGAGGTCTCAGGCAGGAAGGTCGTCATCGTCGATGACGAAATAACGACCGGCGGCACTGTCCTGGCCGCCGCAGACACCTTGGTGCAATTCGGCGCCAGCGAGGTGTTCTGCGCGGTTACTCACGGAGTGCTATGCGATCAGGCCCCTCGGTTGATCCAGAGCAGTCCGATCGTGGAGCTGGCTGTTACAGATTCCCTTCCGATTGGACCAGAGAAGCTCGGCGACAAGACCAGAATCATTTCGATTGCATCCATACTTGGTGAAGCCATTCACCGGATACACAGCGGACTCTCCGTGGGGGCAATGTTCGAAGGTGCGGTGCCTGTCGCCAGCTTGTGAATCAGTTCTCAATGCTGGTAGAATCGAGTCATGGAAGAAGAACAAATTATCGCCAATCCAAGTACGGGCATATACGCAGACATTCAGAATCTGCAGGAGATGGCAAAGGACATTCTTGTCCTGCTGATCCGTCGATGGCCCAGAGAACTCCCGAAGCCCACCAAGCTCAACCTCTACGTCAGAGCTGATCACGCCCACCTCTGGCAGGTATGGGCTAGCGACGCCTTCAGGGAGTTGCACGTCACCGTCAAGGGCGTTCAGCACTACAGCCTGGCAGCCACGAAGAACGCGGCAGATATGGCGATCGCAGTGGACGCCATCAGCGACTTCAACCACAGCCGCGTCAGCCACGTAGCAGTCGTCAGTGATGACAGCGACTTCATCTCGCTCTACGCGAAGTTGGCCGAAGAGTTCCAGAACGGTCAGCCACTCGATTCGACAGAGGTTGTGCCGTTCCTCTGGGTCCTGACTGATCGCGTGGACACCAAGTCTTCGCTTCTCCAGGAGTTCTTCCCTGAGAGGTACGTACACGTCGTTGACAGGTATGCCACCTGGGATGACTACGACGAGGAATGGGAAGAAGAACCCGACTTTGGCGAGGATGAGACGGAGGAGGCCCCGATAGATCAGGCCGCCGAAGGCACCGAGGCTGACGAAGATCCCGAGACGCAGGAAGAAGAGCCATCCGAGAAACAGCGGCCAAGGGCCAGCGCCCAACGTGAAGACCTGACCGTCACAGAGCGCATAGCGCTGCAACTGATTCGAGACATGCCAGTAGGGAAGTTCAAGAGCACCGACTGCCAGCAGATCATACGCTCCAACTTCCCGAGTCACCAGCTTGCCTCCGCTGACGGGCCTGCGTTCGGAATCATCTTCAGGCGCGACCTCCTTCCCTACATGGAGAAGCGAGGGGTGAACGAGCTTGGGAACCAGCGTCCCAGGCAATACGAGATGACGCTAGAGGCCAAGAAGTCGCTCGCTAGGTACTAGGCAGAAGAGTGGGCCGCTAGATCCCGTCGCAATAGGTGTATCCGCCTATTGCTGTTCCCTCAGACGTCTGGCTAATATCATGTAGGCTGCCGCCACGGCCAGTCCTACAATTCCCATCGCCGCGAGAGCAAACCTGACTGACGTTACGCCCGCGAACCAGCCCACGAGCAGGCTGGACCCAACTACGAACCCTTGACCAAGTCTCTGAAGGCTTGTGATGCGTCCCCTCAGTTCGTCAGGTACGAGGGTTTGTGTGAGCGTGCCGTTGGTTGTCCTGAAGGCCGTCTGGCTGGCTGCAAACAGTGCGATCACAAACAGCGCTACAGGAAGCCATGCAGCCTGAATCAGTACAAGAGCGAGGATTGAACTGACTGCGGCCGTAATGAGGCAGAGCATTCCGCGCTTGATGAAGAAACCGAACGAGGCGATGGTCAGCGCCATCAGGAACCCGCCAAATCCGTTCGTCGCCAGCATGTACCCGCCGACGTCGGCGCCCCTCCCGAGTACCTCTGTTGTAAACAGGGGAAGCATGAACATCACTGGCTGGAGCACGACGTTCGGGACTATCGTCAGCGTAATCAGCAGGAAGAGCACGCGATTGCCAGACCAAATGTACCTGAACCCCTCCGCAAGGTCCTGAATGAACCCCGTCGCCCCGGCCCCGGCTCGCGAACGTCGCGATTCAGTGTATGGCGTATGCATAGGCAAGAAGGCCAGTATCATTCCCACGTAGAGCAGCGACTCGATAGTAAAGTTCCAGAAGAATCCAAACGAGCTGACGAGAATTCCGCCCACAAATGGGCCCACGGCCCTGGTGCCTGGTATCGTCAGCACGTTCGTGGCAAAGGCATTTCCAAGCATGTGCCTTGGCACGGTATTGGCAATCAGGGCCTGTCTCATCGGTTGAGTGACCGAAAGGAGAGCTCCGCTCGCGATTGCGTAGGCGAACACGTGCCATACCTGGACGAGATCGAACGCGACCATGCAGGCGAAGCCGAAAGCGATGACGGCCATGATGGCCTGGAGCGCCATGATGAGCCTGCGTCTGTCGACCCGGTCGCCCAACACGCCGCCAAGTGGGCCGATGACAACTCCAGGCAGGGTACTGATGCCGCCTATTCCAACGACGAGCAGTGCAGAACCCTCAGTGCCCTCAGTAAGGTCGCGGACCAGCCACCCTAGAGTGAGGAGCTGCAGCCAGTGAGCGGTATTCGCGAAGAAGTTGCCTACCCAGATGAACCGGTAGTCGCGATATGCGATCCACGCATCGAAGGTCTGGGGTCTCGGTATCCAGCGTAGTCCGGCTATTGATGTCCTCCGCGAGTTGGCTGACGGCCATGATACACGAAACTGGCGGCTGAGCCGTAGAGTGATACAATTCTGTCCAATGGTCGTAGCATCGTGGTCATGCGAGCCGGGAAGGGTAACTCCGAGGCTGGGAAGGAGCCACCATATGTTGAGAAAGGACACTCAGTGGCCGAACTTCAGCGAGCGCGACCTCGACTTCGTTGTCGAGAACGCCGCACCAAATTCGGCCAACTCAGAGCAGCTCAAGAAGCTCATCACGGAAGACGTTAAATTCCGTGCAGCGATGCTGGGAGACGAGGCCCTAATGGAGAGGGTGCAGAATGACGATGAGATATTCCTGTACATTTCACCCGCGCTGTTTTTCGAGATCCTTCTTCGTAACTCCCACCGCGCTCTGGAGACCGCAGCCTACACGGAGGAGCGTGAGGGACGGATGTCAATTCCAGTCTTCGACACGCCGGACGTGCTTGAGTTCATGGAGCGACCGGGCGTCGTTGAATACCTGGCGTCGATGATGGCATCGTTTACGCGGATCAACAGCTACACGGTTCCTGTGCGTGTACGCCGAGGCGTCCGTAGGAGAGTCAGGTACAACGACATGGACGTCGACAGCCTGATCAGGTTCGCTGCTGACGCCGACCCCGAGCAGAAGTTCGGATACTACAAGCGGATCGCCGACGTATGCCTTTTCCTGTCAGGGGTCTTCCCAGACGGCGCGCAGAGCAGGGCAGGGAGCGTGAGCAGTTCAGCACTTCCACGGTCGTGGCGCATGCGCCGTACGCTGGAGGAGTACGAGCGCGACGGACGTACCTTCTACGGGCTAGCGCAGGAGCACCCTGCTGCGCGAGTGCTGGAACTGTCCCAAGTATTCGCGGCTTTGAAGCAGAATTTCATCGAGGCCAGAAAGCCTCTGACTTTCGTGGCAACGCGATTTCTGCACGCCAAGAAGCGCCAGCTGTTCGGTGTGGCCTCTGCAAGTTAACCTGGTGCCCAGGAAGGGACTCGAACCCCCACACCCTTTTGGGTAGCGGATTTTAAGTCCGCCGCGTCTGCCATTTCGCCACCTGGGCACTTGCCACTTCGGCTGAAGTCTACACGAAGCGATTGGGTTACGTCGTGCAATCAGCGCGGGTCGCTTTGCCTAATTTACGACAAGAGCCACCTTACTGGACTGCCCAACAGGCAGCTTAAGGTGGCTCATTTGTCTATTTCCGGCCCCTGAGACTTAGAGGAACAGTGGTGCGAAGACTAGGGCCACGATGCTCATTAGCTTGATTAGTATGTTCAGGGAAGGCCCGGACGTGTCCTTGAACGGGTCGCCAACCGTGTCGCCGACGACGGCTGCCGCATGCGGCTCGGAGCCCTTGCCGCCGTGAGCGCCAGCCTCTATGAACTTCTTGGCGTTGTCCCAGGCTCCCCCTGCGTTGGCCATCATGATGGCGAGGAGGAAGCCGGACGCGATCGCGCCAATCAGCATTCCGCCAAGAGCTTCCGCTCCGAGGATCAGCCCTATGGCGACCGGAGCAACGATGGCCAATACACCGGGCAGGACCATCTCCCTCATTGCGCCGCGGGTGCTGATGTCGACTGCGCGAGTGTAGTCGGCGTCAGCTGTTCCCTCAAGAAGCCCCGGAATTTCTCGGAACTGTCTTCGCACTTCCTCCACCATGGCGCTGGCAGCCCGGCCAACGGCTTGCATTGTCAGCGCGGCGAACAGGTAAGGCAGAAGGGCGCCCACAAGAAGTCCCATCAGGACATCAACGTCTCTAAGGTTGAATACATCAACTTCAGTTACTTCTGAGTAAGCAGCCATCAGGGCGAGTGCCGTCAGCACAGCAGAGCCGATCGCGAACCCCTTGCCAGTAGCGGCAGTTGTATTACCGAGCGAGTCCAGGGCATCTGTACGTTCTCGGACTGAAGGATCGAGACCAGCCTGCTCAGCAATTCCACCTGCGTTGTCAGCAACAGGACCGTATGCGTCAGTCGCGAGCGTGATGCCCAGCGTCGAGAGCATCCCAACAGCCGCCAAGGCAACTCCATACGTTCCGGCCAGGTCATTTGCCAGCCACATTGCAATGACAACTACAACGGCAGGAATGAGTGTGCTGATCATTCCCAAGCCCATTCCTGAGATTATGACTGTCGCCGGGCCAGTCTGCGCCTGGTCTGCAATCTCTCTTGTGAACTTGTACTCATAACTGGTGTACACCTCGGACGAAGTGCCTATGATCTGTCCGGCAACCAAACCTGCCAGCACAACCCAGAATAGGTTGAAGTTCATGTCCAGAACCAGAAGAGCGACGGCAGTGCCTACTAGCACCAGGGCGCCAGCTCCAAAGATCCCAATCCTCAGGGACCACAGTAGGTTTCCCATAGTCGCGCCATCCCGCGTGCGCACGAAGAAGGTCCCGACTATCGACGCGATGATTCCAATTGAGGCGATGAGAATTGGCAAGACTGCCAGCTCGGAAGCGAACTCCTTGTCCGGAGTGGCCATGCCGAGTGCGGTGATTCCAACTGCTACAAGCGCTATTGTCGCAATTATGGAGCCCGTATAGCTCTCGAAGAGGTCAGCGCCCATGCCCGCGACGTCGCCCACGTTGTCGCCCACGTTGTCAGCAACAGTTGCTGGATTGCGGGGATCGTCTTCATCCAGCCCCTGTTCAACCTTCCCAACCAAGTCCGCGCCTACATCCGCGGCCTTTGTGTAGATGCCTCCCCCGACCCTTGCAAACAGCGCTATGGATGAGGCGCCGAACCCGAATCCTGCTACCAGCTGGATATCCTGGAAGATCAGGTAAACGACGGTGATGCCAATCAGGCCGATCCCCACAACGCTCACGCCCATCACAGTGCCCGAGTTGAAGGCGACGCGCAGGGCAGGATTCAAGCCAGTCTGAGCCTGCACAGTGGTTCGCGTGTTCGCGCGGACGGCGATACTCATGCCAATGAAGCCGGCCAAGCCGGAGCCGAGGGCGCCTACCAGGTACGAAATTGCCGTGCCAGGAATCCCACCGTGGTCCTCATCTATCTTGTTGAGAACATCCATGTCAATAAAGACCCAGAGTATGATGAATACCACGACCACAAAAATGGCGAGTAATCTGTACTCTCTGGACAGGAACGCCATGGCACCTTCGCGTATGGCATTTCCAATGAAACGGACCTGCTCGCTACCTTCGTCGGATTGCGTGATCCGCCACGCCAGGTAAGCTGCAAAAGCCAAGGCAATCACACCGGCAACTATGGCCAAGTACAAGAACTCCAAGAGATGCCTCCACAAAAAAGCCCCCCCGGTATCTGGGGAGGCCCTGGTCAATTAGGCTATCATTTCGAGCCAAAAGCTAGCACAGCAGACGGAATCCGGTCAAGACCGGGACGAGTCCAGCTTCCTGTTCAGCTCCTCCAGCTGCCCTTCAAGTCTTCTCTGGCGAAGAGCCACAGTGATGTCGCCACGCGTACGTTCGATCACTCCTCGCATGACGTCAGTAGTGCGCCTGAGACCGCGAGTAACGCCGTCCGGGTAATCGAGCGTGACGAGGACTGAATAGACCTCGTCCATGATCTCCAGGTAGGACTCGCACCTCGCGAAGTCGTCACCTCTGAGGAGATCCAGTACAAGGCGCCTCATCTCCCCGATGGACTCGGCGAGTCCGTTCATGTAGACGGCGGCTCCCACATCGAGGTCGTCCATTGTTGGAAGCTGAGTACTCTCGGCAAAGGCCAAAGTGGCGTGTGCTTCTACGTACTCCTTTAGCGCGTCTTCCACGTAGCCGCCGAAATAGACAGATGGGTAGAGGTGTCGTTCTGCTTCGATCTCTGATCTCAACCTCGTTGCGCGCCCAATCAGCTCACGGGCCTCGCTGTAGTCGCCTCTATGAGTTGCCCGGATGGAGTTTGCAGAGAATCGGGTTATCTGACGGGACGATGCCAGTGCCCGCTCCCTAGCCTCATGCGTGCCCTTAAGCAGATCTTCGGCATTTTCGCCTGCAGTTCGAATTGCTTCAATCAATTCAGAGGGAGACATGCCTTGCTTTGACTCTGACACTGTTGGAAACCTGCTACCTGCTCGCTGATTCGTAAAGTTCAACCAACTCTTCCGTGGCGGCCTTTGGATCGTCCGCAAACGTGATGGCGCTGACAACGCATACTGAGTTGGCTCCTGCCTTCACCACGTCCACAATGTTTGAGCTATTGATACCCCCTATGGCAACGATTGGTTGATCCACGGTCTCCCTGACGCGCTCGATCATCTCGGGGCCAAGTGCCCTACGGCCAGTTTTGCCCATAGTGGTTGTTGAATAGATTGCGCCGACAGCAACGTAATCGACTGAGTCTTTCACCGACTGCCTCGCCTCTTCCATGCTGCCGTTTGAGTTTCCTATCAGTTGATCAGGACGCAAGATCTGCCGCGCCTCTGACACTGGCAGGTCGGTCTGGCCCACGTGGAGGACATCGGCGCCAGACGCCCTGGCCAGGTCGGCGTGGTCGTTCATGACGAACAGCGCGTCATGTGCCTCGCAGATTGATTTCAACTCGCGAGCAGTTTCGAGCATTGGGCCCTTGTCGTTCAGCTTGTCCCGCAACTGCACGATCTTTGCGCCGCCCTCCAGAGATTGCATCGCGACGTCGGTCACTGGCCTTCCTCTGGTCGCCTCTGGATCGACGATCACATAGATACCGGTCAGCTGCCTGGCGAGGTCAGTCCGCATCGCGGCTCCCAGAGACCTGTGTACAAGGTCCAAGCATTGCCTCGCAGACGCCACCTGGGACGGTTCAATGGCAATGTCTCCGCAGTCTGACAACGAAACGAGAGTGTCGAGCGCGGCCCTCATGGATTGGACAACTTCAAGGGCAAGTGTTACGCCTGTTCCTACGGATGAATCCGAGACCACTTCAGCCGGAACCTTCGAACCATGGCCGGCGATTGACTCGCGCACCGATGCAAGTCTAGAGCGTGTGTCTGTGTCGACGTCAGTTTGACCCTCCAAAAACAGAGCTCCGTGTACGAGGCTGTCTAACTGCGAACGGGCGAGCGGTTTCAAGATGGGCTTCCTTGGTGTTCAGGTTCTTCAATAGACATCGGCGGGATTCTAACACACGGCTGGGGTGCAATCTGGCAGCGTGCGACTTACAATACTCCCGCATCAGCTTTGGAGGAGCGAATTCAGTTGTCTCACTACAATGTAGCCGTCATCAGGGGTGACGGCATAGGCATCGAGGTTATCGAAGAGGGTATCAAGGTACTGGATGCCGTCGGGCACGAGTACGGAATCAGCTGGACCTGGAAGGAATATCCATGGGGCAGCGAGTTCTACAGGGAGCACGGCGTGGTCATGCCGTCTGACGCCCTGGACACTCTCGCCCAGTCGGACGTGATATTCCTTGGTGCAGTTGGACATCCCGACTTCCAGGACCACATCACGCTCGGAGGACTGCTGCTTCCCATTCGCCGGACGTTCGACCAGTACGTGTGCGAGCGGCCAAGTGTGCTCTACGAGGGCATAGACTCCCCAGTAAAGGGCTATGGGGCCGGCGACATCGACATGGTCGTCGTGAGGGAGAACACCGAAGGCGAGTATGCCGACGTTGGCGGGTTCCTGTACCCGGACTTCCCAGAGGAGGTGGGGATTCAGTCGGCGGTGTTTACACGCAAGGGATGCGAGCGCATCATCCGCCACGCGTTCGAGGTCGCCCGTCGACGGAACAAGGCAAAACACGTAACGTCGATCACCAAATCCAACGCGCTCGGCTACGGGATGCTGGTATGGGACAGAGCTTTCGATCGAGTCGCGGAAGAATACCCCGACATCCAAACCAACTCACTACTGGTCGATGCAGCATGCATGGACTTCATACGGAGGCCAGAGTCCTTCGACGTGGTGGTCGGCAGCAACCTTTTCGGAGATATCCTGACAGACATTGGCGCAATCATCACGGGCAGTATGGGACTTGCGCCAAGTGGGAATATTGACCCGGAGCGAAGATACCCATCGATGTTCGAGCCGGTGCACGGTTCTGCGCCGGACATCATGGGGCAGGGGATCGCCAACCCGCTTGCGACAGTCCTCTCAGGGGCAATGATGCTACGGCACCTGGGCGAGGATGCCGCAGCCGATTCGGTTGAGAAGGCTTCACTCAGTGTAGTCGCCCTTGGGGAGACCATTACACCCGACCTTGGAGGGAACTCCAGCACTCAAGACGTCGGCGACGCTGTCGTTTCGGCACTGACGTAATTCCAGCACTCGAAGGAGGAACGAGATGACGCTCATTAAGGGAGGAACGGTAGTTACGCCATCTGGAGTCGGTGAATTCGACATTTGGATCTCCGGCGAGACTATTCAGGCTGTCACGGAGCCTGGCGCGATCCCAGCCGGCGACGAGCCTGTCATCGACGCCACGGGCAAATTGGTCGTACCTGGCGGGATCGAGCCTCACGCCCACATCGGTGGGCCGCGCCAGCCTGAGAGGTCTGGAGCGGAGCCTGTCTCCAAGGCGGCGGTCTGGGGCGGGACGACCACGGTACTCGACTTCGCAACGCAGGTCCCCGGTCACGACCTCCGCCATGCATTGGGTGAGGCTGCAGAGCGGTGGGAAGGCAACGCCTACACCGATTACTCTTATCACCCAATCTTCACCAACGGGGCCTCCAGGTCTCACATCAACCAGATACCTGAGCTGATTGAAGAAGGTTTTCCGAGTTTCAAGATCTTCACCACGTCGATACGGCCGCCCAGCCCTCAGATGCAGAACAATAAGACCGACTTCGGCCGGCTTGCCATCATCATGGAGAGGATCACCGAGGGAAACGGTATCCTGCTCGTCCACTCAGAGGACGACGACATGGTCCACTTCAACTACGACAACGCCCAAGAGGACGGTCTGTGGGACTGGTGGCACATGCACCATATCCACTCAAACCTGTCAGAGGACGTGTCCTTCCGACGCGTTCTCCGGCTCGCAACCAAGAAGAAATGTCCTGTTTACTTCGTCCATGTGAGCGCGCAAGAAGGGGTTGAGGCCGTCGGTCAAGCCAGGATGCTGGGATTGCCAATTTACGGTGAGACCCTGCACAACTACGCCTGCTTCAACGCCCAGAACTACCGTGAAGACTACGGAATGAAATACCACACGTATCCCTCACTTAAGCAGGAGGATGACAGAAGCTCACTTTGGCAGGGCCTGCTTGACGGTCGCCTTTCAACTGTAGCAACGGATCTCGTCTCAACAACCTGGGAGGAAAAGACCCGCTTCAAGTCCGTCGCCGATGTTACAGGCGGTCACAACGGTATTGAGACCCGCATGGGAATCGCCTACTCGGTTGGTGTCGTCGAGCTTGGAATGAGTCTGGAGAGGTTCGTTGACATCACATCGACGAACGCCGCCAAGATATTCGGAATGTACCCAAAGAAGGGCGTGATCGCACCGGGTTCGGACGCAGACATCTGCATCATGGACACGACTTGGGACAGGCCGTTGACACTGGACGACCTGCACCTGGAAGACTACTCCATATGGGAGGGCTGGCACGTCCACGGCTGGCCGGAGACCGTGCTTCTCAGGGGAAACGTGATGATTGAGAGAGGCGAACTGAAGGGGAGCCCGGATGTCGGGCGCCTGCTATCTCGTTCGATTGCTTCCGAGGTTCTCCAGAAGCCGATCTGCTAGGATCCAGTTCCTGACCAGGCTAGTCTGCGGCTGCCAGCAGGAAGTCGAAGTCGCAGCCGCTGTCGGCCTGCATTACATGTTGTGAGTACATCGACGTGTAGCCGCGCTTGTGGACTGGTCGTACGGGCGGCGACTCTGTGAGCCGCCGCATGACCTCCCGGTCTTCTACCAGGAGGTCAAGGCTTCTACTGGGTACGTCCAGCTTGATCCGATCGCCATTCCTGACGGCGGCGAGTGGACCACCGGCGGCAGACTCGGGTGTGACATGCACCACAACCGTCCCAAAGGCCGTGCCGCTCATCCTTGCATCGCTCAGACGCACCATATCGCGAATGCCGGAGGCGAGGATCTTCTTGGGAAGTGGCAGGAATCCCCACTCTGGCATTCCAGGTCCTCCGATCGGCCCGCTTGAGCGCATCACCAGCACGTCGTTGGGAGTGACGTCCAGGTCCGGATCGTCTATACGGGCAAACAGATCGTCATGGTCCTCGAAGACTATGGCTCGACCTTCGTGAGTCATCAGCGACTCGGATGCGGCAGTGGGCTTGATCAGGGCGCCGGTTGGCGCAAGCGAGCCCGTGAGGACGGCCAGGCCACCTTCGGGGTTCATCGGGTTGTCCAGGGTGCGAATTACATCCTGGTCGTAGTTGATCGCGTGCTCGAAGTTCTGTCCGAGAATCAGGCCCGTTGCGGTAATGGAATTGGTGTGAAGAAGTGGCGCGATCTCTTTCAACAGCGCGCCAACCCCGCCGGCATTGTGGAAGTCTTCCATCAGGTATCGACCGGACGGCTTCAGGTTCAACAGGAACGGTGTGGTCCGAGAGAGCTCGTCGAAGAGCGTCCCCGGTAGATCGATGCCCAATCTTCCTGCTATCGCCGTGAGGTGGATGACGGCGTTGGTGGAGCCTCCCATAGCGTGCAGGGTCCGAATTCCGTTCTCGAACGCCTGACGAGTCAGGATTTGAGAAGGCCTTATGTCTTGGCGAATCAGCTCAACGATCTGACGGCCCGCCAACTCTGAGAGTCGAAGCCTGCGCGAGTCCACTGCGGGAATGGCGCCGTTGCCAGGAAGTGCAATCCCCATCGCCTCCGAAACCGAGGCCATCGTGGATGCTGTACCCATCACCATACAGTGTCCTGGGCTTCGAACGATACAGGTCTGAAGTTCGGCCCACTCGTCCTCAGTGATCCTGCCAGCCCTTAGCTCCACCTCGTAACGCCGGCAGTCTGTGCAGGACCCAAGCTCCTCGCCGCGCCAGTTGGCCTTTAGCTGCGGTCCGCCGGTGACCATGATGGACGGGATGTCGGCGCTTGCGGCGCCCATGAGCAGGGCAGGAGTGGTCTTGTCGCATCCGCCGAGTAGCACCACCCCGTCCAGTGGATTGGCTCGGATGGACTCCTCGACTTCCATGCTCATCAGGTTTCTGAACAGCATAGTTGTGGGGCGCATGTTGTACTCGCCCAGCGACATTACCGGGAACTCCATCGGGAATCCACCAGCCTGCCACACGCCGCGTTTCACGGCCTCGGCGAGAGTCCGCAAGTGAGCATTGCAGTGAGTCAGCTCACTCCACGAATTGCAAATACCGATGATCGGCCTGTTTTCGTACGCCTCGGGGCCATAACCTTCGGCCATGAAGGCCGCGCGACGGAGCCATCCATACAACTCGGGAGTGTCGAACCACTCACTCGATCTCAACTTTGAACCGTTGGTATGTTCGGCCATATGGGACTTACTCCCCTTGCTGTGACTCCGGTTGTGGTGGTGAACGGAAGTAGTCGTCGAGCCATCTCTTGAGGGCGTCCAGGGACGGAGGCGCGACGTAGAAGACCTGAACTTCAGTCGGGAACTGCACCTGGTGGTCCTCGCGAATGAACAGCACGGCGCAGTCGCCAACGTCAAGATCTTCAGTGATCCTGTCTGCTATTCTCCTGTACCTGGCCGCAAGCGTCTCCTGGTAGCCCGCCAGTGACGCCTGAATGACTTTCTGGCTGGCGGGCCCCATCGTGAGAACCCTTTGCCAGTCCGAGTGTTCGGCCACCAACTCACCGTCTTCCAATTGACGCATGGTGGCGGTTGATTGGCACATCGCACGCACAAGGGTAAAGGCGGTAGGGTTCAGGACCTCTAGGTGCTGCAGCCCCTCGTCGCCCTCAGCGCAGATCATCTCGTGGTATACCTTGGACACGGCGCCGAGAGATCGTTCGAGGCTGCCGATGGAGTCGCGAACTTCCGACCAGTACCTTTCGATCAGTTCCTGAGCCTCTTCAGGTAGTCCTGGCGCCGCCATGTAGTTGGGTACCAGAAACAGGCTCTTCTTACCCGCGTAAGAACTGGTGCTTGGCCTGGGAATCTGAGTTAGCGGCTGCTGAGTCATGCCGTAGGAGCTGGCTCTCTCTTGGCCGTTACGCCCCTGTCCTCGCCTACTGGATCCACTCGCACCGCACAGACCTTGTACTCGGGAATCCTGGAATTCGGATCCAAGGCTGAGTTGGTAAGGAAATTGGCGGCGTGTTCCTGGAGCTTGACGAACGGAACGAAGATCTCGCCCGTGCGCTGCCTCTCTGTGTAGACGGCACGTGCCTCGAGGTCGCCTCGGCGTGACCTGACTCGAATCCACTCGCCGTCGGCAATCCCGTACTTCTCGCCATCCGTGGGATTCATGCCTACGGTAAGCTCGGGCGAGCGAGCCAGCAGGTTGTCTGCACGCCTCGTGATCGTGCCGCCGTGCCAGTGATAGAGGATTCTTCCAGTATTCAGGATGAGCGGGAATCTGGCGGTCGGTGATTCGTCCGCCACCGGCCCCTGGTCGAATCCCACGAACTTCGCCCTGGGGCCTCTTGGGAAATCAGACTCGTACAGGAAACGAGTGCCCGGATGATCTGGAGTTGGGCAGGGCCACTGGATGCCGCCCTCGTTTTCGAGGCGGTCATACGAGATGCCTGCGATGATCGGCATGAGTGTGGCCATCTCGTCAAATATCTCTGACGGGTGGCTGTAGCTGAACTCATGCTCCAGTTCGAGGCCCAGCTTGGAACTCAAGCGCAGGGCAACGTCCCGAATTATCTCCCAGTCTGCCTTGCTCTCTCCAACGGGTTCGACTGCCTTCCGGACGCGCTGCACTCGACGTTCGCTGTTGGTGAATGTGCCATCTTTCTCTGCGAACGACGTAGCAGGAAGAACGACGTCGGCGATCTGAGCCGTCTCGTGCATGAAGATGTCCTGGACGACGAGAAAGTCCAGCTTCTTGAACATCTCTTCCGCGTGACTGAGGTCCGGCTCACTCAGCAACGGATTCTCGCCGGTGATGTACATCGCCTTTATCCGGCCGGAATCCATTTCTGGGACCATCTCTGTAATCACAAGTCCAGGATCTGGAGGCAGGGGCTGATTGCTCCATGCCTGCTGGAATTTCGCAAGAGACTCCTCACCAATTGGCTGGTAGCCAGGGAACGAGTTCGGCACACAGCCAGAGTCGCCACAGCCCTGCACGTTGTTCTGGCCCCTGAGTGGCGAGATGCCAGAGCCAGGTCGTCCAAGCTGTCCGGCGACGAGCGCAAGGTTGAGCAGCCCGTGCGCGTTCGCTGTCCCCATCGTGTGCTGGGTTATGCCCATACCCCAGATGAGGCATGACCCGCTGAATGGGGGGCTGGCGTAGATCCGAGCGGCCTCTGCTATGTCACTTGCATCGACGCCGGTGATCTTCTCTGCGTATTCCAGGTCGTACTTCTCGACTGTGCTCCACCAGTCTTCGTAGCCTTCAGTGCGGTCGGTGACGAAGGTGGCATCTGCAAGCCCCTCGTCTACGATTACCTTCGCCATTGCGTTGAGAAGGGCCACGTCGGTTCCAGGGCGGGGTCGTAGCCATAGGTCGGCGTAGTCGCACATGTCGATTCGGCGCGGATTTATGATGATGAGCTTCGCCCCGCGTTCGACGACGGCGCGCCTCATCCTCGAAGCTGCGACCGGGTGGTTAGAGTTGGCGTCAGATCCAATGATGACCAGGCATCCAGCCTCTTCGTAGTCGATGTAGGAGTTCGAAGTCGCGCCACTGCCCAGAGAAGTGAGCATCGCCTCTACCGACGGCGAGTGGCAAAGCCTTGTGCAGTGGTCTATGTGGTTGCTGCCCATTACGAGCCGGGCGAACTTCTGCTGGATGTAACCGTCTTCGTTCGTGGCCTTGGCAGAAGCGAGCGTTCCAAAGGAGTCTCCCCGGTACTCCGCAAGCCGCTCTGTGACGTAGTCCAGCGCCTCATCCCATTCGACTTCGACGAATTCGCCATCCTTGCGAATCAGGGGCTTCTTGATGCGGTCCGGGTGGTTCACGAAAGAGAACCCAAACCTGCCCTTTACGCAGAGCATTCCGAGCGAGGACTGGTTGTCCGGATCATCGAGAATCTCAATGATGTTGTCGTTGACATCCACTTTCGCCTGGATACCACACCCAACCCCGCAATAGGGGCAGGTGGTCGAAACAGTACGGGCGGTTTCGGGAGGATCACTCTTTACTCGAATTGCGCCTGTGGGGCAGGATGCCAGGCAGGAGCCGCACGTTGTGCAGACCGACTCTACGAGTGGGCGGTCCATGAAGGTGCCAATCCTGGCGTCTGTACCTCTTCCCAGAATATCGATTGCGCCGATGAACTGGTGGCCGTCCTGGCACGCCTGTGCACAGCGACCGCACATGATGCACGAGTCCATGGCAATATCGAAGACGGGGTTGGAAACATCGACAGGCTGGCGGGGGCGACCTTCCCACTCTGGCACGTCAATGCCGTGGTGCTTGGCGGCAATAGAAAGTTCCCGGTAGCTCCCGTTGGAGTTCTCATCAGAGTCCGGGAACATCGACATCGTTAGCTCAAGCACGCCTTTTCTCAGGTCGCGTGCCCTGTCGGCCTCGGTTTCTACGGCCATCCCCTCGGCCGCTGGCACCGAGCAGGATGCCGGGAAACCACGCATCCCATCAATGCTGACTAAGCACGTCCGGCACGCGCCGATGGGCTTCATGTCAGGGTCTTTACATAGCTGGGAGATGTAAGTGCCCGACTGGTTAATTGCGTCAAGAACGGACGAACCGTCGTTCACGGTAACACTACTGCCGTTGATTGAGAGTGTGACCGTCATCCGCCAACTCCTTGACCCCTAGCTATCCGGTCACCGAAGAAGTGCAGGCCGCTCAGGATTGGGTTGCCTGCAGCCTGTCCGAGTCCGCAGAGTGAAGTCTCGTTCACGAGTATCGCCAGATTCTCCAGCTCATCGACTGCAGCGTTGTCTTCTGCCACTCTATCGAGTAGCTCGACCATTCTCGGAGTTCCCTCCCGACATGGTGTGCACTTGCCGCACGACTCATCGGCATTATACTGCGCGAGGTTCCTAACGACATCAAACACGTCCATCGAATCATCGATGGCGATCACACCGCCAGCACCTAGCATGACGCCTGCATTGTGTAGGAAGCCAGGCTTGATCGGTGTATCAAGCATGGAAACGGGGAATACCCCGCTCGAAGGTCCGCCAACACCGATCGCGGTGAGTTCGCGGTCGCCCCGAATGCCGCCGCCTATGTCGTAGATGATCTCCCGCAGCGTGGTGCCTATGGGCACCTCGACGAGTCCCGGTCGTCTGACGGAGCCACTCAGGCTGATGATCTTCGTTCCGGCATCCTCGCCGTCGCCGATCGAGGTGAATTCCTCTGCTTCGTGACTCATAATGTACGGGACGTTTGCAAGAGTCTCCGCGTTATTGATTACGGTCGGCTGGCCCCAGAGTCCCGCTTCAGTCGGAAAGGGGGGGCGCAGCCTCGGCTCGCGGCGATAACCTTCAACCGTGTTGAGAAGTGTCGTCTCGTCTCCGCATACGTAACCGCCTGCACCGCGCCGAATCTCAACCTGAACCTCGAAGCCCGACCCGAGGACGTCTTCTCCGATGAGGCCGATGTCTGTCGCCTGTTCCACAGCCATACTCATTCGCCGGCTGGAGAGATTGGCCTCCGCGTTAATGTAGAAGATGATCTCATGGGAGTCGATGGCATAGGCGGCAATCAACGCGCCCTCGATTATCCTGTGAGGGACGCCCTCCATGAGGTGCCGGTCCTTGAACAGCCCGGGTTCACCTTCCTCACAGTTGACGACGACGTACCTTCTTTCGGCCCTGGTACTGCGAGCGGCCTCCCACTTAATTCCGGCGGGAAAGTAGGCTCCACCTCTGCCTCTCAGTCGGGATTCCTTTAGGTGGTCTATGATAGCTGCAGGCGTGGTTTGAAGCGCCTTTGACCAGGCGGAGTAGCCGCCGGTGGTCACGTAGTTATCAATCGATTCAGCGTCGAGACTGCCGCAGTAGCTTAGTGGCACCCTTACCTGGCGCGAAAGGAAGGACTCTGCTTCAGTGCCGCTGCCATTACTGGCCGATTTCAGCTTGTCCAGGTCTGTCGTTTCCGGCGTCAGATTCCCGTGGTATGTACGCCGGCCGTCTGTGTGAATGATCTCCAGAGATGGGGCCGCGAAACACACGCCGTCGCATCCTGCGATGATCAATACAGTGTCGCCATCGATCTGCTGACGGAGGGCATCTACGATCCTTTCGACTCCCGCTGACAGGCTGCAGTGACCTACATGGACCACCACACGAGTCTTACCTGCCGCACTATTGTCGAATCGCTCAGTGGCAGACTGAGCAAGGGCGTTCATTCGACTCTGGATATTGCCGCTAGCCACTCACAGCACCCCGTACGATCTCCAGTGCCGATTCGGAGTCAAGGCTCCCGTGCCACTGCCCGTTGACCTCGATTGCGGGGGCCATTGCACACAGGAACCCGCAAGGCACCTGTTCGATTGTCAGGCCGTTGGCCTCAGCGGTGTCGCCCGGGTGAACATCGTATTCGGAGCTAAGCGCATCCAGAATCTGGATGGATCCGGCCACGGCACAGCTCAAAGCGCCACAGACTCGAACGACCGTGGAGCCTGGCTTTTCGATTCTCAGTTCAGTGTAAGAAGTCGCGGCCCCGTACACTTCAGAGGATGGTATTCCGAGGTGCCAGCCAACGACTTCCATCGCCCAGTCGGGCAGGTGGCCAAACTCATGATGCAGATAGTGAAGAGCAGGCAGGAGTTGACCATGGTTTCGAGGAAACCGATCACGCAACTCGCGTCGCAAAGAGTTTCGGTCGGTCGGCAACAGTTTTACCCTAAGATTTCATCCCTTAATTGAGCATCGAGATTCTAACAGACTGAATCCGTACGATGTGCATTCAGGGTGGCGGCAACTAGACAACTGCACCGGTCACCTCACTCGATAGATAAATGTCCTCTATTTCGAGTTCGAGTAACTTGCTAATTGGAATAGTGCCATCGGGGTTCCATCCCCTGGCCTGATAGTAGGCTGAGACCATCATCTGGAGGTCTTCTTCAGTCAGACCTGCTCCGGCCGCCGCGCCATCGGGAAGGGGTTCCCTGAGCACTCTCTCGGGAAGCGTGTCGTCGTCACGGGCCCAACCCTCACGGAGGTTGAACTGCTTCTTGAGATTGTTAATTCGCTCGCCTGCCTTTTTGAGTTCGTCCGGCTGGACGTCCCAGCCCGTGATGAGATTCAAGGAGTCAGCAGACTCAGCCCAGAAGTCGTCGAACGCCTTGCGAAGGAACTTACACCAGATCAGGGAATCGAGAACGGCCGAGAAATCCTCACCGTCGGCGGTGATTCTACCCCTTTCTGTATCGGCCTCCATACGATTCACGCGATTAGAGAAGTCCGCCTCATACGCGGACGACCTGTTATGGCAGGCGCCCCTGGTGCTCACCGCAAGTGCCAGGGCCATTGTCTGCAGACTTCGGGGCTCGTAGCCCGGCATTTCCAGACCCTTGACGTGCATTGCCCACTCTTCTGACCCCTGGCCTACAGTCTCGGAAGCCACTCTCGAACCTTCGGACAGGAGCTGACCGAGTTTCCCTGACCTCGTCGCAATCGCCTCCAGGCAGGGCAGCAGGACATCAGCGTTACCGAAACGCAGATCAAGGCCATCTGTGTCTTCAAGGGTCAGGATGCCGCGTTCGAAGCACTCCATTGCCCAGGCAATAGTGCCGCCCGCGCTTATTGTGTCCATGCCCGCAGCATCGCAGTAGTGGGACGCGCGAATTATCGTTTCACGGTCGCCAACTCCTACAAGTGGACCGAGCGCAAATGCGCTCTCATACTCCATGCGACCTGTCGATTTGCGAGACCCGTCCCCTACGGTAAGGATCTTCTCACACCCTATAGTGCAGTTGGCGCAGTGGGCGTTCTTCACAAAGTGACCGGAATACATCGCTTCGCCGCTTACTTCGTCGGTCAGATCGAAAGTGGACTGCTGGAAGTTACGAGTCGGCAGGGTGCCGAGTCTGTCGAACACTGCGATGTTCGCCATTGTCCCTGTAGTACGGTACTTCTCTGTGGCGGGCCCCAGGCTTCGAGCCGACAGGTCGCGTCCGACCATGTTTAGACTCTCAGCGTCAAACACTGGCGCCGGGTTGCGTCCCCTCACGGCTATGGCCTTGAGATTCTTGGATCCCATCACTGCGCCGGTACCGGTGCGACCCGCCTGTCTTCCGCCGTCATTAGCGATGCTCGCGTATCTCACACCGTTTTCACCGGCTGGCCCTATGCACGCCACTCTGAATCGACGGCCAAGCTTCTGCCTGATTCCATTCTCAGTGTCGAGGGTACTTTGCCCTATCAGTCCTGAGGCATCCTCGAATCGGACGTCGTCGTCTTCCAATACAAGAATCGTGGGGTGGTCGCTAGCTCCCTTTACGACAAGCGCGTCGACGCCTGTCCGCTTCAGTTCAACAGCCAGAAAGCTGGAACTGAGTGAGTCACCTATCATCCCAGTCAACGGCGATTTTGCGGCCACGGCGAACTTGCTGGAGGTGGTGAGCCTGCTGCCAACGAGGGGGCTGCAGGCGAAGATCAGTGGATTTTCGGGCCCCATGGGATCTGCGCCGGGAGGGCAGTGTGAGTACAGGAGGTAGCCCGCCAGGCCAGTCCCACCTATGAATCGCCTGAGTATCGACTCGTCGAGAGGCTCACGTCGAGACGTGCGCTCGGAGAGATCGACTATTAGGACTCTGCCGTGGTAGCCGTACACGTCCTAGCCTCCGGCCTGACTGGAGAACACCAGGATTCGGTCGCCTTCCTCTATGCGAACCGGGGAACCCTCCAGGAATGAGAGACCATTCAGATTCACCGTGTAACTCGCCATGAGTCCGTCCCCATTCTCGTCCACAACAACACCCGTAAGCGACGGTACCGAGGCGCGCAGGGCCCTGGCAAGGTCAGACGAACTCGTCTCGGTAGGTAGCTCCAACGCTATCTCCTTCTGTCCGCAGACGAGACGCGCATGCCCAAACAGCTCTACTGTTACAGACACAGTTTTAGCGCCGCCTGCTCTCACGCCGTAACTGACCTCTTCGCCAATCCCAAGGCAGTATCGAGGTCCTCCTGGGTGTTGATGTTGAAGAAGCTGAGTAGGTCGGGGTCTCTCGTGCGTATCTCCTCCTCAGGGACCAGTTTCACTCTCACGCCGGAGAAGAATGAAGAGATCTTGAGGTCATTGGCGTCGATACGCTCCCGGATCGGTCCAATGCAGACCCTCGAGTAGAGCGCGTGAGTAGGTTCCGGCCTCCCCTCGACCACTGGTACAACGGCATCGTAGCCTGTGCGAAGAGAAGCAAGGTACTCGTACAGTCGAGGGTTTAGAAACGGCATGTCACACGCGCAGAATGCCGACCACTCAGTCGGAGCGGTGAGCAGGCCGGTGACGATTCCGCCGAGAGAACCCTTGTCAGGAAACCTATCTGCAGCGACGGAGACCCCACCAGGCAGGTTGAGTTCGGCAGCACGATCAGAGTCATTCACGATTACCGTGACCGAATCGCCGACGTGACCCATCCTGGAGATCACCCGCTGGATTAGCGGCTCGCCCTCGAAGGGCTCCAAAGCCTTGTTGCGTCCGAGCCTACGGCTCATGCCACCAGCCAGAATCACGGCCGTAATTTCTGAGCCTCCCTGTCCAGTATCCTCCATGGACTCAGACTATCAGACGTTAGGAGCGACCGCCACCAATTGTCATCTTGAGCGCTCCCATGTTGGCGGTGTCATATCCTCCGAGAGCTTCTACCTCTTGCTGGAAGTCGGGCGTGCCAATCAACTCCAGCATGGGTGCAAGCAGGTGGGAGTCATAGTATTCGGCAGGAATCACGAGGTCATACTCCTCGCTGAATAGCGGTATGAAGTCCAGCCCCATGGCCCTGGCGGCTGGAAGAATGCCAAGTCCGGCGTCCGCTTTACCGCCGCTGACGGCAGCGGCAACAGAGAGATGAGTGTACTCCTGGCGGCTGTACCCTCGTACTTCACTCGCATCGAGTCTTAACTGGCGGAGTTCGAAGTCCAGCAGCACGCGGGTCCCAGAGCCTCTCTGGCGATTGACGAAACTGACATCGGCCCTTGCCAGATCTGATAGCGATGAAATGCCCAGCGGGTTACCAGGCTTGACCATCAGCCCCTGGGTCCTGGCGACCAGGTGGACGAGAGCAACATGCCTGTTGGGAATGTATCTATTGATGAAGGATACGTTGTATTCGCCGGACTCCTCGTCCATCAGGTGCGAACCCCCGACGTGGGCCTCGCCCCTACGGATCGCCAGTAGTCCTCCCAGGCTGCCGACGTTAGCGGATGACAGCCCCGGGCCCCCTGCATTCCTGCTCAGTCGGCTTGCAATCAGGTCCAGAACCATGTCGTGGCTGCCGATGGCCACTATCGTTTTGTGCACTTCCTCAATTGGCTTAAGAAGCTGGACCTGGACTTCCGAACCGGCCTCCAGCCCCTCTACCGACCTCGGAATGAGCGTTATACCGTCAGCCCGAACCAGGGAACTTATGACACCTGCGCCTCGCTGTACCGGTGTCGCTACCAGTCGGTCTCCAACCTGACCGAGCCGCACCCTGAGGAACTCGTCCTCACCCATCGGCGACTGTACCCGACGGGAGACGACCGCCGTTTCAGTTTGCCTGGGCACAACTTCACGGCCAAGCATGGTTTCCACGACAGGTTGGACGAACAGTTCGCAGGCTATTGCCGCTGAAACCGGATAGCCTGGTATACCCAATACGGCCTTGCCTTCAACTAACCCCAAAACAATGGGGTGCCCCGGCCTTATCGCCACACCATGAACTATAAGGTCGCCAAGCTCTTCTACCAGGCCTGCGGTGTAGTCCTCGGCGCCAGCTGATGATCCGGCGTTGACCAGAACAATATCGTGGTGCTCGACGGCCCCCGAAATAGCACGCCGAAGCTCTACACGATCGTCCGAAACCGGTGGAGTTGCTACTGGTTCGGCGCCCCACTCGCTGAGCATTCCCCCCAAGACAAGGGAGTTGAACTCCACGATGTCACCGGGCTTGGGGTCTGAGTTAATGTCGACCAGCTCTGTACCAGTGGGAATGATCGCCACTCTCGGCTTTCGTCGGACTTGCACTTCGGTCACGCCCGCAGCTGCGCAGGCGCCGAGGTCGGCCGGACGAAGCCGGTGATTCTCTGGAAGCAACAGTTCGGAGGCTACAATGTCCTCCCCAATCGCCCTGACGTGATTGTATGGGGGCACCGGAGAGACGATCCTAATATTGGTGTCGTCTATCTCCTCCACGACTTCCACCATAATGACCGCGTCGAATCCATCAGGAATGGGCTCGCCAGTATCTACCCATTGAGCCTGGCCGGGCAGGGACAACGAACGGGGAGAGGTCTCAGTTGCCCCAGTTGTGTCTGCGGATCTAACCGCCACGCCGTCCATGGCAGCAGAGTCGTAGTGTGGAGCGGAGCGGACTGCCCACACGGGAGCGGCAGTTATCCGCCCCAGGGCATTCTGTATCGGAATAGTCTCAGTCTTTGTGTGATTCTGCGCGCCCGCAGTCGTCAGTGCCTCGGTGAATCGAGTTCGGGCTTCGTCAAGCGGCACATCCTGAAGGTAATACCGCCTGCCGTGCCTACCGTGGGCATGAGTCATGGAGTGTACACCCTAACGTCAACTGTCTCGCCCGCATATAAGCCGCCGGAATCCATCGGGACTTCGATAATGCCGTCTGACTTAATCAAGGTGAAGATGAGGTTGGATTTGCCAAAGACCGGCGTGGCGACATTGCGACCGTTGAGGAATGTGAGTGTCACTGGCACGTAGTCTTCTCGTCCTGACTCGGAAGGCACACCTTGACTCAGGACAGCAGGCACTTCCGATGAGACACGCGGCTCTGTCTCGCCAGCAAGTACGCGAATCGCCGGAGCTACAAGTAGGTCGAAGACCACCAGGGCTGATACAGGGTTGCCCGGCAGACCAAACATCGGTTTGCCCTGCGCGACTCCCACGACAGTCGGTTTGCCTGGCTTGATGGAGATCCCGTGGAGCAGCACACCTGGCTCGCCGAGCCGGTTGAACACGTCTGCTGTCATATCTCTTGTGCTCAGCGAGCTGCCGGCGGAGAAGACGAGAACGTCTGCATTCGAGAGTATATCGCGCGCAGCCGCCAATTGCGGCTCGTATTCGTCCCTGACAATCCCAGCAGCGATGTGGTCCGCGCCACACTGGGCAGATCGAGCCGCTATTGTGTATGTGTTGATGTCACGTATCTTTCCCCTGGGTGGCTGCACCGAGGGTTCTGTAAGTTCGTCTCCGGTGGAGACAATACCCACCACTGGCCGTCGATATACCGGCACGCGGGTGATTCCGAGGGCCAACAGACCGCCTATGTCCTGGGGTCTCATCCGATGTCCGGACTTGAAGAGGGTATCTCCGCACTTGATGTCCTCGGCCACCTGAATGACGTTCTCACCAGGAGCCACGGGTCTTAGAACCTCTATTGAGACTTCGTCTGCTGGCTGGGTGCGCTCGATCATGACGACTGCGTCCGCGCCATCTGCTAGAGTGCCACCGGTGTATGCGACTGCGGCTTCGCCAATCCCAAGGCGGACGTCTGACGACTCACCCGTAGGAATGTCGCCAACCACCTCGAAGAGGGCTGGTAGGCTCTCAGAAGCGCCGAACGTGTCACTTGCCCGGACCGAGAATCCATCCATGGATGACCTGGGAAACGCCGGTAGGTCTTCTGGCGAGCTAATTTCACGAGCGAGTACACGGCCCAGCGAGTCCGTTGTCTCCATTGTCTCGACGTCAGAGACAGACACCAAGTAGGGCAGCAACTCGTCGAACGCTTGCCTGGGAGGACGGACATTGAAGAACTCTGGCACGGACAAATCCTCCTAAGTGGAGTGTACCAGACGAGTGATTGCCGACCTCATCCTTGCGAAGCGACATGACCACTGTAAGTGGCTGACCAGCCAACCTACGAGTCGGCTCTATGACGGCCCTTCACAAGTCGTAGCTAGCTACAGGCCCAGAATCGCTCCGTTCTCGTCCACGTCGAGCTGTCGTGGCGACCCGGGGAGGCCAGGCATGGTGACAATGTTGCCGGCAATCGGGTAGATGAACCCTGCGCCCACCGACGCTCGCACGTCCGACACCTGGAACACGTACCCGGAGGGACGCCCTTTGAGGTTCGCCCTGTGCGATATCGACAGGTGGGTCTTGGCCATGCACACCGGTAGATTGCCCCATCCTCTTTCCTGGAACTGCCGTAGCTGCCGGCCTGCGGCTAGCACATACGTCACGCGGTCAGCGTTGTAGACGCGCTTGGCCAAGGCCGTTACCTTGTCCCTGAGCGTATCGTCTATCTCGTAGGCATAGTCGATCTCCGGATGATCGTCTGCACTTGTTGCCTCGATAACGGCATTGGCCAGGTCGATGCCGCCAGCCCCGCCCTCAGCGAAGACCTTGCTCTCCACGGCCGCGAATGCTCCAGCCTCCTCAGCGCCGCGCTTCATGATGGCGGTCTCTTCGGGTGTATCGGAAGGGAAGTGGTTGAGAGCAACGACCACCGGCAGGTTGAACGACCGGATCATCCCGATCAGGTGCGTCAGGTTTGACATTCCCTCTTCGACCGCTCCGGTGTTGGGGACACCCAGGTCCCTTACTCTGACTCCGCCGTGGTACTTTACGGCTCTCACCGAGGCAACGATCACCGCAGCATGAGGCTCGAGGCCGTTGAACCTGGCCTTGATGTGCATGAACTTCTCGAAGCCGAGGTCAGCTCCGAAGCCAGCCTCTGACAGGACGTAGTCCGCGTATCCAAGGGCGAGCCTGTCGCCGACCACGGACGAGCAGCCGTGCGCTATGTTTCCGAACGGGCCGGCGTGGACTATGACTGGCTGGCCCTCAGTCGTCTGGACGATGTTCGGCTGGATGGCATACCTCAGCAGCGACATCATTGATCCAACCGCTTCGACGTCGTCCGCGGTGACCGGATCGCCCTGGTTCGTGTAGCCAACGACGATCCGACTCAGGCGCGCGCGGAGGTCCACCAGGTCACGAGCGAGCGCAAGGATCGCCATAATCTCCGAGGCGGTCACAATATCGAAACCGCTCTCGCGCACCGGTGCATTGTTCGAACCGCCGATACCGGTCATGATCGAGCGTAGTGCGCGATCTTCTACGTCCGTGACTCGCCTCCACGTTATACCCTCGGGCCTGAATCCGGGGACACTCTCACGCTGGGCAGCATTGTCTGTAAGAGCTGCAAGGAGATTGTGAGCCGAACCTACAGCGTGGGCATCGCCGGTGAAGTGAATGTTGACCTCATCCTGCGGCTCGATGAGGCTCAGTCCTCCGCCCGTGCCGCCTCCCTTGATGCCGAATATCGGTCCCAGCGAGGGCTCCCTCAGGGTGGCCACCACGTTCTTGCCCAATCGACCCATGGCCTGGGTGAGCCCGACAGTGGTGGTCGTCTTACCTTCACCAGCAGGCGTCGGCGTGATGCCAGTCACAACAACCATCTTGCCGCGCCGTCCGTCTTCGGGGATAGCGTCCAGAGGAATCTTCGCCTTGTAATGCCCGTAAGGGATAATCGAGTCGCGGGCAAGCCCGAGATCCTCAGCGACATCTGCGATTGGGCGCATGAAGTTACCTCCGATGAAACCTGGTAGTGAGGTGAGCCAGTGTTCAGCTTGCGGCAAAGCTTGCTAGAAAGACTGTCGAATTGTAGCATACGAACGTGCCCGGTCAATGTGCCGGACACATGGAGCCAGTGCCTAGGAGGATCGCTATGAGGGGAGTCGTTTTTGTCGGCGACCGCGCGGTTGAACTGCGTGATCTCCCTGAGCCCGAGCCGGGGCCTGGTGAAGTCCTGCTCAGGATGATGGCATCGGGGCTGTGCGGCAGCGACCTGCGCAAATACCGGACTCCCGCCGCCGAGCTTTCTCCACCATTTCACGTGGCAGGGCACGAGCCCTGCGGAGTGGTCGCTGAGGTAGGACCTGGTGTGACAGAGGTGCAGGTGGGCGACAGGGTGATGATGCACCACTACACCGGCTGTAACACATGCTCGATGTGTCGCATCGGTTACACCCAGATGTGCCTCGTTCACCATGAAGTGTATGGTTCAACGGCGGACGGCGGTCACCAGGACTTCCTGCTCTGCCCAGCATCGACTTGCGTGAAGATGCCGGACGAGCTGCCATTCGACCAGGGCGCTGCAGTCGCCTGCGGAACCGGTACTGCATTCCACGCGATCAAGCGACTTGGACTCACTGGAGTCGACACTGTCGCGATCTTTGGCCAGGGACCTGTTGGCGCGAGCGCGACGATGTTTGCGAAGTCGATGGGCGCAAGAGTGATTGCCGTCGACGTCATTCCAGAGCGCCTTGAGTTGGCGGGTGAATTAGGAGCGGACATTGTTGTCGACGCGTCACGTGACGACGCAGAGACCGTTATCAGGAGCCTGACGGCAGGTGAGGGCGCGGACGCGACATTGGACGCGACCGGGATCCCAGACGTTCGGATCAACGCTGTTGACTCGGCGCGGTACTGGGGTCGGGTCTGCTTTGTCGGAGAAGGAAATACGACTACCTTCGATATCAGCGCGCAGATAATTCACAAGCAGCTGACGTTATACGGCTCCTGGACGTTCAGCCTTGCCGGATTGGCCGAGGCTGCCGAGTTTGTCGTAAACCGGGGTGTACCGTTGCACAAGCTCATAACGCACAGGTATGAGTTGGACCAGGCTGAGGAAGCGTACACTCTGTTCGACACAGGAAGAACGGGAAAGCCAGTGTTCATGTGGGAGTAGCAACAGCTACTTGCGGCGAGCACGTATAATGTCGGTGGGTAAGCTAAACGCAAGGAGGACGGAATGAAGGAACGTGGTGACACAATAATTGGAGACGGATCGATCAAGTTTGGTATCGAGTACAGGGACCTCCTGCACGATCAGGGAGTGTGCATACACGTTCTGGGGGACGTCAGCGAGGACGACGAGCACGAGCTATTGAGGTTTGACTGCTTCGACCACGAGCCGCACTACCACTACGGCCCACAGAAGCGGAACCAGAGGCTGATGCTAGACAAGACCACGGAAGGCGACTCGCTGGACTGGACGCTCCAGCAGATCAAGGACCGACTGCCCGAGATGCTTGAGCGGGCAGAGTATCCTGAACTCGCAGAGGCTGCGCGGGAGTCAGACCTTAGCTCAGAAATCGCTGACCTGGAGTCGCAGTCCCGTGAACTCTCGGTAGCAGGTCGAAGGACCGTAATGCACGACCGCGGCGACGTTATCCTGGAAGCAGGCCCGGTGCGATTCGGCGTAGAGTTCCGAACGCTTGCGAACGACCGGGGCGTGGCGATCCACGTACTAGGCGACGTAGCTGGCGACGAGTACGAACTCCTGACGTTCGACTGCTTTGAGAGGGCGCCTCACTACCACTACGGTCCCAGGGCGAAGAACCAGCGCATGTACCTGGACAACACGACCGTACCCGATCCACTGGGATGGGCTCTCGATCTGTTCAAGGGCGGCAAGCTGGGTCCGATGTTGGAGAGGGCAGGCTACGCAGACCACGCTGCGAGACTTAACCCGGCACTCGTCCACAGCGCAGTGGCCGAGCTCGAGACAGTTTCCCGAGAGATGGAGACTGCGAACGCCCAGTAGTGAATTAGCCCATAGAGAGTAGCCTGAGAAGGCAAAACGCGCTGCCGGTTGAACTATCGGCAGCGCGTTTTTTGTGTATGAGGTTTTATCGGTCGTGGCAGGAGGGTGGGGCGGTGCAGACTACTGAAACTCTCTTAGCCCCTTCTGTTTGAGCACAACACCAGTTGCTACCGCCAGAAGTAGACCGCCCAGAATCGCGATTGCAATGGGGCCACCGAAGTAGTCCACGGCGAGGCCAGCCGGCAACATTCCCAGGGGCATGAGTCCGAAGTTCATCATGAACACGCTCATGACCCTACCACGGTACTGGTCTTCTACAACCTCCATGATCAGTCCCATGTTGATGGTCCTGCGCCCAGAGTCTCCGAGGCCTACCAGGAGCATGATTGCCGCGCCTGCGTAGTAGATCGGGAACGCAGCTATCAGTAGCAGTGCGATTCCGGAGGCGAATGCGCCGACTATCAGCAGCATCCCCCTGCGCCAGTTTCCAAGTGCGGCAATCACGAGCGATCCTACAAGGGACCCTCCTCCCATGATCGCCACGAGCAGGCCCATGGAGTCAGGGCCTCTGCCGTAGATGTCCACGACGAACACTGGAAGGAGCATCCTGAACGGGGAGGCCAGCAGGGTCGTGGCAAGCCCCATAACGAGCAGAACCAGCACCATCTGGTTGCCCTTGATGTAGCTCAGTCCAGCGACTATGTCACTTAGCATGGCCCGCTTCTTGGCAGGACCTGAGGGTTCGCTCGGCCTGATCATAGTGGTCATCACGACCGCCAGTACGCTCAGGCCTGTGATGACGAAGTATACGTTGGCCGGTCCCGCGAGGGCGTAGAGTCCGCCTGCAATGGCGGGCGCCAGGAGGGTCATCGCGCTCATGCCCGCGGCGTTGATCGCCATAGCGTTCCCGATCTTGTCCGGCCCTACCACCTGGGGAATGATTGCCTGGCGCGCAGGCATCATGAAGGACCAGATGGCTCCCTGGATCAATGACGAAATCAGCAGATGGTACCAGCGGACCCACTCGGTGAAGATCGCAAGTCCGACAACCAGCGCGAGCAACCCGACGACGAGCTGACCTATCTGTATTAGCCGCTTACGGTCGAAGCTGTCGGCTATGGCACCTCCGAACAAGGCCAGCACGAGCATTGGTATGGCAGATCCTGCGCTTACTATGCCCAGCAGCGACGCCGAGCCGGTGAGGTCGTAGACCAGGTATCCACGGGCGAGCATCTGCATCTGCATGCCGCCCATCATCGACATCATGCCCAGCCACAGAACCAGGTAGTCGCGGCTCTTTAGAGAAGAGAATGTTTGACGCCATCCTCTCTGGGGCTGGACCTCCGTGCGAGGGGGGAGTTGGGGACGGCTGCCCTCAGCGGTTGGAATCTGTTGACTACGAGATGGCCCGTTTACACTGCTGGAGGCCGTTGGTGTTTCCGCTTCTGGAGTGTGCCCCACAGAAGCGGAGGAGGAAGGGCCTTCGTCGTCCGAAGGCTTGGGTGAATCCACTTTCATGAAACCAGTCTACTAGGGAGCGATTCGGGGATTCAAGGCTGAAACGAAATGGGCCCGGACTACGAGTCGCGCTCGCCCGCCCAAGGCGGGAGGCACTCGCAGGTGTTCAATCCGGGCCCTTCTCTACTTCGTTTGAAGCGTGGCATCGCGCAGATGATAACATAATCGGGCCCGCGGACTCCTTCGAGGGTCCTCAATCCAAAGAACAATCAACGGCTGTCATGCATCCCGACCGGAGGGGAACTGAATGGCGAATACATTTGGTCACAACTTTAGGATAACGACGTGGGGAGAGTCGCATGGACAGGCGGTAGGGGTCACCGTCGACGGCTGCCCGCCACGTTTTCCAATCGAAGAGACTGACGTACAGAGAGAGCTGGACCGTCGCCGGCCTGGGCAGAGCGTGATCTCAACCCAGCGCAGGGAAGGTGACCAGGCTGAGATCGTATCTGGAGTCTTCGAGGGGCTGACACTAGGAACGCCGATCCAGATCATCGTCTGGAATCGCGACGCTCGAAGCCGGGACTACGAGGAGATGCGTCTGAAGTATCGCCCGTCCCACGCGGACTATTCGTACCAGGCCAAGTACGGCATCAGGAACTGGATGGGAGGTGGTCGCGCCAGCGCAAGGGAGACCATCGGACGGGTCGCAGGGGGCGCAATCGCACGGAAGTACCTCGCCGAGGAGTTTGGTATTGAGATCGTTGCCTACGTCAAACGCGTTTGGCGCCTGGAGGCCGAGGTCGACCCGGACTATGTGACGGCTGAAGAAGTGGAGGCGAACATCGCAAGGTGCCCTGACGGTGACATGGCTATCCGCATGATCGAACGAATCCAGGAGGCTCGCAAAGACGGTGACTCGCTGGGAGGTGTAGTGGAGTGCGTGGCTCGAAACGTGCCTCCGGGGCTGGGCGAGCCCGTATTCGACAAGCTGGAAGCAGACCTGGCGAGGTCTGTACTTTCTCTGCCTGCGTGCAAGGGTTTCGAGATTGGTTCGGGGTTTGCCGGAACTTATCTCACGGGTTCACAACACAACGACCCGTTCTACAGTGAGGCCGGTCGGATCAGAACACGCACCAACAACTCAGGCGGAATCCAGGGCGGCATCTCCAACGGCGAGAACATCGTCATGCGGGCGGGATTCAAGCCGACAGCAACGATTATGCGAGAGCAGGAGACTGTTGACGTCTACGGGAACGAGACGACACTGATGGGAAGGGGACGGCACGATCCATGTGTGCTTCCTCGCGCCGTCCCTATAGTAGAGTCGATGATGGCCCTTGTGCTTGCCGACCACACACTCAGGCAAAGGGCCCAGGTCGGAGGTTAGACGACCGGCGACGTCCCTCCGTCTATGTTGACGGCGATTCCGGTCAAGTAACTTGCACGATCCGAAGCCAGGAACGCGATAACGTCTCCAGCCTCTTCGCCTTCGCCTACTCGGCCAATGGGCACTCGCGCCCCCATGTCGTCGTAGAACTGGTCCAGGGTCAGGTCGGGGTTGCTTGCCTGCATCGCCTTGAATCGTGTCTCGTGCTGGCCGCTCTTAATCAGGCCGATGCAGACGGTGTTGACGAGGATGTTGTCCTCGGCGAACTCCTTGGACATGGCCTTGGTCAACGCGACACCGGCCGCTCTGCTCACAGACGTGGGCACCGATGCGGCGCCAGGGGCCTTTGCCCCAAGGTTCGTCACATTGATTATGCGCCCTCCACCCTGTTCGCGCATGATCGGCACAGTGAGTCGCGAAGTCCTGATGGCGCCGTAGAGCTTGAGGTCGAGGTCGTGCTGCCAGGCTTCGTCGGTCACACCCAGGAAAGGGCCGCCCGCCGAAGTGCCTGCGTTGTTAACCACGATGTCGATGCGCCCGAACTCGTCCATAGTCTGATCGATCAGCGCCTGGACCTGGTCGGCCTCCATTATGTCGGTAGGAATCGCGACGACTCGATGATTGGAGACAGCCCTGATCTCAGCGGCTGCCGACTCGAGCACGTCCGGACGGCGAGCGGCAATTACGACATCGGCTCCCTCAGCGGCCATGCTTGCCGCCGCTGCCTTGCCGATGCCCTCACTTCCGCCTGTTACGATGGCTACCTTTCCGTGCAGTCCTAGATCCATGTAGTTCCTCCTGTAATCATTGCTTTTCGGTAGTTTGCTAGCTGCTGGAACATTCGGCGCTGGCTTTGTCTTCCAACTGATAGGCTTCGTCCAGCAGATCAGTAACGTACTTCACGTCGGCAGCGAGTCCCCTGTCCTCAACACCGTACTGTAGCTGCAGCAGACACCCGGGATTCGCTGTGGCAAGAACTTCGGCGCCGGTTGTCTCGAATGCGTCCATCTTGGAGCCGAGAACGCGCAGGGAGAAATCTCGCTCAGTGATCGTATAGGTGCCACCAGCGCCGCAGCATTGTCCAGCGCCGGGAAGTTCGACGAACTCTACACCCGGGATGGCGTTCAGAATCTGACGTGGAGCCGATGTGATTCGCTGGGCGTTCCCGAGATGGCATGAGTCCTGGTACGTGACCTTGTAGTCGAGTTCAGCGGTTGGCGGGGTGAAGGGCAGGTCCACTAGGAATTCGTGGATGTCCTTCACTGTCTGAACGAACCGCTCTGCTTTGTCAGCGTATTCGTCGTCGTCCTTTAGCAGGTGGTCGTATTCTTTCATGCGAGATCCGCAACCCGCCGACGCAATCACTACGGCATCGACGCCAGCGTCGTTGAACACATCGATGTTGCGTTTCGCCATGGACCTGGTGGTCTCGAGGTCGCCGACGTGGGAGTGTATCGCACCACAACAGGTCTGGCCTTCCGGCACGACCACCTCGCACCCGTTCCTGTTTAGGACCCTGACAACCGCGTTCATCTCGTTCCCGCTGAACAGCGGCATGACACATCCCGATAGCAATGCTACTCGGGCCCTGACTTTGCCATCGGGCGATAGAGTTTGGCCTTCCGCCCGGAAAAAGTTGTCTGAAGCCGCCGGCATTGAGCTCTCCATGTCGGCGAGCGACCTTGAGACGAGCCTCAGCAGTCCTGACTTCCTAACTAGCGATTGAATTCCAGTACGCTGGTACACGCGAGCCATTCCAACCGTGAACTCAAGCAGTCCTTGATTTGGAATGACGTGGTTGAGAGCAACCCCTGCGGCGAGCTTTGGGAGAAAGCCGACTTTTCGCTTTCGTTCCACCTGCGCCATCGTCGCCTCGATTAGGCTGCCATAGGGCACACCCGAGGGGCAGGCTACCTCGCAGGCCCTGCACTGGATACACAGGTCCCAGTGTCGAACGACGGACTCGGTCATACCGACACGTCCCTCGTTGACTGCCTTCATCAGCGCGATCCTGCCGCGCGGCGATTCCGTCTCCAGGCCCGTCTCGAGATAGGTTGGGCACGCCTGCAGGCAGAATCCGCAGTGGACGCACTTGTAGAGCTCGGACTCTTCAGGAGCGTCAGGGCCTGAGAAGAGCCACGAGGGATCAACCGTCGGTCTAGTGTCGACCATTAGAGTCCCCCTACGAATCGGCCAGGGTTCATAGTGTTGTTGGGGTCGTACTGCGCTTTCAGCCTTCTCATTATTCTGATGCCGGGCGGCTCGTCCCCCCAAACGTCCACAAGGTCTTTCAGGGCGGTAGGGCACTTCTGAACGACCACGGCGGCATGGAGTTCCGCACAACCCGCTCGAACCTGTCGGACGATGTCGGCCAGTTCGCTCAAGTCTGGGGCGTTGTCATCACCAAACCAGCTCACCTCGACAGTCCCAAACCCGGGCTGCGCGATGATCGCCGCCTCGAGACTTGAAGATCGAAGTCCTTCCAGCAGATTGTGAATTAACTCGACCTGGTTGGGGAGGGCATTGACCTTGAGGTTCAGAACCGGCTCGGAACCAGGCGCCCACCCGAAGTCCGCGAGTGACCGCCACATGCGACTCCCAGCCGTGCCGTCTCTCTGATCTATGTCGATCGCCAGGTAGCGTTCGCATACGGACTTCACTTCGTCGATCTGACGATCCAAGGTCCGTGGTCGCCCTCCGAGTCTTACTGCCAGATAGGTGCCTGGTCTTTCGTCAGCGTCGACCAGTTCCGATACCGCGTTGTTGTATGTTGAGATTGCCAGCGGCGTTACAAGCGAGTTAAACACTTCAAGGGCACACTGAACGGCCCGGTCTACCGTCTGGTATCTGGCCGTGATTGTACTCTCGTACATTGGGATGGGAGTCAACTTGAAGCTGGCCTCGAGTATTATTCCCAGGCTGCCCAGTCCACCAATGTGCAGACGGGCCATTTCGTAACCGCTGACGTTCTTGACCACCTGACCGCCGCTCTTGGTAATCCTGCCATCAGGTTGGACTACCTTCATACCGATCACAGTGTCCCTGAGATGCCCGAACTGCCACCTTGTCGGACCACTCGTGCCGGACGCCAGTGTTCCACCCACCGTTGCTCGTCCAGGCAGTGGCGGGTCGATGGCGAGAAATTGCCCCGCTTGCGCCAGCACCTCTGTGACTATCTGTAGTGTGGCGCCCGCCTGGAATGTCGCTGTCATGTCTCCAGAGTTGTGCCCGACAACTCTGTTAAGGGCGGTGGTGTCGACGACTACACCTGGACGCTGGGGTACATTTCCCAGCGACATCCGAGTGCCGCCACCCCATGGGATTACTGCAACTCCATCGCGGTCGGCAGCCTCGACTTCCTCGCACATCTCATCTACAGTCGAAGGCCGGACTACTGAAACCGGAGCGACGCCGTCGATCATGTAGGAAGGCTGAAGACTGGTACTCTCGTTAACGGTGTTCACTGGTCGGGAAGAACTGGTCAAATGTAAGCGCCCGGACCGACACGCTGAATGGCGCCCGACTGCAGGAACTCCGCCGATGTTGAGCCCGTGGGAAAGATCTTGCCCGGATTGAACAGATTTTCGGTGGCGAATGCGGGCCTAAGTGCGGCCATGGCTTCCATGTCGGCATCAGTAAACATCAGCGGCATGTATTCCTGCTTCTCCATTCCGATGCCATGTTCACCGGAGAGTACCCCGCCTACTTCGACACAGAGCTCGAGAATCTCTCCGCCGATCTTCAGGGCGTTTTCGGTATCACCGGGCTTTCGTTCGTCGAAGAGCACAGAAGGGTGGAGGTTGCCGTCACCGGCGTGAAGGAGATTCGCTATTGGATATCCTGTCCTCTCTGAGATGTCCTTGATCCGTGAGAGTACTTCTACAAGTCGCGTCCTGGGCACCGTGCCATCAACCAGCAGGTAGTTGGGAGCCAGTCTGCCGAGCGCTCCAAGAACACCTTTACGGCCTGACCAGAGCTTGTCCCGCTCCGCGTCCTCCGTCGCTGTTCTGATCTCAAGCGGGTCGTACAGGTTGCAGACTTCTTCTATGGCAGCGGCTTCTTCTTCTACCGCTTCGTGAAGTCCGTCGACCTCCACCAGGAGCACTGCACCGGCGCCCTCTGGGTAGCCGGCGTGTACCGCCGCCTCGGCCGCGCTGATGCACAGGTCGTCCATCATCTCAAGTGCAGCAGGTACAATACCGGCGCCGATGATTCCCGACACCGCGGCGCTCGCGTCATCGAGCTCCTTGAAGATGGCGAGCAGGGTCTTTACGGCTTCCGGTTTCCTGAGCAGTCGGACCGCGACCTTCGTCACGATCGCCAGGGTGCCCTCTGAGCCAATCAGGATTCCCCTGATGTCAAAGCCCACAGACTCCCTCTGTGTCCCGCCAACCCATTCAATCCTTCCGTCCGCGTACACGACCTCTAGGCCGAGGACATGGTTTGTAGTAACGCCGTATGCCAGGCAGTGTGGACCACCCGAATTCTCAGCGACATTCCCGCCAAGCGTGCACGCGCGCTGGCTGGACGGGTCGGGCGCGTAGTAGAGGCCGTACCGGGCTACGTGCTCGGAGAGATCAAGGTTGATTACGCCGGGTTCGACAACGGCCACGCGATTCTCGACATCAACATCGAGGATACGAGTCATGCGAGTAAGGGGGAGCATAATTCCACCCTGAGCTGCCACCGCGCCTCCACTCAGGCCAGTGCCCGCCCCACGAGCAACGATTGGAACCCCGTGCTTCGCCGCGACCCTTACGCATCCCGAGACCTCCTCGGTGGAGTCTGGCAGCGCAACGACCATCGGGAGGGCCTTGTCGACTGAGCCGTCGTACTCGAATACGATCAGGTCCTCAGGCTTGTAAATGACATAGTCATCGCCCACGACGGCCTGTAACTCTGAAATGATCGCTCGGATGTCCGTGGTCAACTCATTCGCTCCGGTGGCTAATGGTAGTTTATCCCCAATAGCGGCGCAACAGATTCGAGGTAACCAGGGACTTAGCGCGCAAACTCCGCCATCATGGTGTTGGGGTCGTTCGTGGGAAGCTGGCAGGCGTAGTTCCGGCAGACATATGCAGTTGGCTGACCGTTAACGGTCGTCCTGCCTGAGAATACAGGCCACTCCCGGTTCCCATCGTCGTCAGTTGTCATTGAGACCCTGACCGCGCTCGGCTCGAATACGGATGCAAGCCGTCTCAACATCGGCGTAGCCTCCGAGTGATCGCCGTCGGTTACTATTACGGCTTCCTTGGAGTCAGCGAGGTAGCTGTCAAGGGCGCATAGCCAGTGGCCCGCGCCGGTGGGGAACTGCTCCATGATTCCGCGCACGCCACGAAGCGAGTGTCCGGCCATGGTCCTGAAGTCTGAATTGCCTGTGATTGTGGCCAGTCGAATCAGTACATCCGTAATCATTGAGTGACCTGACGGATGCGCATTGTCCGTCACATCTCTTGGTCGGACGATCAGGGCCTCCTGATCTGAACCTGTGTCGTAGAACTGGCTTCTCAAGGGGTCCCAGAACAGTTCAACAGCACTTCGGGCCAGGGACTCCGCCTCTATCAGCCACCGGGAGTCGCCATCCGCACTGTGTAGAACGAGCAGCCCGTCGATCAGAGCCGCATAGTCATCCAGGAAACCTCTGGCTCCGTTTTCAGAGTTGCTATCCGTTCTGCGCAGACGGCCTGAATCAACCATTCTTCGGAGCAAATGGTCAGCGTTTGCGCGAGCGACCTCCAGGTAGTCGTCCCTCTCGAACACGGCTGATGCCTCAGCGACCGCTGCCAACATCAGACCGTTCCACGACACAATTGTCTTCGTGTCTGTCATCGGCGGCACCCGCATATTGCGTTCTTTGAGCAACCTTGCGTTTGCCGACCTGATCAGGTCTTCGAGTTCGCTAACAGACATAGAGTGACGCGAAGCCACTTCGGATGGAGATGAGGGTACGTTGAGTATCGACATCCCCTCGAAGTTTCCCTCTTCGGAAACCCCGTAGTAGTCAACAACTACCGCAGCAGCGTCTCTTCCGAGCACCTGGATGAGGTGTTCGGGTCTCCAGACGAAGAACTTGCCTTCTACACCTTCGCTGTCCGCATCCTGCGCCGAGTAGAATCCTCCATCCGGCGATGTCATCTCACGAATCACGTAGTCGATGATTCCCTCTGCGGTCCGGCGAAAGTCCTCGCTTCCCGTCAGAAGGTAGGCGTGCGTGTACAGGCGGGCGAGCAGCGCGTTGTCGTAAAGCATCTTTTCGAAGTGAGGCACGAGCCAGAATGCATCCGTGGAATACCTGTGAAAACCTCCACCTATCTGGTCGTGGATTCCGCCAGCCGCCATCTTGCTGAGGGTGTACTCAACCATCTCGAGTGCCAGCGGGACGCCAGACCTGGCGTAGAAGCGAAGGATGAACTCCAGAGTCGCCGGTTGGGGGAATTTCGGTTGGAGTCCGAATCCTCCGGACCGCTCGTCGAACTGGGTAAGTGCAGATTCGAAGGCGGTGTTTAGAATGGATTCCGTTAGAGGTTCAACCCCGGGATCAGGAGTGTATGCCTGTCTGAGGCGTGCAACGAGCTGTTTGCCGCTCTGTAGTACGTCGGCCTTGCGGGACACGAATGCTTCGGAGATAGTCTCCAGGACCCGAACAAAGGAGGGGAGTCCACCCCTGTCCTCAGGGGGAAAGTACGTGCCCCCATAGAATGGCTCGCCATCCGTGGTCAGAAAGACCGTCATGGGCCAACCGCCGTGTCCGGTCATCGCCTGGATGGCCGTCATGTAGACGGAATCGACGTCCGGTCTCTCTTCGCGGTCAACCTTAATGTTGACGAACCAGCGGTTCATCATGTCGGCGATCTGCTCGTTTTCGAACGACTCGCGCTCCATGACATGGCACCAGTGGCAGGAAGAATAGCCGACACTCAGGAGGACGGGGACGTCCCGCTGCCGGGCAGCCTCGAAAGCCTCTTCGCCCCAGGGATACCAGTCCACAGGGTTCTCCGCGTGCTGGAGAAGATAAGGGCTCGTCTCGTTAGCCAGTCGATTCGGCATATCGGCTCGCTAGAGTCCCGCGATCGGCAGGGTTGTGACCTGCTTCGAGTCCATGTCAGCCACCCTGATGGCGTGATTGTTGGTGTCAGCGATGTACAACTTGCCGTTATGCACACTTACGCCCGCTGGCTCGAAGAACGTAGCGTCACCTGCCTTGCCGTCGTCGTGGCCGACGGAACCCGAGCCGAACACCGACTGACATTCACCAGAAACTGGGTCAAGACGCTTGATCTTGTTGTTATATGTGTCGGTGATCCAGAGCGCCCCTTCGTGTAGGTCAACGCCGATGGGATGCTGCAACCTCACGTCCTTACCAACGCCATCAACGTCACCAAACGTGAAGAGGTCCAGCCCGACGATCGACTCCACACCGCCCATTGGATCTACGGCAGCTGACCTGATAGAGCTTGTCTCGCTGTCAGCGAAATAGAGAGTCTTGCCGTCGGTGGCAATGCCGCTTGGCTGCGCAAGTTCCGCCTGGGCGAGGGGACCATCAATGATACGCTCCCTGCCGTTGCCGGCGTGGACAGTCGTCTCCCTGGTGTTGAGGTCAAGCTTCCAAAGTTGGTGGAAGCCGGCCATTGCAATGTAGAGGTAGTTCCCAACCTTCGTAACGTCCCACGGAGATTTAAGGGCCACAAAGCGCCCGTTGCCGCCAGCGTGGAATCCTCGAGATTGCAGGCCGGTGCCGGCAAGCGTCCTCACTTCGAGACTCTCAAGGTCGATCTGTCGAATTGCGTGATTCTTCGTATCTGCAACATATAGGTTCGGCCAGTCGAGATCGCAGCCCTGGGGATCGTAGAACCAGGCCTCATCGGCAGAGCCGTCTTTCAGCCCACTCTCGCCACTTCCGAAGACCTGCTTTAGGTTCCCATCCAGGTCTGTCCAGACGATCCTGTTGTGGTTTGAGTCGGCAATGAAGAGTCCATGGTCAGTTGCCAGCACCTTGCCCGGGAATGACAGGGGTCTCTGCCACTCCTTGGCACTCTCCAAGGCAAAGTCGAGGGGGCGCCTGTCGATTAGTTCGTCCTGGTCGTATTCCTCGATCATCGTGGCCAGCAGATTGTCGAGGGCCTCTATCGGGAATTCCCCCTCGTGCTTGCCGACGACCTTGCCGTCGGGACCAATGAACATAAACGTGGGCCAAGCCCGGACGGCGTACTGCTGCCAAACGATGAAGTCGGCGTCGTTTATCACTGGGTGATCGATCTCGTACCTCAAGATCGCCCGGCGGACGTTGTCGGTCGACTTCTCTGCGTTGAACTTGGCGGAGTGGACTCCGACGACCACCATCTCGCCGGCATACTTCTGTTCCAGTTTCCGCAACTGCGGAAATACGTGCATGCAGTTAATTCAACAGTAAGTCCAGAAGTCCAGGATGAGGATCTTGCCATTGAAGTCGGCGAGCTGAAGTGGTCGGTCGGTGTTAAGCCAGTCCAGAGTGGCAGGGAAGTCGGGAGCATTGACCGTACCCGCGAATCTTCGTGGACTCATTTTCGTGCCCCATATGCAAGTTGGTGGATAGACGATCCGAAAGCGTTACCGTCAATGGACGTCGCCGACGGGCCATTGCTCGAGATTATACGACATAGACCAGAACATGTGCTCATACTGCGCGCTGGTGAGGTAGGCCGAGGTCATCTGGTCCAGGAGCTCCGGGCCTGCCGTTTCAGCGAGGTCGTCGAGGTGTTCGCTCCACGCGCGGGTGCTTTCTTCCAGCAGACCCTCTGAGTAGGTCGAGTGCCAGATCTTGAACACCGGGTCGTCGGGCTCGCTTAGGATCTTTCCGACCTCGTGGTAGATGCGAGGGCAGGGGAGTAGTGCGGCGACTCCGCAAGCCATCCCGCCGACCCGCATGGCTATTTCCATGTGGTTCTGATACGCGACATTGGTTGGAGCAGGCTGGCTGCGAGCAACATCGTTCATTGTCACACCCAAGGCATCGAACAGCATTCCATGAAGAGGACGCTCCACGGGTGTGGTGACTCGACGCAACAGCCTTCGCGCGGTTTCGGTGTCCTGTGCCGCTGAAAGCGCGGCGGCCGCGCAGCGACCGAAACCCGCCAGGTAGTGGTAGTCCTGGATGATGTAGTACGAGAACTTCTCCCTCGGCAGCGTACCTGCCTCCAGCTCAAGTAGGAAGGGGTGACAGGTGATGGCTTCCCACGTGGGAGACGCCAATTGCCAAAGTTGTTCGCTGAATGACTGACTGCTCATGACCGCTCCGGCATGTCTTTTCCTAGAGTCTATAGTATGCTGGCCACCCGATGCAGAATGCCAAAGCTACTATGGCCCTATCGCCATATTGTCATTGCTGGGCTGATACCAAACAAGATAGTCGATATATCAGGTGGGTGGGCGTTGGAGAGCGGCAGCGCCATATAGCGCTATAGGTGGAGGAGCGTCCCTGGCAGGATTCGAACCCGCGACCCGCTGCTTAGAAGGCAGCCGCTCTATCCAGCTGAGCTACAGGGACTCGAAGTTGTCCGAGTCAAAGTGTAGCACAGCAAGTTGGGGCATGGCCAAGATCATAAGCCCGAAAGGGATGCCTGTCCTTAGGGCAGGCCCTCTCGACTATTTGAGACTGTGACAGTTTGCGCGTTCGCCCCGCGACTAGGTCCGACGCAGGCTCTGAGCTTGTCAAATGGCTGCCCCTTCATTGATCGACAAGCTCACTATGAAAGGACTCTCCGGGCCTATGTGACAATCGAATGACCCAACTCCAGAGGGTAGGGGAGTGGTGAGCTAGAAGTACACCCTCTCCCTGATCTACCGGCAGGCCCTCGACCTGCGCACCTCAATGCACCGTGGATATCCATACAATGGAGATGGGGGACTGCCTCAGGACTCTCGTGGACTTGATGGACATTCCGGACGCCTCCGCAGAGACAGTCAGCGTCCTCTGCACTAGCTTCCCAATTGGGGGACCAAGAATCTTCGCCACGACCAGTCCCAGTACTGCGCCTCGGACGATCGGCCACAGGCCCCGACCTCGCCCCGCCAGGTAGGCGGTCATTCCACCGAGAAGGGCAGATACAACGACATTGGTGCCACAGTGCTCGGAAATGGCGAGGTCCGAATGCCCTTCCTCAAGGAGCTGCAGCGAGTCTTCGACTGCGCTCGTCACCGCCTCAGGCGTCGCCTTCGTCCAGATAATGAACCCGCCCGGCACCGAGTAACCACCCATAGGGGTCGGAGCGCCTCGCTCAAGTAGGAGTGAGACCGTCGCGTGCTCCAGGCCGTGGTTCTTTCTTGCTGCACTGATCCAGGGAATCGTCAATTGACTGGCCTCCTTGTTTCGAAAGTAGCACAGTAGAGTGCTGACCACCAGTCCGGCCTGAGAGTCCTGACAGCAACCAGACCTAAGTCGGGATCGAGCCCAAATCCGAGCGCGCATCCCTTCACCTATAGTTTCCACAACAATAAATAAGCGTGTAAGGGTTTAATACACCCCACATGAATACATTTCTTAAATCGAATAGCCTTTTCATTAATGAAGAAAATTGCCGGAAAAGTATTGAAAACTTGTTGACAGTTTGGGGAGGACGGATTTAGCATAGTATCAAGATCACAAGACAGGGAGGATGTGCAGAGATGACGCGCAAGACCAAGAAGATGATCGCCGTAGAAGAGAAATTCCACCAGCCGCTGGAGAAGATTCTTCCTGAGATGGTCACTGATCAGGGTCTGTCTTCGACAGCCGATCAGCTCGGCGTAAGCAAGGCCACCCTGGGGTACTGGCTTCTGAAGCTGGGCATCAACGTGAGGAGAGTCGCGTTGGCGCCAGGTGAGACGATAGAAATCAAGAGGGTAAGTCCGGTCTAGGTTTCTCCCCCCAAACCAAGGCCCTTACCATAGTGTGAAGCCGCTGACCGACGAGGCAGCGGCTTCTTGCTTTCATGGGAAGTGGCAGCTGCTAGGGAGATGAACGGAAGCTCGGAAGCATACGCCTCCATGCCGTCTAACGCCGGGACGATCCGATAGCTGCCCTGGCCTCACGCTCACGTTCACGTTCGATCAGCGCCCGACGCTTGTCGAAACGCTTCTTCCCCCTTGCGAGCGCCAGCTCGACCTTTGCCACGTGGTTCCTGATGTAGAGCCTCGTAGGAACGAGTGTAAGTCCCCTCTGCTCTATCTGGCGACTAAGGTCGTCAATCTGGGCACGATGGAGCAGGAGCTTACGAGGGCGCTTCGGATCGTGGTTGTAGCGGCTGGCCGGAGCATACTCATCGATGTGAAGGTTGTGCAGCCACATTTGGCCGTCGACTGGCTTGGCGTAAGAGTCGCTCAAACTGACCTTGTGCCTACGAATCGACTTGATCTCAGTGCCCTCGAGCACGAGGCCAGCCTCGACGGTGTCCAGAATGTCGTAATCGTATCGCGCTCGGCGATTGACAGTGACAGTGGACGAACCACGCTTCCCGTTTGTTGATCCACTCTTTCTGGCCAACCCTTACGCTCCTCCGGTAGATGTACCGCCGGCGACCATCTCCTCCATCACTTCGACAGCCTTCTCCAGCTGAATCGTTTCAGCCCTCTGGCGGTCCCTGGACGTTACCTCGTGGTCGGGTTCGATGCCATTCCCCTCAATGAGGCGGCCGTCAGGCGTGTACCACTTGGCAAACGTCAGGTAGAGACCGCCGCCGTTGCCGAGCCGGTACAGCCTGTTTACGCTTCCCTTGCCGAAGGTCGTGTCCCCGACGACTTGAGCGCGCTCATGGTCCTGGAGAGCACCAACGACTATCTCCGAAGCGCTGGCGCTCCCTCGATTCGCAAGGATGACCAGGGGAATGTCTGCAAACTGACCGGGGTTGCGAGCGCGGTGATCGGTGCGACGACCTGAGCCATCAAGCTCGTACAGGATCAGGCCATCATCGAGGAACATGCTAACCACTTCCACCACACTCGAGAGCAGCCCTCCCGGGTTGTCACGTACATCCAGAATCAGCCCTTCGACTCCGTTTGCCTGCTGTTCCTGGATGGCCCTGGCAAGATCTTCTGGAGTGTCGCTGTAGAAAGTGGTCAGCCTGATGTGGGCAAAACGGTCCTCGGGCCTGTTGCGTACTAGCACGCTGTCGAGTTCGATTCGGTCTCGTACAACCACAACCTCGACCTCTTCGACCTGGCCGAGATGCCTGACCAGCAGCGTGACGTCTGACCCCCGTGGACCACGGATCAGGTTTACTGCTTCCAGTAGGCTGAGTCCCTCAATGCTCTCGCCATTGACTGCAAGAATGAGATCCCCGCTTCTCAGACCCGCGGCCTCCGCCGGGCTGCCATCCAACGGGGCAACTATGTACAGCTTGCCGTCGGCATTCAACTGGACGTTCGCGCCGATTCCTTCAAATGATCCATACAGGTCTTCGTTGTCTATTTGGAAAGCTTCGGGCGGTACGTAGTTGGTATGAGCGTCTCCCAGAGCGGAGAGCAGACCTCGTATGGCCCCTTCGTCGAAGTCCTCCGAGTCGAATCCGTCTCTATCCACGTGCTGCTGACTTATGAGGTTCCAGACCTCCCAGGCGGTTGCAAGGTCCTCGGGCACCGGGTCGGGCATGTCGATTGGGACTGCCGGCAGGGCAGTGGGGAGGGCCATCGGATCGAAGGGGACTACGGTCTGAGTCTCTGTAGCCTCCTCCTCGACGGCAGCAGTTTCAGTCTCGACGGCGGGAGCCGTATCAGTCGTGCATGCACCGAGCAGGATTACCGCGAGCAGGGCGACCGCAACAAGAGGCCAGATCGATGCGCTTATGGTTTCCGAGCTTTTGTAAGTCTTGTATGTATAGAGGTTCGTGATATTCATGCTCCAATTCTAGCACTTGGGAATGTGCCCCGGTGATGTGAGCCGCCAGTACGGTACGTTTGCCTAAGTAATCTGCTGAAGATGGCAGTCAGTCTACCGTCGCTAAGGTGTCGGGAAGACTTCGTCAGGGCCCACACTTCTCTCACTACTAGACTGTACGTCCTGGGAACGGACGTTGGACTGCGAGCTTAACACTGCCCGAGATAATACAGGCCATGAATTCTGAGCTTCACGTATTTCAGAAATACACGAATATCCACAGCCAGATGTTGCCTGATCCTCTCGACGTGGGCTAAACTTAAGCCTGATTAGCCTTGGCAGTCTCTATTCAGAATTCAATCATTTTCTGAAAACGAGTCGCCCCGGCTGTTCAATCACCAGTGGGAAGACTATATCAGCGGCACACTGGTTTTCTGCAATGGCAAGAGTTGCATGAAAGGAACTCCATGGCAAGGCGAACGAGGCTAACGAGGCCGTACCCAGTCAACACCCTGGAAGAAGTGCTGCCTATTGCTGATACGATCCAGAACTCAAGCGGCGGGCATCCGGTACCGACCGAGCTGCTGGCTGAATCCCTGGGGACTACCCTTAAGAGCAGCGCATTCGTACAGAGGCTGGGCTCTTCGTCGAAGTATGGAATCACAGACGGATCTCACACTTCTGAGCAGATTTTGCTGACGCCCCTTGGTGAATCGCTGACGGCTCCCCGAAATCCCACGGAACGGTCGGACGCGCTGAGAACTGCTGCAAGACGGCCCGAAATCTTCAGGAAGTTCTACGACGCTCACTCGGGGAAGCCCTTCCCAGAGATCCCGTACGCTTCCAACACGCTCGTACGTGAGATGAGGGTTAACCAGGAGTTGGCGGAAGAGTGTCTCCGGATAATCCGAGCGAACGGTCTACTAACAGGGATCGTCACTGAACGGTCCGGCTCCCTGGTGGTTGACGGACAGGAAGCGGAGCGTGAGCAGTATGTGTCCAATGGACCTCAGACGACCGGAGAATCTGAGACAGCCACGACCCATACATCCGCAGATGAAGATGAAGAAGCGGCGTTCGTGTTGATCCTGTCCTCAGATGGCGATCCTGTCGCCGCGGAAATCGAGGATCTGATCGCGACGCTCTCAATTCCCGTCAGAGCCGCGGAAATCGGGCTTCAGGTATCCCAGGTCATTTCACCCGCAGTTTCGACAACTCTTCGCTCCGCCCGAGGTTGCCTCTTCATCTGGCCCGGAGCAGAAGTGATTAAAGAGAGTCAGCACCTCCTCCCGAGAGCCTGGATGACCCTCGGGGCTGTCAGCTATCAGCTAGGGGAGCGAGTCGTTATCGTCGCCGACGATCCAGAACAGCTGGAACTGGGAGCGACGACTGAATCATTGGACATCACAGTTGTCGATCGGCATGCGGACGGGGGGATGTTTGGCGAGTTGATGTCGGCGATGGTCAGGACGTCGATCGTCCAGATCTCGTTTGGATAGCTCGCGTCGAATCTGAGCGACATCTACGTTATGTAAAGTAGAGCGTCAACATGGGTCAGGACGAGTTGCTTACTTTACATAACATTTATAGTGCGAACCAACCGCGTTGAGCGTCCAACCCCTACCCTGACGCCGTCAGACACCAAGTGGTACGGCGCCGGCGTCAACAGAAGTCAGTACCTCGTCGACCTTCTCGAGCAGTTCGTCCACGCCTTCGCCGGTCAGCGCTGACACCCTCACGGAGTCCGCGGCCTCGGCAGACATCATTTCGACGTAGCTCACTCCATTTGCCGCCCAACGGGACTCAAACTCTGAGGTCAGGTCCGACTTGTTCAGAGCGGTAACGACCGGCACGTCCCTAAGTCCAAGATCTCCAAGGATGCTCTCGACGACGCTGACCTGTTCCGGAGCGTTCTTGTGGGTAGAGTCCACGACGTGCACTATCAGTGATGATTCCTCGATCTCCTCGAGGGTAGCCCGGAAAGATGCCACCAAAGAAGTAGGCAACTTGTGAATGAAGCCAACGGTGTCGGTCAGGAGTGCCGGCCGTCCGGACGGAAGCTGAACCCGACGGGTGATTGGGTCGAGAGTGGAAAACATCAGGTTCTCGGCCCTGACGCCGGCTCGGGTTATTCTATTGAGGAGTGTGCTCTTGCCGGCGTTGGTGTAACCGACGAGTGATACGACAGGGATCTGGTTTGACGACCTCTTCGACCTGTGCAGCTTCCGGTGACGCCTGACACCCTTTATCTCTGACTTGAGCTTCTGCAGCCGTCCACGGACCAGCCTCCTGTCGGTCTCGATCTGTGTTTCACCTGGGCCCCGCGTGCCAATTCCACCCCCCAGGCGTTCGAGGTGGGTCCACTGTCCCGCCAGCCGGGGCAGCAGATACTCGTGCTGGGCGAGCTCAACCTGGAGCCTGCCCTCCCGCGTCCTTGCCCTGGAGGCAAATACGTCCAGAATCAGGGCTGTTCTATCGAGGACCTTGCGCCCTCCCAGCTGGTCTTCCAGGTTTCGCTGCTGGGTGGGAGTCAACTCGTCATCACAGATGACGGTATCGACCTCGAGTTTGCTGCAAGTGTCGTACAGCTCCCTGAGCTTTCCCTTGCCGAGATACGTGTGCGAAGGCCGGTCGACCCGCTGAGAAATTCGCTCTACTACGGTTGCGCCTGCGGTGCGTGCCAGCTCGGCAAGTTCGTTGAGAGAATCCTGTGGGTCAAGTAGAGCGCGCTTGCGCTTTGAAGACACACTTACAAGTACTGCACGCTCGCGGCGCGGTCGAGTGGACTTTAGTTTCCTGGCTATGCTCTTCCTCCCTCATCCATCCCGTAGGTGCTAGTTTCCGACCCCTCGCCAGGTGGCAAGGCGGTTGAGACCTTCCTCCAGTTGATCGTCGTCAATTGTCAGCGAGAACCTGATGTATCCCTCGCCGTATGAGCCGTAGCCAGCTCCGGGGGTGACGACAATGTCGCACTGATCTAGCAGTTGCTCGGCGAATTCGCCACTTGTGAATCCTTCAGGAATGCGCGCCCAGACGTAGAGGCTAGCCTTGGGAGGATCAAACTCGAGGCCTATGTCAGACAGCACTTCGAGCACCCTGTCACGCCGACGCTGGTAGATGGCATTTCGCTCGTCGATCCAGTCATCCGTGGTGTTCAGGGCCTCGATCCCCATGTGCTGGATGGCCTGAGGAACACCCGAGTCCAGGTTGGACTTCACGATTAGCAGTGCATTGATCATGTCTGCGTTACCGACGGCCATGCCGAGTCGCCAGCCTGTCATGTTGTACGTCTTCGAGAGAGAATGGAACTCCATTCCGACGTCCATGGCGCCGTCTGCCTGCAGGAATGACGGGTGCCTGTAACCGTCGAATGTCACGTCGGTGTAGCAGGCGTCGTGCAGCACTGCAAGGTCGTACGACTTGGCAAATTCCACCACCTGGTTGAAGTAGCCGAGGTCCGCCACAGCACCTGTCGGGTTATTCGGGTAGTTGAGCCACATTACCTTGGCCTGTCTCGCGACATCCTCAGGAATGGTTTCCAGATCGGGCAGCCACCCGTTTTCTTCCTCCAACGGGAGCCAGTGGCACTCGCCTCCCGCGAACCACGTACCGACCGAATAGACCGGATAGCCTGGGTCTGGGACCAGGGCGATGTCACCCGGCTCAATGAAGCATAGGGCGGCGTGTCCGATGCCTTCTTTGGCCCCAATCAGGGAGATCACCTCTGAATCGGGGTCAAGGGAGATACCGAAGCGTCTCTGATACCAGTCCGCCGTCGCCTTCCTGAATTCAGGCAGACCGTCTGACTCCGGGTACCTGTGATTCGGGAGATCCCCCGCAGTGTCGCGCAGCACGTCAACAACTGGCCCCGGTGTCTCAAGGTCCGGGTCTCCGATTCCAAACGATATGACCTCTATCCCTTCCTGCCGCTTCTGAGCGATCTTTCTACTGATCTCGACGAACAGGTAAGGCGGAATTTTCTCTACTCGACTCGCAAATCTCAATTTCGACTCCTGGATTGCCCGTAGCTGGTTGGTACATGTTAAGGCAACAGTGACGGGTGGTAAAGGACAAGCAACGCCTCAGGGCAAATGAGCTGGGCGAAGACTAAATCGCCCTTGGCGGGCACCTCAATTGGCATAGCGAGCACAAAGTGGGAACCGTGCCACGTTAAAGACAATAGCAATCCCCAGGCTGGACACCTCAGCAAAGCAAACTAAAACGATAAGGCATGCTAGAAGTGCCAACCACTAAGCCTAAGGTAGGTGGGTATCAGGCCTCAAGGAGTTTTTCGGCGTTTATTTCGAGGATTACGCGGAGACGTGCCTTCTCAAGTCGGACCGGCAGCAATTGCACTGATCCAAATTGGGCGAAAGAAAAACCTGCAACCCCTTGACCTTAGCTCAACAAAAACGGACTAGGACAGTGTTGATTAGTCCGGCCACTCCCCTTCGAACACACGGTCTACCGGCCCTTCCATGACCACGTCGCCATCACCCGGCCAGTAGATCTTCAATTCCCCACCCGGAAGCTCGACTGTTACTTCGTCATCCACCAGGCCATGAAGTCGGGCTGCTACGACCACCGCGCAGGCTCCTGTTCCGCACGCCAAGGTGATTCCGGACCCTCGCTCCCACACGCGGACCTTGATTCGATCGCGATCAAGGACATTGACTATCTCGAAATTCACGCCTTCCGGAAACATCGGGTGGCGTTCGACCTTCGGCCCGATCTCGGTAAGTGGAAAGTCGTCCACGGACTCTTCCAGGAACACGACCGCATGTGGGTTGCCCATCGAAACGCAGTTCAGGAGGAGGCTGTGCCCGTCGACCGAGATTGGGAAGTCCAGGACCGGATCCTGTCGGCCGGGAGCTATCACGGGGACTTCTGTGGCGTCCAACCTTGGCGCTCCCATGCTGACCGAGGCGTGCGTCATCTGCCCTTCCGACCAGATCGGGCGCACATTCAGCACTCCCGAAGCAGTCTCGATATCATACGCATTCTTGTCCGATGATAGGGCATTCCTATCCAAACCAAAACGCACAAGACAGCGGATTCCATTGCCACACATGAGTCCTTCAGAGCCGTCTGCGTTGAACATCTGCATCCTGGCATCGCCTACCTCAGACTCTCTGAGCAGTATGAGACCGTCGGAGCCGATGCCGAAGTGGCGGTCGCTAACCTGACGTGCTACCTCAGACCAATCGTGACTCTTTGACCCAATTGCAGATTCCCGGGCATCGACGTAGATGTAGTCGTTGCCCGCCCCATGTAGCTTCACGAATCTCATTGCGTCTCCTCTGTTCTAAATTGGATAAAGGCTCATTTATGCCCCCTGTGGGGATTCCTCAAGCGCGGCACGGGCAAATTTAACCGCGTCATCAATAGCTGCTGTTTCAAACCACGTAATCCTCTCGTCCGAGGCCTTAAACCAGTTGGACTGCTGACGAATGTACCGATGCGTTCGGAACTTCGCGCGCTGGATTGCTAGCTGCAGATCGGTCCCCTCTAATATGTGATCTGCCAGTTCACTGTAGCCAATGCCACTCATGGCAGGCAATTCAGGCCCATATCCGGCTCCCAGCAGCCATCGAACCTCATCGAGAAAACCGTTCTTCATCATCTGATCGAATCTCAGGTCAGCGCGCGCGTGGAGCTGTGCCCGATCGCCTGAGAGCCCAATTACGATGGCCTCGAACGGGGGCTTCTCCCGTGATGGCCGCTCCCCCCATCGATGGCCGGCCTTCGCTCTTTCGATCGCCCTGATGACCCTCCTGGGATTCATCCTGTCGACGGACTCCCAAGCAGCCGAGTCAAGATTGCGAAGTTCATCGAGAAGGCAATTGAGGCCGTTGGCCGCCAGGTCGTCTTCAAGGCGTGTACGCAGTTTGTGGTCAGGCGCGATGGCTGGAACCCTCCATCCCTCGAGCAGTGCCATTACATATTGTCCTGTGCCACCGACGACGATCGGCACCTTATCACGTTCTTTTACGATTTGGTAAGCCATTTCTGCGTGGTTGAGGTACTCAACAAGACTGAAATCGTCAGAAGGTCTGATGATGTCAACTGCGTGATGCGTCACGAGTTTTCGTTCTTGTGTAGAGGGTTTGGCCGTTCCGATGTCCATGTAGCGATAGACCTGGCGGCTGTCGGCCCCGATGACCTCGGATGGAATATACCGGGCCAGCCTCATCGCAAGCTCGGTCTTCCCGGCCGCAGTCGGTCCGACTATGGCGATCAACCGGTCCGAAACGTCGGAGTCGCGATCGGGTATCACAGACCGAAGAGGCAACTCCCCACATTGCTGGTCTGCCCTATGGGCCATGTGCAGATCTCTGCCCGTCTCAGGCACGTCACACCCCTACCCTACATTGGCGTACCATGTGGCAACTGACGCGTTCTGTGAGACAGATCGGTCAACCGCGACACGCCACCGAAGCCCTTAGCTCTTCACCCGAGACGCTGCAATAACAATAGCTGCGAAGGATTCGGCTTCCAGACTTGCTCCGCCGACAAGGGCACCATCAACATCGGCCTGTTCCACAAATTCAGCGATATTGGCTGAGTTTACACTTCCGCCGTACAGACAAGGTACCTGGTCCGCAACTGCCCCGAATCGGCCTTTCAAAGCGCTTCGAAGAGCTGACGACATGTGTTGAGCCACCTCTGGCGTAGCGGCTTGCCCCGTACCTATGGCCCACACCGGTTCATAGGCAACGAGGACACCCGAGATGTCAGTCAGCAGGGACAACCCATCGAGAAGCTGTGCCGTCACATACGACTCCGCACGTCCGGCGTTCCTAACTTCAGTAGGCTCGCCGACACACAGAACAGGACGCAGACCCGCCCTAGATGCAGCGGCGACCTTCTGGGCTATGAAGTCATCGCCTTCACCAAATGTCATCCTGCGCTCCGAGTGGCCCACGATGGCGTAACTAGCGAATGCGCGAACCATTTCGGCTGAGATCTCACCGGTGAACGCCCCTTCGCTCTCGGAGTGGACATTCTGCGCGCCAACGGCTATCCCTGAACCTGCGAGTACCCGGCACACAGTCTCCAGCGATATTGAAGGCGGACAGACAACCACCTCCGATCCTACATATGCGGCAAGCAGACTTCGGATTCCCGATGCCAACTGCTCCGCCTCTACAGGGGTCTTGTTCAGCTTCCAATTCCCGATGATGGTTTTTGCAGGCATATCTGATTTCTCAAGTCGTTACTGGTGGACGGTTGGCAGATCGAAGTTCGAATTAGTGCGAGTGTTCAAGAGGTCAACTGCTCTCAGATACAGGATGAACTATCAACCGCTGCTGACTCAAGCGCCGAATTTGTTTAGCTTGCCAGCGTGAGCCAGGAGTTGCAGCATAAGAGACGTGGCGGGCTGTGTTCCCAGTTGTCCCGAGGCGCAAGCTCTTTCGTTGAATCCTGCAGACCCAGTGCCGGCGGTCAACGGGGAGTTGATCATCACCGGTACTGGATGCCAGCTGTGAGCGGCCATTACTGCTGGCGTTGAATGGTCCCCTGCGAGCGCCAGCACGTCCGCCCCGAGTGCGGTAAGCCTGGGAATCTTCCGATCCAACTCCTCGATGGCCGCGACCTTGGCATCAAAGTCGCCGTCTTCTCCGGCTGCGTCAGTCGACTTGTAGTGGATGAAGGCGAAGTCATGCCGTTCGAGGTGATCCTCCAGCGTGTCGAGCTCGGCGTCAAAGTCGTGCCCCGTAGGAATGACTTCCATTCCGACCAGACTCGCCAGCCCCCTGTACATGGAATACGCGGCAATTGCAGCTGGGTTCAGACAGTAGCTTGCACCGAATCCAGGCCAGGTGGGAGTCTTCGAGAACCCGCGCATCAGGACCATATTCGCCACTTGCCTGGAACCCAAGATGTCGCGCGCCGCGGCTATGAACTGTCCTGCAATCCTGGCAGTAGCGACCGAGGCTTGATCTCTGCCGACCGGCTCGAGAGGTTCAGCTCCTGTTCGCTGAGGATCAGTGTCTCTCACGCTTGCGCCCAGACCATCTCCGCTGAAAACAACCACGAATCGATAGTCCTGCACGGGTTCTACTCGCACGTCTGCCCCATCGACGGCGATCGCGGCGAGCTGCTCCACCAACGGCTCAGATTCGACGGAAGTTATGCGCCCGGCCCGGCGGTCGGTCAGTCGTCCGCGTTCATCAACAGTGCAGAAATTACATCTCACAGCTACGTCGTCGGGCCCCAGCTCGATCCCGATTCCCAGGGCTTCGAGCACTCCCCTGCCTATCACGTACTTAAGGGGGTCGTACCCGAAGAGGGCAAGATGGCCGGGTCCGCTACCGGGTGTAATGCCCGGACCAACCGGCACAGTCATGCCACAGGCGCTACGGCGGGCGAGGTCGTCCAGGTTGGGAGTGTAAGCTTCCTCCAGTTCGGACTTGCCAGTCTCGGGACGCGCCAGGCCGCCCAGCCCGTCTGCCACAAGTAGGACGATCTTGCTCTCCGTAGGATTGCACAGGTCGTCCAGAAACGGATGATCGATCATCGGAGCCGGTACCTTGTATGCATTTCAGCCGTTTCCCCGAACCTGTCCTACCTTGAACAATGGGCTAGTGCTGCAATACCGGGCAGCTCCTTGCCTTCCAGGAATTCCAGCGTGGCGCCGCCTCCAGTAGACACGTGCGAGTAGCTGTCGACAAGATCGAGGGAGGTGACCGCGTAGGAAGTAGACCCTCCGCCGATCACGCTATAGGCCCCTTGTACGGCAGCGACTGCCCAGGCGATTCCGGTAGTACCTAGGGCGAATGAGGACCATTCGAATACGCCCATTGGCCCATTCCATACGATAGTACGGGCCTCAGTTAGACGCTCAGCATACAGTTCAACGGTCCTGGGCCCAATGTCCAGTATGAGATGGCCGGGTGGTATCTCTCGTGGATCGCACGTCAGAGAATCTGCGTCCTGCGCGAACCGATCTGCAACGACCACGTCAATTGGGGTGACCACCTCGTACCCCTTCCCCGGAGCATCATGCAAGATTCCTTCTGCCAGAGAACGCTCCTCATCGTCGACACCCGAGTCGTTTGACTTCCTGGACGCGGCAGAAAGAAACGAGGCTGCCATGCCGCCGCCTATCAGGAACAGGTTGGCCTTGGAGGAAAGGTTCTGGATCAGCGGCAGCTTGTCCAGAACTTTAGCTCCCCCGACAACCACGGCATAGGGAGGCTCAGGGTCTTCTGAGACCCTGTTCAGCGCAAGAATCTCGCGCTCCATCAGGAGACCGGCTCCAGATGGCAGATACCTGGCGACTCCATAGGTCGAGGCGTGTTTGCGATGCGCTGCGCCAAAGCCGTCGTTTATATAGAAGTCAGCCAGGCTGGCAAGCTGTTCGCTGAAACTTGCGTCATTGGCCTCTTCACCGGGGTGAAAACGAAGGTTCTCCAGTAGTGTCACGGACCCCTTTGACATCTGCTGAATTGCGGATGCAGGCTCCGGACCAATGCAGTCGCATACAAAGTTGATCTCCTCGTTGAGAATCTCAGAGAGCCGGTGCGCGACTGGCGCCAAGGAAAGGTCCGCGTTACGCTGGCCGCGTGGTCGACCTAAATGGGAGCAGAGAACCACTTTGCAGCCACGAGCCTTCAAATACTGGATAGTCTCCACCGAGGCGGCGATCCTGCTGTCGTCAGAAATGTCCTGTGTGCCTGGCTCGAATGGGACGTTGTAGTCCACTCTAACCAGCACTGCTGCTCCCGGGTACAGGGGGAGCTCGCGCACACCCGTAGTCTCAAGCGTCATGTGAGTCCGACCGCTCTTCGTGCAAGTTGTTCGAGAGCTTCACTACGGGAACCGTCCTGAAGGGCGTTCGCCAACAAGTCCTTGGAGTTACTCAACTGAGAGTCGATCTGCGCTCTGGCCTTGACAGTTCCTCCGATTGTGTCAACCAGCCGCGCAAGACCCTTCGCATCCGTCGGCTCAAGGACTCGTTTGAAGTAGTAGTCGCCGAGCTGCCTTCTCTGCTGAGGAGTAGCCGCTTCGAACGACCAGACCACAGGGTAGAGCTTTCGCTTGTTCATAAGGTCGTCAGTAGGTACCCCGTCGTCCTCAAGCGCATCGGTGATCTGTTGAAGGTCCCCAGCAATCTGTGAGGCAACTCCCAGGCTTCGTCCCCACTCAATCGCAGGTTCCCTAACGTCGGAACTTGCCCTGGAGACCAGCGCACCGAATCCAGCAGCACACGCAAAGAGCGATCCGCTCTTCAGAGTCGCCATCTTCAGGTAAGAGTCGGAAGATACATCCAGCCGTTCCTGAAACTCGAGCTCCATAAATCTGCCTTCGCATGTCTCCAGGCTGGCCCTGTCGAGAACGCGAATAGCGTCAAATACAGACTCGGGCCCGAAACCTCTTTCCTTCATGCCCAGGAGAGCCACACGAGCCAGCGCGTGCATGCCGTCGCCGGCGTTGATCGCCTGGGCCGGACCCCACTTCCACCAGATCGTATCCCGTCCATCGCGTTCGATCCGACCGCTCTGGATGTCGTCGTGAATGTCGCAGAAGTTCTGAACGAGTTCTATGGCAGCAGCAGCAGGAAGAGCGTCCTCGACTCTTCCTCCAAGAGCAGCGCAGGTTGCCAGACAGAGTGAGCCTAGTCTACGAAGATCGGAGCCCTCATCCATCTCGGGTTCTGAACTCCAGCCCAGTTGGTGGCCCATCATGGAGTAGAGAGGCAGGTCGCGGGTGGCTACGACGCGTTTCAGTTCGCCGTCGACCAGACCGCTGTATGACTCAAGCTGAAGACTGGAAGCCAATGGAACAACTACCGAACAGGTCTAAATTGGGGCAGTTTGAGGCGGGTGCTGCGGTTCTGAACGTGCCCTCGTACCTGCGCGACGATTCTACATGCTTGAAACTGACCCTGTCACTTGCTCTATCGCTGCTATGGACACGACACCTTCGCGCAGTATCCTTGGGGGGCTTAAGGTCGCATCCACAACTGTTGAAGGCCTTGACGGAGGCAGCTCGCCTCCATCAAAAACCATGTCGAGGTTGGAGCCAAGGTGTTCGAGGACCGACACGGCGGAGGACAGTGAATCAGACCCACTGATGTTGGCGGACGTCGCTGTGATTGGAGCTCCCAGGGCCGAAACTAACTCGCGCGGAACGGGATGGTCAGCGATTCGGAGGCCCACGGTGTCCAATCCTCCCGACACCACAAGTGGGATGATGCCGGACTTTGGTACGACGATGGTCAATTGCCCAGGCCAGAACGCTTCTGCCAGTGCAACAGCTTCGTCCGACACTTCCCTTCCGTACTTGTGCAGGTCGTCAACGTCCCCTACGAGGACTGGGATAGGACTCGTGTCATCCCTTGCCTTCAGATTGAATACCTTATCGACGGCTTGCACATCGAGGGCATTTGCGGCAACACCGTAGACAGTGTCGGTTGGAATACCTATTACACCGCCATTCCTTAGGATATCTATGGCCTGTTGGAGTGAAGTTGAGAGCATTTTTCGATGTGATACCTGAGGTCCTGACAGGACAGGGATAGAAGCGAAATTGATCGCAATTCAGTGTGCGTTACCTTGACCCTAATGTAACACAGGTGCTAGCCTGAAATTTGCTCGGAGCCATGCCTGAACCCCGCACTGAATCGTCAGTTGGTACCCCTTCTTCCAGTAGTAATCTGGGAGCGTTGACGTACTCAAAGGATGGCCCCAACAGCGCTCCCACTGCCTCCAGCGAGTCCATAGTAATCGTGGACTTCGGTTCGCAGTACTCTCGTCTGATCGCCCGTAGGGTGCGGGAGGCCAACGTCTACTGCGAGCTCATTCCTCACACGGCGCCATGGGAGACTCTAGAGCGCCTGAATCCTAAGGGCGTGATTCTCTCCGGCGGACCCGCCAGCGTCTATGAGACGGATGCTCCTCTAGCTCCAGATTGGGTCTACGATTCGGGTATCCCAATACTAGGGATCTGCTATGGGATGCAGGCGATGGTCCACCAGCTTGGCGGACGAGTTGCACCGGGTGCACATCGAGAGTACGGGTACGCTGAACTTCGAGACTTAGCACCGGGAGAGCCTCTTTTCGCGGATGTCTCGGACTCTCCACAGGTGTGGATGAGCCATGGCGACAACATCACCGAAATGCCGAAAGGCTTCAGGTCTCTCGCCAGTACTGACAACTCGCCTATAGCGGCCCTCGGAGACGGGGCGGGGCGATTTGGACTCCAGTTCCACCCGGAAGTAGTACATACGCCTGAGGGAAGCAGGTTAATCCGTAACTTCCTGTACGGCGTCTGCGGATGCACCGGGTCGTGGACTCCCGGCAACTTCGTCGCCGAGTCAGTGGCCGCAATTAGGAGTCAGGTCGGTGACGGCAAAGTCATCTGTGCCCTCTCGGGAGGCGTCGACTCGGCAGTGGCGGCGTCGCTGGTACACGCCGCAATCGGTGAACAACTGACCTGCGTCTTCGTCAACAACGGTTTGCTGCGCCACGGTGAACCCGAGCGTGTCAGGGACACGTTCGAGAGTTACATGGAGATGAACCTGGCTTACGCTGACGCCACGGAGCGATTCCTGGGCGCGCTCAGGGGCGTTTCGGACCCGGAATCCAAGAGAAAGATCATCGGTGAGGAGTTCATCAACGTCTTCGAAGAGGAAGCTTCGAGGCTCGGGCGGGTTGACTTCCTCGCCCAGGGAACACTCTATCCTGACGTTATAGAGAGTTACGTACCAGGCGACGATGTATCGGCCAAGATCAAGTCACACCACAACGTGGGCGGCCTCCCTGAACACATGCGAATGGATCTCGTGGAGCCACTGAGGTATCTATTCAAGGACGAGGTTCGACAGGTTGGGCTCGAACTGGGCTTGCCAGAGCAAGTTGTCAACCGGCAGCCCTTTCCCGGACCAGGTCTGGCGATTCGGATCATTGGCGAAGTAACGCACGACGCTCTCGACACACTGAGAGACGCCGACCGGATCGTCATGGAGGAGGTTGAGCGCAGCGGACTCTACAACGATCTGTGGCAGAGTTTTGCAGTCCTGACCGACTCGAGGTCTGTCGGAGTGACCGGTGACTTCCGGACGTACGGAAACGTAATTGCCATTCGCGCCGTAACTAGCGATGACGCCATGACCGCTGACTGGGCCCGCATTCCGCACGACGTGCTCGCTCGAATGTCGAGTCGAATCTCCAACGAGGTCCCGGGCGTGAACAGGGTCGTTTACGACATTACCAGCAAACCGCCGGGCACAATCGAGTGGGAATGATCCTCGAATTCGGAGTTCTCCGGTGAAAGTACTCGTCGTGGGCGGCGGTGCGCGTGAGCACGCTCTGACCTGGAAGGTTGCGGACAGCCACCACTCACCCGAACTGTTCATCGGTCCCGGGAATGCGGGGACCGCAGAATTGGGTCAGAATGTCGACATCGACGCCGAGGACGTTGAGGGCCTACTGGGATTTGCCCTAGAGGAGCACGTCGATCTCACACTCGTCGGCCCTGAAGTGCCACTGTCCGAAGGACTGGTCGACCGGTTCGACACCCACTCCCTGCCGATCTTCGGCCCCACCAAGGCGGCGGCACGCATCGAGTCAAGCAAGTCCTTTGCCAAGGACGTAATGCAAGCTGCCGGAGTGCCCACGGCACGTGCGAGTGTTTTCACCGACTATGAGTCGGCAGTCGGGCATATTGCCTCGGTCGCCCCACCTTATGTCTTAAAGGCAGATGGACTTGCCGCTGGCAAGGGTGTCGTCATTGCGCACGACAGGGAATCGGCGCGTGAGGCGGCTCACTCGATGTTCGTGGACAGAGCCTTTGGACCTGCCGGTAGCACGGTGCTCATCGAGGAGTGGATGCAAGGTCAGGAGATAAGCGTCTTCGCATTCCTGGATGGCGACTATGTATCTGAAGTTGCCGTCGCCTGCGACTATAAGCGCATCTTCGACAACGATCTCGGTCCAAACACCGGAGGGATGGGCAGCTACAGTCCCCCACCCTTCTGGGACTCCGAGTTGGAAGATCGGGTACGAACGGAGATCATGGAGCCGGTTGCCAGGCAGATGACTGAACTGGGTTGTCCGTTCCGTGGCATCCTGTACGCCGGGATCATGGTCACCGACGCGGGGCCAAGGATTTTCGAGTTCAACTGCCGCATGGGCGACCCTGAGGCACAGGTTGTCATACCCAGGCTTAAGACCGACCTGCTGGACATTGCACTTGCAACGGTCGAAGGTCGTCTGTCAGAGTGTAGAGTCGAGTGGTCCCCGGACTCCTGGGTTGGCGTCGTAATGGCGTCGGAAGGGTATCCGGGGTCCTATGAGACCGGTCACGAGATAACCGGAATTCCGGCAACTACGGACGAGTGCATAGTGTTTCACGCTGGCACACGAATAGAAGACAACAGGACCGTGACGTCAGGCGGCCGAGTACTAACCGCGGCCGCCCGAGGAGACGACATATCCCACGCCCGGCGCCGGGCATATGAATTGGCGGGCGAGATAAGGTTCGCCAATGCTTACTATCGAACCGACATTGCTGCATCAATCTGAGGAGGAATCATGGCACTCGTAGGAGTTCTAATGGGAAGCAGTTCCGACAGGCCCGCAATGGAGCCGACTGAAGAGGTCCTGACCCAACTAGGGGTCGACTACGAAGTCGAAGTGATGTCCGCCCATCGCACGCCCGACAAGGTGCGTGAATACGGTGTCACTGCCAGGGAACGCGGCATCGAGGTCATAATTGCCGGCGCCGGCGGTTCCGCAGGTCTGCCTGGAGTGCTTGCATCGTGGACGACGCTGCCGATCATCGGTGTGCCGATTCCATCCAGCGACCTCAAGGGAATCGACGCTCTATACGCGATTGCACAGATGCCCCCGGGGATTCCTGTGGCCTGTGTTGCCGTCGGATCGTGGGGCGCTCGCAATGCTGCATTTCTGGCTGCCCAGATAGTAGGTGGGAAGCACGATGACATCAGAAAAGCCTATGATGACTACCGAGAGTCACTCAGAAGCCGCTAAGGGACACGGGAACCCAAGATGATTGAACGATATGCCCGGCCTCGAATGAAGCAGGTCTGGTCTGATGAAAGCAAGTACGACAAGTGGCTCCTGGTAGAGATCGCAGTGTGCGAAGCGTGGACCGCCGCAGGAGTAATACCTGAAGATGACATGCGCAAACTGCGCAGGGCGGAATACGACATCGAGCGATTGAACGAGATACTTCGGGTCACCAAGCACGACATGACGGCCTTTCTCGGTTCTGTCACGGAGGGTCTTGGGCCTGAGGGACGCTGGCTTCACCTTGGACTGACCACCAGCGATGTCTGGGATACCGCCACGAGTCTCCAGCTCGTGGCCGCGGCTGATGCGTTGGAAGACGAGATCGAGAGCTGTATCGAGGCGCTCGGAGTTCGAGCAATCGAGCACAAAGATACCCTGATGATGGGGCGTACCCACGGAGTCCACGCGGAGCCGGTTACATTGGGGCTCAAACTTGCCTTATGGTGGGACGAGATGCGCCGGAACCGGGATCGTCTACGAAACGCCAGGAAGGACATCGCGGTCGGAAAGATCTCCGGACCTGTGGGAACTCACGCGACTGTTCCGCCAGACGTGGAGGCCAGGGTCTGCAGTGAGCTTGGCATCGGCGTTGCTCCAGTCTCAAACCAGGTCGTGCAGCGGGACCGGCATGCCGCGTTCATAACCACATTAGCGGTGATAGCTGCATCTCTTGAGAAGTTCGCCACGGAGGTCAGGGGACTACAGCGTACGGAGATCCGGGAGCTGGAGGAACCGTTCTCTGAGGGGCAGACGGGATCGTCATCCATGCCCCACAAGCGTAATCCAGAACTGAGCGAGCGGGTCTGTGGTCTGGCAAGATTGATCCGTGGCCACTCTGTCACTGCCCTTGAAAACGTTGCGCTATGGGGCGAGAGAGACATCAGCCACTCGTCAGCAGAGCGGCTTATCCTTCCCGACTCGTGCATGGCGCTCGACTACATCCTGGACCTGTTCACAGGCGTTGTAGCAGGTATGCGAGTGTACCCAGAGCGTATGCTTCAGAACATAGAGATGACGAGGGGACTCCTGTTTTCCCAGAGGCTCATGCTCACACTGATCGAAAAGGGTGTCAGCAGGGACGACGCGTACAAGGTCATGCAGGCCAACTCGGCGCGCACGTGGGACGAAGACGACGACTTTAGAGAGCTGGTACGCAGTGACCCCACAGTAACGAAGTACATGAGCCAGGCCGACCTGGACGATACGTTCGACTACGGCTACTACGTCCGGTTTGTCGATGAAGTGTTCGACAGAATCGGGCTCAACTAGGCTTCCAGTTTACCAAGGAGGATGCATACAACATGACCGCCCTCACGGAGACTACTCTTCCGAATCTGCTTTATCGAGGCAAAGTCAGAGATACGTATCCCATCGACGATGACACACTCCTGATGGTCGCTACTGACCGAATATCGGCGTTCGACGTGGTGCTGCCTACTGGTATTCCCAGCAAGGGCGCGGTGCTCAACCAGATATCTTCTTTCTGGTTCGACAAGACGTCCCACATCGTGCCCAATCACCTGATTGAAATGGCGTCCGACCGTTCGGATCTGGACATACCTGATGACGTTGCAAAGCGTGCGATGGTCGTAAAGAAGGCCGATCGCATCGACGTTGAGTGCGTCGTGCGAGGCTTCATTACCGGTTCGGCGTGGTCCGAGTACAGACGATCCGGAACAGTGCAGGACAAGCCCATGCCTGAGGGTCTCCGCGAAGGCGATCCGTTTCCAGAAGTGCTATTCACGCCTACTACCAAGGCCGAAGTTGGACACGACGAGAACATGAGCTTCGAAGAGGTCGTCGACATGGTGGGCCAGGAGATGGCCGAACGGCTACGCGACACCACAATCGAGGTTTACGAGTACGCCAGAGACTTCGCGAGAGACCAAGGCATCCTCATCGCTGACACGAAGCTGGAGTTCGGGACCATAGATGGCGAACTGATTCTGATCGACGAGTTGCTCACGCCGGACTCCAGCAGGTTCTGGGATCTCGACGGTTATGAGCCAGGAAAGTCCCAGCCAAACTACGACAAGCAGTTCGTAAGAGACTGGCTGGACGACGCCGGATGGGACCACGAGCCACCAGCCCCTGAGCTGCCGGAAGACGTCGTAGCACGCACAACCGAGCGTTACGCCGAAGCGTTCAAGAAACTGACAGGGCGTGAGCTCCAGTAGTAGAAGAAAAGCGCGGAGTCGAATTACACAATGGCATCAGCATCCGGGAGACGAGGTTCTCGCACGAGGCTAACGCCTACGCAGGCGCGCCGCGCCAGACGTGCGCGCAGGCAACGGCGCCGTCGAGTCTACATCTGGCTGGGAGGCGTTGCGGTCGCCCTCGTTGCCTCCACACTCATCCTGTCGATCATCCTTCCTGGACTCCCGCTTGGGGAACTGTTCCAGGGAGGAACTCCCGACGGGCCAGGCATTAGAATGGCGGACCAGGGGGCTACCCACGTAAGTCCCGGGGAGGACCATCCTGCGTACAACTCGATCCCGCCTACATCAGGTTGGCACTATGATCTTCCGTTAGCGCCAGCACGCTGGGGAATCTACGATGAGCCCATCGAGCCTGAAGTGCTTCTGCACAACCTGGAGCACGGGTACATTAACGTCCACTACGACTGCCCCGACGGATGCCCGGAGCTTGTCGGTCAACTGACCGGACTAGTACAGGAAGGCATAGACCAGGGCGGCAAATTGCTCATGAGTCCCTACCCTGGCATGGAAAGTCGTATTTCGCTGACCGCGTGGACGTTCCTTGACCAGTTCGACGAATTCGACGAGGACAGAATTCGTGCCTTCGTCAGTGCGCATGAGAGTTCACCGAATGCGCCCGAATACCGCCTGCCTCGTTAAATTGATGTTCCTGGCGAAGATCTACATCACCCTGAAGCCCGGTGTGAACGACCCCCAGGGGCTCACAATCAGAGGTGGTCTGCACCAGTTGGGGTTCGAGACAGTCACCGACGTGCGTGCCGGTAAGTACATGGAAGTCTGGCTCGAAGAGCAGGACCGTGAAGTAGCCGGGATACGCGTTACGGAGATGTGCGACCAGCTACTCGCGAATCCTATCATCGAGGAATTCAGGTTCGAACTGGAAGCCAGAGGCGATTAGGCTTCCTAGCTCGCGATCCTAAGACGAGATAGTCCCCTTGGTGCTGGGCACCTGCCCTGCGCGGCGCGAGTCGAGTTCGAGGGCTGCTCTGAGCGACCTTGCCAGACTCTTGAAGATGGCCTCGGCCTTGTGATGGTTGTTGACGCCAGTGTCGATCCTGACGTGCAGGTTGAACCGCCCTTCTCTCGCAAGGGACTCCAGGAAGTGCCTTATGAGGTCTCCTGAAAGCCCGCCCATGTCGCTGTCGCCGATTTCGGCGTCGATGACCGCATAGCCGCGTCCTCCGAAGTCGACGGCGGTGAATGCAAGGGTCTCGTCCAGCGGCATGAAAGTGTGTGCGGCGCGCCTGATGCCGGCGCCCTCCCCGACCGCGTCGGCGAGAGCCCTTCCCAGTACAATTCCGACATCTTCAACGACATGGTGGAGACCGACTTCGGTATCACCGTCGGCGGACACATTGAGATCGATGAGTCCGTGCCTGGAAAGCTGCGCCAGGAGGTGCTCGAACATTCCGTTTGGCACGTTAACCTGGTACTCGCCCGTGCCATCTATGTTCAATTCAAGGGAGATCTGAGTCTCCGCTGTGTCCCTGCTCAGTCTCCCAATACGATCTCCAGGCGTCACTGGGAAATCTCCCGGACTGCGTTCAGGAAGGCCTCGTTCTGGTCGGGCGTCCCGATCGCCACCCTGAAGCAGTCGGTCAGCCGGTCGGATCCGAAGTTCCGCACGAAGATTCCCTTGGCGGCCAGTTGGCTGACCATTTCACCAGCCTTTTCAGGTCCGTCGAGCTGGCAGAGAATGTAGTTGCCCTGAGACGGCCACGGTTTGACACCGTCGATCTCTTCGAGAGCACTGAACATCGCTTCGCGGTCGTCCACTATGGACTTCACATTGCCCAGCAGGTAGTCGCTGTCTTCCAGCGACGCCAGTGCAGCTGCCTCAGCAGCTACGTTTACGTTGTACGGGGACTTGATGTCGATGATGTGACTCACAAGGGCATCGTCCATGATCCCGTAGCCGATTCGCAGGCCAGCCAGGCCAGCCCACTTGCTCATCGTGCGCAGCACGACGAGGTTATCGTACTCATGGATTAGGCCTGCCGCCGTCTCTCCGCTGAACTCGTAGTATGCCTCGTCAACAACCACGACGAGTCCTGTATCCAGGAGCGCCCTCACCTGGTCTTCCGACGCCATGTTGCCGGTCGGATTGTTGGGGGAGCTTACGAATATGATCTTGGTGGTGTCGTCAATGGCGTCCCTAACGGCCTGAATATCGATCTCGAAAAGCTCGTCTCTTTGGATCAAACTCAGTTCGCCACCAGCAACCCTCGCGCAGAACGCGTACATGGCGAAGGTTGGCTCGCAGTCCAGGATGACATCACCGGGCTCGATGAAAAGCCTGAACAGTAGATCGATCAGCTCGTCGCTGCCCGCTCCGGCGATGATGTTCTCATCCCCGAAGCCCGTATAATCTGAAAGTGCCGCGCGCAGCCTGCGCTGGAAGGGATCGGGGTAGATGTGAAGGTCAGCGGTAGCCACTGCCTCAGCAGCCTTCGGAGACGGGCCATAGGGGTTTTCGTTTCCGTTCAGCTTGACGATGGATTCCGGCGATATTCCAGCACGCTCCGCCAGAACTTCGGGCGGGTCCACGGGCTGGTAAGTCTGGACGGAGGTCAGGTGGGGCCTGATAAGCCCTTCGAATTGCTTTTCTGGCACTGCTATCTCCTCTCGGCTGGCAACTGTGTCTTACTTGAGTTCACGTCTGATTTCGGCCGCCTCCGCGTGGGCAGTGAGCCCTTCGGCGCGGGCCATGATTGCAGCCGCGTCAGATAAGGCTATTGATTCCTCGTCATCGAGAGCAATTACCGGCGTCGTCTTCAGGAATGTGTGGACGCCGATGCCTGAGTTGAACCTCGCGGTGCCCGATGTGGGCATCACGTGACTGGGTCCGGCAACGTAGTCGCCGAGCACTTCATGCGAGAAGTCTCCTATGAACAGCGCTCCGGCATTCCTGACCGCCCCCACCCAGGTCCAAGGGTTCTCTACACTCAGGCACATGTGTTCCGGGGCGAACCAGTTCGCAACTTCCATCGCATCGGCCAGATCTGGGATTACTGCAATGCAGCCCTGTCCTTCGACCGAAGCTCGGGCCACTGAACCACGCTCCAGTCGCACCAGTCGGGACTCAACTTCCCTACTGACCTCATCAGCAAATGACTCTGAAGTGCATAGTAGCACCGGCCTTGCCATCGGGTCGTGCTCCGCCTGCGCAAGAAGATCAGCCGCGCACAGAGTCGGATTGGCGGCGTGGTCAGCCACTATCAGCGTCTCTGTGGGACCGTATAGTCCGTCGATTCCAACGTCGCCGTATACAAGCTTCTTGGCAAGTGTGACAAACACGTTTCCAGGCCCGCAGACCATGTCGACGGATGGCACTGTCTCGGTGCCGTAAGCCATCGCCGCGACCGCCTGTGCACCGCCGATGGTGAAGACCCTGTCGACTCCGGCGATCCTGGCTGCTGCCAGTACGGTGGGATCCGGAATGCCGTTCCGACTGGCGGGGGAGCACAAGGTAATCTCGTTCACTCCAGCTACCCTCGCCGGGATTGCTGTCATTAGCACCGTAGAGGGCAGCGGCACACTGCCTCCGGGCACGTACACGCCAACCGACTCGCACGCCCTCGAAATGCTTCCGTAACCAGCGGAGAAGTCCATCCAGTCACGCGGTTTTGACGCTTCGTGGAACCGCCTGATTCTCTCAGCGGCGTTGGTAAAGGCCTCCAAAACCAGAGGATCAACACAGTCGGCGGCCGAGTCCAGGTCAGCAGGGCTGACCTCAAGGTCGGAGTTGTCGGAGCCATCCAATGCAAGATTCAGCGCCCGTACCGCCTGATCGCCCTTGCTGCGGACATCGTCAATGATTCTTGAAACCGTGGCCATTGGGGACAGGCGCTCGCCGAACACTCGCTCAGTTGTATCCAGAAACGAATCAGGAACGGTGGCAAGGTCGAGGCGGCGACCTATTGAGAGAGCTTCCCTCGTGGCATCTACGCCCCGGACGATTTTCACGACAGGTAGCTCCTGAGTCCGACAGTCAACGTGTCGACAGCTTCAGCGGTGAACTCGTCCACCCGTGACATGGGAACCGAGTCATAGAGAGTGTCCAGCCATCCGCCAACAGAATCCAGGAAGGCGTCAGCATGTCCGTACGCCGGGTGTTGTTCGTCGCCAGCCGCTATGCGGCGCGCCATGAACCGCAGCCTGTCCCACGAAAAGCCGCCTTCTACCACTCTGTAGACCCACTCCTCCCAGCGTTGGAGATCTTCCGGTGGGAGGAATCTTACGTTAACGTTCGCCAATTGTACGTCCGCACCGGCAATCGCCCCTCTGGCGTCGTCCCAAACACGCCGGTCGAAGTCGAGCTGCAACGCACGATCCAGTACCTTTGCCAGTTCGGCATCCTCAAAGACGCCGTTCACGCCGAAGTAGGGCCTGAACATGCGAACTATGTAGGACTCGTCTGCCAGCAAATGAGTGATGTATCCGGCCATGAATGCTCGAGTCGGGCCGTCATGCTCGGCGGCATTCATCAGCTCTGGATAGGCTGCAAACATCGTCTCGACACCGGTACCAATAGACTCGAAGTCCAACTCGACAAAGTGGTATTCGGACCGGGCTTTCTTTGTCAGCGCCCTGATGTCAGGGGCGGTCGCGCCAAGGCAGAAGTACCCCCAGAACGCCTCGATGTCTGGATGCTTGATTCGTGACGCAGCCGACGTGGCAAGCTGTATGTGCGCAGGGAGGTTGGGCATGTTACACGGCTTGAACCAGTCTCGAATATGAGGTCGACTCGGACTGGAATACATAGCTGGGCTTGTCCACAGTTACACTGGTGCCACCAATCTCCCTGAGAGTATCGACCGCCGAGAGCAGACGGCTCTCCTCGATGATAACCGTTACGGCAAACCAGCCAGTGCCATTCGGGGTGTACACCCTCGATATCGTGGGGCCCTGCAGTCCTGAGATTTCCGGGTGTCGCAGGACGTACTCCGCTACTTCCTCGGCCGTCTCACCCTTCATGTTGGCGGTCACCCTGACGACGGTCCTGGCGCCGAGGTGAGCCTCCATCATCTCCAGCAGAAGCCGTGCCGCGGCGAGCTGTGCGCTGTCGCGGAGTGCGTCCATCTTCCTGGAAATCACGCAGGCGTCAGACGAGATCGCAGTCCCGCCGTCGATCTGCTTCAGGCGGTTTTCCCGAATTGTCGAGCCAGTCTCCGTAATGTCGCCGATGATGTCAGCGAACCCCATTGCGGGAGCGGCCTCAAGTGTGCCGCTGGACTGAATCAGGCTAAAGTAATTGACCCCGTGGGCGAGAAGGTGCCTCTGAATCAGTCTTGGGTACTTTGTGGCGACCCTCAGGTCCTGGCCCATATCGCGGAATTCCTCCGAAACTTCAGCCAGGTCGGACATGGACGTTACGTCTACCCAGGCGTCAGGCACAGCAAGGACCAGGTTGCTCCTCCCGAAGCCAAGTCCGTCGATCACTACCCTGCTGTCCCCGTCCTCCCTTCGTGTCTCCAGGAACTGGTCTTTGCCTACAATTCCGAGGTCCACGGAGCCATCGTCCAACTTGGCGGTTATATCGGAGCCACGCTGGAACATGACAGTGACACCTGGAACCGATCTTACTTCGGCGATGTACCGTCGACTGTTTGCCCTTGATACTGAGAGCCCACAGGCACGCATGAACGACATGCAAGGGTCGTGTAAAGCACCACTGCTCGGCAGGCCCAGCCTGAGTGTTGAACTGCTCATGCCGGAGCCACCACGGATTCTAGCCGAGTCGCGCGCACCAGTTCGTCAAGATTCAACGCAAACCCACAGGCTGGTGTGTTCGGACCACCAAACGCTCTAACGAGGTCATCGTACCTGCCGCCGCCGCCAAGCGATGCCTCGGTTCCGTTTACCATCGCCGTGTACTCGAACACGATCCCCGTGTAGTAGGCCCTGCCCCGCACGAACGAGAGATCCAGTTCGACGGTTACATTACCCCGGGACTGGGAGATAGAATCGAAGGCCGAACCAAGTTCCTCGACTGAGGCCAGAGAGGCTCCGCTTGACTCCATCACCGCTATAATCGACTCCAGCGGATCGGAGGGTTCAACAGGCGAACTCAGCAGGTCAGAAACATTGGACAGGGCCAACCTGAAGTCGGACTCCGGGACGGCTTTTCGCATCCTGTTTGCGAGTCTCACCATGATCTGTTCCCTGCTTCTCCTGCCCGTCGGCCCAGGCAGCGAGCGCCCCAAAGCCTCCAGGGCTGGAATGGCGTCGTCCCTTTCGGGAAGGTCGAGGTGTCCAGAGTCAGAGCGAAACACCAGACCTGCGGCAGCGGCATGGTCCGTGAGCCTGTCAATGCCGGCATCGCCTCTTTCAATGGCATCCAGGTTGGCAAGAATGAACATTCGGAGTGGCTCCGCAAGACCCTGCGACCTTACGAACTCCCTCACCAAGCCAATGTGGCCCAGTCTGACCGAATAGTCTGCGACACCCGCTTCGTCCAGGCACTGCGCAGCAGCCACAAGGATATCTGGGTCTCCAATAGGGGCCGGTACGCCGATTAACTCGGCTCCGCACTGAGTGAACTGGCGGTTGTGCCCTCCCCTCGCACCCCCATATCTAAAAACAGGCCCCACGTACTGGAACCTGTGGTCGCGCTGCTCATGACCGGTGTTCTCGACAAACCATCGGATCACGGACGGAGTAAACTCCGGACGTAGGCTGACTGCAATGCCGCCCGGGTCTGAGAACGTGTAGAGACTTTCCGCAATCTCTCCGCCGGACTTTCGTACGAACAGGTCCGTCTGTTCGAGGAGAGGCGTGTCAAGGGGCAGGAAACCACGGTCGCTCAGTACTGAGTAGATCCCATCTGAAATGCGCCGGTTAACTTTGAAAGTCTGCGGTCCGTGGTCCCGCATACGACGCAGCCTGGCGATCTGGTTGTTCTCCACTGGGGAGGCCCCTCCTGTCGGCTGAATTCTACATCAGCGCCAAACACCCGTTCAATCATGGTGGTGCATTGACGACTTACCTGTCGCCGCTGGATAATCTCTGTGCCCCACCATCCGTGGTGAACGCTGCGCGCCGCGCACCAATACCGTGCCCCCAACTCCTCCCCCGACATTGCAATCTGAAGACTATTGGGCATCTGTACCAAGCGCAGCCCTCAGGCTGTGTGGAAAGAAAGCACACCGGATGCTGCAAGAAACATGAGCGACAGAGAGTCTGTTCGTCGAGTCGCGATAGTCGTCGACAGCGCCGCAACCGTTCCAGGCAGCTTCCTCAACGATCCCGGCACGTTCACCGTGCCGATGCTGATTCACGCAGGCGACAGGACGTACAGGGACGGCGTAGATATTGAAGCATCTGACTTCTATGCGATGCAGCAGAGTCATGTCGGACAAACGAGCACATCTGCCCCTACACCAGGGGACTTTCTCAGCGCATTTGAAGAGGCTGCCCGAGTAGCAGAGTCAGTACTGTGCATCACGGTTTCCAAGAGTTTCAGCTCGAGCCTGGACTCTGCTGAGGCCGCAAGTCGCCAATTCCTGGGCCACAGTCCGGACTTCGATCTGCGAGTCATTGACTCGCTCACCGCAGTCGGCGCGCAGGGTCTGATCGCATGGCAGGCACTGAAGGCCGCAGCGACGGGGGCCAGTCTCGATGTCGTTCACAATGCGGCCCTGGACATCCGGCAACGAGTTCGCCTGCTGGCCTATGTAGACACCCTGTACTACCTGTGGAAGGGAGGCAGAGTCCCCGGGCTGGCACACCTGGCTACCTCACTTCTACAGCTTAAGCCGATCTTTGAGCTTGAGACGTCAAACATCTCACAGGTTGCGCGGCCACGGACATCCTCTCACGCTGTATCTAAAGTGGTCACCCTCATGAGAGAGCGAGTTGGCGAAGGGCGCCTTCATGCAATGGTCATGCACGCCCAAGCGCCGGAGCAGGCAGACGCACTATCTTCGCTGATCGCTAGCGAATTCGAGTGCGACGAGCTATACGTGTCAGAGTTCACGCCAGTGATGGGAGCACACATCGGCCCGGGAATGGTCGGCGTGGCATTCTGGAGCTAATGCGCAGGCGTCGAGGGGACTTTAGGGACTCCAATGTGAAGCGATGAGGTAGAAGGGTGGCACGCCCGGCAGGATTCGAACCCGCGACACCTGGTTCCGAAGACCAGTGCTCTATCCACTGAGCTACGGGCGCTTGAAGAGGACGCCTCGGACTGTTAGATCCATACTCAGTTTAGCAAGTCGCGAACGAAATCGCGAAATTCCTCGGACCCTGTATGGCGCAGTTCTGCATCCTCAGTGAACTCGACGTCACCAAAGTCCTGCAGTAGCTCCACGTGAGCTACCACCTCGGACATTGCCATGAACAGGTTGCCGCCTGACAGCTTCCGGCTCTCAAACACACCCCTGGTTACGTCTTCGAGACCGGTTGGGCGATCGTCTAACTTCTGGATTATCTGGGACATTCGATCGCCGTGGTGACTTATAACTTCCCCTGCCCTGTCGATAGACACAAAATTGAAGTTACCCCTGTTGAACAGACGATGGGCTGGGAGCACCGCTCGTGTTTCACCAAGATCGTAGATCGTCTTCAGCGAGCGCATGTACACTTCGAGGCCGTAGGCACTGGCCGGGTCGCTGAATGCGGATGGTACCTCACGCATCACGTGATCTGAGTAGCCGGCCTTGGTCGTTGGATGAGGCGTGATTTCGGGCAGTACATGATCGCCGGTGAACACCACCCCGTCGAGTGTCAGGCACAATTCATCGGGAGAGTGGCCGGGCGCATAGATCACACTGAGTTCTCCGATTGAATCTCCGTCGCCAACCTCGCGGTGCACGGTAAGACTCTTTCGGGCCTCGACGTATCTTCGGTTCCTGGCAGCGTATGATTCGCTACGACGATCAGAGTTCCCGGATACCACGCGGTTCATTTCGGCGTGCAAGGGGGACGAGGAGCGGTCCTGTACCTCCCACGGACTGAATGGAATGAGAGCAGCGTACATCGTATGCGCGTTTAACTCGGCACCGGCTGCATCGACGAGCTCGGCAGTTGAGCCGTCGTGATCGGAGTGGCCGTGGGTGACGATTACACGGTCAATGTCACTGACCGAAAACCCCGCAACTCTAAGGCCGTCCTCCACTTCCGGGAATGAGCCCTGCGCGCCGGGGTCGATCAGAGTCGTCCCGTCGTCCTCGAACACGTAGCACCAGGTGGGACCAGTTCTCGAGGGCCAGTCCTGGGGTACACCAACTGCGTGAATGACGTACCCGTTCCTCGTAACGATGCGCAGGACCATCCTGTTGCCTTGCGGATCGCCTGCACGCAGAGTTTCCACGGAGGCGAATAGACCAGGCATCAGGCGGCTCTCCTAGCGTGCAAAGGCATCAAAAGGTGCTGTGGGGAGGTGATGAGTGGGGTGAGCGAAGGGATTCGAACCCTCGATCTCCAGGGCCACAACCTGGCGCCTTACCGCTTGGCCACGCCCACCATATCCACGCGAAAATTCTAGCACCGGCCCCTGAATGTGGTCAACGAAACGGAGTTCAATCGGGCTATGCGGCGCCGTTTTCCTCGTGCGGTTCCATGAATTCGTGAAGATCTCTGCTGGTCAGCGCCTCCAGCAGCTCTGAGACAATGATGTCTTTCTTGGTGTGGTGGCGCAGCGGCAGATTCGGGTCGACGCTGTAAACATTGCGGCGTCCCGACTTACGACGAGTGATGTAACCCGCCTCTTCGAGATCAGAGATAATCTTGTGGGTGGTTCTTTCCGTAACCCCGATACTCAGTGCAATCTCTCGAGCTGTACTAGTCGAGTTGTGAGATATGTAGCTGAGTACCAATCCGTGGTTCGTGATGAAGGTCCACCGTGAGGTTTTATTCAAGGCAATGGGCCTCCACGAATGTTATTTCGAATAGTAGCACAGAAATGCTAAGCCCTTCAATTAAAAGATTCTAGGGCGTCTCAGCGAGTGCAGATGCAAGTTCCACCAGGGTGCGGACGGGGACGCCGGTTGAACCCTTGGGGTTGATGCCCTTTGCCGCTGTGGTCCTGGTGGTGGCTGCAATGTCTAGGTGAGCCCACTTGGCGTCGCCCGCGAATTCACCGATGATCAGCGCACCGGTGATAGCGCCCGCTCCACTGCCGCCGGTGTTCCGGATGTCGGCAATGTCGCTCCTGTACTCCTCGGTATATGAAGGGAACGTGGGAAGCTGCCACATTCTCTCGCCCACGCTGTTTCCCGCTCCGACGACAGTGTCGACCCACTCCTGGTCGTTTCCGAAGACGCCCGTCGCGCCGTCGCCGAGTGCCACTCGGACCGCACCAGTGAGCGTCGCCACGTCAACTATTCGGGTTAGACCGTTTTCGACCGCGTAGCAGAGGGCGTCGGCGAGCACCAGTCTACCTTCCGCGTCAGTGTTGCCGATCTCAATCGTCTTTCCGTTCATAGCTCGCACAACGTCACCAGGACGCTGGGCTCGGCGGCCGGGCATGTTCTCTGTGGCAGGTACGATTCCCCAGACATTGATTCGGGGCTTCAGCGCCCCTATTGCCTTCATCGCTCCGATGACACATGCCCCGCCGGACATATCACTCTTCATCGTGAGCATTCCCGCAGCCGACTTAAGGTCCAGACCTCCGCTGTCGAAAGTAATGCCCTTTCCGAGCAGTCCCAGGTTGTTGTCCGGGTTTTCCGGGTCGCCCTCGTACCTGAGCACGATGAACTTGGGAGGCTCCTCGGTCCCCTGGGCGACGCCAGCGAACGACCCCATCCCGAGCGCTTCGATGTCTGCGCGATCAAGGACTGTCAGGTCCATTCCCGCCTCGCTAGATACGTCAAGCGCGATCTCCGCCATCCGCGTTGGCGTCATGTGGTTGGCAGGTTCGTTGCCCATCTCTCTCGCGAGATTGACAGCTCCAGCGATGACCGTGCCACGGTTGATTCCCAGGGCTATGTCATCGAGCTTGGACTGATCGAATTCGACAACGTTCACGGCGCTGATCGACAGGTCCTTGCTGTTGGACTTGTACTTTTCGAATGAATAGAGTCCCAGCGCCAGTCCCTCAGCTGCTGCCTGTGCGCACTCCCCTGCACCGAGACCGCCAATACCTGCGCCATGGAGGATGGTCGAATAGCTCCCCACACCCTTGGATGAAAGCAGTCGCGCAGTCTCTGCGTGTACGTCTCTTGCGGTGTCTGTTGTGAAGTCTGATGACCTGCCGAGTCCTGCCACGACGACTCGCTTCGCTGGGAGCTTTCCTAAAGAGTAGATGAGAGTATTCTCGCCCTTCTTTCCGCTAATGTCTCCTTCACCGATCAGGTCAGTAATGGCGCCTCCCAATGCGGCATCAACCGCTCCTGTCGCGCCGCCCGGCTGCGATACACCTTCAAAGAGGTTGACGACAATAGCGTCGTCCGAACTCTCCGCGATGTTTCCTTGTATGGCATTGATGTTCATGATGATCCTCCATCCGGGGTAATCACCAGTCATTATATGGCAAGGGGCTTCAAATACGAGTGAATTGTCGCTCTGATATAATCGCCCTGATTTCTACCTGTCCGGATTGCCTTGGTAAATGCAGGGAACTTATCTAGGAGACACCCCATGCCCAGCCCTCAGTCAGACTATGAACGACAACTGGTTGAAAGAGCTCACAGAGTCCTTCCTGGGGGGAACCTCGGGAACGTCAGTCAAGACATCGTAATCGCCAGGGGCGAGGGCAGCCGGATATGGGACTCCAGCGGGAACGAATACATCGACTACCTGCTCGGATCTGGACCCATGTTGATTGGCCACAGTCATCCCGAGGTTATAGAAGTCGTCCGAGAGCAGCTGGCGAACGGGACTACTTTCTTCGCCAACAACGAACATGCGATAGAGCTTGCCGAGGAGATCGTCAACGCGGTGCCATGCGCTGAGAAGGTCAGATTCAGCTCTACTGGCACGGAGGCGACCCTGTATGCAATGCGGGCAGCGCGAGCCTACCGGGGCAAGGACAAGATCCTCAAATTCGAGGGTGGATTCCATGGGATGAATGACTACGCTCTAATGAGCGTGTTTTCGACAAATCCAGACGGGTACCCGCATCCATCGCCGGACTCGGCTGGCATCCCCAGGGCAGTTCAGGACGAGGTACTGATAGCGCCTTTCAACGACCTGGAGACGACCGGGGCGATCATCGAGCAGTACCACGACGAAATCGCTGGGATCATAGTCGAGCCATTCCAGAGGCTCATTCCTCCTCAGCCTGGCTTCCTGCAGGGACTTCGCAACCTGGCAGACGAGTACGAGATACCATTGATCTTCGATGAAGTCGTCACCGGGTTCAGGTTCGCTTACGGAGGCGCCCAGGAGTTCTATGGTGTCAAACCGGACCTCTGCACGCTGGGCAAGGCCGTCGCAGGGGGCTTCCCACTGACCGCGATCGCGGGAAGCGACGAGATCATGTCACACATGGACTCTGAGGCAGTAACATCCGACAACTTCATGCCGCAGATTGGCACGTTAAGCGGAAACCCAATAGCAGCCGTGGCGGGTCTCAAGACACTCGAGATTCTCCGGAGACCGGGTACATACGAGGGCATGAGGACAACTGGGAATCAGTTAAGGACCACCCTCCAGCAGATGCTCGACGAGGCGGAGATTCCTGCGAAGGTCACTGGTGAAGACGTGCTGTTCGACGTATTCTTCACCGGTCAGGAGATCACCAGCCACAAGGACACACTCACGTCCAACTCAGCGACCATGAGCAAGTTCAACGCCGGAGTAGTTGAACGCGGTGTGTTCAAGGGTGCTTCAAAGTTCTACATCTCGGCCGCGCATTCCGAGGCAGACGTGGAACAGACTCTTGAGGCGTTCAGGGGCGCGGTAGAAGAGCTCCGCTAGGCTCCCAAGAGACTTCCACACATCGAGGCCCGTAGGAGACCTTGTTTTTTCGTGTCCCTCCAACTATGGGCACTGCGTAATCATCCTGAAGTCATGCTAGAGTGCATTACGTATTTCGTAAGTGTTACCAGTTTACGTAACCGATATTCACTAATCATAGCTGGCATAAAATCGTTACACACGAATATTGCTAAAATATATACGTTCTCACGCTTGACAATTTTTGAGACAAATCATAAATTAGAAAGCGTGGGCTCCGGGGGGATACGCCCAATCCGCTAATGGATAGAACGCGATTATGCAGCGTGCAAGATCGCTGCATTCGCCTCTCCGGCCAGGTCAACTGGCATCGTTCAAGTACATGACCCTACGATTACGGGTTAACTTGTTAAACACGCAATCTTGACTGCGCGCGCATGCAACAACTTGCGCATTTTCGATGTCACTGGGCGCACCCAAGTCGGCGGCGCCAGCCTGGTCCGAGAATGACCGCGCGAATGTGCGTGCCAGCGGATAATGCCATCCCAGCCCACCTATGTGAGATTCAATTGAGATCTGTATTTCATTTCTTGGAGGTTGCACAGGTGGATGTTGGAAATACGTCAATCAACCTGGTTAAAGACGGTACATTAATGGTCGACGGGGGAGTGATATTCGGTCAGCTCGCCCGCACCCAATGGGAGCAGTTCATCAAGCCCGACCGCCGGAACAGGATTCGCCTGGGTCTTAACTCGATTCTCGTTAGGACGCCAGACCTGAACGTCCTGGTCGACACAGGCGCCGGCAGCAAGAGGATGGTGGAGCTAAAGGCCGACTACAGCCTGAATGGTAACAAACTGACTAAGGGATTGAAGTCGTTTGGCCTGACTGCAAGGGACATCGACATCGTAGTGCTAACCAATCTCCATTTCGAGCACAGCGGCGGATGCACCAAGCTGGACCGCACCGGCGCAGCGATTCCCATGTTTCCAAAGGCAAGATACCTCGTACAGAAGGCATCATGGGAAGCAGCAAACTCTCCCAATGAACGCTACGCCCAATCATTCTTCGAGGACGATTTCGAGCCCCTGGCTGACCGGGAACTCATCGAGTTTGTGGATGGCAATGAAGAGATCGTCCCAGGCGTCAGTGTAAGACTCATGGGGGGGCCATCGAGGGGCAACCAGGTGGTGTTCATTGAGTACGGCAGCGAGCGCATCATCTACGCCGGCGACCTCATTCCTACACCGTTCCACCTTCCCCTGCACCACATACCTGCCACGGCTGAATTCCCCAACGATACGCTGGTGCAGAAGCGCGAGTTGCTGGAAATGGCCATGGGGGACGGTTGGATGATCGTGTTCGGTCACGGAAATGACTGCAACGCAGCCTACGTTCAGGACCGGGCTGGAGTACCCCAGCTTGTCCCGGTAGAGGTCTAGGCGGAGCTGGTAGTAGAGACTTCTGCGCTCATCCATTCGCCGGTGATAGCCGTCAACTGCGATGGCAGGATCCGATTGGACAGATTAGTCTGGTTCGACGTGCGTACCCGGATGTAGTTGTCCGTAAGGCCGGACCAGACTTGATTGCCTTGCCCGTCTTCGTGCAGCCGGCGTTCCCACAGCACTGCCCTACTATGTCCCAGGAAACCACTCCTGAACTCATGGGATAGGTCGTGGGCAACCGCTGAAAGCTGCGAAATACGCTCCGCCTTGACCTTGGGGTCAACCTGCCCGTCGAAGAAGGCGGCACTCGTTCCGGGACGAACTGAATACGGGAAGAAGTGCATAGAGGCCAGTTCCGATGCCATGCACGTCTCGACTGTTCGTTGGAAGTCGGACTCGGACTCCCCAGGGAATCCCGCAATGACGTCGGCCGTTATGGCCACGTCTGGAACGGCCTCGCGAATGCGTCCAACAGTCTCAAGGAACTCGGAGGCAAGGTACCGGCGCCTCATCCTCTTGAGGACAGCGTCACTACCGCTCTGAAGGGGTACGTGAAAGTGTGGGCACAGACGTGTGTCCGTCCAAAGACCCAGCAACTCGTCCGAGATGTCCTGGGGTTGGAGAGACGAGATCCTGATTCTTGGAACGTCGGTCTCTGCAAGCAGGCTTTGGACCAGTGATGTTATGTCGACCCCAGGCAGGTCGAATCCGTACGAACCCAGCTGGGTCCCTGTGAGGACGATCTCCTGGCAGCCTGCTTCTCCATAAGAGTTTGCGGCGTCGACAATCTGGTTAAGCGGGACACTACGCTCCCGGCCCCGGACCTTCGGGACGATACAGTAGGCGCAGACCTGGTCACAGCCTTCCTGTATCTTGATCATGGCGCGTGACCGCATCCTGAGCAGGGGCTGGAGAACACGGTCATCCCCGATCGCACAGGCTGTATCAGGCCCCTGGGAAGCGCCTTCTAACATCGCGACCAAGGTCTCTTTGTCGGAGTTCCCTACGACGAAATCTACTTCCGGCATAACGCGCAGGTCCCCAGGGGCGCGTTCTGCGTAGCAGCCTGTTGCGACCACTGTTGCGTTCGGGTTGCGCCGCTTCGCAGCCCGAACAGCCTGTCTTGCCTTTCGGTCTGCTACGTGAGTAACAGTGCAGGTGTTCAAGACGTAAACGTCGGCTGGCTCGTCCTGTGACGCAAGTAGATAACCTGCCTCGACGAATTCACGAGCCAGAGCCTGCGTGTCGGCCTGATTGAGCTTGCACCCGTGCGTTTCCAGGCACACGGTCTTTGGCGCATCCATGCTGTCGATTGCCTGAACCGTCTTGCACACCCCCGAATTCTGGATCAATGTATACTAGCACGGCGCTCACCAACCATCCCAACGAGCAGATAAGCAGACTGGAAGTAACGGCCCCATGAGAGTGGACTCCTCCAGTACCAGCATCGAACATTGGCTGGACAGGGTCCGACGGATGACTGAGTATCGATCCGAAGCAGCCGACTTCATTCGGCGCGCAGGGTCGGCCCTGCCGGCGGCCGACGCCGACCTTGAGCTCGTTTGCAGACTGTGGACCGAGGCTGACGAGCACGACACATTCGTGTGCGAAGCGCTGCAGAAGTTCGACGACGCAGTCTTCGAGACCAAAGGGGAGCTAGAGATTACCCGAGGCGCCGAGCCGGTCACAACCCCAGAAGGCAATGTAATGCTCTCGTATCTCTGCACATGGACACTCGCCCGGCCTGATTCACAGAGTGCGAGCGTGGTGCTGTCTGCAGACCAGGTATCCGGCCAGCTTATGTTCGAGATCAGAGACTCCACCGGCGCCGGGCATCCCATCGACTTTCCAGTCCGTGAAGAAGGTAAGCTCTACGACGCACTCACTTCGAGTTTCTTCGCCATGTACAGCCGGTCTGCCCTGCCTTAGGTTACGTCAGGGCAGCCAGGCGAAGTCCCGGAACGGGGAAAACGAGGTATCTAGTTGGTATAATCGACTGGCCTAGTTGGCGAATCGGCGCAGGGCATTCGCAAATCACGCGGCCCTACCCTCCAAGGGAGACTTGAACTTGATGCTCGCAAACAGAGTCGTTGTAACGGGAGTCGGTGTCGTCAGTCCACTTGGGCTGGACACAGGATCGACTTGGAAGAACCTCCTGTCGGGAAAGTCAGGCGTCGATCAGATCACATCGTTTGACCCGGAGGGACATGGGACCACAATTGCAGCCGAGGTGAAGGACTTCGATCCGGACTCGATCGTCGGCAGGAAGCAGGCCAGAAGGATGGACAGATTCGTCCAACTTGGCTCGGCCGCCGCGCTGGAAGCCATTGACGCTGCTGAGTTCAGTGTAACTCCAGAAAACCAGACTCGCGTGTCCGTGATGATGGCGAGCGGCATTGGAGGCATCATTACACTGGAAAACCAGATAGGCGTGCTTGGCAACAGAGGGCCCAACAGGGTCTCGCCGTTCCTCGTTCCGATGATGCTTCCAGATATGGCCTCAGGCCAGATCTCAATGCTGCTTGGAGCGAAGGGGCCGAACTACAGTACAGTTTCTGCGTGTTCGAGCGCGGCCGATTCAATTGGTCAGGCATTCGAGGCACTGAGGAGAGGTGACGCAGACGTAGCGGTCGCAGGTGGCTCGGAGGCGGCCATATGCCCCATCGGAGTTGCCGGTTTCAACGCCTGCCATGCACTCTCCAAGCGAAACGACGATCCAGAGCGCGCGTCCCGACCCTTCGATGCTGAACGGGATGGCTTTGTAATGGGCGAAGGCGGAGCCGCCTTGATACTTGAGACCCTCGAACACGCCATCTCGCGAGGAGCCGAGCCACTTGCCGAGCTCTCCGGCTACGGCTCAACTGCTGACGCACATCACATTACGCAGCCCGCGCCAGAGGGCGAAGGCGCAGCCCGAGCGATGCAGAACGCTTTGGACCAGGCAAAGGTGCAGCCAGACGAGATTGGCTACATCAACGCTCACGGTACTTCTACTCCACTGAACGACAAGTACGAGACGATGGCCGTAAAGGCCGTGTTCGGCGAAGAGGCGTACAACATACCCATCAGCTCTACAAAGTCAATGACGGGCCACCTCCTTGGCGCAAGCGGTGCGTTGGAGGCTGCGGTAACTGTGCTAGCCCTTTCCAAGTGGGCCATTCCACCGACAATCAATCTTGAGTCGCCCGACCCTGATTGCGACCTGGACTACACGCCACACATGCCGAAGAGGGGCCGCATAAGAAGCGCCATGAGCAACTCATTCGGCTTCGGTGGGCACAACGCCTCTCTGGTCTTCCAGGAATTTGAAGGCTAGCCACTAACAGACCAGGCGGCGTGCCGGGAGACTGAAGTGAAACCGAACTGGACTATCCTCCCGACGGTACCTGCTCGCGTGGTCAGCGACATCGGACTTCCGCGCTCGCATTGCCAACTACTATACAACCGGAGTCTGTCTGACCGCTCGACGGTACAGGCATTCCTGTCGCCTGGAGATTCAGACGCTCACGATCCATGGCTGATGCCAGACATGGATGCCGCCGTGAGCCGCTTGAATGAGGCGATTGAACGCGGTGACACTATCGGAGTGTTCGGCGACTTCGATATAGACGGAATCAGCGGAACAGCCGTCCTGAGCACGGCCCTTCGCGACCTCGGCGCAGATGTCATCTCGTACATTCCGGACAGGGCTGCAGAGGGGCACGGTCTTGGCCTCGAGGCAGTCCAGTACCTGGCAAGTCGAGGGGTGAAGCTGCTTGTAACCGTGGACTGTGGATCGACGTCCGAGTCGGTCATAGGCGAGGCCTCTGTCCTTGGAGTCGACACAATCGTGACGGACCATCACGTCCTGCTCGATGAGCCTCCCTACCCTGTCGTTGCCATGGTCAACCCGAGACGCCCAGACTCCCAGTACCCATTTGAACACCTCACGGGGGCGGGCACAGCCTACAAGGTAGCGCAGGCGTTGTACCGCTCTAACGGGTTGCGCGAACCCACCGAACTGCTAGCCCTAACCGCCCTCGGCACCGTTGGAGACGTCGGGCCACTTCTGGGAGAAAACCGGTACATTGTCGCTGAGGGGATACGACGGATGAACGCCGCGCGTTCAGTTGGTCTGGAAGCGCTTGCTGCGGTTTCAGGGCTTGGAAGTCGGGACCTGGACACCGGATTGCTGTCATTTCAGATCATCCCGAGACTGAACGCCCCGGGCAGGCTGGCCGATCCGGGCATCAGTCTGAACCTGCTCACGACATCTGATCCGGCGCAGGCCAGGTCAATGGCCTCTCAGATCGACAGGCTAAACACCGTGCGTAGGTCTGCAACCGAGAAGGGCGTCATGCAGGCCGAAGACCAGATACACGAGCGGTGGGCGGGCGAAATCCCAGGGATCATCATGGTGGGGAGGCGCGACTGGAGTGACGGCATAGTAGGACTCATTGCCTCACGCATCGCTGAAGCAAACACTCGTCCCGTGATTGCCGTTGCGGTGGGTGACCAGGAGAGCCGGGCAAGCGCGCGGAGCGTTGACGGCTACAACCTGATGGAGGTGATTGAGGCGGCCAGCCATCTGCTGACTCAATTCGGCGGCCACGAACAGGCCGCAGGCTTCACTATTCCGAATGACAACCTGAGTGAGTTGGCTCAACTCCTGGAGTCAGTGCCAGTCTCTCAGGAAATCCAACCAGGTGAGCCCAGACTTGACATCGACATGGACTGTGACCCTTCTACATTGGAGCGAGAGCTCTTCGAATTCATTGAGACGCTGGCGCCATTCGGCAAGGACAATCCCAGACCCAGGTTCCTCGCAAGTTCGCTTCGGGTGGTAGACTCACGGCCCGTTGGTTCAGGGAAGCACCTGAAGCTAAGGGTCGCAGATGACAGGAGGACTTGGGACGCAATAGCGTTCCGAAAGGGCGACCGAATTACGGAGGCTACAGCCGGCTCTAGAATCGACGTGGTCTATGAGATGGAGACGAACGTCTGGAATGGCCGCACGAGCCTGCAACTCGTGATCGAGGACTTCGCCCCTACCCGACAGCCTAGATTGATCTAGCGTCGGTCCCGTCTGCGCCTTTCAGCCCTTGTGCGACTGTCTCTTGGCTGCACCTCTTGGGGTTCGGCGGCAACCTCCCCCGCTGGCACGGGCCGTGCCTTGATAAGCAGTAGCGGCACCGTGATCGCAAGGACAAGAAGCGCGATGTATTGAGCTTCCTGCATTCCGAAGGCCCATATGCGGTCTTCTCGCAGGAATGTGATTCCGAATCGGCCTATCGAGTACAGGGCAAGGTAAAGGGCGAACAGCATGCCGTCCGGTCGGACCCGGTCGCGGAGTTTCCACACCAGGACCAGCGACAACATGTTCCAGACAATCTCGTAGGCAATGACAGGCTGAACGGACACGCCAATGCCGTTGGCGCACCGTCCGGCGTCCGAGGCTGGGTTGGTCCACATGAATCCCAGCGCAAAGTCCCACGCTTTGGCGCAGTGTTCCCCATTCACGATGTCTCCGAGTCGACCTATCGTCTGGGCCATCAACAATGCGGGTGCTGTCAGGTCGGCGATAACGCCAACGGGGTGCTTCCTCCAGGCTGCGTATGCCACTCCACCGATGAAACCGCCGAGGATGCCTCCCCAGATCCCTATGCCGCCGCTCCAGATCGCGAGAATCTGTCCAGGTGAGTTCTGGTAGAAGTCCCAGTGGTCAATTACGTGAACAGCCCTGGCCCCCAGAATGCCGCCGAGGATTGCCCAGATTGCGATTGAGTAGATGTCGTCGGGGTGAATGCCGCGTGCGGGAGCCCATCTGCCCACCAGAAATACAGCGGTCGCAACTGCAATGAAGCTGAAGAAGCCATGCCAGCTCAGGACGAATGCAGAGAACGAGGCAAGATTGGGGCCGACAACGATTTCAACCATGTGGAGTATCTCCGACCAGAACGGTAAACCCGGAGGGGTGTTTCGGACTGCTAATCCTAGAAATCTCCTCTTAAGAGACCGTTAACTCAGGACACATTCAACGCACGTGGGCCGTACACTTGAAAGGCATTCGCGTAACGGCCTGTGTCGAAGAGGTTTCCATGAGAGATCAGCTCGAAGATTTCCTTCACTTCATGACAGTGGAACGAGGTGTTTCGAACAATACGATCGTCGCCTACCGAAACGACCTGGAGCAGTTGGCTGAGTACCTGGAAGCTCAAGATTCAGGCGGCTTTCGCCCGTTCTCCTGGTCTGACATCACTGAGCAGACGATCTCGGACTATGTACTTCATTTGCACGAATTAGGATATTCGGAAACGACGAGAGCGCGCAAGATTGCATCCCTGAAGTCGCTGTTTGGGTTTCTGGTGATGGAACAGGTCCTGGAGAGCAACCCGACCGCAAATCTGGGTTCCCCCAAGATTGGTCGCTCGCTTCCCGACCCACTGACATTCGACGAAATCGAGAAACTGCTTTCAATCCCAGCATCTCTGGATACCCCTGAAGGGCTCCGCGACCTTGCGATGCTGGACCTGCTATATGCGACCGGCATGAGGGTGAGCGAGCTGACAGCGCTGGACCTGGAGGACGTCGATCTCTCAGATGGCTCAGTGCGCTGCCAGGGTAAAGGTGGCAAGGAGCGAATCGTGCCGATACACCCTGACGCCGTTGGCCTGGTTGAGCTCTACATTCAGGATTCCCGTCCTGAATTTGCGGGCGAAGGGCAACCGTCGGCGCTGTTTCTGAACAGGAGGGGTAGGCGGTTGACCCGGCAGGGATTCTGGCTGATCCTGAAGAAGTACACGGCGGAAGCCGGGCTGGAGGGACGCGTTACGCCACACACTTTGAGACACAGCTTCGCCACTCACCTGCTCCGAGGTGGAGCTCCACTTCGCCACGTGCAGGAGCTCCTTGGACACGCGAGCATCACAACTACCCAGATATACACGCACCTGACCAGCGAGCATGTCCGGAATGAATATGACACGGCTCATCCGAGGGCGTGAATTTTACAAGACGCCGCCAGACCGCTATCCTCAAAGGGAGTCAAGCCCCAAGAGGAGCGATTCCAAATGCCAAGCAAGGGTAGGAGCAGGCGCGCAGCATCGCGCCAGGCCCAGTTAAGCGGCAGACGGCGACGCCGAACAGCCAGGCCACGAGCAGAGGCGGCCGCCCAGCCGCAGGTGCAAGAGGTGCGCAGGCAGTCACGCCCCTCTACCGCTACTGCGACAGTTTCCGCGCCGGAAGCCCCCGCGGCTATCCACGCACAAGATGCCACTGCGGCTGTGGCCACCCGGTCGCGCAGACGATCGTCTCGGGCCCGCGCGCCAATGGAGCCGCTGCAGATGTACCCTTACCTCGGGTCTGAGTTGCGGCGAATCGGTGTGCTCACGGGCCTCATGGCAGTCTCGCTGGCCGTTCTTACCTTCGTTCTCGGCTAACACTAACTGGTCTTCCTGACAAACTGCTGATCCAACCGGCCGTTGTGTTTCTCGTAATCCGGCCCGGACAGGTTTCGGGTATGACGCATGACTAAAGTCCACACAGATGCCACTGGCAGCGTGGCTGTGGCAGAGACTCCAAACTTCACCCAGCGGTTGCGCGCCCTTCCCACTGAACCCGGGGTGTACCTGATGCGGGACGCATCCGGCGAAATCATCTACGTTGGTAAAGCTGCAAGCCTTCGTAATCGCGTGTCCTCCTATTTCGGCAGTCCCTGGGGGCTGCATCCAAAGATAAGGCAGATGGTGCGCCGGATCGTGGACTTCGAATTCATCGTGACCGAGTCCGAACAGGAGGCGCTGATCCTTGAGAACAACCTAATCAAGGAGCACCAGCCGCAGTACAACTCCAGACTCAAGGACGACAAGTCATATCCATTCATCAAGATCGACACCACTGAGGACTTCCCGATTGTCTACGTCACGCGCAGGGTTCGCGAGGATGGAGCCCGCTACTTCGGCCCCTTCGCGAGCGCGTCCAGTGTCCGCAAGACGCTGGCTCTCCTTAAGAAGCTGTTCCCCTACAGGTCATGCACCAAGACCATCACGGGCAACGATGACCGGGCGTGTCTCGACTACTTCATTCATCGTTGCGCGGGCCCCTGCATCGGCGAGGTAGACAAGACCGAGTACCACGAGATAATCGACCAGGTGGCGTTGTTCCTGGAAGGTCGGACTGATCAGGTTGTCAGAGGCATTCGAAGACGCATGATCGAGTCCTCCGAGAACCTCGAGTTCGAGCGCGCCGCTGTCCTGAGGGACCAGATCCAGGCGATCGAGAGGGTGCACGAGGGGCAGAAGGTACTCCACCTGTCGAACGAGAACATCGACGTGGTCGCCCTGGCCCAGGAAGGTCGGGACGCGTGGGTCGAAGTGTTTTTCATCAGGCAGGGAAAGCTGGTCGGACGCGAGAACTTCCTTATGCACAGGTCCGAGGGCGATGAGCCAACCGAAGTGATGGCAGCCTTCGTTAAGCAGTTCTACTCTGCCAACCCCTACGTACCCAGAAGAGTCCTACTTCAGCATTGGCCGGACGATTCAGAAGCCATCGGGGCGTGGCTGCGTGCAAAGAGGCAGGGCGCGGTGCAGCTTCACGTACCACAGAGAGGGGAAAAGCGAAAACTGGTCCAGATGGTTGCCCAGAACGCAGAGCAGGGCCTAAACCAACTAAGGGTGCGTCGACTTCACGAGTCAACGAACAACCAGCAGGCTCTCGAGGAGATACAGGAGGCCCTGAGTCTGCCTGAACTGCCACGCAGGATTGAGTGCTACGACATCTCGAATATCCAGGGCACCAACTCGGTGGGCAGCATGGTGGTGTTCGAAGACGGCAGGCCCAAGCCAGCCCACTACCGCAGATTCACTATCAAGTCGGTCTCCGGGGTGGATGACTACTCCATGATGCGCGAGGTGCTGACACGCCGGTTCAAGCGCCTTTCGGAGTCTCGGAAGTCGGAGGCAGCAGGAGACAGCAATCACTCAAACGGACGAGAACCTAAGGGTAAGAACGGTAACGCATGGGGCATAATCCCTGACCTGGTCCTCATCGACGGCGGCAAGGGGCACCTGGGAGCAGCCTTGCAGGTCTTCCTGGAGCTGGGGATTAACGACATCCCGCTGTCCAGCATCGCCAAGGAGAACGAGGAGCTATTCGTTCCGTACGTCAGCGACCCGATCGTCCTGCCACGGGATGCACAGGGCCTGTTCCTGGTCCAACGGGTACGTGATGAAGCGCACCGTTTTGCGATCACGTTCCACCGCGAGCGCCGCTCCAAGAAGAGCGTGCAGTCTACTCTTGATCTCGTACCGGGCGTCGGCCCGAAGCGCAAGAGAATGCTTATCCGAAGATTCGGGTCCGTTAGGGGCATCCGTGAGGCTTCACTTGAGGAGGTCGCCGCCGTGCCGGGCCTGACACTGACTGTCGCACGGGCGATCAAGGACCACATCTAGCCCTACCCTAACTACTTAGGGGCCTCGATGCCTGCTAACGGCAGGTTCCCCCCGCCTCGGCTAGTCCGCTTCTTTTGAGTTCCCTGCTGCGGCTCCTGTTGCCGCGTTGATGAACGGATTAAGCAGGTTCGTGAACTCCATCGGGAAGATGAACTTAGTGCTTTCGCTGCTCCCCAACGCCTTGAGGGTGTCGAAGTACTGAAGGCTGAGCGTGTTGGCGTCTATCTCCTCTGCTACAGTCGAGATCCTATCCAAGGCGGTACTGAAGCCCTCTGCCCTCAGGATCGCTGCCTGCTGGTCTCCCTCTGCTGTCAGTATCTCGGACTGTCGGAGGCCTTCAGCACGAAGAATGGCGGACTGCTTCTCGCCTTCAGCGACAGTGATGGCCGCCTGCCTTGTACCCTCGGCCTCTGTTACCGCAGCACGACGGATGCGCTCAGCGGACATCTGCCGGTTCATCGCTTCCTGGATGTCCCTGGCCGGTTCGATCTCGCTGATCTCGACCTGAGTTACCTTGATTCCCCAACGTCCGGTGATTTCGTCGAGCTTGATGCGCAGATCCTCGTTGATTCGCTCGCGCTGCGAGAGGACGTCGTCTACGTTCATCTCACCGATAACCGCGCGGAGGGTTGTGGTAGCTATACCGACAACTGCGGCGTGGTAGTCGACAACTTCGAGAACAGCCCTTTCAGCCTGGTCTTCCATGATGCGCATGTAGACCAGAAAGTCGATATCGATGGGCGCGTTGTCCAGCGTGATGTTCGTCTGGCGCGGTATGTCCATGACCTCTTCACGCAAATCGACTGTGGACGTAGAGTGGAATGGCCAGAACAGCAGGTTGAGTCCAGGCTGTCTCAGGCCAGCGTACTTTCCGAGTGTGAACATAGCCAGGCGTTCATATTGGCGGACGATTTTCAGGTATGGGATCACGTTATGCTCCTTTATATGGCGCCTAAACTGCTCTCTCTTACGACCTTGAGGGTCACTCCGTCCAGCTCTGCTGCGACTACTGTCTCTCCGCTTTCAATAGTGTCTCCGGACTCTGACTCTGCAGTCCAGAGCTCACCCGCCAGATAAACCGTGCCCGTGGGATCCAGCGTCGACCTCACAACTCCTGCCTGACCGACAATCTGTGAAGTGCGGGAAATGACCTTGATACCGCGGGCTTTCCTCGAGAAGTGAAAGAGGCCAAGCACGGAAATCGCCATAAAGGCAGCAGTGCCCGCCAGTACTGCCCAGCCGACACGCATGTCAGGTGCTGGCAGACCCGGGACACTGGCATCACCGAACAGCAGAAACCCGCCAATAACAAAGGCGATTCCTCCAGCTGCTCCGAATCCACCCCATCCCGGCGCCTGGAGCTCGACGAACAGCAGCACGAGTCCACCTCCCATGAGCGCCAGGCCAATCCAATTGACCGGGAGGTTGCCGAGCCCCACAAAGGCCATGAGCAGCAAGCCGAGGCCCACTGCACCCGGAATCCATCCGCCCGGGCTGACCAATTCGACTATAACTAGGATCCCCCCGACTGCAAAGAGGATGAATACCAGGTGAGGATTGGCGAGCCACCCCTGGAATCGCTGGACGGGTGACTGCTCCAGGAGTTCGACACCAGCCTGAGATGTATCGAGCGTAATCGTCGTCCCCCGTACCTCAACCTCCCGGCCGTCGAGTTGAGTGATAAGATCGGAAACGTCACGGACATTCAGGTCCACCACACCAAGCTCTAGGGCCTCCTCTGCGGAGTACGAACTGGCCTCGAATATCGTCTTCTCAAGCGCCTCAGAATTGCGCCCTCTTTGAGCGGCGATACCACGCAGCAGCGCCGCTGCATCCTGGGATGCCTTTGCCTTTATCGTTTCACGTAGGTCATTTCCACCTGCATCCACCGGAGAAGCTGCGCCAATCGTAGTTCCAGGAGTCATCGCCGCGACGTGGCCAGAAGCCACAATAAAGGTGCCGGCAGACGCTGCCCTGGCCCCGGCGGGAGTCACAATCACAGCCACTGGGACGGCGGAGTCCAACAGGGCGCCGGTCATGTCTCGCATTGAGTCGAGCAGCCCGCCGGGGGTGTCGATCTCCAGGACGAGAAGGCGTGCACCGCGGGACTCTGCCTCTTCGATCCAGCCGTTCAGCACTCGTGCGGAAACGGGGTCGATCTGTGAATCGAGCCGCCCTACCAGCACGCCGCCTCCACCCTGCCCCTCCAATGCGCCAATCGCGACGGAGGACACAACCAGGATGACAGCCATTGCTAGAAGAGTTCGGCGCACCATTGACATTGTGCCCTTGCCATCCGATCTGAACTGGCGGGAGTTGCAGTGAGCACCCGGCGACCTGAGGCCGGGTCGACGGCGGTGCTCTACAAAGCCATTATAGACCAGCGAGTCTAAACTGCGCTCAGACCTGTCTTAGACAATGCAGGATGGGCGATTTAGCAGCACCCAGGCCTGCGAAGTTAGCCCTCTCCGATGCTGCAGCCCATGGCCAGGAAGAACTCGTCGTCGATACAGGCGACTGAAAGGCCCTTCTCAAGTGCTGTTGCGGCGACAATGGCACTCAACATCGCTCCCGGATCGGATGAGTCCAGTTCCCGTACGATCTGCCCAGCCCGCCGGGCCACGGGCGCGCTCAGGTCCAGTATTTCTACGAAGTCCAACAACGCTTCGAGTTGAATTTCAGCACGCCGGTCCGGAGCTCTCCGGACTGCCTCCGCCACCGTTGCAGCAGAGACCGCCGCGCTGCCGCCTCCATTGACGACAACGTCTAGCCAACTCGCACCCTCGCCGCCAGTCCACAGACTCTCGACCACCCCGGTGTCCAGGATCAACATTTCAGTCATCTGTGCAACGACCTCCTCACGCCACTCTCACCTTTGAAGCGCCTCGCGAACAATCGCTTTGGATTCCTCCTCTGTAAGTTCCACCGGGGAACCGAGCGGCTGGCGGAGTTGCATGCCGAGGTATTCGTCATCCCAGATTGATCGGGACACATCGGCACTAGTGCCCTCCCCGCTAAGGGCGGACTCCAAGGCGTCCTCTATGAATTCCCTCAATGGAACTCTCATCTCAGCAGCTCTTGCCTTGGAAGCAAGGTAGATGTCCTCCCTTATCTGGGCATAAAGCTGTCTCGTTGGCTGGGAAGACTTCTCTCTGGGCAAATCCTCCACCTCCCTATTCTGCTATTACCCTAGTGTAACACGTCCATCGCAATTCGCGACAAGCAGCTCAATGCTCTCTACATATTTCCCTATTTACATATTGACCTTGTTCAACAGTGTGGCCTGACCACTTCCCCTCAGCTCTCTACGTTTTCTACAATAGGCGCGATATGAGAATTGTCATTGCCCCACAGGCCTTCAAGGGAAGTATCTCAGCACTAAATGCAGCCAAAGCCATGCAGGCAGGCGTACTCAATATGCTGCCGCAGGCGGACACGGTCGTGGTACCAGTTGCCGACGGCGGCGACGGCACCCTTGAAACGCTTGTAGAAGGCTCGGGTGGCTCGATACGTACTGCAGAGGTCACTGGGCCTTTGGGAGAGTCCAGAGAGGCGCTATGGGGCGCTATGGGCGACGGGATGACCGCTGTAGTTGAAATGGCGCGTACGTCTGGTCTGGCGCTCGTTACCCTGGATGAACGAGACCCTTTGAACTCCACTACCTACGGTCTTGGTGAAGCCATCGCAGCGGCCCTTGACGAGGGTTTCAGAAGGTTCATTGTCGGTATTGGAGGTAGTGCCACGAACGACGCTGGAGCCGGGATGGCTCAGGCGTTAGGAGTTTCACTGACGGACAGTAGCGGCAATGTCATTGCTCCCGGAGGAGCTGCGTTAGCGAAACTGCACAGGGTCGATCTCTCAGGTCTGGACAGCAGGGCCGCAGAATCGACATTCATGGTCGCATGCGACGTCACCAATCCTCTTACTGGTCCCGAAGGCGCATCGGCCATTTACGGGCCTCAGAAGGGAGCTACACCGGAGATGGTTGCCGAGCTTGACTCGGCGCTGGGCAACTTTGCGGATGTAGTACGAAGAGACCTGGGCGTGGACGTTGAGCATCTCCAGGGCTCAGGGGCTGCCGGCGGTCTCGGGGGCGGCATGGTGGCCTTCCTGAATGCCGAACTGCGCACAGGCGTCGACATCATCATGGATATCGTGAACATCGATCAGCGCCTTGAAGGAGCAGATCTCGTAGTCACCGGCGAAGGGGAGCTGGACTATCAGACTCTGTACAACAAGGCCCCGATTGGAGTCGCGCAGAGAGCACAGGCTATGGGCGTCCCTGTAGTTTCGATAGCCGGCACACTTGGGGACCGCTACGAACTGGTCCACGACCACGGCATTGATGGGGCACTCTCGATTCCGACTGGCCCCATGACACTCGACTACGCTTCAGAACACGCAGCGGAACTGATAACCCAGGCAACTGAACGCATGCTGCGTCTCATGCAGACCGGCGCGAGAGTATTTGGTCCCCTTTAACCCCAGTATCCCCTACCCTATCAACACCATGTGCACTTCACCAGGACCATGCACGCCTGTCACGAGCTTGTACTCGATGTCAGCGGTACGGCTTGGACCGGTGATGAGGTTCATGTAGCTGCCCAGCTCACCATCGACGAAATCCCGGCGCCGCAGCGTGAACAGCTCATCAAGGGACGGGAGTACCTGACCGCGTTCAATAAGGGCGATGTGTACTGGGGGGAGCAGTGACACCAAGCGGCTGGACCCGGTCGCAGGTATGATCACGCAAGTGCCCGTCTCCGCGATAGCGTAGTCAACTCCGGTGATCCCCAGATCAGCTGCGGCCATCAGCTCTCTCAGGCTCGCGCGGGACTTCGCCTCAGCATCCCAGTCAGTACGGTCCACAGAGATTGGAGTCAGATCGATACCTGCTTCACTGAACAGTTCGCCCCTTAGCGCATCCCTGACCGCCCCATGAAGAGAGTAGACCGCAGATCGGGCCTCCAGGTCCCGAGCCACGTCGAGCACGTACTGTCCGGCTTCGGCAGGGTCCGAAACTCTCTGTACTATACAGCCAGCGGAGTCTCCAGAGATTGAAAGTGCGGTCATGAGTTCGTCAGCATCCGCGTTGATCAAGGCACGCACGGCCTCCGCGCGACTCGCTAACTCATCGACAGGCCCCAATGTCGAAGGTGTTTCGCCGGTAGGCGCTATGATGGGTTCTGTACGCCCCAGGGAGGCCCGAATGTTCTCCAGAAACTCGCTTCGCTCGTTCATTCCCTATGGAGCCTCTTCCATCGAGACCTAAACGGCTCTTTGAGTTCTGGCATGTCTCGGTGGTCGGTCCAGCCTGACAGTGTCCCCGGCAGACCTGGGCTTCCTGACTTTCCCGACATGAGCGATTGGCCTAGCCTTCCCGCCCAGTTAGCGAACTGCATAGCACCTCCACTCGACATCGACGCCTGCCAGCCCTTCATCGCCAATCTCTCAGCGCCGTCCACAGACTTGTCGAGTGGGTAGTTGTCTCCCTGGGTCAATTCCTTGCGCAGGTACAGCAGCATCCTTGGGATGTCGATTCTGACCGGACACGCCTCCTTGCAGGCGCCGCAAAGGGTAGATGCATAGGGGAGGTCCTTACCATCAGAAAGGCCCGTCAACATTGGCGATACGACGGCTCCGATCGGGCCGGGATAGACCCAGCCATAGGCGTGACCACCGACCTTGCGGTACACCGGACAGGCGTTAAGGCAGGCGCCGCAGCGCAGGCAAAGAAGTCCTTCGCGGAGGTGTTCGTCGGCTAGAAGACGGGAGCGACCGTTGTCGACTATTACCAGGTGGAACTCTTCCGGCCCGTCTTCTTCTTCCTCGCGCCTGGGACCGGTCACCGTAGTGACGTAGCTGGATAGCATCTGACCTGTCGCCGACCTGATGAGCAGACGCAGGAACATGCCAAGGTCTTCAAGCGATGGGACCACCTTTTCCATACCTGAGATGGCAATGTGCACCTTAGGCATGGATGTAACCATCCGGCCGTTTCCCTCGTTGGTGACAAGTGTCACAGTTCCCGACTCGGCTACCAGGAAGTTTGCACCGGAGATGCCCATGCCCGCAGCAAGAAACTTCTCTCGGAGCTGCCTACGGGCCTCCCGAGTCAGTTCCTCGATGTCTTCTATCCTGTCAGTGCCGAGCTTCTCGGCGAACAGATCGGAGACCTGCTCTCTCGACTTGTGAATCGCCGGGGCGATGATGTGAAAAGGAGTGTCGCCGGCGAGTTGAACGATGTATTCGCCAAGGTCAGTCTCAACCGGCTCGATCCCTTCGGACTCAAGCCTCTCATTGAGCCCCATCTCCTCTGAGAGCATGGACTTGCTCTTAACCACCATCTCGACGCCACGGCTGTTTGCAATTGAGACTACGTAGTCCGAGGCCGCCCTTGCGTCCCTGGCAAAGAAGACCTTGCCCCCTGCCTTCTCGACGTTTGTCGCGAGAAGGTCGAGATAGTAGTCGAGATTCTCAATTACGTGCCACTTGATTTCGCGTCCGCGATCTCGCAATTCGTCCCAGTTCAATGTCGCTCCAGAGGCGGAAATACGAGCGCTATGGAACCCGGAGTAGAGTCCTTCGAGGTTACGCTGCACCTGATCGTCCGCGAGCGCGCTGGCGGAACCCTGCCTGAACTGGCGTGTGCGAGGTTCCAAGCTCTAGCCCTCCCTGAGGCCCTGTGCAACAAGTTCAGCAATGTGTACCGGACGAACGCGACTTCCGCGACGCTGCAAGCCGCCGCCAATGTGCATGAGGCAGCTCGTGTCGCAAGCAGTGACTACATGCGCTTCACTTCGCTCAATGTTGTCCAACTTGTCTCTTAACATCGCACCGGATATGTCAGCGTACTTGACGGCGAAAGTGCCGCCGAATCCGCAGCAGACTTCTGCCTGGTCCATTTCGATACGATTGATACCCGGGACAGAGTCCATCAGGGCCTTCGGCTGAGAGTCGACGCCGAGCTCTCTCCTGGCGTGACAGGCCTCGTGGAAGACAACTCCGACCTCGTCGGAACTGCTGGCCTGAAAGAGCTCCTGGCACTTCTGAATGCCAAGTCTGTCTACCAGGAACTCACTGAATTCAAAGACGTTCCTCGCGAGTGAGCCAACACGAGCGAGATTGACCGGGTCGTCGGCGAACAGCTCCTCGTAGTAGTTTCGGATCATCGCAGTGCATGATCCTGAAGGCACCACGACAGGAACGGACGGGTCCAGTTGGCCCAGGAGCCTCCTAGCAACAGGGCGGGCCTCGTTCCAGAAGCCAGAGTTGAAAGCAGGCTGACCACAGCAGGTCTGGGTCGTGTCGAACTCGACCTCGATGTTGAGAGCCTGTAGGACCTCTACAACCGCCTCGCCGACTTCCGGGAAGAACTGGTCGACTACACAGGTGACGAATAGCTGTACTCGGTCACGTTCAGTGGTTTGGGTCATCCAAACATCCCAAGTCGGTACTCCCCCTTACGACGTCGGCGGCCGTTCCATGAAGTCAAAGTACCAGTCCCCGGACGACAAATCCGGCGATCCACGCGATCATGAACACCCCGCCAGAAGCGAAGAGAGCCCCCTCCGTCTCTCGCCGGGCCGGGCCGTGAAGTGCAAGGTAGGCGACGAAAAGTCCCAAACCAATCGCGACCAGCCAGACGGAAATGTCGTTTACTCCCAGTGCCAGGCCGATTGCGAAGCCGACTACTCCCCATGAGATCCAGGAGTCCAGTCGCCTGAGGACTGCCGCGAGCCAGGGCGGTCTAATTCGTTCAGTCAAAGGTCTTCTTCCACAAGTTTCAGTGACCTATGCACGTCAAGGAAGGATACACACGCAGTCGCAGCGATGCAACGCGATTTGTTACCGGGTGTTCAGTGCAGTAGACTTCCGCAGAACGCTTAGCATGGGGGAGAGATACATGGTTACTGGCTTCAATCATTCTGGATTCGTAGTGAAGGACATCAATGCGATGGTGGAATTCTACAGGGATACTCTCGGTCTCAGTGTCATGCGTGAGGTCGACAGCGTGGCGCCGCCTGAAGGCGACCACACTGGGATCCCCGGCGCACGCAGGACCCTGGTCTTTGTGGGGAAGCCTGACGGTGAGCACGTTCTGGAACTTGTGCACTTCATCGATCCGCCAAGTCCTGCGGGGCACCTGCACAGGCATCAGCTCGGCGCGGCCCACATCTGCTTCAACGTCAGCGACCTCGGCGAGCTTGCGTCGAAGCTCAAGTCACAGGGAATAAGGTTCATTACCGACCCCATCTTTCACGAAGTCGAAGACGGCAAGAGGCGAGGAATCTGCTACATCCAGGACCCGGAAGGTAACTACGTCGAACTGATTCAGCCTCCAACGTAATCTGGACTCAAGCCCCGGGGTGCACGGGAGAGGATGGCTAGGACGACTTCTGGTAGACCTGGAAGCGGTGGCGGTTGGTCTCTACAACGTACAATCGGCCTTCGCCGTCCAGCCTGACTGCCACCGGACCCCAGAAGTAAGGCTCAACCTGAGAAGAAGTGTGGTATGGCGTCTGGAGGTGTTCAGGCAGGTCATCCGGCGTCAGGTCCGAAATCAGACGGAGCTCGTATTCCTCAGGATTCGAGGAATAGTAGTCCGCTGCCCACTTCGAGACCGTAGCCTGCCCCCTAAGGGTGACTGCGAATGAGCCGTCTGGGTTGAAGACCTGTATGCGTTCGTTGCCCCAGTCGGCAACAGCAACGACACCGTCGGGGTCAACGGCCACACCGGAGGGTCGGCTCAGTTCACCAGCACCCACACCGGATGTTCCGAATGACTGTAAATGGTCCCCATCAGGAGAGAACTTCTGAATGCGGTCATTGCGCCAGTCTGCGACGTACACAGAGTCGTCAGACCCGACTCCGACGCCCCAGGGAAGATCGAACTGACCATCGCCGGAACCCGGTTCACCCCATGCTGTTATCAACTCCCCCTCTGTCGACATCTTCTGAACGCGTCCATTCTGTTGGTCAGAGATGTAGAGGTTGTCTTGTGAGTCGATTGCTATGCCCGCTGGCCCATTGAACTGACCGGGGCCGGACCCCGCTTCACCCCACTTGCTTACGAACTTCCCATCCGCATCGTAGATGCTCACGCGATTGTTGTATTCGTCGGTAATGTAAAGTCTATCTTCGCTATCGAAAGCCATTGCAACTGGCCAGATAAACTGCCCGTCGCCCTGGCCATAGCCGTTGCCGAACTCATAAAGGTAGTCCTCTTCGAGATTCAGCACGCCAATCCTGATCGCTGCGGCGCGGGCGGGATCGCAGCGGTTCAGGACGAAGATACGACCGTCCGGGTGAAAGGCGATGTCATAAGGATTGGCGAACCCGCGACCGTTGTCGCCGTTGTTCACTATTCCAATCGTCTTCAGGTAATCGAAGCTGAGCGTGGCTGCGCTTTCCTGTGTGGTCACGTTGTAATCCCCATGTCCGTCAGCTTCCGGGCCGGTCTGTCACCAATGAGCCGGCGCTTCGTAACACCGGCTCAAATTGCTTGTCTTTAGCTCGCCGGAGCCAGCCTAAGCCAGTTGGTACTCCCTCGTGGATGCGATCAATCGCATGACGTTGGCGACGGTCTCCACTGACTCTTCAGCTTCAAGGTCGATGTCACCGAGCTGTGACGCGAATTCGATCATTGCCTCGCGCGTATTGTCTTCGACCTGCAGAGGACCCATGAGGTCAAGACAGCCGTCAACAATGTCGGCGGCGGACTGGGCCGAGCCGCCATCGCGGGCCAGCCTGTCCACAATGGCGCGAACCCCTGGGTTGGACGGGTTGCCAAGCTCTTTGGCAGCGAAGTTCACGCGCTCCACCAGTGATCCGCTGTCGATCCACTCCACGCCTTCGTGCCAGCCCTCTACCGTGGGAGGCTGTAACAGCCCCTGCCCCATGTAGAAAGCCTGGCTGGCGAGTTGATTCACTCCCAGGGTCGGCTGTCGGTAAGTTCCCGCCATCCTGACTGCGCCAACTACAGTCTCCACTGGGGCCTTGACACGAGCGTACCTGGCCGCCTCGCCCTTGAAGTACTCAGAATTGAACAGGGTCCTCAGTACCGACCTGATTTCGTAGTCTGACTCGAAGTACGAAGCCATCATCTGCTCGATTGCGGCCCCGCCATCCTCATCGACTTCGTCAGCGGCAAAGAACTGGAACAGGCGTGTACAGACGAATCGCGCGGTCGCGTCCTGCCTGCAAATGATGTCAACTATCTCGTCGCCATCAAATTCGCCGCGCTCACCGAGGAACTCCTTTACACCGGTGTCGTGATCGTGTTCGCGGAACTCGAAGTGCCACGCGATGCGGCTATAGGGCCAGATCGAGTCCTTCATGGCGCGCATGGACATGTACTCAGCGTTCTTAAGCGTCCATCCGGTGAAGGCGCGAGACGCCTCCTTGATGTCATCCTCGGTGTAGTTCCCGATGCCCATCGAGAAGAGTTCAAGCAGTTCCCTGCCATAGTTCTCGTTGATGGCGCCATCATGGTTGTCGTTATTGTCCAGCCAGATAATCATGGCCGGGTCCTTGGACAGCTCAATAAGGACGTCCCTAAAGCTGCCGAACCCCGTGCGCTTGAACATATCAACCTGGTTCAGCAACGCTCTGGCCTGGTTCAACTTGGCGTAGCCTGTCGCGAACAGGCTATGCCAGAACAGCGCGAGCTTCTCCTCAAGGGGATGATTCGTCGTAATCATCTGGTACATCCAGTACGCACCTGCGCCATCCAGCTGGCGTAGCTCGGACTGATCAACGTGGTACCGGCGAATCAGGTCATCCGGCAGGTTATCGCGGTTCTCGGCCGACGGATGAAGAAGGTCCTCGACTACGTTTTCGTAGCCCCTGGCTATCTTGTCCTCAAGCTCCTCGCGGCTCGCTCCGAATCCGGCACGGCGCATGAGATGGGCCATCAGTGCAACATCTGCAGTGGTGGTGGTCATCAGCACAATCCTCCTGAGTTTGAATCTAGTGAAGTCCCCTAAGCAGGGAGGAACTCAAGCTGCTCGAACCTGCCGTTCACGATAGGCTCGGAATCGATATGGAACCATCGCTCCAGCAGCGTCGAGTAAGTCATCCTGAAGTCATTGTTGAAATGCAGGTCGCCCTCGAGCTGCATGTCCGGCGCGAGTGACGGATACTGGCCGTAGAGTCCTCCTTGTACATCGCCGCCGATCACGAAGGCTGTACCACCCGAGCCGTGGTCCGTGCCGGAGCCGTTGTCCTTGATCCGGCGACCGAACTCAGAGAAGACGAAGATAACTGCGTCGTTCTCGCGGCCGTGCTCTCGGAGGTCGTCGTAGAAGTCGCCGATTCCGCCAGCGACTTCGTCCCACAGCTTGGCATGGCTTACAAGCTCACCCGAGTGGGTGTCGAAGCTACCGTGCTGGGTATAGAAGATCCTGGTTCCCAGGTCCGCAAGCATCACCTGGGCAACGCTCTTGAGGCTCTGTGCAATAGGGTTGGCGGCGTATTCGACTGAGGACTCGTACTGTGCAGGAGCGGTCCTCAGTATGTCTGCGCCCTTGAGTGCATCCGTTCCCGTCTGACCAAGGAAGTCCATGACGGCGTCCCTGCCCTGGGCGCCGCCGTACATCTTGGCGAATGCCTCAAGGGCATACTTGCGCATGAACTCATCCTGCACGTCCGGGAAGAGTCCGTAAGTCTCCAGGTTGCCCACCGAGGCTACAGGCACTCCGCGAACACCCAGAGCACGCGGCATGCCCCTGCCGAAGTTAACCGCGGTCAGGACGTTATCACCCTGGGGGTCAAGCTCTCGCGTAGTCCGGCCAAGCCATCCCTCGCGACCGATGTCGTCGGGCAGGGCCGTGTGCCATATGTCCATGGAGCGGAAGTGAGACCGGTTGGGGTTTGGATAGCCGATCCCGTTGATGACTGCAACCTTGCCCTCGTCCCAAAGGCGCTTGACCGGCCCCATACTCGGGTTGAACGCGAGGTCATCGCTGATGGGATGCACCGCGTCGCCGTCAAGGTGGACCGTTTGCCTATAGTCGTAGTAGAGACCGTCGTTGTAAGGTACGACGGTGTTAAGGGTGTCGTTCCCTCCGGAAAGCTGAACGACCACTAGGGTCTTGTCGTGGTTGCCATTCTGCGTAGCCATTGAAACGCTCCCTTTTTGAACGATTCTAGAATCTGCTGAATCTATGCAGAGAATCTACTACTTCTCGCACTTCTCCGCAAGACTAAATGCCGAAATATCTTCTCTTGAAATAGATTCGACCATGGGATCGTGCCATAATCCATGCGCGAGCAATTCTGGACACGCACCAAAGGTAATTCAACATGCAGAGATCAGCCGCTCAGCAATGGAAACAGAGAGTCGAATCCCATCACGAGCAATCATTGAGAGTCATGGATGAGTCCTGGCGGCGAGGAGACTTCTGGAAGAACTTCGCCCCAATGTTCAGGGCAGACCCGCATCGGACTGACGACGAGGCTCTGAACACTATTGCCGAGTTAGTGACACCTGCCTCGACGGTGTTGGACGTAGGAGGGGGCGCGGGTAGGTTCGCAGTCGCCCTCGCCTTCAAGTGCAGGTCGGTAGTGGTAGTAGACCCTTCAGAATCGATGCTGGCACAGCTGGCCGATGCGACCAATGAGGCGGGACAATCGAATGTCAGGTCTATCCACTCGGACTGGGAAACGGCAGAGGTCTCCCCTGAGGATACCGTCCTCTGTTCTCACGTGGTCTATGGCGTCGCGGACATTGGACCGTTCATAGAGAAGCTCGAATCTCATGCGAAAGAACGTGTCGTAATACTGTCCTTTGTGGACTCTCCGCAGTCAAGCATTGCCCCGCTTTGGGAACCGGTGCACGGTGAGCAGCGAATCAACCTACCAGCAATGCCCGAACTGATTAACGTTCTCTGGGAGATGGATATCTATCCCAGCATAAGTATGTTGACCTCGAGTAGGGCGCAGTCGTTCGAGTCCGTCGACGACGCTACCGAAGAACTGGGCAACAGGCTGTTCATAGACCAAGATTCCCCTGCCCGCGAGAGACTCGAGACAGTAGTGGAAGACTATCTCGAGTCCACAGACGAAGGTTGGAGAATCGCTGGAGCCAGACCTGTGAGGCAGGGGGTCATCTGGTGGGATACAACGAACCCTCAGTAGCCCAACCTATAGTCCCTCAGCGTACGCTGAGTGGAACGTGTCCACACCGGCTCGGAAATCGCCGTCGCCGTCTCGCACGATTGCCACGGGGCTCGCGAAGCTGGCGAATCCTCCCTGAACGTGATTGTCGCCAATGATGTAGATGCGGTGCCCCCTGGCCTCCAGCTCTGCTACCACATCGGGAGAGAGCCTCGGGTCCACGCTGGTGACTGGCAGGGAGCAGTCGACACGGGGCGAGTCTATCGCCTCCTGGGGACCCATGCCGTAGTCGACGACCTTTGAAATCAGCTGCGTCACACAGTTGGTAATTCTGCGGCCGCCGGATGCTCCGACTGCGAGTCGCACACCATCGTCGCCAATAACCAGGGCTGGCGTCATGTTGTTCAGTGGGTACTTGCCAGGCATGATTGAATTTACCCGTCCGGGCATTGGATCAAACCACATCATCCCGTTGTTCATCACGACGCCCGTTCCCCTTGGAACGAAGCCCGAGCCGAAACCGGCCATCAGGGTGTTGGTCAGGGATACCGCGTTGCCGTCACCGTCCATGGCGCAGAGGTGGGTGGTGCCTGCGTCCAGGGCGGGAGCGCTCGCATCCATCTTTTCGCCGGGAGCGCCACTGTCGAATGCCCACGGATCTCCGGCCTCGACGCTTCCCAAACGCCCTGAATCGATCTGCCCCCTACGCAGATCCGTATAGCCGTCGGACACCAGTCCTTTCCATGGGACGCTGACGAACGCAGGGTCGGCCATGTATGTAAACCTGTCCACGTAGGCAAGTCGGGCGCCGTAGATGTACGCGTGGAGGGCATCGGCAGAGTTGTGCCCCATCGATGCCACGTCGAACCCGTCAAACGAGCGTAGTGTCATGGCGGATGTCGTTCCGGCGCAGGCGAACGGAGGCACTCTAACTATGTGTCCGCGATACCCAAACTCCAAGCCCGAGTCCCACACGAATGGGCGGTACTCTGCCAGGTCCTTCTCGGAAACAATCCCGCCGTGGGCCTGGATGTCAGATGTGAGAGCGCGTGCGACGTCTCCTGAATAGAAGGCCGAGGGACCGTGCTTACCGATCGCCTCTAGTACATCGCCCAGATCGGGCTGTTTCAGCAGGGCAGGACTCGTGAGATCACCCGTGGGCAGCTTTCCACCGGGCATGAATACGTTGCGCAACTCATCGAAGTCAAACAGGCGGGACGCCATCAGGCCGAGCGCGTACATGTTATGCCATCCCGGGGAGTGCCCGTCCCTGGCCAGTGAGACGGCAGGAGCGATAACTTCCTTAAGCGGCAGTTTGCCCAGCAGTCTGTGGGCTTCGCACAAGCCTGCGACCGCCCCCGGCACGGCTATTGCCCTGGGCCCATCCAGGTTTTCATCGTTGACGACGCCTGCCCAGCCGAAGTTGCCCACGGCGGCCTCGCCTGTCAATTCGTACATATCAGGTTTTGCAGCCAAGGGGCCCTTCATGGGGAAGCCAACTACCCCTCCCCTGTCCCCGACCTGGTAAACGAGGTAGCCTCCACCACCGATCCCGCTGGACATCGGTTCGACCACGCCTATGGCGAAGCAGGCAGCAACGGCTGCGTCAACGGCATTCCCGCCCATTTCGAGCATCTGCAGTCCGGCGCGGGTTGCATGGATGTCCTTTGTCGCAACCATACCCCTCTTGGCGCGGGCTTCGGTCTTGTTGATGGTAGTGAGGGTTGGTGTTGCAGTGACCATGGATGTGTCCTCTCGGGTTTATCAGGTTACTCGGAACTCTTGGCGAGATGCTCGGCCAGACCGGGCACTTCCGTCTCGCCGGTGACTACTGTAACAGATGATCCATCGAAGTCGTCTCCGATCGGCTCGTACCTGCCTCCGAGGCACTTAGCGAGGAAGGCTTCGGCAATTGCCATGAAGGCCATGTGGTTCTGAGGCCTGCCGAATCCGTGTCCCTCATCTGGGAATAGCGCGTATGTTACGGGTATGCCCTGTCTTGTCATGGACTCGACAATCTGATCGGATTCGGCCTGCCTGACCCTCGGATCGTTGGCTCCCTGGCCAATCAACAGCGGCCTCGTGATCCTGTTCGCATATGTGAGAGGAGACCTTTCGGCAAGGAACTTGCGCCCTGCTTCCGTTGAGTTGTCTCCCACGCGCGTCCTGAACATCGCGATCTCAGGCTCCCAGTAAGGAGGGACGGTATCCAGAAGCGTATTGAGATTGGACGGCCCTACTACATCCACTCCGCACGCGAACACGTCGGGAGTGAAGGTCAGTCCTACGAGTGTGGCATAGCCACCGTAGCTCACGCCCATGATCGCGATTCTGTCCCTGTCCGCAATCCCTGTCTCTACGGCCCAGTCAACAACGTCGAGCAGGTCGTCGTGCATCTTGCCGGCCCACTCCCGGTTGCCCGCGTTGACGAACGCCTTGCCGAATCCCCACGAGCCACGGAAGTTCACCGAGACTACGGCATACCCTCGATTGGCCCAGAACTGGTGACCGGGCACGAAACCCCAGCTATCTCTGCCCCAGGGCCCTCCGTGTACGAATAGCACGGAAGGCGGTGGTCCACCGTCGGGACCTCCCCAGGATGGCACGGTGTAGTAGACGGTGAGGTCAAGACCGTCACGCGAAGTAATCGTCGCTGATTGCATCGGTGACAGTTCGTACTGCCCAAGCTCGGGACGGTTGGAGAACAGGAATCCGAGTCTCTTTTGCTCTCGCTCGTACAGGTAGAAGTTCAAAGGACCGGCATCCTGATCGTGGGCAACAATCCAGCGGCTGTCGTCCAGGGAGCGGCTGGTCAGCCAGAAGTCTCCCGCGAACTTCCGCTGCAGCAGCTCGACGTCCCTTGCAATTGACTCGTCTACTGTCTCCCAGCGAACTCGTTCATACTCGATGGCGACCGCCTGGGGACGGCCAGTTTCAGGATGAATCATGAAGCCAGTAATATCGGCCTTGCCGTCAATTGCCAGCTCTCTCTCCTGGAGGGTATCTAGATGCAGTTCAACAAGGGCTGAAGTGTCACGACTCCTGCTGTCGATCAGGTAGAGTGTGCGGCCCTCAGGGTCGAAGCCCAGAGGGTGAGTTGTCATCTCATCCTCTGATGGAACTTCTGCGAGATTGCGCCACTCTCCCAGTGGCTCACGGTGAAGAAACTGCGAACCGCCATCCGGCGTTGACAGCTTGGCGAGCCTGACGTTCATGTCGTGGTCAGCAACTAGCTCAACGGCGCCGATGTCATTTTGAAACTCGAGGCTCTTTACCCCTGTCTCGATATTGACCATATAGACGTCGTGAAGGCGTCTGTCCCTATCGTTAATTCCTGCAAGCACATCGTCTGGAAGCCTTGGAGAGAGTGCCAGAACTCGGGCCTGGATGCCCTCGTGGGGCGTTAGATCCCTCGTTTCCAGGGTGAGGAGGTTCGTAGCGAACAGGTGCCAGTTCTCGTCCCCGCCCAGGTCCTGGAGATAGAGAATGTAGTCGGACCGGTAAGGCCAAATGTAGAAGGAAACTCCCCTGCCTACATCTCTGGTAACCGGCTTAGCTTCGTCAAGTGATTCAAGCGGCGAGACCCAAACGTTCATAACGCCGTCTACCGGCGCCAGGAATGCAAGGTACTTACAGTCTCGGCTAATCTTCGGAAAGTTGCGTTCCGAGTTCCCGTACAGGACTCTTCGGGGGATCAGGTCTGCACCGTGATCTTCATTCAAGTCTGGAGCCCTCCTCGATTAGATGTATCAGACTACTACGAGGTCCGAAGTAGAAGAGATTGCCGGAAGTACCATCCTGTCACCAACGGGTATGTGACTCTCGGATCGAGGGGAATCTGGCAGAAAGCAAAATTGGGGCTTGACAAGTATTGTAAGCACTGATAAATTATATCTAACGTCCCAATGGACCAAGTCGAATGCGCGAGGCTTTCCGGGTTGCGGCGGCCCACCCGCCGAAGTCGGGAGAGCGGAGAGCAGATAGACGAAGCCCGTTGGGGCGTTTTGCTTTTGGTCAGTTCCCCACTGGTCTCAGGACACCCACGAAGGGCAGATTCCTGTAGGACTCCATGTAGTCCAGCCCGTAGCCAACGAGGAATTCGTCCGGCGCCTCAAACCCCACGTACCTGATATCGACGTCGGCGATTCGCCTTGCTCGCTTGTCCAGCAGTGCACAAACCTCGACGCTGGCAGGCCGGCGCGACTGCAAGTGAGCGATCAGCCAGTTCAGCGTCATTCCAGTGTCGACGATGTCCTCAACGAGGATGACGTCCGATCCGTCGATATCCAGGTCCAGCCCCTTGGTGATCCTGATATCCGGCCCATACTCCCCTGCGTACCGAGAGATGGACATGAAGTCCATGCGCGTAGGCAATGAGACTTGGCGCATAACGTCGGCCATGAAACAGACCATGCCCCTTTGCACCCCGATTAGGACCGGACGCCTGCCCGCGTAGTCCCTTGAGATCGTTCCGCCTAGCTCCTGGACCCTCTGTTGGATCTGGCGCTCCGAGTACAGGACTCGTGATATGCCCGGCAGGTCGGACTCCACGAGGGGGCCAAAACCGAACTTTGCCAGAAGCCGATGGAAGTCCCTGCGGTACAGTAGCTTGATGTTGACGTCAGGGTAGAGTTCCCGGAGGCGCCTGAGCTTGCGATTCTTCTGGGTAACCAACGACTGCTTCATCGTCGTCAGTTCCAGGTAGAGGTCTAGATCAGGCAGATAGAAGTCCGGGGTAAGCATTTCGGCGGCACGGTCGCCATCCCACTGGAGCGGAAATGAAAGAGGCTCGTAGTCCCAGCGAAGTCCGTAAAAGTCCAGAATTCGCGCGAACTCTAGCTCGCTTGGATGAGCGAAGTTGGGTTCAGCCCCGCCTGCCACATTGGGAACGGGGGTGAACCTGGACGTTTCAACATCGACCATTCGATACCTCCGCGCCTACCCGGCACGCTCCGGCTTTCTGGCGCAAGGATAGCACATACGCGCTAGATGAGGAATCTCCGGCAGTTTCAGAATCTACGTAAGGAGATTGACCATGCGTATGACGCTTCATATAATCGCCATGAAGTCCACATGAAAGGCCGCATATGACAAGCGCCCAACTCAGTTCTGCACGACTGGAGTTCGACTCATGGAACGAAGTCGTGGAAGGTTACATGGACCGCGGATGGACAGACGGACTTCCCATCGTCCCTCCAACCCCTGACCTCGTCAGCGCCTGCCTTGAGGCAGGCGGGCGCAGTCCATCAGACATCCTCGCGACCGAGCCAACCAAGGGCCGCGTGATTACCGCCGAGAAGGTGGCAGTCAACGCCGTTATGGCTGGATGCAAGCCGGAGTACTTTAGAGTCGTCGCTGCTGCCGTTGAAGCCATGAGCGAACCGCAGTTCAATCTGCACGCCATCACTGCCAGCACTCAGGGCGCAGCCGTCCTGGCAATAGTAAATGGTCCGATCGCCAACGAAATCGGTCTGAATTCCGGCGTCAGCGTGTTTGGACCCGGGCATAGGGCGAACGCAACGGTCGGGCGGGCGATCCGCCTGGTCATCATCAACGCAACGGGATCGCAGTCCGGTGAGATCGATAAGGCCACGCTTGGCCATCCAGGCAAGTACACCTGGTGCATTGCGGAGGCAGAGGACGTCTCACCCTGGGAGCCGTTCCAGACCGACCGAGGGTTTGAAAACGACCAGAGCACCGTATCACTGTTTGCCGCGCTGTCCCCTATCCAGGTCGACAACCACGCGTTTCAACGACCTGAGGAGATCCTGGTCTCGTTCCGTGAGGCCATGTTCGCCGGAGGAGGAGGCTGGAACCAGGGCGAGGTTGTCGTCGTCCTCTGTCCTGAGCACGTTGGCAATCTCGAGCGTGCAGGATGGAGCAAGGATCAGGTGAAGGAGTTTCTCCACGACTCAGCAAGGCGTCCAATCGACCAGTGGCGATCCGCCGGACGATACATCAGGGACGAAGTGGGACAGTCAAGTGATGACCTCCACTCTGTCACCAGCGCGGATGGGATTTCCGTTGTCGTGGCAGGCGGTGGCGCCGGAGCATTCTCCTGTGTAATACCATTGTGGAGCGGTGGAGTTGGATCGAGATCGGTAACCAAGTTAATCTAGGACTGAGAGGAGGATGCGAATGACAACCGCAACAAGACTTCAGGTATTGGACCCGACGGTAGAACCTCTACCGGCGGAAGGCGTCGTTGCTGACCGGCCGACCACTCTGGACGGGCTTACACTGGGTCTGCTTGCAAATGGCAAGCTGAACTCGGTGGAGATGCTCACGGCGATTCACGACGTGTTGGCAGACAGGTTCGAGTTCGGCGCCGTGGTGGAACGCAACAAGCACAATGCCTCGCGCCCCTGTCCCGGGGAGATTATTGACGAGCTAGTCGATAAGTGTGACGTGGTGGTCACGTCATCGGGCGATTGAGGGTCCTGCTCATCGTGCAGTGTGCACGACGGAATTACCCTCGAGAAGCGTGGAGTCCCGACAGCGGTGATTTGCACGGACCCCTTCATTACGAGCGCTGACGCGATGGCGGCGCTGGGCGGAGTTCCTGACTACCCTTACGTGGTGGTGCCCCACCCACTGGGAAGCAGGACGATGGAACAGCTGAGGGACATCGCGGCCACGGCCGCACCTGACGTGCTGTCGATACTACTCGCCCAGAAGTAGAAGCCGGGACTGGGCAGGATCTTGTCTTGCCTGAGTCTCAAGAAAAGAGAGCGACCACACCTGAGTTCAGGTGTGGTCGCTATGCTTAAGTACCGGTGAGAGCTGGCGGGAGCGAGAGGGAGTCGAACCCACCGCGCCAACCGCTGGGTTGCCGCCGGACGGTTTTGAAGACCGCGAGAGCCACCAGGCCCTATCCGCTCCCGGGTGAAAGCTGGTACCCCGACGGAGCTTCCAGGAAGTCCGCCGGAGCCATGTGCTCGAAGCCCACTGACGTGGGAGTGGGCTAGGCTATCGCCTCGTCGACCCGCTTCTTCAGCATGGACTTCGGCACGGCGCCGACCACCTGATCCACGGCCTTGCCATCGCTGAAGATGAGCAGCGATGGAATTCCACGAATTCCAAACTGCATGGCAGTCTTGGGATTGGAATCGACATCCAGCTTGGTGAACTTCACCTTGCCAGCGTACTCGCCTGCCAACTCTTCGACGATTGGGGCGATCATCTTACATGGACCGCACCACTCTGCCCAGAAATCTACCACTACCGGAACGTCGGAATTAACGACCTCGTCCTCAAAGGTGGCATCTGTAATCTCAACTGCGTTTGCCATCTGTTACTCCATTCAGGCTTTTCTTATATGAACCCGCATACCTAACTATTATATTCGATGCTGGAGCGTTTCGACAGGTTCATCTGAAACCGAATCGAAATAGAGAGGCGACATTGCATCCGGAGACGCTCCCCGAAAAGCTGGTGGCTAACGCCTGCGGTACTCCACGAAGTCGGCGACAACCTCGTCAACTTCATCCCACCACAGCGTTCCTAGCGTCAGACCCTTGGGTACGTCGAAGATGACCCAACCCTGAACCTGGAAGTTGCGGTCCAGCTGTATGTCACCCCAGAGTAAGGGGGAATACTTGTCCTCGTCGACGTCGGCTACGTCAACGGTGCCGAACCTGTCGAAGGGGTCCATTGCGTGAATCCGCTCACCCCTGCGGTCTCCCAGCCGGGCAGCTTCGGGATCGACAAGAAGCGGCATGACCGTGCTGGTCCTGTTTACCACAGTGACAAGGACAGCGGCGAGTTGTCTGTTTGATGCCCGCGGTCTGAGTACCCGGTGCTCCCCTGACCGGGTGGAGTAGGACACCTTCTCCAATACCACGGGCCGTTCGGCGTGAATTTCGATACTGCGGCCGCGGACCGCGACAAGGTCAGGCTCGCTTGAACATGCCGCCAACAGAGGGGATAGCCCCAAGATCAGCATCAAGACGCACAACGGCAATAAGGTGAATCTAAACTTGTGCCTGGAGTTCGAGTTCGGGAAGTGAGGTAGATTTCGGTTTAGCAACTCTTCGTACCGGAATTTCACTAGACGCTCGACAGGGATGGCATTGACCTTAGCCTCCCCACCAAGTCTGTCAGGGTATCTAACATGTAGTCGACGTCTTCATCGGTGGTTTCTCTTCCAATAGTGATACGCAGACTTCCCTGCGCCAGATCCGCCGGAAGCCCGATTGCAGTCAGAACGTGGGACGGCTCGAGACTCGCGGACGAGCAAGCAGACCCGCTGGAAGCGCAGATCCCTGCGAAGTCCAGACCCAGCAGGATCGGCTCTCCCTCTACATTCTCGAACGAAACATTCACATTATTGGGTAGCCTGGCTGTGGGATGACCGTTCAATTTCGCGTTCGGAATTCGCTCATGAATCCCGTGAATGATTCTGTCTCGGAGAATTGTCAGGCTTTCCGTGAGTCCAGGTCTCTCGTTTTCGGAGAGGCGAACCGCCTCAGCCAGTCCCACGATAGATGGCACGTTTTCTGTGCCTGACCGTCTCTCGCGCTCTTGACCTCCGCCAAGGATCAGCGGCTCGAACGGCGTCCCGCGCTTAATGTACAGGGCTCCTATTCCCTTGGGTCCGTGCAGCTTATGCCCTGACAGACTCAAGAGATCTACGCCCAGTTCCTTCACATTTACGTCGATTGCGCCAACAGCCTGGACAGCGTCAGTGTGAACGTAGATCCTGCGGTCATACCTGAGAGCTTCCCGTTTCACCGCGTCCGCGATCTCCGCCACAGGCTCGATGGTACCTATCTCGTTATTGGCGAGCATCACACTTACCAGGACTGTTCGCTCGGTGATCGCACCAGCAACATCTTCTGGATCGAGAAGCCCATACTCGTCGACAGGAAGGTATGTGACCTCAAACCCGAACTGTTCCAGCTGATGGCACGCGTGCAGGACAGCGTGGTGCTCTATACTTGACGTAATGACATGGTTGCCAATGTTCCTGAGTGCAGTGGACACTCCCTTGATGGCCGCGTTGTCAGATTCGGTGCCACCTGAAGTAAAGACTACTTCACTAGCTCTGCACCCCAAGGCCCTGGCAATTGACCTTCGGGACTGATCGACGACACCCCTGCTCTGTTGAGCCAATTCGTAGATGCTTGAGGGGTTACCGAAGTTTGCCGAAAAAAACGGCAGCATGGCCTGCACCACCTCCGGCCTCACCGGAGTAGTTGCGGCATAGTCCATGTAGATCAGTTTGTCGGTCGTAACCACTGGAAAGTCTTTCGGCCACTGCCCGTCAGTGTCCCCAAAATGCGGGACTCCAATTGTAGCGTACAACTCCTCAAGGCGTCAGGATGTACCCCATTAACTTGTAGGTGAGCCTTGCCGCTACCGACGAACAGGCGACGGGACCCTCCTCGGGGCTGAGTTCCAACACATCGAAGCCTACGATTCGCGACCTCCTCGATACCTGACGAAGTAGCCGTACTGTATCCCACCAGGTCATTCCGCCAGGCTCTGGTGTACCAACAGCCGACATGATCGAAGGGTCCAGAACATCAAGATCGATAGAGAGATAGACATTCTGGGACAGTTGACCACAGACAGCGTTGTGCAGCTCTTGTTCGCCCCTATCGGTGGGCCAGAAGTGGATTTCAACACCGGCTTCGCGCAGCGCGAAGGCGAACTCCTCCTCGCTGATCGACCGCACGCCAACTTCCACGATCGGGCAGATCTCAGAGATTCTCCGGGCAACTGTCGCGTGTCCCAGTTCCGTCCCCATGTAAGAGTCCCTGAGGTCTGCGTGAGCATCGAGGTAGAGTACTGACAGGTCCTCGTAGATATCGGCGCAGGCTGTGACCGCACCCAACGCCAGGGAGTGCTCACCTCCGATGAGTACAGGCGTTTTGGCGCTCTCAAGAGTATCGGCCACGACTTCTCTCACCTGCTCCACGACCCGGGCTGGGCCAGAGGCGTCCGGGGTCACTTCCGGTAAGGTGTAGATTCCCGAGTCTGAGGGATCGCATCCCAATTCAATATCGAAGTCCTCCAGATGGCGCGAGGCATCGATTATCGCCGCCGGCCCGTATCGCGAGCCCGTACGAAAGGAGGTAGTCCCATCGTACGGAACTGGTATCACTACGAAACTGGCCGACTCGTAATCGTGCTCGCCAGGTGGAGTATCGAGGAAGGTCTGCCAGGCGTAAGATGAGAGCCTTGAGTTCAACTGTTCCCCTTCGAGGGTTGGAGTCCGAACCTCTCACGGACCATACCGGTGTAGGCCTCTGTTGTGTCCAGATATTCAAGGCCTCGTTCCAGCACACTGCTCTCGGTGCGCCCCAGGCCGAACCAGGTTTTCACAATCTCCAAAGATTCGGCCGCGTCGAACTCACGACACGAGAAGATATCGACGTTCAGGTAGGAGCGGTCAGGAAATGTATGCACAGTGATGTGGCTCTCCGCGATCAGCACAAATCCAGAGACCCCCCAGTCCTCCTCCTTGCGGCTTCTGTACGTGTATACCTGGGGTGGCGCGATGCGGGTCATCCCAATGCGATCGGGGAACCAGTCGAGGAAGTCGTGGACGAGGTCCACATCCTTGAGTGAGGAGGGGGACGCATCGTATCCGTCGATCACCAGGTGCAACGAAGATGTCTCCTGATAAGTCGGTGTTTCATTTGCGCGGGAAAGGGCCGCCATTCAGGGCAACTAGCTTAGCACCCGTCCTGAATCTCGGACAACCTGCCTTGAAAGCGCGGAAGCGCTTGAATTAGAATCCCCTTGGTCTTTGGCACAGGCCAGACAGTGGAATCCTTTACCTCTGAACATTCGTAAGTTACTTAGGCAGATAACACGCAGGCGGCCTCCAGGAATGAGGTGAAATGCCCAGCACGGCATAGCGTCTTATGATCGAAGTAAATAACGTAACAAAGTACTTCGGGAACTTCCCGGCAATCACTGACATCTCCTTCAGGGTGGAGCAAGGGGAAATAGTCGGTTTCCTAGGGCCGAACGGCGCTGGAAAGTCGACCACCATGAAGGTAATCACCGGCTTCCTCCCTCCAACTGAAGGGAGCGCCTCTGTTGCGGGCTTCGACATAGTAACTGAATCGCTGGACGCGAGGCGCCACATCGGATACCTCCCTGAGACCGTCCCCCTTTACACAGAGATGAACGTACGAGAGTACCTCGACTACATGGGGAAGATCAGGGGTATGAACGCGTCACGAATCAAGACGCGAATCGACGACGTGGTCGAAATCTGCCACCTCGAGGACTACTACACTTCGATCATCGGCAAGTTATCCAAGGGATTCCGACAGCGTGTCGGGATCGCCCAATCGATCATCCACGAGCCGGACGTGCTCGTTCTGGACGAGCCGACGATAGGCATCGACCCCATACAGGTAGTAGAGACCCGGCAGCTCATTAAGGACCTTGGCGGCGAGCACACGCTTATCGTGAGCACACACATACTGCCTGAGGTCAGCCAGATCTGCGAGCGAGTGATCGTAATTCACGAAGGGCAGATAGTGGCTATAGACGAGCCTGACGAACTCGCACGCAGGCTCCTCGGCCGTGAGCGCGTAGACCTGCAGGTCAAGGGCCCTCAGCAGGAGGTACTCGCTGTCCTGTCCGAGGTACCGGGAGTGGAGACTGCCAACCGCTTCAACATCCAGCGCGGAGAACTCCCCCAATACCGGGTGGAGTCGGAGTCTGGCGTTGAAATCAGGGCGGCGCTCGCTCAGAAGGTAATCGAGTCCGGCTGGGAGCTGCACCGACTCGAGGCGGTTACGATGTCGCTTGAAGAGATCTTCCTCAGGCTGACAACGGAGGAAGAGGACATCGTATATGAAAACGCGGAGAATGCCGCGTGAACACGTTCAACATCGCCTGGAAGGAGACGAAGTCATACTTCGGGACCCCGGCAGCATACATCGTCGGGGCCATGTTCCTTGCTCTCACAGGTGTCTTCTTCGTAGCCGACGTAACGGCGCCGTTCGCTGAAGCAGGCGTACGCGGGATCGTGGAGTGGGCAAGCTTCTTCATAATATTCCTCGCTCCCCTGCTGACAATGAGACTGCTGGCCGAGGAACAGAAACTCGGTACACTCGAGCTGCTGCTGACATCCCCAGTACGAGACTGGGAAGTTGTGCTCGGCAAGTACATCGCCAGCTTCCTCATCCTGGCCGTCATAGTTTCAGTCACGCTCTACTACGTAGTGCTTCTGTACTCGTTTGGCGACCCGGATACAGGCCCCGTGCTAAGTGGTTACCTGGGGCTGCTGCTATACGGAGCGGCGGCTCTCGCGATTGGCCTGCTGGGATCCTCGCTTTCCAGTAACCAGATAGTCGCAGCAGTGGTCGGCATAGCATTTCTCCTGATGCTCTCATTCGTTAACCTGATCGCTGACATCGTCACTGGCATAGCCAGCGAGGTGTTCAACGGCATGTCGATGAACGAACACATCGTAGACTTCAGCCGCGGAGTCATCGACACCTCCAGTGTCGTGTTCTTCCTGTCGCTGACCGCCATATTCCTGTTCCTTACGATAAGATCGCTCGAAACCCGCAGGTGGAGATAGTTGGCAAGGCCTCAAGATCGTCGTCAGTCGATTAGCATGGACTTGTTGGACACTCTCAAGTCCACAGGTTTCTGGAGCGCTATCGGGGCAGTAGTCGGTATCGTTGCGACGATAGCGGGCGTTGTACTCTTCCTGACTATCGACGAGCTCAGGAACTTCTCGATATCCGTCCTCATCATTGGCCTTGTTCTGCTGTTCGTTGCGCTAGTTCTCTCTCCTCGGGCTGTTGCCATATTCATGGCGGGACGTCAGGGTCGCTACGGCACCAACGTGGCGATAATGACGGTCGCCTTCTTCATCATCCTGATTCTCCTTAACTTCCTCCTGTTCCGCAGTCCAAGCAGGCTGGACGTCACCGCGACTCGCATCTTTAGCCCAGCACAGCAAACCTTGCAGGTGCTCGACTCACTGGAGGGCCCAATCCGGGCTAACGCCTTCTTCTCCCCTACTGACAGGGACTCGACCCTGACCAGGCAGCAGACTGAAGATCTCCTAAACGAGTTCGCCCGACGAAGCGGCAACTTCACATATCGCTTCATCGACCCCGAACTTAACAGGAGCATGGCAGTCAACTACGACGTCACCGACTTTCCTGTGGTCGTCTTCGAAGACATCGACACGGGCGTGCATCAAGGGGTCTTCAACTTCACTCAGCAGGACTTCGTCACAGGGATTCTCGTGGTCACTGGGACCCAGCAGAAGCAGGTATACCACCTGACCGGTCACGGCGAGTCCTCGGTAACTCGGACGCTCACGAATGAGACTGACGACGAGGGTTTCGACTTCGCAATCCAGGGGATGCAGCGGGACAACTACAGCGTGTACCCGCTGAATCTCAAGCAGGACGGAGCAGTTCCAGAGGATGCGGCAGTGCTGGTCGTCCCTGGCCCAAAGCAGGATTTGGGTGAGGACGAAATGCAAGCGGTGTCGGAATATATGGCTCGCGGCGGAAAGGTCATTCTGTTGCTTGACCCCGATACGCCAGATTCGTATCGGGAGCTGCTAGCGGTGTGGGGACTGGCGGTTGGGAAGCACCGAATTGCCGACCTGATCAGCAATGTCGCAGGTGAAGCCACCTCGCCCATGGTGCAGCGCTCCAATGCCCAATTCGGGACCAGCGCACTAACGGGAGTCCCAATCGCGGACCAGCTGAACAACGTCTTCTTCACGGACGCAACGGCAGTCCTGCCGCTCTTGCCGCTGGATGACCTTCCAGCGTTCATGTCCTACACGAGGCTGGCGGGGACCACTCCCGCGAGCTGGATGGAGTCGCACGACGACGTGACTGAATACACCCCTGGCGAAGACGTGCAAGGACCGCTGGACGTTGCGGCGGTCATGCAGGCTGGCGCCTCACTTTCAGGCCAGATAGTGCCGGGAGAGAACAATCTCACGAAGATCATCGTAATTGGCGATTCAGACTTTGCGCGGAACAAGTTCTTTTTCCAGAGCGATAACGCGAATCTGCTCCTGAATTCGGTCAACTGGCTGGCCGAAGACTACGAACTGATTTCCATTCGCGAACCGGCGATCCCCATTCGCGTACTCGTGCTAAACCAGCGTGAACGTGACTTCATCAAGTGGACCGGTTGGTTCCTGCCACCGATCTTGATGCTTGTCATTGCTGTAGTAGTCTGGTGGCGCAGGCGGTAAGGCAAACGACACATGAACTGGAAGCTAACCGTTGCTCTCGTTGTCGTCGCGGCCGTTGTGGGCGTGGTCGCCTACATAAATCCGTTCGTGCAGGAAGAGGAGCGCGAGCCGAAGTCTCCATGGTTCTACCAGGTCAGCTTCGATGACATAATCAGCATCGATGTGACGGCTGGTGGAAACAACGAGCGGTTTGTCAAGAACGACCAGGACGCATGGGTCTTCGAGCGACTGGAAGGGATTCCTCCGTCACACGTTCGCTGGGGTGGCATAGTTCTACTGGTAAGCGGGCCTCAAACTCGTCGCGACCTGACTTCTGGTGAGTCAGGTTTCCAGGCTGATTTTTCGGTTGGTCGGCAGACAATCGACGATCCCGCAGAGTATGGTCTGGATGAACCGAACCTGGTCGTGAAGCTCGGGCTGACTGCAGACCGCGAGCTAGAGTTCAGGTTGGGAGACAAGACAACCGACGGCAATCATCACTACGGTGAAGTCATTGGATTCGATGAGCTCTTCCTGATTGCAGACATCTGGGGCGAGGTTTTGGCGAGGTTGGCCAACGAGCCTCCCCTGCCCAAGTGGTGGGTGTACAGAGACCCTGAGACCATAACTGAGGTCAACATCTACACTGGTGAGGTCGGAGAGCCGGACGGCCCGTTCCTCAGGCTTCAGCACGAAGAAGGTGAATGGCTGGCCAGGCACTTTGATACGGACGAGGACAACCGGCCTCTCGATACTCAGAAACTGGAAGAGTACCTGCCCCTTCTGGGCGGGCCCCAAGAGTTTGAAGTCGTTGAGTACCGAGTCCGGAGCCGTGACTTCATCGACTGGGGCATGGAGTTCAAGGGCCCCGAAGATCCGTACGAGGGCAAGTCCATTGAGATCAGGTTCTCAGGCACAACTGAGCGCGGCACCCGGTTCATAGACGGCGTCCTGTTCGCATTCGGCAATCTCACAGAGGACGGAGAGCACTACTACGCGACGCCCGTCTCTGACCTTGCGGCTACGCCTCTCATAAAGATAGGAGCCGACTGGGCGGATGCGCTCTTTGATCTCGTCGAAAGCGTGCCCTACGCCGATGTGGAAGAGGCATCGATCTCAGGCTAGAAACTCCCGATACGTTACGGGCAGGTTCAGCGCCTCAGTGGGACCCCACTGCATTGTTCCCTTCACTGGCTGAGGATATACTTGCGCGCAGTCCACTGCGCCGACAGCAGTCGGACGCGGAAAGCAAATCTACGCGCGGAGCACTCAACATGAATGCCGAGATCATTTCCATTGGGACCGAGCTCCTCATGGGCGAGACCGTGGATACAAACTCATCGTACATCGGCGAACAGTTGGCCAGAATAGGGATCGACCTTACTTGGGCCACCAAGGTAGGAGACCATCCAGAGAGGCTACAGGAAGCCATCAGACGGGCCTGGGAACGCTCGGACGTTACCATAACTACCGGAGGCCTGGGACCCACGTCCGACGACCTCACCCGAGAGTCCATTGCCGCAGTGATGGGTGAGGAAATGCAGGTGCAGGACGACCTGCTCGCCCATCTCAGGTCGCAGTTCGAGAGCCGCGGCGTGCCCATGCCGGAAACTAACGTCAAACAGGCCACGCTGATTCCGTCAGCAAGAGTCATTCCGAATCCGATGGGTACGGCGCCCGGATGGTGGGTGGAACGCAAGGGACGTGTGATCGCTGCCCTGCCCGGCCCTCCACGGGAGATTACCGGTATGTGGGAGTCCGTAGTTGGACCAGGACTTCGTGACCTCAATCCGGGCGTATACATAGTGACGCGCACACTCAAGACCTTCGGAATCACCGAAGGTGGGCTGGACGAGATGCTCTCCCCGCTGTTCGAGAGTGAGAACCCGTCACTTGGAATCTACTCCAAGCAGGACGGCATTCATCTCAGGGCTATTGCTCGCGCGGCGTCCGAGGGGGAAGCACGAAAGCTAATAGAGCCGCTGGAAGTAGAAATCAGGCGGATCGCCGGACACGCGATCTGGGGAGAAGATGAGGACACGGCGGTATCGGCTTCACTCAGCGCGCTGTCGAGCAAGCGCCTCACACTCGCAATTGCGGAAGGTTTTACCGGCGGGCTCCTGGCGAGCACACTGCTGGAATCTCCCCTGTCCCTTGAAACCATAGCCGGGGGAGTAGTTCTCGCATCAAACGGCGCAGGGGCGAGGATACTCGGAGAGGTGAGCAGTTCAGGAGGTAGTCCAACCCCGGAACAGGCCGCTGACCTGGCCCGTGCCGTCAGGTACAAGTTCGGCGCAGACGTAGGGCTGGCTGTCACCAACCTGGTTTCCGAACCCTCTGAACATTCAGGGCCGGTCGGGACCACTCACGTCGGGATAGTGGTTGGAGACGAAAGCTACGTCAGATCGGCCTCCTACCCTACCCGACGCCTTCGCATACGAGGTCGGGCTGTTACTCACACGCTGCTGGAACTGACCAAAGTCCTGGAGACTGGCTCAGGTGGACAGGAGTCCAACTGGGGTTAAGCGCGCGTCCGGATGACCCTCGTGAAACGCAAAGGCCGCGACCCAAAAAAAGTCGCGGCCTTGCTGCTTTACTAGGCGTAGCTGACCGACAGCACTACATCGTCAGACGCCTGTAGAGGAACAGCAGACGCTCAGGCAAATCGTAGATGTTGTCCAGTACCTCGTAACCCATGTCGGCGCACATGGTCTTGAGGTAATCATGTCCGTTCTTGTCAACAGTCAGGCAGAACGCATTGATGTCCTTGCGACGCGCCTCTTCCAGCGCCATGCGCGTGTCGTGGACAGCGTACTCCTTCTCGACGCCCTCACGGCTGTATCCCCTGTCCTGTGGACGGCCGTCACTTACCAGGAACAGGATCTTGGTCCTCGCGTCGGCCTTCTCCAGCTTGGAGATCGTGTGGCGGATCGCCGGGCCCATCCTGGTGGCGTGCAGGGGCGCTACACGGTCTATCCGACGCTTGACGCGGTCTGAGAACGCCTCGTCAAGGTCCTTGATCGTATAGTACTCGACGTTTTCACGTCCGTAACCTGAGAAGCCATAGATGCCGTAGATGTCCCCAATCGCCTCCAGCGCGTTCACGATGAGTACGATGGCCTCTTTCTCTACGTCGATTATCCTCTTGTACGACCGGCGGGCAGCCTCGCCTCTGCGAGTGCGCAGCCAGACCATATACTCCACGGGATCGTCGGGGGCGTCCCAGTCGTCCGCGGTGCGCTTCCCCTCGTCGATGGCTTCGGCAGTCGACGCGCTGGTGTCCAGAAGGAACGCTGCCGCGACCTCCCGCTGGACCTTGTTCCTGCGCCAGTAGAACTTGTCCGAGGGGCTGGCGCCGGTCTTCATATCGACGATCGCCTCGATGAGATCATCGATGTCGATCTCCTCGCCGTCCTCGAGCTTTCTCACGCGGCGGAACATCTCGGGCACCATCATCTCGAATTGGCGACGAATCCTGGATACGAGTCCGCCATAGCTGTGCAACGTTGCACCGAAGAAGTTGGGGTCGCCCTCGGCCATCGTCTTCTGCCGTACGATGCACCACCTGGGCTTGTAGTCGGCTGCCCTGAAGTCCCATTCGTCGTAAACGAAGGTCTGGGGTTCGCTGGCCTCCAGCGAGTCGCCGTCTTCGTCGATATGCACAAACGGCCCATTGCTGAAGTCGGGATTGTCCGGAAGCTGCATCCCCGCCTCTTTCAGCAGGTTGTCAGCAAACATTCCCTGGGTCTCCTGAAGGTCGCCCTCCACAGCCTGGAGGTCCAGCTCAGCGCTGTTCTGCAGAAGCTCTTCGAGCTGCTCCTGGGTTATCGGCTCTCCGTTGGTCTCGGCTCCGGCATCCTGCTGCATTCGAAGCTGGGTCAGCAACTGGACCAGTTCGGGCTTGAAGTCGCCGCGGTAGTCAACCTCTTCAGACTGCTCGTATTCCTGCTCTTCGTCCGGCCGCAGCTCCATGTCCATGCCCATGGCCATCTGCTGCAGCAGCTGCTGCATGTCGTCGGGATCTGAGTACTCCTCTTCCTGCTCATCATCGACGTCAACGTCGTCCCAGTCGTCCGGCGGGACCTCTTCGTTAGGAATCGAGGAGACTATGGCGTAGATCCGAAGCGTTGCCTCTGCCGTGTCCTCGACATTGGCCTCCGCATCAAGAATCTGCCGGGCGATGGAAGCTATCTGCTGGGCCTGCTCCACGTAGTCAGTAGGCGCAGGAATCTCCCTGTACTGCTGCAGACTCAAGCGGACGAGAAACTCGACGAGCGCCTCTCTGGCAGGGAGGGAGGTGATCTCAGGTCGCCCTTCACATGAGTCCATCTGCACGCGCTCGTATACAGCCTTTATGCCCGGATACTCGTACTTGACCCTGAAGTCCAGCCGACCATCCTCCACGACTGTGAAAATGTCCAGCGCTAGCTTTCGGTCTTCAAACAGGTTGAAGAACCGCTGCATGTCTGTAATCCAGGCTCGCTCAAGACCCTCATCAGCCAACTCCGGGTCAGCCTGGTCCACTATCTCCAGTCCGGCTGGCTGATCCTGGTTCTGGGCCTCGACTTCGTGCCTGCGGTCCTCGAACAGCACCGACGGTCTGTCGAATTGGAAGAAGAAGCTGCCAAACTCGAGGCGCGCGACCTGGTGAGTTGAAACTACCTTGAACCAGGAGAAGTTCTCGTCCTTGGAGTGGTACCTGTCCACTACATCCGGCAAATATACCGTGGAGCCTTCAGTCGTCGGAGACGCAGCCGAGACCCAACCTATGTTGCGCTCCACCAGCTCCGGCGAAGATGAGAGTTTGACCTCTTCTCCAGCGAGACCCCTGCAGTACATCTCCATAATCGTCTTAATTCGGTCGAATTCAACACCGGATGACAGCGCCTCGATCATCGTCTCTGAGTGCGCCGATTCGATCTTGAAGTAGGCCAGCCCTCCGTCCGGGTTCTGGCGAAGAAGGTTTACTCCCTCCTCGTACCACCTCTCGAACTGGGACATGGTCAACTTGTCCATGACCTGCGCCGACGCCTCAATGAAACTCGGGACTGCTTCCGGCGACTCCGCAATCAGCTGCTCGGAGAGTGTAAGCACTCTTGAGTGAAGCTCAGGATCGATCTCGGAAAACGCCTGCGATGTCTCAAGCATTACACCAGGTATGTTTGAGCCGCCCTTGTGAACGAGGTCCTCCGCAATCTTCAGGAACCTGAAGCGCTGCTCTGGGTCGATCTTGGGCAGCGCCTTTGCGCCAGCGTCGAAGAAACTCTTGACTTCCCGCCAACCAGAGTCCACAAGCGCTGAAGCGAGCGTTATGAACGCAGTCTTGTCCTCACCAATCAGTGGGAATATCTGTGTGCCCAGAGCCAGGCACTCGGATGCGAGGTCGTATGACCTGTGCGCAAGCGCGTCCAGGAAAGCGACGAATCGTTCCAGCTCCTGGAACGTAAGGCTCTCCATGAGGGCAGGACTGTAAGTAAAGAACTTGCAGGCCAGGGTGGAGGACTTCCATGTCCCCTTGTATAGGCTGCCGCCAAGCTCGGCCCAGCTCTCGATGTGGCGGGACCGCAGTTTGCTCATGGCGGCTGGGGATGCCTCGAAGTAGGCTGCAGCCAGCGTTGGGGACTCCTTGCAGAGCTTGGACCCACAGTCCGTCCAGTTCATGAAGTAACTGAACGGCATGTACGCAACGACTTTCGGGCTTACTCGGAAGTACTGTGCCGTAGCCTCCCAGGACCTAACCGTCTGGTCTGCGATGTTGAGGCCCGCCTGTCCCCAGAGCAGGATGTTGCCATCCTCCATGGTCTTCGGCATCTTCGAACGAGCCTTGTCAAACTCCTCTATCACGGGAGCGGGAAACCTGCGGAACTCGGTCCTGAGTTGCGCCAATGTGGGCGTTTGTTCGTTACTCACGAATCCTCCTTACACACAGGCAGATCTGCGGTCACTCTTAGGAACTGGTCCAGAATTCTTGCGGTAGCGCCAAATATAACATGTCCTTCATGGACGTATACAGGCATCGTGCGAAAGGCGTCGCCCTCCAGGTGTGTCTCAACCCTGTAGGCGCCAGGATCCCTCAGGTGGGACAGAGGGACGGTGAGTACCTCCGCAACCTCAATACTTGAGGGCACGAATCTGTACGGGGACTGCACTACGCCAACATAGGTAGTGATCATGAACCCGGTAATGGTGGGTGTATCGTCGAGCCGGCCGATTACGTCCACGTCTTCAGGGAGAATGCCCATCTCTTCATGGGCCTCACGAAGCGCCGTTTGAAGGAGAGATTCGTCCTCTGGATCTGCCATGCCGCCGGGAAAGGAAATCTCACCCTTATGGTGCTCCACCTGCTGGGAACGCTTCTGAAGAACGACGTGATATTCGCCTTCTGCGCTGAGGAGAGTAAGCAGGACAGCGGCAGGGGACATCATATGGTCCCCTGCGACGGCTACCGTGCGGCTATCCAGGACACGCCTGGCGCCAGCTATGAATTCAGAGCCCAAGTCCGGGCCTCACCCCACGCCCGCCACCCGCGGACTGTCGCTGTTACTCGAAAATCGAAGTCGTCAGCTCTTCGATGCTGCGCTGTATGTTGAAGTCATCAGTGACAGCCCAGTTGACTGCGACCTGGCAAGCGCGCCGGGGAGCGATGCCCTGTGAGATCATCTGGCCAGCATAGATCAGCAGTCGAGTGCTGGCGCCTTCGCCAAGTCCGTGCTCCTTGAGGTTCCTGATCTTCTCGCCGAGTTTCGCGAGCTGGATTGCAGTATCCTCGTCCGCACCCGACTCGTGGGCGATGATTTCAGCCTCGATGTCACGGGGTGGGTAGTCGAACTCAATCGAGATGAAACGCTGCCTTGTGCTGTGCTTCAGGTCCTTCAACGCACTCTGGTATCCGGGGTTGTAGGAGAGGATCAGCAGGAAGCCGTCAGCGGCCTCGAGAAGCTCCCCTCGCTTCTCCACCGGAAGTATTCGACGGTGGTCAGTCAGCGGGTGAATCAGAACGGTGGTGTCTTTGCGAGCCTCGACGATTTCGTCCAGGTAGCAGATGCCACCGGCCTTGACTGCGCGTGTCAGCGGACCGTCAATCCAGACAGTCTCGTCGCCCTCAAGAAGGTAGCGCCCGACCAGGTCGCTGGCTGTGAGGTCCTCATGGCAGGCGATGGTAACAAGGGGGAGATGGTCGCGGTCGTCCGCCACGGCCTTGCCATTTCCTGACGCCACCCCAGAGGGCTGCTGCCGAACTTTCGTCAACGGCTGCCCGAGCCTGTATGACATGTATTCCACGAATCGAGTCTTGCCGCAGCCAGTCGGGCCCTTGAAGATTACGGGGATCTTCTGGGCGTATGCGGCCTCGAAAAGCTCGATCTCATCTCCAACGGGAACGTAGTACGGTTCCTCAGTGAGGTGATACTCCTCGATAATGTAGCTCCGAAACAGGGTCCGCGTTGGTGATGTCATCTGCCTTACCGGTCTCCTTGTGCTTTCGATGCGACCCTTTGGTCCCAATGTTCCCTTACTGCGCTCTTCAACTCGGCCTCGCCGCCGTCGTTGGCGATCACGATGTCGGCGTGAGTAACTCGCTCATCCTGCGGCATCTGGGACTCGACTCTGGCTTGAGCCTGGTCCCGGGTCATACCTCTTCCCATCAACCTGGAATACACTTGCTCGATTGGCGATGTCAGCACCCAGATCTCGTCGACAAGGGGCGTCCATCCAGCTTCGATCAGAAGCGCAGCCTCTACGACAACGGTGTCGACGCCCTCAGACTTAAGATCGTCGATACGATCGCTGATCATAGCATAGATGCGGGGGTGGACGATGGAGTTTAGCTGCTCAAGCTTTGACGGATCACTGAACACGATCGCGCCGAGCCTCGGGCGCACGATCTGGTCATCCTCGTCGAGTATGTCCGTACCGAAGGCGTCAACCACCGCCTGCCATGTCTCGGTTCGAGGGAGGTAGGCTTCGTGCCCTACAAGGTCAGCATTGATAATTGTTGCCCCGAGATCCCGGAGCGTCTCCGACACAAGCGTTTTGCCCGTGGCAATGCCGCCCGTGAGGCCGATAACGAACATACACTAGACCGTCAATTGGGAAAGTCGTCACATTCTACTAGAGCCGCAGAAATAGGGTCAACTTTGGGAGCAGTTCAGAGATGACCCGCCCCCTGAGCATCGGTATATAATTCACACATAAACAAGGCTGCGGAGTTTTAATGGTCTCTAGATACCGATCGTTGCCATCAGTCAATGACGTGCTGAACGATCCCCGAATTGCCGGGCTTATTGAGAAGTACTCTCACGAGGCAATCGTGGATTTAGTGCGAAGAGAGCTGGACGGGGCCAGGAGTGCCATTCGCTCGGGTGGCGAGCCTCCCGACGCCGACGCCATGTCGAAGTCGGTGGCAGCCCAGGCCGAATCGAAGTGGCGACCCTGGCCTCAAAGTGTGATCAACGCGACCGGGGTCGTCCTGCACACAAACCTCGGCAGGGCTCCGCTCAGCGGCAGCAGTTTCGAGGCCATGCGAGTCGCCGCGGCGGGTTACAGTGATCTCGAGTTTGATCTTGCAGAGGGCAAGCGAGGATCAAGACAGCAGCACGTCTCGAACCTGATCTGCCAGGCCACAGGGGCAGAGGCGGCGTTGGCAGTGAACAACAACGCGTCAGCCGTGATGCTTGGACTTGCAGCAATCGCCGCAGGTAAAGAGGTGATCGTTTCAAGAGGCGAGGCGGTCGAGATAGGCGGTGGTTTCAGGATTCCAGACGTTCTGCGTCAGAGCGGTGCAACCCTTGTTGAAGTCGGGACCACAAATCGTACGTATGCCTCAGACTTCGCCTCGGCCATCAACGAGCGGACAGGGGCGATTCTGTCCGTCCATGCCTCGAATTTCAGGGTCATGGGCTTCACCTATGCCCCTACCATCGCGGAGCTCGTCAGCGTGGGGGAAGGCTCGGGCGTTCCGGTGCTTCACGACCTCGGCAGCGGATGCCTGCTGGACACCAGCCAGTATGGACTTGCCCACGAGCCGATGCCCCAGGAGAGCGCAGCGGCGGGCGTCGCTCTCAGCTTCTTTTCAGGAGATAAGCTGCTAGGAGGGCCACAGGCAGGCATAATCGCCGGTCAGAGCGACTACGTGGCCACCGTATCACGGCATCCGCTTGCCAGGGCCGTCAGGATAGACAAGCTGAGCATGGCGGCACTGTCCGCAACGCTGCTTCACTACATCAACGGAGAACCGGAAGTTGAGATCCCGGTCTGGAGGATGATCTCGGCCACGATCACTGAACTTACAGAACGGGTTGAGCGCTGGAAGTCGGTCGCCGGTCCGTGGGCAGCGGTCGTCGGCGCCAGGTCCGCCATCGGGGGAGGGAGCCTGCCTGGAGAGACACTTGAGTCCGTCGCGCTCCGCATAGATTGCGGGGAGTTGGGGCAGGACCCCGATCTTGTGCTCGCGGAGATCAGGAGAGAGGACCCTCCCGTTATTGGCAGAATCGAGGATGACAACGTCATGCTCGACCCGAGGACTGTGCTGCCCGAACAGGACCAGTCGGTGTCAGCAGCCATTAAGGGTCTCAGCGGCCCATGATTCTCTCCTGATGACGCTATTCGACCATAGCCGGCGGCAGCACCAGCAGACCGTCGCGCCGCTTGCGGAGCGCATGAGGCCGCGCACTCTTTCCGACTTTGTCGGACAGGGGCACATCGTCGGCCCGGAGAGCGTTCTTGCCAGGGCGATTGCCTCTGGACACGTGCCCTCGATGGTGCTGTGGGGTCCACCCGGGTCCGGTAAGACCACGCTGGCGCACCTGATCGCGGCGCAGATGGACGCGCACTTCGACCGCGTCAGCGCAGTTACCTCAGGTGTAGCCGACCTTCGCAGAATCGTCTCGGAATCGCGCGATCGACTTGGGATGAGCGGCACCCGGTCGATCCTGTTCATTGACGAGATTCACCGGTTCAGCAAGTCGCAGCAGGACGTCATCCTGCCGCATGTCGAAGACGGTTCGGTTATTCTAATCGGCGCTACCACGGAGAACCCATCATTCGAGGTGATCTCTCCCCTGCTGTCCAGGGCCAGAGTTTACGTGCTCAGGCAGCTCGCCGCCGAGCAGGTGTCGGGCATCCTCGACAAGGCGATGGAGGACCCTGTGAAAGGCCTTGGGCAACTCAGGCCTAGCCTTGAGCCCGGCGCCCGCAAGGCACTCATTTCGCTGAGCAACGGGGACGCTCGCTCAGCCCTGAACTCACTGGAGCTGGCCGTACATGCAACGACGCCAGATGCGTCTGGCGAACGTGTGGTTACGCTCCCGACCATTGAGGATGCAGTCCAGCGCCGCGCCTCGGTTTACGACCGCACAGGCGACCAGCACTACGACACCATATCCGCCTTCATAAAGTCCGTAAGAGCGTCTGACCCGGACGCGGCAATCTACTGGCTGGCGAGAATGGTGGTTTCTGGTGAGGACCCGGTCTTCATCGCCAGGCGGTTGGTCATTGTGGCGGCTGAGGACGTTGGGTTGGCAGACCCTGGCGCGCTATCGATTGCCGTGGCCGCCCAGCAGGCAGTGAGCCTGGTCGGAATGCCGGAGGGCAGAATCCCGCTCGCGGAGGCAACCGTCTATCTTGCAGCCGCCCCGAAGAGCAACCGAGCTTATGCGGCAATTGGAGAGGCGATCAAGGACGCGGAACGCTCGACGAATGAGCCCGTTCCGCTGCATCTACGCAATGCTGTCACTGGACTCATGCGCGACCTGGACTACGGCAAGGGCTACGAGTACGCGCACAGTCACGAAGGCGGCTTTACTCCCACGCAGAACCTGCCGGACAATCTCAAGGGACGCCGGTATTATCGCCCTTCTGACCAAGGATTCGAAGCCGAGGTGCTCGCACGCCTGCAAAGCTGGTGGGGAGACAGTGTCCCCGACCAATAGCCAGAATGATCGGCCGCTCTCGCCAATGGTGAATCTACGCCGGGTTGACCGCCCGCTGTTCAACGGGCCGGTCGAGCTTGCTTGAGAATCGTGCCAGCACAAGTCCGGCGATCATGACTATGACTGCTCCGACGCCTATGGCCAGTGGCGCCCCAAACTGACTAGCGAGTGCGCCAGCGTGAAACCCGGACATGCCGGACACACCCCACAACATGGCCTGGAAGCTCAGCACCCTCCCTCTCATACGCCTCTCCACTCCTGACTGCATGATTGTATCGCCAGCCGTCTCGTACAGAGTTGTACAAGCGCCGGCCAGTCCAAACACCACCAGCGAAAGTGGCAGGGACCTCGAAAGAGAAAAGCAGAGCAGAAAACAGCCAAATCCGAATATGCCACCAACCATGAGCCAGCCCTTGTGCTGCACGTTGCCAATGGAAGACAGAGTAAACGCGGTAACAGCGGCGCCCGCGCTGGCAGCCGCGAACAGCATGCCCAGCCCGGTTGCGCCGCCTCCGAGCACGTCCCTCACCACCACGGGAAGCATCGGTTCGGCCGACCATCCGAACATCTCAGTCACCAGGATAACTCCCAATATCGTGCGGACCAGGGGATGGCGTAGCGAGTAGCTGACTCCTTCCTTCAGGTCGGCCAGGGGCGAACGACGCTCAGGTGAATCTGTGGGATCCGAGGAGCGGACAAGGCTCATAAGAGCGACACTGATCAGGTCTCCAAGAGCAATGACTACGTACGCCCATCCGATGCCAACAGCGTCCACGACTGGACCGATCATTAGTGGGGCTACGACCCCCACGACCGTCATCGAAGCCATACGCGCGGCCATCGCGCCGAGAAGATTTTCAGCCCCGGCGATGTCCATGGCAAGGGTTTTCATTCCCGGCATGCGCGTGGCACCCGTGGCGGACGTTGCCAGCGCGAATGCGAGTACGTGCCAAAGTTCCACCGAGTCCGTGAACACCAGCACAGCGAGAGCAGTAGCCGATAGGCACCTCAACAGTAACGCCAGGCGAATGACATCGACCTTGCGAAAGCGATCTACCAAAACACCGCCCCACGGCGCGAAGACGGTCATGCCAATCCCGCCTACTCCCGCAGTTGCACCCACCCAGAATGGTGAGTCGGTCACCAGAAGGGCGAGCCAACCGTGAACCGTGAAGTGCGTTATCAGGCCCACGTCGCCAAATATTCCCGCAGTCCAGAACAGTCGGAACTGCGGGTTGCGGAAGATCAGGTGCATAGGTTGGCCATGCGAATGTCCATCAAACGAAAACGGGCGGGTCGTTCAATTGGCGACCCGCCCTGTCAGAATCTTAATGGGGTCCCGACTCAGTCGCCGGAGAACACGTCCCTGACGGTCTCCAGGGTGTAGTCTATGTCGTCCTCGGTGATTCCGTAGTGGGTGACGTACCGCCAGCGCCTGCCGCCACCGCCGCCCTTGACGCCTCGCTCCACCAGTTTGCGGTGCAGTTCGGGCCAGTCGTCCCTCTCGATCTCGAAGAACACGAGGTTTGTGGGAAGCGCGTCAGGATCGATGTCGATCCCGTCGATTTCGGCAAGACCCTCTGAGAGTTTCCGTGCGTTGGCGTGGTCCTCGGCGAGCCTGTCGACCATCGAGTCGAGGGCAACAACACCGGCAGCAGCCAGCACGCCGGCCTGCCTCATGCTGCCACCAACCATCTTGCGCCAGCGTCGGGCCTCCTGAATGTAGTCCTCAGATCCGACAATGACCGAACCCACAGGGCAACTCAGACCCTTGGACAGGCAGAAGGTTACAGAGTCCGCGTCACGTGTCAGTTCGGACACCGGCGCCTCGAGCGCGACGGATGAATTGAATATACGCGCGCCGTCGACGTGTACCTTGAGCCCATTCTCGTGTGCCACCGATGCCACGGAGTGCATATCGTCCTGCGTCAGCGTCGTCCCGCCACAGGAGTTCTGCGTATTCTCAAGGCATACCAGCGCGGTTCGCGGCATGTGCGGGTCGTTTGGTCGTATCGCCGCGCGCACGTCCTCAGGATCGAGCATCCCTCGTTCGTCGTTCGGTACCGTGTGGAAAGAGATGCCCCCAAGGACAGAGGAACCGCCGGCCTCGCTCCGAAAGATGTGAGCCTGGTTGCCGAGAATAATCTCGTCGCCCCGCTGGGCATGAGCGAGAACGGACACCAGGTTCCCCATTGTGCCACTGGCGACGAACACCGCTGCTTCTTTGCCGAACCTCTCGGCCGCCATGGCCTCAAGCCGGTTCAGTGTCGGGTCCTCGCCGTAGACGTCGTCACCCAGCTCAGCTTCATACATGGCCCTTCGCATTTCGGGCGACGGCAGGGTGACCGTATCGCTCCGCAGATCGACAACACGCATTCTCAAATTCCTCCGACTGAAAGCTGGCGTACGGCGGCCCCGACACGCTCGGCCCATTCTAGCAATCTACCTTGTCAAACGCTACATAGTGACCTTAACATGATCCTGCTTTGACCACGATTGCCGAACCACTGACCATATCCAGCGGCGACCTTCACCTGGAAGCCCTTCTCGAACGTCCCAGCGGTCTCTCAGACCCGGTTCCCGGCGTGGTGATCTGTCATCCCCATCCAAGACAGGGCGGGAACATGTACTCAAACGTGGTCATCGGAGTTGCCGATTGCCTGACGGCCAATGGCTTCGCGGTGCTCAGGTTCAATTTCCGCGGTGTCGGGGAGAGCGAGGGCGCATTCGACTGGGGATCGGGCGAGACAGACGACGCCGAGGCCGCCGTGGAAGAGCTATCGTTGGCCGAGGGTGTCGATGCAAGTCGCATCGGACTGGCCGGTTACAGCTTCGGGGCATCGGTGGCACTGCAGGCCTCTATGACCTCTCCTACCATCCAGGCCGTGGCAGCGATTGCCTGCCCGGCGGCGCAGGTGAGAGCCTTCAGCGGACTTGAGATCCTCCAGCCCAAGCTGTTCGTCCTCGGTGACCACGACCACAACTTCCCCATTGACCAGTTCAGGTTCCTCACGAGGCGTTATGCCGACCCGTGCGACGCGGAAGTGGTAAAGGGTGCAGACCACTTCTTCCGAGGGTCAGAATCCGTGGTGGGTGAAGCTGCGTCACGGTTCTTCACGACGTGGCTGAAGAGATAGTCATGAGGCAGTCTGCAATAGGCTTCTACAGCAAGAAGCTTGAGCTTGAGGGGATAGTCGCAACGCCTCAGGACCCGGGCGCAAATGGGATACCTGCGGTAATCGCCTGCCACTCTCACCCGATGCTGGGCGGTAACATGAACGACCCAATCGTGGCGGCCGTCTGCCAGGCGGTTGTCCGCGAAGGAATGGTAGCTCTGAGGTTCAACTTCCGTGGCGTGGGAGACAGCCAGGGCGACTTCACCAACGGCCAAGAGGAACACAACGACATCAAGTCGGCGCTTAACGTGATGCGGCACTGGCCATCGGTCCACGGCGGAAGGGTCGCGATTGTCGGATATTCGACCGGCGCAACGATTGTCCTGGAAGGACTGCGGCACCTGAGGCGGGCCTCCTCGCTGGTACTGATCGCACCGACTCTCGGCGCTCTCAGAAACAGGCGTTTCAACAGGGACAAGCGCCCTCGCCTAGTGATAGCGGGCTCCGAGGATCGGGTCTCTCCATCGCTTGAGATACAGCGCATACTTGACGACTGTCGAGGTCCCGTGCAATTCCACGAAGTCGTCGGAGCTGACCACTCCATGCGAGGTTTCCATGCCGAGGCGGCGGAGATTGCCGCTGACTTTCTGAAACGGCATCTTTGACGATCATCAGCAATCTGAAACGAAAATAACCTAAGTTCTACAACAATCTGAGGAGTAGAAAGTGTCAGAGTCACAGCAGTTCAGACTGGAGAGAGACTCGATGGGAGAGTTCAATGTTCCCGTCGACGCCTACTACGGTGCCAACACGATGCGGGCCGTCTTGAACTTTCCCATCAGCGACCTCCGGTTCAACCGGTCATTTATCGAAGCAATCGCTTCGGTCAAGCTGGCTGCCAGCGAAGTAAACCTCGAACTTGGACTGATCGACCAGAACATTTCGGAAGCGATCGTGACGGCTGCCCTGGAAGTCGCAGAGGGCGGCTTCGACGACGCGTTCGTAGTAGACATCTTCCAGACAGGCTCGGGCACGTCCACGAACATGAACGCCAACGAGGTCATCTCCAACCGCGCAATAGAGAATCTGGGCGGTGTGAAGGGGTCAAGGGACCCAATCCATCCGAATGACCACGTGAACATGGGGCAGTCGTCCAACGACGTAATCCCCACCGCAATTCACATCGCTGCGCTGAAGGCCATTCACGACGACCTTATCCCTGCCCTCCAGGAGCTCCAGTCAGAGCTGGAGAAAAAGGGAGAGGAGTTCATGCCGATCCTGAAGACCGGCCGAACGCACCTCCAGGATGCGACTCCGGTCAGGCTTGGACAGGAGTTCATTGGCCACGCCGGACAGATCGAACGTGGCATAGCTCGTCTCCGGGGCGCTGAGGATGAGCTTTCCGAGGTCGCACTCGGCGGCACGGCCGTGGGCACAGGTGTGAATGTGCATCCAGAGTTTGCAGCCAGGGTCTGTGAGCGCCTGTCAGAGAAGCTAGGAGTACCTGTTCGCGAGACTTCCAACCACTTCCAGGCTCAGAGCACGCTTGACAACATCGTCGCCGCCAGCGGCGCACTGAAGACCGTTGCCGTCAGCCTCATGAAGATCAGCAACGACATCCGGTGGCTGGGATCAGGACCGCGCGCCGGGCTGGGCGAAATCATGCTGCCGGAGGTCCAGCCTGGAAGCTCCATCATGCCTGGGAAGGTCAATCCCGTGATCCCGGAATCGGTGTGCCAGGTCGCGGCTCACGTGATCGGGAACGACGCTGCAGTTGCAGTGGCGGGCCAGTCCGGCAACTTCGAGATCAACGTCATGATGCCGGTTGCGGCGTACAACCTGCTTCAGTCGATAGACCTGCTGGCTGCGTCAACGCGGAACCTCGCCCGCCAGTGTGTAAACGGACTCGAGGCCACTTCTGCGGGCCCCAACATGGTGGACCGGGGACTAGCGATTGTGACCACGCTCGTGCCGCACATCGGTTACGACGCCGCCGCAGACATTGCCAAGGAGGCGCAGGCGAGCGGACAGACCGTCAAGGAGGTCGCGCTGGTCAGGACTGAGTTCTCTTCTGACGAACTGGACGAGATTCTGGACCCGTCGGGGATGACGGAGCCTGGGCTGGGCTCCGGAGTCGCGCTCGGTTAACTCTCGTCGAGTTCGCGCGCAAGTTTCTCGGCAAGGGCCCGTTCCTCGTCGGCAGTAGATACTTCGCCGTCCAGCCACGAATCTCTCAGTCGCCTCAGGATGTCCCCGACGGCGGGTCCTCTTGGCACTCCCATTTCAATCAGTGCATCGCCCGTCAGGTGAGGCCTCAGACCCCTGTGAGAGCGCATGTACCGGGATATCCTGCAACCGAGTCCTCCACCCGTGTTCAGGGCCGCGCACATCACGGCAGGCTCAGACAGCGGGTCGAGAACCCTGGCGAGGTCACTGTTGGTGCTGCCCTCCAGTTCAGTGGCCGGAGTGCGGCTGAGAATGACCGTCTCCCGAATTGACGTGCGCTCGGAAGCTCCCGGGTTCAGCCTCGCTATAAGTCCCCTCGCATCCGCTTCGGAGATTCCCCAGGACAGGATCGCGTACCCGAGCACGGTTCTGTACTGGGACGGAAGGTCGTTCGCCTCTGTGGCAAATCGGTCCCAAGCGTCCGGCTGAAACTCAAGGCATGGATGTATTGCACCAAGAACGCCCCAGTCCGACAGGAGCTTCATCGCCCCCGACGGATCTCTTTCCAGGCACACACGTTCCAGCTCGTTGCGTACGCGTGCCGGAGAAACACTGTCCAGAAAGCTGACGGAATTCAGCAGGGCATCGAGCGTGGCGGGGGTCGGCTTAAGAGTTAACCTGGAAGAGTATCTCGCTGCCCTCAGAATGCGGGTGGGATCGTCACGAAAGCTGTTTTCGTGCAGAACCCTGAGACGCCGGCCCTCAAGGTCATCGAGTCCCTGGTGCAGGTCTACGAGGTCGCCCCAGGTCTCGGAACTCAACGACACCGCCATTGCGTTTACTGAAAAGTCACGCCTGGACAGGTCTTCAACCAGAGTTCCCGGCCGGACGACCGGCAGACTGCCAGGCTTTGGGTACTCCTCTGCCCTTGCCATGGCGAGGTCGACTTCCAGAGAGTCAAGCTGAAGCTTAGCCGTGACGAACTGGGAGCGTCTGGCGATCCTTCCGCCGGATAGCTCGGCGATACTGGCGAATATCGTGTCGTTGGCGCCAACCAGCGTGATGTCGATGTCGAGAGATTTCGCGCGTCCCAGAATCAGGTCGCGCACTGAACCTCCGACCAAAAATGGCACAACACCTGCAGTTTCGGCTGCTGCTCCAATGGCGCGGATCGCGGAGAGAGACTCCGGCGTCAGTGACGACGCCATCAGGCCGGCGACGTTGTACACCACCCCACCTCCCGCTGTTGCAGACAGGTTACGACAGCGCGTTTGCGACCTTGGCCTGGAATGCCTGAGCGCCCGACGCGACCCACGCGGGCCAGCCTGTCATCATGAACTTGACGCCCATCTCGACGTAGGCTTCGACATTGTCGTCCGAAGCAAGCGACCCGGGATTGCGCCCCGCTGCGGCGATCTTCCGAATCGCGCCTTCTATTGTGCCGGTCACCTCGGGATGGCTGAGCTGCCCAATCAGACCCATTGACTGGGCGAGGTCGCTGGGAGCAACGAAGAAGACGTCGACGTTGTCGACCGTCAGGATCTCGTCAAGGTTGTTTACCGCGACGATGTCTTCGATCAGTACGACGAGCAGGCTCTGGTCGTTGGCTTCGGCGAAGTAGTTGTCTACGCCGTAACTCTGGCGACTGCCGAACATACCCCTCTCACCTATCGGGGCAAACTTTCCTGCCTGGACGACGGCCTCCGCCTCCGCCCTGGTATTCACGTGGGGAACGACGATGCCCTGTGCGCCAACGTCGAGAGTGCGGTAGATGACACCGGGAACATTCTGGTTCACTCGGACCACGGAGGTCATTCCCCAGAGGTCGGCCGCCCTGGTGAGGTCTGGAATGTCCTTGTAGTCGATTGGTCCGTGCTCGGTCTCTATCCAGACGCCGTCGAATCCGAGTGGTCCCAACGAGTCCACGATGTCAGGTGTCAAGTGCCCTGACAATACGACGGACACTTCACCTCTGTTCAACTTAGCCTTGACTCTGTTCTCGCGCATGGACGCCAATTGGACACCCCTCTTCTGGACTGTGTTGGAGCCTTCGGCCGCACCGAGGCAGCGCCATTATAGGTTTGGGCCACTACACGGTCAATTGACCGGCCTGAAGTATAATTCACGCCGACACTGGCTTTCGCAGGTTGGACTCCAAATATGCCATCAGACTACACATACTGCCACCGGTGCGGCGAGACTATGGGTGAGGAGCTCATAGCGGGCGCACTTAGACCGAAGTGCGGTTCATGCGGCGCGGTGGTATTTCTCGACCCCAAGCTGGCGGTAGTCGTGATCGCCTCTCAAGGCTCAGAGATACTCATGGTAAAGCGCGATATTGAGCCAATGATGGGGCGCTGGAGCTTTCCCTCCGGGTACGTTGACAGAGGAGAGGTGGTTGAAGAGGCGGCAATACGCGAGGTGCGGGAGGAGACAAACGTCGAAGTCTCTCTCGACAGACTTCTGGGCGTCTACTCTCGGGAAGGCGCTCCGGTCGTGCTGGTTGCTTATGCCGCCCGTATTGTCGGCGGGAGTCCAAGCGCAGGAGACGAGGCCCAGGCCGTCAAGCTGTTCTCGTCGGACGATCTGCCCCCTTTGCCCTTTCCAAGTGATCCCGAGATCATCTCCGAGTGGCACAGGCAGAAGAGCTAGATCCCCAGCAGTTCGCGAACGTCCCACACGTTCTCCACCACGTGATCTGGGCTGTATGAGTCGATCTCCCACGACCTGCCGTGACTCATCCAGGCTGTCCGCATACCTACTCCAATTGCTCCACCGATGTCAGCCACCGTGTTGTCCCCGACGAAGAGGGTCTCTGAAGGGCTGGCTCCGATGAGGGTCAAGGCATGACTGAAGATTCCAGGGTCCGGTTTATTCGCTCCGAACTCCTCTGATACGACGACAGCATCAACGAGGTCGGCCACACCCGTGTTGCGTACCTTTGCCCACTGCATTTCGGTCGGCCCATTCGTTACGACACCCATTGGAACACCGGAGTCCTTCAGGTCACGCAGCAGGTCCAGGGTTCTGCATTCGATGGAGACACAGTCAGGAACTACCAGACTATGGGCTGCGAGGGCCTCCTTCACGCTCTCGAAGCATCCCGGCCAGACCTCCAGCATCCTGACGTAGAAGTCCCTCAGACTCAGCTCCTCCGAGTTCGTCACCCTAAGTCCGGCCATGAACTCATCCAGGGACGTTGGCCGGTTCTCACAAGGTCGGGTAGCGTACCAGTGCTCACCCACTCTTGTGAGCGCTTCCACGGTATCTACGAGAGTGTCATCGAAGTCAAACAGGACCGCCCGATATGGCTGTGTGTTTCCCAAGTTCACTGATGACCTTTCACTATTTGCCTGAGGTGGGCTGACGGCGCACCCCGTACAGCGTAATCACAGCCGGAATGGAGAGTAAAGCTATGGCTGTAAAGCCGACCTGCCACTGCAAGTCGTCGGGCACAACATCAAGCACTGCTCCAAAGAATATGGGACCAATGACACCGCCCATAAATCCCAGGAATGCCTGCACTGCCATTGTCGAGCCAAGCAGGCCCGCAGTGGCCGACTCGGTAATGGCCGTCGTGTAGATCGAAGAGTCGGCAGCAATCGCCCACCCGAGGACAAACGACACGGCGACAATCAGGGGCCATGGAGCATCGAACATCCACCCGATGGCGAAGCAAAGCAAGCCGCTCAGAACGAAGACTCCAATGGCACTCGAGGCTCGACCAAATCGATCCGAAATGGCTCCCCCTGCCACCGGCCCCATCCCACCCGCGAAGAGGGCGATTCCACCAACTGTCGCTGCCGTTGCTGCCGCGCTCGTGACGTCTCCACCCCTTGCCAACAGCACCGCCACCAGCAGGGCGGGAAGCCATACGCGGACGGCGTACAGCTCCATCGCATGCAGCGAGTAGCCTACTATGTAAGCGGTCGTGGCCCGATTACGGAGCACGTCCAGTCTAAGTCGGCCAGTGCTTTCAGCTGTTCTGGACAATGGAAGATCCCTCACCAGCAAGAAGGCAAGTGGGACGCTTATCGCAGATATGATGGCCAAAGCAAGATATGCCCCACGCCAGTCCATACTGTTCATGAAGACTCCTGTCAGCGCCAGCGAGACCGCGTTGGCGCTGTAGAAGGCCGAAACGTAGAGTCCCATGGCAACCCCGCGTTTCTCATCCGAGAAGGTAGCCGAGATCAACCTGAGTCCAGGCATGTAGATCCCCACGAGACCTACACCGGCGGCCAGCCTCAGCAGGCAGGCAACTAGAACGTTATAGGCAATCAAAGGGAACAGCAGGTTTCCCACTACAGAAACGACAGCCGACGTCAGGAACACCCACCTGGTCGGAAGCCTGTCAGTGAGCGGAAGCACAAGCAGCGCGGCAATGGCATAGCCAGCTAGGTAGCACGAGAAGATCAGACCGGCGGTCGTGTTGCTGATCCCCCACTGCTCCCTGATGAACGGGAGTGCCGCCACGTAGCTGGCAAACGTGATCAGCGCCAGAAGCAAAGTGATACATAACCCAATAAGCCACGCCAGCCTGAGCAAAGGCGACCTGTCTTCAGAGGTGGAGCTTCGGGGACTCGGGGACAGCATGAGTTCCAGGTTAGGATACAGCGATTGACGAAGCTACGCGCGTCGTAGGTAGGCTGGATACAGCAGACCGAATCAGGGCATCGCAGCGAGCATCTGCCTTGCCGCCGACACCACCCTTGGCTCGTCCGTTAGCTCCAGCACCTGCAGCAGGTCTGATTCCGCTCTTCCGAGGTCGCCTGTCATCAGGTATACCTGACCTCGGACCAGGAGCAGCTCTGCGTTGTCGGGTTCCAGTCTTCCCGCCGCCTGCAGATCGTCCAGCGCCGACTCGGCGTCGCCAATCTCCAGGTACACGCTAGCCCTGCTGATGTGCGCATCGGACATGCCGGAATCGAGCTCAATGGCCCTCGTGAATTCGAGAATGGCCTGGTCGTGATTGTCTATCTCATCGTAGATCATGCCGCGGTGGAGGGAAGTAAGGGAGAGGTCGGGTTCAAGCCTTTCCGCGAGACGAAGATCGGCGGCCGCGCTCGTAAGGTCGTCCATCACGATGTAGACGAAGGCACGCCTGGCGTAGGCCTCGGCGTTCCGGGGGTCTCCCTCTATCGCGGAACTGTATGCGTGGAGCGCCTGCTCGATGTGTCCGTTTTCCTGGAGTTCAATTCCGCGCTCAAGGTCGGCGCTTTCAGAGGCTCCCGCTCCGGTCTCCCCACAGGCGAAACAGGCTGCAATGATCGCAATGGCAAAGAGCGACGGTAGATTCCGAAGTGCGTTGGGTAAGCGCAGTTGCCAGACCATATCGCGGGGTCTTTCCTTCAATGGTCCGTCCATGGCTGTACAGTCGCTATGGCACGTGCATCGCAACCAGGCTTCCAAGGCGTGATGTCACCCCAGGACGTAACTCTCCCAGGCCTCAGCCTGATCACAGGAGCCTCATCAGCGAGCAGAGTCCTGTACTGGACGTACTTGTACCTCAGCGCTGCTATCGCGTTGGCGCTCTCCTGGTCGTCAGATACGAGGCCGGCATCCACAGAAACTAGCACGTAACCCAATTCGCCCCAGTCATCCGAGTACCGATCGACGACAAAGGACGCCCGCGGGTTGGAAGTGATGTTGCGAACTCTACGCAGCTTCAATACGTCTACTGACTTGGGTTTTGCGTCGAGCCCTATGTAGATGAAGTCGTCCACCAGGACGAAACACACTGGCACGACGTGCGGCACACCGTCGGGAGTCGAGGTGGCCAGCCGCCCTACCCTCGCGCTCGCGACGAATCGTGTCTCCTCGTCACTAAAGACCCGACGCGGCATCTCGCTCTATTCCGGCTGCCAGATGCGTCTATCGCCTGTGCGTACGAATCTGCCGAATCCAGGGTGCGGGAAGTGCCCGGAGGCGACCAGTGTTCCGTCGCCCTCCAGCCTGTCGAGTACAGAGTGCCGCGTCTCACGGGCCAGGTCGGGGTCGGTATCGAATCCGGGACTCCAGTCAGTGTACTGGGCCTGGGCAGGACTGTGCGCCACGTCGCCTAGTATGAACGCGCTTTCGCCAGCAGACGAGATCACCAGTGAGATGTGACCTGGGGTGTGGCCGGGCGTAGGCAGTGTCTCTACCTCGTCCGTCACGTCGTACTCGCCCTCGATCAGGTCCAGTACGTTGAGGCCTTCCAGCGGGACCATTTGCGCGTCTACGTGCGGCGCCTGCTCTCGCACTTCAGGCTGAGTCCAGTGGTCCCAGTCGACACGTGTGACCAGGTATCTGGCGTTCGGAAACGTTGGACTGCCGTCCGACATGTTCCAGCCCACGTGGTCGGGGTGGATGTGGGTCAGCACCACGAGGTCGACCGCATCCCTGTCTACACCGCTCTCGTTGAGCTGGGTCAGGAGCGTTCCGTCAGGCCCGCCAAGTCCCGTATCGACCAACACAAGTTTGCCGCCGGAGTTGAATGCGAACGACCCGAATCTTGGATGAATCAGGCCCGCATCGTCGAGGAGGTCACCGTACTCAGACCTCCAGATTTCCATGTCGCTGGCCGGAAAGACGTCCGTGGGGGACATGTCTCCCCGTCCGTCGGAGACCGACACTATCTCGATGTTGCCTACTACAACTTTTGCACCTGCCACGAGTCTCCTCCCTATCGTGGAATGTGGGCCCAGCTAAGGGGCCAGTGGGGCGTATTCTATACAGCGCTCAATAGGGGGGCAAACGCGGCCAGCTTGACACCTCAGCCTGCCCAGATATGATAGCTGGAGAGACCACCAGGGAGGTTGAAACCCATGGCAGGCAGAGGAGCTGACTACATGATCAGGGGCGGCCTAGTCGTCCGAGGAAGCGGCATTACGCGCGAGGACATCATCGTCGCCGACGGCAAGATCGTCGAAAATGACGGCGCCTACGCCGATCCTGATATAGGCAGAATCATCGACGCCTCGGGGCACTTCGTCCTCCCCGGCATAGTCGACGCGCACAACCACCCGGTCAATGCCGACCGTATTGAGACTTTCTCCCTGAGCGCGGCGCATGGTGGCGTGACCACAGTCGTGCCGTTCATCCAGAACATGCGCAGGCAGGGCATCGAGGGCACCGTCGTCGACATGATCGACGAGTTCATGGACGAGGCTGCAGCGGACTCGTACCTCGACTACGCCATCCACGCGATCCTGCTCGGCGACGACGACGTTGAAGACCAGGTTCCAAAGCTGATGGACATGGGCGTCATCTCGTTCAAGATGTACATGACATACCCCAGGCGCGGCATGATGATGCCCGACGACCGGATGTTAAGGGCAATGGAGATGGCCGCTGCCGACGGCGGCATCGCCATGGTACATGCGGAGAACGGCTACTGCATCGACCATCTCGTCGAACGGTCGATCGAGGCGGGCCAAGTCGGTAGAGAGCACTACGCGCCCTCCCAGCCCAGGATACTGGAGATCGAGGCGGCCAACCGAGCCGCGACCTACGCCCAGGTTACCGGCTGTCCTCTGTACATCGTCCACCTCTCTGCGAGGGAGATTCTCGGCGTGCTGGAGGAGTTTCGCGGAGAGGAGATGCACCTGTTCGGCGAGACGTGCCCACAGTACCTCGACCTCACCAACCAGGCGATGCTCGACCATGGCCCGCTTGCAAAGATCGGGCCTCCGCTCAGGGAGCCCGAGGACAACGAGGCGATGTGGCGCGGGCTGGACACACACCTTATCGACACCATCGCGAGCGACTTCTGCGGGTTCAAGAAGTCCCAGAAGGGCTCGTATGACACGGAGGCTGACCACGACCACGAGGGATCCATCTTCGACGCCACTTTCGGCGGCAACTGGGTCGAGCAGATGTTGCCCGTCGTATACCAGGAGGGTGTTAACGCCGGCCGGATCACGCTTCCACGCCTCGTGCAGGTCATGTGCGAAAACCCTGCGAAGATATTCGGACTGTACCCGCAGAAGGGTTCTCTGGACGCTGGAGCGGACGCAGACATAGTGCTCTTCGATCCCACGGTCGAGCACACGCTCAGTGCGGAGAGCCAGCACTGCAACGCCGACTACACGATGTTCGAAGGCAAGCGGATCACCGGCAAGCCCGTCCTCACGATGCAGCGTGGCGAGATCCTGGTCGAGAACGGGGTGATGCAACGTCCCAAGGGTCGCGCCACGTATCTACCGGGCAACAGGGAACTCACTGCCTACTCTGAGACTGGCTACGCAGTTTCATAGAGCGCTAACGGCTCGGGCATAAACGAGGGCTATGCTATACTTACGTGGCTTCTTCAGCATGTCTAGACAGGGAGGAAATCACGTGGTCGAGACCAGCGATGCCATTCGTTTGACCAGCCTTGCAAGCTGCGCAGGTTGAGCGTCCAAGTTCAGCCCTGAGGATCTTGGACAGATCCTGAGCCAGCTCCCACCCGTATCGGACGAGAACCTGCTCGTTGGCGTGAACACCGGGGACGACGCCGCGGTGTACCGGATGAGCGAAGACACCGCCCTCATACAAACGGTCGACTTCTTCCCTCCGATTGTGGACGATCCATACGCCTTCGGACAGATCGCGGTCGCAAATGCACTTAGTGACGTGTATGCAATGGGCGGCAAGCCCCTTATCGCACTGAACATCGTCGGTTTTCCGGTTGCACTACCCAAGGACATCCTCGGGTCAATTCTCGTCGGCGGCGCTGATAAGGCTCAGGAGGCCGGAGTGCTCATCGTCGGCGGGCATACCGTGGACGACGAAGAACCCAAGTACGGACTCTCGGTAACAGGTGTTGTGAGGCCGGGCGACGAGGTCACCAACGCAGGAGCTCAGCCCGGCGACAGGCTGGTTCTTACCAAGCCGATCGGCACCGGGGTGATTACCACCGCAGGCAAGCAGGGAGTGGCAGGACAGGACGTCATCGCCTCCGCAGTGGAGATCATGGGCGCCCTTAACCGGGACGCCTCCCATGCAATGACCTCTGTTGGCGTCAACGCATGTGTAGACGTAACAGGATTCGGGCTACTGGGGCACCTGAGGGGGATGACGAGGGCCAGCGGCGTATCTGCGTCCGTTAGACTTGGCGCAATCCCGTTCATCCCCGGCGCTCAGGAGTTGGCGGAACAGGGAGTCGCCCCAGGTGGGACTCACCGTAACCTCGATTCGCTCGAACCTGACGTCCTGTGGGACGACTCCGTCACGGACATCGAGAAGTTGCTCCTGGCAGACGCGCAGACTTCTGGGGGACTGCTGATCTCTGTCCCGGAGTCTTCCACCGGTGCGCTCATAGACGCCCTGGAGAAGCATGGCGTTACGACTCACGCGGAAATCGGATCGATAGCCGAATGCCCACAGAGTGGCGGCCCGTCGATTCACGTGTCTGCCTGACAAACCGCTCACCAACTCCGAATCAGATGGGCTTCTAATCAATGACTACTTCTCTACGCTCAGAGGTGGCGCAGCTTGTCAGAAGCGCGCTCGATTCCGCCGTCGGGTCAGGGACACTCCCTGAAGTAGATGTTCAGGACCTCTCCATAGAGCGGCCGCAGAAGTCCGAGAATGGCGATTTCTCCTGTAGCCTGGCAATGAAACTTGCCCGTCCCATGCGGATGAACCCGCGGGCGATTGGGCAGGCCATTGTCGACTCCCTTCCCGACTCTCCTCTAGTAGGAAGTGCGTGGCTTGCCGGCCCTGGGTTCGTGAATTTCAGCTTTGACCATGACTGGCTGCGGTCACAGGTGGACACTGTAATCGAGTCAGGAGCCAGTTACGGCAACTCTGCCGCTCCGAAAGGAGTGAGGGTCCAGGTCGAATTCGTAAGCGTGAATCCGACCGGCCCGGTCCATGTGGGACACGCCAGGGGCGCCGTACTGGGAAGCGCACTCGCCAGTGTGCTCGCGGCAGCCGGATACGACGTTCAACGCGAATACTATGTGAACGACGCCGGTCGCCAGATGGAGCTATTCTACGAGACCGCGTACGTCCGGTACCTGCAATCATGGGGCCTGGAGGCCCAGGTACCTGACGAAGGCTATATGGGCGAGTACATGGTCGACCTGGGACGGCAGATCGGGGCGGACCACGACGACAAGTTCCTGGTCATGGGCCGCGATGATGCCGTTGCCGCCATAGGGGAGGTTGGCCTGGAGGCAATGGTCGCCTCGATTCGGGCATCCCTGCAGAGAATCGGAGTGTCGTACGACAACTGGTTCAGGGAGCGGGACCTCTACAGAGGGGGCGAGTTCGAACGGGTCATGGAACTGATCGAACAGCGCGGGTACAGGACCTCGGCAGACGGGGCCGTGTGGTTCGCGGCCACCAGGCTCGGCGAGGAGAAAGACGCCGTCCTGATCCGGTCGAACGGTGACCCGACGTACTTCGCCTCAGACGTCGCATACCACTATGACAAGTTCGTCGAGCGCAAGTTCGACCAGGTCATCAACATCTGGGGAGCGGACCATCAGGGACACGTCAGCAGGATGAAGGCAGCTGTGTCGGCAATGGACGTCGACCCGGACCGCCTCACGCTGATGATCTACCAGATGGTCACGTTCAAGCAGGGCGAGGAGCTTGTCCGGCTGTCCAAGCGTTCAGGGGACATAATCACCGTAGACGACCTCGTGGACCAGGTCGGGGCCGACGCGTGCCGGTTCTTCTTCCTGTCCAGGGCGGCCGAGACCCAGATGGAATTCGATCTGGAGCTTGCGACCCGGCAGTCGTCGGACAACCCCGTATACTACGTCCAGTACGCTCACGCGCGCATAGCCGGGATCATCTCGAACGCACATGAAAGGGGAATCGACCTCGAACACGGCGACCTGTCGCTGCTCGATCACGAAGCCGAACTAGACCTGATACGCAAGATCGTCCAGCTACCGGAACTGATCGAGTTGATGGCGAACAGCCTGGCCGTCCACCACTTGCCCCACTTCGCGCAGGAGCTTGCCACGGCGTTCCACTGGTTCTACCAGCAGTGCCGTGTCATTTCGACCGTCGAGGGCGAGGAAGAACTCACGCGGGCGCGACTTCGCCTCTGCCAGGCTTCTAAGGTTGCACTGGCGAAGTGCCTCGACCTCATGGGCGTGAGCGCGCCAGACAAGATGTGAGGCAGGGGCACGCCCCTGCACCCCACAAGTCTTGCCGAAGACACTGGCTACTGCTCGCCGGCCGCTGACCCTCGGTTACGATCCCAGGTCGCCGTTTCTCAGGTACCGCTGCGTCTTCAGCACGTAGACGCCGCTGAAGTAGTCGCCGAGTTCCAGGTGCCTGTCCTGAACCTCGCCCCTGACTCGACCGGGGACTCCGACGACGATTGACCTCTCGGGTACCTGCATGTCGTCCAGCACTACTGCACCCGATGCGATGACGCACTCGTCACCAATCGATACGCCGTCGTTGACGACCGAGCCGTTGCCGAGCAGCGATCTCGAGCCAACGTTCCTGGCATGGCAGACAACCCTGTGTCCGATCACGACGTAGTCGCCTATGGTCGCATCGGTGTCGCAATGTACGACCGAGTTGTCCTGGACGCAGGTGTACTTGCCGATGGTGATGCGCCCCATATCGCCGCGTACGACAGAGCCTGGCCACACGCTGGAACCCTCACCGATGACGACGTCGCCAATAACATAGGCCGCCTCGCTGACGAACGCGGTCGGGTGAATTCTCGGAGTTATCCCGTCAAGAGACCTGATCACTTTACCTCCTTGTGCCGGCCGGTTGCCGGGCCCGAATACTGTATTTCATCGCATTCTCGAATGGAACTCCCAACCTCAAGGTCGTTTGAGCGTTCTACCAGAATAGCGGGATAGCGTTTGTCCGGTCTGTTACACAGGCTATGCTATTCTGTTATCGCAGTTTTCCAAGTACTGACAGGCTGGATTCATGCTAAAACTCGGGTTAATTATCTCAATCCTGGTGGCGCTCGTCTTCACGATCAGTTGCAGTTCTCCGCCGCCAGAGCCGACGCCAGAACCCACACCAACGCCTCAACCGACGCCCACTCCTGAGCCGACACCAACCCCGGAGCCGACGCCAACTCCCACTCCGGAAGTGGACCCCACTGCGACTCCCCAGATTGCGGCGCTGTTCGAGTACATGCGCGCGGTCAGGCTTCTACAGGTCCAGGAGTTCGACGATGCCGTAACAGCCTTCGATCTCGTGATCAGGAAGCTGCCCGACTTTGGACGCGCCTACTACGGTCGGGGCAAGGCATTCTATGGGGATGAGCGACCGGAGCTGGCCCTGGAGGATTTCGAGACATCCATCCGGCTGGAACCAGACCACCCAGGCGCTTACATAGAGAGAGCGAGGCTCTCCCTCGACAGGGAACAGGTAGATGATGCGAGAGCCGACCTCAAGAAGGCGCTCGAGATCGCCAATCCCATAAGGGACTGGGAGCACATTTCGGAGGCGGAGATGATGATCGCGGACCTAGGCGGCTGAAGCTCCTGAGCCCGGCCACGACCTCGATCTGGCAAGGGCGTGCAGCCCAAAGTGCTGGGTCGCCAGCCGTGGACGAACGTCCAGCCCCAGGACCGAACTGATCCCCCTCGTCACCTCGTCCTGAGGGGGAGAAGGCATCTCCCTGAACGCTTCTTCTATCAGGTGGTACTCGCCCGCGTGGCTGAATAGAGAGTATGCGTGTAGAGCAGGCACGATTACGTTCGCCACGACGGTGACCGCGAGGCCGCGGCCAATGTACGGCCGGCTCTCCACCTCGCGAATCAGGCCACGCACCCCTTCCCGCTCGAACACGGCCTCCAGAGAGTTAATGAGCCCATCCCTGGTGCCCTGCGCTATCAAAGGCGTGATTCCTTTCAGTCGGGACACCGGAGCATTCGTAGGCCTGACCCGGAACCGGTTCCAGGACTTGGGACTCAGGCAGCTCTTGACGCCCATCTGGCGGGCTATCCGGCGCATCTGGACCTGTTCAATGTGGTCCAAGTCCGCCACCAGGGCGCCACCTACCACCAACGCCGAGAGTACGGCGAACTCCCGGGTGGAGGTCGGCTCACCTTTCAGGCTTAGGAACGTGCTGAGCGGGACCCGCCTCGCCAGAATTCGAAACGGCTTCCTGTTGCGCGCATATCCCATGGCGTCCAGAAGCGACTCGTAGACGACCTGGTCAGGGCTTGTCGCGGATTCCATTTCGAGCCTGAATCCAGCGCTCTTTGCGAGAAATCGTCTAACCCCCAACTCCTCGATGTCAGGCGCCTCAAGCTGGGACATGAGGCTCAGCGGTCGTTCTCCTGCGGTATCAAACCGCGCCTCGGCGGTTGGCGGCATCTCAGCGTAGCTGCGTCCCCGCCCGGCCTTGAGTACGACCTGAAGTACGACTCCCCGGTAACGAGGGTCTCCATGATGACCGTGGCCCCTCCAGCCGCTGGGGTCAAGGTGAAGCTCGATGTCGCCGCCAATGGTTTCGCCGTCTCGTTTGAGCACCGCTCCTTTGAAGTCGGGGCCGGCTCCCTGGTTGCGCACACCGGGGAACAGGATCTCGTAATCTTCACCGTCGCGCCCAGTTAGCTCAGGATGGAGCTCAAGGGAACGTTCCCACAGGTCGGAGAACGCCTTTTCGGAGGGAATCGGAGACTCGCGTATCCCTGAGCCACCAGGAAGCGGCTCCCTCACCCTCCTCGAGTCTCGGGCAGGACTGGTGACCAATGAACTCAAACGACCGGCCAGCGGGGGCCGAAGTCGACCCCTGCCCTTTTCATCATGTCCGCGCCGAAGCCCTGGACCTCCTGGATCAGTTCCCACTCGTCAACGAACGTCGGCGAATGGTCGCGCACAACGACCCGGCCGTCCACGATCACGGTATGAACGCTTCGGCCGTCTGCAGAGTAGACCAGGTTGTTGACCGGATTGAAAAGCGTGCGCCACTCCGGACGCCTCGTATCAAACAGCACGAGGTCCGCCCTTTTGCCAGGTTCGATCGACCCGATCCTGTCGTCCATTCCCAGCGCCTTCGCTCCGGTGATCGTCGCCATCTCCACCGCAGTCTCGGCGGGAATCATGGTCACATCCTCGCGACCGTCCTTGTACAGTATCGCGGCGAGGTACATCGACCTCATGGTCTCTATTAGATTGGAGTTGTTCGCTGCGTCGGTTCCCAGGGCCACGGGTACGCCGGCGGCGAGAAGCTCAGGAAGCAACGCTGTCCTGGTCATGCCCGAGCCACCTTTGGCTGCTGCCGTCGGACACATAGCCACTGAAGCGCCGGACCTCGCGACGATGCCGACGTCGTCTCGCGTAATACCGAGCGCGTGGGCGAGAAGCATGTCTTCGTCGAGTACGCCGATCTGGTCCAGGAATGCAGTCGGCGTTCTGCCGGTCCGGTCCAGCCAGCCGCTGCGGGATGACGTTGTGTAGCTGTGGTGGGTAGTCGTCCGAGTATCCAGATCGCGGGCAATCTGCGCCGTGCCTACGAGGAGCTCTGCCGAGGCGAAGTCCGGCGAGAACGGCATCGCCCAGGCGCTGACCATCCCGTCAAGCTCGCCGTCGAAACGGCCAATCGTGTCCCGGGTGATCTCCAGGGCCTCTGCGGTCTCGTATACCGGCACGTTAAGCGGGTTCTCCCTGTCCGTGACCTGGGCGCCGGTCACGATTCTGCATCCTGACTGCCTGTAGGCGTCGAGGCATGTCTCGATGTACTTGGTGGACCCCGGATCGACGAACGTCGTCGTGCCGTACTTCAGCAATTCCGTGATCGCCAGGAGCGAGGTTAGCCGCTCCTCCTCGGGCGTCATCACACCCTGGAGGGCGAAGACGTTCGGAAGGTAGGCAGGACCCAGGTCGTCAGGGAAGATCCCGCGGGTGGCGTGAGCGTAGCTAATGTGCATGTGCCCGCTTACGAAACCGGGGGTAACCACGAAGTGCCGGGCGTCTATAGTCTCCTCGGCGTCAATTCCCTCGAGTTCGCCGGTCTTACCGACAGCGGTGATCGTGTTCCCGGTTACCACTATTGAAGCGTCAGTAACAATACGCCGATCATCGTCCATCGTCAGGATGAAGTCGCAGTTGTCTATCTTCAGAGAAGCTCTCTTGGTGTCTGAGGAAACCACGACTGCTATCTCCAGTGAGCGGGGACTATCGGCTCTTCAAAGCCCAGCTTTGACGCGACCCACTGCTCCTGGAACAGGCCGTCCTTGTAGCTGGACTGCTGTGAGGCATAGACTTCGGCGCCCCCAGGGATCGACGACGCGAGGTCTCCAAGCGCTTCAGGTCCGAGCGCTGAGCCGGTTGGTCCAGCCATGACCAGCGTGCTGGCATTCACCATTGACGCGAAATTGCGCAGGTCGAAATATGACAGTGTCCCGGCGGCCTGTTCTCTGAGGGATGGATGGAGGCGCAGGTAGTCGTTGATCTCCTCCAGTGGATAGGACCCGGTCCGCGCCGCCAGTCCCAGGGTGTCGAAGAACAGCGCTGGTGTACTGACCACATGGGACGCCTTCCCGGCCAGCGCCACCGCCTGCATCGCGACATCGTTACCGATGGCTACTATGGACGATGTATCGACCTCCGGAACTGTGCTGATGAACTCCAGCCCGCGTATCGCGTCGGCGACTATGCCCCTGAAGACGTAGCTGTCCCTGGAGTCAATTCCCACTGTAAGCTGTCCGGGGAACATTGCTGCGAACGGCTGGTCGGAGTTTCGTTGGCCCCTGCCGGCCAGTGAGAATGTCACGAACCTGCTCCTGATGCCGTTCTCCGTCCCCTGAGGGATGACCTCCAGCACGCTCTGGTACTTCGGAGCCCAGTAGATCGCGGGAAACGGCCTCGACCCTTTGGGAATGCTGAGGTACCCGTACAACCTGTATGGGCCTATACTGCTGAGACGCACACCATAGAGAGTGGCAAAGTCCATCTCGCGCATGGGTATCTTTTCGACTTCAGGCCTCACGGGAGTCGAGGCCAACTCACCGGCAACGGCTGACCAGTAATCCTCGAAATCATCCGGCCGGTAATAGGTCAGTTCAGTCATTTGACACCTCCCCCTTGACGTGGCGGTCGAAGAACGACGCAACGATGGCGTCGTGCTCGTGCCTACCGGCGCTGTGACCCTGACCGTCGTACGCGTACAGTCGCTTGTCCTCGCTTGCTATCCGGTGGTAGAGCGCGTAGCCGGTCTCAGGCGGACACACGTTGTCCTGGAGTCCGATGTTCACGATAATCGGGCAATCTATCCTGTCGGCAAAGTTGATGCAGTCGAAGTAGCTGACCGTCTCTTCCACCAGGTCCCTGCTCTCAGGATGCAGCCTGAGGTAGTCATTGATCTCTTCATACGGGTAGGTGTGGGTCAGTTCGATCGAGTCCATGTATCCGGTAAGGTAGGGACATCCTGCGGCCGCGGCGACGATCTCATTTCGCATTGCGGCGGTGCACAGTGTCAGCCCACCACCCTGGCTGCTGCCCGTGACGCCGATGCGCGTCCCGTCGACCTCATTCCGAGAATGCAGGAAGTCCACTGCCCTCCACGCGTCCACGTAAAAGCCCCTGTACGAGTAGATGTTGCGGTCGGTTATGCCATAGGTCAGCAGTCCTGGATAGCCGGGGTTGAACTGGGAATTGGAACGCAGCTTCCCTCTGGGCGCCACTGACAGGGCCGCGTAGCCCCTTCTCGCCCACTCCTTGGGTATCCCGGGATCGCTCTGGTACCCGGGCACGACGAGTACTGCCGGCAGAGGCCCTTCCCTGGCCCTCGGCACGCAGTACCACCCGGCTATGCGCACGTTGTCGATGCTGGTGTGATGTGTCTGGAAGACTTCAATGTCGTCCGAAGTCCTGAGCGGGTCCGGAACGGCCTTTGGGTTGAGATCGAGCCTCTCGACCTGCGAGACCACGTCCGCCCAGAACTCGTCGAAGTCATCCGGCTTGCGGGCCTTGGTCTGGTAGTTGGGATCGACGAAATACGCCACTGTCCCCTCCTTTACAGTCGGAGCGATTTTATGAAGGGCTTCCTAGCGTGTCAATCCATTGTTCACACTGGAGTCTGTCAGGTGTAGCCGTTTCGACGGTCCCACGCCGAGGACGCCGGTGAACGGTCGGCAGGGTCGCCATATCCGCCACCGCCAGAGGATAGTGCAACGATGCGGTCACCGGGCTTCACGACAACTCCGGTCAGCTTGGTCGGCAGCACCGTCTCTTCCCCATTGGAGACAATCGAGTACGTGTGAGGAAGACCGGGTTCTCCGCCCAAAACACCGAACGGCGGCACTATGGCGCCATCCCCCGCGGTGTTGAGAAGAGCGTCCCCTTCGCCTTCGTAGACGATCTCACATACGGCCCCGAGTCCCCCTCGCCACCTGCCCTTTCCCGCAGAGCCTGGCCTGAGCTCGTGGTTCACGACGAACAGTGGGAAGCGCTCCTCTGTGACCTCGACGCTGTTGGCGCGGATACCTCCAGCGACGTTCACCTCGCCGACGCAGCTCCATCCGTCGTGTCCGAGCGACGCGCCCCCGCCGCCCCTGGCCATGAAGAAGTGCCACAGGAACGACTCGCCGGTCCTCGGGTCGATTCCCGTTATGGCGTACCGCAGGCGGCGCGAGAATCCGGCATTCACAGCCTCCGGCACAGCCTGGGACAGCGCCTTGAATATCGCCTCGACGATCTCCTCAGCACAGTGGTTGGTGCTCATACACACCGGCGCGGGAGAGTCAGCATTGACGATAAGACCTGTTGGCGCGATAACCTCCAGCGGCCCCATGGAGCCCTCGTTTTTTGGTATGTCGTAAGGGGCTACGTACATGATGGCGGCGTGTGCGAGCGACCTCGTGTTTGCGTACGCGCTGTTGATGAATCCGGTGACCTGGCGGGAGGACTCGCTCAGGTCGATGGTCATCGTGTCGCCGGCGATTGTGATCTTCGCCCTGATTGGAATAAGCTCCGAGTCGAACCCGTCGTCGTCTACCAGGGACTCACCATAGTAGACACCGTCAGGCCATTCGGTGATGAAGCTCCTCACCTGTGCCTCAGTTGCATAGAGAATTCCGTCAACGATTCGCGTCAGTCTCTCAGCCCCGTAGTGGTCGACAAGCTCGCGGATCCGGCGTTCAGCGGTCAACACGGAACCGATCTGGGCGTTGAGGTCGCCCAGGAAGTTTTTAGGAGTCCTGACGTTGGCAGCCATCATCTGCAGCAGGTCGTCACGAGGGACGTCGCGGTCATAGATCCTGAGAGGCGGAATGCGAAGACCCTCGTGGAAGATCTCGCTCGCTGAGGGATTGTAGCCCCCGTGCGTGCCTCCACCGACGTCTGTATGGTGCGCCCTGTTGACGGTCATGAACGCAAGATCCCCGTCCACAAATACTGGCCTGATCACGGTCAGATCGGGCAGGTGTGATCCTCCAAAGTACGGATCGTTGAGGAGGAACACGTCGCCCGGGGATATACCGTCTCCGAAGTAGTCGAGGACGGCGCGTCCGGCGACTGGAAGTGCGCTCATGTGTACAGGGATGCCCTCACCCTGCGCGACCATCCTGCTCTGGCTGTCCAGGATTGCCGTGGAAAAGTCCCTGCTCGCGTTAAGTATCTGCGAGAGGGCCGTGCGGAGCATTACGTCCATCATCTCGATGGCGATGGACTCCAGCCGGTTTCCGACTACGGACAGGGTAACCGAGTCTGCCTCTGCGTTTTCAGGGGCTTGCGTCCCACTCCCGACGTCGATGTGCATGATGCCCCGTGCATCTAGCGTCGCGGAGCATCCCTCCCCGACTACCACCGTGTTGTAGTCGGTGTTGACTACAGACGGACCCTGCATTGACGGGAGCGGGCTAGCCTCACTGCTGCCATCTTCTGCCAATTCTCGCGCTGCAACTGCTGCCATAGGAAGTCTTCCGACCGCGCTTGCCCGAAGGGTGACGATCCTGATGTCCTGCTCCTGCTGGCGATATGCATAGAGGCGTTCGAAACGAAGGTGCATGTTTTCTGCCCATCGCAGCCGCAGCTCATCGTCAGGCAGGTGCAGGTCCGGCACGTCCACGGTCACCTCGTAGATCTGGTCGAGGTAGCGCATGTCCGCCGAGAGGCTCACGCAGATGTCTGAGTCAGTTGCGCCGGCCGAGCGAAGCCGCGCCCTGCCCTCTTCAGCCAGGTCTCCGAATGCTGAGCGCACCCCGTCGAGGTCCACCGTGCTGAGGCTCGACGGGTGTGAGACGGCCAGGTCGTACTTCAGGTCTGACGCCATCATTCCGAACGCCGACAGCACCGGGCCAGCAGGGGGAATCAGGACGCGGCTGATGCCGATCTCGGCGGCTACTCTCGTTGCCACGAGTCCAGCGGCCCCTCCGAAGCCCATCAGTGCGAATTCACGGGGATCGAGTCCACGGCTCACTGAGGCCAGCCGAATGCCCTCTGCGATCGAGCTGGACACGACGCGCAGAATCCCCTCGGCCGCCGCCTCAACATCCACGCCCAGCGGTTCCGCTATCTGGCTGCGAATCGTATCGACGGCGAGGTCTTCGTCAAGCTGAACGGCCCCGCCGAGGAATCTATCGGTGTCCAGCAGGCCGAGAACTAGCGCGGCGTCCGTTACAGTCGGCTGGGTTCCGCCCTTCCCATAACAGGCAGGGCCTGGGTCGGCTCCGGCACTGGCCGGGCCGACACGGAGCACCCCGCCTTCGTCCACACGGGCTATGCTTCCGCCACCCGCGCCGAGCGTGTGAATGTCGACTGTTGGCACAGCGATCTTCCAGCCCGCCTCGAATTTCTCTCCCGTGACATGCGGTGCGCCATCTTCAATCAACGTGATGTCGGTGCTTGTGCCTCCCATGTCCAGGGCTATGACCCGATCTTCACCCAGTTGCCTGGCTACGTACGCTGCGCCAGCCGCTCCCCCCGCCGGGCCGGAAAGTATGGACCGCACCGCCTGTTCGGAGCTGTCCGAAACCGGGGCGATACCGCCGTTTGACTGGATTACGAAGAGTGGGACCGCACCGCCGGCTTCGGTAATTCGACCTTCGAGTCGCAGGAGGTAGCTGGCCAGTGACGGGCCGACGTAGGCGTTCAGAGCCGTGGTCGATAGTCGGTCGAACTCCTTGATTTGGGGCAGTATGACGTGAGACGAGGAGACATAGGCCTCCGGCATCATCTCCCTGACTATCCGGTCAGCTTCCATCTCATGCTCGGGATTCAGGAACGAGAACAGGAAGCAGATCGCGACAGAATCAACGCCTTCAGACTTCAGGTACTCAACCTGACGCCTCAACTCCTCAACGTCGAGTTCCCGCCGCACCGCACCACTGGAGTCAACGCGCTCAGGCGCCCCGACCCTCAGATACCTTGGCGCCAGCGGCTCGACCTGGTCCATTCGCAGGTTGTACCTGTCTTCTTTCAGGCCTTCACGAATCTCGAGTAGATCGCGAAACCCTTCCGTTGTAATCAGGCCCACCCTGGCGCCTTTCCTCTCAACAAGTGTGTTCGTAGCCACCGTGGTCCCGTGTATGAGGACCTCGGCGCTGTTCAACAACTCCTGCGGTTCCACTCCCAGGGTGGCGGCAAGCCCCTCGATGCCGTCGACGACGCCAATCGACGGGTCGTCAGGCGTCGTTGGTGTCTTGAAGACGAAAGGGGCTGCATCTCCCTCGCGCATCGCAACAAGGTCTGTGAAAGTTCCACCCACGTCGATTCCGATTCTCAATCCCTCTGTCCTTTCGTTCAACAGCGAAGTACATGGGCCAGTCAGTCTGAGGCGGAGCGTAGAATACTACAGATCGGCGCTGTCCAGTAGAGGAAAAATCGAGGGGGAATGTTGAGCCCGCCCTGCAGCACAGGTGAAGGTACCAGCGTTGTTCCCCAGTTGTCCCGGCAAGTGTTCAGGGGCCTGGTGGGATAAGGCGTACCGATTTGCGAACTCTTCGCTGGGAGGTCCGAATATAGGAGCGAGGTAGACTGAGCCGCTAGAGTGGCGATCTGACGAATTTCGAGAGCAGGCGATCTCGGGGCGGGTTGCCCACGCCAGAAGAGAATGGAGGCGCGCCGTGCGGCCGGTCGCCCTAGCACTGCAGCGATTACAGTGCTGGCCATCTGCTGCGGCGACGGCTCCGCCGACGCGGTAGCCCCTACACGCACCGACATGCTAACCAGTGGGTCTAATGGCGTCGAATAACCCCGCAGGCGACTCTTATTCCGAGATCGGCTCCCTCGACGTAGCTGTCGGGCTTTTCGGAAATGACGATAGACGTGCCATCGTCATCAAAGAGCGAATGGTCTACGCCTGAACCCAGGGTGATGTCCACCGCAAAGAAGTCGGCTCGCGCGGTGCCGTCGTCTGATGCGTAGATGTTCGGAAGGTCCCCGACATGCGGGCCATCCCCTTGGAGAAAGCCATGCTCACCACCGTGGGGGTTGAAATTCTCACCGGCGGCGGCGAAGTCTGGGGCACAAGTCCCGACAGAATTGATGCTCATGGAGTGGCCGCCAGGGGCCAGGCCTTGCACATCGGCAGCCAAGACGATTCCGTTGGGACCTTGAGTGATAGTGACGATCCCCATATCTCTGCCGTCAGGCGACACCAACGTAGCTTCAGCACTTGCTCCCACCGGATGCTTATGATGGGACCTCTCAGCTAGCAGTAACACTAGTCCAAAGCATGCGACCGCCACTAAAGGTACTCCAAGAATTGCAAGGTACAGCTTCCAGCCCATGAAGTGCTTTCTCCTGTTCAGACTTAAGCGCTCTTGAGTATTCTGTCTGACCTTTCCCGTCGATCCGACGGGTAGCCGTCGCAGCGTCCCGTAACGCAGACCGCAACCCGACTTGTCCTTCACTTGCGAAGCGAACGCAACCCCCACGAGTGGGGCAATTGCCACTCCCATTATAGGGGGGGGTGTAAACGCACCGTAAAGTTTTGGGGTTTCTCGAACGCATTTCATGTGAGTTTAGTGTAAAGATAGCAGTATGCCCCGATTATCCAGAATTCTCCCAGCCCGTCGTCAGGTTGAGTGGAAAGCGATGAATGAGAGGCGTGGGTTGTTGCCTTAGCCTCTAAGAGGTAGAAGCAAGCAGGGCCATAAGGTGATGGATGCGTTGAGGCTGGTGGGGAGTGTTGCCAATTCACCCGAGCGAGGGGCAATTAGCGCAGTTTGCCGCAGAAGCTGTTGTCTTGACGCATTAGCGCCTTGGCCGACCGACTTGGTCTCCAGCTCCTTCGCGTGTTGGAAAGTTGGAGTCTCCGAAAGCTCTAGCTACGAATGAGTGGGGAAGGGGAGACTCGAACTCCCACGCCTTGCGGCACATGATCCTAAGTCATGCTCGTCTACCAATTCCGACACTTCCCCAGAGGTGCAGGCGATGCTCGGAAATTATAGTAGCCGCGTAGTTCGTGTGTCGAACGCCTACCGTGTATTCGACACCTCGAAAATGCTAAAATACTGTCGGCGGAAATGCTCGGTGGCACGGTTGCTCTGAAGCGGGGCGAACGTGCCTGGATTGACCGCAGTTCAAGTACTCAAACAGAGGTGAGGGATAGATGGCGAAGCAGTTTCAGTTCGATTCTGACGCCCGACAGCAGTTGATGTCGGGCATCGACACGCTGGTCGCGGCGGTCGGCGTGACGCTTGGTCCGGCCGGCAGAAATGTCGTGCTGGACAAGGAGTTTGGACCTCCATACGTCTGCAGTGACGGTGTGACGATCGCTAAGGAGATCGAGCTCGAGGAGCCGTTCCCCAACATGGGCGTTCAGCTTGTCAAGGAGGCCTCCAGCAAGACAAACGACGACGTTGGTGACGGAACCACGTCTTCTACCGTCGTTGCACAGGCGATGATTCGGAACGGCTTCAGGGTTCTGACAGCCGGCGCGAATCCCCTCGCGCTCAAGCGCGGCATTGAGATGGCAGTCAACGGCGCCAGGGACGAGATCCGTGCCATGGCACAGCCCGTCGATGGAAAAGAGCAGATCGAGCAGATCGCGGTGCTTTCCGCCCACGATACCGAGATGGGCGAGTTGATCGCCGACGTGCTTGACAAGGTGGGGCCTCACGGGATCGTGACAGTGGAGGAGTCCAGGGGACTCAGCTACGAGGTTGACTTCGTCGAGGGAATGCAGGTCGATCGGGGTTACCTCTCGCCCTACTTCGCCACCAACCAGGACAGGATGATCGCTGAGATCGAAAACCCCTACATACTGGTGACTTCCTCCAAGATTTCAGCTGTAAGCGAACTGCTTCCGGTGTTGGAGCAGGTTTCCCAGGTATCCAGGGACTTCGTGCTGATTGCGGAAGACGTTGACGGGGAGGCGCTTGCCACACTCGTCGTCAACAAGCTGAGAGGCACGCTCAACTGCGTGGCAATCAAGGCGCCCGCCTTCGGAGACAGGCGCAAGGCGATACTTGAGGACATGTCGATTCTCTTTGGGTGCCAGGTCATAAGCGAGGACGTTGGCAGGTCGCTTGACTCCGTGACAGTGGCCGACCTCGGCAGGTGCGGTCGCGTCATCTCCGACAAGGACAACACGACGTTCGTGAACGGCGGCGGAGATCAGGCATCCATTCAGTCGCGGATCAGCCAGATTCAGTCGCAGGCTGAGGACACCACCTCCGACTATGATCGGGAGAAGCTGGAAGAACGCGCGGCGAAGCTCGCCGGCGGGGTCTCCGTTCTCAGGGTTGGCGCTTCGACCGAGATAGAGCTTCGAGAGAAGAAGCAGAGGCTCGAGGACGCGCTTTCAGCCAGCCGCGCCGCAATGGAGGAGGGAATCGTTCCAGGTGGCGGGACTGCTCTGCTCAGGGCGGTGCAGGCTGCGGTCGCCAAGATCGAGGCGCAGGGCGACGAGATGTCAGGCGTTAACCTCGTGCTGCGAGCCGCCGAAGAGCCCATCAAGGTCATCTCGGCTAACTCCGGGCTGAGCGGCGAGGTCGTACTCCATAGAGTGTCCGCGCAGGAAGGCGACTACGGATTCGACGCCGAAAGCGAGCAGTACGGCAGCATGCTCGAAATGGGCATCGTGGACCCTGCGAAGGTGACGCGCGCGGTGCTGGAGAACGCTGCCAGTGTTGCGGGCATGGTCCTGACGACTGAGTCCCTGATCACAGAATTGAATCCGATGAAACTGCCCGCCCCGTACGATGATTAGAAGATGGTCATAAGTGGCCGTTTAATCTTGTGCACAGATTGAGGTTTTGCTGGCGGTGGCGGTCCTGTCAGGAACTGGCCATCGCCAGCGTCCAGCCATCGCAACAGGGCGCCTTTGAATGACTGACCAGATAGAAGAGGTTTCAACTGCCGAGCAGCCGTCGGACCCCGACGCCACCATCCAGGTGAAGGGCGTTACGAAACGGTTCGGCTCCCACGTCGCGGTTGACAACCTCTCGTTTGACGTAAAGCGCGGCGAGATCGTTGGATTCCTTGGCCCAAACGGATCGGGAAAGACGACCACCATGCGAATGCTGACGTCCTTCTACACCCCCGACATCGGCTCGATTGCCATCAATGGCACCGACACGCAGGAGAGTGACCTCCTCACTCGAGGGTCGATAGGTTATCTCCCTGAAAACAACCCTCTCTACGAAGATATGCTGGTTGCCGAGTACCTCGCCTTTGTGGCCGAACTCCGCGGGCTTCACGGGGCCGAACGCAAGACCAACATGGATCTGACGGTTGAAGAGACCGGCATCCAGGAGGTCTTCTACCGTCCCATCCACGAGCTTTCGAAGGGCTACCACCAGAGGGTGGGTCTTGCACAGGCAATTCTCCACAGGCCTTCGATTCTCGTGCTCGACGAACCGACAGAGGGCCTCGATCCTAACCAGCGAATTACCATTCGCGACCTGATCAGGCACTTGGGCGGCGAGAGAACAGTCCTGCTGAGCACGCACGTCATGCAGGAGGTTGAAAACACCTGTGAGCGCGTCCTTGTGATCAGGCGCGGCAAGCTGGTGGCCAACAGCCCGGTCCAGGACCTTCTGCAGCAGACGCTCGAGCTCAGGACCGTGCATCTCGAGGTGGTTGGCAACAACGTCGAGGTCGGGCTCGCGCAAGTTGACGGAATCACGGCGGTCGAAAGAATGGGGATCGAAGCCGGAAGGAAGCGATACAGGCTGTCGGTGTCGGCCGAGGCAGACCCCAGGGGCGACATTTTCGCCCTCGCAAAGTCAAGAGACTGGACCCTGTGGGAGCTGCACGAGGAGCGACCCAGGCTGGAGGACGTGTTCCACCACCTGACCGCCGAGGGCGATCGGACTGGAGACGAGTCCTAGACAGATGCGCTCACCACTATTCGCACTGGTCAAGAAGGACGTCAAGAGCTACTTCGACCAGCCAACCGCGTACATTCTGATCGTCCCATTTGTAGCAGTACTCGCCTACGTCTTCTTCAGTAGCGCTCTGCTCACAGCCGAGGCCTCGCTGAGGCCGATGTTCACCGTCGACTTTCAGATCGACAGCCCTTCCCTGCCCTGGCTACTCGCCATATTCGTTCCTGCCGCCACCATGAGGTTGCTTGCAGAGGAGAACCGCGACGGGACCCTGGAGCTGCTGCTGACTCATCCTGTACGAGGATGGATCGTTCTCATCTCGAAGTTCCTTGCTGGCTTCATCTTCGTGGCGTTTGCCATTCTGGCCACGGTGGGCATACCAATCGCTGTTACCACGGCTGGAAATCTCGACGTTGGGGCCACGGTGGGACAGTACGTCAGCAGCCTTTTCCTGGCCGCAGCTTTCGTCTCGATCGGGCTGTTTACGTCGAGCCTGACTCGCAACCAGATAGTTGCGTTCATCCTGGGGCTCTCGCTAACTATGACCCTGATGGTCATGGGGCTGGACATCGTGGCCGTCACTCTCCCTCCGCGCCTGGCGTCCCTGCTGCAGGACCTCAGCCCGGTGACCCACTTTTCGAGCATTGCCCGGGGAGTCATTCACCTCAGAGACGTGCTCTACTTCGTCGCACTGATCTCGACCTTCCTGAGCGCTACGTTCCTGGTCATCAGGGGGAGAACGCTGAGCCATTCGTCGGCACAGTACCGCAACCTTCAGCTCGGCACGGTGGGGCTGATCGTCGTAAGCCTCCTGGTTGGTTGGTCTGGCAACTCAATCGGTGGTCGAATTGATCTGACAGAAGACCAGCTCTTCACCCTCAGTCCTGCGACAGCAGACATCCTGGACGGGCTTGACGACATCCTGACACTGGAACTCTTCGAGTCCAGAGAGCCTCCCGTGCAGGTGGCAATAACCGCGCGGGACGTTGGGGACTTCCTAGAAGACTTCGCAGCCGGCTCAGGCGGGGACGTCAAGCTGGTAAGGCGCTTCCCTGCCGACGACGAGGACGAGTCCCGGAAGGCGCAGCTGGCCGGTATTCCTCCTGTGCAGTTCAACGTTCAGAGCCAGGGCGAACTCCAGATCAAGACGGGGTATCTCGGACTCGCCATGACCTACGTTGACAGGCGCCAGGTCATCCCGTACATCACTAACTTCGATGGCTTCGAGTACCAGCTGGCGTCGATCGCAAACCGGATGCTCCAGGAAGACAAGAAGACGGTGGCATTCCTGACCGGCCATGGAGAGGCCGGTCCTTCAGCCGGATACAACACCTTCGCTGGACTGCTACTCGATTCGTATCGAGTCAAGGAGCTGGACACATCTGAGGACCCGAATATAGACCTGTCAGACGTGGACGTGCTGATAATCGGTGGTCCGACGAGCTCCATCCGTGATGAGACGGCCAACGCGATCAGGCAGTACCTGCTCGGCGGAGGCAAGGCGATGATCATGGTGAACTCCGTCGTCATCGACCAGAGCCGCCTGATCGCCAACCGAAACCGCAACAGCTTTTCCTACCTGCCCGAAGAGTTCGGCGTGATCGTCGAGGACGATCTGGTATTCGACCTGCAGTCGAACGAGACCCTGTCGTTCAACACAGGTGTCGGCAACGTATTCCTACCCTACCCGTTCTGGATGCGCGTACCGGTGATCGACAGAAAGGTGGCAGGAAACGTGGGCTCAGTCTTGCTGCCGTGGGCGTCCTCAGTTGGCATAGCAGAGTCCGAACGCGGCCGGATCGAGGTCATACCTCTGCTCGAAACTACGGAGTTTGCAGCCATCGACTTCAATTACGGAGACGTTCGGCCAAACTCACCGATATTCGAGGAGGTCACACGAGGGAACTTCGTTCAGGCCATGATGGGAGCGGCGATCGTTCAGAGCGATGCTCCCGCCGGCCAGGATGCCTTCAGAATTGTCGTGTTCGGGGACTCCGAGTGGCTTACTGACAGCGTGTTGCCCAGGTCACAGGAGAACATCGCGCTTGGCCTGAACCTCGTGGACTGGCTCGCCCAGGAAGATACCCTTGCAGCTGTACGGTCAAAAATAGTCACTTCACGTGACCTATTGTTCGACTCCACCACGCACAAGAACATTGCGCAGTGGGGAAACGTCGCCGGTGTGCCGCTGCTGATTGTGGTCATCGGACTCTTCCGCTCCATTAGAAGGCGCAGATTCGGCTTCACCATGTATGGTCAGGCCAGGGCAGGCGGGTTCGGATTCAGGCGCCGACGCCGCGGCGACCAGGGCCAGGAGGACGACGAATGAAGAGCAGGCAGCTCGGCTTCGTCCTGATGGCGCTTATCGCAGTCGGCGTGGCGGGCCTGATATTCCGGATAGTATCTGCCGGCTCAGACGAGATCATTCTTGAGGGGCTGGTCCAGGTATCGCGTGAGGCCAGCGATCGAGTCCTGATCAACGACGCCGAACTGCAGACTGAGCTGGTCAGATTGGGTGACGGTGAGCAGGCAACATGGTTCGTAGACGATCAGGCCGTGTTTCAACCGATACTCGCGCAGTTCTGGCAGGCTGTAGACGACCTGTACGACGCTCAGCTGGTGTCCATTAACCCTGCCAATCACACTCCTCTCGGCGTGGTGGACGGCGATTCGATCGAAGTGTCGTTCTTCATCGGTGGGAGGTCGTTGCAGGAGAAGTTCCTGGTCGGCGAGTGGCAACCCGACGTGAGACTTTGCTACATCCGAAGGGCCGGGCACGAGGAGACGTATGGAGTTCCCTGCCCTGCAGGAAATATCTTCGACCCCGACCCGGACAGGTGGAAGAACCCGGTGGTGGCCTCGGTCCCTCCCAACGAGATTCTCGAGATCCAGTTCACTTACCCTGAAGAGGCGTTCGTACTTCGCCCAGACGAAGAGGGCGAGTGGTACGCCCTTGGGCAGGATGGGTCCGAAGAACCGATCAATCCGTTTGCTCTGAATTCCATCATAGGCACGCTGCAGCTTGTGGTTGCCTCAGGATTTGCAGAGGAAGAAGAGGCCGACAAGCTCAACTTCGCCGTCCCAGATGCGATGGTGCGAGTGATAACGCGTGAGGATGCTTCCACGCCATCGACCAGGCTGAGGTTCCTGAGGCGCGACGACCTGACCTCTTACCTGTCAGTTCCTACGACCGGGACGGTGTACATAGTCGACAATCAGGCTGTCGGAGGGCTGCTCCTACGTTTTGAGCAGATGGTTGACGCGCAGGGCGGCGAAGGGGGTTAAACCAGACCGGATTGGCAACTAGCCAGTCTCGCGGTTGTCGACTAAGTCACCAGCCAAATCGTCGCCCGATCGTCGCCGCTTCGCATGTCCCACCAATGCATGGCCGAGCACTACTAGCGCCAGCGCGCCCATTACCAGAGCAGTGTCAAGGTCCTCGACGCGGTTCTGCATGAACAGCAATATAATGACCCCATAACCCGCAATTATGCAGAAGAGCGACGAGTATGGGAGCTTCTGTCCACCCAGCGCAACGGCCACCGCCACAAGTACTGCGATGATGGTTTCCCAGTAACCCTGGTAGATGGGGAAGACCGCCAGGGTGACTCCCCCGAGGGTAACCAGTCCGTCTCCGCCCCTGAACCCGGTGAATACCGAGTTCCAATGGCCGATGATGGCAGCGGCGGCTGGAATCACTATCCAGAGCCCGTCCACGCCGAGCGCTTGAGCGATAAGTATGGCTACAATGCCCTTGGCAGCATCGCCAAGTACAACCAGACTGGCAGGGATGAAGCCCACGTTTCGACGGACGTTCGTGGCCCCGGCGAGGCCGGTGCCGGAACTGAAGACATTCACTCCCCGCCTTTTGCTCACACGGTCCGCCAGTGGCAATGCACCACAGATGTATGCGATAACTGCCGCTAGAATCAGGTTGAGGATCTGCGGTGCTTCATGCAGGGGCATAAGTAGTCTTCCACTGAATTGTTCTTGTCATCAATAATTGTATCATCGGCCTCGTTTGCTGAACATATCTTGACCAGCGTGTAAACTCTGTTCAAATGACTGATCTGGACTTGAGCCCGCCTCGTGACTTGGAACGATTCCGCCTGGGTGACGTTCTGGGCGAGGGCGCAGACATGCAGGTGTTTGCCGCGACCGATGTCGAGTCCGGCGCGCAATGCGTCGTTAAGCGTCCCCACCCTTCACTCATTTCTCGAAACATCCATGACGACGTAGAACGAAGGATGACCCTTCAGGCCGAACTGAGATCTAACGGCGGCGTATGCGCTGGCGTGCCGAGACTGCTGACAGTCACCGCCTCAGACACTTTCAGCTGGTACTTCGGAGATGACCACGCCAGCCCATATGTCGTCCAGGTAGAAGAACGGGCGCCTGGTATACCTCTACTTGGAAGCGTCGGGGACCAGGTCAGGGGACATCCCATCGGTCTGCCGCTCAACCTGTTCGTTCTGTTCCCTTCGACCGGGCACATTAGGAGAAACCTCGAGAACCCGGCGCTTACCGCGCTCAGCATAATCGAACAATGCCTTGAATCAGGCTATCTGGCAGGAGACCTCGGCCCTAGAAACGTGTTCTACTCTCCTGGCACCGGCCGAACTACTGCCATCGATCTCGGTTCGCTGAGGAGGCCAGAGCCGGAAAGCGATCGTTCGGCGGCATTCGACCTCAACAACATACTGTTCGAGTTCTTTCTGTTCTACACCACACCGGAAGGACGTCCCACCTCGACAGATGACTACATGCATGTCAGCGAACAGAGACTCGTTGGGACATTGGAGAGAATGGTCCGGTCTATGTTTGAGAAGTATTCGACCCTCGCCAATGCTGGGCGGCGGGCTTCTGCCGAATCAATTCTGACAAACTTGGCTGAACGTCGTTACCAGGCTGTCTCGGAGTTTCGACCCGATTTCAACGAGTACCTGGCAGAAGCTGCGCGCGAGCCGAGAAGTGAGGCCGCAGATCGAGCTTGGTCTACAGCCATGGAGCGGCTTCGTGAGCCATACTGGACAAAGTATCTCTTCGACCCAGCTACAGAACTAGCCCACTACACCTGAATGACAGAGCGCTTCCGCGGAGCATTCGGCCTCTAAACGAAAATATCCTCAGGGAGAAATGCTGAGACAGTTACATTCGGCAGATCGACGATGTTGCTTATCTTCAGATCAACGGCCACCGAGCAGATTACGTAGGCTTGCTCTCGTGAATAGCCGCGCTCTCCAAGCAGGTCAATCATACTTAGCAGTGCGCTCTTCGCTGCGAGCGTTACGTCCTCGTCCTCCTGTGTGCCGTCTTCTCGAATAGGATAGCCGACGGTCGCCGTGAAGTTTCTGGGCACGGAGAACTGCGGGGGCAGAAAATAGCCAGGGTGCGAAAATCGGGGCATGGTTATGCCTCTGCTGGCTGCTGCTCCTTTGTGCACGGTGAACCGCACGGAAACAGTCGCGCCCATCTCGATTGCCGTAATGCACACTTCTCCGTCGCCCTGAGCAAAGTGTCCGTCTCCCACAGAGAACAGCCCTCCTTCGACGGCGACCGGTATGTACAGGCGAGACCCTCGAGTAAGCTGTTTGACGTCCATGTTGCCCGCGTTTTCGCGCGGAGGACCTGTCCTAAGTCCCTCTTCCGCAATTCGTCCGCCAGGGACAGCGTCCTGAGGGTCAGGGGGCGGTACGTTCCCGCCTCGTTCCAGAAGGTCGGCCTCACGAGCAGTCCAGGCAGCGAGCTGTTCGTGCGATGGGGCGAGCCCTGCGGTCCCCATGAAAGAGCCATCAGGAATTCGCACGCCAGGGACCTGCTCCGAAGTCGCGTAGCCATGCTCGATGTCCCAGTGAGCAATGAATGGGACAGTAAATACGTCTCTGAGAAAGCCTGCGCCGGGACGGAAGCGCGTGAAGCCATAGGGCTGAGGAAAGATGTCGACGTACTCGATCTCCAACAAGTCTCCGGGTTCAGCGCCATTCACATGGATCGGCCCGGTGAGAGGGTGGCTGACCTTCTGGTCCATGGCGTCGAGGTCTTCTACCACCGTCGAGGGCTTCATCTGACCGTCACTGGCATCACGGGTGTCGATCACGATGTTCTCGTTCTCACCAACCTCCAGAATTGGCGGTACGTCCGGGTGCCAGCGATTGTGGCCGGTCTCCGGCTGCTCCTTGAGCCTCTTGCTCCTGTCTATCCTGATGAACTGGGTCAAGGTCAGTGTCTCCTGGCTGTGTTAAGCGGTGAACATCTTGTCGTCAGCGGTATCCTGCGGCTCCCAACCGAGTACTTGCCTGGGATGGGTGAGGTCACGGTAGTTCCATCGGTTATTGGACACCGCGAAGAATGTGTCGCACCTCAGGTCATCGGGGGCGTCGATGCAAGACTTGAGATGGGTCGCGACATCCCTGTGGCTCAGGTAGATCGCGTTCTCACGAACTGTTCTGGGGCGATTCTCCTGGGTGACAGAGCCTATCCTCACGGAAATCATGCTCATACCGTAGTCATCGGAGAAGTGCCGGGCCAGGGCCTCGCCCCAGATCTTCGCCGCCCCGTAGAGCGCCTCGGGCCTGACGTCTAGATGAGTGAGCTTTCTGAAGTCCGAGGGCACCTTGTCGTACTCACCAGCCGCTATGTGTGAATACGGTGGAACAAACTCAAACCCTCGAATCGCGTTGCCACTAGAGGCGAAGATCACCCGCTTGACCCCTGCCCTGCGCGACGCCTCGAAAACGTTGTATGTGCCGACCACGTTGCCGGCATGCTGCCCTTCCCAGTCCTGTGACCCAAGATATGCAGCCAGGTGCACTACCACTTCCTGCCCTTCGAATGCCGGTTGAATGGCGTCGAGGTCAGAAATGTCGGCCTGTACGGTCGGAATGCCTTCGACCGGACGGCGGTTCAGGGCTGTAAGTTCGTAACCTCCTGACTCCAGCAGGTGGTCCTTGAGCAGCCCTCCAATCAGTCCGCTCATTCCGGTTATCAGCACTCTCTTCGCCATAGATTTCCTCCGTTCAGCGCGCGCTGGTCACTGCAAGCAACGCGGACACATTCACGAGATGGTATAATAGTAGTTCGCGCGCAAGGCGAACTGGTTAGCGACAGTTAACTAGCCGTCATGGGGGATGTCAAGCCCAGCACGGCAACTACGAACGTGAACCCCACCGGCAACTGAACCGGTAGGGCCCCTTCGGAAGGGGCGCGTTTCAACCCTCCGCAATACAGGTAGGCGCGAAAGTCATTGAACGGTATATCACGGTCTGATATGGTCTGCTGAGAAGCAGTCGACGGTTCAAAGTGAGAACATGGTTGAACGACAGGACAGTCTCATAGGAGCGGAGTCCGAATCCAACGAAGAGTGGTCTCTGCTCAGCACCAACCGACGCAGGAGGTCCAACGAAGGCTCCATAGACCTGCTCAAGGCCTATGAGCGCGAGCTGGGGGATGAGCCGACTGACACTGTCAGGGAGTACCTGAGGTCGATCGGCCAGCACGCGCTGTTGACAGCCCCCGAAGAGCTGGACCTCGGTCTCGACGTCGAGCGCTGGATGCTTCTCAAGGAGACGCGGTCGCAGATGACCGCTGAGCTCGAGCGTGATCCTACGACAATAGAAGTTGCAGCCACCCTAATTGCGGCGACAGTAAGGGAGTTGCTTCTGCTCAGGACTCTCGGCGGGGAAACTGGTTTGGAGCTTCCCAACGAGGCGCCGATCAGCGTACTGCTCGGGGACCCTGACGTTCGGGAGATCCTCGACAAGCCTCCGACCGACACGCTTAAGGAACTCCTGGCAGGGGTAAGCGGAGATACACCGGACGAGTCGGCTCCGCGCCTTGCCGCGCTGTCTCGCACCTCTAGCCTGATACCACCTGATGTGTTCGAGGTTGTAGAGCGGACACTGGGAGCGGAACTCTACGCAGACCTGCTGGACGTGGCGGCAGTGGAAACCGCGATTGAAGGCCACGACCGTCGCATCGAACAGTGGTGGTCCCTGATTACAGATCGTGGACAGTCAGCCTCGGAGAGACTGACAAACTCAAACCTGAGGTTGGTCGTAAGCGTCGCGCGCCGTTACCTCCGCCGAGGACTGCCTCTCCTCGACCTAGTACAGGAAGGCAATCTCGGGCTGATGCGGGCCGTAGAGAAGTACGACCCTCATCGAGGGTTCAAGTTCAGCACATACGCTACGTGGTGGATCCGTCAGGCGGTCACAAGGGCCCTGGCCGACCAGGGCAGGACGATCAGGCTGCCTGTGCACGTCGTCGAGCGGCTGCAGCAGCTTAATACCGCTGAACGACACCTCATGCGCGACAGGGACAGAGATCCGACCACTGAGGAGTTAGCCGCCGAATTGGAGTGGACACCTGAGCAGGTTGAGACCCTGATGCGGCAGCGACAGCACACGATTTCCCTTGGAACACCGGTCGGCGAGGAAGAGTCCACTCTTGAGGACTTCATCCAGGATACCAGCGGACGCACCCCGGACGAGGTTGCGATGCGTCTTCTGACGCGCGAGGACGTTATCGAGGCTCTGGATGACATTCCGCCCAGGCTGAGAATGGTGCTAGCCCTGAGGTTCGGATTCATCGACGATCGGCCCCGCACCCTTGAAGAGGTCGGCCGCGAGTTGGGTGTGACCCGAGAGCGCGTACGTCAGCTGGAGAAGCAGGCGCTGACGCTGCTGCGCAGCTCAGGGAAGCTCCCGAAGATCGAAGAGATGGAGCCCGACTAGTACCGGTTCCATTTGATTCTGGTGGCTATGATCGTTCGTCCTGAGCCTGTCGAAGGGCGGTATGTCAGCCAAACCAATGTGCCAAAACCATCTGGAAACGGCACTAGCGCCAGAGGGTAATCCGCTTGAAGGACTCTGCGAGTCCTCCTCCAATGGCCTTCCCGGTCTCGGCCGCGCGTTCCATGGACCGCTTCGATGCCACCTCTTTGGGTCGTGACATCTGGCTCACGTGGCAGTACAACGAGTCCATTTTCTTCTCAAACGTGTCCGTTATGTCTATGTATATGTCGGGATCCTCTGACCTGAAGAGCCACACTTCCCTCACGTTGAACGGCTCCAGGCCCTCATCTAGGAGGTCTGGGAATGCAAGGTGGTCCCGGGCGTATGGGAAGACCGCGTCAAGGGTCACCCTGCCCGTCATGTAGTGGTCGCGGTGCCGGATGTAGGGGCGGTTGGGATCGATGGTCACAACCAGGTCCGGCCGGTGCTTTCTAATCTGCCTGACCAGGGCTTTCCTGAACTCGACGCAGTCTTCAAGGTTCTGGTCCGGGAAGCGCAGGAAGGCCACTTCCGCTATGTTCAGCAATTTTGCGGCGTCAAGCTGCTCCTTTTCCCGGGTCTTCGCGAGCGCCGCGGGTTCGATAGACCTGTCGCTCGTCCCTTTGTCGCCGTTGGTACAGACGACCAGCACGACTTTCTTGCCCTCGGAGGTCCACTTTGCAATGGTGCCCCCTGCCCCACCTTCTGCGTCGTCTGGATGAGGCGTCACTACGAGAATGGTTTCCTGGTTGTCGGACATTTTTTCTGCTAGACTCCTGCGCCGACGTGCGGCGTGTTGTATCCTGTCGATGGCTGGGAATGGTCCCAAACCATAGGCGGCGAGGCCACAATTAACCCTATTAGGCAACTCAGACTCTCAGACCCAATGGCAGATATTACCACACCAGAACAGTTCCTGGGATTTGAGGTGGGAGCTGACCGATCACTTGCGGGCTGGCCGCAAATCATCCAGTACCTCCAGGCTATCGAAGGTCAGACCGATCGTTTGAAGGTCACCGAACTCGGCCGGACAACCGAAGACAACCCCCTTCTGTTGTGTACGGTAAGCTCGTCCGAAAACCTCAGTCGATTGGAGGAATACCGTCAGTACCAACAGGCGCTGTCGGACCCGCGCTCGCTGGCCGATGGCGAGGCTTCCCACGCCATTGAAGAAGCGCGTGCCGTGGTCACGATCACCTGCAGCATTCACGCGACCGAGGTAGGAGCTACGCAGATGTCGCTGGAGCTGGCGTACCTTCTGGCATCCTCAGATGAACCACGGGTGCGGTCGATTCTGGACAATGTGATCCTGCTGCTGATCCCCAGCCTGAATCCGGATGGACTGATACGAGTCAAGGACTGGTACGACGCCTCACTCGGAACACACTTCGAGGGCACGATCCCGCCGTACCTGTACCACAAGTACGCCGGTCACGATAACAACCGCGACTGGTTCATGTTCACACAACGTGAGACCCAGTTGGTCGTGGACCATATTCACAACGCATGGCGACCCCATATAACATTTGACCTTCACCAGACGCGCTCGGACGGGATGCGCATGATCCTTCCGCCGCTCGTAGATCCTGTGGGGCCGAATGTCGACCCGGTGCTGCAAAGCGAGCTCTCAGTGCTTGGCACGCACATGGCCGCGCAGATGACGGCAGAGGGCAAGGCCGGTGTTGCGGTCAACGTGGTCTACGACTCATACAGTCCCAGTCGTTCATACCCCCACTACCATGGTGGAGTACGAGTACTCTCAGAGGCCGCGAGCGTGCGGATTGCCACCCCAATCGAGCTTCCCCAATCCGCGCTGAGAGATGACAGGGGGGAGAAGCCGAGGGCCAAGTCGTGGAACCACCCGATGCCCTGGAAAGGCGGGCGCTGGACGCTGCGCGACATCGTGGAATACGACCTGTCAGCGTCGATGGCCTGCCTGGACCACGCCGCCAGGAACAGGGAATGGTGGGTCAGAAACTCGTTTGAAGTCCTGAAGCGTGCCACTGAACACAATGGCAGGCCCTACGCATACGTCATCCCCGGCGCCCAGCACGACGGCAGCGCCGCCGATGAGTTGACCGACATTCTTCGTGCGGCAGACGTGGACGTCGTTGAATCCATCGAGAGTGCGGAGTGCGACGACCTGACCATCGAGCAGGGCGACCGGCTGGTCATGGTCCGACAGCCTTATGGCTCATTCGCCCAGACCATGCTGGAACGGCAGCGGTACCCGGATATGAGACAGTATCCCGGAGGTCCTCCCAAGCGACCCTATGATGCCACGGCGCACAGTCTGCCTCTCAAGATGGGGGTGACATGCCACGAGATACAACAGCCGGTTGAACTGAAGACGAAGCCGATCTCTCACTATTCAGACCTCTCCCGAAGAAACGGTCACTCGATAGACCCTGCTGTCCCCGCTTACGCAATAGGACCCGAGTCCAATGCAGCCTCCACGCTCGTTAACCGGCTGCTGTTCAGTCAGCGTGCCGTGTTCAGGGCGATGTCCAACCTCGAGTGTGACGGCGTTACCTTGAGGCCTGGGACATGGGTCGTCCCCTCGTCTGAGGCCCTTCAGGAGGCCCTGGGGCGTTGCTCCAACAATATCGCCGTGCAAGCCCTCTGGCACAGACCGTCGGAGGGTCTGAGGCTGATCAGGCCACCGAGGATTGGACTGTACGCGAGCTACGTGCCCTGCATCGAAGAGGGTTGGACGCGATTTGTATTCGACGAGTACGGCTTTAGGTACACCTCACTTGTGGACCACGATATCCGTGAAGAGCGGCTGGATACTCGCTTCGACTGCATAATCGTTCCTCACCAGCTTGTGCGCCAGCTGTACCGCGGGTTCAGCCGGGCTCACTATTCGTCGAAGTTCGCAGGTGGACTGGGTGATCGGGGAGTAGCAGCGCTTCGGCAGTTTGCAGAGCGCGGTGGAACGATCATCGCGTGGGACGACTCATCGCGCTTCCTTTCACGGCGCCTGGAACTGCCAGTATCCAATCCGCTGGCAAGGCTGACGCACTCGGAGTTCTTTGCACCCGGAAGCCTGCTCAGCATAGAAGTCGATACAGACCACCCGCTCGGATTCGGAATGCCGGCCCGCGCAGCGGCCCTGTACATGAATGGGCCGGGCTATCGCGTCGAGAAGGGAGACGTGGTCGCCAGATTCTCGCCAGAGTCCACGCTATTGAGTGGATGGCTGATTGGCGAGAAGCGAATCGCAGGTCTTTCCGCGCTGGCTTCTATCCCTGTTGGTCTGGGCAAGGTGATACTGTTCGGGATCAGGCCGCACTTCAGGGCGCAGGCCAGAGGAACGTATAAACTGTTGTTCAATTCCATATATCACTCTGTGAGGTAGCTCGTGGCAGTAACACTGGTAAGAGGTCGCCATGTGGTCTGCCGGGTCACGGGTAGAAGCTCCGCCGAGATTGTGGACGACGGCGCAGTCGTTGTGGACAACGGGGCTGTCGCTGAAGTTGGGACTTTCGACGATCTTCACGGCAGGTACCCATCCGCGGAAGTGATCGGCTCGAATCGCCAGGTCGTCATTCCCGGACTGATCAACGCACATCACCATGTAGGGCTGACACCATTCCAGCTAGGCGTTCTCGACGAACCTCTTGAGAGGTGGATCATAGCCAGGTGGGCTATTCGCGATGTTGATCCGTACCTCGATACCCTGTGGTGCGCCATCCAGATGATCGAGTCCGGCATAACCACTGTCCAGCACAACCACATGGCTGCCAGACTCCCTCCCGGAGTAGAGCTGTACGACGCCGCGTCCGAGATTGTGAACGCGTACGAAGACAGCGGCATGAGAGTCGCATTCTCGCTCTCGACTCGCGATCAGAACCACCTTGTGTACGAGGACGATTCACGGTTTCTGTCTACGCTGCCTTCAGAGCTCGCTGAGCGAGCGCGGGCGCAGATTGCGGCACGTCCAGTCGAGCTCGAAGAGTACCTGTCAGCGTGCGGTGAATTGCACGACCGACGACAGGGGCCCAGGACAAACATCTTCATAAGCCCTCACAACGTCCACTGGTGTTCGGACGAGATGCTAACTGCGATCAGCGACTTCGCGCGGAGACATGAGACAGGACTCCACATACATCTCCACGAGACCATCTACCAGAGAATGTACGGCAGTCGCCACTGGAACGGGACGCCGCTGGCCCACCTGGCCGAATTGGGGGTCCTTGGTCCAGAGGTGTCCTGCGCCCATGGCGTCTGGTTGTCAGAGGCGGACATCGACATACTTGCGGAGACGGGGACCGCTATCTGCACCAACCCCAGCTCCAACCTCAGGCTCAAGAGTGGGATTGCACCAATCAACCGTCTCCTGGAAAGTGGCGTGCTGGTCGCCCTCGGTATCGATGAAGCCGGCCTCAACGACGACAACGACATCCTCCAAGAGATGCGGATGGCTCAGAAGATCCACAGGGAACCGGGTGTCGACGCCCCCTACCCCACATCGCACGAGATCCTGGAACTCGCCACAGCAAACGGGGCCAGGGTGACCTACTTCGACCAAGTCGGCACGATTGAACCCGGCAAGCGCGCCGACCTTGTCGTACTAAACCTCGACCGCATTGAAGACCCTTATCTTGACCCCGACACTGGCATCGTCGACGCGCTCGTTTACAGGGGCAAGGGACTCGACGTAGACACCGTAATGGTGGACGGAGAGGTCCTGCTGAAAGACGGCGAATTCCTGAAGGTGGACAAATCAGAAGTCAGGGCCAGACTGCAGGAGTCCCTGGCAAGAGAGCTGACCGACCGGGAGATTCGACGCGCTGAGTTGTCTCGAGACCTGCTGCCATACGTCAACAGGTGGTTCTCAGCCTGGGAGCTGGAAGAGGGGCCTCAGCACTACACGTACAATCTTCTCTAGGCAGCCGACTCCTCGGGCGCCCTGACGGTTCTAAACATCACGTACAGCGCGCCGTTGTAGCCTAGCTTGATGACGCTGCCGACAATTATCGGGATTCCGAGGGCCGTCGTTCCGGCGACAAAACCGGCAATCGCAGGTGTTATGGCCTGAGCGAGGGTTCTGCCCAGGTTTGTCATCCCGGCCGTTGCCGTTCTGGCCTCCGGTGGGACTATCGCCATTGAGTAGGACTGACGCGTCGGGATGTCCATGTCATTGATCAGCTCGCGCGCCATGAAGAACACGACTGCCAGCAGTGGGTTTCCTGTGAGCGCGAGGAATATCATCATCGTGTTGGCAAGTCCCTGTGACGCCGCCATGGTCAGTATCAGACCTATTCGTTCGGCAGTTGGCGCGGCCAGGAGGATCGATACGGAGTTGAGCAGCTGACCTATGAAGAATATAGCCGCAATCGTCTCTGCCCCCATGTCGAACCTATTTGCAAAGAAGTAGGACATGAAGCTGTAGACCATGAATCCACCGCCCAGTGAATCAAGGGTGAACAGGAGTGACAGCTGGATCATGATCGTCCTGGAAGTTCTCGACATGCCCTGCCGCTGTTCGGAGCTATCAGCCGTGATCCGTGGGGGCTCCGCCTGGGGGCTCAGCATCCAGTAGACTGCGAGGCCGCAGAATGCTGAGACCGCGTACACGAAGAACATCAGCTTGTATGAAGCAACTTCGTCAATCCCGAGCATGAACTGAAGCCCTGCCGGTATCGCGATCATCAGCGATCCCGCCGCCTTGGTGAGTCTTCCTGCCAGGTTGTACATGCTGAAGACGAGTGTGCGCTGATCGGGTCTGCCGGACTGCGCCAGGATCGCCATGTCGATTGATAGGAACGCCGTCCGGTCTCCGCCACTGGAGGTCGTCATTGCAATGAGCGAGATCGCTATCAACAGGGCGGTCTGCTCGGTGAGGGGGAAGAGCACGCCGCCAATGCCCATCAGCGCGGCCATGACGATCAACATGCGCCGCCTGCCGATGGCGTCTCCACGCCAACTGGCTACTACGTTGGAGAGAGTGCCGCCGGCCATGATTGCGCTGAAGACAAGGCCCGCCTGGACAGGAGTGAACTCCAGCAGGTCGAGGTAGACGCCGAGAAAAACGCTGAGGAAACCGTAGCCAAGCGAACGCACCGAAGCAGCGGCAATAACTACTTTGCCGTCGCGATCAACGGAGGGGAAGGCCGAACGCAGGTATTTGGTTAGCACATCAGGTCTGGGTGGCTCGCCTATCCAGACAGGCGATCAAGGATCTCAACCAGACGCTCCATTCGCGCCTCCGTACTGGACAACCTGTCGCGCTCCCTCTCGACGACCTCTTCGGGAGCGCGATTGACGAAGTTCTCGTTCTGCAGGTTCTTCGACACCCTGGCCTGGTACTTACGGAGGTCCTCTAGCTCAGTTCTGAGGCGTTCCGTCTCTTCCTCAAGGTCCACTAGACCTTCGAGGGAGACCGCGAGTGTACCGGCGTTGAGCACCTGCACGGCCTGGTCCGCAGAAGCCTGATGAGCAGACTCCAAGGGAGCGACTTCAAGCTCAATCCTCGCCTGCGACCTGATGAACCCCATTGCGTCATCGAAGACCGCAGAGATCCCATTGGCGACCGCGAGTTGCGCTGTGAGCTGCTGGTTGTTCTCTATCCTGAACTCGGCCCTGAGATTGCGGGCTGCCCTGACGATCTCGATGACCGACTCGACTTCACTCTCGGCTTCGACATCATACCGGGATGAATCAGCCTGCGGGTACGGAGCAACCATGGCCGCCTCGGGCGGGTCTTCTACTCCTGGCAGCACAGCCGTAAGCCTGCTCCAGATCTCCTCAGTGGCAAACGGAAGGAACGGATGCAGCAGTCTGAGAGTTCGTTCGAGCACGTGTGCCAACACAGGCAACGGCGATGGCCCACTGCCTGCCCTCAGCCTAATCTTGGACATCTCGATGTACCAGTCGCAGTACTCGTTCCAGAGGAAGTCATGAATGGTACGCTGCGCCTCACCGAACTGGTAGGCCTTCATGTGCGAGTCGACCTGATCGGCAATCCGATTCAGCCTGCTGACGATCCACCGGTCTTCTCGATGTTCGAGATTTCCAAGCTCGTACCACTCTTCCAGACCTGCCGCATCTTCCAAGTTCGCAATCACGTAACGTGCCGCGTTCCACAGCTTGTTCACAAAATTTCGGCTGGCTTCCAGCTTCTGCTCGTTCATCCGCATGTCATTGCCGGCCGACGTGCCGGTTGTGAGTGCGAACCTGACTGCGTCCGCGCCGTAGATGTCCACAAGCTCGAGGGGATCGACCACGTTCCCCTTGGTCTTGCTCATCTTCACGCCCTCGGGGTCTCTCACGAGGCCGTGAAGATAGACCGTGTGGAACGGCGACTTGCCCGTGTTCTCGATCGCCATGAAGATCATCCTGGCGACCCAGAAGAACAGGATGTCGTGCCCGGTCTCCATGACAGATGTCGGGTAGAAGTAGTCGAAGTCGTCCGTGTCGCCAGGCCATCCAAGCGTTGAATGGGTCCACAGCCCGGAGCTGAACCAGGTGTCGAGCACGTCCGGGTCCCGCTCCAACTGGGTGCTACCGCACTCAGGGCAGCTCGTTGGGTCCTCCATCTCCACAATCTGGCACCCCTTCTCGCAGTACCAGACAGGTATGCGGTGACCCCACCAGAGTTGTCGACTAATGGGCCAGTCCCGGATGTTGTCCATCCAGTTGAGATACACCTTTGTGAAGCGCTCTGGAACGATGCTGATCTCGCCGTCCGCAACTGCCGCCCGTGCAGGGGCTGCAAGCGGGGCCATCTTGACATACCACTGGTCGGTAACTATGGGTTCGACTACCTCGTCGCAGCGGTCACAGTGACCCACGGCGTGGCTGAAGTCTTCGATGCCCTCGAGGATGCCTTCTTCTTCCAGACGCGCGACGACACCAGCGCGAGCCTCGTCGACGCTCTGGCCTGCGAACGGTCCGGCGTTCTCATTGAGTGTCCCGTCCAAGTTCAGGATGCTGACGGTATCGAGGTTGTGCCGTTCACCTATCTCGTAGTCGGTTGGATCGTGGCCAGGCGTAACCTTAAGCGCTCCGGTACCAAACCCCAACTCCACTGCCTCGTCAGCGACGACTGGTATCAGGCGGTCCATGATTGGCAATTTCACATTCTTGCCGACGAAGCCTGAGTACCGCTCATCATCGGGATTGACTGCGACCGCGGTATCGCCGAGCATCGTCTCAGGCCTGGTTGTCGCAATTGTCAGTTGGCCGGAGCCATCCTCCAGCGGGTAGCGAATGTGGTACAGTCCTGACTTCTCGTCCTGGTGTTTGACCTCGAGATCGGACAGGGCCGTCCGGCACCTCGGACACCAGTTTGTGATCCGAGTGCCCTTGTAGATGAGACCCTCTTTGTAGAGGTTGACGAAGGTGGTCCTGACAGCCAGCGCAGGGCCGGGATCCAGTGTGAAGGCCTTGCGGCTCCAGTCGCAGGAGGCTCCCAACCTTTCCGTCTGGCGGTAGATGCGGTCGCCGTAATCGTCCACCCACGACCACACGCGCTCGATGAACCTATCCCGGCCAAGGTCGTGCCGGCTCAGGCCATCTGATGCAAGCTGGCGCTCCACGACCACCTGCGTCGCAATGCCGGCGTGGTCGGAACCGGGAAGGTACAGGGACGGCTCGCCAAGCATCCTGTGCCACCTGACCATCAGGTCTTCGACGGCGATAGTCAGGGCGTGTCCCATGTGCAGCTCACCGGTTACGTTGGGCGGCGGCATGATGACTACGAACGGCTCCTTCGAGTGATCAATCTCCGGCCTGAAGAACCCGCTATCGTTCCAGAACTTGTAGATCGGACCTTCAACTGAGCCCGGATCATAAGCCCTTGGCATCTCACCTGTGGAAGCCGCCCTCGCCATACCTCTTCTCCTCCTGCTTTCAAGTAGATGGCTAATTCTAGGTTTGGCCAAATTTCGGCGTCAAACCGCAGCCTTACCCATGCGACGCATACAGCGTGTTGGCTAGACGCGCCCCGCGAGCACCGTTCCCATGCGCTCTGTGCTGACGACGTCGCCTCCGTCAGCAGCAATATCTGCCGTGCGGTAGCCCTCGGCAAGCACGCCTTCGACGGCCGACTCAACCGCGCTTGCCTCTTCATCGAGTCCAAACGAGAGTCTGAGCATCATCGCCATGCTGAGCACCATTCCGATCGGGTTTGCTATGCCCTGGCCCGCAATGTCCGGCGCGGAGCCGTGGATCGGCTCGTAGAGGCTCACCGAGTCCGTGGAAGACCCTGGCATACCGGCCAGTGATGCCGACGGCTGCATACCCATCGAACCGGAAAGCACCGCTGCCTCGTCGGTGAGAATGTCACCAAACATGTTCTCTGCGACGATCACGTCGTAGTGGGCTGGATTCCTAATGAGGGCCATCGCGGCCGCGTCCACCAGGACGTGCTCGAGTTCAACGTCGGGGTAGTCCTCGTGTACCTCTTCCGTCACCTGTCGCCAGAGACGGGATGACTCAAGGACGTTTGCCTTGTCCACGCTCGTCAGGTGGCCGCTTCGAGACTTGGCCAGCTCGAATGCGACCCTCACGATGCGCTCGATCTCGTGCTCGGTGTAGCGCAGCGTGTCCACGCCTCGTCGCCCGGTCTTGGTCGTCCACCGGCGCTTGGGCTTTGCGAAGTACAGGCCGCCGGTCAGCTCCCGGAGCACGATCATGTCGACGCCCTCAAGCAACGACGGCTTGATGGGGCTCGAGTTGATGAGCGCGGGGTAGACCTTCACAGGTCGAAGGTTGGCGAACAGACCGAGGCTCTTTCTGATGGCAAGAATGCCGTCTTCAGGCCTTACCGTGTTCTGAGGGTCGTCCCACTTGGGCCCGCCGACAGCGCCAAACAGGATGGCATCTGACCCCTGGCACAGTTCTACCGTTTCGTCAGGGAGAGGAGTGCCAAAGTCGTCTATAGCGTTGCCGCCTACTCTTCCCTGCTCAGTGTTGAACGAGTGCCCAAACCGACGGCCCACGGCATCCATCACTTTGACGGCCTCGACGGTTACCTCAGGACCTATGCCATCTCCGGGCAGAACCGCAACGTTGAATTCCATTCTCATCTCCTACTTGAAGGTCGGCCGCAATGCACGTCTTTGGATTCCTGGCTCTGAACCGAGGACAGCCTTCATTGTGTACGCGGTGCGGCGGGGGTATTATAGGCGAAATCTCTCAGGAGGCGGAATCCGATGGCAGTGACGGCCAGCGCAGTGGTCATAGGCGGCGGTGTCATGGGAGCGAGCATACTGTTCAACCTTGCGAAGCGAGGCGTGGATGGCCCCATCCTTCTTGAACGCGACACTCTCGGTTCAGGCTCCACAGGTCGTTCCTCCGGGGCGATTCGAATGCACTACTCAACCGAGGTCAATGCGCGCCTCGCGTGGGAGAGCCTTCAGGTGTTCCAGAACTGGGCCGATGAGGTCGGCGGAGACGGCGACCCGGGGTTCGTCAGGACCGGGTACATGGTCATTGCCCCTGACCGCGAGGTCGACGGCTTCCATCACAACATCAAGATGCAGCAACAGGTCGGAATCGATACGAGAATCGTTGGCTGGCAGGAGGCTAAAGAACTGGCGCCGGACTTCCACCTGGGCGAAGACGAGCACTTCGCCTGGGAAGACCAGTCAGGTCACGGCGACCCGTCCGGCACTGGGCTGGCGTTTACGATGCGAGCCCGAGAACTGGGGGCCAGGGTCGTTCTGGAATCGCCAGCCACGTCAGTAGAGGTTGAAAACGGACGCGTGGTCGGAGTTCGTACAGGGACCGAGCTGTATTCGACTGACACGGCAGTGATTGCCACTGGGCCGTGGTCTTCGAGGTTCCTCAACCACCTCGACATAGACCTTCCCCTCCTCGCAACGAGGCACGAGGTGATCCTCATCAGAAGGTCTGAGACCGGTGTGGGGCATCATCCGGGCGGCGGGGACATGGCGAACCTGATCTACTTCAGGCCAGAGGCAGACAACCTCACACTTGTCGGCAACGGAAACCGGGAAGAAGAGGCAGACCCCGATACCTACAACCAGAGGGCGAGCACCGACTATGTCCAGGACGTCTGGAGTCGCCTGGCACTGCGCATTCCCGGCATCGCAGACGGCCAGCTAGCCCATGGCTACGCGGGACTCTACACTACTACTCCCGACCTGCACCCCGTGATGGACCGCGTCGACGGCATCGAGGGCCTGTACATCTGCACAGGCTTCAGCGGGCACGGATTCAAGCTCGCGCCAGCCGTAGGCGTGTGCATGTCGGAGCTGATCCTCGAAGGTGAGTCGCGGCTGGTGGACATATCAACGCTCAGGATGGGCCGCTTTTCGGACGGCTCACTCAACACCACCCAGTACGACTTCAAGGTCATCGCATAGAGGAAGTCATGCCGCCTTCCTGGTGGCAGGCGGCACGCGAAAGTTCCGATTCGGCGGGTGCCGATCTAGGTGGCCACGATGTTCACCAGGCGACCGGGCACGTAGATTACGCGGCGGACCTCTTTGCCTGCCGTGTGGGTCTTGGCTCGATCAGACTCGAGGGCCCTTGCCTTGGCGTCTTCTTCGGCGATGTCAGCCGGCACGTCTATCCGGTCCCTCAGACGACCGTTGACCTGAACGACTAACGTGATCGTCTCGTCGGCGGCAAGCTCCGGTTCCCACTCAGGCCACGGCTGCTGGTGGATACTGAAAGACTCGCCCACTCGTTCCCAGATCTCTTCTGCAAGGAAGGGAGTTACCGGCGACATCAGCAGAGCCAAACTCCTGACGGCCTCATTCCACGCGCCTGAGTCAACTACGCCCGAGTCCCACTCCTGGCCCAGCGAGTTCGAGAACTCCATCATGGACGCGATCGCCGTGTTGAACTTAAAGCGCTCGACATCCTCCGTTACTTTCCTGATTGTCTGGTGCTGAAGGCGGCGCAGTTTCCTGACAGCGTCGGGATGCGTATCAGACTCGTCCAGTACAGAAGCATCACGGGTTGCGAGGTCCCAGACACGATTGGTCCACCGCGCCATACCGTTGATGCCGTCGTCGTTCCACTCGCCTCCGGCCTCCCACGGCCCCATGAACATCATGTAGGTGCGCACAACGTCCGTACCGACGTCGGACACGTAGGCGTCGGGGGCGATCACGTTACCCCTGGACTTGCTCATCTTCTGGTGGTTGAAGACTATCGTGCCCTGGTTCACCAGGCGGACGAATGGCTCGTCGAAGTCGAGGTATCCCAGATCGCGCAGCGCCTTGACGAAGAAACGCGCATACAGCAGATGCATGACTGCGTGCTCCACGCCGCCCGTGTACTGGTCAACGGCGCCCCACTGTCCAAGGGCGTCTGGATCGAACGGGCCGTCTTCGAAGTGAGGGCTCGCATAGCGCAGGAAGTACCAGGACGAGTCGACGAACGTGTCCATCGTGTCGGTCTCTCGCTTGGCGGGACTGCCGCAGTCCGGACACGTCGTGTTAACGAAGCCCTCGTGAAGCGCCAGCGGAGAGTCGCCTGTCGGCAGGAACTCTGCGTCCTCGGGCAGAAGCACCGGCAGGTAAGATTCAGGAACCGGGGTCTCGCCGCACTTCTCACAGTAGACGATCGGAATGGGAGTTCCCCAGTATCGCTGCCGGCTAATGAGCCAGTCGCGCATCCTCAAGTTGACCGCGCGTTGGCCCCATCCGTTGACCTGGATGAAGTCGGCGATGCGCTCAAGCCCCTCGGCGTTGGACATGCCATCGAACTGGCCTGAATTGACCTGTGTTCCCGGTTCAATGTAGGCCTCTTCAAGGTCGGAGCCGTCCCAGTCCGGCGGTGCGATGACTGTACGGATCGGCAGACCGTACTTCTTGGCAAATTCGAAGTCGCGGACATCGTGAGCCGGAACGCCCATTACCATGCCGGTGCCGTAGCTCAGCAGGACGTAGTCTGCGACCAGGATCGGTACACGCTCGTCGTTCAACTTGTTTACCGCGAACGAGCCTGTGAAGACGCCAGTCTTCTCCTTCTCAGTAGATAAACGCTCGATCTCCGATTGCAGTCGAGCCTGCTTGACGTATGCCTCGACCTCGTCGCGATGTTCGCTGGTTGTCAGCTTATCGACGAGAGGATGTTCAGGAGCCAGTACAATGAATGTCACGCCGAACACGGTGTCGATTCGGGTCGTAAAGGTGCGTATTGACTTCTCATCCAGACCGTACTCGGATATGTCGAAGTCGACCTCGACGCCCTCGGAGCGCCCGATCCAGTTCGTCTGCATCGTATTGATACGGTCGGGCCAGTCGATCTTGGAGTGGTCGAGCAACTCGTCGGCATAGTCGGTGATCTTGAAGAACCACTGCTCCATGTCTCTGTGGACTACAGATGTGTCGCATCGTTCGCAGAGGCCGTTGACAACCTGCTCATTGGCCAGCACCGTCTGGCACGACGGGCACCAGTTGACGGGGGCGTCCGACCTGTAGGCCAGCCCGTTCTTATAGAGCTGCAGGAAGAACCACTGGTTCCACTTGTAGTAGTCGGGCGTACAGGTGACGACCTCGCGGTCCCAGTCGTACATGGGCCCCATCGACCTGAGCTGACGCCGCATGTTCTCGATGTTGGACATAGTCCACGTATGGGGATGGATGCCGTTCTTGATGGCCGCGTTCTCGGCGTTCAGCCCGAAGGCGTCAAAGCCCATCGGATGGAGCACGTTGAAACCCTTCATTCGCATGAATCGGGCATGGACGTCGGCGCCGGTCATCGCGAACCAGTGGCCAACGTGGAGGTCTCCAGACGGATACGGGTACATGTGGAGTTCGTACCACTTCGGACGCGGGTCGTCGTCCTCGACGGTGTAGACCCCGTCTTCGTCCCAGCGATCGCTCCACCTCGTCTGCATGTCATGATGGTCGTATGACATGCGTGAACTTTGCGATGCAGTAGTTGCCATCTGGAAACTCTCTCCGTCCGCTGGCGCCTAAAGGCTTACCACTAGCTACTTGACTCTCACACTCTTGCCAACAAAAAAACCCGTCCCCATGTAAGGGACGGGACGTCGTTTCGATACCCGCGGTACCACCCTGATTTCCTACCGGCCTCGCGGAAGGACACTCACTTGGCTGTAACGGCGCTAACCGTCCGGACTTACTTGGCCAATTTCAGGCCGGAAGCTCCAGGGCGAGTTCGAGTCGGTCACTGCGCCGGGTTCTCACCTCTTCCCGGCTCTCTACGGCCGATACCGACCTCTACTACTCCCTTTCGCAGCCTTTAGCTATCTCAAAAACGCTAGCACAGCGTCAAAAGTTGAGTCAAGAAAACTCGTTGAAATTCGTATTGCCATTTCCGAAATTTAAGTTAGAATTTGTCGTATCGACAGGCTAATACTCGCACATACTTCCCAGCAACAGTCCACCGTAGCAAGCCAACACCGGTTTCGACTCACCACATACGAGGGACAATTGAGATGGCCGACATCAAGTTGCCGGACAGGGCGAGGGCCGTAATCGTCGGCGCAGGCATCGCAGGATGCAGCGTCGCCTACCACTTGACGAAACTCGGCTGGCGTGACGTAGTCGTCGTCGACCAGGGACCACTCTACGAGACAGGCGGCTCCACTTCTCATGCTCCAGGTCTCGTCTTTCAGCTCAACGCGTCGAAGACCATGACCAACTTCGCGAGCTACACCGTTGGTCTGTGGAAGCAATTGGAGTTGGACGGAGAACCTTGCGTTAATCCAGTCGGCAGCCTGGAGGTTGCCTGGACTGACGAGCGGCTCGCCGATCTGAAACGCAAGGCCGGGTACGGAATGAGCTGGGGGGTCGAGGGCCACGTGATCAGCCCCGGCGAAGCCCGTGAAATGATCCCGATGCTGTCTGATCGCATCAAGGGCGCGCTGTACGTGCCCTCTGACATTCAGACTCGGCCAACGCGCCCCGCAGAGGCAATGGCAAAATGTGCAGAGCAGAGAGGCGCCTCCATCTTCGGCAATGTCGAGGTCACTGGTTTCGGCATGGAGAACGGTCGCGTCACTGCGGTGCAGACGTCACAGGGGGATGTGGAGACAGAGTTGGTCGTAGCAGCTGCGGGGATCTGGGCGCCGAAGCTAGGCGGTATGGCAGGTGTCTCGATTCCGCTGTCCCCGATGGAGCACCTGTACGCTGTTACGACTCCCCTACCCGGTCTGGCTGGCGCCAAGGAGGAGGTCACCCAACCGCTACTTCGCCATCAGGACCATTCAATGTACTTCCGCCAGGTTGGCGAGAGCTACGGCATCGGGTCGTACAACCACGAGCCACTACTCGTCGATGCCAGCGAGATTCTCTCCCACGACGAGGCTCCGATCGCTCCCGCGGAAACTGAGTTCACGCCTGAGCACTTCGAAAAGGCCATTGCATCGGCCGGCGAAATACTGCCAGCCCTCAAGAATGTCGGATTGACCCGCAAGTTCAACGGCATGTTCTCGTTCACTCCCGACGGGTTTCCGATTCTCGGCGAGTCTCCCAGCCTCAGGGGATTCTGGTCGGCGCAGGCAGTGTGGATCACACACGCCGGTGGAGTCGGGAAAGCGGTTGCCGAGTGGATCGTCAATGGAGAACCGACAACAGACCTCCACGAGTGCGACATCCGAAGATTCCACCCCCATGCGTTCAGCCGTCCCTACGTCAAGACAAGAGCGGCCCAGCAGTACCGCGAGGTGTACGACATCATCCACCCTCGCCAGCAAATCGAGGAACCCAGGAACGTAAGGGTGACGCCCTTCTACGCACGACAGAAGGAGCTCGGGGCCGTCTTCTTTGAAAGCGCGGGTTGGGAGAGGCCACAGTGGTACGACACCAACGAGGGCCTGCTTGACTCACTGACCGTCGCTGGCGAATCAAGAACAGGCTGGGAAGCCCGCGAGTGGTCTCCAACCGTGGCAGCAGAGCACGTCGCAACTCGCGAACGCGTCGCGATGTTCGACCTGACCCCATTCGCCAAGTTCGAAGTCTCCGGACCGAATGCGCTCAAGGGGCTTCAACGGCTTGCTGCCAATCAGATGAACAAGCCTGTGGGAACGATAACCTACACGCCAATGCTCACGCCCTCCGGCGGAATGAAGTGCGACCTTACCATTACTCGGCTCGCGGAAGACCGCTTCATGGTGGTTACAGGCGGCGGAATGGGCCTTCATGACCTGCACTGGATCGAGTCCCACCTTCCTAATGACGGCTCTGTAACTGTCAAGGACATCTCGTCAGGCTCGTGCTGCATTGGGCTGTGGGGTCCACGGGCGCGAGACCTATTGAGCCTGGTGTGCGACGATGATCTGTCCAATGATGGCTTCCCGTACATGACCGCAAGGCAAATCAGTATTGCCGAAGTGCCGGCACTTGCGCTCCGCATCTCGTACGTCGGAGAACTCGGCTGGGAGATATACACTCCCAGCGAACACGGCCTACGGCTCTGGGACGTGCTCTGGGAGGCCGGACAGCCACTTGGTGTAATAGCTGCCGGTGGAGGAGCATTCGACTCGCTGAGACTGGAAAAGGGATACCGGTTGTGGGGCAACGACATCCACACCGAATACAACCCGTATGAGGCCGGGACGGGATTCGCGGTGAGGATGAGAAAGGGAGCGTTCATAGGAAGGGACGCCCTCAGAGAGGTCCGCGCAGAAGGCGTGGAGCGCAAGCTCTGCTGCATCACGTTGGACGACCCTGACGCCGTAGTCACAGGTAAGGAACCGATCGTCGACGGCGACGAAGTACTCGGCTATGTGACGAGCGCGAACTACGGGCACTCCATAGGACGTGGCATCGTGTACGGCTACCTACCCGTCAGCCACGCTGACGCTGGAACGAGTGTTGACGTGGTCTACTTTGGAGAACGGCTCCAGGCCACTGTGGCCCAGGAGCCTCTGTATGACCCAAGCGGCGCGAAGATGAAGGTGTAAAGTCAATTTCAAGGAGTACGGGGCTGTAGATGGGGTCGTACGGATCCGTTCCGATCTCCCGTACGTAGGGTCAGTGAGTTGGAACTCGCACTCCGAGTTCAGAAGTTGTGGCAGGAGGTGGTCTCGGTGGTCAAGTCGATAAGCCACACGGTAACAAGACCAGGACGACGCCCAGGCGATTCCAATGTCAACATACCGGTCCCCACTGATCTCGCCACAGTACCCGGCATTCCACAAAGGCCGGTTGACGTGGCGTTCTACAGCAGAGAGCACCCGCTGGAGTCTCAGGCAGTCTACAAATCCGCCGATCGCCAGTGGGCGGTTATCCACCAGTCGAAGGACATCGACGAATTCAGAACAGGTCACGACGAACGAATGGAGCCGATGTACCAGGAGGGCCTGGTATCCGGCGACGTCGAGCCGACAGGCACGCCCATTTCGGGCGAAGACTTGACCGATGAAATTCGCCAGTTTGCACGAGACCTTGGTTTCGGAGAAGTAGGCTTCGCCAAACACGACCGTCACTACACCTACACTGGCAAGAAACGCTGGGCAAAGTTCGAACACGCCATCTGTCTGGCTTACGAGCAGGACTACCGAATGACGCAGTCGGGGCCGAGTCCCGAGGCTGACCAGGCGCGATTCGAGACCTACGAGTTCGAGCAGGCCGGATGTCTGAAGCTGGCTGAGTTCATCAGGGGCAGGGGTTACCGAGCGCAGGTCCACGATGGATACGATTGCAGCGGGCCTTACATACCCATGTTCGTTGAGGCGGGGCTTGGACAGCTCGGTGCGAACGGCCAACTGTTGTCGCCGCACTTTGGGTCGCGGGCGAGGCTGATGCTCGTCACTACCGACGCCCCCGTCACCTACGACGGGCCTGAAGACTACGGCATCCACAAGTTCTGCCAGGAGTGCCAGGTCTGCGTCAATCGCTGCCCCGGAAGGGCCTTGACGCGAGACAAGGTCTGGTGGCGAGGGGTTGAAAAGAACAAGCTCATCTACGAGCGGTGCCGGCCCATCATGATCACCTACCACGGCTGCGCGGTCTGCATGATCGTCTGTCCCGTCCAACGCTACGGGATGAAGCCCGTGATGGAGCACTATGTTGAGACAGGGAAAGTGCTCGGCAAGGGCACGGAGAACCTCGAAGGATACCCGTTGAAGGGCAAGGGTCACTTCGGCCCTGGCGAATTACCGAGCTTCAAGAGGGACTTCTTCGAAATCCCACACGGGCGTGAAGAAGACTGGCTCTTCGAGAGATTCAAAGAGAAACTGCGTTCATCCGGTGTTCCGGCCGAGTCTGAACTGCTAGAATTCGCGACCGACGTTAAGAGAGTGCTCGACAAGGGTGAAACGACATATGACATAGCTTGAGAACTCTCGTGAGTTAACCGTTGGATTGTGGAGGCTCGATTGCAGACGTTTTCTGAATCACTGAAGTCCGGTAAGTTCGTAGTTACAACTGAGCTGAACCCCCCAAAGGGTACAGACCTTCGTAGGCTGTTCAGGGAAGCCGATGCCCTCAGTGGCATGGTGGACGCATTCAACCTTACGGACTCTCCAGGAGCCAACATGTCAATGGCTCCCATAGCAGCAGCCCACTTGATGCGGGACCGCGAAATTGAGCCCATTTTGCAAGTGACGGGGCGTGACCGTAATCGCATTGCCATTGAGGGGGAAATACTAGCGGCCGCCGCGCTGGGGGTTACAAACGTTCTCTGCATGAGCGGCGACCCTCCCGGGCGTGGGGATCACCCGGACGCCGTGGGAGTCTTCGACCTCAGGGCCGAAACGCTGCTCGAGGCCGTCTCTTCGATGAACTCTGGAACCGACATGTACGGCAACGACCTAAGGGGAACCCCGTCGATCCTCGCTGGAGCCGTTGCCAATCCGGGCGCTGACGACCTGGACGTCGAGCTTGCCCGCATGGAGGAGAAGGTCCGCATGGGAGCGTCCTTCTTCCAGACACAGGCTGTTTACGACGCGGCAGCGTTCGAGACGTTCATGGAGACCGCCAGGGGATTCGGGGTCCCCGTGCTGGCAGGCATGATCGTCCTGAAATCGGCGCGAATGGCGAGGTTCCTGGACGCGAATCTGCCCGGTGTATCTGTGCCTGACAGCATCATCGAGGAAATGGATTCAGCGGATGTCCCTGCTGAGACCAGCATCGAAATCACATCCCGCCTCATCAGCGATGTACGCGACATGTGCGACGGTACGCACATCATGGCTATCGGATGGGAGTCCCGCATTCCTGAGATTCTGGAGAAATCCCGCCTGAACTAATTGTCATCGCCCACGGCGACTGAGGAATCTCTACTGCTTACTGTTCAAGAAAGGCGTGTGGGGTCTTGCGCCTGGCACGCCAGCTTTCGGTTCCATCCCGGCAAGTGAAAGGAGGCTAATCTGCATAAATCACATAGCGGAATTACTTAAGGTTGTCGGATTAAGGCTGAACAACTGGAGGACAGATAATGGGGGAAACTCTAGTTATTGGCGGTCTCAAGAATAGGATCTTGCCTGTTAACCTTAGGCAGAGCGGAAACAGCGACGCGAAGATGCTCATTTCAACGCGCGTTAGGAAGTCTCCGTGGTGGCACATGTCGAAGGCTGCAGGCTGCTGGGCATACACGGTTTATAACCACCTGTATCACCCTCGGGCGTACATCAAGCCGGAAGACGGCGGCCTGATGGCCGAGTACGATACATTGACGAATCATGTGAGTATGTGGGACGTTGCGGTCGAACGACAGATCCAAGTCAAAGGACCTGACGCAGCCGCCTTTGTAGACTACCTGATCACCCGCGACGTGTATGAGCGTGTCCCACCCATGCAGGCCCGCTATGTGATCCTGTGCAACCAGTACGGCGGCATAATCAACGATCCAGTGCTCCTGCGTGTGGCAGAGGACGAATTCTGGTTCAGCATCTCAGACTCTGATGTCCTCCTGTGGGCCCAGGGTGTCAACTCCACGGGCAGATTCAATGTGGACGTCCATGAGATAGACGTGTCGCCTGTCCAGATCCAGGGACCCAAGTCGGTTGATCTTCTTGAAAAGATGGTCGGCTCCCATGTTAGGGAGATCCCCTACTACGGACTGGTCCACGACAAGGTGAACGGCTATCCCGTCACAATCTCGCGCACGGGCTTCTCCGCTGAGGTCGGATTCGAGATCTACCTTCACAACGCGATGCTCTACTCGGACGAAATCTGGCCTTACATCATGGAACAGGGTGAGGAGTTCAACCTCGGTGTTATCGCGCCAAGCCACATCCGTAGACTGGAAGCGGGGATTCTCTCCTACGGCCAGGATATGGACATCGAGAGCAACCCTTTCGAGGTCCGACTCGGCTGGCAGGTGGACCTGCAAAAGGGAGACTATATCGGAAGAGAAGCGCTAGTACGAATCAAGGAAGAGGGTGTCCAGCAGCGGCTGGTCGGACTGCGTGTCGGAGGCGAACCCATCACCTGGTACAACGAGGACTTTTACCTCGTGAAAGACAGGGACTCCGGCGCCGATGTGGGCTATGTCACGAGCGCCTTCTGGTCGCCAAGCCTGGGTTCAAACATCGCCCTCGCGGTGATGCCTCGATCACACTGGAGGCGCGGCACCGAGGTCATGGTACAGCTTCCGAAGGACGGCATCGTAGGTGCACAGGTAGTACGGGTGCCCTTTGTCGACCCGACCAAGGAACTCCCCAAGCTTGCTCTCGCGGCGGTCTGATAAGCAGACAGTTGATCCGGGGACGGTGGCCAGTCTACTGCCCCGTCCCCAACGTCTAAGTGCGCGCCCTTACCGACGGTCGAGACTTGACAGGCGCCTTCGCCATGAATACCAGGACCATGGACACGAGTGCGGCCCCTGAGAAGCTCAGGAATGCGATAGTGTAGCTGCCTGTCGTGTCGAATACGTACCCGCTGATGATCGGCCCAACGATGATCCCGAGCATCTGGATCGTGGACCTGAATCCCTGGATCGTCGCGTATGAACGACGTCCGAAATAGTCGGCAATCAGGGACTGCGGTATCACCGAAATCCCGCCCTGCGAAGCTGAGAATGCCACCAGGATGGGAATCACGGCAGCCACGCTCGGCGCGCGAGCCATGAACACGATCGACACGGACATCAACGCAAGCGAGGCGACCATCACGTAGCGTTTGTTGATGTAGTCGCCGAGAGCGCTGAGGCCGAACCTGCCGGGTATGCTCATCAGCCCGACAGAGCCTGCGAGAGCGGCCGCAGTCACGCTCGACGCGCCCAGGTCGACGAAGAACGGCACAAGGTGGAGTCCGATGCCTCCGCTCACCAGCGAACGCGCCATGATGGACAGCGTCAGGTACCAGAAGCTGGATGTCTGCAGGGCCTCCCGTGCGGTGAAGTCACTCGAGAGGTCCGGCAGCACCGGACGTCGCGACGCGCCTGACGCCCTGACTTCCTCAGGCACAATCCCATCGGGGTAGTAGCCGTACGGCTCCGGTCTGTGCCTCATGACCGCCGCGACCGGAACGCCCAAAGCTGCGATGAAGACGCCTACCATTAAAGCTGCCGGTCGCCAGCCATAAGTTTCCACAAGCCAGCCCAGGGCCGGCACGAACAGGCCTCCTATTCCAACTCCAGACCACATGATTCCAAAGGCAAGGCCTCGTTTGCGGTTAAACCAGTTGGCTACAGACGCCGTGATCGGGGTGCTCATCCCAAGACTGTTGCCCAGGGCGATCATGAACACGTAGACGAAGAAGAACGCCAGCAGCCCGTCGACGCGGCTCATCGCCATGTATCCCAGGCCCATGAGCGGTATGCCTATCGCAATCAGTCTCCGGGGCCCAAATCGGTCGACGGCCCAGCCTTCTACCGGGCCGATGAGACCTGACTCAAGTCGAGCGACGCTGAAGACGACGGAGATTGTCGTGCGACTCCAGCCAAATTCCTCGCCCAGCGGAATGATAAAATTCCCGAAGCCGTGGAAGTTGATGCCGGACGCGATCGACATCGCGGCCCCACCCGCGACCACAATCCACCAGCCGTAGAATATCCTCGGGTTGTTTGGAACGTTAGCTGCCAGTGGTCAGTGAGAGTCGAATTCGGTCCATCATCGGCTGACCCGACTAGAACCCGATCGCAGTGCCGTCACGCCTGGGGTCCGCCCCACCCTGGAACGTTCCCTCTTCACGGTTCACCTGGATTCCCTGGGCACCTCCGACGGCTGTTGTGAAGGGTTCGTCCAGGTCGATTTCGTGGCCCTTTGCCGCGAGCGCCATGCGAACTGGGGCCGGGAATCGCTCCTCCACTACGACCCTGCGCTCCTCGAACACACGCAGCCTCGGAGCCTCGATCGCCTCCTGGACATTCATTCCGAAGTCCAGCACGTTCATCACAAACTGCGGCGTGGTCTGGAGGATTCCCCAGCTCCCGGGCGTCCCGAGGCTAACATGGAACTTGCCATCCTTGAAGGTCTGCGTTGGGGCGACGCAGAAGTCGACACGCTTGCCGCCCTCAAGACGGTTTGGCGCGCCCTCTTCGAGGTCGAACCAGTGCGCCATGTTATTGAGGAACAGGCCGGTGTCGCCGGGTGCGACGGCTGAGCCGAATCCGCCACCGAGGGTCTGGGTGACCGAGACTACATTGCCGTCGCTGTCCGCAACCGCGAAGTGCGTGGTCATCCCGCCGTCGAATGCGTCAGGACTGCCGGCCATGATCGATCCTGAAGGGACCATCCTGCTGAACTGCTCACCTGACACAATTGCGGCCTTGTTGCGGTCGATTCGTGCCCTCTGCTGCTCGGCGTAGCCGTCCGACAGCAGCGCATCCACAGGGGCCTTTACGTAGTCGGGATCGCCGCCCCACTTGATGCGGTCGGCAACGGCCAGCTTCACGCTCTCAATGTACAGGTGCAGGGTTTCCGGGTGCTGGAAGATCAGGTCAGAGCCATCGAATCCCTCCATGAGCTTCAGTGTCTCAAGGAGTTGAAAGCCCGTGGAGTTCGGAGGTACCGAGAAAATCTCGTAGTCTCGGTAGCTTATGCTGATCGGCTCGCACCACTCAGCATCGTAAGTGGCGAGGTCTTCTTCAGTGAACTGCCCGCCGAGCTCCTGGGCGCCCTTTACGATCCTGCTTGCTAGGTTGCCCCGGTAGAACTCGTCCTTGCCTCCTTGTGCAATCGCCTTGAGAGACTCTGCGAGCTGCGGCTGCTTGACCCTCTCCCCCACTCGCGGACCGCTGCCGTTCTTGACCCAGATTCCCGCCGACGGAAACATCGATAGCCTCGGCACGGAGTTGCCGATCGACTTGGCGTTGAAAGGGGTAATGGGAGTCCCATTGGCTGCGTATCCAATGGCGGGTTCGAATAGCTGTTCCCGTTCAAGTCTGCCGTAGGTCTCGTGGAGAGTCAGCCATCCAGCGGCGTTGCCGGGGACGAGGGCCGACTTGATTCCGACGTCCTTATCGTTCGCTGAGTATTCTTCAGGATCCGCAGCCGCAGGCATTCGCCCAGAGAAGTTCAGCGCTCTCACCCGGTCCTCAGCAGCAACGTAGGCGAGCGCAACGCCCACGCCTGCTGCTCCTGACATGAACGGTTCACATACATTGAGAGTCGACGCGACTGCGACGGCCGCATCAAAGGCATTGCCGCCCGCCATCATCATTCGAACGCCAGCGAGTGAAGCCAGCGGATGGGCCGATGCTGCCATTCCATTCGTGCCGACTGCCGGGGATCGACCTGCTGGAGGAGTTACGGACAAGTTGACCATGAAGGCTCTCCTACTTGGCTGTTCTACTGACAGGGCTAAACGCTAATGACCGTTCCGTGCTATGTCAAGCTCGGCTCCGCACAGGATGCTGTGTCAATTTGGTCGGTGCCTCCTTACGGAATCTAGTGTCCCCTCTCCCTCAGGGCTGACAGGGGTAGGTAAAGTATGAAACTGGTATAAGAACTTGGAAAGCGCATGGCTTTCGGGCATCTTTTTGGTACGAATCAGAAAGGTTGCCAGAGATTCGCCATGCGCCTCCCGCCCGAATGCTATCAGATGAAACAGACCGTTGAGCAGCACATGTCCCATCTCAGACCCTCCCAGATGACGGGAGTCGTTCTGTGGGTTTATGGGACGATACTGGCCAAGAGTGGCTGTCAGAACGCCGTTGCTGGAGCTCTGACGACCGTGGGTAGCTACAACAGCGTGCGTCAGTACCTCAGAGAGTGGCTCTACGATGGTCAAGACCGCTCCAAGCCCTGCCGAGTGGAGCTCGACGTGAGGACGTGCTTTGTGCCGCTGTTGAGGTGGGTGCTGTCGCTGTGGCAGTCGGACAGGCTGGTGTTGGCGATAGACCCGACGATGAAGGCAGACCAGATAAACTCCATAGTCATAAGCGTGGTCTATCGCAGTTGCGCCATTCCTGTTGCGTGGCACATCCTGCCCGCCAACAGGCCCGGACAGTGGATAGCGCCTGTGGTCGAGTTGGTGGAACTGCTCTCTTTGGCTGTGCCTGATGATAGGACCGTGCTGGTGATGTGTGACCGTGGTCTGAGGAGTCCGAGACTGTGGAAGCAGATATGCTCTGTGGGTTGGCATCCGTACATACGACAGTCGATCAACACCGTGTTCTGCCCTGACGGGGGTACTCGACTGTCGGCACGGACTCTGGTGCCGGGTCCGGGTCATGCATATGTGGGATACGGCACAGCGTTCAGGGATAGTTCCAAGCGACGGCGTGGAACGATGATCGTACTCTGGGACATCGATCAGGATGAGCCGTGTGTGGTGATGACCGACCTCAGACCTGCTGAAGCAGGTGTGTGCTGGTACGCACTTCGCTTCTGGATAGAGTTGGGCTTCAAGGCGCTCAAGAGTGTCGGGTGGCAATGGCAGAAGACTCGAAGGACTGACCCCAGACGAGTCAGCCGTCACTGGCTGGTGTTGTCTGTGGCAACACTGCTGACGCTGGCATATGGGACCAGAGTCGAAGACGCCAATGATCTGGGCAGAACGCCGGATCGTCTCAGAGCGCCGCCAAAGGTGCTGTCGCCTGCTGCGAGCAGACCTAGAAGAATCACAAGCGTACTGTACCAGGGCATCACCTGGCTGAGTCGCCTGCTGCTCAAAGGCAGACTGTGGAAGAGGGTCTGGCTGCTTCCTGAAGACTGGCCCCAACCATCGCCCAACCTCAAGATCATCTACCATCCTGATACCTGACACCACACAATACCTACCCCTGTCAGCTCCCTCAGGGAGAGGGTTAGGGTGAGGGTGAAAACACTGCCTACCAAACTGACACAGTCTCTCCGCACAGCCAGTTGCAGAGGATTGCAGGTACGCGAGCTGACCCCCTTACGAGTCAGGCTCTGTTATCACCACGACCTGGTTCGCATCTACATCCCTAATTACCTGATCCCGTCCACTCGGCCAGAGCACCTTGATTTCGCCAACTGAATCAGCGCCGCCGAGCCCGAACTCGAGCTCAATGCTATCCATTGACAGGTAACTGGAGCCGGCTCTCACCTCCTGCACCTGCGTATGATCACCGGCGGTTAGGAATACCCTCGCTCCCACTGCGTCAGCATTGCTTCCGGCGCCGTCGATCCCCATGCGCCCTTTGAGGCGCAGTGAAATCCAATTGTTCTCGCCGCCGCCGTTCATCCAGATGAACACAGGCCCCTGCATAGGCTCCCAGGAGTTGGTGCGGCTGTCCCAGACCGGACCGCTGCTGTTTGTTCCCACAAGGTCAAGATATCCGTCCCCATTCAGGTCAGCGTGTGCCAGTGCCTTCCCGTTGAGATGGAACTTGCTACTGATCCTTTGGCGGTCAGGGTTGAATGCTGGGTCGTCGGCATCCAGGACTGAGTAGTCCACATCGAGGATATCAAGCAGCTGAGCCCGAACCGTGATGTCTTCGAAGTTCCCCTGCCCGTCCCCACGCAGCATGCGTCCGGCGGCCGGGTAGCTGCTCTTGCCCGGAGGCCCTTCTGAGCCCAACCAGTAGAGGTCCTGGTCGCCGTCGTTGTCGTAATCGAAGAAGGTAGTCCCATACCCGAAGTCGTAGGCTGCCAACCCAGTGGGCTGCTCCCATTCAGGATGTAACCGCCTCCTGTCGAACGATTTGGGGGGCATTAACGGACTTGAGACGACTGACGTGCTAGGGGCAACATCTACGAACCGACCGACGGTTCCAACGTCGGCCACGTCCCCTGGCCCGTCATTTCGCAACAGGTAGTGAAGGCACGTTCCCCAGGCGAATCTCTCTGTGTACCGGCAATCTCCCCCGGGCTCCTCCTGAGGTGGGAATAGTCGCAGATGGAATCCTACGTTCGTAACGAAGAGATCAAGGTCTTGATCGCTGTCGTAGTCTCCTACTGCAAAACCCATCCAGTTACCGGACTTATCGACGCTCATTGCCTCCGCTACCGGCGTAAACTGTACGTTCCCAGGAGTGGAGTCGTTTCGAAAGACGTAGGGCCTGTGTCCATCGTTTGCCACCCATAGGTCGGGATCTCTATCGTCATCGTGGTCGAAGAAGAGGACCGCGTGGGTCCTACCGGATGGGTCGGCTATTCGGTTGCCTTGGGCGTCTACCAGGCTGGGGTCGTATCCTTCGTACTGGAGCCCGGTTTCCGGGTCTGTGAACAGGACCGGCTGGCCTTCCGCGTCTCTCAGCATGATGGGTCCGCCGTCGACGCCGGCTGCCTCAGCCATCTCCGTGAACGTCAGATCGCCGTTGTTGACGTATAGCACGTTGTAGTGGCCCGCATGGGATTCCTGGTCGAACATAAACCAGTCTTCATCCACTGCGTTGCCGACGTAAATGTCTAGCCAGCCGTCTCCGTCGACATCGGCGCACGCCGCGCTCGATGCCGAACGGAGGTTGACGTGTTCGCCCAGCGCAGACACCGTGATGTCTTTGAACGTTCCGTCTCCTTGGTTCAGCAGCAGGCGATCACCTATCGTCCTTCTAAGGTGTCTCGACACGAGATCCACCCCCTCGGCCGAGCGGAAGTCCAGCCCGTCGCCGATGATCCCCCTCGCTCCAACGTATAGGTCCTTGTGGCCGTCGTTGTCGAGATCGCAGGCAATTGCCCCGCTACTGTTCTGGAATGTGAGGTCCGCACCGGCATCCGCGGAGACGTTAACGAACGTGCCGTCTCCCTGGTTGCTGTAAAGGAAGTTCGGGTCATCGGCATTCTGCGTAATGTAAAGGTCCTGGTCTCCATCGTTGTCGTAATCGAAGACAACGGCCGACGGACGGTAGTTGGAAACCTCGAAGCCGTCCTTGAGGGCGTGGGGAGCAACATTTTCGAACGGCGTTATCCCTGAGGCAGCAGCAGCCTCCACGCTCTCATTCGGGACCAGCGTCGAGACCGATTCAGGGGGATTTGGAAGTGAAGTGGCGGCGGCCTTCGCCGGACTTGGGGCTGCGCCAACTAGCTGGGAGGAATCATCAGAACATGCGACAATCGCGCAACATAAGGCGAGCCATATAGCTGCTGACAACACATTCTGCAATTGAGGAGGCTAGATCTGCCGCAGTCTCGGGTCCAGCTTGTCCCTTAGCCAGTCACCGAAGAAATTCATCGAAAATACGATCAGCAGAATTGCGCATCCAGGGAAGAACGAAATCCACCAGTCCGTTGCAACGTACTGCCTTCCTTCTGACACCATGCTGCCCCACGAAGGCTGCGGGGGAGGAATGCCAACACCGAGGAAGCTAAGTACAGACTCAGTGAGTATCAATGAGCCAACCTGCAAAGACGACAACACCATGACGGTGTTTACCACCCCAGGCAGAATGTGCCTCAGGGCTATTCGCAGTCCCGATGCCCCTGCCACTCTTGCCAGGGCTACATAATCGGTCGTCTTTAGCTGGAGTGTTTCCGCTCGTACCTGTCTTGCGAATGGCGCCCAGGTAAACAGCGCCAACAGAATGATCACCAGCTCCAGGCTCGGTCCCCAGACCACCGAGGCCACGAGGGCCACGACGATAAATGGCAAGGCGAACACGAAGTCCACAAGCCTCATTAGTGCCTCATCGATCAAGCCACCAATGTACCCTGATACGAGGCCGACCACGGTCCCGAGCGCAGCGCCGGCAACCAGCACAACAGAGGCTACCAACAGGGATATACGCGCGCCAAATATCATTCTGCTGAGAACGTCGCGCCCTATGTGGTCCGTGCCCAATAGGAACTTAGACGATCCCTCCTCATCCCAGACAGGAGGAACCCTGACATCATCCAGGTCCCCTTCCAGCGGATCGTGCGGGGATACCAGTTCAGCGAAGACGGCAACGAACACCAGGATCAGGACTATCGCCACTGGGATAACCGGCCAGCGCCTGAAGGTCTGGAAGATCCCAACGAGACGGTTGCTTGTCGGCGCGAATTCGCGGGAGATAGCGCCCGCATCCGTTCTCTGGCTACTCATACCGGATTCTCGGATCCAGCACTCCGTACAGCACGTCCGCGACCAGGCTGGCAGCCAGGAACATCATGCCGAACACGAGGGCCAACCCAGTAACGAGAGGGAAGTCAGTGTTCAGGGCAGCATTCACTGCAAGTCTTCCTATCCCCGGCCAGGCGAAGACCGTTTCCACGACCACGGTACCGGTCATAAACCCTGCCAGAAGGATCATGGCGTAAGTGACCGGCGCAATCAGCGCATTCCTGAAGGCGTGCTTCCAGACAATCGCCCCTGAGCTCACACCCTTCGCTCTTGCGAGCTTCACGAACTCGCTGTCGAGGACCTCAAGCATCGAGGATCTCGTGAGACGCAGAAGTCCGGCAGCCGGCAGCCATCCCAGCGTCGCAACGGGAAGAACGAAGTGTTGCCAGTCTCCCCGACGGGAAGTGGGGAGCCAGTCCAGCTGCACGCTGAATATGATGACCAGCACAATGGCTATCCAGAATGGGGGCACCGACTGCCCAAGAAGCGCGAAGCTCCGGCCCGCATAGTCCCAGGCAGTGCTCCGTTTGACAGCCGACAGCACACCCAATGGAATCCCAAGAATCATCGCAGCGAGAAAGGAGATTCCAGATAGTTGGAGGGTGGCCGGAAGCGACTCCAAGATCATTTCAAGGGAATTTCGCTGATAGTAGACGGAGTTGCCGAAGTCTCCACGCACCGCCTTACCTACCCAAATCATGTACTGGACGACCAGCGGCTTATCTAAGCCCATTGCTTTGCCCTGGGCCTCCCACGCCTCTGATGTAGTGCGTGTGTACTGCGTCATATACAGATACCGCGGGTCTCCCGTGGCATGGGATAGGGAGAACACGAGCATGGTCAGCCCCAATAGGACGACCACGATCGCGGCGAGTTTTCGAAGGATTAGTCTTCGCATTCTAAGTTGCCGGTCATCCGGAGTGAGGACTCTAGCCAAGGACGATCAGGCAGCGACCACCGAATGTGCCGCTGCCTGAAGTCCAAGTGCCCTCACCCAGACGCGGGGTAGCTACTTGTCTATGACTACGGTTGCCGGGTTATTGAAGCTGCTGCCCCAGTAAGGATGCCATTCCTTGATGGTGGGCAACTTCACCCAGAAGCTCTTGACCGTTACGATCCCGGCATTTATGTGCCAGTACGACATGTAGTTCTGGAAGTGGATGCTGTTCTCGATCCTCTTCTCAAGATTTGGCTCAATGTCGTTCTCGTAGTTCACGTCGCAAATGACAGCCGGCAGCTCAGCGCCGCCGAGGTGCCCGGGAGTCGGGCAGAAGAACGGAGCCTTGGTACCGCCGGGGGGCATGCCCCAGCCATGCAGCCACGGAACGTCCATCTCTTTCGTGACGGTTTCAGGTCTCCTGGAGGCGTAGGGGGATTTGTCCACCGTAACGTCCAGGTTCAGGTGTTCTCGCCACATCTCGGCCACGGCGTCAGCAACTTCAGGGTCCCACGTGTTTGGAACGCTCTCAGTCGCCCAGAACACGACTGGGAAGCCGTCGGGGAAGCCCGCCTCTGCCAGGTAATCTCTGGCCATCTGCGGGTCGAATGGTACTGTCCAATCTTCCTGGAAGTTCTCGTCGCCTGGCGGGAACTGCGTGTGCATGGCCGTGTAAGCCACATCACTGAAGCCGTCCATCACGTTGTCAACGATACCCTGGCGATCGATGGCCATCGACATTGCCCAGCGGACCTTACGGGGGCCTTCCATCTCAGGGCAATTGGAGCCAGCAGGCGCAGGTATGTCGGAGAACAGTGCATCATAGTCACAGCCTTCCCCGAATGGATTGCCTATCCAGGGATGCTCGTCGTCCGGCAGGAATCCAGGCCTCGGATTCGCAACCAGGTCCGGGTCTTCGCACTCAGGGCAGATCTTAGCCCAGTAGTTGCCCGAGAAGTAGATCGTGTTCGGGTTGGGCAGACCCATCGGCACCGCTATGCCATTGGTGTCATCAACTATGCCCGCTACTTTCTTCACGGAGATCTTCGTGATATCCACTTCACCGGTCCGAATCGCGGCTTCGCGAGTCGCGTCTTCCGGCATTTCGTAAATGTTAAGTGTCTTGATGTTGGGGACTATGCGCCAGTGGTCGACAACTGCCTCAGCGACGATCTCGTCGTTACCAACCCACCGCCTGGCCTGGAATGGACCTGTCCCAATAGGCGTTGAGATGAAGTCATCCTCACCCATTTCCTCGAAACAGTGCTTGCAGGTGATACCGAACGTGGAATCCCATCCAAGTCCGCCATGCAGCACGCCCCAGGTTGGGCTGAACTCACCAGGTACGACGTTCATCTGTGCGGTGAACTCGTCAATGACTTCCCACCCTGCCCTGTGTCCGGGCGAAAGCTGTTCGCCAGCATTGCTGACCGAACCGGTCTTGAACGCGTTATTGAAGGTGAAAACGACGTCCTCGGCTTTGAGTTCACCCCAGTCGTCGTGCCACATGATGCCGCGTCTGATGTTCAGCGTCGCGCTGTTCATGTCGTCAGCGATCGTCCAGGACTCGGCAATCTCAGGCTCATGAATCTCCTGTGAAGGTATCGTGCCCGGCTCTGTAAACTGGGCCCTGAAGATGCCTTCGAATATCTGGAAGTCAGTGCCCGGACCACCAACCGTGCCGTTCGCGTCCTTCTCCTGGAGCTGCACCAGTGGATGCAGCAACGGAACGCCGACGTAGAGCTCACCCTTCGGTTCCTTGTCCATCGCCTGCGGTGGAGCCGCTGCCGGCACTGCGGTGGCAGCAGGAGCTGGGGCTGCAGGAGCCGCCGCTGCTGGCGCAGCTGCCGTCGGGGCCGGCGCTGCCGGAGCTGGCGCCGGAGCAGCGGGCTCGGCCTCTTCAGTTTCGCTGCTACAGGCAAGGACCATCATGACGGCCAATGTGGCGACTACAAGTACGCACAATGGCACCGACAAAACCCTGCCTCTGAGTATACGCATCAATTCCTCCCCAGGTGTCCTGTGCCGCTCGACCCTGACGGGTGGATACTTCCACCGCGTACAGGTGAGACGACAATTACAGCGGAGCGCAGATGGTGTCCGCATTGGGTGCAAAAATACGTCGGCACCGCAGAGATGTCAAGTTTCCGAGGATGACGTCGGCTCGGGCAATGATGCCTGCTTATTGCCCGCAAAACTGTCTAGTCGTTACAATGTGAAGCGTTGGTGGAAATCGGGGCGTAGCGCAGTCGGTAGCGCGCCACGTTCGGGACGTGGAGGTCGCTGGTTCAAGTCCAGTCGCCCCGACCAGATCCGCCACCGAACCTTGCAAGCGGGTCCGCTCGTCGTGAGCCCGTTCGCTGCTTCGGGTCACACTGGCCTCAAAGGGACCGGGGCCTGTGGAGTATCTCGCGGAGACGATCTTCTTGAACGGCGATGACGGCCGCGTCGGCATCCTGATGGGTGGCGGCCCAGCTCCGGGCATCAATAGCGCAATCAGCGCCGCTACCATTGAGGCGGTCAACCAGGGTTACCAGGTAGTCGGCATACTGGACGGCTTCTCTCACCTGATGGAAGGCCGCACCGACATGGTATTACCCCTGGGTATCGCCGATGTTGCACAGATCCATCATCGCGGCGGATCTATACTCCGCACTTCCCGTGCCAACCCTACACGCAGACCAGAACACCTCGACAACACGGTTGGCGCCCTTCAGCGGCTGGGAATCTCATACCTGGTTACGATCGGCGGCGATGACACCGCCTTCAGCGCCTCGGAGGTATCCAGTCATGCTGGAAACCGCATCCGGGTCGCCCACATTCCGAAGACTATCGATAACGACCTGCCTCTACCGGGCAACATGCCCACGTTTGGTTACGAGACGGCCCGACACCTTGGAACAGAGCTCGTCCGCAACCTCATAGAAGACTTCCGGACCACCAACCGCTGGTATTTAGTCACTGCAATGGGACGCGCCGCAGGCCACCTCGCCCTTGGCATCGGAAAGGCCGCCGCGGCAACGCTCACCATTATCCCGGAGGAGTTTCCTGGTGACCGCATCAGGCTCAGCCAGGTGTGCGACGTACTGGAAACGGCCATTTTCAAGCGTCGCGTGATGGGGAAGAGCCGGGGGCTGGCTGTGGTAGCGGAGGGTGTCGCTGAGAGATTCGATCCCGAGGAGTTGGCGAGTATTCCCGGGGTGGAAGTATCAAGAGACCAACACGGACACCTGAGATTGGGCGACATCCAGTTGGAGAAAGCACTCAGACGGGAGATTCAGAGGCGGTTCGCAGTCCGTGGTGAAGACCTGCAGATAGTGGACAGCAATGTTGGATACGAGCTCAGGTCATACCCCCCAATTCCCTTCGATATCGACTACACTCGCAGCCTTGGCTACGGCGCCGCGAGATTCCTCGTTGGAAGTTCTGACCAGTCTTCCGATACTGCCGGCGGGCTAATCTGCCAGGTAGATGGGAAGATTGAGGTCCTCCCCTTCAGCCAGCTCAGGGACCCATCCACGGGTAGAACGAAGGTTAGGACCGTAGACATCGATGGGGATATCTACCGCGTAGCGCGAAAGTACATGATCAGGTTGGAAAAGTCCGACCTGGAGGATCACGACATGTGTCGCAAACTAGCGGATGAGGCGTGCATGACGCCCGACGCTTTCGCCCAGCGATATGGCGGCGTGGTAGAGTTGGCCGGGGCCAATTAGTTTCACAGGACTTTAGGGATGACCGCTGAATCGCTAGTTCGGACCGCCCAGACCCTGGTTGCTCCAGGAAAGGGCATACTCGCTGCCGACGAGAGTACACGGACCATAGGCTCCAGGTTTCTCCAGCTCGGCATAGAAAACACCGAGGTCAACCGTCGAGACTATCGTGAAATGCTGTTCTCGACCGTGGGAATCGACGACTACATCAGCGGCGTCATCCTCTATGACGAGACACTGAGACAGCGTGGAGCAAGCGGAGTCTCCATCGTGGAGTTACTCTCACGGCGCGGGATTCTGCCAGGAATAAAGGTAGATTCAGGCGCCAAGCGGCTTGCAAATTCCCCGAAGGAGATGGTCACCGAAGGACTCGACGGACTACGCGAGCGGCTCCATGAATACAGGGAACTCGGTGCGAGATTCACCAAGTGGCGAGCAGTTATCAACGTCGGGCCGACAGTTCCCAGCGAATACTGCATTGAGGTCAACGCTCATGCCCTCGCGAGATACGCCGCTCTGGCCCAGGAAGCTGGTCTTGTGCCTATTGTTGAGCCAGAGGTCATGATGGCTGGCACTCACGACATCGACAGGTGCCAGGAAGTGACCGAGTGCGCCCTCCGACACACCTACCAGCACCTTCTATCGCAGCGCGTACTGCTGGAAGGCACCCTACTGAAGCCGAATATGGTTGTATCTGGCGCAGACTCATCGAACAGGGCGGGCTCTCAGGAGGTCGCACAGAAGACCGTTGAAACCCTGATGAGGTCGGTACCGGCTGCTGTACCAGGCATCATGTTCCTGTCCGGCGGACAGGGGGATGAGGAGGCCACCAGCAACCTGAACGCGATCGTTCTAAGAGGCCTCGAAGTTGGAGTTCCGTGGGAACTGAGCTTCTCGTTTGCGCGAGGCCTTCAGTCGGCCTCCTTGCGAGCGTGGGCTGGGAATGGCGCCAACGTCATCACGGCCCAGACGACCTTCCAGACTCGTGCTCGTTTGACTGCTGCGGCCAGGCGGGGAGAACTGTCCACTCAATCGGTTGCTTAGGCATCAGGACGGAATGACGGTCTCTACGGGACGTCCATCGTCCTGAGCCGCCACACCGTTAGCAGCCAGAACGCTACGACCACCGCGGCTGATCCAATCAACGCCGCAGGCAGTTCAATCGTTTGATCGGCCACAGCCTCCAGGGCTCCATCGCTGAGTCGATACATGACTGAGAGCGCAAAGGCGCTCACACTCAGGTACTTCACTCCAGGCACAAGCGCGCTGATGACACCCTCCCACAGGAAGACGTACACAATCGCGAACGGTAGGGCCCTGGTCGTGATGAGCCCTACCCAGGTGAAGACCGAGGCGTACGCCAAAACTCCGACCAGCAGTCCGATGCAAACTGCGAGTACACTGTTCGCATCACCGTCCATGCCAACGTAGATCGTGGCGGCGGCGCTCACCACTATCAGAGGCGTGCCGATCATTATCGGCGCAGCCAATTTGGACAGCGCGATCTTCCACCTCGCCGCGGGCGTCATGATGATGAAGCTGAGGGTTCGATCCTCCAGGTCGTTACCGAAAACGGTTGTAGAGAACGAAATCATCACGATCGGGAGTACCACCCCGACGAGCAGGGCGTTTACCACAGCAATTGCAAATTCCCCTGGGTCCCCGTCCCCATTGGATGACGTGAGTCGCAGCAGAACTGTCAACGCTACTGGAAGCAACACCAGCAGGAGGACGATCAGTAGTCGTCGCACCCCGGTGATCTGCCTTAGAGAGAGCCTGAAGACGGGTCCCATCTAACGGTCCACCATGTACTCGAAAAGACTCTCGAGCGACTCATCCAGAGGCTCTACTCTCGTCAAACGAATGCCTCTCTCCTGGGCGAGCCTGGGAATGGATGTCTGTAGAGCCGCAACGTCCCTGCTATGAACTGTCAGGGAACGATCGTCAGAAAAGGCGACTGAGTCCACGGTGTTCATGCCGATGATAGCGGAGGCCATCTCGTTGGGGCGATCAACTACCACCCTCACCTGGTAGGCGTGCTCATCGAGCCTTGCCCTGATCGCACGAAAGTCGCCCGATGCCGCAAGCTTTCCGCTCAGCATCAGCAGGATCCGGCCGGCAAGGGTCTCTACTTCCTCTAAGATGTGCGACGAGATCAGTATGGTCTTGCCCTCAGATACAAGACGCTCCATGGAGTCCTGGAACTCGATTCGCTGGCGCGGGTCCGTGCCGTTGAGGGGCTCATCCAGGATTATCACTTCCGGGTCGTGGACAAGAGCGGCCGCTAGTCGCATTCTTTGTCTCATGCCCCGGGAGTAGCCGCCCATCGAACGATGCTGAACATCCTCTAGCCCAACCATCTCTACCGCCCTGTCCGAGGCGTGAGACACGTCGGCAACTTCGTGAAGTTTGGCCGATGCCTCGACAAACTGTCGGCCGGTTAGAAAGGGGTAGATGGACTCGTACTCCGGCATGAACCCCAAGCGCCTGTACAGGTCCGGGTTGTTCCTTACGGGCTGGCCCAGAACTGAGATAGCGCCCCTTGAACACGCGCTGAGACCAGCGATCATGTAGAGGAGGGTTGTCTTACCCGCTCCATTCGGTCCAAGCAGACCAGTGATGCCCGGATATACCCCGAGAGATACGTCGTTCACCGCAACGACATTGCCGTACCACTTCGACACTTCCGTTACTTCAATTGAGGTTTTGCTCGTGTTCAACGTGCTGTCTTGCATCAAGTCACAAGCCTTCGATAGCGGCTCCAGAGTATTGCCGCCGGGACGGAAACTACGACGAACCACCATACTACAGCTACAAGAGGCGGCAGGGAGATCAGTTCTGTCTCAGGAGTTAACTCCTCGTCGTATTCACCGAATATCAGATCGCTAATCTGCAGCGGTATGCCTCCAAAGTCGAGCAGGCGAGCCCACCTTCCGACGATTCCAAGCTCAGGCTCACATACGAGGTTGGCGGCGTTGGGGTCTAGCTCGCCAACGTTCCCGAACGTCACCGTGAGGTTTGAGCCCGACACAGAATCAGAGCCCGCCTGCTGACCTGAAACGACCTCTGCTGCATCAGGCGGGGTTTTGCAGTCGATTTCACTGAGCGCAGCTACCACAACCGTGCTAACCACAAACAGACCGATCACCGCCAGAGAAGCGTAGGCGCGTCTCGTGGTAAGCGACGCTGCCGCGAGCGGTATTGTCGTCGTCACGGCAGCAATCGCCAGGCCAGCAAGTAAGAACCTCGGCACGTGCTCCCAGTTCTCTCTAGCATAGGCAAGGGGATCTTCGGACCCCATTAACAGTCCGGTGAGGAGCACCACCTGCCCCACGTAGATGAACACCAGGCTGACCGCAAAGAACGACAGCCACCTGCTGACCACGTAGTCATTCGACGACAGCGGACGCACCAGGTACAGGTTGATTACGCCATTCTTACGATCCGAGCAGAGGAGTTCGGGGGCGATGATCGCCGCGAATATCAATAGGATGGGAGAAACTATCGCATAGTAGTCCTGAGGACCGGGCAGGTCCAGCACGTCGGCGAAGCCCTCTCCCAGCAGACCTGCCATTATGGAGAGCACGGCAGCCGGCGCCATGACCGCCACCAGGAAGAGAATCGGGAGGACCTTGGCCCACGCGCCCCGGCCAAGTCCAAAGCAGGTCCGAATGCCATTCACAAAGAGAGCCCGGCGCGCCCGCGATCTTCCTTCTCTTGGACCGTCATAGTGACGATAGCCGAGGTCGAATACCTGTCCCTCGGAATTACTCATTCCGACCCATCTCTGAAGATTTCCGACAGGCGACGGCGGCGCGGACCGAGCCTCCTGAGCCTCGAACCGGCCTCTACCAGAGCATCCCTGATCTGGTCGTATTCAGCATCACCCACGCCTTCTACCGCCACAGCGACACCGTCCATAAACACCTCCAGCCCTCGTGCCGACAGGGCTATGATAAGTGCTTCAACGTTGTCGTATACATCTATGTAGACAGTTTCCGTCTCAGCTGTGAATCCAGAGACTTCACCGGCCTCTGTTACTTCCCCGCCCTCCAGAACAATGATTCGATCGCAGGTGGTCTCAACGTCGCCCATCAAGTGAGTCGAGAGCATGATGCTGATACCGAACTCCCTTCCAGTCCTGCGGATCAGCGCCAGCATCTCCTCACGTCCAACAGGGTCCAGACCAGCAGTTGGCTCATCGAGAAAGACCATCTCGGGATCGTGGACAAGGGCCTGCGCGAGCTTAACTCGCTGCTTCATGCCGGTGGAGTACTCACCGATGGAACGGTATCGCTCTTCGTCGAGTCCGACATGTCTGAGGATGTCCGCAGTCCTGCTTCGTGCGGCGCCGGGCGGCAGACCACTGATCTGCGCCATGTGAGCGAGAAACTCCGTGGCAGTCATAGCGTCAGGAAGACAGTCATGCTCAGGCATATATCCCAGGTGAGTGCGTGCCATTACGTTCTCGTAAGGCTTCTCGCCCATGACGGTGGCAGAGCCCGAAGTGGGGACGAGCAGGCCGAGGAACAGCTTCATCGCCGTGCTCTTGCCCGCTCCGTTTGGACCAAGGAGCCCGGTGATACCACGATCGACAGTGAAATTCACGCTGTCCAGGGCAAGTGTTGAGCCGTAACTCTTCGTAAGGTCAGTGGCTTCCAGAAGTGGCGGCATACATTGAGTATATTGGCGACATTTGGGCAGAAACAAGGTCGAACTGGCAACCGATCAGTTCGGTAAGCTAGCCGCTGAACACCTTGTCGGGCCGCCACTGTCCGAGCATGGCGTCAAATCGCATGATGGCAACGAAGGTACCGTCCACGCTGTAGGCCCTGATCCGCTCTTCGTCAGAGTCGACAGACGGTCCAACACCCACAGGCAGTGGTCTTCCGTGAAGGGTTGGAGCCAGGTGCTGCTGACCCAATACCATAGCCGGCATGGACTCCAGGACACTATCCGGGCCGACCAGCAAGTTAGTCGTGCAACCTGATTCCAGTGCCTGTACGGCGTCCTCGAGTGATAATGCATCGTCGAGATGAAAGGGCCCGGTCCTGCGACGGACCAGCGACGTCATGTGACCGCCACATCCCAGAGCGTTACCAAGATCGTGAGCGAGTGAACGGACGTAGAACCCTTTTCCACACGAGATGTTCACCGTGGCAACGGGGGGGACCCACTCTACGAGACCTATCTCGTGGACGACAACCGGCCTGGGTTCGAGTTCGACTTTCACCCCTTCTCTGGCAAGATCGTAGAGTCGCCTGCCCTGCCGTTTGAGAGCGCTGTAAACGGGAGGGACCTGTGCGATCTCACCGGCGAACTCTCCCAGCGCTGACTCTATCCCCTCCCGTGTTACGTGGGTGACATCTTGCTCTGCGGTAACCTCACCCATTGCATCGTAGGTATCGGTGGACACCCCCATGTGTATGCGACAGGTGTACTCCTTAGAACCATTGAGCAGATACTCCATGACTCGCGTGGCCTGTCCAACAAAGACGGGAATGACGCCAGTGGCAATTGGGTCCAGGGTGCCACCGTGTCCGACGCCCTTCCTGACGCCGAGGGCACGCTTGACCTGCCGGACGACCTCCATCGAGGTCATTCCATAGGGTTTGTCGAGGTTGAGGATGCCGGAAAGCGACCTGACCGTCATGGAGTCTGGGCAGTGTCCGATTCGGGAGGAATCTGGTCGGAGAGGCTATCCAGAAGGCGCAGCATTTCATTCCCCTCGTCGAGGGTGTCGTCCAATACAAACCTTAGGAGGGGAACGTTGCGGGTCTCCAGTCTGCCCCTGAGTTGCCGTCGGATGAACCCGGAGGCATCTTCCAGGCCGGCGATCGCGTCCTCTTTCTCGCGCAGGTTGCCGAAGATGCTCACGTATACTTTGGCGTGCTGAACGTCTGATGACGTATCTACGCGGGTGACGCTCATCTCAACGGCGACCCTGGGGTCTCTGACCTCGTTCCGAATCAGGTCGCTCAGATCTCGCCGAATCAGGGAGTTAAGGCGCTCGATTCTCCTGGACATAGTCCGTGGCTGCCCTTACCGCACCTGCTCGGAGCGGTACGACTCGATGACGTCGTCGACCTCCCAGCCATTGAAGCGGTCTAAGGTGACACCACCCTCGAATCCGGTCGTTATCTCACGCACGTCATCCTGGAAGTGGCGAAGGCTCGCGATGGGGCCCTCGACAACGAGGTCGCCATTGCGGATGACGCGCAGCTTGGCGCCACGCGCTATTCTCCCATCGTTGACGTATATGCCGCCGACCTTGATGGACCTGCCGAGCGTAAAGACGGCCCTGACTGTCGCCCTGCCCTCGAGCACGTCCCTGTAGACAGGCTCGAGCATTCCGGTCAGCGCAAGCGCAACATCCTCGGTCATGTGGTAGATCACGTCGTAGTTGCGTATCTGAACCCCCTCCTGGTTGGCAAGGGCCTGGGCGCCTTGTTCCGGGGGGCTATTGAAGCCAAGGATGATTGCTTGAGATGCCACCGCGAGCAGTATGTCGCTCTCAGTGATGCCGCCGCTGGCGATGTGAACGATATTGACGCGCGTTTCGTCCGTGTTCAGCCGCTCAAGCGCGCCACGTACGGGCTCTACTGTGCCCTGTACATCCGTCTTGACAATCAGGTTGAGCGCCTTGACCTCGCCCAACTGGATGCGAGTGTGGACGTCGTCCAGTGTCGGACCCGCCTGGCGTTCTCTTCGCATGTCCCGTTCGTACTCGGATACCAGCTGTCGCGCTTCGCGTTCATCCTCGGCAACTTCAAAGAGCTCACCTGCTTCTGGAAGGTCACTTAGTCCCAGAATCTCTACGGGGGTTGAAGGACCAGCGGACTCGATTCGCTCGCCATTGTGGTCGAACATCGCCCTGACTCTGCCCTTTACTCCGCCTATGACGATATTGTCTCCCACTTCGAGCGTTCCTGTCTGAACAAGCAGCGTAGCCACGCTGCCCCTGCTCTTGTCGCGCCGGGCGTCTACTACTACCCCGAGTGCGTACCTTTCAGGGTTGGCCCGGAATTCGCTGACCTCTGATAGAACAACCAGGTTGTCAACGAGTTCGTCGACACCTTCGCCGCCCAGTGCCGACATTGGCACGGAGATGATGTCTCCTCCCCACTCCTCGATCAGCAGGTTCTGTTCAGCAAGCTGTCTCTTAACACGCTCAGTATCGGCGTTGGGCAGATCGACCTTGTTTATGGCCACAACTATGGGGACCTCAGCCGCCCGAGCGTGGTCGATGGCCTCGATTGTCTGAGGCATAATGCCGTCGTCCGCAGCGACTATGAGGACCGCAATATCAGTTACCTGAGCCCCTCTGGCCCGCATCGCGGTAAACGCCTCATGCCCAGGCGTGTCGATGAATGTGACTGTGGTCCCATTGTGATCAATCTGGTACGCGCCGATGTGCTGGGTTATGCCTCCGGCCTCACCTTCGACAACGTTTGCGTTTCTGATCGTGTCGAGGAGGGTTGTCTTACCGTGGTCGACATGACCCAGGATCGTTATTACCGGAGGTCTCGTACGAAGTGCGTCCTGGTCCTCCTCCTCGTCAGAAGAGAAGACGAGCGAGGTAGAGCCGCCACCCTGCTCGGACTCGGCGTCCAGTGGAAGTACTCCAAATCCAAAGCCGGGAGCCACGAGAGAAGCGACATCATGTTCGATGACGTCATTTACCGTGAACATGTAGCCGTTGCGCATCAACTCCTTGATGACCTCAACGGCGCCTACATCCATCACGGAGGCCAGGTCAGCAACCGTAACCGCGGCCGGAAGATCCAGGGGCTCGAGTCCCTGGAGCCTGATCGCAGTGGCAATCTCTTCTAGACTATGTTCCCTAACCGCCGAACCCGGCTGGTTAGACTGTGCCTGTTCAGTTGTCATAATGCCCCGTCCACCTCCTGTCTCGAGCCTTTAGTCAACAGATTCTGTCACGGCCGCGATCGCCACTGAATTCAGCAGGCTGTCCCACTCATCCTCGCCGATCCTGGTCTTTAGCGAATGTTCCAGCCTACCCCGCCTGAGCGATCCCGGCACGGCTCTGCACTCGGCACAGAGGTAGGCTCCGCGCCCGTTGAGTTTGCCTCCCCGGTCGACAGCAACCTGACCTTCAGGCGAGGATACGATTCGCAGCAATTCGCGTTTCGCGGTCTTCAGACCACAGGACACGCACGTCCTCAGAGGAATGCGTTTGCGCTTTACCATGGGCGAAACTCCATCCAATTCGCTCCAGGGCAACGGCAGTAAATCGCTGCAGGTACTATCTCCGCCTTCTGACTGGCCTGCCCCGTCTTCGGCTGCGTCCGCGGGCGGGCGGAGGCGAGTCGTTGTTCCCGTCCGTGTTGCCAGCCCTTCTCGAACGTCTTGCCGTAACTCCACCCCTCAGCCCAGCAATGTCCTCGGCAAACCTGATCTGGCTGGGCTCCGATTGCCCTGCAGGGGTTGGAATTGCCCACACGTGCTCAGGCAGATCACGAAGCGAGGTCGCTTCGACCTCTTGGGCGGCCTTAGCCTCGCGCTCGCGCTCCTCTGCTTCAAGGGCGGCGAGGAACTCGGCCTCCTCGCGTTCGAGTTCGGCCAGGATCTCGGCTTCTTCGCGCTCGCGTTCAGCCTGGGCAGCCGCGGCGGCCTCTTCGTCGACGACTTCTTCGACCGGCTCTTCTTCGGGCACGACCTCGACGATCGCCTCCGGGACTTCCTGGACCGCCGCCTCCGCTACAAGAGCGTCCTCTGCGGTGGCAACAGCGAGTTCGGGCTCCACGGGCGGTGCTTCTTCAGGGGCTTCAGCTACAGCCGAGAGCGACTCCTCGGCCTGTCGCGCCGCCTCCGCCGCAGCAGCGGCTGCTGCCTCTTCAGCAGCAATCCGCGCGCGCTCCAATGCGAGCGCCTCGGCCTCAGTGGAGCTCTTTATATCAACGCTCCAAGCGGTAAGCTTGGCCGCGAGTCTGGCGTTCTGCCCTTCCTTGCCGATAGCAAGCGAAAGCTGCCGGTCCGGGACCACTGCGATTGCCGCCTGGTTTTCGGCATCCAACTCCACTCTCAGAACCTGGGCGGGGTTGAGTGCATTCGCGATGAATCGCGAAATGTCCCTGTTCCACTCCAGGACGTCAATCTTCTCGCCCTGGAGTTCATTGACGATGTTCTGAATCCGCACGCCTCGCAGGCCAACACATGACCCCACGGGATCGACGCCGTCCTGGCGAGCGCGCACTGCTACCTTGCTTCGCGATCCTGCCTCGCGCGAGACCGCAACCATTTCAACGGCGCCGTTGTAGATCTCCGGCACCTCCATCTCAAACAGCCGTCGGAGGAAGTCTCTGTCAGCACGCGACACTACAAGCTCAGTACCTCGAGGTGTGCGTTCGACCGACCGAAGCAGGACCTTGAACTTCTGGCCCTGTCTATAGCGCTCATTCGGCATCTGCTCAGACTGTGGCAGAATCGCTTCGCCTCTCACCATGTCTACAACGACATGCCTCGGCTCAATTCTCTGCACGGTGACTGAGAAGACCTCGCCTACCCTGTCAGTAAACTCCTGGAATACCAGGTCGCGCTCGGCTTCTCTCAGCCGTTGCACGACCACCTGCTTGGCCGTCTGGGCGGCGATTCGGCCTGCGCTATGAGGGATCTGCTCGGTGGAGATGACCTCGTCCACCTGGGCGTCCGCCTTTATCCGGCGCGCCTCTTCGAAGGCGATCTCGGTCACAGGATCAACGACTTCCGCGACTACGGTCTTCAGGATGTTGACCGTTACGTCGCCAGAACCGGGATCCAACTTGACCGAAATATTCTGCCCTGCGGCGATCGCGTCCTTGCGGTACGCTGAAGCCAACGCTGCCTCAATAGCCGATAGCACTATCTCGCGCGGCAGATTTCGCTCGGCGGCCAACTGGGTTAAGGCGACAAGGAAATCGCTCTTCATTACTCAGCCACCTCCACTTTCTTGCGGATTTGAGATTCCCGATTTAACAAAGAAAGTGGGCGGCGCCCACTTCCACAAATCAACAGATTAAACGATGGTTTTCATCGGGCATTATAACAGCAAAGCCCCTCTCTCACAAGCAGACGACGTTGCCCGACGTGGTCTCCGGCCCGGCAGCATCGGAGCACATTTGGGAACCCGAATCGGGAGGCTGACCAGCCCGGAGTGCTCCATCCTGACTTATAACTGGAACGCCGGGCCTATGTCTGTATACCGTCCAGATTCAGGAGTATGCGCCATCTCACTCGCGCATAGATGCGCCCTGTCTTAGCTTGGAGCCCCGACATTTCGCTATGTTACGATTGGTCGAATTCTAAGACTTGTTCAAACAGCTGTCTCAACTGTTCGGCGTTCCGCCTGCAGGAGTTTACCGTTGTCCATTCGTTCGATCATGCCACATTCGGCTTACCTGTCCCTGGCGATGTGTATTCTGATGGCATTGGTACTAGCAGGATGCGCGACGGAGAGGTCAAGAATCATCTTCACTTCGGACCGAGATGGCAATCTCGAGATCTACTCCATCACTTCGTCCGGCGAGGACGAGAGGAACCTGACCCAGTCGATTCGCGACGAACACACTCCACTGCTTTCGCAAAACCGAAGGTTAATCGCCTTCCTCACCGGCGCCAGCAACCGGTCGGCGCTGGAAGTCATGCGAACCGACGGCTCCGAACGCACTCAGATCGCGAACGGCGAACTGCTATCCGACCATCGCTGGAGTCCAGCAGGCGAGAGAATGGCATTCCTGGGAAGACAGGGTGAACGTAAAAGGGTGATGGTGGGAAACACTGACGGCTCGGGGAGCGGGCTATTGACTTCCATCGAGGCGGACGAGGTCGGAGACTGGGCTCGCAACGGCGAATACGTAGCCTTCGCCCTCAGGGAGTGGGATGGACAGGGAATCTACGTGCGGAACCCCGACGGGGTCAACGAGCTGAGACTGTCAGACCAGCCCGACTACAGCCCCCGCTGGTCGCCGTCATCCAGGCAGATCGCCTTTCTCTCGACAAGGGACGGCAATCCAGAGCTCTACGTAATGGATGCTGACGGTACCGGCGTGAAGCGCCTTACCAACACTGAGGGAGCAGAGTACGACATTACATGGTCGCCAAGGGGGAGACGAATTCTGTTCGTCTCGGAGCAGGATGGCAATCCCGAAATATACTCCGTCGCAAACGACGGGTCAGACATGACACGATTAACGTACAACACAGTCGTCGACAACCAGCCTGTTTGGGCGCCTACGGGTCAGAAAATAGCTTTCGTGAGCTATCTCGACGGTGACGCTGACATATTCGTCATGGACGCGGACGGGTCCAACCAGAAGCGGCTGACGGACAATGACGCGGAGGACACCAGCCCATCCTGGTAAATCGCAGCACATAAATTGCCTCGCCTGTCAGGACTGCTATTATGATGAGGCCAGTCTGAACTCCCATGGAGGAACCGAAATGTCCGAGGCAAGTGTCCTTAGCGAGCGAGTTGGCGATGTCGGTGTCCTGACGCTCAACCGTCCTGACAAGATGAACGCCATAGACCGCAGTATGATCGACGACTTTCAGTGCGCCGTTGATCAGGCGCTGGAGGACGGCATTCGGGCTCTGCTTGTTACGGGCTCCGGGCGCGGCTTCTGTGCGGGAGCGGACCTGACCCCCGAACCGGGCCAGGGACACATCCCGGGCACCGAAACGCTCGCGCAACGGGGGATGCCGCTCGGCTTCCCTTCGCTGATGCTGCAGCAGTTCCCCAGACCAACAATAGCCGCAGTGAACGGCGCCTCCGTTGGCGCGGGATTTGGTCTCGCGCTCGCCTGTGACATTCGGATCGCTGCCGAGAGTGCCAGGTTCTCAGCGATCTTCGCCAAGAGGGCTCTATCGCCGGACTATGGCTGCACGCAGCTGCTTCCCATGGCAGTCGGCATGTCGAAGGCGCTGGAGTTGATGTATTCCGGCGACATTATCGATGCTTCGGAGGCGGAGCGAATCGGCCTCGTAAGCTCGGTGGTGCCGGACGACGAACTGCTGGAGCGAGCGATGGACCTGGCGCAGAAGTTGGCTTCCGGTCCATCTGTTGCCCACGGGCTGACGAAGAAGCTCGCCTACTCGTCTTACTCCCGAGACCTGCACGATCAACTTTGGCATGAGGGTCTGGCCAGCCAGACAACGGGTTCCACAGAGGACAGGGCTGAAGGAGTGCAGGCCTTCCTCGAACGACGTGAGCCTGTCTTCAAGGGACGCTAGGAACTACTCCTCAGATACAGCGAGAAGTCGAGCCACGGTGCCTCCCAGGATCAGGTCGCGCTGATCCTGCGTGAGGAAATCGCAGTGGGTACGAATCAGGTCGACGTTCTGTCTGTAGGTCCAGAAGCGCATGACGATAGGCATGTCCGTACCCCACGTGATCCGTTCTGCACCGATGCGACTGACGCACTTCTCAATGGCAGCTTTCACCTGTGGCATCGGATAGTCCCATACCGCCCCTAGTGCGATCGGAAAGAGGAACTGCAAGTGCAGGTTCGGGTGGTCGAATGGCCAGTAGACGTCGTCAGGAAGGTCAACTGAGTCTTCAGTCATAAATGCTCGCCACTCCAGCCCGTGCGTCATGACTACAGGCACGTCTGGATACCTGGTCAACCAGCGAGTCAGCGTATCGAGTTCAGCAGCGTAACTCTCGCCAGCAGGGTCTCTACGAGGCTTCAGCGAGAAGAAGACCGGTATCCCCAACTCCGCGATTCCGTCCCAGAACTGGTGAAACTCTGGCGCATCCCAGGGGCCGCTGTAGTTGTACAGATCGAGCTGAGGGGGCAGGAATTGAAGTCCGACCAGCCCGCCGTCTTCCACGGCGCTCCTGACGCTCGCCAGGGTGCCTGCCGGGTCTGTGTTGGTCTTCCACTCAGGGGCATGGGCAAGCCCTAGCAGCCTGTCGGGATACTGGGCAACGCAGTCCGATATGAACTCGTTTCCGATGCCGAGATAAGGAGTGCGATGCAGCAGGGCCTTGGATACGCCGGCGTAGTCCATCTCGGCGACAAGGCGGTCAGGAGGGTAGCTCATGTCGGTGACCGACGGAGGGAAGTACTGCTTGAAGTACCGCTCCCCATCTACAGTCCACTCGAATCTGCCATTTGCAGCGGCATGGAAGTCCGACTGTTTCAGTGCGTCCAGAGACGGCCAGTTATCAGCGTCTATCAGTGCCGACGCATCGCCGGGAACAAGGTCGCGTGCCCGCAACACAGATTGATGGTGGGTCGCCATCGCCTGTTGGAGGTGACGCCGGAAGTCCTCTGGGTCGTCGAAACCCCCGTCCCCCGCTGTCGATGGGAAGCAGTAGGCGTGTCCGTCGAAGATCATACTGTTTCTCCCTCAGAACCCCGCCGTCTTGTCGCAGACGTAGATAAAGGCCTCATTTGCCAGGAATCTACGAAGGTTCTCCCTGAATATCTCACGCCTGCCCTCCCACATCTCTATCGTCAGCGCGGATGAGTGCGGTGAGATTATCACGTTTTCGAGGTCCCACCACGGGCTATGCTCTGGCAGTGGCTCGACCTCAAAGGCGTCGATACCGGCCCCTGCGATTCGACTGTTACTTAAAGCGTCGAACAGGGCGTTCTCGTCGACAATTCCACCTCTCGAAATGATTATCAGGTGGGCAGTCGGCTTCATCAGGGCAAGCTTATCCGCTCCAATCATGCCCTTCGAGTCCGCTGTGTAGGGTGCAGTAACCACGAACCAGTCGGACTTACTCAGCAGGTCGTCGAGCCTGTCCAATCCCCAGACCTCGCTGACTCCGGGAGGAGCGGGAATAGGGTCCCTGTCCACGGCGTAGACTTCCATGCCGAATCCCGTCGCCCTTCTTGCGACGGCCGAACCTATGTCGCCGAGTGCCAGGATGCCCATCGTGCTTCCCTCCATCTCGATGAATGAACGGTCGTACTTGGCCCCGTCCCACACGTGGGATTTCTGGTCGAGCACCATTTCATTCGTGCGGTGTGCAAATGCGAGACACATGGACATCACGTGGTCGGCCATCGGAGCGGCGTGGGGGCCACGAGCGTTGGTCAGCACTACGTCGCTATCGACGATCTCCGGGATCTCCGTGAACTTGTCGATTCCCGTTCCCGGACAGTGCAGCCATCGGAGGTGGTCTGCAGTAAGGAACACCTGCCGACTGGGCATTCCCATGTAAGCGTCGGCGTCCTTGATCTCGCGCATCTGGTCTTCCTCCGAGGCCGCGAAGACGAAATCGACACTTGGAAATTCGGTGGTGAGGCTATCCTCGAATCCGTCGCCAAAGAGACCGGTCACGACTACTTTCATGAGTTTCTCCTGAAATTATCTATTCGAGGTGAGAGCTGCGTTCAGCAGAGGCGACGACATCATACCACTGAGCTGTGTGGGAGTGGACTCTTACGAGTCGGAGAAGAACCTTGCGATTTCATCGCGGGCAAATCTGGGGAACTCAGCCGGTTTTCCTGTTTTGTATAGCTTAACTTCCTGGTGATTTTCAGTAGCGTGACCGATGACCGCCGCTGGAATTCCCTCATCGGCCAGTGCGTCGACTACTGCCCCTGCACCTCGTGTATCAACTGCCGCCAGAAGCGCTCCGGACGCGATCAGTCCCAGAGGATCCAGGTGGAGCGCCTCACAGATGGCGGCGCTCTCCGACGTTACCGGAATCGCGTCGTAGTCGATCTCCAGCCCCAGCCCGGATGCAGTCGCCAACTCGTACAGTCCACCTGACAGGCCACCTTCCGTGGGATCGTGCATTGCGTGGACGTCTCCTGCAGCAGACGCAATTCGCGCATCGCGAACGACGCTGATTCCGGGATCGGTGAGCCCTTCCGCCGCGGTCTCGATAGTCGCCCTGCTCACACCTGCGTCCAGAAGAGCGTCGGTTGCTTCTCTCGCGAGTATCGACGCACCCTCTACCGCGATCCCCTTGGTTAGTATCAGCGCGTCACCTGGTCTGACCCCGGAACTGAAGACTGCCCTGTCTTTGCCGACTTCCCCTAGCATCGCGCCTACCGCGATCGGTCTATCGAGTCCGTAGGTAATCTCTGTATGCCCCCCAATCAGGGTTATACCAAGGTCTGAACATGCCTGATTCAGCTGCTGGAAGATCTCCGAGACCATATGTTCATCCGTGCCCTCTGGCAGCAGAAGAGTCGCGAGCAGCCATTCCGGTGTCGCACCCATGACTGCGATGTCATTAGCGTTCACATTTACCATGTACCAGCCGATAAGGTCCGTCGCAAAGGTAATGGGATCGGTTTTGGCCACCAGGTAGCGGTCACCGAAGTCGATCAACGCAGCGTCCTCACCTGTCCGGGGACCAAGGACGACGCGTGGATCGGTAATCTCGACGCTGGCCAGGAGACGGCCCAGCACATCTATGGGTAGTTTGCCTGCCTGCACGTTCCCCCACTGTTCGAACTGGAAGCATGAATCGCTGTGCTATTATACGACGGTCATGATTCAGGCCATTTTTTTCGATCTCTACGGGACGCTCGTCGGCTTCCAGCCGGACCGGTTTCAGATACAGTCTCAGGCGTGCGCGCAGTTCGGAATTGACGTTACTCCAGAAGGAATTCTCAGGGGCTACGCCTTGGCTGACGCCTTCATGTCAGAGCAGAACGCCGTTCAGCCCGTCCGAACCTTGAGCCCCGTTGATAGGGATGAGTTCTTCGCGGAGTACGAACGGCGGGTCCTGAGGGGCTGCGGCGTCGACGTTTCCGCCCAAAAGGCCGCAGAGGTATGGAGAGCGGTGCGAGAGGTGCCATACCACATGGCTCGCTACGATGACGTACTCCCTGCAATGGACCTGCTCAAGCAGCAGGGATTTACGCTCGGCCTCATCTCGAACATGAACGCCCCAGGCAACCGGCTTGCAGAGGACATGGGTCTGTCGCCCTACCTGGATCTGGTGGTCACTTCTGGAGAGGTGGGTATGGAGAAGCCTCACCCGCCCATCTTCCATGAGGCCCTTCGCAGGGCAAGCGTCAGGGCCGAGGATTCGATACATGTGGGTGACCAGATGTCGTCAGACGTGGACGGCGCGCGAAACGTGGGAATTCAGCCAGTACTCCTCGATCGGGACCTCAACCACGTCGAATTCGACGAGTGCCCACGTATCGAGACTCTGATGGAGCTCCCAATACTTGTCGGAACGCTTTAGAGCCTCAGTCACGAGGCTGCGGGGCTCAGGATCTGTCGCATAATCTCCTGGTTGAACTCCGCGAGTTCGTTTATCAACTCCATCAGCGGCTCCTCCCAACCTCCGTTGAGCATCGCAAGATCGAGACGTACCTGGGTATTGCCAACCTCCGCTGCGTTGGGCAGCCGACGTCGCAGAGCGTTCCGGGCGCCGCCGACATCGTGCTTCATCCTGAGCACGATCCGGTCGCTCTCCCTGGTAATTGACTCCACTCCCGCCCTCTTGCCAGCCTGTCTCAGCTTCGCTGAATAGAGCAGCGCCTGCGCCTGCCAGGGCAGCGGGCCAAACCTGTCCCTCAATTCGTCCTCCACTGCGTCAATGGAGGCAATATCGTCCATGGCAATAATCCGCTGGTACAGACCCATGCGCGTACGCAGGTCGCTCACGTAGTCTGGGGGAAGGCTTGCCGGGATTCCAATGTCGAGACCTACCCCGGGGTCGGGCTGTAGGGCTTCTGAGACCGTCTCGTCTGCGCCTTCCCTGACGACGTCGGCCACCTCCTCTGGACCCATTCCGACCAGCTCTCCGGCTTCGCGTCTCGCACGCAGGTCCTCAACGGCCTGCGACAGCATCCGGGTGTAAAGCTCGAACCCTACGGCGAGGATGTGACCACTCTGCTCCGCCCCGAGGATGTTGCCCGCGCCGCGGATCTCAAGGTCCTTCATGGCTATTCTGAATCCGGCCCCCAGCTCGGTCGCCGCAAGCATCGCCTTGAGCCGGCGTTCGGCGGTCTCGTTAAGAGCCTGTGAACGCGGAATCAGCAGGTAAGCGTATGCGCGACGGCTGCTCCGCCCCACCCTTCCCCTGATCTGATAGAGCTGCGCCAGTCCGAAGGCGTCCGCCCGGTTGACGATCAAGGTGTTCACGTTGGGTATGTCAAGGCCCGACTCGATAATCGTCGTGCAAACGAGCACGTCTGACTCGCCAGCGGCGAAAGAACTCATCGCCTTTTCAAGTTCGCCCTCGGCCATCTGACCGTGCGCGATGCCGACCCGCGCCTCGGGGACGATTCTGCGGATGTAGTCAGCGATGTAGGCGATGTTGTAGACGCGGTTGTGCAGGAAGTAAACCTGGCCCTGACGGTCTAGCTCCCGCAGGATTGCCTCACGGATCAGCTCGTCGCTGAACTCGGACACGTAGGTCTTGATCGGCAGACGCTCCTCGGGGGGCGTCTCGATTGTGCTCATGTCACGGACGCCAGCGAGAGACATGTGGAGAGTACGCGGAATAGGCGTCGCGGTAAGCGTCAAAACATCCACCTCCTGCCGCATCTGCTTGAGCCGCTCTTTGTGACCGACGCCGAACCGCTGCTCCTCGTCGACGATTACCAGGCCGAGGTCCTTGAACCTGACGTCCTTCTGGATCAGGCGGTGCGTTCCGATGCAGATGTCGACGTTGCCGGAAGCCAGCCGTTCCACGATGTCGCGCTGCTCTCCCCTGGTCCGGAATCGACTAAGGACCTCCACAGTAACCGGGTACGGGCTGAGTCTCTGGGCGAATGTCACGTAGTGCTGCTGGGCCAGCACGGTCGTGGGCACAAGCACGCCCACCTGCTTGCCTTCCATAACCGCCTTGAACGCTGCCCTCAGAGCGATCTCGGTCTTGCCGTAGCCAACGTCTCCACACACAAGGCGGTCCATCGGCCGCGATCTCTCCATGTCCGCCTTGACCTCTGCCAGCGTTGCGAGCTGGTCGGCCGTCTCTTCAAACAGGAACGACTCCTCCAGCTCCTGCTGCCACGTTGAGTCGGAACTGAAGCTGAGGCCTGTGACCATCTCCCGAGCCGCGTAGAGCGCTATGAGTTCGGCCGCCATCTGACGCGTTGATCTCTCTGCCCTCGACTTGGCCCGCTTCCACTCCTGAGTCCCCAGCCTCGTTAGACTTGGAGGCGCATCACTTGGCGCAACATACGGAGCTACGCGGTCGAGGTGCTCAAGCGGCACATAGAGCCTGTCCCGATTGGCGTACTCGAGCATCATGTACTCAGGAGAGTCATCTTCGCTGTTCGAGGGCCTCCCAACTCCTGTAAACCTGCCTACTCCGTGCTCCACGTGCACGACATAGTCGCCAGGGGAGATCTCCGAAAGGAATGCGTCCCAGTTCGCCCTGTTGCGTCTCACGGTGCGCCGCTGCTTGGTGACGCCGAAAATCTCGGTGTCTCCCAGGACGACCAGCCTGCCATCCGGGACGTCAATAACGAAGCCGTCACCGAAATTCGGGCCTGAGGACTGGACTAGCGCAAGCGTACCAGGACCAGGCGGTGCTTCGAGCGACGTCTTGAGCTCACTCGAAACAGAGTACTGGGACAGTATCTCCTCAAGACGCCTGGAGTGACTTGTGATCGCCAGAATTCGAGCGCCATCTGAAATGAGGTCGTCAGCATCTTCGACGAAGCTCTCCACCCTTCCGATGAAAGTCGGTGGCGACCCAAAGGGCAAAGTGTGTATGTCGTCGTGAACAAGGTCACCGGCTCCCCAGTAGAGGATATCCAGTTGGGAACCCTGTTCGGACAGCGCCGGACGAATGTCGTTCCACTCCATGTGGAACGATGGGAAGTTCATCGGCAGTTCGCCACGCCGCTCCTTGGACTCCCGAAGCTCGTGGATTCGCTCTTCGTTGTCCCAGGCCGCAGAGGCTAGATCTTCTGGCCTGATCTGGATCACGAGGGCATTCTCAGGTATGTAGTCTGCCAGTGACCCGTGATTAAAGAACCCGGCGTACATGTTCAGGTCGTCGATTTCGTGCCCGTCGAGTAGCTGTGAGAACTCCTCGCGAATTCGTTCCTGGTGTACTGAGGTGCAGTTCGATACGTCTATCCTGGACATCTGCCTGTCCAGGTCTTCCCTCCCCACCATAGCCGGGAGCGTCTCGTGCGCCGGGATGATTCTCAAGGAATCGACCATGTCAGTCGAACGCTGGCTGGAAGGATCAAACTTTCGGATGCTCTCGATCTCGTCGCCCCAGAGCTCGATACGCGCCGGGTAATCAGCCCCAACAGGAAAGATGTCAATGATCCCGCCACGTCTGCTGACGAATCCTGGACCGTACACTGCCGACTCGAATCGGTAACCCATCCGACGCCAACCTTCCAGGAGGTCGTCCAGGTCGACAAGGTCGCCCAGGCTGAGCGTGTGTGAACTGCTCTCAAAAGCCCGACGGTCGAGTGTGCGCTGTGCCACAGACGTAGCTGAGGCCACCACTACGGAATGAGGCTCCGAACTGACGAGGAGTGCATCAAGGGCACAAATCCGTTGCTGTACGGTGTCGATGTCGGTGTAAAGTCGCTCGAACGGTAAGGTCTCTGTCTCGGGAAACTGGTGGATTCTCTGCGCCTCGCTGACCCACGCGCTGAGCCGCTCGTGGAGCCGTCGCGCCTCTTCAGGCCTGGGCACGACGATGACCGCGGGCACATTCAGGTCTTCAATAAGTGTGCTTACCAGGAATGGGACAGCGTCCGACAGGACCTGTGCCCTGGAGCGGGAGCCTGATCTCTCCAGTGACGCCAGAAGACTGCTGTACTGTGGTGCCGATCTCAAGATCGGAGCCAGGCGGTGAAGGTTCAGGCTCGGTGACTCTTCGGAGTCGACTCGGACCTCGGCTGCCTGCAGTTCAGCAGTTGTCGTCACCAAATTCACCCTCCTGGTTGAGCAGATCTATTCAGTAGTTTCTGGGGAACGCGAAAAGGGCGGGTACGCTCCCCGGACACTGGCACAGTGTCACTGCGTACTCGCCGCGAATTGGCTGGTATTGACCCTCTGGCCCTGTCAGTCTATTCCTATCTCGTGAAGGGCTTCGTCGTCGATTCCGAAATGGTGCGCGACCTCGTGAATGATCGTGGCCCTGACCTCTGAGACAACCTCATCGTCGGTACTGCAGATACTCTCGATCGCGCGCTGGAACAGCGTAATCTTGTCGGGAAGAACGAGGTTGTAGTCGTAACGGTCTGGCAAAGGGATTCCTTCGTACAGGCCGAGAAGCATCTCCCGCTCGTCAAGTCCCGAACCGATCAGCTGCTCCCGAGACGCCCAGTACTCCACGACCACGTCAACATTATCCATGCGTTCGAGGAACAGCGGTGGAAGTTCGTCGATCGCTCGCCGAACGAGCTGTTCAAACCTTCGCGTCTCCATAGCGTAAAGAGTGTAACAAAACCGTAAGGTGGCACTTCAACACGAGATCTTTGATTGGGCACGTGGTGCATAGGCACAGTTGAAACGATACAGAGGCCGCTCTGCTAGAATCCAAGACCTTCAGAAATCCACAAGCAGTCCCCGTGCCATGACCAGAACCCTACTCCTCCTGCCGAACCGAGCTTCGAAGATCGAAACTGCTCGGATTTCGACAGCTGGTCCGAGGCCCAGGAGTTCTATCTCGCCGCTGGAGGTCCCAACCAGGACCCGCACAGACTTGACAGAAACTCCGACGGGGTAGCGTGTGAGTCGCTGCCCGGTGCCCCTTAGCCTAGTATATTGACCGACGGACGACTCTGGACAACAAAGCGAAAGGACAGACGCAGTGAAAGTTTCAGCCATCAAGCCATACTCGGTGCAGGGCGAGGGGGGACGCGGCTACTACATAGTCAAAGTAGAGACGGACGAGGGAATCTACGGACTCGGGGAAGTGGGAATCAGGAACTGGGGAGGCGCAATAACACAGGCTATCGAACATCTTTCCCAAGTCGTCATCGGTCAGGACCCGTGGAGCACTGAGAAGCTTTGGCAGCAGATGTTCAGGGGCGGCTTCTTCCCGGCTGACAAGGTGTACTGCTGTGCAATCAGCGCAATCGACATCGCGCTATGGGACATCAAGGGCAAGTCGGTTGGAATGCCGGTGTACAAACTGCTCGGTGGACCCGTGCGCGACAGGGTCGTCTGCTATCCCCACACCCAGGGCCACACGAACGAAGAACTTGTCCAGAACTCTGTTCAGGCAGTCAGGGACGGCTGGAAGTTCGTCCGGTGGGGCCTGCCTGAAACCGGTGGCATTCTCGAGTACAGGGACGAGAGCGACCCACTGGGCAACCCCGCCATCCTCGAGCCGGTGGAGTCCATTCGCCTCGCTGAGGAGCAGATGGCGATGGTGCGAGAGGCCGTTGGGCCGGACATCCAGCTATGCTTCGACGTACACACCCGGCTCGACACAGCCCACCTGGTTACGATGTGCCGCGCGCTCGAGCCGTACAATCCGTTCTTCATCGAAGACCCACTGAGGTCGGAAAACCCTGCCAGCTACCGGACACTGGCCCGGCACGTCTCGCTTCCCATCGCAGCCGGAGAGCAGTGGGCTTCCAAGTGGCCCTTCAGGGAGGTCATTGAGGAGGAACTGATCAGCTACGCACGAATTGACCTCTGCATAGTGGGCGGTCTCACAGAGGCATTGAAGATAACCCACTGGGCTGAGACCCACTACATCAACATAGTGCCTCACAATCCGCTTGGCCCTGTGAGCGCGGCAGCCTGTGTCAACCTGTGCATGGCCTCGACCAATGTCGGCGTGCAGGAGATGCCACAGCGTCCGGGCAGCTTCGCCACCGAACTGTTCCCCGTCCAGATAGAGTGGGCGGACGGATATGCCTGGATTCCTTCCGACAGGCCGGGCCTCGGAGTGGACTTCGACGAGGAGTACGCTCAAGCCCATCCTGCTCCGCTGAACGGTTGGCCGCCGCAGCTGCGAAGGAACGACGGGGCCTTCACAAACTGGTAGGACGCCGTCGCTCCTTGCGTTTACCTTCCTTCACGTTCAGCTGTACGAGATCACTCTGAGGCCATCCGCGTCCGGTATCAGCAGCACGCTGGTCCCGGGCGCGGCTGCGATCTGGTCTGGGAGATGTTCCATCTTCTCAACACTAAGGGTCGGGACAAATGCGTCCTGGTCCGTCCAGTGGACCCGCCCGACCTTGTAGCCCAGAACGCCATCGACCTGGTCTGCAAGGTCATCCCCGCCTGCTGCTGTTAGCAGCATCACCGGCTTTGTCATCGGCGCTGCGGCTGCCTCAGGCTCATCCGGCTCCAGTTCCCTGTCCTGCCGGTATTGGATCCAGTGATAGGGTATGACCAGGAGCGCCGTTAGTACCACGGAGAGTCCGGTCGAAAGATCGCGGAGAGTGTTGGTCGAAAGCTCCGCCTCCAGCATGTCCCGGAGGAAGATGAAGAGCGTTGAACTTGCCCCTCCAACCAGCGCCAGGAGTCCAAGGCACAGGACGCCCATCACATACAGCTTCCGTGGCAGTGCGATACGCTCCACCTCAGGATTGGCCAAAGCCGGAATCTGAACCCTTCGCCAGTGGGCAAGCCATACGGGAATTCCGACCAGGTACAGTGTCAAAATGAGGGCAAGTCGTTCACGCCATTGAACCGGACTGTCCAGGACCACGGGCGACGTGTCTGAAATCAGCCGGAAGAAGGTATCGAGCACCGTCCCCGATGCAAATGCGACAGTCACAAGGCCAATCGCCGCGATCAGCAGGTCGTAGCACCTTTCGACGTGAAACTCCTCAGCATCAGATGACTCGGAGGTCATCCGCCGCCTGTGATACACCCACAGAGCGATTCCGACCGCAAGAGTCGCGATTCCGGCAGGTACATCCTCGAAGTGTCTGGTCGCACCTTCGCTCGTGGCCCCCAGGAACCACGCCAGCGGAACGTATATCACGATTCCAGCGCCAACGAGGGTCGCGATCGTCCCGCCCCCTATAGTGACGACGAACAGATATATCCACCTCACCACTGAGGTACTGTCCGCAGGTGAGAACCTGAACCAGTGTGCCCACCAGATCAGCCCGCCCACGACGGAGACGGACAGCGCAGTCCGAGCCGCCTCGCCAAAGAGGCGGTCGGCATCGGTCATATCCACCGCGAATGCCGCCGAGTAGCCTTCGTTCAGAACGAAGTACAGCAGGAATCCGATACCTGAAGCCAACATGGCTATTCCCAGTGCGGACGCCAGATAGTGATACAGGCGACTTATTCCCAGAGTAAGCGGCGAGACCTCATTACGCTCTCTGGACGCTATCCACCAGTGGTATGCCCAGACGGGAGCCCACACGAGGACCGCAGCCCACGAAAATGCGGGGAAGTCGCCGACCTGGAGAACCCACTCGATCACCTTGTATCCGTTGTACGCCAGGAAACCCACGGAGACTCCCATGGAGACGTACAGAAACAGCTTCCTGAGGACGGACAGACGTTCCGATGGCTGCTTTTCTATCTTGTTTTGCAAAAACCGCCAGTGGATGCCCCAGAGCGGGAGACCAACTATCGTCAGCGCAAGGCCTGTCGCTAGCCTCGTTGTCGTTCCCCTGATTACCGGATCCCCAAACAGTTCATCTAGCAGTGCCATCAGGACCATCGTGATCCCGCTGACAAGCAGCATGAGCGCAATGAACGAAATCGAATAGAAGTAGAAGCGGCGAGGCGTACCAATGCCCACGTCAGGGCCGGCTTCTGCGGCCTTCCTGCGCCAAACGAATACGCCGTAGATGATCGCACCTACCACAGCAAGTTGAATCAGAGCTGGAATTATGATCAAGGGTGTCATCGGTCTGCACGGCCTTTCAGAATGCTATGGAAGCTTCAATGGGACTTTTGTCACTCCGTCGTCTGGACGACTTAGGGATCCGGCACGAACTTTGAACTCACGCACTGATCACTCTGCCAGTGGTGACCGGTGATCAGCCATACGCCTTCGAACTTCCGAACGCCAAAGTCGTAGGTACTCTCCCATTCTGATGGTCCGAAGATACCGCCTCCGCCGGTGCGAACGACGCCTATGCTCACAACAGTCGTCTCGCCGATGACCCTGGTTTCCTCCAGAGTGATCCTCGCCTCGTGATCTCTGTCGAAACTTCTACCAGTTTGAAGCAAGAGTGCTTCTATAGAGCAGTCTTCCCTCAGTCCTGGGGACCAGAGGGCTTCAGCAGCCTCGTGATCCCCGTTGTCTAGAGCCTTCAGGTATCGCTGGACTGCGAACTCCGGCGAACCGGGATCGAACTCAGCTTCCCCCCTCGTCAAGGAGACAGCGACGCTGGCAATCAGGAGTAGTCCCAATAGCGCCCCACCGCCTATGAGCCAGTAACGTTCCATGTCATATACCTTTCGTCGGGGTCTTGAATATCCGAACTCTCAGAACCACCTCACTCACCAAGTGTAGGGACTCTGGAACCGGAGCCAAGGTCGCAGCGTACCTAGTATGACGGGTGCATCAGTACTAATGCGCTTCTGATTGACACTATTTTGAAGCCGTTGGTACACTTCCCAAGACCCCTCAATCAGCCGATTGGAGTCCATCATGCCCGATGGCTACGACATCAACTGGATGGCTGTGTTGCTGGTGGCGGGAGTGGGCTTCGCCGCGATGGCAGCGCTATTCGCCGCATCCTACATCCTCGCCCCGAAGCGAAAATCGGAAGCCAAGGACATCCCCTACGAGTGCGGAATCCCACCGGCGCCATTCATGTGGTCGCAGATCCAGATCAGGTACTACGTCTTCGCAATCCTGTTCCTGATTTTCGACGTTGAGGCCGTGTTCCTGTTTCCGTGGGCACTGGTATTTCTGAAGACCATCCCGGCCGTCTTCTACGAGATGCTGATCTTCATTGGTATCCTGTTCTTCGGGGTCATATACGGCTGGCGAAAGGGTGTTTTGCAGTGGAGATGAGACTGGGACAGGGATATGAGCCGGGCAAAGGCAACTCTCCGGCAGAGAGTATCTTCAATCGCGCACTTCCGAACGCCCTGACGGCGAAGTCTGACGAGCTATTTGCGCTCGCTCGCAAGAACTCGCTATGGACACTCTCGTTCGGACTCGCATGCTGTGCAATCGAGATGATGAGCACACACATGTCCCACCACGACTTCGACCGTTTCGGAATCGTCACATGGCCGTCTCCGAGACAGGCAGACGTGATGATAGTCGCCGGGACAGTCGTCAAGAAGATGGCCGATCCGATCAAGCTGCTTTACGAGCAGATGCCCGATCCCAAGTGGGTGATTGCAATGGGCAGCTGCGCCACAAACGGCGGGCCATACTATCGCTCATACTCGGTGGTAATGGGAGTCGACCACCTCATACCGGTCGACGTGTACGTGCCCGGTTGCCCTCCCCGACCGGAGGCTCTAATGCACGGCATCTTGCAGCTTCAGGAAAAGATCCAGATGGACGCCAGGCAGCGTGGCGAGACGTCCTAGGCGAGAGCCGACAATCCCTGAGGCCCCAGTGGCCCTGGACGCCGTGGGAGAGGCGCTGACCTCAACGTTGTCGGAAGTGTTCGGCCCCGAGTCCGATACGCAGATTGGCGCTGCCGTCGATGAGGTTACGCTTACAGCCCCGGCTGATCAGATCCCTGATGTGTGCAACACATGCAAGTCGGATCCCCGGCTGGACTTCAACCTTATGCGCTGCCTCTCTGTCGTCGATTACGTATCATCGAACGGAGATTTCGAGGTCAACTACCACCTGTACTCGCTGGATAAGCGGCACAAGTTGGTGGTCAAGACGCGCGTGCCGGAGGACAGTCCCATAGTCCCCACAGTCACAGGTGTCTGGGCTGGAGCTAACTGGTACGAACGCGAGGGCCACGACCTCTTTGGCATCGTGTTCGAAGGTCATCCCAACCTAGTTCCTCTTCTACTCTATGAGGAGTTCGAGGGCTTCCCCGGCCGCAAGAGCTTCCCCTTCCATGACTACGAAGAATGGTAACTCCAACGTTTACGACCATCGCAGCCTCGCAATTGACACTCCCGGTTAACTGAGAAGAATGCAACTCCAGGAACAGCCGACACAGCAAGCCGACGCCATTGAGCTGATGGTCAACATGGGTCCTCAGCACCCATCTACGCATGGGGTGTTTCGACTCGTGATATGGGTTGACGGCGAGAAGATCGTCCGGTCTGAGCCGCACATCGGCTACCTTCACAGGGGATCCGAGAAGTTGTGCGAGGGCGAGCAGTACAGCCAGATCATCACGCTGTTCGACAGACTCGACTACGTGTCGAACCTGAACTGCGAACTCGCGATCTGCATGGCGGTCGAGAAACTGATGGAACTCGAGGTGCCTGAACGGGCCGAGTACATTAGGGTCATCCTCTGCGAGCTGAACCGGATCGCCAGCCACATGCTGTTCTACGGCGTGTACGGACTCGACGCCGGAGCGATGACTCCCATTCTGTACGGATTCCGGGAGCGGGAACGGGTGCAGGCGCTGTTCGAGGCCGTAACCGGAGCGCGCATGATGCACAACTACATTCGCATCGGTGGCGTCAACGAAGACCTGCCAGACGACTTCCGACCGCGCATGGACACGCTGCTGGACGAGCTTGAGCGGGGCGTCGAGGAGTGCGACGAGCTACTGAGTCAGAATGAAATGTTCCTCGCCCGCACCAAGGGGATCGGCGCGATCTCGGCAGAGGAAGCAATCGACCTGGGAGTCACGGGACCGGCTCTCAGAGCGTGTGGGGTGCCGGAAGACATCCGAATTTCGGAGCCGTACTCGATCTACGACAGGTTCGACTTCGGAATTCCTGTCGGCACCTATGGCGACTGCTGGGACCGCTACTACGTCCGCGTCGAAGAGATGCGCCAGTCGCTGAGCATCGTCAGGCAGGCGATGGAGCAGCTCCCAGAAGGTGAGATTGCCGCCAACGTCAGGCGTATTGCGCGACCCCCGAAGGGAGAGGTGTACCTCCGGACCGAGTCACCCCGCGGCGACTTTGGCGTATTCCTCGTCAGCGACGGCAGCGACATGCCATACAGGGTGAAGGTGCGAGCTCCCTCGTTCTGTAATCTCCAGGCCCTCCAGGCGATGCTGCGCGACGCCTATATCGCAGACGCAGTGATAGTACTAGGTTCAATAGACATCATCCTGGGTGAGGTCGACAGATGACCCCACTACAGATCGTCTACTACACGCTTGGAGCGGCTGCGCTGCTCGGGTTCCTGTCGCTTATAGTTCTTGTCCTCACCTATGCCGAGCGCAAGGCACTGGCGAGAATCCAGATGCGGATGGGGCCGATGAGAGTGGGTTTTCACGGCACCCTGCAGCCGTTTGCAGACGGCATCAAGCTGTTCACCAAAGAGGACATTTTGCCATCGTGGGCAGACCGCCGGGTCTACTGGCTTGCCCCAGTGGCCGTCTTTGCACCAGCGCTGCTCCTGTGGGTCACCCTGCCAATGGCGCGCGACCTTGTTCTCAGGAACCTGGAATTGGGTCTCTTTTACATAACGGCCATCTCAGTGCTGTCGGTGATGGGACTAGTTATGGCGGGTTGGGGATCTGCGAACAAGTACGCCATGATCGGAGGGCTACGAGCTGCGGGACAGTTAGTCAGCTACGAGATCCCGTTCATCATGGCAATTGTCGGAGTGGCGATGCTGGCCCAGTCGTTGGACCTCACTGAGGTCGTGGACGCACAGGCCAATTTCGGATACGCGCTGATTCAACCCGTCGGACTATTTCTGTTCGTCACTGCCGGACTCGCCGAACTTGGACGAACGCCCTTCGACATCCACCACGCTGAATCTGAAGTTGTCGGTGGCCCTTTCGTCGAGTACAGCGGCGCGCACTGGGCAGCGTTCTTCCTGGCGGAGTATCTGAACACGTTTACGGTGGCAGCCTTGACCGTCCTGCTGTTCCTTGGAGGTTGGCGATGGCCGGCCATGCCGCTGGAAGGGCCGGCCCACTCAACGCTTTCACTAGGGTGGTTCCTGGTGAAGACAGCCCTGGTTATCTGGCTCATCTTCTGGATCAGGGGCACTTTCCCCAGGCTTCGCATCGACCAGCTCATGTCATTTGGCTGGAAGCTGTTGGTACCGCTGTCCTTCCTGAACATCATTGTGACGGCGGTAGTGCTGTTCTACGGTTGGCCGCTCTGGAGCCTGAGTGTTATCTCTCTGCTATTATTGGGCGGCACCGTCTTTATCATTTTCAGGAATCCGGGGACGGCCATGCAGCGCGAAACGGTGCGCGTCGTCTCCGCACAAAGCCTAAGGCGCAGTCCGACAATCGACGCGGCAGACGCCTGAGTACTAAAACCTAGCAACTAAGGCATCGCCTAATGGTTGGCTTTCTCGAAGGCCTCTTGGTAACGCTGAAGACAGCGTTGCGAAAGCCTGTAACACTTCAATATCCAGAGCCTGACAAGCGGCACCAGGTGGCCAACAGGTACATGGGGTTCCCTGCGCTGCTGTGGGATGGTGACGTCCCGGAGCCCTACTGCACAGGCTGCATGGTCTGCGTTCGCGCGTGTCCGACCCAGTGCATGAGCGCTCAGATGACGGACAATCCCAAGTTCGAATCAGAAGAGAGCAGGCGTCGCAAGATTATTGAGACTTTCGAGATAAACCTCGGCAGGTGCATCCTGTGCGGCATCTGTGTGGACGTGTGCAACTTCGACGCCATCGAGATGAGCCACGAGCACGAGCTGAGCAAGTACCAGCGCAATGGCAACCGCGTCGACCTGGACATGCTGCTGGACATGGGCAAGAAGTACCAGACCGACACAGGCTGGTCTCCGACCAATCCGACGAAGAACAGCGGTGTGCCCGTAAAGAAGGGCGAGGTCGAAGCAAGACCAAGTCGCCGCCCTTCGCGAAGTAGACAAGTTGCTGCACAGGCCGAACAGGAGCAGCAGTCGTCCAGCCCGTCGACGGCGGTTGCAGAACCTGGAGAAACAGGTCCGCCAGGTCAGGGCCGAGACTCAGACTGCTGATGGTCTCGCAGTCGCTCGTATTCTTCTATATCGCTGCCGTGCTGGTCATCGTGGGCGGACTTGGGGTCGTATTGACCCGGAACATCGTATACGCGGCGTTCGCTCTACTTGCCGCCATGCTGGGAGTCGCAGGAGTGTTCCTGCTAATGTTCGCGGAGTTCTTGGCGCTGGTCCAGGTGCTTATCTATGGCGGCGCTGTTGTGATAGTAGTTCTGTTCTCATTGATGCTGACTCGCATCCAGGACTTCGAGAATCTAACCGATCATCGGCAGTGGCCCCTGGCGGCGCTGTTCGCGATTGCGGTCTTCGCTCTTCTGGTCACGGCAGCCCTATCGACAAGCGTTCGCGTGGTGGAGCGAGAGAGCGTCGGTTTTCTCGAGCTGGGGGAGAGCCTGTTTACTGACTGGGCAGTGCCGTTCGAGGTAGCGTCCCTGGTGCTGCTAGTCGCCTTGATTGGTTCAATCGTCCTTGTCAGGACAACCGGTGGCCGCGATTGATTGAACTCGCGCACCTCCAGGTTCTCGCAGCGGCCCTATTCTCTATTGGGCTTTATGGTGTCCTTGCCCGTCGGAGTGCAGTACTCATCCTGATGTCGATTGAGTTGATGCTGAACGCAGTGAACATCAACCTGATCGGGTACGCAACTTTTGTTGACTTCGGCGAGGCACAGCGAGCGCTTGGCCAGGTGTTGATAATCTTCGTGATCACTATCGCTGCCGCTGAACTCGCTCTGGCGATCGCGATCATACTCAGACTGTACCGAAATCGCAGCTCAGTAAACGTGGACCAGATTGACGCTCTCAGATGGTGATCGAGTCTGATGGTCCCGCCACACCTGTTGAATGACTGAAATCATCGGCACAAACTGGGCCTGGGTGATACCCGCGCTGAGCGCGGGGGCTTTCTTCATCGTACTCCCCTTCCGTCGCTACCTGCCCTTCAAGGGCGCGCCTGTATCCATAGCCGCGATTCTCCTCGGCTTTGTTCTCTTCTGGTTCGTGCTGGCAGATCTGTTGGCGACCGGTACTGCCAATCTCAGCATCACCTGGCTCAGGGTCGGCGACACGACACTGACGTGGGGCACGACCGTTGATCAGATCTCCGTCACGATGCTGGGCCTCGTCACGTTCGTTGCCCTTCTGGTGCAGGTGTACTCACTTGGCTACATGAAGCACGACGGCGAATACGACCCGGGACTTGGTCGGTACTATGCAGTCCACTCGCTCTTCGTCGCAGCAATGCTGGCGCTGGTTCTCGCGGACAACCTGGTGTTTCTGTACATCACGTGGGAACTCGTGGGGCTGGGCTCGTACCTGCTCATAGGGTTCTGGTATGAGCGTCGGTCTGCCGCGGAGGCGGCCAAGAAGGCGTTCATAACCACGAGAATAGGCGACGTGGGCCTACTGATTGGCATAGTGCTCCTATTCAGAGCCACTGGCACATTCGACATCTCCACGCTGATTCACATCGCGCAGAACGGCGGAATCGAACAGGGCACTCTCAATCTGGCCATGTTCCTGATCTTCCTGGGTGCGATGGGGAAGTCGGCGCAAGTGCCGTTCCACGTATGGCTTCCGGACGCGATGGAGGGTCCTACGCCGGTCAGCGCATTGATCCATGCGGCCACTATGGTTGCGGCCGGGGTCTATCTGGTGGCCAGGCTCATGCCCCTGTTCGAGCTTACCCCGACCGTACTCGTCATCGTAGCGTCAGTCGGCGTCGTTACCTTCGTGTTTGCCGGCACCATCGCGCTGGTTGTGACCGACATCAAGCGGGTACTAGCCTACTCTACTGTCAGCCACCTCGGACTAATGATGCTGTCTCTCGGCGCTGGGGGGGTCGGCGTAGCATTATTCCACCTCGTGGCCCACGGCGCGGCGAAGGCCATGCTGTTTCTAGGAGCCGGCAGCGTCATGCACGCTATGCACGAGGAGACCGACATTCGCAAGATGGGCGGTCTGATACGACGAATGCCCATCACTGGCTGGACGTTTGTAGTTGGCGCCGCTTCCCTCGCTGGGGTCATCCCACTTGCAGGCTTCTTCACCAAGGACGAAGTGCTGCTGCGGGTGCTCGAGTACCGGCATCCAGTGTTCATAGTGCTGGCGCTCCTCGGCGTCGTGCTCAGCGCCCTGTATATGGCCCGCCTCACTTTCGCCACGTTCTTCGGAGAATCAAAGTCCGACCACTCCGACGTCCATGAATCGCCCTCGGTCATGACGACGCCCCTGCTCCTGCTGGCGTTACCAGCCATTGGCGTGGGCTTCCTGGCGTTCGGACTCGGCGATAGCTATAAGGGGTTTGCCGGCTTTATTGACGGGCACAGTAAGTTCCACGTAAACGTGTGGTTGACCATCGTCTCATTGGTGCTCGCCGGAATCGGGATCTGGGTCGGATGGGCAGCATACATACGAGGCTCACTCTCGCCTGATAGCGTCATCGCTCGGTTCCAGACCGTGCACCGTGTGCTCGCCGCAAGATACTACGTAGACGAGATCTACCAGTGGGTGATCGACCGCATTGTATTGGTGTTTGGTCGACTGATCGCCACATTTGACAGGGTGGTTGTTAACGACACGGGGGTGGACGGCTCAGCGGACAGCGTCAAGATCTCAGGCTTCCGCATGAAGTTCGTCCAGACCGGACGCATATACAATTACGGGATGGCGATGGCCGCTGGTGTGATCGCGCTGTCTCTGATCTGGTGGATCGTCCAGACCTAGCATGTTCGGGTTCGATCCATACGTGCTGCTGCTGTTGATTGTCCTGCCCCTGGTCGGAGCCGGAGCCATTCTGGTTACACCCGGCGGCAACACGAAAGCGATCCGAATTGAAGCCGCAGTCGCTGCAACCGTTACGATGCTGCTTTCGGTCTACGTCTTCCTGGCCTACGATCAATCAGCGGGAGGAATGCAGCTCGAAAGGACCTGGCAGTGGCTGTCCATGCCCGGTCCGTGGCCTCTCGGCGACCACGCCATCACCCTTCACCTCGGAATAGATGGCATTGCTGCCCCGATGGTCCTGCTGACAGGCATCGTACTGTTCACTGGAGTCTTGGTGTCATGGAAGATTGGTGAAGGCGAAGCGGACTCCAAGCCGCCCAAGGCATACTTCGTCCTATACCTGCTGCTGCTGTCAGGCGTATTCGGCGTCTTTGTGACGCTGGACATGTTCTTCTTTTTCTTCTTCTACGAACTGGCTGTGCTTCCTATGTACCTCCTGATAGGGGTGTGGGGAAGCAGCTCGACGTTCCCGACGTTCAGTCGCACCAAGGAATATGGTGCGATGAAGCTGATGATCTACCTCGTGGCCGGCAGCGTACTGATCTGGGTTGCGTTGCTCGCTCTATTCGTCGAGGGCGGCTTGGGAACCTTCGACCTCGTTGCGCTCGAACAGGTGACGTTCTCGGACAATTTCCAGAAGGTCTTCTTCCCCTTCCTGATGGTCGGGTTCGGCGTTCTGGCCGGCCTCTGGCCCTTCCATACGTGGTCGCCGGACGGCCACGTCGCGGCTCCGACTGCAGTCAGCATGGTCCACGCCGGGGTGCTGATGAAGCTGGGGGCGTTCGGAATCATTCGAATTGGCATGATGCTGATGCCGGAGGGGGCACAGTTCTGGATGCCCGTTCTGATCGGCTTGGGCACCGTGAACGTCATTTACGGAGCGTGGTCCGCCATAGGACAGAACGACCTCAAGTACGTCATCGGCTACTCCAGCGTGAGCCACATGGGGTACGTGCTGATGGGCATAGCGACGCTCAACCCGCTGGGGCTGAGCGGCGCAGTCCTCCAGATGTTCAGCCACGGAGTCATGACGGCTCTGTTCTTCGCTGTGGTTGGCGTTATATACGACAAGACACACACCCGCGACATCTACACGCTTGACGGTCTGGCCAAGAGAATGGGTTTTACGGCTACGATGTTTGCCATCGCCGGACTCGCATCGCTCGGCCTTCCAGGACTTAGCGGTTTTGTCGCCGAGCTCCTGGTGTTCCTCGGCCTCTTCCAGACCTACCCGCTCCTGGGCGTTCTGGGCATTGTCGGGGCGGCCATAACTGCCGTGTACATCCTGAGGTTGCTCGCCAGGGTCTTCTTTGGACCTCTGGGAGAACGATGGGCCGACCAGACCGACGCAAGTGGGCTGGAACGCGTCTCGACCCTGGTGCTGGCCGGGTTCATTCTACTGGTTGGCCTGTTCCCATTCCCGTTCATTCGCATCATCGAGACCGGCGTGTTTGAGGTGCTCGCCAGATTTGGAGACGTGGGATGAACAACAACTTCCTGCTTCTCATCCCAGAATTCATGGTGACGGGACTGGCGTTCGTCATCCTGACGCTCGACTTCTTTATCGGCAGAGACAGAAAACACTGGCTTGGCTACCTGGCCGCTGTCGGACTGGCGATCACCCTCGTCGTTATGCTGGTCTACCAGTGGAACACGACTGACAGCCTCTACGACGGCCTGATCTCGATAGACGGCTACTCCCTATTCTTCAGGGCCGTGTTCCTGGTGATGGCTATCGTAATCGTCCTGTCCTCGGTGGAGTACGTTCGCAAGAACCTGGAGTATCCGGGCGAGTACTACGCGATACTCGTCTTCGCCGTCGTCGGAATGATGCTGATGTCGGCGTCTCGCGAGCTTCTTACAGCCTACATCTCTCTGGAGCTTTTGAGCTTCAGCCTCTACGTGCTTGTGTCATTCGATCGCTACAACCCGAGATCAAACGAGGGCGGCACGAAGTACATTCTGCTGGGGGCAGTGTCTTCGGCGCTCCTGCTCTTTGGCATCAGCCAGATCTTCGGGCTCACCGGCACAACCAGGTTCGACGAGATAGGCAGCGCTCTGGCTGCCGCCCGCGAGATCAGTCCCGGAGTCCTTGTCGGGCTCGTGCTCATCATCGCGGGACTCGGATTTAAGGTGGCCGCCGTCCCCTTCCACATGTGGGCACCCGACGCCTACGAGGGAGCGCCGATACCCATAACCGCGTTCCTGGCTGTCGCGTCGAAGGCCGCAGCGTTTGCGCTGGCCCTCAGGTTCTTCGCTGAGTCTATGCTGCCAATCATCGGAGAGTGGCAGATCATCCTCGCGATTTTGGCGGCGCTCACGATGACCGTCGGAAACCTGGTCGCCCTTGCGCAGACCAATCTCAAGAGACTGCTAGCCTACTCTAGCATCGCTCATGTCGGATACCTGTTGATGGGACTGGCCGCGTTGGCTGCTATCCAATCCGACGGCGATGTTCAAAGTAACCTGTCGCATCTGGCCTCAAACGGACTGATGCTCCACCTGGTCGCATATGGGATCACCAACTCGGCAGCATTCCTGTGTCTGGCGGCCTTCTACAACGAGACCAAACGGGACGACATTGCCGATCTCGCAGGGTCGGCGCGTCGAGCGCCGTTCCTTACGCTGGTCATGGCGGCGGCGCTGTTCTCACTGGCTGGCCTCCCGTTCTTCGCAGGATTCGTGAGCAAGTTCTACCTCTTCAGCGCAGTGGCGGCGCAGGGTCTGCTGTGGCTCGCAGGGCTGGCGATCTTCACAAGCCTCATCTCGCTTTACTACTATCTTCAGGTGATGCGACAGATGTACATTGAAGAGCCGAAGATTTCAGAGGCCATTCCTGTCCCAAAGGCGACCGTGGCACTGCTGGGAGTCCTGCTTGCAGGCATAGTCCTGGTTGGCGTGAATCCGGCGCCCGTCATGGATGCCATTCAGCACGCCAGCGAGGCCCTCTTCGCATCCATTGGTTAAGTGACAAACATAAGAGTACGGACACTGAATGTCAGAGGGGAATAGATGGTAACCGAAAACGGATACTCCAGTGGAATGGTGGTAATCGCTCACGCGGACGATGCCGAATACGGATGCTCAGGCACAATTGCCAGGCTGTGCGCTGAGGGCTGGGAGATGACCTACGTCCTATGCACGGACGGAAGCAAGGGCAGTTCCGACCGCGAGATTACTGGAGAAGAGCTGGCAGCCATACGCCGTGAAGAGCAGATCAACGCGGGCAAAGTGCTGGGCCTGAAAGACGTGGCGTTCCTGGGATACCCGGACGGTTACCTTGAGCCTACGTTGGACGTGCGTCGTGACATCGCACGGGAGATACGCAGATATAAGCCCGATGTCCTGATCTGCCAGTATCCCCTGCGTGTCCTGGACGGCGGCTGGGGCGTCGGCCATCCCGATCACCTTGCCGCTGGCGAGGCGGCCCTCGCGGCGGTGTTTCCGACCGCGAGAGACCACATGACGTTCCCCGAGCTGTTAGAGGAAGGCTTCGAACCCCACAAGGTGGCCGAGGTCTGGATCATGGGACACCCAGACCCGGACGTTCGCATTGACGTGACTGACCACATGGAGACAGCCGTCAAGGCCCTGGCAGAGCATCACACACAGACTGGCGGGCGCCCCTACCAGGAACTCCTACCCCGAATGCAGGAGTGGCGCCGTCGCGGGTCGGAAGGCACCGGAATGCTCTATTCCGAGTCCTTCAAGAAAATCCAGTTCCGGCGCTAGGGGCCGGGGCAATCGGCCAGGGTCTTTTCGCTTTCGCCTAGTCGTTCACCCTGAGCTTGTCGAAGGGCCGTCCGTTCATGGTTCCACAAGCTCACCACGAACGGACTAATCAGGCGACACTCAAAAACAAAAAGACCCCGGGCAAATGGCGGCCTCAGATTGACGCTGGATGAGATTAGTCATACATTTAGCTAAGTCCTTCTAGGAAGAGACAAGCCATGCTGACAGTCAACGTTCATGAGGCCAAGACTCATCTGTCTCGCCTGCTGGCGAAGGTCGAAGCTGGTGAAGAAGTAGTCATAGAACGCAACGGGAAGCCGGTTGCGCAGCTTGTCCGCTGCAAACCTGAAGGCAAGCGGAAACCGGGATCCATGGCTGGCACCTTCAAGGTTCCTGACAGCTTCTTCGATCCGCTTCCAGAAGAGGAGCTAGCCGCCTGGGAAGGACAGTAGTTGCGACTGCTACTCGACACTCATGCGTTACTCTGGTGGCTCATCGACAGTCCACGAATGTCTGGCCCCGCACGGCAGACCATTGCTATCGAAACGAACGAGGTATTGGTCAGCGCAGCTACCGCTTGGGAGATCGCCACCAAGCATCGGCTCGGCAGACTTCCGGGTGTCGAAGACGTGGCGCTCGACATCACCGGAACCATCACGAGCCAGAACTTCGAACAACTGCCTATTACCGTGGCTGACGCAGCGCGCGCTGGCGCTCTGCCCAGTCCCCACCGCGACCCCTTCGACACTATGCTATTGGCGCAGGATTTGTCGGGCAATTTGGTCCTGGTTTCAAACGAACTGCTCTTCGATCAGTACGGCGTTCGACGCCTCTGGTAATCGAGATCGTTGACAGCGATGCGCAACAAGTTTGGTTGAAGACGAGTACATAACTCAGCTCGGAAGCGCCTGTACAGCCAGATAGGTACGAAGATATGGCCAGAACCGCTCGATCAGAGAGAGTCCCCCTGAAAATGAGAGCGAAGTTCGATGAAATCGTGGCTCTCACCGATAAGTTCTGTTATGAGCGCCTGAACGACGAATACCGCCAGTTAGTGCGCGAAGCGACCGCGGCCTTGTGCAGGAAGCGTCCATCCCCTCTGACTAGAGGGCGAATCGACATCTGGGCGTGTGGGATAGTGTTGGCGATGGGGTCGGTGAACTTTCTGTACGACAGAAGCGAGGAGCCCTATCTCAGCTCAGCCGAAGTCTGTGAGGCATTCGGCGTCCGACAGAGCACGGCAGGCAACAAGTCCAGAGACATCCGTGATGCGCTCAACATCAGACAGTTTGATCCGGACTGGTCCTTGCCAAGCCTGATCGACAGGAATCCGGTGGCCTGGTTGATCCAGGTGGACGGTCTGGTGATCGATGCCCGATACGCGCCCCGAGAAATACAGGAGATCGCTTTCGAGAAGGGGTTCATCCCATACGTTCCGGGCGAGCGGTAGGCGACTCGACAACGCTAGATGTGCCAGCGAGCGACGTACGCACGCCTGACGGTCTCTAGAAAGTTCGAGTACTCTTCATCGACATTAAGCCCAAGATTATTGTCCCTGTCAACGCGAGGTGGACTAACGTTGTCGATGTGTACAGGAACAATCAGCAGGTAGTCGAATCCTGCTTCGTGCGTCAGATTAGGTGTTCTGGTTGGTAGACTTCGGAAGTGCTCGAGAGTCTTTTCCGCATCGCTAGGGCGGTTTCTACTAATTGCAAAGTCAAATTCGTCCCACAGGGTCTCGTCTCCAGTTGAAAGACGGGGGAGAATGCTCTCGTTGAACTCCTCGAGCCGGGTCTTGTATAGCGGACTAATGCGATCCGGCACATTTAGGTAGCGCTCGGCGGTGCCAATCATGACAGTCCCAAGTACGATCGCCTCGCGCCTTCTTTGTTGAACCTCTGATCTGAAGTTGTCCAGATCGCGGAATCGCTCACCTTTGTTTCTATGAGCAGTTACTACAGATTTGTTCTCTAGGCAAATTCGGACTCGACTTAAGTCCGGGACATCTGTTTGATCGTCGATCTCACAGACGAGAAGGTCAGCCCTGCGTCTCTGAAGGTCAGGGGCAGGTCTATTCAACCAGTGATGGATCCTACCCTTGCCATAGTCACCATTGATTTCGCTGGAGTGGTTGAGTAGATCGTCCCAAATGCCGATACTAGCAATGTCCGAGTGCGTTTCTTTCCTGTGGTTATGGTATCCACGTTCGACAATGTCGAGAATTACCCTGTCGAATGGGGTGTTCAAGCAATCTGCTCCAGTACTACAGGCCCCTGTTCTCCCTGGGGTATCAAGTGTTGCCTTCCCCGGGGCCGCCACTCGTCTGTAACAAACTTTGAAGGAATCGGTAATCGTTTCAACACGTTGCTCTGAGTCCGAATGAAACCATTGGCTGCCCGCTGGCAGTTTTCAAAGAGCCAGTCGCGTGCCTGCTTCCCATTCAAATATTCGCACAGTGGATCGAGCATAGACTCATCTCTTGGCACAATGTAGTAAGTTGAATGACGAGGTATCGTTGAGCCCGTTCTATCGATCCAGAATGCAGGTCGCCTTGCAACGTCCTTGCAAAGGATCTTTGGCCGCAGAACTTGCGACATGTTTGGCGTCTCGTGAAATGCGTACCAGGGCTTGCGCCTTACACAGGTCCGCTCTAGTAATCTCGTCGAGATCTTAGGTCGCAACAGATAATCTCCAAAAGCACCTAGCTCTTCGAATGGTATTAAATTGCTTCCGTCATCATATGGAACCACCATCACTGAGTGCGTCTCTATTCTCCCTCTCGAAGGTTCAAGATCTCTACCTGCTACGGTGTGCCAGGCGAATCTAGAAAATTCAGCTGGTAGGTGGTCTCGTTCGAAGACAAAGACCCGATCAGCGCCCGTTGCAATCCCGCAACTGATGCGATCACACACCGCAGATAGTACATCTCGCATCTGATCCAGAGCAGAGTCATTCTCCTCTGAACCATTCAAGATCGGGCTCCAACTCGAGCCGTCTGATGGAACATGAGCAAACTTCTCTCTGCCATCCCTCTTAGTCACCAGGGTTGCCCTATCAGTCCTGCTCTTCTCAACAACGGTAACAAGCGGATAAGTTACAAGATCTCCAAATGCGTCCTCCGGAAGGAGCTCCAGCCTGCGGATGTCACACTCACCAAGTAGACCTCGAAGTGAAGATGCAGAATCCACGTAAGTGAATTTTTCCGGCGTCACGAATACCAACCGTCCCCCTGGCTCGAGGGCGTTAAGGGCCCTTTCAAAGAAGAGCATATAAAGGTCGAAGCGGCCAGTAGCAGTCCGGTACGCCGAACGATACTCCATCTTCTCTCGTTCATCCATCTGGAGAATAGATACGTATGGGGGATTACCAATGATGTAATGGAATCCCTCATCAGGCTTGCACCTTAGAAAGTCCTGCTGAACTACTGTGACTTGAGGGTGGCGCTGGAACCGAGAAGTGGAATCGTCAGCCAAACGCTGATCTACCTCAATGCCCAGCATGTGAGGTGGGTCATGTTGATTGGCGGCAGCCCAGCGCAGAACGCCTTGCATGAAGGCGCCATTGCCACATCCTGGGTCAAGGAGTCTGTCTTCGGCGTCAATAGACCGACCTTCAAACAATAAGGCCACCATATGGTCGACAAGCCACTCAGGTGTGGGAACAAAACCTCGCATTGACTTGTCACTCCATTCGAAAGAGGCGCTGGTCAAAAAGCCGAACTGTGTGCCATATTATAGCACACATGTTCCCGAACGTTTGTCTCCCTCCATCCACTGACTCTGTATCAAGTTAGTCGGCGCCGCCAGATCATCGTTCCGGCGCAGGCTGGAATCCAGAGGTCGGCAACCACCGTCCGTAGGGGCAGGTTTGAAACCTGCCCCTACCCGAGCACGGCGCCGACTGGGATGATACGGTTTCCATCCCACATATTCGCCCGTCAGAAGCTAGCTGACTCCGGCCTCCTTTAGCGCCTTGGTTACAACCGCTGGGGACATTGGCAGCTCGGTCAGCCTCACACCAGTAGCGTCGTAGATAGCGTTGGCGATCGCGGCCATAGGTGGCACAATCGAGACCTCGCCTACACCCCGTACTCCATACGGATGTCCGGGGTTGGCCACTTCGACTATGACCGTGTCGATCATCGGCAGATCCAGGCTTGTCGGCATTCGGTAGTCAAGGAACGTCGAGTTCTGCATCGTGCCGTCGTCCCCGAAGTAGTACTCCTCGTTGAGCGCCCAGCCGATGCCCTGCACCGCTCCCCCCTGGATCTGTCCCTCGACGTAGCTGGGATGGATCGCCTTGCCAGCGTCCTGCAGAGCCGTGAACCGCAGTATCTCAACCTTGCCGGTCTCGGGATCGACCTCTACGTCGACTACGTTGACTGCGAAGGCGTTTCCGACGCCGCCGGGATTCACCGTCGCCCGCCCGACTATTGGCCCGCCGGTGCCGTTGAGCTGCGCAGCCAGGTCCTTGAAGCTGATCCTCAGTTCCGTGTCCTGGCGGTGCCTGAGCGTGGCGTCCTCGTACTCAATGTCGGCAGGATCGACTTCCCAGATGCGGGCAGCGCGCTCGATGAGCTGTGCCTTGGCGTCCTGCGCGGCCTCGTAGCAGGCACGTCCCATCTTGAACGTGACACCACTCCCGCCAGCGCCTGAGCTGTATCCGATGGAGTCAGTATCGACGATTGCAGGTCGCACGTCATCGACGGGAACCTGAAGCACTTCGGCGACATGCATTGCCATAGCGGCTCTGCTGCCTCCGATATCTGGTGATCCCTCGATGAGGCTGACGGTGCCGTCCGGGTTGACCGACGCCACAGCCGAGGCCGGACCTGATCCATTGAACCAGGCGCCTCCTGCGACCCCTCGACCCTGGAGCTTCCCATCGAGCTTGGTCTGCAGGTGTGGATGCTCGCGAGTCGCTTCCAGAATCTCCTTGTTCCCAATTCGCTGGAACCTGGGGCCTGCAACCTGACGTGTGCCCTCTTCGGACGTGTTGATCAGGCGAAACTCCACAGGATCTATGTCGAGCTTCCGCGCAAGTTCATCCAATGCCTGCTCGGCCGCGAATGCCGCTGCAGGAGATCCTGGTGCGCGATACGCCGCCGACTTCTGCTTGTTGACGAGTACGTCTACGCCTTCAACCAGGGCATTCGGAATGTTGTACGGCGCGAACATCGTCCTGCAGCCTGATGCCACAGGGGATCCAGGGAATGCGCCGGCTTCATAAGTAAGATGGGCCTCTGCTGCCGTAATCTCGCCGGTCGCCTTGGCGCCGATTTTCACCGTGATACGAGTGCCCGAGGTCGGACCACTGCCCACGAAGACTTCTTCGCGAGTCATGACGATCTTCACAGGCTGCCCGGTCTTCTCTGAGAGCTTCGCCGCCAGCGGCTCGAGGTAGACACCGCCCTGTCCCTTTCCCCCGAACCCGCCGCCGATCTCCATTGGCACCACTTTCACGCGGGAAACGGGAATATCCAGAATCGTTGACGTGTGGTCGCGCACCGCGAAGTGGCCCTGGCTGGAGCACCAGACCGTCACGTAGCCGTCGCTGCCCCAGTGAGCAGTGGCGGCGTGCGGCTCGATGTACCCCTGGTGGACGGCCTGGGTCGTGTACTCCTCCTCGACAACAACGTCTGCATCCGCAAAGCCGGCCCCGACGTCGCCGAGGCTGAACTCGAAACGGTTAGCGAGATTCGTCTGCTGGTCAGAGTCACCCCAGCCGCCTGACCGTAACGTCGGACTGTGCACCGTCAGGAGGCGCTCGTGAAGGACTGGCGCGTCTGGCTCCAATGCACTATCAGCGTCTAGCACGTGCGGCAGCACCTCATAGTCCACGTCGATCAGGTCGAGCGCCTGCTCGGCTGTAGCAGCATCAGTCGCGGCAACCGCGGCGACTACGTGGCCCTTGTAAAGCGCCTTCTCGCGGGCGATGACGTTCCGGCTGTAGAAGCCGTAGTTGACCATCGCGCCTTCAGCCTGGTCGGTGAACTCGGCGGACACCTCCGGCATGTCTTCAGATGTCACCACGGCCTTGACTCCCGTAAGAGCCAGCGCGCGGGAAGCGTCTATAGACCGGATGCGAGCGTGGGCATGAGGACTGCGCAACAGCTTCCCGTGAAGCATTCCCGGGAGGTGTATGTCCGCGCTGTATCGAGCGCGTCCAGTCACCTTGTCAAGCCCGTCCGGCCGCACGGGTCTTGAGCCAACTGTGTCGAATTCCTCATTGGACAGAACGAGGTTCGGTTCATAGGTCTGAGTCGCCATGAGTCGCCTCCGTGGCAGCGTAGTAGCTGTGTTTTCAGGTCGTAATGTATCACGAGAGGCGTGGAGTTGGTTAGTAGAGGTCCTTAGGGGCAGACTGTCTGACGGGCTGATAATATGATGCACGACGACTGCTGAATCCGATCCTCAGGAGAATGGCGCCAATATGCCAAAGGTCAATGCAATAAACCTTGCCCCTGTAAAGTCACTCGCCCTGCTCAGCACGGATCGAGCCGAGATTGGCTCCAGGGGCATCGAGAGCGATCGGCGATTTATCGTGCTCGATGCCTCAGGGCGTGTGGTTACCCAGCGCCAGTTGGGCAGCCTCACTCAAGTGACCGCTGAGTATTCAACCTCGGAAGGAGTTCTCAAGATGACCTTCCCAGATGGACGCGTCATCGATGGGCAGCCTGAGCCGGTTGAATCCACAGCTACTGTCCTTTGGGGACGCGTAGTAGAGGGCAACATCGTCGGTGGCGACTGGGCAGCAGCGCTCTCGGAATTCTGCGGGGCTGACCTGCGACTGTTCGAGTCGGACAGGGCTGGACTGTGCTTCGACGAGTACCCAGTATCGATCATCTCCCAGGCATCAATCGACTACCTGACCGGGCTGACTGAAGGAGCAAAGGCGTTTGAGCCTGAGAGGTTCAGGCCAACGCTCCTGCTTGAGGGCTGTCAGCCACACGAAGAAGACTCGTGGCTCGGCAAGGGAATCCGCATCGGTGAGCGACTGAGGCTGCGACTCGTTGCCCGAGATCCCCGCTGTGCCATCACCACACTGGACCCGTCCTCTGGTGAACGTGACTTCGATACGCTGCGGCTGATCCTGAGCTACCGTCCAAGTGTCCTCGCTGCCTACTTCGGCGTGTACGGCATCGTCGAGTCTCCCGGAACAGTGGCAGTCGGAGACGAGCTCCAAGTAACTATATGACCCTTCTTACCGGAGCCGGTAGATCCGGCGACGGTTCGTCAGCAATGACACGACGCGCATAGAGCGGCGCGAGGTCGTCGTCACCAAGTTCAAGCAGGCCCCTGAACACGTCTGAGTTGTGTTCACCATACACGGGTGAGGCTTTTCTCACGATCCCGGGCGTCTCTGACAGCTTCCAGGGCACTCCAGGATACGGGAAGACGCCCATTTCGGGGTGTTCCATTGGCTCGTAGAATCTCCGTGCGTGGAAGTGCCTGTTGCTGACCATCTCCCAGTTGGCGAGCACAGGTGCAGCGGGAACTCCCGCACCCTGGAGTATCGCAGCGGCCTCGTTGTGGTCGTACTGGCGAGTCCACTCTGAGATTGCAGCGTCGATCTCGTCGTGGCGCGCTTGGCGGCCTTGTGGCGTGTCAAGCTCCGGATCGTCTCGTAGATCAGTCCGACCAATGGTAGCAGCCAGTGACCTCCACTCATCGCAGGTTCGCGCAGTCAACGCCAGCCAACTGTCGTCGCCATACGATGGATAGCAGCCCTGCGGTGCGTAGATGAGGTGCCGATTCCCGCGGCGCTTAGCGAGATTGCCCGTGACCGTATACTCCATGACCGCTTCGGGGAAGAATGTTATTCCATTTTCGTGGAGAGACATGTCGACGTACTGACCTTCGCCAGTGGTTTCTCTGTGATGGAGCGCTGCCAGGATAGATACAGCTGCGTGAGCCCCCGTAACAGGGTCGGCGTAGAAGAGAGTACTCCGGTATGGGCGATCGTCGTCTGCGTACCCCATCGCTGCTGCCAGACCGCAGCTTGCCTCGACATTGGCTCCGTAGGCCACGTAGTCGCGGTCAGGACCGGTCTGCCCGAATCCTGAGATCGACACCATGATAATCTCAGGATTCACCTCGCGCAGAACTGGATACTGAAGGTTGAAGTTTCGCATCACCCGAGGGCTGTTGTTCTCCAGTACTACATCAGACTCTGCGACCAGTTTCAGGAACAGGTCCCTACCCGATTCGTCGTCCAGATTGAGCGTGATTCCCAACTTGTTCCGATTCATCTTGTTGAAGTAAGCAGCGCGATTGTAGTGGCGCCTGAAGGGGTCGCCGCCGGGATACCTTCCTCCCCTCGTAGCCGGTCGATCGGGCGCCTCTATCTTGATGACCTCGGCCCCGAGGTCTGCGAGGTGTCTCGCTCCGAGCGGCCCTGCCCAGTTAGCCGTCAATTCCAACACTCGCACGCCCTTCAGTGGTAAGCGCTCTTTACCGATGCCCAGGGAAACGATCTCCTCTCGTTCGATGGCTCGGTACGGGCGATCTGTATGCCCTAGGTTGAACTCGGCGTCTTCGTTGAGCCCCGGAGCGGGACGCGTGATCCCAGCCGGCGTCTTCGAAAACACGTATGGGAATCCCGGCATAACCGTTCTGCCAGCCGTGGGGTGGTTAACGTGTTGGAACCACTCCCTGTCCCGAAGCTGGGCCGAATTCAGCAGATCAGCAGCGTCGTTCACAGGTGTTACGGGGACGCGTAGCTCCTGCCCTGCCCTGAAAATCTCGTCTTTAGTTTTGTCGGCGCACCACTCAGTCAGCAGCGCAACCAGCTTGTCGCGATTGTCGGACCAGCTTTGGCGGTCGGCGAAGTCCTCGTGGTCTATCAGTTCCGGTCGATCAATCAGGACGAAGAACGTTGGGTCCCACCTGAATGGGAAGAACCACACCCATCCGTCCATACAGGGAATGCAGTCCGGTGCTGTACGGCGAAGTACCACCCCTTCGTGGGTCCACGATGTCGAAGTCCACGCGTGCGCTGACAGCATGGCCTCGACCGACGAAACGTCCACGTGCTGACCCTCGCCAGTCATGCGAGCCCACCTCAGCGCCGCCAACGAGGCGATTGCTGACTGAGCGCCCGCATGTAGCATGGGCTGGTTGTTGTTCATCATGAGCGGCTCGCGTTCGGCATGGCCGCAGAAGTACATGTACCCGCCCATGGCGAAATCCGTGATTTCGTCAGACTTCCAGTGGCGATTTGGACCCGTCTGCCCAAAGTGCGTTACGGACGTGTAGACGAGAGCTTCGTTGCTGGCGGACAGCGCTTCGTATCCGAGGCCAATGGAGTCCATGTAGTCCGGGGCAAAGCTCTCAACGAGGATGTCCGAGTTCACCACGAGACTGCGCACGCTTTCACGACCGGCGTCAGTATCCAGGTCACACACGAGGCTGCGTTTGTTGGCGCCGTAGTACAGGAACATTCCGCTGGAATCGATGTCAGGTCCTGCTGCGAAAGGCCCCGTGCGGCGCAGAGGATGCCCGGAACCGGGCCGTTCAACGAGCACGACCTCTGCTCCGAGGTCAGCAAGTAACTTCGTGCAGTACGCACCGCCGATTGAGTCGCTCAGGTCGAGGACATTCACGCCGTCCAGCGCCCGTTGACCGGTCATGGATTCACACCGTCCGCTAAAGTCTGAGGCAGAGGATAGCAACGCAGGACAGTTGGCGGCTAGTAATACAGGCGATTCACCGGACCGGTTTGACGCTGCTTTGACCCCTCGGTTACATTCCCCGAACTGCATCAATTCATTGGAGGCGCCAACAATGACCACCCAGGCCGAAGAGTTTCGGCGAATACACTCATATCTGCAGGGGCAGGGCGAACGGTACACTTTCTCAGAGCTTTGGTCGCGCCTCATACGCGCACGAATTACTGTAATGGACGCAGTCGAGGGCGTTTCCCAGGAGCAGGCCGAGTTCAGGCCCGACCCTGACGAGTGGAGCATCTCAGAGGTGCTCCATCACCTGTTGACCAGCTCAGAGCGAGTGGCCGAGACAGTTGACGCGCTGTCAAGAGGCGAGTCAATCAACCCCGGCCGAATCGACCCACCCCGGGAAAAGACCACCGAGCCCATCGGCAACCTCACCACGAAACTGCGAGAGGACTCGATAGCCTGGTCGGCACTGACCCAGAGGCTCCCTGCTGAACCGGCGACTGAGCCAACAGCTCCGCACTCCATGTTTGGCGAGCTCCACGCGCGGGCCTGGTACCTGTTCCAGCGGGTCCACGACCTTGACCACGCCGGGCAGATCGAGAAGAACAAGCAGGCCGAGGGTTATCCAGGCAGTGAGAGCCAGTCATGAAGATTGCAGTAAACGTAACGACCGACTCCCCTGGCGACTGGGAGAGCGCCGTCTCTTTCGCACTGGAAGCCGAGCGACTGGGAGCGGAATCGATCTGGTCAGGCGAGTCCTGGGGCTTCGATGCGATCACTCCCCTGGCGTACCTGTCTGCGAGGGCCTCGAACATCGGACTGGGCACAGGCATAGTCCAGCTCGGCAGCCGGTCTCCGGCAAACCTCGCCATGACTGCCATGTCGATGCAGTCGCTGTCGAATGGAAGGTTCCGCCTGGGACTCGGCACCAGCGGCCCGCAGGTAATGGAGGGCTGGCACGGCATCTCGTTTTCCCGCCCAATCCAGCGTACTCGGGAGATCATCGAGATCGTCAGGATGGTGACTTCTGGAGAGAGAGTTGCCTACGAGGGCGATGTTTACCAACTGCCGCTCCCGGACGGAGAGGGCCGGTCCATACGGTCAAGCTCCGAGCCTGTGCACGTGCCGGTCTACGTGGCGGCGCTCGGGCCTCGCAACCTGGAACTGACAGGAGAGCTTGCTGACGGCTGGGTTGGCGGTTCGTTCATCCCGGAGACCGCCGAGGTATTCCTGCAGCACCTCAGGAAGGGGGCCGAGCGCGCTGGAAGAAGTCTGGCCGATCTGGATCTCCAGATTCCGCTTTCGGTCGAGTTCACAGACGACGTCGAGGAGGCCGGTAAGAGGCACGCGCGTGGCTACGGCTTCACTTTCGGGGCGATGGGCTCGCTCAGGAACAACTTCTACAAGAATGCCTTTGCTCGACAGGGATTCGAGGCGGACGTCAACGAGGTCCAGCGACTCTGGATGGCACGCGAGCGAGAGGCCGCCCGCGAGCGGGTGCCGGTAGAACTTGCAATGAAGGCCAACCTGATCGGCACGCCCGAGATGGTCGCGGAACGCCTGAGAGCTTATAGAGACGCAGGGATATCCACGTTGCGGCTGGGTCTCGCGGGGTCCAACCGTGAGGAAAAACTGGACACGCTGGGTCTGACAATGGACCTAGTCAGGGGCATGGAAGGCTCGGACTGAGCGTCCGGGATCAGACCCAAGGGCGATTTAGAGATCAGGCACTTCCTGAGGGGGCTGGACTCTCGCACGGACGCTCCTGACCTCTTCTCTCAGGGCCGAGAGCATGCGGTCTTCTTCGTCGGCAGTCAGCTCCATCTCTCGCATTACTGAGGCCGCCTCGGACAGGAGCCGTCGCCTCACGGTCGAGTAATCGCTGTCGGTCATGTTGCCGAGACCGTGGTCAAGCTCCGCGTTCGCCAGGCCCGATACGGCGGCGTCCCAGCGCCTCATGAGATCGGCCTGGGGTGCGCCCTCGTCGTAATCGAACTCGTCCCTGCGCAGGCCGACAACGAAGGGCCAAAGTATGAAGGCCGCTGGGACAGCGGCGAGCAGAACCCCTATCAGTACCAGCACGCGACTCAGGCCCTCACAACGCTGGCGCCAGTCCTGGAGGGAACTACCACCGGAGCCGTCCGGCGTCGTGGCGAAAGCGCGAAAAGCGTTCCCAGAACCAGAAGTGGCCCGGACGCCCACATCCACCACACCATCGGGTTGATCAGCACTCGGAATATGGCCGGACCCTCACGGTCGAACTCGGACGGCACAATGTAGAAGTCCTCTATGGGCGTGCTATGTATCGCTCCTTGCGTCGATGCGATCCTGAAGGCCGGGTACTCAGCCCTGAGCGCCTCCATGATCCCAATGTAGCTGTCGCCCTTGAAAACTTCGAACCGCGCGTAGTCCTCCTGGCGGTCAGGGAACGTCGCGTGCCTCGTGCCGATAAACGTGAACGTATAGTCGCCGACGATAGCTGAGTCGCCTGTCGTCATTGCGAAGTCCCGCTGGACACTGTAGAACGATGAAGCGATCGCTCCGGCAGCCAGCATAATGATCGCCAGGTGAACGATGTATCCGCCGTACCTCGGCCTGTTTGCAGCCAGCAGGCGCACGAAGGCGACCGGGTACTCTTCACCACCTCTGTGACGTGCCAGCGTGCCCCTCACCCACTCGTAAAGTATACCGGTCACCACGAGTCCGCACGTCATGAAGGCGAGCAGCGCCACCGGCCGTGTTATCCCGATAGCAAGTAGCAGAGCGCCCGTGACCAGTCCGCCAGCAATTGGTATCCGCACCAGCCTCAAAGTGTGAGAGACCGTCGCTCTTCGCCAGGGGAGCAGAGGTCCCAGGCCCATCATAAGCACGATAAGCCAGAGAATCGGCCCGTTCACGCGGTTGAAGAATGGCTGTCCCACCGTGACTACCGTGTCGTTAGCAGCCTCTGAGAAGATCGGGAAGATCGTTCCCCACAGCGTGACGAATGCCACAGTCAGGAAGAGCACGTTCTGGGCAAGGAATACGCTCTCACGAGACAGCGCCGATTCAAGCCGGCCTCGGCTCCTGAGGGTGTCCGATTTCCAGATGAACACCGCAACGGAACCGATGAGGGTAACGATCATGAACGCCAGGAACACCCAGCCCATCGTGGACTGCGCGAACGAATGCACTGAAGGCACGGGTCCGCCACGATTGATGAACATGCCCATCTGCGCCATGGTGAAGCCCACGATTATGATTATCATGTTCCACATTCGGAACATGCCCCTGCGTTTCTGCACCATGATCGAGTGAACGAACGCCGTCATGGCGAGCCAGGGCATGAGGGCGGAATTTTCTACCGGGTCCCATGCCCAGTATCCTCCCCATCCGAGAATCGTGTATGCCCACCAGGAGCCCAGCATGAGTCCGACCGTAAGGATCACCCAGGAGATCATTCCCCACAGGCGCCCCTGGTCCACCCACTCGTCGTTTCCGCCCCTGTTGGCCAGCAGCGCTCCAATGGCGATCGAAAACGGGATCGCCACAGAGACGAGCCCTGCCATCTGCAACGGTGGGTGAATGAACATCCCGAAGTGGACGAGCAGAGGGTTGATGCCCTGCCCATCAGCCGGAACTATCGCGAGCCGGGCGAGAGGATTGGCCAAAAACACCATTACCCCGAGCAGGAACGCCAGCACGAGCGACATGATTCCAGTGGCGTAGGGGGACGTGTATGGCAGCGCCTTTCTAATGCCGGCGACCGCGATGACCGCCATCAGCGAGAACACGACCGCGATGTACAGCATCGACCCTGAGTTCCCGGCGTAGAAGGCGACCCATGTGTACGCCTGCGGCATCGCCAGGTTGCTGTTCTCAGCGACGTACTTGACCGAGAAGTCGTTGGTCACGAATGCGTAAACCAGTGCTCCTGTGGCCACGAGGAGCAGCGGCAGAACGCTGTACAGTGCGAATCTTCCGCTGACGAGCAGTTCAGAAGAACGCCTCGATACGCCGATGATCGAGGCGGCGCCAGCATACACCGATGCCATCAGCGCAAGTACGAGGGCGATCTGTCCGGCTTCTACAATCACGTTTTGGCCGTCCCTCGTGAGTCGCCGTCATTGCGGGTGTCCCCGCCCTCAGTCCGATCATAGGAACTGAGGGCATCCTCGATTCTGGACACGTAGTCCTGCTGACCGCCTTCCCCGGCCTCAGCCATCTCGCGCTCAGCTTCCGCGCTCATCCGCATCCATTTGAGTGTCAGCAGCAGTGCTGCGATTGCGAGAGCAAAAGCAACGGGGGGAACGATCCATGCGGCGAGGTTGAACCCAGTAGTCGGCGGCTCCATGAGAACGCTGGGCCCGTACCGCTCAACCAGGAAATCCCTGATCTGCTGGTCCGTCCAGCCCTCGCCGAGCTTCTCTCGAACAATTGCCCGCATCTGGATGGAAAGAGAATTCTGGCTCTGGTCTATCGACTCACCCGGACAGACGGGGCACATGATGCTCTTGTTCAATGCGGTCGCCCGCTGTTCGATGTCAGGGACACCTAGCTCGCTGGCGGTCAGACAGGCCGTGGAAATCGCGGCGGCAAGTGTGAGGACAGTCAGTAGTCCAATGTTGTGTACGTTTCTCACGATACGCAATTATAGCCGACGAGCGGCTTCTCAAGAGAACACTGAGTTGTATCAGGGGCGTTCGAAGCCCCGCGGCCAGCACCTCTAGCCACTAGCGGTGAGGCGCAAGTATAATCGGGCTGGTTTCGGCAAGTGTTCCGCATCCTACGGACAATCCGCCATAACGTTCTAATCAGGAGTTGAAAATGGCTGTCCTACTTGTAGCGTCAGATCGCCCTGGCGCCGGGAAGACGTCCGTGTCACTGGCTCTTGCGACGATCGCGAGACGCTCCGGACAGAGTGCGAACGTCTACAAGCCGTTCTCAATCTCGGCAGATGACGCCGACTCCGAGGCGATCGCACAGCTTTCGAACCCAATCCCCGAGGGATGGCCAAGATCGGCAGGGAGCACCGGCCCATCAACAAATGACCTCACCACGCTTGCAGCGGATCTGTCGAGCGGAGACGCTGGGGCGTCGCTTAACATCCTGGAACTGCCGAGCGAGTTCGGCACAGCTGGCACAGCAAGCGTCGCTGAAGCGCTGGAAGCTCAGACTCTACTGGTCATCCAAGGCCGACGAGAGTTGAACGCCTCGGACGTTTCAGAGTGGAAGGTTGCACTGGGCGAGCGCCTGGCGGGAGTTCTGGTGAACGGTGTCACTCGCTACATGAGCGCTGAGAGTACAGAGAGAGTTGCTCCGTCGTTTGCCGAGGCCGATATAGACTTAACCGGGATGATCCCGGAAGACCGCTCTTTGCTATCGATCACGGTCGAACAGATTAGGGCGGGGCTGGATGGCCGTTACGTCGTTGACGAAGGGGACGTCAATGGCGCGGTGGAGCACTTCCAGGTGGGCTGCATGAGCCTCGACCCCGGCGAGCTCAGGTTCGGGCTCTATGACAACAATGCAGTTGTCGTGCGCGGCGACCGCCCCGACATCCAGATGTCTGCCTTGAACGCCTCGGTCGCCTGTCTGCTGCTGACAGGGGGGATTGATCCTATCGAGTACATCAGCTACGAGGCTCAGGAAGAAGAGACGCCGGTCGTGGTGGTCGAGTCTGACACATTGACGACCATGTCCCTGCTCAATGACGTGGTTACGTCTGCGAGAATGGACACGGCCGCCAAGGTATCCAGGTTTGCTGCGCTGCTGGATAGCCACGCAGACTTGAGTCGGATCTGGTCAGTCCTCTAGTTGGCCCGGGAACGCTCCCTCGAACAGGTCGCCCTCAACCGGCCACTCGTCCTTGGGCATCTCATAGTAGGCCTCGATCTCATTGCCGTCAGGGTCGCAGAAGTAGACGCCTAGTGAGATTCCGTGGTCGCCGACATTCAGGACCTCGACGTCGTTCTCCTTAATGACCCCATAGAGCTTCTTGAGGTCTTCGAACGAGTCCATCTCCCACGCCATGTGGAACAGTCCAACCCTGGTCGCTTCCGGCCCAGGGGCGTCTTCACCAACTGGCACCAGCGCCAGTTCGTGCGACATTCCCTCGTCTGCGCTCATGAACGTCATAACGCCGGGACGCTTGTTCATGACCGTTAGACCGAGCACGTTGGTGTAGAACTCCTCCGACTTCTCCAGGTCGCGTACCCTGATAACGAGATGTCCTAGCTGCTTTGGAGTTACCATCTGAAAAACCTCCGGATCACACTCTCTCCATAGAAGCGAGTGTAACATAGGGGTGCAACCTATGGATGAGAACCGCAGAATCAGGCTGGCAACCGAGGCGGACGCCGAGGCCATGCTGGCAATTTACTCTCCAGTTGTGCTGGAGACAGCCATCTCGTTTGAACTGGAGCCTCCATCGGTAGAAGAGTTCAGGTCGAGGATCAGTTCTACGCTAGCCAGGACGCCCTGGCTGGTCTGCGAGATCGACGGCAAAGTGGCCGGATACGCCTACGCTGGGCCGCTCAGGACGCGGGCTGCCTACCAGTGGTCGGTCGAAGTCACCGTATACGTGCATTCCGACTTCAGGCGGCACGGCGTCGGGTCGGCAGTGTACACTTCGCTCTTCGACTGTCTGCGCCTCCTGGGCTACTGGAACGCATACGGGGGCATCACGCTGCCGAACGCTGGCAGTGTCGGTCTGCACGAGCGAATGGGCTTCTTCCACATTGGCGCTTACCGAAACGTCGGCTACAAGTTCGGGAACTGGCATGATGTAGGATGGTGGCAGCTGGAGTTGGCGCCGCTGCCGGATGAGCCTGCTCTCCCAAAGTTGCTGCCCGACATCGAGGATTCAGTCGAGTTTCGCGAGTGTGTTTCCAGCGGTTTGCAAATGCTCAGGTTGTAACTTCACCGCGGTACTCTGTGGCTGAACCTACGCAAATGGAGAAGTGAAATGGCCAAAGTTGCAGTATTGGATGACTACCAGGAGGTCGCCCTCGAAATGGCCAACTGGGACTCCCTTCCCGAAGGAGTGACGGTGGACGTGTTCCAAGACCATTTGGTTGCGGAAGACGACGTCGTGGTCCGCCTCGCTCCTTACGAGATCGTGGTCGCGATGCGGGAACGCACTCCGTTCCAGAGGTCACTGCTCGAGCGCCTTCCCAACCTGCGGTTGCTGGTGACAACAGGTATGCGAAACGCATCTATCGACATCGCAGCCGCTGCGGACAACGGTGTGACTGTCTGCGGCACGGATGGCGTGCCCTACCCAACCGCCGAGTTGACGTGGGGCCTGATCCTGGCCCTGCTGCGAAAGATACCCACTGAAGACCGCGCGACGCGGGAGGGCAGCTGGCAGGTGTCCGTGGGAGAAGGTCTGCATGGCAAGACGCTCGGCGTAATCGGACTCGGCAGGCTGGGCTCACAGGTAGCCGCCGTTGGAGTGGCGTTCGGAATGAACGTCATCGCGTGGAGCCAGAACCTGACGGCCGAAAGGGCAAGGGAATTCGGTGCAACCCTTGTTACAAAGCAGGAGCTTTTGGAAACCTCAGACATCGTAACTATTCACGTCGTACTGAGCGGGCGCACACGTGGCCTACTTGGAGCCGAAGATCTCTCGTCGATGAAGCCATCGGCATATCTGGTCAACACGTCACGGGGGCCGATCGTGGACGAATCAGCCCTGATCGACGCCCTGACGAGCGGCACAATTGCTGGAGCAGGGCTCGACGTATTCGACATCGAACCACTGCCCCTGGACCATCCGCTCAGGTCCATCCCAAACACGGTTCTCACGCCACACTTGGGCTACGTCACCGACGAGACCTACCGCGTGTTCTACGGTGACGCCGTCGAGAACATCAGAGCTTACCTGGACGGCAGCCCCGTGCGTGTGATTTCAGGTGGCTGAACCTACGAACCCTTCGGCCGCTACTGACCGCCAAACGTAACGTGCGACTTCAGGTAGTCCATGTCGATCTCCACACCCAGGCCGGGAGAGTCCGGGACATAAAGGTCGCCATTGCGAATGTCCAGACCGGGCTCGATGAACGCGCCGTACGCGCCGAGGTCGTAGCGCATCGTCTCCAGCTTGTAGAAGTTGGGCGTGGTCATCATCACGTGTGCACCGGCAAGTACGTTGATCGGCCCGCTCGCATCGTGAGGCGACATGGGCACGTAGTAGGCCTCGGCCATCGTGGAGATCTTCTTGAGCTCGGTGATGCCTCCGGTCCACGTGACGTCCGGCATTGCGAAGTCGGCAAGGTTATTCTCGAAGATCGGAACGAACTCCCAGCGAGTGTGCAGGCGCTCCCCGACAGAAATCTTGACGGACGTCTCGTTCCTGACCTGCTGAAGTGCCCTCCAGCTCTCGACCCGCACGGGCTCTTCAAACCAGTGAATGTCGTGCTTGGCCAGCCGGTTTGCCAGCTCAATGGCCGTCGGCACGTTGTACATACCGTGTGCGTCGATGAGGATCTCGATGTCCGGGCCAATGGCCTCTCGCACCGCTCCGACTATCTCGTCTGCCGTGGCCATACCCTCCCGGCTTAGCTGCCCATCCAGAAAGCCGTCGTTGCCGCCGGGTATAAATCGCATCATAGGGTCGAACTTGAACGCCTCGTAGCCGGCGTCGATTATCTGCTGAGCGTCGGCGATGGCGTCAGGTATATTTCGAGGCTCGGGCGGGTGTGTGTACAGGGCGATCCTGTCCCGCACCGGCCCGCCGAGCAATTCGTAGATGGGAAGTCCCAGCTCTTTGCCTCGGATGTCCCACAGTGCGATGTCGATACCGCTGATGAGCGCTGTCGTTGCCCCCCTTGAACCGACGTACGTGAAGGAGTGAAATATCTTCGACCACAGGCGCTCGAATTGGTTGGTATTCTCTCCTTCCAGGAACTCGCTCACCTGCCCCACCATTGCTGCTACGGCGCGATTTGCGACCGGACCTGGGTAAGTGGTGATCTCTCCCCAGCCTGTTATGCCCTCGTCGGTATCGACCTGCACAAGCACAAGTTGCCTGTCATGCATCACGCTTTCCTGGTTGACGCCAATCCGCATCTCCCAGGGGAAGCTGATGATCCACGGGGTCACCTTCGATATCTTCATTAGGCTCATCTCCAAGTGTCAGACTTCGGGGTTTAATTGTACCTGATAAATGGTGAAACCGAAGTTCTGAATCACCTTTGCGTAAAAGGAAACTTTCTGGTAGATTATGCCGCAGGCCAGCGACCATGGCTGACAGTGTGCGCAACACGCGCGAGACGTCTCTGTAAGGAGGGGATTGTTGTGGCTAAAGCAGTAAGTCATATCGTAGAGCGTCCAGGCAGAAAAGTGGGGCACGCTACCTACACGATCCCCGTGCCGGAAGACCTGGTCACAACGCCAGGGATTCCTACCAGGGACAAGGACGTAACCTTCTTCAGCAGAGAGTATCCTCTCGAGAACATGGCCATCGAGGAGAGCGCATCAGTCGACTGGGCCAGAGAGCAGCGCGAAGAGTTCACGCCTGAATCCATCGAGTTCTTCGAAGAGCACCAGAAGGAAATGGACCCCATCGTCGAGTGGGTTAGGACCAGCGGTGAGCTGGAGCCCACCGGCGCCCCAACCGGCGAAGACGTCTCAGAACTCATTCGCCAGAAGGCCTACGAGCTTGGATACGGCGAAATTGGCTTCACCAAGAACGACGGCCACTACGTCTACGCCAGCCGCAAGCCTCAGTTGCGACGCGATCTCCCCAATGCGATCTGCCTCGCGCTGGAGCAGGACTATAGAAAGACCCAGACCATCCCCAGCATGGAGGCCGAGGATACCCACTTCGGCACCTACTTCAACCAGGGCCCGCTGACGATGGAGCTGACGGCCTACATCAGGTCTCTCGGTTACAACGTACAGGTATCCGGCCCGACCTGGCACTACGGCCCGATGATCCCAATGTTCGTGGCCGCTGGTCTGGGCCAGCTCGGCGCGAACGGCCAGCTTCTGTCACCGCATTTCGGCTCCAGGGCTCGCCTCCAGATCATCTACACGGACGCAAATGTGACCCACGACCAGCCGGTCGACTATGGCATCCACCAGTTCTGCCAGGAGTGCAAGGTCTGCGTGGACCGCTGCCCGGGACGCGCGCTCATGCCCGACAAGGTCTGGTACCGCGGCGTAGAGAAGAACAAGCTGGTGTTCAAGCGCTGCAGGCCTGTCATGGCCAGGTACGAGGGATGCGGCATCTGCATGAAGGTATGCCCGATCCAGAAGTACGGCATGAAGCCTGTCATGGAGCACTACATCGCCACCGACGGTGAGATCCTCGGCAAGCGGACTGAGAACCTCGAGGGCTACTCGCTGTCTGACAAGGGCTACTTCGGCCCCGGCCAGCTTCCTAGCTTCAAGCGAGACTTCTTCGACATGCCGCAGGGCCGCGCCGAAGACTGGGTATTCATAGAGTTCAGAAACAAGCTCATGGACATCCACGGTGGCACTAACGGCCATGGCGACAGCAACGGCAACGGCCACTCGAACGACGAGATGTGGGACGAGTTCAGGAACCACATCGAAGACTCGATCGAGACGAGGCGTGAAGCCGCCGACATGGGAATGGACCGCGGCATCTAGTACGCTGGCTGCATCCAGCCTGGCAATCGGCATCAGGGCATTTTGGCAGGTCGGGTCTTGAAGATCCGGACCTGCTGGAATGCCCTGAGTCTTTTCTCAAGCAGAGTGTAAATTCAGACGGAGCGATTGTCCTTCGAGGTCAACTATGTATGACGTAATCATCTCCGGCGGGACCGTAGTAGATGGAAGCGGCAGACGCGGCTTCAGGGCCGACGTTGGAATCGGAGGCGACCGGATTGCCGCCGTTGGCGACCTCGCGTCGTCTGACGCCCGGCGCGTCATCAACGCGACCGGACTCACTGTTGCACCTGGTTTCATTGACACGCACGCTCACTCGGACGGCGTGCTGCTGATTGACCCTCAGCACGCGAATGGTCTGCGCCAGGGGATCACTACCGAGATCCTGGGGCAGGACGGTCTGAGCTACGCTCCGATGTCGGCAGACAACTACCGGACATACCGGCGATACCTGTCCGGCATACTGGGAGAGCCTCCCGAAGACCTCGATATGTCGAGCGTAGCCGCGTTCAGGTCGCACTACGATGGCAAGGTCTCCATCAACACGGCCTACAACATCGCCCACGGCGCGATCCGGCTGGAGACGGTTGGATTCAACGACGTCCCGCTCAGAGGGGAGCCGCTTGCCAGGGCGCTCGATCTCGTCAGACAGGGAATGGAAGAGGGAGCCATCGGCTTCGCGACGGGAATGTCCTACCATCCCAACGCGTGGAGCGACACTGACGAGCTTGTAGCCATCTGCGAGGTTGTCGCCGAGTACGGCGGCGTGTACACGACGCACCTGCGTGACGTGAATACCGACCGTGGCTACGGCGGCGGCGGCGTACCTGAGGCTCTGGAGATTGGACGCAGGTCGGGAGTGAAGGTCCACTTCTCTCACTACAGGACGCAGGCTTCCAACGCCGGCCAGGTCGCTGAGCAGATGGAGCTGATCGACAGGGCAAAGGCTGAGGGCGTCGATTGCACGCTTGAGCTTTACCCCTACCCCACAGGCAGCTCGTTCCCCTTGAGCTTCCTTCCCACCGACGTTCACGAGGGAGGCCCTGACGCCGTTATGGCCCGCCTGAGAGACGGGCGTCGCAGGAGCCGGCTCGTGAGAGAGCTTGAGGACAATCCCCGCAGGACGCTGCACGACGCCGTCTTCACGTACATGAAGGTGAACAAGGACCTCGAAGGTATGAGCCTGCCGGACGTCGCGGCCATGCGCGGCAGCGACAGTCTTGGTGAGACACTCATAGACCTCCTCGAGGAAGAAGACGGACAGATCTGCTACCGTGGCGCTCCACCAGACAGTGTGCGCGTGTGGGACCAGATCAGCAGGGACGCGATGGAGTTCCTGGCGCGTCCGGACTACATGGTCGGCAGCGACGCCATTCCCATCGGCTCCATGCCCCATCCCCGCGCATACGGCTGCTTCCCGAGGTTCCTGGGACGGCTTCGCAAGAAGCACCCGATCATCAGCCTGGAACAGACCGTGCAGCGCATGACCGACAACGCGGCCCAGAGGTTCGGGCTGACTGACCGCGGACGCCTCGAGCGGGGCAGGTACGCGGACATCGTCGTGTTCGACGCCGAGCACGTGATCGACAACGCAACATACGACGATCCCGTCCAGTTCCCCACTGGCATCCCGTTCGTACTGGTCAACGGCGAAGTAGCCGTCGACAGTGAGCGATGCACCGGAGTGCTCGCAGGCAGGGCAGTCCCGTAGGTTGACCCCTGGTCTTCTATGCCGGAACTGATCGAGGCCGCAATCGCGGCTGTCGTCATGTTCATGGGCTCTACCGTGCTCTCAACGATCGGGTTCGGTATCGGGATGACGACGATTCCGGTCCTGCTCTTCGTGTTCGACCCCCAAACTGTTATCGTGGTCGTCAACACAGTCTCGCTGATTCTGTTCGTCCTGATCGTCATCCAGAACCGCACCGAGATGCCGTTCCGACAGGTTGGGCCCTTGGCTCTGGCGGGCATGGCAGCTGTCCCGGTTGGGGTGTTCATCCTCAAGGAGTCCGACTCTCACGTCCTCAAGATCGCGATCTCGGCGGTCACCATTTTACTCACCGTTCTTGTTGCCTCACGCGCACAGGCTCCGATACCGAAAGGGTTGTTTGCAGGGCTTGTCGTGGCGTTCGCCGTCTCGCTCACTCTGAACGCCATGGGGATCGGCGGGCCAATCATGGCGCTGTACATCTTCGCCCAGAACTGGAGCAGAAATGCTGTCCGTGGGGCGCTGTCACTATACTTCCTGTGCGTGGAGACAGCTGGAGTGATAGGTTACGGTGTCGCCGGACTGATGACGCCGGAGCGAATCTGGCTGATCGCAATCGTTGCCATTCCGGTCGGTCTCGGCTTCTACCTGGCAATTCACCTGGTCAGACGAATGAACGAAACGGTATTTCGCAGGGCCACAGTGGCGGGGATCATTCTCATGTGCGGTATGACCCTGGCGCGCGAGGTCATCTCGCTGGTATAGGATAGGCCGGTCGCACTCAGCGCATGGAGAGGAAAAGATGAAGATAACGAAAGTGGAAGCCATAGGTGTCAGCAGGTACCTGTTCGCCAGGATCCACACGGACGAAGGCATAACTGGGCTCGGCGAGTCTGGCTCATGGGGCTACCTGGAGGCGTCCAGGGCCGCCATCGAGCTTTTCGGCAGGTATCTTGTCGGAAAGGATCCGCTGAGGATCGAGCATCACTGGCAGTACATGTACCGGTACTCTCACTTCAGGGGCGCCGCCATCATGGGCGCGCTGAGCGCGCTCGACATCGCCCTGTGGGACATTGCCGGCAAGCAGTTCGGCGTGCCAACCTATCAGCTCCTCGGAGGCAAGGTACGCGACAAGGCTCGTGTGTACTACCACGTATTCGGCGACACCAGGGAGACGCTCGTAAAGGGCGTGAAAGACGCCAAGGAGATGGGGTTCACGGCTGTCGGCCACCTGACACCGTTCCTGGACGAGGATCGAGACGTCCCCTACTTCAAGACCCATGCCAACAAGATCAAGGACGCGATTGACGCCGTCGGTATGTACAGGGACGCGGTGGGCGACGACGTAGACCTCTGTATAGAAATCCACCGCCGTCTCAGCCCCGCCGAAGCCATCGCGCTGGCCCGAGGAATCGAGCAGTTCTATCCGTTTTTCTACGAAGACCCGATCCTGCCCGACAACTTCGATGCCATGGAGTTGGTCGCGCAGCACATCAACATCCCCATTGCGACTGGCGAACGTCTGCACACGATCCACGAATTCGAGATGCTGCTCAAGCGCGGAGCCGTGCAGTACGTCCGTCCCGACGTCTGCATGGTCGGCGGCATAACCCACGCCAAGAAAATCGCGGCCTTGGCTGAAGCCCATTACGTTGGTGTCGTGCCCCATAATCCACTAAGCCCTGTCAGCACCGCTGCGTGCCTTCAGATAGCGGCGTGCATTCCCAACTTCGCGCTGCAGGAGCTCCCAACCGGAGAGCATGAGCCGCCTAAGTCCGAGATCGTGAAGTCTGCGGTCATGCAGGAAAACGGCTACCTCATCGTCCCGGACGCGCCAGGCATCGGCATCGAGCTAGCGGAGGACGCAGCTGAAAAGCACCCGTTCACCCCGAGAGTCGTCTCCACACGGCTCCACGAAGATGGCTCGGTGATCGATCAGTAAGATGGACATCCAGGTACGAGTGATAAAAGAGGACGAGTTCGATTCCTGGTCGCGATCGGAGGCTCGCGGATTCAGCACTCACGCTAGTGACGAATACGTTGAGATCGCCCGGTCATTCGCTGAGGTCGACAGGACCTTTGGCGCATTCGACGGCGCCGAGATAGTCGGAACTACTACCACAAGGACGTCAGCGGTCACCGCCCCGGGGTACATTGCAGTGCCGGTCGGCTACGTCGACGACGTCTCGGTCCATGCCACGCACCGACGACGGGGCATCCTCACTCGCATGATGCGCGCCCAGTTGGACCACATACATGAGAGAGGAGAGCCACTAGCTGGGCTGACATCATCAGAGAGTCTGATCTATGGACGTTTTGGTTTCGGGGTGGCGACATGGGTCGAACAGTGGAGCATCGACCGCAGGCACACAGCCATGACGCTGTCACCGAGTCCCGCCGGCAAGATGTCTTTCATCGACCCTGAAGTTGCGCGCTCAGAATGGCCCAGGCTTCATAAGAGAGTCAGGGAAGGCCGGATCGGCATGGTCCACTACAACACTGCCTACTGGGGAGCAGCACTGTGGGACTCCGAATGGCAGCGACAGGGGGCGGGTGAGTTCTTCCATGTCGCTCACCTTCGTGACGGCCATGTGGCCGGACTGTGCACATATCGCGTAAGGGACCACGAGGTGCTGGTTGTCTTTCTGCTGGGAGAAGATCCCGAGATTGAAGCGAGCCTGTGGCAGTACTGCTTCGGCATCGACCTGATGTCCAAGATCCGCGGTTTCAATCGATCCCTTGACGACCCGCTACCGTGGCGTCTGGAAGACGTGCGCAAGTTGCAGCGGGTCACGACCGATCACTTGTGGCTAAGGCTGATTGACGCCAGCGCCGCCCTCGAAGCCAGACGTTATGACTGTGAAGGTCGAATCACGCTCAATGTCTCGGATGACTTCTGTCCCTGGAACGACGGCGTGTACACCCTGGAAGCTGGGCGAGAAGGCGCGGTCTGCACGGCCACTGGAAGGACGCCGGATCTGCACCTGGACGTTGCCGACCTCGCTGCCGTCTACCTTGGCGGCACGTCCTTCTCGGAACTTGCGGGCGCAGGACGTGTCAAGGCTTCCCGCGAGGCTGCTCTTGACGTGGCCGACCGCATGTTTCGCACCAATCGTGTGCCTTGGACCCTCGAGCTATAGCTGCCTACCAGCCCCAAGAATCGCTATGCTAGAATTGTGCGTCTCGTTGCCAGCACGGCTTACATGCTCGTGACTTGGCGATACCGACAAGACCGACCACTTACAGGAGCACCCACATGGATGTAGCAACAGTCAAGCTCGACCCCAGGACCGTCACCGGCAAGAAGGTGCGTCAGCTAAGGCGTCAAGGCGTCATCCCGGTGCACATGTATGGCGCGGACATTCAACCGTCAAACCTTCAGATTGACGGTCGCACCCTGAACAGGCTCCTGCCGCAGGTCGGTACCAACATCCCGGTCTCAATCGAAGTCGAAGACCTGGACAGCGAGAACATCTGCTTCGTACGAGAGGTACAGCGCCATCCAGTGACCGAAGAAGTGCTCCACGTTGACTTCCTGCGAGTCGACATCACCAGGACGGTCAGCGCTGAGGTGCCCCTCACTCTCACTGGGACATCTCCCGCGGTGGCAGAGATGGCTGGGACTCTACTGCAGAACGTCCAGACACTGTCCATCGAGGCACTGCCTATGAACATGCCCGCCGAGATACCCGTCGACATCTCTGTGCTCGTCGACTTCGATACGACGCTGCAGGTGGGGGACGTCGAAGTGCCCGGGAACGTCACAGTGTTGAATGACCCTGAAGACGCGATCGTACTGGTAGCCCCGCCGCGCCTCGAGGTCGAGACCTTCGATGACGAGGAACTCGAAGAGGGCGAGGTCGAAGGCGAAGAGGGTGCAGAGGAGTCCGAAGGGGCCTCCTCAGAAGACGAGAGCTAAACTCGTACCCACCAAGCGAAGCGGCCTAGCTGACCCTGTACTGAGCCAGCGCCTCCTCGTTCAGACTGATACCAAAGCCTGGTCGGTCCGGCGGGCTGACGTGCCCATCTTCGACTTCGAGGGTCTCATCGAACATCTGCCCCCACATAGGGTCCGTCGAGTTGCTGTAGTACTCGACCGTTAGCCCGTTCGGGATAGCGGACACCAGGTGAACGTGAACGTCCTGGTTTCCGTGCGGGGCGATGTGCATGTCGTGCGCCTGCGCGAGTGCGGCAACCTTCATGAACTCCGTGACGCCGCCCATGATTAGGCCATCGGGCTGAAGTATGTCGCAGCATCGGCCTTCGATGAGCTCTCTGAATCCGTAGCGTGTGTACTCGTTCTCGCCAGTGGCTACCGGGATTGTCGTTGACTGGCTAACGAGCCTGTGGCCCTCGTAGTCGTCTGGGTTGACCGGCTCCTCGAACCAGAACACGTCATAGGGTTCCATTTTGCGGGCGATCTCCTGCGCCTGGTAGTGCCTGTAGGCGCAGTTGGCATCGACCATCACCCTGACGTCCGGCCCAACCGCCTCCCGTACTACTCGAACCCTCTCGACGTCTTCGTTGATCGGCGCGCCGCCGATCTTCATCTTCACAGCCCGAGCGCCCATCTCGATCGCGATGGCCATCTCCTCGGCCAGTTCGCCAAGGCCCTTGCCCTCCTCGTAGTAGCCTCCAGCGATGTATACCGGCACCTTGTTCGTGTAACCGCCGAGCAACTTATACACCGGCAGTCCGGTGGCCTTGCCCTTCAGGTCCCACAGTGCGATATCGATGCCACTGATTACACGAGTCGTGATACCTCGCCTGCCGACAAGCTTCGGCTGCCAGAGGTCATCCCATATTCTTTCCGTGTCGAATGGGTCCTGTCCCACCACAACCTGGGCGAAGTGGTCGAGAATCGCCTTACCGATCTCCTCGGCCCCCTGGACTCCCCCCGCCAGGCCTACACCCGTCACGCCCTCATCAGTTTCGACCTTAACGACGTTCAGCCCAGCCGTCGGATACACGTACATCCCGTTTCGGATCGGCTTTGCGCGCTTCCAACGGTAGGTTTCCATGTTGAGGGACGTGATCTTCATTGCGAGTGCTGCTCCCGTTTCACTTCCTGCCAGGTCTGTTCCTGCCCTGTTCCGACGCCGAGTCATCAAACTTCAGAACCAGGGCGTTCGGGGCGGAGTATAGCATAGCGACTCCAGACAGAACGCGCGGCGAACCCGTTTGACACGGTCTGACCGCATACCTATGATTGCGCCATTCTGCCGAGCCAACGGTTCGCTGCATTGGGGGTCCGACCTATGATCGGCTACCGCTACTCCCGCTGGGACGGTTCTCAACATCCCTTCGACTTCGACGAGGACGACATCCTCGACGCCCTGTCCGAAGACATTATGAATCACGGCGACGTCAACCGTGCCATGCGGAACCTGCTTCGCAGCGGAATGTCAGGCGATCAGGGCCAGAGAATCACCGGGCTGCGTGAGATGAGGGAAAGACTGAGGCAGATGCAGCAACAGAAGCTCCAGCAGTACAACCTCGAGTCTGCGATGGACGACATCAAGGAGCGGCTACAGGACGTTCTCGACACCGAACGAAGTGGTATCGATAGGAGGGTCTCCGAAGCACAGGAAGACTTGGACAACGCCGGCGAGAACAGGGACGCTCTCCAACCCGCCATGGACCTCCTCGAGTCGCGAGCACAGCAGAACATGGAGAAGCTGGACCAACTGCCGGATAGCCCTGCAGGTCAGATGCGGGAGTTATCTGAGTACGACTTCATGGACCCGGAGGCACGGCAGAAGTTTGAAGAGCTAATGGACATGCTCCGGCAGCAGATGATGCAGAACTTCTTCCAGGGCATGAAGGACGCCATCGATGACATGTCGCCGGAAGACATGCAGCGTATGCAGGAGATGATCCAGGCTCTGAACCAGATGCTGCAAGACCGGGCCATGGGTGAAGATCCCGATTTCGAAGGATTCATGGAGCAATACGGTCAATTTTTCGATCCGGATAGGCCGGCAAGCCTCGACGAGCTGATCGAACGGCTGCAGCAGCAGATGGCCTCCATGCAGTCCCTGATGGACTCGATGCCCCAGCAGATGCGGGACGAGCTGATGGACATGCTCCAATCTTCGATGGACCAGTCGATGATGGGCGACCTGTCGGAACTGGCATCACTCATGTATGAGATGTTCCCATTCGATGACATGGCGAACGAGTATCCCTTCATGGGGGATGAGTCAGTCACACTGGAACAGGCGATGAGGCTGATGGAACAGCTCCAGGACATGGACAGGCTGGACGATCAGTTCGAGTCGATGACCCGTCAGGGCAACGTCGACGACATCAATCTGGACAAAGTTGAAGAGCACCTCGGAGACGAGGCCAGAAGAGAGATGGAGCAGCTTCAACAGCTCGTCAAGCAGCTGGAAGAGGCAGGCTACCTCAGGCGCGACGGCGACCGCCTGGAGATCACCGCCCGAGGGATGCGTAAACTGGCCCAGAACGCGCTCAGAGAAGTGTTCTCAGAGATGAACAAGGACAGGATGGGCAGGCACGAGGTGTTCACAAGGGGCGATGGTGGTGAGTTCACCGGGGAAACCCGGCAATACCAGTTTGGAGACCCGTTCGACATCGACCTGCACAGAACGCTGTTCAACTCCGTGGTCCGAGGAGGGCCGAATGTTCCCGTGCAACTCTCTGTGGAAGACATGGAGATCCGGCACACGGAGCATTTGACGCAGACGGCAACAGTCCTGCTGCTGGACCAGAGCAAGTCAATGGGGATGTTCGGGTACTGGGGCCCGGCCAAGAAGGTCGCAATGGCGCTCTACTGGCTCATCCACTCCCAGTTCCCCAGGGACTACTTCTACCTGGTTGGGTTCTCCGACTACGCCATGGAGTTCAAGGAAGAGGACCTGCCGGAAGTCACATGGAACTACTGGAACTCTGGCACCAACATGCAGCATGGACTGATGCTGGCACGCAAGCTGTTATCGCGTCAGAAAGTAGCCAACAAACACGTCATCATGGTGACGGACGGCGAACCCACAACGCACCTGGAAGAGGGTCACGCTTACTTCAGCTATCCTCCCAGCTATCGTACGATCGAAGAGACTCTCAAAGAGGTAAAGCGCTGCACACAGGACGGCATCACGATCAACACCTTCATGCTCGAAGCCAACTACTACCTGATGGACTTCATCGACCGGCTGACGAAGGTGAACAACGGGCGGGCGTTCTACAGCACTCCCAACCAGCTCGGTGAGTACGTCATGGTCGACTACCTGCGGTCCAGGAAGCGCCGGATATCCTGACTACCTCTGAGAAGGCCTAGCCGAATGGCCACCACCATCGACGTCGACCACTGCTGGCCTCGCTAGTAGCCTGCTGCACCTGCTGCTGCGTCGGAATGCTGATTGGCTGCCTGCTGAAGAGGCCCATCTGCCCAAGCGCCCGGTGGAACTGCTCCAACTGAAGAGGCTTCCTGGCGTACCTGCTGGGCGGAATCGAGTACGATTCAAGCAGGCTGGACTCGGCCTCCGTACCCGTGAGAAGCATCACGGGAATCGAGACCAGATCCTCGTCCTGGTTCATCTCAGCCAGTACCTCAGTGCCGTCCTTCTTGGGAAGTCTGAGGTCGAGAAGGATGAGATCAGGCCTGGCGGCGTCTGAATACTCCCCCTCTTTCTTCAGAATGGCCAGGGCAATCTCGCCATCCTCCGCATGGGTAATGTTGGCCCGCTGGTTGGAGCGCTCGATGGTGTCCTGAGCGAGCCGGAAGTCAGCGGGGTTGTCTTCTACCAGGAGTATCTCGATAGGGCGATCACCAATATCTGTAACCATTGGCATAACCTCCTGGGCGCAGAGCCCTAACTCGTTACCGGGATGTTGAATCGGAACGTGGAGCCACTCCCTACCTCCGATTCAACCCAGATCCTACCCCCGTGGCGTTGGGCTATCTTACTACACAGTGCGAGACCTATACCAGTACCGGTATAAGCTGTTCGGGAATGAAGTCGAGCGAACATGCCAAATATCCGTTCCTGGTAGTCGGGCGCGATTCCAATGCCGTTGTCCTTGACTGAAAACACCCAGTCGGAACCCTGCAGTTCCGCCCAAATCTGAATTCGCGGGTCTGATTCTCCGGTGAACTTAAGAGCGTTGCCTATCAAGTTCTGGAACAGCCTTGCAAGTTGGGCCTCATCGCCGTTGACAATGGGTAGCGGCGAGCACTCAACCTTCGCCTTCTGGCTCCTGATCGCCTCGTTAAGGCTTCCGAGTACCGAGTCCATTATGCGGGTGCAGTTCACGGGCTCCAGTTCCCCACCCTGAGTCCCCACACGCGAATACTCCAGCAGATCCGTTATCAGACGCTGCATCCTCTCGGCGCCGTCAATTGCGAAGTCCATGAACTCGTGGGCAGTGTCGTCAAGTTGGTCCCCGTAACGCTCCTTGACCAGACCGACGTACGCCGTGATCGTCCTCAGAGGCTCCTGAAGATCGTGGGATGCAGCATAGGCAAACTGTTCGAGGTCCGAGTTTGATCGAGCCAGATCGTCCTGCGCTCGGACGATGTCGGCATATAGAAGGGAGTTGGCAATCGCTGGCGTGATTTGGGATGCAATCCGAGAAAGCATCTCCGCGTCCTCGTCGTCGTACGCGTTATCCAACAGCGAACGAGCATTCAGGATACCAAACAGTTCACCTCTATAGATTAGCGGCGCAAGGACGACCGATGGATACCTGATCAGGTTCGGAAAGCGCCTTTCCATCTCCGCCGGATCGCCCTGAACTACCATGGCGCTGCGCGACTGTACAGCCTCGTATGTAACCGTTCCCTCCAGCGAAATGACCTCTCCTGGATTCCGTCCCTGGATCTGGTCTCCAAGGACGTACGCGTTCGTGAAGGTTTTGTCGTCCAGGTTCACCAAGCTGATTGAGAGTCTGTCAAATGGGATTAGGCTGCGGAGCTGCTCACCAAAGCCGGCGTAGACATCATCGATATCGAGGCTTGAGCTGATAATTCTGCCGATCTCTCCAAGTGTCTCGTTCTGTGTAGCGAGTCTTCGCGCCTCCTCGCCCGCAGCTATCATGGCCGCGTGCGCAGCTTTCATTCGTGTGACATCGGTAGAGTAGATTCGAATGACCAGGTCTTCTGGTATGTACATGAACTTCTGTTCAAAAGTAGATCCCTGTACGTTCAATTCCCGGGACTGTACGCCGGTACCCTCGTTTATCAAGCGGGCTCGAATCGGCCCCATCTGACTGGCCAGAGGATGGGAAGTTCTGGGCGCGTTGGGATCAAGCAACTCTTCGGCTGCCGGGTTCATATAGGTGACGTTGCCGTCGAGATCGGTCTCTACAACCGGATTGGGATTATGAAGAGGAAATGACGACATCCTCTCCGACAGCGACTCGGCAGCGGCCATGGTCTGCTCCTCAGACCTGCGACCCGCTCCCGCTAGTCGGCGTACGATGCCGGCCAGATGATTTTCTCGACTGTTCATTTCGGCTCCTGTTTATGGACCGCGAATCGCACAGGCGACGCCTCGACCTCAGTTACGTACCGAACTTGGCTCCCGGTTTCAGACCGGCCTCTTCCGTCCACTCGGGCGACATGACCTTTCGGCCCCCCGCCGGCTGGACCCTCCCAACAAGTATGGCGCCTCCATTGGCGGCCACAGTGAAGCCCTCTTCTGAGACCGCCGTCACCTCACCGGCCTGACTGCCCGTATCTCCAACAATCTTGCTGGCCCTGAAGAATCCCACTGAGGAGCCGTTCAAGGTTGTATTTGCCCCTGGGCTGGGATCGCCTCCTCTGACCAGGTTGTACACTTCATCAACCGTCTGGTTTTCCCAGTCGATCACCACATCCTCTGCCCTGCACCACCCCTCGTAGGTAGCATCGTCGTGGTTCTGGTCTATTCTGGGCGCGTTGCCTTCACGGACCATCTGGACCGATTCGACCATCGCGTCCACACCCATCTGGTACAGCTTGCCGAAGTAAAGCGAGCCGAGCGTGTCGTCAGGCGTGATCTCCACTTCCTTCTGCAACAGTATTGGCCCTGTGTCCAGTCCCTTGTCAGGCCAGAAGATGGAGAGCCCAGTGACTGTTTCACCCCAGATGATCGGCCAGTTCATGGAGCTGGGTCCACGGTGCTTCGGTAGAAGCGATGGGTGGTACTGGATAGTCCCGTGAGTCGGCGTTTCCAGTATCTCGTCGGGAACGATGTCGGTTACAAACGCCATCACACAGAGGTCAGCCTTCAGCTCCAGGAAAGCATCGATTGCGACTTTGCGCCGCATCCTCCGAAACTGATGCACAGGTATGTCCCGTTCGACAGCTTCCTGTTTGATTGGGTCGAACGGCCGACCCTCCCGGTCGGGCGGACAGAACACTCCGACAATGTTCTCACCACTATCAGCCAATGCCGCCAGAACGTCTTTGCCAAATGCAGCCTGACCTATCACGGCGACTCGCATGTCGTCAGCCATTTTTGAAACCATCCAGCCTTTCCCAGGGTATACCCGATGTTTAACCAGAATTTATCACTATCTGCGAGTCGGCGGCAATCCTGTGGGGATTAGATGGCCATGGAACGCAAGCCGGCCCTGGCCCGCCGTGAAGTACCCGCAGCCCCATCGGCAACTCGGCAACACTGATTGACTGAGGTTCAGCCGCATCGCTACAATTTTCAGTAAGGCGCAAGGCGCACTCCAATTCTCATGTTACGCGAAGGAGGGACGCTGTCATATGAACTCAAGCTTCATAAGGAAGGTCGAGAAGGCAAAAGACTACGCACTCCAGAAGGAACGGGTAGATTTCCAGAGCTGTACGATCAGGTTCCATGGAGAGAATAGCGACCACACAATTACTTATGAGGCTGGAAACTGGGCATGTGACTGCGACTTTCTGATTGGCAGAGACACCTGCACTCACATTATGGCACTTCAGATGATACTTGAAGACATGGTTTCGGAAGTGCCCGCAGTTACCTGATCACACTTCGTCAGCCAAGAGGAAGGGCCACGCTCGGCGCGTGGCCCTTTTGCTTTCTACTTTACTCCCTAGCACCGAGGCATCGGCTGCCGCCCTCTACTTACGCGAAGTCGGCAATCACGGGTCCTCCGAGTGTCACTCACTCCATGCGGCTGAACACCACGCAGGCGTTCTGGCCACCGAATCCGAAGCTGTTTGACAGCACATGTGCTACGTCAGCCTTCCTTGCCTCATTGGGGACGTAGTCGAGGTCGCAGCCCGGGTCGGGGTGTTGGTAGTTGATCGTGGGGTGAATCAGGCCGTTCTGGATCGACTTCACGCAGGCGACGCCCTCAAGGGCCCCTGCCCCTCCGAGGGCATGCCCGATCATTGACTTCGTCGAGCTGATCGGGACCCTGTAGGCATCGTCACCGAAGGCCAGCTTGATTGCCATCGTCTCCACCTGGTCGTTGATCGGAGTGGATGTACCATGGGCATTTATGTAGCTGATGTCTCCGGGCTCAAGGTCAGCATCCTCGATTGCCCAGCGGATAGCCCTTGCGGCGCCGGTTCCGTCTTCGTCCGGCTGAACGGCGTGGAAGGCATCTGAAGAGACTCCGTAGCCAGTAACCTCTGCCAGAATCTCAGCGCCCCGGCTTTCTGCGTGCTCCAGCGTCTCCATGACCAGGACCGCAGCCCCCTCCGAGGGCACAAATCCGTCCCTCTTGGCATCGAAGGGCCTGCTGGCTTTCTCCGGTTCTTCGTTCTGCCTGCTGAGAGCCTTGATGACGTTGAACCCGCCAAGACCAAGCTGGCTTATTCCTGCCTCACAGCCTCCCCCAAGGATCACGTCAGCAACCCCGCGCTGGAGCGCGACTGCTGCCTCCCCGATTGCCTGTGTCCCCGCTGCACATGCCGTAATGACGGTTGACGTATATCCCTTGAGTCCATAGATTCGGCTCACATTGGCCGCAGCCATGTTCGGCAGTATCATCGGAATGAAGAATGGCGACATTCGCATCCCGCCCCTGCGGACGAGAATGCGGGCATTGTCCTCGGTGGTCGGGAAGCCACCGTTGCCATTGCCCATGACAACCCCGATCCGGTCCACGTTCTCCTTCGACAGGTTGAGTCCTGCATCCTCGATTCCGGCGGCGGCGGCGGCAACCGCCATCTGCGAGAAGCGGGCCATCCTTCGGTGTTCACGACGATCGATGTAGTCGCCCGGATCAAAGCCGGTGACTTCGCCCGAGATTCTGGACGGAAACTCTGAGGGATCGCAGAGCGTCATCGGCCCGATTCCGGACCTTCCGTTCACGAGATGGTCCCAGTATTCATCTATCGATTCGCCCAAGGGCGTCATCGCTCCCATGCCGGTGATCACCACGCGAGTTGTGGCGTTCTTCATGAGGCTACTCTCCTGTTCTATCCGACTGCGCTCTAGAGGTCTTCTACTCGTGGCCTGTGTACCGGCCCTCTCAAGTTTTCATAGATTTCGGGTTCAATGCCTTCGAGTTCTTCGATGGCCTCGGCAGCGAGGGCCAGTGAACCCGAGCAGAGCACCAGGTCATTTCGTCCGGCCAGCGCTACTGCGTGTCGCAGCCCTTCCGACACTGTCTCAAACTCTCCGGCCAGGTCAAGGCCGAATCTCCTGACCACCTCAGCAGTGACACCTGCGTGGGCCGAGCGTGGATGCCTGGACTGCACCGCGACCACTTCCGGAGCTAGCTTGGCGAATGCTTCCAGCATTCCCTCTGCGCTGTGTCCGCCCAGAGACCCGAAAACTAACACCACTCGACTGGGGTCAATCAGCTGCCTGATTGTGTCGACAAGCCTGCCAACTGAGTACGGATTGTGCGCTCCGTCTACGGTTATCGTCTTTCCCTCGCGTTCGTAGACCTGGAACCTCGCTGGCCAGCAGACTTCCCGAACGCCTTGTTCAATGGAATCGTCCGATACGTTGAAGCCCCGTTCTCGGAGCAACTCAACTGCAGCTACCGCAGTTGCCACGTTCTCAATCTGGTAGTCACCAACCAGAGGTGTCCACAGGCTATATGTGCGCCCATCGCCTACTAGCTCAATTGACTGCCCGCTGATGTCTGCGGTCACACTTCGACTATCAAAGTGCTCAGAGGCTTTCAGAATCGGAGAGCCCCTGTCATTCGCAATCTGGTCAAAGACCTGCATAGCCTCACAGGACCACTGGGGGCCAATCACACAGGGCACACCTGGCTTGATAATCCCTGCCTTCTCGGTTGCGATCTTGGCAATCGTGTCACCAAGCGTGGCCGCGTGGTCGATGCTAATCGACGTTATTGCCGAAACCTCGGGGGTTACGATGTTGGTGGAGTCCAGCCGCCCTCCAAGTCCAACCTCAAGCACCTGGAAGTCGGCGCCGATGTTGCGGAAGTGGACCATTCCCAGAACAGTCATCATCTCGAAGAAGGTAACGCCACCGTATGGTCCGGTTGCCCCTACATTCTCCACTGCGGGCCAGATCTGAGCGACCAACGCCGCGAATTCCTCACGGGAGATTGGGGCGAGACCCACGCGGACTCTCTCGCAAACAGTATGCAGGTGCGGCGACGTGAACAGACCGACCGTATACCCTGCACTTGAAAGTATTGACGTTATGAGAGCGGAGGTGCTGCCCTTCCCTTTGGTTCCAGCGACATGAACTGCAGGCACAGCCCGGTGTACATGGTCCAGGCGTTCGGCGAGCAGACCTACCCTCTCCAGGTGAAAGCCTGAGTGCCCTGGGGAGTGAGTAGACCGCTCGAAGTCGGCGAGTCCCATCGCCATATCGACGGCCTGATTGAAGTCAAGTGTCCCTGGAGTAGCTGATGGCATGGAATCGCGATTCAATTCGTGAAGAGATCTCTCGCCGCCTTGTACGGATACTGTAGCGCACCGGCAGTTGGGAATCCACCATCAAGCCTTACGCCCGGCACTGTCGACAGTTACTCATGACGCTCCAGTTCGGTGGCAGCAAGATTCAACAGGTCCGGTATGTACGACTCCAGCACGCGCAGGTCCACGGAGGGATACTCCAGGTGCGCGACGATGTTCCTGTGGTAGTGGAAGGCCCGCTGGAGAGCGGCAATGGGCTTCGCTGCCTCAAACGCCTCTTTCAGGGGGGCAGCAGGCGCAAACTCTCTCCACTCTTCCAAATACGCTTCAGCCAGTACCGGAATCCTGGCCACCTGAGGAATAAGCACAGGATCGAAGAGAGGATTGGACACGAACGAGTCCGACCAGTCCATGATGACCGGTACTCCATCCCTGACGAACATGTTCCCTGCATCCAGATCGCCGTGAACGAGCGTCCGGGGAAGACCGGCTGAATCTACCAGCTCGCAGTGCTCAGCCACAGTTTCCAGGTACGGGGTGAGACGCTCCAATGCCCTATCAGTTCGATCAGCTTCGTAACCGAGGGCGAGGCCCCTTGGGTCGTGCGACCACTTCCTGAGCTTGCTGCCTATCGCTGCCGTGGAACGCCTTTCGAGACCCAGTCCTTCCAGTAGACCAGTTTCTCCCACGAATCCGATTTGCAATCTGGCCAGTCTCCGCATCGCTTCGCACCACAACTCCACGCTGTCAGTGGCTCCCAAGGTCAGGTCGCCCAGATCATCCATGAGCATCCAGCCGCGGTCCGTGTCCACGGCGGCCATCCCGGGACTGATGTCAGGAAATCGGGCAGCAACAATGTTGGTAACCGCAACCTCTCGCGAGAAGAACGACGGAGATGCCTTGAAGAAATGTCGCTTCGAGCCGTACCGGGTTCTGACATCCACACGCACCACACTGGAAATCGACCACGACCGGACGGGGGTAAGCGTAACCTGCGCGTCTGAATACTGTGACTCAATGTGACCGGAAACCCACTCTCGCGCTTCGCACCACCACTCTTCAGGCCACTCCCATGGAACGACTGGACTTACCGGCTCGGGGCTGGAAACCCGCTCACATTCCATGCGAATAGAGTCGGCCTGCGAGTCGTCAAACCCGCCGAGATTGCAGACCTCAACCGGATCCGTCCAGCGAAAGTCGTCGACCAGTCGTTCGGCGTCGTCCGACTTCACAGCGGAGTACAGACGAGGCCTTCCCTCTTCCAAGTTACCCTGGTCCAGGCACCTCAGAACTCGGACATCAACCCCTAGCATCCGTTCTGTCTCGTGAACGAACTCCTCGATCTCGGGGTAGAAGCGATCCATGACGCGCACACTGGGCAGGGACGGAGGATCGCAGGTCGTCACCGCAATCTTCCTGCCAGCTTGGGAGAAGACTACAGCGAGTGCGGGGATATAGACCTCACCCGACCCGTGGTGGTCAGAGTTCGATGACCCCAACACCGTCACTCACGCTTACATTCACACCGAGGGGTTCGGAGAGCCGCTTCATTCTCTGTAGCGAGTGCTGGCTGGACCGTCCGGTCGCGAGTACCGGTCTGCCCCTCTGCGACCTCGCCTTGCCGTGTCCCAAGTCGATGGGGTGGAGTTCAATCCGGTCAAGCTCGCCAGACTTAAACTCGCAGCGCGCGACGACGCTGTTCCAGTAGATCGCATCCCCCGGGAATCCTCTCGTGTCGTTCTCACTCCGCCGATCGTAGAAGTCGGCCGGAGTGCTTTCAGGCCCCAGTCCTACGGACTCAAAGTTGAATGCGGGCTGCCACTTCACTGTATCGTTCTGGAAGATGAAGTTGCCGAGGCTGTAGAAGATAGGTCTGCCTTCGTAGATCTCCACGGCGCGGGTGATGTGTGGACCGTGACCCAGGAAGGCATCTGCACCGGCGTTAATGCACGCTCTTGCGAAGGTCTGAAGAAATTCTGGCGGTTCGTCCGTGGTGTCCCCGCTCTCGTGGCAGTGGAACGACACAAACACCCAGTCAGCCATCCGGCTCGCGTCCCTGATCCACTTCAGGTTCTCGTCCATGTCGCGCTGGTTTGGCCTTGTCGACTTGCCAAACTCCTCACCCAGGACAAACTTCCTGCCCAGGAAACCGAGCTGAGTGTCGTTGTCCTGCATAACCGTGCCCTTGGGCCTGAACCGCCTCTGCGCCGCGTTGCTCGCCTCGAATCCCAGGTTGCGGCTGACCCGCTTCATCGAATCGAAAGCCGGACGGTCCACTGTGTAGGTGACGGAGTGGCGAAGCGCGTTGAGTCCAGGCCTGCCAGGCAGGTCCGGTCGCTGGTCCATCGCCCTGCCCGCCTCGCTGAATGTTGACGACGCGGAGATTAGCGCCACCCTTCCGGCGGACGTGTCCAGGTATCCGGGAGCGCGGGCCTCGCTCTGGTTGCGTCCCGTGCCCGCGAATGCCATCCCGATGCTCTTCAGGTGGTCGATATTTGTCAGAACGCCGCCTTCGCCATAGTCGTAGCTGTGGTTGTTGGCGGTCGACACCAGGTTGATTCCGGCCCAGCTAAGCTCTTCGAGGTTTGCCGGATCAGACCCGGTAAATGTGCCGCCAGCCATCCCCGGAGAGTGCTCGAAGTCGTGCATGAGCATCTCGAGGTTGGTGTAACCGACATCGGCATTTTTGAAAAGGTCGACAAGTGATAGGAATCTCGGCTCCTTGAACACCGACAGGCGTCGAGTGATCATCGTGTCGCCGCTGGCGACTAGCGTTAGATTCCCGGATTCCGCGTCGTAGAGTGTCATAGTTGCAGCGCTTCAGCCTGTTCCTGGGTCGTACTCGGCGGCCAGCATTCCCATTACAACAGAGTTAGCTCTCTCTTCACCGTGTGGCCTGCTCTGACGTAGGGTCCCCTCGTGGATGAACCCAACCCGCTCGAACAGCGTGCGAGCCGACAGGTTGAACTCCGGAACATCCACCCACACCCGGTAGAGTCCGTATTCATTGAATGCCAGATCAAGTGCCGCTCTTATGCCCGGAACGCCGTATCCACGAGTCCACCGGCTGCGTTGTCCCATCAGGATAGAAAGCTGGCCGTCGCCAAGCGCCTCGTCTAATCCAAGGTGGATCTCTCCGATGTGCTCGCCTTCGTCAGTGTACACGGACATCGTCACATGCGCCGGGTCTTCCAGGGCACGCGCAAATTCCTCATCTGTGGCATCCTCCATCTCGGCAGGACGGTAGCCGAGATGGGCCGGTTCTCCATAGGCGTATCGTCCGAACCAGCTATCTGTGGTCTCTTCGTCCTCGAGCCACTCTCTAATTCTAGTCACGTCTTCCCGCGTGACCCCTCTTAGTGAAACAGTTCGTTGTCTTGTCACAGGAGTCCTCCGTAGCCTGAAAACTAGGAAGATATAGTCGAATCTTGTCGTGCGAATGTCGTCTACCGCTGGTGACGACGTCCGTGCCAGTATTATACATTGACGAGCGCATATATGGCTTGCAACACCATTTGCCAGTAACGACCCTGGCTCATCCCGGAGGAAAATCGCACAATGTCAATTCAGCCAGTAGTACAACAGGCGCAGGAGTACATGACCTCCCAGGACGTGGACGGATGGCTCGTGTACGACTACAGAGGCCTCAATCCCATCCTGTCGGACACGGTCGGACGAGTCGGCCACGTCACAAGACCAGTGTGGCTCTGGATACCACAGAGTGGAGATCCTCACATGCTGGTCAGCTTCGTTGACCAGAGCAGGTTCACACACCTCGGCATCGATTCAACGCTCTTTGTAAACCGGATCGACATGATCGACAAGTTGAAGGACAGGCTAGGTGCGTCGGATCGCATCGCCATGGAGTATACCCCCGACGGGGCACTGCCACGCGTGTCTAAGGTGGACGGCGGCACACTCGAGTTGGTGCGAGGACTAGGGGTAGACGTAGTGTCATCTGCAGATCTTCTCCAGTATGCCACCCAACGCTGGACGGAAGAGCAACTTGCATCTCACATCTTTGCCGCTGAGAAGCTGACTCAGATCGTGCTGGAGGCTTTTGAGCACATCGGGAAGAGTCTCGACGAAGGCATCACCGAGTTCGATACCGCCGAGTTCATTCGCAACCGGTTCCGCGACAACGGGCTGGTGGTGACAGACGGCCCCGCAGTCGCCGTCAACGAGCACGCCTCTGATCCCCACTTCGACCCTACTCCTGAGAACTCCGTCAGGATCAAGCGCGGAGACTGGGTGCTGATAGACCTGTGGACCCGGCTGCCCGGCGAGGACGACATGTTCGGCGACATCACCTGGACTGCCTACGTGGGCGACGACGTTCCTGCCAGACACCAGGAAGTGTTCGACAACGTCCTTGGGGCCCGCGACGCTGCATTGGCCGAAATGGTAACCGCGTTCCAGGAGGGGCGCACCCTCCAGGGCTGGGAGCTGGACAAGGTGGCCAGGGACTACATTGAAGCTACCGGCTACGGCGAGTACTTCAACCACCGTCTGGGCCACAGCCTGGGGCGAGAGGTCCACTCCAACGCCGTCAACCTGGACTCGTGGGAGACGTACGACACGCGGCAGCTGATTCCGGGCATAGCCGTGACCATTGAGCCAGGAATCTATGTTCCCGAATTCGGTGTGAGGTCAGAGATAGACGTCTTCTACTCAGAAGATGGGCCGCAGGTCACGACAGATATGCAGCGGGAGGTCGTGCTGATCGAGAGCTAGGACTACTGACCGGCGCCCAGCTGATTCGCTGTCTTGGGGAGTCGTGTCGCCCACAGTATCAGTGCGCCGAGTATCACAAGCGCGCCACCGAATAGGAACGTGGCTGAGTTCCCCCACTGGTCCGCGACCCAGCCGGCTGCCCACGGAGAGAACGCTCCGATGAAGCTTGCGCCGTAGATCAGGGACACCACCGTCGACTGGGCCTGGCCCTGCGCGACGTCCATTGCTCCGGCTATGTAGATCGTGTGTAGCGAGTACAGGAAGGCTCCCATGACCAGGACTACAAGCACGAGCTGTGGCCCGGGTTCTGCAAACCTCAGACACATGATCAGAAGTCCAAGCGCAAGCGTGCAGGGTACGAGGACGACCTTGCGTCCGAACCTGTCCGACAGGAACCCCATAATAGGCTGCGCGACAATGCCGGTTACCTGGGCGCCAGACATGAACAGCCCGATTACGACCTTTTCATAGTCGAGGTCTTCCAGCAGGTAAACGGGCAGGAACCCCATTACCGCTGACTGCCCGGAGCTTCGAAGTGCCGTCACGAAGACAAGGGAAAGCATCGCCCTTCGCTTCACCAGCGTCACCAGTGAAGTCAGGTATTGCCCCAGGGACTCGGCATCCGCCGCCGCGGCAGGAATGCTCCGCATCATCAGGTACACGGCGACGGCGATTATCAGCGCCGGGAGCACGCTCATGTGGAGCACGTCCCGCCATTCGAAGGCTACCAGGTACGTCCCGCTGATCAGACCGCCGGTCAACACCGGGCCTACAACTTCGCCAACGCTTCCTCCGGTGCCGTGCAGCGAGATTGCGAATCCGCGCCTGTCAGGGAACTTCCGGGACAGCGACGCAATGGCCGGTGGGTGATATAGCGACGGTCCTATTCCGACGAGCAGCATCACCGCGAACAGGAACCAGTAGCTCGGCGCACTGCCCATCAGGTAGTAGGAGACACCCATGATGCCCAGCGAGAGCATAAGCATCAGGCCCGACCTGTTTGCGAAACGGTCGCCGAGGTAACCGGCGACCATCGTCGTCGTACCGCTGGTGACCCTCTGCGACGTCGCGAGCAGTCCGAACTGGGTGCCGCTGAGGCCGAGATCGTCCTTGATGACGGCCAGGATGACGGACTGAAGTCCCGAGTTATAAATGTGCTTTACGGTGTGCCCAAGAACGACCGTGAACGCAAGCTGATTACGGCCCCTCTTGATTTCCTCAGTTACCTGAATTGTTGCCATCGTTGTAGAAGACCGCCTTACTGACCGCTACTGATGCCGCCTGCCTTCGTATGGATGCTCAGCGCCCAGCAGGTCGCCTTCAGCGAACCGCGTTAACCTGAACTGGCTGACAGGATGATCACTCGACTCCCCGCGCATCACAAGCTCAGCCACCATGCGACCCACTACAGGCGACAGTTTGAACCCGTGTCCACTGAATCCGACCGCCCAGTATAGACCTTCCACAGTCTGAGATCGGTCAAGTATCGGATTGCCGTCCGGTGTCATGTCGTATAGAGAGCCGTAGCCGCCACGGCAGATCGCTGCTTCAAATTCGGGGAATCTCAGCTTGGCGCGGTCCCAGAAGCGTGTGATTACATCGTGGTCTGCGTTAAGACCGAACGCGTCCGGGTTGGCTACTTCCGCCAGGTCTTCCAGGGCCTCACCGCCTATAACCGTATCGTGGTCTCCATATACTCGGAAATATGCACCTGTTGAGTAGTCGATTATGTTTGTGTTTAGGCTCTCAAGTGGAGGAGGCCTTCTCATGTGCACCATCTGGACACGAATGGGAGTAACCGGCAGGGACTCCCCGACTGCAGCGCCCAGATAGTGACACCACGGCCCTACAGCGGCGACCACCGTTGAAGTCTCAATTGTCCCCGAGCTTGTCTCCACACCCGCAATCCTTCCTCCAGAGACGACCAAACCTGACACTGGAGTCTGCGTGTGTATCTCGGCTCCGTAATCCCTGGCCCGCTCGGCGTAGGCGTAGGTCGTAGTGACGGGGTCAGCGTGACCCGCATCCGGCTCATAGGTGCCCATTGTTATCTCTTCAAGGTTCGCCTGGGGTACCATCCCGGCGACCTCTGTCGGTGTCAGCGTCTCTATGTTGACACCAAGGTCTCTGTTCATCTCAACGTTTGCGCGGGCAGCAGCCTCGTCCCGTTCTGTGAACATCAGGATTCTGCCGCCTTGTACGAACCGAGGATCACCTCCAATCGCGTCCCCGAAGTTCTGGAAGATCTCCCTTGACTCGGTCGCCATCCTCACCAGCGTGGGATGCAGGTAGTGCTCACGCACCATCGCACCGGACCGGCCCGTTGCGCCACCAGCTAGGTGACCCTTCTCCACCAGCACCACCCTGCCTGCGCCCATCCGAGCCAGGTGCATGGCGATGCTTGTCCCGTTAACTCCACCACCGATTACCACAACGTCCGCAGTCGCACTAGTCATCGTTCATTCCTTGCCCCGTGGATACCAGCTGCCAGGCGCCATTGGGAGGCGCCAGATGGGATTGTACGGCTAAGCGCCAGTCCATACAATACGCCGCACTTCCCACGCAGGAGAACATCATATGACAACCTCGAATCCCATCTCCGACGAAACTCTCGAAGTTCTCAGGAACATCCCCACCCAGACCCTTATCGACGCCCTCTGGGTTAAGAACTGGCCTCAGAGCTACGTTGAGGGGGCGCGGCCTCTCCAACTAGGACAGAAGATGGCCGGGCGTGCGGTTACCCTGCGCTTTGTGCCCCATCGTCCCGACTTGGCCGCTGACAAGCCCAGGGCAGACCAGTCGGCCGAGTACGTGGCAATCGAGCAGTGCGGCCCCGGGGAGGTGCTCGTGGTCGACGCAATGCGATGGACGTATAGCTCCATAGGCGGCGACATCAAGTTCTTCAGGATGATGCAGCTTGGCGCGGGCGGGCTGGTTACCGATGGCGCTGTCCGGGACAGTGTTGCCCTCCGAGAGTACGGCTTCCCCGTGTTCAGCGCGTCGACGACGGCGAAGCAGGGACCAGCGGAGTTCTGGCCCTGGCAGGTCAACGACGCCATCCAGTGCGGTGGAGTCCTCGTCAGGCCGGGCGATGCGGTCGTGGGAGACGACGACGGCGTTGTAGTCGTACCCAGGTCAGAGGTGGACGAAGTCATTCAAATCGCCCACCAGCGTGAGGAGGTCGAGGAGATCGTCAAGGCCCAACTGGAAGTCGAGCGCTGCTCCCCCGGCAAGTACTACCCCTTCAACGACGAGACCTGGAAGCTCTACGAGGCCAAGACTGGCAAGAAGCGTCCGGGGTAACTCTCTAGTCCATCCGCGACCCACCGGTGACATTGATCGCCTGCCCGGTGATGTTCAGCGACAGGTCGGAGGCCAGGAACACTGCCAGGTGCGCGATGTCCTCCGGCGTCTGCTCGCGGCCAAGCGGCATCCTGGCCTGGATGGAACGGTCGAAGTGCTCCCTTGGAGTAATGCCTGACTGGCCATCGTCAAGGTTGATGTTTCGTACCGCAATCCGCTCCCACATGTCCGTCCAGAGAGACCCCGGGCAGATCGCGTTTACGTTGATGTTGAATGGCGCGAGCCCCAGAGCATAGGCCTGTGTGAGGCTGATTACGCTGGCCTTGGAGGCATTGTACGCTGGATTACCTGGACCGCCCTGTCGCCCCGCAACAGATGCGATATTGACGATCTTCCCGTAGTTTCGCGTTTTCATGTACTCGGAGATTGCATCTGAAGCCTTGGCGACCCCTTTCACGTTCACGGCGTAGATCTGGTCCCAGTCATCCTCGATCGGCCGGTCGCGGTTCTCCCATCCGGCGGCGCCGATAATCCCTGCATTGTTGACAAGTATGTCGATCTGTTCGAACAGATCGACCACTTCGCTCGCCAGGCGGTCCAGCGACTCCTGCTGAGTTACATCAACCTGAAGTGCCCCGAACTCGGTGTTCGGGTGGGCCTGACTCAGCTCCGACGCAGTCTGTCTTACGTTTTCGATGTTCAGGTCGCAGATCACCACCGTTGCCCCGTACAACGCCATCTTGTCCGCAATGGCGCGTCCTATTCCACGGGCCGAACCGGTCACGATTGCTACTTTGTCGTTGAGATCCATTTACCCACCTCGCATTTTCACTCCGAGCCGCCAGTGGGTGCGATTGTAGCACCGGGCAAAGGCTCACGCCCGCAGGGGTTCACAGCTCCACCGTGATAGAATACGCGCGCTCAAGTAAGCCCTGAGGAGTGTCTCGTGTCAGAGTTATCGATCGATGATGTTCGCAAGTTAGCGGAGACTATGGGACTGGAGTTGGACGAGTCCAGGGCTCGGACAATAGCGTCCCGCCTTTCCGGCATCATGGAGGTGCTGGAGGATATTCCCGACGAACTGCTCGATTCTGTCGAGCCGGCCCACCGGTTCGAAGTTGGCCGGGAGTAGAGACATGGCCAGTAATGACCTTCACCTAATGACCATCGCCGAACTCGGCAGGCTGATACAGACCCGGCAGCTCTCTCCTGTCGAACTGACACGTTCCTTCCTGCAACGAATCGAACGTCTCAATCCCACTCTCGGCGCCTACATAACCGTCATGTCGGAAACTGCCAGTGCCGAGGCGGCCCAGGCAGAAGCCGAGATCAGCATCGGCAATTACCGGGGGCCGATGCACGGAATCCCGGTCGCCATCAAGGACATCATCTACACGGAAGGCGTTCTGACCAGCGCAGGCTCGCGGGTGCTGGCCGACCACTTTCCGGAGTACGACTCGACGATTGTCGAGCGGCTTCGAAATTCGGGAGCGGTCCTCCTGGGCAAGTTGAACCTGAGTGAGTTCGCGGTCGGCGGCACCATCGACCACCCGTATGGCACTCCGCGCAACCCGTGGAACCTGGACCGGTCTGCCGGAGGTTCCAGCAGCGGATCGGGAGTCGCCGTTGCTGGCGGTCTGTGTGCAGGCGCACTGGGGTCGGACACAGGCGGATCGATAAGGGGGCCAAGCGCGTTCTGCGGCATCGTTGGGCTTCGCCCGACCTACGGTCGCGTGACTCGGCATGGTGTTGTACCGATGAGTTGGAGCCTCGACACAGTCGGTCCAATGACCAGGACCGTCGAAGACTGCGCGATCATGCTCCAGGCAATTGCCGGCCAGGATGAGCGCGATACGTCATCGAGCTCCGAGCCGGTGCCAGACTACGTTGGGGCCCTGTCTCGAAGGACGGACCCAGTAAAGGTTGCCATTCCGCCGGACGCCCTCGAATACGAAGGCTTGGACACCGAGGTCCGGGCGGGCGTTATTTCAGCCGTGGACAACCTCGCGGAGCTGGGCGCTGACATCGACGAAGTCCGCCTTCCAGTTTCGGCCCAAAGTGGCGCCGTCTTTCTGGCAACCGCGGACGTCGACGCGGCAACCTTCCATCTCGATTGGCTGAAGACCCGTGGGGATCTGTACGACTGGAGCACGCGCACGCGCCTTGAATCGGCGGTCCTGACCCCGGCCACCACCTACATCAGGGCCCAGAGGGCGAGGACACTCATCAGGAACGAAATGATGTCCGCCCTTGAAGACCACGATGTGATCGTGCTGCCCGCCAGTCCGACACTAGCCCCGTCAATCGCGCAGTCCACTGGCTCGCCAGGAGGTTACTACCAGGGCCGGCTCGATCTGGGAAGGCGGCAGTACACCAGCCCAGCCGCTCTTGCAGGGCTTCCAGCAATATCCGTGCCCTGCGGGCTCTCAGACTCGGGTCTGCCAATCGGGGTCCAGATAATCGGACGCCCATTCGAAGAAGACGTCGTACTGAGTGTCGCCTACAGGTACGAGCAGGCCACCGGCTGGAGCGACCGTCGCGCCCCCGAACCTGAGGTCCCTGCATAACCCCCTCTCCCTCAGGGAGAGGGTTGGGGTGAGGGTGAATAGTCACTATTCCATGCTCATGGCGCTTCCCGTGAACCTCTGGATTCCAACTTTCGCTGGAACGACCGACCAATGCAATCGTCTCCGACTCCGAGTGAACTTTACCCGGTAAATCCAAAACAGTTACGCTTAATAGACGGGGTGTGGCGCAGCGGTAGCGCGCCTGTTTTGGGAACAGGAGGTCGGCGGTTCGATCCCGCCCACCCCGACCACTGAATGCTCTCACCTTCCCGGCCACGCCCATGCAGGACCGTCCCGACCAAACTGGTACTCCCCGTTCAGGGTCAGCCGTCCGTGGGCTGACACAGACAGAAGCCACCCAGATCCAGGTCAACGACTGGTGGAAGCGCCCATTCGACCTCCTCGTGCTGATCGCCGTACACGTTGCCTTGGCGCCAATCTGGGCAGTTTTGTGGGTATCGATTCCCCTGGCGATCTGGCTGCACGACCGTGGTCCCGTTTTCTACACCCAGGAACGCCTGGGTAAGAACAGACGAGTCTTCAGGGTGTACAAGTTCAGATCGATGATCCCGGACGCTGAACGACACACGGGAGCAGTCTGGGCCGAGGAAGACGATCCCAGGATCACCCCAATCGGCGCATTCCTCCGCAGTCGAGCCCTCGACGAGTTGCCGCAGGTGATCAACATGTGGAAGGGCGACATCAGTCTGGTAGGTCCCAGGGCCGAACGACCGGAGCTGTCCGAGGAGTTCGAGTCCAGCTATCCTGGATTCGCATGGCGCCTCACGGTAAGGCCCGGGATGACCGGCCTCGCCCAAATCTACGGCAGGTACTCCACCCATCCCCGCAATAAGCTGCGATACGACATGCTTTACATCCGGCGGATGTCCCCGTGGCTTGACGTCAGGCTACTGGTGTCGTCAGTCCTCCTGACCCTTCGCGGCCGGTGGCAAGGCGAAAAACGCTAGGCAGCCAGAAGTCCGGCTGAGAGCGGCGAATGGCGATACTCCACTCCGGCGAGGGTCGGAATCCAGAGTGGCAGCCATCACTCCCACCCCTAGTTGAACTAGACAGCGTTCATAAGCCGAAAACACTTACTGCCGGCTTTCCAGTTCCTCCTGCTGCTCTGAGATCCGGATGATCTCCCGCGTCCGGGGAGCCAGCACCGTCGCCTCATCGATGTGCTCGCGTGCTACTGCAAGGTACTCGGGGTTGCGCGTAGAGGCCACCTGGTAGAACTGCGCGGTCAGCGCCCTGATCCTCCAATTCTGAGGTTCGTCGTCAAGTCCGGCCTCCGCCGCAGTTCCCACAGACTCCACTGCCAGCGCGAACTCCTCGTCCGACATCTCCTGGGCGCCCTCGGTTGCCTGTGAAATCAGGATGATCCTCGGGTAGTTGCCAAGGCCCGGGAACTCTGAAACTGACCTGGTAAGCACCTCTTCCTTCTGCTCCCATGTACCCTGTCCAATCGCGCCCTGGACCACGGTCATCGCCGAAGAGAAAGGCATGAACGTGTAGAACAGGAGTAGCCCAGTCAGGACAGACACGATCAGGACCACAACCGCAACACCGATCGAGTTCCTGTGGAAACCCGCGACGGCAGCCAGTCCCAGTCGCTGGCCGAGACCTTCAGGGATCAGTTTCGTCCTGCGCTCGGGTGGCTCATCAGTCAGTTCCTGAACTCCTAGCTCCCGCTCCTCTGAGATCAGAAATGCAACCAGGAGAGCAAACAGCAAGGTCGTCGTAGTAGTGTCGAATAGGAACAGGTTCTGTACGAAGTACGCTGCCGCCGTCGCCCCGACTATAGCTATGAATACCTGGTGCCATCCACTTCTCCGACGGAACGAAGCCAGCAGAACAGCCACCATCCCCAGCCAGATGAGCAGATACGTGGTCAGGCCAAGTACGCCCTTGGTTGTAAGCTCTTCGAACACTTTGCTGTGCGCCTGATCGAATCGCTCTCGAATGCCGGAGTCGACATCGAAGTACCTTCCCCACGCGATCAGGAAGTTCTCGGGCCCCCATCCCAACACCGGTCGGTCCTGGAACGCCTCGAGTCCAGCCTGTACGGCAACCAGCCGACCACGAGAGCTATTGTCGTCCAGGCCAATGGATGCTAAGCGCCTGAGCGTAGTACTTGACTCCTGCAGCGGGTCAAGCACAGTCGTGGTCCTCATCACGAGTACCAGGGTGATACCCATTACTGCGGCGACGATCACACCGAGTGCAGCCCACCTTATGACCCTCATATTCCCCCAGATGAGATACGCGACGCCAAACACGACCGCGCCTGCAGCCATGCCCACAATGGCTCCCCGCGTCCCAGTAAGCCAGAGCGCCCAGAGGTTGATGACAACCGCTAAGACCCAGAGGACCCGAAGCCACGTCGTTAGGTCCAGTGACCAACCGGCCTGCTCTTCCACCCTTCGTTGCCGGCGTCTGGTTGCGCGCCTTCTCACCTCCACACTTGGCTCGATGTCCGGCTTGAGGAACGAGTAGACAATCAGACCCACGCCGATCATGGCGTTCACCATCGTGTAGGCGCCAACGTAGGTGGCGTTACCCAAGGTGGATTCGATTCTCTGCGAAGACCCTAGGATGTCCATGCTGTACACATCGAAGTGGTGCGCCAGTCCAAGGCCAGAGACGATCGCCCCAATCACGAGGTTGACCGTGAACGGCACTTGCCAGTCTTTGATAGATCTGAAGACTGAGCCTGCCATCATCGCGAAAACAAACCAGTGGGCAAGATCGTATATGCCCTGCATCCGCTCGTACGTCGACCAGAAGCTCCTCGTGAAACTGACTCCAGTGAGCCCCGCAATCAGTGAGACGACCAGCCATGCGCCGAATGCAATCAGAATCCACGAACGCGATGGGCGGTAGCCCGAGAAGTACAGGACCAGTATCAGCCACAAAGCAAACGTGATCTCGATGATGACTCGTGCGTATATCGCCTTCCCAACTACGTAGGGAAAGTACGTCGATGTGGTCACGACCAGCGGCACGAAAAGGACCGCCATCAGCCCAAGTCGCACTGCCCAGAGGAGCAGTCTCTCGATGTCTGAGGCGCTAATGGTGCTGGTCTGCTGTTGTGTCATATGGTCATGAACCTGGAAGCGAATGGCTGCGGCGATTATATGAACGCCCCGAATCATTGGTCAACGAGCAAGGCTCATTGACACTTGCAACTCGGTTGACTCAAGGTCAGAATACTCCCAGACTTGGCTTTGGGGGATGCTCAGTAAATGAAGTACGACACAATAATCGTGGGAGCTGGGTCGGCAGGCTGCGTACTGGCGTCAAGACTCTCTGAGGACCGGCACAGGTCCGTATTGCTGCTGGAGGCAGGTCCTGACTACCCTGACTTCGACAGAATGCCGGATCACGTGAAGTATGGTGTGCACCCCTGGTATGAGTCGTACGACCCACTGTCCCACACCTGGGGCTACGAGGCGAACGCTGTCCCAGGCAGGGAGCCCTTCAGGCTTCCTCGCGGCAAGGTCATGGGTGGCTCCAGCGCGATCAATGGTCAGGTCTGGTTCAGAGGGATACCCGAGGACTTCGAAGAGTGGGCCGAGGCAGGCAACGAGGGTTGGAACTTTCTGGACGTCCTGCCCTACTTCCGAAAGTCGGAGACCGACCTCGACTTTCCAGGAGACGACTTCCATGGCTCGGACGGTCCCATTCCGGTCCGTCGCTACAGGGAAGACGAGCTTCTTTCCAGTCCACGAGCATTCCTGGATGCGTGCGTGGCGGCTGGATTTCCGCGGACGGACGATGTCAACCACCCCGAGTCGACCGGAGTGGGCCACTACGCATTCAACCGCATAGACGACGTTCGGATGAGCACCGCCCTGACGTACCTCGACATGGCTCGCACCCGGCTCAACCTCACGGTGCGCTCCGAAGTCCTGGCACATCGCGTTCTTTTGGAAGGGCGCCGTGCAGTCGGAGTCGAGGCCGAATCAGGCGGGGAGGTCTTTAGCGTCTACGCTGACAACGTCATCCTGAGCGGGGGCGCAATCAATTCGCCGCAGCTCCTGCTGCTCTCAGGCGTTGGACCTTCCGATCATCTCGCAGAGCACGGCATCGAGACAGTCCACGACCTACCCGGTGTCGGCCAAAACCTCCGAGACCACCCGGCGATATTCATGCACTACGTTAGCCAGACAGAGCTACCGGACCGTCCTCCGGGTCTCCAGATTGGCATGAGGTACACTACCCCCGGTTCGCCGTTCAGAAACGACATGCAGATGCGCCCCCTTCAGATTCGAACTGAGCACATACCCGTGGACTTCGACCTCAGACCAGGTCACATTCCGACCGGATTCAGCATCGCCATGCAGAAGGCCCTGTCAGTTGGCGAGCTGCGTCTGTCCAGCCCGGATCCCAACGACCAGCCGGTCCTGGACTACCGCTACCTGACCGATCCTTTCGATCTGGAAAGGATGCGCGGGGCCGTCAGGCTGTGCGCCGAGATTTCCGCTATGCCCGAGTACGCTCCAGCCAGCATGACACGGCTCAATCCCTCCGACGAAGTACTTTCCAGCGACGACAGCCTCGACGCATGGCTCCTTAAGAACGTCGTCACCCAGCACCATTCGTCGGGGACATGCAAGATGGGGCCTGCCAACGATCGTATGGCGGTCGTTGACCCGGGTTGCCATGTTCACGGACTGGAAGGCCTTATGGTGGTCGACGCATCGATCATGCCTGACGTGGTGAGGGCAAACACCAACTCGACCACCATCATGATCGCGGAGAAGGTCGCCGAAGAGATCCGCTCCAGCTAGCGCACTTGTTTCAGACCCCACGATTCACTATTCTCAAGTTGCACTCTTGAGAATACGAGGGATTATCGTGGTAGAAGCGCCAACCCAGGTTGATCTGGACAAGCTCGTCTCGCTCTGTAAGCGACGCGGCTTCATATTTCAGAGCAGTGAGATCTACGGAGGCATGGCGAGCACCTGGGACTACGGTCCTCTTGGCGTCGAATTGAAGAAGAACGTCAAGGACTCCTGGTGGCGCACTTTCGTGTGGAGCCGCGATGATATCGTCGGCCTGGACGCCTCGATCCTCATGCACCCCGACGTATGGCGCGCCAGTGGTCACGTCGGAAGCTTCACCGACCCGCTGGTGGAGTGCAAGGTCTGCCATCTCAGGTTCAGGGAAGACCACCTTGACGGCCCCGATTGCCCGGACTGCGGTGGCGAGCTCACGGACCCTCGTCACTTCAACCTCATGTTCAAGACGTTCGTTGGTCCGGTCGAAGACCAGGCCTCCGAGGCCTACCTTCGCCCAGAGACCGCCCAGGGAATCTTCGTCAACTTCGACAACGTGCTCACAGCCACTCGCAAGCGGCTCCCCTTCGGTATCGCCCAGATTGGGAAGGCCTTCAGGAACGAAATCACCACCGGCGGCTTCATATTCAGGACACGCGAATTCGAGGCCATGGAGATCGAGTACTTCGTGATGCCGGGAGAAGACGAGGAGTACCACGATCGCTGGATCAAGGACTGCCTTGGCTGGTACACCGACCTCGGTGTGAGCCCCGACCGCCTCAGGTTGAGGGCCCACGACGCAGACGAACTCTCTCACTACTCGAAGGCCACCCACGACATCGAGTACCTCTATCCCTGGGGGTGGGGCGAGATTCAGGGCATCGCCAACCGCACCGACTACGACCTCAAGGCTCACACCAAGGCCAGCGGTCAGAGCCTGACCTACTTCGACCAGGAGAGTGGACAGCACATCGTTCCCTATGTAATCGAACCCGCTGCAGGTGTCGACAGGTCAGTTATGACATTTCTGGTCGACGCCTACACCGAGGAACAGGTCACGTCTGCGTCCGGCAAGACCGAAAGTCGCACGCTTCTAAAGCTCCATCCTGAGATCGCTCCCGTTAAGGTCGCCATACTCCCGCTATCGAGAAACGCCCGCCTTACGCCTACCGCGCGTGAGGTGTTTGAGGCCGTTCAGGGATCGGGCCGCATCTCTGGTTTCGTTCAGTACGACGACACGCAGAGCATCGGGCGACGCTACCGGCGTCAGGACGAGATTGGCACTCCGCTGTGTGTGACTGTTGACTTCGACACAATCGACGACCGCGCCGTTACAATTCGAAACAGGGATACCATGACCCAAGAACGAGTCCCGATCGAGAATCTCGCTGACGAACTCTCACGGAGTTTGGCCGAGTTCTAGGTTGCCGGCCTGCCTGAAACCAGGGGGTGGCTGCATTGCGTACAGATGTACAAATGTGGCCGGATAGAGCAAGGCACAATCTGTGAGGGTATGTTCCAAGGCATGACGATGCACAATAGTCTCGCCACAAGGGGTGTCGTACTATTCGCGGTGATTGCGCTCCTGGCGATTGCAGTCCTGTCGTGCTCCTCAGAGGAGTCTCCGACAGCGGAGCCGGAACAGGCGACTGATACCGAGGATACCCTGGACGACGCTCCCGACTTCGAGCTCGTCCTGTTCGGAAACGAAGATCACGAGGCAGGTGAAACCATCAGGCTGTCTGAGTTCGCTGGGAAGCCCGTAGTGCTCAACTTCTGGTTCCCGTCCTGCCCGCCGTGTGTCGCCGAAATGCCTGACTTCGAGACCGCTTACCAGGAGTTCAAGGATGACGGTGTAGAGTTCATCGGCATCCAGCTCGTCGGCCTGGACTCTGTGGACGACGGCCAGGAGTTCGTAAACAAGATTGGCGTCAACTACAGCGTGGGCCCTGACAAGATCGGCGACAAGATGGGCGAAATAGTCATGGAATACATGATCTCTGGATTTCCCACGACGGTGCTCATCGACAGGGACGGCAACATCCAAAGGCGATGGTCCGGAGCGCTAGACCTCGAAAAGCTCCGGGAGCTGATTCACGAGATCATGTAACTCCAGTTGCTGCTCCGGATGTGGCTGCGGACCGAAGTTCCAAGCCTGGTCCGATGTTACAATTATCCGACGAAATTCGGAGCGGACAGTTGACCTATAGTGAAGTGTTCCTGCTCGTAGTCAGATGGGTGCACCTGACAGCGTCCGTGGCGTGGGTAGGAGGCAGCATCTTCTACCTCTTTGTGTTGAGACCGGCCCTGCGTCGCTCGTCTGACACTGGCCGCGAAGTAAACCGCCATACTGCCGCTGAGTTCAAGGTTCTGGTCGACGTCTGCTTCTTCCTGCTGGTGGTCACGGGCATCAGCCTGACTTTCGACCGCCTCAGCCAGGGCGTAACAGGCACGTCCTATGTGATCGTTCTCGCGATTAAGGTCGTGTTGAGTATCTGGATGTTCGTGCTGGCTTCCAGGCGAAGACGACGCACGTTGCTGTCTGAAGCCTACCGAGAGCCAGAAGCACCGCCACAGGGATTCCTGCAACGGGGACTTAGGGCAATTTCGGGCTACAACACAATCATCATTCTCGGCGTGGTGGTCTTTCTACTTGCGGACCTGTTAAAGGTCATGTACGAGATGGCCCTGCGCTGAATCCACGGAGCATCTGAAAATGCGAATGACACTCATGGAAATCCTGGTCTGCCCGATGTGTCGTGGCGATCTGGACCTTACGGTCACTGAACAGGACGGCGACGAAATCGTGTCGGGAATTCTTCGCTGCAAAGAGTGCCAGGAAGAGTATCCGATCGAAGACACGATTCCCAACATGCTGCCGCCATCGCTTCGAGGCTGACCTTCCCAAATAACACCACAGATAAGTGTCAGTCCTGGAAGCCCCCATAGAGCTTACTCTCAGCAAGATCGACGACCCGGTACGGCAGTCCCGATTGGGACACGGTACTCTCCCCTTCAGGGGTGATCAGGAGCGTTCCACCATTGCCAACCGACCGTCCCTGGGACATGATCATCGATCCGGCCACGAAGCTCATCACTGGGGAATTCCGGTCCGGATCCAGCACGGTGATGTCAGCGTCAGCACCCACTGTGAAATGGCCCTTGTCCAACAGACCCATCATCCTCGCGGGAGTCCATGACAGCTTGTCAGCCATCTCCAGAGGGGTCAGCGCGCCGAATTCAACCAGCGCCATGGTGCTCTGGATGGCGACGTTTCTCGGATGGGACCCACCATCGGTGCTCACCGCATCGACCGTGAACTCGCCTTCGTCATCCTTGGCCGTGGTGAGAGTAAACGCCGAAGAAGGTACGTTCACTGGGAAGCTCATTCCGACATTGCTGTCGGACTCGTCGAATAGCCTCAGCGCCTCTTGCCGTTTAGCGTAGTAGATTGCGCCCTCAGACTGCGCCACTACCGCGCCATAGCCGTCCACGATCGCCTGCCGAAGCCCTTCGCGCGTAGTCTCATAGCCGCGCAGCCTGAGACAGTTGCGGGGCACGTCGGCTATTACATTGCCTTTCTCATCGCATCTTCCGCTGGTGCCGTTCTGCACCGCGTGATACACCTCTGAGACGAGCTGGTCGCTCATGCCATCGAGAATCTCCAGGGCTTCGACGCACTCGGTAGCCGCGTCTTCGATCACGCCCCGGCAGTAGCTGTTCACGTGACACACGTGCAGGCGACCATTCCCAACAAGAGCCGGGACCTCCCGCAGGCCCTCGAGTTGGCTGCCAGTCTCGGTCGTGCCGAGATGAAACGCGATGTAGGCCCTCTGTGCATTGGCCTCGGCGATTACCGTTGCCGTCTCTTCCGGCGAAAACGGATGGTAGCCGCCGAGTATCTTCAAGCCAAAGCAACCCTGACGTAGTGCCCCAGTCACGATGTCGCGCATCGCCGACGCCGACAGCTTCCCACTCGGAATCGTAAGTCCGGGTATCAGCGCGAAATTCCCTGCGACGTTCAGACCTGCTCCCCGCCTCTTGATCCCGTCGATCAGTGACGGCCCGGTCCCGCCCATGTCCAGTACGGTCGTGGTGCCGGCACGCGCCAGCATTCCGTAACCCAGTGCCGGGTCCCAGTTCCGCGACAGTCCCGCAACGTGGGCGTGTGTGTCGATCTGACCGGGCATGACCCACAAACCAGATACGTCCACGACTTCGTCCGCGTTCCCAGGATCCAACTCGGCCTCTAAGCGATCTATCACGCCATAGCGTACCGCGAGATCAGCCTCGCCCTCGAATGAGTTCTTGGGATCGAGGACTGTCCCCCCCTTGAGTAACAGGTCGTATCGAGCCATGGGTCTCCCGGAAGCGCGGAGTCGATTGCGGACGCTGATAAGTCAGCGCGTATAGTACACTATGCGCCATCCAAATCCGAAAGAGAGGACGTGCATTGATGAAGCTAGGAGTGGTATTCCCACAGACAGAGATCGGAAGTGACCCCGGTGGAGTGAGGGCGTACGCAGAGGCCGCCGAGGAGATGGGTTACAACCACATCATCGTTTTCGATCACGTGCTCGGCGCGAATGCTGAGTCCAGGCCTGGATGGAGCGGGGCCTACCGACACACCGATGCCTTCCACGAACCATTCGTCCTGTACGGCTTTCTTGCCGCCGTAACGAGCAGCGTCGAGCTGGTAACCGCTGTCATTATCTTGCCTCAGCGCCAGACCGCCCTCGTCGCCAAACAGGCCGCGGCAGTAGACGTTCTAAGTCAGGGACGGCTGAGGCTGGGAATCGGTGTCGGCTGGAACCCCGTCGAGTACGAGGCCCTTGGCGAGAACTTCCACGATCGTGGTCGGCGCTCAGAAGAGCAGATCGACCTGATGCGCAAGCTATGGACAAACGACCTCATCACCTACGAAGGCAGGTGGCACAAGGTCACCGACGCGGGCCTCAATCCCCTGCCAGTACAGCAGCCGATCCCGGTCTGGTTCGGAGGCGCAGCTCCTCAAACGATCAGACGTGTCGCGACAATGGGTGACGGCTGGTTCCCCCTCTTCCGTCCTGACGATCACGGACGCGAGCTGATTGCCAGCATGAGGGAACAGGCCGCAGCGGCTGGCCGCGATCCATCTTCGATCGGGGTCGAAAGCTGGGTGTCGATCCGAAACTCTTCTGAAGACGACCAGCGCCAGCTCATCGAAACGTGGCAGGAGTTGGACGCCACTCACATCTCAGTAAACACGATGAACGCTGGGATTGACTCCGTAGATGGCCACATCGAAGCTATCCGCAGGTTCAAGGAGATGGCGGAGGGCTAAGGAGATAGGCCCGAAGACTCGTTCGAACGTCGAAGCGGTGCGGGGAGGCGGTTAAGGATTCGCGGGAGCTAGTTGGCGGCCGCCGGCGCTGGCGGGCTTTCGAAGATGTCCGCGAAGTTCTCGCCCTCTATCGTCTCGTTTTCGAGAAGATACTCAGAGACCCGGTCCAAATTCGGTCTGTATTCCTTAAGGAGCCGCATCGCGGTATCGTACGCGCCGCCGATCAGGCTCTGCACCTCGTCGTCGATCTGCTCCGCCACGCTGTCGGAGTAGTCCCGCTGTTCTGAGATCTCGCGGCCCAGGAACACGAGCTCGTCGCGCTTTCCGAAGGTCCTCGGTCCGAGCTTCTTACTCATCCCGAATCGAGTGACCATGGTGCGCGCGATGTTCGTCGCCTGCTCAAGGTCGTTGCTCGCCCCAGTGGTAACTTCTCCGAACACAAGCTCCTCAGCTGCACGTCCTCCCATCGCCATCGCAAGTCGGGCTTCAAGCTGATCGCTCGTGATCAGGTTTCGGTCCTCTTCCGGAACGGTCTTCGTGTACCCGCCGGCCTGGCCTCGGGCTATTATCGTAACCTTGGCCACGGGGTCTGCATCGGGCAGAACATGGGCCACCAGGGCATGACCGGCCTCGTGATAGGCAGTGACTTCCTTCTCGTGCTCACTTATGACGCGGCTCCGCCGCTCGGGGCCTGCGGTCACCCTATCGATGCTTTCAGAGAATTCGTCCGGGCCTATCAGCTTCTTGGTACGCCGGGCAGCAAGAATGGCCGCCTCGTTCACAAGGTTCGCCAGATCCGCTCCACTGAATCCAACTGTCTGACGGGCCACTCGCTCTAAGTCCACGTCCTCATCCAACGGCTTCCCGTCAGAGTGGACCTTCAAGATCTCTGTCCTACCCCTCAGGTCGGGGTTGTCAAGTATCACCCTCCGGTCGAAACGACCGGGTCGCAGCAACGCTGGGTCCAATATGTCCGGGCGGTTCGTCGCCGCCATCACGATCACGTTCGTTCCAGTGTCGAAGCCATCCATCTCCACCAGGATCTGGTTCAGGGTCTGCTCTCGCTCGTCGTGACCTCCTCCAAGTCCTGCCCCACGATGTCGTCCTACAGCATCGATCTCGTCAACGAACACGATACACGGTGCGTTCCGCTTAGCCTGGTCGAACAGGTCACGCACCCGACTCGCTCCCACTCCAACAAACATCTCTACAAACTCTGATCCGCTGATGTTGAAGAACGGAACTCCTGCCTCTCCTGCTACCGCTCTCGCCATCAGGGTCTTTCCCGTTCCAGGAGGACCTACCAGCAACACTCCCTTAGGAATCTTCGCTCCCAATGCCAAAAAACGCTCTGGGAACTTCAGAAACTCTACAACCTCCTGCAACTCCTCCTTCGCCTCCTCTACCCCAGCAACATCAGAGAAACTCACCTGCGGACTGTTCCCCATGAACATCCGCGCTCGACTACGTCCGAAACTGAACGTCTGGTTCGTGTTCCCCTGGGCACTCCTCATCATGAACAGCAGGATCGCTCCAAAGAAGATCAACGGCAGGAAGTTGAACAACACCCCCAACAGCGACGACAGTCCACTCTGTCCACGTGAGATGATCTCAACGTTCGACGTCGTAAGGTCCACACCACCACGCTGGAGTATCTCCACTATCGAAGACCCACTCTCCTTGCGCGACATCAGCGTCTCTCCTGACGTCGTCACGATCGTCAGACTGTCTCCCTTCACCTCGATGGTCGAGACGTTGCCCCGTGCGGTCATCGCGACCACGTCGTTTATCCCGATCTCCTGGTCGCCTCCTACTGCGCCAGAAAGCAGGTTCACTACGATCGCTACTATCGCCACCGTGATCAGTAGATAGATGAGGGTCCTACGCATGAAAAGGCAGACCATCCTCCCCGTCGCTCATAGCTGGGACAATGCGCTCAAAGTATACCAGATGAGGGCCCTTACTCACCTAGACAAGGCGATGTGCCGACGTTCGGTGTGAGAGGGACCTGATTGTATTCAGACCGCTGCATGTGTGATATAGTCGGGCGCAAGTTCAAGCAACGCTGAGGAAGTTTTCAGTAAATTTGCGGCGCCAAATCCTGTCCGATTGCGGAATCAAGAGTCCTGTCACACATTCAGCTAAGCAGCAACGAGGTAGTCAATTCAGAAGCATTGAAGTGGGAGGATGCTCAATGAGATTGGCAATTAGTTTGACCGTTCTGGCTATGGTCCTCGCCCTCGCGGCTCTCGCGTGTACGCGGGAAGTCGTCAAAGAGGTCGAGGTTCCAGGTGAGACGGTCGTCAAGGAAGTCGTCAAAGTCGAGACTGTCGAAGTTCCAGGCGAGACTGTCGTCAAGGAAGTCGTCAAAGTCGAGACTGTCGAAGTTGAGAAACCCGTAGAAGTAGTAAAAGAAGTCGTCAGGGAAGTTGTGGTCGAAAAACCTATCGAGGTCGTCAAGACTGAGATCAGAGAAGTGATCGTCGAGAAGCCGATTACTCAGATCAAAGAGACCGTCATAATCGCCACACCGTCGCCGGCCGATGCCATGATGGACGAGCGAATAGTGCCCGCTGGCACCTTCAATGGCGCGATCGGTGGGTTCTCCCCGGTTTCGGGTTGGGGCCCGTCATGCACGGCGTGCTCGCAGCTCGTCGGTGCGAGCGTTGGTGAAGCTCTGTTCGCGACCGCCAGAGACGAGTCCGGCGCCATCGGTCTCACACCCTGGCTGGTGGAGAAGTGGGAGCTGGCCGACGACGCTTCGTACAGCGACTTCAAGCTGCAGGAAGGCGTACAGTTCCACCAGGACTTTGGTGAGTTGACCGCCGATGACGTAGCTTGGTACTTCAACCTGATAAACACCAACACCAACCCCGAGTCCAAGCACGACACAGGTGTCCAGATCTTTGACCTGGCAATGGCCGAAGTCATCGATCGGTACACCGTCCGATTCAACTGGGGCAGCTACGGCGGCTACACCCTCATGATGGAGTTCACAGACCTCCAGGAGGGTGTCGAGACCATGTCCAAGAAGGCATTTGACACCAAGGGCCAGGAGTGGATGTCCGAAAACGTACCGATCACCACCGGTCCGTTCGAAGTCCAGAAGTGGACCCAGGGCGAGGAGATCAGGCTGATCGCCGTTCCGGACCACTGGCGCAAGACATCCAACATAGCCCGCGTCAGCATACTGGCTGTCCCCGAAGGGACCACCAGGAGGGCCATGCTCGAGTCCGGTCAGGCGCACGGAGCGCAGATCGGGTTGAAGGACATGCCCGCCATGATCAACTCCGGCTTCAAGCTTGCCCCGGAACTCATCCAGAACCAGGTCAACCTGGGCTTCGGTGGCAACTACTGGGAGAGCATCCACGCGAAGTCCGGGGACCCCTTGGAGAGGACTCGCGATATCTCTAAGCCGTGGGTCGGCGATCCGTACGAGAATGGTGACACCTACGACGAGAACACGCCTTCCATGCAGAATTCCAGGAAGGTCCGCTGGGCGCTCTCGCAAGCTATTGACCGCGATCTGATCGCTGAGACAGTGCTGAGCGATCTCGGCTGGGGATTCCCCGTCGGACACATGTCCACTGACGATCCGCTCTACCTGAGCAATCCAGGTAGGTGGGATATTCCTTACGACCCCGAAGGAGCGCAGGCACTGCTTGAAGAGGCAGGTCACGGTGGATGCTCTAACCTGACGCCGATCGTCTGGACTGGACCCAGCGGAGTCGGCGTGGAAGTTTGGGACGCTGTCGGCGTAATGTGGCAGACCAATCTCGGCTGCACGCCCGAATTTGACCGCACCGACTACTATGCCCAGCATCGCCCGGGTATCGTCGCCAGGACCAGCATAAACATTTACAGTGGCTGCTGCCCCGGCATGGGGATCTGGCCCATGGAGTGGAGCTTCAGCTCGGAAAACTACCCCGGAGGTTTCGGTGTAGGCATCGAGACGCCCACCCACTCACGGATTTACACGACCAAGAAGCAAACGTCCGATCCTGAAAAAGTCATTGCCCTCGGTCTTGAACAGCATGACTTCAATCACTTCTGGCAGCTGTTCTCAGGAATCGTCCGATTCCCCGACGGCTCCATGTATGATCCCCAGACTGTGTACTGGGAAGACATGCGACCATTCCAGTGGAACAAGATCGGCGGACTCAGGAGCTTCGAGGACGCAAAACTGGTCGAGTAATCGATTAGCAACTACGGTAAGTTGGGTAGAGCGTGGATTCGCACGCTCTGCCCGACAACTCACTTGATTAGTTGAACCCCCGGTCTCTGACCTCTCAGGACGGTACTAAGTTTGACCACCTTCATCGTCAGACGACTAGTTACTTCCATCATCGCGATCGCGGCTGCGGGTATGCTCGTCTTCGGCCTCTCAAGGGGTTTGGCCGATCCCAGGTACACCTTGATCGGCGAGGCCGGCTACGGCATGTCACAAGAGACATGGGAGAGACTTGGCCGCGAGTTGCACCTAGACAAACCTGTGCCGGTGCAGTTCTTCTATTGGGTCATAGCCATATCGCAAGGAGACTTCGGCAAGGACCTGCACGACGATAAGGCCGTGCTTCCCAAGCTGGCCGAGAAGATTGTCCCAACCGCCAAGCTTGGCCTGGTCTCTTGGATCATCGCTACGTTGATCGGCATACCTCTGGGTGTAATTTCAGCCATCAGCAGGGGATCGTTCCTGGACTATTTGGCTCGCGGATTTGCCCTCTTTGGGCAGGCTGTTCCGACCTTCTGGGCCGGGATTCTAATGATCATACTCTTCACCGTGTACCTGGACTGGCTGCCAGCCGCGGGAATAGGAGAGGGGATAGCAATCCGCAATTACATTATGCCGTCAGTGGTATTGGCCTGGTTGCCGGCGGCCGGATATCTGCGCTTTACGCGTTCTGCCATGCTCGAAGTGCTCGACTCAGAGTACGTCAAACTGGCCAAGGCCAAGGGTGTTCCCTACCGGTCTATAATCTGGAAACATGCCTTCAGAAACGCCTCTCTAATTCCCCTCACGGCAACCGCGCTCGTCTTGGCCGGGTTCATCACTGGGTCGGTCCTCGTAGAGGCGGTATTCGCTTGGCCCGGCATCGGCTTCTATGCTGTCCAGGCCGTGCAGACCAACAACATAAACGTACTGGTTGCAATCGTCCTCATATTCACCGTGCTGTTTATATTTGCAAACTTCGTCGTCGACATCATGTACGGCCTGCTTGATCCTCGGATCAGGTACTCATGACCGCAGAAGCTCTGGGCACGAGACCTTCAGGTTTTTGGGCGTCTCTGGGACGGATCTATGGATTCCTGACCCGCTGGCCCGTCATTCCGATTGTGATACTTGTCACTCTGGTCCTGATGGCGATTTTCGCTCCTGTAATCACCCTTCACGAACCCCTGGATGGCAATCTGCGCGAGAGGAACGTCCCTCCCTGGGGATTTGAGACCGGCAGCACCAACCACATCTTTGGGACAGACCATGTCGGTAGAGACATCTTCAGCCGCGTCGCCTACGGTTCTCGTGTCTCACTCATGGTCGCTGCTGTTGCGCTAGTGACCGGCACAATAGTTGGCACGGTACTCGGCCTGGTCGCGGGATATTTCGGCGGAATAGTGGACGAGATCATAATGAGGATCGTCGACATCTGGTTCGCTTTCCCATTCTTGATGATTGCCCTGCTGATTGCAGCGGTCGTAGGTCAGGGAATATCCACAATAATGGGCCTTTTGGTCCTGCTCGTTTGGTCCAGTTACGTTCGCTACGTGAGAGCTGAAGTCCTGACCCTCAGGGAACGAGACTATGTCGCCCTGGCAAGAGTCGCCGGCGCCTCCACGATGCGCATTCTCATGAGGCACCTCTTGCCGGGCGTCACGAACACCGTCGTCGTCGTCGCCACGCTGCGGGCCGGACAGCTAGTGCTGGCTGAGGCATCGCTCAGCTTCCTCGGCGCTGGGATCCCTCCCCCGACGCCAACACTAGGCTCAATGATCGCCGATGGCAGAGATTACTTGAGAGACGCGTGGTGGATTTCAGTGTATCCAGGGATTACCATATTCTTAATGGTAATGTCTCTGAACTTCCTGGGTGACTGGCTCCGTGACCGGATCGATCCCAGGCTGAGGCAGCTTTAGGAACGAACGGTCCCGGTCGTCATTTGGCCGACCTAACGCCGAGGTCTGAAATGTCTAGCGAAGCGAAACTGCGGCGCACTCCTCTTTATGATGTCCACTCCAGCATGGGAGCAAAGTTCGTGCCGTTCGCTGGCTGGGAGATGCCCGTGCAGTACGGCAGCATCCTGGAAGAGGCGCGGGCGGTTCGTTCAGGGGTTGGGCTGTTCGACGTGTCCCACATGGGTCGCCTGGAGATCCTCGGCGCGGACGCGGCCGACCTGCTGAACTCGACGCTGAGCATCAGGGTCGACAACCTCGGAGTGGGACGTGCTCGGTACAACGTCATCTGCGATTCCGACGGCGGCATCATCGACGACTGCATCGTTTACAGGCGAGGAAGGGAGCGCTTTCTTCTCGTACCGAATGCTTCGAACACAGGTCCGGTCGTTGAGTGGCTGGAAGAGTGGACGCCGAACGAGGCGGACGTGACTATGAAGAACGTGACGCCCGACGTCGCCATGATTGCTTGTCAGGGGCCAGGCGCCGAAGAGACCCTCCAGCGTCTTACGGACTTCGACGTTTCGATGTCGAACCTGAGGCCATTCAGGGGCAGGACCATGACGATCTGCAGCGCGTCGTGCTACGTGGGAAGGACCGGGTACACCGGTGAAGATGGCTTCGAGATCATGGCGCCATCGGATGCCGCGCCGTCTGTGTGGCAGGCACTTGTAGATCAGGGCGCAGCCTCGTGCGGGCTGGCGGCACGAGACGTGCTCAGGCTCGAAGCAGGGCTGCTGTTGCACGGCAACGACATGGACACGTCGGTGAACCCGTACGAAGCGGGATTGGGCCGGTTCGTTGAACCTGACCGTAAAGAGTACGTCGCCGGTAAGGCGCTACGCAGGGTCCTGGACGAAGGAATATCGCGTAAGCTGGTTGGATTTGCGATGGAAGGAAGAGGCATCGCCCGTCACGGCTACCGGATACTCGACGGAGAGAGAACCATCGGAGAGGTGTCATCCGGCGGGCCTGCACCGACTCTTGACTTGAACATAGGCATGGGCTATGTTCCCATCGAATATTCGGAGCCGGGAACACGTATCGAAATCGAAATACGGAACCGCCCCGTGAAGGCTCAGGTTACTGACCTCCCATTCTACGCAGGCGGCAATGTTTTGGTCGGTGCATTGTGAACCCCCTTAATGGCTCGGGTGACCATCCCACCTTTCTACATGTGGTGAGAACTCATGAATCCAGATAATCTCAAGTATTCGCGTGAGCATGAATGGCTAAACGTTGACGACGACGGATATGCCATAATTGGCATAACCCACTTTGCCCAGGACAGTCTGGGCGATGTGGTCTTTGTCGAACTGCCTGAAGTTGGCGGCGATGTCGGCCAGTTCGAAAAGATGGGCGAGATCGAGTCCGTTAAGGCCGTATCGGACCTCTATTCCCCAGTCAGTGGCAAGGTCGTTGAACGAAACGACAGGCTGCTCGACCAACCTGAGCTCGTGAACGACAGCCCTTACGAAGATGGCTGGATGTTGAAGGTCCAGATGGACGACTCGTCGGAAGTGGACAACCTCCTGAGTTCGTCCCAGTACGACGACCTCCTGGAATCCGAGGCGTAGATCGCACCATGGCGCCAAACGAGTACCAGTCTCCGTATGTCCCTAACACCGATCCCGACCGACGAGCGATGCTCGACGTCATTGGGGTCGATTCTATAGAAGAGCTGTTCGCCGACATACCGGACGGCTACCTGAACTACGACCTCGATATCCCATCGGCCCGCAACGAGCTTGACCTCACTCGCTACGCTCGGGAACTCGCCGCCATGAACCGCACCCCAGGCGAATACGCCTGCTTCCTGGGCGCAGGTTCGTACAGGCACCACATTCCTGCTGTGGTCAGGCAGATCACCAGTCGAAGCGAGTACATGACCGCCTACACGCCGTATCAGCCTGAGGTTTCTCAGGGCACCCTCCAGACGGCGTTCGAGTTCCAGAGTCTCATCTGCCAGCTGACCGGAATGGACGTGGCCAATCTCGGCATGTACGACGGCTCGACATCTCTGGCCGAGGCCGCTCTCATGGCATCGAGAATCACACGCAGACACCGGGCAGCGGTCGTTGACTCCGTATCGCCCCTGTACCGCGAGGTTCTGGACACGTACGTGCAGGCGCCGGGAATTGAAATCAACACAGTTCCCGCTTCGGCCGATTCCCTACCTGACGAGACGGCTTGTCTTATTGTCCAGCAGCCTAACTTCTACGGCTACATGGAAGACGTCGACAGGCTCGCAAAGATGGCGCACGATGCCGGAGCGCTGCTGATCGTCAGCGTGGACCCCGTATCGCTCGGTATGTTCAGACCTCCGAGCGACTACGGCGCAGACATCGTAGTCGGAGAGGGCCAGGCTCTCGGCGTTCCCACCACGTTTGGCGGCCCATACGTCGGGCTATTTGCCTGCAAGCAGGACTACATCCGGCAGATGCCAGGACGTATTGTTGGCAAGACCGTCGACACTCGCGGCGAAGAAGCGTACGTCCTGACCCTGCAGACACGCGAGCAGCACATCAGGCGGAGCGAGCAACGTCAAACATCTGCACCGCGGTTGCACTCATCGCATTGATGTCCACTGTCTATCTCGCGTCTTTCGGACGACGTGGACTCCGTCATGTAGCAGAGCTCTGCTACCACAAGTCTCACTACGCCGCCGACCGGATTGAGGAGATTCCAGGATACTCAGTGCCAATGGACGGTACATTCTTCCAGGAGTTCGTAGTCGAATGCCCTGGGAACCCTTCAGAGATCAACGAAAAGCTGCTGGACTACGGAATCATAGGCGGAGCCGATATTAGCCCGCAGGTGCCAAACGGCATGTTGGTGTGCGTCACCGAAATGAACACACGGGACGAGATAGAGAATCTGGTCGCAGCATTGGCTGAGATAGGGGGAGCGGCATAGATGGCTTCCCTCCTTGAAAGAGCTGCGCTGGACCGGCGAAAACTGCTCATGGACCGCAGCAGGTCGGGGCGTATCGGCACGACCCTTCCGCCGCTCGATGTTCCTGAGACTCAGCTGCCAGACTCGTCCATGCTTCGCGACGAACTGGACCTCCCGGAGGTATCCGAGGGGGAGATCGTCCGTTACTTCTCGCAGATTAGCCAGTTCAACTTCTCAATAGATCACAACTTCTACCCGCTCGGCAGTTGCACGATGAAGTACAACCCGAAGCTGAATGACGAGATCGCGTCAATTCCGGGGTTCGCCCAAATACACCCGCTGCAGCCCGTGGCCACAGTGCAGGGCGCCGTCAAATTGGTGTGGGAGCTCCAGGAAGTCCTGAACGAGATTACGGGCATGGCCGGCTGCTCGCTCGCTCCCATGGCAGGCGCCGACGGTGAACTTGCGGGCCTCCTGATGGCGAGGGCCTACCACCTCGACCGCGGCGACGATAAGCGAAAGAACGTGTTGATTCCCGACTCCGCGCACGGCACCAACCCGGCATCCGCAGCGATGGCTGGCTTCAACGTCGTGACTCTGCCCTCCGACTCGGCCGGCAATACCGACCTCGACGCCCTGAGAGACTCAGTAAGCGACGAACTGGCAGGCTTGATGATTACCCTGCCGAGCACACTAGGGCTCTTCGACACCAATATCCTCGACGTAACGCGCATCGTTCGCGACGCCGGGGGAATTGTGTACGGCGACGGCGCCAACCTCAACGCGATCGTCGGCAGGGTCAAGTTCGGGGACTTAGGCTTCGACGTCATCCACTCCAACCTGCACAAGACCTTCACCCAACCACACGGCGGCGGCGGCCCAGGTGCAGGCCCTGTCATCGCCGGACCAAGGCTCGTTGACTACCTGCCAACACCTGTCGCTGGGAGGCATCAGGACAACGGTGAAGAGACGTTCTCACTTGATACACCGGCGAATACGATCGGCCGGATGGGAGCGTTCCACGGAAACTTCGGAGCCCTGGTGAGGGCGTGGTCATACATCTTCACACTTGGCAAAGAGGGCATCCCGCAGATTAGCGAGGACGCCGTCATCAACGCCAACTACATTCTCAGCGAGCTCAAGGGGCACTACGACCTCCCGTATGACCGTACCTGTATGCACGAGGTGGTCTTTGCGGCGACCAATCTCAGGCGCGAACATGGCGTCCGCGCAATGGACGTAGCGAAGCGCCTGATCGACTACGGAATACACCCACCCACGATGTACTTCCCGCTCGTCGTCGAAGAGGCGTTGATGATTGAACCGACCGAGACAGAGTCCAAGGAGACCCTGGATTACTTCATCGAAGTGATGAAGCAGATCGCAGCTGAGGCCGCAGAAGACCCGGACATGCTCCACGAAGCGCCACACAACACACCGAATACCCGGCTGGACGAGGCCCGCGCCGCCCGCCGACCAGACCTCAGGTGGCGACGCCAATAAGAACTAGACAACATCCCCCTCTCCCTTGAGGGAGAGGGCTGGGGTGAGGGTGAATACCCACCCCTTCAGCACGCAGCACGACATAAGAAGAGACCTTGTAAATCCTCTAACAACAGGAGATAGAAAAAGAGATGTCAGAAGTAGGCCATATGGCCCCAGACTTCACCCTACCCGCCCATAACGGCGAACCGATTACCCTTAGCGACTTCAGGGGAGAGAAGAACGTCGTTCTGTCGTTCCACATCTTTTCCTTCACAGGTGGTTGAACGCACCAGGTCTCCTCGATGCGTATACACAACGCATCATTCGAGGAGGCTGGCGCCCAGGTACTGGGCATAAGCTGTGACTCCCGACCGACACAGGTAGCGTTCGCTTCGTCCTTGGGATCGATCCCATATCCGCTGCTGGCTGACTACTGGCCGCACGGCGGAGTGTGCCAGAGTCTGGGCATACTGAACGAACAGCTCGGAGCGCCCTTCAGAGCGATCATCATAATCGATAAAGAGGGTGTCATCAGGTTCAAGGAGACCTACACTGCCGCTGGGGACGTCGATCCCCGTGCGATCCTGGCAGAGGTCGAGAAGCTCCCATAACCAAGCAATCTTCTGATCAGTCCGCCTCGGGCGGCGCGATCCAACGCCGGGGACCGTTCCGGGAGGGGGAGTACGTCCAACTTCTTGATCGCCGCGGACGCACTTACCTTGTCCAACTCACGCCCGGAGACCTCTTCGAGACGCACATCGGCAATTACCCTACCGGCGACCTGATCGGCCAGCCCGAGGGCTCACGGATCGTCACCAACCGGGGCCACCGGCTGTTAGCGGTCAGACCTACCCTGTCGGACCTGACACTCCGGATGCCGAGGCTCGCGACGGTCATGTACCCCAAGGATCTCGGCGCGCTGCTCGTGTACGCCGACATCTTCACCGGCGCACGTGTCCTGGAGGCCGGTGCCGGCTCGGGAGCAGTCACCATGACTCTGCTCAGGGCCGTTGGAGAGACCGGACGCGTATTTACCTACGACGTGCGGCAGGACATGCTCGATCAGGCGCAGTCCAACATCGCAAGGTACTTCGAGAGCTGGGATAACCTTGAGCTAAAGATTGGCGACGTTTATGAAGGCTTCGTCGAGGAAGATATAGACAGGATCGTCCTTGATCTCCCGGAGCCCTGGCACGTCGTCCCACATGCTTCGGACCGCCTCGTACCCGGCGGTCTGTTCTTCGGCTTCATACCGACCGTTCCGCAGGTTGACGAGCTAGTCCGTACTCTTCGCCGGCAGAGAACGTTCGGATTGATCGAGACAATGGAGATCATGATGCGCCAGTGGAACGTCAGTGGGCGCAGTGTGAGACCTTCACATCGCATGGTGGGTCACACGGGATTCATCGTCACCGCCCGCCGCGTGAGCGAGCGTTCGTCAGAGACAGAAGACTAAGAAACTAACCGACTGGCAGATGCCGATCAGTTGCCACTGGCGATCTAAGTTGCCTTGTTGTCTGAGATGACGGTATCAGCTCGGAGGCCCGCTCAATCCCGCTGTCCTTCTCCTGGACCAACACCCTGAACTTGCCTAAGCCCTCAGGGTCGATCAGGCGACGCATTGCGCGCACGTTGGACCTGCGCCGCATGGAAGCGAGTCCCGAATCCCCAAGGGCCTCCTCCATCCGAGCGTATCCAAGCGAGTGGAGAAACTCCGCCTGTGTAGTCAGAAAGACCGGGCGAAGATCGACCTCCCGTCCTTCCTCGATCAGAGCAGTGAAATCGACATGCGCCGTCATGTCCTGTCGACCAACGCGCTGGTAAGGACTCCCGCCCTCAGTATGCCGATAGTACGTCTGGAGCGTTCCACGGCTTCTCTTGTAGGAGTACAGCTCTTCCCGCTCGTACCCATAGTCTATGGTCATCACGAACCCGCGCCTGAGACACGCTGCCACGTCGCTCATCCACGTCATGACACCCGCGTTGATCTCTCCCCTGTACCTGTCAGGCAGCAACCTGCCTACAGAAGAGAGCCTGTCGACAATCAGCGTCGTGGAAGGCTCACCAAGCTGATCGACAAAAGCACCGGCTTCGTCCAGGTCAACATAGACCTCACACGGCAGTCCTTCCTTGAATTCAAACCTGTGTACCGGCATGGCGTCGAGCAATTCATTCGATATAACGCACCCCACGACACCCCCAACCGGAAGACCTGTCGACGATATCCGCTCAACCCCTGTTCCATCGGGGAACGAGTCTCCGGCGTTGACCCTGTCAACCGCGACGTACCTGATCGACTCCGAGAGCCGGGTGAAATGGGAACGGGCATACCTGACAATATCTGTCCCCAGGATGCCATCGCCCGAACCCGCTTCAATAACCCAGAAGGGACTTGGACAGCCCAGCCTGCGCCACATAGTTTCCAGTTGCACACAGATTAAGGCTCCGAATGCAGGGTGGGCGACGGGGCTGGTGAAGTAGTCACCTCCTGCGCCTATTGGTCTGCGGCTCGAGTAGTAGCCATCGGGATGATAGAGGGCGACCTCCATGAACTCCGCGAAAGTTATCGCTCCAAAGACTTGAATGCGTCTTCGGATCTCTCGCTCAGCGTCGGTCTGCTTACTGCCTTCGGTGACAAACAAGGACGATATAACTCCCGGAGTTGGGAAGTAGACGCTTGAGGATCGATGGAATGGTCAGCAGGGGTCATCTAAAGCAGAAGGGACACTGCCTGTCGCAATGTCCCTTACTTCTGTCTTTCGGTCTGGCGTGCCCCGATGAGCTCAGGTCCTGGAACTCTGCTGCTGCCTCGCAGCTCGCCTCCTCCTGCCGTCGCGGTCCCATCCCGAACCCTGAATCGAGTTCTTGAACTCGCGGATTGCGCCGCACACCTTACATCTGCCGTTACTTGTTGGGCCGTTCGGCTGTTCGATTACCCAGTAATGCTGGCAGTCGCTGTCAACTACAGACTCATCGTTCAATTACAGACCTTCTTCCCTTATTGTGTGCAGACGACTAGACCCGCTCTTCAATCGGCACGTACGGCACATCCATCGGCCCTGTGTAGAGGAGCCTGGGCCTTAGCAGTATGTTGTTCTCGAACTGTTCAACGACCTGCGCGGTCCATCCAGGTACCCTGCCCATCGCAAATATAGAGATGAACAGATCGTCCGGAATATCGAGGAGATAGTAGATCGCGCCCGAGAAGAAGTCGACGTTCTGATAGATTCCCCGCCTGCGGTATGGCTCCATCACCTCAATGACGGACTGGAGAATCTGGAACCATTTGGGCTCGCCCTTGCGTTCCCCGAGTTCCCGCGCATCATCCTGGAGGTGGACCGACCTCGGATCGAGTGCCTTGTACACTCGATGGCCGAAACCCATAATGCGTCCGCCACCCCGTAGGCGCTCCCGAACGTAGTTCTCCGCGTTCTCCTCAGTGCCGATCTCCTGGGTCATCTTCATGACCTCTTCGGCAGCTCCGCCATGCGACGGACCCTTGAGAACTCCGATGCCAGTCGTGACGGCACAGTGCAGGTCAGCCTGCGTGGACGCGGTCACGCGTGCCCCGAAGGCAGAGGCATTGATTCCATGCTCCGCATGAAGCACGAAATCCTTGTCTATCAGCTTCGCGTCCTGTTCGGCCGGCCTCTCTCCGAACAGCATGTACAGGAAGTTAGCCGCATGGCCCAGGCTCGGGTCTGGGTCCAGTGCCTCGTTTCCCTCCCTGATCCTGGCGTGCGCCGCGACTATGGTCGACGCCTGAGCGGTCAGGCGGACGCCCTTTCGAAGCGTTGCCTCCGTGGAGTTATCCTCGGTGTCAGGATCATAGGCGGACAGCGCAGAGACCGATGTTCTGAGCACGTCCATGGGGTGCGAATTCCGTGTCAGGCGGATAACGTCCAGAATCTCGCCAGGAAGCTCGCGGGCTGTCTTGAGCTCCGAGTCAAATGTGGCCAGTTCCGCCTGGGTCGGCAGGTGTCCATACATCACCAGGAACGCTGTCTCTTCGAAGGTAGATTTCTCTGCAAGTTCGTGGATGTCGTATCCACGATAGAGAAGCTTGCCCACGTCGCCGTCAATGAAACTCGACGTGGTCCTGTCTATGTAAACTTCGCGAAGGCCACGATGAAGCTGGACCTTCCGTTCTGTCATATCTTGTCCTCCCACACTGCGGCGACGTCTTGCCCGAGGGGCCGACTCATGCCAAGACAGGCTATGGTGAAGGCGTACTAATGAGGGTGTACAGGCTTCAGTTGTAGTCGTTTGATGATGCCCCGAAAAGCATCGAAATTCTAGCATTGGCCCCGTTTAGTGTCAAGAAATCTGAACCTTTCATAAACGTAATTTATGATGTTTAATTCATGCTTTCCGGTACACTACAAACCGCTCAGTATCCATCTGGGATACCAGAACATAGGCGTCTCTAACATACTCCCAGCGCTCGTAGGCGCTGAGGCATCAGCAACGACTACAGGTCGTTCATTGCCCCATTGAGTCCTATGCGTGCAGACCTTCACGCATTGTCATTTCACACACTCAACAGTCGTCTGTTACGCAGTTCACAATTGACCGACCAAAATATATACTATCTTCGAGCCCCAGCAGTCTGACGTGCGGAGTTTAGCCAATCCAGGCGTCGCCCGCGTGTTCTCGGTTCGGAGTCAGTATGTCAAATGCAGCAAGTAGAAGTTCCTGAAGTAGTTGTCCTTCGCCTCCCGCTGTACGTCAGAGCGCTTACACAGTTGCAGCGAGAGGGGACGTCCGTCGTAAGTTCACAGCAGCTTGGTGAACGACTCCAGATGACGCCGGCCCAGATCCGCAAGGACCTGAGCTACTTCGGCAGGTTCGGCAAGCAGGGACGCGGCTACAGCATCGAATTCCTGCTCGAAGAGCTGAGGGATATCCTCGGACTGAACGGAGAGTGGCGCGCATGTCTGATCGGCGTCGGACGCCTGGGAAGGGCCATCATCAACTACACCGGCTTCGCCCCTGAGGGTTTCACGATCGTCGCCGCATTCGACAGCTCAGACCACCAAGTTGGTGCCTCGGTCGGCGACCTGAGTGTTCAGCCCATGAGTGATCTGCGAAGCGTCGTTGCCGACCTGGACATTGCAATCGGCATAGTGGCTGTACCCGCCGCTGAAGCGCAGTCCGTAATCAACCGCCTCGTGGAGATCGGGCTAAAGGGCATACTCAACTACGCTCCTGTCGCGCCGTATGTCCCCAGGGGCGTCGTTGTGAGAAACATCGACCCGGTGCTGTCCTTACAGTCGATGACGTTCTACCTGAAGAACGGATAGCGCAGGTCTCGAGCGTGAGGTTCGATGCCACAGGTGCGGCAAGCGAACCCAACTAAAGAGAGGATAGGCTATCCCGCAGGCTGCTCGCGCCTTGGTCGTCGTCGACGCCTTCGCGCGACTCCAAGCCTGGCAGCCGAGCGGCGCATAGAAGCTAGCGCACGTTCCAGATCCATGTCGGACTCGGCGGAGGCTACACGCTCCTGCGCACGTTGAAGGGCAGTCTCGGCACGTTCCTCGTCAATCTCGTCCGCGTGTTCGGCAGTGTTCGCGAGAATGGTAACCTTATTGCCGATAACCTCGAGGAAGCCGCCGCTGACAGCCATGAATGTGTCTTCACCGTCCTTGGTGACTTTGATCTCACCGGGCGCCAGTGTGGTCAGAAGCGGTGCGTGGTTCGGGAGGACTCCCAACTCGCCGCCCGCTCCGGGGGCAACCAGAACGCTCACGTCTTCAGAATAGACCACGCGCTCCGCAGTCACTATTTCCAGTTTCATCTCTGCCATGTTCATTCACCAGAAAACTGACGTTCCAGTTGGCTCATACGCCAGTCGTGGATTCGTAGGAGCTCTAGTCCTCCGCCCTCATGCGCTCGGCCTTTTCGACCGCTTCCTCGATTGGACCTACCATGTAGAACGCCTGCTCAGGGAGATCGTCGTAATTCCCGTCCAGTATCTCCCTGAAGCCTCGTACAGTGTCCCGGATGGGCACATAACGCCCTTCCTGTCCTGTGAACTGTTCCGCCACGAACATCGGCTGTGACAGGAACCTCTGTATCTTCCTCGCACGCGCAACAGTAAGACGGTCCTCTTCAGAAAGCTCCTCAATGCCGAGAATTGCGATGATGTCCTGTAGGTCTCTGTATCGCTGGAGTACCTGCTGGACTCCTCGTGCTACGTCGTAGTGCTCCTGGCCCACGATTGCAGGCTCGAGAATTCTCGAGAAGCTGGAAAGCGGGTCCACCGCGGGATAGAGGCCCTGCTCCGAAATGGCCCGGTCCAGGGAGACTACCGCGTCCAGGTGTCCGAACGTAGTGACGATCCCAGGGTCGGTGTAGTCGTCAGCCGGGACATAGATCGCCTGGAACGACGTTATCGAGCCGCTCTTCGAAGACGTGATCCGCTCTTCCAGCGCGCCCATCTCAGTTGCCAGCGTGGGCTGGTAACCAACCGCTGAGGGCATTCTGCCGAGCAGAGCCGACACTTCCATGCCTGCCAGGATGTACCGATAGACGTTGTCGATGAACATCAACACGTCCTGGCCGCGCTCTTCCTTGAAGTACTCGGCCATGGTCAGACCAGTCAAAGCGACCCTTGCTCGAATTCCGGGAGGCTCGTTCATCTGCCCGAACACGAGCACTGTATTGCTGAGTACTCCCGACTCCTGCATCTCGTGCCAGAGGTCGTTGCCCTCCCTTGAGCGCTCGCCAACACCGGCAAATACGGAAACACCCTCGTGCACCGTACCGATGTTGCGTATCAACTCCTGGATAACGACCGTCTTGCCTACTCCGGCTCCTCCGTATGCGCCGACCTTACCACCCCTGGTGAACGGGGTGATGAGGTCCATGACCTTGAGGCCTGTCTCGAGCATCTCGATCTCAGTTGCCTGCTCATCGAAACTGGGCGGCTCGCGGTGAATGGGCCAATTGTCGCCGGCATCGATCTCTTCGAGGTTGTCCAGTGTCTCACCAAGGCAGTTGAAGAGACGGCCGAGCGTGGGGTCACCGACTGGAACGGCAACAGGCTGTCCCGTATCGCTGACCGGGACACCCCGCTTGAGACCTTCCGTCGGGCCAAGCGCCAGGCATCGCGCCCAGTTGTTGCCAACGTGCTGCTCGACTTCGAGCACCAGACGCTCGCCCTCGATATCAGTCTCCAGGGCGTTGAATATCGACGGCATGTCCTCGGGTGGAAACTCCACGTCGACAACCGTTCCAATTACCTGTGTGATCTTTCCGTCTGCCATGTCGTCTCCCCTGTCTTCAGGGCTCTTTTCTTACTGAACCTTACACCCTCTCCCTGAGGGAAAGGGCTGGGGTGAGGGTGAAATTCCAAATTCACTAGTCATCAAGCCTCGACCGCAGCGGCGCCGCCAATGATGTCGAGGAGCTCTGTTGTGATGGACTCCTGCCTGGCCTTGTTCATTACTAGAGTAAGGTCTTCCACCATCGCGTTAGCGTTGTCCGTTGCATTTCTCATGGCGACCATTCGCGCAGACTGCTCGCTGGCGATTCCCTCAAGGAGTGCGTGGAAGATCTCCATCTCAACGTACCGGGGAAGCAGCTCAGTCAAGACTTCCATCGGGTCGGGTTCGTAAATGTACCCCACCTGGTCCTGTGGCCTTAGCTCTGCCGGCTGTACGGGGAGCAGCTGCTCCACGACCGCCTGCTGCAGGGTGGTGTTGACGAACTTCGCGTAAGCGATGTAGACAGCATCTACTTCCTGAGTCTCGTAGGACTCCATCGCGAGTCTCGCAACCGGTGAGATGTCCAGTACCGTGGGCCTGTCGCTGATGTCGGTAAACACGGCCCTGACGTTGCGCGCGTATCGGACCATGAAGTCCCGCCCCTTGCGACCTACGGCGATCACCCTTGCGTTGTCGCCATATTCCGCAATGAACTGTCCCGCGGCCCTGTTGATGTTGGAGTTTAGGCCACCCGTCAGACCGCGGTCCGGCGTGATCAGGACAACCTCTACCCGCCTGATATCGCGACTTGCGAGCAGGGGGTGAATGTTGTCTTCATCCTCCTGTGGCTGCGCAGCCAGATCGGCAAGAAGGCTGTGGAGGTCGTCAGAATACGGCCTGCTGGACAGCGCAGAGTCCTGCGCGCGGCGCATCTTGGACGCCGCGATCATCGACATCGCGTTCGTTATCTTCGCGGTGTTCTCAACGCTTCGTATTCTGCGTCGTAGCTGTCGAACACTAGCCACCATGGCTGGCCGTCCTTGTGGAGATTAGGACTAGTACGGAACGCTGTCCTTGAAATCTTGGATCGCTCCGCTGAGCGCTTCACCTGTCTCGTCGCTGATCGATCTTTCGTTGCGAATCGTCGTGAGCAGCTCAGGATGGTTAGCGTCCATGTAGCTGTGGAACGCGTTCTCAAAGGCGATTACCCGATCGATTTCAACATCGTCCAGGAAGCCGTTGACTAGCGCATAGATAACCGAGACCTGCTTTTCGACTGCCAGAGGCACGTTCTGCCCCTGCTTGAGGACTTCAGTAGCACGCTGTCCACGCTCGAGCTGTCGGCGTGTGGCGGGATCGAGGTCTGCGGTGCCGAACTGCGCGAACGTTACCAGTTCTCGATACTGCGCCAGGTCAAGTCTCAGTGTGCCGGCGACCGATCTCATCGCTCTCGTCTGCGCCGAGCTTCCCACGCGGGAAACCGACAGACCGGCGTTGACCGCTGGCCGTATGCCCGAGTTGAACAGCTCGGTCTCCAGGTATATCTGACCGTCTGTAATAGAGATGACGTTCGTCGGCACGTAGGCCGACACGTCGCCAGCAAGAGTCTCGATGATAGGCAGAGCGGTTATGGATCCTCCGCCGTGCTCGTCGTCCATCTTGGCGGCCCTCTCCAGCAGTCTGCTGTGGAGGTAGAACACGTCACCAGGATACGCTTCGCGTCCTGGCGGGCGCCTGAGCAGCAGCGACATCTCACGGTACGCCCAGGCGTGCTTCGAGAGATCGTCATAGACGATGAGCGCGTCCTGGCCCTGGTCCATGAAGTACTCCGCCATGGCACATCCGGTATACGGAGAGAGGTACTGCATCGGGGCCGGGTCAGCCGAGTTAGCCGCAACAACGATGGTGTGCTCCATCGCTCCATGGCTCTCGAGGAGCGCCACAGTCTGCGCGACCTTGCTCGCCTTCTGGCCTATGGCCACATAAATGCAGATGAGGTCGCCGCCACGCTGGTTGATTATCGCATCCAGCGCGATTGCAGACTTGCCAGTCGAGCGGTCGCCAATTATTAGCTCCCGCTGACCGCGTCCAATCGGGATCATTGCGTCGATCGCCTTGATTCCGGTCTGGACAGGAGTATCGACCGCAATGCGAGTTGAAACGTCTGGCGCCACAACCTCGACAGGCTTGGACTCGGACGTGTCGACCGGCCCCTTGCCGTCGATCGGCTCTCCCAGTGCACTGACAACGCGACCGAGAAGGCTCTCACCTACAGGGACTTCCACGATCCTGCCGGTGCTGCGGACCCGCGAGCCCTCCTTCACCGCGAGAGGATCGCCCATGATCACCGCGCCAACTGAGTCCTCCTCGAGGTTCAGCGCCATGCCCATCGTGCCGCCCTCAAACTCAAGCAACTCTGTGTAGGCTGCGCCTGAGAGACCGTGGACCTGGGCAACGCCGTCGCCGACTTCGATCACAGTTCCCTCATCGACGGCTTCTAGTTGCTGCTCCCAGTTCTCTATCTGGCTCCGTATTACGGAGGCTATGTCCTGTCCTCTGACCGCCATTTCGGCCTCCCTGTAACGTCGTCCGACTGATGAAAGCGGGTGAACCTCGGAGAGTTCACGCATTTGCTTCTTGGTTTCTAGTTATTCAGCGCCGCTGGGCAAGCTCACGCCGCATGTTCTGCAGCCTGGCCCGCGCACTGCCGTCCATGACCTTGTCGCCCACCCTGATCACCAGGCCTCCGAGGATTTCAGGATCGACCCGAGTCGTGAGCCTGACATCCTTCCCCGAGAGATCGTTGAGCATCTGGGTGACCTGATGTTGCTGTTCGTCGGTAAGCGAAACTGCCGAAACTACTTCGGCCCGCTCAATGCCCTGGTGAGCGTCCAGCATCTCCTGGAACACATCCGCGATCCCAGGAAGCATATCAACAAGCCCCCGGCTTGCGAGCAGCGCCATGAGGTTCAGCCCAAGCGGGCCCACCGAGGATCCCAGGCTCTCACGTATGAGAGCTTCCTTCTGGGACATGGAAATACGCGGAGCCGACAGAGTCTGCCTGAACTCATCGTTAGTGATCGAGTCAGCCAGCTGTGTCAGATCATCCAGCCAGCGCTCAAGCTCGTCGCTCTCTGAAGCGATCTCGAACACCGCCTGGGCGTACCTTCTTGCCGAAGCGCCTGCAGGCATAGACCCTACCTGTCTCTCTGCTGGTTAACGGGCAACATCACGGAAGCAGAGCTAGTTGCGGCTTGCACTCTGAGTACCCTCTTCAAGGACCTGATCAATCAACACACTGTGGTCCGAATCGTCAAGAGAGCGCCTGATGACCCGCTCCGCCGCAACGACGGCAAGCCCGGCGAACTCCCGACGAAGGTCCTCAATTGCGGCATCCCGCTCACGCTGGATATTGGCTTCGGCGCGAGAACGCTCTGCGGCGATCTCTTCCCGAGCCCTTGCAAGCTCCTCTTCGCGGAACCGGTCAGCGACCTCACGCGCTTGAGCAATCATCTGCTGACCCTCAGCGCGAGCTGACTCAAGCTGCTCCTGCATCTCTTCTCGAGACTGAGCAGCTTCTTCCTGCGCTCGCTGCGATGCCTCCAGACTCTCCCTGATCCGGGCCGATCTCTGGTCGAGAACATTGACCAAGGGTCTGTACAGGAGATACGTCAGCAGTCCGACCAGGATGACAAAGCTGATCAGGTGGGTCAGCAGACCCGGTAGGTTTATTCCTAAGGCTTCCATGCCTTCACCTCACCTGCTCCCAACGTCCTTCAGATGTGCTTCGCAGCACCCGATTCACAGAACCGGTACGAACCACCCTCTAAGGACTGTGGACAACTCACTCCCCGACAGGAATGAGCGCCATCGTCAACAGATGCGCTCCGCTAGACGAACTTGATGATAATTGCTACTACCAGCGCGTAAATGGCGATAGCCTCGGTGAAGGCGATTGCCAGGATCATGTTCTGCTGAATCGGCCCAGCCGCTTCAGGATTTCGACCCAGCGCTTCCATGGCCTTGGCAGCCAGCAGACCGATACCGATCGCGGGCCCGATTGCTCCTACGCCGATGGCCAGCCCGGCGCCGATGTTGAGGATATCTCCCTCCATTGTTCCTCTCTCCTTGATAGATGATCAGAGGTTGACTACCTGCTCTTGTTTCCGATGAAAGTCGAAATCAGATTTCGATCTTATGGGCGTGAATCTACCTAGTGGTGTTCCCCCCCGTGGCTCACAGTAGCGGCAGCGGCGAACACGAGCGTCAGCATCGAGAAGATGAACGCCTGGATGACACCAACAAACAGCTCGAGACCCAGGAAAGGAATTATGCCTATCAGCGGGATAAGGAAGATCATCGCCGCGAGAAGTACCTCACCAGCAAAGATGTTCCCGAACAGACGGAAGGTAAAGCTGACGACCTTCGCCACTTCCGAAATCAGTTCCAGTATGCCTACGAAGAAGCCGATGGCCCCTTCCTTGAAGTTAATGAACTTGCCGATATGTCCGAGCACGCCAAGCTGGCTGAATCCCCAGAAGTGGATCATCACCATCGCTACGATAGCGATTGCGAGCGTAGTATTAAGGTCAGTGTTGGCGCTCCTGAACCATGGGACCAGTACGCCCGCCTGCTTGCCTTCCTTCTCGGAGTCGGGGAGTTCCTTCCATTCCTTGACGCTGATATTAGTTCCCACAGACCCTGGGGCAAGGTAGCCGAAGGCTCCCTCACCTTCGAAGATCTGCACCTCCTTGTGCGCGAGACAGTCATCGTACTTGGCCGCATCGTCAAGGTAGCCGTCACAGTAGTGATGTGCGATCTCTTCATAGCTCTCAATCCGGCCTATCGTGCCGAATCCTGGAAGTATGCCGATCCAGTTGGCTATGAATATGAAGAGGAAGATGCTCATCACCAGCGGGAAGAACCTTCGGGCGCGTTCCCGTCCGGCGATGGTCTCAGCAAGGTTGAGGAAGAACTCGAGGATTACTTCGACGAGGCCTTGGAATCGTCCGGGGACGTCCGACAGTCCGCTGCGGACTTTGAGAGCGATGATCAGGAGAACGACAATTGCGATCCAGGTCGCCAGCACCGTGTTGGTGAGCGTGTAGCCCCCGATGATAGGGTCGGCGAGGACGGGTTCTGCGGGGATGTGGATAGCGGCGAGAGGAGCTCCGAGGAAACCGAAACCAATAGCCTCGCCAAGCGCTCCACCTAGCACCGCAACCACGAAGATTACTAAAGCCGCCGCAAGTATGACTAGGGCCTTAGGGCTGCGCAGCAACTATAAGTTCCCCTATCGAGCTTCAGGCCTTAAGCAGACCCGCTATCCGTCCGATCACTGCTCGTCAGGGGTGACCAGCACGGCCATGAGCATTCTGTACATTCCCACAACCGCTACTGCAATTCCGACACACAGCCCTACCAGAGTGAGGATCGGGCCGGTATCCAACTGCCGGTCTAGGAGTAATCCCCCGACAGCTCCCCCGCCGATGCACATGGCCACAAACCAGCCTATGCCCAGTAATCGCAGGGCCAAGGCCACTTTCTGACCGCGCATCAGGGGTCCCCTTGAAAGCTTGTGTAGTATATCACAATCGAAAAATCGGAATCAACGAGACCCGAAAACCCGTTGCAGTACCCGGGTGAGAGGTCAAGATCAAACGGATGACGCCTCGTCTCCCACTTCTCAGAAGGCCTACTCCAGGCGACCTCGCAGCCTGGGGTCGAGGTGATCGCGCAGCGCGTCCCCAAACAGGTTGAAGGCAAGTATGGTCAGCGTAATCGCGCAGCCCGGGAACACTACCAGCCACCACGGCGGCTTGAACGACGCGACAAGAATTCCGCCCAGCATGTTTCCCCAACTCGGGTCAGGCGGCGGGATCCCTAGACCCAGATAGCTCAAAGCCGCCTCGGTGAATATCGCGCCACCAAGACTCGCGCTCGCTACCACTAGCAGCGGCGCGACACACTGCGGTGTGACGTGACGAATCATGATCCGCACCGGCGATGCACCTATCATCCGAGCAGCGAGCACGTACTCAGACTCTCGAATCAGAAGGGCGACCGATCTGATAATTCGTGTGGTACCCGCAATCCCGGTCGCAGCTATGGCAATGATGACCGTATTGACTCCCGCACCAAGCGCCACCAACAGCAGGAGCGCAAGGATTACGCTCGGGAATGAGATAAGCACATCCAGCAGTCGCTGGCTCAGCAGGTCGAACCTGCCGCCCAGGTACCCGCTCAGCACTCCCCACGAAAAGCCTATGATCTTCGAGATTACGATTGCCGTAACCGACACCATCAGGCTCAGGCGAGTGCCTGCGATAACCCTGCTCAGCGTATCCCGGCCCAGTCCGTCTGTCCCCATCGGAAACTCCAGGGACGGGGTCTGCAGCAGCGCGCCGTAGTTTGACTTCAGCGGGTCCTCAGGGGCAAGCAATGGTGCAAACAGCGCCACAAACACCATGAATAGCAGGAACACCGCCGCTCCGGTTCCAAGAATCGAAGACCTCGCGAATCGTTTCGTGTTCTCATAGAACGCCTCGAATCGCGACTGACGTTTGGGTTGAATCTCCCCTAGCAGCGGTTCGGAACCTTGGACCACGATCTCCTTCTCTTCAGTCCGGCTCGGCAGTGAAATTCCGGCCGGACCTACTGATACCTGATGCGGGGATCGATCAACCCGTACGCGAGATCGACCACCAGGTTGATAACGACGAAAACGATTGCATACAGCAGGACCAGATTCTGGATTATCATCCAGTCCCGCTCCTCTATGCCCCCAACCAGTGCCGTGCCAAGTCCGGGGACTGAGAATGCCCTCTCGACGGCGACAGAGCCTCCAAGAAGGAACGCTAGCTGGAGCCCGGACAGGGTAATCACGGGGAGCATCGCGTTTCTGACGACGTGTCGCCACATTACCACTTTCTCACCCAGCCCCTTGGCTCTAGCTGTTCGAACGTAGTCCTCCCTGAACACCTCCAGGAGCTGTGTCCGCGCCATTCGCGCGATGAACGCGCCCAGGCCAATGCCGAGAGCTAACGCCGGACCAGCCATGATCTGAAGGTTCTTCACCGGATCGTCCCAGATGTTGTACACAGTAATTGGCGGTTTCCAACTGAAGAAGATTACTGTGACGAGTATGAACGTCATGCCCAGCCAGAAACTTGGGATGGCCATGAACAGGGTGATGAAGAACCTGGCTATGTAGTCGACGGCCGAGTTTCGCCAAGCCGCCGCTACGATTCCAATTGGCAGTCCTACAATCCATGAGATGATCACCGCGGCAATGCCGATCTGCATCGTCAGCGGTCCCCGACGCAGGATGGTCGCGCTTATTGGCTGGTCCGTCCAGAATGAACTGCCCATGTCGCCCCTGGCGACGTCACCAATCCAGACGAGGTATTGGACAACAAGCGGCTTGTCGAGCCCCAGGCTCTTGCGCGCGGCCTCAAGCTCCGCCTCGCTCAAGACGTAGATCCCCGTGTTCTCTCCGAAGATCTGCTCAAGGGGATCACCAGGGAGAAGCCTCATCGCAACGAAGATCAGCACGGTGACGCCGAAAACTGTCGGTATGGCGAGCGCCAGTCTTCTGAGGATATAAGTCTGCATGGAAGTCTACTCCCAGGCCCATGCTGCGGGCTCAGGACATTGTCGCTCCGGGCGTCGACTCCGTAAACGGGTCAACCCAAGTTGGCCGACTGTGAAAGAGATGGCCGGAACCGCCTCTTGCGTACGGTTCCGGCCTTGAAGTGCTTCTAGGACTACCTATCCAGCCAGACAGTCTCAAACCTGCCCCACTCGGTCTGGACCCTGTTTTCCAGCTGCAAGCCCTTCACATAGTCGCGCCACATGGGCATGTGCGCTGTGAAGCCGAAGTGGAACTGTGGCGGGTTGTCGTCCAATATTTCCTCGCCCTTACGGAACAATTCCGCACGCTTCATGCCGTCGAGCTCTCCGTTCAGGTCCTCGACAATGGCGTCAAACTCAGGATTGGAGTACTTGCCGAAGTTCTGCGATGCGCCTGTCGTCCACACGACCTGCCACAGCGGTGTATGGTTTTTGACCGGCGAGTGGAAGATCGTGCTCAGCACGAGGTCGAAGTCCTTCTTGTACTCCTCGGATACTAGCGCCCTCTCTACGACGCTAATCTCAATGTCCATGCCCAGATTTGTGCTGAGCTGGTCGACGAAGAACGGCGACAGCACCTCTGCGTGACCAGGGACTGATGCCGACACAAGGCTGAACGTCCGAAGCCCCTCGCCGTTCGGATAGCCGGCTTCTGCCAGAAGTCTCTGCGCTTCCGCGATGTCGTCCGCGTTGTCACGCTTGTATCCGGGTGTCTGGTAGAGTTCGTCGTCTGGTGTGGCGCCCTCTCCACCCTTGGACATCCACCTGCTGACTATGTTTACCTCTTCTCTATAAACGTCAACGGCCTGATGTCGGTTGATGGCGAGGTGAACTGCCCGCCTAACCTTGGGATCGTCGAACGGAGCCTTCTCGTTGTTCCACTTGACCTCGAGGGCTCCAAAGTTGTCGAGCAATGCTACGTATACATCGTCACGCTTCTCGCCCTCTTCCCAGGTGTCCCGTGAGACGTTCCAGGAAAAGTCCGCGTTCCCGGTCAACACGGCCGTGCCCCTGTCAGTCCAGGCGGGAACGTGCTGCATTATCACCGTGTCAACATAAGGGAGTTCAGGGTTCCAGTAGTCGGTGTTCTTCTCGAATTCCCAGAGCTCACCAGGCTTGTTCTCTACGAACTTGAATGGGCCTGTCCCCGGCGCCACCAGTGTTCTCAGGTCGTTATTGTTCGCCTCAAGAACGTCCGATGGATAGATGACAGCGCTGGTCATCGAGAACAGGTCGAACTGCCACACTCTCGGCTCATGCAGCTCGAATTTGACGGTGTAGTCATCCATCTTCTCTATTGAGCCAATGGCATCGAACAGGCTCTGACTGACGCTCGTCATACCCTCGTACTTGTCGGGGAAGATAATCCTGTCGAAAGTCGCCACCACATCGTCGGCATTGAATTCCGAGCCATCGTGGTACTTTACGCCCTCACGAAGGTTGAACGTGAAGCTCATGCCATCTTCAGCAACGTCCCAGCTTGTCGCAAGTTCAGGGGTAATCTCGGCCAGGCCCACCGTAGGATCGAGGCCGAATAGCTTGTTATAGAAGGACGTCATAATGTGGCCGGCGCCGCCCTGGTGAATGTCGAAGTGCTTCGTCGTCGCGCCCCACGCCGTCTTCACAGTGCCGCCCGACTTGGGATTGGGGTCGGGAGACATCAGACAACCAATCTTGCACTCCATGGCCGGCTCGGCCATTGCCACTGGAGCAGCAGTTGGTGCTGCCGGAGCTGCTGGCGCCGGTGCTGGCGGGGCTGCTGACGCTGGGGCTGCCGGCTCGGCTTCTTCCTCAGACGAGCTGCAGCCGGTCACCGCCAAGGCCAAAACTAGTACCGCACTCAGAATTAAGATACTGACCAATCTGGCCGATGTGAATTTGCCTACCACCTGCAATCCTCCTCTTCGCATGCTGCCGCGAAATCTCCGGGCAGCCCATTCGGAAATGCGACCCCAGCATAATTCAATAAAATTGATTCTTCAATGGCTGTTCCCATTTGCGAAAAACTTCACTATGCGGTCGCCCACATTGCTTTGGTCTTGTATCGTAGTTAGAAAGTCAGCACCGACAGAGGTGTTTCAAGGCAAACATGCAATCCGACACCGACAAGCGTTCTGGACGCACGCAACTCATCCTGCGTTGGTGGAGCCCCCCTGCGGCGCTCCGCAAAGAACGGCGACGAATCTGGTTCGCCTTGGCTGTTGCCGCGTTCGCGCTTACGGTCACGGTATCTGCGACCAGTCTGTGGAACTACAACGGGCTCTCATTGCCAGGACCAGGCCCCACCAGCAACATCTCAGCTTCCATTGCAACAGTCCCTGCCCTCCCACCAGTGGGACCGCATGGAACTGTCGAGTGGACCTTCGATGCTGGACAGCCGCTGTCGGCTCCGGCTACCCCGGACGGAGAGGCTGTCCTTGTAGTCTCCGGGACTACCCCGAAGAACGGCACAATCGCCTCGCTCTCCACATCTGACGGCTCCGTGAATTGGAGCATCAAGTTGAACAGTCTTGCGGACTACTCTCCCGTGGCGGCAGGCAACCTGGTTTTTGTAGGCACTCGAGCTGGCTACTTGCTGGCACTAGACCGCGATACCGGGGCAACGATCTGGACTGCTGACCTGGAGTCCTCTGTCCTGGGGGCACCGATCGTTGACGAGGGGGGCATCTACATCGCCTCGAAGTCCGTCTTCGCCATCGACGCCGCTACCGGCAGGCAACTGTGGCGACACGAGGTGGGTGGAGATGTATCGCGTCCTCTCCGCTCTTCCGCTGGAGTCATTGCCGCTATCAGCTCGGATGGGAACGTCAATCTCATCAATGCCTCGAACGGCAGACGCCGTCTGACTTTCCCCCTTTGGTTCAGCACGTCTGCTGCACCTGCTGTCTCGGACACCACTCTGGTTATTCCAGGAGATCGCGCCTTCGCGCAAGCACTCGAAATAACCGAGCGCGATGTCCCCATGGAGAAGGCAATGAGATACTGGTGGACCAAGCTCTGGCTGTGGGACATGGCCCCCAGACCTCCCCTGCCACGCGCCTATCTGTGGCAGAACCGGGAGTTGGGTGGAGACAGGTCATACGCCCTCGGCGCGGACGAAGGGGCCGTATACATTGGAGTTGCAGAAGCAGACCTATCGGGCAAGCTTGTCGCCCTGGACGTGGCCACAGGGGAAGCGAAGTGGACGGTCGCGACAGTGTCCAGAATCCTCGACCCCGCCATACTGGCGGGTCAATCAGTAATCGCGGGCACGGAACGCGACGGGATCGTCGCGGTGGACAAGTCAACTGGCGCCCTCCTGTGGGAATTGCCCGCGGTTGACGGACTCGGAGCCGCTCCCGCGCTCACTGCCAAGGGGCTGCTCCTTGTTCCAACAGCCGGAGGCCTGCTCAGAGCTATTCGGTAGACCTCCCTGGGCGAGCGCGGCTGCCCTATTGAGGTGGATGAGCTTGAACCCAAATAACGCCAAAACAACACAGGCCCCGCATGTTGCGGGGCCTGTGACAGATTACCTCTTTGCTATTGGCGCTGCTGTTGCGGTTTGTCGCCTTCGCCGAGGTCCTCAAGATCGAGACTGTCGATGAAGTCCGAAAATGCAGACAGGCGCTTCAGTTCGTCCTCGTTCAGCTCGCGCTGTTCGCCCTCTCCGGTCTGGTCGGGAATGACGGCCTTACCCGTCTCATCGTCCATTTGAACGCCGACCTTCTCAATGACGGCTTCCTCCGCGTAGATGGGAGCATTCGCTCTCACTGCCAATGCAATCGCGTCGGACGGGCGCGAGTCGATCTCTACCTGACCGCCTTCGTACTCCAGCACAATCTTCGCATAGAACGTGTCGTCGCTCAGGTCGGAGACTATGATGTGGTTAACCTGAGCGCCGAGCGATGTGATGACCGATCCGAGCAGGTCGTGCGTGAGCGGTCGAGGAACGCTCATTTCCTGCAGTTTCAGTGCGATGGCGTCAGCCTCGTTGGCGCCTATCCAGATGGGTAAGTAGCGATCAGTGTCCTTGACCTTGAGGATCACCACGCGCTGGTAATTCATCAAGCTGACGCGGATACTGTCGATTGACATCTCCCGCATTTGTCTTCCCCTTACTGATTGGCTGCGCCAATTCTAGTTTTCGTCCGTATAGGTGTCAACGCACCGACTCCCGTGTGAGGGACCTCAGTTTGGATCACCATCAGACGATACGACCGTCTTAACTCTCCTGTCCAGCGCGGAACGAGGCATTAGGATGCGCCTTTTGCATGTTAGACACGAAAGCCCGATGTCTGCACCGAGGCGTACGACTTCCCAGTCCGTCCCACCGCAGGGGTGCTTCTTGCGAAGCTGCAGCACCCACCCAAGTCCGTACTGGGTCACCATTCCCTGCCCTCCGCGGCAAGTACGGAGTTGATGTCGTCTCGAAGCTTCGAGGCCGCCTTTCGCGCCGCCTCCGCGAAGTTGTCAGGATCCCTGGAGGCATACGTGATTCCTCTGGACGAGCTTATCAGGACGTTGGGAGCGTCAGTATCGAGTCCATGCTGTAGGCTGGCGTCGAGGTCGCCTCCTTGCGACCCTATTCCCGGCACGAGTATTGGCATGCCGGGGCACCTGTTTCGTATGAGGGCAAGCTCCGATGGGTACGTGGCCCCAGCCACGAGCCCCAGGTTCGAGGTAGCCTGATTCCACTCGGAAGCCTTAATCGCCATCCACTCGAATAGGGGAACAGATGCTCCCTCGTATTCAACCGGCACATCCTGGAACTCCGCGGCTCCCGGGTTGGATGAGCGGCACCAGACGATCACGCCGCGATCTTCATACTCCAGGTATGGTTCTATGGAGTCGCTCCCTCCCCAGGCGTTGACGGTTGCGGCGTCGAAGTCCCAGGTGTCGAACAGGGCGCGAGCATACATCTTGTTGGTCGAGCCGATGTCACCCCTCTTGCAGTCAGCAATGAGCACTACGTCAGGAGCAACGTCGCGTATGTGATTGACAGTGCGCTCAAGCGCTACCAGACCAGGAATTCCCAACGCTTCATAGAAAGGGAAGTTCGGCTTGTACGCACAGACGAGGTCGTGAGTGGCGTCTACTATGCGGGAGTTGAACTCAGCCACGTCGTCGATGGCCATGAGGTCAGGGTCGGGGTCCAGCCCGACACAGACCAAGCTTTGGTTGGAGAACGACGCCGAGTTGAGCCGTTCAACGAATCCTGGCATATCGTCTGTTAACCTTTCTGTCCACTTAGTTGCATCTGGACTCCAGTGTACGTTTGCCGCAACACATGGACAAGAGACTCGAGAATTGGCGCTACTGCTTTCAGACATATACGAGAGGCTCCTCGAACATTACGGCCCCCAGCACTGGTGGCCCGCTGATTCGCCATTCGAGGTGATGGTTGGCGCGGTGCTTGTCCAGTCCACGGCATGGCGTAACGTTGAGCACGCTATAGGCAACCTCAAGGCCGCCGGTTCCATGTCTCCGGCTGCCATAAGAGACATGAGTCACGAGAGCCTGGAACAGCTAGTCCGACCGTCCGGGTTCTACAGGGTCAAGGCCAGAAGACTCAGATCACTCTGCGAATACCTTGGAGAGAGTTACCTGGATTCGATTGAAGCCATGAGCGATCGGCCAACAGGTGAACTGCGTCGCGAACTGCTGAACGTGTACGGCGTCGGAGAAGAGACCGCGGACGACATTCTTCTATATGCCTTCAACCGCCCGGTCTTTGTCGTCGATGCATTCACGCGCCGCATCTTTCACCGGCTCGGGCGGTGCAGTCAGGACTCAAGCTACGGAGACCTCCAGCAGATGTTCCACGACAACCTCCCTGGAGACGCTGCACTCTTCAACGAGTATCACGCGCTGATCGTTCGGCACGGCAACACGACGTGCAGGAAGAGGCCAGACTGCGATAACTGCCCTCTACTTCCCGACTGCCCCAGAGTCGGACTCTGACCCGAACACGAGGATGCTGTTCGATTTGATCACCACGTGGACGTCACGGCCCACCGCCAGTCCAAGCTCAAATGCTGAGGCCGGAGTAATCTCCGCAATGAACTGCTCTCCAATGTCCAGGTAGACGAGAACCCTCCCGCCGACTTCACGAAGGTCTCGAATCACCGATGGCGCGGCGTTGCGGGCACTCGTTTTGGGAGGTACGCCCAAGCTCAGGATGATGTCCCCAGCTCTAATTGAGATGGTCACCTTCTCACCGGGCATAGCGGTCGTTGGAGGCCCAACCAGGACGGTATCGCCGAGTCTCAACATGGACGTTCCCGTCGCCGGGTCGGTACTGACAACCTCGGCCTCAAGTATGTTTTCGAGAGTTGAATAGTCGGCTATTCTGGCAACCTCAGGATGTGCCATGACCTCACCTGTCGGCCCATAGGCCACACGTTTGCCTTCCGACAGCGCGAGAGTGTTTGACGCCAGGGCCATCACCTCTGATAGCGAGTGTGACACGTAAACTGTCGGCGTCCTTAGTTGCTCCGATACGTGCTTCAGGTAGGTCAGAATCGAGGCCCTGTGCGCCGCATCCAGCGACGCCAGCGGCTCATCCAGCAGAAGCAATCGAGGCGAGGAGGCCAGTGCACGTGCCAGGGCAACCCTCTGTCGCTCGCCTCCAGACAGGTTCTTCACACCTCTGTCCATCAGGTGTGAGATACCCAGCAGACTCACAACCTCGTCCGGCTCGAATCGGCGTTCGGCGTCAGGTGTCAGCGCGTAACCGTATTTCACGTTCTCGCGCACCGTCATGTGGGGGAACAGCGCGCCGTGCTGAAACACGTACCCGAATCTTCTCTTCTCCGGCGCAAGGTCCAATCTCTCTGCCGATAAGTAGACCGGTGAACCATGCACGCTGATCTCACCTGAGTCCGGCGAAGCCATACCGGCTATGCAGTCAAGCAGCGTCGTCTTCCCACTGCCCGAGGGACCGAATACGGCGGTGACGCCGTCATCTAAGTCGGCCTCGCAGTCGAGCTCAAATTCTGCGTAGGACTTCTTTATGTTCAGACTCAGGTAAGGTTTCACTGGTTTTCCAACTCGTGCGTTTACTCAGAGAATGCTATCGGTTCGCTCTTGCAACAAGCCAGTTGTGCACTGCCAGGGCTGCAACAGCTAGCGCGATCGAAATGGCCACCAGGGTCAGTGCTTCACCATCCTGCCCGAGCTGGACGTTCTGGTATATCGCCAGAGGCAGAGTCTGAGTCTTGCCGGGGATATTGCCGGCGACCACGATTGTAGCCCCGAACTCGCTGACTGCCCTGACGAATCCAAGAAGCACGCCGGCCAGAATGCCACGATATGCAAGAGGTAGTGTGATCGTAAAGACCACTCGGAGAGGTCCGGCCCCAAGGCTCCGGGCCGATCTCTCGATACGATCGTCGACACCCTGCATCGCCACCATGATGGCACGAGCCGTCAGCGGGAACGAGACAATGGCTGCCGCGAGTGCTGCTGCGAACCAGGTGAAGACCAACTCCCATCCCAGCGCCACATCCAGGATCTTTCCTAGCGGACCGTTCCGTCCAAGCATGAGCAGCAACATGTAACCAACTACAACCGGCGGAACAGCCAGGGGCAGAGAGGCCAGTATGTCCAGTAGAAACGCTCCCCTGACGCGCCTCTTGACCACTAGCCAGCTCAGCAGCAATGCAATCGGCAGGTTGATCAGGGTAGCAACCACCGCCACCTGCACTGAGATGAGAATTGCGTCAAGCATGGCGGCTGCTCAAGCCCTACTGCTCCCTCGATGGCGCGTCGAGAAACCCAAACCGTCCGAACTCCCTTAACGCAGTTTCCGATGTCAGGAACTCCAGCATCTTCGATGCGGCTTCCGATCTATCTGCCCCGTTCGGCACTGCTCCCATGTATCTGATTGGCGAGTGAAGACCGGAGGGGACCGCGTACACCACACGCAGCTCCGGGGCTGTCGCGGCGTCCGTACGGTAGACGATTCCCGCGTCCGCGTTGCCTGCCTCCACGTAACCCAGCACAGCTCTGACATCGCTGGCCAGCACAGTCTTGGGCAGCAGAGCTTCCCACGTCCCGTCCGAGCGAAGGGCCTGTTCAGCGTATCGGCCAGCAGGCCCGAGTCCAGGGTCTACAATTGCCACCCTTGAGACGCCGTCGTCGAGCAGTGCGCCAAGCGAACTCACATATCCATCATCCGACCCTGTTACTATCACCAGTTCGTTGCCGAGTAACTCGCGAACGTCGGACTCGGTTACAAGTCCCTCCTCAACCAGCAGGTCGACCGGTGACTCTCCAGCAGAAAGGAACAGGTCGACAGGAGCACCGGCGACAATCTGGCGCGCCAGGGAGTTAGAGCCGCCAAAGTTGAGGTCCGATTTGATGCCCGTCTCGCCTTCGAATCTCTCGGCCAGCTCGGTCATAGGGTCCGTCAGGCTCGCGGCCGCAAACACCAGTATCGGCCCCTCGGCATCATCACCGCATGAAACGGAGCCAACCATCAAGACCAGTGCCGCAGCAGCCAGGAACACGCGGCCCAGGAGTTTACGACTGACCATTCTTACAAGCGGGTTTACACTCAACACGCGCTTCCTGTACGTTTCTAAAACCCTGACAGGGTAATGCAAGAAGTGAAACGGAGGCGATAGTTGAGCTCCAGTCAGTCTGCCGACGTCGTAGTAGTTGGAGGTGGCAACGCAGCACTTTCGGCGGCCCTCGCCGCAATCGAACAGGGCGCTAACGTCCTCGTCCTCGAGAAGGCGCCTGAGTACCTCAGAGGCGGCAACTCTTACTTCACCGGTGGACTCTTCAGGTTCGCCTACGACGGCATAGAAGACATAGTCGCACTCCTGCCCGAGATGTCCGAGGAAGAGAAGTCCGGCATCGACGTCGGCTCATACCCTCAGAACACCTTCTACGAGGATGTCATGCGTGTGACAGAGGGACTCTCAGACGCGCAGATGATCCAGACCCTGGTATCGCGCTCCCACTCCACCATGCGCTGGCTCAAGGACCAGGGAGTGCCCTGGATTCTCGCCTATGGACGGCAGGCATTCCGACACGAGGGCGTGCTCCGGTTCTGGGGTGGTCTCATCGTGGAGGCAGTCGGCGGAGGCAAGGGCCTCTCAGACCGACAGTTCGAGCTTGTCCACCGCAAGGGTGGGTCTATCAGGTATGGAACAAAGGCATCGTCCCTCATCACTGATCGCCAGGGCCGGGTCACAGGTCTGACCATCCGCGACGAAGACGGGTTCCACGATCTTGATTGCAGTTCCGTAGTGCTGGCCTGTGGCGGCTTCGAGGCCAACGCCGAGATGCGCACCCGATACCTGGGTCCAGGATGGGAACTCGCCAAGGTGCGAGGCACCCAGTTCAACACAGGCGACGGCATCAGAATGGCGCTCGACATTGGCGCACAGTCCTTCGGCCACTGGAGCGGATGCCATGCCGTCGCATGGGACCTCAACGCTCCTCCAACCGGCGACCGCAACGTCGCAGACCTCTTCCAGAAGCACTCGTACCCCTTCGGGATCATCGTTAATGTCGACGGCGACCGTTTCGTCGACGAGGGCGCCGACTTCCGCAACTACACCTATGCAAAGTACGGCAGGGAAATCCTGTTCCAGCCCCAGCGGGCCGCCTTCCAGATCTTCGACCAAAAGACCAAGCACCTGCTGCGCGACGAGTACGACATCCCACAGGTCTCCAAAGTCGAGGCCAACACCATCGAGGCCCTTGCCGATGGACTCGGCATTGACCGCAGCGGCCTGGTAAAGACGGTTAGCGAGTTCAACGACGCAGTCCAGCCCGGCGAGTACAACCCCACCGAACTGGATGGCAAGACGACTGCCGGAATTGAGCCGCCCAAGACCAACTGGGCGCTCCCGCTAGACTCGCCTCCCTACATGGGATTCGCGGTCACCTGCGGAATTACGTTCACATTCGGAGGCCTGAAGATCGACTCCTATGGCCGCGTCCTGGACACCGAGGACGCCCCGATCCCCGGTCTCTACGCTGCCGGGGAGCTGGTAGGCGGTCTCTTCTACCACAACTACCCAGGCGGTTCCGGCCTCATGGCAGGTTCCGTCTTCGGCAAGATTGCGGGAGAAGGCGCCGCTAGTCACGCCAACAGCCTTAGTTAGACTCGCCGGACCCTTTCCCCCGGCGGGGCCCGGCGCGGCGTAACTAGCTTGCGTCAGTCAGCTACCTGTGCAGCTGTCACCCCCGGGGTTTCTCGACTTACAGAGCCGAGCATGAAGCCCTCGTAGCCGTTCTCCGCGATCTCGTTACACTTTTCGCGGTAGGTCCCTAAACCACCGGCGTACGGCATGAACACACGAGGCTTTCCTGGAATGTTGGCGCCGAGGTACCACGAGTTTGCCAGCATGTACAGCGTGGGCTCAGCCACCTCGTTCACGTGGGCAACCCACTCTGATTCCGCATCGAGTGTTGCCTCGGCTGTCTCAATGTCGTGTTCGCGGAGATACTCGATGAACCAGGAAATCCACTCGATATGCTGCTCAATGGATACGGGCATGTTGCTGAGGACGGAGGGGCTTCCAGGCCCCGTAATCATGAACATATTCGGGAAACCGGCGACCTGTATGCCAAGGTATGTCTTGGGTCCCTCGGACCACTTCTCTTGCAGCGACAGATCATCTCTGCCACGGATGTCCATTCTCAGGAAGCTGCCGGTCATTGCGTCGAAACCGGTGGCGAATACGATGATGTCAAACTCGTACTCTCCGTCCTCGGTCCGAATTCCCGTGGAGGTAATCTCCTGGACTGGCGACTTTCGAATGTCGACCAGTTCGACGTTGTCACGGTTGTACGTCTCGTAGTAGTTGGTGTCGATTAGCGCGCGCTTCGATCCCAGCGGATGGTCCAAGGGCAGGAGCTTGTCGACGGTCTCCGGATCCTCCACTATCTCCCGGATCTTCGACCTGACGAACTCAGCGGCAGTATTGTTGGCCTCTATGTCGGTCCTTATGTCTTTGAAGGTTGCATACAGAAACGGGAATCCTCCCTTGGACCAGAGAGCTTCATACGTTTCCAGACGCTCTTCTTCGGAGACCTCAAGGGCCGAGCGTTCGCTGACTTCAACCGGGAATCCGGACTGCGACCATCTCGCCTTCTCCCAGATCGCATCGTAGTTTGGCTTGACCTCCTCCTCGATGAACCTGCGATCAACGGTCTCATGGTGGGCAGGGATTGTGTACTGAGGGGTGCGCTGGAACACGGTCAGACGCTCGGCCTGTCTCGCGATCACGGGAATCGACTGAACGCCACTAGAGCCAGTCCCGATTACTGCGACCCGCTTGCCGGCGAAGTCCACCCCTTCGTGAGGCCAGCTTCCAGTGTGGTACCAGTCTCCCTCGAACGAATCGAGCCCCGGGATGCCCGGCACGTTACCCGCTGAAATGCAACCGATACCAGTGATGAGGAACCTCGCCGTGACACGTTCTCCCAGATCCGTTTCGATCTGCCACTGGTTCGTCTCCTCAAGGAACCTCGCAGTGGTTACCCGAGTACTGAATTGGATGTTGCGACGAAGGTCGAAGCGGTCAGCGACGTGGTTGAGGTACGAAAGGATCTCAGGCTGCTCGGGGTACTTCCCGCTCCAGATCCACTCCTGAAGCAACTCCTTCGAGAACGAGAAGCAGTACACGTAGCTCTCAGAGTCGCACCGGGCGCCGGGATACCGATTCCAGTACCAGGTGCCACCTACCCCATCCCCCGCCTCATAGACCTTGACGGACATTCCTAACTCATCCCGCAGGCGGCGCAGCATTCCCAGTCCTGCAAAGCCAGCCCCAATAACTATTGCATCGAAGTCGGGGTATGTCTCTGAGTAACCCAACTCTGTCCTCCTGGTGCTACCTCATTCTGTTAGCCATCAGCATATGTCAGAGAAATGTTCGACATTCCAAGTTGACCATGCCGTCATTCCCGCTTTCGCGGAAATCCACTCCTCAGCATACCGGATTCACCGTTATCCTACCGGCGGCAGACCGTAGTCGGCTCTCACTTCGTTGATGATCTCCAGCACCCGTGTGCGGAAGGGTGGGTACTCCACCTCAAACTCGTCCCGCAGACGACTGTTATCAACCATGTAATTCCCGGACTGTTCAATCCCTCCCTCGTCGTCGAACGTGATCTGGGCGTCAGGTAGGTATTCCTGCACCATCTCGGCCAGGTCCCCCAAGCTTATAGGATGCCCACCGGAGTTGTAGATGGGGTGGTGGGAAGAGTCGACCAGCAGAACCCTTGTAAACACCTCAGCGATGTCCTCCACGTGGATCGGCAGTCGCATCAGTGACCTGTATGGGAAGTTGACCGGCTCTCCGGAAGCCGGACGGGTGATGCACTGCACGTGGTCCACCGAGCCGCGCACCTTGTCCGGGCCCGTCACGTTTGCCGGGCGCACGCCGGTGATGGCCATGTCGTAGTTGTCGATGTACATCTTGGCCTGGAATTCGTTGAATATCTTGTGGGTGGCGTACTGGTTGGTGCCGAACATCCCGTCGTCCTCATTGACCAGCCGATCTCCGAAGTGACTCTGCTGTCCGCTGACGGCAATCGAACTGGCGTAGACCACCCGGTTCACTCCCAGAAGGCGAGCCGCCTCGAAGCAGTTGTCCATGCCGAGAATGTTCAGCTTCATGTTCAGGTGTGGGTTGACTTCCCCGCCGCCCAGCAGGTAGGCCAGGTTTATCATGCGGTCGGGTTCGGCCACGGCAATGGCGTGCACCACATCCTCGAACTGGGTAATGTCGCCGCGAATGACGCGGACCTGGCCTTCCATTCCGGCAAAAGAAGCCGCGCCGGGGTTGATGTCCATGCAGACCACTTCGTGTCCCCGGTCCACAAGTTTGCGGATGAGCCGAGGGCCGATGAACCCGGTGCCGCCTAGAACTAATATCGCCATCCGTCTCCTCCTTGCGGTTCCTACATCGTCTGGGCGGGCCTTCGGCTCAGGCCATCGCATGCGCTGCATGAGGATAGATTCCTAGGGGCGGGTTCGTGAACCGTCCCTACTAGGCTCTCTGATCACTTAGACCTTGTCAGGTTGCCGAACGGGCATCACGAAGCCCGACAACCCCAGTGGACGACTAGTCGGTGGGTTCGGGTTCTTCGTCAGCTTGATTCTTGAAGGTGGGCATCACCTCCGTGCCGAAGAGTTCGAGTTGCTCCAGAGTCATGCTCAACGGGCTGCCCATCGCCGTGACATTCACGTGTATCTGCTCCAGACCCGGCCATCTGTCCTGGAGTTCCATCAGCCTCTCAGTGATCAGTTCAGGCGGTCCGACCATCCAGGAACCGCCCCTTATGGCGTCCTCCACGGTGGGCAGTCCGGCACTGGGAGCGCGACTGGGATCAGCCAGGATTTCGATCTGATCGTCATCGAGGTCGTGGCCGATGAGAGGCGCGAACATCTTCATGTTCTCATGGAAGATGTCCTTCACGTTCTCTACAGCTTCCTGCTCTGTCTCGGCAATGTGGAAGTTGATGCCAATTGCGAGGTCCCCGCCCAGCTCCGTCTCCTTGCCATGCCTTGCTAGCGTATCCTGCCACCTCTTGACAACCTCCTCGCCTGCACCCCCAGGAGCCGCTCCGCCACCGATGATGCCCTTGATGTTGTGCTTGGCCATGAATTCAAGACCACGCTGGCTCGCGCTGACCATGGGCTGCCAGCACTCCACCGGAAGGCTGCGAGGCCTGGGCACGAGGGTTATCTCCTCCAACTCGTACCCTCGGTATGGGACTCTAGGTGGGATGTCGTAGTGCTTGCCATGGTGAGAAAAGGACCGCTGGTGGAAGGCCTTCATCATCACCTCCACCTGCTCCTCGAACAGCTCTCTGTTGGCATCCTGGTCGATGATAGGGTTGCCAAAGCTTTCAACCTCACGGGAGTGGTATCCGCGTCCAACACCGAAGATGACCCTCCCCCCTGTCAGGATGTCGGCGGTCGCATAGTCCTCCGCCAAACGCAGTGGGTGCCACATGGGGTTGATGTTGAACCCGCAGCCAAACCTTAGGTTCTCTGTGAGGTGAGCGAGGTGGACGAACAGCATCAGCAGGTTCGGAATGCACTCGTAGCCCTCGTGCTGGAAGTGGTGCTCAGCGGCCCAGAAGTCGTCATACCCCAGCCTGTCCATTGTCGTGACTATGGCCTCTGTCTTTGTGAAGACCCCGGCCAACTCGTCGTCTGAAAAGCTCCGATCGTTGACAGGTGTACCAGCCAGGCCGATATCACCCATGTCCAGATTGCCGGCGTATAGACTTCCAAACTTGGTTATCATCACTGCCCTCCTCTCCCGCTTATTGGATGTGCGGTCGCAGGTCGGCCGCCCAATTGGGGGCAAGCATATTTGAAGACTCGGCGGCGGTCAAAAACCAATCGCCGTGGCTCTGTCGATGCCCGAAGCACCACCAGTTACCAGTGCAACCTTGCCCTAGAACCACTTCTCCATTGTTGCTTCTCCCACCCGAGGTCCTGCGCCTCCCTACACTCCAATTTGCCCACCCCCGATAACACCGCTATTATATGGAGAAGTGGTGCCACCCGAGGCAGCCGGAAACCACGGGCGGGGGTAACTTATGGCGCAGCTTCAAACCGTAAGAAGTTCGGAGCAGTTCAAGGTGATCGCTCGCGCGGTCGTCAACTGGATCAACTCACTCGCCGACGCATTGCCTCCCTACTACGTGGCTGAAGGTCAACTCGACATGAAGGGGAAGGCGGACGACGGTAGATTGCGTATTCATGTAAACGGCGCATGGGTCTCCGTTGATCAGCCCACTTTCGACCTGCTCACGATCGGCGAATACGTCCGCGTCAGATACACAAGACGCGTCAGGGCCATCAGCATCGACAGGTACGTGAGCCGCAACGGGCACTGACTGCCACGCTGCTTATGCATTACATGGCTACGGAGGTCTCTATATGAGATTGGAAGGCAAGGTCGCGATTATCTCTGGAGGCTCCGGTGGCATGGGAGCCGAGGAGGCCCGCCTGTTCGCCAGAGAGGGCGCTTCGGTCGTCATAGCCGACATTCTCGACGATGAGGGCGAGGCCGTTGCCCGCCAGATCGAAGACTCCGGCGGCGAGGCTACCTATGTCCACACCGACGTCACAAGCGCCGAGTCTTGGGACGCCACGGTCCAGGCGACGCTCGACAAGTACGGCAAGGTCGACATCCTCGTCAACAACGCCGGCATCAGCAGCGGCTCCCACGAGGACCCCCCTGGACGTCGACGGCTGGAACAGCATCATGGATGTCAACTCCACCGGAGTCTACCTGGGCACCCGCGCGGTCATACCCGCAATGCAGCAGGCTGGCGGCGGCTCCATCGTCAACATCTCGTCCATCATGGGATTCGTAGGCGGCGAGGGCGGACACCCCGCCTATCACGCCTCCAAGGGTTCGGTCCGCATCTTTACCAAGGCAGTGGCCGTCCGATACGGCCCCGACGGCATCAGGGCGAACTCTGTACACCCCGGATTCATGCCGCCAATGCGCACCGCACGCGTGGGCAGGTCCGACGATGACCGGAGCGAACTGGTCCGGCTCACTCCCCTGCGCCGCACTGGCGAGACCATCGAGGTCGCCAACGGAGTCCTGTTCCTGGCGTCCGACGAGGCCTCGTTCGTCACTGGAACCGAGCTCGTCATCGATGGCGGCTTCATCGCCCGCTAGAGCTTCCCACCGGCTGGTCCCCTCTCCTTCAAGGAGAGGACGAGGGTGAAAACTGGCCACTACATTTCCCCATACGCCCATGCCTTGACCAGGTGATGCGCGATCGCCAGGGGCTGCGGCACCGCCAGTTCGCGACTCCGACCCTCCAGCGCGGCTATCACGTCTTCACGATCAAACCAGCGCACGTCGGTCATCTCTTCGTCGTCCATGTGGATGTCTGTAGTCGCCGCCTCTGCGTGGCAGCCTATCATCAGCGACGATGGGAAAGGCCACGGCTGCGACGAGTGATACCGCACGTTCCTGACCTCGATCCCCGCCTCCTCCTTGACCTCACGCGCTACGGCTTCCTCGATAGATTCCCCCTGGTCCATGAACCCGGCCAGAGCGGAGTACATCTGCATTCGCTGAAGCCGGCCCCTCGACTGCCCCATCAGGCATCTGTCTCCGTCGTGCACGAGCATGATCGCGACAGGGTCCGTCCTCGGAAAGTGCTCCGCCTTGCAGCCACCACACTGGCGGACATGACCTCCACGCCGCATCGCCGTGCGGTCCCCGCAGACAGAGCAGAACCCGTGCCGGTTGTGCCAGTCGAGTTGCGCCCGAGCCTGCGCGATGATGCCCGACTCCTCGCCGCTGACTATAGGCGCTGCCGTACGGGCATCCACAAAGTGGATGGATGGGTCATTCCTCAACCTGGCAGCCGCCCCGCTCGACGCGGGCACCAGGATCGCGAAATGCGCGATATCGTCCTTCAGGCCAAGAAACACCGGCTCGCCTTCGATCCCGAACCATGTGACGTCCCTTGGAGTCATCCACGATAGTGCAGGATCGTCTCCGTCCGTTAGAGGGACGTCGAGCTCAGGCATCACCAGAATGTTAGTGTCCGGGTCCATGGCTTTGTGAGCAAGCCAAGTCTCATCCCGGCGCTCGCGGTCGCCCCGGTCCAGTGGGTTGTCTGCGAAGATGTGAGGTGCGTAGGGCATATACGGCTCCTTACCTGCTCTCTTCCTATGACCAGTTCGTGTCCTGAAGCGACGCGACGGAGCCGTCCCCTGCCCGCCAGACTGCCGCATCTTCTCGCCACGGATTCGCCTTCACCCATTCCTCGTCAACGTCGACGCCCAGCCCCGGCCCCTCTGGCAGCGGCAGGAATCCGTCCTTCTGCCTGGGGAACTTCCCGAAGCAAACGTCCTGGAACCAGGGGTGTATCCCACCCTCCTGGATCATGAAATTCGGCACGCACGCGTCCAGGTGCAGCGACGCGATCGTGCATAGTGGCCCGTACGGATTGTGAGGCTGGAAGCCGACGTAGTGCGCCTCCGCCATCGCCGCTATCTTCTTCAGCTCGAGTATCCCGCCTCCCTGCACGATGTCAGGCTGGATCATCGCGACGATCTGCCTGCTGAGCAGGTCGGCGTAGTCCCACTTCGTGTAAAGGCGCTCGCCCGTCGCGATGGGAATCGAGACAGCCTCGGCCACTCTCTGCAATGCGTCGATGTTCTGTGGAGGCACGGGCTCTTCATACACGAACGGACGATACGGCTCCATCGCGTTGCCTATCCTGATCGCCGCCGCCGGCGCGAGCCGACCATGCACTTCGACCAGTAGCTCGACGTCGTCGCCTACCGCCTCTCGTACCGCCTCCAGCTTCCTGATTGCGACCCGCTCCGCCTCTATCGGGATGAACAGTCCCCGGTGATCGAACGGGTCGCCCTTAAGCGCGGTGATGCCCTGCTCCGTGAAGCTGAGCGCGCGCTCGACAGCCGCCTCGGGAGTCGCGCCGTCCCAGCGGCCGTAGCACCAGATGCGCTCCCTCATCGCTCCGCCGAGCAGCTCGTACACCGGCACGCCCAGCGCCTTGCCCTTGATGTCCCACAGCGCAATCTCAATTCCGCTGATCGCCGACATCTGCACAACGCCTCCCCTAACGTGGAAGTGGTGGTACAGCGTCTGCCAGTGCTGCTCGATTCGTCCCGGGTCCTTGCCGATTAGCAGGCTTCCGAACTCCTCCACCATCGTCGCCACGGCCATCGGTCCGGACGTCGCCTCTCCCCATCCCGTGATTCCCTCGTCCGTCTCGATCTTGACGAACATGTAGTTCCGCGCTCCAAAGGCCGTCCCAGCAGACACCGGAACAGGAGTGACAGACGTGATCTTCATAGAGTTCTCCTTACTTACCTAATGTGGCGAAACTCGGGGATGGAACGGGAAGCTCTCACTCCTCACTCCTCTTTGCTCACTCCTCAACACTCCCTAGTACCACCGCTCCTTGTCCACGACATTCGTCAGCGGCTCATCGTTCAGGAACCGGCGCGCGTTGTCCAGGATGACCTGGAATCTGCGCTCCGGGATGTTCTCGGCGTCCGCAACCGCCACGTGCGGCGTGATCAGCACATTCGGAAGACCCCACAGCTTGTGGTCCGGCGGCAGCGGCTCCTGCTCGAACACATCCAGGCCGGCCCCGGCGATCTCGCCGCTTTCGACGGCATCTGCGAGGTCGTCGATCTTGCACACCATCCCTCGGCCGATGTTGATGAAGTACGCGCTGGACTTCATCCGCCTGAACCGGTCGGCGTTGAACGTGAACTCGGTTTCCGGCGTGTGCGGCACGGTCGTGACCACGAAGTCGGCCCGCGGCAGCACATCGTCCAGGTCGTCCGGCGTGTGGAACTCGACATACGACAGTTCGTACTCCGGCCTCGGCTCGATGCCAATGACCTCCATGCCCAGCTCGTTGCATAGCCGCGCCGTCTCGTGCCCGATGCCGCCGACACCGTTGATGAGCACCGTCGAGTCGCCAAGGAAGACGTACGGAGTCTTTCGGGCGTCCTTGTCCCACTCACGACGCCGCTGCGCGTCCACGAACCAAGGTAGACCCCGAGACAGCGCGAACATGAACATCAGTATGTGGTGAGAGATATGGTCGAAGTAGATGCCCCTCGGATTCGTGATCGTCAGCGGGTGTTGGATTAGTTCGTCGTAGTAGTACCCGTAGAACGGCCCAGCGTCCGGGTTCTGCACCCACCTGAGACGCTCTGCCACGCGCAGCGCAGCCGGAGGCACCCAGCCGAATGCCGCGTCGGCGTCCCTGATCGCCTCTATAGCTTCCTCGTCAGTCTCCGGCGAGACCACGTGATACTCCGGCACCGTGTCCGCCAGGCGTGCGGCGAACATAGCCTTCAGATCATCCTGCGGCGGCATGAAAACAAACTTAGGCAAGGTTGATACCTCCGTAAAATCGCAACGGCACTATTCTATCCCAGCATCCCAGCCATGCGTACAGGGGCTTGTAGTCTTCGCCCCGTCGTCTATTCTGTCGTTCGCCCCCGTGTGGTCTCAGGTGTGTTGGGCGGGGTGGTCTTCGTCCAGCTTGCGGGCGCGGTGGGCAGTCACAGTTTCGACTCCCATGTGCAGGGAGATCATGAGCTGGGCTAGCTCTTCGCCATCGACGAGACGGATGTGCTTGTTTCCGGCAGAGATCGTCTCGGCAGTGCGCCGGGCTGTTTCGGTGAAGCCGGACGTCGTAATGAGCAGGCCCCTGGTGGCGCCATGCGGGTCGAGACTTCCGGAGAAGGTGCGTATCTCCGGCTCTCCGACTACCTTCGTCCAGCGTTTGGCCTGGACGTAGATGCTGTCCAGGCCGAGGGGGTCTGGGTTGATGATGCCGTCTATGCCACCGTCTCCAGTGCGTCCGAGATGGTGGGCCCGTCCATATCCGATGGCTTCGAGAAGATCGAGGACAGTCTGCTCGAAGTGCTCGGGTTGGAGGTGGGTTAGGGTGTCGAGGATGTCGGTAGCTGCGATAGGAGTGAGTGGATAGGAGTGGGGAGTGAGAGCCTCCCCACCCTGTCCCCTCTGGGTTCCGGCCCCGGATCGCGTCCGGGGCAGGCTCTCCGCCGGAACGACGGGGGGATGTGTGTTCTGAGGAGCTGAGAGGGGTAGGTATTCGAGCTTTTCACCCTCACCCCAACCCTCTCCCTCAGGGAGAGGGGGCCGTTGACTGATGTCCTTCGACGAGCTCCCTTCAGTGGGCTTGGATCCTTCGACAGGCTCAGGACGAACGGGCTTCTCTTTGCGGGCGGACTTGCCGAAGCCTCGGTCGAGGAGTTCGCGGGCTGCTGCCATGCGGTGGTGGGGCCTGAAGGACTTGAGCTCTCCGTCCATGACGTTGACGAGGAAGCGGGCGACGGAGCGTCCGTCATCTGTGTCCTCACGGATTACCCTGGCGAGCTCGGTGTCGAACCTCGTTGGGGTGGACCTGGATCTGTTGCGGCGAGTTGAGCTGGGCCGTGGGTTGTCGTCGATGAAGTCCGGGGCGTCCTCGTTGCCGTAGGTGGTGAGGAGCCTGGCGGCCTGTAGTCTGTGGCAGATGCGGAAGTCCTCGTACCGGTCCTGCATGACGTCGACGAGGAAGTCTACGACGTCTCGTCCGCTGTTGGTCTTGAGCTTGATTATCTGTGAGAGGGTCATGGTGAGATCTCGTCCGGGGGCTTGTCATTGGCCTGAAACAAAGAAAGGCCCTCCCGAAACGCCGCTCCCCGTTTTCACGGGGACAGGCGCGGCGGTTCGGAGAGGGCCATTTACAGACCTGTTGAGGACAGTCCAGCCGTCTGTATTCAGCTATCCACCTGCACCAAATAATAGCACGGGTGTTCTGGAATGAAAGTGTAGCACACGGTGGACGGATTATGTAAGCCCCGGCTGCGAAGGAGACTGTGTCAGTTTGGTAGGCGGTGTTTTCACCCTCACCCCCGTATCAAGTCCGGGGCAGGCTCTAACCCTCTCCCTGAGGGAGCTGAAAGGGGTATGTATTCGAATCTTTCACCCTCATCCCAGCCCTCTCCTGAGGGAGCTGACAGGGTAGGTATTCGAGGTTTTCACCCTCACCCCAACCCTCTCCCTGAGGGAGAGGGAGTCCATTGGCTGGTACTCATGCTAGTCTGCGTACACATACATACCCCTGTAAGCCCCCGGATCAAGTCCGGGGCAGGCTCTGAGGGAGAGGGAATCCTAGATTCCCTAGAGTGCCACCTACCAGATTGGCACAGCTTCCCTACGCAGCCCAATTATTGCCCACCCTCCAACCCTATGTTACATTTCGTATTGATACATGAAACCATATGACCCACCCAGGAGGTGCGCCATGACGAACGGCACCGGAATCAAGGACCGCTACGAGCTTCCCCTCACCACCGAGTCGCCCAAAGCAGCCGAACACTACGTCGAGACTGTCGACCGCTTCCTCTCGCAGACCTACGGCGCCGACGTGGCCCTTGCACAGGCCATCGAGGCCGACGAAGGTCTCGCGCTCGCCCATGCCGCCAAGGCGCTGTTCGAGAGCTACGCGATGAAGGCGGCCGAGGCCAGGGAGACCATCGCGCACGCGAAGAAGCTGGCCGTCAACGCAACCAAGCGCGAGCGTCAGCAGGTCAAGGCGATCAGTCTCATGATCGACGGGGACATCAACAGGGCGTACAGGCTGATCCGCGAGCACCTCGACGAGTTCCCCCGCGACATGCTCATGGTCAGGCTCGCCAACCGCATGCTGATCCTCGGATGCAGCGGGGCGGGCATCCCCAACTTCCCTGAAGAGCTGATGTCCATCCTCAAGCCGATCAGGAATGAGTACGGCGAGGACTGGGCCTTCCTCGGTCAGTACGCATTCGCCCATCACGAGACCGGATACTTCGACGACGCCCTCAAGTACGCCGAGCGCTCGCTCGACATCCGGCCCGACAATGCCAACGCCTCGCACTCCGTCGCCCACGTCTTCTTCGAGGTTGGCGACGTCGATGGCGGCTCAGACTTCCTCGGCGACTGGCTCGACGGATACGACCGCCGCGGCCCGTTCAACGTCCACCTCTCCTGGCACCAGGCGCTCTTCCAGCTCGCCACCGGCAGGCCACAGAACGCCGTGTCCCTATACGAGGACCACATTCGCCCATCGGTGCTGCAGAAGAACCAGGGCTCGCTGGCCGACAGTGCATCTCTCAGCTGGAGGATGAAGATCTACGGCGACGAGAATGCGGTACAGCGAAACGACCCGTCCGGCCGGGAAGACGTCGAAGTTGTGCCGTGGCGCGAGATACGTGAGATCGCCCTGCCCGCCGCCGAGAAACCAGGCCCCGCATTCCGTGACGCCCACGCCGCGCTCACGTTTGCAGCGGGCGGATTCACCGAGGAGCTTGGTCGCATGATCGACGGGCTCGGCGAGGCCGCTTCCGGAGGCAACGCGCTCGCGTCCGAGGTCACCCTGCCGCTGGTCAAGGGCATCGAGGCGTTCGCCCACGGAGCCTACGAAGAGGCCGCAGACAACCTCGACGGACTGGTCGAACAGCTCCCCCGCATCGGAGGCAGCCACGCCCAGCGTGAGGTCTTCGAGGACACGATTCTCGAGTCCTACATCCGCTCCGGGCGCTACGACAAGGCCCAGGACCTCCTGAACACCCGCCTGAAGCGCCGCACCTCAGTCCGAGACGAGCTCTGGCTAACCCGCACCATGCCCGAGGCCGCTGACTAGGGAGACTGGGCCACAACACACACTGAGTTCAGCCAACAGCGGGCCGAGAGTCCACCTGCAATGAAACTCCGAACGCGAGAGGGCAGGTAGGATCTCGGCCCGTCTGTCGCAAACAAAAGGGCGTTCCTGCGCGGCCAACTTGTCAGTCGCCACCGTCACTCTCTTTCGTCACTCCCTGGGAGCACTTATCGCCATTCCCATAGTCTGTTAACCGTCATTCCCGCAAAAGCGGGAATCCACAAGTGGCAAGCGTGACTATTGCCAAGTGACAGGCGACACCCTAACCTGCTAGTGTGATCGCATCAATTCGGCACAGAGGCCTCAGGGCGCTATACGATGGCCGCACACAGCGACGAGTGGCTCCAGGGCATGTTCGCAAGTTGCGCCGAATTCTCGGTTTGCTGGACCGGAGTAAGTCTCCCCGAGATATGGACTTGCCGGGATTACGACTCCATGCACTGTCAGGCGATCGAAGAGGCCATTATGCAGTTACAGTCTCTGGTAACTGGAGGGTGACTTTCCGATTTGAGAGCGGTGACGTTCACGACATCGACTACATAGATTACCACTAGAGGAGTCAAACAATGCCTATGTTCGACCCACCTCATCCCGGTGAGATTGTGAAATACGAGTGTCTCGAACCCCTTGGGTTAACAGTTACTAGGGCCGCTGAGGGACTAGGTGTAACGCGGCAGACCCTATCTGACCTAGTTAATGAGAGATCAGGCATTTCTGTAGGAATGGCGGTTCGACTTTCCAAGGCGTTTGGTTCATCGCCTGAAACTTGGCTTGGACTGCAAATGGCATACGATCTATGGCAGGCCCGTGACGAGACTGCAAGAATTGAGGTCGAGCGGTTTGCGGGAGCTAGTTCCCTCTAGCGATACACTCGGTTAGAGGAACTTCGGAGGTCCACTGCTGAAGAGCGTCCCCCGTATCCAGTGCACCCCTGCAATGAGACCAATTCGTTTGTAAACCGGCAGACACTCCTGGTCTCATCAGTACCTGATTGACTCTGCAGTTCGGCTCCTAGCCCAGCAACTTTATTGGCTTTGCTGTATGAATCCTGCCGCGTCAGGTTCTTCTACTCACTTTGATTCTAGCTTTCCCGTAGCCCGTGGTGCGGTGTTGAGAGTAATCCGATAGTTCAGTAGCACTTTCTATGTGGAACTCATGTAGGATTGGAGGCGGGCCGCGTTCAACAGACACAGAAGGACTGTCAGACAGCTTCGAATATGCAGCGCGACCCCGCCGGGGGAAGCGATTGGTAGCGCAGTACGTAGATAACATCCCTGACTTTGATCGGGAGCACGACTCAAGGATTAGGGCTGCTGCCTTCACATGGCTGGACAGTCAAGACTTGTCCAAAGAGCGTGTATTCTCTCGTGATCTGTTGAAAGAAGGGTTTGAATTCGAGGGTTCGCGGATTCGATTCGTCGGGCCGCAGGGTATATTCAAACCGGCAGCCATGCAGGTTCCGATATCCATCACGACCGTTCCTAGCGGCCCATACGACGATGAGTTCGGGGACGACAACCGCTTGAGGTACCGCTACCGTGGATCCAACCCAAACCACCGTGACAACGCAGGCCTACGTTTTGCCATGAAGAATGATCTCCCGCTTGTGTACTTCTACAGAGCGGTGACCGGGAGGTATGCAGGGGTCTGGCCTGTATATGTCGTGGACGACTCGCCTCAGACGTTTACTTTTTCGATAGCAGTTGACGACCCCGTTGGCTTCGGACAGTCTTCTCAGTCCTCGGCAAGTTCTGGAGAGGTTGCCGAAGGCCGCCGGGAATACGTTACCACGGTTACTCGGCGTCGACTCCACCAAAGAGTCTTTCGAGAGCAGGTCCTTAAGGCATACAGCCACCGATGCACATTCTGTAATTTGCGTCATAGTGAATTGCTCGACGCTGCACACATCATCCCGGACAGCGAACCTGAAGGTAAGCCAGTTGTAACTAACGGACTTTCACTATGCAGGTTGCACCATTCTGCCTTTGACCGTTACTTCCTGGGTGTGCGCCCAGATCACATCATTGAGGTAAGACCCGACGTGCTGAATGAAGCAGACGGACCGACTCTTCAACATGCCATCAAGGGCTTGCACGGGTCGCGAATCACGCCGCCAAGAAGGTCAGCAGAGAAACCATCTGAGAAGAGTCTTGCTTTCAGATACGATCGCTTCCAGGAGAAGGTAGCTGCTCTATGACGGGGATCAGCCAACCGTGACAGAACCTCCATCACCCATTTGGGAGATCCCCGAACCGTTATCCTCCCACGGCGTTCAGGTGGACGATGATACTGTCATCATCCTGAGGCGCCACGGGAATCCTGAGGGCCCTCGGCTCGTACTGAGTCACGGGAATGGCCTTGCTATCGACCTCTACTACCCTTTCTGGTCTCTCCTGACCAGCGACTTCGACCTGGTTGTCTATGATCTGAGGAATCACGGTTGGAACGAAGTCGGCGCCCTGGCGAACCACAGTGTCGATGCTTTTGCCAGCGACCACGACCGAGTGTTCGAAGCGATTGATAGTCTCTACGGTGAGAAACCCACAGTAGGGGTCTTCCACTCCATTTCGGCCCTTTCTGCCCTGCACACACCCTCCAAGGGAGGGAACTATTCCGCCCTGGTGCTGTTCGCTCCGCCTCTCTGCAACGCAGGTTCTGGCTACAGAGAGTTCGAGCTGAATGCGAAGCGCACGGCGGACATGCTCAGGAGAAGGGCACAGTGGTTCGAGTCCAGGGAAGACCTTGCGAACCTTCATAGATTCCTGCCTTACTTTCATCGATCCGTCCCAGGAGTCTTTGAGCTTGTGGCCAGGACCACTCTCAGGAGATCGCCATCTAACAGTGGCTTCGAACTTTGCTGCCCTTCGGAGCACGAAGCCCGGATCTGGGACAATGTCACCGAGTATGCCGCCTCTGCGGACTTTCGTGCCCTAAAGTGTCCGACCAAAGTCGTCGCCCCCGACCCCGTGTCTCTCGGTACGGATGTCCAGCCGTTCGACTTCGGGGCCTCAGGTGCAGACCATGAGTTCCTACCCGGGACGACGCACTTCCTTCAACTCGAAAAGCCGGAGGAGTGCGCTACGTCCTTGTTGAGTTTCCTGAGACAGGTTGGAGTCTCCTACTGACAAATCACAGTTCAGACATGTTGTGGAGACTGTGTCAGTTTGGTAGGCAGCGTTTTCACCCTCACCCCCGGATCAAGTCCGGGGCAGGCTCTAACCCTCTCCCTGCTCACAGGGGTATGTATTCGAGGTTTTCACCCTCACCCCAGCCCTCTCCCTGAGGGAGAGGGGGCCGTTGATTGGTATTCACGCCTGTCTGCACACGTTTACATACCCCTGTAAGCCCTCTCCCTGAGGGAGAGGGGACCTCAGATTCCGTAGGGAGCCACCGACTAAATTGACACAGCTTCATACAACACTTCCTCTTTGCATTTTTGCTGCCCCTGTTGCATCATTGGGCCTGACATTTGATGCCCGTCTGGAGTACGACTCGCTTCACCCGGCATTGGGTGTCATCGACCGATTGCAACAAGGGAGAAAGATGCCAGTAATAGACCACAGCACCCAGCCGATGCCCGAGCCGGTGGACAAGCGCAGCGTGCGCGCCATGATCTCGGAGGAGCACGGAACGCATTCGCTAACCATCAGCGAGCTCGTCATCCAGCCAGGCTCAGTCGGACAGCTCCACACGCACGACGCCGACGAGGCCATCATGGTCGTGGAAGGATCCATCCAGTTCGTCGTTGGCGACGAGGTGCGCACCGTCCGCTCCGGCTACTCCATGGTCGCCCCGCCGGGCACTCCCCACAAGCTCGTCAACAACACCTGGGTCGCCGCGCGTATGCTCGTCACCCACCCCACCAACGACATCAAGACGACCTACGTCGAATAGCCTCCAGCGAGGAGACCGCACCATGACCACTGCACGTACCCGCGACGACCAGCCGCAGCTCATTCCGACCAACGCGGGCGGACGCTCGTTCGCCGGGCCACCCAAGGCGCTCCAGTCTCAGGTCACTCCGACGGACCTCTTCTACGTCCGCAACCACTGGAAGGAAGTGCCGCAGGTCGACCCGGCCACCTACCGTCTGGCGGTGGATGGCGAGGTCGCGACCAACCTCTCGCTCTCGCTCGACCAGATCAAGGAGCTGCCGCACCGCCGGTACCAGGCCACGTTCGAGTGCTGCGGAAACGGCCCGATCCCCGAGTACTGGGTGAAGCAGACTCGCTCGGTCATGGAGAAAGTCACCGGCCACGGCATCATGGGCAACGCAGAGTGGGTCGGGGTGTCGGTCTCCGACGTTCTGAACATGGCGGAGGTCGGCCCGAACGCCGTCGAGGTAATGTTCGAGGGAGCTGACCACGGCCCCGACGAAGTCGTCGGAGATCCCGCTGAGGTCACGTACGAGCGCAGCCTCCCGATGGAGAAGGCGCTCCACCCTGACACCATGCTCGCGTGGGAGATGAACGGCGAGCTTTTGACTCCCATGCACGGCGCGCCACTGCGCCTGGTCGTGCCCGGTTGGTACGGCATGGCCTCGATCAAGTGGCTCGTCGGAGTCCACGTCCTGGACAAAGAGTTCGAGGGCTTCTACCAGATCGAGCGCTACCGGGTCATGAATGGCCCCGATGCCGACGAGTTCTACACTTACCTGACGGGCCAGAAGGTCAAGTCGATCATCACCGACCCGGCTCCGGGAGACCTGGTGCCATCCGGCGACTACGTCGTCTCCGGAGCGGCGTGGTCCGGCGAGAACGACATCACCAGGATCGAGATCAGCACCGACGGCGGCGAGTCCTGGACCGACGCCCGGGTCACAGTCCCCCGCAGCGGCTACTCATGGACCCGCTGGGAGCACGACTGGTCGATCCCAGGCCCAGGCCACTACGTCCTGATGTCGCGCGCCACCAACGACAAAGGCGAGACTCAGCCAATGGAGTTCCCCAACAAGTGGGACGGCATGGGCTACGGCAACAACATGGTCTTCGCCCACGACGTCGAAGTCGTCTAGGTAATCGCCGTCGTTCCGGCGAAGGCCGGAACCCAGTGCCCACTCCCAACCCAATCTTCATCTTCCCCTCTCCCTCGGGGTGAGGGTGACAACCATGCATCCACTCTACCCTGACCAAGCTCAGAACCAGAAAGGCACCAAATGGCCCTCAAGACAATAGCAATCCTAAGCCCAGGCGACATGGGCCACGGCGTCGGCAAGGCGCTCGGAGAGCACGGCTACGACGTCATCACCTGCCTCGCCGGTCGCAGCCAGCGCACCAGGGACCTCGCCGAAGCCGGCAACTTCCGCGACGTCCCCACCCTCGCCGAGATGGTCACGCAGGCCGACCTCATAATGTCGATCCTGGTGCCTGCCCAGGCCCTCGGTGTAGCCGAGTCAGTTGCCGACGCGCTTCGCGAGGCCAACGTCTCACGACCGTTCGCCGACTGCAACGCCGTCTCTCCTCAGACCGCCTCCCGGATGGAGTCGATCATCAACGGGGCAGGCGGCGAGTACATCGACGGCGGCATCATCGGCGGCTCACCGGCGCATGGCGCGGTACCTCGCATCTATGTCTCTGGACCATCGGCGTCGCTAATGGACGAGCTCGACGGCAAGGGCATCCTCGTGCCCAACCTCGGCCCCGAAGTAGGCAGGGCTTCAGGCATCAAGATGTGCTACGCCTCGATGACCAAGGGCACCTCCACACTACGCGTCGCGATGCTCACAGCGGCCCACTCCCTTGGACTTTACGACGAGCTGATCGCGGAGCTTTCCGGCAGTCAGCAGGGCGCTCTGTCCGCGATGGAGTCCGGCATCGCCAGTCTGCCAGCCAACGCCGGTCGCTGGATCGGCGAGATGGAAGAGATCGCAGCCACCTTCGACGCGGTCGGAGTCACTCCGCACTTCCACCAGGGCGCCGCCGAGATCTACCGCCTGCTGGCCTCAACGCCGTTTGCCGACGAAAGCCCTGAGGAGATCGACAGGGACCGCCCACTTGCCGACATCATCAAGGCCACCGCAGAGTACCTGCCCGACCCAGCCCGTGGCGTCGCCGATTGAAGGCCCTCTTCGTAAAAGAGCCGGGCCCGACGCCTGAGTTCGAGATACGCGAAGTCGAGACCCCTGAGGCGGGCCCTAACGACGCCGTGGTAGAGGTCCGCGCCGCCGGTATCTGCGGCCACGACATCGCCATTATGACCGGTCTGCTGAGGCGCGGCGTCGACCACGACGTCATCCTCGGCCACGAGGTCTCAGGCACAGTCGCGCAAGTCGGCTCCGATGTCACCGGCCTCTCCGAGGGTGACCCGGTCGTAGCCTCGCTCACCGCGAGCTGCGGTCGGTGCGACCGCTGCGCCACGGGACTCGACTACCGTTGCCGGTACGGCGCCGGCGTAGGCCACGGTGTCAACGGCGGCTTCGCCGAATACATCAAGCTCCCTGCGACTAGCGTCATAGCTCTGTCCGACAGCGTTGACCTTGTTGGCGCTTGCCTGATCGGATGTCCGATCGGAGTTTGCGTTCGGGCCGCAAAGTCCGTTGCGCGTGTTTCGGCGGGCGAGTCAGTCCTGGTCACCGGGGCTGGAGGTGGACTAGGAGTTCATGCTGTTCAGGTTGCCAGTACGCTCGGGGCGGCGCAGGTGTTCGCCGCGACATCGTCGCCAGAGAAGCTCGACACGCTGGACACGTATACCCCCGGCGGCGCGATCTTGGGTGGCGAACTCGACTTCTCGGAGCTGGTTCTCGCGTTCACCGAGGACCAGGGGGCTGACGTCGTCATCGACACGGTCGGCTCAGCGACGTTCAGGAGCGCGATCCGCAGCCTGTCTCAGTACGGGCGGATGGTGCTGCTGGGCGAAGTTGAAGGTGGCAGAACGTCGCTCAATCTCACCGACATAATGTTCAGGGACGCCGCGATCTTCGGGTCAACCGGCGCAAACCGACCTGACATCGAAGCAGCAATCGAGATGGTCTCTTCAGGGTCTGTGCAGCCGGTCGTTCACGCCGCGATGCCGCTGGAAGACGCGGCTGAAGCTGTTGGCCTAGTTACATCGAGGCAGGTGACCGGGAGAGTTGTGCTGACGCCTCACTGAACGAGTCGACGTCGGTCAGCTATGCGGCAGCGGCTCTCTGCCTGCGTCCCCGCCCGAACAGCCATGGGATGTCGCCGTACTCCCACGAGATCAGCACCTGGCTCGCGACGGCGATCGAGCTGTACGTTCCGGCGACCACGCCGATCAGCAGCACTAGTAGGAACTCCCTGATCGTGGTGCCGCCGAACAGGTAGAGCGCCAGAAGCGTAACCATCAGCGTCAGGCTGGTGTTCAGCGACCGGCCAATCGTCTCTGAGATGCTGAGGTTGACCACCTCGGAGAGCTCCCTGTTGGGATGGATGGTCACATTCTCCCGAATGCGGTCGAAGACCACGATGGTGTCGTTGACGCTGTAGCCGATGACGGTCAGCAGCGCGATTAAGAACATCGTGCCGACTTCGATCTCCAACAGAACGCCAAGAATCGCGAATATACCGACGACGATTATCGTGTCGTGCAAAAGAGCGACGATCGCGGCCGCACCGTACCTGAAGGGGCTGGGCACGTTTCTGAACGCCCACCAGACGTAGATGAATATGCCCACAGCGGCGGCGATCACGGCGTAGATGGCGTTAACAACTGTCTCGGACGCTACGATGGGCGAAACTAGATCGAACGACAGTTCAGTCAGGCCGTCGGGAGACAACCTTGCCTCAAGGCCGCCGGTGAGGGCCGACTTCTCGGCGTCGTTCAGCTCCTTGGTGCGGATGAAGTAGGTGTCATCGCCGAGTTTCTGGACCGTGGCTTCGGGGTGTCCCAGCGCGGAGAGTCGTTCACGAAGGTCGCCCTGGTCGACGTTTGCCTCGAAGGCGAGCGTCATCGTCGAACCGCCGGTGAAGTCGATGCCCGGCCTCAGTCCCGGCGCGATCGCCAGAAAGACGACGCCCGGTACTATCACGAGCAGCGAGATCAGGTAGAACCAGCCTCTAACGCCTACGAAGTTCAAGTCTTGCTCCTATGTTCAGACTGTGCCAGTTTGGTAGACAGTGTCTTCACCCTCACCCCCGGATCAAGTCCGGGGCAGGCTCTAGCCCTCTCCCTGAGGGAGAGGGGACTTCAGATTTCGTTGGGAGGCACCCGGCGAATTGACACAGCTTATCCTGAGTTCAGTCGCTGGCCATCTGGGGTATTTCGCTCCCGCCGGACGGAAGCCAGACCCTGGTGGTACTTCTCGCCCTGGTGGTCGCGAGGAACCTAAGCAGCGTGCGGCTGATTGTAATCGCGGTGAACATGCTGACTGCGACGCCAATCGCCAGGGTGACCGCGAAGCCCTGGACTATGCTTGCGCCAAGCTGATCGGCGAACCAGAAGAGGATGGCGCATGTGATAAGCGTCGAGACATTGCCGTCGCGGATGGCGGGCCATGCCCTGTCGAATCCGATGTTGATCGACATGAGCAGCGTTCGACCTGCTCGAAGCTCGTCCTTCATTCGTTCGAATATCAGAATGTTCGCGTCTACGGCCATGCCGATGGAGAGTATCAGGGCTGCTACTCCGCTCAGTGTGAGAGTTACCGGGAGTATCTTGAATATCGCCAGCACCAGTGCTGCGTAGATGACCAGAGCAACCGAGGCGGCAAGGCCGGGGAGGCGGTAGTACAGGGTCATGAAGGCGAGAACCATGGCCAGCCCGACGATTCCGGCCACGACGCTCTTGGCGAGCGAGTCGGCGCCAAGAATGGCGTCGACGTCGCGCTCCTGAATCAACACTATGGGCACCGGTAGGCGACCGCCCTCGAGCAGCAGGGCGAGGTCCTGTACCCGCTCTATGGTGAAGTTACCCTCGATGATCGCGGTGCCTGCCGTGATCGCAGAGCGGACTTCGGGGGAGACAAGCTCCGCGCCGTCGAGGAAGATTGCGATCTGGTCCCGGATGCCTGTCGAAGCCTCCTTGGCGATTATGTCCTGGGTCAACTCACCGAAGATACGCGTACCCGTGTCGTTGAATTCGAGATTCACAATGGGCTGACCGGAGGCCGTGTGCTGGCCGGGGAATGCCCTCGCAAGGTCGTCACCGGTGAGCCCGATGTCCTCATCGACAGCGCCCTGAATCTCGGTGAATACGATGGAAGGACTCGTTCCAACCCGGGCCGCCACCTCATCAAGTGTGGCAGGCTCTCCGGTTGGAGAAGTGCTGGGTACAGCAATCCCGTAGGTGGTGCTTGTGGCAACCTGCTGGATCGAGAATGCGAACACCTCCGACATTCTCAACTGGTCTAGGCCTTCGAGGGTCACGTCCAGGTAGCTCGGAGGCGGCGCGTTTCCGCCCGTTACCTGCGCATTCTGGAAGATCACGAATGAAGTGAAGAGGCGCTCGTATACCGACTGGAAGTTCGCCGCGCCGTTCTCGGTGAACTCGACAAGCGCGAACACCTGCTTACTGGACTCGCTTTCGGCAGGCTGAGGTGCGGCCTCAGTCGATGTCGCGCCTTCGGCGGCGGCCTCGGGCTCGGGCTCGGCTTCGGGGAAGTAGCCGATGGTGACTCCAACGATGTCGTCGGCGGTTATCTCAGTTACGTCGCGTGGGACAAAGATCTCGCGGCGCTTGAACTCAAGCCTTGCGGTCTCGCCGATGTAGGCCTTGGCTCGTTCGAGGTCGCTAACACCTGGCAGCTGCACCAGGAGGCGGTCGTCGCCCAGAATCTGGATAATCGGCTCGCCAAGACCGGCGCCGTTGACCCGTCGCTCGATGGTTCGCTTGAGGGAGTCCATCTGCTCGGGCGTGACCTCCAGGACCTCTCCCGTATCTGGATCAGTCAGGTTCGCCTGGTAGACCAGGTGTCCACCTCCCTGGAGGTCCAAGCCGAGACTCAGTCCGAGAGGCGTGTCACCGCCTCGTTGAAAGTCTGCAATCGAGATCGTCTGAAAGCCGAGGATCAGGCCGGCCAGAATGACGATCACGCCAATCAAGATGACGGTGCGAGCGTATCTACCCACTGCTATCCCCCAGTTCCAAGTATTTCCTAGCCAAGCTCAACGCCTCGCCCCGGGTGCTCACTGAACCCTCCGCCTCCGCCTTTGCAACCTCACCCAGCAGCCTCCCCACCAGTGGTCCAGGCCCCAGTTTCAACTCGTTCATAATGTCATGGCCTGTCAGAAGTCCCCTTCTGTCCGGCAGTGCCGACCTGGGTTTCTGTGGCCCTATTTCAAGAATATGGCCGATGACTCGCACCTGAACCGCCATTTCGTCGGCCATCAAGAGCGGGCCTCGGGCCGCAAGAAAGTCTGCCATGTTCAGGTAGAGCGTGTCCAGCGCAGCATCGCCGAGGTCGCGATAGTACCTGTGTATCGCACGATCGGTCGGCAGCTCTCCCTTTCCGGCCATCTGTCTTGGCCTGAGATGATGCCGGATCATGGTACAGACGAGTCTCCGGCCACTGCGCGCGAAGCGCAGGCGACCCATGATCTGAGCTGCTATTTCCTCGCCCACCTCAGAGTGTCCGAAAAATCTCATTCTTCCTGAGGGCTCGATTGTCTTAGTCTGCGGCTTGGCAATGTCGTGCAGAAGCGCCGTCAACTTGAGAATCGTGCCACGGGTGTGGCCGTCGGAAACTTCCTGGGCGAAGTGGCCATCCATGTCGTCGAAGAGAGGCATCATGTGTGCAACGAAGTCGACCCCGTACCGGTTGGTAACGATCTGGTCTGCGTAGTCGACTGCGGCGACGAGGTGCCCGAATACGTCGTAATAGTGCTCCCTGGGCTGATCGACATTCCTGGCGGCATCAAGTTCGGGCATAAGCGATGACAGGATCCCCAAGCCGTCCATCTGACGAGTCGCTGTACCCGCGCCGGGAGCGGCCAGGGTCCTGAGCAGCTCTCCCCGGAGCCGTTCGGCCGAGGATTCCCCGAGAAGGTTGACGTCACGCCTGATTAACGAACTCGTTTGCGTATCTATGTCGAACCCGGTCTCCGAAGCGATGCGGACGGCACGCAGCATTCGGACCGGGTCATCTGTGAATACGGTGTCGGAAACCGCGCTGATTGTCCGGGACTCGATATCGGACAGGCCGTTCAGGGGGTCAATTAGCGCGTAGTCGCCGGAAATAGCATCGTCCAGTTCGGCCGCAATGGCATCGATGGTGAAGTCGCGACGGAGGAGGTCATCTTCAATTGTGTCGCCGACCATCCTTGCCAGGTCGATATCGACGCTGGTTGAGCCGGAGGCGATCACAATTCTGACCATGTCCCTCGGAACGTCAAACGACACCAGGCGCCCTCCCAAGACCGAAGCGAGGTCGGGCCCAACCTCATGTGGAGAGCCGTCGATGACGAGGTCCACGTCATCTGTGGAGCGACCCAGCAGGTCGTCGCGAATCGCACCTCCGACCAGGTAAGCGGGGACACCACGGTCCTCCAGGATGTCGGTGACACGCAGCAATAGCGTTCGGATAACGGGACTGAGAGCCTTCATTTCTGGTTACAGGCCATGGCCATACATGCAACGCGCCACCCTCTCGGGTGGCACGCGATTTGGTCCGTGGGGTGAGGAATCGTCAGGTGACCTTCATAGATGCCGGTGTGTCTTCGGAATCGGACGCCACTTCGTCCCCATCGGTGTCCCCTTCTGAGTCGTCCTCATCCAGGTCGAGGGGCTCGCCGTTCTCGTCCACCTGGTAGAGCTTTGTGTGGTCGCTCAGGTGATCGAGATACAGGATGCCGTTCAGGTGGTCGACCTCGTGCTCCATTGCCTGGGCGAGGAGACCTTCGGCCTTCACCTTGATCTCTTGCTCAGTGTGATCAAGCGCTCCGAACCTGATCCACATGGAGCGCTCAATGATTGCCCTGTAGCCAGGGTAGCTGAGGCAGCCTTCTTCGACTTCGCGAGTGCCCTCGCGCTTGATAATCTCGGGGTTGAAGTAGATCCGAGCCTCCTCCTCATCAGGAAGCTGGAGCACGATCAGGCGGCGGAGCTCGCCGACCTGATTGGCCGCGAGTCCCACGCCACCAGCCTCGCGCATGGTCTCGACCATGTCGTAGGCGAGTCCAAGTATGCGCTTGTCTATCCTGCGGACGCGCCTTGCACGCTGCCTGAGGATTGGGTGGGGGATTTCCAGGATCTCTCTGACCGCCAAGTTGCTACCTCGGTTGTTATTGCGGCACTCAAGGGGTTGTGAAACACACTGGGATTATATCACTGCCAGAGGGGGTGTAAAATTGAGGTGACTGAATGGTGGTTGTCATCACCTCAGATTGACGCCCATGCTCTCTGGATTCCGGCCTTCGCCGGAAAGACGGGCTGGCAACTAACGATTGGCGGCATGTGGTTCACAGGAGAGTGAGCGTGAAGAGGACACTGATCTCGGGGTCGACCGGGCTGATTGGGCGGGCACTTGCCAGGAGGCTGGAGGCGGACGGGCATGAGGTGGTAAGACTAGTCCGGCCCCAGACCACCGGTGGCGTGAGCGGTGTCGCGTGGGACCCTGCCAGAGGCGTGCTGGATCCCTCGGAGGTTGAAGGGTTCGATGCAGTCGTTCACCTGGCTGGAGAGAACATCGCCGATCGGCGGTGGTCGGAGGAGCAGAAGCGACGGATCAGGGACAGCCGCGTCGTTGGCACCACGCTGCTCTCGACCACGCTGGCGAGTCTCGACAGTCCACCTTCAGTGTTGGTCTGCGCCTCCGCTGGCGGCTACTACGGAGACCGTGGCGACGAGATCCTGAAAGACTCCGCCGCGCCGGGGAGCGACTTCATTGCCCAGGCGACGAAGGAGTGGGAGGAGGCCTGCGAGCCTGCTGTTGAGGCAGGAATCCGGGTGGTCAACCTGCGTATCAGCGTCGTGCTGACGACCTCAGGAGGGATGCTGAAGCGAGTGCTGCCGATCTTCAAGATGGGGTTGGGCGGGAAGCTCGGATCAGGGTCGCAGTACTTCAGCTGGATTACTCTCCAAGACGCGATCGAGTCGATCGTCTGGACTATGGACAGGGATGATTTCTCGGGCGGGATAAACATCACTTCGCCGAATCCCGTGACCAATGCTGAGTTCACGAGAGCTCTGGGCAAGGTGTTGGGAAGGCCTACGATATTCTTTGTTCCAAGATTCGCGCTGCGAATCGTGCAAGGCGATCTCGCCGACGTAGTGCTGTCGAGCCTCAGGATGGAGCCGGAACTGCTGGCAGAAAGCGGGTTTGAGTTCAGCCACCCGGAGATCGAGGCTGCGCTTCGCTCTGCCCTGGGAGATAGTTGAGGCTAGGTCTGTATGCCGTGGGTTGGGAAGATGAGGCGCTGCATGGACTGGACGCTGGCCTCGGCGAACTGGCGGGAGTCGGCGAGGATCTGATCGGTTAGGCGCAGGTCATCGGGGTCACGCAGTTCGTTTATCCCGTGCTCGGAGCTATATTCCGCTGGGAGCCGGTCGTCAAAGTGCTGTTCCGAGAGAACGCCGTAGGCCAGCGTCCACGCTCTTGCCACCGCCTGGAGGTCGTAGCCTCCGCCGCCGAGAGCGAGCCAGCGTGGCGGGTTTAGCCGGGCGAACTCGGAGACGGCCTCGGCGAATCCCTGTACGGTGAGGGCGAGGTGGGTAATCGGGTCGCGGTAGTGGGAGTCGATTCCGAGCTGAGTCACGAGCACGTCCGGACGGAATGCAGTCAACAGGGGGACGACAGCCTCCCTGAAGGCCCACATGTACACCTCGTCAGACGTGTACGGGTACAGGGGGACATTCACCGAATATCCTCTTCCGACGCCCGCCCCGGTCTCCTGGACGAAGCCGGTACCTGGGAACAGGAACGCGCCTGACTCATGCACTGAGATGGTCAGGACACGATCGGTCGAGTAGAAGGCGTGCTGTACGCCGTCGCCGTGGTGGCAGTCTATGTCAACGTAGGCGACCCTCATGCCCTCGCGCAGGAACCTGTGGATGGCAATGACCGGGTCGTTGAAGACACAGAAGCCGTATGCGTGGTCCGGCATTGCGTGGTGGAGGCCACCTGAAACGTTAAACGCAGCTTCAGCGTCGCCAGAAATCAGGGCTTCGGCGGCAACCATGGTCGCGCCGGTAGACAGCGAAGCCGCATCGTATATCCCCGGGTAGGAGGGGTTGTCGCCCGGTCCGAAGTTGAAGGCCGAGGGATCAGCGTCGGGGCTTCCAGCGCCGATGTCTTCGACACCGTCTATATATTCGCCGGTGTGAAACCAGCGAAGCTCACTCTTCGTGACCTCCCTCGGCGGAGCAATACTGGAGTGTTCGGGCAAGAATGCGCCGTAGCTGTCGAGAAGCCGGTGTGTGTACTGGAGTCGGACCGGCTTCATGGGGTGGGTGTCGCTCAGCGTATGGGACGACAGACGGTCGTCGTAGACAAAAAGGGAGCGTCGTGGCATGGGAGGGCCTTAGGTGGTGTGTGGAGTCGGGGGGATTGTAGCATAGGAAGGTGAATGCCTTTTCACCCTAGCCCTCTCCAAGGGGGAGCTTACAGGGGTATGTATTCACAAACCGTCATTCCCGCGAAAGCGAGAGTCCAAGGGCTGAGGGTGTCCTTCGACAAGCTCAGGACGAACGAATTGTTGGTTTGCATTCCCCTCTAAGCCAAGGGGAGAGGGGAGACGACCAACAGTGACGAATATCGCGCAGGAATTCCGGGCAATGTTAGCCAATGACCAAAGTTTTGTGTTTTGGTCTATTCACTCTGAGGGTTCAGACTGGCGGAGTTTCTTGATCCAGCCGATCGTTGCGGCGGTGGCAGTGGCAAGCAGCGCCCCGCCAATGATGGCCGAGGTGCCCAGGCTTCCAGGGTCGGCGACCTCGAAGATCGATTTACGGCCGGACAGGTGGGCACGCCAGGCGCCATCGAGCTGCTGGGTGCTCAAGCCATAGGTCGAGACCAGGGCATCTTCGACGGACTCGCCATCGCCGATAGTCCTGAACAGGGCTGACAGCCGGTCTTCCCCAAACGTGTCTGCCATGAACCTCACGATGCTGGCGGACTGTGAGTAGAACAGGCGGACATCCCTCGGCTTTCCTGGCACCGAGCCCATGTGCCTGAGCGGGATCAGGCCGCCTCTGGCATGGGCGCGCCGAACTTCAGACTCACGCTGATGGCCGTGAGGCTCGAAGTACATTGCGATTCCCTCGTTGAGCCAAGCGGGGATTCTTGAGTTGCGGGAACCGAGGGCCTCGTCGACCATCAGGTGGGTGAGCTCGTGCACCAGGCCGTCGTGGTTCAGTCCGGCGAGTACGAGAGCGCCGTGGTTGCCCATCGCGAACCCTCCGAAAAGAGCTACGTCCTGCGAGGTCTGGCTGACCGGCGGGAAGCTGCGAGCTGCTTCAGCGCGGTCGTTTATGATGACGGCCTTGAAGTTGTAGTCGCCCTCCAGTCCAAGCACCTGCTTGACTCTTCTCATTCTGAGCGAGACGTCTGCGCCAACACTTCGGACCGCACGTTCTGAGCGGTTGTGCCAGTAGAGGGTGAAGTCCTCAAACTCTATACCCTTCCAGTCGTACCTGCGGTCCAGGAACGGGAATCTGAAACGGTCGGACTCGATGTCGCGTCCCTGAGAGTCTGTGAAGACATAGTAGTACTCGATGTCCACACCCTGGGGAATGAATGATCCCCTACCCGTTTTGATGTCAAACCTGGCGGAGAGGGGGCCGGTGTTGTCGAAGGACTTTGGATAGGCGTAGACCTGTGAGTCAGCGTTACCCACTCGGTAGAAGATGCGGACCGAGCGTATGTCTCCGGGTGCGTCGGCGGTCAACTGAATGACGATTCGTTCCGGGAACTCGATCCGGTGAGTTGACGCGAGCACCTCGACGCCAGCACTGGACCCTGTGCTGGTGGGAACGTCAGGATCGACGTTCAGGCCACCCAGGGCCATGGCCGCAGCCAGAATGCTCAGAACAAGCCCGCTCAACTCTCCAAGTCCTCCTGTTTAGATTCCTACTATTTTGATGGTCGAATGCGCCCTGTAGATTCGGTTGATGTTAATCAAGAGCGCCGTCAGGTTCTCCACGTAGCGGGAGTTGGCGAGTCCACCGCCGTCGACTCCCCTAACTCCGGCAATCAGGCCGGCCAGTTCCATCACCCTGGACCTGGCCTCGGCGTCGTCACCGCAGACGACAACGTCGGCGTCGATGACGGTGTCCGGTTCGAGAAGCTCTTCCGCGCTTAGATTATGAAACGCTCCAACGACCGGGCAGTTAGCAAGAATCTGCTGCGCCTCCTCCGCGGCGGAGCCGGCTTCCGGCACGATGGCGCTGGCAATGCCGCGGCTGAATGCCAGGGGCGCCACGACGTCGACGATCAACTTGCCTTCAAGAGCGCCACTCAGGGACTCGAGGGTTGGACGGTGGCCGCCGTATGGTACTGCGACGAAGACGATGTCCGAGTCAGACGCGACCTGCTCGTTGAGGCCACCGGTTACGGGCAAGCCTGGTCGAATCGCAGTGACGGACTCAGCGGCCTCTGTGGCGCGACCAGCGTCCCTGGATCCGATCATGACCGATTCGCCTGCCATTGCGAATCTCAGGGCGAGTCCTCGGCCCTCGGGGCCCGTGCCGCCTATGAATCCAATCATCTTGCAGTCTCCAGTTCATGTGGGGTTTTAGTGGCTGCGATAGCGTAAACGCTGAATGGCGGCGTGTACAGAGTTGGAGCCAAGTTTGCACACGGCCCAGGGTGATGTGTGGCTCTGTAAAAGGGTGCCCTACCCTCTCTGGGTTCCGGCCTTCGCCGGAACGACAATGTTGTGCAACGCTCTCCACTCGCGAGAATTGCGATTGGCCTTTGCGGATGCTGTACCAATCTAGTAGGCGAACATTTCACCCTCACCCCCGTATCACGTACGGGGCAGGCTCTAACCCTCTCCCTCAAGGGAGAGGGGATTGTCGGTCCCGGAATGCGACACCGACCAAACTGATACAGGCTGGCCTTTGCGCGTGAGCATTGCGCGCTTGGCAGGGTTTGAATAAAATGCGAGTTAGCCTTAATGAGTTGAAGGAGTACGTCAATGGCCAATGTCACCACTGAGCGCATCAGGAATTTTGCTCTTTTGTCGCATAGTGGAGCGGGTAAGACTATATTGACTGAGGCCATGCTCCACACGGCGGGCGTTACGACCCGCCTGGGCACCGTAGAGGACGGAACGACAGTCTCGGACTACGAACCCGAAGAGCACAAACGCACGACCAGCGTGAACACGGCGATCGCAAACGTGCCCTGGAAAGGGTACAAGCTAAACGTCATCGATACGCCCGGTTATGCCGACTACCGGGGCGAAGTAGTTTCGGGGGTCAGGGTTGCGGACGCTGCCGTGATCCTGGTGGCAGCACAGGCCGGTATCGAGGTCGGTACCGGACAGATGTGGAGACTCGCCGAGGAGCGTAACCTGCCGCGCGTGGTGTACGTGTCCAAGCTCGACAGGGAGAACGCGAATTTCGCGGGTGCTGTCGAGGCGCTTCAGGAGCGATTCGGACGGCACCTCGTGCCAGTGCAGATTCCGGTAGGAGCTGAGTCCTCTGTCTCTGGCGTGGTAAGCGTGCTCGATCCAGATACGGACGTGCCAGCCGGATACGAAGCGGAGTTCGAAGAGGCGAGAGAGCGTCTGATCGAGGCAGTGGCGGAGATCGACGACGAGCTTGCGGACAAGTACCTAGAAGGCGAAGAGATCACCCAAGAAGAGATGCTTGTTGGAGTCAAGCGGGGCCTCATGGACGGCACGCTGGTCCCTATACTGGCGGGTGCGGCTGCCAAGAATGTCGGTGTCGCGGAGTTCATGGACTTTGCGACTGCATATCTCCCGTCGCCTGCGGAGTCACCGTCGGTAACGGGCAGGGTGCCAGGCTCAGAGGAGACTCTTGACGTATTGTGTGACAGCGACGGCTCGCTGGCCGCGCTAGTGTTCAAGACCGCTGCCGACCCGTTTGTGGGCAAGCTATCGTACTTCCGGGTCTACAGTGGCACATTCAAGAGCGACTCCCAGTTACAGAACGCGAACCGAGGTGAGGCAGAGCGGATCGGGCAGGTGTTCGAGGTCAGGGGCCGAGACCAGGAAGCTGTACCCGAACTGGCGTCAGGGGACATCGGAGCAGTGACGAAGCTCAATTCGGTACTCACCGGCGACACTATTAGCTCGCGAGAACAACCTGTGATTCTTGGGGGTCTCGACTTCCCTTCACCCGTTTACATGATGGCTGTCTACCCCAAGACGAAGGCCGACGTGGACAAGATGACGTCGTCTCTAGCTCGAATCGTGGAGGAAGATCCATCTCTGGTTCTGACTCGGGAACCCGACACCAACGAGTTGATAATGGGAGGTCTGGGAGACACCCACCTTGATGTTGCGCTCGAAAAGATGCAGAGGAAGTTCGGGGCTGAGATGGTGCTGGACATTCCAAGAGTGCCGTACAAGGAGACGATCAGCGGCAGGGCTCGAGTGGAGTACCGGCACAAGAAGCAGACAGGCGGTCACGGGCAATTCGGACACGTCTGGATTGAAGTGGAACCGCTTCCGAGAGGCTCAGGGTTCGAATTCGGGAATACTATCGTCGGTGGAGCCGTACCGCGCGAGTACATTCCTTCGGTTGAAAAGGGAGTCAGGGGGGCGCTGAATGACGGTGTTGTCGCGGGCTTCCCGGTAGTGGACCTAAAGGCGACTCTGGTGGATGGCAGCTTCCACACCGTGGACTCGTCGGGAGTATCTTTCGAGATTGCGGGCGGACAGGCGACCACCAAGGGATTGCAGCAGGCCAGGCCAGTAATACTCGAGCCGGTAATGAGCGTGGACATAAGCGTCCCTGACGAGTTCACCGGGGACATCATAGGGGACCTCAACGGCAGGCGCGGTCGGATCCAGGGCATGGTCCCCAACGGGGACGGCTCAACCACCGTGCAGGTGGAGGCGCCGCAGTCGGAGATGCTCAGCTACGCGACCGAGCTTCGCAGCCAGACCCAGGGCCAGGGAAGCTTCACGATGGAGTTCGACCACTTCGAAGAGGTGCCAGCGCACCTGGTTGATAGAGTGGTCGAGATCACTCAGGAGCTAAAGGAGAGGGCGGAAGCCCGCCTGTAGGCCGGGCGTCTTCGCTCATCGGCCGAAATACGCACCTGATGGAATGCGGCGGAGTCTGCGGGCTCCGCCGCTTCATATTTGGGAGTCGACTTGAGCCAAGTTTGGCTGCAAAGTGACCCGCAGGTAGTCTCGGTGAGTTTTACATGAGACTTTTCGGGCGTCGGCCGGCGTCTCTTTCGATTCTTGGCGACGCAGACTTCAGAAACTACTTCATCGCCGACATGCCGTTCGAGTTCGGAGCTGAGGTGCGCCGGTTCTCGATGAGCTGGATGGCGCTTACGCTGACCGGATCCCAGTTCTGGGTTGGCCTGGTGACGGGACTGCCAGGGCTGACCATCGCGCTTTTCGCTCCATTCGCGGGCGTGGCGGTGGACCGGTACAACCGGAGAAACCTGCTTATTGGGGTCAGGGCCGCGTTCGTAGTGCTTGCGCTCCCGCTCGGTGTGCTCGCGCTTACAGGCGCTATGGAGCCCTGGCACCTCGTCCTCGTTTCCCTGCTGGTTGGAGCGGTACGGGCGCTGTCTCTTCCGGCGCTTCGGGCATTTCTTACCGACCTAGTTGGGAGAGAGAGGCTGCTGAGCGCGAACGCGCTAACCGGGTCATCGAGTTCGGCGGGCGAGCTGATCGGGCCTGTCGTCGCCGGGTTTGTCGTCAAGGCCCTGGGGATTGCATCAGGCTTCTTCATGGTCGCAGCCGCTTTCGGGACCTGTGCGATGCTACTGTTCAGGGTCAAGCCCAAGCCCCCGACCGAGGTGTCAAGAGGACAGGCTCTCTCTCAGATCAGGGAGGGACTCGGGTACATCGCGAAGACACCTCCCTTACCTGCGCTGATGGTTGTGACCGTCACGCAACTTCCGGCTGCGGTGGTAACTCCCCTGATTCCAGTCTATGCACGCGACGTGCTTGAGGTCGGGGCTCCGGGGTATGGAGTGATGTCCGGTTGCCTGGGCGCTGGATTCCTAGTGGGCGCCCTTGCGACATCAGGAGTCCAGGACTTTCCGAAGAAGGGGCTCGCGCTGATCGTGACCGCGATATGTTGGGACGCCGGAGCGCTGGCTTTTGGCTTTTCCAGGGTGTTCCCACTGTCGCTGGTGCTGCTGTTCGTGATGGGAGTCGCAGGCGCGGTGCATTCGATATTCCTGCTCACGTTGTTCCAGACAGTGGCGAGCGACCAGATGCAGGGGCGGGTGCTAAGCATGTACGGCCTCGTGACGGCTTCGTTTCCGCTGGGGTTCATCCTGGGTGGCGGGCTGGCGTCGCTGTTTGGGAATGAGGAGGCGATCGTGATTGGCGCGCTAATCAGTACGCCCGTAATCGTCGTGACGTATGCGATGTCTCCGGCGCTGCGTAGGATGTGAGAGTGTTCAGTTATAGCCGGTTAGTTGGTATGGTGTGCCGTACTTTGGGCGATACAGGGGCATCTAATGCAGGAGGAGCCAATTAGCATGACAAGGATTCACGTTTTGGGAGCGGGTACCCCCACACCGACACCAACACGGTTTGGGAGTTCATACGTGCTGGAGACGGGTGAAGACAAGATAATGGTCGACTGCGGGCCAGCGGCGACGCACAAGCTTGTGAAGGCCGGGCTGTGGCCGACCGAAGTCAACCAGCTGTTCTTTACGCACCATCACTTCGACCACGACATCGACTACCCATGCTTTCTGCTCTGCAGGTGGGACCAGAGCATCGGGAAGGAGAAGCAGCTGGAGGTTTACGGGCCGACGCTCACGGAGCGAATCACAGAGGGAATTCTGGGGGAGAACGGAGTGTTTGCACACGACTGGAAGGCCCGTGTCGGCCACCCACTGAGTCAGAGTGTGTTCGAAAACAGAGGTGGAACGCTGCCTCGGCCCGCACCTGACGTGTTCGCCAAGGACGTGGGGCCCGGCCGGATCTATTCGGCGTCAGACTGGGAGGTAACGGCAGCGCCCGCAGAGCACGTGCAGCCGTTCCTCGACTCGCTCGCGTACAGGTTCGACACTCCAGGAGGGTCGGTCGTGTTCACCGGGGACACGCAGCCATGCGACACAGTGCGTGACCTAGCCAAGGATGCGGACGTAATGCTGTGCATGTGCTGGGACCACCAGGACGTAATGGAAGAGAACGGAGAAGCTCCATTCCAGTGCGGCACGAAAGGCGCAGCCCAGTTGGCGCAGGAGGCCGGAGTCAAGAAGCTGGCACTTGTACACATCGGGCCAAATCTGTCCGGTCACGGGGAGATGGAGAGGGGGATCGGGGACGTCCGGGAGATTTACGACGGTGAGATCGTGTTTACGGACGAGCTGATGTCATTCGACGTCTGATGGAGATTCGCCGCGTCAGCCGCAGCTTGAAGACTCGCTCACGTGCTCCGAGGCAGTAGCGGCGCGCATGGCATCCCATTCGTGTCGCCATATTTCCATCTGGATAAAGTCGAGACCGCCGCGCCTCACGGGCTTCACGTCCTTGAAGCCGGACTTGTGAAAGCTCTTTTGAGCGCGGTGGTTCCAGGAAAGCGTGTGCAGATACACGCGGTTGAAAGGGTATTCCTGGAACATGTGGTCAAGGAGCAGGCCGACGGTTTCGGTGCCGTAGCCCTGGCTCCAATAGTCCTTGTCGCCGATCATTATTCCGAGCTCGGCCTCACCGGTGCGGAGATCGATGTCGTAGAACATGACGTTTCCGATGTGGGAGCCACAGACGGTATCGACGGCCAGGCGCTTCGAGCGGGAGGCCGGGTAGTTCAGTTCCTCGATCGAGTAGCGTTCAAAGTCGCTGAAGCTCATTTGGAGGGGGCGCGTGGCATCCAACTCAGCGAGTTCAGGGTCTGTACGCCACTGGTAATCGTCAGCAATGTCCGAGACCTGCTTCTCGCGCAGGACTATACGTTCTCCCTTGACGAAAACGGGGTCCCGACCGTTAGCGGCGTTGGACTCCCTCCCCGACCATGGAAGCACCCTTCTGAACAATTTCCACCTCATTTTCGTAGGTGAGCGCCCTACAGGCCTCTGAGGACGACTTCCACTCGACATAGTCGAACTCGTGGTCGTGAAGAGACAAGTCGCCTCCAACGGGCCTCATCAGGTAGTAGTGGACAACCTTATGGCATCTTGCGCCGTCGGAGGCGCGTACGAACCAGTACCTGATGCTATCTATGTAGCGCTCGGACACAACCTGGAGGCCGGTCTCCTCTCGGACCTCGCGCAATGCGGTCTGCTCCTCGGTCTCGCCAGGGTCGGGCGTGCCTTTTGGTAGTCCCCAAACCGCAGGGTATTCCCGTCCGCAAATCACAACCTCTATCCCATTTTTGCCGTTGGTGCGGTAAACTAGACCCCCGGCGGACATTAGCTCAACCGTATGTGTCTTTCTCATAGAACCTCGTGCCAATTGTTGGGCGCATTCTAGGTTGTGAGTCGAGGGCGGTCAAGGTAACGGCACACCCTTGACAACCGGATACAATAAAGAGAGCCTATTCTTCGGCATCCTGTTATGATTAGTGTGCATAAACCGCAAGATGCGGTTGTCTATTGAAATTTATCAACTACGGGAAGTCTGCACATCAAGGAGATGGAACAGATGGACATAAGCACCGAGCTGAGAGGCGAGGTACTAATCGCAAAGGCTCAGGACCGAATCGACGGCGCCAACGCGCGGGAATTCCAGGACGCGCTACAGGCGGCGATTGACGACCACGACGGCGCAATGGTCCTCGATATGGAAGACCTCACCTATATCAGCAGTGCGGGCCTTCGAGTAATTCTTCTGATTGCGAGGGTCTTGCAAAGAAACAACAAGGACCTTGCACTCTGCTCACTCTCCGGTCCAGTCCGTGAGATTTTCCAGATAAGCGGATTCGACAAGATCATCCAGACCCACGATTCCCAAGCTGACGCCATCGCCTCTGTGGGCGGCTAGTCGCCCACGATAAGGCGAGGGCGATTCTGGGGTGCATTGCTTGAATGGGCCCGAGGATGACTTTCCCGCCTGGGACCAGGAATTCAGGCTGGGTGGCAACCTATAACTCCCCACCCAGCCAAATGCCGGATTCAAGGGACTCCAGTTCCAAGTCCTAATTCCGTACTGCACACTCAAGTCGTCCGCTTGCTTAGACTACGCGAGTGGGTTAACCTATTCCGCGCTTTCCAGAGAAAGTGCGTCACAGCTATGAAGTGTACGGGTGGATGAACTCAGGTCGGAGACCAAATGGCCAGAGCACACGCCCGATAGTAAACTCAGGAGGTCAGCGCCAGTATGGCTGATTTGTCAAGAACCGCAGCTATCGTCGGTGCAGCAGAGTCCGACGAAATAGGCCGGGTGGAAAACAAGTCTTCTCTGCAACATCACGCCGAAGCCGCGTATAACGCGCTTGAAGATGCCGGTCTGAAGATGAGCGATGTCGATGGGTTGCTATCGGCCGGGTTTGGCACGCTTACTTTGGCCGAGTATCTCGGCATAGAGCCCACGTATACTGACTCGACGGCGGTAGGTGGATCGTCTTTCATCATCCACATCGCACACGCGGTGGCGGCGATCAACGCCGGATACTGCGAAGTCGCGCTCGTAACGCATGGCGAAGCGGGACGCAGTGCGCGTTCCCGCGCTGGCGGCAACGCGTCAGAGCCCGGACCTCAGTACGAGATCCCGTACGGATTCATCGGCGCGCCGATCAACTACGCTATGGCCGCCCGTCGCTACATGCACCAGTACGGCGAGGACTACACCAGGCAGGGCATGGCCGAAGTCGCGGTGGCGACCCGCAAGTGGGCGAACCTGAACCCGAGGGCGTACTTCAATGACGTTCCCATGTCCTTCGACGAGTACCACGACTCCCGCTGGATCGCGTGGCCGTTCCACCTGCCTGACTGCTGTCTCGTCACGGACGCTGGTGGCGCGTACGTAATAACAACCGCTGAGAGGGCTCGTGACCTGCCGAAGAAGCCGGTCTACGTCCTTGGCGCTGCCGAGGGTCACGACCACGGGCTGATCAGCACGATGCCGGACCTGACTCGGACCTGGGGGCGGTATTCCGGTCCCAAAGCACTGGAGCGGGCGGGCGTAACGCATGGCGACATCGATCTTGCGATGATCTACGACTCGTTCACGTACACGGTGCTCGTGACCCTGGAGAGCCTCGGATTCTGCGGGCCAGGAGAGGGCCCTGAGTTCGTCGCTAACCAGCGGACCGCACCGGGCGGAGACTTCGCGATGAACACCAGCGGCGGTGGGCTGTCCTACACGCACTCGGGCATGTACGGCATGTTCCTGGTCGTAGAGGCTGTCAAGCAGCTTCGCGGCGAGGCGGGCGACAGGCAGGTTGACGATCCCAAGCTGTCACTGGTGCACGGCACCGGAGGATCGCTGTCGTCAACCGGCACCGTCGTACTGGCAGTCGACTAAGTGATGTCACCCTCAACGTAGCCCTCTCCCATCGAGGGAGAGGGGACCTGTTGAGGACAGGCAAAATCCAGGAGCAATTCGAAATGACCCAGGCATATAACAAGCCAGTTCCCGTCCCGCAGGGCGAGTCCGACTTCTATTGGCAGAAGGCCAAAGAGCACGAGCTGTGGCTCAGGTGCGACAACGATCACCCGGACGGGCCAAAGGCATACTTCTACCCGCGCGACATTTCGCCGTACACGTTCTCCAGGAACACGACGTGGATTAAGGCAAGCGGGAACGCGACACTATACACGTACGCGATCGTGCACCGCGCCCCGCATCCGGGCTGGTACCCGGACGGCGTACCGTTCGTGACGGCAATCGTTGAGTTGGAAGAGGGCCCGAAGATGCCCACCAACATCGTGATGGACGATCCGACTCCAGAGAAACTGCAGATTGGGATGCCACTGAAGGTGGTGTTTGAGGACATCACCGACACGATCTCTCTTCCGAAGTTCGCGCCAGCCTAGACAGGGATGCGGGACAGAGATTCCCGCTCGTCCAGCTTGAGTTAGAATCAGCCCGCCGGGGCGCCAGCCGCCGCCGGCGGGTTTGATTTTGGCCAAAGGTCGGAGGAGGCCAACCTGACCGTCGCGGGCGCAGTCGTAAAGGGCAGTCTGAAGATCGACGAATAGCCGCGCAGGGCTAGCTCATCAGCCAGCCACTACCTTCATCAAGGTAGCTGGTGCTACCCACCGTAGATACTCTTACTGTCTGGCAGTACATGCCGACGGAGGTCTTTCGTTCGGCGCGGTGGGTTGTAGATGTCCAGTCTACGGATTGCTCGCTGTCGGACAACGCCTCAGCTATCACCCGGCCTTCCATGTGCTCGGGTACAGGGATTCCAAGTAGCTGGAGAACGGTGGGGGCCAAGTCAACGTTTCCAGTCGGGGACTGAACTCGGGCAGCCTGCCTGAAGCTCGGGCCCCGAGCAATCAGGGTGTTATTCATCTCATGCCTGCTCATGGAGCCGTGCTGACCCAGTCCCGGTTGACCGCCGGCTGAGTAGGCGAAGCCTTTGTAGCCCGCGTCGTTGGGGCGTGAGTCCCATCCGAATGACATCGCCAGTTCTGGCGCCCGTCGGCCCTCTGCACCTGCGAGAGACATGGGCAGCGTGCCCTCGATCTCGCCCGCTGCTTCTGAAGCCAGCAACGCTCCGCACCAGGGTCTCTCCATGAGCCAGGCGGCGAGTCTCTTGGTCACGTCCTGATTCTGACAGTAGAAGAGAGAACTGCCGCCGTTGGGAGCAACGATTACTTCCTCCTCGGAAAAGCCAGCGTCGCGGGTGTACCACTCGACATCCACGACCTCCTGGATGGTGGAGTAGCCGTGGTCCGAGATTACCAGGACATCGGTGTCAGAACCTCGGCCATTGGAATCCAGCCATTGGAGAATTGAACCGAACCTGGCGTCGGCCTCTCGGATGGCGCGGTCCGACATCTCGGAGCCGACACCGTGGGCGTGCTGTGCCTTGTCGGGTTCCGACGACCAGATGAGCGCGACCGCCGGTTGGCGTTCGGGCAGGATGTGCTCTGTGAGTATCCCTACGGCGTGGTCAAGTCGAGGTGTATTGGGCATGGCCTCGTCAGGCCATGGGCCGAACCTTGCTTCCAACTTAGGAGACAGATCGTAAGGCAGAGTAAATTCGGGGTGAATGGTCGCGCCGCCTGATTCGTCGGCGCTAGGGTTGTGGACGTAGGCGTTCCCCGAGGTGCCGACGCCGATGGCAGTGTACTCCATGCCGTGCTCGGACAGAATGTCAGCCAGGGTCGGGGCGAAGAGTACCCTGCCCGTCTTCCGTGCCACGTCTGCCAGGGTTGGCTCGAGAGCTGAGAAGGCGGCCGTGGGATCGTAGTCACGAGCGACCATGGTGTTGGCAGCGAGGCCGTGCTTGCCGGAGTACGTGCCAGTCACCATGCTGGCGGCGTTGATCCGGGTCACCGACGGGAAGACTGGATGGTGGTTTTCGAAGAACACGCCCTCGGATGCGAACTGGGCCAGGTTGGGCATGAGATCAGGGCGGACCTGGGCTGGCTGGAGTCCGTCGAAGGCGGCGATGAGGATGGAGGTCATGGTGGGTGTCCTTCACGGGTCAGACGATGGCTGGAGAGAGTCACACCGAGCCGTTCACAGGTTATCAGGCAGCGGTCGTCTCATCCACTCACCACCCACTGGGTTCCGGCCTCCGCCGGAACGACGGATCCTCCATGTAGTCTGGAGTGTCCGTTGTGGTATGCCGTCCTGATAGAATGGCGGCGTCCAACCTGATGGGAGAGGAATTCCAGATGAATAAGCCGAGATTGACCGACGAGGCGCGGGAATACCTGGAAGCGGCTGAGCGGACTCGAGGGTACACGCTGGACTTTCACCGGGTAATGGCTGTTGCCGACTTCGAGTGGCTCCAGAAGTACAACCAGTTCATCGAGGCAACCTACACGGGTGAGCGGACCCTGGACAGGAAGACGAAGGAGCTGTTGCAGGTGGCGGTTGAGGCTGCGCTCAGGGCTGACGTTTCGCAGATCCAGGAGCACGTCCGGCTGGCACTGGAGAGTGGCGCGACGCCTACGGAGGTGCTGGAGGCGCTTGAAGCTGTGATCGCGCCGATGGGGGCTCTTGCTTTCAGGCGGGGATTGCAGGCGTGGGCTGCGGAGGTCGGGATAGATCCGGACAAGCTCATGTGATGGGCTATTTTGCAACGTTCAATCGGAAGTCCACTCTGCACTCGAACACCAAAAGAGGAAGAACCAAATGGTCCATCATGAGCTAGAGACTGCATTTACTATGGACACATCGTCGATCAAGTTCGGGCCTGGCTCGACTAGGGAGGTCGGATTCGAGATCGCACGACTTGGGGCGAAGCGCGTGGCGGTGGTCACTGATCCGCGCATGGCGCAGCTTCAGCCGGTTGCCGTGGTGCTCGAGTCGCTGAGGGCAGAGGGAATCGACGCGGTTCTGTTCGACGAGGTGGAGGTGGAGCCGACGGACGAGTCGTTCAAGGCGGCAATCGAGTTTGCGACCGACGGCGACTTCGACGGGTTCGTGTCAGTCGGAGGCGGGTCAAGCATTGACACCGCAAAGGCGGCGAACCTGTACTCGACGTATCCGGCAGACTTTCTCACCTACGTCAACGCTCCTATCGGTCAAGGCACTCCGGTACCGGGTCCGATCAAGCCGCATATAGCTGTGCCCACCACTTCAGGCACAGGGTCTGAGACCACCGGGGTGTCGATATTCGATCTGCTGGAGATGAAGGCGAAGACCGGTCTGGCCCACAGGGCGTTGAGGCCGACGATGGGAGTCGTGGACGCTGAGAACAGCCGGACGCTCCCCGGCATGGTCGCAGCGTGCAGCGGGTTCGACGTGCTATGCCACGGAGTCGAGTCGTACACCGCCCTGCCCTTCAGTCAACGCGAGGCGCCGTCAGACCCAGGGATGAGGCCGGCGTACCAGGGGTCGAATCCGATCTCGGACCTGTGGGCGACCAGGGCCATCGAGATGGTGTCACGCAACATCGTCAACGCTGTGGAGGAACCTGAGGACATCGAGTCGCGTTCCAACATGATGCTGGCGGCCACGTTCGCGGGAGTCGGGTTCGGGAACGCGGGATGCCACCTGCCACACGGCATGTCGTACCCGGTATCAGGCATGGTCCGAGATTATGTCCCGGAAGGGTACCCGGACGACCACGCCATCGTTCCGCACGGCATGAGCGTGATCCTGAACGCGCCTGCTGTGTTCCGATACACGGCTCCGGCGAATCCGGAACGCCATCTGCACGCCGCGAGGCTCATGGGAGCAGACATTTCGGGTGCCGGGCCTGAGGATGCGGGCGACGTTCTGGCGGATGCCATAATCGCACTGCTGAGAAGGCTCGGAGTCCCAAACGGGCTCGGGGCTATTGGATACACCGCGGAGGACGCGCCGGCACTGGCAGCGGGGGCGATCCCTCAGCAGCGGGTTATCAAGCTGTCACCACGTCCAGTAGAAGAAGCGGACCTGCGTCAGCTCTTCCTGGACTCGATGCGATTGTGGTAGTGGGGGTCGGCTGAGCGCCGACAGAGAGCGGGCTAATGTGAATAGCTCGGCGCATGAACAGGCGGTCGACTCGCTTCTCCGGCTAATATCCGACTCGCTGGGCGCGGAGTTAGTCGCAGACTATCCGTGCCATGAGTGTCCGATGGTGCATTCTGTTGACCTGATCCAAGGCGTGGTCGGGGTCGATCTGGGTTCCGAGTTCGGAGATGCAGCACGTGACCTGCTACTGCTGGACAGCAACTCGACGCCGGTCACTTCTGTCAGGGTCGTGCTCGGAGATGAGCCCGGAGGTGAGAGGGGTACAGGGGACTCGACATCTCGAGTCGTGGAATTTCACCTAGCTGCCAAGCGTCGGGGGCGAGGGAACAGGCGAAGGCGTCCTTCGCTCGACAGTGGGCTTGCAGTCACTACCCGTCTTGCGGAGTTGTCAGCGGGACGGCTGTACGTGGACAGGCACAACCTAGTGTGTACCCGTCCGGCCTGCATCTGGTGCAGGCACACTCTGCCGCTTCGTACTATTTTCATTCGCGAAATCGAGTGCTGGGACTGCGGCCAAGCGACGAAGGTTGCGCTCGGAACCATAGATACGAAGATACTTTACCCGGACGACTTCACACTGGATGAGCGGGACTTTGCCACCTCTACAGGCGGCGTGAGGCTGAGCGTGCAGTCAAGCTCTGCATTTGGGGACAGCTATCTTGCCAACGTGTGTGGGGATTGTGGGAGCGTCCAGGGGGACTGGACGTTGGATGTCGATGTGCATGAGCGGACGCTACAGTCGGCGTCCGATCGCCGTTCGGAGTTTGGACCGTGTTCGTGGTGTAGGAGAGTTTCGCCTTCTCCCTTATAGGGGTAGGTATTCGAGGTTTTCACGCCCGGATCAAGTCCGGGGCAGGCTCTCACCCCAGCCCTCTCCCGTCAAGGGAGAGGGGGTTCGTTGGTTGCTAAAAGAGATGCCCGCCTGCTCTACGCGGAGACTACCCTGACGCGGTGGTTGTTGCTGTCGGCGATGTAGATGGAGCCGTCGGAGGCTATCTCGGCGCCGTGGGGACGATCAAGGCCGGCCTCGGTGGCGGGGCCTCCGTCGCCGTGGCCTCCGAGCTGTCCTCCGGCGATGGTGGTCACGAAACCTGTTCCGCGGTCGATACGACGGATGGCGTGGTTCTCGGTGTCGGTGACGATGATGTTGCCCTGGGCGTCGCAGCGAATCCCCTTGGGGCCATTCCACGTGGAAGCGAGGGCGTGACCTCCGTCTCCTGAGTATCCGCGTTCGCAGGCATCGCCCGCTAGAGTGCGCATCAGGCCGTCAGCGCCGACCATGCGGACGCCGTTGCCCTCGCGCTCTGCGATGAATGTGTTGCCTGAACTGTCCATACATACGGCGCGGGCTCCGAGGACGCCAGCCTCGGTTGCGGGTCTGCCGTTGCCCGAGCGCTCTTTCTCGCCGGTGCCGGCGAAAGTGTCGATGATGCCGGTCGCTGTATCGAGTCTTCGGATGCGCTGGTCCTGGATGTCTGCGATGAGCAGACCGCCACGGTTGTCGAGGAAGCAGTCGTTCGGCTCGCGCATCTGTGCACAGTGGCCGGGTCCGCCGTCGCCTGAGTAGCCTATCTCCCCGGTACCAGCGACGGTCGTGATGATACCGGTATGGCCGTCGACCTTACGGACTACGGCATTGAGCCTGTCCACGATGTAAACGCTGCCGTCAGAGGCGATGGCGAGCGAGTAGGGCTCGTACATGGTAGCTTCCGTTGCGGGACCGCCGTCGCCGGTGTAGCCCTGCTCACCTGTGCCAGCGACCGTCGTGATTGTGCCCGTGGCGGCATCTACGCGGCGGACGATGTGATTCGTAGCCTCGCAGACATAGAGGTTGCCTGCGGCGTCGAATGCACACATGAATGGCTCACGCATGACGGCGGCGGTTGCGGGGCCTCCGTCGCCTGAATAGCCTGCTTCGCCCGTGCCGACGGCGGTGGTGATTATGGGTGTGGTGGTTGGTGACATGAGTGCTCCTGCAAAAGACTACCTATGATCCCCTCGGCATGATGGCTAGACAGCATTCACAGGCGCGGCAAGGGACTCAAACTCTGGGTTCCGGCCTCCGCCGGAACGACGATAGAAGGGAGCGTGGTATCTACACGTAGGGCTGTCCGTAGCGCTCGGAGTGGGCGATCTGGGACAGGGGCTTGCGGTTCTTGATGCCCTGGCTTCCGTCGTTGCCGTCGAGCCTGTAACCGAAAGGTAGTACGGTGACCATCTCGAAGGAGTCTGGGACTCCGAGGATCTGCTTGACCTGGCTGTTCTGCTCGGCGATTCGGAGCCCGACGAAGCAGGTGCCAAGTCCTTCCTCCCAGGCTACCAGCTCGATCTGCTGCATGGCGCGTCCGGCGTCGAGGTCGGCGCGGTCGGCGCTCTCCATTGCGATTGCTATGGCCATGGGGGCGTTGGCGATGAATCGTCCCGAGGAGGCGATGTCACCTAGCTTGGCCAGGGTGTCGCGATCCCTGATGACGATGAAGTGCCAGGGCTGAAGGTTTCGGGAGCTGGCAGTCCATCGTGCGGCCGTGACGAGCTTGTCGACTACGTCGTCGGGAACGGGGTCAGGCTTGAACTCGCGTACAGTGAGTTTAGTTCGAACGGCTTCATAGACGTCCATGGGGGGAGGCCTCCTGTGGGGTGCTGATGACAGGATACACGGGATTCAGCTACATGGGGACACCTGAATCGCAACAGGGTTTAGGGAGACCTTGCTATGTATCAGTTGAACGCGGAGGGCGCTAAAACGGAGGTGCGAAGCCGTCCTTACCTTCACCCAAGTCAGGGAGACCTTCTTTCAGGACATTGAAGACACCTTGATAGTGTTCCAGGTACTTCTCCCGGAACGATGCCCGGTCTGTCTCCAGTTTAATTGCCATCAGGTCGAACGCCTGCTCCCTAGTCGATGCTACAAACTTGCCTCGCTGGAAGTGGAAAGGCTGAACGATGAACTTCTCGACTCCTGTGGATAGTAGACTCTCAACAAAGAAATCTGGGTCATTTACAAGCAATATCGGCGTCATAGTGATGCACGTGTCGACACCAGCAGCTTGTACCTCCCCTATCGCCTGCAGTCGCACCATGTTCGATGGGCAGTGTGGTTCAAAGGTCCGGCGAACATCCTCATCATCTGTGGTGACGGTCATGTTGACTCGGACGCGGCCACCGTTTGCCTCGATTTGTTGAAAGAGATCGCAGTCCCTAACCACATCTGGGCTGCGTGTCTGAATCACGAGCTTTGGCTTAGGTGCAGGAGGGGCATCGTCGTTTAGCAGTTCGAGTTGACGTTCTTTGCGCTTGCCATGGCCCGCCATCGTTTCCAACAGGCCCCTAGTTACGCCCAATTTACGTTCAACAGGCTGGTAGGGGTCTGTGACGCTGCTCATGTAAATGAGCTTTTCGTCAAGGTATTCAGGCGAGCGTTCGAGTCTCTTGGTCAGCAGTTCCACAGCGTTGGACTTCACCCTGACCCAATTGCCCCAGCTGTCGCGCAATGTGGCATCTCGGCTGAAGAAGGCAGCATAGCAGTACGTACAACCAAAGGAGCAGCCACTGTATGGGTTGAGTGTATAGTCGTAGGCATCCATGAAACCTGATGCGCGGGTGAGGATCTCGCGAGCTGGCTCGCTGATGACCTTGACTCGGCCGAGGTTGAACTCGTCGATCGTAACATCAGATTCCTTTGTTGGCAGATCTGTCAAGGTGTTCACCAAGGGAGGTCGCTACTATCGCTATTCTCGAAGTCTTGACTCACATAGACGCGGAGGGCCATCGGTGGGTAGTTCCAATCAACTTCCCCTCTCAAGTAGCTCGACATGAATCCGACATTGACACCCGCCTCCTTGAGGAGTTCCCGCCGAGCCATCAGCTTCTTCAGCTTCTTCACTCTCCAATTGGTAACGACCTCTAGACTACCGTCGCCCTCATGGTTCCCCTTCGGCGGAATTACCGAACTGCGAATGTAATGGGAACTACACTTCGAGGGAATCATCTTGCTAAGAACTCTCCGTTTACCCCAGTGGGTTGTCAAGACTACTCCTATGGGACTGAATCGGGACACTAACTTACTAAGATCTGCCTTGGCTCCCCTCGCCGTGGATTCATATGAGGCGTGGATGGCGGTGACGAAGCAACTATCAGCATTTCTGACCGGAACCGAGTCGACACTCGTGTGGGTTCTAGCATTAACAACGTCGAAAACATCACAGATTACATCGTCTGGATGGTTGAGCTTGACGGTTCGTACGAACTCCTCCCAGATTCTCTGACCGAAGTAAATCATTGCTGGACTCGAGTCAATTGAGTCAATCTGTATGTCAGACACACGCACGCCATTCAAAATCGATTCCCTCGCTGCCAAGGCAACAGCAAATTGAGTAGCCAAAGCGCCGCAGCCAAAGTCAATGACTCTTGATTCGCCACCGGCAAGGGCAAATATATCACCATCCCACGTTATTGAATCCTTACGAGCCAGATGAATCTTCATTGCGCGCAGGGTGTCGTAAACAAGGTTAATCTGCTTCGGCTGGAACCATGTTCCATAAGCGAGAGCGTCCCATTCGCTGTAGTCTGGCATAGTGCCAATCTGCAAGTCCCTGAAGGAACGGAGCGAGTCTTCCAGCGACCTTGCAGCATAAACATGCCTGACTCGATTGAACCTTCTCCCTGCAAGTCGAAGCCATTCTTCTTCGGCAACACTCACTATTGCTTCGGCGATCTTCTGTAAGAGGAATTTCTTAATTATGGTTACGAGCACCCCACCTATGTATCATTGTCCAATTATATCATCAAAACCGAACATTCGGTCGATGAATCAACCGCAACAGATCTCAGGAGATGTAGTGCAGCGATCCAAGAGCAGGTACCGACGACTTGGGCTTGAATGAAATCATGTCAACATACTTAGAGTAGACGCCAATAGTCCTTGAGAATACAATCGCGGCGGCGTTTGAGCCTGAGGGAGAGTGGTTTGGCATCTGACAATATGCGGCCGGAAGAGGTGGAGAACAGGACCACGATCCTTGGGGTGATGTCTGCGGGGCATGGGGTGGCGCACCTTTACGACCAGGGCGTGCCGGTGATGATGCCGTCGATCTCGTCGCACTTCGGGCTGAACACGTTGCAGATCACGATACTGCTCGCGCTGCGGTTCATCGGGTTCGGTGTGGTGAACATCGGCGGCGGGCTGGTGGTGGACATGCTCAAGCGGTACTGGGGCATCATGCTCACAGGCTGCATGGTGGGCGCAGCGATCTTCTTTGCACTGCTGGGTGCATCGCCGGGGTACGTCGTGCTGATTCTGGTAGTGCCTCTGGTGTCGATTCCAGGGGCGCTGTGGCACCTGCCTTCGGCGGCGTCGCTCTCGCAGGTGTTTGCGGACCGCAGAGGGTTCGCGATCTCGATACATGGACTTGGCTCCAACCTGGGCAACATGGTGGGGCCGGTGGTCGCGACGGGACTGCTGTCAGTGCTGACCAAATGGCGCGGGGTGAGCGTTGGAGGGGCGACGGTTCTTCCCGTCTGGTTAGTGCCCACCGTGCTTCGGGGCTGGCGCGGCGTCATGTACATCTACGTTATTCCAGCGCTCATAATGGGGGTGTTGGTGTGGATCTTTCTGCGTCACGTCGGCAGGATCGGCTCTGTGCAGACGAGGAGCCTGTCCGAGCAGATCAGGGAGTCCATCGGCATCATGCGGCATCCTGGCGTGGTGCTGCTGGTAGCGGCCGCGATGCTGAGAGGCGTAGGACTGGACGCGGTGTTTGCGTGGGCACCTTTCTACCTGACGGAAACGCTGGGCAAGCAGGACCTCGACTACGGCTTCCACTACGCGTTGGTCTCGGGGATGGGGATAGTGTCGGCGCCTATCCTGGGATACCTGTCGGACCGATTCTCGCGTAAGGCGGTGATGATTCCGGGGTTCTTCCTCGCGGCTGTGATCTCGCTCGTAACCGTTGCCGCTGGCGACGGGATACTGCTGACGCTGGTGCTCGCTGGAACGGGGCTGTTCAGCTTTGCTCTACACCAGATTGTGCAGGCGGCCGTGCTGGACGTGGTCGGGCGAGGCACTGAAGCGACGGCGGTTGGGTTGATCTTCGGGCTGAACGGGATACTTGGGGCGGTGTCGCCGTTCCTCGGGTTCTTCGTTATCGAGAACTTCGGCGGTTACGGGTCAGTGTTCTACTACTCTGGGATACTGACTGCGGTCTCGGCTGTGCTGGTCATTGTCGCGCCGATGAGGATGTTGCCGGGACGTTAGCTGTACGCCTGGTGCCCTTCGACAAGCTCAGGGCGAACGGTTGGACGGCCGGGAAGTGCGTCCACAATTGCGGTTAGTGGGACGTCTGTCTGCGTACTCTGTGCGAGATCCCGAAGGGCTGCGACGCCGTTCGCGAGTTCGTCGTCTCCGATTATTAGGGCGTGGGTCGCGCCGGAGCTGGAGGCGTAGCGGAGCTGGGCCCGGAGGCCTCTTGGAGGCGCGAGTGTGGCAGCTATCCCGGCTGATCGGAGTTCCGAAGCGATGCGGACTCCGGCGGTCTTGGCGGCGTCGCCGAGGTGCGCGACCATGACCCGCGTAGGTGCGTCGCCGTCGAGCTGGACATCCTGATTCTTGACGTTCTGGATGACTCGCTCAAGTCCCATTCCGTAGCCGATGCCAGGAGTCGGTCGCCCGCCCAGCTGCTCGATCAGGCCATCGTAGCGCCCTCCTCCGACAATGGTGACCATTCTGCCCTCTTCGGGCGGAGCAATCTCGAACACGGTACGCGTGTAGTAGTCGAGGCCACGCACAAGGCGGTGGTCGATCTGATAGTCGATTCCAGTCGCTTCGAGGTAGCGGCGGAGGTCGTCCCAGTGGGAGTCGCAGTCGGGGCAGAGGTGGTCCGCACTGGCTGGAGCCTCGTCGACGAACGGCTGGCACTGGTCGTTCTTGCAGTCGAGCAGCCTGAGGGCGTTGCGGTCGATTCGTCGCGTGCAGTCCTCGCAGAGCGAATCCCGATGCTCAGAGTAGTAGGTCCTGAGTCGTTCGATGTAGGCAGGCCTGCACTGGGGATCGCCGATGGAGTTGATAGTCAGCGAGAGATCTGAGAGACCGACCTGTTCCAGGAAGCGCCAGCCGACCTCGATGACCTCCGCGTCGACGCTGGCGTCGGCCTCCCCTATTACCTCGATTCCGAACTGCGTGTGCTGCCGGTAGCGACCGGACTGGGGTCGCTCATATCGAAAAACGGGGCAGATGTAGAATAACCTGACAGGCTGAGTCATGTTTTGCATTCCGTGCTGCAGGTAGGCGCGGCAGACGGGGGCCGTCCCTTCGGCGCGGAGCGTCAGCATATCGCCTCCGCGGTCCTCGAATGTGTAGGTCTCTTTTTCGACAATGTCGGTGGTTGAACCTACTCCGCGCTCGAACAGGCCGGCGTCCTCGAAGACGGGGGTGTCAATGCGATGGTAGCCGAAGCGGGAGGCAACCTCCTCTGCGGTGGATCGGACGAAGCTCCAGTATGCCTCGTCTTCCGGCAGTACGTCAGATGTTCCTCGCGGGGCCTGGAACTGCAACTCGAAACTCCCTGCTTTCAATTGTGAAGCATTGTACTATAATCACTTAATCAGGCTGTTGGTGTGGACAGGATCTCATGATCGAGACTGTATCAATTTAGTCGGAGGCCCAAACGTAGGGGCGTCCCTTGTGGGCGCCTTGAGCATGATGGCCAACATGGGCAACCACAAGGGATTGCCCCTACATGTGTATGACCGACCAAACTGGTACAGCATCGTCATGCTCTTCGATATTGCACGCGCCAAGCCACAGTAATCACCCTCACCCCAACCCTCTCCCCCGGATCAAGTCCGGGGCAGGCTCTGAGGGAGGGGGGGGTTTAACTTGGAGTTCGGACCATGCTGGAAACGCTCTTGATGAAAGCCAGGGAGTACCTTCCTGATGAGCGGCTCGGGGTTGTGGAAGAGGCTTTTCACTACGCTGCTGAGGCGCACGACGGGCAGGTGCGGAGGTCTGGCGAGCCATTCCTGGAACACCCATTTCAGACGGCCATGGTGCTCGCCGACCTGAAGCTGGACCCAGACGCGCTGGCCGCCGGGCTCCTCCATGACGTGGTAGAGGACAGCCCGGACGTGCTGATTGAAGACATCCAGGGCAGGTTCGGGAATGACGTGGCTCGCCTGGTTGACGGCGTGACCAAGTTCACCGAGGCCGAGCTGGTCGCCGCTGGAGCAGTTGGCACTCAGCAAGCGACGAGGGCGCAGGCGGAGACCATCCGCAAGATGCTGATGGCAATGGCGGAGGACATCAGAGTCGTACTGATCAAGTTGTCCGACAGACTCCACAACATGCAGACAATCCGGCACCTTCCGGAAGCCAAGAGGATAGAGAAGGCGCAGGAGACGCTTGACATCTATGCTCCCCTAGCCCACCGGCTGGGCATCTGGGAGATCAAGTGGCAGCTGGAGGACATGGCCTTCCAGCAACTCCACCCCACCGAGTATAAGGACATCTCTCAGCGCCTGAATGCGAGGCGTGGAGAACGAGAGTCTTACATCGCAGAGGCGAGGGCGATCCTGGAAGCGGAGCTCGCCAGATCAACCATTCGCGCGGATGTGTTTGGCAGGCCGAAACACCTGTTCTCGATCTACAAGAAGATCGGCAAATACGCTCGCCAGAACAAGACAGTGGACGACATAAACGACCTGTTCGCACTCAGGGTGCTCGTCGACACGGTCGCAGACTGTTACGCCGCACTGGGCGTCATACACAGCAGATGGCATCCCGTTCCCGGTGAATTCGACGATTACATCGCAAATCCGAAGGAGAACCTGTACCAGTCGATCCACACGACGGTGATCGCCGAGGACGGTCATCCGGTCGAGATACAGGTGCGGACACACGAGATGCACCAGCTTGCGGAGTATGGTGTCGCTGCCCACTGGCTGTACAAGGAAGGCACTGGGGGCGGAGACCCGTTCGAGCAGAAGATGGTGTGGCTGAGACAGATCATGGAGTGGCAGCGCGACGTTGCCGAGGCGGAAGACTTCGTCGAATCTCTCAAGACCGACATCTTCCAGAACCAGGTCTTCGTCTACACCCCGCTGGGAGAACTCAAGGAGCTTCCCACCGGATCGACGCCGCTGGACTTCGCATTCAGGGTGCACTCGGACCTGATCTTCAGGTGCATCGGGGCGAAGGTGAACCAGAAGCTGGTGCCGCTCACCTATCAGCTCAAGAACGGCGATACTTGCCAGATCCTGACTTCCAAGACGGTGCGTGGACCGAGTCTCGACTGGCTGAACGAGGACCTGGGCTACATCAAGACGAACTCTGCGCGCTCGAGGGTGCGTCAGTGGTTCAAGAGGCAGGAGCGCTCGGTCAACATCCAGAGGGGGCGGGACCTGTACAACCGCCACATCCGCAGGTTGACGACTGCGCCCGACGACCAGGTCGCGGGGATGATGGGCATAACCGGAATCGACGACTTCTTGGCGGCCCTGGGCGACGGCTCCGTTTCAGTCACCCAGGTCGTAAACAAGCTCAGTTCCAGGGAGAAAGGCGCCGAGGAGGAGGTCCACCGCCAGCAGGAGCTTGGGTTGCCTATCAGTCCCAGCACCGGTATCGAAGTGCTCGGGGTGGGCGACCTGCTGATGTCGATGGCGCGCTGCTGCAACCCAATCAACGGCGACGAGATCATCGGATACATCACGCGGTTCAGGGGAGTTACAGTTCACAGGAGGACCTGTCCGAACATCCAGCACGAAGACGAGCCAGAGAGGCTGGTGCCGGTGTCGTGGGGGAAGACCGAGGTCAAGTATCCCGTGCGAATCCAGGTGAGGGCGATGGACAGGGTCGGGCTGCTGAGGGACGTGACTTTCGTGGTCTCAGGCGAGAACGTCAATATTGCCTCATGCGTGTCCGAGGAGTACGACGGAGTATCTATCATCACGCTGACACTTCACGTCAGTGGCATCGATCAGCTCAGCAGGCTTTTCTTCAGGCTCGAAGCGATCAGGGGCGTGATGACGGTCACGCGGAGCAATGTGTGAGGAGAGAGTAAAGAGGAGTGAGAAGTGAGATCCTCCCTTCTGCCCCAACTTTGGTATCAGTACTGGGCGCTCCTTAATTTGACGACTCGAATGGGATGTCTTAAACCTGATACAATGATTCGTCGTCAAGCACACATTTAACGGAGTAGCGCAATTGCCTTCAGCCAAGTCAAATCGAGCATCGCTGCGCAAGCAGGACAGGAACCTGCCACTGCGCTCACGTGCGAAGACTTACGTCAGGAATGCCCGGAGACTGATAGACAACGGAGAGCTTGATGCCGCTGACACGGCAGTACAGTCGGCCGTAGTCGCATTGGACAAGGCGGTCGCCAAGGGCGCGCTGCATCCAAACAACGCCTCAAGGCGTAAGTCGCGGCTGATGAGTCAACTCAGCCAGGCGAAGAGCGGATAGCTGCCTGACCCGCGGGCACTGGATTCCCGCTTTCGCGGGAATGACGGGTGACAGACTGGTCGAGGCGATCAGATTCCCTTACGAAATTGCATAACGAACAATCATTGAGAGTGGACTAGATGCTCAAGATTCGACTCAGGAGAACAGGCGCCCGGCACCAGCCCAGCTACAGAGTAGTAGTAGCTGACTCAAGGGCCGCGCGTGACGGCGCGTTCGTGGAACAGCTTGGCCACTACAACCCTCGGACTGAACCGCCGACGGTCGTCATAGACGAAGAGAGGGCGCTCAAGTGGCTCAGGCAGGGCGCGCAGCCGTCCGATGCAGTCAGACAGATTCTGACCACACTGGGCACGCTCGACAGAGTCAAGGTCGAGGCCGGGGCTGAGGCTGAGGCTGAGTCCGAATGAAAGAGCTGGTAGAGTTCATCGCCAAGTCGATTGCCTCCGAGCCTGACGAGGTTAGAGTCACGGAGGAAGAGGACGAAGACGGGCGAATTATCGTGAAGCTCGAAGTCGCACCCGACGACAAGGGTAAGGTGATCGGACGCCAGGGTCGTGTCGCCCAGTCGATCAGGCACCTGATTCGAGTTGCCGCGGTAAAGCAGGGCACGCGGGCGACGCTCGAGATCGTCTAGGGCTGTCAGATGCCTGGGCGATCACGTTCGAAGAAGTCGCCGGGCACGGATTCCAAAGGACGCACTTCCAAGGTTTCGCGTGGTCGCAAGACGCAGGGGAAGCGAGTTCCCGAGCCGCCCGACGGGCATGTGGTCGTCGGGCAGATCACGGGATCGTGGGGACTCAGAGGCGACGTCAAGGTCCAACCACAGTCCGACTTTCCCGAGCGATTTTCCGCAGGTTCTGAGCTTCACGTAAATGGCCAACGTGAGACCATCGAGGCTTCGCGACCGTACCGCGGAGGCTACGTAATCCGTCTATCCGGGGTGACTGACAGGACGAATGCGGACTCGATGCAGGGCTCGCTGCTCACCGTTCAGGAAGACGAGATCCCTGCTCTCCCAGAGGGCACGTTCTACCACTTCCAGTTGATTGACATGCAGGTGTTCAGCGACGAGGGAGAGTTCCTGGGTGCGATAGTGGAGATCCTCGACACCTCGGCCAATGACGTTTACGTGGTCAGGGGTGACGGCGTGCCGGACCTGCTGATTCCGGCGATTCGTGACGTAGTGCTGGACGTGGATGTCGAGGCCGGGCGCATGAATGTGAACTTGCCGGAGGGCCTGAGATGAATCGACCCCATGGACGTACCGCTACCCACTCTGTACACGAGGTTTCTGGCTCTTCACGCTCACCCCAACCCTCTCCCCCGGATCAAGTCCGGGGCAGGCTCTGAGGGAGAGGGAACTTTTCTCGTATCGGCTGTGGGACCTGACCAGTCCCAATAAAGCACAGCAAATGAAAAGGCCCCGGCACCAGACCGGGGCCTTCGCTTTAAGCTTGGTAGCTTGGCTTAGTTGTCGTCAGCTGGTACCAGTGCGTCCAGTCTGCTCCTGACAATAGCCCGCAACTCCTTGACTCGGTTGAGGTGAGGCGTCTGCCCACCCTCTTCAGACTTGTCATAGATCTTGTCGCCATCGACGAATACCTGGAGTACTCCGCCGACGCCGGGCTTCACATCTATCGATACGTCCTTACCACCTTCTGCCACGAACTCGTTGACCATCCAGGCCGCAACTCCGTGGTACTGTCAAGGAACGCAGTAGATGATCTCAATGTCCATTCTGCCTTCGCCAGCCATCCGACACCTCCTGTAGAGTACTTGGTTCACATCACATTTATGAAGCCATAAAAGCCTCTTATGTCATGAACCAATAATTACAGTGCCAAGTTATCACACGGGTGACATTGTGTCAACTACCGCTGGGAGCATGTTTTGCGATGGGGAAAACCACTACGTAGACCAAATCGGTGGTCTCTTTTCGAGGAATGCGTTGATACCCTCGATGGCATCGGGGTGTTGGAGGTTATCTACCATGACTTTCTGGGCTACCTCGTAGGCCTCGGGACGGTCCAGTGTCATCTGACGATAGAAGGCGGCCTTTCCCATGGAGACCGTGCTGGAGGGAGCCGAGGCGACCTTACGCGCGAGGGACAGTGTGGCCTCCTGAAGCTCGTCAGCCGGTACGACGCGGTTAACAAGGCCGGACTTCTGGGCATCGTGGGCGGAGATGGGTTCACCAGTCAGCAGCATCTCCATTGCCACCTTGTGTGAGACAGCCCTGCCGAGGGCTACGGCTGGGGTTGTACAGAAGAGACCGATATCGACACCGGGAGTCGCAAAGGCGGCATCCTCAGCGGCGATGGCGAGATCACAGGTTGCCACTAGCTGGCAACCGGCCGCGGTGGCAAGGCCCTGCACGCTGGCAATCACCGGTTTGGACAGGAGCCGGACCGACTCCATGAGTCGAGTGCAGAGAGCGAACACCAGCGTCTGGTCTTCCCTGTCCCCTTCCACCAGCTCCCTGAGATCGTGGCCGGAGCTGAATACAGGTCCTTCGGCCGCGATAACCACTACCTTCACATCTGTGGACTGTTCAACGTCAGCCAGGCGCCCCAGAAGCTCCTCCATCACTGCTGACGAGAGCACGTTCCTCCGATTCGGGTTGCTGAGAGTGAGGATGGCGATGGCTTCCCGAACGTGCTGAGTAACCAGAGGGCCCGTCAATGGCTCCTCCTTTCGGTGGTATGTGTGTTTCGATTATACAATGGAGCGGTTGATAGAATGGGCGGGGCAATCGAGTTAACGATAGGAGGGCGCGTGGCTCAGTCTGAAACTACAGTTGGCATCAGCGGCCGGGACTGGCTCATAAACGGCATCCGAACACATAGAGGGCGCGAGTATCGTGGGTGGCGCATCGAGGGGCTGCTCCTGAACAGCCGGATGGCGAACGCGATCTTCGACGACTCGAACCTTCTGACCCAGTTCCTGTGGCGTTACCCGGACACGGGTGAGTGGGACGCGAACCGCAATACGGAAGAGTTCTGCGGGCGACTGGCTCACTACAGGGGACATGGCCTGGACGCGGTCACCGTCAATCTTCAGGGCGCCGCGCCATTTGGATACTACCGGCAGCACCTGTTCAGGGAGATGCTGGAAGCGCTGGCCATCTCCTACAGCGACGACGAACTCTGGGCTGGGCTGCCGAGTCCTGACTCACAGCCGTGGAACAACTCGCCATTTGGAGTAGACGGCTCCCTGGAATCCAACGGTCACCTGGGCCGGTTGACCAGGATTCTGAAGCGCGCAGACGAACTTGGGATGGTTGTGGTGCTGGGGATATTCTACTTCGGACAGGACGAGCGGCTCGAGGATGAAGCAGCGGTGTGCCGGGCCGTGGACCAGACCTGTCAGTGGGTGCTCGAAAACAGTTGGCGGAACGTGGTTATCGAGATCAACAACGAGTGCAATGTGCAGAGGTACGAGCACGAGATCCTTCAACCGCACAGGGTCCATGAGCTTATCGCGCGAGCGAAAGGGCACACTCTCAACGGAGAACGGCTGCTGGTGGGCACCAGCTATGGTGGAGGAAGGGTGCCGGACGACTTGGTGTGCGAGGTTTCAGACTTCCTGATGCTGCACGGGAACGGCGTGACGGACCCTGCCATGATAGCCGAAATGGTGGTCGAGACGAGGGCGCTGCCAAGTTACACTCCGAAGCCGATCATGTTCACCGAGGACGATCACTTCGATTTCGACGAACCGTTCAATAACTTCACCGCCGCACTATCCCGGGGAGCTGGCTGGGGCTACTTCGACCCGGGAGCCGGAGCAGGCGGACTGTCGGCGCCGGGCAACTACAGTGACGGATACCAGAACGTCCCCATCAACTGGAACATCAACACGCCACGCAAACAGGGATTCTTCGACTTGCTAAGAGATGTTACGGGAGCCTAGACATGCCGACCACTGCGCCATACGGAACCTGGAAGTCACCGATAACGACTGACCTCATAGTGGAGGACTCGGTCTCGCTGGGTTCAATGCAGCTAGACGGTGAGGACCTGTACTGGGTTGAAATGCGACCGCAGGAGGGCGCTCGGAACGTGATAGTACGACGCACTCCCGAAGGCGTTGTCAGCGACATAACGCCAGAGCCTTACAACGTGCGGACGCGCGTCCACGAGTACGGAGGCCTCTGTTTCTGGGTGAAGGATGGCGTTGTGCTGTTCTCCAATTTCGTTGACCAGAGGGTCTATCGTCAGGAGCCGGGTGGACAGCCGGCGCCGATCACGCCTGAGGGCGTGGACCTGCGATTCGCTGACGGGAAGATCGATGGTGGCCGCGACCGGCTGGTATGCGTCAGGGAAGACCACCGAAACGCAGACCTGGAGGCGGTTAATGCGATCATTGCCCTCGACATGAATGAGGGAGGCGAAGGGGAGGTGCTCGTCAGCGGCAGCGACTTCTATGGATATCCGTCGGTCAGCCCGGACGGTTCGCAGATGGCGTGGCTGTCATGGGACCACCCAAACATGCCCTGGGACACCACCGAGCTGTGGATCGCAGACTGCAAGGGCGACGGCACGCTGGGCGAGCCCACCAAGATCGCTGGTGCAGAAGGCGAGTCGGTGTTCCAACCTGAGTGGTCTCCGGATGGCACGCTCTACTTCGTGTCAGACAGGACGGGATGGTGGAACCTGTACCGATGGCGTGATAGTCACATCGAGGCAATCGCGCCTATGCAGGCCGAGTTTGGAGCACCTGCGTGGGCACTAGGTACGAGGACATACGCGTTCGAGTCGGATGACACTCTCGTGTGCAAATACGTGGAGAATGGATTCTGGAAGCTGGCGACGATTGACACTCGAACGACACAGTTCACGGCTGTCGAATCTCCCTACACGGAGATGTCCCGCGGAGACATCGTGGCCGGTGGTGGGCTGGTTGCCCTTGAGGCAGGTTCGGCTTCCCTGCCCGATTCACTGGTGTCACTTAATTCCGACACAGGCGAGATCGCGCCTCTGAAGCAGTCGCGGTCGGTGCCGGTAAGTGACGGGTACATTTCGGAGCCGCGTTCCATCGAGTTCGAGACTACAGGCGGAAGGACCGCTTTTGCTTACTACTATCCGGTCAGGAACGCTGACTTCGAGGGGCCGGATGGTGAGAGGCCCCCACTGCTCGTCGTAAGCCACGGAGGGCCGACAGGGTCGGCGATGACGTCGTTCAACCTCTCGTACCAGTACTGGACTAGTCGCGGCATTGCTGTGGTGGATGTCAACTACGGTGGGAGCACAGGATACGGCACCGAGTACCGTCGGAGGCTCAACGGGCAGTGGGGAATCGTTGACATCGACGACTGCATAAACGCCGCGCTGCATCTGGTCAACGAGGGCGAAGTTGACGGCGACAGGCTTATGGTGCGGGGCGGCAGCGCGGGTGGCTACACGACGCTGGCGTCGCTAACATTCAGGGACGTGTTCAAGGTCGGGGCCAGCTACTACGGGGTGAGCGATCTCGAAGGGTTGGCGACGGAGACCCACAAGTTCGAGTCGCGCTACCTGGACTCGATGATTGGGCCGTACCCCGAGCGTCGCGACCTGTACGTGGAGCGATCGCCGATTCACCACACTGACCAGCTCTCGTGTCCGATTATTCTGCTACAAGGCCTGGAGGATAAGGTCGTCCTGCCGAACCAGGCGGAGGTCATGGTGGACGCGCTACGGGAGAAGGGGCTTCCGGTCGCGTACCTGCCGTTCGAGGGCGAGCAGCACGGGTTCCGCAAGTCGGAGAACATCAAGCGAGCTCTAGAGGCAGAGTACTACTTCTACTCGCGAATCCTGAGATTCGACGTGGCAGATGAGATCAAGCCCGTGGAGATCGAGGGTCTGTAGAAGGACGGAGCTAGTCGGAAGGCCGGACGGCGTAGACGTGGCCGTCTGAAGAGCCGAAGTATATGACCCCGTCAGCCACTCTCGGGGACGAAGAGACGCTGCCTTCTGTGGCGTGGCGCCAGTGCAGGTCTCCGTTAAGGGCGTCCACGGCGTACAGGTGGTTGTCGAAGGAGCCGAAGTAGACGACTCCGTTGTCGACGGTTGGAGACGATTCGACGCGGTCGCCGGTGAGATGTCGCCATACTACTCTACCGTTTTCTGCGTCCAGGGCGTAGAGATGACCGTCCCTTGAACCCATGTACACTAACCCGTCCGCGACACAAGGGGACGATACGACCCAGTCATCCGTACGGTAGCGCCAGATCTCGCTGCCTGTGTCGGAGTCGACTGCGTACACAAGGTTGTCCCACGAGCCGATGAACACTGCTCCTCCTGCGATTGCGGGAGAGGAGAAAACTACCCCGTCTGTCCGGTACCGCCACTTGATGCTGCCAGTTGTGGTCTCGATGGCGTAAAGGGACTGATCGTTGGAGCCGACGTACAGGATGCCGTCGTCGACTCGCGGGGAAGACATGATCCAGTCTTCAGTCTGGGTACGCCATATGACCTCCCCGGTCTCAGAATTCAGGGCGTAGACGTGGTTGTCCGTGGAGCCGACGTAGACGGTGCCGTCAACGATTGACGGAGATGAGAATACGCCTTCTCCAACCTGCGTTCGCCAGAGGACTTCTCCGCTGCTCGCGTCGAGAGCGCAGGCATGGCCATCCCAGAAGCCGACATAGGCGACTCCATCGGCCACGCGGGGCGAAGAGTAGATTCTGTCGTCCGTAGTGTGGGTCCAGCGGGACAGGCCAGTCCTGGCGTCGAGGGCGAAAAGAGTGCCGTCTTCGGAGCCTATGAAGACTGTGCCATCACTGATCGCTGGTGTGGAGGAGACAACGTCCGTAGTGGAGCGCTTCCAGAGGAGTCGCACAGAAGCGTCCTTGCATTCAGCCCACATTGCTACACCGAGGCAGCGGCTTCCTCTTTCTCTAGCTCAGCTTCTGCGGCACGGACATCTTTGAGTAGAACATCCGGGACCTCTGCCTCTATTGTCCCGACGATAGCATGTGATGCGGAGGAGTTTAAGAGCACCTGTTCCTGGTGTGTCTCAGCATGAACTTCCAGAGTTAGTTCGAGACTCTCCTGGGCCATTTCGAAGGCGTGTTCTGGTGTCTCTCCCCAAGTATTAGCTTCTGGGTAATTCGGGATAATTACCTGATATCCTTCTTCCTCAGGTATGAGAAAGACTGTGAATCTGTGCTTGCTCATAGTCATCTCTCCACTATTTCTCGGGTTCATAGCGCATCATCAGCTTGGCTATCGAAATCTTGCCGAGTCATTCGAGCCTGCCTCAGTATATTTGCAAAGGTACTTGGGACAACCTCTCGTCTAGAGACCGAGACTGTCACATGATTAATCTCTCCATGCTTAGTAAGAGTAACATGAGAGCCGCGCTGACGAGCTACCTGCCAGCCCAGGCTTTCCAAGACTCTAATGACTTCGCGTGGTCTGTATTTCTTAGGCATATGAGTTAATCCTCAGATAGCCGGCGGACCATGTCTTCGTCGAGTTCTACGCCCAGGCCCGGGGCGGTAGGAACGGCGATGTGGCCGTCGACGACGTTCAGGGGTTCCTTGAGGATTGGCCACTCGTCCCGGATCGAGATCGGCTCGATGTTGTACTCCTGGGAGTACGGGGCCATGGCGCTGGCGGCGCAGTAGTGGAGGTGCGCGACAGTGCTCAGGATCGGCTGGGTGTTATGTACCGTAATGGGTACGTTGAAGGCCGAGGCGAGAGCGTCGATGCGCATGAACTCGGTGAAGCCAGGCACCTTGACTATGTCGGGCTGGATGATGTCCACCCTGCCCTTCAGGATGAGGTCGCGGTAGTCGTGGTGCGTGTAGATCATCTCACCTGAGGCTATGGGTATCGTCAGAGCGTCTGCAATCTGGGCGAGCCCCTCGAGGTCCTGGGCAGGGCGCGGCTCCTCGAAGTGGAACACACCAAGATGTTCGAGAGCGGCACCGATCTCTATGGAGTGGTGGACCGAGAACGCGCCGTTGACGTCGACGAGAATGTCGATGTCGTCTCCGACGGCGGCCCTTACTTCAGTGACCGTGTCCACGGTCTGGTCGGCGGGGTGGTCGATTGCGCCGGGTACCGCGCTGTGAAGCTTGTAGCCTGTATAGCCCTGTTCGACGAAGGATGCGGCGCGTCTGCCCTCTTCGAGCGGGGTGAGATCGCGGCGCATGGAACTGGCGTACACTGGGATGCTATCGCGGCGCGCGCCTCCCAACAGGTTGGCGATTGGCACTCCGAAGGCCTTGCCCTTGATGTCCCACAGGGCGATGTCCAGTCCTGCGATGGCGCAGAAGATTGCGCCGCCCATCTCCACTGCGGAGCCGGCGCGCATCATATCTTCGAAGCGAGGAGTGGTCTCGCGCGGGTCTTTCCCTATAATCGCGGGGGCCAGATGATCGTCGATGAGTGTCTTCGTCACTGAGGGCTGCCGTCGGAAGCACTCTCCGATACCGGTTATGCCCTCGTCGGTGTGTACCCATACGAATGGGAAATCGCCGTCGAGGATCTTGCACTCTACGGACGTGATCTTCATCTGGTCCCTCCACTGATTGTTCTTTCATTTGAGTGATGTCTTCAGGCGACTGAGTCAGGATAACAGGGTCTTAGGTCGGACGCTGGATCGGTGGAATCCTTCTGTTACAATTGGTTCGCCAAATTCCGATACATGCAGAACTAAGAAGGAGAGAAGCACGATGGCGATGGAGAACATCTCACCTGGACAGGAGGCCGTCCTGGAGGTAGAGGTCACTAAGGAACTGACAACAAACAGGGTGGGCAGAGATGACACCGACGTGCTCTCGACCCCACACCTGCTCGGGTTGATGGAGAACGCGAGCATCGAGGCGACGGACAAGCACCTGCCAGAGGGGTACACGAGCGTGGGGTACGCCGTCGATGGTCTGAGGCACATCGCGCCCACGCGGGTTGGCGGCGTCGTTACTGTCCGGTCTGTGCTCACCGAAGTTGACCGCAACCGGCTTACATACGAAATCGAGGCGCACGAGGGCGACAAGGCCATCGGCAAGGCAGTCCATAAGAGGGCGATCATTGCTTATGACGGCTGATCAAGAGTGTCGCAGGCAGCAGGATTCCTGGAAGGGCTTAGAGTTCTCGATCTGAGCCACTGGGTCGCCGGGCCCTATTCAACGCGGTTGATGGCAACGCAGGAAGCCGAGGTCATCAAGGTGGAGAGGCCGGACGGCGGCGATCCGGCCCGGCGCGTAGGTCCCTACCCTGACGGCGTACCCGACCTCGACACTGGCGCGCTGCACCTGTACCTCAACTCGTCGAAAAAGAGCGTGACGCTCGATATTGCCACGGTGACGGGCAGGAAGATCCTTCGGGAACTCGTGGAGTGGGCTGAGGTGGTAGTGGAGAATTTTCATCCGAGGGTCTTGCCCTCACTCGGGCTGGACTACGAGAGTCTCAGCGCGCAGAAGCCCTCGCTGGTGATGACTTCGATTTCCAACTTTGGTCAGACCGGGCCTTACAGGGACTACGAAGCCAAGGAGATCAACCTGTATGCCGCAGGCGGGTTGATGTACATCACCGGAGACCCCGAGAGGGAGCCTCTGCAGATGGCTGCAAGGCTTGCGCAGTATGGGGCCGGGCAGAATGCGTTCGCGGGGACGCTGTCGGCCCTCTGGCACCGGGACTCGACCGGCGAGGGTCAGCAGGTTGACGTTGCCATTTCCGAGTACCTGGCCACGATCCTCGAAAACGCGCTGAGTATGTACTCGTATACCGGCTCGAACTTTCAACGCACGGGCAACCGGGGTTATGGGCGCGCTGCATGGGGGCCATACCCATGCAGGAATGGATACGTTGGCGTGATCGCCGGACCGGACCACAAGTGGCCGGAGATGGCAGAGCTCATGAGCACGCCTGAGCTTGGCGACCCCAAGTTTGACGACCGGGCCGGTCGGGGGGAGAATGCGGACGAACTGGACTCGCTGATGCTGCCGTGGCTGATGGCGCACGACAAGCGGGACATCTTCGAGCGAGCCCAGAACCGCGGCCTTGCATTTTCGTATGTAGCCACTCCTGAGGACATCCTGGGGTGGGAGCATCTTGAGTCGCGGGACTACTTCGCAGAAGTTGAACACCCGGACGTGGGAACACTTCGTCACCCAACGGGGCCGTTCAAGACGGATGAGATGAGCTGGCGGCTTGAGCCTGCCCCGCCTCTTGGAGAGCACAATAGGGAAGTCATCTGCGACCTGCTTGGATACTCTACGGGCGACCTGGTCAGGTTGCGGGGTATGAGGGTTATCTAGACGTCCCTGTCAGAGTGCTCGCGCAGTTTGAAGCTGTACCATTCTGGTAGGCGAACATTTCACCCTCACCCTCACCCTCTCCCCTCACAGGGGTAGGTATTCGAGGTTTTCACCCTCACCCCAGCCCTCTCCCTCAGGGAGAGGGGGCCGTTGATTGGTATTCACGCCTGTCTGCACACGTTTACATACCCCTGTAAGCCCTCTCCCCTCACAGGGGTAAGTATTCGAGGTTTTCACCCTCACCCCAGCCCTCTCCCTCAGGGAGCTGACAGGGGTAGGTAAAGTATGAAACTGGTATAAGAACTTGGAAAGCGCATGGCTTTCGGGCATCTTTTTGGTACGAATCAGAAAGGTTGCCAGAGATTCGCCATGCGCCTCCCGCCCGAATGCTATCAGATGAAACAGACCGTTGAGCAGCACATGTCCCATCTCAGACCCTCCCAGATGACGGGAGTCGTTCTGTGGGTTTATGGGACGATACTGGCCAAGAGTGGCTGTCAGAACGCCGTTGCTGGAGCTCTGACGACCGTGGGTAGCTACAACAGCGTGCGTCAGTACCTCAGAGAGTGGCTCTACGATGGTCAAGACCGCTCCAAGCCCTGCCGAGTGGAGCTCGACGTGAGGACGTGCTTTGTGCCGCTGTTGAGGTGGGTGCTGTCGCTGTGGCAGTCGGACAGGCTGGTGTTGGCGATAGACCCGACGATGAAGGCAGACCAGATAAACTCCATAGTCATAAGCGTGGTCTATCGCAGTTGCGCCATTCCTGTTGCGTGGCACATCCTGCCCGCCAACAGGCCCGGACAGTGGATAGCGCCTGTGGTCGAGTTGGTGGAACTGCTCTCTTTGGCTGTGCCTGATGATAGGACCGTGCTGGTGATGTGTGACCGTGGTCTGAGGAGTCCGAGACTGTGGAAGCAGATATGCTCTGTGGGTTGGCATCCGTACATACGACAGTCGATCAACACCGTGTTCTGCCCTGACGGGGGTACTCGACTGTCGGCACGGACTCTGGTGCCGGGTCCGGGTCATGCATATGTGGGATACGGCACAGCGTTCAGGGATAGTTCCAAGCGACGGCGTGGAACGATGATCGTACTCTGGGACATCGATCAGGATGAGCCGTGTGTGGTGATGACCGACCTCAGACCTGCTGAAGCAGGTGTGTGCTGGTACGCACTTCGCTTCTGGATAGAGTTGGGCTTCAAGGCGCTCAAGAGTGTCGGGTGGCAATGGCAGAAGACTCGAAGGACTGACCCCAGACGAGTCAGCCGTCACTGGCTGGTGTTGTCTGTGGCAACACTGCTGACGCTGGCATATGGGACCAGAGTCGAAGACGCCAATGATCTGGGCAGAACGCCGGATCGTCTCAGAGCGCCGCCAAAGGTGCTGTCGCCTGCTGCGAGCAGACCTAGAAGAATCACAAGCGTACTGTACCAGGGCATCACCTGGCTGAGTCGCCTGCTGCTCAAAGGCAGACTGTGGAAGAGGGTCTGGCTGCTTCCTGAAGACTGGCCCCAACCATCGCCCAACCTCAAGATCATCTACCATCCTGATACCTGACACCACACAATACCTACCCCTGTCAGCCCTCAGGGAGAGGGGGCCGTTGATTGGTATTCGCACCTGTCCGCACACCTTTACATTCCCCTGTGAGTCCCCGAATCAAGTCCGGGGCAGGCTCAGAGCTTGTCGAAGGACACGCCCCATCCCTCTGGGTTCGACCTTCGCCGGAACGACGCAGCTATGCAAAGGTCTCTTTCGCGGGAATGATGGGGCTTACATGCTATGAATCAGCCTCCTGAATTATGGTAGTCTCGAAACGGGGATTAGCTCACTCGCTGGTGAAGAAAGGCCGAGATTGCATGTCCAGCACAGTCCTCGTCGTCGAAGATGAACCCAACCTCCTGACTGCTCTCAAGTACACCCTTGAGCAGGAGGGGTACAACACCCTGACAGCCACAAATGGCGAGTCCGGGTTGAACATCGCCCAGTCGAACAACCCCGACCTCGTGATCCTCGACGTGATGCTGCCCAACCTCGACGGGTTCGAGGTATGCAGAATTCTCAGGAGGCACTCTGACGTCCCCATATTGATGCTGACGGCACGTGGTGAAGAATTCGACCGGGTCAAAGGGCTCGATCTCGGAGCTGACGACTACGTGACCAAGCCATTCTCCACGCCTGAACTTCTGGCGAGAATCCGAAGTATGCTGCGCCGGTCTGTACCACCCTCGGCAGAGAACGCTGCAGATGAGTCCGAGATCATAAGCTCCGAAAATCTGATCATTGACCTGGCGAGCCACTCGATCACACTCGACGGTGAAGATCTGGCGATGAAGCCGCGTGAGTTCTCGCTTATCGCACTACTGGCCGCCAACAGGGGCAGAGCGTTTACAAGGGACCAGATACTTGAGCGTCTCTGGGGACACGACTACATCGGAGACTCGCGGACGGTCGACGTTCACATCCGGTGGCTGCGGGAGAAGATCGAACCTGAGCCGTCACAGCCCTGCCGAATCGTGACGATTCGAGGGGTTGGCTACCGGTTCGACGGCTGACCGATGAACTGGCGGCACCTGTTCAGGGGAACGGCGGTCGCTTACATCGTCGCTCCACTGCTGGCGTTCAGCGCCACGCTACTCTTCATATCTAGCCTGGGTCTCGACTGGCAGGCCTCGTTCGGCAGAGCCATAGGGCTAGTCGGACTCGTCTGTGGCGCAGCCGGTCTTGGAGCAGCCATCTACGTGCTTGTCGCATCCCGAAGAGAGCGGACGCTAATGCGTCAAGTGACTGAGGGCGCCAGGCGGATGGCAGATGGGGAATTGGACCAGAGAGTGGTCTCGTCCCCGTCCCATGAGCCCAGCGATCTCATCGAAGAGTTCAACAGGATGTCAGAGGTTGTTGGATCCCGCGTGCGTGCCATCGAGGCTGAGAGGTATCAGATGGCAGTGGCCGTTGACACGATGGGCGACGGAGTGGTCGTAGTTGACTCAGAGACTACGATCACACTGGTCAGCCGTGCGGCGGAGTGGCTTCTGGGAATAAACGCCCAGACTGCCCAGGGGCGTCCCCTGGCACAGGTCGTGAGAGATCCAGAGGTGCTCAACCTGGTCGACGCTGCCTCTGGAACTCGACAGATGCAACGGGCGGAACTCGAGCTACTGTACGAGCGCAGGTATCTCGACGTGATAGCGACGCCGGTATCGGGTAATGAGAGAGAGGATGTCGTTTTGACGATTCGGAACGTGACCAGGGCCAGGCAGATCGAGACGACTCGAAGGGAGTTCGTCAGCAACGTCTCTCACGAGCTGCGCAGTCCCCTGGCGTCTGCGAGTGCGATGGTCGAGGTCCTGGAATCCGGGGCGATCGATGACAGGGAAACTGCCCTCGACTTCCTGCAGAGGATACGAGGAGACGTGACCAGGATGTCCTCGCTGGTGGACGAACTGCTGGAGCTGTCCAGCCTGGAAAGCGGTCAGATGCCTGTCCACCTGGCCCCAGTGAGCGTGCTCGACGTTTTCGACGAGATAGTCGAGAGATTCCAGTTTGCTGCCTCTTCGGACGGAATCGAGTTGGACTGTCAACTTCAGAAGGGCCTACCTCATGTGATGAGCGAGCAACGCAGGCTGGAGCAAGTCTTTACCAACCTCGTGGAGAACGCCCTCCGGTTCACGCCCAACGGCGGCAAGATCACTTTGAAAGCCCGTAGAGACGGCGAGTGGGTGGCCTTGACAGTCAAGGACACGGGAGTAGGGATACCCAGGGAGCACCTTCCGCACATATTCGAGCGATTCTACAAGGTGGAACGGTCACGAAGAGAGCAGGGTACAGGGCTCGGCCTGGCAATATCGAAGCACCTGGTACAGGCACAGGGCGGAGACATCAGCGCAACGAGCGTTGAGGGCGAAGGGAGCGAGTTCAAGGTCAAGCTCAGAAGGGCGAATTGAACTACGGGGAAGCAGTCCTGCTCGGCGCCTTACAAGGTGTAGCGGAGTGGCTGCCGGTCAGCTCTGAGGGGCTGGTGACTGCTGCGTACTCGCTGATTGCCGGCCGCAGCCTTTCCGAGGCGTTAGGGATTTCACTCTGGCTGCACATCGGGACGGCAGTTGCGGCACTGGCAGCATTCCGGGCCGAGATCAGGCAGATGGTTAGGAAATTGTTCAGTTCGCCTCTATCACCGGACCCGGTCTCGAAGTTCATTCTAGTAGCGACATTGGTCAGCGCCCCCATTGGGATGGCGCTCTTGCTGGGACTGGAAGAAATCTCACAGGTCGCGAGCGGGCTGAGCATGGCAGTTGTCGGCCTACTCATGCTGGTGACTGCCTTGGTGCTCTACAGGGGACAGATACGGCTGGTGCGTGTGAGCGATGAGGCAGGGTGGCTGGATGCCACGCTGGCCGGCATCGCGCAGGGGTTTGCTGCGCTGCCAGGGCTGAGCAGGTCCGGGCTGACTCTTGCCGTCCTCCTCGGACGTGGCATCGACAGGCGAGACGCCATCACACTGAGCTTCCTGATGAGCATTCCCGTCAGCCTGGGGGCGGGACTCTACGCGGGCATTCGTTCCGGTACACACACTTCCCCTGAGGCATTCGTCGCCCTGATCATATCTGCAATTGTAGGGTTCGTATCAATCAAGGCGCTGCTCTCACTTGCACAAAGAGTCAACTTCGGCTGGTTCGTGGGAATCACAGGAGTCTCAATCACCCTTGGAGGTCTGTGGCAGGCAATGACGTGAAGACGTCGCTAACCTGTCTTTATCAGCTTCCTAACACTCCCTTAACGCACCCTTAACGGTCTGTTCATGCGCCCGCGCTAGAGTTCTGTACCGAGTGTCCGAGTTCGAGGGGCCTCGCCCTAATCAACTCTTCAGGCACCGAAGTTAATGGAACCAGACATCGTGGAGGGATGAGCAATCATCATGTTAAGTGAGATGCGAGCCAAGATATTCGACTTGCCGGGGCTGTTTGTCCTGGCGATTCTAGTTGGAGCGCTGGTAGTGGCTGCGTGTAGCTCGGACACAACGACCGAGACACCACAGGCGCCGGCTCAGCCAGCGGCAGCCCAGCCTGCTGCTGCGTTGGCACCCGGGACCGGTGCTGCGCCAGCCCAGCCACAGCAGCCAGCCTCGGCGATGCCCGCGGCGACGGCGCTGCCCCCGATGGTGGGAAGCGTTCCCACACCTACGCAGCAGATGATGCAGGAGCGCGCCGGGCTGACAGGTACGATTGAAATTGACGGCTCCAGCACGGTTGCGCCTGTCACGGAGGCGGTTGCAGAGGAGTTCAGGAAGGTAGCTCCGGACGTGCTTGTCAACGTCGGCATCTCCGGCAGCGGCGGAGGCTTCAAGAGATTTGTGGTCGGCGACACCGACATCTCCGACGCCTCCAGGCATATCAAGGAAAAGGAAGCAGCGACCGCAGTCGAAAACGGCATCGAGTACTACGAGTTCCTCGTTGGTCTTGACGGACTATCCGTCCTGGTCAACCCCAAGAACGACTTCGTCGACTGCCTGACAACGGAACAGCTCAACGCCCTGTGGAAGCCCGAGAGCACGGTCTCCAAGTGGAGCGACATAGATCCGTCATGGCCGGACAGAGACATCAACCTGTACGGTCCGGGAACCGACTCGGGCACTTTCGACTACTTCACCGAGGAGATTAACGGCGAGTCCAAGCTGTCCCGAGCAGACTACACGGCGTCTGAGGACGACAACGTGCTGGTCCAGGGCATCAGCGGTGACAGAAACGCACTCGGCTACTTCGGATTTGCATACTACGCCGCCAATGCCGACAAGCTGAAGCTGGTTGCGGTTGACAGCGGCAGCGGCTGCGTCATTCCTACTATCGACAGCATTTCGAGTGGGGCCTACTCTCCCCTATCGAGGCCACTGTTTATCTACGTCAATAAGCAGCGTGCGCAGCAGAGGGCTGAGCTCAGGTCGTTCGTCGAGTTCTACATGGAGAACGGCGCACAACTGGCGGAAGAAGTGGGCTACGTACCGCTCCCGCCATCCAGCTATCAGAATAACCTGGCAATTCTCAGCGGCCAGCAGGCGATGACGATAGATACGGGACCGAAGGTCGAACACAGCGGCACAATCGAGATCGACGGCTCCAGCACGGTCGCGCCTATTACAGAGGCTGTGGCTGAGGAGTTCAGGAAGGAACAGCCCGGCGTGCTCGTCAACGTCGGCATCTCCGGCAGCGGCGGAGGCTTCAAGAGATTCGTCGTTGGAGAGACCGACATCTCCGACGCCTCCAGGGCCATCAAGCCCGGCGAGGCCGCAACGGCCGTAGAGAACGAGATTGCCTACTTCGAGTTCCTGGTTGGCGTCGACGGACTGTCCGTGATGGTCAACCCTGAAAACGACTTCGTCGACTGCCTGACCACAGAGCAGTTGCACATGCTTTGGAAGCCCGAGAGCACTGTCTCCAAGTGGAACGACATAGATCCGTCATGGCCGGACAGGGACATCAACCTGTACGGTCCGGGAACCGACTCGGGCACGTTCGACTACTTCACCGAGGAGATTAACGGCGAGTCCAAATTGTCCCGAGCAGACTACACGGCGTCCGAGGACGACAACGTGCTGGTCCAGGGCATCAGCGGTGACAGAAACGCACTCGGCTACTTTGGATTCGCATACTACGCCGCCAATGCCGACAAGCTGAAGCTCGTCGCGGTGGACAGCGGCAACGGCTGCGTCATCCCGTCTATCGACAGCATTGCCGGTGGCCAGTATTCACCTCTGTCCAGACCGCTGTTCATCTATGTAAGTGAAGAGAGCCTGCAGCGACCGGAGGTCAAGGCCTTCGTCGAGTTCTACATGATTCATGGCCAGCAGCTCACCGGCGAGGTCGGATACGTGCCGTTGGCAACGCAGGCCTACCAGAACAACTTGAACGTAGTTCAGGCGGCTGAGAAGCCTATGGGATCCCTGACTGGGACGATTGAAATCGACGGCTCCAGCACGGTGGCGCCGATAACCGAGGCTGTCGCGGAAGAGTATCGGAAGGAGCAGCCCGGGGTGCTCGTCAACGTCGGCATCTCCGGCAGCGGCGGCGGCTTCAAGAGATTTGTGGTCGGCGAGACCGACATCTCCGACGCCTCCAGAGCCATTAAGGACAGCGAGGCCGCATCAGCAGTTGAGAATGGCATCAGCTACTACGAATTCCTGGTTGGCGTCGACGGGCTTTCCGTGATGGTCAACCCAGAAAACGACTTTGTCGACTGCCTGACAACGGAACAGCTCAACATGCTCTGGAAGCCCGAGAGCACCGTCTCCAAGTGGAGCGACATAGATCCGTCATGGCCGGACAGGGACATTAACCTGTACGGTCCGGGCACCGACTCAGGCACGTTCGACTACTTCACCGAGGAGATCAACGGCGAGTCCGAGCTGTCGCGCGCCGACTACACGGCGTCCGAGGACGACAACGTGCTGGTGCAGGGCATCAGCGGTGACAGAAACGCGCTCGGCTACTTCGGATTCGCATACTACGCTGCCAATGCCGACAAGCTGAAGCTGGTCGCGGTGGACAGTGGAAACGGCTGCGTCATCCCGTCTCTCGACAGCATTGCCGGTGGTCAGTATTCACCTCTGTCCAGACCGCTGTTCATCTACGTGAGCAGGGTCAGCCTTGAGAGGCCTGAAGTCAGGGACTTCGTCAGATTCTACATGGTGCAGGGTCGTTACCTCACGGCTGACGTCGGGTACGTACCGTTGTCGCAGCAGGCGTATCAGAACAACCTGGCCTTTGTGAAGTAGCCAAAACGTAGTCTTTGGCGGGGAGGGACACATCCCCCGTCCCTCCCCTTTCATGTAAGATAACGGGTGGCGAGGCGCCAGCTTAAAGCTGGACATGTAAGGCAGTCTATGAGAAGGCCCTCCCATAACAGCCATTCACCACCCGTTGCATCATCCGAGAGGCCAGCTTAAAGGATGGAGCGACAGGTGGAATCCACAGCACCAGGCGCCCAAGATATGCCCGCGAGCTCGCGGCAAGAAGTCGATACAGGCCGATTCCGTCGCGGACGCGGCAGCAGCGTCGAAGGAACCATCGTACGCTGGGTGTTCTTCGGGTGCGCGCTCATCTCGATCTTCACCACGCTCGGAATCGTCTTTATCCTAGTCGGGCAGTCAATCGGCTTCTTCAGCGAGGTGTCCGTTTTCGAGTTCCTGACAGGAACAAGGTGGACGCCGATACTCAAACCGACGGCATTCGGAGTGCTCCCCCTGGTTGCGGGGACACTCCTGGTGACAGTTCTCGCCGCGATAGTAGCGCTCCCCCTTGGCCTTGCCACTGCGATCTATCTCGCGGAGTACGCACCGGACAAGGCCCGCAGAGTCCTCAAGCCCATGATCGAGATCCTCGCGGGCATACCGACTGTCGTGTACGGCTACTTTGCCCTGACCTTCGTGACACCCCAGCTTCAGAGGATCTTCCCGGACATGATCGTGTTCAACGCGCTGAGCGCGGGTGTCGTCATGGGGATCATGATTATCCCCATGGTGTCGTCGCTCAGCGAGGACGCGATGATCAGCGTGCCGAGATCACTGCGACAGGCATCATACGCACTCGGGGCCACCAAGCTTGAGACAAGCCTCAAGGTTGTTGTCCCGGCGGCGCTGTCGGGAATCGTGGCCTCGTTCATACTGGCGATATCGAGGGCAATCGGTGAGACGATGCTCGTGACCATCGCGGCGGGTGCTACTCCACGCATAACCGCGAACCCGCTGGAGAGCATCCAGACGATGACTGCTTACATCGCCCAGCTCGCGCAGGGCGAGGCGTCGCACGACTCTGTCGAATACAAGACCATTTTCGCGGTCGGACTGCTTCTGTTCATCATGACACTTTCGCTCAATCTACTCGGCCACTGGGTGGTCCGACGCTGGAGGCAGGCCTACTAAGCAGCCAGCTTAAAGCTGGACATATAAGACGCAAAACATGGCACTCTATAATTCCAGATTCAACCCGCCAGCTTAAAGCTGGACATATAAAACGCAAAGACATGGCACCCTATAATTCCAGATTCAACCCGCCAGCTTGAAGCTGGACATATAAAACGCAAAACATGGCACTCTACAATTCCAGATTCAATCAGAGACTCGCCCGGCGGAAGACCGTTGGAGGCATCTTCTACGCCGTCTTTCTTGCAGCGGTCATGGTAGGCATTGTCGGGCTGGCCGTACTGCTGGTGCAGACCTTCGTCGAAGGGATTCCGTGGCTGGACTTCGGCTTCCTGACCAGCTACATGTCCAGGCACCCTGAACTGGCCGGCGTGAAGGCCGCGGTGATGGGCACGCTTATTACGATTGTGTTCACGGCGGTGTTCACCGTGCCGATCGGAGTAGGTGCAGCCATCTACCTTGAGGAGTACGCGCCGAAGAACAGACTCACGCAGATCATCGAGGTCAATATATCCAACCTTGCCGGGGTTCCATCGGTGGTTTACGGCCTGCTCGGGCTGGGAGTGTTCGTGCAGCTGATGTCGCTGGGTAAGGTCGTCCTTGCCGGCGCGCTCACGCTGACGCTGCTAGTGCTCCCCATCGTGATTCTCGCATCGAGGGAGGCGATCCGGGCGGTACCCAACGAGTACAGGCTTGGAGCGTTCGCGCTTGGTGCAGACCAGTGGCAGGTCATAAAGGGCACTGTATTGCCATCGGCACTACCGGGGATCCTGACAGGGACCATCCTGGCCCTTTCGAGGGCCGTAGGAGAGGCGGCGCCAATACTGGTCATCAGCGGGCTGGTCTACGTGACGTTCGTGCCGGGGCCGCTGGACCGGTTTACGGTCCTTCCGCTTCAGATATTCACGTGGGTCGGCAGGCCCCAGGAAGAGTTCAGAGCCCTTGCCGCAGCCGGAATCATCGTGCTGCTGATTATCCTGCTGTCGATGAACGCAATCGCAGTGCTGGTGCGAAACAAGTACCAGACGAGGTCAGAGGACTAGTGGTGACAACGCAGACTGCTCCAATCTTCAAGGTAAACGACCTCAGTCTCTTCTACGACGAATTCATGGCGCTCAAAGAGATCAGCATGGAGATCAGGCGCTACTCGATTACCGCGCTGATTGGCCCTTCCGGGTGCGGCAAGAGCTCACTCATACGCTGCTTCAACAGGATGAATGATCTCATACCATCTGCCAAAATAGACGGTCAAATCCTCTTTGAAGGAAGAGACCTTTACGATGACAACGTGGACGCCACCGAAATCCGTTCGAGGATTGGTATGGTGTTCCAGCGCCCCAATCCGTTTCCAAAGTCGATCTATGATAACGTCGCATTCGGACTAAAGGTTAACGGTTTCCTGGGCGACATGGACGAGGCCGTGGAGGGGTCGCTGAGACAGGCGGCTCTTTGGGAAGAGGTAAAAGACAGACTTCGAGACAGCGCACTCGAACTGTCAGGTGGGCAGCAGCAAAGACTCTGCATCGCGCGGGCGCTTGCAGTAGAGCCCGAAGTGATACTGATGGACGAGCCGGCGTCTGCACTGGACCCTATTGCGACGCTCGCCATCGAAGAGCTGGTGCGAGAACTCAGCGAGCACTACACGATTATCATTGTGACTCACAACATGCAGCAGGCTGCGAGGGTATCCGACGAGACCGCGTTCCTGATGGTTGGGGAAGACAGGGCCGGCTACCTTGTTGAGCATGGAGACACCAACCAGATCTTCACCATGCCGAAGCACGAGCGCACTGAGGCGTACATCACCGGCCGATTCAGCTAGTTCGGCTATCGAACAAATCTCAGCAAAGCGCCGAAACACGCAGGTCCCGAGTCACCAGAGAGCCGGGACACTGGCCAGGAACTACGTCTCTGGATTCCGGCCTTCGCCGGAATGACGGACTGGACACCCGGCAAAGGAGACTGCCATGCAGCGCGTACCAAGAGCTGAATTCGACCGAGACCTGAGATCACTGCAGGACGAGCTTCTGGCTCTCGGCGGTATGGTGGAAAAGGCGATTGCAAAGTCTCTCGACGCGCTGAAGAACCGTGACCGCGATCTTGCCGAAGAGGTAATCGAGGAAGACGACATCATTGACGAAATGCGGTTCTCCCTCGAGGAGAAGTGCATAGACCTGATTGCCATGCAGCAGCCTCTCGCAGGAGATCTGCGAATCCTGGTGACAGTGCTGCACGTCGCGGTTGAACTTGAGCGAATGGGCGACTATGCGGAAGGCATCGCGAAGATCAGCCTACTGATGGGAGACGAGCCACCCCTCAAGCCATTGATCGACATTCCCAGGATGGCAGACCGGGCGATGGACATGCTGCGTCGAAGTCTGGACGCTTTCGTCGATCGGGATACCGAGGCGAGCCACCAGATCTGCGACGACGACGACGAAGTAGACGCGCTGTACGAGCAGGTGTACAGAGAACTCCTCACGTACATGCTCTCAGACCCGGGAGCGATCAGGAGGGCCACCTACCTGCTGTGGGTCGCTCACGACCTCGAACGGATTGCGGACCGCACAACAAACATCGCGGAGCGGGTCATCTTCCTGGTGACGGGGAAGTTGACCAAGACGGGCGCCTCCACATATTAGGTAGAATGCTGGAGGGCATCCGCCCTCACTCCTACCCTCTCCATCATGGGAGAGGGAGCATGCAGGCAGCACCAACCGATGAGCACCAACGCTCCACAGGCGCTGGACGGCGTCAGAATCCTCGACTTCTCCCGCATCTGGGCCGGGCCACACTGCACCAAGCTCCTGGCAGATATGGGGGCCGAGGTCATCAAGGTTGAGTCGGCCCGCAACTGGGACCCCCACCGTATGATAGTCGGTTCCGGCAACCTGCCGGACGGCGAACCGGGGGACGATCCCTGGAACAGGTCGGGGTGGTTCAACACCCTGCACATGTCCAAGTACGGGATAACGTGCGAGATTCGCCATCCCTCCGGCAAGGCTGTTCTGGAGGAGCTCGTAGCCATAAGCGACGTAGTGGTCGAGAACTTTCGGGCGGGGCTGATGGCACGCAGGGGGTTCGACTACGAGAAGCTGCGGAGCCTGAGGCCGGACATTATCGTTCTTTCCATGCCTGCTTTCGGGAATACCGGCCCATGGAAAGATTTCATTCAGTACGGCATCGGGCAGGAGCAGATGGGCGGAATCGCCTCGATGAACGGGTACATCGACGAGGACGGCCCTGTGAAGTCGGGGGTGAATTTCGGGGACCCGATCAGCGGGGCCCATGCCGCAGGGGCAGTGCTGTCGGCGCTGTACCGGCGACGGCGCACCGGTAAGGGAGCGTTCATAGACGCTGGCCAGCTTGACTCTTCGGTCTCAGTCGTTGGCGAGCACATCATCGGTTTCCAGATGGACGGGGAGCCGCCGGAGAACCGGGGAAATCGTCACCCTGCCATGGCGCCGCATGGAGCCTACCCGTGCGTGGGTGAGGACAGCTGGATTACGATTGCGATCGCGTCGGACGACGAGTGGGCCAGCCTATGCACAGTGATGGGAATGCCGGAGCTGGTCGAGGACGAACAGTTCGCGGACGTCCTGTCCAGGATTCGCAACCAAGGCGCGCTGGACGAGATTGTTGGAACGTGGACCAGGCGCCATGAGGCCATTTCGCTGACCAAGTCACTTCAGGCTGCCGGAATCGCTGCCGCTCCAGTGATGAAGGGCGAGGACATATTCAACGACCCGCACTACCAGGAGCGTGAACTGCTCGAACTGGTGGACCACCCGTCAGCCGGGGTGTACTTTCTGCCGGGCGCTGCGTGGAAGATGTCTGCCACGCCAGGGGTCGCGCGGTGGCCCTCGCCAAGGTTGGGGGAACACAACGGTTTCGTGTTCGGAGAGCTGCTTGGTATGGGGTTGCAGGAGATCCACCGGCTCAGTGAGGAGGGAGTCACTGGAACAGAGCCTGTCAGCTAGCGTTTCACGAAGCGAACCGTTGTTGACCATTCCTTCCTCTGATATACTGACCCCGGCTTTGGAAGCTGTCCATAAGTGGTAGTTTTCAAGTCAATTCAGGTATGCGTCGGCGTTGCGGCCAAAGTGCGTTTCAAGTTAAGCCTGCACGGGTCGCGACAGTCGCCGCAGATACAAGTAACAAAGCCGACTCAAACTTCCATTCAAGGGAGTTTTGCGAGACAAGGAGGTAACGATTGAAGTGGATCGATTATGAGGCTCCCACCTCAGTACGGGAAGCAGTCGACCTGCTGAACGAGGCAGGCGACGGTGGCCGACCGCTGGCAGGAGGCACCGACCTCCTGGTCCAGATGAGGGGCCGGGCATTTGACCTGGACCTTATGGTGGACGTCAAAAACATACCCGAGCTCAACGAGCTCACCTACGACCCCGATAACGGCTTGACCATAGGCGCGGCCGTGCCGTGCTACAGGATCTATGGCAACTCGACGGTGCAGAGTGTGTACCCGGGAATCGTCGACGCGGCTCAGATCATTGGCGGTACTCAGATACAGGGGCGCGCCTCACTCGGCGGCAACCTGTGCAACGCAGCTCCAAGCGCGGACTCGGTCCCCGCGATGATCGCGTACAACGGCGTGGCCCGCATAGCAGGCCCGAACGGCAACAGGGAAGTCGCACTCGAAGACTTCTGCACTCATGTGAGGCAGACAGTGCTGGAGCAGGGCGAAGTCCTTGTGGCGGTACACTTCCCCACCCCCGCGGCGAACTCCGGAGCCAACTACATTCGTTTCATACCCAGAAATGAGATGGACATCGCAGTCGCAGGCGCAGGCGTGTCAGTGGAGCTGGAAAACGGCAACATCAAGTCCGCCAGGGTGACACTGGCCTCGGTTGCCCCGACGCCTCTGTTCGTCTCTGAAGCAGGTGAGGCGGTAGCCGGAAAGCCTGCGACTGAAGAGACAGTCAGAATCGCATCAGGCCTAGCGAGAGACGCAGCCGTACCGATCACCGACATGCGCGGCACGATCGAGTACCGCAAGCACCTGTGCGAGGTACTCACCCGCCGGGCGATGATGACCGCCATCGAGCGAGCCCAGAGCTAAGGAGAAATATATTGCCCGCCAAGACTTACGTACAGTCCATAATCAACGGTGAGCACGTAGACTTCCTGTGTGAGCCACGCCAGAGCCTGCTCGAAGTGCTGCGCGACGTTGTCGGCCTGACAGGCACCAAGGAAGGCTGCAACGACGGCAACTGCGGCGCCTGCACGGTCGAGTTCGACGGCCGAATCGTGACGTCCTGCCTGGTCCTCGGAGTCGAGGCCGAAGGCAAGGAGATCACTACCATCGAGGGCGTCGCGGAAGGCAGCACGCTGCACCCGCTGCAGCAGTCGTTCCTGGAGAACGCGGCACTTCAGTGCGGCATCTGCACACCGGGCTTCATCGTGGCAGCCAAGTCACTGCTCGAGCAGAACCCTGACCCGTCAGAGCACGAGATCCGCTTCTGGCTCGCCAACAACCTCTGCCGCTGCACCGGCTATGACAAGATCATCCGGGCGGTCCAGGATGCGGCTGTGAAGATGCAGGAGGCGTAACTATGACCCAAACGCTTGACTATGAGCCAAACATGGTGCTGGCCACCCAAACGTACAACGTGGTTGGCACGCGTCCGATCAGGCACGACGGCGCCGACAAGGTGACAGGTCGCGCTCTCTACGGGGCGGACTTCGACACTGCCGGACTGCTTCACGGACATATTCTGCGAAGCCCGCACGCACACGCGCGCATCAAGAGCATCGACACATCGGCTGCCGAAGCGCTGCCCGGGGTGCTCGCGATAGTAACCAATGCAGACTTCGCAAGCGATTCCGACGCGATGGTTGACCTGGGAGAAGGCGCCACAAGCCTCAAGTGGCTGCGCGACAATGTTCTCGCTTCGGACAAGGTCCTCTATCGTGGACACGCCATAGCGGGCGTGGCCGCGTCGAATCCTCACGTCGCTGAAGAGGCTGTGCAGCTCATCGACGTACAGTACGAGGTGCTTCCTCCGGTCGTGACCGTCGAAGACGCGATGGCCGAGGGCGCGCCGATTCTGCACGACGACCTCAAGACTGAAGAGCTTGGCGAGCAGACCGACAAGGTCAGCAACATCGCACAGCACTTCCAGCACCAGAAGGGCGATACCGCCAAGGGATTCGCGGAAGCCGACGTGGTTGTCGAGCGCGAGTACCGCAACAAGACGGTCCATCAGGGCTATATCGAGCCTCACAACGCGACCGCTCTCTGGAACACCGACGGCAGATTGCACATCTGGTGCAGCACGCAGGGCGCGTTCACGGTACGTGACGCCATGGCACAGCTGCTCGAGATGCCTGTGTCCCAGATCAGGGTCATTCCGATGGAGATTGGCGGCGGTTTCGGGGGTAAGATACCTGTCTACCTCGAGCCGGTCGCCGCGCTGCTGTCCAGGAAGACTGGCAATGCCGTCAAGATCCTGATGAGCAGGGCCGATGTGTTCGAGGCGTCCGGCCCAACCTGCGGCTCCTGGAGCCGAGTCAAGATTGGCGCCAAGAGCGATGGGACAATAACTGCTGCCGAGGTCGAGCTTGCCTGCGAGGCCGGAGCATATCCGGGCTCTCCTGTGGGCGCCGGCGCCATGTGCGCGCTCGCCGCGTATGACATCGAGAACGGTACGGTTGACGGCTACGACGTGGTCGTAAACAAGCCGAAGACGGCGGCATACCGCGCCCCCGGCGCTCCCAACGCCGCTTACGCAGTCGAACAGGCTGTAGACGAGCTGGCTGACGAGCTCGGTATGGACCCGATCCAGCTTAGGCTGAAGAACGCAGCCAAAGAGGGCACACGCCGAGTGGACGGCCCGACTTTCAACAGGGTCGGCCTTGTCGAGACTCTTGAAGCGATGAGGGACCATCCGCACTACAGCGCGCCACTGGGCGAGAACCAGGGACGCGGAATAGCCGTGGGATTCTGGTTCAACATCGGGTTCGACTCTGCGGTAAACCTCGCAGTCAACGCCGATGGCACGGTCAGCCTGACGGAGGGTTCGACCGACATCGGTGGGTCCCGCGCCTCCATCGCCATGCAGGCGGCGGAAGTGCTGGGAATCGCTGCCGAGGACATCAGGCCCTCAGTAGTAGACACCGACTCGATCGGGTACACCGCCGTCACTGGCGGAAGCCGCACGACGTTTGCGACCGGATGGGCGGCCTACGAGGCGGCCCAGTCGGTGAAGCAGCAGATGATCGAGCGCGCCGCAACCATCTGGGATGTCGACGTCGATTCGGTTGAGATGGAAGACGGCGTCGTCAAGTCGAAGTCAGACCCAGAGCTGAGCATGACGTTCGCTGATCTGGCCGGGCAGCTTGGACGCACCGGCGGCGGCATCACCGGAACTGCTTCAGTTAACCCGACAGGCGTGGGCGGTTCATTCGCCGGCAACATTGTCGACGTCGAAGTGGACCCCGAGACCGGCAAGACCGACATCGTTCGTTTCACGGCCTTCCAGGACGTAGGAAAGGCGATTCACCCGTCTTACGTCGAGGGTCAGATGCAGGGTGGTTCGGTCCAGGGCATCGGTTGGGCTCTGAATGAGGAGTACTACATGAACGATGACGGCGGCATGGACAACTCCACGCTGCTGGACTATCGCATGCCCACCAGCCTCGATCTTCCGATGATCGACACGGTCATCGTCGAGGTCGCCAATCCGGGTCACCCCTACGGCGTGCGCGGAGTGGGCGAGGCGAACATCGTTCCTCCCACCCCTGCAATTGCAAACGCACTCAGGGATGCGACCGGGACGCGCCTGTATGAGACTCCAATGAACGCGGTAGCGATCACCGCGGCACTGGCGGATAAAGAGGACTAGACCCTCAGAACGTCAGCCGAATCAGATCAATCACAAAGGGCGGGTTTCTTGAGTGAGACCCGCCCTTTGCAACATATCGGAAGCGTCATTAGCAGTCATAGGAGGGACGTCAGCATGGCCACGGTCTACATTCCGTCGCTGATGCAGAAGCTGAGTGACGGCAAGAGCAAAGTCGAGATCGAGGGGTCGTCAGTTCGGCAGATCGTCAACAACCTTGACGCCGCATATCCAGGATTCAAAGAGCGGCTCGTAGAGGACGGTCGAATCAAGGGGAACATCTCTGTCGCCATCGACGGAGAGATCACTCCGCTGGGAATGCTGGAGAAAGTTGGCCAGAACAGCGAGGTCCACTTCCTGCCTGCAATCGGTGGCGGGGTATGACGACCAGCGCACTTCAGCCGCTAGACGAGGACTGGAAGACCGCGCTGGTCGTAGTAGCTCACCCAGACGACATCGAGTACGGAGCTGCAAGCGCCGTCTCGAAGTGGACCTATGCAGGTAAGACGGTTGCCTACCTCCTGGTGACACGCGGCGAGGCAGGGATAGATGAGATGCACCCGGACGAGACTCGCGAGGTACGTACGCGGGAGGAGATCGAGGGGGCCGCGGTCGTGGGAGTCGACACCGTTGAGTTCCTGGACCATGCGGATGGCGTAGTGGAGTATGGTCTGCCTCTTAGAAGAGACATTGCCCGCGCAATTCGCCGACACAGACCGGACGTGGTCGTCACCGGAAACATGGCCATGAGCTTCAGCCAGGGATTTGCGAACCAGGCCGACCACCGAGCAGTCGGACTTGCCGCGCTCGACGCATCGCGTGACGCAGGGAACCGCTGGATCTTTCCTGAGCTAGTTGACGAGGGACTGGAGCCCTGGAACGGAGTGAAGATGCTGTTGGTCAGCGGCTCGCCCAATCCAACGCACGCCGTAGATGTCGGCGACCACGTTTACAAGGGCGTAGAGTCGCTCGAAAAGCACGACGCGTACCTAAAAGGGCTCTCTGAGGACGTGGACCCTGAGATGTTCCTGACGATGAACGCCAATGCGGTCGGCATAGAGTTCGGGTGCGACTATGCTGTCAGCTTCGAGGTCATACAGATATAGCGAATGCCGGCTGGTACAATGGCGCGGACATTTGCAGTTCAGGACTGAGTTAAGGAGAACAGAATGGCAGACAGAGAGATCAAGGGCGTAATCGTTCCGATGGTGACACCGTTGAATCCCGATGAGACGGTGGACATCGGCTCGCTGCGCAGGTTGGTCAACTACCTCATCGACAGCGGTGTCCACGGGCTGTGGGCGTCGGGGACAACGGGGGAGTTCGCGAACCTGCCCGACTCTGAGCGTGTGCGTGCCATGGAGGCGACCGTCGACGAGGTTGCCGGTCGGGTTCCGGTAATCTGCAACATTTCCAGCACGTCCACCAAGATGTCTGTAGAGTTGGCGAGCGAGGTTCGTGAACTTGGCATGGACGGCATCGCACTGACTCCGCCGTACTACTATCCGGATTCACAGGATGAACTCGCAGACCACTACAGGTACGCGCAGGACCAGATCGGTCTGCCTCTGTGGGTATACAACATTCCTCAGACGGTCAAGACGGCTGTCGAGCCTGGCACGATTGCGATGCTGGCTGCCGAAGGCACTGTCGTCGGGGTGAAGGATAGCTCCGGGGCCGGTGAACTCTTGGCACAGCTAAACGTACTTTGCGACCAGGGCGAGATCTCTCTGCTCAGGTTCCTGGGTACAGTGTTCCGAGTCACAAGCGCGGGTTCTGTGGGTGTCCACGGTGTCATTCCGGGAATTGCGAACCTCGTCCCAGAGGTGTGCGCACGTGGCTGGGAAGCAGGTGAGGCTGGAGACACCGAGACGGTACGTGAGTGCAACGCGAAGCTGCTCACGGCGCAAAAGGTGGGAGCGGTCGCTAAGGGGGGCGGCGCGAATGCCGCCAGCTTTGGTGGCATGAAGGCGGCTCTGAAGCAGATGGGCGTCATCGACCACGACATCACCTCCCGCCCCTTCCGACCGCTGACTGACGAAGAGAAGGCGGAGATCCCAGCGATTCTGGAGGAGTTGGGGCTGAAGTAGTGTTAGAGAAGGTGTTGTACAGGGTGCTTCCGGGTCGCTTGAAGCCATTCTCGAATTGAGAGTTTCGTAAGGCCACCTTTGCAAGGTGGTGGGACAGGATTACCCTCGCAGTTCGGGGCAGCGGTGGGTAGATCGCCTATGATTTTGGGGTCGGGTAGTTGACTGAACCCTCAAGCAATTTCGCCTCGGTCAACGGCTTAAAGTTCCACTACGTTGACTGGGGCAAGACTACTGGGCATTCGGACTGCCCCACCCTGTTTCTGTTGCACGGGGACATGCGCACAAGCCGGTCGTGGGATGCCGTCGCGCGACACCTGTGTGAGCAGTTCCATGTGATCGCGCTGGACTCTCGTGGACACGGGAACAGTGAATGGCCGGATTCGGGCTACTCCTTCGGACAGCGGATAGACGACCTCGAGGCGTTCGCGGACGCGATCGAATTGCGGGATTCGGTGGCGGTTGCGCACTCTACAGGCGGTGTCGTCGCGGCGATGCTGTCAGAGCGCAGGCCTGACATCTTCAGCAAGCTCATGCTGCTGGAGCCGATGGTAGTGGTGACTGAGGCGTTTCAGCGCATGGTGTCGCAGCGTGCCGTAAGACCCCGACGCACCTGGGGCAGCCGCGACGAGATGTACGAATACCTCAAGCAGCACCCGATGACGGGGAAGTGGCGCGACGACGTCATCAGAGACGTGGTTGCACACGAGGCGTTCGAGCTACCAAACGGAAGACTCGACATGATGTGGGCGAACGCGAGCATGGACTGGAAGGAGCGTGAGGGGGACTACCACGACATCAGGCCGACACTTCGCACACTGGGCAAGCCGATTCAGTTCATAGTAAGCGATTCGCGCGCCGACAGCTTTGACGATGTGGCCAAGATCGCAGAAGAGACGGCTGACTTCAGTATGCTTACGATCCCGGACAGTGGGCACAACATGTACATGGACCAGCCTCAGTTGGTGGCTGAGGCGGTACGGGAATTCTCGGCCCGCAGTTAGATCGTCATGGTACTGGTATACCCAGAGCCTGACATATCTTCCTGGCAGTTATTTCGTTAATCTCGGTGTGCCTGGGTAATGCAGTCTGACGGTTGTTAACTGGGTTGATCCAAATTGAGTGCCTTCGACCTTCGCGCAGAAATTGACAACCGTTAGCAGTCAGGTGCGCGATCAGACGCCGCCGCCTCACACCACGGTTTCCTTCACTTCTCTGACCTCGAACTCAATCTCTTCAAGGGCAGACCCGTCCGTTTCAAGCAGATCCTCAACTGTGTACCGCAGGCTCGTGAGAAGTTCTTCTTGAGTCCTCTCCTGGGCTATCGCTCCATTTACCTCCTGCACCCAGCCAATCCACCAGTCATCAGTCTTCTGAATTACGGCAGTGTACTTTCGGCTCATCTGTAGCTGTCCTCCCTGCCAGAATTATACATGCGGTAAGCTAGGTGTTCTCAGATCGTGGCCCGAAGGGTTCGGGGCGGAAAGGGTCGTCGCGGACTTTCAAGAAGCCTCTCATTCCAGATTCTTGAGCGGCATCGAGCATCTCGCGGCGTTTGTAGTCCGGTCGCTGTGAGGAGTGCGCAATCGACGACAACAGCCAGTTGCTGGTGATCGCGTTGCGCAGGCCCATCATCTCCAGGCCGAGTGTTGCGACGTACTTGTTGGCTGCTACGGTCTCGGGGCTGATCATTGCGATGCGCTCGGCGAGGCGGTAGGCCTCGTCCATCATGGCGTCTTTGTCCTTGAACACCTCATTCACAAGGCCGATCCTGAATGCCTCCTGGGCGTCGATGTGATCGCCTGTGAGGGAGTACCTGAGCGCGTTCTTGTATCCGGCCATCAGCACCCACAGAAAGCTGGTGTTCGAAATCTGACGCACCTCGGGTTGCGCGAACACGGCGTCCTCCGAGCAGAAGGTCATGTCGCACGTCAGGGATAGCCAGGTGCCTCCGCCCATGCACCATCCGTGGACGCAGGCGATTACAGGCTTGGAAAGCTCCAGGATGTGCGTCTGGTTCCTGACCATGTTGCGGTCGTGGTAGAACCAGCGGGAGACGTGGTCGGCAGCGCTCGACCCCTTGGCGATCATCGAAACGGGGTCTGTCTCCTGGAACGAAGCTATGTCGTAACCTGAGCTGAATGCCCTACCCGCCCCCTGGATGATGATGACGCGAGCTTCCGGGTCGGTCTCGGCGATGTCTAGGGCTTCGTGGAGGTCTGCCTCCATTGGCTCGGTGATGGCGTTTAGAGTTTCGGGGCGGTTGAGGGTAATGACGCAGGTCGTGCCGCGCATCTCGTAGAGGATGTGTTCGTAGTTGGGCAATTGACGTCTCCTGATCGGCAGGCCGCCCTTCGACAAGCTCAGGACGAACGGTTACGCAAGTCGAGTTGGCTTGAAGTAAGTTACCGGGGCACCTTGTAGCCTCCGGTCTGTACCTCGGCGAGGCTGTTTTCATCCCAGGGGTGGGCGAGGGCTACTTCTTCGTTGATGTCTGCGCCCCAGCCTGGCCCTGTCGGGACGGTCATGTAGCCGTCGATGATTTCGGGCACGGTGGTGGTCAGTTCGTCCTTCCAGGGGATGTCGTCTATGTCGATCTCCATGATGCGCACGTTTGGAAGCGTGGCGCACAGGCTGGCGCTGACGAAGCTGGATAGATGGCTGTAGTAGTTGTGTGGCGCGACGTTGTGCTGATAGACCTCGGCGAGGTCGCCGACTTTCTTGGACTGGCTGAAACCGTTCCATGGCACGTCGATCATGAACATGTCGGCCGAGTGGTTCTCGAAGTACGGGATGAAGTCGCGCATGTAGAACAGGTTCTCGCCTGTGCAGATGCGCGTGGAGGTAGAGTCCTTGATCTGGCGCAGGCTCTTGGGCTCGTACATGTCGATCTCAAGCCAGAGCATGTCGAACTGCTCAAGTACCTTGGCGATGCGGAGAGCCCCCTCGGTCTTGAAGTGGAAGTTTAGGTCTAGGTTTATGTCGATGTCGTCGCCGACGGCGTCCCGGAACGTGCCGATTAGCTTTTCGACGTGAGGAACGAGCCACTTGGGAGCGTACTGGTCGGTGGAGCCGACACCGCCGCTGAAGCCTCCGCCGAATGTGGCATTCTGCCCGGGCATAAGGATGTTGGTCTTCAGAGCGGTGAAGCCGCGTTCCTTGACCTCGTGGCCCAGATTGGTCACGGCCTGCCAGGAGTCTATGGGGGGCGTACCGAGGATGTCGTGGTGCCTGATTCGGGAGCTGCCGCAGTGGGACCAGTAGACTCGCACCTGTTCTCTCGTGGGGCCTCCGAACAGTTCTACCACGGATATGCCCAGGGCCTTGGCCTTGATGTCGATGAAGGCGCAGTCGAGTCCGGCGATGGCCTTGGCCGCGATGCCGCCAGGGCTCTGGCGGGTGATGCGGTACATGTCCTGGAAGCGCATCTCGAAGGCCCGGGGGTCCTTGCCAATGAGGAGCGGCTTCATGTCTCGAATGGTGCCCTCAATGCCGTGGGGCGACCGTCCATCGCTGCACTCTCCCCAGCCAGTGATGCCCTCGTCAGTTTCGACCTTGACGAACATCCAGGGTCGCCAGCCGGCATCGACAATGAAAGTCTCAATATTAGTAATCTTCATTTGGGAGTCTTCTCCAAGGATTCGGATTTCGGCTCGGATGATAACACAACGACCTCAGTTTCATTGCCGCCCGTCGAAGGCTGGTGTCATAATGAAGTCGATCGAGCCATAACGCGCTCCCAAAACTGACAACACACTAGACCAAAGCACCAACAGAACCAGGAGGCATTGATGCCAAATCCGGTTGCATTCTTTGAAATCGGCGCAAGAGACGCTTCACAACTCGGAGAGTTCTACAAGGACCTCTTCGGGTGGAACGTGCAGCTTTACGGGAAGTCCGGGGCAGGCACCGACTTCCACTATGTAGAGCCCCAGGATGGAGGGATTGGAGGCGGTATAATGCAGACCGCCGGAGAGATGCCCCCAAGCTACGTCATGTTCTACGTGGGCGTCGACGACCTGAAGGCGACCCTGGAGAAGGTCGAGAGTCTCGGGGGGCAGACAGTCGTTCCTCCGATGCCGATTCCGAATGACATGGGTCAGATTGCTGTATTCATGGACCCAGCGGAGAATGTAATAGGGCTACATTCAAACTAGCTAACCCGGTGTGCGAGCTTTTGTACAAAGCATAGAAACAGCGGAACTATAACCGCATCGGGGCGTCTTGTAACACTTTCTTAACGGATGGGTAATACATTTTTTACCTCTACGAAATAACTTTGTAAAAGTTTTCACATACTCTGATACATGAACTTTCATTTATGTATCAGAGTATGAGCACCCAGACCCCAGCGCCACAGAAGACCACATCTACGCACTGCCCCTACTGCGCATTCCAGTGCGGCATGAACATATCAGGAGAGCCTGATCGGGCGATAGTCGTCGGAAACGATGACTTCCCGGTCAACAAGGGCGCGCTCTGCCTGAAGGGCTGGACCTCGGCGAAGGCGCTTTCCCATCCTGAACGGCTTCGCACTCCCCTGCTTCGCACGTCGGACGGTCAACTCAGGGCTGCAAGCTGGGAAGCGGCGATGGACCGCATCGAGGAGGCAGTCAGGGAGTCGCAGGCGAGGTACGGACTTGAGTCGGTAGGGATGTTCGGCGGCGGCTCGCTGACGAACGAAAAGGCCTACCTGATGGGCAAGTTCGCCCGCGTCGCCCTCAGAACGCCCAACATTGATTACAACGGGCGGTTCTGCATGTCATCGGCGGCAGCGGCCTCGATCAGGGCGTTCGGGATTGATAGGGGACTCCCGTTTCCGGTGGAGGACATCGAGGGCGCGAAGACTATCCTGCTCGTCGGAAGCAACGCCGCAGAGACGATGCCGCCGATAATGCAATACTTCGGACGGCAGCAGGAGGCGGGCGGCAAGCTGATAGTCGCGGACCCTCGTCTGACGCCCACGGCGCAGAAGGCAGACCTTCACCTGCAACTCACTCCCGGCACGGACGCGGCGCTGGCCAACGGGCTGCTCCACGTCATGATCGTCGAGGGCCTGCTCGATGAGGACTACATAAGAGAACGCACGACGGATTTCGAGCTTGCGAAGGCGAGTTCGGGGTCGTACTGGCCAGACAGGGTGGAGCGGATCACGGGCGTACCGGAGCGCCAGATAGTCCGCGCGGCTCGGATGCTGGGCGAGTCGCGGTCGTCGGCGATGATACTGACAGCGAGGGGCGCGGAGCAGCAGGCCCAAGGTGTCAACAACACGCTTTCCTATATAAACATCGCGCTCGCGCTGGGGCTGGTAGGCAGACCGAACAGCGGTTATGGATGTCTCACCGGACAGGGGAACGGGCAGGGTGGACGCGAGCACGGCCAGAAGTCGGACCAGTTGCCCGGCTACAGGCTGCTCGCCGACCCCGCCGCCAGACGACACGTTTCCGACGTGTGGGGAGTGCCGGAGTCCGAACTGCCGGCGCCAGGGCCGTCCGCGTATGAACTGCTGGACACACTGGGACAGGGCGGCGGAGTTCGCTCGCTGATGGTGTTCGGCTCCAACGTAGTCGTGTCGGCTCCGAACGTCGTGAACGTGGTGGCAAAGCTGCGCTCCCTGGACTTCCTGCTGGTCGGTGACTTCTTCCTGTCGGAGACGGCGGAGTTGGCGGACGTGGTTCTGCCGACGGCGCAGTGGGCCGAAGAAGAAGGCACGATGACCAACCTGGAGGGGCGCGTCATCCTGCGCCGCCGCGCGTTCGACCCCGCTCCCGGTACCAGGGACGAGATGGAGATTCTACGCGAACTCGCCCAGCGCCTGGGAAGAGGCCAGTATTTCGATTTCGAGAGCCCGGAAGAAGTCTTCGACGAACTGAGACGGGCCAGCACGGGAGGGCCCGCGGACTATTCGGGAATAACCTACGAGAAGATAGAGAAGTCGGGAGGCGTGTTCTGGCCGTGCCCGAACGAGTCGCACCCGGGTACGCCCAGAATGTTCGTGGATAGGTTTCCAACACCGGACGGTCGCGCCAGGTTTCATTCGACGGGATACAGCCTGTCCGCCGAGATGCCGGATACCGAATACCCTCTCTTCCTGACGACGGGCCGTGTCATGGCGCAGTACCAGTCCGGCACCCAGACGCGCAGGATTGGAGAACTCAGCCGCGTCGCTCCGAACCCACTGGCTGAGATACACCCTTCCACGGCCAGGTCCTACGGCTTGGAAGATGGCGCGAGGGTAGAACTTGCCACGCGACGCGGATCAGCCGAGTTCGAGGTGCGGATAAGTCCGGGCATACGCCACGACACGGTGTTCGTTCCGTTCCACTGGGGCGGTCGTCAGGCGGCGAACAGGCTCACGAATCCCACGCTCGATCCCATCAGCCGGATGCCGGAGTTCAAGGTATGCGCGGTAAGAATTGAAAACTGACAATTATGAATTGGAAGTTCCATTAAGGACTATGAGAATGGAAAAGCAGAAGCTAGTTGTAATAGGGAATGGGATGGCCGGAGCGAGGCTGGTGGAAGAGGTCCTGACCAGGGGTGGAGGCGACCAGTTCGACATATCAGTCTTCGGAGAGGAGCCGTACGGCAACTACAACCGCATTCTGCTGTCGGGTGTATTGTCGGGAACGCACGACCAGGACGACATATATATCAACTCGCTGGAGTGGTACGAGAGGAACAATGTAAAGCTGTACGCGGGCGTCCGCGCTATCGGCATAGACCGAAGAGGCAAGACGGTATATGCGGCGGGCGGACACCTTGTGCCATACGACAAGCTGGTCATCGCCACCGGAAGCGTGCCGTTCATCCCACCGATTGACGGACTACATGACAACAACGGCGCGCTGAGGGACGGGGTGTACGCATTCCGCACCCTCAACGACTGCGCGAACATGATTGGGCGCACCGACAACGTGAAGGACGCGGTTGTCATAGGTGGCGGCCTGCTGGGACTGGAAGCTGCGCGCGGACTGCTGACGCGGGGTCTGGACGTTCACGTGGTACACCTCGCGGCCTACCTGATGGAGACGCAGCTCGATTCGCAGTCCGGGGACCTACTGAGAGAGACGCTGGAGCAGATGGGAGTCGCGTTCCATCTCGAAAAGCTGGCGACCGAGATACTCGGAGAAGACCGTGTTACCGGAGTCCGCTTCAAGGACGGCGCCGAGATTGACTGCGGAATGGTGGTCATATCGGCCGGGATCAGGCCCAACGTGGACGTGGCCAAGATATCGGGGCTGAACGTGCGGCGGGGGATCCTGGTCAACGACGACCTGTCCTGCAGAAACGACCCGGACATATTCGCCATCGGCGAGTGCGCTGAGCATAGGGACGTTACATACGGCCTGGTCGCCCCTCTCTGGGAGCAGGCGAGCATCCTGGCGGACAGGCTGACTGAGCGCAATCCGAGCGCGCGATACTTCGGCTCGCGGGTATCCACCAAGTTGAAGGTGATGGGCGTCGAACTGGCGGTCGCGGGCGTCAAGGAGCCACGCGACGAGCAGGATGAAGTCGTCACCTACGTCGAACCCGGCCGCGGCATCTACAAGAAGCTAATTGTACGGGACGGCCACATTGCCGGCGCGATATTGCTGGGCGACGGAATGTCGGCCCCGCGTTTGCTCCAGGCGTTCGACAGAAACGAAGCGCTACCGGAGATCCGCGCCGAGATGCTGTTTCCTCTCTCACCCGAGAGCGTCGGCACGGATATAGAGTCCCTGCCCGACACGACGCAGGTCTGCAACTGCAACGGCGTTACCAAGGGGCAGATAGTCGAAGCGGTGAACGGCGGACATCGCAGTTTCAAGGCGGTGTGCGACGGGACACGGGCTGGCACCGGATGTGGCTCGTGTAAGCCGCAGATACAGGCAATCCTCGAGTTCGCAGCCGACGGGTTGGTCGCGGAGGACCCATCCGCGAACTACTATGTCCCCGGAATACCGATGAGCAAGCCGGAACTGGTGGAGGCGGTCAGGTCGCTCGAACTCAAGAGCGTGTCGTCGGTGTTCGAGACGCTGGCCGGCGGGCGCGAGGACGCGGGGAGCAAGGTCGGACTCGCCTCTCTGCTCAGGACGGTCTGGGGCAGCGAGTATGAGGATGAGCGAGACGCGCGTTTCATAAACGACCGGGTACACGCCAACATCCAGCGCGACGGCACGTTCAGCGTCGTCCCCAGGATGTACGGAGGGATAACCACTCCCGACGAACTGCGCCGCATCGCGGACGTAGCGGAGAAGTACCAGGCCGGCATGGTGAAGATAACCGGCGGGCAGCGAATAGATATTCTGGGCATTCCGAAAGAGCACCTGCCGGACGTGTGGCGCGAACTGGATATGCCGTCGGGCCATGCCTACACGAAGGCTTTCAGGACGTGCAAGACGTGCGTTGGCACCGACTTCTGCCGCTTCGGACTCGGCGATAGCACTACTCTCGGCATTGATATAGAGAAGCGGTTCCAGGGCATGGAGATGCCGCACAAGGTGAAGATGGCGGTGTCGGGCTGCCCTCGAAACTGTGCAGAGGCGACCGTGAAGGATGTCGGGGTCGTGGCGGTCGAGGGCGGCAAGTGGGAGATATACGTCGGCGGGGCGGCGGGGGCGAACGTTCGCAAGGGCGACGTGCTCTGCGTCGTGGATTCCCCCAGGGACGTCATCAAGTACATGGGCAGGTTCATCCAGTATTACAGGGAGAACGCCAGGTACCTGGAGCGCACATACGGCTTCGTCGAGCGCATCGGTGTCGAGCGTCTTCGCGAGATCATCATGGACGACAGTGACGCTGTCGCAGATGGCCTCGAAGCCGATATCCAGACCTCGGTGAACGCCTACTTCGACCCGTGGAAAGAGGGCGCGAAGCCGGTTCACCAGAACCAGTTCGTAAGCTCTCCCGTCGCGGTGTCGAGATAGGAGTATCGCCATGATGAAGACTGAGACGAGCGCGCAAACCTATGACTTGGGCCCAGTTGAGCAGATCCCTCCCGGAGAGGGACGCCGCATCAGCGTCGAGCATATCCCGGTGGCGGTGTTCAGAACGAGGTCGGGAGAAATCTATGCAACCCAGGCGCTGTGTCCTCACATGGCTGGCCCGCTTGCGGACGGGATCATCGGCGGCAGGGAACTTCATTGCCCGCTGCACGCATATAAGTTCGACCTAGAGACCGGAGCGCCCATCGGCAACGAGTGCAAGGCGCTGAAGACGTATCCCATCGAGGTCAGCGATGGCGGGGACATGGTCATAACGATACGACAGAGAGCCAGAGGGGACCACAAATGACAAACCATTCTCTCGAAGGCAAGCGTATTGGCGCGTTGGAGTCCAGAATGGCAGGTCAGCTTGGCGACCTCATCCGCAAGCGTGGGGCCGAATTGATGTCCGCACCCGCGTTGCGCGAGGCTCCTGTTGACTGCCTGGAGATGGTCGGGGAGCTTATAGACGGCATCAGCGACGGCGAGTTCCAGGTTGTGGTGGCGCAGACGGGCGTAGGTGTCACCACGCTGTTCAGGGAAGCCGCAAAGCTTGGGCGGGAATCGGAACTGCTGACCGGATTGCGTCAGGTCGTATGCGTGGCCAGAGGGCCTAAGCCGGTGGCCGCGCTCAGGAAGGCGGGGATTCCTACCCCGGTGAAAGTCAGATCGCCATACACGACCGATGAGCTGCTGGAGACACTGGGGGAGTTCGACCTGTCCGGGTGCAGCGTCGCGCTGATCAACTACGGCGAGCGTAACGAGGCATTGTCCGAGCCCCTACTGTCCGCGTGCGCCAACCTCTATGAACTGTGCCTCTACGAGTGGATGCTCCCGGAGGACACCGAGCCTCTCGAATCTCTCATAAGAGCCGTGCTGAAGCGAGAACTGGACGCAGTGGCGTTTACGAGCCAAGCGCAGGTGAAGCATATCTTCAAGATAGCGGAGCAGCAGGGATTTGGGTCCGTGCTGTCCGCGACGATGAACTCGACGGTCGTAGCGGCGGTCGGACCGACATGCGCGAAAGCGCTCTCCAGCTATGGTGTCACTCCTGACATAGTGCCTGATCCTCCGAAGATGGGGCACATGGTGGCCGACCTGGCCGAGTATTTTTCAGGGAATTATCCCGTAACACGAGGGGAAAAGTGACAACGAAAACGAATGTATCGGCTAAAGCGCCGAGCATCAACTTATTCAGCCTGAAGAAACCGCATATGAGGACGTTCCACCTGACGTGGTTCGCGTTCTTCCTGGCTTTCTTCGGGTGGTTCGGAATCGCTCCGCTTATGGCGGTAGTCCGGGACGACCTGGGTCTTACCAAGACGCAGATCGGCAACACGATCATCGCTTCAGTGGCTATCACGATAGTCGCCCGCCTGCTGATCGGCTGGCTCTGCGACCGGATAGGGCCCCGCCTCGCTTATAGCGGACTGCTGGTACTCGGCTCTATTCCGGTCATGACGATTGGACTGGCGCAGAACTACGAGACGTTCCTGCTGTTCCGTCTCGCCATAGGCATTATCGGTGCCTCGTTCGTAATCACCCAGTACCACACCTCGGTAATGTTCGCTCCCAACGTGGTCGGCACCGCAAACGCGACGACTGCTGGCTGGGGCAATCTGGGCGGCGGCGTAACCCAGATGGTCATGCCGCTGGTACTGGCGGCGGTTCTGATGTTCGGAGTCGGAGAAGTCGTGGGCTGGCGCGTGGCGATGGTCGTACCGGGCGTCGCCCTGCTCATCGTGGGCATCGCCTACTTCCTGCTCACCCAGGACTCGCCGGAGGGCAACTACTCGAAGCTGAGAGCAGAAGGTCGGATGCCTTCGTCATCGGCAGTCAGGGGAACGTTCATAGAAGCCGCGAGCGACTACCGGGTCTGGACGCTGTTCCTGATCTACGGCGCGTGCTTCGGCGTCGAGCTTACCATCAACAACATAGCCGCGCTCTACTACCACGACAGGTTCGGCCTGAGCGTGGGCACAGCGGGACTCATCGCTGGACTGTTCGGGATGATGAACATATTCGCCCGCACACTGGGCGGCATATTCGGAGACAAGGCAGGCATCAAGTTCGGACTCAGAGGCAGGGTAATGTTCCTGGGAGTCGCGCTGCTGCTGGAAGGAATCGCGCTGATACTCTTCTCGCAGATGTCGGCGCTGCTCCTCGCAGTGGGCGCGATGATAGTGTTCAGCCTGTTCGTGCAGATGGCGGAGGGAGCGACTTACTCGGTGGTGCCTTTCATAAACAAGCGCGCGCTGGGTTCGGTAGCGGGAATCGTGGGAGCGGGTGGCAATGCCGGAGCGGTGGCGTTCGGGTTCCTGTTCAGAATTGAGTCTCTCGCCACCCACCAGGCCCTGATGTTCATCGGGCTGACAGTGATAGCGGCGTCGGCGCTGGTGTTTCTGGTAAGGTTCTCGGCCAGCCGAGAGGTTGAGGAGCGGCGCGAACTGCAGACGGCGCTGGCCACCAGAAACGCCCCGGTGGTGATGGAGGGCTCGGCAGCGGATTAGGGTCGCAAGAGGTAAAAGCAAAGCAAGCCGCGCTCGGGATTCCGGGGGCGGCTTGTTGTATAGAGACGGTCTTCGGTCAACTGGTGGACAGATACCTGATCAAGCGCGTGTGGGCCAAGGATATCTGGCATCTGGGCAATCGTCTGCTCAGAAAGACACTCAGTCATACCATGGCTTTCATGCCGAACCAGGCTCAGGGCAATCCTCCTATGCAAATAACCAAGCTGGTACACTGAAATGAACCCGCACATCGGGTTAGCTAAACCTACATTTGGCAGGTTAAGTCTTTCACCGCAGGTGTGGATGAAGTAAAGGGGTAGGAGTTAGAGATGGCCAGCACAGACCAGGAACTCGCATTCGCACCGGCAACGGAACTACGTGATCTCATCGCCAGCAGGCAGGTTACGTCTGTAGAACTTACGGAGTTGTACCTGTCGCGCATCGAGAGCCTCGATGGGCAACTCAACTCCTACCTGACACTTACTCCTGACATCGCGATGGAGCAGGCCCGGCGGGCTGACGAAGCGACTGCAAGGGGAGAGAGCCTCGGCGCGCTTCACGGGCTGCCAGTATCACTCAAAGACCTGCAGATGACAAAGGGGGTCCGTACGACTGGCGGCTCACTTGCCTACAGGGACAGGGTGCCGGACGCAGACGCGGCCTGTGTCGAGAAGGTACTCGGTGCAGGGGCCGTAATGCTGGGCAAGACCAACACGCCCGAGTTCGGCCTTCTCGGAGCGAACGAGAACCGTTTGGGAGAACCGTGCCGTAACCCCTGGAATACTGAGAGGACGTCCGGCGGGTCGAGTGGCGGAGCGGGCGCGGCCACGGCCGCTGGACTGTGTGCGCTTGCGACAGGCGGCGACGGTGGAGGATCGATTCGGATACCCGCCAGCTTCAACGGCATATACGGCATCAAGCCGACGCAGGGCAGGATATCAAGCTATACCGGCGTCGACGCTCCACCGGCTGCCAACATCACCAGCCAGCAGGGGCCTCTGACGCGAACGGTTGCCGATACCGCACTGATGATGCAGGTCATGTCAGGTTACGATCCCAGAGACTCAGGCTCGCTGCGGCAGCCGGCGCCGGACTTCATGGCGGCGCTGGACCGAAGCATCGACGGGCTGCGAATTGGGTGGTCGCCGGACTTCGGTTACCATCCCGCGGACACGGAAGTTGCGGCATCGGCCGAGGCCGGGGCCGAGGTCTTCGCTGAACTTGGGTGCAGTGTCGAGGAGTCCGACCTGAGCCTGGACAATCCGTTTGACACGTGGATCGTGTTCTTTGCGGGGAACGGATACGCTGTTAATGGGCACTTGCTGGACGATCCTGACGATCCGCTCACCTGGTATGGGCGCTGGGCGATCGAGTGGGGGGCGCGACTGACGATGCCGGACTACATCCGCGCACTTGGCGAGAGGGACCGCATGATAAACCAGTTCATGGACCAGTTCGACAGGTTCGACCTGCTGGTCTCGCCGACGATGCCCACGACGGCATTCTCGACTGAGGAGTACCCCCAGACCGTGGGCGGGCTGGAGCCGTACCCAATTCCGGCTTGGGGATTTGTCCCCTACACTCACCCGATCAACACGATCGGGTTCACTGCGGCGAGCATACCGTGCGGGTTCGACTCCGACGGGATGCCGGTCGGGCTGCACATCGTAGGCAAGCCGGGAGACGAGGAGACCGTGCTGGCGGCGTCCGCTGCGTTCGAGGCTGCGCGTCCGTGGGCGCATCTGAGACCACAGGTGTCGTAGGGTACCCGTCTCTCTGCGGAGTGTCTCAAATGCGAGTCGGTACGCAGGACATAGCAGAGAAGCTCCTTGTGCTCCTCGCTCATGCTGCGCTGGGCATCTTCTTTTCAGGAGCATTTGGGCTATTGCTCTACATCGTGACGGTCCCGATCGTTCAGTCGTTCTGGAGCGTTGCCGACATCAACTTTGCGCTGTTGGCTGTGCTAGCAATTGGTTTTGGGGCGACAGCCGGAACTTTCCTGGCATGGTTGAACAGGGACCTAAGCAGAACAACGCTGCTCCTGATCCTGTTTCTAACGCTGGCGGCAACGCTGCTAGCGGCATGGGTGGGACTGCACAACAGCCGGGACGTGTTCAAGCACGTGGGCAAGCCGGGCATTCCCGCGCTGATCGGGGTCGTCGTAGGCGCCATCCTGGGCGGCAATGCGCTCAACCTGGTGTTGTGGGCGGTGAGGACAGTTCGGGACCCGCGGCTTTAGGGCTTCACCCCGGCCCGACTCTCTCCATTGAAGGGCTGACAGGGGTAGGTATTCACTAGCCGTCATTCCCGCGAAAGGAGACTTTTGCATAACACCGTCGTTCCGGCGAAGGCTGGAACCCAGAAGTGTATGCGAGGAGTCCGCTAGCTTGTAATGATGACCTTTTCACCCTCACCCCAACCCTCTCCCTCAGGGAGAGGGGGTTATGCAAAGGTCTCCGAAAGCGGGAATCCAAGGGGCTGGGCAGTCCTTCGACAAGCTCAGGACGAACGGATTTACCCATTTACACCTACCTCTGTCAGCCCTTCACGGGAGAGGGGCAGGATTGTCGCCTCAGTCGAGCCTATCTCCTAGAGCTGGCGCAGGCGTGGGTCGAAGCGGTCTCGCATCCAGTCACCGAGGAAGTTCAGGGACATGACAACGAGGAATATCGCAAGGCCCGGGAAGAACGTGCTCCACCATGCGGTGGTGACGTAGGACCTGCCCTCGGAGACGATCAGACCCCATGCTGGCGTTGGCGATGGGATGCCGGCGCCTATGAAGCTCAGGGTGGCTTCAGTCAGAATCAGCTGCCCTACCCTGAGCGTTGTAATCACAATGACAGTGTTTAGCACGCCGGGCAGGATATGCCTGAGTACGACTCGCGCTGTGGACGCGCCCGCCACCTTGGCAAGAGAGACATAGTCGCGCTCTTTGAGAGACAGGACCTCGCCCCTGACAAAGCGGACGAAAGACGGCCACGTGAACATGGCCAGCAATGCCATCACCAGCCAGAGACTGGCGCCGAGGACGATCACAGCAACAAGCGCAATCAGAACGAACGGCAACGACAGCCACACGTCAACCATGCGCATGATCAACTCATCCGTGAGTCCGCCCACATAGCCGGCTACCAGTCCGAGCGACGTCCCGATGATCACACCCGTCGTCAGAGAGACTGCAAGCACCTGGAGTGAAATCCGCGCTCCGTGGATTATGCGGCTCAGCACGTCTCGTCCTACGTGGTCGGCCCCCAACAACCTGTCGATCGAACTGAAGTCCTCTTCTTCCGCCCAGTACTCCGTGTACCAGAATGGAGGAGCGTTCCTGAGGGCCAAATGCTGTTTGTACGGGTCCTGCGGGGCGATCTGAGGGGCGAACAGTCCAGTAATCACCAGGAGCACGAGGACGATCAATGGCAGAATGGGCCAACGCCTCAGAACATACCAAGCCTTACCCGGCAGACTGCGGGCCTCCAGACTGGACTCCGGTAGGAGTGTTATCCCAGATTGTCCTGCCATTCAGAATCCCTAGTCGTACCTGATTCTTGGATCTACCATGCCGTAGAGCACGTCGGCAATAAAGTTGAAGAACGTGTAGGCCACCGCAAAGAACAGGACGATCGCGGTAAGAAGTGCGAAGTCATTGTTGTCCACGGCGGTAAGCGCCATCCTGCCTATTCCAGGCCAGGCGAATACCAGCTCGACCACGGTCGCTCCGGTGATGAAGCTTGCAAGGAACAGGCTGGAGTAGGTGATCGGAGATATGAGGGCGTTTCTGAAGGCGTGCTTCCAGATGACCACATGGGTACTGACTCCTTTGGCACGCGCGAGCTTGACGAACTCGGAGTCCAGCACCTCCAGCATGGAGGAGCGCACCAGCCTAAGGTAGGTTGCGGAGCCGAGCCAGCCGAGGGTGACTGTCGGTAGAACGAAGTGCTTGATCTGCGTCCAGAGGTCTTCGCCGGGAAGTCCCCGTCCGGCGGCAGGCAGCCAGTCGAGCTGCACCGCGAATATGACTATGGCCATTATCGCGATCCAGAACTGCGGCAGCGCCTGACCAAATAGAGCGAATCCCCTGCCAAGATAGTCGAGCGGACCACCCCTTCTGGTAGCGGAGAGAACGCCGAGTGGAACTCCTGTAATGACCGCGAACACCCAGGCCGCGATCGCTAGCTGAACAGTTGCGCCGAGCTTGCCCCAGATGAGTCCCGACACCGGTGCGCGGTCGAGAAGGGTCTTGCCGAAGTCCCCCCTCAGGGAGTTGCCCACCCAGACGAGATACTGGACTACAAGGGGCTTATCGAGTCCGAGATAGCGAGAGATCTCTTCCTTCTGCTGCTCGCTGAGTCCATATCCCCCACCCTCCTGGGTGTACACGAGAAGCGGGTCGCCCTTGACCCTGGACAGCCCGAACACGATGATCGTCGCAGCGAAGAGCGACAGGATCGCGAAGTAGGCTCGTCTTACCAGGAATCGCCTCATACGGGCTTGGGCCTCAGGACTGGTCGTTCTTCAGGAGAATTGGTATTCCCTCTCCCCTGGATGGGGAAGGTCAGGATGAGAGGGACCAAGGCATCACCCTCACCCCAGCCCTCTCCCTGAGGGAGAGGGGGTTTTGGGGCGGCTTTTGTTGTTAGACGGGCTTCTATCTCTGGGCCGGTACGATGTTCCAGAACGCGGTCGTGCCGAATGGACTCGGTTCCATGACCCATTCGCCAATGGACTTGGGGTTGTAGATCGTCAAGTTGGGAACCGCAACGACTCCGGGCTTGAGGGCCCAGAAGTGCATCAGGTCGAAGTACTCGCTGTTCAACTCGATGCGCCTCTCAGGGTCGTTCTCCTCGGCTACGTCGAGGTAGATCTGGCTGATCCACTCGGTCTCGTAGCACATGCAGTATCCGCCGCGGGACAGGCTGGACTCTTCGATGCCCTTGGGCCAGTCGAACGGGTAGATGGTCTGTCCATCGTCTCCGGAGGTCAGACGCGGCACTGTCGCGCTGCGGTTGACCAAACCCGGGCGATAGACTGCATAGGGGAACTTGAGTACTTCGGTATCGATACCGACTTCGCTCATCATGCCGCCGATGGCGTCTCCGATCTCCTCACCCAGGCCGCCAGTGTGACCTGAGGAGATGAACAGAGGCATTTCCATCCGGACGCCGCTGCTGTTCCTGGCAAACCCTGCCCTGTCCAGGTATTCCTCAGCCATTGCCGGGTCGTAGGGGTACTCCCAATCTGTCTGCCAGAACTCGCTCTTCTCGTCAACGTATCCAACATGGACGGGCCAGCCTAGTCCGTTAAGCAGGTGTTCATTGATGGTGTCTTTATCAATCGCCATGGCTACTGCCCAGCGGACCAGGCGAGCCTGCTCCATGTCTCCGCAGCTCTGATCCATTTGGGTGGGGTCAGCGCCATCGGGACACGCTAGCGCGTCAGGGTTGTTGCCGTCATTCGGCCTGTACGGGTTGCCGATCCACTGGATGTCGCGTGCGTAAACGCCGTTGGCCGGAGTGTTCAGGTCCTCGCCGGTCAGCGCGTTATGAGTCTCCCAGAGGTTGCCCGAGAAGATGACTCCCTGCTGGCTGGCATTTCCCGAACCAGTGCTGGCGAAGCCAGATTCGAGGGCTTCAGGTACGCTCTTGATCGCCAACTCAGTGGCGTCCAGTTCACCGGTCTTCAGGGCTGCCACACGAGTCGCGTCTTCCGGCATGGCCAGGATGATCACCTTCTCGACAGCAGGATCAAATTCCCAGTGGTGGCCAGACTTGGTGAAGACCGCGCGGTCGTCCCTGATCCACTCGTCAACCTGGAACGGGCCGGTGCCGACGAAGTTCTCACGCATCCAGTCCTCGCCGTTCTCTTCCTGGGCCCTCTGAGGATGGACGACCATGCCAACGAAGCCGTTGCCGTTCATCATGTAAGTGTGCCAGTGGGAGTCGACTGCTGCGAACGTGTAGGTAATCTGGTCACCCGAGGCGACAGCGGCGTTCTCACCAAACAGGGTGGAGAAGTAAGAGGCGCTAGGGGCAATGCTGTGACTTGTTAGCAGTGGGTTGACCTGGTTGTAGCTCCACGCTACGTCCTCTGCAGTCATCGTGCCCCAGCCCTTGTGGAACTCGACACCCTGGCGGATGTCTACGACCACCGACAGGCCGTCAGAGGCAAGGTCCCAGCCTGTGGCAAGCTGACCAGCAGCATATTCAACAGTGCCGTCGTCTCGCCAGCGCCAGGTGAACAGGTCTTCGCCGACGCCCCAGGCGACAGCGTCGTACTGCGAGCAGAAGACGGTGCCCGCTCCTGGATTGCAGCCAAGGCTCGACTGGGCGAACTGGATCGTGCCCATCGGGTTCTTGGGGTCCGCGGCGTCTTCAGTGCCCGCCGCTATGGGTACCGGAACTGCGGTTGGGGCGGCGGGAGCCGGCGCGGTGGTCGGAGCCGCCGCTGGCGCGGGAGCTGGAGCCGTCGTCGCGGCAGGCGCGGGGGCTGGGGCCGTCGTCGCAGCGGGGGCCGGCGCAGGCGCCGTGGTCGGGGCAGCTGCGGGAGCGGGCTCATCCTCTTCTCCGCAGGCAACTACCAGCAGCAAAGCAGCGACCAAGGCCGCCAGAATCGATAGCGTTAGTAGTGATCGCGTCATCGTGTCTCTCCAGATAACACTTACAGGTCCGTCACTCGATGGACTATGCGAAGAAGTCCCTTGCATTTGAGCCTTCTTCGTACGGGGGATGGTCAACAACATTAGACCAGAACGGCAGGCTCCAAATACCGTTCCACGTGTGCGAACTTATACGCCAGCCAAGAATGGTTGTCAAGACTCAGGAATCAGGCTGCAGGTGTTCAGTAGGCAAGCGTAACGGCGACGACGCCTCCGACGGTCATCACTATTGATAGGGTCTTGATGACGAGGATCTTGCGTTCAAGGGGTTCGTTCAGCACATTCGAAATGCCCACGCTAAGAACGATTCCGAGCGCGAAGACGAACAGTGGTCTGGTCGCCATGACGGTTGACACGAGAGAGACCGGGCCTGAGTAGATCGCCCCCAGCAGGAAGGCCAGTGCGACGAACACGAGCGCGCCCTCAGTGAAGAGGATGAGACCCACAGACGTGGGTCTTCTCAGCGTGTTTATCAGGTCGTTCATGCCGCTTGGCTTTATGGTGAAGGCGACGCATGCTGCACCGTTTCCGAGCGCTCTCCAAAAGAAGAGGGTCCAGACGTCCATGCTGTCGGCGACCATTTTGCTGAAGACCTGGCTTAGGCCGAATCCCAGACTGGCGAAAATGAGAAGGACGAAGGCCAATACCTCTCCGCGTCCTCTGTCCCGTGCCCTTGCTGTGGGACCAAGTGACATCAGGGACGCCCCGGCAACCGTGATGACTATTCCGATCCAGGCAAGTAGTCCAATCTGCTCACCAAGCAGCACAAGTGCGAGGATAGCGACGAAGATGGGATACGTGGAAGTGACTGGGATGACTCGTGACACGTCCTGAGTGCCCATCACCCAGAACATGAGCACGAGGTATCCGCCTGAGGCCAGGCCGGAAACAACGGCGAGAATGATGTCGTAGCTCGTGTAGCCAGTCCACTCTGTCCACGGGATTATGACAATCGCCAGCAGAAACTGTGTCAGGCCGACCATCACAATGAATGTCCGGGCGTTTGGCGTGAACCTGGCAATCAGGATCTTGTCCAACGCGGAAATGAAGGCGAAGGTGATGGTGCTGCCGAGGGAGAGGAGTACCCAGGTCATGGCATGGGGAAGTTGGAACTGTGAATGGTGAAGTGTGTGGAGTGCAGTGTAGGCAGGGGTCTGGACATGTGAGAGTTAGAAGGTCGCGCTGTCGCCGAGGACGTCGCGGATCATGAGGCGGGAGCGCTGGCTGTCTTTGATCCGGCGATTGAGGGCGTCGGCGTCGCCCCAGATGTCCATGATCCTGTTTATCAGGCGCTGTTGGACGGCTGAGTGTAGGCCGTCGTTGGCCAGGTTCAGGAATTCACCGGGATCAGACTCCACGTTGTAGAGTTCGATGTCTGGCAACTGGCTGTGATGGCTGTAAGACAGCTTCCACCTGCCCTGCCTGAGCATCGCGCGGGGCCTGTCTGTCCCGTGGGCAAGGTGTTCTGAAAAGGCTTCATCGCGGTGCTCGGCAGATGTGTCGGTCATCTGTGGGAAGAGCGATGCGCCGTCCAGGTTCATGAACGACTGCGAAGTCTGATCCACGGAGGCCATATCGAGGATCGTGGCCGTGGCATCTACCAGGGAGACCGCGCCGGAGAATCTCTGTCCACCGTCGATTACTCCGGGCCATGAGATCTGCAGCGGTACCCTGGCCGACTGCTCATAGAAGTTCATCTTGCGCCAGAGGCCATGCTCGCCGAGGGACTCGCCATGGTCTGAGGTGTGGATAACGACCGTGTTTTCGGACATCCCGGCATCATCGAGGGCGTCGAGGAGGCGGCCGATCTTATCGTCCAGGTATGTGATCAGCCCGTAGTATGCGGCGCGAGCGGTGCGGACTTCGTCCTCGGCGTAACCGCTGAAGTTGAATGCCTTCCTGAGGCGATTCGCCGCAGCGGGAAGACTGTCGAGGTGTCCCGGGGGATTGTCCGGCAGGTCTGCGTACTGAGGCCAGTACAGTGAGAAGTACGGTTCAGGCACGATGAACGGGAAGTGGGGGGCAACAAAGCCGACGCAGAGCGCCCATGGAGCGTCCCGCCGTGCAGGATCACGCAGGTAAGTCAGGGCAGCTTCTTCGATGGCGTCATCTGCCTCGATCATTGGGCCTGTGCCGGCTCTGGCTTCTTTCACACTGGGCCACGGTTCTTCGGCAGTCGGTACGCCATCTTCCCACAGGTAGATTGGGTGCCTGCCACCTGTGGACAGGCTGGTGTCGGAGTCACGTCGGTGACCTCCGCCGTGGGGATCGTAGGCGAGCTGGTCCCGAAAACCGTGGAACTGGTCTGGGCCAATGAGGTGCATCTTGCCGGAGAGGGCCGAGTCGTAGCCGATGGATCTGAGCAGGTAGGGCCAGGTTGGTGCGTCTGAAGGCAGTGGTTTGGCGTTGTCCCATCCCTCACACCTCGAAACGTAGCGACCCGTCATGAATGACAGGCGAGACGGCACACAGAGGGGCGAGTTGCAGTAGGCGGCGTCAAATGTTGCTCCAGATTCGGCGAGTCGTTCCATGTTTGGGGTCTGCACGAAGGGATGACCGTAAGCCGAGGACCACATAGGACCGTGCTCGTCGGACATGATTACCAGGAAGTTCGGGCGGTCTGTCACAGTGCAGTTCCGTAGATGCGCTCTGGCACGACGATAATGGCGGCGCGACGGTCGTCGATCATCGCCTGGTCGTACTCATCCCAGTTGGGGTGCTCCTGCCCGGAGGCCGCGCGGTAGATTCCCCGGAGGGCATCGCGGAGTTCGGTGTCGTCAGACTGACCCCGTCGCAGCACCACAGCATGGCCTTCGAGCACGACATAACCCCACCAGTCGGCCTTGGAGACCAGCAGCGAGCAGCGCGGGTTGCGCACAAGGTTGTGGAGCTTGGCTCGGTCCTCGGTGGTAGTGAAGCCAGCGCCATCTCCGTAAGGGCCGACGGTAACTATACTCATCTGGGCCGCTCCGTCCCTGCGGAACGTGGTCAGGACAGCCTGATGGTTTTCGGAAACGAATTCGGCGACGTTCTCGGGGAGCAAATGTCCACCTCCATATCAGGCGTGGAAGTCAATCTCGTACATGTCGTAGTGGGAGTGGTCCATGCCCAGGCTCTTGTAGGTCTGCTGGGCGCGGGTGTTCGTGCGCTCCACGTACAGCCTTACTCCGCAGAGGCCATCGTCTGACTCGGCCAACGATAGTACGTGGTTGTGCATGGCAGTGTAGACGCCCTGGCGGCGATAGTTTGCGTCGACGAACACGCTCTGTATCCACAGGAATGTGGCATTGCGCCAGTCGCTCCACTCGTAGGTTATGAGCAGGCTCCCGACCACGGCGCCGTCGATCTCAGCCACGATGTAGAAGCCCTTGTCAGGAGTGGCGAAGACAGCGGCCACGCCTGGGGTGACGAGGGACTCGTCCAGGGTCTTACCCTCAGTTTCCAAGGCCATCGCCTGCTGGAACTCAACGATACTTGGAGCGTCTTCGGGGCGAGCCCTACGGATCGAGGGGGCTGATCGAGCCAATTTGACCTCCGGGATGGGAATGTGCGAGCGAGCGGATTGTAACACACGCTCGTTGTGAGTCAGTGAATTGACCTGTCTCCGAGCCAGTGCTATCGTCCAGCCATTCATCGCCACCAACAGATTCAGACTGTGAGGTTGTCATGCTGCCAAAACCCGCGAAGGACGAGTTCAGACGTTCGACATCTGTATCTTCGGAGACCAACGTTGCAGTGCCCATGAGGGACGGGGTCGTGCTGAGGGCAGACGTGTATAGACCGTCCGGAGGGAGTCGGCACCCTACCCTGCTGCAACGCATTCCGTATGGGAAGCACTCGCCTCGCTACCGGAGCATGTACCTAGATCCCATGCGGGCGCTGGACCGTGGGTACGCGGTGGTGATCCAGGATGTACGTGGACGTCATGCCTCTGACGGAGAGTGGTACCCGTATGCGAACGAAGCCGTGGACGGGTACGACACACTTGACTGGATCGCTTCGCAGTCATGGTCGGACGGTACGGTCGGGATGTTCGGCATCTCCTATCACGGCGCGACCCAGTGGCTTGCCGCTACCGAGGCTCATCCTGCGCTGAAGGCAATTGTTCCTGGTGTCACGGCGGACTCCTACTACGATAGCTGGACGTACCTCGGGGGAGTGTTCCAGCTGTTCTGGATAAGCGGATGGGCGTCCGGGTTCGTCCTGGACGACTTTCCACCGAGGTCCGAGCGTTCCCCGGAGGCGCGGGCGTTGCTGAGAGAATGGCGACGTGACCCTTTTGCCATCGCGAACCACTTGCCGTTGAGCGAAATGCCTGCGTTGAGGGAAGTGTGCGACTACTACTACGACTGGCTGGCACACCCAACATATGACGACTATTGGAAGTCGTTCGCTCCAAGAGAGAAGTACGACCGGATCACGGTGCCTGCCCTCAACCAGGGGGGCTGGTACGACGGCTTCATCCGGGCCACGCTTCGGAACTATGAGGACATGCAGGAGCAGGGCGGCAGCGAGCTTGCTCGCACCCAGCAGCACCTGGTTGTCGGGCCGTGGCTCCACCAGCCACTTCCTGACCCATCGGCTGGCAACGGTTACTTTGGGCCATCAGCATCGGGGGCGGCCATCGACTGGCACGGTATGCAGTTGGCTTGGTTCGATAGGTGGCTAAGGGACGAGGACAATGGTGTCGACTCGGATCCAAGCGCCTACCTGTTCATCATGGGAGCTAACGAGTGGCGAGCCGAGGAAGTGTGGCCCCCACCGGACGCTGAGACGATGACCCTGTTCCTCCACAGTAGCGGCAGGGCCAACACGCTCAACGGGGATGGGACACTTTCCGCAGACCCGCCGGGTTCAGGGGAGCCATCTGACCACTTCCTGTATAACCCCGCGAATCCGGTGCCGACGGTTGGAGGGGCTCATCTCGGAGGTGTACCGACGTTATTCGAGGTCGGGGTCCAGGACCAGCGGGCCGTGGAATCGCGAGGCGACGTTCTCGTGTACACGTCTGAGCCATTGGAGCGTGATACCGAGGTCACAGGGTACGTGACACTTGACCTCTGGGCGGCGACCACTGGAGTGGATACCGACTGGACCGGGAAACTCGTCGACGTTCACCCTGACGGGAGAGCGCAGAACGTCTGTGACGGGATACTCCGGGCGAGTTACCGGGATTCACTTGAATCGCCGTCGCCAATTCATGCTGGCGAAGTGTACCGATATCGAGTCGAAGTTGGGCCGACGGCGATGCTGTTCCGCAAGGGCCATCAGATCAGGCTGGAGGTGTCTTCCAGCAACTTCCCTGCGTATGCGAGGTACACGGGCTCGCCGCACGACCAGTCAAGTAACATGAGTCCGTCGACACAGACAGTGCTGCACGATGCCGATCACCCGTCGGCGCTGCAGTTGCCGGTGGTGAGGAGGTAGGCGACTACTAGTACCGTCGCCAGACAGATTTGGCGGACCAGCTTGGCTGGCGAACCGTCCTTCGACAAGCTCAGGACGAACGAACACAAAGCCGAGGTCTAGTTGAAGCGGTACTAGTCGGTTGAGGTGTAGTCCGCTATCCGGGTGGGAACCAGGCGAAAGATTACGACTTCGGGGTTGTCACCACGGTAGCCCTCGGCGAAGTCGCGTCCCTCTGTTTCGCCGTAGTAGCGTGTGGCCATCGACAGGACCAGGTCGTAGAGGGGTCTGTCTACTTCTTCAACCGTGCCGTCGACGATGACTGACTTGTAGGGCGGCTCCCGCCAGTCGACGCAGAGTGAGGCGTGTGGATCACTAAGCAGATTGCGCCACTTCAGCGTGCTTCGCCCGGTGAAGAAGTAGGCGGCGCCGTCTTCCCATTGGTACCAGATTGGTGCGGAGCGGGGTCGGCCATGGGCGTCGACGGTGCTGATGACGCCAACGAGGGTCTGGGAGAGGAATTCTTCGATGTGGGGCTCTATGTCAGTCAATGTGTAAGGGGCCTTTCATGGTCGAATGGTTGGAGTAATGAACTGGCATCTGGGACCTGTGGATCTACTCAGGCGTTGATCCAAGGTGACAAGGGGGCAGTCGAGCCACTCCGCGAGCGCAACATACCAAGCATCATAGCTGGTCAAGTTGTGTCTCAACTCCCACACACGTTCGGCAAAAGGTGCGAAGGAGAACAGATCAACTTCCAGACGCATCAGGCTGGCAAAGGCATTGTGCACATCGCTGGGGCCAGACCTTCCGGTCAGTTCCAACCTTCTCAAAATGTTGGCGGCCTCGGGTAGTGCGATCTCGGGAACAGCTACAGTTTGGGAGGCCAAGGCATTATCTGCCCAAGCGTGATCTGGATCAATTCCAATTAGAGCAGCGACCAGGGCGGAAGCGTCAACGACCGCAGTCACTTCCTATCTGCGTCCCTCGCCTTGAGGATCTGCTCGGCGGTGACGCTAGTATGCAGTGTCTTCCTAAACTGCCGGACTTCCTCTAGCCACTGATCAGCAGTGGGCCTTGAGGCGATTCTCTCCAACTGCTCAAGCAGGTACTTCTGCATGGACTGGCGCTTTAGGGCGGCGCGAGCAGCCAGTTCGTCACGGACTTCCTCTGGTACGTCTCTTATGGTTATCTGTACTGGCATGACAGCATTTTGACAGCACTGACAATCTGACGCAAGTGTAAACGAGCTCAGATTGAGTAGGCAGTGGACTCTTTGCCTAGTCCGCGGCCTGGGCTGACTCCAATTCCGGGCCTGGGAGCACTTCTCTCAGGTAGTGGCCTGTCTGGGAGTGGTCCATGGCGGCGAGATCTTCGGGAGTGCCCTGGGCGACCATGTCGCCGCCCTTGTCGCCGGCTCCTGGGCCTAGATCGATCAGCCAGTCCGCGCTCTTGATGAGGTCGAGGTGGTGTTCGATCAGCACGACGCTGTTGCCGGCGTCCACCAGACGGTGTAGAACCCGCATCAGGTGAGAGCAGTCCTCGAAGGACAGGCCGGTCGTGGGCTCGTCGAGAATATACAGGGTCTGGCCTGTGGCCCGCTTGGACAGCTCGGTTGACAGCTTGACTCGCTGGGCCTCGCCTCCGCTGAGCTGGGTGGCAGGCTGTCCGAGCCGGATGTAGCCGAGACCGACGTCGTACATCGTCTGGAGCTTGCGCTTGACGCGGGGTATGTTCTCGAAGTGTTCGAGGGCCTCCGTAACCGTCATGTTGAGGACCTCGGCGACATTTGCTCCCTTCCACTCGATCTCAAGAGCCTCGCGATTGTAGCGGGCTCCGGAGCAGACCTCGCAGGGGACGGTCACGTCTGGAAGGAACTGCATCTCTATGTTGATATAGCCGTCACCGGTGCAGGACTCGCACCTGCCACCCTTGACGTTGAACGAGAAGCGACCGGGCTTGTAGCCGCGCGTGCGGGCTTCGGGGACCGTGGCGAACAGCTCGCGTATGGGAGTGAACGTGCCTGTGTAGGTCGCTGGGTTCGATCTTGGGGTGCGGCCGATGGGCGACTGGTCTATGTTGACGACCTTGTCTATGTTCTCGATACCCTCTATCGAGTCGCAGTCTCCCGGACGCTCGCGAGACCGATAGAGAGTTTGGGCAAGCTTCTTGTACAGAATTTCGTAGATGAGTGTGCTCTTGCCGGAACCAGAGACTCCTGTGATGCAGACGAGCTGGCCCAGTGGAATCTCGACGTCAATGTCCCTGAGGTTGTTCTGTCGTGCGCCCTTGATGGTGATCGACATGCCGTTGCCGGGCCTGCGGTCTGTGGGAACCGGAATCTGCTTCATGCCACCGAGATACTGTCCCGTCAGCGAATCCGGCTCTTCAATGATCGCCTGGACAGGCCCCTCGGCAACGACGTGTCCTCCGTGCTCGCCCGCGCCCGGTCCCAGGTCAACAATGTGGTCGGCGGCGCGCATGATTGCCTCATCGTGCTCGACGATCAGCACCGTGTTGCCGATGTCCCGGAGGTTCTGGAGCGTGCGGATCAGGCGGTGATCGTCTGCCGGATGGAGTCCGATAGAAGGCTCGTCGCACACGTAGAGGACGCCCATGAGGCCGGACCCGATCTGGGTTGCCAGTCGTATCCGCTGCGCCTCTCCGCCGCTCAGTGTTGAGGCAGTCCTCGAGAGCGTAAGGTAGTCGAGGCCGATGTTCAGCAGGAACCGCAGTCTCGCTTCGATCTCCTTGAGAATCTGGTCGGCTATGGCTTTTTCGCGGTCTGTCAGAAGGTCCTCGGGTTTCGTGCCGTTCGCAGATGGGGCCTCGCCGGAAATAACCTGGAGCCACTGAAGGGCCTGGGAAATGGAGCTGTCCGTCATCGACGTAATGTTCGATCCGCCTATGGTTACGGCCAGGGACTCAGGCCTGAGCTTCTGTCCGCTACAGTCGGCGCACGGGCGGGCCGACATGTATCTCTCGATTTCCTGCCTGACGTGGTCGGACTCGGTCTCCATGTATCTGCGTTCGAGGTTGTTCAGGACTCCTTCGAATCGGGTGTCCCACCGGTATGTACGCCCGCGCTGGGTCTTGTGAGTAACTCGAATGCGCTTGCGGCCGGTGCCACGGAGGAGGGCGTTCAACTGCTTCTTAGTGAAATTCTCGATTGGGTCGTCGACTTCGAATCCAAACTCTCTACCAAGTGACTCGAGCTGGCTCAGGTTCCATGAAGCGACGGTGCCCGTCCGGGACCACGGTTCTATCGCACCCTGAACTATGCTCTTCTTCTTATCTGGAATGGCGAGGTCGGGATCGACTTCCAGCTTGTATCCGAGACCTGTGCATGTCGAGCAGGCCCCATGCGGGTTGTTGAAGCTGAACGTTCGGGGCTCCAACTCTCCCATGCTGATGCCGCAGTGGACACATGCGAAGTGTTCAGAGAAGAGCATCTCATCGTCGCCGGCAATGTCGACGAGGACAGTGCCGCCCGCCATGCGGAGGGCAGTTTCGACGGAGTCTGTGACGCGGCCCACGTCCGCACTATCGCCAGATACGAGGCGGTCAACGACGATCTCGATGGTGTGCCACTTCTGCTTGTCGAGGTCGAACTGCTCGCTGAGGTCGTGGACCTCGCCGTTAACACGCACCCTGACGAATCCGGCCTGTCGAGCGTTTTCGAACACTTCCTTGTGCTCGCCCTTTCGTCTCCTGACAATTGGGGCGAGGATTTGCAGCCTTGTCCTGTCAGGCAATCCGAGTACAGCATCGACAATCTGCTGGACTGTCTGTCGCTCTACCGGGCGCCCGCACTTGTAGCAATGAGGCCTCCCTACCCTCGCGAACAGTAGCCTGAGATAGTCGTAGATCTCGGTGACCGTGCCCACCGTGGAACGCGGGTTGTGAGAGACGCCTTTCTGGTCGATAGAGATTGCTGGCGACAGGCCCTCGATGTACTCGACGTCCGGCTTGTCCATCCTGCCAAGGAACTGGCGAGCGTAGGCTGAAAGGGACTCCACGTAACGTCGCTGTCCCTCCGCGTAGATGGTGTCGAATGCCAGGGAACTCTTGCCTGATCCGGAGACACCAGTGATGACCACGAGCTTGTTGCGTGGAATGGTGACATCGACGTTTTTGAGGTTGTGTTCGCGCGCTCCGCGAACAACTATGTTTTCGAGGGGCATTGTTTGAGGGCGTCCTCCACAGGCGGGTTTGAGGATGCAGTTGGCGACCCCGGAGGGCCTGATTCACAGCCTAGATTCTAGCATCGGACGGACGACTGTGTAAGGCTGCCGCGGCCTGTCCTCTCCCGAGTATGGAGACAACCAGCGGACGGTGTGCCTCGCACGATTGACGATCCACAAAGCTAAGAATAGACTAGGGCCAAGCCCGGTATTCCGGCAACTCGGTGTCTACAAAGAGAGAAACCGAGTGTCCTAGTCAACAGCAGGAGCGGAGGAGGAGTCAAATGTCCAACAGAGAGGACATCGCGTTGATGGCGCACCTGATGCGCAGAGCGGGGTTCGGAGCGACCAGGGACGAACTGGAAGCGCTGGCCGAACAGGGGTATGAGGAGACCGTGGAGAGGCTAATCAGCCCTCCTGACGATCTCCTGCGCGCCGACCAGGACATCCTGTTCAGGTACATACCTTCCACTGAGACCGGCGGTCCCAACCCGATACCCGGGGCGGCACAGTGGCTGTACCACATGATCAACACCCAGCGTCCCCTCGAAGAGAAGATGGCTCTGTTCTGGCACAACATCTTCGCCACAGGCAACTCGAAGGTGGACAACGACAATCACCTGAGCGCGCAGACCCACCTGTTCCGCAACCACGGGATGGGCAACTACAGGGAGCTGCTCATCCGGGTGGCCCAGAACCCGGCCATGATCTTCTGGCTGGACAACAACGAGAACCACAAGAGGACTCCCAACGAGAACTGGGGCAGAGAGCTGCTCGAACTGTTCTCGCTTGGAGTCGGCCACTATACCGAGACCGACGTCTTCGAGTGCGCTCGCGCGTTCACCGGATGGACCATAGACGCCAAGATCCCCCGACAGCCTCACCACAGGTTCTCCTGGAACTTCCAGTTCAGGCCTGAGGAGCACGACTACGGTCAGAAGACATTCCTGGGGCGCACCGGCAACTTCGACGGGTACGACATCATCGACATCATTCTCGATCAGCCTGCTTGTCCGCGGTTCATCGCGAGGCACCTGTACAACTTCTTCGTGGCGGACGAGCCGCAGGTGCCGGCGTGGTCGGTGGAGCCGCCAAGGAACCCTGAGGCCGTGGAGCTGATGGCAGAGACGTTCATCGAGTCCGGATATGAGATCCGGCCAGTGCTGCGGGCGATGTTCAACTCGGACTTCTTCAAGGACTCGATGTACCAGAAGGTGAAGAGCCCGGCGGAAGTTGTCGTAGGCACGCTAAGGTTGGTCGGAGACCTTCAAGGTCCCGACCCTCGACTTCTGGATATGGGTCAGGAGCCCGCATACATGGGCCAGAGTCTGCACGATCCGCCGAGCGTCGAGGGATGGCACACCGGTCGCGAGTGGATCAACAGCGGCTCTGTGGTCAAGCGAATCAACTTCGTGGTGGATCGCGTAAGCGACACTGGCCTTCCGGGCGTAAAAAGCATCGTCGACCGGGTTGCCAATGGCGACCAGGCCATGACGCCAGGGGCTTTCGTAGACCGGTGCCTGGAGTACATGGGCCCCGTGGACGTCTCTGAACAGACCCGACGGGAGCTTGTGTCACACGCTGAGGACGAGGGGCCAATCTCGTGGGCCAGTGACGAGGATCACGCCGCGTCCTCCGGCCGCGTAAGCGACATGCTCTCCCTGATCGCGGCAACCACCGAGTACCAGTTCGGCTGATGAGTGGGGGGCTCGTGTCCTCTGAGGTAGGAGAGAAGAAGATGGCGTCGACAGACAAAGATCCGGTGGTCGTAGTGCTGCAGCTCACCGGCGGCAACGACTACATGAACACGGTCATACCGTACAACGACCAGAACTACTACGACAGCCGGACGACACTGAGCATTGCCCAGGACGACGTTCTAAGGGTGGACGACGAACTGGGCTTTCACCCAACGATGGGTCCTATGAGGGACATCTACGAGCGCGGAGACATGGCGATCATCCACGGCGTGGGGTACGCCAACTCGCCGAGGTCGCATTTCCGCTCGATGGACATCTGGCACACGTGTGAGCCAGACATCATTGGCACCGAGGGATGGCTGGGACGTGCGCTGCGCGACCTTGACCCAAGCGGAGAGAACCCTGTAGCCGGCGTAAACATCGGGCAGGGAATGCCGCGTGCGATGCTTCTGCCCGGCGTGTCGGTAGCGTCAGTCGCAGACCTGTCGACCTACGGCCTGCTGACGGGTATCGAGCAGCAGGACCGTCGAAACAGGATGCTCGAGAAGTTCGTGAACATGTACGGGCAGGCAATAGGGACTGGACCCGTACAGGACTACCTCGGCCAGACCGGCCTGGATGCGCTCAAGGGCGCAGACATTCTCAAGGAAGGTCTGTCTCGATACTCGTCCAGCGTGGAGTATGCCCAAAACCCGATAGCCAACAGCCTTCGCGACGTGGCGATGATCCACACTGCTAACGTCGGCACGCGGGTGTTCTATACCCAGCACGGCAGCTTCGACACACACGCCTCGCAGGGACCGACATTTGACAAGCTCTGGACAGAGGTGTCCGGGGCGATAGCTGACTTCTGGGACGACCTTCGGGAGCACGACTCGGACGAGAACGTCGTCATGTTCCTATTCTCCGAGTTTGGCAGGCGTGTCCGGGACAATGGTTCGGGCACGGACCACGGAGCAGCGGGAGCGTGCATAGCAATCGGCCCGCGCGTGGTCGGCGGGATGCACGGTGAGTACCCGGAGACCCGGCCCGAGGCACTTGACCAGGGTGATCTCGTGCCGCACCAGGACTTCAGGGGCGTGTACTCCACCCTGCTCGAGGACTGGCTGGACCTAGACGCGGCGCCGATAGTCAACGGCCACTTCGAGAAGCCGAAGTTCGTTGAGACCAACGGCAACACGAACTAGCCGGAGGTAGAGTCATGCAGACCAAAACCGTAGCCGGACGCACCTGGCACTTCAGTCATCCCATCGGATGGCTGTCTGGACGAGGTCGAGGCTTTGTGCACCCGTCGTCGGTGGTTATCTCGTCTGGAGGAGTTATCCACGTCCTCAACAGCCGTGGAAACGTTGCGCCTCCCATCACCGTCCTAACCATCGAGGAAGAGTACCTGGGGGAATTCGGAGAGGGCGACTTTACGTGGCCGAACGGACTCGCGGTCGATCAGGACGGTAATATCTACTGCGCCGATGGGTTCGAGCACTTCGTCAACGTCTACAACCCGGAAGGGGTGCTACTCTCGAAGTGGGGTGAGCACGGAACCGAGGATGGCCGGTTGAACCGGCCCGCGGGGCTGGCCTTCGACAGCAACGACAACCTGTGGGTCGTGGACAGCGAGAACGGTAGGGTCCAGCAGTTCACCAAGGACGGACAGTTCCTGTCCACGATTGGGACGCAGGGCAGTGAGGAGGGACAACTCAGCCGACCGTGGGGCCTCACCATCGACCATAACGATGATATTTACGTTGCCGACTGGGGCAACGATCGGGTACAGAAGTTCTCGCAGGACGGCGAATTCCTGGGCAGGTTCGGTTCCACGTTCGACGATGGAGGGCTACTGAGCAAGCCATCCGACGTTGCAGTGGACAGCGAAGGCGACGTGTACGTAACCGACTGGGGGAATGACCGGGTCCAGATCTACTATCCGGATGGGGATATTATTGCCGGTCTGTACGGTGACGCGCGGCAGTTCTCCAAGTGGGGCCAGGACTTCATGGACTCGAACCCCGACTACCAGAAGGCCTTCCACCGGGTGTCCCCCGACGAGATGGTGACGCTGGGTCACTTCCGTCGTCCAAGCGGGGTCGCCATCGACGACCAGGACCGGATTATAGTCACCGACGGCATCAGGTGCCGAATACAGGTCTACCTCAAGGACAAGGACTACCTGGAGCCGCAGTTCAACCTGTAGCCGGAGTAAAATCGATAGGAACCTGGAGAGACCCTGCCCTTGTGGCAGGGTCTTTGAGTTCATGTAACTGGGCAACAGTAGCTTTGACTAGAAGGCTGAAGACTTGCATTCACCCTCACCCCCAACCCTCTCCCTCGAGGGAGAGGGGGCTGTCTTTGAAGGCCGTTCAGCTTGTTCGTGTTATTTGGCAGGTGCTACAATCCGACAGCGTGTGCCTACGAGGTAGGCGCCCGCAGGAATGGACTGTGAACGACTCAGACGTGAGGCAGGTGGAGCAAGTTGGCTGACATCAACGTGGCGATAATCGGCGTAGGGAACTGTGCTTCTTCCCTCGTTCAAGGGATACACAAGTATTCCGACGCTGGCCCCGAGGACAGCATTCCAGGGATCATGCACCCGGTTCTCGGCGAATACGGCATTGGAGACATCAGGGTTGTCGCGGCGTTCGACGTGGACTCCAACAAGGTCGGACTCGACCTGTCGGAAGCCATCTACGCTGAGCCCAACAACACGGTCAAGTTCCACGACGTGCCGCACACTGGAATCTCGGTGCAGCGAGGCATGACACTCGACGGCGTCGGTGAGTACATGTCGGACATTGTCGAAAAGGCCCCAGGGCCGACGGACGATATTGTCGGGACACTGAGAGAGCGCGAAGTCGACGTTGTAATCAACTATTTGCCCGTTGGATCTGAGGATGCCACTCGATGGTACGCGGAACAGATACTGGCGGCCGGAGCTGGAATGATCAACTGCATTCCGGTATTCATCGCAAGCGGTGAGGGAGACTACTGGCAGCGCAGGTTCAGGGACGCTGGCGCGCCGATAATCGGCGACGACATCAAGTCACAGGTCGGGGCCACGATTGTGCACCGAGTGCTCACCAGGCTGTTTATGGACCGCGGCGTCGACCTGGAGCGAACATACCAGCTCAACTTTGGCGGAAACTCCGACTTCCTTAACATGCTGGAGCGCAGCCGTCTGACATCGAAGAAGATCTCCAAGACGAACTCCGTGCAATCGCAGGTGGACACTGATCTCGACGGAGACAGCATACACATCGGCCCTTCCGACCACGTGCCCTGGCTTTCCGACCGCAAGTGGGCCTACATCAGGCTTGAAGGCACCAGTTTTGGCGACGTCCCCTTGAACGTGGAGCTGAAGCTTGAAGTTTGGGACAGCCCGAACTCGGCGGGGGTCGTAATCGACGCGATCCGGTGCGCGAAGATCGCTAAGGACCGGGGCCTCTCAGGACCTATTCTCGGGCCGTCGGCATACTTTATGAAGTCGCCTCCGGTGCAGTACACCGACTCTCTTGCACGCCAGATGGTCGAGGACTTCATTACAGGCGTGGACAACTAGGCGGACCTGCCAAAGTATCCAGTACCCTCCCTCCCATGCATTCAGACGTGAGTCTGAATTCTCGGTGCATCACCCACTCTATCGCGTCGTCCAAGCGATGCTGTACCAGTTTGGTCGGCGAACACTTCACCCTCACCCTAGCCCTCTCCCTCAAGGGAGAGGGGACTTTCGTGCCAACGACGGTACACCGACCAAGTTGATACAGGTTCCGTCCAAGCGTATGACTGGTCAACTGACTCGGATGAAGGTAGAATGGGGGCAATCCGGCTATTCGACGATCAAGCCCCCTGAGCAGACACTTTCAGTACAGGTAGCGCAAACCGCTGGCAACGCGCTACGGATCGCCGTCTGAAGGAGAGGGTATGGACCGACCATCCAAAATCGGCCTATTCTCACCGTATGACCACGCCTACACCGGTGGAGTCCAGAGTCATATTCGGGAACTCGCCGACCAATTTCGGATGTGGGGCCATACGGTCCGCATAGTTGCGCCGAGCTCAGCCCCTATGTCTGGCGACGATCCAGATTTCATTCCGATGGGTCGTGCAGTCCCTCTACGAAGCGCAGACTCCATAGCCAGAGTGTCACTCTCGGTGTGGCTGCATCCGCAGATCAAAAGCCTGCTTGAGCGAGAGCGGTTCGACATAGTCCACATGCACGAACCTCTAGTTGGGTTTGTGCCGTTCAGCGCACTCCGCCACATCGATACGAACCGAACGGTCACGGTTGCGACGTTCCACAGCTACCGCAGGCGCCGAGTGTGGTGGGCCATTGGGCCTGATCGCTTGGCGAACCGGCTGCTGAATCGGCTTCACGGAAGGATTGCCGTATCCAATCCCGCGGCCCATTTCGTCAACAGTCACTTTCCAAGTGACTACCGGATCATTCCGAACGGCGTGAGGGTGGACGACTTCAGCGATGCGGAGCCTCTGCCTGAGCTGATGGACGGCAAAACCAACATCCTGTTCCTGGGCAGACTGGAGAAGCGCAAAGGTCTAAAGTACCTGCTGACAGCGTACAGCCGTCTCAAGTGGGACAGGCCCGACATTCGACTCATCGTGGTCGGCGGCGGGCAGATGGACGCTGACTGCTATCGAATCATCGGTGAGCGTAATCTGCAGGACGTCGTGTTTGTTGGACGCACCTCGGATGAGTTGCGGGCGAGGTACTTCAAGTCCGCGCACATCTACTGCTCCCCTGCTACCGGCAAGGAGAGCTTCGGAATCGTTCTACTTGAGGCCATGGCAGCCGGCGCACCGGTTGTAGCAACCGAGATCGAAGGCTACGCTAGCGTCGTCGAACACGGGCAGAACGGCCTGCTGGTCCCTCCCAAGGATGACGAATCCCTTGCTCAGGCTATTGCCGCGCTGATTGATGACGACAGCCTTCGACAGCGTTTGGTGGCGGAGGGCACCAGGACTGCCGACAGTTTCAGGTGGGAAAGCGTGGCGAGGCGAGTCATGGACTACTATAACGAGTTTGTCCAGGAGCAAGCTGCGGCCGCAACCGCCTAGTGGCGAATTTGACCGCACTCAGGCTCCCTGCCTAAGATGACTCGATACCCTGAGGATTGTGCGGTGACATCATGACGGGCCGGGACAGCGCTCGGCAGGCGGTGGCGAACTACGTTGAGCGGCCCGTAGCGCGCCTGTTTTCGCGATTGGGACTAACTCCCAACTCTGTTTCTCTCATTGGCCTTGCCATCGCAGGTGGCGGCGCGTATGTGATAGCGATAGGAAACTGGTGGGCCGGAGGGCTGATAGTCCTGTTCGCTGGGATATTCGACCTCTTTGACGGTGCGCTCGCGAGGGCTACCGGCAAGGTATCGGATTTCGGCGCGCTACTGGATTCCACCATCGACCGGGTGTCTGAGGCTGTCGTCCTGCTGGGACTGCTGGCCTACTATCTCTCAAGAGACAACGACCTGGGTTCGATCCTTGTCTACGTCGCACTGGTGGGCTCGATTATGGTGAGCTACATGCGGGCGAGGTCTGAGGGCCTCGGAATCGACTGCAAAGTCGGTGTGATGACGAGGCCGGAACGAGTGGCTGCCGTCGGGTTCGGGCTGATCGTCGGACACTGGGCGCCGATAGTGGTCCTGGTGGTGCTCGGTGCGATCGGAGCGCTGACGACCGTTACAGCAATCCACAGGCTCATCCACACTTCCCGCATGATATCCAACGAAGACCGGGACGTTCCGTGATGGCTGCAGGAATCCCCTAGACTTGCATAGAGCGTAAACAGGGTGAGGAGTTCGTGTCCAGCAGGCACACAGCAATAGAGCCCATAACCTTTCGCAGGCAGGGCACGTTTCAGTCAATGCCATCGTCTGCGAATTACCGGAGTTAGAAGTTGACATCAGATCGAGTTGTTTCGGTATTGCCCAGGGCAGTGCTCATCTTCGTCGCCTGCATGGTCGCAGCGCTGTTTACTGTGCAAACTACGCACGGGTCATCGGGCACGATCGCCATCAGTTCGGCAGATGTTGTCAGCGAGTTTCCGGAAGGGATGAGGTTTTCCATCGAGGTCGAATCGGAAGCCGAAGTAGAAGAGATCGCGGTAAAGTTCCGTACAGGCACTCAGACCCGTGAAGTCTACGGTTACATGGAGTTCGACGAGGCCAAGGTTGTGGACTCGGAGCTCTTCTGGCGCACGAATACCTCGGGCCGATACATACCTCCGGGGACCATAATCTACTACTACTTCGAGATCCGGGATTCGGACGGAAACGAGTTGGTCACGGACGTCGAGGAGTTCATTTTCGAAGACGCTCGATTCACGTGGCATGAGGTCACTGAGGGACCAGTGGCGGTCGCGTATCACGGCCCGGTAAAGACACGCGCCGAGATTATTCTCGAAGCCATAACTCAGACTCTCGACTTTATGGGGCCAATACTTGGCGCCGATACCACAGTCCCCATTCGAGTCACCATGTACAACAACGTGAAGGAAATGCTTGAGGCGCTTCCTCCCGGTTCCAGCACCATCAGGCGGGAGCTCATTACCGAAGGTCAGGCATTCACGAGGATAGGTACACTGCTGGTTCTTGGAGGCGGCCGTCGAGCCAAGGGTACCGCGTCACATGAAGTAACACACATACTGAACCACCGAGCAGGCGACGCCTCGATCCGGAGCATTCCCTCCTGGTTGGATGAAGGTCTGGCCGAGTTCGGGAACGTCGATCCCGGTATCTCGTACGACATTGCGCTCGAGTTCGCGATGGCAACTGACAGGCTGCTGCCGATAACGTCGATGCCGATACTGCCCGGGGACCCAGAAGACGTCATCATCTTCTACGGACAGGCCAGGAGCCTGATCCAATTCATGGTATTCAGGTATGGACCTCAGGCCATGCGAGAGCTTCTGAGCACTCTCAAGGCCGGCACAAACATGGAGGACGCGATCCAGAGCATATATGGCGTTTCTCGAATTGAGCTCGAGAACCAGTGGAGAGACACCCTCGGGGCCGATCACTACGTACCGCCAGATAGGGATAGCGCCAAGCCGACGCCGATTCCCGCGCCATCGCTCCAGCTATTCAGCCTGACTCCGCAGGCAGGATCGGAAACGGTCGGCAGTCTTGAACCGACTCCGACACCTGAGCCGGAGCCGGCTCCCGCACCTGAGCCTACGGCAACGGAACCTCCAGCGGTCTCTCAGACCGAGGACGAAACCGACCCCGAAGAAATCGATCGTCGGGAAAGTGGGACTGCCTGCCTTGCACCGGCAACGCCGACAATGAGAGTGTCAGACTTGGCGCTTCCGCTCAGTGTACTGGGTCTTATCGGACTTGGGCTGCGCAGGCGCAGGAGATAGCGCATGGAAGACCAACTAGACTGGATCAGGGCGGCTGAACAGACGTGGGTGGTCAGGTACCCGGCCCAGAAACTGGCCACTTTCGGAATCACGTCACTCTCGTACTACGTGGTGACAGAACCGATCTACCGGGACCTGCAGCCGGACGATAAAGAGGGTGTCGTGCGAACCGGGAAGGTCGTCGCTCAAGAGCCGTCCATCGTGACCCCGTACTATGCGATGAACCTGGAGGGATTCAGCCCGGAGGCGTACCGCTACCTGGAGTATGTGTCCAGCCAGCACGGCCCCAACAGCCCCGGGATCCTGTACCAGTACAGGAATGAGCCGGAAGGCACGGAGATAGTGAGCGGCGACGCCGGAGAAATTGCAAGCCGCATCGACGCCCGCCTGACCAGTGAGCAGAATAATCTCTCGGTTGTGATGGTCGGCGTGGACGAGTTGTGGGACGTGTCGCTGATCAAGTTTATGTATGAACTTACTTCGAATTCCGCGCCGCAGCATGTTGAGGAATTAGGTTCCCGAGGCCTTCTGGACCCGGCGCCTGGTGCAGGCGGGCTGCCCATGGCGGCTGTTCAGCGAATTGAGCGCATGTTCTACGAAGTCTCTCGCGGCCGCAACCCCGAAGAACTAAGGCAGGAACTCGACCGCTGGGGGGCATTCGACTTGTACGAGGATAGGTTTCTTAATCTATTCAGTCGTTAATGGGGTCGGCCGCTGAATCGCAGGCGCCCCAATCGCTCGGCCATTGGAAGGTGGCTGGTACTCGCGCTCATCTCAGTCACGTTCATCGGCTTTCGCAGTGACGGACTGGCAATGAGTCCCCCTCAGGAGCTGTCGGTAGAGTTCACCCACGACATCATCGGGTGGCATCTGGCGAATTCTCACTCCAAGTGGACTCACTGGCTTCGTGGCCTGATGCCAGGACTCGGTCTTTCCTATTCGGAGCGCCTCGACAAGGTGGGACAGTTCTTCGAACTGGGGGATGACATCAGGCAGCTCGCGAGCCAGGCGGAAGCTGCGAGCGCGCGTGACAACACCGATTCGAAACTCGGGGAACTGCAACTCAGGATTGAACAGCTTCGCAGTGTCCGCGCGTCCCTGAGGAACGACGTCGAGGAGACGATAGAGTCTGAGGTCAGCACTGTAATCAGGACACACGGACTGGGTCTATTCGGCGATGTTGTGTTCCCTCCTGTGGATGTCAGGCTGGAAGCGCCTCCAATGGTGCTTGTGACCTCTCCACGAGACAGGATCGAACGCCTCGACGACGTGCTGCTTCAGGCCGACATGGGCATCGAATCGAGAGAGAAGGTTGAAGAGAGGGTCACCGCGGAACTGGGCCTGTCCTCGCTCGTGCTGGAGGTGGGCGGAGTAGCTACTTATCCGGCGTCAGTCCATCATGGCGCAGACCTGAGAAACGTGCTCAGGCTGGCCGCACACGAGTGGGTCCACCACTACCTATTCCTGAAGCCGCTGGGGCGCGATCCCTATGGAAGCGCTGAACTGATGGTCCTCAACGAGACCGTCGCAAGCATTGCCGGCGACGAGATCGGTGACATTGCATTCTTCGCCATGGAATCGCGGATGCATGACGATAACGCCGAAAGTCCTGGCTCTGAAGTCGAGTTTCACGTTGCTGATCTGGCCGAACACGCTGAGGTCGACTTCGGAGCCCTGATGAGAGAGACCAGAGTGACAGTCGACCGGCTTCTTGCGGACGGACAGATAGATGAGGCGGAGTCTTACATGGAAGTCCAGCGGAAGCTGCTCACAGAGAGCGGGCATCCCATCAGGAAGCTTAACCAGGCGTACTTTGCCTTCTATGGCACATACGCTCATGGCCCAGCATCAATCGATCCAATTGGCCCAGAGGTCCGTCGCCTACGTGAGCTTTCGAGCGATGTGGGAGAGTTCCTCAGGCTGGCTGGATCGATCACCAGCAGGTACGGCCTTCAAGAACTGCTCGATCAGAAGGAATCCGCAAATCCTTCCAGATAAGTCACTTCCGGACACGCAGAGATGAATTCGTGGGTGTGGAGTTGATAGGCGCGGGAGTTGATAGGCACGATTGAGGGGGGCCGGCTCTTCTAGCTCGCGGCGATCCATTCGGCGGCACGTTCGGCCACCATAATCACGGTGGGGTGAATGCCGCCTGACCTGGGAATTCTCGGCATCACAGATGCGTCAGCCACCCAGAGTCCCTGTGCACCCTTTACACGACAGTACTGATCGACAACGGCCATCGGATCTGGATCGACGCCCATCCTGCATGTCCCAGAAACGTGGCGGGCTGTCCCGACTGTCCGGCGTATCCAGTGATCCATGGCATCGTCGTCCGCCAGAACGTCGTCTGTTGGATCGACTATGCGATCTACCACACTCCTATAGGACTCTGATTCAAGAAGGCGTACACCGAGTCGCAGACCCTCTCTGACACGTCGAATGTCGTCCGAGTGCCGGAGGTAGCAGTAGTTGAACTCCGGCTGGACGCCAGGGTCGGAAGAGGCGAGCCGGACATACCCTGAACCCTTGGGAAGTCCGAGAGTGCAGGAAATCCGTGCCGCCCTATCCGGAGGGACTTCGCCTGTTCTGTACTTCGTTCGCACGCCGGGGACACGCTCCTGCCGCTCATCCACGACGTTGCCAGTTCTCAAGAACATGTCGTTGGTCTCGTCAGAGCCATTCGACGTGTAGTGCAGACCGAAATGCGGCGCTTCGAGATCGGCAGTGAGGGAGACTCCGTCCTTGACCTTGAATGTGACGTGGGCGCTCAGGTGATTCCAGAGTCCCTGCCCCACACCGGGGAGGTCATTCACCTGGGGCACTTCAAAGTTCGAGAGGTGCTCTCCGGGGCCGACACCGGAGAGCATGAGTATGTGAGGCGACCTGATGGCCCCAGCGCTCAGAACTATTCTATCGGCGCCGACTGTGAATACCTCCCCTCCACTCTCGGCTTCCACGCCCACCGCCCTCGAACCCTCGAACAGGATCCTCCGGACAAAGACTTCTCCCCTGACCGTAAGGTTGAGGCGGTGGCGCATTGGATTCAGGTAGGTCATGGCAGCGCTCATTCTGACGCCGCCCAGATTGTTGGTGGGAGAGACGCCGACGCCAGCAGGATTCGGGCCGTTGACATCCTGAGTAACGCCATACCCCTCCGCTACGCATGCATCATGGAAGGCCTTCTGAATGGCTGGCCAGGCGCCGGACTGGCGACGCCGCACAGGCATCGGCCCATTTGATCCGTGGAAATCGTCCTGTATGTCCAGGTCGTGCTCCATCTTTCTGTAGAAAGGAAGAACTTTTTCATAAGACCACTCGTCGTTGCCGAGCGAGGACCAGGAGTCGAAGTCTTCAGGGAATCCGCGCTGCATGGCCTGACCGTTTATGGACGAGCCTCCACCGATCACCTTGCCCTGGGCCACATGGATCTCGCCCTGCTCTTCGGTCGCAGTGCCTCGCAGTGCCCAGTTGTGTTCTGAGTCAGGGGCCTCTGCAAACCGGGTGTGGCCGAACTTGATCTCGTCCGGCAGACTGTCTGGGTCGGGATAGTCCTTTCCCGCTTCCAGCAGCAATACGGTGGTATTCCGACCCTCAGCCAGCCTGCTCGCCAAGACGGACCCGGCCGCTCCCCCGCCAACTACGATTACATCGTACTTCATGGGTCCCCCCGATTCGCATAGCTCAGACAATGTAGGCACCAGCAGAGAGGTTATCAGGTTCGCCTCAAGAGTCAACTGAGTGAATCTAATCCAGAGTCTGGGACGGGAGGGGGTTGCGGGCCCACTCGGGCCCCTCCTGAAGTGTGTAGGAGACTGTATCAATTTAGCCGGAGGCCCAAACGTAGGGGCGTCCCTTGTGGGCGCCCTGAGCATGATGGCCAACATGGGCAACCACAAGGGATTGCCCCTACATGTGTATGACCGACCAAACTGGTACAGCATCAGAGTGTAGGAGTGAAGTCGAATGTCCTAACACCGTGTGCTACCATATCGTTACACTAGTTAGGTGAATTAGATTCAAGCAGGGAAGGCCAACAGCATGTATAGGCCAGAAGAACCTGAAGTCAATTTCGATCAGATCCTCGAGAGAATCAGAGGATTTTTCGGCCGGTTCAAGATCGGCGGTGCTGGAGGAGGCGGTGGCAGCAGCGTGTGGGCCATCATTGTGCTCGCGCTGTTTGGCATCGGCGTCCTCGTGTGGGTTGGCAGCGGCTTTTTCACCGTGCAGCCGGGCGAACAGGCAGCGCTACGTCGGCTTGGAATGTTCGATAACATCCAGGGTCCAGGTCTTCATTGGTGGTGGCCCACCCCGATAGGGGCAAGGGACATCGTCAAGGTTGACGACATTCGCAGGCTTGAAGTCGGCGTTCGCGGCGGCACGCCCGCGCTGGATGAATCGCTAATGATAACGGGCGACCCGGATGAAGCTGGACAGCCTGGAGAGGCGCCAAACATCGTAGACGTGCAGCTCCTGGTGCAATACGACATCAAGAACCTTGAGCAGTTCCTCTATAGGGCGGTGGACCCAGCGGGACAGACCATCAAGGACGCCACGGAGACCGCGCTGCGCCAAGTGGTTGGCAGCCGGCCTATCGACGACCCACTTACGGACAAGAAGGAAGACACTCAGGCTGACACCAAGTTGCTCCTCCAGAGATTAATGGACGAGTACGAGACCGGCATAAACATACGTGAGGTCAAGCTGCTCAACGTATTCGCACCCGAGCAGGTCAAAGACGCTTTCGACGATGTCGTCCGCGCCAAGGAAGATAAAGCACGGATTATCAACCTAGCGGATGCGTACCGGGAGTCGGTCCTGCCCAATGCCAGAGGTGAGGCAGCTCGGCTCACCGAAGCTGCCGAAGCATACAAACAGGAGCGCGTCGCTTTTGCTGAAGGTCAGTCGCAGCGCTTTCTGTCGATCCTGAACGAGTACGAACTGGCGCCGGAAGTTACACGGCAGCGGCTCTTCCTGGAAGCCATGGAAGAGATTCTGCCGGGTGTTAGAAAGTACATCATCGACGACGATACCGGGGGAGGTCTGATCGAATTCCTTGACCTGACCGGCGACACCGAACTCCCGACATCACTCGGCAGCAGGAACTAACGAGGAACGCGATCGATGAAATTCCTGGCAATAGCTCTAATCATACTAGCGGCTATAGCCGCAGTCGTGGGACCGCAGCTGTTCTTCGTTGTAGACGAAAAACAGCAGGCGATCGTCACCCGCTTCGGCGACGTCCAACAGTCGATCAGGAGTCCGGGCCTCTACGTCAAGACGCCTTTTATCGATGCTACTACGTACTTCGACAAGCGCCTGCTGAGCTTTGACGCTCCACCCGAGTCGCTGCTAACCAAGGACAAGAAGCGCCTTATCATTGACGTGTACGCAAGGGGCCGGATTGTCGATCCTGTGCTGTTCAGGGAGACCGTCCAGACGGAAAACCAGGGCAAGGCACGGGCGGTTGACATCATCACATCAGAGCTGAGGCGTGAGATCGCGAGCGACAACCAGGCTGAGATAATCACCACCAAGCGTGAAGACATCATGGTTCGCGTGCGGGACCTCGTGAAGCCCAAGCTGCTTGAGTTCGGGATCGATGTTGTGGATGTTCGCATCAAGCGCGCGGACTTCCCACCGGAAATCGCGGAATCCGTATATGCGAGGATGCAGTCCGAGCGCAAGAGGAAGGCGGACAAGGAGCGAGCCGAAGGACAGGAGATCGACGCTGAAGTCCGCGCCGCTGTTGATCGCGAGGCAGCCATCATCAAGGCAACCGCGCAGAGGCAAGCGGAGATAACTCGAGGTGAGGGCGAGGGCGAGGCGATCAAGATATTCGCCGAGGCAATTGCGGAAGATCCCGAGTTCTATAAGTTCCAGAGGTCGCTCCAAGCCTATCGCAAGATACTAGAGGCCAACTCTACTGTCGTAATCCCAGCAGACAGCGACCTGTTCGAGTTCCTCCAGTCTGAGGAAGGACTCAACCCCAGTGTAGGCTCTCCGTAGGCCCATTCAGGGGCAACACAAGAACCCCTGAATGCCGTGCACTGGCGATTGGCAACGACCACCTACCACGTGTCCACCCTGACGTGTAGTCGTCCCATATGAGCAGCTAGCTTCCGCGACCATGGTGAGTGTCCAAGTCCAGGTGTTTGACCAGTTCGTGGGAAGCGTCGATGCCGGCTGGCTGACCTCAGTCGCGGAGGTGGCACTGGGTATCGAAGAGCACAAGGCAGAGGGTCTTACCACGGTAGTCATCGCTGACGATGAGACGGTGTCCGAGCTCAACGCCGAGCATCGAGGACTGGAAACGACAACAGATGTACTTTCGTTTTCCAACCTCCACTCCGGGACGTACTACGGCACCGATCCTCGGGAAGAAGATACTCTCGATTTCGTGCTGCCGCCGGATCATCAGGCCGAAGTGGGCGAGGTGATCATCTCCCTTCCTCAGGCAGAGAGACAGGCCGAAGAAGCCGGACATTCCCTGCAAAATGAAGTCGCCGCGCTGGTTGCCCATGGGATATTTCATCTGCTAGGTTACGACCACGAAGTCGAGTCAGACGCCGTCGTCATGCAGGCGCGGGAGGTTGAGGCGAAGGAAGAGATGCGGCGAAAGGGTCTAATCGACTAGGGTCGATTTCCACACGAACTCACCCTCTGGGTTCCGACCCCGGATCAGGTCCGGGGCAGGCTCTTCAACGGTATGACAATAAGGCAGTCCGTACGGTTCATTTTCACACTTGGTGGCAACTGCTTTGGCGGAAGTGCTCTACAGAAAGTGGCGTCCACGTGCCCTGGACGAAGTCGTAGGGCAGGAGACCGTCACCAATACGCTAAAGAATGCAGTCTCCAGCGGCCGGCTAACGCACGCGTACCTGTTTTGCGGCCCTCGTGGGACCGGAAAGACGAGCACCGCCCGGATACTGGCAAAGGCAGTCAATTGCCTCGATCCAAGTGATGGCGAGCCTGACAACGCCTGCGAGAATTGCCTCGCAATCATCGAGGGACGCGCACTCGATCTGATTGAGATCGACGCGGCCAGCAACCGCGGCATTGACGACATTCGCGACCTGAGCGACAGGATTGGGTTTGCGCCAACCCAGTCGCAGTACAAGGTCTACATCGTGGACGAGGTCCACATGCTGACGGATGCGGCGTTCAACGCGCTTCTCAAGACGCTAGAGGAGCCGCCCGGACACGCGATCTTCATCCTGGCCACCACGGAGGTCCACAAAGTACCGCTTACGATCGTCTCCAGGTGCCAGCGGTACGACTTCCGACGAATTCCGATTGAAGCGATACACCAGAAGCTGGCGCAGTTGAGCGCGGCGGAGGACGTCGAAGCTGAGGCGGAAGCGCTCGACCTGATCGCCAGGCACTCGACTGGAAGCCTCAGAGATGCTGAGAACCTGCTGGAACAGGCAGTGGTGTCCTACGGGTCGCCCCTGACAGGCGACCAGGTCAGGGACATGCTGGAACTCACCGGCGACGAGGACGCGCTGGATCTCTGCGAGATGGTGGTAGGACGTAAACTGGCTGAAGGGCTGAGCCTGATTGGGGGGATCGCCGACCAGGGGTCGGACCTGGGACAGCTCCAGCGCGCTGTGACTGAGTTTCTCCGGGCTGTTATGCTGATCAACTCCGGTGCAGGCGACTCTTCGCGATATTCGGACTCAACTGCCGAGCGTCTGGCCAAGATTGCCACGGGCGCAGACCACGGGCAGGTGCTGCGTGCAGTGAGAGCGTTTGCGGAGGCTGACGTCAGGCAGGACGTGTCGTCGCCATTGCCGCTTGAACTGGCACTGGCGGAGTCCAGCCTGGAACCAGTAGCAGTGGCCGTATCGCCTCCTCCGGTTAGACAGCCCGCAGGAAGACCGGCAACTCCAAGGCAGCATACTGGACCCAGACCGCCTGCCCCTCCAGTCCAACAGCGCAGCGCCCCGCCCGTTCAGAGTGCACCGCCCCGCCCTGCTCCTGCGAGGAACACGGGACAGGCACCGCCCAGCGATCCAGACGAACGGCTAGCCGCCGTTTGGCCCGAACTACTCAGGACTCTCAGGAATACTGGATCCCGGTTCAAGCTGGGGCCGTTGCTGCGCAGCGCGAGAGAGTATAACCTTGAAGACAATCGTATCGTCGTCAGGTTCGCGCACAGTTCGCACATCGAGCGGGCCGAGTCAGAGGTGGGAAACCCGACGGTCAGGCGGGAGTTGAACGACGCCATCGCTCAGGCGATGGGCGGCGAGTTCGAGTTGGCAATCGAATTAACGTCAGGAAGTGAGCTAGCTTCCAAGAGACAGAGCGATCAGAGCCACCTTGTCCGTGCAGCCCAGGCCATGGGCGCGAGGCTGGTGGAGACTATCGAGGAGGACACATCTCAATGAACCGTCGAATGCTGCGTCAGGCCCAGCAGCTGCAACGAAAGATGGCGGAGCTCCAGGAAGAGCTGGAGACCGCAACGGTGGAGGCCACAGCGGGCGGTGGCGTCGTAACCGTAGTTGTAACGGGCAAGCTGACACTGGAGTCAATTGAGATCGACCCCGAAGTCGTCTCCCCAGACGATGTCGAAATACTACAGGACCTGATAGTCGCCGCCGTAAACGAGGGGCTGTCAAACGCCCAGGAGATGGTCAGCTCAAGAATGGGAGAACTGACCGGCGGCCTAAACATCCCAGGCCTCACGTAGATGACCAGCCCTGCCGTCTATACCGTCGCACCGATCGCTAGGCTGATCGAGGAGTTCAGCAAGCTGCCGGGGATCGGGCCAAAATCCGCCCAGCGGCTCGCGTTCCACCTCATTCGAATGCCCGAGCAGCACGCACAAGAGCTTGCGGCAGCGATCATTGGAGTTAAAGACAGCGTGGCCATGTGCTCGCAGTGCTTCAACCTCACAGAGGACGATCCATGCGACATCTGCGCCGACTCGGGCCGTGATCCGCAGAGGATCTGCGTCGTCGAGGAGGCGCTGGACGTGCTGGCTCTGGAGCGCACTCACTCCTACAGGGGGCTTTACCACGTACTACACGGTGCAATCTCTCCAATGAATGGCATCGGTCCCGACCACCTGAAGATACAGCCCCTGCTCCAGCGACTTTCGAGCGGGGATGTCCAGGAGATCATCCTGGCGACCAATCCCAACGTGGAAGGGGACGCGACTGCCATGTACATACATGGGCTGATCTCACCCCTTGGCGTGTCTGTCACCCGTCCCGCGCGGGGATTGCCCGTTGGAGGTGACCTGGAGTACGCGGACGAGTCAACGCTGGGCCGGGCCATTGAAGGCAGGCAGGTCTTCTGACCGGCATGAGCCGAGTCAGGTCGCGGACTTACAGGACCAGCGGAGTGGTCCTGCGCCAGTACCCCCTTGGGGAAGCTGATCGCATCGTGTCGATACTAACGCCGGACCTGGGCAAGGTCAGAGCAGTCGCGAAGGGTGTTCGACGGCCCAACGGGCGACTCCGAGGGCACCTTGACCTCACAAACGTGATCGACTTCGCCGCAGCTTTCGGACGGAACCTGGACGTCATCACCGAGGCGGCACTGAGAGACGATCATCCAGGCTCGCGAGAAGACCTGACACGACTTTCTCATTCGATCTACGTCTGTGAAATCGCGGACCTATTCTCACAGGAGAGGTCACCGAGTCGCGCGCTTTATTCTCTCGTAGAAGTAACGCTGGATGCGTTGAGCGAATCGAGTGACCCGTGGCTCGTTGGCAGATGGTACGAGCAGCGAGTGCTGGACGTGACCGGGTTCAGGCCCCAGCTAGAGTACTGTGTTGAATGTGACTCAACTCTCGAGCCGGGTGACCACGTAGTCGACCTTGCGGCAGGAGGGGTGCTGTGCCCATCGTGCCGGGGGCTCGGCGTTGGCCAGAAGGTGCAGGTGTCGGAGTCGGCTATGCGGGTACTGAGGTACCTTCAACGCACTGAGAGCCTGGCGGGACTTGGTTTGCCTGCTCTCAACGAAGGTCTTCGAAATGAAGTTGAGCGCATCAGCTCACGCTATATCAGGTCGATTGTGGAGCGGGACATTCGGAGCGCGGAGTTTACGCGGCGAGCCAATTCGATTTGAACTCATGCCTTCGTGTTGACACAGGGCGGTTTCCCTTGTCAGAATTTGGCGGTGGTCGATCTCAACGATCACTTTTGCTCTCAGTCCACGTGCCCCTGTAGCTCAGGAGGATAGAGCACCGGTTTCCTAAACCGGGTGCCCCGGTTCGAGTCCGGGCAGGGGTACCAGCCTCGACGTCAACAGGCCCTTTCGCCCAGAGATATTTGCACCTGTTTCGTCACTGGGCACTGTTCCCTCCCCTAACTCGTGACGTTCTTTGCTGCACGGGCGCCGACGGGCCGCTTATCCTTCCCGACGAGGTGTCAGGGGTTCCCGCCTCGAATGCTGTTAGTATGGGAGGGAGCACGTCAGTGGACTTCGACTAACTTGATGAGGACGCCATGAGACTTACACCGCGAGAGATGGACAGGCTTACTATCTTCAGCGCGGCAGAGCTTGCCCGGCGGAGAAGAGCCAGAGGCCTGAAGCTTAACCATCCGGAGGCGACGGCTCTGATCTGCGATGAGATCATGGAGTACGCCAGGGACGGCAACAGCTACCTGGATACACTGGAGCGCGCCACACAGGTGCTCAGCCGCGAGGACGTGATGGAGGGTGTGCCTGAGCTGGTCGACCCCATAAGGGTGGAGGTGAGCTTTCCAGAAGGTACGAAACTCATGTTCGTGCGGAACCCTATCCGCTGAATCGTGAGGAGTTCGCCATGATACCGGGTGAGGTAATCTGCGCCGACGAGAGAATTCCCTGTAACCAGGGACGGGATGCTGTCACTATCTCTGTGGAGAATACATCGCGTTATCCAGTATACGTGACCTCGCACTACCACTTCTTCGAGGTCAACAAGCGTCTGCGCTTCGACAGACGTGCGGCGTACGGCAGGCGTCTCGACGTTCCGTCAGGTGGCGGCGTACGGTGGGAGCCTGGGCAAGTCGTGGAGGTCCGCCTTGTGGACATCGCGGGGAGGAGAAGGGTCTACGGATACCAGGGCTTCGTGAATGGCAGCTTGTCTGCAACGCAGGTAGACGACGCGCTGGCCCAGGCCCGAGTTGACGGCTTTCTCGATACAGGTGAGTAATCGTGCCATTCGAACTCGATAGACAGACTTACGTGTCCATGTATGGACCCACCGCAGGCGACCGCGTGCGGCTGGGGGATACGAACCTCTTCGCCTTGATTGAGCGAGACTATACGAACTATGGCGACGAGCTCCTGGGTGGATGGGGCAAGAACCTCAGAGCAGGGATGATGTACTCGCACCGTCCCGCTAAAGACAGCGAGTTGGACTACGTCATCTCGAACGCAGTCGTTTTGGATCCCGTGATGGGGATATTCAAGGGAAGCATCGGAATAAAGGACGGGACCATCGTTGGGGTAGGAAGAGCGGGGAACCCCGACATAATGAACGAAGTTGACCTCGTTGTCGGCCCCAACACCGTCGTCTATCGAGGAGACGGCTTGATCGCCACTCCGGGCGGTGTGGACAGCCATGTGCACATCGGAAACAACCCCAAGCTCCTGGACGTGGCCTTGAGCTCGGGCCTCACGACGTTCATAGGCGCGGGACTGAACACCACAGGGAGCTCCACGATACAAAGTTGGCTACAGTCGCTCGAGAACATACCGGTAAACCTCGCGCTCCAGGCAAGGGGCAGCGCGAGCCACACATCGCCAATGGTGGAGAGCATCGAGGCGGGCGCCGCTGGCTTCAAGATTCATGAGGACGAGGGCGCCTATCCCTACGTCATAGACGCCTGCCTGCGCGTGGCGGACGAGTATGACGTGTCGGTTGCGCTCCATACCGACGGCCTTCACGAGTCCATGGAGGTGTCCGACACGATCGAAGCGATTGGCGGACGGACAGTGCACGCCTACCACGTCGAGGGCGCAGGCGGTGGCCACGCACCCGACCTGATCAGGCTGGCAGGTGTGAATAACATCATCACGTCCTCTACTACGCCCACGATTCCATATACCGTCAGCACATACGAAGAGCACTTTCACATGACGGCTCAGGTGCACAGTGTCAACGTGAATGCCCCAACCGAGGTGGCAGCTCTCGACGAAAGACTGCGGCGGGAAACCATGGCTGCAGAGGACGTGCTCCACGACATGGGGGCAGTGCCCATCATCAATTCGGACTCGCAGGGAATGGGACGCATAGGAGAGGTCATCACTCGCACGTGGCAACTGGCCCACAAGATGAAGGCTGAGCGAGGCATGACTCACCCGGAGCACGACAACGAGCGCATCCTGCGCTATCTCGCCAAGTACACGATCAATCCGGCCATAACCCACGGTGTTTCGTCCTACGTGGGCTCGCTGGAGCCGGGCAAGATGGCAGACGTGGTGCTCTGGAGTCCCGCATTCTTTGGTGTCAAGCCGGATATGATTATCAAGGGGGGCCTCGTGGCGTGGTCTCCCTCAGGGGAGGGTAACGCTTCCATCAGGCAGTCCGAGCCAGTCACGTATGGGCCTGCTTTCGGCGCGCTGGGGAACTCGGCTTCCAGCAGCAGCGCCTTCTTTGTGTCTCAGGCCTCACTTGAGTCGCACCTGCAGCGGCGATTGGGGACACGCCGGAAGCTCCTTCCTGTGAAGAACGTGCGGACGATAACGAAGGGAAACATGTTAAGGAACAGCCTCAACCCCAATATAGAAGTAGACCTCGAAAGCAGGCAGATCAGCGTTGATGGAAGCGTCGTGACTTCGAGCCCGATGAGCGAGGTACCTCTTAACCGTTTATACACGCTGGCGTGAGGAGTTAACCAGGAATGAAGCGTAAGGCAAGTTTGAACACACGCAGCGTCTGGCGGCCTGACAAGGACGAAGTTGTCGTCGAGAACGGCGGTGTCGCAACCGCGCATCCGATTGCGGCCCAGGTCGGAGTGGACATCCTGAAGAGCGGCGGAAACGCTGTTGATGCCGCCATCGCGACCGGCTTCTGCCTCAACGTGATCGAGCCGTGGAACTCCTCCATTGCAGGCCACGGCCAGATGATCGTCCACATGGCCGCTGAGGGCCGCACTGTCGCCATCGACTATGGCCACCGCGCGCCCATGGGAGCCACAGCCGACATGTTCAGGGTGATCGGCCAGACTGTCGAGGGCAACGGGATATACGAGGTAGAGGACCGCGCGAATGCAGTAGGACACCTATCGGTAGGCGTGCCAGGTGTCACGGCCGGGATGTACCGGGCCCACGAGATGTTCGGCGTGCTTCCGCTGGAGCAGTTGCTCGAACCGGCGATCCACTACGCGCGGGAGGGGTTCGAGGTCGACCCTACCGCATGTCTGATAGTCGCCAGGTCTATGCCCAACCTGGTCCGGTATGGGGAGTCGGCAAGCATCTTCCTGAACGACGGGTTTCCGCCGACTCCCGGCACGAAAATCGTCCAGCGGGACCTCGCCGACACGCTGGAACGGATCGGCAGAGAGGGCAGGAACGCGCTGTACCGGGGCGAGGTCGCAGCCGCCATCGGCGAGGAGATGAGACGAAACGGTGGTGTACTAAGTACACAGGACCTTGCCGAATACGAGGCGCAGGTGCTTGAACCGGTGTGTGTCTCGTACAGGGGGTACGAGATCTATGGCTCTCCAGTGCCGGCTGGCACGCTGACCACTCTGCAGACGCTGAGAGTCCTGGAGAACTTCGATCCCGGCAGCCTCAGGCACGCCTCCCCGGAGCATCTGCACCTGTTCACTGAAGCGGCCAGGCACGCGTTCGCCGACCGGTACAGCTTTGTCGGAGATCCCGACTTCGGACCAGTGCCGCTAGACGGGATCCTATCCAAGGAGTATGCGCGGGGGATCGCACAGTCCATTGATCGTGAGGTCGCCACGCTGGAGGATGAACGAGAACTCCAGCCCTGGGTCGCCTACGCCGATAGCCCTCTACATGACCCCTGGCGGTACGACTCGCTGCCCAAGCCAGAGCACGCCGCAATCGCGTCTCCACCCAGCGAGGGAGACTGCACCACCCATTTCAGCGTGATCGACCGGGACCGCAACATGGTGGCCTGCACGCAGACCGCGGTCGGGGGATTCGGTTCGGGGGTAGTCGTGCCCGGTACGGGAGTGCTGCTCACCAATGGCATGATCGTGTTCAACCCCATGCCCGGATCGGCGAACTCGATCGCCGGGTACAAGCGCGGCCTGAACAACATGTCACCCGTGCTTGCGCTCAGGGACGGCAAGCCATACTTCAGCGTAGGTGCACCCGGTGGTCGCAGAATCATCTGCCGCATCGCACACGTGGTGTCAAACATTATCGACTTCGGGATGACCATGCAGGAGGCGATCACGGCGCCGAGTGTCGACGCTGCTGAGCGCGAGACATTCGTCGACCACAGGATCGAGCCGGAGACAGTCAAGGCGCTCGCTGAAATGGGGCACAACGTGGAGGTCGTGCCAGAGCCTTCTACCGGCGGAGGGTTCTCGAGGCCTCGCGGTGTCATGGTTGACCCAGGTTCGGGCCTTCTACACGCCGGCGTGCAGCCCACTGGTACAGACGAGGCCCGGGGTTACTAGAGAGAGTTAACCCCACTGAGTAGATGGTTTCGTTGCAGGCACATAATTGACTGTGATTAGGCCCGGTGTTAGCATCCGCTGGTGCTTTCGACACCGACCTGAGAGTGACTGCGGACCTTAATTGAACCTAGCTCCCCGACTTGCACATAAAACCCCGTTCTTCTATGGATGGGTCGTGTTGGGGTCGGCCAGCAGCACTCAGATCGTCAGAAACGCCGCAGCGAGCCTCACTATTGCGGTGTTCATGTTCCCCCTCGCAGAGGACCTGGGCTGGAGTCGCACGCTGATCGCTGGAGCGGCCAGCTTTGGCGGTCTTGCAGCATCGGGAGCCTCCCCCATTGTCGGCTGGCTGATTGACCGCTACGGTGCGCGACTTGTGCTTGCCGTGAGTGTGTTCATCCTCGGTCTTTCGACCATCTCGCTTGCATGGGCCACGGTGCCGATCGCGTTCTACCTGGCCTATGGAATCGGGCGGGTCATCTTCTCGAGTCCTGTGCAGATTGGGGCGTCGGTGGTCGCTACGCGGTGGTTCATTAGAATGCGAGGGCGCGCTAGTGGCGTCCTGTTCCTCTCCCACTCGATCGGCATGATCATGTTCCCGCTTGTCGCGTCGATCGTGATAGATATGCGCGGGTGGCAGGATGCGTGGATCGTCCTTGGCCTGATCGTGTGGGTAGTCGCGCTGCTTCCGGCAACTCTGCTCATTGCCGAGAGGCCGGAGGATGTTGGACTGAAACCGGATGGAGACGAGGTTGTCGAAGAAGAGGAGGTCTCAGGCAGTCCAGCATCTGAAGAGCCTGGTTGGACTCTGAAGGCCGCGATGAAGACCCCTGCCCTCTGGATACTTGCCACGGGGACAGGTCTGCTTTTCCTGATGCAGGCCGGGATCAACACACATCTGGCAGCCTTTCTGCGTGACGAGGGACTGAGTCCGGTGTTCGCAGGAGTCGGCGTGGGCCTCAACGCCGCCTTCCTGGGAATCGGCAGCCTCGCGTGGGGCTGGATCGTCGAACGCGTCCCAGCTCGACACGTCCTGACCATGGTCGCCGCGGTCATGGCTGTCGGGGCGCTGCTATTCATGACCGCGAACTCGACCACGCAGGCCCTGGCGTATTCAGCATTTTTCGGGTTTGGGCTAGGCGGGATGCTCTCGGTGCCGCCAGTTGCGTACGCAGACTACTACGGGAGACGCTCCCTCGGAGCGATCAGAGGAGTTGCAGAGCCGCTAACAAGCGGTGGCCAGGCGGTGGGGGCCGTAGCTGCCGGAGCTGTGTTCGACATAACCGGCAGCTATCAGATCGCATTCGTTGCGTTCGCAGTGCTCGGAGCACTGACGATGTTGATGGTGCAGCTGGCGCGGCCTCCCAGATATGTGCCAGAGGCCACGCCAGAAGAGTCGTAGATCAGTTAGTTGGACCCGGGTCCCCGCTCCATCGAGTATGGCTGCCAGCGGACCAGGTCGGTCTTGACCAGCACTGACGGATTCACGCACGTCCTGGGCCAGCGTCCGCTCAGAACAAGGGAGATCTCCTGCCCTACCCTGCGACGAGCCCCAGGAGACATCCTGGCAGATGCCGAAGCGACGTGTGGCGTCAGGATGACGTTGTCCATCTTTAGAAGCGGATTGTCGGGATGTGGCGGCTCGATTTCCGTGACATCGAGGCCTGCACCGGCGATCCAGCCCTCGTCGAGTGCTCTGATCAGGGCGGCCTCGTCCACCGTGGGTCCGCGACCATTGTTGATGAAGAGCGCGGTGGGCTTCATGCGACGGAAGTGCTCCTCAGTCAGCATGTGGTGGACCTCGGAAGTCGACGGCGCGTGCATGGAGACAATATCTGAGCGCTCGAGCAGTTCATTCAGGCTGACAGGTTCGACGCCGTAGCTGGTCACCGTTAGTTCCTCGATGTATGGATCGAACGCTATCATGCGGAGCCCGAATGGGGCGGCTCGGAGAGCGGTTGCCCGTGCGACGTGCCCGAATGAGACGAACCCCAAGGTCTGGCCGTAGAGCCGTGGAAACTGGTTGAGATAGGGCCGGCCTTCACCGTAGCGCCCGGTGCGTACCATTTCGTCCATCAGATTCAGGCGTCTGAACGTCGCGAGGAGCAGCATCATCGTGTGGTCGGCGACCTCCTCGATGAAGGTGTCCGGGACGTTGGTGACAGGTATGTTTCGCGCGGTAGCGGCGGGGACATCGACAGTGTCTGCGCCCACGCTTCCGAGGGCTATGATCTTGCAGTTTTCGAGGCTGTTGATGATAGACTCGGTGATGCGGTCGCCTCGAGCGATCAGGGCATCGCAGTCTCTAACCTGTTCGATGATTTCACCCTCGCTGGCGGCCTCGAACTCGACTATCTCTGCGTCTATCGTCGATAGGTACTCCATCTCATAGTCGTAGTCACCTCCCCCGAGGGCGTATGTGACATTGGTGGGTCTTTGAACAGCAACTTTGAAGCGTGCCATTAGTTCGTTCCTCCGTTGGAAACTGAGTGATATCTCACCTGTGAGCGAGGTCGGGGTAAGGATAGAACGGCGATACAAGGTATGTCCAGAAGATTGACACTCTGAGGGGCCTTTGCTAGCATTCGCCAAAGTGGACGACTTATCTGATAGATCTATCAGCAGCTCCGCGCCTGACTCGGGCATATCCTGCCCCTCAGTTAGGCGTTTTTTTGTGTCCGCGCTATGACTTCGTTCGCAGCCGTCATCCTCGCAGCAGGCGAGGGCAGACGCATGAACTCCCGCACTCCCAAGGCCCTTCATGAAGTGTGCGGAAAACCCATGGCAGCCATCGTGTCGGAGACTGTACAGGCGTCCGGGTTCGGCCCGATTGTCGTTGTCGTGCCAGACACCACATCAGCGATTGTGGACACTCTAGGAGAGTCCTGCACATACGCCTTCCAGAGCGAGCCGCTGGGAACAGGTGACGCACTTCTGCGCGCCAGGGACGCAGTGGGTAATCACGACAACGTACTGGTCATCAACGCAGACGTACCGCTGATCCGGGTTAGCACGCTGGACGAGTTGAGAAAGGCACACATCCGGTCCGAGGCCGTCGCCACGATGTTGACTGCAATGGTAGATGAGCCGGCAAGTCTCGGGAGGGTGGTACGCGATTCGAAGGGGCAGGTCACGTCCGTCGTGGAGCATTCCGAGGCAGATGAGAAGACGCTACAGATCAGAGAGATCAACGCTGGCGTCTACTGCTTTCGTTCAGACTGGTTGTGGGACAATCTGCCGCGCGTTCAAGTCTCTCGCTCGGAAGAGGTCTACCTGACAGACCTGATCGGCATGGCGGCTAGCTCCAAGTATGAAGTGGCGACACTCGGGCTGAGTGATCCAAACGAAGCACGAGGTGTAAACGACAGGGTCGAGCTGTCAGCGGCAGAGTCGATCGTAAGGGAACGCATCAGAGAAAAGTGGATGCGCAGTGGCGTCTCCATACAGGACCCGCAATCGGTCTACATCGACTGGGATGTTGAGATCGGCGTCGATACTACTGTCCGGGCCAATACTCACATTCGTGGGGCAACACTGATCGGGGCCGAGTGCGAGATAGGACCAAATTCGATCATTGAACACTCGACCATCGGAGACCGTGTGAAGGTAGTCGCCTCAGTTATCGAGGAAGCGACACTTGAGTCAGATGTTGACGTCGGGCCGTTCAGCCACATCAGGCCTGGAACGTATATAGAATCCGAAGTGCACATCGGCAACTTCGCAGAGGTGAAGAACAGCCGACTGGGGCGTGGCACCAAGTCAGGTCACTTCAGCTACATTGGCGACGCCCAGGTGGGATCAAACGTGAACATCGGGGCTGGGTCCGTCACATGCAACTTCGACGGTCAAGACAAGCACAGCACAGTCATTGGGGATGAAGTCTTCATCGGGAGTGACACCATGATGGTCGCCCCGGTCACAATCGGAGACAGATCGTACACATCGGCTGGTTCAGTCGTAAACAAGAGCGTTCCTCCCGATTCTGGCGCAATCGGTGCGCCAGCCCGCATAAGACGGAAGATAGCAAACGGGACAGAGGCCAACACCGCGAGTCCAAGCGACCCTCCTGCACAGGAGCACTGAATTGGAGAGCGACAGTACGTTACCAGCACTTGCACTGGTGATCTCGATCCTAGCATTCGCCTTCACCGAGCTTGGCGCCACTTCCATCGCGGGACGGATTCAGGCAGTAGCCTCCCGCGTCCTCAACGAGGAGGCTGGTCAATCTGAGCGGTTCCGACTCCTGAGCAGCCTTCCGGGCGGGCCGACCGCGGGCCTGCGACTACTCAACCTGATTGCCCTGGCAGCTACGATGGTCTCCATGACGGCAGTCGTGTGGGCTTCGTGGGGGGTGAGATGGGACCTGACCTCGATTGGGGGCCTCCTTGTGCTCCTGGTGCTTGCGGGGGTAACGTACGTGGCCCGATCACTGGGAATGCGTTACTCCGCCCAGATGTGCACATTCATGCCGATGTTAGCCTGGCTCCTGTCCTTCCCTCTTCGTCCGATACTGCTGGTCGAGGAGCTTATAGTCAGAAGCCCGTCTGCGGAAGTGTCCGCCCCTGCTGACCCCTCACTCGACATAACGCTGACGGTTGACCCCACCGAAGAGGTGCTGGATGAGCACGAGGTGCGGATGATTCGAGGAGTTGTGCAGCTTGACAGGACGGTTGCGCGCGAGATCATGGTGCCGAGAGTGGACATCGTCGCGGTCGAGTCTGAAGAGTCGCTAGAATCGCTCGTCGAGAAGATGAGGACTGCCGGTCACAGCCGTATCCCGATCTACAAGGGTGACCTGGACCACATCGTCGGGGTCGCACATGCTAAGGATGTGCTGCAACAGCTGGCGCTGGGCAAGGATGCCTCAACGACGGCATCGAAGCAGGTCACCAGGCAACCCCTGTTCATTCCAGAGTCAAAGACCCTTGAAGGGCTGCTGGAGATGTTCAGGGAAGAACGGACACACCTCGCAGTTGTGGTTGACGAGTACGGAGGTGTATCGGGCATCGTCACGATCGAGGATATTCTCGAGGAGATCGTCGGGGAGATCCAGGACGAGTTCGATGCGGAAGAGCCAGAAATCCAGCGTGTAGGCGAAGCGGAGTTCGCCGTGGACGCAGGAATGACCATTGACGAACTCAATGAGTCTCTTGGAGTCAACGTCGTAAACGACGGCTTCGACACAATTGGCGGGTTGGTGTTTGACAGGTTGGGGAAGGTACCGGTTGCCGGCGACCGGGTCGAGCACGCAGGGTTAAGCATCGAAGTGATCGGCACGATGGGTAGAAGGCCGACCATGCTGAGGGTCACGCTCGTGCAGACTCAGGGCGAGGAGTCTGCCGTTAACGCGAGGTAGGACTGGAGACGCCCTATCCTAGCTTCTCCGGCCAAGTGCTCGAGTTTCACCGGTTTTCACCCCTTGTGGCTCAAGCCACTTACGACCTCAAACGGGCGACTTGCTCTCTAGTACCGTCTGAACCCATCGCAACGAGGCTACGGTCTCCTGTAACTCGCTGTGCCCTACTCAAGGGATCTATTCCAAGCCCGACCCCTGGATTGCCGAGCGGCGAGCCACTTCGCGGGAATGACGAGTGGTCTGGAACCTCTGTCATATCCATCTGGTTGTGGTACTAAGTTCGTGCTGTCCGTGGCAAGCTAATAGAGGCGAGTAGCAGCACTGTAAGCAGCATATAGGGAAAGGCGAGCGCAGCTTCTCGGCCGGATGCTCCTAGTCCTGCGCCAAAACGACAAGCGCCGCCTCCACTACAGGAGGCGGCGCTTTATCGCCTAAGTCTTGCTTAGTCTAAGTGTGCGGTGCTTCTACTTCTCTTCTACAACTACCAGAGGAGCCGTAGCAGTGGAACCCATGTTGCCAGTCGCCCTTAGCGTGTAGACATCCACGCCGAGCGGGTTGGCCAATTCCGCCGCGAATGCGCCGGAACCATTGGCAGTGACTCCACCAATAATGCGGTTGCCTCCACCCTCGGCGGCTCCCACCGCGATTAGGGAAACTACCTCATCGGGCATAAATCCCGCGCCCCAGACCATGATGGCCTCGCCTTCTGCAGCTGCGCCAGCCAGCAGGCTGGTGTCAACCGCGGTCATCGGCTCAGGAGCTCCGGCGACCGTCACGACCGTGCTGGCCCTGCTGCCGTCTGAACCTTGGGCGAAGAAAGTGCGGGTACCAATTGCGCGAGCCTGGCTCGCCGAAGCGCCGCCAATCTCGTCAAAGGTTATGCTGAACGCGCCGGCCTCGTTGGCCTGCACCTGGGCGCCTCGTGCGCCTCCAGCGATGATCGACAGGTTCTCGTCGACTCTAAGCTGAAGGACTACCGGCTCGCCGGGAAGGAACCCGGAGCCGCGTACGGTAACTGGATCGCCGGCAGTGGCGATTACGGACTTACTGAGTTCTACAGAGGCTTCAGGGGAGACAGCGGGAGCGCCTGCGGCACCTGCGGGGCCTTGAGGGCCTGGAGGGCCGGCAGGACCAGGGTTACCCGGATGTCCCGGAAGACCGGGAAGTCCCGGCTCTCCCTGAGGGCCTTGAGGACCTGCGGCACCGGGGTTACCCGGATTACCTGGCAATCCGGGCTGTCCCGGCTCGCCTTGCGGTCCCGCACATGCTATTAACGCCAACACAAGAACTGAAGAAAGCAGGGCTATTACTATGCCCTTAACGGGGAAACGCCTTCTCATCTGACCCCCTCTCGAGATGATTCCTTTATGCTTATTGTCCATCCGTCGGACCGATCGATGAAACTTTTGTCTACCAGACATACAAGTCTCCCGCCGGTAGAGCCGACGGTGCACAAATGCGGCATAATCATATTCACCCAGTACTTGTATGTCAAGGGCTTCAGCACCCTCTTAACGACCCTTCTGAAGGCCGCCTGAGAGCGCTATCGAAACATGGTTGACCAAGCCCTGACTATGTTCGCTGAACAGGCCTCTCCAAGTCAATTCCACTTGTCGGCAAGGGTCGCAATTGCTATATTTGTCAACCAGTAATGCCCCCGTAGCTCAGCGGATAGAGCACTGGCCTCCGGAGCCAGGTGCGTGGGTTCGAGTCCCGCCGGGGGTACTCCCTCTCTTCAGTCTTGCCGCCATCGGCTTGGAGCGTCCCTAAGTCGCTCCAATCCGAGGGTATCGCAGAGTGCGACATACTCGTCCTGCGGAACTCCGAGCCAGCGAAGATTCTCGAGGTCATTGGCTAACGGGACGTCCGTGCGCAGTGTGGCCAGTGTGCGGTACAGATCGGCATCGGTGCGGTGTTCGGCGAGGTTCGTGGCAAGCGACCGGGCTCCCCGTACTGCGACCGTCCAGTCTTCGTGAGAAACAGGTATCGATTCGAGATTGCCATATTCGGACAAGACCGTGGCGGTGCCCTTGGCGCCCCATCGAGGCACTCCGGGTATTCCATCTGCAGAATCGCCAACCAGGGCGAGGTAATCAGGGATCGAGGCCGGAGGAACTCCGAACCTCTCGATGACGTCTGGCTCGGTGTACGTGATGTCTCGCCTGCGGTCCCAGACAACGACGCGAGTGCCCTCGACTAGGTTCATGAGGTCCTTGTCGACTGAGCAGATGACCACGCTGTCGATCTCGGGGTCATGCTTCCAGCGGGTGACCGCAGTCGCTATGGCGTCGTCAGCTTCGAACTCGACCATCGGCCAGGTGGCGATTCCCAGCGAGATGGATGTCTCCTCTGCGAGGTCGAACTGTGCTGCGAGCTCTTCGGGGACCCCCTCCCCTGTCTTGTAGCCTTCGAAGAGGTCATTGCGGAACGACTCGACCACATGGTCGAAGGCACACGCGATGTACTCAGGTTGCTGCTCGCGAAGGAGAAGCAGCAGGGTCTGAAGGAGACCTGTGACCGCGCCAACCTGTGTCCCGTCTGGAGAAGTCCTGGGGGGCGCGCCATAGTAGGCTCGGAAGAGCTCGTAAGTTCCGTCGACCAGGTATAGACTCGCCATCAGAACCAGTTTGCCTTGTCGACGATGTTCTGCAATTCGAGGCCTTCACCGAATCTAACGCAGTTCTCTATGAACAGCTCAGTTCTGCGGTCGTCGAGGTAGGGTCCCGCTCCGGCGCAGTGCGGCGTGATTATGACATTCGGCATAGCCCAGAGAGGATGATCGGAGGGCAGCGGTTCGATTTCAAATACGTCCAGAGCGGCGCCCCTGATTTCGCCGGCCTCAAGCGCAGCCACGAGGTCGTCGAGTACAACAGTTGCGCCCCGGCCGATGTTGATGAAGTAGGCAGACGACTTCATCGCCCTGAATCGGTCGAGGTTAAACAGTCGCTGAGTCTCGGGCGTCTCAGGCACCGTTACAATGGCGAAGTCGGCACGGGGCAACACTTCGCCGAGAGCCTCAGGGCTCACCAACTCCGCTACTCCGGTCGGCGGGGCATCGACCCTCGGGTCAACTCCGATGACGTTCATGCCGAACTCGGAGCACAGACGGGCGGTCTCGCCGCCAATGCCGCCTATGCCGACCACAACGGCAGTAGCGTCGGGGAGGTTGACGATCTCGTAGCCGGGACGCCAGTCGGACTCGACCTGCTGCCTGATGTATACGTGCAACCCCCTGGCGAATGCCAGCACATAGGACATGATGTGGTTCGAAATGTGGTCGTTGTAGATGTCCCTGGTGTTGGTGACGACAACATCGCTGTCGATCAGGTCCTGGTGATAGTACCCGGCTCTGGGTCCGGCCTGAGGACAGGCGATCCAGCGAAGGTTGCCGCGACGCTCGAACACCTCAGGTACTATGTTGCCGAAGGCGGCGTCGGCCTCACCGATCATCTCCATAGCTTCTCCGACTGAGGTGGCGACGTTGACCTGGATGTCGGGGATTCTCCCCCGCAGCAGATCGGGCCACTCGCCAATGCGGCCCCGTTCAGGGGCGCCCTCATCAAAGATGAGAAGGTTAAATGACATAGAATTCTCCCAAGTTCAGGTTGGTTTCAGGATTACCGGGTGCGGGGATTTAGGACGTCGTTCAGCGCGTCCCCGAGCAGGTTCCACGAGAGGACCAGAGTCCATGCTACAAGTCCCGGTGTTAGCAGCATCCAGGGGACCTCTCGCAGGGCGCTCAGGCTGCCCGCTTCGAGAAGCATGACGCCGAGGCTGGGTCTCGGGGGCTGGATTCCCAGCCCGAGCCAGCTAAGGATGATCTCGGTACCAACCATGGAGCCCATGCCCATGGATACGATGACAACGATAGGGCTGATGGCGTTGGGCAACAGGTGGGTGAAGAGGATCCTCGGTGTGGTTGCCCCCACAGAGCGGGCAGCGTCTACGAATTGCGTCTGTTTGAGGGCCAGCACCTGACCACGCACGATCCTGGCCATGCCGAACCAGCTGAATGAGACGAGGGCGATCGAAATCACGAGATAGTCGACGACACCGGCCTTGACAAGTCCGTCGAGGAACGTAGTGTCCTCCAAGTGCCTGAAATAGTCACGAAGCCTGGGACCGAGTGTGGCTGCGAGGATTATCACGAGCAGAATGTCCGGGAAGGAGGCGAACACCTCGCCTACACGCATGATGAGTGCATCCACCCAACGGCCGAAATAGCCGGATATCAGCCCGAGGGTCACACCGATCACGAGGCCACCGGTCGCCATGGAAATGACGGTGATTATGACGGTGTTTTGAATCCCCCACATGACGCGAGTCAGCAGGTCGCGCCCCTTGAGGTCCGTGCCTGCCCAGTGTTCGGCACTCGGAGGCTTCCGAATGGCTGTGTAATCTTGAGCGGTGTATTCGTAGGGAGCAATCAGCGGTGCAAATATACCTACCGAATAGAGAACGACCAGGATAACCACGCTGGCCATTGCCAGCTTTTTTCTTAACAGCCGCTCCCAGGCTCGTCGTAGATGACCCTTCCCACCCTGGTCTTCGGCGGCTGTATCGAGGTCCGCTATTGCAGATCGTACTGGCTGCTCGTTCAACTGTATCTGATCCTGGGATCTACCAACGAGTAAGAGATGTCGGCGAGGAGGTTTGCCAGTACGAAGGCAGTTGACCCAATGATCGTTATTGCCATGATGACCGGATAGTCGCGGTTAAAGATAGAATCGATGGCCAGGCTACCCACTCCGGGAATCCCCAGGAGCTGCTCAGTTATGAAGCCTGTACTCAGCATTCCCGCAAGAGTAAAGGAGAGAACAGTGATAATAGGAATCATGGCGTTCTTCAGGATGTGGCGATAGTCGACTGCAAACGCCGTCAGACCCTTGGCGTAGGCGGTCCTGATGAAGTCCTGGCCCATTACGTCCAGGGTGCTGGCACGCATGAGCCTGAGAAGTCCGGCGACACCTGGAATCCCCATTAGAACAGCTGGCGTGATGATCCTTGGGTCCCAGAAGCCTCCCCATCCTGAACAGGGGAGGAGGTCCGTCTTCAAACACGTGACCCAGAGGAAGGCGGGTATGCTGACCATGATGGGAATGGACATCAAGATCAATGCGGAAGCGACAGTTGAAGGGTCGATCCATCCCCCCTGTTTGTGAGCGATGAAGAAGCCTAGCGGCAGTCCAACAGAGAGGCTGACGATGAGGGCTGCGAGATTGACCTGGAACGACACCCACATCTTGGACGTCAGCAATTCTCTAACCGGACGGCCTCTGAAGCGGTAGCTTTCGCCAAAATCGCCCCGAATGAATCCCCACATGTAGCTGCCGTACTGGACGGCGAAGGGCTGATCGAGGCCAAGCTCCCTTCTCAGGCTCTTGGTAACAGCAGAGTCCGGATCGTACCTGTTGCCAAGGATGACCTGGACGGGGTCACCGGGACCGAATCTTCCCAGAGTGAACGTCACGAGTGACGCTGCGAACAACAGCACGGGCAGCCACAGCAGCCTTCTTGTGATGTACAGCCACATTGGATGTTGGGCCGCCCGTCAGAGGGCCCTGTCCTCGCTTCGGTCTATGCAGTCGGGAGTCAGTCCGTCAGGCGAATATTCTTGAGCTTAGGGACGATCATTGGCGTCACCTTGTAGTCCTCGACGTAGTCCTTGATTAGAACGTAACGCTCACCAGAGTACCACAGTGGGAGCCATGCGCCATCATTCACGATAATGTCTTCAGCCTGCCGGTACAACTCTACCCTGCGCTCGACGTCGGTTTCGGTCCTGGCTTCTTCCAGGATGACGTCAGCCTCGGGATTGGAATACTTCCCGTGGTTTAGCGAACTCTCAGTGTGGAACAGGATGTCCAGGAAGTCCTGCGGGTCAGGGTAGTCCGCCTGCCATCCGAGACCAGCGTAGGCCTGGAACTTTTGCGCGTCCAGATCCTGTAGGTAAGTTGCCCACTCGACCTGCTGGATCTCGACCTCGACACCAAGCTCCTGCTTCCACATTTCGATCACGACTTCGAGGTCGAGACCTATCGTTCCACCAGTTCCGGGTACGGTGACGACAATCCTGGGTCTGGTGGTCGGGTCGGCGTAAGCGGACTCCTCCAGCAATTGTCTTGCAAGGTCAGGATCGTACTCGAGGCCCGTGAGGTCGGAATTGTAACCTGGGAAGCCGGGTGGGAGGATCCCATAGGCTGGCACCACGAGCGAAGAAAGTACTTCGTTGGCGATCAGCTGTTTATCGACCGCGTGATTGAGGGCCTGCCTGAACTTGGGGTCGTCGAATGGAGCCATACTTGCGTTGAAGCCAACATATGAGATGCTGAAATCGGGAGGCGCAACAACCAGCTCTTCATGCAGCGGCTCAGATGGGTCCAGTACCCTGTCGAGGTCGAATAGGCCGACGCCGGTGATGTCAATCTCGTCGTTCTCATACATTGCCATGGACTGACCGCCAGCCAGGTTCATGGCGATGGAGTCGACGTTGGCGTGCTCACGGTAGAAGTGCTCATTGCGCTCCAGGATGATGCGTTCGCCAATCCGGTATTCCTTGAGCTTGAACGGACCGGTGCCGTTGGGACTGTCGGTCCAGGTCCTGCCACCCGATATTACGTTTTCGCTGTCGAGTACGTATGCAGTCGGGTACGTAAGCTTGGCCAGGAAGTACGCCTTGGGGGCGTCGATCTCGATCTGAAGAGTGGAGTCGTCGATGACGGTGATTCCACTAATATCTTCTGCCTCTCCTTCGAGGACAGCCTCCACGCCGACTATGTCGTTGAGGTAGGTATCGGCGACAGGCGATGCTGTATCAGGATGGGCAGCCCGCTGCATGGACCACTTGAAGTCGTCGGCTGTCACGCGCTTGCCATCGTGGAATTTCGCATTCTCGCGTATGTGGAACGTGTAGAGCGTTCCGTCGTCGTTGATCTCCCAACTCTCTGCAACATCTGGTACGAGCTGGAGATCGGTGTTGAGAGCGACCAGGCCGCTGAAGATTTCAACGACAAGACCCGCGGACGTCGTGTCTGAGGTCAGGTGCGGATCCAGAGTCGGAGGGTCTGACCAGAGCCGCCGGAAGACACCTCCCGATAGTTCCTCGCTTGGGGATTCCTCTGCGGCGGCTGGAGCCGCGGTTGGAGCGGCCTCACTCTCTGGAGCCTCAGTTGGCTCAGGAGTGGGCTGCTCGGCCTGAGCCTGTGGTTCGGACGTTTCAGTCTCGGTTTCCCCGCCTCCGCAGGCGAGAGCAAAAGCTAATGTAAGGGCGACAAGCAGAGTGGCAAGTATTCTCATGAGGTTCCTACGGCTATCTGGATATTGCTGCGGCTTCTTTTCCTACTGTTGTCTTTAGATACGATGTGATGAAGTCATCCAGATCACCATCCAGCACAGCGGCGGCATCTGAGACTGAGTGATCGGTCCTGTGGTCCTTGACCATCTGATAGGGATGGAGAACGTAGCTCCTGATCTGGTTTCCCCACTCCGGGGAAATGTGCTCGCCCTTGATGCGCGCCAGCTCCTCGGCGCGCTTCTTCATTTCGAGCTCGACGAGCCGCGCCATCAGGATCCGCATGGCGATCTCCCGGTTCTGGTGCTGAGACCGTTCGTTCTGGCAGTTGACCCTGATTCCTGAGGGGATGTGCGTGATTCTTACGGCAGTTGAGTTTTTCTGGACGCTCTGTCCCCCGTGACCGCCGGCCCTGAAGGTATCTATCCTGAGGTCGTCCGGGTTGATGGTTACTTCCGAGTCGTCTTCGACATCAGGCATCACCTCGGCGAGCGCGAAAGACGTATGCCTTGCATGGTTGCCGTCGTACGGGGAGATCCGCACCAGCCTGTGAACGCCCTTCTCGGCCTTCAGGAAGCCGTATGCGTTGAGACCGCTCACCTGCACCACCGCGCTCTTTATCCCAGCCTCATCTCCCATCGACACATCCAGCACTTCGGTCCTAAATCCACTTCGCTCAGCCCACCTGAGGTACATCCTCATGAGCATCTGCGCCCAGTCCTGCGAGTCCACCCCACCCGCGCCCGCGTGCAGCGCCAAGATGGCATTGTGGTCGTCATACTCACCGGAGAGCATAAGCAGGAACTCAAGGTCGTCCAGTTTCTTCAGCAGGTCGATTAGCTCCTGGCTCATGGTGTCGGTCAGAGAGTCCTCGTCTTCAAGGAGGGCCAGCTCAATCAACTCGTCAAGTGCCTGCGCCCTGGTCTTCAACCCGGTCCAGGACTCAGCCTCGTCTTTGAGGCCGGACATGCGGCGCATCGCGGTCTGGGCCTGCTGGTTGTCTTCCCAAAATGAGGGGTCTGAAGCCCGCTTCTCGAGTTCCTCTATCTCTTTCCGCTTGCTGTCGAGGTCAAAGACGCACCATGAGATCTGATATGCGGGAAAGTAGGTCGGTCACTTGACCTTTCAGGTCTAACATTGGATACGTCCTCGACACTGACCGCAGATTCCGGCGAGCGCTCGCCGCGGGTCATAACGAATCGATTATATCAATCCATGAATTGAACCTACCACCGCACAACACCCCGACGGTGTACAATCGCCACCGAAACGAGAGGTCGAGGTGGGTAGATGCTAGACATCCTGATTCGCGACGGACTGATAATTGACGGAACGGGCAATCCCGGCTACTACGGCTCTGTTGGAGTCGAGGGAGACACGATCAAGGTGTTTCGAGGGGCTGTCGATGGCGTGGAGGCGGATCGAACGATTGACGCCACCGGCCTGACGGTTTGTCCCGGGTTTATAGACATGCACGCTCACTCCGGGCTCGTCCTGCTGTCTGAGCCTGAGCACGAGCCGAAGGTCAGGCAGGGAATCACGACCGAACTGATCGGTGTGGATGGCAACTCATACGCGCCGTTCAAGTCGCAGGACGACTTCAGGCGGTTCGTGGAACTGAATTCCGGGCTGGACGGCAACCCTCCCCTGCCCGGCTCGTGGTCGACAGTCGAGCAGTACCTCAACATGTTCGACCGGAAGTCGGCTGTGAACATCGCGTACATTCTTGGCAACTCGCCGGTGCGTATCGACGCCATTGGATGGGAGTCTACTCCAGCCACAGAGCGCGACATCGCGAACATGAAGGCGATGATCCGAGAGGCGATGGAAGAAGGCGCTATCGGCATGTCCACGGGTCTGGACTACCCACCGGGTGGGTATGCGTCGACAGATGAGCTAGTGGAGCTTTCCAGGCAGGTCGCGGAACTTGGGGGCATCTACCACACACACGTCCGGTACAAGTCCGGCGACATGTTCATGGACCCGTTCAGGGAGGCAATCGAGATCGGCGTGCGCAGTGGCATTCCGGTGCACATCACTCACTTCTACCAGAAGGCGCCCTCGCCGGGAGGAGCGCCGCAGCTGCTGGGCCTAGTAGAAGAGGCGTCGGCATCGGGGCAGGACGTGACTTTCGACAGTTACCCGTACAGTCTTGGGAGCACGCGCATCCTGATCGTATTCCCCGACTGGGTACACGAGGGAGGGCCTGAACGGCTAAAGCAGGCGCTGGCAGACGAGGACGCCCGAGAGAAGCTACGGGGCGAAGTCGTGCCGAGGGCCCCTACGTGGCACGACATGTGGCTGACGTATTTCAAGCGTCCTGAGAACCACCAGTACGAGGGGAGATCGATTGCGGAGATCGCGGAGATGCGGAAACAGGACCCGGTGGACGTGCTTTGCGACCTGCTGATCGAAGAGGACTTGCAGACCTGTTACGTGGCAGAGGGGCTGAACCAGAAGACACTTCCCGCATTCGTAACGCATCCTCTCTCGATGGTTGGCAGCGATGCGGTGCTGTTGGGCGACTTCCCTAGTCCACGCACGTACGGCTGCTTCCCGGTGATACTCGCGGAGTACGTGCGTGAGGAGCGGCAGATGTCCCTGCCGAACGCCATCAGGAAGATGACCTCGTTCCCTGCCCAGCGGTTGGGACTTCAGGACAGGGGGGTGCTGCGAGACGGCATGAACGCGGATATCACGGTGTTCGATGCGGGCTCGGTCAGTGCGCCCGCAACTCGGACGGACCCCAAGCAGTTTCCTGTGGGAATCGAGTACGTCATTGTAAACGGGACTGTGGTGGTTGATGGCGGGACTCACACGGGAGCTTTGCCGGGAAGGGCTGTCCGGTAGGGAAGCTTGTAAGCAGAGCTTTCACCCTCACCCCAGCCCTCTCCCTAAGGGAGAGGGGGCTCTAGGCTACCGTGCCACGGGCAGCTCTATGTGGGAGGCGCGGCCTGGGCTGTGATGTATGGTCTGGAGGGCGGACTCGTAGGTCCTATCGACGCCCAGCGGGCCTCCTGTGTTGTGGTTCACGTCGAACCTGGGCCAGTTGCTGGAGCTGATGTCCAGACGTATGCAATGTCCAGCGACGAACGTGTTTGACGTCGGGTAGAGTTCGAACTCGAACTCGTACACCTCGCCCGGCTCCATGAACTCCGGCTCGTCGTAGCCATTGCGGTAGCGTGCCCGAATGATGGAGTCGGTGATGTTGATTGCCAGTCCCTCGGGGTACTCGGAGGCGGGCGGATATACGTCGATGAGCTTGGCGGTGAAGTCGGTGTCGACGGCCGACGACTCCGCCCAGAGCCTCACGGTTATCGGACCGGTGACCTCGATGTCTGCCTCCAAGGGAGGCGTTTGGAACGTCAATACGTCGGAACGAGCGTTAAGTGGCTGGTGGTCCTGCGTACCGTAGAACCTTGTCGGATCTCCGCGTTGATCGTATGCGCCTGGCTCCATGATGGGATTGGCCGCCGAAATGCCGCCACCGATGGTCGGGACAGGGTCGGTCGGGTCGAAGACGTAAGACGTGCCGGGCTGCTCTTCGCTTCCGGGCTGTTTCCGAGACAGACTCCCGTCTCCGTGTATGTAGAATGGCACGAAGCGGGTACCTGGGACGGGCCAATCATCTGCGCCAGTCCAGAAGCCACCGTGGTTCAGGCGGTGTTCATCGTTGATGCGACCATCGCCGCCGCCCATCGTGAAGTAGCGGACAGGGCTCCAGTCTGCCACCTCGGTGTGCATTCCCTTCAGGTAGTGGTCGAACCAGGCAAGCTTCAGGTCGTTGTAGTCGATGTGGGCCGTGAGGCCGAAGTCGATGTCTCCTGAGTGCGTAATCTCGTATTGACCGTGTGTCCAGGGACCCATCAGGAGGTTCTGTGGCGATTCCTTGAGCCTGCTGAGCTTCATGAAGCTCTCTGTCGAGTTGCGGGCGTAGGAGTCGTACCAGCCTCCCAGGTAGAGGGTCGGGACGTCAGCGTGCTCATCGTAGTACTCGACCGGCGCGTAGCCGCGCTGCTTCCAATACTCGGTGCGCTCACCTACTGTCTGGAGGTCTACCACCCACTGCTCGACGGTCGGCACTCTTCTGAGGATCGATGTGTCCTTGAGTATCGGGAAGTTCTCGACAACCTCGGGCATGCCGTTCTCGAAGATGTTGAGTAGGGCGGCAGCGAGGGCGGGATCGGCCTTCGCCTCCGGGCTGGTGGTCGCCATCCTGTAGGCGTAGATCAGGAAGCGCTGCTCAAGGGCGCCGTTGTGTCGCATGGAACTTGAGAAGTAGTCGGACGCACCAACGGCGACGATCATCGTCGAAAGATGGGGTGGGTTCAGTGTAGCGAGGGCCGCCTGGTCGGAGCCTGCGTAGGAGTCGCCCATGGTACCGACCTTGCCGTCGCTCCACTGCTGAGCCCCGAGCCACTCTACGGTGTCGTAGCCGTCCTCGGCCTCGTCGAAGAAGGGCAGCCAATCGCCCTCGGACTTGAACCTGCCGCGTACATCCTGGATCGCGACCACATAGCCTCTTCTTGCAAAGAATTTGCCCCTGGACGTCTGGCGAGCAGCCAGCTTGTCGTAGGGAGTGCGCTCGAGGATCACCGGGAACGGGCCGGTGGCGGGAACGTCGTTAATGGCGGGAAGGTAGAGGTCTGTCGCCAGCCTCGCGCCGTCGCGCATCTCTACCATGACGTCTCGTTGAATCACGACGCCATACGAAGCGACGGAGCCCTGGTACAGGCCATCGTCCTGAGGCTGCGTGGCTCCATTCTCGGACGGAGCGACAACCTCGGGCGTTAACGGCTGTTCCGCCGGGATAATCGTCTGGACAGACTCTGCGTCTTCAGCGATGCGGTCCCACGAATAGGTGGCCGGAATCAGTTCGACATCGGCCCAGATAGGGCCCTGGTCAGCGTAGTGTGGGCTGCCCGCGTGTCCAGACGAGCCGAGGGGCACGATCCAGCGGGAGTTATCCCAATCCGCGGTGTCCCAGACGTAACGCGCGACGGAGGTGCCCGTGATCGTGAAGGAGTCCCAGTGGGTGATAGACGAGTCTGGAACAGAGAGGCCGTAACTTCCGGCCTGGGGTGTGTCTCCATCTCCGCTCATGCCGAAGCCTGGAGGGTCAAGGAGATCTGCTGCGTCCGGGAAGGCTGCGGACAGTGGATGCCTCGGGCGCGTACGGTGGACGTCGCCCCACTTCCACGCGTCGACTTCCCTGCCGAGTCCTACACCTGTCCTCGAAAGCCTGTGTACTGCCTCGTAGAAACCCTGGGACAGCTCATCGTCGAAGTCCCACTCCCAGTCGGGATCGGGCGGTCTGATGACCTCAACACCACTCTGCAGATCTGCTACCAACAGAGAAGCAAGCTGCCTCAGATGTCCGGGAGCGCCCCTGCCCTGCGCGCTGAGAGCAGTGTCAGCCAGGCCACCAAATAGCCTGGAAAAGTAGCGCCAGTGTATCTCCGACCTGATGGCGCTGTAGATGGTCGGAGCGACCAGATCCCTGTCCATGCTGCCATCCCAGGCCTTCAGGTGTCTGACACACGCCTCTTCAATCTGGGACATGCCTTCAAACGACAGATTTGCGAGGAACTTGGCATAGACCTGGGCAGGAATGGACACCACTTCGGAGTGAATGGCAGCCATGTCTTCGACAGTGGCGTCGTAGAGGTCGGTAAGCCTGTCGAGGATTCGCCTTGCACGATGATCTGGGGCAAAGCTGAGAGCGATATAGTGTGGATAGTCGTCGCCGACTATGCGGTTGTTGGCCGTTACGATGAGTCCGTCCTGGGGATTCCTGATCCTGGCCAGTTCCTCGAAGGGAATGGGGCCTTCCCATTCGTGCTCGCCAGTCCAGCCTGGAACTGGGAGCCAGGCATTGGCCATCGACCGGACAGGTACCTGGCCACGGTTGAGGTAGCCGATGTCGCCGTGGACGTCTGCGAAGACGAAGTTGTTGCATGGATCGACCCAGTCTCGCATTGACTCGTCGACCTCGTCGATGTTCTGTGCGTACATCATTCGTCGCAGGCACTCGAAACCGAGATTCGGTCCCGAGGTCGCGGTGTACTTGAACGCGAGCGCCTTCGAACCGTCTGCGCTCTCGGCGATTGCCGGGCCATGGACAGTCGACAGAACTGCGATGCCAACGTCGTCGTCGCCTCTGACCGCGATGGACTCTTCACTCACGTCAGCGGGATGCCACTCGCCCCGGAACTCGTACTCCGGTCCGTGTTCACTTCCTCGGAGGTTTTCGACGTAAAGATCCTGGTAGTCGGCACCAGCGTGTGTGACGCACCACGCGACTTGCTCGTTGTGCCCGAAGTGCGGGAAGCCGGGACAGCCGGGGAAAGACATGCCGATCACGTCGAAGTCCGGACAGGCGATGTGATTCTGGTAGTAGACGTTTGGGGTGTCGAGACCACGGTGTGGGTCGCCGGCGACCAGGGGCTTGCCGGACGCGGTGCGGGAGCCATGGACCGCCCAGCTGTTGGAGCCGCTGTCGGCGTCCTCAAGCCAGTCTATAGACGAGAGTCCTTCGTCCAACTGGTCGATTCCCTCGATTATGTCGGACTCGGCCTCTGCCCCAGGCGGGACGATTACAAGCTGGCTGGAGAAGCTCGCAGCTCTTTCATCGCCCCAGATGCTCTTGACGCGATCGCGCCACTCGTTTCCGTATCCCTGGAGAAGACTCTTTGCGCGCTCCGGGCCGAATTCGTTGACCAGCCTGGCGCGCCACGTCTTGCCCTCGAAGACGCCCATCATGATGTGCCTCACCTTGAAGACTGCCAGACAGTCCAGGGGGCTCCACGATTCGGGCTGAGAACCGATGAGAGCGTACTCCACGGGCAGGGCGTTCGATGATTCCATGAAGGCGTTGACGCCAGCAGTGTACGCCTCGAACATCGCCTGGGCTTCCTCTGAAAGGGCTTCCCAGTCCCTTTCGACTGAAGCACGTATCTGGAACCTGCGCATCATGAGGTCGTGTTCCACACCGTCTGGACCTATGAACTCTGCCCAGCGGCCATAGGCGCGGGCACGGTCGTAGTCCATGTGCCACAGGCGGTCCTGAGCGGTGGCGAATCCCTGCCCGAAGAATGCGTCGTGCTCGGACTCGGCCCTTACGTGGGGAATTCCGAAGCTGTCCCGCGTAATGGTGACCTCTCCCTCCAGGCCGGAGACGGTCACGTCCGACGCAGTGTCGGGAATTGCGGAACTGAAGGATGCGGACTGATGTGCCGAAATCTGGGTCATTGCTGGCGCACCTCTATGGTGATCAATTTGGTCAGCGACATACTATCAGCCAAGCTGAGAGTCGGGTAGGCGTGGTTGTACGATGGAGTTACCTATCGTGTTGGGGTCAGGGACAGTACTGACTTCAGAAACTCGGCCATCTGAGCGCTATGGATTGGGTAGAAGCGCTCGAATTCCCGAAGGTTGCGCGCGGCCTCTTCTGCCGGATCGAAGCGGTCACCCATGAAGTCGTAGTCGGATGCCAACTCCCGGTTCCACACGCATAGCTCGTCAAACGTTAGCTGAGGTTCGAACTGGACTCCGTAGGCGTTCCTGTACCTGAAGGCCATGTCGAAGCGGCGATAGCGACCATCGCGGCGGAGCATGAAGCCTTCGGCGAGCCGTGCTGCACCGGGCGGTGTGGTAAAACATTCGCCGTGCAGCGTCGGTACAAGTGGAGTAGTTATCTTCCCGAATGCGGGGTCATCGTTGCCCTCACGTGAGACCCAGATCTTCCTGAGTCCGAACTGGTAGCCACCGGTGGGCTCAACCACGCCACCGAGCGCCTTCGAGAGCAGTTGGGCTCCAAGGCAGATGCCGATGACTCTGATTTTGCGCTCAGCGGCATCACGAAGGTAGTCCATCTCCTTCTGAAGGGCCGGGAACCCGTCGTTTGCGGACATGGGGCCGCCGAGGGCTATTGCGATGTCTTCATGCCCTAGTCGAGGAGCATCGAACGACTGGAAGTCTGGGGCGTGCGAGTAGACGGGAACAGTCTCGATGTTGAAACCAGCGCTGGTCAAAAGCGCCTCGAAATTGGAACCGATCGTTTCGAACTGGTGATGCTGGATGACGACAGCCTTCATGATCAATCTCCCGTGGACACCGGGCTATGGTAGCATTGGGCCGCCAAAGCAAATGGACACAATCGGCGAGAGGTTTGAGAAATGGCAAGAGTCCCACTAATCGAACAGCGCAGTGATGTCGCAGAGGAAGCGGCACATCACTTCGACTCGATAGCGAGCAGCCGGGGTCGGATCAGCGGCCCCTTTGCGGTGCTGCTAAACAGCCCCGAGGTAGCCGGACGGGCAGCGCATCTCGGTGCGTACATCCGGTTCGAGTCCACGCTGGATCCGGACATCAAGGAGCTGGCGATCATCACCGCAGCAAGGGAGTTCGACTGCGACTACGAGTGGTCTGCTCATGTGGTGCTGGCGCGTGATGCTGGGGTGAGGGCCGAGGCTATTGACGCGGTCGCCAACCGGGGAGAACTGGACAGCCTAACGGCTGACGAGTCGCTGGTGATTGGGTACGGTCGTGAGATGTTCGGAAACAAACGGGTGTCGGATGCTACGTTTGACTCCGCAAAGGAGAGGTTCGGCGTTCAGGGCGTGACCGAACTGACGGCCACCATGGGCTACTATGGGATGCTGGCCTGTGCGCTGAATACGTTCGAGGTGGAGCCTGCGCCTGATGCTGAAAGGCTGCCGTAATGCTCAAGATCTTGGCTTAGAACGCAGATATTCACCCTCAAGGGAGAGGGGGTATGTTGGCTGATGACTATGCGTAGTGGCTATGTGTTAACCGATTCGGGGGAGGACCTGCTCAGCAAAGGTCTCCTGGTTTCGTCGGATGCGGTCGACATCGTCTGTGCCGACTTGGAGTACGATCTCTGATACTCCGATAGAGTCGTAGCCTTCGATGGTCCGCAATAGCTGGTCAGGGGTGCCTTTCATCGGTGTCGATGGGTTGTCGGACGGGGTGTCGAGGACATCGAGTTCGCCACGTACGACGAGGGTAACTTCGTCAGGGTCTCTGCCGAATTCAGCGCACATCGACCTGACAGTTTCGAACCGCTCTCCCATCTCCTCCACCGAGCCGCCGTTGGGATGCCAACCGTCGCCCAGCCGCGCGGCGCGGCGCATGGCTGCCCGGCTCATGCCTCCGATTAGAATGGGGACACCTGGCGACTGCACCGGTTTCGGCGAGAACTTGAAGCCACTGTAGTCGAAGAATCGTCCGCTGTAGCTCGGGTCTTCTGAAGTCCACAGGTCGCGCATTACCTCGATAGACTCGTCGGCGTATGCGCCCCGAGTGGTGAAGTCGCTGCCGAGGGCATCGTTCTCCTCGCGGAGCATGCCCACACCCACGCCAAGAGAGACCCTGCCGCCTGACATGACGTCGAGCGTGGCGACGGTCTTGGCGAGGACCAGAGGGTTCAGGTACGGAAGCACGAGGACGGTTGTGCCCAGTCTCACCTGCTCGGTCCTGGCTGCTACCCAGGTGAGCACGGTCAGGGCGTCGTAGTAAGGACGGTCCTCAAGACGGTCGTAGATGTAGCCGACGTTGAGGATGTGGTGGTTGACCCAGACTGAGTCGTAACCAAGCTCCTCGGCGCGTACACCGAAGTGAACTACCTCATGGGGGTCGGAAAGGCCCCAGTTCTGTGGAATGACAAATCCGAACTTCATGGCGTATCCAGTATCGAGTTCACTGTGTCGAGGTCTTCGGCGGACAGCTCCCAACTGGCGGAGGCTGCGTTGGCCTCAATCTGATCGGGGCGGGTCGCCCCGGCTATCACCGAACTCACTGACGGACTGGCGAGGAGCCACGCGAATGCGAGCTCGAGGATCGTGTGTCCGCGCTCGGCGCAGAAGTCTTCGAGCTGTTCGAGAATGTCGAAGTTACGGTCTGTGAACACACCCCTGTCGTCCGCCGCGAGCCTGGTGCCATCGGGGGCCGGTGCGTCCCTGCGGTACTTGCCGGTTAGGAAGCCGTTCTCGAGGGGATAGTATGGCAGAACGCCGATGTTGTATCTCTCGCAGAGAGGAAGCATCTCGGCCTCCGGCTGGCGGTAGAGCATCGAATATCTAGGCTGCACGCTAACGAACGAGTTGATACCGAGGGTCTTGGAGATCCAGTCGGACTCGCAGACCTGCCAGGCGTCGAAGTTGGAGCAGCCTGCGTATCTGATCTTGCCCATGCGAATGAGGTCGTCCAGCGCTCTCAGAGTCTCATCGAGTGGCGTATCGGGGTCCCACCAGTGGATCTGGTAGAGGTCGAGGTAGTCGGTCTGGAGCTTGTTAAGACTCACGTCGACCTGGTCGAAGATGTGCTTACGCGAGTTGCCTGCGTTGTTGGGGCCGTCCGCGACCCGGCTGGACACCTTGGTCGCGATCACAGCCTGTTCGCGCCGTCCCTTAAGAGCGTCGCCGATGTACTGCTCTGATAGGCCGCCGCCGTAGCTGTTCGAGGTGTCGATCAAGTTAACCCCAGAGTCGAGAGCGGCGTGGATAACCGACGTCGAGCGCTTCGCATCGACACGTCCGCCGAAGTTGTTAGCGCCAAGCCCAACGGCAGAAACCTGTAGACCCGACTTTCCAAGCTGTCTGTACTTCAATGCTGACTCTCCTGATTGATGTGGACTCAGATGCACTGCTTGCGGGCGACCAGTAGACCGTCTTCGCGGGTCACCCTGATAGCGAAGTCGTGGGAGTCGATAGTGACCGCCATGTCCCTGTCTTCGAGTGGGAAGTGAGGTGTTGCCGGGTTGCCGTACTTTCGGGCCTCACTGCCTGCGAGAACGAGCGAGCGAACGCTGTGGTGGTGGGGAGTGACTCCCTGGAGCAGATTGCGCATGAAGAGGGCGCACTGCTCGTCCTCGTCGGTACGAATGCGGCCCTCTGACCCCATGGCGACGATAGTAACGAGCGGAGGATCGAGATTGCGGACTGCCCCGACAGTCGCGGAGGCAACTGCCAGCGATCCGCCGTAGAGATGGTCGGCCCCTACTGCGGCGGTCATTCCGACGGTGCCAGCACGGGTTGACTGGATGATCGTCTTTCCTTCCAGGTCAACGCCGCTGATCTGCGAAGGAGAGTTGTTGAAGTCGAAGCCTTCCGGCCTCATCCCGCCGACCTCGCCCACGCACATGTCCCCCACACCGTCGTCCCTTAGCGCCAGGGCCTCATCGACTTCGGCCACGAGGATGATTTTCTCCGCCCCCTTTGAAAGGGCGACAGCGGCAGTGGTGTATGCCCGGAAGACATCGATGATCACGACAACGCCCCTGGCTCGACGCGCGCCTTCCAACAGGCTGTCGATGACTATTTCCACAAGGGCTGTCTCGAATTAGCTCCCCTGGCAAGCATTAGGGGTCAGGACCTGAACTCGTGTGGAAGGACAAAGTTGATGTCCTCTTCCACACCGTCGATGGTAGTAACTTCGTCAGGTTCAAGCCTGTCGATTACCGACAGTACCAAGTCTTCTGGAGTGGATGCTCCGGACGTTATGCCAATGCTCTCCACGCGTTCCAGCCAAGCCTCATCGAGTTCCTCTGGTCCGTTGATCAGATATGCTGGAACGCCATTCGCTTCGGCCACCTCGCGAAGGCGGTTGCAGTTTGAACTGTTCTGGGCTCCGATCACGAGGACGAGGTCGACGAGGCTGGTAAGCTCCTTGACCGCTTCCTGACGGTTGGTGGTCGCATAGCAGAGGTCATTTCTGACCACCACATTGGAGAACCTGTCTTCTATGTGACTGATGGACCTGCTGGTGTCATCTACGGAAAGTGTGGTTTGGGTCAGAACCGTGACTGGTGCGTTGTCGTCCCAGTCCGGCAGGCTCACCGGATCCCTGTCGTCGACGAGATGCATGTCGGTCTGGCCCATCGTGCCCTTGACCTCCTGGTGACCGCGGTGTCCGACGAGGATCAGCCGGCGACCGTCCGAAGAGTAGCGCAGAGCCTCATTGTGGACCTTGGTAACCAGCGGACACGTTGCGTCTATTACGTTCAAGCCACGCGATTCGGCCTTCTGGAAGTCCTCAGGCGGCGAGCCATGGGCTGAGAAGACGACTGTCGAGCCCTCGGGAATCTCATCGACCTCCTCGACTGTCCGAGCGCCCTTGTCCTCGAGCGACTTGACCACGTACGGGTTGTGGACAATCTGGTGCTTTACGTACACAGGGTGCGGATACTTCTTGAGTGCCAACTCGACTATGTCGATTGCCCGCACCACACCAGCACAGAATCCTCTCGGAACTCCCAGAATCACCTTCAATTGAAAGACCTCCGCATTTGTCGCTGGCGCAGGCGAATTGTATCATAGGGCAAATACTTGGGTTTATACTGTTAGCGGAGCCGAAGCCCAATTCCCGGATCGCTAACTGTCGAAGCATGGAATGGGCAACTCTGAGACCAACAGGACGACGTACGAGAGGAAAGCCGCATGAAACTCGCCCACAGGATGGCGCGCCTAGGAACAGAGACCGCATTTGAGGTACTCGCAAAGGCGCGCCTTCTAGAAGCCGAAGGTATGGACGTCATACACCTGGAGATCGGAGAGCCGGACTTTGGCTCTCCGTCTCACGTTGTGGAGGCCGGCCGCCAGGCACTGGTGGACGGGTTCACCAGCTATGGGCCTTCACCCGGATTCCCGGAACTCCGGGAGCGGATAGCTGCGGAGATCAGCAGCACACGGGGCATCTCTGTAACCGGTGACCAGGTGGTCGTGACGCCGGGCGGCAAGCCGATCATGTTCTTCCTGATTATGGCGATGGTCGATCCGGGCGATGAGGTGCTGTACCCGAACCCGGGCTTCCCGATTTACGAATCGATGATCGAGTTCATGGGCGGCGTGCCCGTGCCGATGCAACTTCACGAGGAGACGGGTTTCAACGTCGACGTCGATGCAGTCGCCGACAGCATCACCGACCGTACGAAGCTGATGATAATCAACTCGCCGAACAACCCATGCGGTTCGATAATTCCGGAGGGAGACCTTGAGAGGCTCGCTGGTCTGGCCAAGGAGCACGACATTCTGGTGCTCTCAGATGAGATCTACAGCCGCTTTCTCTATGGAGGCGAACATCACTCAATAGCCAGCTACCCGATGATGAGGGAGCAGACTGTCATCCTGGATGGGTTCTCGAAAACTTATGCCATGACCGGGTGGAGAATCGGCTACGGAGTGATGCCGATGGAACTGGTCGAGCCGATCTCAAGGCTGGTAACAAACAGCGTTTCCTGCACGGCTAGCTTCACACAGATTGCCGCGCTGGAGGCACTGAACGGCCCACAGGACGACTCCTATGAGATGGTCGCCGAGTTCAAGAAGCGGCGCGACATCGTCGTGGATGGGCTGAACGCGATAGACGGGATCCGGTGTCCGGTCCCACAGGGCGCTTTCTATGCCTTCCCGAACGTGGAAGACGTGGGCCTGCCGAGCCAGGAGTTCGCAGATCGCCTGCTGAGGGATGGAGGGGTCGCCTGCCTGCCAGGTGAGTCATTTGGAGAGTTTGGGAAGGGCTTCGTGCGATTCTCATTCGCCAATTCGACTGAGAACATCGAGAAGGCGCTTGTCAGGATAGAAGACTTCGTCAAGAGCATTTGACAAGAGTGCTGCCGACCTGGCCCTGTCAGACACCCATGATTTCTCCAGCTTGAATGTGTTCTCAGTCGGTATGGGTGTAACAGACCCTCGATGCCTGGAAGCGAAGGCCAACAGATGCCCATGCGAAAGTTCAGAGTCGCGCTGGCGCAGATCAACGTAACGGTCGGCGACCTACCTGGGAACACCGCGAAGATTCTCGACGTCATTAGCGACGCCAGAGATGCAGGCGCGAATCTCGTAGCTTTTCCGGAACTTACTGTTCCCGGGTATCCTCCTGAAGACCTGCTGCTCAAACCACAGTTTCTCTCCGAGAACCGTCGCTGCATGGAGCGTATTGCCGAGGCGTCTCAAGGCATCAGCGTCATAGTTGGGTTCGCGGACTTCGTGGGCGGCGAAGTGTACAACGCAGCCGCTATCGCCTACGACGGCGAGCATGTCGGTACGTACCACAAGCAGTTCCTTCCCAACTATGGGGTGTTTGACGAGGACCGTTACTTCCGGTCGGGCGACACCTGTCCTGTGTACGTTGTTGACGGTACTCCAATTGGCGTAAACATCTGCGAAGACATCTGGTACGCCGTCGGGCCTTCAGTCGTGCAGCGTTCGGTTGGCGCAGAGGTGATCGTCAACATAAACGGGTCGCCGTTCCATGCTGGCAAGTGGCGGTCGAGAGAGAAGATGCTGGCGACGCGCGCGGCGGACAACGAGGTGTTTCTGGCCTACGTCAACATGGTGGGCGGGCAGGATGAGCTGGTGTTCGATGGCGGCAGCATGGTCTTCGACCCGACCGGCGAGATGATCGCGTCTTCTAGTCAGTTCGCGGAAGACCTGTTGATGGTCGACCTGGACGTCGAGACGGTGTTCAGATCTCGGCTGAGGGACCCGCGGCCCCGCAAAGAAGATCCCGTGTCGATCCGACAGTTGGGACGGGCTGAACTGGTACATGTCTCGGATTGGGACGAAAAAGGCTTGGACGGAGTTGCAATAGATTCTGCTACAGGTGTGTTCCATGACGGTCCTGCCGAGGTATATGAGGCGCTGACACTGGGGACCCGGGACTACGTCAGGAAGTGCGGATTTGAGAAGGTTCTCGTTGCCCTCTCAGGAGGAATCGACTCCAGCCTGGTTGCAGCGATCGCAGTGGACGCGCTTGGCAGCGAAAACGTGGTTGGAGTGTCCATGCCGTCGCGGTTCTCGTCAGAGGGAAGCGTAGTGGATGCCAAGCTCCTGGCCGACAACCTGGGAATCGAACTGTGGTCCCTGCCCATCGAGCAGCCATTCGAGGCGATGCTGGACACCCTGGAACCGCAGTTCAAGGGGACCGACTGGGGGATCTCGGAGGAGAACATACAGTCCCGGATCAGGGGAAACCTGATCATGGCTCTCTCCAACAAGTTCGGCTGGCTGGTGCTAACAACCGGCAACAAGAGCGAGATGGCGACTGGGTACGCGACCATTTACGGAGATATGTCCGGCGGGTTCGCCGTGATAAAGGACGTGCCGAAGGTCATGTGCTACGAACTGTCGGAATACAGGAACGATCAGGCCGGAAAGCCGGTAATTCCGGTGTCTGTGATCGAAAAGCCTCCAAGTGCCGAGCTAAGGCCGGACCAGTATGACGAGGACAGCCTGCCGCCTTACGAGCGACTGGACCCAATCCTCAAGGCCTACGTAGAAGACGACATGAGCTTCGAGGAGATCGTCTCTACGGGCGAAGACCCAGAGGTGGTCAAGCACGTGATCGGCCTGGTGGACCGGTCAGAGTACAAGCGTCGACAGGCTGCGCCCGGCATTAAGATCACTCCCCGCAACTTCGGGCGAGACCGGCGAATGCCCATTGCCAACCGGTGGAGAGCCTGGCGGTAGGCCGAGGCCTATCGCGTAGACGAGCAGCGCCCGCCTTCTGGGTTCCGGCCTTCGCCGGAACGACGGCGTCGTACGTGGCACTCGTCGCTTTGGGCGGTTCCGTTTGGTTAGCTACCAGTCGCGGTGGACCAGGATCCGGGAGCGATCGGCCTCGGTGAGATGTGGCTCTATCTTCGACTCGAACTCGGCGACTGTCTCTTCGACGGTCGATGAGCTCGTGTCAAGGGCGATCTTATGCCTGAAGGTCGACCTTTCGAAAGCACCGCCGTAGGCGTCTAGAACGGTCTCGATGTCTTCCTGCCTGAGCGGACTGTGGGGATGCGGGCTGGCCTCCATGCGCTGAGCGATTGTTTCGGCGTCCGCGGTGACCTGCACGAGGACTATGTCGGGGGCGAAGCGGAGAATTGAGCTTTCCACCTGGTGAGATACGACCTTTCGGTCGTGGGGCTTGCCGTCTCCACCGTAGTCGAAGTAGAGCGGGCCGTAGACCGAGTCGTCGATGTGCAGACCGATGGCCATCCAGTCGGGCCCGTTCCACGAGTTCGCCTGTATGTGATAGTACAGGCTGTGGCGCTGGGTCATCTCCTTGAGCTCGGAGCTGAGTGCTAGCACCTGGCCGCGCTCGTCGTCAGACATGTCGGCCTGTGGATGCCCGGAGGTGTCCGGTATCTTCCAGTGATCGTGGATCAACGGGAAGCGCACTCCCATCTTTTCGTGAAGCCAGTCGTCGATGGCGAAAGCCAGCGTCGACGTTCCAGAGTACTCGCAGCCTGCAATTACCAGTCTCATGTTTTCTCCCCGTGACTCTTGAAGTGTGTGTTCAGCGAAAAGACACGGCGCTATCAGAGATTCCCACGTGTCCGCATGATTTTCTAACTTGCTGGACTTGGTTGCAAGTGGCGGAATCTTGCCCGCACGTAGGAATCTAGCTACACTGATGCAGAATTTCCGAGGGCTGGTTTAAGTACAGATAACGTATGGTAATTAGGCGAAAAGTCGATAGTCGCGCGCAGTTGCGCAGTATGCGCGAGGAGTCGCTTCTTGGCGGAGGCCAGCGGCGGATAGACGCGCAGCACAGCCGGGGAAAGCTGACCGCGAGAGAGCGGATCGATCTGCTCCTCGACGAAGGATCTTTCCAGGAACTGGACACGTTCGTCGTACACAGGGCAACTGATTTTGGCCTGGCGGACCAACACTTCCTGGGCGACGCAGTTGTAACTGGATACGGCCACGTGGACGGGCGGCTCGTGTTCGTATATTCGCAGGACTTCACCGTGTTGGGAGGCTCACTCTCGGAGGCTGTTGCTCAGAAGATCTGCAAGGTGATGGACCTGTCCATGTCGACAGGAGCCCCGGTAGTGGGCCTGATAGATTCCGGCGGCGCACGTATCCAGGAGGGTGTGGACAGCCTCGGTGGGTACAGCTCGATATTCCACAAGAACGTGTGGGCATCGGGAGTTGTGCCGCAGATCTCCGTAATTCTCGGGCCTGCCGCCGGTGGGGCTACCTACTCCCCTGCCCTTACCGACTTCATTTTCATGGCGTCGGGAATCGGGCAGATGTACATAACCGGGCCGGACGTGATTCGCTCGGTGACCGGCGAAGACGTCAGCCATGAAGACCTGGGCGGCGCGAATGCCCACGCATCTCGCAGCGGAGTGGCGCACTTTGCCGTTGAGGGCGAAGAGGCCTGTTTGGCGGAGGTCAGGCGGCTGTTGTCGTTCCTGCCACTCAACAACATGGAAGACCCGCCGCGAGTCCAGCCGACCGATGATCCAATGAGACGGGACGACGACCTCGCTTACGTCATCCCAGACAATCCAAACCAGCCGTACGACATGCTGGACGCAGTCCGCCTCGTTGTCGACAACGGTGACTTCATGCAGGTGCATGAGAACTTTGCCCCGAACGTCATCGTGGGGTTTGCCCGGTTTGATGGGCGGACAGTCGGCATTGTCGGCAACCAGCCAGCGCAGCTTGCAGGTGTGCTCGACATCGACGCGTCGGTGAAGGCTGCGAGGTTTGTGCGCTTCTGCGACGCATTCAACATCCCGCTAGTCACGTTTATCGACGTTCCGGGATTCATGCCGGGAACCAACCAGGAGTACGGCGGCATCATAAGGCACGGCGCTAAACTGATATTCGCATACGCCGAGGCCACCGTGCCGAAGATAAGCGTGCTGACCCGCAAGGCGTACGGCGGCGCCTACATCGTCATGAGCAGCAAGAACCTGGAAGGCGACATCAACTTCGCGTGGCCGAGCGGCGAGGTCGCGGTGATGGGTGCAGGTGGCGCGGTCAATATCATTCACAGGAACGAGATCCGGGCCTCCGACGATCCTGATACGACGCGAGCCGAACTGGTCGCTGACTACGAGCAGCGACTGATGAACCCATACGCCGCCGCTGCGCGCGGAATGATCGACGACGTGATCGACCCACTGGAGACCCGGCCCAAGATCATCGCGTCGCTGAAGATGCTCGAGAACAAGCGCGAGCAGCTCCCTCCGAAGAAGCATGGGAGCATTCCACTTTGACATCGGTGACGCTTGACGGTCCAAACGGTGTCAACAGCGAAGTGGTCGCTGCGGCAATCGCTGCCGTTCAGGCGTATCTCGAGAGTGAAGTGCAGGGGTCACATGGTTCTGGAGTACGAGGAGTCTCGTCCTGGAGAATGGCACTGGCTGGCCGACCGGCACAACGCGGATTCGGCGCAAACGTATCCTGGCGTGGCCGGGACTGATCAGTTACTGACGAGAACCAGGAAACTATGAACGGACCTCCCCTCAAACTCAGCGATACGACTTTCAGAGACGCTCACCAGAGCCTCATGGCGACGCGGTTGAGGACGGAGGACATGGCGCCTCTTGCTGAGGCGATGGACTCCATTGGTTTCTATTCGATGGAGGTCTGGGGTGGCGCGACATTCGACAGCGCGACCCGGTTCCTGTTTGAGGACCCGTGGGAGCGGCTGCGGACTTTCAAGTCGCTCATGCCTAATACTCCGCTGACGATGCTGCTGCGGGGGCAGTCCCTGGTCGGCTACCGCAACTACGCTGACGATGTAGTCGACGCGTTCGTGGAGCGATCTGCTGAGAATGGGATAGACATATTCAGGGTATTCGATGCACTGAACTACGAGCCAAACCTCGAGCGCGCCGCCGCTGCCGTGAAACGGGCCGGCAAGCACCTCCAGCTCACCATGTGCTACACGGTGACGGAAGAGGGGCGAATGGGCGGTCCGATCTACAACCTGGACTACTACAGGTCGAAGGCCAGGAGCCTCAGGGACATGGGGGCCGACAGCATCTGCATCAAGGACATGGGCGGTCTACTCGCGCCATACGATGCGTTCGAAATCGTCAGCGCTCTCAAAGAGGACAGCGACTTACCTGTCCAGCTTCACTGCCACTATACGAGCGGAATGGCGTCGATGAGCGCGCTGAAGGCAGTCGAGGCTGGTCTGGACATCCTGGATGTGTGCCTTGCGCCATTGGCGTTGAGGACATCCCAGCCGGCCGTCGAGCCAATCGCTGTTACTCTGTCCGGTACGGAGCGCGATCCGGGTGTCGACGTAGAGGCTCTTTTAAGCCTTGGGGACAGACTCGAAGCAGTTCTGCCCAAGTACGCTGAGCACATGCAGCCTACGCGCGCTGCAGTCATCGACCCGGGCGTGCTGAAGCACCAGATACCTGGTGGCATGGCGTCCAATATGGTGTCCCAGCTCAGGGAGGCGGACGCCGTCGATAGGCTGGGCGAGGTACTGGACGAGATTCCCCGCACGAGAGCGGACCTTGGCTATCCGCCACTGGTCACGCCGATGAGCCAGATGGTGGGAGCCCAGGCTGTGAGTAACGTACTGTTCGGCCGGTACGTGGCTGTTTCAGAGCCTGTGAAGGAGTACGTCAGCGGCGGTTACGGGAAGCCCGTTTCAGAGCTGAGCGAGGAACTTGTCGCGAAGCTGAAGGGCGATGGAGTTGAAATTCCGGATGCCAGCCCTGAGCGACCTGGTGACATAATCGAACCGGAGCTGGACTCAGCAAGGGATGCAGTATCAGAACTCACTTCGGATATCGATGACGTACTGATATACGCGCTGTACCCTCAGACCGGGGAACGATTTCTGCGAATCAAGCACGGAGTAGAGTCCGCTCCAGTCGAAGAAAAGACTGCGCCAGCTGCGGCCGTCGAATCAAGTCCTTCCGTAGAAGCACCGGCCCGAAGTGCGAGGGCTCGGCGGTTCAACGTATACGTTGGCGGCCAATTCTTCGAGGTCGATGTAGATCCGGTCGGCGGGGACATCGGCGCGGCACCAGTAGCACGCGTGGCCTCCACAGGACCGTCTACGACAGGCGGCGCAGCTTCTTCGAGAGATGAAGCGCCCTCTGAAGGAGAAGTACAAGTCACCGCGCCGATGCCGGGCATACTCGTGAGCCTCGCTGTGGAGGTTGGAGAACAGGTCTCCGAAGGCCAGCCTCTGCTGGTGCTTGAAGCAATGAAGATGCAGAACACAATCCCGAGTCCCTCGGGCGGCACGGTCTCTTCACTGCCGGTAGCGCCGGGCGTGCAGGTGACCAGAAACCAGGTACTGGCAGTTATTGAAACCTAGTAAACAATGTCAGGTCGGTCTGACCTGTCGAACACACGAGGAAAGGAGCCAATTGTGGCTGACAATCAGATTATCGAGGCCGCGAAGGAGCATTACGGCGAGGTTGTGGCACAGCAGCTGGAGCGAGTGGAGCGCCTCAAGAACGAGCCGGACTGGGTGGACTATTCGACCGTGTCACCCATCGTAGTGGGAATGCTAGGGGGAGATGGCATCGGCCCAACAATCAGCGCAGAGACGCAGACGGTGCTGGAGCACCTGCTAAGGGATGAAGTGGACTCCGGCAAGGTCGAGTTCAGGGTCATCGATGGCCTGACCATCGAGAACCGCGCTGAGAGGATGCAGTCCATCCCGGACGACGTTCTCGCAGAGATCAAGGAGTGCCACGTCACGCTGAAGGGCCCGACCCACACGCCCGAGCAGGGCGACGGCTGGCCGAATCTGGAAAGTGCGAACGTGTCGATGCGCAAGGAGCTCGACCTGTTCGCGAACATCAGACCCGTACGCATCCCGTCGGAGGGCATCGACTGGACGTTCTTCCGTGAGAATACTGAGGACATGTACGCGGTAGGAAGCCAGGGGCTCAACGTCACTGAAGACCTCGCCATGGACTTCAGGGTTATAACCACACAGGGTTCGAGGCGGATCATCGACGCGGCGTTCGCCCATGCGCAGCGCACGGGCAGGGACCGGGTCACCATCGTCACCAAGGCGAACATCGTAAAGACCACGGACGGCAAGTTCCTGGACATCGCTCGCGAGGTCTCTGAGAACTACCCGGGCATCGAGTGGGATGGCTGGTACATCGACATCATGACCGCGGCCCTCATCAATCCTGCCCGCCAGAAGGACTTCCAGGTCCTGGCGCTGCCCAACCTGTACGGCGACATCCTCACTGACGAGGCGGCGCAGATACAGGGCGGTGTCGGTACGGCCGGAAGCGCGAACGTCGGCAAGCAGTACGCGATGTTCGAGGCGATCCACGGCAGCGCGCCACGCATGGTCCAGACAGGACGAGCACACTTTGCAGACCCAAGCTCGCTGCTGCGCGCAGGAGCTATGATGCTGGAGCACATCGGCTACGCTGACATCGGCGCCAAACTGCACAAGGCGATCGACGTCTGCGGACAGTACGAACGCAAGCTGGTTATGACCGGTCGAGACACGGGCTCGACGAGCGCAGAGTTCGGGCAGTACCTGATGGATACCGTCGCCGACTCGTCACTCGACGACCGATGGCAGGAGTATGTGGACGCCAGCTAAGCTGAGTCCGTAGCTCAGATGAAATAGAGTGAAAGCAAGGGGCGGGTTTATAGATGACCCGCCCCTTCAAATGTCAGTAAGGCGCGAACACGCCGGAGGTTTGAATAGATGGCAAGGAACAAGGTGACAGTAGTCGGCGCGGGCAACGTCGGCGCAACGGCTGCCCAGCGAATCTATGACAGGGGCTATGCCGACGTCGTGCTGGTAGATATCGTCGAGGGCCTGCCGCAGGGCAAGGCGCTGGACATGCTCGAGTCGGGACCGGTTTTGGGATCGGACGCCAAGGTGGTCGGAACGAACGACTACGCGGACACGGCTGGATCGGACGTGGTCGTCATCACGTCCGGAGTGGCGCGTCGCCCCGGAATGAGCCGTGACGACCTGCTGCTTACGAACATGAACATCGTAACGTCGGTGACCAAAGCGGTCGTCTCAGCGTCGCCGGACTGCATTCTCTTGATAGTGACCAACCCCCTCGACGCGATGGCACAACGGGCGTTCCAGGTGAGCGGCTTCCCCAAGGAGAGAGTGGTCGGGATGGCGGGCATCCTTGACACTGCGCGGTTCCGGACGTTCCTTGCAGAGGAGCTTAACGTGTCGGTCAACTCCGTCGAGGCGTATGTTCTCGGAGGCCATGGAGACACGATGGTGCCGGTGACTGCCAGCACGACGGTCGGTGGAAGGCCCATCGCCCAGGTGCTGTCGGCCGAACGCATCGAAGAGATCGTCCAGCGCACCCAGGACGGCGGAGCCGAGATCGTCAACCTGCTGAAGACGGGCAGCGCGTACTACGCACCGTCGGCAGCGATCATGCAGATGGTGGAGGCGATCCTGTTCGACAAGCAGGAGATACTTCCCTGCACCGCCCTGCTGGAGGGCGAGTACGGTATCGACGGGCTCTTCGTTGGCGTACCGCTGAAGCTTGGTGCCAACGGGGTCGAGGAGATAATCGAGTTCGATCTGACGGCGGATGAACAGTCCGCGTTGGAGAACTCGGCCGAGGCGGTTCGTGAACTCGTCGAGGTGATGGCGAACAGCGGGTAGGCTTCCGGGGCTTACCTAACTTCATTCCTCTAATCTCCAGTGCGGCCCACCCGCGTATAATTAGCAGCAGTTGACTACTGTTGTGATGGTCTCATGCGCTTTCCGTGGGCGAACATACTCCTTCTCTTTTTCCTGTTCCTTGAACTGGTCTCCGGGTTCTATGGGCTGACGTCCGGGTCTGAAGAGCGAGCCTTCCACATACAGATCCACCGCATAGCCGGGTACGGAATCATAGTCGTGGCGGCCTGGAAGGTGCTGAATGTTCTCAGGTCGTTGAGGTGGCCGAGGGCCGGCTCAGTTCGGGTGGCATCGCTTGCACTAGTGGTTGGGCTAGTCGCCACCATGACTCTCGGACTCCTCTGGTCGATTGGCGGGTCGTATAGTTGGTGGCTGTTCAGTGGAATGAGCTGGCATATCTATGCGGGGGCGGCAATCGTTCCACTGCTGGTGTGGCACTCCTGGTACATGCTGAGCAAGTTCCCGATTGCGGTGTGGATCGAGCGACGGCTGGCGATCAGGGTGCTGGGCTTGGCTATAGCAGGCTTCGTCGGGTGGCAGTTGGTGGAACGAACGGCCTCCGCTGCGGAACTACCCGGAAGTAAGAGGCGATTCACGGGGTCATATGGCCGAGGGGAGTTCACTGGCAATGCGTTCCCACGAGTCTCGTGGCTGAATGACAATCCTTCGCGGATCGACGTCAACGCTTGGAACCTGCGAATCACGGGTGCTATTGACCGCCCGGTGGTGCTTGGTTATGGCGACCTGGAGTCCGATGCAGAGGTGACGGCAACTCTGGACTGTACAGGCGGCTGGCACACGACCCAGCGCTGGAGTGGGGCCAGGGTCGCGGACATTCTTGAGCAGGCTGGGCCTTCATCGCAGGCCAGATCGATAGTCGTGCGATCAGTGACCGGCTACTACAGGCGGTACGCGATGAGAGACGTAGACGGGCTGATACTTGCGACACACGTGACTGGTGAACAGCTGTCGCACGGTCATGGCTTTCCTATCCGGCTGGTGGCCCCTGGGCGGAGAGGATTCGAGTGGGTGAAGTGGGTGACCGAGATCGAGGTGGATGAGACTCCGTCGTGGTGGCAGCCTCCGTTACCGCTTCAGTGACCGTGGCGCGGCGCTTAAGTCGGGCAGCCACTCCAGGAAGCTCGGGAAGTACCAGGCTGAGTCGCCAAGCAACTTCAATATAGCTGGCAGAAGGACCAGTTGGACAATCACCGTGTTCAGCACCAGGCCGACAGCCATCGCAACACCGAACTGATGGAACGGGAACAGTCTCCACCCGAATACCTCGACTACGAGGTTGCCGAAAATTGCTGCTGTCACCAGCGAGATCACCGTGACAGTCGAAGCGGTGGCACTCATGCCTGCTGCTATAGACTCCGTGAATTCACCGGACTGGCTATGACATTCTCTAATGCGTCCAAGCAGAACGAGCTGCGTGATCGTGAACAGACCGAACAGCAGTGGGACTATCAACATGGGCAGCCACGCTTCCGTGACCAGAGCTCCGTCACCACTCTGATAGATGAGTGCCATGACTCCAAGGGCGGCCCCTGCCGACAGAAGGTTGATCAGCGTGACCAGAGCTGGAACTATCAGCGAGCGGGTCGCCAGGACCAGGATGATTAGGCTGGCCACCAGCACCAGGGCCACTACGAAGGGAGTGTAACGCTCAACGAGATTGAGCAGATCGGCTGAAAAGGCGGAGCGTCCAGTTACAAAGACCTCGATTCCAGCATCGCCGAATACTTCCGGCACGAGTTCGTCCCTGAGGTTTTGCACGGCTGCAATCGCAAATTCGCTATCGGGATGACTGATGGTTGGAGAAGAGATCAGGACTACGTCCCGGTCCAGGTTGGTCTGCACCAACGTCTGTCCAGAGAGAGACTTATCAAACGTCAGCGCGGCCTGAAAGTCCGCGACACGAGGCTCCACATCTGGGTCCGCGTACGGGGCGTCGATCACGACCTCAACCGGTGACATGATACCTGCGGGGAATCCCCCCACAAGCCGGGTGAACGCCTCGTGGTGTTGAGGGCCGTAGGCCTCCCTGTCGCCGTGGCGATTGGGAATGGTCTCAGGGCTGTTGAACCCGAGCTTGAGGTCCAGGAGAGGAAACGACAACGCTACGAGAGTCACGATCACGGCGATTGAGCTCGGCACAGGCCGTTCTACAGCAACCTTCACTATCCTATCGAGAGCACGAGTAAACCTTCCCCTCCTACTGCAGGAATTACTCTCCGGCTCATCTGACTCGGCTGACCTAGACGTCACTACGCGATCATAGCGCAGGGTCAACAGCGCCGGGGTCAGGGTAACTGCCCCAATCAGCGGCACGCAGAGCGCGAGAATCGCACCTACTCCCGCGCTGACAACGAGGTTAGAGGGGACGGCCAACATCCCGACCAAGCCTATCGCTGCCAGGAGTACACCGAACGCCATTGCCATACCGATCGTGGAACATGATCGCTGTAACGCATCGTGATTGTCGTGGCCCTTTAGCCTCTCTTCTCTATACGTGAGCGCGATCAGGACTGGGAAGACCAGTCCGACCACCGCTGCAACCAGGACCAGAACATTGGCAGCGATGGCGTGAACGGGGAACACCATCCCGATCAAGGCCGCGACAGCGGAGGGTATGGCGATCATAGGCAGGCCCAGGACAACGGGAAGACGCATTCCAGCCAGGGCGCCGATGCCGAGCAATCCAATGAACGCGATGTAGTAGACAGCGTTGCCGAACCCTATCGTCTGGGATGCGAGGTAGAGCCGAGTCGCGGACTCTGCGATGCGTGCCGCAAGTGAAGCTTCTCCGACGAGCAGGACCTGGAAGTCATTCTGTCCATCGTGTCTGCGGACGACGCTCATGAGTTCGGAGACGCTTGCTGCAGCGTCATCGAGCGTGCCGGTCATTGTTACGGCGATTATCGTCGAGTGGCCGTCGTCAGAGACCTGCCAGTCCGATCCGGAGTTGTAGTACTGGCTGACACCTGCTACGACATCGGGAACGAGGGCGGCAAGGCCAAAGAACAGGTTCTGCACCGTGGCCTCGAATTCGGGATCGGCGATTGTGTAGGTGTCCGAGTGGACTACCACTAGCTCGGTGGCAGGTCGCGGGCCTCGGAAACGTTCCTCAAGAATCTCTTCGCCGACATTGTATTCGGGTTCCCCGAAGAGAACGCTTTGGCTTGTGAAAGCGCCGTCCCAGAGGAAGCCCACGACTCCGAATGCGGCAAAGAATGCCGCGGCCCAGAGTGCAACAACGACCCATGGACGGCGGGCGGAAGATCTGGCCAGCGAGCCAAGCGCCACTTCGAGACACGCCCCCCTTTCGCGGCCGTGAGGAGTTTAAGGTGTCAGGGCGAGTCCTGAGAGCAGGTTCTTGGTCGAGACGATGTGGCGGTTGAGGCGCATGGCCTTAGGGTCGATACCGAGCGCCAGCCCAATAAGCTGGGGAAGGTGCAGGATCGGGATGTCGATTGCAGCCATGGGACTGTTCGCCTTGGCCGCCTGGGGCTGGTAGCCGTCCAAGTTGAGGTGGCACAGCGGGCATGGAGTGACCATAGCGTCCGCGCCGAGGCCCTTGGCGTCCATGGTGTGGGTGGCGACCATTTTCAGCGAGTTGGACTCGTTGATTGTGAGAATAGGGAATCCGCAGCACAGGGTCTTTCCAGCGAAGTCGACTACCTGGGCGCCCACGGCCTCTATGACACGTTCGAGGGCGTCCTCACGTTCAGGGTTTTCTGCGAACTTGAGGTCTGTGGACGGCCTGACGATGTAGCAGCCGTAGAAGGGGGCCAGCTTCAGATTGGGCAGGCGCTGGACGACCATCGACTCGAGTTTCTCGACGCCGATCTCCTCGACGATTACCCAGAGAAGATGACGGGGATCAGCGGTGCCGCTATACTGGAGACCCTCTTCAGCGAGGTCCTCGTTGATGGAGGCCCTGTACTCGTCGTCCTGGAGGCGGGCGTTAGCCTGTGACATCACACCCTGGCAGGTCGAGCAGATCGTCATGATCTCCTGACCGGCGCGTTCGGCCATCGCAAATGTACGCGCGTTCAGCGTGTCGCCGAGTCGCATGTTCTTCTCCTGCAGGACTCCCGCTCCCGTGCAGGAAGCGCCCTGCATGGTTACGAGATCGAGCTCGATTCCGAGCCTGCGGCATACCTCAAGTGTGGCGTCGTAGAGTTCGGGGCAGGCACCGCGTGAAACGCAGCCCGGATATAGGGCGTATCTCATGTTTTTTCTTTACCTTGTCCGTGACTTGAGAGGGGACTATGTCTTCACCCTCACCCCAACCCTCTCCCTGAGGGAGAGGGGGTCAGTTGATGGATGTGAACCATTGATTCAGAGAGTATGGCCTAAACTCCCCCTTGAGCCCTGAGGGTGAGGGGGCATTGGTTTCGTTTCAGTCGTCCTGGCGATTCTCGACTTTTTCGAATACACGCTGGACGTTTTCTACTCCGGGGATGCTCTTGTGTACGAGAGGCGGCATCTTGCGGGCCTTCATTGCTCTCAGTCCGACAGGGACAAGCTTGAGCATCTCGCGGAAATTGGTCATCCCATGGCTCTTGACCACGAGCTTGGTCTCGTCCAGCCATCCGCTGTGCTCGACGGACTCGGCAAAGGCGTTGGCGTGGCGGGCGCCGGTCGTGTTGACGTATCCGGCCTCCATGGCCTTATCCCTGAGGGCCATTATCCTGCCCATAGGATCGACTCCCTTGGGGCAGACCTCTACGCACTGCATACAACGGGTGCAGTCCCACACTCCGCCATACTCGTTGAGCGCACCGAGACGTGCATCGTCAGCGTCGTCCCTGGGGTCGCCGACGAACCTGTACGCCTTGGCGAGTGCGGCAGGACCCAGGAAGTTGTCATCGACATTCAAGACCGTGCAGTCAGAGACGCACGCGCCGCACATGATGCAGGCTGTCACACCTGTAAGGTGCTGCATGGCGTCGGCTGGCGCGAGATACTCGGTCTCCGGCTCTGGGCCCTCTGGTTGGAGCCAGGGCTGGACGTCGCGAACCTTGCTCCAGAACGGAGCAAAGTCGACGATAAGGTCCTTCTGGACCTCAAGGTTGCCAGCCGGCTCGACGACGATCGGGCCGCCGTCCCTGGGCATGGCGTGGATAAGCAACGTGTTGCAGGCAAGACCCGCCTGACCATTGATACGCATCGCGCAGGAGCCGCATATGGCGCTCCGGCATGAGCATCGGAGTGCCAGCGTGCCGTCCATCTCTTCGCGAATTCGTATCAACCCGTCCAATACAGTATTGGACTCGTTCATCTCAAGCTCGAACTCGTCGAAGTGCGCGACCGGGCGATCGGCATCGGGATCGTATCTCTTGACCCTGAACTTAACTTGCATTTGAGTTCCTTCTGTAGTCTAGGGAGGGGGAAGTCGATTAGTAGCTTCGGACCTGGGGCTCCCACTGGGTGATGACGACGGCCTGTTCGGACAGTGCCGGTCCGTCTTCGGTCTGCGTGACCAGGATGTGCTTCAGCCAGTTTTCATCGTCGCGGTCAGGGAAGTCCTCACGGGTGTGTGCGCCGCGGCTCTCCTTGCGCTCAATGGCAGCGAGAGTTATTGCTTCCGCGCTGTCCAGCATGAAGCCGAGTTCCAGTGTGAAGACCAAGTTGGTGTTCCAGGTCTTGCCCTTGTCAGGTACATACACCGACCGGTAGCGTTCGCGTAGCTGCCTGACTGTATCCAGGGCAGTCTCCATGCCATCCTGGTTTCTGTACACCGCCAGATGGTCATTCATCGTGCTGCCCATGTCCTGCCTGATCTGGCCGAACATGTCGCCGCCGTTCTGTTCATTGTCGAGAAGCCGCTGGATGTTAGCCCTCTGACCGTCGGCAGCCGTGTCATCGACTGAACCGTGGGACTTGGACCTGGAGATTTCAGCAGCGTGTTCGCCTGAACGCCGTCCGAAGACGAGAGTGTCCAGGAGCGAGTTCGCGCCCAGCCTGTTGCCGCCGTGCACGCTCACGCAGGCGACTTCACCTGCGGCGTAGAGGCCGGGTAGCTGAGTCTGACCATCGACGTCGGTCTTGATGCCGCCCATCTGGTAGTGCATCCCAGGTCTTATCGGGACAGGCTCTTCGAGGAGATTGACGTTGGCGAAGTCCCTGGCTATGTCGAGAATCTGCGTGAGTCGTTCACGAATCACGCGCTCGCCAAGGTGACGCATATCGAGGAAGACGCAGCCGTCCACTCCCCGTCCTTCGTTTATCTCTGTCTGCTCAGCGCGGGAGACAACATCGCGGGATGCCAGCTCCATCATGTTGGGAGCGTAGCGCTTCATGAAGCGTTCCCCCTCCGAGTTGAGCAGATGAGCGCCTTCGCCGCGGGCGCCCTCGGTAATCAGCACTCCGCTGCCCTTGAGTGTGGTGGGATGGTACTGGACCATCTCCATGTCCATCAGCGATGCGCCTGCACGGTAGGCGAGGCCCATGCCATCGCCGGTGCAGATCAGGGCGTTGGTGGACGGCTCGAACACTCTACCGAGTCCGCCAGCAGCCATGATTACGGCCTTGGACCTGATGACGTGGATTTCGCCGGAGCGAATCTCCATGACAATGGCGCCAGCGCACTCACCATCCTCGACAATCAGGTCGAGTACGAACCACTCCTCGTACACGCGGACTCCGGCCCTCATGATCTGCTCGTACAGAACGTGGAGAAGGGCCTGGCCTGTGAAGTCGGCGACGAAGAACGTGCGGGCCTTGCCCTGCCCTCCGAAGGCGCGGGTGCCAAGCCTGCCCTCTTCATCTCGGCTGAAGGTGACTCCGTAGTGCTCCATCTGGATCACTTCGGAACCGGCCTCGCGGCACATTATCTCTATGGCGTCCTGGTCTCCGAGATAGTCGGAACCCTTGACAGTGTCGTAGGCGTGGTCGCGCCAGTCGTCTCCGGCGTGCTCAAGCGCGGCGTTGATACCGCCCTGGGCAGCATTGGAGTGGCTGCGGACGGGGTGGACCTTGGAGATGACCGCTACGTCAGCCCCATTCTCGGCCGCAGACAGCGCCGCTCTCATGCCGGCCAATCCGGCGCCAACAATCAGGACATCGTGGGAGTACATTCAGGGCCACCTCTGGGGTCGCAAATTCCGCAAATGAACATAGCACACCGTACCTACTGCGTCCACACTGACTGCTCCTGGCACACGGTCTGGAAAGGCGAACATTTCACCCTTACCCTGAGGAAGAGGAGAATATGCACAGGATTCCAACTACGTTGACCGGGCGCGTCTGAAGACGTGGCTGCGGGCGGCTCTTGCCTCGGCGGCCTCTTTGACGGTGGCAAAGTGCTTGCGTATGACGCTGTGGTACATGGGTCTGGTATAGATGACTCCTCCGAACCAACCAAAGAACGGAAAGCGATTCCAGATGAAGCTGCCAGTGTGCGTTAGCAGCGTGCCGCCGTCAGCGGTCTCGTCCAGGGTGAACTCCTCTTCTGAAAAGTCGAGGGGGCCTTCCTGGTGCTTGAACTCGATTCTCTCAGGCCTGTGGAGGGTGACTTCTTCAAGTGTCCTGTACGAGAATGGGCCAGCCTTCGTGATGAACTCGACGGTCTTCACGTTGCCTTCTTCTGAGATGAGCCTTGTCGACTCCGTGTTGTCGCCTGCGATCCTGCCGCGTCGGAACGAGGACAGCATCTGAAACACGAGCTCGCGGGGGGCGTCGATTTCGACGGACTGGGGCTTTAGCTGGATTGCGGACACCGGACTTAACCTGCGCTTCGCACCGCAGCTGCGAAGGCCCTGATCTTATCGGGGTCTTTGACTCCGTCGGTCTCGACGCCGCTGGAGACATCCACGGCCCACGGTCTCACAGTTTCTATTGCCTGGACAACGTTGTCTGGAGTGAGGCCCCCTGCCAGGGTCACCCGGTGGTCTTTCGCGATGTCGCGGGCCAATCCCCAGTCGAATACGATGCCAGTCCCACCCAGTTGGCCGGCCTCGTGCTTGTCCAGCAGCACCCTGTGTCCGGCGTCCAGGGCTTCTTCGGCCTTTCGGCACGCCTCCTCAAGGGACTGTTCTCGCGACAGGTCCTCTCTGACCTTGACCTGGCGGATCACTGGAGCGTCGAGCAAGTCCCACATTTCTGGCGGTTCGTCGCCACACAACTGCAGATGGTCAAGGCCGCACAGTCTGATTACGTCGTTTATGAATTGCGGCGACTGGTTGGCGAACAGGCCGACGATCCCGGGGAGGCGTCCTTCGACAAGCTCAGGACGAACGGAACGCCGGAACCCGGCGATAATCTCTGCGGCAGCGTCAGGCTGCAACTGCCGCCGGACGCCATCGACGAATACAAAACCGAGAAGTTCGGCCCCGGACTCAGCAGCGACTATCGCGTTGGGCAAGTCGCGAATTCCGCAGATCTTGAACCTGGTCACGCGAGCTCCCGAAGTTTCTCGCCGGGGTCGGGCGCCGTTACCAGCGCGTCTCCGATCAGGACTGCTGAGGCCCCAGCATCGCGCACACGCCCGATGTCCTCGGGTGTACGCAGACCGCTTTCGCTCACCAGGATGCAGTCGGACGGGACCATGTCCGCCAGTTCGAAGGTGGTATCGAGAGTCGTATGGAATGTTCGAAGGTCGCGGTTGTTGATTCCGATGATCTTCGCCTCTGCCTGGACCGCGACAGCGAGTTCATCTTCGTCGTGGACCTCTACGAGGCACTGCATTCCAAGCTCTTCAGCCTGCAACTTGAGGCGCATGAGCTGGTCGGGTCTGAGCATGGTGGCAATTAGCAGTATTGCATCGGCGCCGTGCGCCCGGGCCTCAACGACCTGGTAAGGGTCGTAGATGAACTCCTTACGCAGTACGGGAACCTCATTGCCGTGCGCTACCGAGGCGACTGCATCCATGTCTTCGAGGCTTCCGTAGAAGTGGTCTCGATTGGTCAGAACCGAGATTGCGGCAGCGCCGTTGTTCACGTAGAGGTCTGCCAGCCACTCGACGTCGAGATTCTCGCGAAGGACGCCGCGCGACGGAGAAGCTCGTTTGACCTCCGCGATAACTTTGACACGGTTGCCGGTCAAGGCGGCTCCGAAGTCGAGGGGGGCGGCCTGCTCCTCAAGACGGGTCTCAAGTTCGCCGATTGGCACTTCGTCCTTCAGACGGTCAACTTCACGGCTCTTGACCTCGACTATCTTCTTGAGTATGTCGGGTGAGTCGGTTCTGACAGTCATGATCGGAGGTAGCCTTTCTAAAGCGAACCTGCTGGCAGTGTTCTAATTCTATCAGAAAGATCGGCGATTACTGTTGAATGATGTCCGCTACGCTGTCGAGCATAGCTACCCTGGGATAGGCGTCGAAGGCCTCGACCGGAGTAGCTCCGGTCTTAACAGCGACGTAATTCACTCCCGCCGACCTGGCGGCACTGGCATCTACCTCGTTATCGCCGACATAGACGCAGCGGTCGACAGGAAGGGCGAGCCGGTTGGCCGCTTTGAGCAAACTCTCGGGGTGCGGTTTGTGGTGCGAAACGTCCTCGCCGCCGATGATCACCTCGACAGTGTCGAGCACTCCGTCGCGTTTGAGGACAGTCTCGATGCGGAAGCGGAATTTCGTTGAGACGATTCCCAGCCGGTATCCGAATCCGTGAAGGGTCTTCAACACGTTCATCGCTCCCGGCAGGAAGAAAGTGCCTTCGACCATGACCTCGTCGGCCTTGTGCGTGAAGTGCTTCATGAACTCCTGACCCAGAGGCCGGTACTGCTCTCCCTTGAGGGCCACCAGGGCTTCAGGGATGTACAGGCCGATGGTCCTTATGATGTCTTCAGTGGAAGACTCACCAAGTCCCATCTCCGTGAGCGCATAGTTCATGCAGGTAATGATGCCTGCAGATGAGTCAGCCAGAGTAAAGTCGAAGTCGAACAGTACGGCGTCGGCACCTGCGACTGCTGGGTGGACTCCGTTTCGATTGTCTCTGGGCTCGTGTGTCATTCCAGCCTCTGACTCAACTCGACCAGCTCGTCGAGCCTGGAAAGGGCGTTGCCGTGGTCAATGGAGCGGGCTGCAAGCTCGACTCCTTCGACCAGGTCTGAGGCTATGTCTGCAGCTACAAGGGCGGCGGATGCGTTCATCAACACCACGTCGCGCGCGGGTCCGTACTCACCGGTCAGCACGCCTCGCGCCATGGCTGCGCTCGACTCGGGACTGTCGATCTGGATCGATTCGATGGCGGCGGGCTGGAGTCCAAGCTGCTGGGGAGTGACCTGCGACTCGGAGACTGCGCCGTTCTCCAGGCTCCAGACGGACGTTGGCGCTGAGATTGACAGCTCGTCTATTCCATCAATGCCGTGGACGATGAGTGCCCTGTGGCTGCCGAGTCGCCCCAGCGCTTCTGCCATACGCCGAGCGAGGCTTGGGTCTGCCACGCCTATGACCTGTCGGTCTGCGCTGGCGGGGTTGGTGAGAGGGCCCAGAATGTTGAACACAGTTCGTATGCCTATCTCGCGGCGGGGGCCCGCAGCAAAGCGCATCGACGGGTGGAACCCCTGGGCGAACATGAAGCCGAAACCGACTTCGTCGATACATCTGGCTACTGACCCTGGCGACAGGGCGATATTCACCCCCAGCGCCTCAAGCACGTCGGCAGAACCTGTCGAACCTGACATGGCGCGGTTGCCGTGCTTGGCGACCTTCGCCCCGGCGCCCGCGGCGACGAGGGCGGCAGTGGTCGAGATGTTGAAGCTGGACGAGTTGTCGCCGCCTGTCCCCGCGGTATCGACGACCGTGCCATCGACCTCGACGTGAATGGACTTCTCGCGCATCACTTGGGCCATACCGACGATCTCGTCGACGGTTTCACCCTTCATTCGCAGCGCGGTGACGAGAGCGCCGAACTGTGCGGGAGTCGCCTCGCCCGTCATGATCTGTTCCATGGCTTCAGACGCCTGGTCTGTTGTGAGATCGCGTCCGGAGACGACAATCTCAATCGCGTCCTGGATCATGTTGTTTCTCCTGTTGATGCATCAGTGACAGCGGGGGCCGGCATGTCAAGAAAGTTCTGCAGCAGATCCTTGCCTACTTTGGTCATTATCGACTCGGGATGGAACTGAATGCCCTCGATGGGGTAGTCGAGGTGGCGCACTCCCATTACGAGACCCTTCTCAGTCCAAGCGGTTACAGTTAGCTCCTCAGGCAGATCGTCCTGGTACACGGCCAGCGAGTGGTAGCGTATCGCCTCGAACGGGTTGGGAAGGCCACTGAACACGCCCTTGCCATCGTGGTGGATGAGAGACATCTTGCCGTGCATGATCTCACCAGCACCTCCTACGGTGCCGCCGAAGGAGTACCCAACGCACTGGTGACCCAGGCACACGCCGAGCGTGGGCAGGTTGGGTCCGAAGTGACGGATGACATCGTTTGAGATGCCTGCCTCGGCAGGAGTGCATGGGCCTGGTGATATGACGATCTTCTCCGGCGCCATGTCCGCGATGTCTTCCAGCGAGATCTGGTCGTTTCGGGCTACCTGGACGTCCGCTCCGAGTTCGCAAAGGTACTGGTATAGGTTGTAGGTGAAGCTGTCGTAGTTGTCTATGAGCAGTATCATATCCGGCTCTCCATTTCGGAACATTCTCAGGATACGAGGGCACCCACAAGGAGTGCCCCTACATGGTGTTCCAGTGCGGCATCAAATGTCGATCTCCTGCTCGGCCTGGTCTATGGCGGTCAGGACGGCAGACGCCTTGTGCAGGGTCTCCATGTATTCGAACTCTGGAGTAGAGTCATACACGATGCCGCCGCCAGCCTGGACGTGAGCAACGCCGTCTTTGACGACTGTCGTACGAATCGCGATCGCGGTGTCCATGTTGCCTGAGAAGTCGAAGTACCCGACTGCACCTGCGTACACGCTCCGGCGGTCCGGCTCCAACTCGGCGATAATCTCCATAGCTCGAATCTTCGGCGCGCCGGAGACTGTGCCCGCGGGGAAGCAAGCACGCAGGGCGTCGTAGCTCGTGTAGCCATCCTGCAGCTGACCGGTCACGTGCGAGACGAGATGTATGACGTGGGAGTAGCGTTCGATGTCGAGAATCTGTGTCACATCAACCGTTCCGGGTTTGGAGACGCGACCGACGTCGTTGCGTCCGAGATCGAGGAGCATGATGTGTTCGGCGCGCTCCTTCTCGTCGTTGCGCAGCTCCTCTTCGAGCGCAAGATCCTCGGCTTCGTCCCTACCCCTTCTTCGAGTGCCAGCGATGGGGTGTACAGCGACCTGACCGTCCACTACCTGTACGAGCAGCTCGGGCGAGGCCCCGACGATCTGGAAGCCCTCAAGGTCGAGGTAGTACATGTAGGGTGACGGATTGATGGCCCGGAGAGATCGGTATATCTGGAACGGATGTGCCGAGGTCTTTCGCGACATCCGCTGGGCGACGACGGTCTGGATCACGTCGCCAGCGATTATGTACTCGCGGGTCTTCTCGACCATCTCTTCGTAATATTCGCGGGTCATATTGAACTCGAGGTCGGCGTCTGTCTCGCCCTCGAGATTGGGCTCGGGAAGCTGTGGCTGTCCCCTGAGTCTCGCGACGAAGTCGTCGATCCGGGCACAGGCGTTATCGTAGGCACGCCTGACGTCGCCCTCGATTCGCGCGTGGCTGACTATTTTGATCCTGTGCCGAATGTGGTCGAACACAAGGTAGGTCATTGAAAGCATGAACACAGACTGGGGCAGTCCGAGTGGGTCTTCTTCGGGAGAAGGAAGACGCTCGAAGTGCTGGACTGCGTCATAGGCTATGTAGCCGACCGCACCACCGTTGAACTTCTCCAGGTAGTCGACGTCGGCCAGTCTGTACTTCGACAGCAGATTCTCTACTGGCTTGAGCGGGTCGATGTCACCCAGCGCTTCATTGGGGCCGGTCTTGATTATCTCCACAGGATCGGTACCGATGAAACTGTAGCGGGCCAGCCGTTCGCCGCCTTCAACGCTTTCGAGCAGATACGAGTATGGAGGCCGCGCTACCTTCAGGTAGGCCGAAACGGGTGTCTCAAGGTCGGCGCTTATCTCTCGGAACACGGGAACGAGGTTCGCATCCTTGGCGTACTCCTCGAACTGTTCCAGGGTTGGGTAGTACATTTCGTTTTCCTTGCGAGGGCATGAAGGAGCAGGCATACGGCCAACTCACCAACATCCCATCCCCCTGGAGGGGGTTTGTTCTTTTCAACCTGGTAGGACGAAGCCGACCCGCTCCTTCATCTCGTCGAGCTTGGGGCTTGAGACCTCGCGGGCCTGGTCGGCGCCGACAGCCAGGAGCCTGTCCAACTCGGCGACATCGTCCATTAACTGGTAGTAGCGTTCCCTGATTGGCCTCAGTCCCTCGATAACTACCTCGGCGACTCGGCGTTTGAGGTCGCCGTAACCTCGGGCATCGGCGAAGTCGCGTTCGACCTCAGACTCGGACTTGTCGGTCATTACCTTGTAGATTCCGAGCAGGTTGTTGACGCCCGCTCTTTCAGGATCATCGCTGAAGGCAATGTCGTTGCCGGAGTCTGTGACGGCACGCATGATGGAGCGTTCGATCTCCCTGGGCTCGTCAAGCATCCTGACAGCGTGTCCCCTGATGTGGGAGAAGCTCTTTGACATCTTGACGTTGGGGTCGTTGAGTCCCATAACGCGGCCACCTATCTCGGGGATCACCGCTTCAGGTACGACAAAGGTTTCGCCGTAGATGCGGTTGAACCGGAGCGCTATGTCCCTTGTCAGTTCAACGTGCTGTCGCTGGTCGTCACCAACCGGCACCTCGTGGGCGCTGTACAGCAGGATGTCTCCGGCCATCAGCACGGGGTAATCGAGCAGGCCGGTGGAGACGCTTTCGAGGCCAGCCGACTTCTCTTTGAACTGCGTCATCCGTTCGAGCCAGCCTATAGGCGTGACACAATTGAGGATCCAGCACGCCTCCGCGTGGGCGGTAACGTGGCTCTGGACGAACAGGGTACTCTTGGCGGGGTCGATGCCGCTGGCGAACAGCACGGCCGCAAGCTCACGGCTCTGCCGGCGGAGCTCATCAGGGGCGATCTCGACGGTGATCGAGTGGAGGTCGACAACGCAGAAGAAATTCTCCTTCTCGTCCTGTCCCTCAACCCAGCCCTTGAAGGCGCCTATGTAGTTGCCGAGCTGTGGGTCGCCGCTGGGCTGGACGCCGCTGAAGACCCGGCGGCGCGTTGGGGCGCCGGGTCCGGTTTCTGTTGAAGGTGTAGTTAGTGTGGTCATGATTGCTCCGTTGAGCTTACTTCAAGTCTCCCCTGGCGGGCTTACAGGGGTATGTATTCGAGGTTTTCACCCTCACCCCAGCCCTCTCCCTCAGGGAGAGGGGGCCATTGATTGGTATTCACGCCTGTCTGCACACGTTTACATACCCCTGTGAGCCCATCGAGGGAGAGGGGGACAGATGTGATTCCCACAAGTGTCGGCGGATTGTCCTGTGCACGCCTTCACCTCCAAGTGCGCTAGTTTTTGGCAAACAAAAAACCCGTCCCCCATAGGGACGGGTATCGATGATCCGTGGTACCACCCTAATTCGCTGTCCACAGCGGCAGACAGCCTCTAATCAGGCACGGAGGACGCATCCTCGATGCCCTGGACGTTGGTAACGGCGCCCTCCCCGTCCAAGCCTACAGTTCGCCGCAGCGAAGTTCGGTTGGCGGCTCCCAGGTCCATTCGGTCCCCTCGTAAGCGCCGGGCTCTCACCTGCCCCGACTCTCTGAGGCTCCGTCCGAGGACTTACTAGTCCTGATCTCAGCCTTTGAATGTGTGGAGTGAGTATAGCCTAACGTCGGCTGAGAATGTCAAGAAGCGCTAGATTGACTCTGCCAGCGGCATGATCTCCTCTGAGAAGCGGGACATTCTTTCCTCTGTCTCGGCGGGCTCCGGGCTTCTGAAGTCGAAGATCAGGTGCGTCACGCCGGTGTCCGAGTAGATGCGGATGTCCTCGAGAACGTCTTCGGGACTGCCGGAGAACCGGCGGCGAGTTCCTTCCTGGTCCATCGAGGCATCGTAGAGCGGAGCTTTCATCGAAACGTCGATTGAGGAGGGGTCACGGCCGGCCTGTTCGGCCACTTCCCTGAGCATAGCCACGTTTTCGGCCAGTTCTTCGGGCTCAAGTGGAGTAGCGGGAACGGCTCCAACTGGGTGCCACGCATTTCCGATACGGGCAGCTCGCCGGATCGCGGGACGGCTCTGTCCCCCAATCCAGATGGGCGGATGTGGCTTCTGGACGGGCTTGGGCAGGAATATGAGGTCAGAGAATCGGGTGTACTTGCCGTCGAATGAAGGACTGTCCTGGGTCCAGAGCTCGATGAAGGCCTGTAGGTACTCGTTGGTGACGGCTCCCCGCTCTGAGAATGGGGGAGTACTCAGCAACTCGAACTCCTCCTCCATCCAGCCAACGCCTGCACCGACGATCAGTCGTCCCTTCGAGAGCACGTCCAGGGTCGCAAGCATCTTGGCGGTAAGAAGCGGATTTCGGTACGGGACGATCATGACGCTGGTTACAAGGCGTATCCGCTCTGTGACTCCTGCAAGAAAGGCGAGTGTCGTAATCTGCTCGGGCCACTCGCCTCCGCCCATGTTGCCACCTGCCAGGATGTTGCCGGTCAGGCTATACGGGTAGACCGAATCCACGTTGTTGGGATAGAGGATGTGGTCTGGGGCAACCATACAGAAGAAGCCCAAGCTGTCGCCGAGCCGAGCGATAGATTCGAGGGCGTCGGGCTGAGCGCCTGCGCCGTTACTGGGAAGGTAAAAGCCGAAGTTCATCAGAATATTCCTTTGCGGAATCCGTAGCACACCGAGATGCACACTGCTTATGTTACGAAAGCAGTCAAAATTTCTGTTACAATTCACCTATCGGAGGCGAAAGTTGCTCAAGACTGAACACGCTGAGACTGCCCAACAGTTCCTTAGCGCCGCGTATCGTGAGTTTGCTCTTGGAGACATGCTCCAAGCGTCAGAGAAGATGTGGGGCGCCGCCGTACATGCCATCGAGGCCGCAGCCCAAGAACGGGGTTGGGAGTACGGGAGCCATTTCAAGCTGCTCGAAGCGTCTGACCGACTGTCCGAGGAGCTAGACGATTCTCTAATCACCGCCGGGATGGTCGCGGCAAGGGCATTTCACGCTAACTTCTACCATGGATTCATGGAAGAGTCAGAATTCAGCCGCGGAGCTAGGCTCGTCGAAGTCCTGGTGGAACGAGTAGTCTCAACTTTGCAGGGTGACTGATCGCTCAGTTAGAACGCTACTCGTCTGACGCGAGGGTGCCGGCCTGTGCCCAGTTCTCCTTGGGGACGTCTTCGAAGATGACGAATGTGGCATCCGCTGGCGCCTTACCAATGTTAACTACCGCGTCGGTGATCGCCTTGGCGAGTTCCTGCTTCTGCTCATGAGTGCGTCCGGGCCACATTTCAACTCTAACGATCGGCATCTTCTTTCTCCTTCTGTGAATTCCAGTTAGTTTACAGCCAGTTTTAGTGGGGCGATGGCTCTCCGAACAGGGGTACGACGCGGTCGAGGATCTCGACGCCAACGTCATACTTGGACATCAGGGGCAGCCTGTCAATTCCGCCCTCGCGGTCGAGGATGATTACGCGGTTGTCGTCGACGGCGAAGCCAGCGTCTTCTGCGGTGATGTCGTTGGCAACGATCATGTGCAGGTCTTTCGACAGGAGCTTGGACTGCGCGTTGGCGATAAGGTCTTCGCTTTCGGCTGCGAACCCGACCTTCACGAGACTCTCAGAGGCAAGGCCGGCGATGAGGTCGGGGTTCTTTACCAGGTCGATCGACCAGGTGTCTTCCCCACCCTTCTTGACCTTCTGGTTGGAAACGTCCTCCACTCTCCAGTCGGCCACGGCCGCGGCCATGACGACGGCGTCAGCGCTGGCGCACTCATCATAGAGGGCGTCACGCATGGATAGCGCCGACCCAACGCGGACGACGCGTATGCCTGTAGGGTCGGGCAAGGCAGTGGGGGAAGTTACGAGGACAGCGTCGGCGCCCCTGTCCCTGGCAGCTTCGGCGACCGCGTAGCCCATCTTGCCTGAGGAGTGGTTGGTGATGACGCGAACAGGGTCTATCGCCTCCTGCGTTCCACCCGCTGTTACGACGATCTTGCGGCCCTTCAGATCGCCGTTCTGGCCGAGGACGATTCGGATGTGCCCGATCAGCTCAGGGGTCTCAAGGAGCCTGCCCTTGCCCATGAGGCCGGACGCGAGGCGGCCCTCTGCGGGTCCTGCAACGTAAACGCCACGGCGAATCAGCAACTCGACGTTTGCCTTGGTCGCCGAGCTATCGAACATGTTTGCGTCCATCGCGGGGGCCACGAGCAGCGGGGCGCGGGTGGCCAGCACGGTGGCGGTGATGGCATCGTCGGCCATTCCGTGAGCGATTTTCGCCATAGTGTTGGCGGTTGCCGGTACGACGGCAACGATGTCGGCTCGCTCAGCCAGCGCGACATGGTTGATGCTCAACTCGGAGTCCGGCTCGAACATGCTGGTAACTACGGGCCGGTGCGTGATCGACCTGAACGTAAGCGGCGTCACGAACCGTTGCGCGGCCCCGGTCATTATGACATCGACGTCCGCGCGCATCTGAGTCAGCTTGCTGGCGAGGTCGACAGCCTTGTAACAGGCTATCGAGCCACTGACCGCGAGGACTATGTTTACTCCTGATAGGTCCTGGGGCATGCCTCAGCGTCCGTCCGTATTCATGTCGAAAACTATCTTGAGACCTGTCAGCGTGAGGTTGGGGTCCACTGAGTCGAAGACGCCTGCCTCGGACGCTACCACCTCTGCCAGCCCTCCGGTTGCGACCACGCTGGCTTGATGGCCAAGCTCGTCCTTGAAGCGTCCCACCATTCCCTTGACGAGCTCAGAGTAGCCCAGCACCAGACCAGCCTGCAGCGCGTGGATCGTGTTCCTGCCTATGGCTGTGGGTGGAGGCGCCAGCTCGACCCTTCTGAGCATCGCCGTGGAGTGAAACAGTGAGTCCGCTGCGATGGAGATTCCGGGAGCGATTGCGCCGCCCAGGTAGTCGCCCTGGTCGTTGACGGCGTCGAACACAGTAGCGGTCCCGACGTCAACGACGATCACCGGGCCTCCGAACATCTTGAAAGCGGCAGCCGCGTCTACCACGCGGTCGGCACCAACATCTCTTGGGGCATCGTAGCGAACACGGATGCCCGTACGAGTCCCTGAGCCGACTTCAAGGGGTTCGACGTCGAAGTAAGTCCTGGCAAGATCCACGAAGCTGGGAGTCAGTGGCGGCACGACGCTACACAGCGCGACCGCGTCGATGTCCCTCAGCGCCATTCCCTGGAGGGGAAGAAGCTGGTTGATAGTGACTGCATACTCGTCGGGCATCTTGCGTGTGTCGGTGGCGAACCTGAAGGTCGTCCTCAGATCGTCCCCATCGAACACTCCGATGGTAACGTTCGTGTTGCCTATGTCGATGGCGAGCAGCACGATCTATTTCAGCGCTGGCATGACCTCTTCGCAGAACAGCTTGAGTGAAGACTCGATCTTTTTGGGAGGGATCTCTTCACCGGCGTTGAACTCAGCGACGACGCCAGTCAGGCTCAACTGATCACGCAGCCTGCCGAGCTGCTCGGTCACCATGTCTGGAGTCCCAACCGCGACCTTTTCCTCCCTGACATTATCCCAGGTAATCTCAGCTAGCTGGGAGCTGCGTTCGGCGCGATCTTCCCGCGGATCTGTGCCGGCCCTGGATACAGAGGCCGCAAGCTGGGAACCCAGCCTCTTGAACTGCTTCATGAAGCTGTTCTCCGGAGTGTTCACGCCGTCTTCTTCGGTGTCGCTTACGTACACGGGAATTCTGAGCGAGATGTCGATGGGTCCATCGTGGCCTGCATCATGCCAGGCCTTCTTGTACAGGTCGACCTGCTCTGCCACCTGGGACGCGCCGAGGCCACGGACGCCGACGAATATCGGGTAGCCGAGTTCTCCCAGCAGGGGGAATGTATCGGTCGTTGTAGCAGCGATCCTGAACGGTGGATGCGGACTCTGGTAGGGCTTCGGCGTAAGACAGACATCGTCGTAGGAGTAGAACTCGCCCTCGTAGCTGAATGCGTCGGATGTCCATAGGCCCCGGATGATCTCGAGGTACTCGTAGAAGCGCGCCCTGCTTTCGCCGTAGGCCATCCCGTAGCCTTCGTACGATCCTGGAAAACCGCTGCGACCGACTCCGTACTCGAAACGGCCCTGGCTGACCTGGTCGAGAGTGGCGGCTTCCTCGGCCATCCGGATTGGGTTGCCCAGAGGAATAACGTGCACTGCGGTCCCAATCTTGATGGTGCTTGTGCGTCCCGCAATGGCTGCGCCGAGCACCAGAGGGGCCGACAGGACTGACCTCTGCGGATTGAAGTGGGACTCTGCCATCCAGACCCCGTCCAGTCCGAGTGACTCCGCAGTCTCGATGTGAGTGAAGCCTTCTTCAAAGGCATCGGACTGAGTCAGGCCCGGTCGTGTGTGAAATTCCATGAATGAGCCGAATTCCATTTGAACCTCCGAACGGCTTCTGTCAAAGCCGCTAGTCAGTTCAAGCGTACGCCTTCACCAGATTGCGGTCAAGATTTGTCAATCAGGTGAGCATCTGAGCCTGTGTCGAATCTCGTCTGGAATTGAACTGCGCCGATGAAATCGGTCACACTTATGGAGTACGCCGCATTCAGAGCAATTGGGGAGCGACACATTCATGCAGGCCGGATACAGTGAGCCGATAGTAGTAGCGAGCAAAGTCCACAAGACTTATAGCAGCGGTAAGGGTGTAAAGGTTCACGCCCTGCGCGGAATCGACCTCCGCGTCGACAAGGCAGAGGTCGTGGGCATCATGGGTCCGAGTGGATGCGGAAAGACCACGCTCCTGAACTGCCTTTCCGGGATCGACAACATAGACGAGGGCGAGATCACAATCGGCGGCGTGTCTCTCAACGAGATGGACGACGATAGCAGAACCGATTACCGCGCTGAAGAGATGGGGTTCGTCTTCCAGCTCTACAATCTTCTTCCAGTGCTGAGTTCGGTGGAGAATGTTGAGCTGCCGATGCTGGTGAGCGGAGCGAAGCCTGGCGTTGCGCGAGAGCGAGCTATGGAGTCGCTGGACCTGGTCGGCCTGACGGACTGGGCCGGTCATCGGCCTGCTGAACTCTCAGGGGGTCAGAGACAGCGCGTGACAATTGCCCGTGCCCTCGTGAATGAGCCTGAAATCGTCTGGGCGGACGAACCGACCGGTGACCTGGACTCGGAGACCGCGCAGGAGATCATGGACCTGATTCTCGACCTTAACCGGAAGAACAGTCAGACGTTCATCATAGTCACACATGCCCCTGAGATCGGCGAGCAGTGTAACCGGATCGTGCGGATGCGCGACGGCCGCATTGAGAGCCACGGGCTTGAGGACTAGATGAAACCCCTGAGCTGAGCAACTTCGGCCACGCGGCCAACGCCCACCAGGAACGCGGCGTCGCGGTAGCTGATCTCCTCTGTAATAGCGGTCTCCCGTACGGTCCGGTATGCCCTGGTGATAATCGCGTCCAGTTCCTCGTTGACCTCTTCGAGCGACCACTTGTGCTGGTACAGGTTCTGGGTCCACTCGAAGTAGGAGACGATTACGCCGCCGGCGTTGACCAGGATGTCGGGGATTACGATCACGCCTCGATCTTCGAGGATGGCGTCCGCTTCAGGAGTGACGGGATGGTTTGCGGCCTCGACAATCAGGTCGGCCCGGACGCGCGTGGCATTCTCCTCGTTGATGACGCGCCCGATTGCCGCCGGAACCAGTACCTCGCAGTCCAACTCGAGGAGTTCTTTGTTGTCGACGTAGTCAGCGTCTCTGAATCCGACAACGGTCCCGGCCTCGTCTGAGTGGGCGACGAGGGCGTTAATGTCGAGTCCGCTATCGTTGTATACACCGCCGTTAACGTCCGAGACCGCCACCACCCTGCAGCCCAGTCCTCCCGCGATTCGGGCCGTCCATGAGCCCACGTTGCCGAATCCCTGGATTGCTATTCGCGCGCCCTGGGGGTCCATCCCGAGATCGGCGGCGGCACTTCGCATAATGAAGACCACTCCCCTGCCCGTCGCCTGCTCTCGCCCCACCGAGCCTCCGAGTTCAACCGGCTTGCCGGTGACGATGCCAGGCGTGTAGCCGTGGATCAGGCTGTATGCGTCCATCATCCAGGCCATTGTCTGCGCGTTGGTGCCGAGGTCAGGGGCGGGGATGTCGCGGTTCACAGCGAGAAGGTGCTCGATGTTGACCGTGTAGCGGCGAGTGAGCCGGTTTAGTTCTTCGGTGCTAAGCGAGTGGGGATCACATTGGACTCCACCCTTAGCGCCACCGAAGGGAATGTCGACAATGGCCGTCTTCCACGTCATGAGTGACGCGAGAGCGCAGACCTCTTCCTGATCGACATCAGGATGGTACCGCACTCCACCCTTGTAAGGCCCCCTGACGCCGTTGTGTTGGATCCGGTATCCGTCGAATACCTCGATTGACCCGTCGTCCATTCTTACGGGGACTGACACGCGAAGTTCCCGCCAGGGCCGACTGAGCATGGCTCGCACGCCATCTGCGAGACCGAGCCTGTCGGCGGCACGGTCGAAGAATACGTTAACGCCGTTAAAGGTGGACTGATGGTGATTGTTCGTCATGGCCCGCAACGCCTTTCGAAAGCAAAACCGTGCTACAAGTCCCCCTCAAGCTAATTTTAGCATCGCTTGTGGTGCGGCGACGGGCCTGTTTACGGGACCTGTTCCAGATCGGCGGTGAAAGTTGAACTCCACCATGAGGCGGTCCTGCGCTCAATGATGTCGTTCATGCGCTGCCAGCGCGCCCTGCGCTCTTCAAGAGGCATCTTGAGGGCGTTGTAGAGAGAGCGAGCCATTTCGTCGATGTCGTACGGGTTAACGATGACCGCATCGGTGAGCTCTGCGGCCGCCCCAGTCAGGCTCGACAGCATCAGCACGCCAGGGCCCTCCACCTGAGAGACGACGAATTCCTTGGCTATCAGGTTCATGCCGTCTCGAATCGGGGTTACCATATTGACATCCGCGTCCCTGTAGAACGCAGCGAGGCTCTCCTGGCTGAAGAAGCGGTAAAGGTAGCGCACCGGAATCCAGGCGCCATCTGAGTAGCGTCCGTTGATCTCTCCGGTTAGGCGCTCGACAGTTTCACGTTCCCGAACGTACTCAGGAACACGTGCCCGGGACGGGTTGGAAATCTGCACCAGTGTGACTTTCCCGTGGATATCACGGTGCTGTTCGAGCATTCGCGAGTAAGCCTGGAGCCGGTGGGGAATTCCTTTGGTGTAGTCCAGGCGATCGACTCCAATGATGATCTGAGATGATGGATCCAGCTTCAGCAGTTCCCTGAGGGACTCTGTTGAGCTCCTGGCGGCGTTCTGGAAAGTAGATGGGTCAATACCGATCGGATAGACCCCCAGCCTCGATGACCGATTGCCGTATGCCAAATCACGGCCGTTCCAGTCTCCACCCAATTGCGACCCGAAGGCATCCACGAGGTTCACCATGTAGCGTCGGGTGTGAACGCCGATCAGATCGAACGACAGCATCGCGTTGAGGATTTCCCGCGACCAGGGCAGGACAGAGAATATGTCTGCAGCCGGAAAGGGAATATGAAGAAAGAAGCCGAGCTTTCCCTTCCATCCCTGTCGCCTGAGTTCCTCCCCTACGAAGAATAGGTGGTAGTCGTGAATCCAGACGAGGTCATCATCCTGTATCACGGCGCCTATAACGTTGGCGTAACGGCGATTCACGCGCCTGTATGCCCGGTAGGTGTCAGGACGGATCTGCGTGCGCTCAATGAAGCTGTGAAGGATGGGCCAGAGGGTACGGTTGGAGAAGCCGTTATAGAAGAGATTAATCTCGTCGGATGTGAGGTCGACGGTGGCCAGGTCCACAGCACCGGGAGTGTGAGCGACGTCTGTCGCGGACCTGGAACGACGGGGAACGGTACGACCGCTCCAGCCTACCCACATGCCACCAGTCTGGATGAGAGACGCACGAACCGCGCTGACAAGTCCGCCGACGGCGCCCGCCCCTCTGCTCGACGGATCCAGGTCTGAAGCCGCCGGGACTCGGTTCGATACCATTACAAGCCGTCCCATAGGCGAATGGTAATTGGGGTGTCACGCAACCGTCAACCGTGGGACTACAGGCACGGCTGGCGTCAAGAACAGGTGAGGTTAGATAAAACCCCGCTACAGGATTGCGAATTCCACAATGCGTAGCCTACCAGGTTCGTAGGCGGGGTGTAGGCTGCGGATGCCTGTTCTTCGCTCCTGGATTCCGGCTTTCATCGCAATGACGGAAGAGGCCCTGTCCACTCGTTCGCATCGGCGCCGCTTGAGCGATTCAAGTTGAAGGGGTAATAGGCCCGTGCTATACTTGCGAAAGCTATAGACCGCACATTTTCGAGGAATAAAATAGCCTTGTCTCGGTACGTTTCAGCTACATGCACTTGTTGCAGCACCCGTCTCCACGCACGGCGTTCAGACTGGGTTGCCGCACACCGGTAGCTAGCTGGCGGCCACGGCCATCCCCAGGGTGGCCCAGCTTACAATCGGCCTCCAAGTCAACGCCCTGCGTTCGACACGGGAGGTCTTTTTATTAAGTAAATATTCGACGAAACTAGTGGTAAACCAAGACGGGTCAACACGACGGCAAGTCATAATCGGAGGAACGTAATGACAACTACAGCGGTCAGGCCACTGACTCCCTATCAAGTGAGAAGGTACAGCCGACACATCATCATGCCCCAGGTGGGCAGCGTTGGACAGCGCAAGCTGATCGATGCGAAGACGTTGATCGTCGGCGCGGGAGGCCTGGGGTCCCCCATAGCCATCTACCTGACACTCGCCGGAGTGGGAACGATTGGGTTGGTGGACTTCGACACCGTCGACGTGACCAATCTGCAGCGCCAGGTGCTCCACTACGACGGCGACATCGGTAAGCCGAAGGTGCAGTCGGCAGTTGAGACGCTTAACGCATACAACCCGGAGACCAACGTCATCACCCACGAAGCTCCGTTAACGTCGGACAACGCGATGGAGATCATCGGGCAATACGACATCGTCATCAACGGCGCCGACAACTTCCCGGCCCGCTATCTCGTGAACGACGCGGCGTACCTGTCCAACAAGCCACTGGTGGATGGAAGCATCCTGCTGTTCGACGGCATGGCAACTGTCTTCCTGCCGGGCAAAGGCTGCTACCGGTGCCTGTTCCCGACTCCTCCGCCTCCTGGCGAGGTCCCGAGCTGCGCCGAGGCGGGCGTGCTTGGAATGCTGCCAGGCATGGTTGGCACGATCCAGGCGACCGAGACCGTCAAGCTCGTCCTGGGCATCGGCGAGTCACTATCGGGACGGCTGCTGCTGATCGACGCCCTGGAGATGGACTTCAGAGCCGTCAAGTTGCGGCGCAACCCCGAGTGCCCGTTGTGTGGCGACAACCCAACGGTCACTGAGCTGATCGACTACGTCCAGTTCTGTGGGGGAGCGCCCCTTACTGGATAGCTGAACGGACCCTAACACACGCTCAAATCGAGTTTCACCTAACAGGAGGAACACCAACAATGGCAGAGCAACCTGCACATCCTGAATCAATCGTCTCGACCCAGTGGGTCGCAGACAACATGGGCAACCCAAACGTCGTGCTACTCGAGGTCGACGTTGACACTGCCGCGTACGACCAGGGGCATATCCCCGGCGCAGTGGGACTGAACTGGAGCACGCAGCTCAACGACCAGCTTACCCGTGACATTCTGACGCGCGAACAGATGGAGAGTCTCATGGGTGAGTCGGGCATCAGCAACGACTCGACAGTCGTCCTGTACGGCGACAACAACAACTGGTTCGCCACATACGCGTTCTGGCAGATGCGGATGTACGGTCACGGCGACCTGAAAATCATGGACGGCGGACGCCAGAAGTGGATCGACGAGGGGCGCGAGGTCACAACGGACGCGCCGTCCGTTCAGGGGACTTCCTACAGCGCCTCAAATCCAGATACCTCGATTCGCGCGACACGAGACTACGTGCTCGGTGTCGCGTCTACGGACAATAACACGGGGCTCGTGGACGTCCGTGCTCCCGAGGAGTTCGATGGCACGCTGCTGGCTCCGGCCCACCTTCCGCAGGAGGGTTCACAGCGCGGCGGTCATATTCCTGGGGCGGCGAACGTGCCATGGGCGTCCGCAGTTGCAGAGGACGGGACTTTCAAGTCGGTCGAAGAGCTTCGCGAGATCTACGAAGGCAAGGGGATTACCGGGGATGGTGAGACCATAGCCTACTGCCGGATCGGCGAGCGCAGCTCACACACCTGGTTCGTTCTGAGCCAGATCCTCGGGCACAGCAAGGTCCGAAACTACGACGGATCGTGGACCGAGTACGGATCTATCGTAGGAGCGCCAATCGAGAAGTAGCGTTCCCAGCCGATAAGGGTGTCCGATAAGTAGGGGCAGCTCTTGTGGCTGCCCCTTTCTATTCCCTGAACTAGCAGGGCGACCACAAGAGTCGCCCCTACGAATTGGCAGCTAGACGAGCGCATGCCTGTCTACCAGGCTGCCTGCGAGGTAGACGTCGGCGACGTTACGGAGTGCGTTGATGTCCTGATCAGGGTTGCCGTTGACGACCAGGACGTCTCCCTGTTTGCCAGATTCCAGCGTCCCCACGGAGTCGTCGATCCAGCAGGACTTCGCGGCGTCCCTGGTGGCGGAGACTATCGCATCCATGTTGGACATGCCGGCCATGGCGTGAGCTTCGATCTCGGTCTGGAAGTCGCCCATCTGGTAGAAGCCCCAGGCCGTGTCGGAGCCGGCGCTCATGATGACACCAGCGTCCACCATGCGAGCCACGTTTTCCATTCTGACCTCAGACGCCTGTCGCATCGCGTCCAGGTCCGCCTGTTCTGACTGTGAGAGGCCCGAGGCATTCTCCAGCATTCGGATGCGGGTTACAGCCCCACCCAATGTGGGGTTGACGTAGACACCCTGTTCAGCGATTTTCTCCGTGATCTCGGGTCGGTAGACGTCTGAGCCGTCTGCCTCCTTGTGTACGCCATGGATGATAGTATCGATGCCTGCGGCGAGAACGTTTGCCATGCCCTGCGATGAGGCGCAGTGTGCAGCGGCATGTCTGCCAAATTTGTGGGCCTCCTCGCAGATTGCGGTAAGCTCGTCGACATTGAACGATGGCCTCAGCGGGAAGCTGGTGCGAGTGCTGCCACCCGTGGCGGTGATCTTGATGAAATCAGCCCCCTCTTTAATGAGCTGTCGCACGGCGGCTCGGCACTCATCCTCGCCTGTCGCCTGGATGCCGAAGTAGCTCAGGTGGCCTCCAATGATAGCCACTGGCCTGCCGGCAAGGACGAGTCGCGGAGAAGGCACGATGCCCATTTCGACCGCGTCCCTTAGCAGGAACGTAGTGCTATTCTTCGCGCCGCAGTCTCTGACGGTTGTGACGCCCGAGAAGAGGTGCCGCCTGACGTTCTGGGCGGCCTGAACGGTAAGTACCTCGTCCGGAAGGGTCACAAGTTCGTCGCCTGCGCGGCCGTCGCCGATGCCGATTAAGTGGACGTGGCTGTCCACCAGTCCGGGCAGGATGGTTGCGTCGCCGTAGTCCACTTCTCGGACGGAGGCCCCCTCAGGGGCCTGTACGGTCTCCTGTGTGCCAATCTGGCTGATGGTGTCACCGTGCAGCATTATGGCGGCCTGCTCGGCCACGGGGCCGCCGTTGCCGTCAATCAGTCTCGCAGCTTTGAGGATTGTGAAGTCAGGATTCTCCGGCATTGCTGGTACTCCCTTGCACAGGCTGGAATATGGGATTGATTAAGCGCGACTACAGAGGGGCGGGCTGCTGACGAACCGCAAGGAGCGACTCGTCTGAGCCTCGCTCGAGTTTCCGGCCGCTAAAAAAGACCTCTCTGACATTCCAGAGGTCGTTGATGTCTGCGGCAGGGTTGCCGTCAACAACGAGAACGTCTGCCAGCTTTCCGGGTTCGAGCGTGCCGACCTCGTCGTCCATGTCCAGGGCAGCAGCGGCCCAGCTAGTGACGGACAGCACGCCCTGCATGTGCGAGTACCCGGCGTGCACGAGAAGCTCGGCCTCGTACACGGTATTCCCCAGCTTGTAGTTCCCCCAGGAGGAGTCGGAGCCAGTGATGACCTTCAGGCCCATTTCGATCATCCTGCGCGAGTGGTCGAGCTTGACCTCCATGCTGCGACGCCCTGCATCGAGGTCCGATTCCTCCTGGGGCGTTAGGCCAACGTCGTCACGCTTGTGGCCGAGCATCCAGGCGCTCGACCGCCCGACATGGAGAGTAGGGTTAACGAAGACACCCTTTTCGCCTATGCGTTCGGCGATGTCGCCGCGGAAGTTGTCTGTGCCGTCACCATCTTTGAAGGCACAGTGGATGATCATGTCCACGTCCGCGTCCAATGAGTTCGCAATACCCTGGGAAGACAGGCAGTGGGTGGCTGTGAGTTTACCGACCTTGTGGGCCTCTTCTGTTACAGCCTGAAGCTCTTCTACGGTGAAAGACGGCCTTAGCGGGAAGGAGGTACGAGTGCTGCCGCCGGTTGCGGTGATCTTGATGTAGTCCGCGCCCTCCTTTATGAGTTCCCTGGTGAGGGCGCGAGTCTGGTTGGCGCCAGTGACCTCCCCGCCGAAGTAGCCCATGTGACCACCAATGATCGCCACAGGACGACCGCATAGCACCATGCGGGGGCCGATTGTGAGACCGGCGTTTATGGAGTCACGAAGCCTGAACATCGTCACGTTCTTAGGGCCGTTCTCGCGGATCGTCGTCACCCCGGAGTACAGGCTCGCCCTGGCGTTTCGGGCAGCCTGCACGGTCAGGATTTCGTCATCGAGTAACGTCAGGTCGTCGCCCATCCTGCCATCGCCAAAGCCGTTGTGATGGGTATGGCAGTCGACCATTCCAGGAAGCGCCGTACATCCTTGGTAGTGTTGCGACTCAACTGTCGCGCCCTCAGGGGCCGAGACATCTGCGGCGCGTCCGACAGAGACGATCTTGCCCTCGTGGATGAGAACAGCGCCATTGTCGATCGGTGGGCCGCCCGTGGAGTCGATGACGCGGTCAGCGGTAATCAGTAGGTAGTCCGAACCCGTGGTCATGTCGCATCCCTCCTGAACAGCACTGACGTTAGCACGGGCACGCCTGGTGTGCAACGACACATGCGTCAGCGCTGTTGGGGATGCTATGATTATTCAGTCGCGCGACGATTGGGCCAACGTAGCTCAGTGGTAGAGCAGCGGTTTCGTAAACCGCAGGTCGGCGGTTCGAATCCGCCCGTTGGCTCCACTTCTTCCCCGATCTTATGCGACCTAGTATCCCCGATCTCCCTGAGCATCCTTAAGATACTCCCGGATCATCAGGGCGGCAGTGGCTCCTTCTCCCACGGCGGCTGTGAGCTGCTTGGTGCTTCCGGACCTGGCATCTCCGGCGGCGAATATACCCTCAACGCTGGTCTCCATCGACGGGCCGGTCAGGATGGCACGGCGTTCGTCAAGTTCTACTGACCCATCGAGAAACGACGTGTTCGGGTCGAGCCCAATGAATATGAACGCTCCCGCGGCTGGGATCTCGCTCACCAGGCCGTCATCGTCTACGGCGACGACAGACTTCAGCTTGGGACTGCCTTTGAACGCCTGGACCCGCGTACGCACGCGTACTTCCAGGTCGGGATGGGCATCGGCCTTCTCCCTGAGGATTCGACTGGCCCGGAGTTGGTCGCCACGTTCCAGAAGAGTGACTTTCTCTGCGAATCGAGTCAGAAACAGGCCCTCTTCGACTCCGCTGTTGCCGCCCCCGACCACCACCACCTGCTCGCCCTGGTAGAAGGGGCCATCGCAAGTGGCGCAGAAGTGAACACCGGCGCCAATGAGGTCGTCCTCGCCGGGGACGTTCAGTCTGCGGTAACGGGCTCCGGGAGTGAGAAGAACGGCAGTTGCCGAGTAGTTGTCTCCACTCTCCGTGTTTACCTCCTTGTACTGACCCTGAGTCTCTACAGAGGTCACGGCCTGGGCGGGCAGCACCTCGACGCCGAATCGCTCTACCTGTGCGCGAATGCGATCGGCGAGATCGCCGCCCCCAATGCCGTCTGGAAAGCCGGGGTAGTTGTCGATTCGCTCGGTGACACCAGCCTGACCTCCGACCCCGCTGCGCTCGATGACAAGCGTTTCGATCCCCTCGCGTGCAGCGTACAGGGACGCGGTAAGGCCGGCCGGGCCACCGCCGATGACTATGAGGTCGTAGTGTTGCCTCTCAGCCCTGGGGTTGATACCGAGCTTGGCAGCGAGCTCGGCGTTCGATGGCTCTGCGAGGAACGAGCCGTCCTCGAAGACTATTGTCGGAATGATCTGCTTGCCATCGTTGATGCTGCTTACGCGCTCACGGGCGTCTTCGTCGAGATCGATGTCTATCCACTCGTAGGGCACTCGCTGCTCACCGAGAAACTGCTTTGATCGCCTGCAGTCCGGGCACCAGGGGGCGCCATAGACGGTAATCGCTGTACTTGTCATTGATCGCTCCTACGAGGATTGCATCAGGCCGCCCATTCAGGTGTCACCGGTAGTGCCGCTGGACTTCGGAAGCGTACCTCCGGCCTAGTTCTCCTGAGTTACGGTCCAGCCACTCGGAAAACATCGTGTGCGCAGGGGGTTCGGTATCTGATTTGGAGACTAAGAGGCCCGCGGAGAGGCCCCTGATCTCATCCATCGTGAGAACTATGTCATCCAGAAAGTAACCAAGTACCCGCCCGGCGACGTAGGTGAGCCATTTGGGTGACGGTACAACGAGGCACCTGGAGCTGGTCTTGTCCCGGACCATCTTCACCATCTCCCTATAGGTGAAGACTTCGTGGCCGACAGCATCGATCTCGATGTTTTCATCTGCGCGGGACGCTTCTACAGCAAGCTCAGCGAGGTCCTCCACGAAGATCGGCTGTATACCATAGTTCCCTGTGCCCGGCAGGAGTACTACTGGGAACTTTCTAAGGGTCCAGGCGATGTTGTTCAGCAGTATGTCTTCAGTGCTGTACAGGATGGTTGGGCGAAGAATGGCGTATGAGATTCCCAGTCCACGCAATTCCTCTTCAATGTGGCCCTTGCCACGGAAGTATGGGAGTGGGGAGTTTGGGTCGGGATTGGTGACGCTTATGTGGACGATGCGCCTGACTCCGGCGTCTTTGGCCGCATCAAACAGGACGCGTGTCTCCTTGACACAGCGGTCGTGGGTGCGGTCTCCATAGTTGACGCGGATCCAGTAGGTGTTGAACAGGGTGTCGGTTCCTGCCAGGGTTTCCCTGAGCAGGTCGGGACGATCGAAGTTAAAGGGGTGAAGCGCCACCTGGTCTCCAAATGGGTTCGCCCGCTGAGGATGGCCAGTGATCGACTGAACGACGTGCCCTTCTTCGAGAAGACGACGAGTAATATAGCGTCCGGTATATCCGGTTGCTCCCGTTACCGTATGGGTGAGTGACTCGCTCATCTCGTCTCCAGTTGCTCACGCTACCGCAGTATCGGCAGGAAGAGGCGTCCTTACTCAAATGGTAGGTGAGGATTGGGGTGCAAACAACGCTAATGTCTGCGCGTTGCCGAATACAACCAGCGTTATATCCAACCCTCCGCTGATGATATGAGGTATGGGTTGGCAGAGGTTAGGAAGTTAGGTCGACCTGGGAGGCCGTGGAATTGACGAGACTGCGATTCTAACGCAGGGTCCACTCCGTCCCGGATGGGTTGTCTTCAAGGGTGACGCCGAGATTAGTGAGCTCATCCCGGATGCGGTCGGCCTGGTCGAACTGCCGGGCGGCACGCAAGTCTGACCGGAGGTCCACGAGAAGCTGGATGAACGGGCCGGCTGATGCGCCTGCGTCCTCGTCGGACTCAGTAAGTTCGAGGCCGAGGACGCTGGCAAGATCCGTCAGGGCCTGCTGAGCGTCCGATACATTTGCGTCTTGCTCACGTCCCCTGTTGATTTCTCTTGCAAGGTCGAAAAGCGCGGCCAGGGCCCGCGGAGTGTTGATGTCGTCGTCCATAGCCTCGACGAATCTGGATCGGAAACCATCTGGGTCTACGGCTGGGCCTGAACCGGACTCCACTCTAAGTGCCTGTCGAAGTCTCCTGATTGCGCGTTCCTGGCTGCGAACTACTTCCTCACTGTAGAACAGGGGCGACCTGTAGTGGGAACTCAGGAAGAACAGGCGGAGAGCTTGAGGCTCGAAGAGGTCAAGGGCCTCGGGGAGGGAGATGATGTTGCCGAGGGACTTGCTCATCTTCTCGACGCCGAGCCGGAGCATCCCGTTGTGGAGCCAGAACCTGGCGAAGGGTTCAACATTGGTGAACGACTCAGACTGGGCGATCTCGTTTTCGTGGTGTGGGAACACCAGATCTTCGCCGCCCCCATGGATGTCAATAGACTCGCCAAGGTACTTGATCGACATCGCGGTGCACTCGATGTGCCAGCCGGGACGTCCTGGACCCCAAGGGCTGTCCCAAGCGGGCTCACCCGGCTTCTGTGACTTCCACAGTGCGAAGTCGAGGACGTCTTCTTTGCGTTCGTCGATCTCGATGCGCGCGCCGCTGAGCAGATCGTCAATGCTCCGGTGGCTGAGCTTGCCGTAGTCCTCGTCGCGCCTCACGCGGAAGTAGACATCGCCATCGACATCGTAGGCATAGCCCTTATCGATCAACGATTGGATAATCTCCACGATCTTGTCGATCTCCTGGGTCGCCCTGGGGTACTCGTGCGCGGGGGCGACATTGAGCTCGCCCATCGCATCTATGTATTCCTGGATGTTCCCGTATGCGAGATCGGACACCTGGATACCGCGCTCGTTGGCGGCTGCAATCATCTTGTCGTCTATGTCGGTAAAGTTCTGGACGTGCTTCACGTTGAAGCCTCGGAACTCCAGGTACCGCCTGACGACATCGAACGACACGGCCGACATTGCGTGGCCTATGTGGGACGACGAGTACGGGGTGATGCCGCAAACGTACATGCGGACCTGCCCGTTGGGAGAGTCGAAATCGTGTAGCTGACCCGAGAGGGTGTCGTAGAGTCTCATGCTTTCGAGATGGTGACGACTACGATGCAGCAGATCCCTTCTTCCCTGCCTACGAATCCGAGGTGATCTGTTGTAGTAGCTTTCAGGCTAACCAACTCGTACTCGATCTGCATGGCCTCGGCTAGCGCGGCGCGCATTTCGCCGATGTAAGGTCTGAGCTTGGGTCGTTCGGCGACAATTGTAGCATCAAGAAATTCGAGCCGCCACCTGCCGGCGCGTAGCATCTCTACCGTCTCTGACAAAAGGACAGTGCTGCGTATTCCAAGGTACTTCGGATCGGACGACGGAAAATGAGAGCCTATGTCGCCCAGGTTCGAGGCGCCGAGACAGGCGTCGATTACGGCGTGGACGAGGGCGTCACCATCGCTGTGTCCAGCGAGGCCTGTGTCGTGCGGAATGACCACGCCACCGAGGACGAGTTCCCTTCCCTCCACCAGGGGGTGAACGTCGACGCCAATCCCGGTCCTGTAAGTCAACGCGACGACTTCTCCAGTCTGGCCCGTGCGATTGCCTCTGCTACCGGAATGTCTTCAGATGTGGTTACCTTGATATTCTCGTGGGACCCCAAAAAGAGTTTGACGGGATGACCGAGAGCTTCGATCATGGCTGCATCGTCGGTCACGTCGTACTTGATCCGCGAGTGCGCCTCAATGAGCAACTTAAAGTTAAACGACTGAGGAGTCTGTGCGGCCCAGAGGGAATCCCTGTTAGGGGTGGAGGCGACTGTCATTTCGGGAGTTGCGACTTTGATCGTGTCCTTCACGGGAACTGCGGCAATTGCCGCTCCGCAGTGTCGGGCTTCGTCGACAGCGCGCGCTATGGTTGCTTCATCAACGAACGGGCGCGCGCCGTCATGGACGATCACGATGTCGACCTCGCCAAGCGCGTCTAACGCGTTGGAGACAGAGTCCTGTCTCCTGGCGCCCCCCGCCACTACGGCACTGAGTTTAGACAGGCTGTACTCGCGGCCGAGTTCGCCTACACGAGAGAGGCTCTCGGCTGCCGTCGCCACTGCGATCGTATCTACGTGCGATGAACTCTCAAAGGCTTCCAGGCAGTACAGCAGCAGGGGTCTGCCAAGGACCTCTATGAAGAGCTTGTCCCTGCCCTCCATGCGACGGCTGGAACCTCCCGCGACGACCGCGACCCCAACCGACGGACGCAAGCAGGACATGTGATCAGTACTGGAGGACGGCAAGCGACTCGTGACCTACGATGGGCTGGCGAAGATCATGCAGCCGGCGGCTGTCTGGAGAACTCTCGCCACGGTGACGTCGAGCTCGGAGTCGATGTAACGCACGCCGGAGTCGACGACGACCATCGTACCGTCTTCGAGGAAGCCAACACCCTGGCCAGGCTCCTTGCCCTCGTGCAGTATCTTCAGCCGGAGACTCTCGCCCGGGATCACAACAGGACGCAGCGAGCTTGCCAACTCATTGACGTTGAGTACGGCTATGCCGTCGATTTGGGCGACGCGGTTCAGGTTAAAGTCGGTAGTCAGAATCGAGGCGCCGATTTCCTTTGCGAGACCAACCAGTTTAGCGTCAACCTCGCGGGCGTCCGGGTAGTCAATCTCAAGAATCTCCGTCCGCACGAGTCCTTCTTCCCTTATCTCACGAAGCATCTCCAGGCCCCGGCGGCCACGGGTCCGCCTTATCGAGTCCTTGGAATCCGCAACGTGCCTTAACTCATTTAGTATGAAACGTGGGACTATGAGCGTACCCTGGAGGAACCCGGTCTTGGAAATGGCTGCCATTCGTCCGTCTATAATGGCACTGGTATCGACCAGCACTGGACCCGCATGACCGTTACCGGACGGCGTGGTCGCCCCATTCAGCGCCGGAAAAGTCCTGGTGTCGGGTAAGAACCTGTGGAAGATGTCCCTCGATGGGGCGAACAGAAGCGTCGCTCCGAGATAGGCAAGGAACAGGCTGATCGCTACCGGAAGAATCAGACCCAGCCAGCCGGGAATCCTGAAGAGAGGAATCGAGACCAGCAGGGCGATCAGAAGGCCGACGACCATGCCGACAATCGCAGAGAGCAGGCGAGAAGTGGGAATCGAACGTGTCTGGTTGGCTATGCTGCGGGAGAGACCGGCAGTAGCGAACGGCGTTGCAACAAGTCCGACGACAACTCCGGCAATGGTCAGTCCAAAGACCCAGAAAACGAACTGTTCCGGGCCCCACACATCAGCTATGAAGTTACCGAGACCCCATCCGACTACCGCTAGGATGGCGCCTCCTGCAATGCGGGATAGAATATCCGCGACCATGCTTCAGCACCCGTCCAATATCTTCTGCGGTCCACCACCTCGTAGGACCAATCAACCTACGCCCTTTGGAATGATCTACTACCAGGAATCGAATCCAGATGAACCGCCGAGACGCAGCCTGTCCTCCCGAATGATGCCGGAGCATTAACCAATTTCAGAATAGCATTGGGTAAAGGTAGTGTCAAAGCAAGAAAAGTTCCCGAAATGATCACTATTCTCGTATCAATAGACCAAAAGGCCGATTAGTCGTGAGCGAAGCAGACGGAACACAGGACGTCCAGTCTGACCACGGATTCGGACGGCGCATTCGGAAGATAGGAAAGCGCGTCGCCCTTGTTCTCGCAGCATTCCTGGCCCTCATAGCGCTATGGATCGCGGCAACACCTGAGGGTCGCGTCGCATGGCGGACGGTCCTTTTCATACCCCAGGTTGTGGGTTCGCTTCCGGTCAACCCTCAACCATGGCTGATGGGTCAGCCTAGCCGCGAAGAGGTCTTCCACGAGATCAGCACGGGGCGCGGCAGCGCCGACCTGTACGCCCCGGCAGGCGAGGGCGTTCACAGTGCAGTGCTTCTGTTCCTCGGAGTGAACCCTGCGGGCCGCGATGACCCACGCGTGGTCGGCTTGGCCGAAGGACTTGCCAGATCCGGGGCCGTAGTCCTGATACCGTGGTCGGAGGGAATGACCTCCCAGCGTGTCACGGCCACTGAGGTCGAGGACCTTGTCAGATGGTTCGAGTTCCTGCTGGTTCACGAACGTGTCGACCCTGAGCGCGCTGGCGTGGGGGGATTCTGCGTCGGGGCGTCGTTGGTAGCAGTCGCCGCGAGCGACCCGCGAATTCAGGACAAGGTCCAGTTCGTCAATTTCTTCGCGGGATACTACGACGCCAGGGACCTTATCGCGGCTGTCTTGTCTAACAGCAGGTACTACGATGGGGTTGTCGAACCGTGGACTCCAGCCTCACTGAGCAAGAGGGTTGTGACGGCCCAGCTCATTGAAGAGATGGAGAATCCGGCGGAGATCTCCCTGCTCACTGGAATGTTCGTGAGCAAAGACACGCTTATAGACGCCTCTGAATTGTCCAAGCTGTCGGAGGAGGCCCAGATAACCAGCAGGCTGCTGTCCGGCGTAGACACCGATGAAGCCCTGCAGCTTATCGATAGGTTGCCAGCATCTACCCTTGAGTCGCTCGCGTCGATTTCGCCTAGCTCGTCGGTCGATGATCTGCGGGCCAGGGTGCTCATCATGCACGACCGTGAAGACAGTCTCGTACCGGCGGCTGAGTCGCGACGGCTTGTGGATGCGCTGGCAGAGCGCGGTGACTTTACGCATACAGAGTTCTCGCTGTTCCAGCACCTCGATCCCACTAAGCCGGTCGGACCCGCAGAGTACGTGCGCGAGCTGTCCAAGCTGTTCGGTCACATGTACAGGGTGATGGATGAGCTGAGGTAATTTCGGCGGTTGGCTGATTGCAAAGCCTTGATATAGACTGCAATCGCACATTCTAGGAGGGATGGATTTCAACATGGGCTATGAGTTCAATCACGTTCACCTCAAGGCGCCGGACCCCAGAAAGACGGCTGAGTGGTACGCAGAGGCGTTCGACTTCACCATCGTCAGCGACATCGTGCGCCCGTACGGGGACCAGTTCGTAGTCACCAGGACCCCGGACGGGGTCACAGTAAACATTTCGGGGGCCAGGACCGGCGAGTCGATGGACGATGGGAACGCAGACGTTCACTGGGGTCTCGAGCACATCGGGATTACCATCGACGACCTGGACGCCGAGCTAGAGCGACTGTCCGGGATGGGCGCGGAGCTTAAGGAAGGCCCAATCGACGTCCCCAACGGACCGAAGATCGCTTTCATCAAAGGCCCGGACGACACTCGAATCGAACTTCTCGAGCTACGCGGATAGGCCAGCCAGGGGCTTACCTAACCGGGCTCTTACAACAACCCAGAGGTCACACATGCCGAGACGATCGTACTTTCCAAATCCAGACAACAAACCTTCGGGCTTCTCTCCGGCCACGAGGGCGGGTGATCTCATCTTCGTATCTGGTCAGGTCTCCGTGGACTCCGGAGGCAATATCGTCGGCGAGGGGGATGTCTATGCCCAGGCAGTGCAGTGCCTGAGCAACGTCGAGGCCGCACTCAACGCTGCCGGTGGCACACGGGCGGACATCACCAAGATCACGTGCTTCCTGATCAATGCTGAGGACTACGCAGGCTATGCAAAGGCGAGGCTTGAGTTCTTCGACGGGGACCCAGGGCCTGCGTCCAGCACGGTGTTCATCAAGGGGCTCGTGAGCCCAAGCTACCTGATCGAGATAGAAGCACACGCCGTAGTCGGCGTATAGGGGACGCAGGGATAGACATGAACGACTCCTGCGTCTTCTGCAAAATCAGGGACGGGGAGATACCAGGGGAGATCCTTCATCAGGACGAACACTGTTTCGTCATCCGGGACATCAATCCATTGGCCCCCGTCCACCTTCTGGTAATCCCGCTGAAACACTTCGCTGTGCTGTCGGAGGTTGAGTCTGACTTCGACGCAACTATGGGTGCAATGTTCGACGCTGCTCGTAACATGGCTGCCGCAGAGGGTGTAGCTCAAAGCGGGTTCAGGTTGGTAATCAACCAGAATCGCGACGGTGGACAGGACGTATTCCATCTGCATCTGCACGTAATTGGGGGACGTCGACTGGGAATGCCTGTGTAGGCAGGTGCAACTAGAATGTCTGATCTGCCAGACGCGATAGAGTCGCGACTGAACGAACTGCCCGCCGGGCTTCGCGACCACGTGGAGCGTTCCCGCGGAGTTGGGCAGGAAATTGCGATTAGACACGGGGTCAACGCATGTCTGGTAGACACCGGCATCGCTGCCCACGATCTCGCGAGGGCCGTCAGGAAGCGCGTGCTTCTGAGCGAAGCGGAGCGGCTAGGACTGCACATAGACTTCGTCGATAGACACCATCCACTACTTCTGCACGGTCCTGTAGCTGCCGCATGGCTCAGCGAGGATGATGACTACAATGCTGGAGCAGTACTTGAGTCTGTGAGGGTTCACACGACTGGGCGCCCTGGTATGGGGGACATTGCCAAGGTCGTCTTCCTGGCAGACAAGCTGGACCCGTGGAAAGTTGAGCGGGCATCCTTCCTGAGGCGTGTGGAGGATGTGGCTCAAACTGACCTGGATGCGGCGATTCTTCTGTACCTGGAGAAGACGATCGAACGCTTGATTGCAGACGGCCAGATGGTCCACCCGACAGCAGTGAAGTATCGGAACGATCTGATCTCGCGTGGCGTCAGGTTGTAGCCTGAAGAAGCGTTAGACGAAGCTGACCGTCGACGACGTTAGCGTCGGGGCTGCGGCTGACGAGCACTCCCTTCATTGCGCCGACGTATGAGTCACGAGTGCCGAAGTCGGTGGTGAGGGTGATAACCGGTCGATTCACGGCCGGTGGCTTAGAAGAAACGGGCGCTTGCTATCGACAGACCAAGGAAGACCACGATCAGCGCAATCGTAAACCTGAAGAGCTGCAGCTCCAGTCCGCGCCGGGTCCTGAACGAATTGTCCGCTGCGCCAAACAGACCGGTGCCCTGCCCTTTCACCTGGAGCAAAATGATAATGACCAGGAGAACCGAGACAAGAATCTGAATGATGTTGAGAACCGTCACGTTTGGCTGACCTCGAAGTTCAGGTGAATTTAGCTTTACACAGAACTGGACTGCAATTCAACGTTGCCGCGTCCCCGACCGTTGGTCGCCCCAGTTAACTCCATGACAGCAGCGGCGAGCTTGTCGGGGTCGTGCCTGACTGGGTGGGTGGGATCAGACATATCGGTCAGAACGACCTGTGCACGTGGTATCGGCCTGCCATCGTGGAAGACAGGCTGTCCGGCGAAGCGCTCGCCAAGTGGGAGCGGGTGACTGTTTGCCAGGACATAGTCGGCGATGTCGCTGAAGGTGTGCTTATGCAGCGCCTCCACGTGGTCTCGCACAGTGTACGAGTCCGTTTCTCCCACCTGCGTGGCGACGTTGCATACGTAGACCACAGTTGCGTTGGTCCTTGCCAGGGCGTCCGAAATCCCGCCGACCAGTATGTTCGGCAGGATGCTAGTGTAGAGGCTGCCGGGGCCAATCACGACTATGTCCGCCTCTTCAATGGCCTGGACCGCCAACGGGTGAGCGGGAGCCGAGGCCGGTTCTATCATCAGCCGGTCGATCTCCCCGCCGTGGTTGGTGATGCTGGACTCTCCCCTGACGACTGTTCCGTCATTGAAGCGTGCAGACAGCTGAAGGTCGGCAGATGTAGAGGGCAAGACCCCTCCCCTGACCGCGAGCACGCGGCTGGACTCGACGAGTGCCTGGTCGAAGCTCTCGGTCACATTGGTCATCGCGACTATGAAGAGGTTGCCGAAGCTGTGGCCCTTGAGACCGCTGCCCTCGTCGAAGCGGTACTGGAACAAGTCTGCCAACAGAGTCTCGTCCTCAGAGAGGGCCACCAGGCAGTTGCGGAAGTCGCCGGGAGGCAGAACGCCGAGTTCCCGTCGCAGAATTCCTGAACTCCCTCCATCGTCAGCGACGGTGATAATGGCGGTGAGGTTGTCCGTGTGAAGCCTGAGGCCGCGCAGCAGCACCGACTGGCCGGTACCGCCTCCAATCGCGACCACCTTGGGGCCGCGTCCCCTGGACCACCTGTTGTAGACGGTGTCGGCCACAGCATCAATTGACTTCGAACGCATGAAGAGAGGACTGAGCGCCCTATAGTAGCCGTACATGGACAGCAGTATCGCACCGCCTCCGACGCCCAGCAGCAAGAACCCCTCAAAGTACCAGGGCAGAAAATCAGGAAAGCCAACAGAGAAGAACTTCCTGATCAGGTAGGCCAAGCCTATAGAGCAGAACGCGACACCGATCGCGCCAATCAAAGCCCAACGCTTCAGGCCAACTCCGGGGTGCAGCAGGCGTAGAAACCGCTGTACGCGAGAGACAGACTCCCCATTCGAACCGGAACCTGGGGGAGAGCCATTTCTGCGATTCGACATCAGCGCATCGCTTCCAGTTGCTCGTGAACCATCTGGCTGGCCATCCGGGGATTAGCCTTACCGCGTGTGGCCTTCATCACCTGCCCAACCAGGAAGCCCATGGCCTGGTGTCTGCCAGCAAGGTAGTCGGCTACAGGGTCCGGGTTGGCTGATATGGCTTCCTGCACCGCGGTTAGAACAGCGTCAGTGTCGGATATCTGTACCAGCCCCTCAGTCTCTGCAATCTGACGAGGCGGTTGACCCGTCTCGAACATCTTCTCGAAGACAGTCTTGGCCATTGTCGAACTCAGCGTCGAGTCGTCGACCATGGCCTGCAACTCAGCGACCTGTGAAGGTTTGATGCCGACCTCCGAGATGTCCTTGCCGGATTGGTTCAACAGCCGTGACATCTCACCCAGCATCCAGTTGCTGACAGCCTTGGCGAACTGTTCGGAGCCCGCCGGCTCCCTTGGAGCCTCGTCAAGAACTTCCTCGAAGTAGTCGGCCGTCGACTTGGTCGTGGTCAATAGCTCGGCGTCGTATTCAGGCAGGCCAAGTTCGGAGACGAAGCGGCTCTTTCGAGCATGGGGTAGTTCTGGGAGTGAGGACTCAATGTCATCGACCCACTCTGGGGAAATCCTGAGGGGTGGAAGGTCAGGTTCAGGGAAGTAGCGATAGTCGGAGGCGCCTTCCTTCACGCGTTGGGAGACGGTTACAGAGTCTTCCTCTTCCCATCCGCGTGTCTCCTGGACGATTCGTCCGCCCGACTCAACGACTTTAACCTGACGCTCCGCCTCGTACTCAAGCGCACGGTACACGGAGCGGAAGCTGTTCATGTTTTTGATTTCGACCTTGGTGCCGTACTCCTCCTGGCCGACGGGGCGAACGCTGATGTTGGCGTCACACCTGAAGTTGCCCTCCTCCATGTTGGCGCTGCTGGTGCCAATGTACTGGAGAATCGAGTGCAGCTGCATCAGGTATGCACGAGCCTCTTCCGCGCTTCTGAGATCGGGTTCACCGACGATCTCCATGAGCGGGACCCCAGCCCTGTTGACGTCGAGCAGCGAGTAGCCTTCGCCGAATCCCTCGGTGCGATGCATGAGCTTCGCTACATCCTCCTCAAGGTGGACGCGCGTTACGCCAACGGTGCGTTGGACGCCGTCTACCTCTATCGGCATTGTCCCATTGGAGGCGATTGGCAGATCGTACTGCGAAATCTGGTAGCCCTTCATGAGGTCTGGATAGGGATAGTTCTTACGGTCGAACTTGGTGTAGGAAGCTATGTCGCAGCCGAGGGCGAGTCCAGTGCGAATCACGTGCTCGACAGCCTTGCGGTTAATCACCGGCAGCACACCGGGCATTCCCATGCAGACGGGGCACACCACGGTGTTGGGTGCGGCATCCTGGTATTCGGAGCTGCACGCACAGAACATCTTGCTTTCGGTAGATAGCTGGGCGTGGACTTCCAGCCCAATGACCACTTCAAAATCCATAACTGTTGACGTCCAAGAAGAACCTAGTCGGCGAGGAAAAACACAACGTAAAGTATATGGAACAGAAGCGAGGGTTACAACGCCGCGAGGCTAGTCACTCAGGTCGGACTCGGACCAGGCTTCGCGTCCAATCAAGGGCACGAACCGACAGGCTCCCAGAGAGCGAGTGACCACGCCGTCCATGGTCCTTACTGCCTTGATGAGGCTCTGTTCGCGCAAGTTGCCGACGGGGATGACGAGCCTGCCACCAATTTCCAGCTGCAGCAGAAGGTTTCTGGGAATCCTCGGCGCCGCCGCTGCCACGACAATGGCGTCAAAAGGCGCATCGCCGGGACTCCCCAGTGCGACACCTGCCTCCTCAACGCTGATGTTCGTGTACCCCAATCGTGTCAGCAACATCCTGGCCGAGTCGGCAAGCTCCGGGACTCGTTCGACTGTAACCACCTCGCGAGCGAGTTCGCCAAGGATTGCGGCCTGGTACCCGCTGCCGGTGCCTATCTCAAGCACCCGGTCGAATCTCTTGAGTTCCATTTCCTGCAGCATGATCGCGACGATCGTCGGCTGTGAGATCGTCTGTCCCGCTGGGATACTGAGGGCGATGTCTTCGTATGCGACATGCCGGTCGGCCTGGCGCACGAAACGCTCTCTCGGCACGGCGGCGATGGCGTCGAGCACCCGCTTATCGGAGATTTGCCCCGAGAGCTTTCGGAGCAGTCTATCCCTTGCCCGTTCGACAGGCATGAGGCTATGGGTTTCCTTCCCAGAATTCTGCGTTCAGCGTGTCATTACCTTACCAAAACCGGTGGCGCCTGAGTCTCGGCTTTGCTGGGCGAACTCACGTGTCGCTATAGGGTAAACTAAACTGCAATACGAGCTAACCAGACGGGAGGATGTTGTTGCCAAGATACTATCCGGCCTTCATCGACGTTCGAGAGCGAAACTGCGTCGTGATTGGAGGCGGCGCGCTGGGGGAGGAAAAGGTCGTGAAGCTGCTGGAGTGCGACGCGAAGGTTATAGTGATCGCCCCTGAGATTACTCCCGTGGTTGAGGGGTTAGCCTCCGACGGTACGCTCGAATGGATCAGGCGCGACTATCAACCCGGCGACCTCGCGCGGGCTTTCATAGCCATAGCGTCAACAGGTGACGATGAAACGGATCGTCGGATCTACGCCGAGGCTGAAGAGCGCAACGTGCTGCTCAACGTCGTGGATGTAACACATCTGTGTACATTCATCGCCCCCTCAGTCGCACGGCGCGGGGAAGTCACCGTTGCAACCTCCACAGGCGGGGCAAGTCCAGCGCTGGCCAGGACCTTTCGAGAGAAGCTGGAGTCCAGCAGGATCCTGGAGTACGCGGATCTGGCCCCGATACTGGCTCGAGGGCGGGCTGAACTCAGGAAGCGCGGCCTGAGGGTCGCGCCCGACCACTGGCAGAGTTGCATCAGTGAAGAGTTGCTCGACACCGTGCAGAGTGGTGATGAGACGACTGCTTATCGGATGCTCGAAGAAGGCCTGCTAGCGGGGGCAGAGCCGATTTCACCCGCATGACAGACCGCGTCTTCAGAGTAGGTACGCGGGGGAGTGCGCTCGCAAGGGTGCAGACTGATGAGGTCGTGCAGGCCCTCAGGTCGGCGTGGCCGGATGTCAACATCGAAGTCGTTCCGATCACTCCAGACGGCGACCGCCGAAAGTCGGCCCCTCTCCAGTCTCTGGGCAGGGGCACGTTCGTTAAAGGGCTAGAGGAGCCGCTGCTGAGGGGCGAGATCGATTTGGCGGTACATTCGGCCAAAGATATGGCTTCGGAAGTTCCAACAGGGCTGGCAATTGTCGCCTACCCCGAGCGCAAGGACCCGAGAGACGTGATCGTCAACAGGTGGGATGCGGGATTTGAAGAGCTGCCTCAGGGATCGAGTTTAGGCACTAGCAGTCCCCGACGGGCTGGTCAGCTTCTGGCAGCGCGACCTGATCTCAGGTTCATTCCGGTACGTGGTAACGTCGATACGAGAATCGGTAAAGTCGGGGAAGACGCGTATGACGGTGTCGTACTCGCGGCTGCCGGGCTTGAACGGCTCGGATGGCAGGACAGGGTGTCGAGCTTCCTCGATCCCGAGTTGTGTATTCCGGATGCGGGACAGGGTGCTTTAGCCGTTGAGGCCCGTGTGGAGGACTCAGAGGTGGCCGAGCTGTTGGCGGCGATAAATCACACGTCGACGTGGTCTACGGTAACGGCTGAGCGGGCATTCGTGGAAGCCACAGGCGGGGGATGTCGCGTACCGGTTGCAGCCTACGCGACCGAGTCGCATGGCACTCTCAGCATTCGGTCGATGGCGTGTCTTCCTGACGGCTCCCAGATGTTTCGTTCGTCGGTTGAACTGCCGGGCGACGACCCTGTTGGGGCAGGCCAAGCGGCAGCTCGGGCTCTGGAAGAGACCGGAGCGAAGGAGATAATGTACGCCGCACGCATCGTCTGAGGGCCGCTATACAAGCTGACGATTTGTTGTGCTGCCTGGAGTGGGCGTCTTGAGCAACGTCGGGAAAGTCTATCTCGTGGGAGCAGGTCCCGGGGACCCCGGACTGATAACGGTCAAGGGCCTGAGGCTTCTCGAGTCGGCAGACGTGATCGTTCATGATCGGCTGATCGACGAACGGCTGCTTGCAATGGCTGGGCCTGACGCAGAGCTCGTCGATGTGGGCAAAGTACCGGGACAAGCCGGGCGAAAGCAGTCCGACATCAATAGGCGCCTGGTAAGCGAGGCCCGGGTTGGCAAGACCGTTATCCGGCTGAAGGGCGGCGACCCGTTCGTTTTTGGAAGGGGGGGCGAGGAGGCCGAGGCGCTGCATGACGCCGGAGTCCCCTTCGAGGTGGTGCCGGGGGTAACATCGGCCGTTGCAGTGCCCGCTTACGCCGGGATTCCACTCACTCATCGCGACCACTCTTCGTCATTCACAGTCGTGACAGGCAGCACAGCCAAGTCGAATGAAGCAGGTTCTCCTGACTGGGACTTGCTTGCCAAGATCCCCGGCACGCTCGTGGTCCTTATGGGTTGGAGCACACTCCCAGCTATTACTACCAAGCTAATCGAGAGTGGCAAGTCAGGTTCTACTCCTGCGGCAGTGATTAGCCAGGGGACCGAGACCCAACAGAAGACAGTCATCGGCCCCCTTGGCTCTATCGCCGACATTGCGAGGGCGGAGGGTCTGAGGTCACCTGCAGTCGTCGTAATCGGCGACGTTGTTAATCTGGGTGACAGACTCAACTGGTTCGAGGCGCTGCCGCTACTTGGCAAACGAGTGCTGGTGACTCGCACCCGGAATCAAGCGGGCCTTCTCTCACAGGGCCTTCTGGATATTGGCGCGACTCCAATTGAGATCCCTACGATTGAAGTGCGCCCTCCGAAGGACTACGCCTCGTTGGACTCGGCCTGCGCAGAGCTTTCTGTTTTCGACTGGGTTGTGTTTGCCTCGTCCAACGCAGTGCACGCTGTCTTCGAACGTCTCAGGGCATCTGGGCGGGACTCAAGAGCATTTCATGGCGTCAGGGTCGCTGCCGTTGGGCCGGCAACTGGAAAGGTCCTCGAAGGATATGGAATTGTGGCTGATCTAGTTCCCTCGACGGCAACGTCGACCGGTCTGGCCAACGACCTGATCAAAAGTGGTGTCCACGGCAGTCGGATACTACTTCCAAGGGCTGACATTGCGACGCGAGAACTCCCCGATATGCTAATTGAACAGGGAGCGGAGGCAGTGGAAGTCACAGCATATCGGACTGTGATGCCGGTGGAGTCAAGAGAGAGGGCTATTGCGGCCCTCAAGGCTGGTGTTGACGTGGCAACCTTCACAAGCTCGTCCACGGTGAGAAACCTGCTGAGGCTGCTTGACGACGGCGCTGAATCGCTCGCCGAAACGAAGATCGCCTGCATTGGGCCTATAACGGCCGCAACCGCTGGAAGGCTGGGTTTGAAAGTTGATATAGTTGCGAATACACCAACCATTGGTGGGCTGACGACGGCCCTTGTCGAATTCTTCACCTCTGGGAAGTAGGTCGACGATGGCGTCATACCCCAATACACGAATGAGAAGGCTCAGGGAGAACCCTGGTCTCAGACACCTTGTCGAAGAGACACGCCTGTCTACTTCAGACTTCATATATCCGCTGTTCGTAACTCACGGTCGTGATACTCGTACAGAGATTCCCCCGATGCCCGGGATATACCAGCTATCGCTGGACCAGTTGATCCACGAGGTAGGAGAGGCGGCGGACGTGGGCATCGAGAGCGTGCTCTTGTTCGGAATCCCGGCGCACAAGGACGCGAAGGGGACCGAAGCCTACTCGAGTGGTGGAATCATCCAGGAAGCCATCGGGATCATCAAGCAGGCCGTTCCCGGCATGACTGTCATTACGGACGTGTGTCTGTGCGAGTTCACCGACCATGGCCACTGCGGCGTGGTTGATGGGGACCGAATAGACAATGACGCCACGCTGGAACTACTGGGGCAGATGGCGACTGTCCAAGCCCAGGCGGGAGCCGACATGGTAGCGCCGTCTGCGATGATGGATGGACAGGTACGCACGATCAGACGCGCGCTCGACGATGCCGATATGACGGAAGTACCGATTATGGCTTATTCGGCCAAGTACGCCTCTGGGTTCTACGGGCCATTCAGGGTTGCCGCCGAATCAGCACCGGTGTTCGGGGATCGCGCCAGCTACCAGATGGATCCTCCTAACATCAGAGAGGCGATGCGGGAGATTGCCCTGGACGTCGAAGAGGGCGCCGACATGGTTATGGTTAAGCCTGCGCTCGCGTACCTCGATGTCCTGAGAGCTGCCAAAGAGCAGTTTGCGACCCCGGTCGCCGCATACAACGTCAGCGGCGAGTATTCTATGGTTAAGGCAGCTGCCGAAAACGAGTGGATCGATGGGAGACGAATCACATTGGAGATTCTCACGTCGATCAAACGGGCGGGCGCAGACGTCATCCTGTCCTATCATGCAAAGGAAGTCGCCGGATGGCTGCAGTCTGAGTAATCCTGACAAAACGAGAGAGTCATGCCAGCTTATATTCTGCTTCTTTCCCTAACACCTGAAGGTCGCCACCGGATGCTCGACAATCCTGACAGGCTTCTAGTTGCCGAGCAGTCGATCGACATCCCCCGGACACAGGTCCATGGGCTATACGCAGTCCTCGGCGAATACGACTTCGTCACCATCCTGGATGCACCGGATAATGAGTCAGCGGCGCGCTTTTCGATGGAGCTGGGTGTGCTGGCGGGAGTCCAGGTCACGACGCTCCCGGCGATCCCAATCGGTAGATTCGAACAGGCGCTGGGGGAGCACGAGCCGGAAATGGACATCGCGGGTGCGCCTAATCCCAGCGACTTCGTTCCGAACGACGACTAGCGAAGCCTGATGGGCCGTCTACCGATGAGCGGCCACAGCCTGACGACTGCAATACCGGCCAGGCTTGCTAACGGGACTGGGCCGAATTCCCTGCTGTCCGTGCTGTGGGCACGGTTGTCTCCAAGCACCATGCACTCGTCAGGTCCAACTCGCCACGAGCGCGAATTTGCTCCCAAGTCGGCCGGCAGACCGAAGAGGTACGGCTCCCGAAGGTGTTTGCCGTTGACGTGGAGTAAGCCATCTTCGAATGAGACCTGGTCATCAGGAAGTCCGACGACACGCTTGACCTGCCACCGAGTGTCCGAACTGCTGGGAAGGTCTACGACCACCACGTCGCCACGGCGCAGTTTCCGGTTGAGTTTTCTGACGACCAGGATGTCTCCGTCTAAGAGCGACGGCTTCATGCTCGACCCTCGGACTACGTACAGTGAGTGACGCGGTTCAAAGCGTAGCATGTCGTCGAGTCCTCCCAGAGTGACCTATGGCGAAAGATAGCACAGCCCAACCCGTTTCAATCGAAGAACATGTGGTCAATGTAAACGGGGACATCATTCCGTATCTCGTTTCTGGCAGTGCAGGCCCACATATCGTCATGGTCCACGGAGCAGGTGGTACGCGATGGGAGTGGGTCGAGAGCATGACTTCTTTGGCATCTAACCATCAGGTGCTGGCCCCAGACCTGATCGGCTTTGGCGACTCTCCCAGACGAGACATTGTTCACTCGACCGGATACCTGAGCGAATTTCTTGCGACGTTCATTGAATCCACCTGCTCAGGTCTTGTAACGCTGGTTGGCCATTCGCTGGGCGGACGAGTCATCCTGGATGTCGCCCTGCGCAGACCAGAGGCCGTCGAGGGCCTGGTCCTCATCTCACCACTTGGGTTCGGTGAACTGTCGACGGTCGGGAGAGTACTTAACACAGGCGCCTGGTGGGTTAACCGTCTCGTGGGGCGCAGACAGCCCTACCCTAAACTCGATGTCCATCTTGTTGAGCCGAATATGAACGCGTTCTCGGGCATCGGATGCGAGTCACTGCTGATCTGGGGCAGCAGGGACCCATACTTTCCGCTGGCCCATTCTGAGCGGGCGCTGAAGGCGATTCCGAACTCCAGTCTCAGCGTGTATGAGGGCGCTGGACATGCGGCCCACAGAGCCCAGGTGGACCGGTTTGCGTCGGACGTTCAAGGCTTTATCCGGCGCAGCTCGTGACACGATTGCCCAGGGTTGCGCGGCTACCTGTATTTCTGTATCTTCATACCGAATCCACGAGGCAAGCAAGACTGCCGAATCAAGAAAGGAGTAACGCAGGCTATGACATTTGCGTCTGCTTTGAGAGGACTACTGGGAGTGCGTGAGGCCAGCGCCCACTGCGACATCCCCTGCGGAATCTATGATCCCATTGCGGCAAAGATCGCCGCTCAGACAGTGCAGAAGATGGTGCTACGCATCGGGCAGCTAGATGGCGACGATGCTGCTGCTCAGAACTCGCTGTCCCGCTACATCACCGTCAAGGAAGAGCACGCCGAGCTGTGCAAGCACGAGCTGCGCGTACTCTGGGCCGACTACACGTGGCCCGGCACGGACGCCAACGAGATCGCGGCGAAGTTCAACTCTGCGCTGAAGCTTGCCGGTCAGTGCAAGCAGACAGTCAGCATGGACAACGCTGAGGCACTGGTTGCCGCCGTCGACGACATCGCCTCGGCCTTCTGGGCCACCAAGGGTGTCGAGTACAGCGACCCTGTCGCCGAGGTCCGCTACGGAACGTAGACGGTCGACAGCGGGGAGCTAAACCCCCCGGAAAGTATGAAGGGGCGTTCGATTGAACGCCCCTTTTGATTTTCACGATACCGACGAGATCGTCAGCCCATGTAGTCCTCTCGCGGGGGGCTGAAGATGTCGAGTGCCTTGGACGGCTGATCCGTAGCCACCAGCCCGTGCTCGACGCCGCCGGGGATGATGTAGGTGTCGCCCGGCTTGACCCGCGTGGTCACGCCGCCGATGGTGAAGTCGAATTCTCCCTCCAGCACCATGCCGGCCTGCTCATGCGGGTGCTGGTGCATCGGCACTTCTGAGTTCGCGTCGATTTCGACCACGCTGAGCATGACTTTCTCGCCCCACATCGTCCTGAGCATAACGCCAGGGGCGAGCTCTCTCTGTTTCACTTCATTCGGATCGTACGTGTAGGCCAAGTCTATTCCTCCAAGGGTCACCAGATGTATTGAGATGCCCTGTTAGTAGTTTGCCATTGCCCGCTTATGCTGTGGAGTCAGGCAGGCTGCGATGAAATCGTTCATCGGTGTCGGCACACCCAGTTCTCCGCCCAACTGGGAGACCTTGCCGTTCAGGTTGCCAAACTCCATTGGCTTCCCGGCGTTAAGGTCCGCATGCATTGAGGAGATGAGGTGCTCCTTGTCGTCGACGAAGATCTTCATGATCGAGTCAACGAGATCGTCAGAGAGATTCACGCCAGCCGCCTTTCCAACCGTGGCAGCCTCGGTGATAACTCCTAATGTCATCTCCCGCGTCTCCGGAGAGTCCATCACCTCCAGGAAGGACGAATGCGTAATACACGTCATCCCGCTAAGGCCACAGATGTAGACCAGCTTGTTCCACAGCGCCTGTTCGATGTCGTCTGCGATCTCGGAGTCGATACCGGCGTTGGCAAAGGTCTGCTGAATCTTGGCCCCGCGCTGCGAGGGCCTTCCATCCTGCTCGGCAAAGACGATACGGCCTTCCCAGCCAACCTCCCGGAACACGCCCGGAGCGGGGTGTGCCGCCTCGACGTATGCGGCGCCCAGCATGACGCGATGCGCACCGAAGACTGCTGACAACTCATCACCGCTGCCCACTCCGTTCTGAAGCGTGAGGATGGCCGTTTGCTCGCCGACCGCAGGGGCGATCGTGTCCATTGCGACGCTGTTGTGATAGCTCTTAACACAGAACAGGACGAGATCAGCGATCCAGGAACCGTCTGGTCGCTCCACTGCCTTGGCTTCGACCGTGAAATTGCCGGACGTTTCACTCTCTACTATCAGCCCACTGGTGTTTATGGCAGCCAGATTGTCGCCTCTCGCGATAAACAGGACGTCGTTGCCCGCCTTTGCGAGGAGGCCTCCAAAGTAACCGCCGACGGAGCCGGCAGCCATGACGAGGACATTCATACTGAGACTACCCCTACTGACCTTTCAACTCTACGAGTACGTTGACGTACCTGGTGTCTGAGTTGTTGATGACTCGGTGAATCTTGTGCTCGCCGTGGAAACGCCAGGTGCCCGGCCCCGAGGGGCTGTCGTCGGACGTGCCATCGTCGTACTCTACGGTGAGCCCTACGCCCTCGACCACGATTGTGACGTAGTCTCGCTCGTGCATGTGCCAGTCGCTCGACTCGCCCGGATTGACGATCAGGTTCCAGATCTTGACTTTGTCGTTTTCGAATAAGACATCGGTTGCGATGTCGCCGAGTGGTGCATCCCCTCTAGGCATGGTGACCTCCTCCAGTCTCCTCGTTGAATAGCGCTACTTTATCTCAATGATCGAATTGCTGTAGAGGGCATCACCGACGTTTGTGACCCTGTGAATCGAGCCGCACTGGCCCTGCACGATTTCGCCAAGGGCATAGTCGCGTTCTGCTGATGTTCCATCGTCGTATTCAGCCAATAGCCTACCGGGTCGTGTCACGATGAACACGTACGGGCTGGTGTGCTGGTGCCAGTCGCTGGACTGACCTGGCTCGAGCACAAGGTCCCAGGTCCTTACGTAGTCGTCCTCCCACTTCCTCTCGGTGCCGACGTCTCCAAGCTCCCTCTCGCTCATGTTCACCTCTCTTATCTCTCAGAATCCCAGTTGCCTGGACTTCATGCTTACAACGTCCGGATGGCCGACCACTATGTGGTCGAGCAGGTCGATGTCCATGATCTCGGCGCTCTGGTTCAATCGCCGCGTTACCAGTATATCCTCTGGACTTGGTGTCGGGTCGCCAGAGGGATGATTGTGCACTACGATAATGGCGGGGCAGTTTCGTCGAATGGCCGGCCTGAGTATCTCGGAGACTCTTATCGAGGCTGAGTTGACCGTGCCCTGGTAAACAGTGTCCACGCCAACGACCTGGTGCTTGTTGTTAAGCAGGAACACCCTCAACTGCTCCTGGTCCAGAGCGGCCATCTCCGCGCCGACCAGGTTCTTGATGTCGTCGGCACACGTGACTACCGGTCTGGCTTCCGGGACCATGCTGGCAGTACGGCGGCCCAGCTCGATTGCTGCTATAACCTGGCTGGCCTTTGCGGGGCCAATACCGTGGAACTGACAGATTTCTTCAAGGCTGGTCCTCGAGAGTCCCTGAAGTCCGTCCAACTCGGATAGTAAGCGGCTCGAGAGCGCGAGGACGTTTTCGCCTCTTGTACCATCCCTGAGGAGGATAGCGACGAGCTCACCATTGGATAGGCTACCAGGTCCGTTGTCCCTAAGCCGTTCACGGGGCTTCTCTCCTACAGGCATGTCGTGGACCGTGGGCGTGTAACTTGGCTTGCTCTGCTCGCTCATGCTTCTCTTTTGGTCCTGTTGGGGCCAGACTGTACAACGTAATTCGTAGCTCTCAGGCCCGATCAGGCCAATCGACCTGAACTTAGCACACGTGTTCCAAACCCGTCAACCCTTTAGTAGAACGAAATCCTTCACTATTCGAAAGGCGGTTGACAGAGAAAAGTGGCACAATACAATTGACGCGGTACAACCGCTTTCAATCAATTGTAAGGATACGCAATGATCAGACGTGACAGGTTAGTGGACACTTTTTGCGAGCTCGCAAGCATCGATAGTCCGTCGGGTGAGGAAGAGGCTGTCGCTCAGCATCTCGTCGCCAAGCTCGAAGGATTCGGATTCAGTGTCGTGCGGGACGACTACGGGAATGTGGTCGCCAATGATGGGCGCGAAGACCCGATCATCCTCTCCGCCCACATGGACACGGTCGAGCCCGGACGCGGAATCCAGCCTCTCGTTGACGGTGATCGAATCCACACCGACGGGTCGACTATCCTGGGAGGCGACTGCAAGGCCGGAGTCGCTGCGATAATTGAGGCGCTGGAGTCAATCATCGAAGACGGCGTTGAATACAACGCAGTAGAGGTGGCATTTACGCGCGAAGAGGAGATAGGCCTGGTCGGCGCCCGCAACATGGACTTCTCCCTGCTCACCGGCAAGGAAGCAATCGTCTTCGATGGAGAGGGACCGCCGAGCCAGATCACGTCCTCCAGCCCCGAGTACATTGGAATGGACATCGAGATAACGGGACGAGCTGCCCACGCTGGCGTGGAGCCGGAGAAGGGCCTGTCTGCCATTCGCATCGCAGCTGAGTTAATCACGCGACTGCCACAGGGCCGGATCGACGATGAGACGACTTTCAACGTCGGGACGATCGAAGGAGGGACCGTACGAAACGCGGTGCCCGAGTCTACGACAGTTCACGGCGAGTTCCGAAGCCGGAACATCGAGTCGCTGGACAGCATACGCATCCAGGTTGATGAGGCCGTCAACGAAGTGAGGGGGGTGTTCCCGGAGGCCGAGATCGAGTGTCACCTCCACACCGAATTCGTGGCCTACACGCTCGAGGAAGACGACCCAGCGCTGGACCGGGTAAAGGGAGCGCTCGAATCACTCGGCCTTACTCCGACGCTACGACCTTCAGGCGGCGGTACGGACGGGAACGTTTTCAGACTGAACGAGATAAGCGCGGTGGTGGTCGGCATGGCCGATCATGGGATGCACACTGTCCGGGAGTACGTCACAATTCCAGACCTCGTCGATGCCGCCCACTTGTGTGAGACCCTGCTCCGGAAGGACCGGTAACGGATGTCGGTAACATACCTGGGACACGCCGCCTTTTTGTTCGAGGACTCTTCCGGGGAGAAGGTGCTGATCGACCCGTTCGGTAACGACGAAGAGAACTACTGGTTCTTGAAGTCGTTCCCTCCCCTTGAGGTCGACCTGGTTGCCGTTACTCACGACCACTTCGATCACAACGCGATCGAGGCGCTGCCCGGCGGAACGCCGGTGATGGTTAAGGCAGGCGCGCGCCGGGTAGGCAATACGATCGTTACGGGCGTGCGTGATCTGCATTCAGGAGATTCAGGGCGGGCAGGAATGGCCAATGTGATATTCCTCGTCGAGCACGAGGGCGTCAGGTACTGTCATGTTGGCGACAACAGGCACGAGATTCCAGAGGATGTGCTCTCGCAGCTTGGCAAGGTGGACGTGCTTTTGACGCCCGCCGACGATTCGTGTCACCTCCTGACATTCGATGAGGTTGACGCACTCGTCGACACGCTCGACCCGAAGATCGTCATTCCAATGCACTACTACATCGACGGCCTGACGACCGTTGAGTCCACACTGGAGGGCCCTGAAGGCTGGGTGAGGAAGCAATCTCCCCGACGAACGGTGAGGCAGCCCCGAATGAGGATTGACCGGCGGGGATTGCCGTACGAGCGCGAGGTCTGGACGGTCTGGGCTGAGCTGGCCCGATGAAAGTAAGGCTGGCTTACGGGAGGTCCGGTCTTGTCATAGAAGTGCCCGATCATCGTACGACAGTCGTGCAGCCCCAGTATCTCCCAGGACTTCCTGACCAGTACGGGGCTATACGGACATCTTTGAGGGACCCTGTTGGAGGCGTGTCGCCACTTCGACGGATAGCCGAGCCTTCCGACATCGTGGCAATTTCAGTATGTGACATTACGCGTCCCATGCCAACCAGCACCGTGCTGCCCGTGGTTCTGGATGAGCTGAGGCACGTTCCCGACGAGAACATTGTCATTCTCATCGCGACGGGGACGCACAGGCCGAACTCCGTCGACGAACTTCGGGACATGCTCGGGTCTCAGATCGTGGAACGATACACGGTCGTTAACCATGACGCGTTCGACTCGTCTGGTGTCGTGCATTTGGGAGAGACGTCCAGCGGCATACCCATTCTGCTCAACCGGCTGTGGACGGAGGCCGACGTCAGGGTCACACTGGGTTTTGTGGAACCACACTTCTTTGCGGGATTCTCGGGCGGTCCGAAGATGGTCGCGCCGGGACTTGCCGCATTTGAAACGACGATGATGCTGCACAACGCGGAGATGATCGGACATCCGAATGCCACCTGGGGCGTAACGGTCGGCAACCCCATTCATGATGCCATAAGGGAGATCGCTGAACGGACGGGGGTGGACTTCTCTGTGGAAGTAACCCTCAACCGGGACCACCAGATCACCAGCGTCTATGCAGGTGATCCCCCAACGGCGCACCGCGCGGCCAGCAGGTTCGGGAAGTCGGTGGCCATGCAGCAGGTCGACGAGCCATTCGACGTGGTCGTGACGACCAATAGCGGTTACCCGCTCGACATGAACCTGTACCAGTCTGTGAAGGGAATGTCAGCAGCGGCCCAGGTCGTAAAGCCAGGAGGGACGATCATCTGCGCAGCCGAGTGCTCGGATGGAGTGCCGGACCACGGTGAGTACAGCAGGCTGCTGAGGTCGAGGAGCAGTCCTGCCGACCTTCTGGAGATGATCTGCGCAAAGGGCCACAACATCCACGACCAGTGGCAGGTGCAGATTCAGGCCCAGATCCAGATGAAGGCGAGTGTGTTGATCAAGACCGACTACCTCGGCGATGAGGAGATACGACAGACACACCTGGAGCCGGTCGATGACGTCGAGAGGGCCATGCGTGAGAGGCTGGATGCAGCAGGGCCTGACTCACGGCTATGCGTGATCCCTGAGGGGCCGCAGACTATTCCGTACCTCGCGTAGATGAGGCTAACTCGGCAGGAATCTCGCTTAAAGCAAAGAGGCCCGCGCTGTACTGGCGCGGGCCTCTTATTCGCAATCTGGTTTGGTCGAGCTTAGCCGACTTCTACCACTGCTCCAACTTCTTCGAGCTTCTCTTTGAGGGTATCGGCTTCATCTCGCGGGACGGCTTCCTTGACCGCGGTGGGCGCGCTCTCGACCAGGTCCTTGGCTTCCTTGAGTCCGAGAGTGGTGACCTCGCGGACGGCCTTGATGACCTGGATCTTGTTGGGGCCGATCTCCTTGAGCGTTACGTTGAACTCGGTCTGCTCTTCTACGTCGGCGGCCGCCTCGGCAGTACCGGCAACGCCGGCGACGGTTGCCATCTGTACCGGAGCCGCGGCGCTGACGCCGAACTCTTCTTCGAGAGCCTTGACCAGGTCCGCCAGTTCGAGCACGGACAGTCCCTTAATTTCGTCTATCAGTTCATCCTTTGTAAGCGCCATTGCCTTTTACCTCCCTGTGCTGCCGTTGACTGTTGGGTAAGCCGGTTGATTCTATGCTTCTTGTCCCTGGACATTGTCGATGTGGCTCTGCAGGACTCTGGCAAGACCTGCGAGTGGGCCGTTCAGTACATTGACCAGGCCACTAATGGGGCCGTTCATCCTCATGAGAAGTGTTGCGACTAGCTCGTCCCGTGCAGGCATGTCGGCGAGTCTCTGGACATCCTCGCTGGAAAGAGCCTGACCGTCAAGTTCGCCTCCCTGAATCGTGAGGGCAGACCTGTTCGTTCTGATGTAGCTGCTCAGAGCCTTTGCGGGGACTGTCGGCTCTCCGTACCCGAAAGCGACTCCGGTTGGACCGTTTATCGCGTCCTTGATCGCAGGCCTGCCGGCCTGGTCTGCCGCGAGGTATGCGAGAGTGTTCTTGACAATGCGATATTCGATCCCGGCCTCTCGGAGGGCACGCCTCAACTCGGTCATCTGCCCCACGGGGAGACCGGCGTAATTTGTCGTGATGACGATCGCGCTATTCTCGAACTTCTCGGCAAGAGTGTTTACTGCATCGACTTTTGCTTGTGTCGGCACTTCAGCTATCTCTCCCTATCCAAATGCAAATGCCCTGAGCCAGAGGCACAGGGCACGTCAATCGTTTTCTTGATTGCTGTTTTGTGCGGCCTCGGCGGGCTGGTTTCTTAGTCCCCTTGGGAACCCGCTGTCTCTGGCAATGCTTTTTCTGTTCGCGCCATTCCAGCGGAGATCTACATCGGGACTTTAGTCTCGATCCCAGCCAGCAAGCGACGGAGCTATTCTATACGAAGGTCGGAAAGTCTATCAACGTCTACCGGGACGCTAGGCCCCATCGTTGCCGTCAGGTAGGCGGCCCGGAGGAACTGACCCTTGACACCGCTCGGCCGGGAGCGCATCACATTGTCAACCAGGGTAACGAGGTTGTCCATAAGTCTGTCGTCGTCGAAGCTGGCCTTGCCGATCGGTACATGGATGAGGCCGGTCCTGTCGAGGCGGAACTCCACCCTGCCCTTCTTCGCGTCCGATATGGCCTGAGGAATGCCCTCCTGCTGGACGACCGTTCCCGTCCTGGGATTGGGCATCAGGCCCCGGCGACCGAGAATTCGGCCGAGTCGTCCCACGCGGCCCATCATATCGGGCGTTGCGATAGAAACGTCGAAGTCCAGGAACCCATTTTCGATTTCGCGGATCAGTTCGTCGCTTCCGACGTGGTCGGCTCCAGCTTCACGGGCAATGGTCTCGGCCTCGCCCTGGCAGAACACGAGCACTCGAACCGGCTTCCCAACGCCATGGGGAAGTACTGCGACTCCGCGAACCATCTGATCCGCATAGCGGGGATCAGCCCCTGTTCGGATGTGCAACTCGATTGTCTCGTCGAATTTGGCGTTCGCAGTCTTCTTGGTTAGCTCAACGGCTTCCTGTGGCGTGTACCTTGCGTCGCGGTCCAACAGTCCGACAGCGTCGTTGTATCGCTTTCCTCTAGTGGCCATGTGCTGTAAGTCCTCTCAGTTGGTCAAGATGTGTATCTGAGCGAGCCGGTCAGCGAACCCTGAGTCCCATACTGCGGGCTGTACCTTCGATAATGCGCATTGCGCCCTCGACATCGGCTGCATTGAGGTCGCCTACCTTGATCTCAGCGATCTCCCTGATCTGGTCACGCGTTACGGTGACTGACAGGGGCTCGGCTTTCGGGTTGCCGCTCCCCTTCTCAACCCCTGCGGCCTTGCGCAGCAGTTCCGCTGCCGGCGGACTCTTGGTTATGAAGGTAAACGAACGGTCTTCGAATACCGTCAACTCCACGGGAACAATTGTCCCAGCGTTCTGCGCTGTCCGCTCGTTGTATTCCTTGACGAACGCCATGATGTTGACGCCGTGCTGTCCGAGCGCGGGACCTACTGGAGGGGCGGGGCTCGCCCTGCCGCCTTCGATCTGGAGCTTAATGAGTGCGCGTACTTTCTTCGCCAATTTTCTTATCCTGGGGAGTGTATTGCTAGTTAGACGGGACTGTTGTGCTAGGCGCGTTCTACCTGGAGGAAATCAAGTTCGACAGGAGTCTCTCGTCCGAAGAACGAAACGAGGACCTTGACCTTGGCCCGCTCCTGGGAGACCTCGTCGACAGTGCCCATGAAGTCGACAAAGGGGCCGTCGGTAATTCGGACGCTCTGCCCTTTTTCCAAGCCGATCCTGGGACGGGGAGTGTCGGTCTCGATCTGCCTGAGAATGGTCTCGACCTCACGCTCCTCTAGCGGGACGGGCTTGGGCCGGTTTTCACTCTCATCTTCCGCGGAAACGAATCCGGTGACTCCCGGAGTATTACGAACTACGAACCAGCTCTGGTCGTCCATTCTCATCTGGACGAGAATGTAGCCTGGGAAGATCGTGCGAGGGACTGCCTTGCGCTGGCCACCCTTGATCTCCATCTCATCCTCGGTCGGGACCACGACCTGCAGAATCTTGTCCTGCATATCCATCGTCTTGATGCGCTGTTCCAGATTGTCCTTGACACGCTTTTCCTGTCCTGAATAGGCATGGATTATGTACCAGCGGACCTCGGGATCGGAGTGTGTAATCTGAGTCGTCATTGGCTCAATTCCCCAGCAGTATCCCCATTATTCGAGCAAAACCCAGATCCACCAGTCCGAGGAATGCACCAATGGCGGCAGCAACCGCGATTACCATAATGCTGAGCCGGAGCGTCTCTTCTTTCGTGGGCCATGTGACCCGGCGGAGTTCGCCCACTACTTCGCCAATCATGCGAACGCTGAAGGCGCGACGTGCGACCTCGCCTCCGACTCTGCGTGTTACACCCGGGTCTCGAGCCACGGCTACCTCACCTCTCGGTGCAGTACATGCTCCCGGCACCGCGGGCAGAACTTCATCAGCTCCAGGCGCTGCGGATCGTTCCGACGGTTCTTGCTGGAGTTGTAAGTTCGCTCTCTACAGGTTGTGCAGCCGAGCGTTACGAGAATTCTAGCTTCTCCCCGACGGGCCATCTTCTATCTGCTCCTGCTCCCGCCAGCTAAAGAGAACGACCGATGCCCAAGCTGAGGCCATCGGTTCCATAAAGGTCCCTTCAGATGGAGGGGTTTCCTACCCCGTCGCCCTCTCCTGATCGGTGTGACCAGTGAGAGGGCGCGGATTCAATCGATGTGACTCTTTGGACTAGTCGAGAATCTTCGTGATGACGCCGGACCCGACTGTCCTGCCACCCTCGCGTACGGCGAACCTGAGCTGCTCCTCTAGCGCCACTGGCGTGATCAGCTTGATGTTCATCTCGATGTTGTCGCCTGGCATGACCATCTCGACTCCGTCCGGCAGTTGGATCTCGCCGGTCACGTCGGTGGTCCTGATGTAGAACTGCGGCTTGTAGCCGTTGAAGAACGGGGTGTGCCTGCCGCCCTCGTCCTTGCTGAGTACGTAAACCTGGGCCTCGTACTCGCGGTGGGGAGTCATGCTGCCGGGGGCAACGAGCACCTGGCCGCGCTCGATGGCGTCTCGGTCAACGCCTCGCAGGAGTACACCGACGGCGTCTCCAGGCTCACCCTCGTCGAGAATCTTGTGGAACATCTCCACGCCGGTGACCACGGTGTTTGTGGTCTCCTTGATTCCGACGATCTCAATTGTGTCGCCCATCCTGACGATCCCACGCTCAACGCGTCCGGTGACCACTGTACCGCGGCCCTTGATTCCGAAAACGTCCTCGATAGGCATGAGGAAGTCGAGGTCGCGAGGTCGCTCAGGAACGGGGATATAGTCGTCCACAGCTTCCATCAGCTCCCAGATTCCACTGGCCCACTCACCCTCGCGCGTGTTGTCCTCAGCCTCGAGAGCGTTCAGGGCGCTGACCCGGACGATCGGAATGTCGTCTCCCGGGAAACCGTACTCGGAGAGCAGTTCCCGCATCTCCAGTTCGACGAGCTCGAGGAGCTCCTCGTCTTCCATCGCATCAACCTTGTTGAGAGCGACGACAATAGCGGGGACCTCAACCTGGCGGGCGAGCAGGATGTGCTCACGAGTCTGCGGCATGGGTCCATCGGGAGCGCTTACGACCAGGATAGCGCCGTCCATCTGGGCTGCGCCGGTAATCATGTTCTTGATGTAGTCGGCGTGGCCCGGGCAGTCGACGTGGGCGTAGTGACGCGTGTCGGTCTCGTACTCAACGTGCTGGATCGCGATCGTGACTCCACGTTCCCGCTCTTCCGGAGCGTTGTCGATAGAGTCGAAGGGACGGAAGTCTGCCATACCGGCTGACGCCAACACCTTGGTTATTGCAGCCGTCAGGGTCGTCTTGCCGTGGTCAACGTGACCAATGGTACCGACGTTAACGTGGGGCTTCGTCCGCTCAAACCTCTGCTTAGCCATTAATCCTCTTTCCTCCGTTGTCTGGAGCCCACAAGCAGACTCGAACTGCTGACCTCGTTCTTACCAAGAACGCGCTCTACCTCCTGAGCTATGTGGGCCCGATCCTTATTTGGCGATCAGAAACCTGTCTATATGGTGGACGGGGAGGGATTCGAACCCCCGTAGCCCTTCCGGGCGCCAGATTTACAGTCTGGTGGTATTAACCACTCACCCACCCGTCCACGGCTAATCCAAAGTAGTTTAGCATAGCGAACTTTTGCAATCCAAGAAAAAGCCAAGAAGGGGCAGAGAGGCGAGGAGAGAGCCTCAGGGGGGATTCGAACCCACCAACCTCCCGATTACAAGTCGGGTGCGCTGCCAATTGCGCCACTGAGGCCCGCTGTCTGCGTCGTATGACTTTAGGGCAGGGTTGGCTAAGGGGTCAATAGCAGGTCTTCAGCAGTGCGCTGGACTGTACGGAAAACCTCGTTCAGTGGAAGGCCTGACTCGGCCGCGATCCTTCGGCAGTCTTCGTACTCAGGGCTTACGGATACTGTTTGTCCGTCGATGATCTTCAGCTTCACTGAAGCGCTGCCAAGCTGGGTCTCGACCGTCCGAATCTCGCGTAGTGCCTCGTACCGTTCGATTGGGCGCACCCTAACGCCCAGCGTGGTCGTCTCACGCATGATCAGATCGGCAGCCTGACTCTCCGTGCTCTCATCGACTATCGCGCAGAGCATCGTTGCGGGCCTGTTCTTCTTCATCTGGATAGGCGTGAACCACACGTCCCTCGCGCCAATGTCAAAGAGTCGTTCCTGGACGTATCCGAGCAGCTCGCCAGTGGAGTCATCCAGGTTAGTCTCCAGTAGTGAAAGGCCGCCCGTCTTGGCATCGTGGGCGACCTCGCCCACCCAGATGCCCAAGACATTCGGGTACTCATCGGGATCCCTGGTGCCGAGTCCGTAGCCCTGAGCCTGCATGGACATGCGGGGCTGCCGAAACTCTGCAAGCGTGGTGATGATTCCAGCGCCGGTGGGCGTCACCATTTCACCGGTCCTGACAGGGTTGTTTGGGGCTGGAACGAGAGGGGCATCCGCCATGGTGAAGAGCGCCGAAGTCGCCGGGGACGGCACTGGCAGGAGACCGTGAGCGCTCCTGAATACGCCAGTTCCCATGGGGAATGGCGACGAGTAGACACGTCCTACTCCGAGGTGTTCGAGTCCGACCATTGCGCCTACCACGTCCACCAGCGTGTCTAGCGTTCCCAGCTCGTGCAGGTGCAGGTGCTCCGCGGACGTTCTATGCACCCTGGCCTCGGCGTCGGCCATTCGATTGAAGACGACGGTCGACTGCTCCTTGACACGGTCGGAAAGCGTTGAGGACTGAACGGCGGCAACAAAGTCGTCGAAACGATGGGACTTGCGAGCCTGGTCGTCAAGCTCGACTCTCACGTGGGTCCCAACTACTCCACCGCGCTGTGATTGCTCGACGCTGAGGTCGACGCCGCTAACGTTCATCGCATCCATAGCGTTCACAATGATGCTTAGAGGAACGCCAGCATCTACCAGGGCGCCCAGAACCATGTCTCCGCTGGCCCCACCAATACACTGGAAGTATGCAGATCTCAGCTTGCCAACCTCTCGGAAACTCAGACCACGCTGACAGGACGCTTGGAACGCGAGCCAGACATCGAACCTGTGATGGCCTGCCTGAGATTGGAGGCGAGAACCAATTCGAGCGAACGCGCAGGGCTGTCGATAGCAGCCCCTCCAGGCACGACACAACTGGAGAGACCGAGTCGTCCAACCTCCTGGACTCTCCTCGCGGGCTGTGACACGGAACGGACCTCCCCGCCCAGTCCCAGTTCGCCAAAGGCGGCAGTTCCTGCATTAACGGGCACATCACGAACTGAGGAGACTATCGCCAGTGCGATTGCCAGGTCAGCCGCTGTCTCGACTACCCTGACTCCGCCGGTGACGTTCACAATTACATCCTGGCTGGACAGCGAAATGCCGGCTCTACGGGTCAGCACCGCACAGACCAGCAGCAGCCTGTTGTAGTCCACCCCTGAGGCCACCCGCCTGGGCGTCGGCAGCAGCGAAGGATTGGTCAGCGCCTGCAGTTCCACGAGGATCGGTCGTGTGCCCTCAATCGCCGGGACGACTACCGAGCCAACGGAGCCTGAGGAGTGCTGCGAAAGCAACTGGGCCGAAGGGTCCTTCACGTCTCGCAGACCCATCTCGGTCATTTCAAAGACTCCCACCTCGTTCGTGGAGCCGAAACGGTTCTTGACCGACCTGAGCAGTCTGAATGAGCTTACCGGGTCGCCCTCCAGGTAGAGGACAACGTCAACGACGTGCTCGAGAACTCTCGGGCCGGCAATCTCTCCCCCTTTGGTCACGTGCCCGGTCATAATGACCGAAGTTGCAGTCGACTTCGCCCACTGGGTGAGGCGACGGGCGCACTCCCTGATCTGTGCCATACTTCCAGCCTCGGAAGGCAGGTCTTCGTCGAAGACGGTCTGGATCGAATCTATGACGACAAGCGAGGGTTTGAGACCATCCATGTGTGTCATGATTTCTGCCAGACCGGTCGCAGGCAGCAGGTAGAGTCCCGGGACGTCGATATCGAGCCGGTCGGCTCGCAGCTTGACCTGATGAGCGGACTCTTCACCGGTGACGTAGAGGACCGGAGCCTCACTAGCGGCGTCCGCAGCCGCAGCCAGGAGCAGTGTGGACTTGCCGATACCAGGGTCGCCGGCGACCAGGGTGACTGATCCAGGAACCAGCCCTCCACCGAGGACTCGGTTTACTTCCGCTGACTTGAAAGTCGTTCGCGGGTGTTGCTGCAGTGTTACGTCACGCAGCTGCACCGGTTCGCTCCCCATGGAGCCGGACCAAGTTCCACGCCGTGGCGCTGCAGGTTGCGTGACCTCATTCAGAGTATTCCAGTCGCCGCACGAGGAACAGCGTCCCTCCCATCTGGAAGACTCGCTGCCGCAGGCAGAACATACGAATACTGATCTGGCCTTCCTAGCCATTGTCCCCTGAATACAGTGAAGGTCTGGGGTTATTCTCCCAGACCTTCAGCAGATAGCGGTTGTAGACGGACTTAGGTCGAAGACGCTACGGTGAACGGCGATTCGGCCCTGATGACGATTTCTCCCTCGTCATCGACATCGATGATGGCGGTGTCTGCAGGTCCGAGGTCTCCGCCCAGTATCGCGTCGGAGAGCTTGTCCTCAACGTGGTCCTGGATTACGCGGCGAAGAGGTCGCGCACCGAAGACCGGGTCGTAGCCCTTCTCGACCAGCCAGTCTTTGGCCGCGTCGGTTACGACGAGGTTTATGCCCTTCTCAATCAGGTTGGACGTAACGTCCCTAAGCTCGATCGGAATGATCTGGTGCATGTGGTCCTGGTTAAGAGAATGGAAAACGACACTCCCGTCAATCCTGTTGAGGAACTCAGGGCGGAAGAACCTCTTTACCTCGTCGAGCACGTTGTTCTTCATGCGATTGTAGGCCTCGTCCTCGGTCTGACCCTGGCCCGACCTGGCGGCGAAGCCGATTGACCTGTCCTGCCGGATCAGGTCTGATCCGATGTTCGAAGTCATGGCGACGATGGTGTTGCGGAAGTCGACCTTGCGACCCTTGGAGTCGGTGAGGTGTCCGTCGTCGAAAATCTGGAGCAGTATGTTGAAGACCTCAGGATGCGCCTTCTCGATCTCATCGAGCAGGATGACGCAATATGACTTACGCCTGACTGCCTCCGTAAGCTGGCCGCCGTCGTCGTAGCCGATATACCCGGGAGGTGCGCCTACCAGACGGGCGACAGAGTGCCGCTCCATGAACTCCGACATGTCGATTCGGATGAGTGCGTCCTCAGATCCGAACAGGAACTCGGCGAGCTTGCGAACAAGAAGGGTCTTACCCACGCCCGTCGGACCCAGGAACATGAATATGCCGGTGGGGCGTCTCGGATTCTTGAGACCTGCACGTCCGCGGCGGACGGCCTTGGAGATCATGGTAATTGGCTCATCCTGGCCTATGACCTTCTCGTGAAGGACCTCCTCCATGTTGATGAGTCTTTCGGTCTCTGTAGCTGCCAGCCGGGTCACCGGGATCGAGGTCCACATGCTCACTACTTCGGCTATGTCCTCTTCGGTGACGACCGGGCTTTCGTCTGCCCGTTCGTCCTTCCAGGATTGCTCGAGCTCTTCGAGGTTTTCCACCATATGCGCTTCTCTGTCACGAAGCTCGGCGGCGTACTCGTACTGCCTGCTGGCGATCGCCTCATCCTTCTCCTTGCGAACACTTTCCAGCATCCTGGTCGCGTCCTGCACGGACAGTGGCGCGGTGCTGAAGTTGATGCGAACGCGTGAGGACGCTTCGTCGATCAGGTCGATGGCCTTGTCGGGCAGGAAGCGGTCTGAAATGTACCTGGATGCCAGGACCGCGGCCTGCTGCAGGGCCTCGTCAGTTATCGAGAGCTGGTGATGCTCTTCGTAGTGCTTCTTGACTCCGCGCAGGATGTCGACAGTCTCTTCGGTGGTCGGCTCTTCCACCCTGACGGGCTGGAAGCGCCTCTCGAGTGCGGGGTCGCGCTCAACGTACTTGCGATAGTCGTCGAGGGTCGTCGCACCAATTGTCTGGAGTTCGCCGCGTGCAAGTGACGGCTTCAGGATGTTCGCGGCGTCCACCGCGCCTTCGGCAGCTCCCGCTCCAACCATGGTGTGGACTTCGTCTATGAACAGGACGCAGTTGCCGGCGTTGCGGATCTCTTCAACGACCTTTTTGAGCCGTTCTTCGAATTCGCCCCTGTACTTGGTACCCGCAACCAGGGCGCCCATGTCGAGCGTCACTAGGCGTCTCCCCTGGAGGGTGCTGGGAACGTCGTTGTTCGCGATGCGTTGCGCGAGCCCCTCGACGATTGCAGTCTTGCCAACACCAGGTTCGCCGACCAGAACCGGGTTGTTCTTGGTCCTGCGGCTGAGGATCTGGGTTACACGCTGTATCTCCCGCTCGCGTCCAACCGTTTCGTCAAGCTTGCCCGAGCGGGCAGCCTGGGTGAGGTCTATACCGAGCTGGTCGAGCGTAGGCGTTCTAGAGGTCGACCTTCCACTGCCGCTGCTCTGGGACTGCTGGACGTTCTGGCTGAGAATCCGGCTCGTCTCGGCGCGGATCTTGTCCAGCGTAACTCCGAGACTTTCGAGCACTCCCGCGGGGACTCCCTCGCCCTCGCGCATCAGGCCGATCAGCAGGTGCTCGGTGCCGATGTAGTTGTGATTGAGCCTGCGGGCCTCATCGACGGCCAGCTCTATTACCTTCTTGGCCCTGGGTGTGAGACCAATCTCTCCGGAAGGAGTTCGCTCTCCCCTGCCTATGATGAACTCGACCGCGGAGCGCACCTTGCTGAGCTCCACGCCAAGGTTGTTGAGCACCTTGGCAGCGACTCCATCTGTCTCGCGGACAAGGCCAAGAAGAATATGCTCGGTACCAATGTAGGTATGGTTGAACCGCTGTGCCTCTTCTTGCGCCAGGGAAAGGACTCGACGTGCCTTTTCCGAGAATTTCTCAAACCTGCTGGCCATGGAAGCGTCTCCTCGTCGGGAAAGTCAGTTCGGCAAAGGTGGTACAGGGCTAGAAGAAGCGCTCTTCGCTCGCCTGCTTGAGGCTGAGGCCAAGCCTCCTGCGCTCCGGCTCGATTCGCAGGATCTTGACTTCCACCTGCTCGCCTTCCCTCACCACTTCCCGAGGGTGATTAATCATCCTTGCTGAGAGTTCCGAAATGTGAATCAGACCTTCTATGGAGTCTTCCACTCGCGCGAAGGCGCCAAAGTTGGTCAACTTGGTCACGGTTGCATTTACGACGTCGCCGATATTGTGACGCTCGTGTATGGTCTCCCAGGGCTCTGGCTGGAGCCGCCTGAGGCTGAGAGCGATCTTCATGTTTTCGGCGTCTACCCGCAGCACGTAAACGTCGACCTTCTGGCCGACGCTCACCACCTCTTCCGGGGAGTTGACCATGCTCCACGAGAGCTCAGAGATGTGAATCAGTCCGTCTGCGCCGCCGATATCGACAAATGCGCCGAAGCTGCTGATGCCGGTAACGGTCCCGCTTCTGGTCTGACCCTCTTCCAGTTCTTCGATGAGCTTGGCCTTGCGGGCGTCGCGCGACTCCTGAACAGCCTGTCTCTCTGAGAAGATGGCCCGGTTTCGGCTGCGGTTCACTTCAAGAACTTTCATCTGAATCTCGCGACCGAGTTCGGCGCTCTGGGCCTCCTGAATGCTCTCGGTCTCTTCTTCAGACAGCCCATCGCCGCCTTCCTGGTAGATGCGGAAGCGCTCTCGGGGCACCGAGACCAACTGGGACATGGGGACGAAGCCCTGGACTCCCTCGACCTCGACGATCGAGCCACCCCTGTTGAAACCGGCGATCTTGCCTTCGATAACCTCTCCAGCTTCCATCGCCTTCTCAAGGTAGCGCCAGCCCTGTTCGCCTATGGCTCTATCCACGGACAGGATTGCGGGGTTGTCGCCCGACTCCGGACGTACCACCATTGCGATTATGGAGCCGCCCACCAGCCCTTCGATGCCCGTTGTATCGATGGTGCGCATCTCGTTAGCGGGAACGTGGGCCTCGGCTTTCTGTCCGATATTGACGAACAGTCCGTCGGAGGTGTCAGCCCGCATCACGACGCCTTCTACGACATCGCCTCGGCGGACATTCTTGATCTCCCCCATCATCTGGTCGAGCAGCTGGCCCATATCTTCTTCAGCGGCCACTTGCTCACGCTCTTGTTCAGTAGTCATTCGTTCAACTTTCCGGTAAAAGAGTCAGGTAGGTTCATTATATGTAATGATTTTCGACTGGTAAAGCCGCGCCCATCGCACAAAACACCCTAAGCCGGGTCCTTGGACAGTGAGTACCTGGTAGAAGTCGCCGCCCCGACTTTCCCCCTGTTAATTGTAGAGTGACGTGATTGTATCATGGCGGGATTGGGCTGAAAACCCATTTTTGAGGGGCAGCCGACTACGCGATACGAAGCCTTGACTGCCAATTCGGCAAGGTCTTCAGTTAACTCAGACCTCTTGAGGGGGACACCCTGGCAGTGGCCTATTTTCCCACACCCTTGCAAGTGCAGTATCGTCGGCGCTGAAGCGTTTCACTTCCGTGTTCGGGATGGGAACGGGTGGGTCCGCCTCGCTCAAACCACCAAGGATAATCGGCGAAAAGTATAGCGCAGCCAAGATTCCGGCGTCAATGATTTCCTTGACTGGTATCGGGGCCCATGCTAGGATTGCGGCCAATTGGAGACTTCCCGTAAGAGCCAGAAAAGCGGAGGTAATGGACGTGGCGACAACCCAGCTACTAGAGGTCAGCGAACTGGCCGCCCAGAAGTTCCAGGACATCCTCAAAGAAGAGGGTGAGGACGAAGGGCTGCTCCGTGTGATGGTTATGCCCGGACCTCAGGGGGGCGTTCAGTACATGCTGAGCGTCGAGGCCGAGGCCGCTGAAAATGACTTCGTCATCGACACCCACGAGATCCAGGTTCTGGTGGACGCAGACAGCGCTCCCCTTCTCGACGGCTCGACCATAGATTATATGGAGGGGTTGATGAGGAGCGGGTTCGTCATCAGCAACCCGAACTTCCAGTCCGGATGCGGATGCGGCGGTGGTGGTGGCGGATGCGCCTGCGGTGGCGGCGGTGGAGGATGCGGCTGTGGTGGCGGCGGCGGTGGATGCGGATGCGGCGGTCACTAGACCACAAGGCTACACAGACCAACTAAGCAAAACGGAGCGGTCAACTCGCTCCGTTTTTGATTTCAATGAACATTGCTTATCTCGTCGATCGATCTGTTTACGAGAGACCCGCTTCTAGGTCTGATAACGGTCGTCACCCTGTGCGTCTCGCTGATCATCGGGATCACGGTGCACGAGTTCAGTCATGCGTACGTGGCTACGTCACTCGGCGACCGCACGGCCGTCAACCTGGGGAGACTCTCGCTCAACCCAGTTCGGCACCTGGACCCGTTGGGCAGCGCGCTAATCCTCCTGGCCGGATTCGGCTGGGGAAAGCCAGTTCCGGTGAGCCCGGCCTATCTGCGAATTGGGCAGCGCGTCGGGATGGCTATGGTATCGCTGGCGGGGCCACTGTCGAACATCATCGCAGCCGCCGTGTTCGGACTCGCGGTAAGGGCTGACATTGCGGGGCTGCCAGGTTCGGAGTTTACAGTGGGCGGGTTCCAGGGCAGCGCTCTGATCGAATACGCTCTCGAATCTCTTGTGAGATGGAACCTGGTGCTGGCCGTGTTTAACCTGCTTCCAATCGCCCCGCTCGATGGGTTCAAGGTCGCGCTGGGGGTGCTCCCAAGGGATGCGGCAAACGCCTATGCGAAGACGGAGAGATACGGCCCGGGAATTCTGTTGATCCTGATCCTGGCCGGGTTCGTTTTCGACATTCCTGTCTTTTCAACTGTGATATGGCCGGTAGTGAACCTGTTCGGCGAGATAATCCTAGGTTCGAGCCTTCTGTGATAATCTGTTAGCGAAAATGAGCGCTAGCATCGGAACGTTGAGGTGTCATCTTGGAACGAATAACAATTGTGGGAGTAGGACCGATTGGAGTTTCAATCGGGCAATCCCTGATGAAGCGCAACCTCAGCAACACCGAGGTAGTGATCACTTCAGGTGACCGTGCGGTTATGAACGCGGTTTCAAAGATGGACGCGGCTCACAGGTCCATCGGCGGCCTTCGGCAAGCGGTGGAAACCGCACAGCTCGTGATACTGGACGCGCCGCTCGGCGAGCTCCATGAACTCATGGAAGCCGTTGGCCCATCGATCGAGCCGGGGGCAGTGGTAACAGATACGGCCAGCGTCAAGGGCCCGGTCATAAAGTGGGCCAGCGAGTACCTGCCGTCAGACGCGAGCTTCGTTGGTGGCCATCCACTGTTGAAAGCGACCCCATACTCCCTCGAAGAGTCTGACCCAGCTATTTTCAATGGCGCAAGGTACACGGTGACTCCAGCCGAGTCTTCGGACGAGCAGTCGATCAGGACCGTTGTTGGCCTGATCGAGGCCCTTGGGGCCAAACCTGTGTTCCTGGATCCCGCGGAACATGACTCCTATGCCGCAGCCATGCACCACCTACCGGTGATAATGTCGTCGGCATTCGTCAACTCGACTGCAGGCAGTGACGGTTGGCGCGAGATGCACATGCTCGCGGAGTCGCAGTTCGAGGTGTTTGGAAGACACGCCTCGAATGATCCGTTGGACAACGAGGCAATGTCCCTGGCCGACCCGGACGCGCTGGCACACTGGATAGACCAGCTAATCCTCGAGCTGTACGCGTTCAGAAACGAGATCAAGGACGGCAGCGAAGAACTCATCGAGCGGTTCGTGAGCGCATGGGAGCACAGAGCGAAGTGGGAGGCAGACGCTGTCGTCCCACAGGATGGCGTGCGCATTCCCAGCGCGGGAGAGTCCATAGCCAGCGCGATGCTGGGAGAAAAGCTCGCCCAGAGACTTGGCGCGCTTCGACAGAAAGAAGAAGAGCAGGACACCAGGTACAGATCCAGGAGATAAATTCAGTGAACCGTACAGTCCAGCACAGCCCGCGTTTGGAAGGGACGGTAGTCCCGCCGGGCGATAAGTCCATCTCGCACCGGGCGGCGCTGTTGAACGCTATCTCTGATGGCGACGCGGTGGTCTCAAATTTCTGCGTCGGCGACGACCGGACTTCTATGCTCGGATGTCTGAGCGGCCTCGGCGTAGAGATCGAGCGCGATGCCGAGGAAGGCGCTTCTGCCGATAAGGAATACTTCAACATCTCAGGCCGGGGCAAGTTCGGGCTTCGCGAGCCGGAAAACATCCTCTTCTCCGGGAACAGCGGCACTACGATGCGACTGGTCTCAGGGTTGCTCGCGGCACAGCGTTTCTTCAGCGTCATCACTGGGGACTCGTCCCTGAGGCGCCGACCCATGAAGCGAATCCTGACACCGCTCTCCATGATGGGAGCCGGGGTTATGGGCCGGGACGGAGGCTCGCTTGCGCCGCTGGCTTTCAGCGGTGGTGAACTCCAAGGCATCGAATACGATCTGCCTGTGGCCAGTGCCCAGCTTAAATCGTGCATTCTAATTGCTGGTCTATACGCGCAGGGCGAGACCACGGTAGTCTCGCCAGCAGAGTCCCGCGACCACACGGAACGGATGATGGCGGCCATGGGTGCAGACATCGAAAAAGACGGACTTCGAGTGACGGTGAGGCCGTCAGAGTTGAAGTCGATCGATATCCAGGTGCCAGCGGACATAAGCGGCGCCGCCTTCTGGCTTGTAGCCGGTGCGGCCCATCCGAATGCGCGCATCACCGTCAAGGGTGTTGGGATCAATCCCTCCCGCACCGGAGTGCTCGATGTTCTCGCCGAGATGGGCGCGAACATCCGAATGGAGAACGTCCGCGAGGACGGCAACGAACCGGCAGCGGACCTCGTCGTCGAATCCAGCGATTTGAAGGGCATCGAGATTGGCGGCGAGATCATTCCGCGGGTCATCGACGAGCTACCCGTGCTGGCGATGGCTGCCTCGCAGGCGTCGGGGCGAACGATCATCAGGGACGCCACGGAACTGCGGGTCAAGGAATCGGACCGGATCTCGGCAACTGTGGACGGCTTGCACGCGCTGGGAGCCAGGATCGTTGAGACCGACGACGGCATGATCATAGAGGGTGGATCAAAGCTCTCGGGCGCGGAAGTCATTAGCCACGGTGACCATCGAATTGCCATGTCCATGGCTGTGGCAGGGTTGGTCGCAGAGGGTGAGACACGCATTGGCGACTCGGAGGCCGCGGATGTCTCCTACCCGTCCTTCTGGGAGACGCTGGATGGGCTGAGGTCCTGACGCACGGGTGAACCGTCAGTCAGTGGACAGCGAATCAAGCGGCCGCCTGTTCGTGCTGTCCGGCCCGTCCGGAGTCGGTAAGGACGCCGTGCTCTCCAGGATGAAGCGGCGACGCATGGACTTCCACTTCACTATTACGGCGACGACCCGTGCAAAGAGGCAGGGCGAGCGCAATGGTGTTGACTATATCTTCATGGCGCGCGACGACTTTCAGCGCATGATAGATGAGGACGGCCTGCTGGAGTGGGCCGAAGTGTACGGGAACCTGTACGGCGTGCCAAAGTCGCAGGTAGCTGAGGCCCTGGAACGCGGGAGCAATGTACTAGTGAAGGTGGACGTGCAGGGAGCCGCAACAGTGAAGAGACTCTATCCTGACTCGGTGCTGATATTCCTCGAGCCGCCAAGTATGGACTCACTCGACAGACGTCTCATGGAGCGCGGTACGGAACAGGGTGAAGAGCTCAGGATCAAACTGGAGACGGCTCGTGAGGAGATGAAGGCGGCCGACTGGTTCGACTACAAGGTCGTCAACCATGACGGTAAGCTCGACGAAGCCGTCTCTGAAATAGACCGGATTGTAAGTAGAGAGACTATGCCCTAAGGCAACCACTAGAGGGCGCGCTACCAGGAACAAGGGGGAATTCGGATGGACCAGGCGCTATCCAACGTCAAAGTACTGGACCTCACTCACGTTCAGGCCGGTCCTTCCTGCGCCCAGATGTTGGGCTTCCTGGGCGCGGACGTCATCAAGGTCGAAGACACGAGGGGCGGTGACAGCACACGCACCGACCTTGCGCATCGTGAAGACTCCGACAGCGTCTACTTCCTGATATTCAACAACAACAAGCGAGCGGTGACACTCGACCTCAAGACGGACCGGGGCAAGGAGCTGTTCGTCCGGCTGGCCCAGTGGGCTGACGTGCTGGTCGAGAACTTCTCGCCAGGAATGCTGGACAGGCTTGGCCTAGGCTGGGACGTGCTTCACCGGCTGAACCCCAGACTGATCTACGCGACAATTAAGGGCTTCGGCACCTACGGCCCGTACGCCGACTACAAGGGCTACGAGTTTGTCGCGCAGGCCGTTGGCGGAGCGATGGCGACGACCGGATATGAAGACAGACCTCCGGTGATGGTCACTCCCGGAGTAGGCGATTCCGGGAGCGGGCTGCACGCTGCCATCGGCATCCTTGCCGCGCTCCACAAGCGGGAGCGCACGGGCGTCGGCCAGATGGTCGAGGTCTCCATGCAGGACTCGGTTGTGAACCTGATGCGGATGTTCCTCACCAGGACGCTTGGACACGGCATCGACCACAAGCGACAGGGGCATAGTGGGATGCGAGGCCTGCCAATGGTGTTCCCATGTGCGCCGGGCGGTCCAAACGACTACGTAATGATCCACCCACGCGGTGACGGCTGGGACCTGATGCTGGCCGCAATGGACAGGTCTGACCTCATCGGCGATCCACGTTTCGACGACGAAGAGGAACGGGTGAAGAACAGCGAGGAAGCGGAGCGGGTGATCACCGAGTGGACCTCGAAGCGTACCAAGTGGGAGGCCATGGAGACACTGGCGGGATCGGGCGTACTCGCTGGTGCGACGATTGGCGCGGCAGAGGTGCTCGAGAACGAGCACCTGATGGCGAGAGAGATGATCGTCAATGTCGACGACCCAGTTCGGGGCGACTACAAGATGGTCGGAATTCCGGTAAAGCTCTCAGACGAGGCCAACGAAGTGACCAAGGCTCCCCGGTACTCCGAGCATACGGATGAGGTGCTGCAGACGGTCCTCGGCTGCTCGTCAGAAGACGTGGAAGAGCTGCGAAAGCAGGGCGTGATTGTCTGAGAAGGTGTTTACGTAGTCCATGAACAGTCCTTCGACAGGCTCAGGACGAACGAAAGACTGGCACTCAAGAAACACTCTTGACGTTCAGACGGTGCGTTCCTCTAACCAGTCCAGGTCGAACTCCATACCGAATCCGGGAGCATCGCTGGGCTTGACGTAGCCGTCCTTGATGGCTGGGGTGCCCGGCAGCAGGACCATCTCTTCCAGGGGTACACCCGGAGGCGCGACGCCCTCGGATCTCTCACCCCACGGAATCACTGGCATGGCGTAGGCGAGGTGCTGTCCGTAGGGGTAGTTCATCCCGCCGTGCCCGATGACGGAAACACCGTGAGCCTCGGCGATGTGGCAGATGCGGATGCTGGCGGTCATGCCTCCGACCCAGGCGATGTCCGGCTGGAGAATGTCCACCAGCCCCTGCCCTGCCGCCAGTGCGAACGGGTGGATGGTGTACCAGTGCTCGCCGGTGGCGAGCGTCTGTCCCGGTACACGCTGACGGACCTTCATGTAGCTGTCGAGGTCTTCCGGCAGGAGGTAATCTTCGAGCCACTTGATCCTGTACGGTTTGAGGGCTTCGACCAGCCGGACGATGTACTCGGTGTTCAGGGACATCCACGAGTCGACTGCAATCTCGACATCCGGGCCGACCTGCTCACGTGTGCGTGCGACGAGCTCCTCGTTCTTTCGGAGGCCCTCGAGGTCGGCCTCCGGACCGTGACGGACGAACAGCTTTACGGCCTTGAAGCCCAGTTCCAGGAACCAGTCGATGTAGTTCTCAGTGCCGTAGGTCAGCATGGTGTTCGAGGCGTAGCAGAAGATGCGGTCTTTGACTGGGCCACCGAGCAGCTCGTACACCGGCAGGCCAAGCAGTTTGCCCTTCAGGTCCCAGAGGGCGTTGTCGACCGCGCTGATCGCGTAGCTGGTCAGGCCGTGAGTGCCGTACGGAGACGACGCCCGGCGCATCAGGTCCCAGTGCTTTTCTACGGACATCGCGTTCTGGCCTTCGAGAAGCGGCGCGAAGTGGTCGTTGATGATGGAGAGCACTGGGCCGCTGTTCGTCGAGATACCAAGACCCCACGTGCCATCGTCCGCGGTGACAACACATGCCGCTCGGCCCCAACTCTCGCTCCATCCGCGCCCTGGGAATTCCCCCTCATATCGAGCCATGGGACTGGTGAAGTGTCCCGCATCGGGAATCGGTGGAACTCGCGGTTCGGTGACCATCGGAGGCCTCAGGTTCACGGCAACGGCGCGGATGCTCTTGATATTCAACTCTTCCTCCGAATGACTCAGTATTTCGTCAGAGGCTTACTGGCCTGTGCGCTCTATGCCGACTGCAGCTCGGAGACCATACCCGCCAGCATCTCTTCGTCTTCTCCCGTGGCTGTCGGGATGTCGAAGCTGATGGACGTCGCGTAATCTCCGTGGGCCCTCTTGAGCCTGTCCACGATCTCATCGTGAGTGCCGATCACGGCGAACGTCTCGAGCATGTCGTCGGTGATCTGGTTTGGCATCTCTCCCCAACGGTTGTCTACTGACATCCGATAGAGTCTTGCGGCGGTATCCTCCCAGCCGTGAGTGCTCATAACCGATTCGTAGCTCCTGGTGGACGCGTAGAAGGAAATCTGACCCTTCACACCGGCCTTCTTGGATTCCACCTCTTCTTCAGTTGCGCCAGTTATGATGAATCCCCCGGCGTTGATTTCGAAGTTGTCCAGGGACCTGCCCGCGCGCTTGGCGCCGATTTCCAGATTCGGAATGATGACCTCACGGGTGTACTTCGGGGTGCAGAACCCGTGAAGGAGCACGCCGTCGCACACTTCCCCCGCCACCCGAAGCATGTACGGATTGACCGCCGAGACGTAGACCTTGACGTCCGGCTTCTCGATCGGACCTGGGTTGAAGAACGGAGGCATGAGGTTGAAGTCGTAGTGGTCGCCGTGGAACCTTACCGGCTCCTGGGTCTGCCACGCATTCCAGATGTGCCTAAGCGCCTGGATATACTCGCGCATCCTGGGAGCGGGCGCAGACCAGTTCATGCCGAAGCGACGGACGATGTGTCCTCGGACCTGGCTACCGAGCCCGAGAGTAAACCTGCCGTTGGACATGGCCTGAAGGTCCCAGCCTATGTATGCGACGTCCATGGGACTTCTTGCAAAGGCGAGCGCGATGGACGTGCGCAGGTCAATGCGCTCAGTGTGTTCGGCAGCTATAGACAGTGGCAGAAACGGGTTGTGATTCGTCTCCGAAGAGGAGTAGGTGTCGAATCCCAAGCGCTCTGCGCGCCGCGCCGACGCCGCGATTTGCTGGGGGGTCCGTCCGTCCAATCTTGATCCGACTTTCAATTCAAGCCCTCCGGGTTCAGCTGGTGTCGATTGACGGGCACATGGTAGCAGACAGGTAAATCGGTCGCACAAGGCGAGCCGCGAGGCCTGACTGGGGTTGCAGCGGGTTGGCAAGTCTGTCGCAGGTTCGATACAACTAGTGGCACACTAGGACCAGATGGAGATTACTGAGCAAACACAAGGAGACTCTCATGGCAGACGACATCGGCCTGTTCGAGGCCATCTACTCACAGCGGGCGATACGCTACTTCACGGACGAGCCAGTCCCTGATGAGCTAATTCACAAGCTGATCGAGGCAGGCACCAAGGCCCCCAGCGGTGGCAACAGGCAGGGGTGGAAGTTCCTGGTCATCACCGACCCGGAGACCAAGCAGAAGATCGGTGAATACTACGAGCAGGGTTGGGAGCACGCCTATGGCTCCGCCAACCCGAATCCGCCGGACATCCAGTCCCACGTGCGAAGGTCGGCAGACCACCTGGCGCGGACGATAGGCCAGGCGCCCGTCCTTCTGATGGCGTGCATCGAGCATGATGGAGGGCCATCGACGATGGGCCGGGGCGGTTCGATCTTTCCGTCGGTGCAGAACATCCTGCTCACGGCCCGCGGCCTTGGCCTGGGGAGCTGTCTGACCAGTCTTCACAAGAGGTACGAGGACGAGATCAAAGAACTACTCGGAATACCTGAGAACGTCGAGACGGCTGCGTTGCTGCCAGTTGGGTTCCCCGCGGACAACAATCGGTATGGTCCGACCCGGCGCCAGCCTGTCGAAGACGTCACCTACCGGGAGAAGTGGGGCGAGGGCTGGTAGTTTGGGCCTCTGCTATACTCTGCACGGTCTGAGGCAACCACATCGAGGAGATACTCATGTCATACGAGTTCATTACCTATGAGCAGAAGGGCCGGATCACCTATGTGACCATCAATCGGCCCGAGAGACTTAACGCACTTCATCCGCCGGCAAACGCGGAGCTTCACGACGCGTTCACCAGGTTCAACGATGACCCCGACGCGTGGGTCGCCATCCTGACCGGCACAGGTGAGAGGGCGTTCAGCGCCGGCAACGATCTCCGCTACACAGCTGAGCGGGACCAGGGCCAGCACGGCGACCAAGACCCGAACGTCCGGTACGCCCGTGCGCCTTTCGGCGGCATCACCTCGAACTTCGAGTGCTGGAAGCCGATGATTGCGGCAGTGAACGGGTACGCGCTTGGAGGCGGACTTGAGACCGCGATGGCCTGCGACATCATCATCGCAGCCGACCACGCCGAGGTCGGTCTGCCAGAGCCTCGCGTCGGGCTGTACGCTGGAGCCGGTGGAGTGTTCCGACTCCCTCGCTTCATCCCTACCAAGATCGCCATGGGAATGATGCTGACTGCGCGACGCATCAGCGCCCAGGAGGCATATCGGCTCGGACTGGTCAACGAGGTAGTACCCCTGGCTGACCTGATGCCCACCGCAGAGAGATGGGCAAACGAGATACTGGAGTGCGCTCCTCTGTCTGTGAGGGCCAGTAAGCAGATGGGATACATGGGTCTGGACTGGCCTCTCGACGTGGCAATGTCACGCAATTACAGCGAGGCGCAGAAGCACAACTCATCGGCAGACCGGATCGAGGGTCCTCGCGCTTTCTCTGAGAAGCGAAAGCCAAACTGGACAGCGTCCTAGACCTTCGGTCGAAACTCGCAGTAACAGGCGATTAAAGGAAACGGAATGACATCATCTAATGAGTGGCAACTACCGACCGGTGTGCGGCCAACGCGATACGCCCTGAACCTGGAGCCCAATCTCGACACTTTCAAGTTCGATGGCTACGTGTCGATTGACGTCGAAGTCGAGGTAGCGACGTCTGAGATCGTGCTCAACAGCGCGGAACTCGATATCCACTACGCTCGAATAACTCTCGGCAGCGGCTCGTCCTATCGAGCGACCGGGGTTTCGTTGGACGAAGAGCGAGAGACGCTTACGGTCTCGTTCGACAGTCCCATCCCGGCAGGCACGGCCCAGCTCGGGATCGACTTCACCGGTGAGCTCAACGACAAGCTGCGCGGGTTCTACCGGTCGTCGTACACCGACGTGGAAGGCAACCAGCGCTGGATGGCCACAACCCAGTTCGAGTCCACGGACGCGCGCAGGGCATTCCCTTGCTGGGACGAGCCGGCGGTCAAGGCCACGTTCGATGTCATGCTCATTGTTCCTGAGGAGCTTGAGGTCATTTCGAACACGGAGCCGGTCACTACCACTGTCGGCGCCAGTGGCAAGAAGTCCGTACGTTTCGCGGAGACGCCGATAATGTCCACGTATCTGCTCGCGTTCATCGTGGGCGATCTGGCATGTGTCGAGGACAGGACTGAGGACGGCGTCCTGATGCGCGTGTGGGCGACGCGAGGCAACGAGGACAAGGGCCAGTTTGCGCTCGAAACGTCGATAGACCTGCTGGACTACTTCCACCAGTACTTCGGAGTCCCCTACCCGCTTTCCAAGTTGGACCACATCGCAATCCCGGACTTTGCCGCAGGAGCTATGGAGAACTGGGGGGCCATTACGTACAGGGAGGTGGCGCTTCTTGTCGACCCCGAGAACAGTTCGGCCGGAACACGCGAGATCGTCGCGGCAATTGTATCGCACGAGATGGCGCACCAGTGGTTTGGCAATCTCGTGACCATGGAGTGGTGGGACGACCTGTGGCTCAACGAGAGCTTTGCGTCGTGGATGGGCGACAAGGCCGTCGACTACCTGCATCCCGAGTGGGAGATGTGGACACAGTTCCTGACCCACGACACCGGCTCCGCTCTCAACCTCGACGGACTACGCAACTCGCACCCTATCGAGCAGGAAGTTGGCAATCCGGCAGAGATCGGGCAGCTCTTCGACGCCATAAGCTACTCCAAGGGCGGCTCTATCCTGAGGATGCTGGAACACTACCTCGGGGCAGACGACTTCCAGAAGGGTCTCCAGATATACATCAAGCGTCACGAGTACGCGAACGCACGCACGCGCGACCTGTGGAACGCGCTCGGCGAGGCATCGGGCGAGCCAGTTGCCGAGATCATGGACACCTGGACGTCGCAGACCGGGTATCCGGTGTTGGACACCACTATCTCCCGATCTGAGGACACCATTGACGTCGGCCTTTCGCAGTCGCGGTTCCTGTACGATGACGTACTCGGGGGCAGTGACGGAGACGATACGATCTGGAAAGTCCCCATCACGGCACGCACTGCCTCAAATGCCGACCCAGTGCGCGAGCTTATGGACGCGCCAGAGGCGACTCTCAGCCTGAAACCCGCGTCGTTCGGACAGGGCGACGAGTGGATCAAGGTCAACCCCGGGCAATCCGGCTTCTATCGAGTCAAGTATTCGGACGATGAGATCGAGCGCCTCAAGGCACCGATCAGGAGTCTGACGCTTCCGGCCCAGGACAGGCTCGGGCTGAACTCCGACGCTTACGCGCTGGCTAAGGCAGGGCACATACCGGCGTCAGCGTACCTTAACCTCGCCGAAGCTTACTCCAACGAGACCGACCCGTCGGTTGCCAGCGACCTTGCGGCGTCGCTGAATGCTCTCGACAACCTGCTGTCTGACGAAGCCTTCTACACAGCCTACCAGGCTTTTGGGCGAAGCATATTCAAGCCCATCGGCGAACGCGCAGGCTGGGATGCCAAGTCCGGTGAGGGGCACAGGGATGTTCTGCTCAGGTCGACAGCGCTCGGGCAGCTCGGACGATTCGACGATGCTGAGACTCTCGACGAAGCGGGAAGGCGATTCCAGAGCTACCGAGAGGATCCTGCAACGGTGCCTGCCGACCTCAGGTCCGTGACGTTCTCGATGGCTGCCAAACAGGGTGGCCGCGGCCTCTACGACACGATGTGGGAACTGGAGCAGCGGGCGACACTTCAGGAAGAGAAGATGCGCCTGCTCGGTGCGCTGTGCAACTTCGACGACCAGGCGCTTCTCCAACAGACGCTGGACAGGTCTCTCGACGACGACTACGTTCGAAGTCAGGACACCATCAGGGTGATGGTTTCGGTTGCCTCGAATCGACAGGGCCGCGACCTTGCCTGGCAGTTCCTGAAGGACAACTGGGACGAGTTCGACCGTCGCTACGGCGAGGGAGGATTCGCCATCATGAGACTCGTTAGCATCTCCTCGCTGTTCACCACAGAGGAGAAGCGCCAGGAGGTCGAGGAGTTCTTCGCGGCCAATCCAGTACCATCGGCAGATCGGACGATACGTCAGGGTCTGGAACGCATGGCCATCAACATCGCATGGATGGACAGGAATCGCGAGGACCTGGCGCGCTGGCTGGTAGCCTAGACCTGCATCAGGAAGTCGACTCGGAGTCGACCCGGTCTGGACATTCGCCGGTAGAGGCTCGTCCAGTCAGTGTCGCGGAGCGGCTGTGGAAGGCGGCTCTGGACATCATATTCCCAATTGCATGCCTGGGATGTGGCGCACATGGGCGTTTTATCTGCCCTGACTGTGCGGATCGGATGCCGAAGCTGGAGCGGCCATTCTGCACGGTGTGCGCCAACCCCGGCGCGGGCGGAATATGCTCCTGGTGTCACGCACATGCGCCCTCAATTGACGCCATTCGTTCGCCGTATCTCTATGTGCCGAGCAGCCCCATCTACAGGGCGATCACATCGTTGAAATACGGTGGGATGCGAAGTGTCGCGCCCGAGATGGCTGAGCTTCTGCACTCGTTTTGGAGCAGTCGTCGCTCGGCAGATCCGGACGTCATCGTGCCGGTCCCAAGTCATAGCTCGCGAGTCAGACAGCGAGGATATGCTCAGGCATCTCTGATTGCCGACGAACTTGCCAGCAGGATGAACGTGCCGGTTAGCACCGACACGTTGGCAAGGGTCATTAACGCGCCATCCCAGCTAGAGACCGAATCGCGAGAGGACCGGTGGACCAACGTCCAGCGTGGCTTCAGGGCAGAGTCTCAAGTAGAAGGCGCTAACGTGCTTCTGGTAGACGACCTGGTGACTACAGGTTCGACAGCCTCTGCGTGCGCCGCCGCGTTGAAGGTGGCTGGCGCACGCAGAGTCATCTGCTTGTCGGTCGCGCGGGCGCCTTAGGTTACACGCGGACGAACTTCGAGACCCGCTCGCCCTGGCCGATCTCGGTGACGTAGATGCTGCCGTGGGAGTCGACGCAGATTCCGTGACCGCCGATGAGGGTCCCCATTCCAGCGCCCTCGTTGCCACGCCACCGGGTGATCAGCTCGCCGTCCATGGTCCAGATGCTGACGCCGTTGCCGCCGCCCTGCTCGATGACGTAGATGATGTCATCGTGTATCCAGAGGTCCCCGGGGGCGACCATGTCGGTCCACTCTTCGATGAAATTGCCCTCGTCATCGAACAACTGCATCCTGTTGTTTTCGCGGTCGGCGATGTAGACCCTGCTGTTCTTGTCCACCCAGACGTTGTGGAGGAGCGCAAACTCGCCCGGACCGGTGCCCTGCTTGCCCCAGGACTTGACCAGCTCACCATCGGCGGTGAACTTGTGGACGCGGTGACCTCCGTAGCCGTCAGAAACAAACATGTGGCCGTCCGGCGCTATGGCGAGTCCAGACGGCATGTTGAAGGGCATGCCCTGAAACGACGGCGAGGGCGCGAGCTTTTCGCCGAGAGTGCGGAGCGCCTCACCCCCGGGTGTGTACTCGGTGGCGATGTGGTAGTCGCGGTCGACCAGCCAGACGTTGTCGTTCGGCGCGATGTAGATGCCGTGCGGGTTGGCGGAGAAAGTGCCCTCACCCCAGGAGCTGATGAAGTTTCCGTCCGTGTCCCAGATGGTCAACGGATGGAGTCCCCGGCTGAAAATGTAGACCTCGTCCCTGGAGTTCACTGCGCCGTCTGAAGCTGCGCCAAACTCCCAGTACTTGGGCATGTTTGGCCACTCGGGCACGCGTTCGTATTGAAAGTCTCCTGATCCTACGACTGCCATTTCGATTCACCTCACTTGTCGAATAGCTTAGGAAGCAGGGCGATTGTATTTTGCACCGGGTGCATGGTCAACCTGAGTTGCGGGTACGGGGTCCTGAACTGAAACTGATGAACAGGATTCGACCAAAGTCAAGCAATTTCGGAAAATTCTCAAGGGTGTTATATATTTAACTTGACAACGAGACTCACAACACAGGCTGCTTCTCACTCATTTGGGAGAATCCGCGTTAGCCGCTAGTGGCTGGCGGACGAATCAGCAATCAGATATGAGAAAACTGCGCTGACAGCCAGCCGCACTCCTCGCTGAGGGACCCAAGACGGCGTTGAATCTCTTCGAGGTCCTTAGCTATGCTGACCAGTTTGGGGTCAATCTGAGGAGCCTGGGGATCGCGTACTGGCACCGGCTCAAGAAGCTCACGTACTTCTGCCACCTTTCTAGCGGCCTCGTTGTATCGCTGTTCCAGAACTGCGAATCTCTCCATGGGTACTCCCTTGACCGAGAATCTTGCCCTGCTGAGTAACACACTATCAGATGCGGTAGTCCACAAGCCAAGTTGTCAGGGTCTCGATTCGCTGTGGCTCCTGCTCGATAATCAGTCCGTAGGCGCAGTCTAGGCAGAGCTGTCTGCTAGCTGTACCTTCCAGTCTCCGATCTAGGTGCAGGTCTTCCCTGCACTCAGTACGGATGTGGTAGACCGTGCCTCCAGCAGTGTGCCAAGGGGCGGCGACCGTAGCCATTAGTTCTGCCCCCTGTTAATCATCCCCGCCATTCTCTCTGAGCGCTGGTTTGCCTTGTGCTCATTCACAACCAGCATGGCATGAATGATCCCAGGCACCCAGAGCAGAAGGGTCAGGCCGACATTCAGAAGGGCTGAAAAGGGTCGTCCTGTACATAGGACAGCGACCGGCGGTAGTACGATTGCCAGCAAATACAGCATCTTGGAGCCTCCTCGTGGCGTGGATTGGCTGTACTCGCCACAAGTCCCACCGCTCCGTGTATACCGCGAGGAGGCACGAAAACGTGCCTTTCCACGCCTGCATACACGCATGGAGTTGTGGGCTGTGGCGAGCCATGCCCAAACCTTGCCAGTGGCGGGGCTTGTTGTCAAGCTGAGGCGGCCTTAAAACTCACCTAACGCGATCCTGTGCTAAACTTGTCAGCAGCACATTGAAAATACAAAGACCCCAGTGTTGGCGCACTGGGGTCAATCCGTCGGACAACGTGGGCTGTCGTGTCCTGTTGCGTAAGTATAGCACAGATTTTTGAGGCCCTCGTCGGACAGTGACGAGGGCCTCTTTTATGCGGAGCGTAACCCCAGCAGGTGCTGGGCGCGGCTTGAGAAGCCGCTGGATGCTGCGAGAACAGGATTGGGGTTCGATACCCCTACGCTCCGCTCTAGTTCAATTGTAAGCTAGGGCTTGACAAGAAACAACCTCATGGTGCGCCTAGAACATACCCCAGGAGCTAACCCATGCACCCACTTGTGATAGGCTTAATTGCAGTCTTGGTCATAGGACTATCCCTATTAGGCCTTGCCGTTGCATCACAATTCGGATACGGACTCATAGGAGCACTTGCAGGACTAGTCGCGGGAGCTGTCATTGCACTAGTTGTCATGGCATACGCCGGAAGGTAGCTGACACGCCAATGTGCGGGTGAACTAGAGATCGCTCCTGCCTAGAACATCACCAACTGAGCGCCGTCCGGCGGCTCGTGACCGATCAGCACCTGGTACTTGAGACGCTTGTCCAACATAGCCACAACCAGATTAGCCATCTGGTCGATGGTATCCAGGGGTCGCCAGTTGTGCCGATGCTCGAACTCGGACACGTACCGGGCTAGATGCTTGGCGCTGAACCAGTGGTAGATGCCCTGATACCCACGCTTCATCTGCGCCCAGAACGATTCCATGCCGTTCGTGCTTGCCATACCCCTGACGTACTCACCAGCACTGTGATTGACAGTCTCGTGCTCCCGAGCAATCCCGCTGTAGCCTCCCCAGCTGTCCGTGTAGACCACAGTATCCTCATAGGTCCTGGACTCTACAAAACGATGCAGTGTTCGCTGAGACGCATCGGGTACGGGAGCCGCTGACACCTGATGGCTGTATCGGTCCCTGATGCCGACTACAGCAATGTGACCTTGGACTCCCCGTCCGATTCCGCCTCCCCGTTCTCGTCGCCTTCGGGCGTGCATGGAACGGGCTCGCCCACCAACATAAGTCTCATCTGCTTCGACAGGTCCACGAAACATCGGGTCGTCGGACCGCATTGCCTCCCGTATCCTGTGCTGCATGAACCATGCGCTCTTTTGAGTGATGCCCAGGTCACGGTGTAGCTTCATTGACGACACACCCTTGAGGTTCGTCATCATCTGGTAGATCGCTATGGCCCACTTCTGGTAGCCGATCTTCGAGGACTCCATGACAGTGCCGAGCTTCGCGGAGAAATACTTCCGACAATCACCGCACCAGTATGGCATGGGCTTGGAGTTCTCGACCGGAGACGTGACTGTGCTCCCACACCTGGGGCAAGCCCTTCCGTCCGGCCAGCGGATGCTCTCGAACCATGCCCGTGCTTGCTCTTCGTCCGGGAACATGTCAAACAACTGGACGAGCGATATGCCGTCCCTCTCTTCTCTGCCTGCCACTGCCCTGGCTCCTCTTCTACTACTCTTCTTTACCGTCTAACTCGAATCGTAACCTCACAGGATTACGTCGCTGTACTAAGACAGTCTGCATTGCTTGCAGCAACTCGTGTGTCTCACTGTACGCTTCCCCATTTGTCCAATTCCTGTTGCAGGATGGGCACATTTTGATCGGCTTGGTGCATTCATTCAGAGGCCTTACAACCTCGGCCTTACAATCATCCCAACCACACCGATACCGCACTGCCTGGATGTCATCCAGCCCAAACACGATCTTGCTTTCCTTCATAACGCTCATCGTGGGTCCCCTCGGCTGGACGCCTTGGGAAACCCAGCCTCCTTGGTTGGATTTGTCTATGCCCCAATTGTACCTGAGACAAGGCACTTTGTCAAGTTATCTACGTAACTTTGGAAGGACGACACTTGACGTTGTGCTATGCTCTGGCAACTAAAAAGACCCTCTGCAAACGAGGGTCAGAACAGGACTTGATATGCACGAACTACTGAAGCAATTGGCTATCAAATGGCAGGAGGCCGCTGGCAATCTGGAGGGTTATACATCCCACAACGAGTTTGGGAGAACCGTTCCATTGCTATTGAGGTTGAGCCTTACAGCCGAGGGCGAGTTACATCTAGAGGTCATAGCTGAGTCTGATGTTTTTGGAACTCACCATGCTGGTGAACTACTCAACGCTTCGTCAGATATGGAGTCCCCTGCTATACCGACAGCTTCTGTGACGATTCCGCCAGAGACTCTTTTCTAACAGGCAGAAGTCCAGATCGACGACGCACTTCGGTTATAGATAGAACTTCGTCTTTGATGGATAGCTCTTTTTGCACCCCAGCCCCCTTTTCACCTTGTCCTACTACCCATTCTCTGCCCTCTCACGTCGGTTTGTCAACTTTTGTATATAAGTTCCATTCTCAAATAAAGTATTGACAAGTGCCCAAAACAGGTATATTCTTAATTTTGCCCCAAGTGGTTGAGGCTAACGATTCAGCGGAGCGGTTACAGCAGGCGGGACGCCGCAGGTTGCGCTCTCAGAGTCGGAAGGTCCGGCCCCCGAACGAGCAGGCAGTGCGTTGCAGGCTCACGGGAGTTGGATCCTGGAGGCTGGTAGCGTCGGTGACGCATCGCAGGCGCGGACGCTGGTCTCGAGGGCGAGGTCACTTGGGGCGTTTGTATTTCCCCTCGTTTCCCTTCCCGCGCCGATGGTGCGCGTTTGCGTTTATGGCCCATCGCTCCGGGCGATATCCAGTGCGCGCACGTCCCTCAGGTTCCTGTAAGCGCCGTTGTAGTCCAGGCCGCAACCGACAACGAAGACATCGGGGATCTCGAAACCTACGTACGCGACCTCCAGGACGTGGGTCCTCTTTGAGGGCTTGTCCAACAGAGAGCACACCTTGACTGACTTTGCTCCCAGGTCGATCACGTGTCGGGAGAGAGCTGTCAGCGTCGCTCCTGTGTCCACTATGTCCTCCACGAGGAGGACATGCCGACCCTCGAGGGACTGCTGAGAGGGAAGCCATTCAACTGTAATCTTGCCCGGCTCCGTTCCGCTGTAGCTCTGGACGCGGGCTGTGGCAACGTCGACGGAGTGTGGAAACGCCCGGATCAGATCGACGAGAAAACACATCGCGCCATCCATCACGCCGACAAATATCGGGGCGGTGTCGCCGTAGTCCCCGGAAATCCTGCCCGCGAGCTTGGGGATTGCGCGGGCAATTTCGGCTTCCGAGATAACGATGTCTCCCAGGGGCATTGTCGAATCCTTGGCGGTGTCGAGGTCCGGTGTCACAGATGCAGGGTGCTCGCGAAATTCATGGCACCATGATACTGCGTTTGGTCTGTTCCAATCATCCGCAATCCACCTGGAAATTACCGGATGAACTGGTTTCCGAATTCATAGTCTCTGTTGCGGGCGAACGCTATATGTTAATCTCGGACGGTCGCTGACAACCCCCTACTAGGAAACTGGACTAAGTCATCGGTGCGTAAAGGCGTATTCAGACCCACGTCGGCCAGAGAGGCCGTTACAGGCTTGCGTGGCGTCTTCTACGGGTGGTGGTTGGTTGGCCTCTCATCGATCATGCTCACGCTGATGTCCCTCACCGTATTCCAGGGTCTAGGCACGATGCTTGTTGCCCTCGAGCGCCAGTTTATGTGGAGCCGCACAGCACTCTCCGGGGCGTTCTCGCTTGCACGCATCGAAGGAGCCGTGCTTGGACCAATAGAGGGCGTGCTGATCGACCGCATCGGTACCCGACGAATGGTGATGATCGGCTACACGATCATGGGCGTCGGCTTCATCTGGCTTTCGCAGATAGAGTCACTTGGAAACCTGCGGTTAATCGCGAAGTTCACGCCTTTCGACTCGCTCGACGAGAGTCTCATCCAGTTCTACCTGGCGTATATTTTCATCACACTTGGTTCTGGGCTCGGTGGTTGGCTCGCGCTCATCGCACTGGTGAACAACTGGTTCAGCAGGCGTCGCTCGTTCGCGATGGCAACTGCGATGTCGGGGATACACCTCGGCGGGCTGCTCGTCACCCCTTTCGCGCTGGCAATCGACACGTACGGATTCGAAAGCACCGCGCTTGGGATTGGCATCGTCCTGCTGGCAATAGTGGGTCCGGCTACGAAGGCCATTCGGAACCATCCAGAAGACATGGGACTCAACCCTGACGGTGACGCTCAGCGCACTCAGACGAGTGAGAGCCAGACAGCCCAGTCTCCAATTGATGACGAGCCCGAATTTACCGTAATGCAGGCGTTGAAGACGCCCGCATTCTGGATGCTGACAATCGCGCAGGTCGCGTCCAGCGTGGCAATCGTTACGCTGGCGCTGCACCTGGTACCGAAGTTGACCGATACTGGGATGTCTCTAACGGCGGCAGCTTCGGTCCACACGACCTATACGATCATTGCCCTGCCCGCCCAGTTCATCTCCGGTTACTATGCCGACAGACTTCCCAAGACACTGATGATCGCCTTTTTCATGTTTGTCCAGGGAGTTGGCATATTCATCATCGCCCTGTTCGACAGTGCAATCATGGCATACCTGTTCGCGGTGCTGTACGGCATCGGCTTCGGCGGTCGTAGCCCGCTTACTACGGCAATCAGGGGCGAGTACTTTGGACGCAAGGCATTCGCAACGATCATGGGTATATCACAGTTCCCAATGAACATCGCGATGATCTTCGCGCCGCTGTTTGCGGGCTACATGTTCGACACCACGGGTACGTACATCGTTCCATTCACGATATTCGCCGGACTAACCATGGCTGGCGGCGTGTTGATGCTGTTCGTGAGAAGGCCCAAGGCGCCGCTCGGAACGGTACAACCTGAGCCTGCGACGACTCGTACGTCAACCTGATGCACTTCGGTGCACTTGGGACTTGATTAGCTGGCGCAGTGACCTGCGAGGCTCGAACCCTGCTACCGATCAGTCGGCACCGGGATACCTGGTATGTTCACACGGACACTTCCGACCATGTTCCAGGTCGTGAAATAGAGCGTCTTCCAGTCATCCCTGCCGAACGCCACGTTGGTCGTCGCACCCTCACCGTGGGCGATCGTGCCAAGATGGTTGCCATCGGCGTCGATCACCCAGACGCCACCTGACCCGCCGCAGTAGATATTGCCCTCGACGTCTACCTTCATGCCGTCTGGAACGCCAGGGCGGTCGCCGCTGAGGTCACACAGGACACGGTCTGAGGCCAGCGCGATTGTGCCGTTGGGTTGAACGTCGAACGCGCGGATGTGCTGACGTCGCGTATCGTTGATGTAAAGGATGCTCTCGTCCGGCGAAAATGCGAGCCCGTTGGGGGTCAGGAAGTCGCCGACGATCATGGTGATGTCGCCGAGGTCTGGCGGGACCATGTAGACGCCCGCAAAGTCGAGGTCGAGTCCGGGCCCAGGCGCTCCAGGGTCGGTAAAGTAGATGCTGCCGTCGGATTTCACCACCGCGTCGTTTGGGCGGTTCAGGCGTCGGCCCCGGTAGCTCCAGGCGATGACGGTCACTTCCCCGTCCGAGTCCTGTCGTGTCACCCGACGAGCGCTGTGCTCACAGGCAACGAGCCTGCCCTTGAGGTCGCGGGTCAGCCCGTTTGCGTGGTTGGTAGGCTGCTGATAGACAGAGACCCCGCCTCCTGGAGTCAGCTTCATTCGCCGGTTGTTGTGGATGTCACTGAAGAGCAGGTAGCCGCCTTCATGCCACCAGAGAGGGCCCTCCGCAGGGCCACCGTCACCACCGTAGCCGCTGCCGTGCCACTCTACGTGCTGGTCGGGGTCGAGAACCTGTGGGAGGTTGGAGGAGTGTTGTTCGATGGGCATGTCGACATCCTTTGGGGCCAGACTGAAGCGATTTCCGCACAAGACTAATTCCAACTGAGAGGAGAGTCAATCGAAACACGATGGGGTCATCCGATCGGATCGCCTCCGTTGAGATGTCTGGTTTTCATGTATACTCGACTCCGCAACAATTAGAACGTGCATTTCAGAACATGTACGAAGGCCCGGGAAGGGAGAGGATGACCATGAAAGCAAAGAGGTACGAGTTTAAATTCACCGTCGTACTCGTCATCTCCATAATGACAGCATTAGTGCTTGCGTGTTCATCGGAGCCGGAAGTAATCGAAGTCGTCAAGGAAGTCCCTGTAGAAGTTGAAAAAGTGGTGACTCAGGAAATCGTTAAGGAAGTTCCTGTAGAAGTTGAAAGGGTGGTCACCAAGGAGGTCGTCAAGGAAGTCCCTGTAGAAGTTGAAAAGGTGGTGACACAGGAAGTCGTTAAGGAAGTTGTCAAGGAAGTCCCCGTAGAGGTTGAAAAGGTGGTCACCAGGGAGGTCGTCAAGGAAGTCCCTGTAGAAGTTGAAAAGGTGGTCACCAAGGAGGTTGAAAAGGAAGTCGTCAGGATAGTCGAGATACAAGGGATGCGTGGAGGATCACTGGTAGATGCTCGCACGACAGATGCCACGAGCCTTGACCCACACAACGTACCGGCTGCCGCAAACTTCCGAATCAGGGGCCATGTGTACAGCGGTCTGGTGAGCCTGGACTCCGGTATGTCGGTCCAGCCTGACCTCGCGACAAACTGGATCATACCCGACCCCACAACTTACATCTTCAACATTCGGCAAGGAGTAACGTTCCACAACGGGGAACCACTCTCCGCAGACGACGTTAAGTACACGTATGAGCGGATCCTGGATGAGTCTATCGGCTCGTTCATTAGAGGTGGAATACTAAACATCAGCGAGATAAATGTAGTCGACTCGCAGACTGTCGAGTTCAAGCTTGAGAATCCTGAAGGAGGATTCCTGAGCCGGCACTGGTCGATTGGAATCATTCCCAGGTCTGTCGCTGACCAGCCTAAAGACTGGCTTAACAACAATGTCGTGGGAACCGGCCCATGGGTTCTTCAGGACTGGAAGACCGACGTGGAGCACAGTGTCACTCGAAACGAGAACTACTATGAGCCGCAAATCCCGCTCATGGATGGATTCAAGGTCCAGGTGATCCCTGAAGAGTCATCGATCATTGCAGGAATACGAACGGGGATAGTCGACCACGCCAAGCTGGAGGACGCCCAGAACTTTAGCCTGCTTCAGAAGAACCCAAACGTCGTTCTGTACCAGACGCCCGCCATGGGCACCAATTTCGTCAACATCAATCACCGTTCAGGTACCGGCCCTGGCCCAGCCCAAGGACCACTTAGCGACATTCGAGTGCGCCAGGCCCTTTCCCTTGGGATGGACAGAGATGCGATCCTGAATCTTGTAGGTGCGGGGCTGGGTACAGTAAGCGGTCATGTGCCGCCTTCACTGTCTGAGTACTGGGTGCCGCCCGAAGAGTTGCCCTACTTCCAACGCGACGTGGAACGAGCCAAGCAGCTGTTGGCTGAAGCAGGTTATGCAGACGGGTTCTCCATGGACATAATCTACATCCCTGAGTTCGCTGTGATGCAGTTCTCGGCTGAACTATTGGCGGAGCAGTGGAAGGAGATCGGGCTCGACGCTGTTGCGAGATCCACAGAGTACGGTGTCTGGCTCGACGAACGGGTAGAGACCTTCCCGTATTTTGTAAGCACCAATCTGACATTCAACATGGCAGACCCTGACCACGTCCTCTACAACTGCTTCCACTCGTCTGGCAGCTGCGCCCAGTGGGATGCGTGGTCTGACCCTGAAATGGACGCGCTGTTGGACAAGGCTCGCCAGGAGACCGACCCGGCCATGCGAGTGCAGCTCTGGAAGGACGTCCAGATCATGCTGGCTGAGCGCATTCCTGCCCTCACCTCGTTTGCGCCCATCGAAATTGACGTGGTGCAGAAGTGGGTCAGGGGGTACACGCCACATCCGTCCGCTGTCCAGTTTGGATTCAAGTGGACATGGCTTGATAGGTAGACCTTCAGAATAGACTGAGCTTTGAAGGAGCCTACTCTTGCTTGAGGGAAGTGAGAGGTAACAACGAAGAGGCTGTCAGGTAAGTTTTGTGCTTCTGACAGCCTCTTTTTCAGTCCTGGAGAACCCGACAGATTGACGCTTCAGTCATTCCGGTGAGTTAACCTAAAACTCACCACATCAGGCTGATTGCCGATCACTGCCCCCGATCTGCTGACGCAGCCTGGGGTCCAGGATGTCGCGGAGTCCGTCTCCCAGCATGTTGAAGGCCAAAACGGCCAACATTATCGCGATACCAGGGAAGATTGACGCCCATGGAGCTTTCTCGAGTACATCACGCGCGTCGCTCAGCAACCTGCCCCACGAGGGGTTTTCAGCGGGCGTGCCAAGACCCAAAAAGCTAACAGCAGCCTCAATCAGGATGGCCCCTGCGAATGTCACAGAAGCCTGAACGATGACAGGGGGAGCAACGTTGGGGGCTATGTGACGTGTCACTATTCGCAAGTTGCTGGCGCCCAGTGCGCTGGCCGCGTTGACGTACTCTTTCTCCTTTTCAACCAAGACGGGACCGCGTACTACCCTATACAGCAGCGGTGTAAACACAATGCCAAGGGCAATCACGGTGTTCCTAATTCCGGGTCCCAGCATGGCCGCCACGGCGATGACAAACAACATGAAAGGGAACCCGAATATAATGTCCATCAGCCGCCCTGACACGTTGTCCCATATGCCCCCAAAGTAGGCAGAGAAGAGAGCTAGAGATCCCCCAACGAGGATTGCAAAAACAACCGAGAAGAGCGGGATAATGAGTGACACCCGGCTAGCATGAACGACACGACTGTAGATGTCCCTGCCCAGTCTGTCGGTCCCGAAGAAGGCTTCCATGCCAGGGCTGCTGAATCCCAGAGATGCCTTGGGCTCAAGCGGCCCTCGCGTCGCAATCAGGTCGGCAAAAATCGCCATGATGACGAACAGGCCGACGATGATGATGCCCGCCAGAGTCAGCTTGTTAGCTGTTATTGCCCTGAGGACGTAGAATCCTCTGCTTCGCGAGGTTTGATCGATTACAGCCTTATCGGTGCGGGCTTCACCAGTAATGGACATCTGACTACCTCACCTTTGAAGACGGCACGTCTGTCCGTGCCACCATGTCGATGCGGCCAGAATTGACCACCTGCACACTCGAACGACCCCGATATTCCATTGCAGCATCTAGCCGTACCTTATACGCGGGTTTACGTAGGCATAAAGGACATCTACCAACAGGTTGCTGAAGACAAATATCGTCGCTATGAACAGGACGACTCCCTGAATTAGTGGGTAGTCGCGTTGGGATATGGCAAGAAGCATCAGCCGTCCCACGCCAGGGAGTGTAAAGACCGCCTCCATGACCACGATCCCGCCCATCAGGTATCCGATTTGCAGCCCGGCAATGGTCACGACTGGGATCAGGGTGTTCTTGAGTGCGTGCGAGTAGATCACCACGCGATCGTGAAGGCCCTTGGCCCTAGCCGTCCTGACGTAGTCCTGGCGCAGCTCTTCCAACATCGTGGCCCTCGTCATACGCACGATGTTTGCGGAGGCAACCGTGCCTACAGAGATGGCCGGAAGTATCATAATGCTGAGGTTGGTTGCCGGATCTTTCCAGAAGTCCACGTACTCCAACGAGGGGATCCAGCCCAGTGTTATTGAGAGTACGAGAATCAACATGATCCCCTGCCAGAATTCGGGAATCGACAGGCTAAACATGGACATAACTCGGACCAAATAGTCGATGGGCGAGTTCTGCCTGGTGGCGGCGATTATTCCCAGCGGGACTCCAAGACCGATGGATACCAACATGGCAAGGATAGTTAGCTCAGCCGTCACCGACAGCCTATCAAGAATAAGGCCCATGACCGAGTTGCCACTACGCCATGAAGTGCCCAAGTCGCCCTGGAGCACACCACTGAGCCACTGCCAGTACTGGACATGCAAGGGTTGATCCAAACCGAAGAAGCTTCGAAGCTCCTGGATCATCTCGGGAGTACGTTCAGCCTGTTCCAAGCTGACTTGAACGATGTCGCCAGGTATCAGTCTGGCCATTAGGAACACCAGCACAGACAGACCAAACAGGGTGAATACCATGCTGATTAGTCTGACCACGATGAACTGACGCATGTCCGTCCTCTTGCCGACGCGAGGCTCTATGCCGAGGGGTTGGCGACTCTCCGATACTATCATCGAAGAACCACGTTCGCCATTTGCAGCGGGCAATGAGACTGTATCAATTCAGTCGGAGGCACAAACGTAGGGGCGTCCCTTGTGGGCGCCTTGAGCATGATGGCCAACATGGGCAACCACAAGGGATTGCCCCTACATGTGTATGACCGACCAAACTGGTACAGCATCGCGGGCAATCGTCGTCTTGACCCTTGAACGACGTGCGAATAGTATCAGCCGGACACATTGAGGAGTGCCGATCATGTTTCTGATGCGGTTCACAGAGCGAGCCTACTTCCACTACACGGAGGAGGACGTAAGGAACAGCTACCGCAGTGCGGTCAGGCTGACGTTCCCAAACTCCCACTTCGATCCCGAGATGGCCGCGGACATGTACAACTACTACCTCGACGAGTACGAGTACTGCGAGGAGATGGGGTTCGACGGGCTGATGCTCAACGAGCATCACAACACGCCGACGTGCATGGGCGCAGCCATGAACCTCGAAGCTGCGATCCTTGCACGGGCCACTAGGAACGCCAAGATCGTGCTTCTTGGCAACCCGCTGCCCATCTCTGACAATCCAGTCAGGATGGCCGAGGAGCTTGCGGAGATAGACCTGATCTCTCGCGGCAGGCTCGTATCGGGATTCGTGCGAGGCACCGGTGTCGAGTCGTGGGCCACGAACACCAACCCCGTCCACAACCGGGAGCGTTTCCAGGAGGCGCACGACCTGATCATCAAGACCTGGACGACTCCGGGCCCCTTCAGATGGGAGGGACGTCACTACGAGTACCGCGTCGTGAACCCGTTCGTTCGGCCCCTGCAGGACCCGCACCCGCCAGTGTGGGTACCGGGAAGCGCGAGTCCGGAGACGATGATCTGGGCGGCGCAGCGCCACTACCCGTACGTGTTCCTCGAAGCCGACCCTGAAGTCGTAGGCGACGCCAAGGCGATCTACGCAGAGGCGGCGAACGAGGTCGGATACGAACCCGGCCCGCAGAACTTCGGGTACCTGTTCCGCATCCACGTTCAGGACACAGATGAGAAGGCGTACGAGGTTGGCAAGGGGTTCCTGTCAGGAAATGCCGGTGTGGGACGCGTCCCGATGCCGCCGGAGTACATGAACCCGCCGGGTTACACGTCTATCGAAGGTAGGAGACGAAGCTCCAATATCAACCTGCGTCCAGACCGGCTGGTAGGCGGCGTCGACGCAGCCGGTTATGATCGGGTTGTCGGGCTGAACCGAATCGTGGTCGGCAATCCTGACACCGTCATCAGGAAGCTGCGGGAGGTGCTGTCGGTCATTCGGCCAGGCATTCTAGCGGTGTGGACCAATGACGGCAGTATCAGCCACGAGGACACGATGAGGTGCCTGGAGTTGATGGACTCGGACGTCCTGCCCGCGCTGAGGGAAATCGGTGAGGAGTTGGAGCTTCCAGGGCCGTTCGAGGTGGCGCCATGACCACTACATCCGTTGCCGAGGAATTCGTCGAAGTCGGCGGAGCGAAGGTCCATCTCGTCAGAGGTGGAGACGGCCCTCCCCTGCTCTTTCTGCACAGCATCGAGGGCAACCTGGGCTGGCTTCCGTGGATGGAAGAAGTCTCGAAGTCTTCGACAGTGTACGCGCCGACGCACCCAGGCTTCGGGCGTTCAGAACGGCCCGAGTTCCTCGAGTCAGTCTCGGACATGGCGCGGTTCTACCTGTGGATGATCCAGGAGTTGAGGCTTGACGGAGTTACACTCGTCGGACACTTCCTCGGCGGGTGGATTGCCTCAGAGATGGCGACCATGAGTCCGGAAAGCCTGGGGAGTCTGATTCTGATCGATTCCGCGGGAGTCAGGCCGGAGGAAGGTGAGATCGCTGACATCTTCCTGCTAGGAGAGGATGAGACAACGAGGCTCTCATTCCACGATGCCGCAAACGCTCCTGGCTACTCCGAACTGTTTGAACGCGATCTATCCCCCAAAGAGCTTGAGATGAGAGTTCGCGGACGGGAGATGACGACGCGCCTGTGCTGGAAGCCGTACATGCACGACCGCAGCCTCGTCTGGCTCCTACAGCGAGTCAACGTGCCGACGCTGATCGTGTGGGGCGCTGAGGACAAGATCATCCCGTCGGATGCAGGTCGCCGAATACAGGAGGCGATTCCAGGATCGCGCCTGGAAGTCATCCCCGACTGTGGTCACCTGCCACACATAGAGAAGTCGGATGAGTTCTTGAGGTTGCTGAGCCACATGATTTAGACCTGAAGGCAAGCGACGTATTCAACACTCAACGATTCGGCGTGGATCAAGTGATAGCAATTGGCCAAGAGTTCAGCTAGCAAAATACAGTCACGTAAAACTGGACAAATAAAGCGACCTTGTTTCAATTTAAGGTTGCCGTAACCTTAGAGCCTAATACCCTGGAGACCAACAATGGATGTAAATGTTCTCACAATGGAAAAGCTGTTTGGAAAGCCCATACGCTACCAGATTCCGACTTTCCAGAGACCGTACGTTTGGGGCAAAGACGAACAGTGGGAGCCACTCTGGGATGACGTGCGTAACACGGCCGAGGACTATCTAGAAAACAGCGCCAACACGAATGGATCGGTGCGACGAGTTCCCACAAGCCAGGCACGGGCACATTTCTTGGGTGCTGTCGTCGTTCAACAGCAGCCTTTCATGACAGGTGAAATCGAAACTAGACTTGTAATAGACGGCCAGCAACGTTTGACAACATCGCAACTGCTCTTGGACGCCGTGCAAGAAATACTAGAGCAACGCGAATATGGTCGTATGGCGAAGAGGCTGTCACTACTTGTTCTAAACAATGACGCCTACATAGAAGACGAAGACGATGTATTCAAAGTGTGGCCGACCCTCAATGATCGGGACGCATTTCGTCACGCAATGCACAACGGACTTCCAAGTGAAGAATACGAAGATTCTCTAATCGTACAGGCTCACGAATTCTTTAAGCAGCAAATTGAACACTGGCTAGACGAACGTCCCGAGGAGGTCGAAGCACGAGCAGACGCACTAGAAAAGGCCGTCGTACATCTTCTTGAATTAGTCATAATCGATCTGCGCTTGGATGATGAACCGCACATTATATTCGAGACTCTCAATGCTCGAGGGACCCCTTTACTGCAGTCTGATCTCATAAAGAACTTTATCCTCTATAAGGCCGGACAGGCCGATATCACTGATGGCTCAGAGGATGCAATAGGGTTGTGGGCATTTAACGATGACTGGTGGAGAACTGAAATCGGCAGAGGCCGCATAAGGGAACCGAGGATTGACGTCTTCCTAAACTACTGGCTCACCATGCGGACGCGAGAGGAGATTAGGCCGGACCGAACTTCAGCAGAGTTCCGCAACTACGTGGAAGGGACACACTACGACATTAGAGAGATTGCTGGCGACATCAGACGGGTCGGCGAAACTTACCGAGATCTTGAAATCGGCAACAAGGTTGGATTCGAGAGTTTCCTATACAGGCGCGAAGTCATGCAGGCTGGAACACTTACTCCAGTTCTACTTTGGCTATTCTCTTCCCAAATGTCAGAAGCGCAGCGAAAGAAGGGGGTTCACGCGCTAGAGAGCTACATGGTCCGACGCATGGTTTGCCGAATGACAACCAAGAATTATAATCAGCTTTTTCTCCGACTAATAAACACCCTAGAGGACGAAGGACCAACGGCAGCGGGCGATACCATAGCCCGTTATCTGGGAGAACAGACAGCCCATGCAAACTTGTGGCCAGATGACAGAATGCTCGAAGACGCTTTCCTAAAACTCCCTCTCTATTGGTCCCTCACGAGGGGGAGGCTCAGACTTGTCCTAGAAGGGATTGAAGAGGAGATGCGATCGAGAATGGCGGAGAGCCACTCTGTGCCACGAGGGCTAACGATTGAACACATCATGCCACAAAAGTGGCAAGCCAATTGGCCTCTTGATGCAGATACCGCAGACGTAGAGAGTGTCGTGAAGAAGAGAGATCGCCGCAACCGCATTCTCCATTCGATCGGCAATCTGACTCTTGTAAATGGACGGCTGAATGCAAGCCTGTCCAATGGCCAGTGGTCAGACAAAAAGAAGGTATTGAACCAACACACGGTTCTCTTCCTTAACAAGGAACTCTTGGACGAAGCTCCAAATACCTGGGACGAAGAGCTCATAGAAGAGCGCGCGCGGCGGCTATCAGGAATTGCAGCGCGAGTCTGGCCTTCTGCCGAGGCCATATAATGAGGACTCTGGGGTCAAGTATCCGGGGCACCCCAGTTGGAGTTCAGATCAATACAGTGGGCTTGTTGCACTCTGCTAGTCAGGATCTGTCCTAATTCGAGCCTTGGCAACGGCCGCGGCCTTTACGGCCTCGCGGGCGGCGCAGCGCTCCCAGAGCTCCAGGTTGACGCGGGCGTTCTCGTCGACTGGGACGTCGATCATCATGGTGGTGCCGGGATAGGGAATCGCGGCGGTGCCTCGCGCTACTCCTTCCGCGAATAGACGTCGGGTCTCGCGGTAGAACTCCAGCCTGTCTTCGGGCGGCGCGAAGGCCCTGTTGCAGTGCTCGACCCAGGATGGGTCAGGACATATCGCGCCTGCAAAGCCGAGGTTCTTCGACCTGAGGGCAAGGCGAGCTATCTCGCCTTCGTCGTCGAACTCGGGCAGCACACCGTACGGATGACTCATGCCTATGGGTTGGACTTTCGAGGCACGGGCCTCGATGATCACCCTGCCCTTGGCGTACTCGAACGGATCGAAGTCGGCGCTCGGGACGATCCCCAGGCTCTGGCACAAGGCCAGCTCGTCGATCCCGACCGAGCTTACACGTTCCGATGCGCGAACTATCTCACGAATGTTCCATACACCCGCACCTGATGTGAGCAATACGATGATGTGGAGCGTGTTCTCATGCACACCGCTCTTCTTCTCGAACTCAGCCAGCCACTCATCGACCTGCTCAAGCTCGGATCCTGACTCTTCGCCCGCATAGACGATGCCCTTCAAGCCAGGGCCGGCCGCGGCCTCCAAGTCCGCATACGCTGCGACTCTGTCGGTCAGGACAAACACTTCAGCGCCGCCCAGTGCGGCAGTGTTGACCGCCTGTCGCAAGTTCGCACGAGCTGTCGACCGCTCCAGCGCCCCTCCAGGCAATGTCAGAGCCACTGCGTCTGCGTTGTGCCTCCACGATCCATTGACGGCTTCACGATTGAGGACGTCGACGAGCAGGTGAGACCTTCTGACGAATGGCTTCATCCAGACGACTCCTCGGCAGCCTCTGTCCGAGCGCGGGCTGCGGTCTTCTCCGCATCCCGCTGGGCGCAGAGGTCGGCCCACTCTATGAGTTCGAGCGCGCGGTCGGCCTCGTAGGCGTCGACGATCTGGCCGTCTAGATCACCCTCGACCTCGCCTGCTTCGTCAAGCTCGGCAAAGAAGACGAGAACTCTATGAGCGTGCTCGACCTCTTCGGCAGTTGGAGTAAGTCCTTCGTTCTGTGGGGCGACGACGTTTGGATGGAGGCCGCCGCCTGATCGCAGCCCTGCCTTCCTGTTCGCACGAGCCCGGTTGAGGGCGAGGTCGGCGTTGCCCACGTTGCCAGTCGTGTCGGGCATGTAGACGCCGCCATCGCGTTCCAGTCCGAGAGCGAGTGCGACTAGCTCGCCCTCACCCCGGTTGTAGAAGAACTGATCGAATCCCACGAACATCTCGACGCCCATGTCCATGGACATGTCGTAGCCCGTCCCGGGTCCGAACGAGTCTATGCGCGGACTGGCTGACGCTATCTCGTAGGAGTTCGCCACTCCCAGAGTGGTCTCGACCGTGGCGCCAATGCGGACCGTGCCAGGTCTGATACCTCGCACTCTCTCCATTCCGGTGATGAGTTCGTCGAGGTTCTTGATCTGTTCAGCGGTCTCCGCCTTTGGAAAGTTGATCTGAGTGACTCCTGGCAGTACGGCGGCTGGAACGTCCACCTCGGGGTAGGCGCAGTTGATCCTGATGTTGACCTCTGCCGCTCCCTTCTTAGCCTGCTCAATGGCGTACTTGACCAGTGTGCGGGCGTGCTCCTTCTGCGACTGGGGAACGGAGTCTTCGAAGTCGAAGTTCAGGTAGTCGCAGTCTCGGGTCCACGACCGCCCCACGAAGCGAGGGTTGTTGATGGGCATTGTCAGCCCGGAACGTCTCACTCTTCTGGTCATAGCCTGTTCCCTCTAATCATGATCGGGCTGGGACTGGCCGCGCACGAGTTCTCTCGCCTGATCGCGTGCTACGCAGGCGTCTGCCCAAGCGGCGAGGTCGGACGAGATCTGGGATGCCGGTGATACCGCAGTTTGGTTTTCCAGCTCCGAATTGGACGGGGTAAAGCCCCTATTGAGCGCGTCAACCTGATTCGACCTCATGCAAAGAGCGCCCCGGAAACCCGCCTGTCGACCCGTCAGTGCCGCCTCGAGCGTGTCCAGGGAGCTGGCTACCAGACCCCGGGATGTCGCGCGCCACCAAGCGCCCACAGGCTCGACGCCGGTCGCGTTTGCAATGATGATTAACCTCTGTATCAGATACGGGAGCAAGTGTAGGTCGCCAGTTGGCTCCTCGCGAAGGTCCATGACGAGGTCGGCGCGTCCCAGGCTGATTGACTTGACCCGGTCGCTGGCTCTGATCAGATCCTCGGCGTGCCAGTTGCCGGGGCCGGTGTCGAGGGACAGGTGGATCTCCAGTGCCTGCTCAGGGCCACGGGGGTCGTCGGCCTCCCGAACCTGCCCAACCGGTGGAGGTTTGACCACGCCTCGCTCGGCCTCGAACTGCGAGAGAATCTCGTCGGCTGCCCGCACCTGCTCAACGCTCGTTACGCCGGGCAGGACCACGCCTGACAGTCCCCGCCAGACGGATGCATCGAGATCGGCATACATCAAGTCGACATCGGAGCGCACGAAAACCTCAGCACCGGCGTCACGCATCGTTTCGATGGCACCGCGGACCTTACCGCGCGCATCGTGCTTACGGCTCTCGTGTACGGTGTCCTGCAAATCGAGTACGACAACGTCCGCGCCGGACTCTGCAGCCTCGTCCAGAGCCTTGTCGTTATGTGCAGGCACAATCAGCCAGGAGCGTCGAACTGTGTACGTCATGCGTCGTCCCGTTTCAACGTCACCAAAGCGTCCAGTGCCTTCACGCCGCCTCCCTCTGGAAGAACCGCGAGCGGGTTTATGTCCAACTCCTCGATGACGCCGTCAAGGTGTACAGCGAGGTCTGAGACCCGCACGAGGGTTTCGACCAAAGCGTCGACATCGGCCTTTGGCTGGCCCCGGAATCCGTGCAGCAGCCGGCTGCCACGAACCTGTGCGACCATCTCCTCGGCATCAAGGCGCGAGATTGGGCACACACGAAGGGCGACGTCGCGCATCACCTCGACGAGTATGCCGCCCATCCCGAATAGCAGGACCGGGCCGAGCTGCGAGTCGTAAGTCACGCCGACTATGACTTCGGTAGCATCGCGGACCATCTCTCCCACGAGCACGCCTTCGATGCGCGCGCCAGTCGAGTGCGCCCTGGCGTTAGATACAACCTCTCGATAGGCTGCCCGCACGGCATCGTCGGAGGTCAGGCCTACTCTCAGCGCATCGGCCTCCGTCTTGTGCAAGATGTCCGGAGAGTTGACCTTGACTACGACAGGGAGGCCGATCTCTCGCGCAGCCTCGACGGCCTCGTCCTCGGATGCAGCCAACCGCTCGGTTACGATCGGAACTCCCCATTGAGCTACGAGCTGCTTTGCCTCATGTTCTGAAAGAGCGCCGCCGCCTCTGGCTTCCAGTGCGTGGGCACAGTCAATCTGGGCATCGCTCATGGCCTGCGCACTTCCGAAATCGGAGCCGCGCCTTGACTGTCTCCACGAGTGGTAATCGTGGAACTGCCTGAGCGCAGATGCAAGGTTCTCGGGACTGTGGAACACGGGCACGCCTGCGTCCTTCAGTCGGTCCAGGCCGGTGGAAGCTCCTAACTCGTTGCCCGTGTACAGGAACGTAACGAGCTTGTCATGCCTGTCTCGAACGTCGATGACGTGCCTCGCCTGATCGTCCGACGCGGAACTTGCGACGACAAGCGTGCCGACTTCCGGCTCACAAATCATGTGCTCCATGATGGGCAGCACCGTGTCACGGCTGGCGTGACCGGTTATATCGGCAGGATTCGCGGCCCATCCGAATCCCTCGAGGATGTCGTTGATGGCATCCCTGGCCGGGTCAGAGAGTTCGGGAAGTTCGAGACCGGCGTCACCAAGGTTGTCTGCCGTGAGTGAGCAGACTCCTCCGGAGTGGGAAACCAGCGCGATTCCCTGATTGGTCGGAGACTTCCCTACTGACAGGAGCTGCGCGACCTCCAGCAGCTTGTCCCAGTCGTGGACACGGACGACCCCGTACTGCTCGAAGGCCGCGTCGTATACCTCGTCCACGCCGGTGAGCGCGGCGGTATGGGAGCGTGCGGCCCTCATACCGAGATCTGAGCGACCTATCTTCACGGCGACGATTGGTTTGCCACGCTCGGCTGCAAGTCTTGCGACTTCGAGGAACTTCCTGGCGTCATTGAAGCCCTCAATGAACATGGCAATGACACTGGTGTCGTCGTCGTCGAGAAGGTATCTTGCGAAGTCAGGACCTTCAAGATCGGCTTCATTTCCCGTTGAAACAATGTACGAGTAACCCACGCCGCGTCCGACAGCCCTCGACAGGAACGGGCCGAAAGCGGATGCGCCGCTCTGGCAGACGAGTCCGACGTTTCCGCTCTTGAGCTCGACGCCTTCGAGACGCGACGATGAGCACGCCCAGATGTCGTCCTTGATGTTGGCGAGACCGAGGCAGTTCGGACCGGAGATGCGGACGCCTGTCTCCTGGGCGACCTGCCCGAGTTCGGCCTGAAGCTCGCGTCGATCGTCCACGCCACGCTCAGAGAAGCCGGCTGATATGACAACTGCAGAGCCCGCTCCGCGCTCGGCGCTCTCTCGCAGGACGGGAATCACCCTGTGGTACGGGACTATGATGCCTACGGCGTCTGGGGCTTCGGGTAAGTCGAGAACGCTGGCGTAGCACTTCTGTCCAAGCAATTCGTCGTAACGAGGATTGACCGGGTAGACGTTTACACGATCACCGGCCTGGAGCGCGGCGCGCAGGAACCTGCCGCCGTACTGGGGGCGCTCGGTCGCGCCAACGACGGCGATCGAGCGCGGATTAAGCATCTTGTGTATGGAGGCGAGCTGAGCCTCCGACCAGTAGTCCATAATCAGTTAGAGAGGTTGTCCTGTATCAGGCTTGGCGTCCGTATCGTGCGATTACCACACCCTTACCTAGTGAATCATCCAGTGGTTGCAGTACGTGGGCTCCCGAGAGTCAACGTTCAGACCAGCCTGGTCACGTGCTTCAATTGTGCGATCGTGCCTGGACGACATCAATCGGCGATGTCGATATGCGGCACTGCATACCACGATGAGCGCCATGGCAGCGACTAGAACAGTCAGCGTGATCACCAGAGACTAGTCCGCGGTTGCTACGGCCTTGGACTTTTCCATCTCTCGGATGGCGGGAAAGACCTCTTTGCCGAATAGCTCGATTGAGCTCATGACCTTCTCGTGTGGAATGGTCTCGGTCTGGATAATCATCATGACTTCGTCGACGCCGATCTCCTGGTACTGCTGGATGGCCCGGATGCAGCTTTCGGGATCACCAGCGATGGTGACTGCGCGGTCTGCGAGCGTGTTAGCGTCAAGCTCGGCGATGGCTGCACGTGCAGCGCCAGGCCCCGAGTCCAGCGAGATACCCACATCCTCGGCCTGCTGCTTGTGGGCCTCGTCGGACTGTCGGAGCCAGCGACCGAAGTCGGCCTCCAAGTGCTCGGGGACACCGCCCCATGCTTCCAGCAACTCTTCGTAGGCGCCGACGCGGCCTGCGATGTACGGCTTGTCTGGTCCGAAGAAGGTCTTCATGGACTCCGCGGCCGTCTCCCGTGCCTCCTGGTTGTCCGTGCCGCAGAAGGCGTGGACATTGTTCGCCCAGTAGTTGGTCGTGAAGGCTCCAACCGGGTTGGCGTTCTTGATCTTCTGCTTGTAGGTCTTGACGTGTGACTCCAGCACCGACGTCGCGTACGAAGCCGAAGAGAGCACACCAATGCCCTTCTCTGCCGCGAGGTCAAAGCTGGACGACTGCGTGCAGGCGAGGTACATATTTGGATGCGGCTTCTGGACGAGCTTGGGCAGCACACGGCGCGAGGGCACGTTCCAGAACTTGCCCTCCCACTCGAACTCGTCGGACTGCCAGATCTGCGGCAGCATGGTGATCGACTCGTTCCACATGTCGCGGGTGTCCCTGGGGTCCACTCCGAGGCCCATCTGCTCGTAGGCGTTCGAGCGGCCGGTGCCGAACTCGACTCTGCCGTCGGTGAGCTGATCGACCATCGCAACCCGCTCTGCGATTCGCACCGGGTGAGCGTGAGGCAATATCGACACTCCGAACCCAATCCTGATGTTCTTGGTGCGCTGGCTGAGCGCCCCGAAGATCACCTCAGGGCAGGGAGATCCGGAGAACCCGAGCAGGAAGTGGTGCTCAACGAACCAGACCCTGTCGTACCCGACACTGTCGGCGAGCTCACACTGTTCGAGCGTCTCCTTGTATAGTGTGTTCCAGTCGATCTCGGTGCCCTCGTACGGGCGCTGCATCTCAAATAGCAGACCGAAGTTCATCTTTACTCTCCTCGGGAACGCGCTTCAGGTAGGGCGCGCAACCCTTGACTGGGCCAATCCTACTAGTGCGTAGGGCGGTGTGCAACGGGTGGGAGCGTCCAGCTAAGTCTGGCGGAGGCGGGGATCCATCCTGTCGCGGACCCAGTCGCCGAGCAGGGTGAACGCGATCACCACCAAAGCGATGATCATACCCGGGGCGAGGCTGTCCCACCATGCATCGACTACATACAGGCGACCGAGCGCGACCATGGAACCCCACGCAGGTGTCGGTGGAGGCACTCCGGCTCCGAGGAAGCTGAGCGACGCCTCAGCAAGGATGATGTTGCCGACCTGGATGGTGGCAACGACGACGATCGTGTTGAGCACGCCGGGGAGGATGTGCTTGTAGAGGATGCGAGTGGTCGATGCGCCTGTGACCTTGGCAAGGGCGACGTAGTCCATCTCCTTGAGCACCAGTACCTCGCCGCGGACCTGCCGGGCGAAACCTCCCCATATCAGGAAGGCAAGGAGTCCGAGAAGCAGCGGCAGGCTGGGACCGAAGATGAGAGCCAGCGCCAGCGCAATCAGAATGAACGGCAGCGAGAACTTGACGTCCACGATGCGCATGATGATCTCGTCCACCCAGCCTCCGAAGTAGCCTGAGATCATTCCGACCACAGTACCAAAAAGCCCTCCGACTCCCAGTACCACGAGAGCCACCATTAGCGATATTCGCGCTCCGTAAATCGCGCGGGTCAGGATGTCACGACCCAGGTAGTCAGTGCCCAGGACGTGCTCCGCAGTTCCGCCGAAGAACATCGGTGGGATGTGCCGGTCTCCGAGCTCGCCTTCGTTGAGTTCGTATGGTGATATCCAGTCCGCGCCGACAGCGGCGATCACGAATATCCCGAGGATGATGATCGAGGACACAGGCCACCTGCGGAGGTCGGGCAGCGGGAATCCTAGCAGGCGAGGACCAGAACGCCTGGTAAGGGCCTGTTCCGGAGTAAGTGTCTGTGCGCTTCTGCCAAACATCTCGATCTAGTTGTACTTGATTCTCGGGTCTATGTAGGCGTATAGGAGGTCGACCCCAAGAGCGGTCAGCACGTAGATGACGGTAACGAGCAGAATCACGCCCTGCAGTACCGGGTAGTCGGACTTGTTGACAGCCTGGATGGCGAGCAGCCCAAGTCCAGGCCATGCGAACACAGACTCAGTGACGACCGTGCCGGTTATCAGGCCTGCAAACAGGAGGCCGGCGGCAGTGATTGGCGCGATCAGTGCGTTTCGGAAGGCGTGCTTCCAAACTACCTGCAATGACGACATTCCCTTGGCCTTGGCGAGCTTTACGTACTCTGAATCGAGTACTTCGAGCATCGACGATCTCATCAGGCGCAAGATTCCCCCGGCCGCGCCCCATCCGAGCGCCATGGACGGCAGCACAATGCTGTCCCAGTCTCCCTTACGAGACGTCGGAAACCAGCCCAGCTCGACGGCGAATACAACAATGAAGATGAGCCCTACCCAGAACGAAGGGGCGGAGTGTCCGAATATCGCAAAGCTTCGGGCTCCGTAGTCCCATACGCTTCCCCTGGTAATGGCCGCCAGCACACCCAGCGGAATGCCCAGGACGAGGGCGATCGCGAAGGCGGCCATTGCAAGCTGAACGGTGTTGGGAATCCTGCGCCACAGCAGGGTCGCTACGGAGGTCCCGTCCTGCAGCAGGGAGTCTCCAAGGTCGCCCTTCATTACCTTGCCGATATAGACAACGTACTGGATAGCGAGAGGCTTATCGAGGCCCATCTCGCGGCCCCAGGCCTCGTACTGCTCATTCGTGGTGTAGTCCGAGAGCATCACGGCCCGAGGGTCGCCCTGCAGGCGCGCCAGCATGAATACCAACATGCTGACCGCCAGCAGGGTGACCAGGGACATCCCCGCCCTTCTTACCAGGAAAGCCTTCATTGGCTCGGCCTAGGGCTTCTGGACCCTGTCAAAGGCGGCAAGTCCACCCATGCCAAACGGGATCTTCCACTCCCCGATCTTCTCAGTGTTGACACCGATCAGCCCGAAGGTCTCGACAACGCCGATGATCTGCTGGTTATGGTGCCACCAGTCCCAGTGGACGTCTCTGAACTCGTCCAGGCACTCGGTGTTCTTGCAGGCATCGATCTTGGCCAGAATCTCGAGCTGCTCTCGGATTTCGAAGCCGGGATTGAACGTGCGAACAGAGTTGCGGCGCAGCAATGCGATCTCGGGGTTTAGACCCAGACCCTCGCCCCCGGTGCGGAACCACCAGTTGCCGCACTCACGAGCAACAACACACGGCCGGTTGGCCGAGTAGGCCAACGTCACGACGTTTACGTCGAGTCCGATGTCGGTCATGCCCTTCGCAATCGCCTCGCACATCTCAACCATGAGCGGGTGACCGGTCGTGCACCTCATCTCCATTTCGAACCCGTCGGGGTGGCCTGCTTCAGCCAGATACTGCCTGGCCATGTCGGGGTCGTACGGGACAGCCCACTTGTCCAGGTAGTACTTGTCATAAGTCACGCCAACCATTTCGGCTGGGCCAGCCTGCCGGCCGAACCCGCCCAGGATGTTGTCCACAATTCCCTGCCGGTCTATCGACATGGAAACGGCCCAGCGTACCTTCCTGGCGTTCTCCTGCTCCTCGGGGCTCTCGCAGTCACCGACCCAGGGCTTGGTGGGATCGTAACCGGGTCTCGGATACGGGTCGACCGGCACAGTACCGTCGAGAGATACCTTCATGCAGAAGCGGCCCTGGGCATAGAGGCGCTGGTAGCCTCCACCTCGCTGGCGCCGAAGCTCCACTTTCGAACCTTCGAAGCGCTCCGCCTGCGTGACTGGAACTATGGCCGCGTCTACCTCTCCAACAAGCAGCGCGGCTACCTGCGTGGCCGACTCCTGAATCTCTACCATCGTCACGTTCGCGTAGTTGGAATCGTTCCTCCAGTGGCCCGGCACAGCTTCAAGCTCTGCGCGGTCGCCCGAGTCGAATCTCGTGAACTTGAAGGGGCCGGTCCCGCCGGTGAGGTTGGTGTGGGCCTCTTCTTCACCCAGCTCGTCAACGCGCTTCTTGCTGGCGAATGGGACGCTGCCACAACCCGCGCTTGGTATGTTGGTGTCCAGGAAGAAGATATTGGGCTTCGTCAGGTACATGGAGACGGTGTAGTCATCAGGGACTTCAATCCGCTCGATGTGGTCTCGACCCAGGAAAATAGGGAAGACGGAGTCCTGCTCCATCGTCGTCTCCCAGGCCCACTTCCAGTCGTGGCCTGTCACTTCTCCCCACCCGTCGTGGAACTGCACGCCTCTCCTGATGTCGAAGGTCAACTGCAGGAGGTCGTCGCTGAACTCCCAGCCAGTGGCTATGCCAGGCTCGTAAGCGACCTCTTCGGCGCTCCAGAATATGGCTCCCTCGTCGACGCCCCAACGGATGTTGTTGTCATGGTCCGTACAGCCGGTCTTCTTGGGAACCCTCGCCGGGAAGTCGATGTCCTCATCTGCAAAGACGAGAGAGCCCTCGGGTCCCATGGTGTCCATGGCGCCCGCAGGGGTGGGAACGGCGCGCCTCGGGATGGCGCCCGGCTGGATGAACGCCGGGGTTGCAATTGGCGCGGCGGTCGCGGCTGGCATTGCAGCCGCGGGCTGGGCCGGCTGCATGGGGGAGGCAGGGGAGGTCTGAGCGCCTGCTGCCGCGGCCTGTGCCGGTGCGGCAGCAGCAGGTTGCGCTGGCTGCTGAGGGGCCGAAGGCTCTTCCGCTGCTCCACAGGCGGCGACCGACAGCAGTATCGCGGCTGTCACTCCCAAAAGTGCCAAGGTCTTCAGGCAAAGCTGTACTGACTGCATCGGCCACCCCCTAACTGGAGATCCAATTGAGTTTCGACTCACATTACTTCTAGGTCTTGCAGCATCCTCCGAACGTGATCGTATGGTGCCGAACTATATGAGCAATGCTTGAGCCTGTCAAATGTTTCATGAAACAGAGCCAAGTGCATAAAGAAGGCCCCAACTTCCACCCGACCGCAATTTACACTCCAACTTCAGGCGACCGTGGCGTGGCCGTCGGTCCTTGGGTCTGAGCCTGCTGTTCTGACTCCTGTGGCGGGGTCGATGACGATCAACTTTGCAGATCCGCCGAAGGCGCGGCCCTGATTGACCTCAACGGTGTGGCCCCTGGCCTCTAACTCGTCAATCTCAGCCTGCTCCATGCCGCCTTCAAGCTCGACCACGAACGGCTTGTCGACGTCGTGGGGGTCGGTGCTGGGGAATGAGGCCCACCTGGGAGCTTCAACGGCTTCCTGAGCCGACATACCGCGGTCCAGTACGTTCGTAATGACCTGCGCGTTCCACGCGATCTGCCTGTCACCTCCGGGTGTGCCTCCCACCAGGTAGGGCTTGTCGTCGCGCATGACCATGTAGGCGTTGAGCGTGTGCATGGTGCGCTTGCCACCCTCAATGACGTTGGGATGCCCATCCACCAGGCTGAAACCACGACCTATGCGGTTGTTCAGCAGGACGCCCGTGTTGCCGGCGACGAAACCGCTTCCGAAGCCCATCGACAGGCTGTGAATGAACGACAGCGCGTTGCCCTCGGCATCCACAACGCAGAAGTAGCTCGTGTTGCCGTCGCCCGGTATAGGGGCAGCGATGGGGCCAGCTTCATATGAACCTGACATTGACGTGATCAGCTGCCTGCGCTGGGCGGCGAACCTCTTGGAGATGAGTTCATCCACGGGTGTCGAAACGAACTCCGGGTCGCCGGCGTAGCGATTACGGTCGGCAAACGCGAGCTTCTTCGCCTCGACCATCGTATGCACCGACTCGGCGCTGTAGAAGCCGAGACTTGAGACGTCGTAACCCTCCAGTATGTTGAGCATCTCCAGCAGCACGAGTCCCTGCGACGGCGGGGCCGTCTCGTAGACGGTGTTGCCACGGTAGGTCGTGGAGATCGGAGGCTCGTACCAGATGTTCTGGTGATCGGCTATCTCCTCGGCAGTGTACAGACCTCCTGCGGCCTGGATGGCGCGCGCCATCTCTCTACCTATATCGCCCTTGTAGAAGGCTTCCGCGCCGCCCGATGCGACGGTTCTCAGAGTGTTCGCCAGGTTCTTCTGCACGAGGAGCTGACCCGCCAGCAGCGGGTTGCCGTCATTTGTGAAGATGTCCCTGGAGTCGGGGAACTGGGCGAGCTTGGCATTCAGGACGTTGAATCCACCGCCAAGCTGGTCGCTAATGGGGAAGCCGTCCTCTGCGTATCCGATGGCTGGCTCAAGCAGAATCGCCAGCGGTCGTGTCCCGTGACGGTCGACTATCTCCTCCCAAGCGAGTACTTCACCCGGAATCGCAGCCGCGAGAGGGCCCTGGAGGGGCATGAAGTTGTGACCGCGTTCAATGAAGAAGTCGCGATTGGCCGCGAGGGGTGCGCGCCCGCTACCCGTCAGACCGTGGACGTTGCCCGTCTTCGCATCGTACATGATGACGAAAGGCTCGCCGCCCACCCCACATGCCGGCGGGACCGTGACGGCTTCAACCGCCGCTACGGCCACGGCGGCGTCGAAAGCGTTGCCACCATCTGCCAGTACCTTTGCTCCCGCCGAGGCTGCGAAGGGTGAAATCGAGACGACTACGCCGCCATTCGAATAGACCGTGCTTCTTCCAGTTTCGATCTGTGGTCTTGGTGGTGCTGCGGTCGCCACTTTCTGCTCCTCCTCCAGGCTGGGTGCGAGTCTCGGCCAATCCTATCACAGTGAAATCCACTCGATAGATGGCGAAACTTCCATTGAGCAAGGCCTAACCCTTATGCTGAATTCAAACCAGTTTGAAGCTGGACAAGCAAGCAGAGGTTTCAGTTGCAGGCACCAACTCTTCACGACGTTATTCAGGCCAAGGGGCGTATAGAAGGCTACGTAACCAGGACCCCTCTCCACCGTTACATCGGTCTGGAGAAGCTGATCGGTGCCGCGGAGGTCCATGTAAAGCATGAGAACCACCAGCGTCTTGGTGCATTCAAGATGCGCGGCGGCATAAACCTGCTGTCACAACTGTCGCGGGACGAACTGGACCGCGGCGTCGCGACCGCGTCCAGCGGCAACCACGGCCAGTCGATCGCGTATGCCGCGACAGTGTTCGGATCGAAGGCGTACGTCGCTGTTCCCATGAACGCCAACACGGGCAAGGTCGCTTCGATGCGGAACCTCGGGGCCGAGGTGATCCACTACGGCGAGTACTTCGACGAATCTCGAGAGTACATCGAGCGCCTTTCCAAAGAGGAAGGGTATCGGTACATCCACGCCGTGAACGAGCCCAACCTGATCGCGGGCGTGGGCACATACAGCCTGGAGATACTTGAAGACCTGCCTGACGTGGATGTAATCGTAGTCCCGGTTGGCGGCGGCAGCGGGGCGAGCGGCGCGTGCGTCGTCGCGAAGTCGATCAACCCGGACATTCAGGTAATCGGCGTTCAGGCAGAGCAGGCGCCCGCGGTGTACCTGTCTTGGAGGGAGGGACACGTAGTCGAGGCCCCAATGAAGTCGGCGGCTGAGGGGCTGGCCACTGGTACGGGCTACGAACTGCCGCTCGACATATTGCGTGAACACCTGGACGATTTCCTACTCGTGACAGAAGACGAGATGAACCATGCGATAGTCACGCACCTCGAGCAGACTCACAACCTGGTTGAACATGCGGGCGCGGCGTCGCTCGCAGGAGCGATCAAGATAAAGGACAGGCTGGAGGGCAAGAAGGTCGTGCTGGTTCTGAGCGGCGGCAACCTCTCCGTCGAGCATCTGAAAATCGCGTTGAAGGGGATCTAGTCATGACCAGTCAGCCGATCACAGACGAGTCACCCGGCTCTGCACTCTTCCCAGAATTCGACTCGCTCTACGAGCTGATCGCCAGCGAGGTCGAAGGCCTGACGAACGAGCAGCTCGACTGGACATCCGACGAGTACGGCTGGGCCGAGTGGAGCATACGAGTCCAGCTCAGTCATATGGCATCATTGATCTACCGGTGGATGATACTGCGCTGGGGGGACGTGACGTTCCCGAAAGGCGAACACGGTGTCGAGGACGTGAACGGTCTGGCGGCGTCGCCCTTCGATCGCAGGATGGATGAGACGAAGTACTATGACCTTCCGGTCATCCTTGCCAAGTTGCACGAGGGGATTGACCTGGCTCGCCGGGTACTCAGCGAGCGCAACGTCGGCTTCCTCAGAGCACACTCAGTAACGGTGACACTCAACGAAAGTTGGGGGCTGATGATCCAGGCGCATCCTACCGCCGTCACTCCCACGGAAGACTCCAGCACGGTGACCATGCTGATGGAGGGATCGATTAGACACGTCTATTTCGAGGAGATCACCCACCTGTTTAACATCCAACGTCTCAAGAGGGCTCAGGGGTTGACTACTGTTTCCGATCTGCCCAGGGTCGGCTACTGGACTCTCGACGGCTGGGACGTCAGCGAGGCGAGTTAACCCGTTCTATTGGCTTACATTTCATTTCGCGTCATGCGCGACCTGATGTCATCTGGGACTTCTCGCACTCTTTCCCTCGCAGGCGAGTCATGACGTCTAGCAACGCTGACGGCCGCTTCTGTTAGCAACTCGACGCCGCTTAGGAAGTCCTCGACACGGATGTACTCGGCACCTATGCATGAGTTGGGATCGCGAATTCCGGTCGTGGCGTTGTGGTAGTTTCCGAGAGGAAATGCCATCCCCGTGGCCCTGTAGCCCCAGACAGCAAACGCCGTTCCTTCACATACTCCGCCACTCATTAGCTGTCGCTGGCACCTGAAGTCGGGATTCCTGCTGCGGATTGAATCGCGGGCGACGATCATCACCTGCTCGGCATCAGCATCGAACGTGTAGAGCGCATCCCCTGTACGAATCACGGGGCCTCCTCCCTGCTCTACTCCGGGGATCAGCGGGCTGGACTCGATCGAGACGACCAGCGTCTCAAGTGGTAGGGTGCGTGCCTCAGCCATCAGCCGTGCACCGAAGAGTCCACCCTCCTCGGCTCGCGTGAACACGCCGTACACGTTGGCCTCGGCGCCGTCAGAGGAAAGCCGCTCAATCGCTGAGAGGGCAGCCGCGCATCCGGCGAGGTCGTCCGCGGCCCGCATCCTGATAAAGTTCTTGTCCACAGAGAAGTCTGGCAGATCGAAGACCACCGGGACTGGCGGGACGATGTCTACGATCTCGTCGAAGTCGAAACGCACCCTTCTGGACTCCACGTCGAGCTCAGCAGTTCTTCCTCGTACTCGGCGGCCGTCGGGAAGTAGTGCAAGCACGTCCGCAGGCTGTGAAAGTGAGACATCCGGGACGCCCCCAAGCGCGATACCAACTGGGCCGTCGTCGTCAACTTCGTCTATCTCGAATCCGGGATGGTCCATATGAGCCACAAAGGCGATTGGCGGATCGTCGGACTCGGTGTTGGAGTAGTGGACGATGACGTTTCCAAACTCGTCCCTGAACGGTGACAGGCCGAGACCGGCGAGGCGATCAGAGATGTACGTCGCTACCGGCTCTTCGTGAAACGGCGCGGCGGGTCGCTCCCCGAGGTCTCTCAGAGTATCGAGCGCACGTTGGTCGGTATCGGTCATGTCGTCCATCCACCAATCGAGATAGCGAGAAGCGTATCAATCCCAGTACATGGTCGCAAACGCGAGACTCGGTGCGCTGACCAATAAAGGAGTGACGAGTAGGCTACAATAACTTCTGCGAATAACCGGAATGAAGGAAGGACGAAATGGGATCCAGACGACCGCGTTATCCCAAGGATGAATTTGCACGCCGTGGAAACGATCTCTACGAAGAGCGAGTGAAATCACAAGTCGAAGACGGCAACCAAGGGAGAATTGTAGCAATCGACATCGAGACGGGTGAGTTTGCTCTGGCAGACGACAGGCGTGCTGCGTCCGTCCTGCTTCTTGACCGCTGCCCAGACGCGCAGACCTGGTTTGTTCGCGTAGGTCACAGAGCCGTACACCGAATTGGACAATCTCAAGCTGGCATCGTGAGATGACCCAGGGCAGAGTCAATGAGAGTTACGAGGCGACTGTCAAACTCAACCTGCTCGACACTACTGGTGGAGACTGGGAAATAGAAGCCATAATCGACACGGGCTACAACGGTTATCTAACGCTTCCGACAGCTTTGATCGAAGCAATGGGCCTACCATGGCAAGGTCAAAACGAGGTTTCGCTTGCAGATGGCACAATCCGGGTATTCGACGTGCACGATGGGCTCGTATCATGGAACGGACGTGAGCGTGCGATTTATGTCGACGCCATAGATACAGAGACCCTTGTCGGTATGGGATTGCTCATAGGTCACGGCCTGAGAGTGGATGTGGTGAGGGACGGTATCGTAACAATCGAGACATTGTCCTGATTTAGCCTCAGCTAAGAGGAGTACTCAAATGCAGGTCGGATTCTTCACTATGCCGCTGCACCCTCCGGGGTCGGACATCACACAGACCCTGGAGGACGACCTCCACCAGATGGAGGTGCTCGACGACCTTGGCTACGCCGAGGCATGGATTGGAGAACACTTCACGACCGTGTGGGAGAACATCCCGGCGCCTGACATGTTCATCGCCAATGCGCTGGCACGCACGAGCAGCATCAAGCTAGGGACAGGCGTTACCTGTATGCCCAACCACAACCCATTTATGATCGCCCACCGCATCGCACAGCTGGACCACATGGCCAAGGGGCGGTTCCAGTGGGGAGTCGGGTCCGGTGGCTTCCCAGGTGACTTTGAGGTGTTCGGGTTCGACCCTCGCGGTGACGAACACAGGAGGATGACCCGCGATTCCATCGACACGATCCTGGAAATCTGGAGCGATCCCAAGCCAGGAGTCTACGAAAGTGAGTTCTGGAAGTTCACCATTCCAGAACCTGTGGAGGACTTTGGCCTGCGCTTCCACATGACTCCCTACCAGAAGCCGCACCCTCCAATCGGAGTTGCTGGCGTGTCTCCAAACTCCGACACGCTGATACTGGCCGGTGAACGCGGCTGGATCCCAATGAGCATCAACCTCGTTCCGTCGAGAGTTCTCAGTACACACTGGGACGCGGTCGAGAGAGGGGCGGAGTCCACGGGACTGACCCCGAACCGCGCAGATTGGCGAATCGCAAGAGAGATCTACGTGGCCGAGACATCGGAACAGGCCCGCGAGGAGGCATTGAACGGGGTGCTCAGGCGAGACTTCGAGCAGTACTTCCTGCGTCTTCTGCCGAAGTTGGGGATGATCGACCTGTTCAAGGTCGACCCCGACATGCCTGACTCGGACGTCGACGCGGAGTACCTGGTGGACAACGTGTTTGTCGTGGGAAGCCCTGACGAAGTAACTGAGAAGCTGGGCACGCTTTACGACGACGTAGGCGGATTCGGCGTGCTGCTTGCGATGGGCCACGAGTGGCAGCCGTACGATAGCTGGGTACGCTCGATGGAGCTCCTGGTCAAGGAGGTAGTTCCCAGGCTGCCGACCCCGGCATAACGCCGAGCAAGGTTCCGAATTACCGCTCTCCCAACCTGGGAAGCTTCTTGGAACCGGTCTGCCGCCCAGGGATTAGCTCCTATGCAGCCAGGGGAAATCATCCTAGTCCAGCTAGACGCCGGTCCACGCCTGGCCCGGGTCATCGAACCGGCCGGAAATCGTGTACGCCTGGCCATAGGTCGCAACCGTGAGGCCAGACTTCCGCAATCTCGGGTTATCTACGAGACTGGAATAAACGCCGCAGGCTTCGAGGCAGTCGAGGAATTCAGGCAGCAGGCGGACTCGGCACTCAGCGACGTTGACCTGGAAGAAGTCTGGGATGTGGTCTGCGACGACGGCGAACCCCTGACGCTCACTGACATAGGTGAGCTCTACCTTGGTTCCGAGCCAACGGTGCAGCAGACGGTCGCCATTCTCCTCTACCTCCTCAGCGACGACCTGCTGTTCGTCCGTGACGGCTCTCACTTCATGCCGCGAGACCGCGAAGCCGTCGCAGACTTGATCGAACGAAGGCAGAGACAGGAGCAGCGAACCAGAGACGCAGAGGAGTTGACAACGGCGTTTCAGTCTGGGGCCTTGCCCGGATCGCTGACTGAGTACCAGTCTGAGGTGCTGCATCAGGTCAGGGGCTTTGTGCTGCACGGGGACGACTACACCAGGGCCGGTTTCGTTAAGCGATTCCTTGAGAACGCTGGTGTCCGCGGCCGTGACCTTCAGCGGTCAGCATTTGAGAAGCTGGTCGCGCTTGAAGTCATGGACGTCGACGAGCACCTTGACCTAGAACGGAATGAAGTCGCAACTGAGTTCGCCGATCACGCACTCGAGGAGGCGAGACACACAGATCAGGCCCGGCTACTGGCAGACCGGGACCGGAGCGACCTAACAGGTCTGCTGACTGTCACGATTGATGACGCAGACACACGAGACCGGGACGACGCTCTTTCAATCGAGCCACTGGGACCGGGTGTGTACCGTGTGGGCATACACATCACGGATGCAGGTGCGCTTATCGATGCTGGTTCCGCCCTCGATGTCGAGGCTGATCGCAGGATGTCGTCTCTGTACCTGCCGGAGCAGACGATCAGCATGCTGCCACCCGCAGTATCCGCGGGCTCGGGTAGCCTGAACCCTGGCGAGGCCAGGGCAGCGGTCAGCGTTGTCGTCGAGATGACTGAAGCTGGGGAAGTAGTCAACTGGAAGGTAGTGAAGTCCGCGATACGCAGCGATCACGCGCTGTCATACGAAGAGACCGACTCCGCCATACGAGATTCCTCCCACCCACTTCACTCCGAGATGCACGCACTGCACCTGCTGGCGCGATCGCTCAGGGCCGCGCGCGACGCCGGCGGCGCGTTGAGCCTGGACCGGGACGAACTGTCAGTGAAGGTGGATGCCAGGGGAGTCGTCACGGTCAAAGTGGTCCCCCGGGTGGCTCCTGCACGCAGCCTCGTGGAAGAGTACATGATCCTTTGCAACTCGCTGCTCGCACAGTACTGCGTGAGTAACGAACTGCCGGCGCCATTCAGATCGCAGGCGCTGCCAGACATGTCGGACATCGAATCTCAGGTGGCAGAGGGACCGCTTCGGACATTCCTGATGACCAGAAGGCTGACTGCAGCCACCATCAGTGTGAAGCCCGGTCGGCATGGAGGACTTGGTGTCGATTCCTACACGCAGGCGACATCGCCCTTGCGACGCTACCCGGACCTGCTCGTCCAGCGGCAGATATCACATCATCTTCGTGGGTTCGGAACGCTCTACGACGAGGAAGCTGTCACGTCTGTGGCGCACCGGGCCGACATGCAGGTCAGGCAGATTGCGCGGATTGAGAACAACCGACGGACACACTTCTTCCTGAAGTGGCTGGACAATCGAAGAAGAGAGGCAGAGGGCGAGAACGGCGCCGCGGTCCACCAGGCTGTCATTCTGGAAAACCCTGGCCGGCGCGTCGCTCTGCTCGAGCTATCGGAGTGGCCTTTCCGCACTCGGGCGGCACTTCCAGCCTCTGCAATGGCCGGCACTGAAGTCACGCTTCGTCTGCACGGTGTCGATCTCTGGCGGCGGACGGCCCAGTTCACGTTTGAAGGGGTGACAGGTCAGGTGTCCGACCAACCTTAGGAAGGTCTGAATCGAAATCGGGGGTGATTTCCGGCTGGGGTGCACGGTTGGCATCTTGGCCTCTCTGCTTTATCATCTGTCAGGATCGCTTGGCCAAGCTTCGTCAGAATGCTGGCCACAACCGAGAATCGCAGATCGAAACAAGGAGACAGACATGGTGAAGCAGGGTGTGATCCCAGATGAGCTGACTGGGCCCTTCTGGGAAGCCGCAAACGAAGGACGACTGGTTATTCAGAACTGCACCGCCTGCGATCGGCTCCAGAACCCTCCTCAGCCCACGTGCGGCGGTTGCGGCTTAGATGGCAGTCTCGAGTGGAAGCAGATGAGCGGACGGGGCACGATCTATAACTACTGTGTCGTGTATGACTGTCCGATCAGGTTGCTCCAGGAGGACCAGCCATTCAACCTTGCTGTCATCACGCTGGAGGAGGACCCGGGCATCCAGATGTACTCGTCGCTGCCCGGCACACCAGTTGACGAAGTGCCCGTAGGCGGAGCTGTGGAGGTCATCTTCGAAGCAACCGCTAATGGACAGAAAGTACCCGAGTGGCAGGTTGTAGGCGGAACGTGATCAGTTAAGCGGCATTAGAGCCATCAGTTACACACGACTATCAAGCTGACACGCGAAACTGCAAGGGAGTAATGAAATGACCACGATAGATGCCCCTGAATCTATGTACAGATCAGTCGAGGGACTCGGTGTGTGGGAGCACCGGGGGAAGGTCGCCGCAGTAGGCGTAGGCCACTCGCCAACGGCCCGGCGATGGGACGGCAGGCCTGAAACCACAGTTGGCGCAGGCAGCATCCAGTCGATGCGCCAGGCCATGGACGACGCAGGCGTCAGTCCTGACCAGGTGGACGGACTTGTGATAGTGCCGGTAACTACAACCGGAGCGCCCTGGCCCGAAGGCACGCCGGTGCCCATGGATGTCGTCAACGCCTTTAACCCAACGGACGACCCGCTGGACGGCATCGGGCAACTCAGTGCCGAGTGGCTTCTGAAGAACATGCCGGAGCTGACGAACGTCAAGCTAATGATGCACGCTCCTGGATGCATGTCGGCTGCCATCACCGTAGCGGCACAGGCAATCGGCGACGGGCTCGCCAATACGTGCCTCGTGGTCAAGGGATGGCACAACTATGAGGGTCGCTATAACCACGGCGGAATCAGCGCATCTGACGAAGTGCCCGGCAACTATGCCCTTGGCGTAGGTCGGTCCCTCTGGGGACCTCCTGGCTGTTACGGCACTGCACTACAGTTCGCCCAGTACTGCACGAAGTACGGCAAGCACCACGACATGATGGCCCCGTTCATGCGGAATTCCAGGCGCAATGGCCTGATGTTCCCTGAGGGCTACTGGGCCCAGCACAGGCCGGAGGAGCTTCCGGCAGAGGACTATCTGACGTCGCGCTGGATCGCTAAGCCCGCGAACCTGTTCGACAACGACATTCCCATCATGTGCACAGCGGCCTACCTCTTCACGACGGCCGAGAGGGCACAGGACATGAAGCAGAAGCCCGTCTACATACTCGGACACGCCTCAAGCCGGGGCAGGCCCCGGAGCCTCACGCCGACGCTGGAAGAGGTCGAAGCAGAGACCGCCAGCACGGGTCGAAAGATCTACGAGAGCGCCGGAATCACGGCCGACGATCTATCCTTCGAAAACATGTACGACGGTTTTGCCCAGTTCCACCAGTTCCATATCGAGGGGCTGGGATACCGCGGAATGGGATTCGGAGACGCTCTGGACTTCTACCAGACCGACATATCGATCGAGGGGCCAAATCCGGTTCTGCCCAGCGGGGGCAACATAGGAAGCGGCCGGAGCCGGTTCTGGATGCACACGGATTCAATCCAGCAGCTCCAGGGACGCGCGGGAGCGCGGCAGGTGACGGGTGTCAAGCCTGAGGTGACGGTGTCGGGTGGACCCATGCCGCTCGGAGGCAACTTCACTGTCTGGAGCGCTTCCCCCGACTAGCCAAGACACAACAGCCCTTTTAGATTTCACGCAAGAACAGCAGCGGCTCGCACTGTGACCGGGGAGAGGAACGCACTTGGCGATACTGATCAGCTTTGACATTGACGGCACCATGGAAGTGGGCGACCCTCCCGGTCCCCTGACTATGGAAATGGCACGAATCGCCCAGAATAAGGGATTCCTCATTGGGAGCTGTTCTGATAGGCCACCAAGTGCCCAGAGGGCAATCTGGGAGCAGGCGAACATCGTTGCAGACTTCGTCATCCCCAAGCACATGTTGGCAGACGTCAAAGCCAAGTTCGATGCGGAGAGGTACTTTCACATCGGTGATAGAGAGGACCTCGACAGGCAGAACGCCCTCCGGTCAGGATTTGAGTTTCTTTGGCCGGATGAGGCCGCAGAACGACCTTGGTTTTCCCTAGACGGCGATGCCAAAGGTTAAGATAATTGCAGGTAATGCTCGCATAAAGCGAGAGCGTTGCTCACAATTACCTTGAGTTATGGGTGTCGGACCCTGCTGAGGGCTCACCAGGGCCCAGATCGGCAGATACCGCGATTTCCAGGAGTAGGAACCATGGCTGAACCCCACCGAGTTCAGGACGATGGTACCCAACATCGGGGCCCGAACCTGTTTCAGCGAACTGGCGGTCACTTTCAGAGCAAGACAGTGTCAGGCTTGCTGGAGCTCCTGCCGATCATCGTCCCAATTGTCGTCATCGTTTACATCGTGAATCTGGCTGACTCTGCGATTATCCCGATGCTGGATGCCATTACGAGGGAGCTGTCCGGGGGGACGCTAGTCTTTCCCACATTCTGGGGCACGGGGCTGATCATCGCGATCGTGCTCTTCTATCTCATCGGGCTGATGACATCCACGAGAGCCGGCAAGGCAGTCATGGGGTTTGTGACGGACGTAATGGGGAGTATTCCCGTTGTCAAAGGGATACTTGGAGTTACGCGTCAAGCGACTACGGTCATGACATCCCAGTTCAACTTCAGCCGTGTCGTCTTTCTCGAGTGGCCGAGGGAGGGAATGATTGCCCTGGGATTCGTAACCGCCCGCGTCCTAAAGGCCGACTCGGACGTGTCCCTCGCAATCGTCTACATACCGACCGTCCCCAACCCAACGTCCGGAAACATGGCGGTGGTCTCTGAGGACGAATTGTTTGAGACAGACATCACTGTGGAGGACGCAATGAAGCTGGTGTTTTCCGGCGGAATCGTACCTCCAGACTCGATCTCACTGGGGAGATTTCCCCTTGAGTACCGGGTCAACTCCGAGCTTATAGGGCGGTTCGATACCGATCGCTAGGCGCTGTCGCTAGACTCCGACGAGGTCCGACCCAGCCTCCTCGGTCACCGGCTGCGTGACCGGGATCAAAATGGTCATCTCAGTGAACTCTCCGGGCTCCGTGTCTACGCTGATCGATCCACCGTGCTGACGAATAATGTCGGCGCAGAGTGCGAGGCCGAGACCTGTACCCTGATTGGGGTCTTTCGTGGTGAAGAATGGATTGAAAATGCTGTCAATCACATCGGTGGGGATACCGGTCCCATTGTCCTTGACTCGTATCTCGACCTGATCATCGAGTCTCTTCGTGGCGAGATACACGGTCGGCATGTAGGACTCTTCGTCGAACGACTCGTCCCCAATCTCCATTCGTCTTTCGTTTGTTGCAAATCCAGCATTTGTGACCATATTGATGATGACGCGGCCCATGTCCTGCGGGATGACTTCAACCTGCCCGGCGTCAGGGTCGAAGTCCGTGACCAGGTCGAGCTGGAAGTCGGCATTAGTCGCCCTTGCGCTGTGGAAGGAAAGCCGTGCGTTCTCTTCAACAAGGCTGTTGATGTCAGCAAGCTGAGGTTCAGAGGCTCCCCTGCTCATCAGGAGCATGTCCCGAACAATGCGCTCCGCGCGATTGGTGTTGCTCTGAATACGGTTGAGGCTGTCTTTGAGCTCACCTGAAATCTCCAATACCAGGTCCCGCTGACTCTCCTCCATTTCTTCTGCCGCCTCATCGATGACTTCTGTCAGTTCTTCGAGTATCTCCTCAGACCCTTCAGCGAAGTTCTTGATGAAGTTCAACGGGTTCCTGATCTCGTGGGCCACGCCAGCGGTCAGCTCACCGATTGCGGCAAGTTTGTCGCGCTCTACTATCTGGTTCTGAGCGCGCTGGAGATCATCCAATGCGCTGTCGCGTTGGTCGACAGTCTCCGTCAGCTCTACGTTAGTCTGCTCCAACTGGTCATTGAGTCTTCTGACCTCGTCGAGTTCCAGGGCGTCAAGAGAGGCATTGCGGAACACTTCGAGAGCGTTCGCCATCTCAGATACCTCATCGCGGCCACTGGTGTCCACCTCGACATCGAGATCTCCGTCCGCCATCTGTCGCATTGAGCCGAGCAGTATCTGGAGGCGGCTCAACAGAATCCTTCCTATGAACAGCCAGGCAATGAGTGCTGCCCCACCAATGCTGACGACACTAATTGCTGCCAAAACAATCTTGCCCGCAAAGACAGCCTGGTCGGATGCAACGGCCGCATCCTCAACGCTTGCGTTGGCCAGCCCAACGAAGCCATCGACTTCCTTGAGGAGCTCGATGGCAATGCTGCGGTTCTGGGCCAGCAGATCTATTCGGCGTTCCAGCAATCGAAAGTGGCGATCCAGCAGTTCGAGGGCCCCCTGCTCGCCCAAACCCAGTTCAGTCAGCCTGATGATGAGAGGCTCAATATCATCTCCGAGTTCCAGCCCACGGACGACTCCAAGGCTGTGATTCATACGGTTGATGGCCGACTCGAAGTTCTCGCGCAAAGGTTCGAGTGTTGAGGGATCCGACACACCGAATCCACTTTCCAGAATCCGCCTGGCATAGTCTGTATCTGCCACAAGGCTGGAGAGATGCCGGTACTGTGACAGCTCGCGTTCGTTTAACCGACCCACCGTAGCCACTGGAGGTTCGTCCGGATCACGGTATCCAGTCATCATGTAGAACCACTGATCGTCGGCTGCCGGAGCCAGGGCTGACCTTAGTTGTCGATCTACCTCGTCAATGTCTGTCCTGAGCTGTTCCAACTGGACGTCTCTCACGAAAGACTCGACCATGCCTGTCTGAATTTCGTAGTTATTGGACGTCAGCTCGTCCACGTAAGACCTCATACGGTCAAAGCGTTCGTCACTAGTATGCAGACCCTGTAGGAGGGCAAGCTGTCCGACAAGCGCAACGTTTGCTCCTGAGATATCGGCCGCAACAGTCTGAAAGTCTGTTGAATTGGTAGTGGCCGCAAGACGTGGCCCTGCATCCACGAGTACATTGGCCAACTGAGCGATCCCGAACGCGGCAGTCATCTCAGGAACACTGCCCTCGTTTACGCGTGCCTGCTGAATGCCCACTCTGTCAAAAGAAAACCAGCCGACGAGGCTAGCGGCGATCGTCAGGAGCACCGCGCCGCCAAAAGCCAGATAGATCTGGGTAGAGATACGGTGGCGGCTCTGCAGGACACTCCTGAGCAGTGCATGGAAGTAACTCACGCCAGACCTGGATTGACCTAAGGCAGCGGTTGTTCCAGGAGACTCGAGGCTGCCTGAATCAACTTCGGGATCTAAGCCTCCCGCCCCCGGGGAGCCAGTGCGAGTTTCGGCGCCTTCGCTGTGGAGTGGTTTTTCTGTTCGCTCACTCAAGGCACTTCGTCCTTTAAGGAATCTACGGAATGGAATCGGCCGTCACTTCCTATTACGCTCAGAAATACAGTGTCTGAACCCTGATTATCATCGGGGCCGAAGCTGAGTCTGAATCCATCGATGTCAATTTCGTCAGATTCTCGAATTCCTTTAAAGAAGCATCCATGGTCAACCTCTTCACCGCAACTACGCACTGCCTCTATGGCCAACCGGCCGGCGAGGTATCCTTCGAGCGAAACGAAGTCAGCAGGGGCAGCAGGATCGTATACCGACAAGGCTTTCAGATAGGCCGACACCACGGGAACAGACTCGTCCTCTGGGAAGGGGACAACCTGTGTAACGTATACGCCTTGTCCGAATGTGCCTAGTTCCTGTGCAAGAGCGAGTCCGCCCGAGAAAGATAGCGTCATGAAGATGCTTTCCATGCCTGTCCTCTTTGCCCAGGAAATCATGGTCGCTATTGGCTCATAGGCGCCGATTATGATCACGGCCTCCGGCCTGCCTTCCCAGACGTCCAGTAGAGCTGTCTTGACGGCGGTGGTGTTTCGCGGATAGACGCCGGACGAGACCAGGCTCATTTCCCTGCGGTCCAGCGCAGCAACAAGTCCCCTGAACCCTGCTCGTCCGAATGAGTCGTCCTGATACACTATGGCGATGCGCCGAACACCGAGGTCAGTGGTGAGGCGTTCAACCATCTCTTCGGTTTCCTGGTTGTAGCTGGCCCGCAGATTCACGACAGTGCCAAGCCTTGAGATGTCGCGGAGAAAGTCAGCGCCCGTAAACGGTGTCATGTAGGGGATGCCGGCCTCGTCGGCTATGGGAGCGGCAGACCGCGAAGTGGGAGTCCCAACAGCGCCGATGAGTGCGAAGACTTCCTGCTCCTCTATCAGAGCGGTCGTGTTCGCAATCGCCAGGCCGGGTTCATATGCGTCGTCCATGGAGACCAGCGCAAACTGCCGACCATTTACGCCACCATTCTGGTTAGCCTCGAAAAACGCAGCCTCTATTCCACGCCGCATATTCACACCAAGGCCACTGGCGGGACCGCTCAGGGCCGCAGACTGCCCAAACAGAATCTGCGTTGGGGAGACCCCGGGAGTTCCCACAATGTCTTCTTCTTCCGGGTCCTCAGGGCCATCTGCCGACATCGTCGGCTCACTGATCGCATCGTCCCAGGGAGCACTGATGAAGAAGATAACACCCGCTATAACCGCGGCCAGCAGGATTAACAGTCCCCCCAAGCCGATCAGTAGGATCCGGGAAGTACGCTGGGGGATTGACGAGGTCATTCAGGGCAAGTCTGAGTCTCGGTTCTGTACTTGACCACAGTGAGGCAGTTTTTGCCATCTATTCTCTGATAGTCGGACTGGTCCATCAGAGTGCGTACCAGGTAGACCCCCAGGCCGCCCACTGGTCGGCAGTCCAGCGGGGCGTCAAGATCCGGCAGCGGAGTCTCGGTGAGCGGATCAAAAGGTCGGCCATTGTCGATTGCCTCGATGGTGACCGCCTCTTCATCTGACGTCAAGTTGATTTCAAACTCGTGACTTCCGCCCTCGTACGCATAGTCGATGATATTAAGGCCAATCTCTTCCAGAACCAGGTTGATTTTGAAGAGCAGGTCTTCCGGCCAGTCATCCTGCGCAGCGACTTCCTCAACAGCAGTGACGATGCGTTCCAGCTCTTCTCGGTCGTTCTTGAGCTTTAGAGACAGTTTAGCGACCAACGGTTAGCCTCTACAAAGAGTCAGGCAGGTGACATCATCTGACTGAGGTGTATCACCTGCAAATTCGTCGACTGCGTCGAAAATCAGCTGTGTGATGGCGTATGCCTCACGAGGACGTGCTTCCGTGAAAATGTGCTGCAGCCGTTCCACCCCAAACTCTTCCTCATCAGCATTCATTGCCTCAGTCACTCCGTCAGTATAAAGAATGAGAGACTCACCCGGTTCGACGGTCACGGTGTTCTGCTGGTACTCGTAGTCGGGGAGCAATCCGAGCGCAAGGCCCTCAGTGGGCGGCAGAAATGTGGAGGAATTGTCTGAGTGCACAATCAGTGGCGAGTTATGTCCGCCGTTGGCATATGTGAGTCGCCCGGTCTCAGGATCGTAGACAGCATAGAGGAGTGTTACGAACATCGCCGCTTCATTGTCTTCGCAAAGAAGCTGGTTCACAGTCGCCATGACGTCACCGGGGTCAATTGCCCCAATTGCAGCACCCTTCAGGAGGGTACGCGTGGACATCATGAACAGCGCTGCGGGCACGCCCTTGTCGGAAACGTCGGCGATTGCAAGCCCGACGCGTCTGTCCGGCAGACGTACGACGTCGAAGAAGTCTCCGCCCACGTTTCTGGCGCTCTTCATGCTGCCGAACATCTGATAGTCAAGCTCTCTGGGAAGCTCAGTGGGGAGAATGGACTGCTGTATGTTGCTCGCGACGTCCAACTCGTTCTGAAGAGTCACCAGCTTGTCACGCGCCATCAGAGCGTCTCTCAGCTCTTCGACGTGAATAAGGGTGCGATCGATAGTGACCTGCAGGTCTTTGAAGTCTATCGGCTTCGTAACGAAGTCGAACGCGCCCCTGTTCATTGCGGTGCGAATGTTCTTCATGTCCCCGTAGGCGGAGATAATTACCGAGCGAATGTTGGGGTTGACGTCCGGTATCTGCTCGAGAAGCGTCAATCCGTCCATCTGAGGCATGTTAATGTCGGACAGGACCATGTCGATCGATTCGTCCTGGTCCAGCTTTTGAAGGGCCTCCAGTCCGTTCCCGGCAAAAACGAATTCATAGCGGCCTGCCCTGATGGCGCGCCGCATGCGCTGAAGGAGTAGAGGTTCCAGGTCCGGCTCGTCGTCTACGACCAGAATCTTATATTTTTTCTGCAGAGTCATCGTCATCTCACGATAGGGAGCCCGAAAGCGCCCCGGACTAGCCAGTCAAATGGCCGTCAGCTTGGAAACTGGCGATTGCATCCGGGCGTGACTCTCGGACGGGTATGATTTTGTCGAATCCACTGATTTCAAACACCTCGCGAATTGAGTCTGAGAGAGAGCAGACAGCCAGTTCGGCGTTCTGTCTTTTGAGGGCCCTGGCGGTCAGCAGGATGACACGCAGCCCGGCACTGGAGATGTATGTAATCTCCTCAAGATCCAAAATGACTGCACGATCGGATGGGTCGATCGCGTTAGAAAGTTCACCCTGAAACTCCTGGGCATTCGCTCCGTCCACGCGACCTTCTGCCATAGCGATCAATATTCCATCATTGCGTTCAACACTGAGCGCCATATCTCGTCTCTCCCCAGGTTATCTGAATTGCGCAATGCTGGCTGCCCACAAGCTAGTTGCTCAAGGACAACACACAGAGAAAGCTAGAATGATGCTACACTTGACACTTTTGTAAGTCAACGGTATTTGTACTAGTCTGGTTGGGGAACCCAAGAGCGCGTTGCGGCACGTTTTGTGAAGTGTTCTTGTATAATCGAAACATGCGCGGCTTTAGCACATCGGGCAGGAGAATCACTTGCAGGAATTCGATAGAGAGCGAGACCTAGCGCAACGGATCATTGATAACGTAGAGCGAGTGATTGTCGGAAAGAGCGCTGCGGTCGAACTCGGAGTAGTGGCGCTCATGTGCCAGGGACACGCGCTAATTGAGGACGTTCCAGGGGTCGGCAAGACGATGCTGGCCCGCAGCATCGCCCGTTCGGTGGGATGCACGTTCAAGCGAATTCAGTTCACACCCGACCTGCTGCCGACAGACGTTACCGGTGTGTCCATATACAATCAGCAGAGCGGTGAGTTCGAGTTTCGCGCAGGCCCAATCATCTCTCAACTCGTGCTCGCAGACGAGGTCAACAGGGCAACTCCCAAAACGCAGTCCGCAATGCTGGAGGCGATGGATGAGCGCCAGGTTACCGTCGAAGGGATCACTCACAGGCTGCCCAGTCCATTCATGGTCATGGCGACGCAGAACCCGGTGGAATACGAAGGCACGTTCCCGCTGCCTGAGGCTCAGCTAGACCGGTTTCTGCTGATTATCCGCCTTGGCTATCCGACTGTTGAGGAAGAGCTGGAAATCGTCGACCGGCAGCAATCTGAACACCCGATCGATACTCTCAGGTCGGTCGCAGATGCCGACGAGATCATTAACCTCCAGCGGAAGATTCGTGAGATCTACGTTGACGATCTCGTTAAGCAGTACATAGTCAACCTCGTTGACGCAACCAGGACCCACCCTGACATCGCACTGGGTGCATCGCCAAGGGCATCTATAGCGCTGTTCAGAGGGGGTCAGGCTGTCTCACTCATACGCGGCAGGGACTACGTTCTTCCCGACGATGTGAAGGAGCTGGCAGGTCCGATGCTCAGTCATCGCATGATCGTTTCAGCGGGCGCCCGAATGAGAGGCGTCGGAAGCGAGGAGATCGTGGTACAGATTCTCGATGAGACAGCGGTTCCGGGCGGCGGAGCCAGGGCCGGCGCGGCGGGATAGTTGGTCCACTCGTGAAGTTCTCTGCTCAGACACGACTGTTCCTTGTACTCGGGCTGATCGTGATCACCCTGTTTACCGGCATGGCAACCGGGTTCGGACTGTTCTACAGGCTGATATACATACTCGGCCTTACCGCAGTTCTTGCATTCATATGGAACTGGCTAAGCGTGGTCGGACTTGAGGTCAGCGTCGACAGGCGCACAAGGCGTGCCAGGGTCGGCGATGACATAGAGGAGCGGATTACCGTTCGCAACAGGAGTTCGTGGCCAAAGTCAACTCTTGAAGTCGAAGACGTTACCGACATGCCTGGCTACTCTAACGGACGCGTGCTGAGTCTTCCCACGAAGGGTTTCAGGTCCTGGCGAACCTTGGCTCCTGCTCGCAAGCGAGGTGTCTACAAGCTGGGGCCGGTCCGAGTTTCAAACAGCGACCCGTTCGGGCTATTCAGGCGTGACAGGGACTTCGGCGGGCAGGATGAGCTGGTAGTCTATCCCAAGGTCTACGATCTGGCGGAGTTTGAAATGCCTCCCGGTTACCTGACAGGGGAGAGTTCGGCCCGCCGCAGGTCCCACGACCTTACCCCTCATGCCGCCACCGTAAGGGAGTACTCCTTCGGTGACAGCCTCAGCAGAATCCACTGGCAGAGCACCGCGCGAACCGGAAGGCTCATGTCCAAGGAGTTCGAACTTGGAATGGCCAGCGACGTGTGGATACTCGTTGACCTCCATCGTGAGGTGCAGGCCGGCGACCTTGACGAGAGCACTGATGAATACGCGGTCTCGATCGCGGCCTCGATGGCACAGAAGTACATCCGGGCGCAGCTTCCGGTAGGCCTGCTCGCATACGGTGACGAGCGCTATTTTGTCCCTGCGGACACCGGAGGGGCGCAGTTCGAGCGAATCATGGAACACCTCGCCATGTCCAAGGCGGATGGAAATGTCTCTCTCGCGGAAGTGCTGTCCATGGAGGAGCAGCTCTGGGGTACTCACAGTCAGGTCATCATCTTGACGTCCTCCCATCGCGAAGATTGGACGGTCGCCTTGAAGGAACTTGTCCGACGGCGTCTGAGGATAGCGGTCATACTTGTTGACGGGCAGTCATTTGGCGGGCTGTTCGAGACCAGGACGGCAATCCCGGCGCTGTACGACGCGGGGATTGCGCCGTTCCTCGTCAGGATGGGCGATGACATCCCCGTCGCCCTATCACGTCCCTACACTGCGGACCGGATTGAAGAGCTGGCAGAGGCGGCGGATTGAGTACACCGAACATAGGCGTCCTGCTGGGAAGGCGAGGGCCCCCATCTGAACAGCGAGGCCATCCTGCGCTGGTCTGGCTGGCTCGCTACTCACCCAGCCAGGGATGGGCTACGCTAGCCATTCTGATTCTCGCACTCCTGATTGTTGCTGATTCAATCAACTCGGCAGGGTGGGTTGAGTCCGCGGGACTTACTGCGGTGCTGCTGTGGTCCGCGATCGTGGGGCTGGCACTATCCAAGATCAGACTCCCCTGGTTCATCCTCGTGCCTGTGGGGCTGCTGATCGGTGTACTGGCGATTTTGTGGCAGGCCGCTCGGACGGTTGAAGGCGACTCAATTGTCGACCGTTTTATAGAGACCTTCCAGCGACTGGGCGTCTGGTGGGAGGCCGCGACAAGCGACGGTATCAGTACCGACCTTCTCCCGTTCCTGATAATGCTCCTGGCACTCGGTTGGATCGCGGGGTTCTTTAGCTCCTGGTTCATATTCAGATGGAGCAACGTCTGGATTGCGGTGGTGCTTCTTGGGATTGCGATACTCACCAACCTGAGCTTTCTCCCGGACACGTTCGCATCCCGGTTCTTCCTATTTGCGTTCATCGCCATGGTGCTGGTTGTCAGGATGAGCATCATCCAGCGTCATGAGCACTGGAAGCGCCTGAACGTGCAGTTCACTCCAAGCGCAGGATGGCTGACGCTTCACGCAACGGTATGGTTCAGCATCGCGGTCCTGATTCTGGCTGTGATACTCCCGATGAACGCGTACACGAACAGCAAAGCCGCAGAGGTCTGGAATGTAGGACGGACTCCCATCGCGACCGCTGAGGACTTCTTCGCCAGACTATTCGCCGCGCTTCCCTCCAAGAAGGACCAGCCCGGCCGTCTCTTCGGTCGATGGCTCCCCTTTATAGGGAAGATCTCGTTCGGTGGCGAGGCCGTTGGTTGGGGAACTACGGACTACCCCTCCTACTGGCTGTCCCAGACGTACAACCAGTACACGTCGAAGGGATGGGTCGCGACCGCCGCGGAACCACTGGACATCGGGCCAGAGACCCTGCCCCCACCGCAAGGCGATACTCTAAAGCGCGTTCCGAGGACACAGTTCCTCCAACTCGGATTCTCCACTGACAGGTTCCTGACCGGTGGGGCATACGACTGGGTAAGCCGGGAAGGCACTGCAGAATCGCTGGAACCGATGAAGTTCTACATTCACCTCGAGGACACTTCCCTGGACGAGACGCTGCCTCCGGACATTCAGGAACTGGCGCAGGAGTTAAGGTCCGAATCGACCGGCATGACACCTGGTGGAGTCCAGACTCTCGCCACTCAACTCATGCCGGATGATCTGGTATTTGTCGAAATTCTCAGAGATACACCGGGAGACCCGGAGTGGGTGGTCTTCCAGCGGAAGGCGCCGACGACTCCCTACCTGGTCTCATGGCACTTCAAGGAGAGTACCGAGGAGAACGAAGCGTACCGAATGTCATCGCTGGTCTCGATCGCCACCGACGACGATCTTCGGGGCGCGAGCACCGAATACGAGAACTTCCTTACCGACCACTACCTGCAGCTGCCCGCATCACTTCCAGATAGAGTGAGGGACCTGGCCGATCGTCTCACCTCTCAATACGACAATCCCCTCGACAAGGCACTCGCCGTTCAGGAGTACCTGCGGGGGCCTGAGTTCACTTACTCCCTGGACATCGAGGCGCCACCCATTGATTCCGATGGCGTCGACTGGTTCCTGTTCGAGTCGAAGGTCGGCTACTCAGACTACTTCAGCTCTTCGATGGCTGTGATGCTCCGATCGGTTGGAGTCCCGGCAAGAATTGCGGCAGGATACGCCCCCGGCGAACTGAACGAAGACGGTCAGCGAGTGATCAGGGACTCCGACAGCCACGGGTGGGTGCAGGTGTACTTCCCGGGATACGGCTGGATCGACTTCGAGCCGACGCCGAACTGGCCAGTTCACGTCAGGAATCTCCGAGCGCCGCGATTCGCTACTGGATCGACGGACCCGATTGAGGATGACCCTGAGTCGATGTTCGCCGAGCTAGAGTCCGATCCATTCATCGAGGGGGTATTCGACGACACAGACGTTAACATCAACCCCGGCAGCCAGTTGTTGGAGCGTTACGGCCAGTATGGTCTGTGGGCGCTGATCGCGATCGCATCTGTGGCTGGGGTCTGGCTCCTGGGACACTACGTATGGAACTACGGACTGGGCTCGCTGGGCCCCGAGGCCCGACTGTACGGCAAAATGACAAGACTCGGATGGCTTGGCGGAATTGGCCGAAAGGCTGACCAAACTCCTATGGAGTACGCCGCCCAAATGGGAAGCCTCGTTCCTGGAGTTAGGGACGGAGCGTCGCTAATCGCCTGGGCATACGCGTCCGTCCGCTACGGCGCCGTGGAAGAAGACGAGGAGAGGCAGGAAGCCGTCGAAGAGGCGTGGAACTCCATCCGGTTCAGCCTGTTCCGCCGAATCTTCGGACAGTTCGGCGCCAGTGCGCGGGCCGAGCCTGAGACGGAATGAGCGACCGGTTCTATCACGTATTCCAGACCGAACAGGGCTGGGTGGGCGTGCTGGCTTCGCACACAGGAATTCGGCGCACCACCCTGCCCTGTGAAACTCTGGATACGTGCGTTCTCTCTCTGGGTCCTGAGGTCCGCGGGTCTATTCAAGACGGGGCGAAACTCGGCGATGTTCCTGATCTGCTGTCGGCGTATCTGGCGGGCGAAGAAGTCGACTTCGACGATGTCACGCTCGATGTTGGCGATGCGACGGAGTTCTACATCAGGGCGTGGGACGCCTGCCGGTCAATACCGAGGGGGGAGACGCGCACCTATGGTTGGCTCGCGACGCAGGCCGGCAATCCCAACGCTTCACGCGCTGCCGGTCAGACCATGGCGAGAAACAGGGTCCCCCTGATCGTGCCTTGTCACAGGGTTGTCGGCAGAGACGGCAGCCTGCGAGGATTCGGGAGCGGCAGCGAGAGGCTCGATCTCAAGCGTTGGCTGCTGGATATGGAGAGCTCGTCACGCAGACTGCTGTGACGCAAGTCAGGTAAGAGCAGGCTGAACGCTGACCGATCCGGAATCGGCCAATACTTCCTCAAGCCTGTCTCTCAGTTCGTCACAGGCGTCTACCTGGACCGCAGTCCACTCCATCCGGTAGATCTGGCCCTGCGCAGCGATCTCGAGCATCACCTGGTCAGTTCCAGAGTACTCCAGCAAGAGCCTCTTCACATCATCCAGCATCATCTGGTCATCGACCGGATTGTCGGTTTCCCTGATCATCAGGCTGAGTTGGTTGGGAACAACAGGTCTTGAGTGGGCAAGGCCCGGCGCCTCACCGTTGATGGCGGCAGTCCTGTCAGACGTGCCGTTGACCGTGCCGTTGGTGGTGGGTTCGTTGTGGTCTCGTTCCTGGTCCAAGTTCTCGTCGTACCTCGCCGTGGAATCTCGCGCCTCAGAGACCACCGCAGCAGGCGGCTCGGTCACAGAAGGCTCCTCTGATTGCCCTTCGGTCTCGTCAGGAGTGAACTGGCCGGCATTCGTGCAACTGATGCTGATCTGGTCTTCTCTCACCCGGACCGTTCCGGCCACTGCCACGGTCTGACCAACTTCCCAGAGACCCTCGGACTCCTGCATCTGCTCTTCCCAGGCGAAGACTTCAATCTGTCCATCCATCAGCGCAATGCCGGCAATTAAGAAGGGCTTGTTGTTCCTGGTGTATCTCTGCGTCACAGTGGCGACCTGGCCGACTACTGACACCTTTTGTCCTGCCAGATTCGGGTCTATGTCGCTCCTGAACACGATGTGCTCTGAATCCGCCATTCTGAGAATCGAAGAGAGTACGCTCATGCTCGACAGCGAAACGCCGAGCAGCTCTCTCTCCCACTCCTCTCGCTCACGATCTGAAGATCGAACGTCCGGTAGTGAGATTGTCGTAAGGGGCGCGGAGACCGACTCGCCAAACAGGTCGAACATCGTCGACTGGTTGGAATCGCGCAGTCTTGCCTCGCTCTGCGCCAGTGAGATGATCCTGTCCATGGACTCAAGGACGGCGGCGCGATCACCGAAGTCGTCCAAAGCCCCAACCCTTATCAGACACTCGAGCGTCTTGCGGTTGACGCCAGCCATCTCCTCGGATTCCCGGCACATCTCTTCGATTGACTCGAATCCGCCCAGACGTTCCCGCGACTCCACAACGGCGTCCACTGACGCGGTCCCGACGTTCTTGACTGCGCCCATACCGTACCGGATGGCGATACTCCCATCCTCCTGAGTCTCCAGTGTGAAGTCCGTGTAGCCCTTCGTGATGCTGGGAGGAAGCACCTGAATCTTCAGCCGCTGGCACTCGGCAATGGCAGACGTGATCCTGTCTGTGTGCCCTATGTAGGAGTTGAGGAGGGCGACCATGTACTCCTCTGTGTAGTTGGCCTTGAGGTACGCAGTCCAGTACGAGATCAGGCCATAGCTGACTGAGTGGGCCTTGTTGAAGGCGTATCCTGCGAACGGCTCTACCAGTGAGAAGACCTGCTCAGAAAGCTCCGGCGTGAAGCCCTGCCCTCTTGCGCCATCAAGGAACTTATCCTTCTCTTCAGCCATAATCTCAGGGATCTTCTTGCCCATCGCTTTGCGTACGATGTCCGCTTCGCCGAGCGTGTAGCCTGCGAATGTTTGCGCGATGTGAAGCACCTGGTCCTGATATACGATTACGCCGTAGGTCTCTTCTAGAATGTCCTCAAGGTCTGGGTGCAGGTACGACACCGGCACGCGGCCGTGTTTGGCGTCGATGAATGTAGAGATGTGCTCCATAGGCCCTGGCCGATACAGGGCTATCATCGCGGCAACATCGCTCAGGGTATTGGGCTTCAGATCCTTGATGTAGCGGGTCATGCCGCTGCCCTCAAGCTGGAACACACCGACGGTCTCGCCTCGGGACAAGAGGTCGAAAGCCCTGGTGTCGTCGAGGGGGATCTCAGTCAGATCGAAGTGAACGCCCCTGTGTTCGGCGATGAGGTCCCGTGCCTTCGCAAGAACCGTCAGGTTGACGAGCCCCAGGAAGTCCATCTTCAGCAGCCCCAGGGCTGCAACCGGGTCCATGGCGTACTGGGTTGTGGTGGCGACAGAACCGCTTTCGGCTGACTTCTGGGGACGCTGGAGCGGAACGACCTCGTCAAGCGGCTGCTGCGATATGACAACACCTGCCGCGTGCGTGCTCGAATGTCGCGTCACACCTTCGAGGCCTTCAGCAGTCTCGACGAGTTCACGAATTGACTCATCAGCCTCAATTGCCTCGCCCAGCTCCGAACCCTGTTCCGTCTTGGCATCGTCGAGGGTAATCCCCAGCCGCGTCGGGATCATGCGGGCTACGCGATCTACATCGGCGTACGGCATGGCCAGGGCGCGACCCACGTCGCGGATCGCCGCGCGAGCGCCAAGGGTCCCGAACGTGATGATGTGGGCCACGTGCTCGCGTCCGTATTTCTCAACGACGTAGTTGATGACCTCCTCACGACGGTCGTCCTGGAAGTCCATGTCGATGTCAGGCATCTCCTTACGTTCCAGGTTCAGGAAACGCTCGAATACGAGCCTGTATGGCAGCGGATTCACGTTGGTAACGCCAAGGCAGTAGAGAACGAGGCTGGCGGCCGCGCTGCCCCTTACGGCGAAGAAGATGTCACGTTCACGGACGAACCGGGCGATGTCCCAGACCACCAGGAAGTAGTTGTCGAAGTTGGTCTGCCTGATTACCTCGAGTTCGTACTTCAGGCGATCCTTTTCGGATTCACCGGCGTCGGGCATGCGCTCGTCCAGCCCGTCCCAACAGATCTTGGACAGGTACTCGAACGGAGTAACTCCCTCAGGTACCTGGTACTGGGGCAGTCTGAGCTGGCTGAAGTCGATGTGCAGGTCGCAATTGTCAGCAATGAGCTGGGTGTTGGCTATGGCTTCAGGGAGATCGTGGAACAGCTCTTCCATCTCCTCAGGACTCTTGAGGTAGTAAGACGCCTCCTCCATGCGAAGCCGTTTGCCGTCTTCGACGTTAGTGTTGGTATGAATGCAGATCAGGATGTCCTGAAGCCGGGCATGCTCCTGGAGAATGTAGTGTGAATCGTTCGTGGCGACGATTGGGATGCCGAGGTCGGTGTGAATATCGAACAGACCGCTGTTTATCGCGGGAAGCTCAGGTACGTCGCCATGGCGCATGAACTCCAGGTAGTAGTCCCCGAAAACCTCGCGGTACCAGGATGCCGTTGCGCGCGCCTCGTCTAGCCGTCCCTGGGATATCAGGAGCGGCACCTCGCCGCTTGCGCACCCGGACATCACGGTCAGTCCCTCGTGGTAGCGCTCCAGAATCTCGCGGTCCACACGGGGGCGATAGTAGAAGCCCTCCAGGTGAGAGATCGTGACAAGCTTTACAAGATTCTGGTAGCCCTTATAGTCCCGCGCAAGGACGGTCATGTGATATGGGCTGCGATCGTCGGGGTTGCGCTCGTGACGGCTGCCGGGCGCGACGTACATTTCGCAGCCGATGATGGGACGAACACCCTCAGCCTTGGCGATCTGGTAGAAGTCGATCGCTCCATACATACCGCCATGATCGGTGATTGCGAGGCTCTCCATGCCAAGCTCTCGCGTGCGCTGGACCAGCGGTTCGAGGCGACTGAGGCCGTCGAGCATGGAGTATTCGGTGTGTGTATGGAGGTGTGTGAACATACGGGCGGACTCTCAGTGGGTCAGCTTACCTGCCAGCCGGGACGGGACCGCGAGTGTCGGGCCGTCGAGCGGCATTGTAGCACCCACCAGTGCTCAAATTCGTCGCCGCACACGGCAAAATTCGACAGATCTGACCAGAGTCGCTCGAAGGAAAACAGGCGGCGTTCTACCCCTGGTCAGTGAGGGGCGCGACGCTGAAAATCACGTGGAACGGCATGCAGTAGATGATCACCGAACTGATTGTGTCAGGATCGACACTGGACGGGATCTCATAGTTCTGATCGCCACGATTCCCTTTGAGCTGCCCCAAAGTGGAGTAGCCAGCGTCACGTAGCTCATTCTTGTTCATGGGGTCGGGATGTGTCGAGACGAGCACGTGCAGATCGGGGCCATTGGTGACGGAGAGGTCCTCGAATCTAAGGACAGAGTCGCCATTGGGCAGTCGATACAGGTTCACGTCACCGCTGCCCTTGTGGAAGCTGTCGGCGTCCCTGAACTTACCCGACGCAAGGACCCTGGCCTCAGTCATCGGTTCCGGCATCGGCTCGATCGCTTCCATGCTGATCTTGGCCATGCCCTCCATTATCTCCTCAGCCTCTTCCTGTGTTACGCCCTCAGGCATGTCCGCAGTGGCGGAGAGCGGGAACTCCTCGTTGACCGTGGTATTCAGAAACAGGGGGGACAGCAGCCACCATGCGAAGGCCACTATGGGAATGGCCACTACCACCAATATGATGAGAACCGGTTTCCTTGTAAGCAGGCTCATGAAATACCTCCGATTCCCGATGGCTTACTCACATTAGACGGCCAATGGCGGGCAGATGACCTACCAGGGGCCTCACGTAGTCGATAAAGTCCTGGGTTACATACGCTTCATCTCGTGACAGGAACGACTCCGGCATGGGCTTTACCTTGCCTGCGACCTGTTCGAGTGGCGCGACACCCGTATAACAATTGTAGCCGTGGGTTTCGTCGCGTTCCAGAGCGATCATGACATCACGCTCCCCATTGAGAGCTGCAGACACTGCAGCTCTGCCCGCCATCTCGGCCTCTCGGAGGTCAACTTGGGATGCCGCCTCGATGAACGATCGCTGTATGGTGCCCGGTTTCTCGTATCGCGCCCTCACCCCAAGGGTCCGGCTGACGAGTCCGGCCAGGTATCTGGCGGGGCCGTCGTAGTACTGGTGCCCGAAGTCATCGACGAACCAGGGCTCACCCTGATTCCCAAGCGGGCTCCCATCGGGGCCCCTCGAGTTCTCCGACAGGACGGCTACGCAGAAGCCGTAAGTGGCGTAGGAGTCCTCGACACGGGCAAGAAAATCGTCCTCGGTGACCGGGACTTCCGGGACGCAGATGATGTGTGGCGCGTCCCGCTCCTCGTACTTCGCGAGAGCAGACGAAGCGGCAAGCCAGCCGGCGTCGCGGCCCATGACCTCCATGATGGTGATCGGAGATGCTCCCTGCATCGCCTCAGCGTCGCGTCCCGAACCCATCACGGCGAGCGCGATGAACCTGGCAGCGCTGCCATAGCCAGGGCAGTGGTCGGTGAGGACGAGATCGTTATCGATGGTCTTGGGCACGTTCACGACGCTGAGGTCGTAACCCCGCTCGTCGGCCAGATTCTGCAGCGTGTGTCCCGTCTCAGCCGAGTCGTTACCGCCTATGATGAACCAGTAGCCGACTCTGAGCCGGACCATGTACTCGAAGACTGCATCCACGTCTTCGTCACGCAGTTTGCGACGGGTTGAGCCGATGGCGGCTCCGGGGGCATTTGCGACGGTCGCCCACTGCGACTCGGATACCTCCGACAGGTTGATGCTCTCACCTTCCAGCAAGCCCTCGAAACCGTGCGGGACTCCATACAGAGTGCCAGCGCCGCTGCGAGAAAATTCTGAGGCGAGCCCATACAGGCTCCTGTTGAGGACATTGGTGCAGCCGCCGGACTGCATGACGAGCGCGTTCCGGCGACTGGTAGACATGTGTCTTGAGATTTAGCGGGCTGGTCGCGCCGCTACGTGCCCATCTTGGCGGCTAGGTCGTTGAAATCGGTAGCGACGACATCGATCCAGTCCTCGGGAGACGTATCGATCTCGCGCCGCGGCCCGTGCTCCCCGGGGCGTGGTATAAATGCCGTCTTGAGTCCCTGTGCTCTCGCGGCCTTGAGGTCGCCCTTGTGGGCGGCAGACATCATCACCTCGGGCGGCTCCAATCCCAGAATGTCGGCTGCCATCAGGTAGGTCTCTGGATCGGGCTTGTAGTGCTTTGCAAGCTCGGCAGAGAGGATGCAGTCCCAGGGCAGGCCGGCGTGCTTGGCCATGTTGGTCAGCAGAGCTACGTTGCCATTTGAGAGCGTGCCAATGACGTATTTGGTCTTTAGCCGCGTGAGGCCGGCTGCGGAGTCGGGCCAGCCGTCGAGGCGGTGCCAGGCCTTATTGAAGTCTACCTTCTCGTCCTCGGTCAGGCCCTCGATGCCGTACTTCTCCAGGAGTTCGTCCAGCACCATGCGGTGAAGGTCGTCGATTCTGGTCCACGGGAGTTTGCCGGTACGCACGAGGTTCATCGAAGGGCCGTAGCCGCCTCGCCATGAATCTGCGAACTCTTCCCAGTCGACGTTGGTGATCCCCTTGCGCTTGCCCAGCTTCTCGCCCTCGCGGGTGATGCTGGAACGCCAGTCGACTACGGTGCCGAATACATCGAACACCAGGGCTTTGACTTCATCTTGCAGCATGTTTGGGCCTCACGTTGATTTCTAGGTGGAACGTGCGTGAATCTTACGTTTGGCCCTATGAGGTGTCAATGTCACTCTCGGCGCGAACGACTGTGTCCGCAGTTGACACAGGCGATGCAGGGTGCGAGATTATCCATGCATTCTCCAGCAACGAACAGAAGGGGGCAACCGTGTCCACACTCGCCGATATTTTGAATGGTCATCCCGCAGACAGCAACGCAGTCCTGGTACCCGATGGACCGACTGCCAGCTACGCCGACCTCAGAGACGAGGTCGAGCGCACCGCCGAGAGGCTCGCAGCCGCGGGTGTCGAGAGAGGCAGAGCGGTCTCGATCGTTCTCCCGAACGGTCTGGACTTCCTGGTTACTTTCATGGCGGTTGCACGTGCCGGTGCGATCGCTGCGCCACTGAATTCAGCGTACACCGTGGACGAGTTCAGGTTCTTCATGGAGGACGCCGAGGCGCAGCTGGCAATCCTGCCACCCGGTGATCATGCCGGACGTGTGGCGGCCGAGGGTCTTGGAATCAAAACCATGGATGCTTCCCTGGACGCCAGCGGCAGGACCGTATTGGAACGTGATGGACAGGCGCTCACAGGGCGTGTGGACGTTGATGGGCCCTCTCCCGACGATGTTGCATTGTTCCTGCACACATCGGGGACGACGAGCAGGCCCAAGGGTGTGCCGCTCACCCACGGCAACCTGGTCGCTTCGCTTAAGAACATCGGAGACACCTACGAACTCACGCCTGACGACGTATCTCTGATAGTTATGCCGCTGTTCCACGTGCACGGCCTGATCGGGGCCGCACTCTCTACATTTAGGACTGGCGGGAGCATCGTGGTGCCCGACAGATTCAGCGCGAGCAGGTTCTGGGACCAGCAGCGATCGACCGGCGCGACATGGTACTCGGCGGTTCCGACCATCCACCAGATCCTGCTAATGCGCGCTGACGACGACGAGGCCCCACAAGAGAGTTTCAGGTTCATTCGTTCCTGCTCGGCGGCACTGGCCCCATCGGTGTTCCACGACCTCGAGCAGCGCTTCGGAGCGCCAGTGCTGGAGGCCTACGGCATGACAGAGGCGTCGCACCAGATGGCGTCGAATCCGCTCCCTCCAGGCGACCGTGCGCCCGGCACCGTCGGCATGGGCACGGGGGTGGATATCGGAATCATGGACGACGACGGTGGGCTGGTGGCCACCGGCAGTACCGGGGAGGTCGTGATCCGTGGGCCGAACGTCACTCTCGGCTACCACAACAACCCGACTGCAAACTCGGAGTCGTTCACCAACGGCTGGTTCCGCACCGGCGACCAGGGTATTCTCGACCCTAATGGAGTGTTGACGCTCACCGGCAGGATCAAGGAGCTAATCAACCGCGGGGGCGAGAAGATCTCGCCGCTTGAGGTGGACGCGATACTGTTGCAGCACCCAACTGTGGCCGAGGCAGTGTGCTTCGGCGTTCCCGACGTCAAGTACGGAGAGGCAGTCCAAGCCGCGGTCGTGCTGACAGGATCGACGTCCGAAGACGACATTCTCAGGTTCTGCGGCGATCACCTCGCGGACTTCAAGGTACCCGACAAGGTGTACCTCGTCGAGTCCTTGCCACGTACTGCAACGGGGAAGATCCAGAGACGCAACGTGGCAGCGCAGTTCGCGGGTACGGAGTAGTTGGAAGAGGATAAACTGCTTGGCGCGGCTTGTAAGCCGCATGTTATAATCGCGACGTTCGGCAGTGTGGGGATATAGCTCAATTGGGAGAGCGCGGCGTTCGCAATGCCGAGGTTGGGGGTTCGAGCCCCCCTATCTCCACCACCCTCTCCACTGTGTGCCAAGTGACGCTACCTGGCTGCCTGAATGGTATGCCAAGGAGCGCCCGGGTTCATCAATTCCCGTCGCGGAAATCAGACGAGGAGATGGGGCGTGATCAAGGAGATACTTCCTGACCTTGACCTCTGGCTGGGTCGTGGCGAGGAAATCGCCATTGCGACCGTCGTCCGTGTTCAACGATCCGCACCAAGGCCTCCCGGCGCCCGACTGTGTGTTACCCGCAGCGGACTCATGTCCGGCTCCGTCAGTGGGGGCTGCGTCGAAGCTGACGTCTTCGAACGGGCCATGCAGGTCCTGGACACCGGGAAGCCTGAGGTCGCCAAGTATGGAATTGCGGACGAACTGGGCTTCGAGGTTGGGCTGAGCTGCGGGGGCTCGATCGAAGTTCTCATCGAACCTTTTTCGATCAGCGCCGAGTGGGAGACCCTGCGCGGCTGCGCAGAAAACGATCGAGTAGCGGTTAACGCTGTCGGCCTAGCCCCTAAACCATTGCTTGGACGAAGGTTGGTCAGGTCGGATTCGGGCCAGACGGTCGGCTCCGTCGCGCCTGCTATAGACGGGGCATTGGTTGATGAGGGCGAGTCGCTCTTGAAGGCCGGCGGTACAAGGGTGGTTACGCTGCCATGGCCAGGAGAGGACGCACAGGTCTACCTGGAGGCGTTTCTACCTGCACCGAGGCTCCTCGTAGTTGGGGCAACCCACACTGCGATGTCACTGTGCCGTCTCGCGGCAGAGGTCGGATTCCTGGTCACTATCATCGACGTACGCACCGCGCTGGCCACATCGGAGCGATTCCCTGATGCCAAAGAGATAGTCCATGCATGGCCGGAGGAGGCGCTGACACAGGTGCCCCTGGACAGCTACTCCTCACTGGTGGTGTTGACCCACGACCCGAAGTTCGATGTTCCCGCGCTGGCGAGCGGCCTGCGGTCCGAGGCGCAATACATCGGCGCGCAGGGCAGCAGAGCGACCCATGAGGGACGCAGGCAGCAGCTAAGGCAGCAGGGCTTCAGCAACGCAGAACTCGACCGAATACGCGCTCCCATCGGACTGGACATCGGCTCTCGCACACCGGCCGAACTGGCCCTGTCCATACTGGCCGAGGTGCTCGCGGTCCAGTACGACAAGGCCTGAATCGCCTAGGTAACTGTCAGGGCGTGCCTCTCAGGCTCCTGTTCGAACTGCTCCTTGCAGGGCAGGCAGCAGAAGTGGAACATGGTTCCGTTGTAAGTGGAGTGGTAACGCGAGTCGGACACCCTAACCGTCATCCTGCAAATCGGGTCTATGGACTCCAGTTCGTTCTCCTGCTGAACAACCGGCTCTGGGAGGACTCCCTGCTTTTCGGCACGCATTTTCTGAACGATCTCGGTCAGGATGCTTAGTGCGATCTCTTCGGGGGTCTCGGCTCCGATGTTCAGACCCGCCGGATACCGGACTTCTTCCAAGGCAGCATCTGGTACCCCTTTGCTGCGAAGAAAGTCGATGACCACCTTGCCCCTTCTGGGACTGGCAACCATACCGATGTATCTGGCCTGGCCGCTCAGGACGACCTCAAGGGCCTCCTCATCGTAGTGCCCCATGGTGGCGACGACGACATAGCTGCGTTGCCCAATCTGTTGCCTGACGTCATCCAGATCCTGGACCAGGTTTTCGGCTTCCGGGAACAGATCTCTGGTGGAGGAAGGATCACAAGCCAACACGCGAAAGCCCAGTCGGTCGCCGAGGGCTACAAGGCTGCGTGCCATCGGAGACTGACCGATCACCACCAGCTCGGACTTGGGCAGCCAGGGCTCGAGGTAGATCGCCAGTGTGCCCTCACTCTGGCATGTCATGGGAATGAGCACTGTGCCCTGGAGCCCGACATCCACGTCGCTGGGTTCCGGGGCAAGCAATACCAACCGGGCCTCTCCATCCTGCAGCGCCTTTAGTGACTCCTGAGTCACCAACGGCTGGGCGCAGCTTCCGCCCACCCAGCCGTAGAAGCTCCCGTCCGGCTGAACGATCGCCTTCGCGCCGGGCTTCGCCGACGTCGGCGGCTTGCACGCAACGACGGTTGCCAGAACGAACGGCTTGCTATCGCCTTTCAGAGTGGCGATCCTATCCAGGATGTCGTCGAACATTGCGCGCCGCCTACTCAGTTACGCCATTCTCGCGAAGGACTTCCCATACCTTGGAAGGAGTGATGGGTATGTCGATGTTTCGCACGCCAAGATGCCACATGGCATCTACAACGGCGTTCGCGATGGCTGCAGGCGCGCCTACGGTCGCAGACTCGCCAATTCCCTTCGCTCCGAGTGGATGGTGCGGTGAAGGTGTGACGGTCCTGTCGGTCTCCCAGTCCGGCGTTTCGACTGCCGTCGGCAAGAGGTAGTCCATAAAGGTGCTGGTGAGGTTTTGGCCGTTCTCGTCGTACACGATCTCTTCCAGGAGTGCTGGGGCCAGTCCCATCGTCAGACCTCCGTGGACCTGTCCCTCGACGATCATCGGATTGATTACGTTGCCACAGTCGTCTATTGCTACGAAGCGACGAATACTGACCTCACCGGTTCCCTTGTCGATGTCCACCACGCAGATGTAGCTGCCAAACGGGTACGTCAGGTTGGGAGGATCGTAGGACGAATGCGCCTCCAGTCCAGCCTCCATACCGGGCGGATGGTCGGTGTACGCGGCGAAAGCAATCTCCTGGATGGTCTTGGACAGCGACGGCGAGTCGCGAACAAAGAACCTTCCCGGCTCCCACTCCAGATCGTCTTCACTGACGTCGAGGAGGTAGCTGGCGATGGACCTTGCCTTTGCGAGGATCTTCCGCGATGCCGTTGCCGCCGCGGCTCCAGCTGTCGGGGTGCTTCGACTGGCATATGTACCGAGGCCGTAGGGGGCGGTGTCGGTGTCACCTTCTTCGACCTGGATGTCTCCGACCGGTATGCCTAGTTCCTCAGCGATGATTTGCGCGTACGTCGTCTCGTGCCCTTGTCCCTGTGAACGTGTGCCGAATCGAGCTATCGCCTTGCCGGTCGGGTGTATGCGAATGTCGGCGCTGTCGAACATCTTGATACCCAAGATGTCGAAGTGGCGCGATGGGCCTGCCCCAACGATCTCGGTGAAGCTGGAGATGCCGATCCCCATCAGCTCCCCCTGCTCGCGCTTCTCGGCCTGCTCACGTCGGAGGTCCTCGTAGCCGATGATGTCCATCGCCTTCTGGAGGGCTCCTTGATAGTCGCCGCTGTCGTATTCCCAGCCCAGGGCTGACCTGTACGGGAACTCCTCGGCCTTGACGAAGTTCTTCATGCGGAATTCGGCTGGGTCGATGCCCAGCTGGTGTGCCACTATGTCCGCCATACGCTCCACGGCGTACACAGCCTCGGTGACACGGAACGAACAGCGGTAAGCGATTCCTCCGGGCGGTTTATTGGTGTACACGCCGTCGACTTCGACAAAGGCATCCTTGAAGTCGTAGGAGCCCGTGCAGATATGGAACAGTCCTGCCGGGAACTTCGATGGATTGGCGGCCGCGTCCGTGTAGCCGTGGTCGGCCACGGTCTTGATTCGCAGGGCCTCCATCGTGCCGTCGTTGCGGGCGGCCACCTCAGCCGAGATGTGGTAGTCGCGTGCGAAGGAGTCGGCTATGAGGTTCTCCATGCGGTCCTCAACCCACTTCACCGGAGCGCCAGTGAGGAACGAGGCCGCGATGGCCAGCACGTACCCGGGGTAGACCGGCACTTTGCCGCCGAACCCGCCCCCAATGTCTGGGGAAACGACCCTGATCTTGTGCTCTGCCAGTCCAAGATGTCCGGCCACCAGCGCGAGAACAGTCCTGATGGCGTGAGGAGCCTGTGTGGTCATGTACACGGTCAGCTTCTCGTTTACCGGGTCCCACTGGGCGACGCAGCCGCAGGTCTCGATTGAAGAGACGTGAATACGCGGTATGTAAATGTCCTCTTTGACCGTGACATCGCTCTGGCGGAAAGCGCGCTCTGTGCTGTCCTTGTCGCCTACTTCCCAGTGCCAGATGTGGTTGCTCAGATCCTCTTTGTCTTCCCTGACAATTGTGGAATCCGGTTCCAGGGCCTTGAACGGATCGACAACCACGTCCAGTGGCTCGTACTCGACCTCCACGGCGTTGACGCCGTCAGCGGCCGTGTACCGGTCGGTAGCAAGCACCGCGGCTACCTCCTGGCCGTCGAACTTGACGGTGTCTACTGGCAGTACCATCTGGGTGTCACCCATCAAGGTGGGCATCCAGGCGAGGTTGTACTGCTCAAGGTCCTTGCCGGTTATGACCGCAAGCACACCAGGAATGGCCATGGCCTTCTCAGTGTCTATGCTCTTGATGCGTGCGTGGGCCATTGGGCTGCGCACGATGTCCAGGTGGAGCATCCCGGGTAGCTTGAGGTCGTCGACGTAGTTGCCCTTGCCCCTGAGGAAGCGGGGGTCCTCCTTGCGCCGGACCGAGTGTCCCATCCCGCCGATTTCCGGCGGTGTTCGCGTAGTCATTACGCACTCCTCTCACGCAGCTTCTCAGCGGCAGACTGGTAGGCTTTCACAATGTTGACGTAGCCGGTACATCGGCAAAGGTTGCCGGAGATCGCGTGCCTTATCTCGTATTCGGATGGGTCTGGATTCTCTTCCAGGAATGCGATACCAGTCATCATCATGCCTGGAGTACAGAAGCCGCACTGCAGTCCGTGTTCCTCGGTGAACGCTTCCTGGATCGGGTGAAGAGCGCCTTCCTGCTCCAGACCCTCAACAGTCCTCACCTCCTTGCCGTTAGCCTGAACGGCAAATATGGTGCAAGACTTGACTGGGATCCCATCTAAAGTGATCGTACATGCACCGCAGTGTGTCGTGTCACAGCCTATGTGAGTCCCAGTAAGACCCAGCGTCTCGCGAATGAAGTGCACCAGCAGAAGTCTCGGCTCCACTTCCTCTGTTCGTTCTTCTCCGTTGACGGTTACGTTTATCTGGACCATTGCACCTGACCTATTCTGTGGTCTTGTTTGATCCCTGTGCGGACGCAGTCGGCCGGGGCCTAGCCGGCTCTCTCCAAGGCCAACCGGAGCGCGCGGCCGGCCAGCACTCTCACCATGTCTCGCTTGTACTCAACCGAGCCTCTGAGGTCCGCCTCAGGATCTGCTTCCTGCGACGCCAGCTGAGCCGCCTCGCGGATTGTGTCGTCATCGAGGGACTTGCCCACGAGGAAAGACTCAGCGGCTCCGGCCTTGACCGGAGTCGAGCCCGCATTAGTTAACCCTATGCCCGCCTGTTGACATACGCCGTCAACTATCGTGACCATCACAGCGACGCCTGCAATGGCATAATCCCCCACTTTGCGTTCCAGCTTCAGGTACGCTCCGCCGCTACCTGCCGGGGGAGTGGGAATCCTGATTTCGGTCAGGATCTCGCCGTGAGAGAGGGCTGTCGTGAGAGGCCCCTCGAAAAAATCGGCCACCGGAATCACTCGCTCCCCTGACGGTCCAACGGCGACGACCTGAGCTCCAAGGGCCAGCATTGTGGCTGGATGGTCGTTTGCAGGGTCGCCATGAGCCAGGTTGCCCCCTACGGTCGCCATGTTACGTACCAGAGGGTCAGCTATAACTACCGCGGTGTCGTGCAGGATGGGGTACCTGGCTTGAATGATCTCAGAGCGTTCGAGCGCGTTCTCTCGGGTCAGACCTCCAATGCGAAGATATCCATTGTCCTCACTGATGCCTGACAGGCCTGGAATACCGTTGATGTCCACTACATGTTCCGGCATGGCGAGCTGCAGCTTCATGAGCGGAATCAGGCTTTGACCTCCGGCCAGGACGGCTGCATCGGGGCCGTGTTCACCCAGAAGGGAGAGCGCCTGGTCAAGCGTTTCGGGGGCGGAGTAGTCAAATCGGGGCGGTATCATGAGGCCCTCCTTTACACCAGCTTAAAGCTGGACTTATAAGTGAGCCGATGGCCTCAATGTATCCTTGAGAGGGTTGAAAGTCAATCAAGGCTCAGGCCCTCTACCTGACCCGGACGGCCGCTGATATAATCGCGCTCACCGTCTGGAATTCTGGATGACTCCAAAAAAGCTGCAATTCGTCCGACGCACAGTCGAGCTTCCCCACCTGGCAGCGTTCAGGTATCGGGACTACCGGTACACGTGGCTGGCCAACATGTGCTCCGGCGCAGCGATGTGGACATTCATCGTCGCCATAACCTGGCTGATTCTTGAGAAGTCGGGTAGGTCCGGCGACGTTGGAATCCTCACTTTCGCATCGATGCTGCCGTTCCTGGTAGTTTCGCCGATTGCAGGTCTAATAGCTGACCGTCTCGACCGGCGCTCGATAGTCAGGTTTACGTTCCTCGCAAGCGCCATCGTGACTGCTCTGGTCGCTGCCCTCGCCTACACTGATGCGTTTGAATCAATGGTGCATGGACTGATATCGCCGCTGATGTCACTCGACGCGGTCGAGCTGTTGCTGCTGGGCATCCTGACATTCGCCTCGGGAACCATGAGGTCCACCCAGGAACCGGCGATTGCGTCGTTGATTCCAAACCAGGTGCCACAGCGAGACCTGCTGAACGCGATTACGCTCAACGCAGCTACACGGCATGGCGCGCGCTTTTTCGGCCTGCTTGTCGCCTCCCCACTACTGGCGATAGATGTCATAGGCGCCCCAGGGGTGCTCGTACTGAGCACAGTATTTCAACTTGCCGGTACGGCGCTGATTTCCATGGCGAAGACGCGCTCTACAGGAGAGTCCGCCCCTCAGCACGGGATGGCCCGAAGCATGATTGACGGTCTTGTGTACATCTACACGGACCGGATGATTTCCATTTTCATCCTGCTCGTGGCGTTCCACTGCGCCCTCGTCATGTCCTACGACTCGGTGATGCCCGTGTTCTCCAGGAACGAGTTGGGAGCCGTGGACGGTTCGATTCTCGGGTACATGGTGATGGGCTTTGGTATCGGCGCGCTGATTGTCACTGTACTCATGGCAGGCATCAGGACTGAGAGGAACAAGGGACGGTGGCTCTTGTGGACCGGAATTGTGAGCGGGATGATTCCGATCCTGTTAGCGTTCAGTCCCAGCGCCATCCCAGCGGTGGTCGTCGCAGCTGCAATGGGCGGCGCACAGTCCGCATTCATGGCACTGACGACCACCTACGTCCAGACGCTGGCCCCTGACAGACTCAGAGGTCGCATATCGAGCCTTTACATCCTTCACGCAGGGGGGATCATGGCGTTCGCCAACCTGGGATACGGCTTCATCGCCGATGTGTTCTCGTCCCCGCCAATCCTCTACGGTACTGGGATGCTATTCCTGCTGTTCATATTCGCCGCCAATTCATCAATTCCCGACCTGAGACGGGTTTATAGAACGGGACAAGTAGCTACAGCATAATGGCGGTCAGAATACGGGGAGAGACATGTCGATTCGCAAGGCGGTAATTCCAGTCGCAGGGTTCGGAACGAGGTTCCTGCCCGCTAGCAAGGCGGTCCCCAAGAACGTCCTTCCGGTGTTCGACAAGCCGTCCATACACTTCTGCGTCGAGGAGGCCGCTGAGGCAGGAATTGAGGAAATCATCCTGGTTGTATCGCGCAACCAGGAGGCGATTCCCAGATATTTCGACGAGTGGCCTGAGCTTGATGCTGCGCTGTCAGGACGCGGCAACACGAAGGTATTGGATGAGATGAAGCACATCTCGTCACTCGCAAAGATCACTTGCGTTACACAGACCGAGCAGAAAGGTCTGGGACACGCGGTGCTGATGACACGTGAGGCCGTTGGTGACGAGCCGTTCGCAGTGTTTCTGCCGGACGACATAATATGGGCAGAACGTCCGACTATAGGAGAGATGATCGACCTTCGGGAGTCAACCGGATCGTTCGTGATCGCCGTCAAGCGCGTACCTGACGAGGCCATCCCGAACCTTGGAATCGTATCGCCCGAGGGAGAATCGCAGACCAATCATAAGCTGGTCGGAATGGTCGAAAAGCCTCCACTGGAGGAGGCGCCGTCGAACCTTGCGATCATCGGACGGTACGTGCTGGGGCCGGAGATATTCGACACGCTGGAAAACGTCCAGCCGGGGGCGCTAAATGAGATCCAGCTAACTGACGCGATTGCGGCGCACATGGACAGCCCCGGCGTTTACGGCCACGAGTTCAGCGGAGAGCACTTCGACGTCGGCACTCCGCTCGGCATGCTGAAGGCGTCGGTTGCCGCCGGACTTCGACGGGACGATGTAGCAGGGGAGCTGCGCGACTGGCTCGCAGACGCGCTCGAACCAGGAAAGTAGGGAGGCTGCCGGATGGACAAGGCGCTAAACGGAGTTCGCGTAATCGATCTAACTCAGTTCGAGGCTGGCACGTCTTGTACTCAGATGCTGGCGTGGCTTGGGGCCGACGTCATAAAGGTGGAGGAGCCCACACGAGGCGACCCGGGCAGAAACGTCATGGGATCGAATGGGGCCTCGCACGACTCCTCGTACTTCATGAACCTGAACTCGAACAAGAAAAGCGTGACTCTGAACCTGAAGACAGAAGAGGGTCGAAACATCTTCTTCAAGCTGGTCAAACAGGGCGACATAGTGGCGGAGAACATGGCTCCGGGAGCGATTGAGCGGCTTGGAATCGGCTGGGACAAGCTCAAGGAGGTCAACCCTCGCATAATCCTGGCGCGCATCAAGGGGTTCGGCACATACGGTCCCTACAGTGAGTACAAGAGCTTCGACCCCGTTGCGCAGGCTGCCGGTGGCGCCGTTGCCGCCACAGGTTCGCCTGATACTCCCCCAGTAAGGCCGGGCATCACCATCGGAGACACCGGAACGGGTATGCACGCGGTGATAGGCATTCTTGCCGCTCTCTGGCAGAGGCAGGCCACGGGCAAGGGTCAGCAGGTAGAGGTGTCCATGCAGGACGCCGTGGTGAACATCGCCCGAATCTGGATGAACTCGTATGCAGATACCGGAGAGTCCCCTCCAAGACGAGGCGGTTCGAGGTGGGTGGGTAGGCCCGGCTCCGGGCTGTTCCAGTGCGCTCCGGGAGGCCCAGACGACTACGTCTTCATGACGGCCAACGTGCGTCGCCTGAGGATGTGGCACGCGCTACTGCGGACGATCGGCAGGGACGACCTGATCGAAGACCCGATCTACTCGGACCCGACCAACCACCCCGAGGCCGCAGAGGAGATCAACGACATCATCGAGTCGTGGACGATGCAGCACACCAAGCAGGAGGCCATGCGCATCCTCGGCGAGGCCGGGGTGCCTTGCAGCGCGTGTTTCAACGCGGACGACATCTACAACGACCCGCACCTGCATGAGCGCGGGATGATCGTCAGCTACGACCACCCTGAGCGGGGACGGTTCACGATGCCCGGCTGTCCCGTGCAGCTTGAGGACTCGCCAGTGGAGGTCACCGCTCCCCCATTACTCGGTCAGCACACTGATGGGGTCTTGAACGACCTGCTTGGCTACACCGAAGAGGAGAGGTCGCGCCTGCGTGAGGCGAGCGTGCTATAGCCCTACTCGAATGAAGAGGCCTTTGTACAGCTTCGCCACATGCGGTTAGGACTGTGGACGGCGACACGCAACCGAGTCATTTTCACCCTCACCCCAACCCTCTCCCTGAGGGAGAGGGGGAATGTGCAAAGGTCTCTTTGGCCTAATCAGCCGCCGAGATGCTCTCGTCGAGGACTTCGAGCAGGTCCTTGGCCTGCTTGGTGTCCCCTCCCTCAAGGGAGCCAATGCCCTCCTCGAACATCTGGAGGCAGAACGGACATGACACGCCGACGGTCTCAGCGTCGGTCTCGAAGAACTGCTCTGTGCGAGCGTGATTGACGCGCTGTCCTCTCGACTCCTCGATCCACATGTGACCTCCGCCTGCCCCGCAGCAGAAGCCTCTCTCGCGGCAGCGCGTCATCTCGACAAGCTCGAGGCCTGGTATCGCCGAGGCGATCTCTCGCGGAGCGTCGTAGATCCCGTTGTGACGACCGAGGTAGCAGGAGTCGTGGTATGCGATCGTCGCGTTGATCTCGGCGACGGGTCTGATGCGTCCGTCCTGGATCAGCCCGTTCACGAACTCGGTGTAGTGGATGACCTCGAAGTCTCCGCCGAGGTGTGGGTACTCGTTCTTGATCGTGTTGAAGCAGTGGGGGCAGATCGACACCACCGTCTTCACATTGTAGGAATTCATCGTCTCGATGTTCTGCTGAGCGAGCACCTGGTAGAGGTACTCGTTGCCCATTCGCCTGGCGGGGTCGCCGGTGCACGTCTCCTCGTCCCCGAGGATAGCGAAGTCCACCCCTGCCCTCTTGAGTATCGATGCCATGGCTCTCGCGATGCTCTGACTGCGCTGCTCCAGCGCGGCGGTGCATCCCACCCAGAACAGGACGTCGGCGTCCGGATGGTCTGCCAGCGTGGGAACGTCCAGGCCCTCAGCCCAGTCGGTGCGCGCGTACGTGGTGCCGCGCCACGGGTGTCCGCGCTGCTCCATGCTCAGCAGCGCCCCCATTGCAGTCTCAGGCATCGAAGCCTGCTCCATCACAAGGAACCGGCGCATGTCGACGATCGAGTCGACGTGCTCCACCCCGACGGGGCATTCCTGGATGCACGCGCCGCAGGTGAGGCAGTCCCATAGAGCCTCTTCCTCAATCCAGTTTCCGATCAGGGGCTTGGACTCCTGCTCATCCTCTCCAGAGGCAACTCCGTCGCCGAACTTGATGACGTGCTCCTTCATGTTCTCGACTATGTGCATGGGAGACAGGATCTTGCCCGTGAGATTCGCCGGGCAGCTGTCTGTGCACCGCCCGCAGACGGCGCACGCGTAGCCGTCGAGAAGCTCTTTCCATGTGAAGTCCTGGATGCGACTTGCACCAAGAGCCTCTTCGTTCTCGAGCGCGGCCTCAAGGTCGGGGGTTGGGAGCGTGCCCCGCTCCTCCAGCTTGCGGGTAGCGAAGCTGATTGGCGCGGCCACAAGGTGCATGTGCTTGGACATGGGGATGTACAGCGAGAACCCGAGGATGATTCCAAGGTGGAGCCACCAGAAGACACCATGCAGAGCGTTGGCGAGATCGCCGTCGATGCCCGCGTTGGCGAAGGCTTGGCCGATTGGACGACCTATCAAGGCATCGGCGTGCGGACCAGTACCCCCGGCGGCAACGAAGAACGCCTCGGTAAGCAACGTGAAGAGCATGAGAGACGCGATCAGGAGCAGGATGATGGCCGACTCCAGCTTCTGAGTGAGATCGAAACTGAGCCTGTTCGGTTTGACGGCCCATCTGCGGACGGCGGCCCAGATAAGGACCACGAAGAACACGAGCGCAAGAATGTCCAGGTAGGCCGTGAAGACTCGCACGCCGGTGTCGGTGAGTATCGTCGCAGAAAAGTCGTGCCAGATGACGTCACCGAAGATGTACAGGATGTAGCTTGTCGTGAACGACAGGAAGCCCCAGAAGATTATGAAGTGGGCAATCCCCGCGCGGTCACGCAGCGAGACGCTCTGGAGGACCTTGCGCTGTCCGAAGATGTACGGGAGCGCCCCGAACAGGCGACGCACCGGCTGGTCGAATCGACCTGGGTCCTTACCCAGCAGGATCAGCCGGAAGACGCGCTGGTAGAGAATAAACCCGGCAGCCGCGAATATGCCGATGGCAAGGACGTAGACGGCGATCCACGTTGGTATGACACCAAAAACACTGTCGGGGGGGACCATTCACTCACTCCTGTATTTCCGAGTGTTGAGGCAGCGGCCAAAGCTGGGCGGAGTTTAGCATATCGTGTCGTGGCCCGCGCCGTGGGGCTTCATGCACCTAACCTGCGAGGAGCAGAATTGCAGCGGAGACGCCTATCCACAGGACGACGCTGACTGCAAGGGGGGCGTCGGTGACCAGCATCTCCTCCGGGTTTTCGCCCGAGTCGTGAGTGTGCACCAGATACATGTACCTGAGAAGTCCAAACGCTACGAACGGCAGCGTCAGGAGCATCGCACGATTGTCAGGCAGGTTGTCCGCAATGAAGGTGTATAGCGCATAGGTCACCAGCGCTGAGGCAGCTACAACTGCGATCATCTGGTCGAGCATCGGCAGGGTGTACCCTTCAAGCGATTCACGCTGACGCTGTGCCGACTCCCCGGCCGCGGAGAGTTCGCTCCTTCGCTTGGAGAGAGCGACGAACAGCGCCCCGAGTCCAGAGCAGATGTACAGCCATTCGGACATTGGCACCTCGATCACCGCTGCGCCAGCTATTACACGAAGCACAAAGCCGGATGCCACGCAAAACACGTCAATCAGCGCGATCCTCTTCAGACGCACCGTGTAGGCGTGCTGGATTACGACGTATGCCAGGCTTATCCCCCCAAAAAGTGGCTGCAAAGCGAAAGCCGCAAGCAGGCCCAGTACGGTCAGAGCCGCTCCTGAGGCCATCGCCACTCCCAATGGGAGCCGGCCGGATGCAACAGGCCGTAGCATCTTTCGAGGGTGTGCGCGGTCGCGCTCAACGTCCAGGCAGTCATTCAGGAGATACACGGACGCGCTCAGGCCGATGAAGACGGCAAAGGCCGCGACGGCACGCAGCCCAAGCGATAAGGCGCCCGAGAATTCGTCCAGACTCCACGCCTGGTTGGCCGAGAAGAACAGGGGGAGAAACACCAGCAGATTCTTACTCCACTGGAGAGGGCGCGTGGCTGCGAAAAGCGCGCGGAAAACGCTTACGAAGTCAGCCCGCTGACTGGTGTCCGTTTGTCCATTCACGGGTCGATGATAGGGGCGACTGTCGAGAGGCGTCAACGTACAGAGTCGAGGATGCTGGAGGTAGTGCGGTACAGGCATTTCCAGCGTTGACACTCTCAGAAAATCTTCGCTATCATTCGAGTTAGCAGTCTCTCAGCAAGACTGCTAAAATGAAATCGGCAAACGAGAGAGATAGAGCGAATCAGGAGGTCGAAACAAGAATGGCGACTGAAACACAGGTTACCTTCAAGCCTCTGGGCAACCGCGTGGTAGTGGAGCCCCAGGAGGGTGAGGAGCAGATGACCGCTGGCGGTATCTACATCCCCGACACAGCCAAGGAAAAGCCCCAGGAGGGCGTAGTCGTGGCAATCGGACCCGGTCGGCTGTCGGACGACGGCTCCCGCGTCCCCATGGAAGTAGAAGTCGGCGACACCGTCATCTATTCGAAGTATGCGGGAACCGAGTACAAGGAGGGCGAGGTCGAATACCTGGTCCTTCGTGAGGACGACATTCTCTTCAAGAAGTAGCCCCACCCAAAAGGGATTTTAAGGAGGACTGAACAAGAATGGCTAAGCAGCTTCAGTTCAGCGAAGAAGCAAGAGCCGCGATGAAGCGCGGCATCGACATTATGGCCGACACTGTCGGCGTCACCCTGGGCCCACGCGGCCGAAACGTTGTCCTTGACAAGAAGTTCGGCCCACCCCAGGTCTGCTCCGACGGTGTCACAATCGCCAAGGAGATCGAGCTCGAGGACCCGTTCGAGAACATGGGCGCCCAGCTCCTCAAGGAAGCAGCCAGCAAGACCAACGACGTGGCGGGCGACGGCACGACCACGGCCACGGTTCTCGCGCAGGCCATCATCCACGAGGGATTCAAGAACATCGCCGCCGGCGCCAACCCCATGGCCCTCAAGCGCGGCATCGAGCGCGGCGTCGTAGCAATGCGCGACGCCATCGGGGACATGTCCACCCCTGTCGAGGGGCGAACGCAGATCGCGCAGGTCGCGTCGCTCTCCGCTCATGACGACGAGATGGGTGAGCTCATCGCCGACGTCATGGAGAAGGTCGGCAAGGACGGAGTCATCACGGTCGAAGAGTCGAAGGGCCTCTCCTACGAGCAGGAGTTCGTAGAGGGAATGCAGATCGACCGCGGCTACATCTCCCCCTACTTCATCACCGACCAGGACAGGATGGAAGCGTCCATCGACGACCCCTACATCCTGATCACCGACAAGAAGATTTCCGCCGTTGCCGACGTGCTCCCCGCCCTCGAGAAGATTCTCCAGGTCGGCAAGAACGTTGTGGTAGTGGCAGAGGACATCGAGGGCGAGGCCCTGGCCACGCTGGTCGTCAACAAGCTTCGCGGCACGCTCAACTGCGTCGCGATCAAGGCTCCCGGCTTCGGCGACCGCCGCAAGGCGATGCTCGAGGACATGGCCATCCTGACCGGCGGCCAGGTCATCAGCGAGGAAGTGGGGCGCAAGCTGGACTCGGTCACGGTCGAGGACCTGGGCCGCGCCCGCAGGATCGTCGCTTCCAAGGAAGAGACCACCTTCGTCGACGGCTCCGGCTCCGAGGACGACATCGCTGGCCGCATCAACCAGATCAAGGCGCAGGTGGACGAGACCACGTCCGACTTCGACCGCGAGAAGCTCCAGGAGCGCCTGGCCAAGCTCTCCGGTGGTGTCGCCATCATCAAGGTAGGCGCGGCCACTGAGGTCGAGCTCAAGGAGAAGAAGAACCGCGTCGAGGACGCACTGTCCGCGACCCGCGCAGCAGTCGAAGAGGGCATCGTCCCTGGTGGCGGACTTGCAGTCCTGCGCGCCAGCACCGCCCTCGAGGGCCTGGCCCTCTCCGGTGACGAGGACACTGGCGCTTCGATCCTGAAGACTGCCCTCCAGCGCCCGATCAAGCTCATCTCCGAGAACACCGGCGTGTCCGGCGAGGTCATCCTGGCCGACAGCCTCGAGAGCGAAGGCGACTGGGGCTACGACGCCGAGGTCGGCGAGTTCTGCCACCTCCTCGAGAAGGGCATCATGGACCCTGCGAAGGTCACCCGCGCGGCCATCGAGAACGCTGCTTCCGTGGCGGCGATGGTCCTGACGACCGAGTCGCTCATCACCGACGTGCCGGACCCGACGCCTGCTGGCGCACCGGCAATGCCGCCGATGGACTACTAGGTCGACCGAACAGCCGAATAGGTAGCTAGTACAAGAGGGCAGGTCGAAATGACCTGCCCTCTTCTTGTTTTCCTTGGGTAGCTCCTTAGTTGGGCAGAACATTTGACAGCCGCCAAAGCCCCGTTATAGGATTCTTGGCGTTGACAACTGAATACTCGTGGCTCTTATCCAGAGTGGCGGAGGGACCGGCCCCTTGATGCCCGGCAACCGGTCTGAGCGCTTCTGCGCCAGACAAAGGTGCCAATTCCGGCGAGCGCATTGACGTTCGAGAGATGAGAGAGGTAGACCGACTACCAGTAGGCTTCTCTCGTTCGAGAAGCCTTTTTTGTTGTCCGAATATTTTCAAAGTGAAACGGCGGTGGAGAGTTGACGGGGACATTGTCTGAATTCACACCTGTCGAGTGGCGGGGAGACTCGCTGGCGATACTCGACCAGCGACAGCTACCCGCTGTGGAGACGTGGATCGAGTCGTCCGACTACAGGGACGTTGTCGTTGCAATATCCAACATGTCGGTGCGGGGCGCGCCCGCTATCGGGATAGCCGGGGCGTACGCGCTGGCGCTGGCGGCGATGGAGCTTGCCCAGACTGCGAACGGCGACTTCACTGATCGACTGCTGGAGGCGGCCCGCGAGATCAGGCTGTCCCGCCCCACTGGCGCCAACCTGGGATGGGCTGTCGACAGGTTGCTGTCGTCTTCGGCTTCAGCGCAATCGACTGAGGAGGTAGTATCCGATCTCGTTGAAGAGGCCACGAGAATCCACCGCGAGGACGTGGAGAGCAACCTGGCGATCGGGCGATTCGGGGCAAAGCTCGTACCGTGGGGCAGCAACGTACTCACGCACTGCAACACGGGCGCGCTGGCGACCGGGGGATACGGAACAGCGCTTGGTGTCATCCGAAGCGCATGGTCCGACGGCAGGCTCGACCACGTGTACGCCAGCGAGACGAGGCCGCTGCTCCAGGGGGCTCGGCTGACTGCGTGGGAGCTTCGTCGCGAGGGCATCGACGCAAGCCTGGTGGCAGACTCGGCAACCGGCCTGCTTATGCGCCGCGGCATGGTGCAGTGCGTCGTCGTCGGGGCTGATCGGATTGCCCTCAACGGCGACGTCGCCAACAAGATCGGCACCTACAACCTGGCGGTCCTCGCCAAGGAGAACGGGATTCCGTTCTACGTCGCCGCTCCAACGTCCACGTTCGACCCCGGAACTTCGACCGGTGACGAGATCGTCATCGAGGAGAGGGCCGAAGGGGAGGTACTGGGTTACGCGGGTTCGCAGGTCGCACCTGAAGGAATCTCAGCCTTCAACCCCGCGTTCGACGTGACCCCAAGCAGGTACATCACCGGCATCGTGAGCGAGGCAGGTGTGGGCCGTCCGCCGTTCAGACGAAGCATTCCTGCGCTCCTGGAGGAGTCCAATGCCTGAACCGACGCTCGGGTTCATTGGAGGCTCCGGCCTTTACGACATGGATGGCCTCGCCAACAGGCGCGAGGTCGAGGTCGAGACCCCGTTCGGCAGTCCAAGCGACTCGATCGTCACCGGAGAGCTCGAGGGTGTCGCCGTAGCGTTCCTGCCCCGCCATGGCCGTGGGCACCGGATCTCGCCCAGCGAGTTGCCGGTGAAGGCCAACATCTACGCGCTGAAGCAGCTGGGCGTACAGCGGGTGGTCTCGATCAGCGCGGTGGGGAGCCTTAGGGAGGAGTTGAAGCCTCTCGACCTCGTTGTGCCGGACCAGATCATCGACCGGACTCGCGAGCGTCCGTCCACGTTCTTTGGGGATGGACTGGTGGCCCACGTTGGGTTCGCCGACCCGTTTTGCCCCACCCTGCGCCAGCAGGCGGTGGCTGCCGCCGACGGTGAGACGGATGTGCATGACGGCGGGACATACGTCGTGATGGAGGGTCCCCAGTTCTCGACAAGGGCCGAGTCCGAGATGCACCGCTCCTGGGGAGCAAGCGTCATAGGAATGACAGCGCTGCCGGAGGCCAAGCTGGCCCGCGAGGCAGAGCTGTGCTACGTGACGCTGGCGTTCGTCACCGACTACGACGTGTGGCATGAGGCCGAAGAGGACGTGTCGGTCGAGCTTGTGGTGCAGAACCTGATGCAGAACGTGCAAACTGCCCAGACCATCGTGAAGCGCATGGCTTCGTCAGCCAGCGGCGCGACGGCGTGCGGTTGCGGCAGCGCTCTTGAAACCGCAATAATCACAAGTCGAGATTTGATCCCGCCGGAGACACGAAAGAGGCTAGGTCTGCTGGTGGACAAATACCTGGACTAGCAGATGTTGAAACAATACCCAGCCGTCATTCCGGCGAAGGCCGGAATCCAGGAAAGGGAAAGGGAAGGTGGGCAGATGCCCAAGCAGATACCGGGAGAGCCATACACCAGGATAACTACCGATGAGGCAGCGGAGCTTCACGGCACCGACGACAACGTGTTCGTAGATGTCCGCAGGATGGACGAGTATGTCGACGGTCACGTCACGAACGCGATCTTCATCACAGTGGACGACCTTTTGGGTCGAATCGACGAGCTGCCGCAGGACAAGAACCTGCTGTTCATCTGCGCGGCAGGCGTGAGGAGCGGCCTTGCCTGCGAGATGGCGGCTGCGATGGGGTACGACACGGACAAGCTGTTCAACATAGAGGACGGCACGCCCCCCTGGATCGAGAAGGGCTATCCTACCAGCTACGGGATGGACAGCTAAGTTGTCCCTCCTGGTAGTGGGATCGGTCGCGTACGACTCGGTCCAGACTCCCACCGGCCGCCGTGACAGAGCACTGGGCGGTTCGGCAGTATACTTCTCGTTAGCAGCCAGCTACCTGACGGATGTTAGCCTCGTTGGCGTCGTCGGCGAGGATTTTGACAGCAGCGACGTTGAGCTTTTGAAGGCGCACGACGTCGATCTGTCCGGTCTGGAAAGAGTCGAGGGCCGGACGTTCCACTGGTCCGGGGTCTACTCAACCGAGGACGTAAACCAGAGGGAAACGCTCGACACCCAGCTAAATGTATTTGCAGAGTTTAGTCCATATCTCAGTGAGGCCCACCGGTCCGCTGATATTGTCTTCCTGGCCAACATCGATCCCGTTCTTCAACTTGACGTGCTCGAACAACTGGACGCCAGTCCCAAGTTTGCAGCCCTGGACTCGATGGACTTCTGGATCGGTGGGAGTCGTGGAGACCTGGAGAGAGTAGTCTCCAGGGTCGACCTGCTGTTCCTGGACGAGGGCGAGGCGAGAGCCCTGTCAGGTGAGTTCAACCTCGTAAGGGCAGCGAAGAAGATACAGGAATCAGGCCCTGGCGCCGTCGTAATCAAGCGGGGCGAGCACGGCGTCCTGATGGTCAATCGCGATGACGTGTTCTGCGCGCCAGCCTACCCCCTCGAGCGCGTCGTCGATCCCACAGGCGCGGGAGACTCGTTCGCAGGCGGGTTTATGGGCACGATCGCCTCTACCGGAGATACTTCCAATAGAGGCCTGCGGCGAGCGGCAGTTGTCGGCTCCGTCATGGGCTCGTTTACTGTCGAAGACTTCAGCACAGAGAAGCTGGACTCGCTGACAACTTCCGATATACAGCAACGTTTCAAAGAGTTCCAGAGCCTAACCTCGTTCGACGGATTCGATGACTGATCCGAGTGCGAACTACTTACAGAACAGGTAACCAGCGCATGAAGTGCGCGGTAGTCCAGTTGATTAACAGGAGGAAATGTTGACCACATCAAGTACACAACAGGGCCACATCCTTGATAGTTCGCTGGCATCCGCCGGCGTCCGCAGGATCGAGTGGGCCGCAAGAGAGATGCCGGTCGTCCGGCAGATCAGGGACCGCTTCGGCTACGAAAAGCCACTGACCGGACTCCGCGTGTCAGCCTGCCTCCACGTAACGACCGAGACTGCCAACCTGATGCTGGCATTGAGAGACGGTGGCGCGCAGATCGCGGTGTGCGCCAGCAACCCGCTTAGCACGCAGGACGACGTCGCGGCCGCACTGGTCTCCGAGTATGGCATCCCGACTTTCGCCATCAAGGGCGAAGACAGGGACACGTACTACAGTCACATCCAGTCGGCGCTGGACCACGGCCCGAATATCACGATGGACGACGGGGCTGACCTTGTCGCAGTCCTGCACACGGCCAGGACAGACAAGCTGGACGACGTGGTCGGCGGCACCGAGGAGACGACAACCGGAGTGATCCGCCTCAACAGCCTGGCGGCCTCAGGAGACCTCAAGTACCCGATCATCGCGATCAACGACGCCGACACCAAGCACTTCTTCGACAACAGGTACGGCACCGGCCAGAGCACCCTGGACGGAATCACGCGGGCCACGAACGTGCTGTGGGCGGGCAAGAACGTCGTCATCTGCGGCTACGGCTGGTGCGGTCGTGGCGTGGCGCTTCGGGCACGCGGCATGGGCGCACACACGATAGTGACCGAAGTAAACCCGATTCGGGCACTGGAAGCCGCCATGGACGGTCACCAGGTGATGCCGATTGCCGAGGCAGCCAAGGTAGGAGACATCTTCATCACGCTGACCGGCGGTATGAGCGCAATAGGCCGGGAACACCTTGCCGTGATGAAGGATGGCGCGATGTTCGCCAATAGTGGGCATTTCGACGTAGAAATCGACATCAACGCCCTTGAGGAGATGTCAGACGGTAAGCAGACAATCCGCCCATTCGTGGATGAATATCTCATGGGAGACGGACGCCGCCTCTACCTGCTCGGAGAAGGCAGGCTAATCAACCTCGCCGCGGCCGAGGGACACCCGTCCGCGGTCATGGACATGAGCTTCGCTGACCAGGCGCTTTCTCTCGAATATCTCGCACAGACCGCTCACACACTCTCGCCAGAGGTACACGACGTCCCAAGGGACATCGACGAAGAGGTCGGGAGGCTCAAGTTGCAGTCCATGGGTGTCCAGATCGACACACTGACGGCCGAACAGGAGCACTACCTCTCAAGCTGGGACATTGGGACATAGCAGATTTACCCGTGACTTCCCCCGATGCACTCACCACCAAGCCGACTCGGCATCAGGGGCGTGACTTGCTTGTGCGTCCCGTAGATACGGAAGCTGCCGGGCCACGGTCCGGCAATTACCCCAACTGCTTCGGCTGCGGCGCAGATAACCCTTCAGGGCTGCGCCTCGATCTGAAGCTTGAGGGAGACCTACTGACCACCGAGTTCATTCCAGAGCGGCGACACGAGGGCTGGCCGGGTTTAGTCCACGGCGGTGTGATCGCAGCGGTCCTCTATGAGGCCATGGAGAACTGGGCGTACCTGAACGGCATTACCTCCATGATGCGAGACATGGACACCAGGCTGATAGCTCCCGCGAATATCGGAGAGCCTATCCGAGCAGTGTCCTGGCTCAAGGACCGGGACGGACGCGAGCTTTCGGTGGCGGGACGTCTGTCAGTGGTCAACAGAACAATCGCAGAGGGAACAGCATCGCTCGTTGAGCTATCCCCTCAGCAGCAACGAAGACTTGGGATTCAATCCGAACCCCGAGCTAAGACGGCAGGAGGCATTTGATGGCCAACAGCTTCATGGAAAGTCCCTCATACCTATTTACATCGGAATCGGTCACCGAAGGTCACCCGGACAAGCTATGCGACCAGATTTCCGATGCAGTCCTGGACGCCATTCTCACGGACGACCCCCAAGGGCGTGTGGCGTGCGAGACCTGCACCACGACCGGACTTGTACTCGTGATGGGTGAGATCTCGACCTCGACATATGTAGACATCCCGACAATAGTCAGGCACACGATCCGTGACGCCGGATACCAGGACTCATCATTCGGGTTCGATTACCAGTCGTGCGGAATCGCTGTTTCGGTCCACGAGCAATCGTCGGACATATCCCACGGTGTTTCGCACTCGTTAGAGACGCGACATGAACTTCCCGACAACTACCGTGACGTCGAGACTCTTGGAGCAGGCGACCAGGGGATGATGGTCGGCTACGCGTGCAACGAGACGCCCGAACTCATGCCTATGCCGATAGCCATGTCCCACCAGCTCTGCCAGCGTATGGCGGAAGTCCGCCGGGAGCGCGACCTGCCCTATCTCAGGCCGGATGGGAAGTCCCAGGTGACCGTCGAGTACGAGTATGGCGTGCCAAAGCGCGTTCACACGGTCGTGCTGAGCGCTCAGCACAACCCCGAAGTCAGCCAATCGGTAATCGAGCGAGACCTCATAGAAACGGTGGGCAAGGAAGTGATCCCCAGCGACCTGCTGGACCGGGACACGCGGTGGGTCGTGAACCCGTCCGGACGGTTTGTGACCGGAGGCCCGGTCGGAGACTCGGGCCTGACAGGCAGGAAGATCCTGGTCGACACGTACGGAGGCATGGCGCGGCACGGGGGCGGAGCATTCTCCGGCAAGGACCCGACCAAGGTCGACCGGTCAGCGGCATACGCGGCCCGCTACGTCGCCAAGAACGTGGTTGCCGCCGGACTGGCAGACAGGGCCGAGATCCAGGTCTCCTACGCAATCGGCGTTGCGCACCCGATCTCGGTGTCGGCCGAGACTTTTGGAACAAACAAGGTCGCCGACAGCAAGATCAACGAGCTTATCGACAAGCACTTCGATCTTCGGCCCGGCGCGATCATTCGCGACCTCGACCTGCGCAGGCCGCTCTATACCAAGACCGCCGCGTACGGCCACTTCGGCAGACCGGAAGAGGACTTCCCCTGGGAGCGAACGGACAGAGCCGCGGCACTTAGGCGAGATGCCTTCATGAAGAACGCCGAAGACGCCGCTTCCTAGGGAGTTGCAAGTCCCTTCTCCCCCCGTATCGAGTACGGGGCAGGCTCTGGTGGGAGAAGGTCAGGATGAGGGGGAACTGTACCCGCCTTTTCACCCTCACCTCAATCCCCTCCCGTCAAGGGAGAGGAGGACAGGAGTGGAAGACTGGATGGCAAACATACGCTTCGGTACGGACGGCTGGCGGGCGATTATCGCCGATGACTTCACGTTCGAGAACGTCCGCATCTGCGCACAGGGGACAGCCGACTACGTCAACGCCGCTGGGGTCGCTCCCAGGGGGTTCGTAGTCGGGTACGACACCCGATTCGGCTCCCGGCAGTTCGCCGAGGCCGTCGCTGAGGTGATGACGGCGAACGGGGTACCCACGTACCTGTGCGACCGCGCTGCTCCAACGCCCGTCGTAAGCCACTCGCTGGTTTCGCTCACCGCGGGAGCCGGGGCTGTCATCACCGCAAGTCACAATCCAGGCGAGTGGAACGGCTTCAAGTTCAAGCCCGACTACGGCGGCAGCGCCTCCAATGAGATCGTGGAGGAACTCGAACGCTACATCGGGAACGCAGAACGTACAGGCAGCGTCCGCAGAATGGACATCCGAGAGGCTGAGATGCGCGGGCTGCTCGAGCGCTTCGACCCCAGACCTGACTACCTCAACCACGTGGCACAGTTCGTTGACGTCGAGGCCATTCGGAATGCCGGCCTGAACGTGGCAGTCGACTCGATGTACGGCGCAGGCGCAGGCTACTTCAGCGACCTGATCTCTGGGGGAAGCACCCGTATCGTCGAGATACGGTCCGAGGTCAATCCCTCTTTCCCAGGTATGGCCCAGCCCGAGCCGATCGCGCCCAACCTGGGACCGTTGTTTGATGCGGTCGAAGACACCACTGCCGACATTGGGCTGGCCACCGACGGTGACGCCGACAGGCTTGGCGTCATCGATGATGACGGCCGTTTCATGACCACGACCGAGACATTCAGCCTCCTGTGCATGCACCTGCTAGAGGTGCTGCAGCAGTCGGGGCCGCTGGTGAAGTCGATCACGATGAGCAGTATGATCGACAAGCTGGCTGAATCTCATGACGTTGACGTAATCGAGACTCCCGTCGGCTTCAAGTATCTCGGGCCACAGATGATGGCGGTGAACGCGCTTGCCGCCGGCGAAGAGAGCGGCGGCTACGCCTTCAGGGGCAACATTCCTGAGCGGGACGGCATCCTGAGCGGCCTGCTGATGCTCGACATGGTGGTCAAGACTGGTGAAAACCCCGCCGACCTGCGGGACCAGCTATTCGAGCGGGTCGGCGCCCACGTCTACGAACGGTGGGACGTTGAGTTCGACCCCCGTCTGCGAGAGGGCGTCATGCAGAGGGTCAGTACATCTCGTCCATTCGAAATGGCGGGCATGTCCGTGGTGGGAATCGACAACCGTGACGGCGTGAAGATACTGCTCGAGGACGGCTACTGGGCGCTGATCAGGTTCTCCGGTACTGAGCCTTTGCTGAGGATATATGCCGAGGGCCCGTCCACTGGCGAGGTAGCCGCGATGCTCGGCGAGGCGAGAGCGCTTACCGGCGTTTAGTCGAGAGGGTGGGCGTTTCGCAAGTCTTCATTCCGGCGAAGGCCGGAATCCAGAGGTGCGGGAGTGGCGCCCGCTAAATTGCGATCAAGCCCTTTTCGCCCTCACCCCAACCCTCTCCCTCAAGGGAGAGGGGACTAAGTAAGGGTCTTCTTTCACCATTCACTATTCCACAGGCGGCTGTATAATCGGGCTATGTCCCCCGGAGGGCAGCTTATAGCTGCACATGTAAAGGATGAGCCCGATGTCCACTGCTTCGCCCCAGTTTGAGCTTGAGCGTAAACCCCTGCTGCTCCTGATGGACGGTCACGCGCTTGTTCACCGGGCCTGGCACGCTATCCGCGAGCCCCTCAACGTACGAGCCACCGGAGAAGACGTTCGCGCCATATACGGGTTCCTGAACATCTTCCTGAAGACCCTGAACGATCGCAGTCCTACTCACATAGCGATTGCATTCGACGTTTCCGCGCCAACGTTCAGGCACGAGCAGTACGAGGAGTACAAGGCTCACCGCCCCCCTACACCACCCGAGCTCCGACCGCAGTTCGACCGCGTCAGGGAGCTGATGAGCGCATTTCGCGTGCCGATCTTCGAGTTGGCCGGGTTTGAGGCAGACGACGTGCTGGGGACGTTGTGCCGACAGGCGGAAGAGCAGGACATCGAGACGATTGTCCTCACAGGGGACACCGACACGTTCCAGCTGGTCTCTAACCACGTGAGCATCCTGCTGAGTCACGCGGTCGGACAGAGGACCCTGTACGACGTGGCTGCGGTACAGGACCGGTACGACGGCCTCGGCCCCGATTACGTGGCCGAGATCAAGGCGCTTGAGGGAGACTCCTCGGACAACATACCCGGTGTACCGCGAGTGGGCCGAAAGAGAGCAATCTCGCTCCTACAGGAGTACGGCAGCATCGATGGCATCTACGAACACCTCGACGAGGTGAAACCTCCCAGTGTGAAGAAGAGTCTCACCGAAAACCGGGAAGTCGCTAACAGGGCGAAGTTCCTGACCACGATCAAGCGAGATGTAGACCTGGACCTGGACATCGATCATGCCCGCTTCGGAGACTTCGAGAGGAAGGACGTAGTAGACCTGCTGACCTCGCTGGAGTTCTTCAGCATGATCTCCAGGATTCCTGCATCCGAGAACGACGCTGATGGTGCGCAGAGCACCTTCGACTTCGAGCCCGATGCCCCGCCTGTCGACTACACGACTGTGGACACAGCAGAGAAGCTCGATGAGCTTCTGACTGAGATCAATACGTCCGACGGCTTCTCTTTCGATACGGAAACGACCTCACAGGACCCGATGGTCGCTAGACTGGTCGGCCTCTCGTTCTCCACTGAACCTCGAACGGGTTGGTACGTTCCGGTCGGGCACCAGGAAGGCGCTCAGCTGCCCATCGACGACGTGCTGGGCAAGATGAAGCCCATCCTCACCGACCCTGGCGTCCCGAAGACCGCTCACAATGCCAACTACGACATGATGGTGCTGGAGAACCACGGCATCAAGGTCGAGGGGCTGGCATTCGACACAATGCTCGCCGCTCATGCGGCAGGACGCTCGTCCGTCGGACTGAAGAACCTCGCGCTGGACATGCTAGGCGAGGAGATGACTCCCATCACGGACCTGATAGGTCGCGGCCGCAACCAGAAGACGATGGACCAGGTCGACATTGCAGACGCGGCAGACTACGCCGCCGCTGACGCCGACTTCACGGAGCGCCTCAGGCGGCTGCTTGAGAAGGAAGTCGAAGGCACAGAGATTGGCGACCTTCTCCAGCGATACGAGCTGCCGCTCACGCCCGTGCTCGTCAGGATGCAGCGTGACGGCGTTGCCGTGGACGTCGACCTTCTGAAGGAGATGTCCGATGAGCTCAAGACCGACCTCGACGACATCCGGCAGACGATGTACGAGACCGTGGGCCATGAGTTCAACCTCAACTCATCCCAGCAGCTCGGCGGCGTCCTGTTTGACGAGCTGAGGCTGCCGCCAACTCGCAAGACCAAGACAGGGTTCTCCACTGACGCCTCGTCCCTCGAGGGACTGAAGGCGCAGCTGGACACCGGAACGCTGGACAGCGTCGATCCGAGCGCGTACGCGGTGCTGGACGACATACTGCAATTCAGGCAGCTTTCGAAGATTAAGTCCACCTACGTGGACGCGCTGCCGGGACTGGTAAATCCCGACACGGGCAGGATCCACACGAAGTACAACCAGACAGGGTCTGCCACTGGTCGGGTGTCGTCCAACGACCCGAACGTCCAGAATATCCCGGTGCGCACAGAGCTGGGTCGCCGCGTCAGACAGGCCTTCGTGGCCCAGGACGCGCCCGAGTGGACGCTTCTGGCAGCCGACTACTCGCAAATCGAGCTCCGAGTGCTCGCGCACTTCTCCAGGGACCCATCGCTGCTGGAGGCGTTCCATAGAGGAGAGGACATTCACAGCGCGACTTCGTCACTCGTGTACGACGTTCCTATCGAAGACGTAACCGACGAGATGAGGCGCGTCGCAAAGATCCTCAACTTCGGTGTTCTCTACGGTCTTACCGCATTCGGGATATCCCGCCAGACCGACCTGAACCCACACCAGGGCCAGGAGTTCATCGACGTGTACTTCGAGCGCTACCCCGGTATCCAGGGTTACGTGGACGAAACGGTTGAGAAGTGCAAGGGGCTCGGCTATGTGGAGACGGCCCTCGGACGGCGGCGCTACCTGCCAAACATCAACGCACGTAATTTCCCTGTGAGGCAGGCCGCTCAGCGCGCGGCCATCAACATGCCGATCCAGGGCACGGCCGCTGACATCATCAAGATCGCCATGATCGAGATCATGGACAGGATGGACGACCTCAACATGAGGTCCAAGATGATCCTCCAGGTCCACGACGAACTGATCTTCGAGGTACCTCGGGACGAGCTTGACCAAATGTCCGAGATTGTCATGGAGCTGATGCCCTCGTCCATGACGCTGGAAGTCCCGCTGGCGGTCGAACTGAAGACAGGTGACAACTGGGGAGACTTGGAATAGCCCTTGCGTCCGTAATTTATGTGAGTAACACTAATATATAAAGCTAGCTTTAACAGCCAGCAAACTAGTGGAACTCACATGGATTATGGAGGACAGCAATGTTTCCGAGACTGTTATTCCCAGCAGCCTTAGTACTGGCTCTCGCGATCGCGTTTCAATTGCCCTCGGGGTTGTCGGAGGTCCACGCCGGGTCTGCACTGAACCTCACGGTGCGGAACGTGACCGGCGGACAGCCACTTACTCCGCCTATAGCGGTCGTACTCGAGCCCGGCACGTCGATACTTCCTGAAAGCTCAGAGGAGTTGGACGGACTCGAAGAACTGGCCGAAGCAGGAGAGCAGGAGGCGTTGGCGGCCTCCCTGGCAGCTATTTCGGGTGTGAAGGAGGTGGTCTCCTTCGAGCCACCGCCGATACTTCCCGGTGAGGAACATACTGTATCCATCACAACCGCCGAGCCGGGAGATCGCGTAAGCGTCATTACCATGCTCGCCTGCACCAACGACGCGATTGCGTATGGCAACGTAGTCGTTCCCGAAGACGGTGATCTCCCTGCCATGTCGTCAGGGCGCGTTTTGGATGCTGGGACCGAAGCCAACGGCGAGACGGAAGCCACGGTCGCCTGCTTCGGCCAGGAAGGCGGAGGCGTCTCCAACCTGGATGAGGCCGATGGCGAAGGAGTCATCGCTGACCACCCAGGCATAACCGGTGATGCCGACCTGACGTCGCAGCATGCCTGGCAGGGACCTGCCATGGAACTGGTGTTGACCGCCGGCGAAGATGGCGTGCCCGGATCCGTTGAGTTCGGAATTACGCTCCAGAACATGACGGCCGGCCAGCCGATCACACCACCGGTGGTCGTGGTGCATGATCCGAATGTAGCCGTCTTCGACTACGTCAGCCCGACGGAGCTCGACGGCATCGACGACCTGGCTGAGGCGGGGGCACAAGGTGATCTGCTGGCGACGCTTCGCGCGACTCCCGGCGTAGTTCGTGCGTACGGACTGGACAGCGGTGGCCCGATTGGGCCCGGTGGAATCTATGTTGAACCATCCCTCAGCGGCATCGAGGGTGCGGACGTGACCGTCGTCGGTATGCTTGCATGCACGAACGACGCCTACATCCGTGTTTCGGAGTCGCTGAACGTCGTCAGAGGGAACCTCGTCGCGACAGGGCCGACCGCCGCGCTGGTGTTCGACTCTGGTTCGGAGGACAACGACGAGACTGTCGATACGGTGCCGTGCCTCGGTGGCGCGCCGGCTGCCATATCCGAGGGACTCGGAGAGGGCATGAGGGCTCCTCACGACGGCATAATCGGCGGCGCAGACCTGAGCGTCGAGACACACGGATGGACAGAGGGCGAAGTCGCCTCGCTGTGGATCCACGGCCCTGTCAACGAAGACACCCTGGCACTGGACGTCACCGTGCGCAACGTGACCTCCGGTCAGCCGATAACCCCTCCAGTCGTAATCGTCCACACTGGAACGCTGGTGACTCTCCCCGCTGACTCGGCGTCGATACCCGGCTTTGAGACTCTGGCTGAGTCCGGAGATCCGGCCGGCCTGGCAGCCGGCATCACCGGGTTCCCAGGGGTGAAATCCGCTACGGTCATGGACGTATCCGGTCCGATTCCAGGTGGAGAGCAGGCGGTTGCCGGAAACATCCCGGCAGCGCCAGGTGACTTCATCAGCGTGATGGGGATGCTCGCCTGCACCAACGACGCGGTAGCGTTTGGAACGGCGATCATCCCACCGCATGGCGGAACTCCGCTCATGTCTTCAGGCGCGGTCTATGACGCCGGTACCGAGCTCAACGACGAAGCCGAAGCGACCGTGCCCTGTCTCGGTGGCGAGGGAGTATCCGCCGCTGGTGGCGAAGGAGTTGTAGCCGTCCATCAGGGTATCGAGGGAAACGCCGACCTGGGAACTGAGGCCTACGACTGGGACGGCCCCGCAATCGAGATCTTCGTGACCTCGGCGGGAGTTGCCGCACCGGAGGCGGTCGACTTCGGACTCACTCTTGAGAATTTGACGGTCGGCCAGCCGATAACGCCGCCTGTGGTTGTCGTCCACGATCCCAACGTCGGTGTATTCGAATACACGAGCCCGACGGAGCTCGACGGAATAGACGATCTATCCGAGAGCGGAGCACAGGACGACCTATTGGCAACGCTCAGCGTGGTACCCGGTGTGGTGCGCGCGTACGGGTTGGACACCGGCGGCCCCATCCTGCCTGGGGCGTCTTACACTGAGCCGGTGCTGCACGGCATCGAGGGCGCAGATGTAACGGTGGTAGGCATGTTCGCCTGCACCAACGATGCGTACGTCCGGGCATCGCAGACTCTGGCGGTCATCGGCGGAGAGCTGTTCCCGGCGCTTCCTGACACAGCGCTCGTGTTCGACTCCGGCGCTGAATTCAATGAAGAACTGGCCGCGACAGTGCCATGTCTCGGCGGAGGTCCTGCCGCGATATCCGAGGGATTGAGTGAAGGCAGCCGGTCTGTCCATCCCGGCATCTCAGGCGTGGCTGACCTGAGCCAGGAGATTCACGGATGGACCAGCGAGACGACCGCGCTCCTGTTCATCCACGGTCCCGTTCAGGAGGAGCCTGCACCGGCGCCCGCTCCAATACCCGAACCTGAGGCGGCAGAGCTGCCCGCAACGGGGGACTTCGCAGCGTCCGGCACGCCGCTCCTGATAGTAGGGCTGATCGGCATGTTGACGGCTACTGCGGGCTTCGCCACTATCTTTGGCGGGCTCCGCAGACCCAGGGCGAGGCAGCGCATCAAGCAGGATTGAGGCCCAACGCCAGGGCGAGACCTGCCAAGCCGCCCAGCGCCTCCTTCGGCAGTATTTTAGGACTGTCTACGAGGAGGGGTTGGGCGGCTCCTTTCTGTCTCAGCAATTCAGTACACGTCTTCGAGACCCTGTGTCAATCTGGTAGGTGATCGGTCCGTAGGGGCGTCCCTTGTGGGCACGCTGACCAACACGGGCAACCACTCGCCGTGGCGAGCCCCTACATACATTTGACCGACTGAATTGACACAGTCTCCGTCTTCGACGTTCAATTGACCCAGCGTGTCGGCATACGTATCCTAATATGTAGTGAGCGGGAGTAGCTCAGCGGTAGAGTTCCTGCCTTCCAAGCAGGCTGTCGCCGGTTCGAATCCGGTCTCCCGCTCCACCAGCTTAAAGCTGGACATGTAAGGCGGCTGTTGGAGTGTCTTCCCACAGAAACTCCGCTCCGTGCCTGTCCCCCAACTGGCACTCGCTCAACCACGCTGCTGCACCTAAGCGGGAGAGAACCATCAAGCGCGTCGGATTCCTTCTCAAGGTAAAGGAAGAACTCCTCCCTGAATACACCGAGCATCACCAGGCGGTTTGGCCGGAGATGCTGGATGCCTTGCGAAGAAACGGATGGCGGAACTACTCGCTTTTCGCTCGTCCTGACGGTCTGCTGTTCGGGTACTTCGAGGCAGACGAGGACTTCCAGGCCTCGCTCGATGGCATGTCCACCGAAGAAGTAAATGCGCGCTGGCAGGAGTTCATGGCGCCGTACTTCGAGATCCCGGAGGGCGACCTGCCCGACCAGATGATGCTTGAGCTAAAAGAGGTCTTCCACACCGATTAAGCCAGTAAGAGGTTGCCAAAGCGCCAGACTTGCGTTCGTCCTGAGCTTGTCGAAGGACGGTTCATGGTTCGACAAGCTCACCACGAACGATCTTCTCTGACTAAGGAGTACGGAATGAGACTCGAAGGCAAGGTCGCGATAGTAACCGGCGGCGCGGCGGGCATAGGCAGGGCCATCTGCGAGCTGTTCGCCTCAGAAGGCGCAAAGGTCGTCGTCGCAGATATCGACACTGATGGTGGCCAGAAGACCGTGGACCTCATCGGCGACGCAGGCGGCACGTCGACTTTCGTGGCCACAGACGTGTCCAATGAGTCCGAAGTCAAGAGCCTGGCCGAAGCCGCCATCGAGGCCTACGGCAAACTGAACGTCCTGGTGAACGACGCCGCAGCGTTCGTGTTCGGCACCGTCGAGCAGGCAACGGATGCCGACTGGCAGCGCGTGCTGGGCGTAAACGTGCTGGGACCCACGTACACGGTCAAACACGTGCTGCCCCACATGCGCAATGCCGGGGGCGGCTCGATCGTGAACGTAGCGTCAGTGTCGAGCTTCATCGCCCAGCCCGCGTTCGTTCCGTACAACACGTCCAAGGGGGCGTTGCTTCAGCTCACGCGCTGCCTGGCACTGGACCTCGCGCCAGACAACATCCGGGTCAACTGCGTCTGCCCCGGAGCGATTCTGACTCAGGCTACCGAGCTGCACCGCCAGTTCACGGGCGAGGAGCGTGAGCAGTTCCTCGCGGACGCGGCAAACTCCAACTTCATGAAGCGATTCGGCCAGCCCAGGGAGATCGCCTACGGCGCGCTGTTCCTGGCGTCAGACGAGTCGTCATTCATGACGGGTCAGCCCCTCGTGATAGACGGAGGGGCGACCGCCCAGTAGGAACGGTCAAATTTCTCAGAGCTAACCGATCCGATAACCGCCGTTGGTCCTGTGGTCGGAGTTTGGCATCTCCGTTGAGAACGCCGAGTAGTACGCGGGTTTGCTGCGCCTGACACTATCTGCCGGCTCGGGCGTATCGTCGAACCCAGGACTTGGGTTTGGGCTGATACGCTCGTCGCTCCGGGCATGAATGAAGGCCGGTCTGGCGCTCATTGCCGGAGCCCCGTTGGGCCTCACGGGAGGAGCCGAACCGCGTCCTGCAGCTCTCGGCTCGAACACCATTCCCGTTCCGGCAGCCCCGAACTGAGGCCCGGTGACCGGCCTTGCTGCTTCAGGCTTCGGCTGAGCTCTCCGTTCCCTTAGGGAACTTCGCCTGTTCCTGAAGTAGGTGAAGACCCCCGATGTCATCCTGAGCAGGAGTTCCAGCGAGACTACGAATGCGAGGTAGTAAGCCAGGGAGATCACAGTCTCCCACTGAAGGGCAACCTCTCTTACACTCTCGGTCGATTCAACGAGTCGAATCACCGAGTTGTCGATCAGCATGATGCCAAGCAAGGCAAACGGGAGAATCTTGGAGATGTCTGTCGCAAGCGCGTCCTTATAGTACGAGCATATCCGTATGGCTCCCACGACTCCCATGGCAACGAGCATCACAACTTCAATCGTCTGATTCCTGCTCAGGAAGTAGAGCAGCACTGCCATGATGAAGAACCAGAAGAACACGAACACCGGATAGAGCATCAGGCACTTGACCGTGTAGAAGATTACGCTGACGGTCTTTCTCAGCGCCGGTCGTTTGGCCTGATTGTGCTTCTGGAGGTCCAGCGTGAAGATGTCCTTCCGCGCCAGGAACCTGTAGAAGTTGAATACGAACACACCGTAAACGGTAATGCCTCCGATGATCAGCGCGAGTGGGCCGAGGATAGCCAGCGCTTCGGCTAGGTCGATAGTCAACTGGGGAAATACCATGGCAAGTCTCTCGCGCGGATTGAGTGTGTCTGATGCAATGGTAGGAACACACGAAGCTGCGAGGCTAGCGATATTTGGTAATGGGGTTGACCAAAACTGGATCCGTCAGGACGGACGAGGTGACGCGCCCCTTACCTTCAAAGAATTCAGAAGAGTCCTGGATGCGGCAGCGATTTCGTCCACCGCCTGATCGAACACTTCCTCGTTGGCCCTGGACGGCTTGCGATAGCCGCTGATCTTGCGAACAAACTGGAGCGCGGCCTCACTGATCTCATCGTCAGTGGCCGGACGCTCCGAGTACCTAAGCTGTTTGATGCTCCTGCACATGGTCTTCTTCCCTCTGACTCAGCCCTTGAATTCGTAGACGGTTACGTTGTCTGTGTGGAACACAGGGGTCAGGTGTGACCTCAGCTCATCGTCGAACTTAGCGATGCCGTGCTCTGGGTAGTACAGTCGCTCGACCTGTCCCAGATAGACGTACTTCACGCCATATCGAGTGAGCAGGTCGATGGCTTCAGACGGTCGGGCCGTTGAGTATATCCGGTCCACGTCCCGGATTCGTCCGTCGACCTGGTGTCGATAGTCCCATCGCTGCTGCTGCTGGTGCCAGCGCCATCCGACGACGCTGGGAAGCCCGGTATGAATCGAGACCCTTCCACCCCATCGATACAGCGGGGTGTTGGCCTCGAGGATTACCGGCGAGCCCTGCACGTTCTCTCTCAGCCAGTGTACCCCTTCGAGGTCTGCCTCAAGGTCAATCGCCCCCTCCCGGTCAAGGTATGTCGTGCCCGGAACATAGGCCAGGCCATCGAGAGTCAGCGGGACATTGTCTGTATCGAATCGGTCCCGAAGCCTGTCCTGTGTGCCAAGCACCGTGAACACGGCGGCGCAGACCACGAGCACTGCAACACCGCCCACCCATGCACGACGGAATTTCAATCCCTGAGCCGACGCGTCGAGTAGAGAAGTAGTCATGCGCCACACGAGATACGCAGACCCCAGAGCGAGGAGCACCCAGACCTGCATGTAGAACTTGAAAACGCTGTTCATCCTGTCGATGTCGCCCTCCACCCTGACGAAGTCGAGGCCGATGATAATGGCGAGCGCGGTACCTATCACGAGTGCGACGAATGCAACTGCCGGCGCCCCTCTAGTAGTCCGTTCAACCAGAGCCCTGAGGCCCACGACAGCGGTCAGAGTCAGCAGCACACCGGCGAACGCAACAGTTCCCCAGCCTGAACCTGAGAGGAGCGAGGTCAGCAGGAACCCCATTAGCAGTGCGCCAGAAACGAAGGTGAGAACCAGGGCAGGACCGATGTGGACACTAAGTCCTGACACCGAAGCCGAGTCCGGTACCACATCGCCTGCGAGAGCACGGGTTAGTGATCCCGAGCCACTCAGGACTCCATTCCATGCCCTCGACAGCCAGTCGCGTAGTTCCCATAGCAGATACGACCCGATCACGAATGTGAACAGTCCGAATATGGCCAGGAACTGCCACAGCGTGGTCTGGTTGGTGGTTCGCTCGATACCGAGGAAGAAGGTCTCGTTGGTCACGTGGAACGGCAGGAAGACTACGAGACCAACTGCCAGTACCAGGCCCGACTTGACAGCAGTCCTGAAGATCACGCCTCCTGAGATGCCTCCCTGGGCCAGGTACTCGCCAAGTCCAATTGCCGCGAACCCGAACAGCAGGTACGTCGGATAATCCCAGGTGTTCAGGAGCCGGAGAGCGCCTATTGATACACTCAGGATCATCAGCGTGAGCAGATGTCCGGAGCTCCATACGTCACGAAGAGTTCGACTTTGTGCCAGTCCGAATACCACTGATGCGGACAGTCCTATGCACAGCAGCGTGAACGGCAGGGCCCACAGGTGAGCGTGAGGGTCGGCGAAGAGGAACGTGAAGTACGGGAACTCGGTGATCTCGTGGCCGGGAGGATCGGGAGGCATCATACGACTGGAGCGCCAGAAGTCGAACTCGCCTACCGGGACCCCATTCACCAGCGCCTTCCATGCAGACTGGGCGACCTGAATCGCGCCGTCCAGATTGCCAATGACCGTGACGAATGCAAGGCCGACGAGTCCCGCAATCACGGGAGACATGCCGGCAGGCTCACCCCTGGAGCTTCTGACCCACGAGACGAGCGTATAGACGACTGAGTACGAGAGCGCGGCAGTCATCGCGAAGAAGGTCGGCACGGCGAGATTGACGGCGATCTCAGGGACGATGCCCGTCAGGTGAATCAAGGTGGAGACCAGGAACTGCCCCCAGTAGTAGTAGTTGAGATATCCACCAGAGAACCACGGGTCGAAGGGCGGCATGTAGACCGACTTCATCACGGCGTTCAGGTAAGCCATGTCCATCGGCTTTTCGCCGCCGCGGTACGGGTGCCACAGGTCCGGGTTTGCCATTCGGATGGCAACGAAGGCCAAGAAAGCGACGAGGAAGATTACCTCCGCCATCGCGATCGTCTTCCAGCGTCGTTTGAAGAATTGGAGGATTTCACCGCGATTGGCAATCAGCAGCACAGCGTTGACGGCCGCGACTGCCAGTAGAGCCACCAGCACCGTGGACCGGGTGAAGGTCATCAGCTCGAGGCTCGCAAGTAGCCAGGTCGCCAGGCCGACAATCAGCAAGCCCAGGGCCTTGGACATCAGCCAGCCCCGATCTGCAAGTGGCCTGAAGACAGTGAACGCGAGAGGTGCGGACGACAGCGCAATCACCTGGACGACGACAAGCCAGAGCAACGCTGGAGCCTGTCCGGCGACTCCGCCAGTGTCGACGATCTCGCTCCAGGTCCCGCCTGCCTGACGGTCAGCGGACTCCTCAGGGGTCAGCATCAGTTGCCGCCCAGAGGGAGGAGGGTCCAGCACGGCGAGCGGATTGACCACCGGGTATCCGCCTGAGCCCTCTTCAATCCGACGCATGATCTCGTCAGCGTCGAGTCGCTCGGAGTTGCGGAAGACGAGCACCTTGGGATGGTCGTAGACGGAGAAGCTCTCGTCGGCATAGCCGAGGTTGATCGAGACTGGGTGTGGTCTCGCCCCAGTCAGCCTCCCTGGAGGCGGCAAGTCCGGCCGCTCAAAAGTCTCGTCAACAAACCCGACACCCAGCAGATTTGGATACGACGTGAAGTGAGCATCCAGCGTGTAGCCAAGGTCGCCGCTGAAGAGCTGGCGGTAGTACTCCCTGCTGACCGGATAGCGGTCCGGCAGCCTGGAGACCGTGCCGTAAAGACGGTTGCTGTAGAGCGTGATGTAGTCGGCCTCGGCAAGCAGATCACTCATCTTGCGGAATTTGGCAGGCAGGTCGTATTCGTAGATCGGCAACTCTTCGATCTCGTACTCGTACAGACCGGGCAGTCCCTCCTCCCAGTGCTCCTTCAGGATGGTCGAGCCACGGGGCACATTCGACTGGATCCACTCGGATGCTCGAACCGCTGGGTGAATTTCTGAGTAGATGCCGCTGTACGAGACCCCGTAGAACACAGTAATCGTGGCTGCCAGCGCTGCAACTACTCCCAGTACCACCTTCACAGCGGGCCGCCTGCTCCTGGCCCACGACCAAAGGTCCACCACCATCCTCGACCCGAACAGGACTAGCACGGGAGTAATCGGAAGCATGTAGCGCATGAACTTCACGTCGAATGCGCCGACTATGAGGAAGTACGGAATCGCCCACGACAGCAGTACGGCATTCAGCCTGGTATCAAGAGACCGAATGGGAATCGTGGCAACAATCGCGCCGACCGCTATGGCCGACGCCAGCAAGGTCGCGACCATGCTGCTCGAAAGTATGAGAATCCCGGCAGGCACTACGAGGCCAATCACGAGATAGGCAACCGCAAACCATATCCTGAGACCCTTTAGCGCCGCGTAGAGAGTCCCGACGACAGCCACTACTCCGAGGGGCAAACCCAGTCCCCAGACCGCAAGCTGCTGGACGTGGTACAGGTAGGCTGTGGTGTCGATGTACTGGCGAGTGTACGGGTAGTCTCGAATCCTGCGGACCATCTCGGACTGCTCGGCGAAGTCCGCGTAAAACTGCCGCCAGTCCAGGAAGGCATAGGGCTGGGCTACTACCAGGACGCCGGCCGTGACACCGAGTCCGATCAGTCCAGATTTAGCCCCGGTCGATAATCTGCCAAAGAAGTCTAAATTTCGACCTGCGCCACTTGGAACGAGTCCGGTCACGTAGATGAAATGGGCCACGACGTAGGCGGCCAGGATCGGCGTAACGCTGACCTTGGTCGCCAGGGCGAGTCCGATGCATAGCCCGGCCAGCGCGGAATCCGAGTACCTACCCCATCGTGCCACCCTCAGCAGGAAGTACAGCGTCGCCGTCGCGAACAGCGCCATGAGCGTATCGACAGCGAAGAAGTGACTTAACTGGATATGTATAACTGAGAAGGCGACAAGTCCTGCCGCCAGCAGGCCCGTCGCGCGAGACCAGATCGCTCTTCCTATCAGGTACGTGACCAGGATCGTCACGACGTCAGCAAGGGCTGAGACAGCACGCGCGGGCACTCTGAGGTCTTCAAACCCGATCACGGGCAGATCGCCGAAGAGTATGTCGACGAACTTGATGAGATAGAGGGGGAAGCTGCCGTATGGGAACCAGCCAGGGTTCCACGGACTCTGCTCAGCGTCCAACAGAACCGAGAGCTCGCTCAGGGGAGGCAGCTCTAATTCGACTACCTTGAAGAGAATCGCCCTCTCGTCTGGATGTGGCGTCCAGCCGAACCCCTCATCCCAACTCAGTCCGTATAGACGAAGAGCGAGAGCCACGACGAGTATTCCGGTCAGCGCTATCGCCGAAGTCCGGCGGCTGATGCCAGGGCCGCTCGATGAGCTAAGACCGACCAGATGGGACAGGCGGTCTACCACACCGCCTGAACGCGGCGTGTCCGATGATGTTGGGGCTTCAACCATCAACCAGTTTGAGGATCAGGAGGCATTCAGGCTCTCAGGAACGCGCCAGAAGCGCATCCACCTCGGCCCTGTACGGCATCGCCTCCTGCGCGCCGCTCTTGGTGACGGCAAGCGCTCCGGCAGCGGACCCGAACCTCACGGCGTCCGAAAGTGATTGACCCTCTGCAAGAGCAATGCCTAGACCAGCAGCGAATGCATCCCCCGCCGCCACTGAGTCTATGGCATCGACGTTGAATGGCGGGACGAGCCCACCCTCGTCGCGGTTCATGTAGAAGGCGCCGCCGGAGCCCAGCGTTGGCACCGCCGCGGTCACCCCCTGCTCAACAAGGACCTTGGCAGCCGCCTCTGCCGAAGCTGTATCAGTGACGGTTATCCCGGTCAGGAACTCCGCCTCGGCCTGGTTTGGAGTCAGTACGTCGCAAAGGCGATAGGCTTCATGCCCCATTTCGAGCGCGGGAGCCGGGTCCCAGACGACGGTCACTCCCCACTCTTTCGCGAGCGACGCCGCACTTAACGCAACGTCTAGCGGCGTCTCGAGCTGAAGCAGCAGAACGTCCGCCCCGTCGAGCGCGTCATCAACCGCAGATACTTGCGCGTCGTCGCAGGCCATGTTGGCCCCATAGACGGCCACGATCATGTTCTCGGCCTGCTCATCCAATAGGATCAGGGCAACACCAGATGGGTTATTGGGGTCGACAGCGACGCCGGAAACGTCAATGCCCTCAGAGCGCATCCCTTCAAGCAGGGTAGGCCCGAACTGGTCGTCGCCAACGCGTCCCACCATGCGCACCTCTGCTCCGAGGCGGGCGGCCGCGACAGCCTGGTTGGCGCCCTTGCCGCCCGGCGCGGTATGAAAGGATGTCCCAAAGACAGTTTCACCAGGGCTGGGCATACGCTCGGACGTGGCTACAAGGTCCATGTTAATGCCACCCAGCACCACGACAACCGGAGAGCGTGAGGTGTTCATCCGACGTAACCTCCATCCAGCAGGTATTCGAGCACCCTGGCGACACCATCGTCTTCCATCGAAGGGGCGACGAGATCGGCGGCGGCGATGGCCTGCGGTACGCCGCCGTCGACAGCCACACCGAGTCCGGCCGTACTGAGCATCTGTATGTCGTTGTACCCGTTTCCGAAAGCGAGGGTATCGCCTGGGTCTATGTCCAGGTGCTCGCACAGCCACCCGATCGCCTTGTCCTTGCCGGCGTCGGGGTGGAGTATCTCGCAGAAGTACGAGAGCGACCTGGTTACGTAGAGGTCGCCGTCAAACCTGTCATTCAATTCGATCTCCAGGGACTCTATTGCGTCGTCGTCGCCCCTCACGACGAGTCTCGTCATGGGCCCGGACATGATCTCATCAGAATCTACGACGTGGATCGGAATGGAGTTCCGCTCGCCGTAGTCCATCGCCCACCACGACATCTTTCTTACGTAGATGTCGTTGCGATGATAGGCCATGATGTCGAACTCGTCCCTACCCTCCAGCGCATCCAGTGCAGTCTCGGTCATCTCCTGTGTGAGCGGAGTGTGCCAGAGCAGGTCGCCATTCGGCATTGCGACATGCGCTCCCTGGAAGGTGATTATGGGACACGTCAGGCTGAGGTCTGTGGAGGCGTTCAGCGCGCTGAGGAAGGTCCTGCCCGTCGCCAGCGTAACGTAGGCTCCGCTTTCGCGGACGCGCTCAATGGCCGACCGGGTGCGCGATGAGATCTGCCGCTCGCGGTCGCGAATCGTGCCGTCGACGTCGAGCGCTATCAGCCGGAAGCGCCTGTTCATCTGCACTCCGCGCAAACAGGAGCCAGTGCCGGATTAGGTCCGGTATCTGTGGTACCATTCCGTCGGCGTTGAACGACACCAACAGCGGGGTTCGGCATGTTTCGATTCACTCCACGCAGGGCACTCTGGACTATAGTAGTGCCGTTAGTAGTCACTCTCTTGATCCTGGCGCTCAGGGACGGGGCCTGATACTTCGCCGCTGACACCAGCTTAAAGCTGGACATGTAAAACAGTCTAGCCTAGCGTACCCCCAGGTTAAACTTGGACACCAGCTTAAAGCTGGACATGTGAGGCAGTCGATGGGAAGGTCTTCCAGTGATTATCTTTTCAAGTGCCAGGAAGGACTCTGTGTCGCTGGAAGATGTGAACGGAGGATAGTATGACGGACAAGGCGCGAGTTCTGGTGACCGGCGCAGCCGGACAGATCGGCGGCATCATCCGCAGCAAGCTGGGGTTCAGATACGACCTTGTCGGTCTTGACATCGTCGACTGCGGATGGCCCGAGTCGCACGTCGCCGATCTGAGCGACATCGACTCGATCAGTCCCGCGTTCGAAGGCGTGGACGTGGTCGTGCATCTTGGCGCGGACCCAAGCCCGCAGGCCTCCTGGGAGTCGACCCTGAACAACAACATCATCGGCACTCGCAACGTGTACGAGGCGGCCAGACTGGCGGGCGCGAGTAGGGTGATACTTGCAAGTACCAACCACGCAGTGGGGTTCTACCCGCTGAAGGACGACCCGTACAAGGCGATCTACGACGGCAGGCTCGCAGAGGTCAGGCGGCCCTTCAGGATGCTCGACGACAGGGACCTACGACCCGACAGCCTCTATGGGGTTAGCAAGGCGTTCGGAGAGTCCCTGGGCAGCTACTATCACGACCAGTACGAGCTGTCCATCATCTGTCTCCGCATTGGCTGGGTGATGACGCCGGACGACCCCACTTTCCACCCGGCCGCGCTCTCTTTGTGGCTCAGCCACCGCGACGCGGCGCAACTGGTCCAGAAGGCGATCGATGCGCCACCATCAGTCGGGTTCGCAATCGTCTATGGCATGTCCAGGAACGACCTGCGGATCTGGGACATCGAGGCCGGAGAGAGGACCATCGGATTCTCTCCTGTGGACGGATCGGGCGAGGACTGGACTCTGGTCGAAGGCGCCCGGGGCTTCATGGGGTAGGTCTCTGATGACGTGGGAGATTCGAGCCGGGTCTGCACAACAGGCGGACAGCCTGACCGATCTGCTCGCAAGTGGCGGGACGATTCCAGTTGCTGGAGTGTTCAACCCGCTCTCGGCGCTCATCGCTGAGGACGTAGGTTTCAAGGCGCTGTACTTCTCAGGCGCGGCGTTCTCGGCCAGTCTCGGAATCCCGGACATCGGCCTGTTCACTCTGGACGAGCTCACTCAAGCCGTCAGGTGGGTAACGAGAGCCACCAGCCTGCCCTTGATAGTTGATGCGGACACCGGATTCGGTGAGGCGATCAACACCTACCGGACGGTCAAGGAGCTTGAGGCTGCCGGCGCGGCAGCGATCCAGATAGAGGACCAGGTGATGCCCAAGCGGTGCGGACACCTCGAAGGCAAGCAGGTCGTGAGTCCGGACGAGTTCTCCGCCAAGGTCAGGGCGGCCGTCCAGGCTCGCAGGTGTGCGCTAATCGTGGCAAGAACAGACTCCAAGGCAATCAACGGCATGGACGACTCAATCGAGCGAGGACGCGCGTACCGGGCGTCAGGAGCCGATATCATATTCCCGGAGGCGCTCGAAACCGCCGGTGAGTTTCGACACTACGCAGACTCTGTTGGTGGCCCACTGGTGGCGAACATGACCGAGTTTGGGAAGACACCCTACCTGAGCGTTTCGGAGTTTGGGGCGCTGGGTTACCAGCTAGTGATCTTTCCAGTAACGTCGCTGAGGATCGCGGCCAAGTCGATCAGAGACGCGATGGAGGAAGTCCTCGCTAACGGCACCCAGGCCGGTATGCTCGAAAACATGCAGACGCGCTCCGATCTGTACCAACTTATCGGCTACCGGGACTACGAGGAACTGGACTCGAAACTGTCCGCATCCCCCATTGAGAGCCATATTCAGGCAGGCCGAATACGATGACCGAGAGTGAAACGAACAGGACCGCAAGACTCGGAGACGAGGTACGTGTCCACTACGTCGGAACGACCGAAGGCCAGCAGTTCGACTCGTCCCACGAACGCGGCGAGCCGCTGGAGTTCGTGCTAGGGGCCAGGCAGGTAGTGGCGGGCTTCGAGAGCGCCGTGCTTGGCATGTCCCCCGGAGAGAAGAAGACCGTCACAATACCTGCAAGCCAGGCCTACGGCCCCCACAACCAGGACATGATGCTGGAAGAGGACATCTCCGAGCTGCCACCTGGTGTAGAAGTCGGCGTCACTCTCGTGGGCCAGGACGCCGACGGCCAGCAGCTCCGGTTCGTCGTCATCGACATAGTCGACGGCCGGGTGATACTGGACGCCAATCATCCGCTGGCGGGGCGTGACCTGACTTTCGACCTTGAACTGGTGGAGATTGTTGAGGACGGTGGTGTCGACGAAGTCGAGCTGCCCTGGGGCGGCCCCGCGACCTAGCGGACTCCACGCACTCACGATGGTCTGAATACCGTCCTTCGACAAGCTCAGGACGAACGATCGTGACGATCAGGGCTAAGATGGCGGCACCTAGTCCACCGCGTACCTCGCCAGCTTCTCCTCGTCGAACTCTACGCCGAGACCCGGCCCCTGAGGCAGCACGATCTGCCCGTCCTCGACCACCGGCTCCTCGGTGAACATGTCGAACGTCCAGGGCATGTGCTCCACGGTGAGGCCATTCGGCGCCGCTGCTATCGCGTGGACAAGCACCTCTGTGGCGAGGTGGCTGACAACCGGCAGATTGAAGATCTCAGCCATGTGCGCGACCTTCATAAACCCGGTGAGTCCCCCTACTCTGAGCAGGTCGACCATGACGATGTCCAGCGACCTGTGCTCCAGCATATGCCTGAACGGGATCGTGCCGTAGTGGTACTCGCCGGTTGCTATCGGCGTGTCCAGAGCATCCGCGATGCGGGCGTAGCCTTCGTAGTCCTGGTGCTGTATCGGATCTTCCAGCCAGAAGAGGCCGAAGTCAGCCATCAGGCGTCCAATCCTCATGGTCGTGTTGATGTCCCAACCCTGGTTGATGTCCACCATCAGGTCGACCTCGTCGCCAATCGAAGAGCGCATGACCCTCATGCGCTCTATCTCCCTGGCGTCTGTGTCCTCTCCGCCCATTCTGAACTTCATGGCCTTGAAGCCCTGCTCGACCAGCTCGGGGCCTGTCTTGGCGAGCATGTCCAGGTCGTAGGTGCGCCACAGGTGCCCGCTGGCATAGGTTGGAACGCGGTCGGCGAACCCTCCCAGGAGGCGATAAATCGGCTGTCCCAGCGCTTTGCCCCGGATGTCCCAGAGCGCGACGTCGATCGCCGAAACTGATCTGGTCACCAGTCCTGCCGGCGAGCCGCTTCCTCCGAGCGCCATGAGATGGGTATTGATCTGCTCGACCATCATCGGGTCTGAGCCGATGGTCTGCTCGGATAAGCTGTCCACTGACTGCTTCAGCGCCTTGAGCATAACGTCAGAGGCGAATCCGGCATATCCGATGCCCTCGATGCCGTCATCAGTCCTGAGCTTGAGCGTGACGAAGCTGGCAGCCACGCTTCCGGGCCCCGATGACAGGGGACCAACCGCTCTCGGCAGCGCGACTACTCCCGTCTCAAATCCTGTTACCTTCATGATTGCTCCTTGGGAGTTATACCCAGTGGTTCTGCTGTCTCGACGGGATGGTGAACCTGCTTCGGTAGCCGCCCCTGTTCTCCACTTTCCCCTCGGGATACTTACGCAGGGCCTCTTCATCCAGCTCGACTCCGATCCCCACACCAGAGGGCAGATCGAAGTAGCCATCGGTCTGGCGAGGGAACGGCCCCGTCAGAATCGCCTCGTACCACTCTGCATGGCCTCCCTCCTGAATCAGGAAGTTCGGAGTGCCCGCATCGACGTGCAGCGCCGCCAGCGTATTGATCGGTCCGTACGGGTTGTGGGGAGCGAACCCCACGTAGTATGTCTCCGCCATTGCGGCTATCTTCTTGAGCTCGCTGATACCGCCCGCGTGACACACGTCAGGCTGAACAACAGAAACGGCCTGCTTCTCCAGCAGGTCCTTGAATCCCCACTTGGTGTAGATTCGCTCACCGGTGGCCAGTGGAATGTTGATAGCCTGAGCCACGCGGACCATCGCGTCCACGTTCTGGGGAGGTACTGCCTCCTCGTAGAAGAACGGCCGATACTGCTCCAGTTCCTGACCGATGCGAATAGCCTCGGCAGGGGTCAGGCGACCGTGGACCTCTATCAGCAGTTCAACGTCGTCACCCACAGCCTCACGGACCGCTGCGACCTTAGCCAGCGCGTCCCGCTCGGACTCGGGCGAAGTGAATATGCCCTGGTGGCCAAACGGGTCTCCCTTCAGGGCTGTGTAACCCTGTTCTACGAAGGACATCGCGTTCTCGACCGCAGCATCAGGGTCCACGCCGTCGAACCGGCCGTAAGTCCAGAGCCTGTCCCGCATCGCGCCGCCGATCAGCTCGTAGACGGGCACGTTCAGCGCTTTGCCCTTGATGTCCCAGAGCGCGATCTCTATCCCTGAGATTGCCGCCATCTGGAGGGCTCCACCCCTAACATTGTGGAAGAGATGGTACATGTCCTGCCAGTGCTCTTCGATTCTGAACGGGTCCTTGCCGACGATGGCAGACCCGAACTCCTCGATCACGGCAGCAACTGAGTTTGCACCGATGCTGGACTCACCCCAGCCGTTGACACCTTCATCCGTGCTGACCTTGACGAACACGTAGTTGGAGAAGGCTCCGGGCGGCTTGGTCACGAACGCAGTTATGTCTGTAATCTTCATGAAGTTGCTCCAACTGAGCTGGTGAAGAGAAATTCGGGCCAATTCTATTGGCGGGCCTGATGCCGGTCAACCAAGACAGTACCAGGCTCGACTAGGGACGGCTGACCTCGAACCGCACCCGCCTCGTCAGACGCCGTATCCACAAGGACACCAGTCTGTTCGAGCGCACTACGAATAGCGATGTGAACATCATCCGAAAGACCCAGAACCTGGACACCTTGAGACGAACGCGGGGATTCAGCCAGTACTGACTTCGGACGACTCGCTCAAGTGTTGCGAGTCCCATCAGCAGCGGCCACATTGCAGCAAGGCGAAGGCGGACGCATGACTGAGGAATGGCGACCAGGTATCTCTCCGCCTCCGCGTAGTGATCGAGCGCAACCTCCACTCCCCGTGCAAGAGCCGGTTTCGCAGCCAGTCCGATTCGAGGGTCAGTCAGGTCCTGTGGTGTTAGCCCGATCTCACTTAACCACTCGCTCGGCAGATAGCACCGTCCCGCCTGCAGGTCCGCCGGCAGGTCACGGAGGACGTTTGTCATCTGCAGGGCCTGTCCGAACCTCACTCCGATTGCTGACATCTCGTCCAGGTCCCAGTTCCCAAGCGCCTCCGTATGGGCCACTGTGATGCGGGTCCAGAACTCACCGACACATCCGGCGACCAGGTATGTGTACCTGTCTAACTCATCGCGACTCTCCAGGGAGTGTATCGATCCAGGATCGTCAGGTGGGAACCGGGTCAGGTCGAACTCCATTCCGTCCGTAAGCCTGGTCACAATGTCGATTACGAGGTGTCTGTCTCCCACGTCTAGCTGGGAGAGTCTGTCGAGAGTACTGGGAATCGATTCAAGCAGATGATATTCCGCTGCGGTGAGCTGATGCTCCGAAAACGAGACCAGATGCTCTAGGGAATCCCCACCTGCACGACCGCATCTGACAGCTTCTCGAAACGCCAGCAGACCGTCAAGGCGCTCTTTGGGCGACAACGCCTCGGTGTCAGTAATTGTGTCTGCCGCTCTCGCAAGCAGGTAAGCCAGACCCACCGGCTCCCGCAGGGTGCTCGGCAGCACCCTGATCGAGAGATAGAACGCCCTGGAAACCCGCTTGAGAAGCGGCAGAAGCTCCAGTTGTTCGGAGATAGGTCTGCCTTCGCTAGCCGAGAGCGATTCCCGGTCCTCGTCGGAAGACATTAGACCGCTGGAGCCACCCTCGTGGCGAAGTGCTCCATGGTGCGAATGCAGGCGTCGATGCTGGAAGTTCGGAAATCGAAAGTCAGCTGGTCGATACCGATCTCACTGCAGGCGCCGACGTCCTCGATGACTTCGCCCGTTGAAGCGATGAGTGCGCCGTTAGAGCGGTTTGCAGGCCCTTCGTCTATTCCCAGATCAGTAAAGTGAAGCGTCCGCTTTAGGGACATGGTGATTTCCGATGGGTCCCTTCCCACGGACTCGGAGTACTCGCGCATGTAGGGAAGATGACGGGCGACAAACTCTGGCGTCTGCCGGGTGGGGTGCCAGGCATCGCCATACTTAACGGTACGCCTGACCGCTCTGCGAGTGTGCCCCCCAACCCAGATCGGAATGTGACCGTCGCGAACAGGCTTGGGAGCGAAGTAGATGCCGTCGAAGTCGTAGTGCTCTCCGTGGAACTCGGGCTCCTGCTCCGTCCAGAGTGTTCTGAAGATCTCCAGGTACTCGTCCGTAACCGGCCCCCGGTCTGGATAAGAGGCGCCCAGGACGTCGAACTCCTTCTCCAGCCACCCGACGCCGACACCGCAGACTGCCCGTCCGCCGGTGAGCACGTCGAGCGTAGCGAACATCTTGGCCTGGAGTATCGGGTTGCGATATGGGACGATCGCCACGGTTGTCCCAATATCGATTGTCGACGTGGATGATGCAATGTAACTCAACACGATGAACGCGTCGAGCTGCGGGTCGTTCGGACGGGTTACGAAACGGCCGTCGGGCGTGTATGGGTACTGGTCGGTCTCTTCCATGGGCAGAACAATGTGGTCGCCAACCCAGACCGACTCGAAGCCAAGATCTTCGACGGCCTTCGCAAACTTGACCAGTTCATTGCCGTCGGTGCTCTTGGGGAGTGCAAATCCGTATCGCATATGTGACCTCTCTATCCCAGGCGATTGGTGGGATTTCAGCTCGACTTGTACGGAGCCTCACGGCCCGCGACACTGAGGACCTGTTTCAACTCAGGAGACTCCACTGCTGCGATTCGATTCTCCACACATGGCTGGCTCCGCCATTGAAGGATGTCACGAAGCCTCAAGCAGCGCCCCAAAGTTGGACTGCAGATCGGCCCCATGCGTAAGCACTGCGAGATCATGCTGTGGGACCTGGCTGACCCTCGTCCTGTAGTCGTAGCAGTTCGTCATGAACACCGCAATGTCTCCTGGAGGAATCTTGTCCAGCAGCGCCTTCAGGAAGTGTGGGCTGTGAGTCGAGAGGATGAACTGATTGCCAGCGTCATCGTGAGCAATGCTCTCAGCCAGGTCCTCCGCATGGCTGGCATACTGGTAACTCTCAGGGTCCTCCAGGACAATCAGCGAGTCCGAGTTCGTTCTGAGCGCAGCGATGTGGAAAACGAGCCGCTGCAGATTTGTCGAAGTCAGATTGTAGGGATGTGAAAAGCTGTAGTTCCCGTACTCTGTCAGAACCTCGATTCTGTTCTCCTCAGCCCTCAGTCCAAGTTTCAATCCACTCTCTGAGAAGAGGGCACTCACTTCATTGGCAAGTTCAGCATCCCTGAGCAGCAAAGACAGAAGATTGGTTCCGGAAGATGGTGACAGGGACCCGCCGGCCTTCACCGGGAATACGGCCTGAGGAGCAAACCTGTAGAACTTGCAGGTCGGGACAATTCCCAGGGCTCCTGTACCCTGGCTGACGGTGAGAGACACGCCGCTCCCAACCATTGCGTATGCGTTGGGGTCGATTGGAGTGTTGATCCGTTCAGTGCCGCGCTCACGTATCAGCCCATCCTCGCCCACACCGCCTTTGAATCTTCCGTTCACATGTCCCAACACCAGGCCGACTCGTTCCTGTATTCGAAGCTCTTCGCCAAGGGAACGCGACCTATAGAGAGTAACCTCGATTGGACGGCTCAGAAGACCGCCATGGAAGAGATTGCTGACGTCGTCACACCTGACGAAGGACTCGAGGTCGACTCCCCGGTGAGCGTGGCCTACATAAGAGATCAGCCCGAGCGACTCCAGAATATTGGACTTGCCCGTGTTTGGCTTTCCGATGAGTACGTTGACTCTCCGGCAGCTTAACTCAACGTGCTCGACGGACTTGAAGTTCCTGATTTCCAGGTGGTCGAACATGCTACCCCCCGCATGTCAGAAGCGCTGAGGTGGCCCCTCGTTTGAACTCCCCAAGTAGAGAGCTACAGGTCTCAGAGCTTTTGGCGGAGTGTATCAGAACAGGATGGAAGACTCCTGTTCGCTCGGTGAGATGCTCCATGCGGTTCTGAAGTGGGGAGTGACCCGCCTCGGACTCGAACCGAGAACCTACTGATTAAGAGTCAGTTGCTCTGCCGAATTGAGCTAGCGGGCCAGAGTCTTTCGGTAAGCCAGAACCGATCGTCGGTCAGGCTGGCTCATTCTAGTTACGAGCGCCGATGGCAGTCAAGAAAAAACCTGCCAGGTGCACGTCCTCCGCGCTGACTGTTGGATTGACGCTAGTACGAGCCTGTGCTACCATTCCGTTCGTGAAATATTGCACATTCAGCGTATTCCGCCGCCCCTTTCAGTAGTCAAGTCGCCAGTCACGAGAGACGATGTCAAGCGACAGGGCACAGATCATCTTTCGCGTAGTGGCGGTTGCCGCCGTGGTCGCTGCATTTGGCCAAGTCACCTTGGGAGGAGTGGTGAGGGTCACAGACTCCGGACTGGGCTGTCCCGACTGGCCCCTTTGCTACGGTCAGATCATCCCTCCATTCAGCGTGCCCACCATGATTGAATACAGCCATCGCCTGTCTGCGTCCGTTCTCAGTCTGTTTGTATTGGGAACAACGATCCTTGCATGGTTGCAATACCGTGAAAACCGGGTTGTACTCGGTAGCGCAATCGCAGCACTGGTCCTGGTGGTTGTCGCTGCCATACTTGGCGGCGTCACCGTCCTCACCGAGCTGGAATGGTGGGTGGTGCTGTTTCACCTTGGCATAGCTGAACTGCTTCTGGCTTGTCTGATAGTCGCCACGATAGGAGGATGGAGTGGCAGCCGTGACGACAGTCAACCCGCCGCTGTAGCAAGGCCTGCTCCCACTACCCGGAACCTCGCTATTGCGGCAATTGCCGGGGCTTATGTTCTCATCCTGTCGGGGTCGTATATGGTCGGCTATGGCGCTGGTACTTCCTGCGCGACGTGGCCGCTCTGCCGGGGCAGCTTCTGGCCGTCAGATGCGGCAGCCTACCTGATTCACATGGGGCATCGTTACATTGCCGCTCTGGTCGGGCTTATCGTTCTGGCCGCAGCGTGGCACGTGATCCGCAATCTCCGGGACAACCCTCCCGCACGATTGGCGGCAGTTGCCGTCATCCTGGCTTTTGCAATACAGATAGTCATCGGCGCTGCGGTGATATGGACGAAGTTCGGCGCGGACTTCAAGGCTATCCACCTGAGCGTCGCCACACTGGTATGGGCTGCGCTGGTGACGATGGTCGGGCTGACTTACCTGCCACAGCACAAGGCGGCAACCGCAGCCACCGCACTGCGTTTCCAGCAAGCCTAGTCGAGAGTACTCAATGGCAACTACGGCAGTAACAGTCAGGAGATCGCAGTCAGTTCTGCGGGCCTACGTTACCCTCACCAAGCCAAGGATCATATCCCTCCTGGTATTCACGGCGCTGGGCGGGATGTTCGTTGCCTCCAGAGGCGCTCCAGACCCCCTGCTGACAGCAGTCGTTCTGCTGGGTGGCGCGCTTGCCGCCGGAGGGGCGAACGCGCTCAACCACTTTCTTGACCGAGACATAGACCAGCTAATGACCCGGACCGCGACCAGACCGGTCGCCAGCGGAAACATTCCGCCTGTCAACGCGATGTGGTTCGGCATCGGGCTCAACGTCGTGGCATTCGTGATCCTGGCATGGCTCGCCAACCCGCTCAGCGCGGTACTCACGCTCTCTGCAACGCTCTTCTACGTGTTTGTCTACACAATGACTCTAAAGAGGAGCACTCCACAGAACATCGTCATCGGGGGAGCGGCAGGCGCCGTCCCGCCAATGGTAGGCTGGGTCGCCGTTACCGGCAGCCTGGACCTGCCGGCGCTGTACATGTTCGCCATCGTATTCTTCTGGACACCGCCACACTTCTGGGCGCTGTCGCTGTTAATCAAGGACGACTACTCGCAGGCCGGCGTTCCCATGCTGCCTGTGGTTGCCGGAATCAGTGAAACCAAGCGGTCTATCCTGCTCTACACGCTCCTGCTCGTGGCGCTCACGGCGATGTTCTTCACAACGCAGGCCGTCGGCTGGGTATACTTCGCAGGCTCGATGCTCCTCGGAGCAGGCTTCATCTATTCGGCCTACAGGCTGATGCGGAGGCCCGGGATAGAGGGCGCCAAGTCCACCTATCTCTACTCGCTTGCCTATCTGGCCCTGCTGTTCGTGCTTTTGATGGTCGACAGCCTGGTGGGCGTGTGATGGGAAGTTCGAAATAGATGAATAAAACACCGTTTATAGACATCAGAAACAGGTACGAATCCACTTCAGTGAACGAAGTCGGATGGGCTTTCGACGCCTACGTGAAATCCTTGACTGCCATAGGGGGCTTTGATAGATTTTACAATCGGTGTCACAAGCCATTTCTGAGAAAACAGACACCAGTCAGAGGGATTCCCGGAATATGTCCAGAGTGTTAAGGCGCGGTAGGATTCTGGTCGGCATTGTTGTGCTGGGCGCCCTGCTGACGCTCGTGTTCGGCTGCTCGCCAAACAATCCAAACAATCCGATGTCCACTTTCGATGCGCTGGGGCCTGTTGCACAGTCCCAGTTGGACCTGTTCTGGATCATACTTGGAGCGGGCACGGTCGTTTTCATCCTGGTCGAAGGGGCGCTGATCTACTCGGTCATTAAGTTCCACAGGCGAAGAGCCGACGAAATGCCGGAGCAGGTCGAAGGCAACCATACACTGGAATTCGCCTGGACGGCTGCGCCAACCGCCCTGCTCATCGTCGTGGCCATACCGACTGTCTTTACAATCTTTGATAACCAGGTAACGCCTGATCCGCACGCGTTGACCGTGGAGGCTATCGGCCACCAGTGGTGGTTCGAATTCCGATATCCTCATCCCGACGACCCCTCCAAGGAGATTGTGTTCGCCAACGACCTCTACATCCCGGTAGACGAGGTCGTGAATGTCAATCTCGATTCTATCGACGTAATCCACAGCTTCTGGATCCCCAAAATTGCGGGCAAAGTCGATATGGTGCCCGGAAACGACAACACCATGTGGATCCAGGCTGACCGCACGGGCGAGTACTACGCACAGTGCGCGGAATTCTGCGGCGTCCAGCACGCCAACATGCGCTTCAAGGTGTTCGTGGTAACTCGCGAGGAGTTCGACGAATGGCTCAGGTTCCAGGCATCGCCTGCGGTGGAGTCGCAGGACCCGCTGATTTCTGAGGGAAGGAAGATATTCTCAAGCGCGAGTGCCGGGTGCAGCGGCTGTCACGCGACCGAATCGGTAGTCAACGTAGGAACTCCCGGACGTGACGGGCCGAACCTGACACACGTTGCCAGCCGGTCTCAGCTCGCGGCCGGTATATTTGACAACCTCGGCGAAGACGGAAAGGTGAACGACGCTATATTCCAGCGCAACGCCAGAACCTGGATTGAGGACCCCGAGGCAGCCAAGACGGGCAACATTATGGCCCGGCGCGGCGCAGCATACATCGACCCAGCCAACACTTTGACTGAAGCTGAACTGTCCGCCCTGGTTGCCTACGTCTCCAGCTTGAAGTAAGGGGCACACCTGTGACGCAAATTCTCGGAGGAACTGGATGACGACCATTCCCCTAGCGATTCCAAGACCGGTCCACCCCTCGGGGATCTGGGACTGGTTGACGACAATCGATCACAAGAAGATTGGCGTCCTTTACGGCGTCACGGCCTTCCTGATGTTCTTCTCAGGCGGCATCGAGGCGATGATTATTCGCATGCAGCTGATGAGGCCGGAGCAGAACCTCGTCACTCCTGAGATCTTCAACCAGCTGTTCACAATGCACGCCACGACTATGATCTTCCTTGGCGTGATGCCGCTCTCTGCGGCCTTCTTCAACTTTGTCATCCCACTTCAGATTGGCGCGCGCGATGTTGCGTTCCCGAGACTCAATGCCTTCAGCTATTGGACCTTCCTGGCGGGTGCCTTGATTCTCAAGCTGAGCTGGTTCACCCACGCGGCTCCGAACGGGGGCTGGTTCGGATACTCTCCGCTTACCGGGATCACCTATAACACTGGGCACGGCATTGACGTCTGGATCGTATCGCTGCAGGTGCTGGGCGTGGCCTCACTGGCAGCGTCGTTTAACTTCATCGTGACCATTGTGAACATGAGGGCTCCAGGAATGAGCCTCATGCGAATGCCGCTGTTCACGTGGATGACGCTGGTTACGGCTATTCTCCTGGTACTGGCTTTCCCGGTCATTACCGTTGCCCTGATCGAGCTGCTTTTCGACAGAGCCTTTGGCATGAACTTCTTCAATGTCGTCGCCGGCGCTAATCCGGTGTTATGGCAGCACCTCTTCTGGGTCTTTGGACACCCCGAGGTGTACATCCTGATCTTACCGGCAATGGGTATCGTCTCAGAGATATTACCCGTGTTCTCGAAGAAGCCCCTGTTCGGCTACGCGACCATCGTGCTGGCAGGTGTAGTAATCGCATTCATGGGCTGGATGGTCTGGAGCCACCACATGTTCACGGTGGGCCTGGGACCCGTCGCCAACTCCGTGTTCACGATAACCACTATGCTGATTGCGGTGCCGACGGGCATCAAGGTGTTCAACTGGATGGGCACCATGTGGGGCGGGTCGATAAACCTCAAGACTCCAATGCTGTTTGCGATTGCGTTCGTCTCGATGTTCGTAATCGGTGGCATCAGCGGCGTAATGCACTCTATCGCCGCGTCTGACGCCCAGCAGCAGGACACCTATTTCATCGTCGCTCACATTCACTACGTCCTGTTTGGCGGCGCAATCTTTGCAATCCTGGCTGGCGTCTACTACTGGTTCCCAAAGCTGACCGGGCGCATGTACGACGAGAAGAAGGGCCAGATACACTTCTGGCTGATGTTCATTGGCCAGAACGTCACGTTCTTCCCGATGCACTTCACCGGTCTCGATGGAATGCCTCGCCGGATCTACACGTACTACAGCGGGATGGGCTGGGACTTCTGGAACCTGATCTCGACCTTGGGCGCGTTCATGCTTGCAGCCGGGTTCCTGTTCTTCATCCACAACATGTGGAAGAGCTGGACGAAGGGCGAACTCGCTGGAGCAGACCCGTGGGACGGTCGCACACTCGAGTGGTCGATACCGTCGCCTCCGCCTGAGTACAACTTCGTGGAAGTACCACACGTACAGGACCGCGACGACTGGTGGGAAGAGAAGCAGCGGCGCAGGCGAGAGGAAGAAGAGATTCCTGCCACCGGCGTTCCCGTAGTAGCGGGCGGTTCCGACGAGGAAGAGGAGCACGATATACACCTGCCTCAGCCGTCGTACTGGCCGTTCTTCGTATCACTTGGACTGTTCATCGCCGGGTTTGGCCTTGTATATCTAATGAACGTGGATGCTGCCGGCATCAGGACCCTGAATTGGACCGCGCTTACGGTAACGGTAGTAGGCGTTGTCATTGGCATGGTGTCTGTCTATCGCTGGTCGTTTGAGCCTGTGAATGATCCTGAGCCGGACGGCGAGCACGCCGCGGCCCACTAACTGAACGGAGGTCTTTCGAGAGTGGCACATGCTTCGGTCACAGCGACCCTGAGAGGGCTGGCGCTTATAACGCGCACCAATTCATACGGAGGCGTTTAAGTGGCACAAGCTCCCGCCGTTCATGGCGAGCATGAACCAACGACGACTGGCCTGAATCACAGGAAGCTCCTGATGTGGGCGTTCCTGGGTTCGGACTGCATGTTCTTCGGTACCCTGATTGCCACTTACCTGGTGTATAAGGGCAAAAGCCTTGTCGGTCCTTACCCAATAGACGTCTTCGACATCCCCGTCACCTCGGTAAGCACTTTCGTACTGCTGATGAGCTCGATGAGCATGGTGATGGCTTATGCGTGGCTGACGCGGGGCAACCTCAAGGCGTTCCGCATCTGGCTGGCCGCGACGGCCATAATGGGCACGACCTTCCTGGCCTTCCAGGTCTTCGAGTTCTACGAATTCGCAAGCCTCGGTCTCACTCCCAGGACAAATCTGTTCGGCACCACGTTCTTCACCCTGACCGGTTTCCACGGCGCGCACGTAACGCTCGGAGTGGTCTGGCTTCTTTCGATCCTGTTCCACTCCTTCAGGAAGGGCGGAGTAACCCCTGAGAAGAACCTCGACGTAGACCTCGCCGCGCTGTACTGGCACTTTGTAGACATCGTATGGATCGTGATTTTCACCGTCGTCTACCTGTTCGGCGTATTCGAGGGCTTCCCCGGAGTAGTGCCCTCAGAAGTGGCGCATTGACGCAGTTGATTTCTAAGTTCCTGCACACTTTGCGGATGCAAACATCTCGGGAGAAGGAATGAGTCAGGAGAACATTCAGGTCGAGGAGCATGGGGGAGAGGCCGCCGCACACACCGGCCACCCCACGCCGGCAACGTACTTCAAGGTTGCGATGGCGCTGTCAATTCTGACTGCCATCGAGGTCGGGATCTTTTACATCACCCAGTTGAGCTACGGGATCATTCCTATCCTGGCGGTACTGTCAATCGGCAAGTTCGCCCTCGTTGTCATGTACTATATGCACCTGAAGTTCGACTCGAAGATATTCACTGGGATGTTCTTCTTCGGGATGATGGTCGCTACTGGCGTCATCTTCGCGCTTATGGCGCTATTCGGTTGGTTCCTGCTCTGAGATAGAGGTCACGCCGAAAGTGCTCACGCAGCATAGCTCGCGATGGCGGCAGTGGAAGGAGATGAGGGATGGGACTCGGCACCGGGTCGCTGTGGACTACATGGCAGGCCGAACCCGAGTCGATAGTCCTGCTGGTGGCCATAGAGGGCCTGTATCTGCTTGGGGTGGGTCCGCTCAGGGAGCGAAACAACTGGGCAGACTACGTGGATCCTCGCCAGGTTGCGACATTCACGTTCGGGGTGCTGGTGCTCTTCGTTGCGCTGGTCTCTCCGATCAACGTGGTCAGCGACAACTACCTCTTCAGCGTCCACATGCTACAGCACGTTTTGCTCACCCTGGTCGCCCCGCCGCTGCTCATACGGGGACTGCCCCACTGGTTGATCCGACCGTTCCTGAGGCCCGACTGGGCCTTCCGGGTGGCACGCACCATCACGCACCCGATCGGAGCGTTCCTCGCCTTCAATATAGTGTTCTCACTCTGGCACATACCCGCGCTATACAACGCATCCCTGGCAAACAACGTAGTCCACGTCGTCGAGCACATGATGATGATCTCGACCGCGATGGTAATGTGGTGGCCCCTAACAAGCACAATGGCGGAACTGCCGAGGGTGTCATACCCAATGCAGATGATGTACCTGTTCGGACTGTCCGTCGCGCAGATCATCGTGTTCGGCTCGCTGACGTTCGCAGGTCAGCCACTTTACCAGCACTACGTAGATGCGCCCCGTATCGCCCCGTTCTCAGCCCTCACGGATCAGCAGATCGGCGCAATCATAATGAAGATCGGAGGCGGGCTGCTCTTCCTCGGGCTGCTGGTGGTGACGTTCTACCGCTGGTACGGTGAAGAGGAGAGCATACGCCAGGCCAACCGCAGGCAACGAACAGCAAATCTTGAAAACGGCTCTCCCGGACTGGAGGAGACACCCACATGAGCAAAGAGTTTAGATTCTCACTACTGTTCCCGTTCCTGGCGATCTTTATGATCGCCCTCTACGGAGGGGGACTTGGGGTGCTATTCATCGTTCTCTTCAAAACGATAGGCGTGTTTTCTGTGATCATACTCGGGTCCTCGCTGGTGTTCGGCGTGCCGATAGTTGCTTACCTGCTCACACGTAACGAGCCAATGGAGGAGCCCGTCCACTGAATCGGACATGCGGCTTGATCTCCAGTTCAGGTCGCGCAGCTCGCCTGGAACGCAGGTCTGGATACCGACTGGCCCTCGCGGTTCTCTTTGTCGCCGGGACCCTGATCTTGCTCGGAGGATGCAGCAGAGAGCAGTCCGAGGCTGAGTTCAATGGGACTGTCCTAAAGGGCGCCGAACCCTCCCCGTCGTTCAGTCTGACCAACCAGGCCGGCCAGCCCATCTCCCTTGAGAGCCTTCAGGGTAGCGTCGTCGCCCTCACCTTCCTGTACACATACTGCCCCGACGTGTGCCCGATCATCACCACGCAGCTCAGAGACGTGCAGGAGCATCTGGCTGATGAGGGGGACGGCGTTGAATTCGTGGTCATAAGCGTTGATCCGGAACGTGACACAGCGGAAGCCGCACGGGAGTACCTGGAGCGATGGAAGCTGGAGGACCGATGGCAGTACCTGGTCGGCGACCGTGAGACGCTGGAGCCCATCTGGGAGAGCTACTTCGTAGATCCCTACGCCGACGATGACGGGGTGCAGGTGGCAACTCCTGAACCGAGAGGTGCAGTGGACGCGCTAAGCGCGGCGATAGCGGAGCGATACCTGGTGATCCACTCAGCTCCGGTATTCCTGATCGACAGGGAGGGACGAAGACGCGTGGTGTTTACGTCTCCGTTGAATCAGGAGGAGATCGTTCAGGACATTAGAACGCTTCTCCAGTAAGAGAAGGGGGAAGCTCCGTCAGCCGTCAGGCTGCTTCGACTTGCTGCCTCGCCGTCTCGACGATCTGTGCAAAGCCATCGGGGTCCCTCATGGCGACGTCGGCAAGCATCTTGCGGTTGACTTCGACGCCGGCCTGTCTGAGACCGTGGATGAGGGTGCTGTAGGTCATGCCATTGGCGCGGGCGGCGGCGTTAATCTTGATGTTCCAGAGCTTGCGCATGTCGCCTTTGCGCTCGCGGCGGTGAGCGAACGCGTACGAATAGGCCTTGAGCATGGACTCATTGGCTTGCCTGAACAGCGTGTGCCGACCACCCTGATGACCCTTGGTCATCTTGAGTATCTTCTTGTGACGCCTTCGCTTCGTGACGCCGCGCTTGATCCGCGTCATACTTCACACTCACCCTTCGACTGCCGCTCAGGACAGACCCCAGCCCTCTCACGTCAAGGGAGAGGGGGTTTAACCCTAACAGCCTAACGTACAACCGCCCCTGCACTGAGGAGGGGCGGTGTGGAGTTCAGGCCCGACTAGGAATTCTAGCAGTTAGCGAAGACCGTAGGGAAGCGCGCGCTTCAGCATCTTCACATCGGAAGGGCTGGCCTCGATCTTCTTAGCGAAGAGCCGCTTTGCCCTGGCGCTCTTCTTGCGCCGAAGGTGGCTCCTGTGTCCCTTCATTCTGACCAGTTTGCCGGTTCCGGTAATTCTGAACCGACGCTTGGCGCCTTTGTGTGTCTTTAGTTTAGGCACTGACTTTCTCCGGTTGACGTTCAGACCGCTGCTCACTCTGAGCAGGCGGTGTTATGGGCGTCAGGACCATCGAGAGCATTCTTCTACTCTCGAATCTGGGAGTACTTTCAAGGGCTGCGTCGTCAACCAGGGCTTCGGCGACCTTCCGCAGCAACGCCATTCCAATCTCTGGGTGGTCGTTCTCGCGGCCCCGGAACATTACCGAGACCTTGACCTTCGATCCCTGTCCGAGCAGACGCTTTACAAGCCGCGTCTTGGCGAGGCGGTCGTGCTCGCCGATTCGCGTCTTCATCCGCACCTCGCGCAGCTCGTTGGTCGGCCTGGCCCTGCGGGCCTTGCGGGCTTCTCGCTCCTTGCGTGTCGCCTCGTACTTGAACTTGCCAAAGTCCATGAGGCGACAGACAGGCGGTTTCGCAGCAGGAGCGACCTCAACGAGGTCGTATCCTCTTTCGTCTGCAATCGCAAGCGCCTCGCGTGTGGCCATGACACCCAATTGAGTGCCCTCCTCGTCGATGACGCGGACCTGCGGAATTCTTATCTGCTCGTTGGCTCTATAGTCCCGTGGGGGTATCCTGACACCTCTTTCTTACACTTTTCCTAAGTGGCATTGCCTCAGGCGCTCACCTGAGTTTTACTGAATATACCACAGACGATGAGGCCGGGCAACAGGATTCAGCCGGACCTTGATTTTGTCTCCTCCGCAATTCTGCCGACCAGCTCAGGAATCGGCGTTGCTCCCAGGTCTTCGCCGGAGCGGAGTCTGACACCGACTGCGTCGGCAGCTATTTCGCGGTCTCCGACGATCAGCATGTAGGGCACCTTCTGCATCTGGGCTTCGCGAATCTTGAAGCCCATACGCTCGTTGCGCAGGTCCGTCTCTGCTCGCAAACCCGCGTCAGCCAGCGTGCTCCGGACGGCCTCGGCGTACTCGTGATGCCTGTCGGCGATCGGGATGATCGAAGCCTGCACCGGAGCAAGCCAGGTCGGGAACGCGCCGCCGAAGTGCTCAATCAGGACGCCCATGAAGCGTTCCATGGAGCCGAACAGGGCGCGGTGGACCATGTAAGGCTGATGCTCGGCTCCGTCAGCGCCGATGTAGGTCAGCCCGAACCTGCGAGGCAGGTTGAAGTCGAACTGGACCGTCGTGCACTGCCAGAGACGGCCGATGGCATCCTTGATGTGGACGTCTATTTTGGGTCCGTAGAAGGCCCCCCCGCCCTCCTCTACTTCATAGGGCATTCCACGCTCTTCGAGAGTGGACCTAAGCGAACTCGTGGCGACCTCCCACTCCTCCTCGGAGCCGACTGCCTTGTCGGGGCGGGTCGAAAGCATGACCGAGTAGTCGGTGAAGTCGAACATGTCCAAAAGGTGGAACGTGAGGTCAAGTACGCCGTTGACCTCGGCGACGATCTGGTCGGGGCGGCAGAATATGTGCGCGTCGTCCTGGGTCATTCCCCTGACGCGCAGCATCCCGTGGAGCGTGCCTCCGCGCTCGAACCTGTAGACCGATCCCAGTTCTCCGATTCGCATCGGAAGGTCCCGGTAGCTGCGCAGACCGCTACGGTAGTACATGATGTGGAACGGGCAGTTCATGGGCTTCAGGTAGTAGTCCTGGCCCTCCATGTCCATTGCGGCGAACATGTTCTCCTTGAAGTTCTCGAGGTGGCCGCTGGTCTCCCAGAGTGTGGAGCGCCCGATGTGGGGGGTGTATACGAGGTCGTATCCCCAGCGGTAGTGCTCGGTCTTCCAGAGGTCTTCTACGAGTCCGCGGACGCGGGCTCCCTTCGGGTGCCAGATGATGAGACCGGGCCCTGTCTCGTCATGCACCGAGAACAGGTCGAGGTCGCGTCCGACCGTCCTATGGTCCCGGAGCCTCGCCTGCTCGAGTCGTTCCAGGTGCTCGTCGAGCGCTTCCTGCGACTCGAAGGCCGTGCCATAGATGCGCTGGAGCATGGGGCGGTTCTCATCACCGCGCCAGTAGGCTCCCGCGACGTTCAGCAGCTTGAAGGCAGGGATCCGACCCGTCGACTCGACGTGTGGCCCCGCGCAGAGATCCTCGAAGTCCCGGTGGGTGTACGTGGAGATAGGCTCGTCGTCGGGGATCTCGGCGATTACCTCCAACTTCAGCGGCTCGTTCGAATTCATCTCGTTCATCTGCTCACGAGAGTACTCGGCATACTCGAAGGCGTGGTCCTCGGAGATCACCACACGCATCCGCTGCTCGATCTCCTCGAGGTCCTCAGGCGTGAAGGGGCTGTCGATCATGAAGTCATAGTAGAAGCCGTCTTCAGTCGGCGGGCCGATGGCCAGCTTGGCATCCGGGAACATGGTCGTGACCACGTCGGCCATGACGTGGGCGGTGGAGTGCCTGATCCTCTCCCGCAGGTAGGCGAGGTCCTGATCGGATTGAATTGCCATGAGTCGTCTCCTAGTTTGCCTGCTCAGATGCCGGATGACACATGAGAGTCAGGCGATGGTTCGAAGTGAGGAAAGAGTGGAACACTGGCCCGGAAAACACAACAGCCTCACGCTGCGCCCCGGGCAGGGCACGCGAGAGGCTAGATAGTTGTTGGTATGAGTATGAAGGAAGCTACGCGGTTCCCAATGCAGATGGGCCATCCATGTCAGTTGTGCTGCCCCATTCTAGGTAGATAGCTACGGCGGTAGCAAGTAGGACTCTCCAGCCCCGCACCTGCCAGCAGGGTGATGCGGTTTGACATGGGCCATTGACCCGGTTAGACTTGCGCGCAACACAGAAATACAGCCCCGGGGGAGCTTGGAAAACGCCAGGCTGAGAGGGCAGCCGAAACGCTGTCGACCCCTTCGAACCTGATCTGGGTAATGCCAGCGTAGGGATCGTGGCAGAGTCCGTCGACCATATGCACCGCCCACCCAGACAGAGTGGGCGGTTTTCATTTGGGTCGATGCTGACATCAGGCAACCAGCTTAAAGCTGGACATATAAATGACGAGAGAGACACTGACACTGTCCCAACCGGTCAGGCGTCGCAGTCTGCGATCCATGCCATCGAGGTCCGACGCCTCTCCAAGGAGATGAAACGGGACTCGCAGCCTCTCACTGTCCTGCGGGACGTCAACCTCCACGCCGAGGAAGGCGAGTTCGTTTCCATAATCGGCCCGTCAGGATGCGGCAAGAGCACGCTCCTGAACATCATCGCCGGCCTCGACACGCCTACATCGGGCAGCGTAATGCTCCACGGCAGCCATGACAGGCAGCGCCTGGGCTCTGTCGGCTACATGCAGCAGAAGGACCTGCTGATGCCATGGCGGAGCGTCATGGACAACGCCATTCTCGGACTGGAGTTGCAGGGCGTTTCCAGGAAAGAGGCCGCCGATCGGGCGAGCGAGCACCTCGGCCGTTTCGGCCTGGAGGGATTCGAGAACGCATACCCTCACGAGCTGTCGGGTGGAATGCGCCAGCGAGCGGCCTTCCTTCGTACCGTCCTGGCCGACCAGGAAGTGTTCCTCCTCGATGAGCCGTTCGGTGCGCTCGACGCGCTCAATCGGACGCAGATCCACCAGTGGGTCACAGGATTGTGGGAGTCGATGCAGAAGACCATAATCCTGGTCACCCACGACGTGGATGAAGCGATCCTGCTTTCCGACCGCGTCTACGTCATGACCGCCCGTCCCGGCACGATGAAGCTGGTGCAACGTGTCGGACTGCCGAGGCCGCGGCGCATGGACGTGTTCTCCACGCCGGAGTTCATGGCCATGAAGTCAACGCTTCTGACCTCGATCAGGGAAGAGGGTGAGGATCATTGAGGAGTGAGGGGAGAGGAGTGAGGAGTGAGAGTCTACCCCGAAAGACGCCGCTTACAGCCCCCCAGGAGTTTGGGGGTCTTGCCAGGCAGTGGCTGCCTTCTTTTCTCATCGTTGTAGCAATACTTGTCGCGTGGGAGATGTACGTTCGGGTCTTTGAAGTGCAGACCTGGCTGCTCCCCGCACCGTCAGACATCGGAACGGCGCTATACAACGACGCGGGCCTGCTATGGAGGCACACCCGTGTGACTCTGTCCGAAATAATCGTGGGGTTCGGGCTTGCCCTTGCGAGCGGAGTGCTTCTGGCCACGGCCATCGGGCTCTCGCGGACTCTGGAGCGCGCGGTCTACCCATTCGTCATCGCGTCGCAGACCATCCCCATCATCGTGATCACGCCGATGCTGCTCATCTGGGTCGGGTACGGACTTGCGCCCAAGGTGATCGTCGTCGCGCTCATCAGCTTCTTCCCCATCGTGGTCAATATGGTGGACGGTCTGAAGTCGGTGGACCGCGACATGGTCAACCTGATGCGAACGCTCGGGGCCAACAGACTCCAGGTGTTCTTCAAGGTGCAGGTGCCCACGTCCCTGCCCTACCTGTTCAGCGGGATGCGGGTCGCCATTGCAGTCAGCGTCATAGGGGCGGTAATTGGGGAGTGGGTCGGATCGAGCGAGGGTCTGGGCTACCTGATGATCCGGTCCAAGCCGCAGTTCCTGACGGAGCGAGTGTTCGCTGCGATCGCGATCCTGTCGGTGATGGGGGTGGGACTGTTCGCGTCGATTGGAGTTATCGAGCGGTTTGCCATTCCGTGGTGGCGGGCTGCGAAGAATTCTGAAATGTGAGTCAGGAGTAAATGAAGATGAAGCGTACGATCACTCTGTCCATAGTGGTGGCAGCAATAGCGCTAATGTCTATGGCGTGCAGCACCGAAGAGGAAGCGGTGCCGGTAAAGCTCGCGCTGGACTGGTACCCAAACGCTAACCACCTGGGACTCTTCATCGCGGAGCAGAAGGGGTACTTCGAGGAAGAAGGGCTGGATGTCACGATGTACACGCCGTCGGACCCTTCGACCGTACTGCAGACCGTTGCTTCGGGCTCAGATGACTTCGGCATGAACTACCAGCCCGACGTTATTCTGGCCCGAAATGAGAACGTACCGGTCGTGTCGATAGCGGCCGTTGTTCAGCACCCACTGAACTCGGTTATGGCGCTGGAGTCGTCGGGGATCACCCGACCGTCCCAGCTTGCGGGCAAGAAGGTCGGGTATCCGGGCATTCCCACCAACGAGCCGCTGCTCGACACGATGCTCAAGGCAGACGGCGTCGCAGGCGGACTCTCGGAGGTGGAACTGGTCAACATCGGTTTCAACATCGGTGAATCACTGATCTCCGAGAAGGTCGACGCCGCAGTCGGCGCGTACTGGACTCACGAGTCGATTCTGCTGGAGAACCAGGGTCACCCCGTCAACGTGATGAAGATGCAGGACTGGGGCGTACCTGACTACTACGAACTGGTCCTCGTGACCAGCGAGGAGTACCTGGAGGAGAACAGGGACGTAGCTGAGAAGTTCGTCAGAGCTATCAAGAAGGGATTCGAGGAAGCGATAAGCGACCCGCAGGCTGGTGTCGACATTCTCGTCGAGGAGAACCCCGGCGAGATCGACGAGGGAATCGACAGGCCTGGGGCAGACCTGCTGGTTCCCCAGTGGCAACTGCCTGGAGGCGGCGGATTCGGGACGCAGGAGTCCGGCCGGTGGCAGAGCTTCGTGGACTGGATGAAGCAGCAGGGCATGATTGACGGCGGCTTCGTAGCAGCAGACGCGTTCGACGCGGGCCTGGTGGGAGAGTAGGACCTTCGAAGGGCCCGAAAGGGATAGATCGTACTTTTCACCCTCACCCCAGCCCTCTCCCCCGTATCAAGTACGGGGCAGGCTGTGAGGGAGAGGGGTCCGTTGATAGAAAGGTTCTAAAATGTCACTGATGGAAGAGCTAAGGGAACGACACGACGACCTGTGGCAGAAGATGACACACCACCCGTTCGTGGTCGAGATGGGGGACGACACGCTGTCGTTGGAACGCGGCAGGCGCTACTTCCTCCAGGACTACGTGTTCGTGAACGACCTGGTTGCCATGATGAGCATGGGCGTAGCGAAGGCGCCTGACCTCGTAGCGGCCAGCCACCTGCACTCCTTCCTGGCCGGGATTCTCGACCCGCAGGCGGCGGCCGAGAACGAGTTCTTCCTGCGTGCCTTCAAAGTGCTGCAGGCGACGGAAGAGGAGTACTCGGCGGTCAGCGCGTCGCCCATCACGCAGGGCTTCGGTGACTTCCTGGTGAGGACCGGGAGTGAGGGCAGCTTCGAGGAGATAGTGACAGTCTGCTACGTCACCGAGGGCACCTACCTCGACTGGGGTACACGGCTCATCGAACAGGGCAAGCGGCCATCCAATCCTATCTACCAGCAGTGGATAGACCTGCACGGACCCGCTGTCCTGGGCCACTTCGTCGGCTGGTGCAAGGAGTACCTGGACTCGACGGACCTCGGCACCCAACGCGCCAAGATCGAGCGCGCATTTCACACCGCGCTGCGCTACGAGCACCTGTTCTGGGAAGCGGCGTACAGCGGGGACTTGTGGCCTGACGAGTAGGGTCCGACAAACACCGGAACCAACTCTTCAGCTGCCGTCAGTGCGTAGTAGTGCCTGCTGGGGACTGTGTCAGTTTGGTAGGCGATCGATGCGTAGGGGCGTCCATTGTGGGCGCCCTGGGCACGCTGACCAACACGGGCAACCACTCGCCGGGGCGAGCCCCTACATACATTTGACCGACTGAATTGACACAGGCTCTGCCTGCTGCGTTAATTTGACACTTTCGACTTCGACTCCTAATATACGCGCCAACAAGTTGGCATTGGTTTTCGCCATGAACCAGCCTGAGTTGACGAACTCAGGATCAAGCGAGACTCGAGAACCAAAGCACAGCCGACAGTTCCTTAGGAGGAGAAACAAAAATGAGTCTGAAGAGGATTTTTCTGGTCCTCCCTCTCGTGTTGATCTTTGCCGCGTTAACACTTGCGGCGTGCAGCACAGACGAGGATACCAGCGAGCCAGCGGCACCATCGCAGCCCGCTCCCGCAGCTGCCACGGCCGCTCCGGCTGGCCCGGCTCCGGCGGCAACTCAGGCGCCTGCGGCCCCAGCACAGCCCGCTCCGGCGGCCACGGCCGCTCCGGCTGCTCCCGCTCCGTCAGCGCCGGCCACTGAGACTGGCCTTGTAGGCAAGCTTGAAGGACCGTCGGTGGTAACCGATGAGAGCCAGTTCCCGACGTCGTTCGGAGAGGCGCCGCAGTTGGCAGCCCTGGTCGCGGCGGGTGAGCTCCCTCCTGTGGAGGATAGGCTTCCCAAGCGTGAAGACCTGATGGTGCTAAAGCCGCTCCACGGTACTGGGGAGTACGGAGGCATCCTGCGGCGCGGTTTCACAGGACCTGCAGACAAGTGGAACGGCTATCGTTGCTGCACAGGCCCGGACCACATGCTGTTCTGGGACTACACCGGCAACAACCCCGGCCCGAACGTAATCAAGGAATGGGAAGTTGGCAACGATGGTCGCGAGTACACACTTCACCTCCGGGAGGGCATGAAGTGGTCCGACGGCGCACCATTCACGGCCGACGACTTCGAGTTCTGGTACGAAAAGATGTACCTGGACGACGAATTGGTTCCCACCAAGACCTCCTGGTTTGCCATCAATGGCAAGCAGGGCACACTGGCAAAGGTAGATGAAACGACCATCAAGATCACGTTCGAGGACCCCTACTACTTCTTCCTCGACGTTCTGGCAGGCTCGACGCACTTGGGCGGCCACGCCTATCAGGGCCCTTCGTTCCGCGGCATGGTGGCGCCGAAACACTACCTCGAGCAGTTCATACCCAGCATCGCCGGTGAGGACGCAGTTCAAGCCATCGTGGATGATGAAGGTTTCGACAACTGGAAGAACCTGCTCGCCTTCAAGAATGACTGGGCTCTGAATCCCGAGCTGCCGGTTATCACGCCCTGGGTGACGGTTACGCCTATTAACACGGACACCTGGAAGCTTGAGCGGAATCCGTACTACTGGATGGTGGACACGGACGGCAACCAGCTTCCCTACATCGACGTTGCGATTCTGACTCTGGCAGAGGACCTGGAGGTCATCAACCTTCGCGCCATTGCTGGCGAGTACGACTGGCAGGGTCGACACCTGAACATGGCCAAGGTGCCTCTGTACCTTGAGAACCAGGAGAAGGGCGGCTACAAGCTGCACTTCGACACGCAGGAAGCAGGCGCGGATGCCACCGTCAAGTTCAACATGGCGTACCAGGTTGACCCGTATATAGGCGACCTGTTCCGCAACGTGGACTTCAGGCGCGCACTTGCAATCGGCATCGACCGTGAGCAGATGAACGAGGTATTCTTCCTCGGCTTTGGCGTTCCCGGCTCGTTCGCCCCGGCTCCCACCAACCCGTTCTCCCCCGGTCCAGAGTCCGAATATCGAGGCGTTTGGGGGACATTCGATCCAGACACGGCCAACGCGATGTTGGACGAGATCCTCCCGGACAAGGACTCCGACGGCTTCAGGCTGCGAACGGACAACGGTGAGAGGCTCGTGATCGAGATTAGCGCTCGAACCGCGCAGTTCATCGAGTTCGTTCAGATGGCTGAGATGGTCGCAGAGCACTGGGAGAGATTCCTGGGCGTCAAGACCAATGTCCTGGCGATGGAGCGTAGCTTAGCCGGAACCGTCCAGGCGTCAGACGAGAACCAGATTCGCGTCTCCTGGGGTGATGGCAGCGAGCACCTGTTCACCTTCCCCGGCCACGTATTCCCTTACTCGACCAGCAACGAGATGGGATCAGCCCTCGGTCTCTGGTTCCAGTCAAACGGCGAAAAGGGCCAGGAGCCACATGCTGAACTCAAGGAAGTAATGGCGCTTTACAAGAAGGCGTTCGGAGTGCCCGAAGAGGAACGCATCGAGATCGGTAAGCAGATCTGGCGGATAGTGCTCGACCAGGCATGGTCCGTTGGTCTCGTCGGTCAGTCGCCAGCCTCGCTGGGTGTAAGAGTTGCCAAGGTAGACCTCGGCAACGTGCCTGAACGTCAGTTCAATAGCCCGGACACCAAGACTCCCGGCATCTCGAGGCTCCAGACCATCTATTGGAAGAGCCCCGAAAACCGCGAGCCACAAGCTCTGTCATACGAATAGAGTCAAACTCGGCCAGTCATGACGCCGTCGCCCGCTTCGATACGTGGCGGGCGGCGGCGTCCGATGATAGGACAGTCTGAAAGGGCCACAATCTTTGGTTGCATTCGCCGTTAGGCGACTCCTGCTCGCCATCCTGACGTCATGGGCCATATCGGTCATATCGTTCGGGATCATTCAGCTCCCTCCGGGAGACTACGTGACCTCGTACGTGGCTCAGCTCATGTCCACAGGTACGCAGGTCACCGACGATGAGGCAGCCAATCTGCGTGAGCAGTACGGACTGGGCAGCCCGTTCATAGTCCAGTACTTCAAATGGATGAGCCAGGTCGCCAAGGGCAACTTCGGCATCTCAATGGGCTACAATCGGCCTGTAAAAGATGTCATAGGCGACAGGTTATGGCTTACCGCCGCTCTGGCCTTTGCATCTATAGTCTTCACTTGGATATTAGCGATCCCCATAGGAATATACTCCGCTGTGAGGCAATACTCCGTGGGGGACTACGCATTCACATTCGTGGGTTTCATAGGGCTAGCTGTGCCCAATTTCCTACTTGCATTGGTCTTAATGTACTTAGGATTTGTCTTCTTAGGAGCGAACATCGGCGGGCTGTTTTCCCCCGAGTACGCGGACTCCCCCTATAACCTGGCGAAGATACTCGACCTGCTTAATCATCTGTGGCTGCCCGCCATCGTTTTGGCCGTTGCGGGAACCGCTCAGTTGATTCGAGTCCTGCGCGCCAACCTCCTGGACGAACTTCGAAAACCGTACGTCGTTACGGCCCGAGCCAAGGGGCTTTCCGAATGGCGCGTGGTACTTAAGTACCCGGTCAGGGTTGCCCTGAACCCACTGATTAGCACAGTAGGGTATCTGCTGCCCCTGCTGGTCTCCGGAAGCATCATTATTTCCGTAGTGATGAGCCTGCCGACCGTAGGGCCGATGCTGTTGGTGGCGCTGCTGGCTCAGGACATGTTCCTGGCGGGCACTATCATCATGCTGATCGGCGTCATGACAGTGGTCGGAACGCTTATCTCAGACCTGCTCCTCGCCTGGATCGATCCGCGAATCAGACTGGAGGTCACCTGATGGCTCAGGCTCAGGAGGCAATCGCGGGCGCCCGTCAAGACGTCGCGGAAGACCAGGTATATGTAGCTTCCCAATGGCAGCTCATGTGGTGGCGACTGCGAAGGCACCGCCTGGCCATGGGCGCCGGGGTCGTTCTGATCATTATGTATCTCGTCGTGATCGGGGCAGACTTCCTTGCGACCTCAGACCCATTCCTGAGTGAGGCGCGCCGGGGCGAAATGTCTCCCCAGCGCGTACACTTCTTCGATGGGTGGAAACCGGATCTCCACGTCAACGCCGTCAGCGGATCGAGAGACCCCAGGACATTCAAGAGGGTCTACACTGCGGATCCTGATGTTAAGATTCCGATTCGATTCTTCGCGCGGGGCTTCGAGTATAACTTCATGGGAATCATTCCGACCGACAGGCACTTGTTGGGCGTCGATGCTCCCGCGAAAGCCGAAGAGGTCATCTTCATTCTCGGGACCGATGTTCAGGGACGCGACGTCTGGTCGCGGTTGATGTACTCGACACGCATTTCCATGACGATCGGCCTTGTAAGCGTCGCGATCAGCCTGTTCCTGGGGGTGCTCCTCGGAGGCCTGTCAGGATTCTACGGTGGGTGGATAGACACAGTCATACAGAGAGTCATAGAGATTCTCAGGTCCATACCAACGATACCGCTCTGGATGGGGATCGCGGCCGCAGTGCCGAGAGACTGGTCGATAATCAAAGTCTACTTCGCGATAACCATTATCATCTCGCTCATCGGATGGACGACCCTGGCCCGCGAGGTCAGAGGACGATTCCTGTCGCTGCGAGAGGAAGATTTCGTGACGGCGGCTGAGATCGCCGGCGCCAGCCAATTGCGCATCATATTCAGGCACATGGTGCCATCATTCCTCAGCCACATCATCGCAGCTACGACCCTAGCATTCCCGGCTATCATCATTGCCGAGACTTCTTTGAGCTTCCTTGGCCTCGGCCTGCGCCCTCCGGCGATTAGCTGGGGCGTCATGCTGCAGCAGGCCCAAAACATTCAGTCAGTAGCCCTGACACCCTGGCTATTGGTTCCGGCGGTACCGGTGATTGCAGCGGTGCTGGCATTCAACTTCCTTGGAGACGGACTCAGAGATGCAGCGGACCCATACGGCTAGTTCTGCCACCCGAAGCGAACGAACCGGAGAGCCTCTGCTCTCCGTTAGAGATCTTGTAACCCACTTTCCGCTGGATGAGGGTACGGTAGTCGCTGTAGACGGGGCCTCGTTCGAACTGTATCCGGGGCAGACACTGGGAATCGTTGGTGAGAGCGGATGCGGAAAGAGCGTAACTGCGAGGTCCATACTCGGTATCCTGGATAAACCCGGCGTAATCGTCGGCGGAGAGATCCTGTTCAGGCGCCAGGGGCGCAACGGCACGGAAGAGGTGCTAGACCTCACGTCGTACGACCCTGACAGCACGGAGATGCGAGCGGTCCGCGGAGGGGAAATCTCGTACGTTTTCCAGGAGCCGATGACTTCGTTCAGCCCCGTGCACACGGTGGGCAACCAGCTCATCGAGGCGATCAGGCTGCACCAGGACGTCTCCAAGTCTGAAGCGCGCGAAATGGCTGTCGAGTTGCTTCGCCACGTTGGCATCCCACTTCCCGAGCAGAGAGTTGACGAATACTCTTTCCAACTCAGCGGCGGGCTGAGGCAGCGGGCGATGATCGCAATGGCGCTCTCCTGCAACCCGCGGATTCTCATTGCAGATGAGCCGACAACGGCTCTCGACGTGACGACGCAGTCACAGATCCTCGACCTGATGAGCACCCTTCAAGGCCAGTACGGCATGGCGATCATGCTGATTACGCACGACCTTGGAGTCATCGCTGAGATGGCCGACTACGTGGTGGTAATGTACCTGGGGCGTGTGGTGGAAAGCGCTCCTGTGGACGACATATTTCACAACCCTCAGCATCCGTACACCCGGGCGCTGCTGGAGTCCATCCCCCGCATCCAGTCGGACGAATCGCAGGACAGGCTGGCTTCCATCACCGGATCGGTGCCTCACCCGTACGCACGGCCAAGCGGCTGCCCATTCAATCCGAGGTGTCCGGCGTTCATGAGTGGTGTTTGCGACACCAATGCTCCGACGCTGCTTCCATTCGCCGCGGACCACGAGGTTAGCTGCTTCCTGCATCACCCACCTTCCGGCAATGGACAGGGAGGAGCTTAAGCCTTGACTGAAACAGTCGACACGAACGGTTCGCCAAACTCGCTGCTCGAGATTAGCAATCTCCGCAAGTATTTCCCGATCAGGAAGGGCTTGCTTCGGCGTGAGGTCGGCGCCATACGGGCCGTCGACGACGTCAGTTTCAATATCAACGAGGGTGAGACCCTCGGACTTGTAGGCGAGAGTGGATGCGGGAAGACAACAACTTCACGGTGCATTCTACGCGCCGTGGAACCGACTGACGGCGAAGTGCTGTACCGATCTGAGGACGGATCCGTCGTTGACGTGGCCTCGGCGCCGCGGACGCAGCTTCGAAGCCTGCGCCGCGAGATGCAGATGATCTTTCAGGACCCATTCTCCTCGCTCAACCCGCGCATGACGCTAATGGACATCGTCGGCGAGCCGCTCGTGATCGACGGCATGGGGCGAGGTGAGCGGGAGGACCGCGTAGCCGAACTGCTGGGTCTGGTCGGACTCAGGCCCGAGTTCATGCGACGCTTCCCACACGCCTTCAGCGGCGGTCAGAGACAGCGCATCGGTATAGCACGCGCGCTAGCCTTGAATCCACGGTTGATCGTGGCGGACGAACCAGTTTCTGCACTCGATGTATCAGTCCAGGCTCAGGTGCTCAACCTGATGATGGACCTGCAGCGAGACCTGGGCCTCACGTATCTGTTCGTCGCACACGACCTGAGCGTCGTCAAGCATATCAGCGACCGCGTTGCCGTAATGTACGTCGGTAAGCTAGTCGAGACCGCGGCAACCGACGAGCTCTTCACGTCCCCGAAACACCCTTACACTGCAGCCCTGTTGTCGTCGGTGCCAGAGCCGGATCCCAGGGTCGAGAGGGAGCGTGTGATCCTTCAGGGCGAGGTGGCAAACCCCGCAAATCCTCCGTCCGGCTGCTACTTCAACCCTCGGTGCCAGTTCGCTACGGACCTTTGCCGTACCGAGGCTCCTGAGTTGCGAGAGATCCGTCCCGGACACTTCGCGAGCTGCCATCGCGCAGAGGAACTCGAGCTAGCCGGGGTCATATCTCCGCAGGGGGTACAGGCTGACGGGTGACACACGCTCGACAGTACCCGATCAGAATTGAAGGGATCACCCAGAGGCGTCTACGGCTGATAGTTTCAGTCGGACTCTACGGCGGAGCTCTGGGCGGAGCTTCGCTGCTGGTGAACTTCCTGGCAAGAACCGACCCTCCGCATGTTCCCGAACACATGCCTGCCGACGCTACAATCCTTCTTTCCGGTGGGGCCGCTACCGCGTCGGCCGTCCTCGCAGCACTCATGGCGATGTGGATGTCTAATCCAAGTGAGCGAGAACGTGCACGGGGTTGGGTGGTGTGGCTCTTGGCCGGGTTCGGTTTCGGAGTTCTCTCTCCGGTCGTCACGGGCGCTGTGATGCCGATGTCCATGATGTTTCTGGCAACTTACAACGGAGATCTTCCAGCATCTGACTTTCTGATCCACGCGATCTCCGCCCTGCTGCAGGGACCTTCATCCGCATTCACACACGGTGTGTTCGGCCTCTTCACGGGGCTGATGTCTGGAGCGCTTTTCGCGGTCGGCGCATGGATGGTGGACCAGGCTGCCCACTCTTCGACCCCAAAGGTATCCGCCTACGTACCCTACGCCCTTGCCGCCTTTCTGAGCGCCCTGTTCTTTGGGATTGCCGTCTTCGGTCCGGTTGAGACTCTGGCCCGGTTCGGATAGCTCCCTGAGGCATCACGCCGCGAATTCGGAGTGACCTGGGTGGCCGGGCATTCCGAACATCGGGCATCCGACGCATGATCTCGGCTCTCCGCATGGGGCTGCCGTCTGCTGCGTAGTCACATCCGACTCGTAGACGCGCTTCTCTTTGGCTTCTGTGCTGAACAGGTCCATACGCAGCTGCTTGGCCGTTGGTGGTCGGTAGCCTGAGAAGGCTATGAAGGGCCATGCGCGCTTTCGCACGACTCCCATGGCCTGAAGGTCTCTCCACGTGTCGATGCTGTGCCGTCGCCTGGCTCCGAGGATGCGTTCTGTGGACTTTGGACCAACTCCAGGGATCCTCAGCAGCTGTTCGCGGGACGCTTGGTTGACGTCCATTGGGAATGCTTCCAGGTTCTCGACCGCTATCGACGTCTTGGGGTCCTGATCGAGAGGCAGGTACCCGTCATCGGAGAAGGCCAGATCGAGTTCTTCGTTGTCGAACCTGTAGACCCGCTTGAGCCAGTCGAACTGGTAGAGGCGATGGCTTCTCGTCATAGATGTGGGCGGATGTTCCTCCAGCGGCGTGTGACGCACCGGGCGGAATGGAGCGTAGTAGATTCGCTTGAGATGCCACTCCGTGTAGAGTTGTTCCATTCGCGAAAACACGTCACGGTCGGTCTCGTCTGCGGCGCCTACCACCAGCTGTGTCGCCTGCCCGACTCTACGACCTGTGCTGGACTCGTTGAGCTGGTCAATCCAGCGCATGGGAGCAAGGATGTCGTTCTCGAAGTCCTTCATGTTGCTGAGCTTGCGCATGTGCTCAGTCGTTGGAGTCTCCATGTTGACAGATAGTCGAGAGCCCAGCATGTGCGCCGCCTCGACCTGATCGAAGTCCGCGCCCGGCATCACCTTGAGATGGATATACCCTTTGAACCCATGACGATTGCGGATGGCGTCAACTACTTTCACCAGCCGCTCGGTGGTCCTGGAGCCATCTCCGGCGATTCCGGAACTCAGAAACAGGCCGCTGACCATGCCCCTCTGCTGTGCCTCCATGAAGACCTGGGCGAGTTCGTCAACCTTGAATGCGTACCTCTTTCTCGGCACCCAGTGGCTGTTGGGACAGTATGCGCAGTCCATCTTGCAGAAGTCGGTGAACATGACTCTCATCAAGTTGATGAACTTACCGTTTGGGAGCGATGCTCGGTAGACGCCGAACGAGGGGTTCTTCTTGGGCTGTGGATATGGACCCTTTCGGCCGCCTCTCTGTTCAGGCGGGTAAAGGATGTCGTCGGTAGCCATTCCGCCGAGGATGGCGAGCTTTTCGTATCGGTCGGGTGTGCGCTTGATCAGCATGAGCAGATGCACTTTCGCTTGGTATAGCACATATGTTCTCACAGGAAGGCATACGAGTCAAGGGGGAGTGCGCGTGAAAGCCTGTGCCAGTTTGGTGGGTGATCGGTCCGTAGGGGCGTCCCTTGTGGGCGCCCTGGGCACGCTGACCAACACGGGCAACCACTCGCCGCGGCAAGCCCCTACATACATTTGACCGACTGAATTGACACAGGCTCTGCGAGTGAGGGACTGTCCCACCTTAGTAGGCAGCCTTGCGCGAGCCGTCCCTCCCATCCCTGGATACCGGCCTTCGCCGGTAAGACGAATTCAGCCCATGAGGTCCATGCTTCGAGGACCACTAGGAAGAGGGCGTACGGTTGTAGACCTGGATCCTGTGGCGGTTGGCCTCGGTGATGTAGACCCGTCCGGCGGCGTCGAGCTTTATGGACACCGGGGCCCAGAAGAGGCTCTCGACATGGGCTGATTCTGTGTGTGGGTCGCCCTCATACACATCGGGCAGGTCGGGCTTCATATTGGCCGTTGCTCGCGCCGCAGCCTCCTCACGGTTGGTGGCCATGAAGTCGCTGGCCCACCTGGACAGGGTCGCCTCGCCTCTCAGCACCTGAACAGGGTTTCCTTCGGCGTCGAGCACCTGGACGCGCTCGTTGCCCCAGTCGGAGACGATCATGTAGCCGAGATCATCGACGGCCACACCGGACGGACGGCGGAACTGCCCAGCCTCGCGTCCCGCCGTGCCGTATGCAGCAACGAACTCACCCTCCGGAGAGAACCGCTGTATACGGTCGTTTCCCCAGTCGGCCACGTAGACATCACCGTTGGGCGCGACGGTCAGACCCCACGGCAGCCTGAGCTGACCCTCAGAAGTACCCATGGAACCAAAGCCGTGCAGGAAGTCGCCAGATGACGTGAACTTCTGGATGCGACTGTTGTGCGTATCAGCGACGTATATGTCGTTGTGCTCATCGAATGCCAGCCCTGAAGGCCCGCTCAACTCACCTTCAGCCGCCCCGTGGGTTCCCCACCTGCGGATGAAGGCACCGCCATAATCGAAGGCTGAGATGCGGTGGGTGAAGTCGTCGGCGACATAGATCAGCCCCTCACCGCTCTCTGCAGCGCAGGTAGGGGATACAAGTTGTCCCTCTCCGTCACCAAGATAGCCGAAGGTGCCGTAGTACTCGCTGTCGAGATCCAGGACCGTGACCCGAACGCCGCGTTCACCGAAGTCCCTTGACCTGTTCGGCACGTACATCCGGCCGTTCTTCGCTGGTACGGCGTCGGTGGGGTACTCGAATCCCCTACCCTCCATCGCAACGATGCCAATGGTGTGACTGTACTTGAGCATGGGGCTAGGCAAGCTGAAACTCTCGGGTTGAGGCGGACAGTCTCAGCAGGTTCTCCACGTTCTCTCGACTGCGGTCTGCCTTGATGAACCGGATGAGGATGGCCCTGGTTTCATCATCCACTGAGAATGCACCCATCTCGTCCAGGCAACGGTCGACGAGCTGCTCAGAGGCCAGCTCGTCAACGTCGTCTCGGAAGATCCTGTCGATCATTGCCTGGACGCCAGGCTTGTTGGGATCGCCGAACTGCTCGGACGCGAAGTTGATTCTCTCTATGAGCGTGCCTGTGTCGATCCACTCAACACCCTCGTGCCAGCCCTCAACACTCGGAGGGTTGCTCAATTCCTGTCCCATCCATACGGTCTGCCGATACCTGGGAATCATCTCCCTGCGGGGCATGTCGAACTCGCCGGTCATCCTCAGGACGCCCACAAGAAATTCAGCGGGGCCCTTGACCTTCTTGAACCGCACATCCTCTGACTTGAAGAAATCGGAGTTGAACAGCACTCGGAGGACCGACCTGATCTCGTATCCACTTTCGAAGTAGGCCTGAACGAGGGAATCGATAGCGTCAGGGTCTCGTGGCGGCGCATACGGCCATGCCGGGACTGGCGGTTCATCGGCCACGAAGTAGTGATACAGATGCCTGGATATGAATCGTGCAGTAGACTCCTGCTGGCAGATGATGTCTATGATGTCTTCACCGTTGAAGTTCCCCGTTCGCCCGAGGAATGTCTTCTCGCCCTCGTCATGGTCTTCGGGGCGATAGTCGAAGTGGTAGGCGATTCGACCGTAGGGCCAATCCGAGTCCCTCTGCGAGCGGACCATCATGTACTCGGTGTTGCCAATGGTCCATCCGGTGAAGGCCCGGGCGCACTCCTTGATGTCGTCCTCAGTGTAGTTGCCGACACCCATCGAGAACAGTTCGAGCAGCTCACGCGCCCAATTTTCGTTGATTGCGTGGCTGTGGTTCTCCTGGTTGTCGAGCCAGACGATCATGGCCGGGTCTTTCGCAAGCCTGACTAGAATCGAGTCGAAGCTGTCCATACCGTACCTGCGGAAAGTGTTGATCTGGTCGTAGAGCACCCTGCCGTTGATGACCTTCGGGACTCCGGTGGCGAATATCCCGTGCCAGAAGAGGGCCATCTTGTCCAGCAGGGGAGCATTCGTCGTAATCATGCGGTAGACCCAGTTACGGGAGGAACCGGGCGCGTTGATCATGCCGGACGCCTCGAGGTCGAAGCGCCTGACCATGTCGTCCCCAAGCCAGTCGGTGTCGGGTGGGTTGAGCAGGTCCTCGACTGTTGCCTCGTATCCCCTCGCCGCGAGAGCGTCAAGCTCTTCTCGGGTAGCGCCAAAACCGGCCCTCCGCATGAGATGGGCAATGAGTTTGATGTCTGACTGGGACATGGTCTTTCCTGTGCTGATTTCTCCTACCGTACCACAAAACGAAAGCCAATTTGTCGGTCTACTCCCGCTAGCGAAATGAGCTCCCCGTTCCTACAATTCCATCTGCGCAACCATTTCAATCTGGGAGAGACAATGACAGCGACACACCATTTCACACCTGCCCTGTTCGAGTTCCTGTCGGAACTAGCCGACAACAACAATCGCGAATGGTTCCAGGACAACAAGGCTCGATACGAGCGAGACGTGCGGGACGCGCTGGTCCAGTTCGTATCGGACTTTGGGGACAGACTCAGGGAGATAAGTCCCTACATGGTCGCCGATCCCAGACTGTCGGGCGGCTCGATTTTCCGCATCAACCGGGACGTGCGATTCTCCAAGGACAAGAGCCCGTACAAGACCAACGCGGGGATGCACTTCCGTCACGAGGTCGGACGTGATGTCCACGGACCCGGCCTCTATCTACACCTCCAGCCCGGTCAGGTCTTCGCCGCCACTGGTATATGGCGCCCCAACTCTGCGACCGTAGGGAAGATCAGGGGTGCAATCGTCGCAAATCCTGATAGGTGGACGGGCATCGTCACCGAAGACCGGTTCAGTTCTATCTATTCCCTTGATGGTGAGTCGCTGAAGCGAGCCCCGCGAGGAGTAGACCCTGACCACCCTCTGATTGATCATCTAAAGCTCAAGTCGTTCGCTGCCACGACCAGCTTCACTCAAGAAGAGGCGTGTTCTGCCGACTTCATCGACACGTACGCGGACGCCTGCAGGGTCGCCTCGCCCTTTGCAGAGTTCCTAACCACATCGGTTGGGCTGAACTGGTAGCGCCTTCGTTAGACAGACATGGCTGCCAGGACTGCTGCGCCGAGCCCTGAGCCATCACGGACATACGCTACCTGGACCATGTCCTCCCATTCCCCCAGCAGTTCAGAGATTCCGTGTTCCACCTCGACCTCGTATCCAGGATATCCCCTGAACAGGCTGCCATCGGCGGCTACCAGGTGCTCTCGCTCCAGGTCCGGGTCCACATAGGTTGCGGTGGCCACAATCGACATTGCCACCAGTCGCGCTGATCTCCTGCCCACGCTGAGGCACAACTCCCTGAGGCTCCTGCGGTCATCTTCGTTTGCGTCGGTCACGCCCATGCCATGAAGCAGAATCCCGGTGGCCGTAAGCTCCGGCGAGGTGTCGTAGGCGATGTCAGAGAGGTGCTCAGTAGTGAACTCATACGGCTCCCTGAACACGCTGCCCTCTCGCGTCCAGTCCAGGAAACTCTGTCCAGCCGACGCCTGATGGGCGACAGTCAGACGAACGATCTCGCCCAGATAGCGCCCCGAGATCATCTTCTCCAGGAGCTGGCCTTCCGTATCGGAATCGGCGTCAAGCTCTCGATCGTACCGGGTCTGGATTGCACTCACGTCTGAGAAGTTGCCGCACTCCATGTTGAACAGCATCTCGTCTGATGCGACCGCAGGTACGTCCTTCAGAATCATGCCGCCGGGGACTGCCACAGCCAGGTTCGTGCCTGTGGCGACTATGAGGCCCATGTCGCAGCGTGGATCGTGCAAGGCCCCTGCGGCCAGAACGCTTACCGTATCGTTAGCCAAAGCCCCCACCCTCAGACTTCGCAGAGCGGGAAGGGATTCAGACTCGCGGTCGATAGCAGATTCCAGCAGCCTTACGACGTCCTCGCCCTCCACACCAGAGAAGGCGAACTCCTTGGTCCACTTCGTGAGTCGTCCGCTGCGGGTGCCGGTCTGCTCCATGGGAAACGCGAAGATGAAGCCGAGCGTGTAGTCGACACCTTCATCCAGCAACTCCCCCACAAATCGCACGACAGGGCGGAACAGGTCGTCGCTGGCGCCCTTTGTGGAAGGCAGTCTGAACCCGTCGCTCTTGAGTAGCTTTACGGAGCCGTCACCGCGCATATCCATCACAGTGGCGCGGACATTGGTGCCGCCGAGATCCACGACAACAAACCGGCCCTGCTCATTACCAAATGGTCTGGCCAGGAAAGCCGGATGCATTGCTATCGAGCTTGGAGTCCCGGCCAGTCCCCGCTGGATCTCGCTGTGGAAGGGGCCGATTAACCTCTTGAGGTCTTCGGCTGAAACATCAAAGTCAGAGTGCACGCTGTTACTCGGACACAGGCAACCATGATGAGACGGCGACTAAAGCACCGCCTCGGCCATGCGCTCAAGCTGCTCCGCCATCTCCTCCTCGGTCTCGCAGAACTCAGGGCGCACGATGACACGATCCGCGCCGGCGTTCAGGTAGTCCTGAGCATTCTGCCGTTCGGGAGGTTGACCATACACTGAGATGTTGATCGAGCTTGGGTCGCGTCCCCGCTCGGCGGCAAGCGCGTCGAGTTGTCGCCTGCTGTCTTCGATGATTTCGGGTGTGACGCGGTTGGGAAGCCAGCCGTCGCCGACCTCGACGATGCGCTGCAACACACGCCGGGCCATGCCGCCAATCAGGATAGGGGGATGGGGCTTCTGAGCGGGCTTGGGGTACATCTGGACCGGAGGGAAGTCGTAGTAGTTGCCGTGGAACTCGGCCTCGTCCTTCGTCCAAAGCTCCTTGAGCGCCAGCAGAGACTCCCTGGTCTGCGTCCAACGGTGGTCGAAGTCACCGCCCATTATGGTGGTCTCTTCACGGTGCCATCCGGTTCCGATACCAAGGATGAACCGGCCGCCGCTGAACAGGTCGAGAGTCGACACCGCCTTCGCGAGCACCAGTGGGTTGCGCTCAGGTATGAGCGTAATCCCGGTGCCGAGCTTGATGGTGCTCGTCGCACCCGAGGCCTGCGCGAGCGCGATGTAGGGGTCAGCGAAGTGGGCGTATGTCCAGGGGATCACGCCGTCTTCGGAACCGGGAAAAGGGCTGTCCGACTCAACGGGCAGCACCGGGTGCTCCGCATACCAGATCGACTCGAATCCAAGCTCTTCGGCCTTGGAGGCCATGAACGCGGGGTTGACCCTGTATGCGGGCAGTGGTGTGGATACTCCAATCGTCATGTTCGTCCTCCGTGCTGACGCCCTGCTTGTGGTGAGTCAAGGATTGAATCAGGCAAGCGCTCCCATCGGGTCCCAAGGCGGGAGCACCATGGGTTCGGTGTCCAGGGCCGCAAGAACGTCGTCAGACAAGTAGCTCCGGGGAGCGGCAATCTCGAACATGTACTCGTCGAACCACGAGTCGTTCATCAGGAAGAAGCCCTTGTCGCCGACCCTGTCGCCGTAGCTGTTCTCGACTCGCCAGCGCCTCGGGACGCCGTCGACTACGTCCACGCCGGTGAACAGCATAGCGTGGGTCATCTGCGTCTGTCCGTACTGGAGCCGGGTTGCCTTGTCCATCCCGAACTCGGAGCCGTACACACTCGCGTAGTCGAAGAGATTGGCGTCCCACAGGCCGAGGGTGCGATGGTTCTGCTTACCGGTGTCGCAGCCCATCCAGACTGGAATGCCGTCCTCGATCTGCTTCTGCGTTAAGTCTTTCATCACTTCTATGGGTACGTTCAGGTATCGCACCGATCGCGCACCTACGACGTTGCCCAGGTAACCAATGGTGTAAGTCTGGAAATATGGGTGGTCCGGCCGTGGGTCATTCACCAGGCAGACCATATCCCTGAATCCGGACTTCACATATCGATCGGCGAACTCCAGCGGGGTCAGCTCGCCGTCGCGGTGGAACTCCCCTTCCCTGTCACGCCACTGCCAGTCGACCGACGCCGGTGGATCACCGAGGTGAATGGACAGGATGCGATAGACCGACTTCAGGATGTCGAGCTTCTCCTGGCGCATCGCGTCCAGACCGGCCTCTTCCTGATAGAGACTCCGGATCCTGGCTGCCCCCTGCCTCACCTGGTAGTAGAGCATGTTGTTCATCTGGCGAGTGTTGCCTGAGCTCTCGGTTTCAGGCATCGACTCCTTGGGAACGACGCCGTACTTGTCGACGATGTTGATGAACATGTCCCATTGGCCAGCGTCCTCGACAGGGGCCACCATAAGGTGTTGGACGATACGGTCGTCGATGGGCCTGTCAGCGGTCTCGATCACGGACTCAAGAATGAAGTTCGCGCGCTCGACCTTGTCCCAGAACATCATGTAGTTCTGACTGAACTCGAACTGCTTTACGTTCAGCGAGTCCATGGTGTCCACTCGGAAGAGGTTCAGGCCGCTGAACAGCCAGCACCTGCCGGATGCCCCCTGCTGAGTGGGAGACCAGTCGTCGAGCACAGTCGAGAACGTGTGGGTCGCGTTGGTGACGATGCGGCGGTCGAGCGCGACCTCGTTGACGTCGCGCTGCGTGACCGTGTTCTGCATCAGACGGTTGCGCGGGTCGGACGCGAAGTCGTCGGCCAGACCTTCGAGGTCTTCCAGTGAAAGCGTCTGTCCTGTGTCATGTACGGTGGTCACTGCTTTGTCTCCTCTGGTTGGAATGGTCAACCCGCTGTCCTAGCTCACCTTCACCAGCTTCTGCATCGAGCGCAGCTCGCGCGGCGGGTCCATCTTGCTGCCGTAGTCGCTCCAGGAGACCTCAGCCACGTAGATGTCGCCCTTCAAATCGACGGCTATGCCGTGAGGCGAGTAGAAGCGGCCGCTCTGCGCGCCGTAGCTTGAGCGTCCCACGCGAGCCAGCACGTTGCCCTTGGTATCCATAATGGTGACGCGGGGACCGAGGTCGGTGCCGATGTCGTTCGTAGCGATACCGGCGAAGTACTCGCCGATATAAACGAGCTCCTGTCCAGACCCGGCGTCTATGCAGATCGCCGCGGCGCGTGACAGGTTCACCCACTGCGTCTCGAACTTGCCTTCGGGGCTGAAGATCTGGATGCGATGGTTTTCGCGATCAGCGACGTACACCCACCCCTCGCTGTCGGTCGTGATGTTGTGGACGATGTTGAACTGTCCCTCACCGGTGCCGGACTCTCCCCATGAGAACTGGTAGCCTCCGTCCGGCGTGTACTTGTGCACCCTGGCATTGGAGTACCCGTCCGCCACGTAGAACTCGCCGGTGCGGTGGTCGATGGCGACGTGCGCCGGGACACTGAATGGCTTGCCGCTCATCTTAGGCGCGGGCTCGTGCGCTGTGCCCAGAGTCATCAGCAGCTTGCCATCGGCGGTGAACTTGCGGACAGTGCTGTCGCCATTGTCGACGCAGAATACAGTGTCGTCAGGCGCAATCGTGACCCCGTGGGGGTTGGCGAAAACGCCCTCGCCCCACGTATCGATGATGTTGCCCTCGGTGTCGAAGATGATCATCGGGCAAGTGCCGCGGTTGAACACATAGACATGGTCCCTGGAGTTGACGTCGACCGCGGTGCCTTCCTTGTACACCCAGCCCTCGGGCAGACTGCCCCAGTTGGCGCCAGAGACCTCGTATTTGAAGTCGCCCTCTCCGAGTACAACTGGCCCTTCGCCTCCGCCTTCGTGACCCTCGTCACGTATGCCATATTCCCAGTCCTGGTCGTGTGTGGTAGTCATGTTTTCTCTCCCTATCGGAGCTTCATCTGTTCAGTGACGTCCAACTAGGTGTTCTCTGCTGTTTTCGATCAACCCGATTCGACGAACGTCAGGATCGATGCGGGGTTGTTGACCAGTATGTTCTGTATGGACTCCTCGCTGAATCCTCTCCTGCGCATCATGGGGACTATCTGCGCCAGGATGTAGAAGTAGCCGTGACCGCCGTACTTTAGCAGCCTGTGCCTTGAGCAGATGTCGTGGGCTATGACGATCTTCTCGCCGTACCCCTCGGAGATGAGCCAGGCGATGTCATTGAGCTTGGTACCGTCGTTGGGGTGCTGTATGTCCAGGTTCATTCGGTAGTAAGAGCTCTCGCTCCCGAACAGGTCCCACTCGAAGTAGCATCCGGCCTCCCCGATGGCAGTGAGCGTGGAGTGCTCGAAGACCGTCCGGTCGAGGTGGCCGATGATGGTGCGACTGAGGTCGGCTCCAGCCTCGTCGAGCACATCGATGATCTGCAACGGCGATGTCTCATCACGGCCGGGGTGAATCAGGATCGGCGCTCCCGTCGCCCTCTGCGCAATGGCCGCGGCTCTGACGACCTTGCGTTCGTTAGCTGTTAATGGCCAAGAACAGCCGACCTCGCCGATGATGCCTGAGCGGATGCCAGAATCGTCGACTCCTTCTGAGACGTCCCGGATGATCTGTTCTGCCAGTTCCTCCTCACTGCGCTCGCTGACGTAGTCGGGTTGGGCGACGTCTACGTAGAACGCCGCGCCCATTACGATGTTTACGCCTGTTGCTCGCGAGATGCGCGCCAGGCCGATTGGATCACGGGCGATGCCAATGCTGGTCGCGTCCACCAGGGACACCCCGCCGTACTGCTTGTACAGATTGGCCTCATCAATTGCCGTGTCTACGTCGAGCAGCCGAGAGTTGTCGTAGTTGGCCGCGTGGTGATAGCGAATGTGTCCCAGCGTTTCCTGGGTTAGAGGCGAGTAAAACAGGTCGCGAGCGCTGGCCTCGACCGGAGGAGGATTGTAAAGCACTGAAAGGTCGATCAGCAGATGCTCGTGCGTGAGCGTGGTTCCCAGATCGCCCGGTTCCACCGGCCCGAGTACCGTCTGCACCTTGCCTACAACGTCTGAAGATGGCATCTATGGTACGTCCTGAAAGAGAGTCTGCGGCGCGTCTCCACGCATCGTGGTTGTACACCATTGCCAACGGCAGGTCAATCGAAAACGGACGACAGCCAGGCAGTAATACGCTGTGTTATCCTCAGATAAGGGCATGAGTCACAGGAGCGATTGCCATGAAGATCCTGCTCGTAGCGACCAACCAGACCGACCGCTTCATGGACCGAATGGTCGTGCGGCCGGTGCCGATCGGCCTCGCGTACATCGCCGCTGCTGTGGACGAAGTAAGGCACCAGATGCGTGTGCTCGACCTCATGTTCTCAGACGACGGGCCGGGGGATGTCGAGGAAGCAGTCAGGGAGTTTCAACCCGACCTAGTCGGTCTCTCGATTAGAAACCTCGATAACCAGAGCTACTTCAATCCGGTCTGGAACCTGCCAGGTGTAAGGGACATCGTCGACCGTGTCCGAGAGTCCAGTGATGCCACGATACTCTGCGGCGGGCCGGCGTTCAGCATTCTTCCCGCCGAATGCTTGGAGTACGTGGGCGCTGATGTCGGTATCGCCGGAGACGCGGCAGAGGCCTTCGCTACCCTTGTGGATAGACTGGAGTCGGGCGACGACTACACGGACATCCCAGGGGTGGTGTATAGGCAGGACGGACAGATCGTCGTCAGCGAGGGCCGGTTCAGGTCAGACTTCCATCGTGCGCCGAGGCTCGATCTTCTCGATATGCGGAAGTACAACGGCTCCGGTTTCGGGGTCGGCGTAGTCACGAAGCTGGCGCAAGCCTACTATCCGACGTCGGATGGGGGTTTCGACGGCACCGACTGGCGCATACGAGAGCCAGAAGAGGTCATAGAGGAGATCAAAAGCCTGAACGACGACTATGGGATCAACAAGGTCTTCTTCATAGACTCGGGATTCAACATCCCTGTCGAACATGCCAAAGCCCTTTGTCGCGCCATAATTGAGTCAGGAATCAAGATCAGGTGGAACAGCTACGTCCGCCCTGGCCACGGGGACGACGAGCTTGTGCACCTGATGAAGACGTCGGGATGCTCCCTGGCGCTTCTGGCCGAGTCCGGAGGCGGAGGAGACTTGGCCGACAGGCTCGACCGACTCGGGGTCATGGGCCACCTCTTCCAGGAGGCAGGTTTACCGTTCTCGCTCAACATCAGCTTTGGAGAGCCAGGCGAGAGTAGAGAAACCGTCGACCAGAAGCTCAGCTTGCTGCGGCAAGTCGAGCCGTCGTTCGCGGTGCTGAGACTTGGCTCAAGAGTGCTTCCTGACACGTCGGCTGCAGCGACAGCAGTCGAAGAGGGCATGATCGAGTCCGAGTCCGACCTGATTCGGCCGGTCTTCTACATTTCTGAGGAAGTCAGGGACTGGCTACCTGACAGGCTCAAAGAGGAAGCCGCCAGCCGTCCCCGCTGGAACCTTACGTAGCGGGACAGCTACAGCCAGAAGTCGCCAAGGTCAGCGGACACCACCAAGTTCGCATCCGTAATCTCCTGCACGTCGTCGGCCGTCCAGCCGGGCGCGACCTCAGTCAGAAGGAGGCCGTCCGGCCCGACGCTGATCACGGCAACGTCGGTGACAATCAGGCTGACGCACTCCTGGGCGGTTAGGGGGAAGTCGCACTCCTGCACTATCTTGGAGTTGCCGTTGCGGTCCGTGTGCTCCATCGCGACAATCACCCGCTTGGCTCCGGCTGCCAGGTCCATTGCTCCGCCCACGTTTCCGATGCCGCGGTCTGGGAGCATCCAGTTGGCAAGATCGCCGCGCTCGGACACCTGCAGTGCGCCGAGAACGGTGACGTCGATGTGCCCGCCCCGGATCATGGCAAAGCCCTCGACGGAGTTGAAGAAAGCCATGCCGGGGTTGGGCGCGAGGAACTGCCCGCCAGCGTTGATGAGGTCTATGTCTTCTTCACCTGGTTCGGCCATCGGTCCGTAGCCGACCACGCCGCTCTCGCTGTGGTACACCACGCTTCGTCCCTCTGGGACGAACTGCGAGCACAGCGTGGGTATCCCGATTCCGAGGTTGACCACGTCGCCGTCCTGCAGCTCGCGCGCCACACGCATGGCGATGATTTCTCGCGGGAATCTTTCTTTTTCCATAACAGCGTCCCTCAGTTAACCGCTAACCGACTTTCACGATCCTGTCGACGTACAGGCCCGGAGTGTGGACAGCCCCAGGATCCATCTCACCCGGGTCCGATATCTCATCGACCTCCATGATGACCACATCGGCCGAAGTCGCCATGACGCCGTTGAAGTTCCTTGACGTACCCTTGTACTGCGTGTTTCCGAGTGTGTCTGATCTGTCAGCGCGCAGCAGCGCGAAGTCGGCTTTGAGAGCAGTCTCAAGCAGGTACTCTCGACCGTCAAACTCCCGGACTTCCCTGCCCTCCGCCATGAGAGTGCCGACGCCCGTAGGCGTGTAAAAGGCTGGAATCCCAGCCCCGCCTGCCCTGATGCGCTCGGCCAGCGTTCCCTGAGGAACGACTTCGAGGTCCACCTTCCCTTCAAGATAAGCGCTCTCGAACGCAGTAGGCCGAGACGGTGAGGGCGACACCGGAAACGAGGCGATCACCTTTCTGATCTGCTCGTTCTCGACCAGGACGCCGATATCCGTGGGCGTGTCACCCGGAATCGTGCCGAAGCCGATCACAGAAGCAAGCCCGGCAGTGTTCGAGATGATCGTCAGTTCTCGAGCGCCGTGATCTCGGAGTGCGCGAATCAGGTTCTGAGGCGTCCCGCCTGGTCCGGCAAACCCATCGATCATGAGCGTCGCCCCATCCGGGATGTCGGCAACGGCCTCGGCAAAGGTCGTAACGATCTTATTCACCATGCTGATTTCCCTTTGACAAGTGAATTAAGTCAACTCGTCAGACAGTCACAGTCCTCGCTCGCATTTCCAGGCGAGTAAATATCCAGAGCATCCAGAAGATCTCCCGCAATGCGGACCGAAATCTCCAATACTTCCTTCACCCGGTAAATGCTACCGGCAAATCGCAAGGCGTCAGAAAGACGGTAGTCGCACTCAGCTCTAAGTTGAGACAACTCCCTTAAGCGCCTAGCAATGTCTCTGGAAACTGGATCATGCGACCTGCTGAATCGGTCGCCCAATTCTCTATGCCTTCGAGTGCGCGGAATAGGGTCTGCGGATGGGTTCTCACGGAAGTATCGACAACACGCCTCATGATGCAGGCCATAGTAGAGTCTATTTACCGCAGTACGCTGGCGAATCTCGCTACTTTGCTCACTAGCTAACTCCACCCCGAGGTCGTAGTAATCCAGCGGCCTCAAAGAGCCGTCGGCACCATGTATAAGTGAATGTTTCTACAGAAGTCATCCCACTCACTCTCGGTCCACGACTTGGATTTCTCAGTGATCAGAGCGTCAATCTGTTTCTCCAGAACTCTAACCGTGTCCCAGTCGCCGTCCACGACCAAGTTCAAACTGAGAACCAGAGAGGCTTCTTCGTCAGGATAGTCATGGGCCAGAACCGTGGCCGATTTCAGCCGACCGTCCGACAAATCTAATGCTGCACGGTAAATGTAGTTCAGGGCCTCCTCTCTGAATGGGGTGCGCATTGAGGAAGCCTCTACCGGTATGAAGAGGAACACATTAACCCTGCCTTCAAGACCAGTAACAAGTCTGGCAGGATCGCACCAAGTGTCCTTAATTTTGTGATTCCTACCGAGTGACGCAGAGAGAGCCATACCTATGCCTCTATGAATTTCGACTGCCGAGCCGTTGAATCAATCCCTGAGTGAAGCTAACAAGCTTCCTCTGGTCATCCTCGGTCTTGGCCGCCCAATACGCAAGTACTTCTGAAGAACCTACACTTCTCAGCACTACTGTCAGCAAAGCTCCTTGTGAGTTCGGAAGACCAGGCTGTGAGCCCAAGAGGAATGTAACATCTCTGACATGATCCAGCCGAAGAACGACAAAGTTGCCCGCGCCTTGAACATCATCCCCCTCCAGGCCCACGACCAAGTCGCCCGTGAGGAAGACTGCATCGCAATACCCGCCAGATATTCCGAGTTGTGCCTGTGATTCAACCATGACGTAGAACAGCTCGACATCCGATGTATCAACAGTCCGTTTGCACAACTCCCAATACTCAGCAAACTTGCTGAGTGAGTGTTCCTCTATAGCCTTTTCAATAACCCGAAGCAGGCTCGATCCATTGTTGAACGTCAAGGCAATACTCTATTCACTACGATCGATGACGCACAACTTTCCAACGAAGACTCTCCCCCCTCATTCTACATGAGACCCATCGACCATCTACAATCGATGTCAGGCAGGAGATTCCGTTAGTCTCCGCACTCTCAGACGAACTCGGTGGTTCCACCGCTACCTTTGTGCCGCAGAACCTCGCGGCGGGGCGAATACGACCAGCAACTTGAGGTCCTCAGTGATTCTGTGAAAGCGGTGTTCAACCCCGGCGGCCACAAAGATCACACTCCCGGGACCTATGTCGCTGTCCTCGCCGTCGATGAGGACCTGCCCTGTTCCTCCGACTACGTAGTACACCTCGTCCTCAGTATGTGGCTGCTGAGGATCTGTTGACCCGGCCGCCAGTTCGTACACGCCGATGCTCATCGTGGGCGCCTCGAAGAACTCGAGATAGAGCTGCCCTGACTCTTCACGCCTGGACAGCAGGTCAGAGATTTCAAATAGGTCCATGCGGGTTCCTCATAAGTGGGCGATGTCCGCTCGCACCAGTGAATCAGTGAGGCTAAGTGCCGTCAGGATGGGCAACCTTAACGGTGATGATGTCGGTATCCTGGTACTGGTGGTGTTCGACCGACAGAGCGTAACTCCGCAGCAGCCGCAGCGACAGTTCGTGCTCGACCGGAGTCTCTTCATCAAGCTGCTGGAGCTGCCGGACCTGGTCTTCGATGTTCTCCTCGCCGCCTCCGCCGATGAACTCCAGGTCCGCTACACCCCCCTCGCTGGAGGCCAGCACGACCAATTGCTTATCTTCAGTCGTATCCTCGTCCCCGTTTTCGTCGAGGTCGAATGACGTCAGGTCAAGTGGCGCAAGTGTCAGGAGTGTCTCCTCTGCGACGGCACTCAGGCGCGTCTTCATTGCGTCGTCCCACCCCCTGGTATTGGCGAAACGGGTGATGAACTCGTTCAACTCAGGGAGCACCTCGATGTCCAGCCTGGACTTAAAGCGCATGTGCCTCGGGTTGGTGAACTCCAGGTACAGGATCATGACGACCACCGCGAGACCCCCTGTGGTTATGCCACTCCCAAGAAGGGCGCCCCACACCGGGCCAACGTCCGGTATCGTGAACAGTCCGAACTGGAAAGAGGCGCCAATCCAGAAGCAGACTCCCGCCACGAGGACTCTCTGGCGGTTCTGCTCGGACTGGATTACCAGTCGAGCCCCATCAACGAAGAGTGTGCCTGACATCACTATGAGGTATCCCGCCATTACCGGTCCGGGAATGGTGCTCAGCAGGCCGGACACCTTCGGCAGGAACGCAATTGCGATGAATATGAAGCCGATGCAGTAGCCGACCCTCTTGGAGGCAACCCCGGTTGTCTGGGCAAACGAGGATGAGCCGGAGTTGATGATGTTTGGCACGGTGCCCGCAAGTCCGGCCAGCAGGTTGGTCACTCCGGCCCCGGCCATTGCCCTCTGCACCTGCCTGAAGTCGACCGCCCGCTCGTCCCGCCAGGCGACTCTCTGCTGCGTAATGGCTTCGCCGTTGGCCTGGATAGAGATGATGATACCGAGGAACAGGAATGCCGGAAGGAGTGTCCAGAACGCGAAGCCGAAGTCCAGGCCCAGGCCGGGCCACTCGCTGGGCAGTCCAATCCAGGGAGCGTCAAGCACTATATCGGCGTTGTAGAAGCCGAAGATCGCGGCAACCACGCAGCCCGCGACAATGCCGACCACAGGACCCCAGAGACGAAGCACCGCCGACCCACGCAGGACGAAGATGGCGACTACGGCTATCGTGGCCAGGGCGGTCAGGTGCGCCCCGACGGGCTCGACCGCAGACACCTCGTCCAGCAGGCGAGGCACTACAGAGGCCAGCGTGATCGAAAGGATCATCATCACGGTGCCGCCCAGGACCGGCGTCACAAGTCGCCTCAGGAGAAACAGCCACCTGGAAATGACCAACTGGGTAATCGCAGTGACGATAACCAGCGTAATCAGGGTTGCCGGCCCACCGTCGGCCACCGCCGAGATACAGAATGGTATGGCGAAGGCCGCCGTGAACATGGGAAGCAGCGCGCCCGCCCCAATTGGCCCGATCCGTCGCACCTGGATCACGGTGGACACGCCAACGACCAACAGTGAGGCGAAGACCATCCACAAGAGGTAGGAGTCGCCCTGCCCCGACGCCTTGGCCACCACTACCGGAGTCACCAGCAGAGTGGCGGAAGCGATCAGGCTGAACTGAAAGCCGTATCCAATTGAAGCCAGGACCGGCGGACTTTCGTCCGCCTCGTAGCGGGGGTTTTGAGAAGCCTGTGTAGTCATCTGGGCTGCCTTCCAGACGAAACTGAAGGACGGAAACTATAGAAAAAGCTTAGCGTCAGGCTGTTGTCATTATAGTCTCCACAGAAAATATCACAACTGCCGGATTTTTCGCGAAACCTGACACCTGTGAGTCCTCGTGTTAACCTATGCGGCAGCAACTCAAGGAGGCATCCGTCATGCGCGCCGCTGTTTACAAGGGTGGTCAACAGTTTGCCATAGAAGAATTGCCCGATCCCACGCCAGGGCCCGGCCAGGTGGTCATAGACGTCAACTACTGCGCAATCTGCGGCACCGATGTACACCACTTTCTGTATGACATCGCTCCTGCCGGCAGCGTGATGGGTCACGAGTACTCCGGTGTGGTAAGCAGCGTTGGAGACGGCGTCACTCGTTGGAGCGTGGGCGACCGGATAGTCGGAGGAGGAGGCGAGCCTCCGCCGGAGGTACGTGCCGCAAGTCCCAACCGAGGCGAACGGTTCAACTACCGCCTTGAGGGATTCTCTGGAGGGTCGTCGCGGGTGAGGGCCTATGCCGAGAAGGTCGTTCTGGAAGAGTGGGAGCCGGTCCCGGTCCCCGAAGGGGTGAGCGACGAGGAAGCCGCCATGTGCGAGCCGTGCGCCGTCACTGTCCATGCAGTCCGACTGTCGCAGCTCAAGCTCGGGGACTCCGTTGTGGTCCTCGGAGCAGGGCCAATCGGACTGCTGTGCATGCAGGTGGCTCGGGCTGCGGGCGCGAGCAAGGTCATCGTGTCCGAACCAGCCCCGGCCAGGGCGGAGGCCGCCCGGCGACTTGGCGCGGACGCCGTCATCAATCCGATTGAGGAAGATGCAGTCGAGCGCGTCGTGGAGCTTACTGACGGCACCGGCCCGGACCTCGTCTTCGAGTGCGCAGCCGCGCCGGGGACGCTGGACCAGGCCATGAACATGGTCAGGCGAAACGGGCAGGTGGTACTGGTGGCGATCGTCTGGAACGAGACGCCCGTGCTGCCTCCGGACTGGATGGCGAGAGAGATCAACCTCAAGACATCGTTCGGAACCCAGCCCGAGGACTGGCGAATCGCGCTCGACCTGATCCGCTCAGGCAAAGTCACGATGGAGCCACTGGTCTCCGAGGCCAGCTTCCTCCCGCTGAACGAGATACAGGGAGCCTTCGAGGCCCTGTGCAACCCGTCCAACGAGGTACAGATGGTGGTGAGGCACGGCTGACCATGGAGACTCTGAAATTCGCACCCAACCAGTTTGGCGGCGTGGTAACCGACGTCGAGACCCTTCCAGACGATCCCCGCGAGTTCGAGAAACTGCTGGGACACTCGCTTTCCACCTGGACTGACGAAGGGTACAAGGTAGTCTGGCTGGAGTTGCCGATCGGCCGAGCGGCGCTGGTCCCGGCAGCCGCAGAGGCCGGATTCGAGTATCACCACGCTAAAGACCAATACGTGCTGATGACGCTTCAGCTTGTCCCAGGGTCGTACATCCCGCCTTATGCCACACACTACATAGGCGCGGGCGCTGTCGTTCTGAACGAGCGGGACGAGATCCTCGTCGTCGTGGAGCGATACCGCATGGGACCAAGTCGAGGGCCCGGATACAAGCTTCCCGGTGGCGCGTTGCATCCCGGCGAACATCTCGCCGACGGCGCAGTCCGTGAGGTGCTTGAAGAGACGGGAGTGCACGCCAAGTTCGAATCGCTGGCCTGCTTCCGTCACTGGCACGGATACAGGTACGACAAGTCGGACATCTACTTCGTCTGCCGGCTCTCCGCGCTCTCCACCGAGATCACAATGCAGGAGGAGGAGATCGCCGAGTGCCGCTGGATGCCCGTGGACTACTTCCTGTCTGAAGAGTCAGGGATCCACCAGTTCAACAAGAGCATCGTCATGGCCGCACTGGAAAACCCGGGAATCGTTCCCGCAATCATCGAAGGCTACGAAGACCAGGACCGCTTCGAGTTCTTCATGCCGCAGAGTGTCTGCGAAGAGAAAGGCTAACAGGTGCCTTCAGCTGCTGGTGAACATGCTGCTCAGGCAAGACTGGGCGAGATAGATTCCCTAAGCTCAATGCCGGACTTTCCGGTATCGTCGATTCCAGCCGTGAACGTCGCATCAGTACCCCAGCGTAGCCCGCTACGCTATCCGGGGGGGAAGACATGGCTTATACCTCACATACGAGAGTGGCTCAGCAGTTCTCCCCGGCCCCCATTGACACTTATTGAACCGTTCGCCGGAGGGGGAATAGTTTCGCTGACCGCTGTCATAGAAGGTCTAGTCTCGCGATGTCTGATGGCAGAGATTGACCGAGACGTGGCCGCCTTTTGGCACGCTGCTCTGCGCCACAAGAGTGAGATCACACAGAGAATTCTTACCTTCGAACCAACTCGAGATTCTGTTTCCAAATTGGCCGCAACAATACCGCGTGACGTGGCGGAGCATGGTTTCCGGACACTGGTATTGAACAGGACCCGCAGGGGCGGAATCTTAGCCCCCGGCGCGGCACTATCCAAGTCTGGTGAGTCCGGAAGAGGAGTGGCGTCACGATGGTATCCGGACACCCTGATTAGGCGCCTGAATGACATTGGGGACTACGCTGACCGGATCACTTTCTGCGAGACGGACGGAGTACAGCTCCTCGAAACTGTACTCGATGAAGGACGCAGCGACATTGCGGTGTTTGTAGATCCTCCCTACACTGCCGGCGGCAAGAAGGCGGGAGCACGCCTATATTCTCACAGTGACCTGGATCACGAACGTCTATTTGACACTCTGAACCGGACGAATGCCAACTTCCTGATGACGTACGACCACTCCCCAGAAATCGTCGGCCTGATCGCGAAGTACGACTTTTGCGCGGTCAGAGTTCGCATGAAGAACACTCATCACGACACTCTGACGGAGTTGATTATCACGCCTGTTCCTATGTTCCGAGGAAAGTCGTGACACCTAGGTACGGCATTCATGAATGGTATGGAGAGTCGATTACCGGTATCTCATCTGCAAGAAGGCAACAACTGGCCGAGATTGCGCTCGGACGTGATTCTGTATTGCCTCCTTGTCCCTTTCAGCAAGATCATCCGCCCTGCCGAAAGGCTGGCGGCGTCTGTTCAATGCGCCGCTACGAATCAGGAACCAGAGGACGAATTGGAAATCCTACAGGCCAGCCGGTAATCATGTGTCCGCAACGATTCGAAGAGCGGCAGGTTCTTGTTCGTTGGCTGGCTGACATAGTTGGTTTCACTGGGACAGATACGCAAATGGCTCGTGAAGTGCCCTTCATGATGGGGACCGGTACGGGCAAACCTGCGGGTATGATCGATCTCGTGGTGGCAAGAACGATGGATGGGAGACTCGACTGGTACGGTCTGGAGGTTCAGGCTGTCTACTTTTCCGGCCGGGGTATGCAGTCGGAGTTCGCGAGGCTGGCTCTAGACAGTTACAATTCCCCACCATTTCCGGATGCAGCAAGGCGCCCCGATTGGCGTTCATCCAGTGCAAAGCGATTGATGCCGCAACTGCAGGTCAAAGTGCCAACTCTGCGAAGATGGGCCGCAAAGATGGCTGTCGCAGTTGACCGCCCATTCTTCGACGCCATCGGTGGTCCAAGCCCGAACCCGACACGTGACCTCGGAGATGGCGATGTGATTTGGCTTGTTCCAGAATTGGATAGTGGGCATCGCCTGGTTCGAGGCCACTGGGAGGTTCTGACGCTGGAGCAATCCAGCGAGAAACTCCAAGCTGCCGAAACTGTGCGTCAAGCAGACTTCGAGCAGATGTTATTGGATAAGCTGGAATCGTTAAATTGAGGGTCAATACTCATTTCCAATCCACAGGAGATGGTGCCAGGGCCATCCAATAGGCTCAGGTTGAGACTTAAAGCGCCTTATTTTGGATCGTGCTTGCCAGCGCGTTGCGCTTAAGTATTGCAGGTTGACATCAAATGACCACTGGCCCACAGTTATTCAAAATCGACAGTGAAAGCCGCGACTCCGAGAGGATCCAAGAGGTAGATTTCGCTCGGCTGGGACTGCGGGAGCGGCGAGACATCCAGGAGTGGGTAGCCGCCAACCCCGGAATCTTGGGTGATGATCTGTTGATAGTCGGCAAGGAGTTCAGCGGCTTCGAGGGGATCAACGAGAGACTCGACCTGCTGGCCGTAGATGCGGACGGTAGACTGATCATAATCGAGTTGAAGCGTGACGACACCGGCGCGGATGCACACTGGCAGGCGATCAAGTACGCAAGCTATCTCAGTGCCGCTACCCAGGAAGACATCATTCGTATGCTTGCGAGACATGAAAATGTGTCTGAGGAAGAAGCTGTGTCGAGGCTATTGCAGCATCTAGATTCCGACGACCTCAACGAACTGAACAACGACCAGCGAATAATCCTGGCGAGTCACAGGTTCGCCCCCCAAGTGACATCCGCGGTCTTGTGGTTGAACGAGAAGGCGCCAGACGACGACCTCATAACATGCATCCAGTTAACCCCGCACCACGATGCTGAGTCGGATTTACTATACATACAGGTCAATACGATAGTACCCGTGCCAGTTACAGAAGATCTGACTATAGGAATAGGCGTTGGGCGGGATTCAGGTAGTAGTAGAAACAGTAGCTTGGGTGAAGCATTGAGAAAAAGCTTCACACGGAGCAGAATGCACGAAGCTACTCCATTCCTAAGAAGAGTCGGCGACATCGTGCTGCAAGGTATCTTAGACACTGTCAGACCCAATAGGAGAAGCAGATGGGCTGGTCAGGGCGTAGGACACAGATACTATCACTTATGGTACCGGCAGCGACCGCCATGGGGGAACTGGAAGACTTCATATCGGATCGATCTGTACGAGGGCGAAGCGCCGCCATGGCGGGCAAACGTGCATTTCGCTACGAACATCAACGGGCTTATGGACAGCCTACACGATTCGAACATTCTTACCTCGTTTTCTATCGATGGGGAGACTCTGGACGAATTCTTCGCCAACAAGATCGCAGATTCGCTCAAACCGATGATAGAGTCGATCACGCCAGCAGTAGATACATTTATGGATCAAGACAATGAAGAACAATCGTGACAACGCTCCATAGAGATAACGAGGGCTAATCCAGAAGGAGAAAACATGACATCGTTGAAAGAGAAGATCGTAAGGGGCGACATCGTGCTTGGTGTATCAGTCCCCATCGACGCCACCAAGAGCCAGATGGAGGACATTCTTAGCAAGGACGACTACGATTTCATCAACGCCGACGCGCAGCACTCGCCGTACAACGAGGACAAGCTGGTACAGTACTGCGCGACCGCCAAGGAGGTCGGGATACCCGTCCAGTTTCGTATCAAGCACCCGCGTCACGCCTACCTGGTTGGCAACATTCTCGACCTCGGCCCGCTCGGTATCGAGGTGCCCCTGGTCGAGGACGAAGCCGTGGTGGACGAGGCGATCAACTGGTTCTACTACCCGCAGGTGGCCAAGCGCAGCTGGGGTGGAGCCGCCCGTTACGGTATTGAGGGACGTGAGGACCGCCTGGAGTACGCCGAGTGGTGGAACGACAACGGCATCCTGTGCATCCAGATGGAGACGCTTCGGGCCGTCACGAACGTGCGCCAGCTCGCCAAGCCCGGAATTACGTGCCTTACATGGGGTCCCGCAGACCTGACCTACGACATCGAGGCGCACCCCCACCATCCACTTCAGACCGTGGATGACTGTGTTCGCCATGCTCTCAAGCAGCTTGAAGGCACCAACATCCGAATAAGCTTCCGTAACTACGACTACAAGCTGCGAGACCACTATAAGGAGATGGGTGTCACCGTCTTCATGGAGAGCCCGAAGCCCTGATACGCCGGAGCGAAAGCGAAACCGGCATTGCTTAGCAGGTGCACCGTGCATTGCCCAGCGATTCACATAGCGACATACTAAGTATTACGTTTTCCAATCGCTTGTTAATTTTCTGTTAATCCATTGTTAACACTATATTATCCGTTCTGGGGTACTGTAATCAGGATTCTCAAAAGGAGTACGTGTCGATATGAGAGAAATAGTTACAGCACAGAGCGCTCTGAGAGAGCACTCTGTGCTATTCAAGTCCTGCATCCGCTGCAGCGGGGATCGCCAGATCCGTCGCGACTATGAGGGCTTCTACATCGCCTGCCTGGCTTGTGGGCACGTAACCTACCCAGAGGTCCACACTGACGAGGTCGCCAGGCTGCTAGAGTGGAAGACCGCTTCCTAACCCAACCTCTATAGCCCAGACTCAGTTGCTCCTGAAACCATGAGCCGACGCGCACATTAGCTGCGCGTCGCTCAAAAGGTGCAACTGGAGAGTACACTGCTCCGACCTGTGACGACAGGCGGATGCTGTGTGTCTTTTTTCCGTATCTCGGTCATTGCCACAACCACCTCATGCCTATCGCGGGCATGTCGGTGCGTGGGTTCCGCACGTCTCACTTCCTTCGCCAGAATGCGGTTTCTGAGTCCCTTTGGGGCAGAAGGCTCGTCTCTGAGACTACCCTGCCCAGATATTTCAATGTCAACACGCTGAAAACCGCGTGTTGACAGGCTAAAATAGTTAGGGTAGCCTAAGTCTAAGGGTTAGGCTCCTAACATTCAGTCGATTAACCCGTTCTGACTGGGTGGTTGATAGAGGCCTAAACAGACCGGTTACGGCGACCTAAAGTGCTATCCAGGGGCAAACGGGATGCAGATCACCGCACCAACCCATCCTGCAGCGGTATCGTCGCGTCAGCTCGGCAAGGACACGGTCATCCGGCTGAGGGGCCACAAGCAACGTATGCCTGTCCACCTCCCGTGGCAGTTGAATGCGGCGATAACTGCCTTCATCGCACTCGGTATCGCAGTCTGCGTCCTGGTTCAACTCTAACCTTCCCCAGGCTGAACTGCGTGATTCCCGCAGTCAGCCGCCTTTGGACTCGAGCGCTCGCCTACCCGCCTCAAGCGTCTCGACGATCGCGTCCACGTCGAACACGCAGCCTCCCCACGTGCCACCCGAGGCGTGCTGAAGCGCGGCCCATAGCCTGGAGTCGTCCGGCAGACTCGGATGTGGTTCGAGGTCGCCGGGGTCGGGACGTCGAGCCAGTTCGACCTCTCCCCAATCTGCGCCATGGTTCACACCGTTGTCGCCCACGAGGTTGATACTGCCCTCGAGTTCGTCCCGGTCGATTACGATTTCGACCAGGTCGCCCTCTCGAACTTTGCCGAGTGGACCGCCAGCCAATGCCTCCGGACCAACGTGGCCTATGCAGGCGCCCGTAGAAACGCCGGAGAATCGCGCGTCAGTAATGAGAGCTACGTGCTTCCCGTACGACAGGTGCTTCAGAGCGGCGGTGATCTGGTAGACCTCCTCCATGCCGGTGCCGAGCGGTCCGCCGCAGGTCAGCACCATGATGTCGCCGGCCTTGATCCTTTCGTCCTCGTCACGACTCTTGATCGCGGCGATTGCGGCACGCTCTGACCTGAATACCCTGGCGGGACCAGTGTTGCGATAGACGCCATCATCGTCCACGACGGTCGGATCGATCGCAGTGCTCTTGATGACAGACCCTTCAGGGGCAAGGTTGCCTGCGGGGAAGCAGACAGTGCTGGTGAGACCGCGTAACCTGGCACGGTCAGGTTCAAGAATCACGTTGTCGGGATCGACGCCCGTGACCTCTCTTACGTAGCTACGAACCTGCCGGCGCCGTTCTGACTCCTCCCACCAGTCAAGGTTTTCGTCCAGGGTCTGGCCGGTGACTGTCAACACAGACGTTTCGAGCAGGCCCATGCGACGCAGGTGAAGCATTACTTCAGGCACACCGCCTGACGCATACAGCACCGAAGTTGGGTGACCCACGGGTCCGTTAGGCAGCACGTCGACTATCCGGGGTGTCTCCTTGTTGACCCGGTTCCAGTCCTCAAGACCCATGCGCCGCCTGCCCGCCGCGTGAGCGATTGCCGGTGTGTGCAGAAGCAGGTTCGTCGAGCCGCCGCAGGCTGCGTGCACGACCATGGCGTTCTCGAACGCCTCTTCAGTCAGAATGTCCTGTGAAGTGACGCCACGCTTCTCGGACATGACCAGCGCCTTTGCTGAACGACGAGCGATGTCCAGCCACGCGCCGGTCCCGGAAGGAGACAGCGCGCCGTGAGTTATCGCCAGCCCGAGCGACTCCGCAACCACCTGGGACGTGCCAGCGGTGCCCAGGAACTGGCATCCGCCTCCGGGCGACGCACACGCCCGGCATCCCATGTCCTGAGCGTACTCCAGCGTGACCTCCCCCTGGGCGAAGCGTGCGCCGATCGACTGGATCATGCCGGTGTCCTCGCCATGCTCCGGGGCTAGAGTTACGCCTCCGGACACGACCACAACCGGCATGCCGTGCAGTCCTGCTAGTGCCATCATCATGGCTGGCAGGCCCTTGTCGCAGGACGCGACCCCGAGCACGCCACGGGACGTTGGAAGCGACCTCGCCTGCCGCCTGAACACCTGCGCCGCATCGTTCCTATATGGGAGCGAGTCCAGCATTCCGGTTGTGCCCTGGGTGCGACCGTCGCAGGGGTCGGAGCAGAACAGCGCGAACGGTATCGCCTTCTGCTCACGCAGCTCCAACGCGGCGGCGCGCACCATCGTCGCAAGCTCGAAGTGGCCGGTGTGCAGCCCTAGAGCGACTGGCTCTCCGTCAGGCTCTCTCAGTCCTCCGGCCGTCGACAGAATGACGAACTGCTTGCGCAGCAGTTCGACCGGGTTCCAGCCCATTCCGGCATTCTGCGTCATTCCGAAGTGGTCACCGGACGCGCCGTTAATCAGGAAGTCCTCGGTGAACGGCACAGTGCCGCTGGGGCCGGGCGCATGGGTGAGAATCTGCGGATGTCCTCCACCCAGAACGTCATCGGTAGTCAGTTCGCGCGTGTCGTGCTCAGGACTAATGCGTGTGGTCATCTTTCTCCCATCCCTGAAAGTGTGGCGCAAGTATAACGCAAGCTGCGTACGGTTCACCCGCGATTCACCCGTAACTTGAGGTCTGACAACAGGATTTGCCACCCCTTCGGCTTCCCCTTATCCTTTCGCCATGGATGAGACACACGATTTCCTGACAGCCCAGTATCTGCGTAAGCAGTTCGATGGGATTATTGCCGTTGACGATGTGTCTTTCTCAATTCGACGACAGGAGATCTTCGGGCTGCTCGGGCCGAATGGCGCAGGGAAGACGACGACCATCAGGATGCTTTCCACGGTGCTGAGTCCCGATGACGGTGAGGTCACCATCGGTGGCAACTCGGTCACGAGGGATGGGGACAAGGTCCGACAGGTCATCGGCGTGTGTCCACAGGAACTTGCTTTGTATCCTGAGCTCTCGGCGACTGACAACCTGGTCTTCTTCGGGAGGATGGCCGGGCTCCCTGGAAGGGACGCCAAGGACGCGGCGAGTGAAAACCTGGAGCGTGTGGGACTTCTCGACCGCGCTAAGGACAAGGTGGACAACTTCTCCGGCGGTATGAAGCGGCGCGTAAACCTTGCCATCTCGCTGATGAGCCGGCCGCAACTCCTGTTCCTGGATGAGCCGACCGTCGGTATCGACCCGCAGTCCCGCAACCACATCTTCGACACTGTCGAGGCCCTGCGCGACGAGGGGATGACGGTCCTTTACACCACTCACTACATGGAGGAGGCAGACCGGCTCTGTGACCGGCTCGCCATCATGGACCACGGGCAGATCGTCGCGATGGGGACTCCCCACGATCTCAAGTCGGAGATTGGAGACCCGGCAACGGTTACGCTTGAGACTGTCTTCCTGGAGTTGACGGGCCGCAGTCTCAGAGACTGAACCCCGGTACACGCCATGCTGCGGCCGTTACATATAGCACTCCTGGAGGTGAAGCGCTACGTCGTTAGCAGCCAGGAGCTTGCGTTCAGCGTAGCGTTGCCAATCGTGCTATTCGCGCTGATGTACGGGGCGTTCGGAGGAGAGGAGTCGTTTCACGCGACCGCGCATATAGTCGATCTTGACCGGGGTGTCCACGCACGTACCCTGATTGAGCGCCTGGACGATCTGGATGAGATTACCGTCAGAGAGCGCACTCTTGAGGACGCGAACAATGCCCTGGACCGATCCGCGATATTGACCGCAGTGGTGATTCCAGACGGGTTCTCGGCCGGACTCGAAGGCGGCGAACCTGTAGCAATCACGTTCAGAAAGCGAGGGAACGGCGGCGACGCAGGACAGATCGTCGAAGCTATCGTAAGGTCGGTCGCTCAACAGATGACGGGTGAGGCCCAAGTGTACAGCACTGTGAACAGCACCCTCATAGGGTCCAACGTTCCCAGGGACAGGATCGACGCGGTGGTTGAGAGACTGCTTGCCGAGTCGCGAATGCGTCCCTCGGTTAGCGTGGTGACTCGATGGTTAGGCGGAGATCAGTCGGATCCAACTGACCGGCTCGTGCCAGGCTTGCTGGTCATGTTCCTGATGTTCGCGGTCACGATGAACGCTCAGTCACTGGTCGAAGAGCGACAGAACGGCACCCTTGAACGCCTGATGACAACCCGGGTGGGTGTCAACCAGCTGTTCGCCGGCAAATTCCTTGCAGGTGTGCTCAGAGCGGTGGTACAGGCACTAATCCTGCTGGCGCTGGCGTTCGTCGTACTCAGAATCGGGGACGTCTCCGACTTCCTGGAGCTGATGGTGTTCGCGGCGCTGGTCGCAATGGCGGTCAGCGCGATTGGGCTCGTCATTGGGTCAGTAGCAAGGACCAGGGACCAGGCCATCTGGGCCGCTGTCTTCATCACCATGTTTATGACCGTCTTTGGAGGCACGTTCTTCGACCTCACTGGATCCGGTCCGCTTGACCTGCTCTCGCGGTTTACGCTGACGCGGTACGCCATTGACTCGATGTTCGGAATGCTGGCTGGTGGCCAGACGCTGGCCGGGCAAGGAGCCGGCATAGCCGTCCATGTCGGAGTAGCCGCCATAGGCCTCTTGCTTGCGCGAACGATGTTCAGGGTCGCAGGAGGAGGACGTTGACATGGCAGCGATAGTCCGCCAGTCGCTGCTCATGGCAGCGAAGGACACCAAGGTATTCTTCAAGGACAGATTCGCAATGGGATTTGCGTTCCTGTTCCCATTCCTGTTCGTCATAGGTTTCAGCCTGGCCCTCGGAGACATTGGCGGCAGCGATGACCCCCTGAAACTGGCGATCGCCACCCAGGAGACCAGAGGTTTCAGCCTTGAGATCATAGAAGACCTGACGGGACAGACAGAGCGGGTTGTAGTGTTCGACTACCAGGCAGCACTGGCAGGTGTCGATGACGGCACGCTGGATGGCTTCGTCGCATTCCCTGTAGACTTCACTCAGAGCATCTCGGAGGGCGCACCAACGACGCTCGAAGTCGTGGTGGGCAGCAGTAGTTCTCCGGAAGCAGAGGCAGCCCTGAACAGCCTGGCCTCTTCCATCGCGGGTGAACTGGGTAACACCAACGTCACGCTGACCGCTCTCTTAGAACTCTCGCCGCCCTCCCAGGACGGCACACTCGCGTTTGATCCAGAGGCAGTCATAGGCCAAAGGTCCCCTGCGATGACTTTCGAAGTCGAGTCAGTCGGTGAGGTCGAATCCGTAGGCGCGACGAACTTCACCCTCCCCGCCTACCTGACGATGTTCGTGTTCTTCGCGGCTGCCCTGAGCGCCGAGGCAATTGCCCGCGAACGGCAGGGGCAGACTCTGGAACGCCTGCTTTCCAACGGCGTGCGTCGGGAGTCGATAATTGTGGGCAAATTTGTCGGTGTCGCCTTCCGAGGTCTGCTTCAGCTCGCAGTCCTGTGGACGTTAGGGATCCTGGCATTCGGGATAGATCTGGGAGTCTCACCTGTTGCAGTGATCCTCATTTCCGTCCTGATGGCCGTGACGTCGGCAGCGTTCGGGGTCATGCTTGCGAGCTTTGTGACCGATATCAAAGCCGCCACGACCGCCGGTGTCCTGGTATCGCTCACGCTCGCCCCCATCGGTGGATGCTGGTGGCCGCTGTTTATAACGCCAGAGTGGATGCAGTCGCTTGCGAAGCTTACTCCGCACGGTTGGGCCAACGGCGCGTTCAACAAGCTGATGCTGTTCGGGGCCGAATTTGGCGACGTCTCACAGGAGTTGATCGCGCTTCCGGCCTTTGGGGTTGCCTTCCTGGTCATAGCTCTGTGGAGATTTCGGCTGTCGGCTTCCTAGACTCGCCTACTCCACTACTGCCTGTGACGATCTGCCGGGGACTCTCTCCAAGACACGCTGCGCGACTGACTTCACCAGCACTGCGTACTCCCCCTGGGCTTCGAAGCCGAACCTCTCAAGGGCCGTTGAAAGCCGGGGCGCGTACTCTGCTGCAACGGCATAGACAGTGCGTGCGCCCTTCAGTCTTCTGAGTCCGGCCTCGACTACCTCAGGCGTCAGAGCGTCGTAGTTGGGGTGAAGCGTGACGGAGATACTGCCCCTGCCGAACCTCGTGGAGGTACACAGCGATCCCTGCACTTCCCCGTCTACCATGAGTACATACTCTCGCAATCGACCCGGCCCGCGCTCACGAGATGACGACCACTGATCGAAGGTCATCCCGACAAGCTGGCGCACTTTCACAGGTGTCGCCGCGTTGTACAGCCGGAAGAGCGCGTGATCGTCCTCCGGTCGTCGTGGTCTGAGATGAGAGTCAGCGTCGAACAGGCTGTGGGTCGGCTCGGAAGATCCGGCAGTGCCCTGATAGACAGTCTCGAGGTGACTTGGGAAGAATCCCGCCAGTCGTGCCGCCGGAACGATCGGGCTGTCCGCCTCAACTCTAAGGAAGACTCGCTCGGCGCCGTGCAGCCCGGCTCCGGCTGCTGCTCTCTCCAACAGTTGGACCACCACCTGATCGGATGCCGGGTCGGCATAGAGTCGCGAAAGCTCCCAACTCCTGGGGCCGGAACGCTGCCGGACGGACGCCAGCCCGTGAATGCCCTCCTCCCCAACGCATACCCACGCATCGTTGGCGGGGGCCATCACATTGCGCCGCGACAGACCCAGGATCGAAGTCCTGAAAGAGCGGGGCTGGCAGAGACCTGAAACCGTGATGGCAAAATCGGTCATACGGTTCGGTCCGACAATGGCACAGCGCACCAGGTCAAGAGCCCCCAGGGGCCGTACTACAGTTGTGCTGTTTGGTTGGGAAGCCGTAGCGGACTCTCTGCGGCGTGAACGTTGTGGGGAGCCTCTCGACCAAGTATATCAGGGAGATTGGCGGGTTTTGGGTAAGGGATCGAGGGGTAGAGTCTGTACCAAGTTAGTCGGCGTCGCAAGTTCGTCATTCCGGAGTAGGCCGGAATCCAGAGGTTGGCAACCACCGTCTGTAGGGGCAGGTTTGAAACCTGCCGCTACCCCAGCGCGTCACCGACTGAGTTGATACGGGTTCCGAGGGGTACTCTCAACCAGTTTAGGAGGCGAGCGTTTCACCCTTTCTCTGAGAGAGGGGATTCCCTACTGGCCTGAAGAATAGTGAGGGGGAAGCTAGCTGCCCTGTTCCACCATGCCGACGAACAGCTTGTGCATACGAGAGTCGTCGGTCAGCTCGGGGTGGAAAGCGGTGGCCAGCATGTGGCCCTGGCGTACTGCGACCGGTCGGCCATCGTCGAGGCTGGCAAGCACCTCGACGCTGTCGCCGACTGAGACGAATACTGGCGCTCTTATAAATACCGCCCTGTATGGCGGACCGTCCATGCCGTCCACTTCGAGGTCAGACTCGAAGCTGTCAACCTGTCGGCCGAAGGCGTTACGGCTGACGACCGTGTCCATCAGGCTGAGGGGGGTTGGCCTGTGATCGGTTAGCTCGCCGGCCATGACGATCATTCCGGCACAGGTGCCCCAAGTGGGCATACAATCGTCCAGGATCCGCTCCCGCAGCTTTTCGCGCATCTCGTAGATGTCGATAAGCTGGACGATTGTGGTGCTTTCACCACCCGGCACAATCAGACCATCGACATCGTCAAGCTGGTCTGGGAGTCGGATCTCCTTGACCTCGACTCCCAGACTCTCCAGCGCTGTGCGATGTTCGGCGAAATCACCCTGAATGGCGAGCACGCCAACCGTGGTCAAGTGCTACCACCCCCTGGTGGCGAGTCTCTCGGACTCGGGCATGTCGGTCAGGCTCAGGCCCGGCATCGCGTCGCCGAGGCCCTTGGACACGTCGGCGATCATCGCGGGGTCTTGGTAGTGAGTCGTCGCCTTGACGATGGCGTCGGCCATCAGGTCGGGGCGCTCCGACTTGAAGATGCCGGAGCCGACGAATATGCCGTCGACGCCAAGCTGCATCATCAGTCCTGCGTCGGCGGGAGTGGATACGCCGCCGGCTGCGAAGTTGACGACCGGCAGGCCGCCGCGCTCCTGGACTTCCTTGACGAGCTCATATGGAGCCCTGAGGTCGCGAGCGGTGGCCATGAGCTCATCGTCGCCCATGTTCTGGATCCGGCGGATCTCACCGAGCACTCTGCGAGCGTGCCGCACAGCCTCTACAATGTTGCCGGAGCCGGCCTCGCCCTTGGTGCGGATCATCGCGGCGCCCTCGCCGATGCGGCGGAGGGCCTCACCAAGGTCTCGCGCGCCGCACACGAACGGGACTGTGAAGTCGTGCTTGTTGATGTGGTTATTCTCGTCTGCAGGCGTCAGCACCTCGGACTCGTCAACGTAGTCAACTCCGAGTGCCTCGAGAACCTGCGCTTCCACGAAGTGGCCGATACGGGCCTTGGCCATGACCGGGATGGTCACGGCATCGACGATTTCCGACACCTTAGTAGGATCGGACATTCGGGCAACGCCGCCTGCTGCGCGGATATCCGAAGGAACGCGCTCCAGCGCCATTACTGCTACGGCCCCCGCGTCCTCAGCGATCTTGGCCTGCTCGGCGGTCACGACATCCATGATGACGCCGCCCTTGAGCATCTGAGCCAGTCCTGCCTTGACCCTCCAAGTTCCAGTTTCGGTTCGAGTATCGACTGCCATTCGGCCCCCTCCGTTGCGATCGCGGTCGCGACCTGATCTGTGAACTAAAGTATACCCTATCCGCCGACTCATCTGCCTCTAAGGACGTCTACCGGAGAAAATTACAGAATTCCCGCCACAACGTCAACGGGGTGTCCCTCGAATTGGCCTCGTAAGCACGATTGGGTTACACTGTGGCCCGTCTGGAGGAGGCTGGTCTTCCTCCATAATCGCAATCTCTCCAGGAGGCACCGGCTAAAGAAATGACTACGTATGCCAGATACCTAGCGCACGGAGAAGTGGCCTATGGCGTCGTCGAAGGCGACACCGTACACCAGATGACCGCTGCACCATACGAGGACCACGAGGTCACCGACCACACCCACAGCCTTGACGACGTCAAGCTGCTCGCCCCGGTGATGCCGGGCAAGGTTATCGCGATCGGACTGAACTACCGCAGCCACCTCGGCGACCGCACACCTCCCGCCGTACCCGAGCCTTTCTTCAAGACTGCTTCGTCAGTGATCGGTCCTGGGGACGACATCATCATCCCAAAGGAAGCCCTCGAAGAGAATGTCACGATGCAGCCTGAGGCCGAACTGGCCCTGGTAGTGGGTAAGACGTCAAGACGTGTGAGCGCGGCCAACGCCCTGGATCACATCTTTGGATTCACCTGCGGAAACGACGTAAGCGCCCGTGACTGGCAGGCCAATGACCTATCCTGGTGGAGAGCAAAGTCGTGTGACACCTTCGCTCCCCTCGGTCCGGTCATAGTAACCGGACTCGACCCATCGTCGCTGCACCTCGTGGGCCGCATCAATGGCAAGGTAGACCAGGAGCAGATGACCAGCGACCTGCTGTACGGCGTACCCGAGATCTTCGAGTTCGTAACACGAGTGGTAACGCTAAATCCCGGCGACGTTATCATGACCGGCACTCCCGGCACACCCGGCGACATTCACGACGGTGACGTAGTGGAGGTCGAAATCGACGGCATCGGCAAGCTGACGAACACCGTCAGGAACGAGGCCTAGCCTTTCGAAGGACAGCCGTCGCGGGCTTGCGAGCAGGCGTGCCCGCGACGGCCTAGAGGGGGTTGGCTGACTGCTACCGGAGGATCTCTCCGAGGGTCAGCCAGTAGAACACGATGTAGGTGCCGGCCACTATCATCAGCCATGTCCCAACCGGCGCCACGTAAGGCATGATCCTACGCATCCCGGTCACCATCGCTCCTCTAAAGACGGCCATGCTGATGGTCAGGGCCAGAATCACGGTCCCCATTCCGAGCGCGTACAGGACAAACTGGGCGAATTTGTGGACCAGTTCCTCCGCCGCAAACGACACGCCTATGACCGACAGGAATATGGGCAGCGTGCAGCTCAGAGACGCCATCCCGTAGCTCAGTCCAAACAGAAAGTACCCCTTCACGTTGGCGCTTGCCGGATTGCCGAACCTGTCGGCGGCCTGCTGAGCAAGCGCCGTGTACAGCTTGCCTCCGCTCAGAAGCCACGCGCCCGTCAGCACCAGCACGACTCCGATGCCGAGTCCGAGCCAGGGTAGGATGGTCCTCACGACCGATCTCGCGCCCAGTCCGATCACGCCCCCTGCGACGGCGAACAGCAGTATGAAACCGGCGGTCACGGATACGCCAACCAGCAGCGCTTTGCCAAGCTGGCGAACGATGGAAACTCGCTCCTCCTCGTCTCCGGTTCCCAGGTAGAGCCCCATGTAGGCTGGGAGCATTGCAAATCCGCATGGGTTGAACGCCGCGGCCACGCCTGCGCCAAATGCGAATCCGAGCGGGGCGATGATGCCCAGGCCACCGAAGAATGAGCCGGAGTTGCCTGACAGGGTCTCTACGAACAGGTTGATCCCGTCGATGCTGTCTCCGCCGCCGACGGCGAGCGCACCGATTAAAGCTATTGCCAGCGCCCCAAGTGCAACGAGTGCCGGAACCAGAACGCTCCTGATCACCGTCCTTTCGTCGGAGAAAGCAGTCATCTCATTCATAGCTGAGTCAGCCCCCGTTTTTGGTGAATGGTCACTATGGCCATTGTAACTATTGAGATGCACGCAATAGGCGCTGGGATTCGGGGAAGACTACTCAATCCAGTTGACACCCCTACGGCAGGTTGATAGATTACTCTGGCTATGGCTAGCTTACACAGCCGTGTTTCCAACTGCATCTGTATTCGCCCCTCATAGGGGCAGCCTCGGAGCTACCGCAACCGATGACCGTCCCGCTTCACGCCTGTGAACGGGACGTTTTGTTTTCAGGCCGACGCCAACCAATCCAGTAAGGACCTCACGTCAATGACACAGACCAAGCCGATAATCGATTACTACCCCTCTGAGATCGAGGAGTTCGAAGCCGGAGTCAAGAGGTTCCAGGCAGGCGACTGGGACCCGACCGACTTCATGGCGTTCAGGCTCCGCCAGGGTGTGTACGGCCAGCGTCAGCCCGACGTTCACATGTTCCGAATCAAGATCCCGTTCGGCGGCATGACCGCTGAAATGCTGGACATGATGGGCGACATCGTGGAACGCTTCGCTCCGCTGAACAAGGGCCACGTCACGACTCGCGAGAACATCCAGCTTCATCACATTCCGCTTGAACACACCGCTGAGATGATGCGGATGCTCGCCTCGGTCGGGCTCACCACACGCGAGGCGTGCGGCAACACTGTGAGGAACGTTACCGGCTGCGAGATAGCAGGCGTGTGTGCCGAAGAGCCGTTCGACGTCACGCCATACGCTGCCGCGTACTCCAGGTACTTCGTGCGACACCCATTCACCCAGTCCATGCCGCGCAAGATCAAGACGGCTTTCTCTGGATGCTCCCGCGACTGCGCGATCACCGGCATCCACGACGTTGGCTTCCTTCCCGCGATCAAGGACGGAGAGAAGGGCTTCAAGATGGTGATGGGCGGCGGCACTTCGATCATGCCGCGCATCGCGCCGACGCTGTACGAATTCGTCAGCACGGACGAGTACCTCAAGAAGACAGAGGCGGCGCTCCGGGTGTTCCACAATTCGGACGAACTCAGGCGCAGCAGGATGAAGGCACGGGTGAAGTTCCTGATAGACAGGATTGGCATCGACGAGTACCGCGACCTGGTCGAAGAGCAGTTGCAGGAAGACTGGGCACAGAGGTCGTTCGACCCGACCGGACTGCTGTTCATCGACGATGAGGAGGCGGATGCGCCTTCGCTGCAGGGCGACTTCGCAACCGGATCTGACCCTGAGTTCGACCGCTGGCTGTCGACCAATGTGAACGCGCAGAAGCAGGGCGGCTACCACACCGTGACCGCAAAGCTGCCGCTGGGCGACATCAGTCCTGACCAGTTCCGCCAGCTCGCGGACCTCAGCCGCACCTACGGCGCGAGCCGGGTACGGCTAACCCACCAGCAGAACCTCGCCATCAGGTGGGTGCCTGAGGGCGCGCTCTTCGAGGTGTGGTCGAAGCTGAAGGAGATCGGATTCGGTGAAGCCGGCGCGCTTGAGATTACCGACGTCGTCTCCTGCCCCGGCACCGATAGCTGCAAGCTGGGCATCACGTCTTCGATGGGTCTCGGCCGGGCTATCTCAGACGCGGTATCGGTCATCGACAAAGAGGCCGACCCGCTAATCCGCAAGATGCACATCAAGATGAGCGGCTGCCCGAACGGGTGCGGACAGCACCACGTGGCTGACATCGGCTTCCATGGCGCGGCAGCCAAGGGTCCGAGCGGTCAGGTACCAGCATACGAGCTATTCCTTGGCGGCGGATTCGAGGAAGGCGACACGCGCATCGGTCTGCGAGTCAAGACCAAGGTGCCTGCAAAGATGATGCCCGACGCGCTCAGGAAGGTGCTCGACTTCTACAAGGCCGAGCGCCAGGACGAGGAGATCTTCCGGGACTTCGCGGCCCGAGTGGGGCCCGAATCGTTCGAGCCTATCCTGGAGGAGTTCAAGGACATTCCAGAGCTCAACCGCGAGTCGCTCGACACGTACATAGACTGGAGCAAGACGGTCAAGTACGTGCTGGAGCGCGGCGAGGGCGAGTGCGCGGTATAGGTCAATAGCAATAGGCTAAAGAGAGAAGGGCGGGAATTGATCCCGCCCTTCTTAGTTTCTATTGGAACTGGCCTCAGAATCGGCTCATCGCCTTGTGATCCTACGTCGAATTCTGTCCAGCCAGGAACCGCCTGGGGGGCCCATTTCGACGGACTGGCCGCGCCAGCGTTTCTCAATCTTTGGCGGGCGTACAAGCACCATTCCATATCCCACGATGAAGATGATGAGCCCGGCCCATGCCAGCATTCCGGCCACTCCAGCACTGAATGGCCTAACCAGAAGGAACGAGAGGAGTAGGACGAATCCGAGCAGCATAATCCGGCCCGGAGATATTGAGAAGAGGTTGCCGCTGAGCGACTGCCTGACGTAGAGCCAAACCAACTGGCGAAAGCTGCGTCGGTTTGGAGGGCGTTTAGGAGGACGCTTTGGGCCAACCTCGCCAGCTCTCTCGAGGATGTCTTCTATTTCGCGCTGGTACCTGCTTGGCATCCTCAGCTCCCGTCAGAATACCCTCAACTGCATCGTAAAGAACAACATTTGGGGTGTCAAGGTGAACCTGAAGAGCAGTTCAACAGGTATTCGAGGGGTGATTTGCTAACGGCTTTGCAATGGGGAATAAAGCTCCTCTATGCTATAATCGTCTAATCCGATTTGCGTTTCCAGGAGCCCCAATTGAAGATCACTCAAGATGATGTTGTGGACAATCAGACGACTCTCCACATTGAGCTTGAGGATGAGGACTTAGGTCCGTATCTCGATCGGGGATACCAGCGCATAGCCAACCAGATCGTCATCCCAGGCTTTCGCAAGGGTAAAGCCCCCCGACGTGTCGTTGAGAGCATGGTGGGCCGCGAAAGCCTGCTGAACGAAGTACTCGACAGCATGGTCTTCGAGTCAGTCGGCAAGGCGATCGAGGAGCAGGAGCTGGACTCCGTCGGAATCCCCAAAATAGACGACCTCGACCTCGACCCCGTGCAGTTCACTGCCGTCGTGCCCCTCAGACCTGAGATCGACCTCGGCGCTTACGAAGACATACGCGTCGAGTACGAAGAGCCTGAGGTCACCGATGAGCAGATAGACGAACGGCTACTGGCGATCCGTGAAAGCCTCGGCACATGGGAGACCGTCGAGAGGCCCCCACAGTTCGGCGACATGGCCGTGATAAACATGACCAGCGAAGTGGACGGTGAGAGCCGCTGGCAGGGTGAGGAGTCATCGTTCTACATGGCTGAGGACGGCCGCTACCCGGTCCCGGGATTCGCCGCCGAACTCGTTGACCTCGAAGTAGGCCAGCCCAGTGAGTTTACGCTCGAGATCCCCGAAGACTTCACAGACGCCTCACTTGTCGGCAAGGAGGCGTCTTTCAATGTTACGGTCACGGAGGTGCGGGAGCGAGTCCTGCCGGAGCTAAACGACGAGTTCGCGCAGGGTCTTCCCGACGGCTTTGCCGATCTCGACGCCCTCATGACTGCCGTCAGGGAGGGTATGACTTCCGAGGCGGAGATGCAGACCACAATGGAGTATCGCGACAGTGTGATTGAGGCACTGCTGGAAAGCGCAACTTTCACGATTCCGCCCGTGGTGATCGAGACTGAAGTCGAGCGCATCCAGGACAGCCAGCGTCGTTCCCTGGAGGATGCAAATATACAGGTGTCCGACTACCTCGCCGCCGTCGGCATGACCGAAGAGCAGGCCGAACAGGAGGCGGAGGAGCAGGCTGAACAGCGTGTCAGGCGCACTCTAGTAATTAACAAGCTGGCCGATCTCGAAGAGGTCGAAGTAACAGACCCGGAGATCGACGAGCAGTTCAACCAGCTGTACGCCGGTCAGCGAATGCGCAGGCAGGAACGCAGGGACGTGCGGAACTCCCTGGCCGACAGAATCAGATACGACAAGGCCGTCGACGCCATAGTGTCCATTGCCAAGGGCGAGCGTGACGCCGACGTGACACCGGAAGCACAAACCGAAGAATCCGAAGCCCCCGACTTGGAAGGAGACCAGCAAGAAGATGATTCATAGGCCAGAAAATGTAATCCCCATGGTGGTGGAGACAGGAGCTCGGGGTGAGCGGGCTTACGACATATACTCGCTGCTTCTCAAGGAGCGCATCGTCTTCCTGAACTCGGCAATCTATGACCAGGTTGCCAACAACATCATTGCGCAGCTTCTGTACCTGGACAGGGAGGACCCTGACAGGGACATCAGCCTCTACATCAGCTCGCCGGGCGGAGTGATTCCCTCTGGACTGGCGATCTACGACACCATGCAGCTCATTCGGCCGGACGTTTCGACGATCTGCGTCGGCATGGCTGCCAGCATGGCCACCGTTCTACTGTGCGCCGGCGCTTCGGGCAAGCGCTTTGCTCTGCCCAACTCCACTGTCCACATGCACCAGGCACTTGGCGGGGCCCAGGGTCAGGCGGCCGACATCGAGATAGCCGCGCGTGAGGTGCTGCGACAGCAGGACATCATCCGCAAGATTATCGCGGACAGGACAGGACAACCTTACGACAAAATCGCGACCGACTCAGACCGCGACTTCTACCTTAGCGCCGAAGACGCCAAGGAGTATGGACTCGTTGACGACGTGCTGCATACACCCGTAGCATCTGCCGCCGCCGACTAGTTCTAGGCAATACTGAACAGTCCTCCTGTACGACAGGAGATTCAAGTGTGGGACTAGCAACTTGACGACTGACCGAGGCGGATCTAGTAAGAGAACCGGGCGGAGCGACTATCAGTGTTCGTTCTGCGGCAAGTGGCAGCGACAGGTCAAGCGGCTCATCGCCGGCCCAGACCACGTGTTCATCTGCGACGAGTGCGTCAACCTCTGCGACCAGATAATCGCCGAAGAGAGCAAGGACAGGAAGTCCAAGACTGCCCAGACCAACCTCGCCGCAAAGGACCTCAACCCCAAGACCATATACAAGCGACTGGAAGACTACGTGGTTGGGCAGGAGCAGGCCAAGAAGGTCCTGAGCGTAGCGGTCTATAACCACTACAAGAGGATCTGGTCTAACCACAAGCAGGAAGACGTCGAGCTCCAGAAAGCCAACATCCTGATGCTGGGGCCGTCCGGTTCCGGCAAGACCCATCTGGCGCAAAACCTGGCGCACATCCTGGAAGTGCCGTTCGCCATAGCGGACGCGACCACGCTGACAGAGGCCGGGTACGTCGGCGAAGACGTCGAGAACATACTTCTCGGACTCATCCAGTCGGCAGACTTCGACATTGCCCGAGCAGAGCACGGCATCATCTACATCGACGAGATCGACAAGATAGCGCGTAAGAGCGCGAACCCGTCGATCACCCGTGACGTCTCAGGCGAGGGCGTGCAGCAGGCGCTGCTCAAGATCATCGAGGGTTGCGTTGCGAACGTTCCACCCCAGGGTGGGAGGAAGCACCCTCACCAGGACTTCCTCCAGATACGCACGGACAACATCCTGTTCATGTGCGGTGGAGCCTTCGAGGGAATTAACGAAATCATCGAGAAACGCGCCTTCAAGGACCGCAAGCGGATCGGGTTCAAGCCCAACGTCGTAACCGACGAATGGGGCGAGCGCACTGCCGACCAGGTGAGGAGCCACGTCAACGCCGACGATCTGATGGACTACGGTTTCATTCCTGAGTTCGTCGGGCGGCTGCCCGTGGTCGTCGGGCTGAACGCGCTCCACAAGGACGACCTGATCAGGGTGCTCACTGAGCCCAAGAACGCAATAGTTAAGCAGTACCAGACGCTGTTCGAAATGGACGGAGTGGAGCTAGTCTTCACGGACGATGCACTGGACGCCGCTGCTGAGAAGGCTGTCAACCAGAAGACCGGCGCGCGCGGCCTTCGTACGATCCTGGAACACACGCTCCTGGACGTCATGTACGAATTACCCGGCACCGAGGGCGTCGAGAAGTGTGTCGTGGACGCTGGCGTCATCCACGGTATATCTCCGGTGATGTTGATTGCCGGTGACGGCAGGCAGTTCCCGCTCACACTGGAGAGTTCCAAACCGGAGCAGAAGTCGGCGTAACCGCCTCTCTCCTACCCAGGACCTACCCTCCCCTTCTAACTCAGATTGCCGACGCACGTCCCGGCAACGAGAAACACGGCCAATAGCGCCAGTAACTGCCATCTCTGCCAGATGGAGCTGATGTCTCTAACGTGAGCGACTAGCCCAAAGCCTCTGTCCATCTCGTAATTCGGTTTCAGCGCGTAGGCGAGCAGGACACCCGTCAGGAAGCTGGCAACGTGTGTGTAGTTGTCCACGTACCTGGAGGTCGCGCCGATGTAGACATTCGCGGCCGCGACCGCGATGAGCAGGACGAGGACGTGTTTCGGGACAAATGCGAGCAAGTTCCTCCACGTCGCGCGCAGAGTGGCTAGGGCACCCACCGGGATACCCAGGCTGGAGTTGGAACGCTGCTCGACTCCGTGAATCGCGTAGAACGCAGTTAAGGCGCCTATCATCCCCAATATGGGACCGCTACCTGTGACGCTGAATGCCCCTTCGGTGACGCCGACGTACATGGCATAGCTAGCGACAGAGCCTGCAACGCCTGTAATCGCAAAGATCAAGACGAACCGCCTCATGCCAAACAGACGCTCAACGTGGGTCCCTATGAACAGGAGGCCAACCCCGTTGACCAAATAGTGCGGAATGCCTGTGTACAGGAAGATGGGCCAGAACAGGTTATCGTAGACGCCGGCCGACACTTGTCTCGAGTCGAGCGCCCCGGCGGCCCACATGACTCGGACGTCAGCCGAGCCGACATAACCGTACTGGCCCCCTACGAATGACTCCATCAGCACCCATGCCGTGAAAGTGACGAATAGGAGTGACCACGTGCAGTAGGGTCGCCTGTCGAGGACATAGCTCATCACGTCCCGATCAAGGGAGATCCGGTCCCGACCGGACTCAGTTTCAGCCAAATCAGACCTCGCGTGCACGATACTTGACCGTCAGCGCCGGTTCTGAAGCTGGACCATCAGCCTGATTGCCTGCTGCTGCTGGTCGGACTGGGGCCTGCTGAGCCTGGCCGCCAGGGCCGCGTCACTGATCGCCCTGTCGATATTGCCCAGCTCGGCCATCACCTCTGCCCGTTCAAGATAGCTGGGGCCATGGGCGGGGTCGATCTCGATGGCCCTGTCGAGCTCGGCGATAGCTGCCGACAGGTTGGAATCAGTACGGTGTTCCCTTGCCTGCCGAAGGTGCGTTACGGGTGAGTCACCGACATTTGAGTCCCCCACGATAACCCCGGCGGCCAGTACTACAGCAGCCACCGGCAGCACCCACCACCGTTTGAGGAGCGAGTTCACGTCCACGACATTCGAAACGAATCCAAACGTGTCCATCACCGGAACATACCGAGGGCTGAGTGCGAGCCCAAGAGCGAAGCCGCTGACGAAACCGCCTATGTGAGCGAAGTTGTCCACGCCTGCCGTCACGAGTCCGAACAGCAGGTTGACCCCGGCGAGCAGAAGCAACCCGACGAGGCTGCGCCTCCCCATCTCGCCCAGCTGGTTGCGGTGTGACAGGAAGAATGCGACCAGAGCGCCGAGAACTCCGAAGAGCGCTCCACTGGCGCCCATGCCGATAGCGTTTGGCATCAGGCTCAGGTTAAATGCGTAGCTAGTAACGCTCCCAGCCAATCCGGACAGAAGGAAGATGACACTGAACCGGCTGTGCCCGTACAGAGGTTCGAGCAGTTGGCCAACGACGAACAGACCGAAGGCGTTCAGCCCAAAGTGCATCCATCCTGAGTGGAGAAACATGGCAGCGAGCAGGCGCCAGTACTCTCCAGCGGCGATCTGCTGTCCGTTCATGGCGCCGAGTCTCCAGAGCACGTCGGGATCCTCGGAGCCTCCAGACAGCTCGGCGACCAGGTGCATGATCCCGATGAGCGCAAGCAGCATCCATGTCACATATGGCTTGCGCCGCAGACCCGGCAGGGGTACGCCGGGTCCGGACTGAGCTTCGTGACTCTCGTCTGATCTAGGGAACAATGAAAATAACCATGCTTATTCCATTCTAGGATAGCAGGGGCTGATCAGACGCGTGGGCTGCGAGCGTCTACGCAGCAGATAGAACTGCGTACGGTTAGAGCCTGATAATGCCCTTCTGGAGGCCCTGAGTAACCGCCTGGGTGCGATGGCGGACGTTCATCTTGCTGAAGATGTTGGCGACGTGAGTCTTTACCGTACTCTCGCTGATCAGGAGCTCTTCAGCAATCTGCCTGTTGGCTGAGCCACGGGCGATGAGTTGCAGCACTTCGATCTCGCGGTCGGAGAGGGAATCAGGTTCTGGGCGAGAGAGCTCCTGGAAGCGGGTGATGAGCCTTGCGGCAACTCCGGGTTCGATCTGCGACTCGCCCCGACGGACGGCGCGGACAGCGTTAAACAGCTCGTCCCGGGACGTATCCTTCAGCAGGTATCCCTTGGCTCCGGCCTGCACGGCGTCGAAGATGTACTCGTCAGTATCAAACGTAGTCAGCACTATGATCTTGATGTCCGGGTCTTCAGAGGCGATTATCTTCATCGCCTCCACCCCGGACATTCGCGGCATTCTCAGGTCCATGAGTATCACATCTGGGTGAAGCAGTCGCGACTTTTCTACGGCCCCAAGCCCGTCGCTCGCCTCCCCTACGACCTCGAAGTCGGGCTGTCTGCTCAATATGGTAGTGAGGCCATCTCTTACAAGGGTGTGGTCATCGACTATTAGAATCCTGATAGGTGACATCTGTTCGACCCCGGAACAGCAACCGTGTTAGGTGAAGTCAAGTTGCTCTGCCACTGTATGTTATACGAGGAGATTGTGAAAATCCTAGTCCACTCTCATGTGGAGCGTGAAGGGGTGAGTTTGGTTGTCCTATCTGCGCGAATCGCACCACTGCGTTCCTGCGCTTTCGCCCTATCGTTCGGTCCACATCCACAGATTCTCGCCATCCGTCTCGAACGCGATAGACCCGCTTTCAGCGGTCGAGAAGACCTGTGACTCGTGAACGACCGAATTCAGCCTTTCGACCACTTCAGGGCTTGGGTGGCCAAACCGGTTATCTGAACCCACCGAGATAACCGCTGCACCAGGGTCCACCGCATCAAGGAATGCCTGCGTTGAAGAGGTCCGGCTACCGTGGTGCGCCACCCTCAGCACGTCGGTTGACAGTCGCTGGCCCGATTCGACGAGCCACAGTTCACCCTCCGCAAACAGGTCGCCGGTGACGATGAAGCTCCTGTCGCCATATGCGACTCTTACAGTGACCGAGCCGTTGTCCACGTCCGATTCGGTCCCTGACAGCAACTCAGTGGGAGGTCCGAGGACTTCAATGACTGCCCCGTCAGGGAATGAGAAGCTCAACCCCGGGACTGCCTGGATGGTGTCAGCACCTTCAGACTCGACCAGGTCATTCCACGCTGTGTACTCAGCGCCTTCGAAGTCCTGTCGCCGCTCCAGTACGCTTCCGACTTTGTACCGTCTGAGAGCCTCATTGAGCCCGCTGACGTGGTCACTGTGCGGGTGTGTCAGGACGAGCAAGTCAACGTCCCTTTCCCAGAAGGGAAATTCCACGCCGAGCACCTCCGCGGCGCGCTGCGGAACCGGTCCGCCATCCACGACGATTCTGTGCCCTGCGGGAGTCGTTATGGCCGTCATATCGCCCTGTCCTACGTCTGCGAACACCACCCTGAGATTTCCACTCGACTGGTTCAAGACCGCGATCCAAACAAGGGCTGCCGCTCCGACCGCAATTGTCGTGACCTGCCATGGCAGAGAGATCTGCCGGACCATATCAAACGACAACCTGGATATGACAATGTGCGGTCGCCAAGGCAGGTGTCCGGTGAGGACAAGCGCGACCGCAGTGAGAATGACGTAGTACGCCCACACCAGGGCGAACCCAGACTCACCGATGATGACGGTTGCGGCGGGAACTCGCGCAAAGGCCGACACAACTCCGATCACGTACGAAGAGAAGAGCCACGCCAACCATCCGAACGGCAGTGCGGCGACATCCGAAAACAGGCCAACGACAGCGGTTGCGGCATGAAAAGCCAGTGCGAACGGGACAGCTGGAAGTGCGAGTAGCGTCGTTGGCAGGCCCACCAGGGGCAAAAGGCCAAAGTGGAATGCGACCAGCGGCGCCGTTGCCAAGGTCGCTGCAACGGAAACACCGACCGTACCGATGATCGCACTTCGCAGCTCACCGGATACAGGTTGAGGAGCCAATCTCTCATGGACTCTCTCAACGTACACACTGATCCCCAGCATCGCGGCAAAGCTGAGTTGGAAAGAAATGCTTAGCAGTATCCGAGGGTCGATCGCCGTCATGACGAGCGCGGCTAACGCGAGTGCGGGGATCAGCGAACGAGGTCTCCCTACAGCTAGCGCTGCCAGGTAGACCGTGCCCATAGCAGTCGCTCGAATGGCCGATGGAGACGCGCCGGAGAGTATGGCATACGTCCAGATAACCACCAACGGTAGCAACAGGTACAGCCCGTGTCGTCTCCCGAACGCAGCCGCGCCGAGTGAGACCGCCATCACGAGCGTCAGGCCGACGTGCAGGCCGGAAATCGCAAGCAGATGTGAAGCGCCCGTACTTCGAAAGTCGTTCACCACGGATTCCGGGAGTCCGTCTCGCACTCCCAGCATGATTGCGTTGCCAAAGGCGCCGGCCGGTTCAGCTACTACACTCTCGGCCGAGTCGGACAACGCCAGTCGCGCTGTGGAGAGCCAACGAATTAGCCAGTCGCCATTGCCCTCCGAGATTAGAATGACCTCCGGGAACGCGGCGACAGTCCTAATTCCCTGCCTCTCGAGGTACGCCGGGTAGTCGAAGTCTTCGATGGGTTCGGGCGACTTTAGGCGGCCCCGGATCTCCAATCGGTCTCCGTATCGAAAGGGATGCGAACTCCTTGCCTCGGTGATAGCCCAAGTCGGGTTTGCGGAAACGAGCACGTCTGCCGACACGTTCAGCCAGTCCTCATCTAGACTTGTGGAAATTCGGTCCGCGGCCAACCGGAAGCTGTGGGCTCCACCGTGGTCCGCTGGCTGACCTACGACAGTTCCCTGCACTACCGTGTCCCGCTGGTCGTGGTATGGGAGGAGGCCTTCGCCTAAGGGCTCGGCGAGTCCGATCCTTAGGATTCCTGTGAGTGCCGCGGCGAGAGCCAGGGCAGGCAACAGAGATGCTCGACTTAGGGCTGAGAGCGCGACGAGTAGAATGGCGGCAATTGTCAGCAGCGCAACTACCGCAAGGGAGAGGTGAAGTAAGTCCCCAACCAGAAGTCCGGCGATAAACGCCACCGCCAGGAGCGGAAGCAGCGCCGCACGTTCATTGGGAGTCAACTATCAGGAAATCAAACAGACTCAAACTGAACGGCAGAAAGATCTAAATCTGAGGAGCGCCTGGAGAGATACAGCATTTCCACACCAACGACCTCGTTAGACTCGTTGTAGTCCAGCACCACTCCAGGCGAGACCTCCTCTGACTCGACTATTCGTGATTCATCAAGCCGCAGGTAGAGTGCGTCTGCTTCTCTGTCTATGCGTAGTTTCATAGCCTACCTCTCATCCTACGATCAAAGAAGACACTAACGACTCGCCATGGTGTCGCTTGAGTGTTCACCGCTACACGCAACACTCTGCCATCCATTTCCGGAATCCGGGCAAAGAATCTCTCGACTTCAACATCATTCGGGTCCCCAATACGAAGCTCGGGCTCAGAGACCAATCGCTCCACCCACTCCTCTGGAATCGATCGTTCTGCCATGGCGTAACGGGCGTGAGCCGTGAATGTCAGTTCTTCCGAAGACTGCAACTCGCTTCCCGTAAGAGAGCCTATCGAACAGAAGCAACAGTCTTGGAGCCGACCTTAGAGTTTGAGCGTGGAGAGCGTTCGACTTCTATCCACAGCTCCTTGACCCCGCGCAGTACCACCTGTTCACGGTACTCGGGCTCAGCGAGGAGCCTGATCGAAGAGAACCGTCTGAGGAGGCTTTTGAAGGCGATTCTGCCCTCTAGCATGGCCAGAGGAGCGCCGAGGCAGTAGTGGATGCCGCGTCCGAAGGCGATGTGACTCCCCTCCTGGCGGCTGATGTCGAACACCTCGGGGTTTGTGAACACGGAAGGGTCCCGGTTCGCAGCGCCTAGAAGACAGATCGCTCGCTGACCAGGCTGGATTAGCTTTCCACCGATCTCGACTTCCTCGGTTGCCATTCGACCGTCGAGCTGCACCGGACTATCGTAACGGAGCATCTCGTTTATGGCGGAGTCGATCAGGTCAGGATCGTTCCTCAGCCGCTCCATCTGGTCCGGGTTTCTGAGGAGCGCGAGTGTACCGTTTCCGATTAGATTGCGGGTCGTCTCGTTGCCGGCCACCAGCAGGAGCAGTAGTGTTGCCAGCAGCTCCTCGTGTGTCAGGCGGTCACCCTGGTCCTCAGCGGCGATCAGCGCGGTTATCATGTCGTCCTGCGGATCTTTGCGACGCTGCTCGATTATTCCTTCGAAGTAGTCGTAGAGCTTTTGGCCGGCCTCATCGATTCGACGCTGCTGCTCGTCGTTCACGGTCGGCTCGATACTGAGTGCGATGTCGTTCGACCATTCCTTGAATACTTCGATGTCCTCAGAGGGAACACCGAGCATCTCCGCGATAACAATTACCGGCAGCGGGTACGCGAAACTATCGATGAGGTCGAACCTGTCGCGACCCTCTGTCGAATCAAGCAGATCGTCTACCAGCTGCTGAATTCGCGGCTTGAGGTCGGCCACTGAGCGGGGTGTGAACGCCTTTGACACGAGAGTCCTAAGCCTCGTGTGGTCGGGAGGATCGGTGTCCAGCATGGACCGGTACGCGCTCTTTCCTCCGTATTCGCGGGAGAAGCGGGCGTGGTCCCTGAGCACGGCATTAGTGTGTTCGTACTCGGTGAGCACCCAGGCATTGATCGTCCGCAGCCGGTGGACCGGGTCCTTCTGTCGGAGCTCCTCATACTTGTCGAACGGATACGCAATGGTTTTGGCCGAGATCGGGTTGTAGCTTACACCCGACTCGATGCGCTCCCAAGCCATGAAGGCCGGCATGAGCGCCGACCTGAGAATGCCTCGGACCACCTGTGGAACTGGAGCCATCGGAATTCCTCCGCACGAATGTAGTCAGTCCCAGTATATCGTGTTCACGTGCAGCTTTATGACCTTCTCCAAGCAAGTGCGCTAATGAGCAGACGAGGCAACGGTTGCTACAGCACCAGACTGTGGGCCGGTAGAACGCTCGACCTCGATCCACAGCTCATCTACTCCACGAAGCACCACCTGCGGTCTGCGCTCCGGCTCTGACAGCAGCCGAATGGAGGAAAATCGGTTCAGCATGCAAGAGAATGCGATCCTGCCTTCAAGTAACGCCAGGGGCGCACCCAGGCAGTGATGAATGCCCCGACCGAACGATATGTGACTCTTGTCCTTACGTGTGATGTCCAACGAATCGGGATTCGTGAATACTGCGGGGTCGCGGTTGGCCGCACCGAGCGCGGATATGACCCTCTGTCCCGCTCGAATGCGCTTTCCCCGGATCTCCACATCCTCCTCGACGAATCTCCCGTCGAGTTGGACAGGACTGTCGTATCTCAGGAACTCATTGATGGCTGTGTCCACTAGATCGGGATTGTCTCTTAGTAACTGGAACTGTTCGGGGTTTCTCAGCAGCGCCAGGGTGCCGTTGCCGATGAGGTTGCGAGTCGTCTCGTTGCCTGCCACTAGCAAAAGCAGCAGTGTAGCCAGCACCTCGTCGTGCGTGAGCCTTTCGCCCTCGTCCTCTGCGGCGATGAGCGCGCTGATCAGGTCGTCACGTGGGTCCCGGCGGCGAAGCGCGATTATGTCGTCGAAGTACTCGTACAGCTCGTCCGTGGCACGGTTCACCATGTCCACCTGCTCATCCGTGAGCACCGGCTCCACCGAGAGCGCTATATAATTCGACCAGGCCTTGATCTGCTCCCTGTCCTCTGGCGGAATGCCGATCATCTCGGCGATGACGATAACCGGCAGCGGGAAGGCCAGCGTCTGTATCAGATCAAACCTGTTCGTCCCTTCGACCGCGTCCAGAAGCTCATCGGCTATATCATGGGCGCGCGACTCCAGAGCGGCCACTGACCTGGGCGTAAAGGCCCTGGATACCAGTGACCGGAGCCTGGTGTGATCGGGAGGGTCGAGATCGAGCAGCGTGACACGGCCGGCGTCGTTCAGGCTGCGCTCGGCGTTGGAGAACCGCTTGTAGTCCCGCAGTACAGTGTCCACATCCTCATAGCGTGTCAGCAGCCACGCGTCCAGCAGGCGCATCCTGTGTACGGGGTCCTTGAGACGTATCTTCTTATAGTTGGAATAGGGATCTGCCGCGTTCTCTGCAGACACGGGGTTGTAGCTGACGCCTGATTCAATACGTTCCCACGTCAGCAGAGCCCAAATGGCAGCCGATCTCACAAGGTTACGGACCGCCTGAGGAACTAGAGACATCGGCCATGCCTCCCTAGAGAGATGCGCTTCCCCTCAGTATATCGCGTTGAGTCAGATTACGGATACGCGGCATTTTGCCCTTTGGTTGGCAGATCCGATAGATGCGACATAGAAGATCGTCCATGGCTTCAAACACTGTTGACCTCGGGATAGGATCTGCGCGGGCAATTCTACTCAACGTTCTACAGTTCGGCAATTCTGACTTCCAACGAGGCTCCTCAAGAAATATACCTCTCGCTAGCATCAGTATTGCCACGATATCGAACCGACCTTACGGTCACTTCGGAAAACTAATGCCATGCTGAAAAACGCAATCCGAAACGTCGCTCCTATACAACCGGCATACATTGGAAGTTCCGTCGACTCGGCGTAGCTGAGTGTGAGGGTATGCCATTGAATCCTGAAGATGCCGTGCGACTTGAATCTCCACCACATGAAGTACTCTCAAGGCACGAAGCGAGCCTGTGTCAGTTCAGTGCATTGCAGGATCGAGAATCCCCTCATCCTTGGCGGGAGAGGGCTAGAGCCTGCCCAGGACTTGATCCGGGGGTAAGGGTGAAGTGTTCACCTACCAAGCTGACACAGGCTCGTACGAAGCCAGACAATTGATGCAATGATGTCTTGATGCTATGATGTGCGTATGCGAACGACTTTAACAATCGACGACGATGTGTTAGCAGTAGCAAGGGCATTGGCCGAGCGAAATGGCACAAGCCTCGGCAGTGCAGTATCAGAGTTGGCGCGTCGGGGGTTTAGAAGTACCACAACGGTACGCGAAGACGGCATGCCAGTGTTCAAGGTCCCTGACCATGCCCCACCCATCACCAGCGAGGATGTTTACCGAGAACTTGACGAGTGGCCATGATTGCGTTGCTAGATGTCAACGTCCTGGTTGCCCTTGCCTGGCCCAATCATGTCCATCATGATGCCGCACACGCATGGTTTTCTGCCAAAAGGACTATCGGGTGGGCGACCTGCCCCATCACCGAGGCAGGCTTCGTTCGGATTTCCTGCAATCCCGCGGCAGTTAGGCAGACCGTGACACCCGGTGAAGCAGTTGCCCTACTTCAAAGTCTGAAGCAGCAAGAATCGCACTCATTCTGGCCACTTGACATCTCGATTGGTGAGTTGCCGGAAGACATTCTTGGGCGAATCCAAGGATATCGCCAAGTCACTGATGCACTGCTGCTCGCGACTGCGATTCAGCGACAGGGACAGTTGGCCACTCTAGATGTCGGTCTAACAGGACTCACGACGGAGAGCAGGCGCGAGTCAGTGTGCATCATACCCGTATGAGTTATCCCGCCAGCCGCCTGACCGCGTCTTCGTCTATATCGACCCCGAGGCCCGGACCTTCGGGGACTGCGATGTAGCCATCAACCTGGTCGAACGGGGTCTCTATGAGGCCCTCGCGGATTAGGGACGGCGTCCGGTCGAACTCCATGACCGGCTCCTGGACGAAGGGCTCGGGCGTCCCTGACGGCGGACAAGGGGGCAGCGTGGCAGCGACGTGCAGGCTTGCTGCAATCATCACCGGCGACCCCCAGACATGCGGATTGACCTGGATGCCGTGCGTGTTAGCGGTCATAGCGACGTTGCGCATCTCGGTAATGCCACCGACGTTGACCACGTCGGGCTGGGCGATGTCGTAGGCGCGTCGCACGAGGAACTGGGAGAACTCGTAGCGAGTGCGCAGGTTCTCGCCACCTGCGATCGCCATTGGCAACGCGGACTTGACCTGCAGGTATCCCTCGATGTCCTGTGCGTTCACGGGCTCCTCGAACCAGACGAGGTCGTACTCTTCGAGTCGTCGGCCTATTCGGATCGCGCTGGTCGCGTTGTAAGCCTGGTTGGCATCGACCATCAACTTGACGTCCGGGCCGATGGCTTCTCTCAGCGCAGCGACTCGTTTCACGTCTTCGTCCATGGGCAGTCCGCCGACCTTGGTCTTCATTCCCATGAATCCCATCTCGACGTACCCACGTGCCTCGTCGAGCAGGCGTGTCGGGAACTCGCCCTCCGTGTAGTAGAGGCCGGTGGCATACACCGCAACGCGGTCTCGTACCTTGCCGCCCAACAGGTTGTGGATGGGCTGGCCAAATGCCTTGCCGGTGATGTCCCAGAGGGCCGTGTCGACTGCGCTGATGGCAGACCCACCGAGTCCTACCGCGTTGTTGCCGTTGTAGAGGGCGTGGAACATGCGCTGCCACAGGCCGATGCGGTTGGTCGGGTCCTGTCCGATCAGCACGGGGGCCAGAAGACGCTCTACTATCTCTCCGCCGACGCCCTCTCCCCATCCGACGATTCCCTCATCGGTGCTGACCTTGACTAGGTTCACGCTGCGGTGGCTTATCCAGTTCTGGGACCACCCGAACGGCCTCTCCAAAGGAGAGGAGAGCTGGAAGGTCTCGATTCCGGTTATCTTCATGCGATTGCTCTACAGAAAGTGATTAGGGCCTCCTCTCACTTGACGGGCTTGGACAGGTATGTAAACCAATAGGTCGTTCGTACTGAGCTTGTCGAAGGACACCCCCAGCCCCTAGATTCCCGCTTTCGCGGGAATGACGGTTTGTTAATACCTACCCTTGCCAGCCCACCAGGGGAGAAGGGACTTTGGCAGCAAATGTCTAATTGGCAGCGGCGGCTTCGGACTTCTTGAACTCTGGGATGACGTACTTGCCGAACAGCTCGATTGACCTCATCACCTTCTCGTGCGGGATGGTCTCGGTCTGCATCATGATCATCATCTGGTCGATGCCGGTGGCCTCGTGCTTCTTGAGGCCCTCGATGCAGCTATCGGGATCGCCAGCGATGACAACGCCGCGGTCAGCGAGCGTGTCAGCGTCGAGGTCCTCCCATACCTTGTGCGCGATCGCCTGACCGCCGGAGAAGTCGAGGACGTCCGTCACCTCTTCGTCGTCCCCCTCGTCCGCGACGTAGCGCGAGAAGTTCTGCCTGAGGTGATCGGGCACTCCGCCCCACTGCTCCAGCAGCCGAGCGTACACGTCCTTCTGACCCTGCACGTAAGGCCTGTCCGGGCCGAAGAAGTTCTTGAGCGACGCGGCGCCAAGTTCGCGGGCCTCGGTATTGTCATCCAGGCAGATGCCGAGGGTCGAGTTGCACCACTGGTCGTTGACGAACGCGCCGACCGGGTTCGCCTTCTTGACGTTCTCCCTGTACGCCTTGATGTGGGGTTCGAGCGACGAGGGCGCGCTCGAACCGAACGCCAGAACGCCTATGCCCTTGGACGCGGCTATCTCGTAGGTAGAAGGCTGAAGCGCGGCCACCCAGATGGGTGGATGCGGGTCCTGGTACGGCTTGGGGAGGATCTGGCGGGACGGCACCTGCCAGTACTTGCCCTCGTACTCAAACCAGTCGGACTCCCAGATCTTAGGGACCATGGTGAGCGACTCTTCCCACATCTCCCTACTGTCCCTGGGGTCGATGCCCATGCCTGTGAGCTCGTAGGGCGCTGAGCGTCCGGTGCCGAAGTCCACCCTGCCCTCGGACAGGTGGTCCAGCATAGCCACGCGCTCTGCCACGCGATTCGGGTGATGATAGGGCAGGATGACGACGCCGAGTCCGAGCCGAATCTGCTTCGTCCGCTGGCTGAGGGCGGCGTACACAAGATCGGGACATGGCGACGCTGAGAACCCGGTCAGGAAGTGGTGCTCGACGAACCATAGGTAGTCGAACCCGACCTCGTCGGCCAGGATGCACTGCTCCATCGTCTCGGTGAGCACCTTGTGGTCGTCAAGTGACGGCCTCTGCATCTCGTACTGTAGGGCTAGCTTCATTTGACGGACCTCGGCAGTGGGGATGGGGCCTATTGTACGTCGTGTGGGAGGGGTTGTCAGTTGGGACACTACCCACTGGACACCGTCCCGAATCCTCGGACGCCTAATCGCGAATTTTCGCTCTTCACAGGGCGTTGCAACCTAGTACGGCTCAGCACATCTTGCTAGCATCACGGCGCGGAAATCACGCTCACAAGTCACTTCTGGAATTGGTGAACTCTTGACGGGCTTTCACATTGGCTCGCCCATGCGGCGCGTTCACTTTCGGAAACTGCCCCGCAGAATATTACTACTGCCCTCCCTCGTCTTCCTGTGCCTGGTCCTCAACACGGTCGGAGCCGGCGCGCAGACTTCCGACGACCACGGGAACACTTTCGGCTCCGCTACGCCTCTTGCACTGGGATCTTCAGTCGCTGGGCGGATAGATCCTGGGGACGACGTTGATGTCTTCAGACTGGATCTGTCCAGCAGGTCAGGAAACACTGATGTCTGGATATACAGCACCGGCGAACTGGATACGGTTGGCGGCCTCTACGACTTTGACCCCAGAAGGCCATTCTTACTGAACGACGACAGCCTTATCTCGGGGAGACGGCTAAGCTTCCACCTTAGGACCACTCTTGCCCCGGGCATCTACTACGTCGGAGTATTCAGCTTCGATAGACTCACCACTGGCGACTATGTCCTGCACTCAGAGGCCGTGATTGATCCAGGGAACAGCATAGGCACGGCAAAGCAGCTTAAACTCAGTGTTCCTACTGCCGGAACAATTGGCTTTACTGGCGACAATGACTACTTCCAGCTGGATCTGTCCGAGACTACGAATGTCTTTCTCTACGGGTTGAGCGTACAGAGAGAGCCATTCTTTGGATTTCCAGTCGATAGTGGGAGCACGTTTCTTAACGCGAATATCCACCTTTTCAGGGACAGGTTCCATATTAGAGATACATTCAGTCCAGGTACTCACTACATCAGGGTAATCACATACTCTGACGTTACTTCACATCCTATCCCTTACACCATCCACGCAGTTGAGGACAGCAGATACACAGACTTCCTTGAAGAGTGCCGAGTTGCGACGGACGCTCTAAACAATCCTCAGATAGATGATCCTCTGTACGGGTGCCAATGGCACCTAAAGAACACGAGCGGTGAAGACGTCAACATTGAAGCAGTGTGGCAAGAAGGGATAAGGGGAGAGGGAGTCAATATCGCTATCGTTGACGATGGCTTGGACTTCAACCATTTAGACTTGGGAGAAAATGTCAATTCATCCCTCAATCACAACTACACTGACACAGGCAGTGTCTACAAGTTCCATGAACACCACGGCACACAGGTAGCCGGCATAGTTGCTGCTAGGGACAATAGCACTGGAGTCCGCGGTGTGGCCCCCAGAGCGACCATATACGGTTACAACTATCTGGTAAGCCCGACGCTATTCAGTCAAGCAGACTCCATGACACGGAACTCCGCTGTAACCGCCGTTTCCAACAATAGCTGGGGACACGTTGAGGGACCTGGGTTGAGCCACGCCAGCGCATTCTGGGAGCGGGCGGTCGAATCTGGAGTCAAGAGCGGGTACGGAGGCAGGGGTGTCTTTTACGCGTGGGCTACCGGCAATGGCCACCCAGAAGACAACTCCAACCTCGACGAGCTGACAAGTTACTACGCAGTAACATCTGTGTGCGCTGTGAATGACGGCGACCTAAGGGCTTCATACTCGGAATTGGGCGCGAATCTGTGGGTCTGTGCTCCTTCAGGCGAGAGAACGTTGCCAGAGCATCGGGAGATTGTAACCACTGAGAACTCCGATCGCTACGTGTACGATTTTAGCGGTACGTCGGCAGCTACTCCGATTGTCACTGGCGTAGCAGCGCTGATGCGTCAAGCCAACCCGAACTTAACCTGGCGTGACCTGAAGTTGATCCTAGCTGCCTCAGCCCGCAAGAACGACCCTGCGAACACCGGGTGGGTGAACGGTGCGCGTAAGTACGGCTCAACCTCGGCGACAGACCTATATCACTTCAACCACGAGTACGGCTTCGGAGTCGTCGATGCCAAGGCCGCTGTGGATATGGCGAGAGCGTGGAGCGGCAACCTTCCAGCATTGCGGACTTCGAATGCGGCGTCTCATAGTTTCAATTTTGCGGTCCCCGATCTGCCGTCAACTCTCGTCCCCACCACTCACTACCACGACTTAACGCTTACCACCGACATTGACTTCGTTGAGTTTGTCGAGGTCAACGTTACGTTCAATCACCCATCGTTCCGCGATCTGGACATAGAGTTGGTATCTCCTTCAGGGGCGATTTCGAAACTTACAGTGCCCTATGACACCTACACACCGGATGACCCAACAGACGAAGATTTCGTACCGCTGAGAGGGGCGTTCCGGTTCGGGTCGGCCAAGCACCTTGGGGAAGACCCGAACGGGGTGTGGAGGCTGAGGGTGAGTGATCGCATCACGTTTGTAAGCGGGACCTGGAATTCGTGGGAGATCAAGGTATACGGCCACACTGGAACGCCCACAGAAACGAGCGCTTGCGCCACTCAAGGCGCCGTCGCGAACCCGTCCAGCAACCCTGGCCTGGTTTCGGACTGTGAGACTCTGCTGGAGGTGAGGGACACCCTTGTCGGAGCCGGCGCCTCGCTGAACTGGTTGGCGAACACGCCAATGACATCATGGGACGGTGTCACGGTCGAGGGAACTCCAGCGCGCGTTACGGGAGTGTCGCTAAGAAACAGGGGACTGAAGGGAACGATACCTCCTGAGCTGGGCAGTCTCAGCGCACTGACGGTGCTCGACCTCATAACTCCGACCTGTGAAGGTAAGCCCTGCCCGGACGTTCAAGACCACGAGCGAAACCGACTGACCGGGCCGATTCCATCGTCGCTGGGCAGCATCGGATCTCTGCAGCAGCTACTTCTCCACAACAACGACCTAACCGGCGAGATCCCGCCTGCCCTCGGGAGTCTCAGCAATTTGCAGGTGCTAGCGCTTGGCCTGAACCGGCTAGATGGCGGAATCCCGATACAACTGGGCAATCTCAACAACCTGACTGAACTGTATCTCTGGGGCAATCAGTTAACGGGTACAGTCCCGCCGCAGTTGGGCAATCTCACCAAATTGGAGAATCTGCAAGTTTCCCAGAATCAGTTGACAGGGCCCATCCCAGAGGAGTTAAACGGCCTCGACGCACTCAAAACGCTGTACCTGTTTGGCAACCAGTTGACCGGACAGCTTCCTAGTTGGCTGGGTAGCCATTCAAGCTTAGAGGAACTGTGGCTATCGCAGAACCAATTGACTGGGCAGGTCCCGGAGTCCATTGGCAACCTTGCTAACTTGCGAGAGTTGTCCCTGTCCAGCAACCTGTTTACAGGGATGATTCCCACTTCGCTCGTCAGGCTCGCCAACCTGGATACGTTGTACCTTTCTCAGAACCAGTTTGTCGGATGCATTCCGGCCGGACTGCAAAGCGTACCGACAAACGACTTCCCTGACCTCGGACTGCCGTTCTGTGTCCAGCCCTCAGTGACACTGAGCAGAACATCACCAGACGCGCCAGTCAGGTTCAACACCGCGATCCAAGTCACAGCCACATTCAGTGAACCTGTCACCGGCTTCGAGATAGCTGACGTCACCGTGGCGAATGGCGTGGTCGGCAATTTCGTCGGCAGCGAGGGCAATTCCGTCTTCACCTTCGATGTCACGCCAGACGCCGTCGGGATTGTAACTGTAGATGTAGCAGCAGATGTGGCCACGGACTCAGGAGGCAACGGCAACTCAGCAGCTACCCAACTGGCGTTGGGACTACCCTACGACGACGACCACGACGGCAGTATCAGCAGGGCCGAGGTTGTTGAGGCCATCGGAGAGTATCTCTTTGGCGGCGCCATCAGCAGGGAGCAGGTTATAGCGCTGATCAGGCTGTATCTCTTCAGTTAAGGGCAGCATGGAGGCCTCTCAAGCTGATAGCGGTCCCGCGTTTTCAACTTAGGGTGTCCCTCGTGAGACTGTCCCAAATCTGTAGGCAGTTGAAACGGCAACCGCCCTTCGACAAGCTCAGGACGAACGAATGCGGGCAAGATGCCCGCGCTCCAAACTCGGATGCCTACCAATCTGGGGCAGGCACGTCCCTCGTGCCGCGCGTTGACACTTGTTACTGCCCTCAATACACTCTGAAAACTTCAACGTGACAGGGCACCAGCTTCGGACAGGAGTACGACATTGGGCAGACTAGATGGCAAAGTGGCAGTGATTACGGGAGCGAGCAGGGGCATCGGCAGGGACATGGCTGTCGTGTTCGCGCGTGAAGGCGCGAAGGTGGTCGTGTCGGCGCGCACCGAGAACGAGGGCGACTTCCGAATTCCCGGCAGCATCCAGACGGCCGTCAACCGAATCCGGGACGAGGGCGGAGAGGCCATCGGCTTCCGGTGCGACGTAACGCAGGAAGACGACATCACCGGCCTGTTCGAGCGGAGCGTCGAAGAGTATGGACGCATCGATATCCTGGTCAACAACGCGGCCATCCTCGTGCCGGGCACCATCGAGGAGATGCAGGTGCGGCACTGGGACCTGCTCTACCGAGTCAACATCAAGGGGCCGTTCCTTGGCTGCAAGTTCGTGATCCCTTATATGAAGGAACAGAACTACGGCCACATCATCAACATCAGCTCAATCGGCGCCGTAGGACCAGGTGAGGGACCATACGAGTCGGCGCGTCCAGACGGAACCGCTTACGGCTCCGGCAAGGCCCACATGGAACGGTTCACGCAGGGACTAGCGAGTGAACTGTTCAAGTACAACATCGCTGTCAACGCACTCTCGCCCAGAGGCGGAATCGCGACTGAAGGACAGCGCTGGTTCAGGGGAGAGCGTCCGTACACCGGCGCGCGCGAGGACGGCATCATCATGGGCGACGCCGGGGTCATCATCTGCGAGAGGGAGCCGCGGTCGTACACCGGCAAGATACTCTACGATGAGGACGTGCTCGCAGAGGCGGGAATTACGGATTTCTCGCCATACCCGATCATTGGGGAGTAGGGAGATGAATGCAATCCAGTCACCAGCGGTAAGTATGTAGGGGCGGTTCGCGAACCGCCCCTACGCGTTGAGCGGTATGCGAATCGGAAGCCGACCTGCACGGTAGGAGAGAGTGATGCTAGCAGACTTCGTGGAAGTGACAACCTCCGACGGAGTGCTCCTGGGAGGCGCGTACTTCGCTCCCACTGTGCAGGAGCGGTCGTCGTCCGTCGAAGCCGTGTGCTTCTTTCACGGCGACGGAGGACACTTCTACCGCACGCTCTACCTGGAGCTGGGCGCGCGTCTTGCCGCCGAGGGAATCGCGTTCCTGGCCGCAAATCGCCGGGGACACGACATCGTCTCCAATGGCGCGCCTGGAGGTCCACTGGCCGGATACGCTCACGAGTCGGTTGAAGAATCTCGACTGGACTACGCCGCATGGCTCGGACTGCTGCGTGAGCGAGGGCATTCGTCACTGGTCATCGGCGGACACAGCGGCGGAGCGGTGAGAGCCACTTATGCGCAGTCGAAGGAGCACTTCGACGGAGTCGTCGGAATAGTTCCGGTATCGCCTGGGGAGTACAACCACCAGGGGATAATCGACCTTCATGCAGACGAGTTCACCAGCGCCTACTCATGGTGTGTCGAGCAGGTCGAGTCCGGCAACCCCGACGCCTACATCAGACCCGGCATTCCGTGGGGGTCGTCGTGGACGGCCAGAGCATTTATCGACTGCTTCAACCCCGACAACCGTTACAGCGTCACTGAGCGGGCCGCCGAGGTGGACTGCCCTGCCCTGTTCATCTTCGGGTCAGAGGAGTGCGGTGACGGCCCTGATCGCCTGCCTGTGTGCGGAGCGGCTATGCGCAGCCTGCGGCGGGCCAGCTATCCCCACGTGACAGTTGAGGTGATAGACGGAGCGACCCACGGGTACGTGGGCCGGGACCTCCAACTATTCCAGACGATGCGTGGGTGGCTGGAGACGATCTAGCGGTCATCGGACCTCAATCAGGTGCCTGATAGAGCCGAGAATGCCGTCTCCGATGCCGCTGACTTCCACGAGGTCATCCACGCGCTGGAACGGGCCGTGCGTGTTCCGGTGCTCGACGATGGCCGTGGCTCTGACGCTCCCAATGCCCGGCAGAGTCCCGAGTTCCTCGACAGTGGCGGTGTTCAGATCCAACTTGCCCGGTGTCGTAAACGGAGACCGCACGGTTGACCCGACATTTGTTGAATTGCTCGATCCGACTGCGGGGACATGGACCTGGTCCTCGTCGTTCAGCCGCATGGCGAGGTTGATCCTGTCGAGATCGGCATCTGCGGTCGGGCCCCCTGCCGCGTTCAGCGCATCCGCGACGCGGTGTTCGGAGTCCAGCCTGTACACGCCGGGGCGTACCACCTCTCCGGACACGTACACCTGGATCCTCGCGATGGGTTGAGACTCGACCGTCACAGGAGTCGGCGACGGCAGGATGATCTCAATGCCGTCTGGCGACCTTGAGTCGCGCAGCACCAGCACGCCCGCGCCAACGACGCAAGCCACGATCGCGACGCCGAGCACCACGTTCAGGACGAGCTTCAGGTTCACGTCACGTCGTCCAGGGTATGGCTGTCAGTCCGCTAGAACCTGTACAGCGCGTCACCTGACGCGGGCTTGGCCGGGCCTCCGCTGAACCCCGCGGGAGTGCCGTCGGCGCGCCAGCAGGCCGCGCCGTGAATGACTCCGCGGCCGTGGTCGAACATCACGCCGTTCATCCCTCCGGCGACCTTCGCGACCTCCTGGACGTCGTGGCCGAGCGCTGTGAGTTTCGCGCGTACGCCGTGATCGATGCCGCCTTCTACTTCCAGCGACTGGCCCTGCGTCCAGATACGCGGGGCCTCCACCGCCTCCTGTAGCGTCATGCCGTGGTCGATGACGTTGACGATGGCCTGGAGCACCGATGGGAAGATTCGGGTCGCGCCAGGAGTTCCAAGCGCCATGAACGGCTTTCCGTCCTTCATTACTATAGTGGGCGCCATGCTGCTGACCATTCGCTTGCCCGGCGCGATAGAGTTAGCGGTTCCCGGATGCGGGTCGAATATGTTCATCGTGTTGTTGAGCAGCATCCCGGTACCGGGAGTCGTGACCTTGGATCCAAACGCCGCGTGGATGGTCTGGGTAGTCGAGACGACGTTGCCGTCACCGTCGGCAACCGTCAGGTGGGTCGTGTCGGCACCCTCACCCACATAAGCGGAAGGGTTGCCGTAGGTGTAGGACCTCGCCGGTGCGGTGTCGATCTCACCACGACGAGAGGCCGCGTACTCCTTGGCCGTCAGCGCGGCGACAGGCACCTCGACGAAACCGGGGTCGCCGAGATACTCGAAACGGTCCGCAAAGGCGATCTTCATCGACTCAGCCAAAAGGTGGACGCCCTCTGACGTGCCGAAGCCGGCTCCGGTAACGTCGAAGCCCTCGAGAATGTTCAGCATCTCGACGATTGCCGTGCCGCCGGAGCTGGTCGGGGCCATCGCGACGACCTCGTACCCCCTGTACGTGCCCCTGACAGGCTCACGCAGGTGTATCCGGTAGTCTCGCAGGTCGTCAGTGGTAACGATTCCGCCGTTGGAGGCCATGTCGTCGGCGACCATCTGGCCGATGCTGCCCGTGTACAGCACGTTTGGCCCTTGACGGGCCACCTCTTCAAGCGTGCGGCCGTAGTCTGCCCTGACGATCAGGTCTCCCACTGACGGCGGCGACCCACCGGGCAGGAAGACCTCCGCGCTTGCCGGGAACATCGCGAGGTCATCACGACTCTGGTGGATGATGTCGACCAGGTACTGACTGGCAGGGAAGCCTCGCCTGGCGTAGCGAATCGCGGGCTGGAGGACAGTGTCGAGGCCAAGCCTGCCGTACCGCTCCTCGGCGTAGCACCAGCCCTTCAGGGCACCTGGAACACCAACTGCCCTGTAGCCAACAAGGTTTTCGCGGTCTGCCGTCTCCATGTAGTCGGGCCACGTGTCCGAGATCGTCTCGTACATGTCCGCCGACGCAGCATGGGGCGCGACAGAGTAGTTGTCGATGTTGACGAACTCGTCGTCAGAGGCGTTGTAGAAGTTGATGAAGCCAGCGCCGAATATGCCGATCATCATCGGCTCGACGACGCTCAACGCGAACGCCGACGCCACAGCCGCGTCCATCGCGTTCCCGCCCATCGCGAGCATCTCAAGGCCCGCCGCCGATCCGAGCGGGTGGTTGGTGGACACCATCCCGTTCGTCGCGACTGCATCATGTTTGTAGGTATCGAATGGGCTTCCGGCGTTCTTCTTCCAGGACATTTTCTTTCCTTTTTTCTATTCCCAGTATCGATTGCTGGCTCTGTCGCAGTATCTGTGATGGTACTATCGCCATCGCAGTCGGGCAACGTGGACACAATAGGGGCACATAGAGTGGTGGACACACGGCCATCGGGGGCGGTTCGCGAACCGCCCCTACGGTGTCCGCAGCTGTCAGGGCAATGCCTTTCACTCTCCTTTCCTTGACCCGATTTTCTGCCCAAACCTATACTGGACGCATTCAGCAAGTGCCCAGATGGAGACCCCATGAACGATTCCGGCATCGCCAGTCAGATAGAGACGCTTAGGTCTAATGCGCTGTCCGAGTTGGGGTCGGTCTCCAGCCTGGACGCTCTTGACGAGTGGCGCGTCTCGTTTCTGGGCAGGCGCGGTGAGCTGACCCAGCTTCTTAGGGGAATTGGGTCGCTTCCCGCCGAGGAACGTCCCGCCGCCGGAGCCGCCGCTAACCAGCTTCGTCAGGCACTCCAGGACGCAATGGCGTCTGCTGAAGACTCCCTCAAGCGCGCCGCTTCTGCGCAGGCCGAGGAGCCGATAGACGTCACCCTGCCCGGCTGGCCGGTGCCTCGGGGCGGCATTCATCCAACCACCCGGATTGTGCGAGAGATCTGCGCGGCGTTCGCCTCGATGGGGTTCAGCGTCGTCGAGGGCCCTGAGATCGAGTGGGACCACTACAACTTCGAGATGCTCAACATCCCGAAGGATCATCCTGCCCGTGACATGTGGGACACGCTCTGGATCGACTACGAAGACGAGGACGGCGAGCGCCCTATGCTGCTCCGCACTCACACGTCGCCGATGCAGGCGCGGATCATGGAGGGCCAGCGTCCGCCAGTGCGCGTCGTCATTCCCGGCAAGTGCTACAGGTACGAGGCGACTGACCCCAGGCACGAGTGGCACTTCTACCAGATCGAAGGACTCGCGGTTGACCGTGGCATCACGATGACCGACCTCAAGGGCACTCTGTTCGAGTTCGCGCGCCGCATCTTCGGGGTCGACCGCAAGGTGCGATTTCGCTGTGACTACTTCCCGTTCGTCGAGCCGGGCGTGGACATGTCCATCGACTGCTTCCTGTGTGACGACGGCTGCCGCGTTTGCAGCAACACAGGCTGGATCGAGATCATGGGCGCCGGCATGGTGCACCCCAAGGTGCTGGAGGGCGTGGGATACGACCCGCACATATACACCGGGTTCGCCTTCGGCATGGGCCCGGAGCGCATCTCCATGCTGAAGCACGGCATAGACGACATCCGGCTCTTCTACTCCAACGACCTCCGCTTTTTGCGGCAGTTTAGTTAGGTCGAAGGGAGCCCTCTCGGCTCTTGGACGGTTAGGTCGAGGTGAGTAGGGTCAGTAGTGGTAGTCGTTGGGATCGAAGTGGATCTCCAGGGTACTGCCGTGGACCTCACATTCAGAGTCCTGGCAGGCGGTGAATGACCGGAAGTACTCCTCGTCTATGGTGGCGCGGTATGGATCGAAGTCCGGGTGCTGGCACTCGTCCATGAACTCATACCCCGGCGAATCGTATACCTCTGACCAGTAGTCGATCTCCTCCCTTGTGACATTGATACGAGAGTCGATCTCATAGTCCGACTGCTGCTCAGGTTCGTCCAGGACCGCCGTGTTCGCGACGGTGGCCGGTGCGACGTCCTGGGACGGAGTCGATGGGACTCGCTGGTGGGTCTTATGAGTTGACCGCCGGCGGCCAGTCGAGCCGGGCGGCTTGGGCAGGGGCCTGCTTTGGTACTTGCCGTAGGCGCGGTTGAGGAGCTCTTTGGCTGCCCATACGCGGTGTCCGACGCTAATGCCCTCGACTTCTCCCTTCACCACGTCGATGAGGAAGAGGCAGATGTCACGGCCGCCATTGGACTTTTGCCTGATGAGTGTAGAGAGTCGGGGGTCTATCTCGACCTGGATTCTCTGGCCCCACTTCTCGTCGGAGACTTCCGGAGTGTTGTCGGCAATGAAGTCATCGGCGTCCTCGTGTCCGTAGATGGTGAGGAGCCTGGCGGCTGTGAGCCTGTGGCTGATCTTGGTACCGTCGAGGCGACCTTCCATGACGTCGATGAGGACGCGGGCGACGATCTTACCGTCGTCGGTGTTTTCTCTGATGTAGTGTGATAGGGACATTGGTTTGATGGCAGAATAGCTCATGTGTTCTGTATGAGTCAAGAGCGACGCAGCATAATGGATGCCGTACTAATCTGGTGGGCGAACACTTCACCCTCACCCCAACCCTCTCCCTGAGGGAGAGGGGGCCTGTCGGCTGGAATTCATGCTTGTCTCCGTGCATCTACCTAACCCTGCCAGTCATTGGGGGAGAGGGGACATTCGATGCTGGAGTGTGTCGCTGACTAAACTGATACAGTTCCCGGCATAATGTATAGTCAGGCCAACTTGGAACGCAGGAATTTGCAGGAACAGACATGACCTCCACGGCGCACTGGACAGAGCCGAGCGCGAACGCCGCTCTCGGGAGAAGGCTGGGCAGGATGCTGCCCAGCTACACCGTGCGCTATGAGAACACGCAGCAGATCGTCGGTCAGCCCGCGCTGCAGCCGGACATCCTCATCACCGCGACCGGTCGCGCGCCGGTGGTGATCGAGGCGGAGTTCATGCCCGCCTACACCGCCGAGTCGGAGGCGAAGGACAGGCTCGGACTCGAGGTCAGGGACACCGCGCGCACCATCGACGCCGCCATCGCGCTCCGATACCCGGACGGCCTCGAAGACTCAGACGACCTCTCCGCTGGCACTCGCGACGCTCGGCTGTCGTACTGCGTGTGCTACGAGGACGGGAGCCGCTTCCCGGAGTCCGGCTGGCTCGAGGGATCGGTCGAAGACCTCGCCGACCTCGTCCGGCTCGTGTCTGTGCCTCAGCGCGCGGTGGACGAGGCCGCTGACGCGCTGGAGAAGGGCATCGACCGCGCCGCCGCCATTCTCGGGCAGCTTGCAGAGTCCAGGCCGGAAGTCGTCAGCAGCATCGCAGGGCTGCTCGGAATGTCGGAGGTGTTACAGACGTACCGCATGGCAGGCGCGATCGTCGCGAACGCGATGGTGTTCCACGAGCGACTTGCCGGACTGCACGGCGTCAAGCCGCTGTCGCAGCTATGCTCGACGTCCGTCGCGAACCCCAAGTCGAACATCCTCGACGCCTGGACCGAGATTCTACAGATCAACTACTGGCCGATCTTCTCGATTGCGCGAGACATCGTCGAGCAGCTTCCGGCGGCAGAGGCGGCCCAGCTCCTGACCAACCTGCGCTCGACCGTAGAGGACGTTGCCGCGACGGGCGCGAACCAGGCGCACGACCTGACAGGGCGCATATTCCAGCGGCTGATTGCAGACCGCAAGTACCTGGCGACGTTCTACACGCTGCCTGCGTCCGCTGCGCTGCTGGCGCGGCTGGCGGTGTCGAAGATGGACGTGGACTGGTCCGACGCCGAGGCGATAGGCAAGCTGAAGATCGGCGACTTCGCGTGCGGCACCGGAGCGCTGCTGTCTGCGGTGTACGAGCAGATCGCCACGAAGCACGAGAGTACCGGCGGCGACCTTGCCGCGCTTCACACCGTCATGATGGAGGAGGTGCTGTACGGCTGCGACGTGATGCCGTCGGCGATCCACATCACCGGCTCGACGCTGTCAGGAGCGCAGCCCAACGTCGGCTTCGGCAAGACGCGGCTGTACACCCTGGCCTACGGGCGGCAGGAAGACCGCAGCGTCGCCATCGGCTCGCTGGAACTGCTGCAGTCGTCGTCCACGATGACGCTGTTCAACATGAGCGACCCCGCCCTCCGCACAGGCAGCGTCGGAGAGGAGACAGCCGCGCAGGTCATTGCTGATGTGACGGACGAGGAGTTTGACCTCGTCATAATGAACCCACCTTTTACGAGTAACACCAAACACTACGACGCTGGCGATGGAGTCCTGAACGCCGCCTTTGCCGCATACGACTCGACAGAAGCAGACCAGAAGGCAATGGCGTCTCGACTGAAGAGGTTCGCCAAGGACAGCACCTACCACGGCCATGCCGGACTCGCATCTGCATTCGTGCAACTGTGCCATCGCAAGCTTAAGCCCGGTGGAGTGATCGCGTTGGTACTTCCATTCACCGCGATCAACGGATCATCCTGGGCGAAATTCAGGGAGTTGCTCGCCACTGAGTACACTGACCTTAGCGTTGTTAGCATTGCCGCCAACGGCAAGGACATGTCATTCTCGTCTGACACCGGCATAGCGGAATGTCTGGTGATCGCTCGCAAAGTATCAGGGGGCAAGACTGACGACCCACCACTCCGAGCACGATTCATGTCCCTGGGCCAGCGGCCGTCGGGGTTTGCCCATGCCAGTGCTATTGCGAACACTGTCATTGAGCGCGACTATATCCGAAGCATCGAGGATGGCCCATATGGCGGATCCACGTTGACCGTCGGCGATGAGATGGCTGGAGAAATGCTGAATGTGCCTACCGGCGGATACGACAATGGCTGGGGCGCAGCAAGAATCTTCGATGCCACTCTTGCTCAAGTTGCACACTCTCTATCCGCATCCAAGCTGTGGCTACCACAGGCAGTACAGGCCATTGAGCTTGCTATGGCTCCATTAAACCAAGTTGGCCAGCGCGGACTCGACTCTCAAATGTTTATAAGTACCACCCACAAAGGCCCGTTCACAAAAGCGACGGCAAGTCCAACTGCTACTTACCCTTCACTATGGAGCCACAACGCAAGGAACGAAAAGCGAATCGTCTGCATCCCCGACTCACAGTTGCGGGTGCGCCCAGAAATGGAAGTCGAGGCCGTCAACGTATGGCAGACAGCAAGCCGCGCTCACCTGAGTAGAGGGTTTAGATTCAACTCCCAGCCATTGGCGGTGACGTTTACCGACCAAGACAGCATAGGTGGTCGTGCTTGGCCAAACGTGAAATTCCGCGATCGACGCTTCGACTATACATTCGTACTGTGGGGGAACAGTACCTTGGGGATGCTGTGCTATTGGTGGCACTCTAGCCGTCAGGTAGCAGGTCGCGGGGACATCACCATCCGCTCTGCCGAATCCCTCCCCGTCCTCGACTTCCGCGCTCTGTCCGACGAGCAGCTATCCACCGCCGAGGCCATCTTCGACGAGTTCAGGGACAAGGACCTCAAGCCTGCCTACCTCGCTGACGCCGATCCCAACCGCGCACTCCTCGACCGCCGAGTCGTCTGCGACCTTCTCGGATTCGACGAGGGCGTGTACGAGGCAGTCAGAAGGCTGTCCGCCAAGTGGTGCGCCGAGCCGTCGGTGCATGGGGGAAAGAAGAGGCCGAAGGGGGCGAGGCTGGTGATTTAGTGATAGTGGCTGATGGTCACTGACACCAGCCTCGTGAGACATCACCAACCTTGACGTTGACAGTCTCACTCACCCGTCCGTACAATCGCTCAACAACGTCGATGATCGGAAGGAGAGAGCGATCATGGTAGCAAGAGAGCCTTCTACCACTACCAAGAGGCGCGAAATCCCCATTCGCAAAGTACCGGCTGGGACGATGCTCGCCGAATTGGACGAAAAGCTGCGCGACTACGAGTTCAGGCACGAAATGTCCAGCGACACGATGGCTACGCTCCTAGAGGCGGACGCCATCCGCCCAACAGTTGAGAATCTCAGATGGTATTCAGCCTATCAAGGAGCCAAATCGCTCCGAGAGAAGACCCGCACAACTGGAGCACCTGGGACCGCTACCGAACCGTCCACGAAATCCGACTGAATGAACATCCATTCGTGATCGATGACACCCTCGTCTTCTCGCAAGGGAGCGAGGGTGTTATCTCGCTAATGGGATTGGTTCGCTGTCGAAAGTCAGTCGTGCTTGAAGTCGAGAAATGGTTCGAGTCTCAATACTTCGGCTCGACGCTCCGCGTCCGGTGTCGGACATACAGGTACATTGCATGGAAGCCGGGAGGCAATCTTCTGCTGAAGTACCATAACCTCCATCGTGACTCGAATGAGTATCATCATAGGATCTATGATCCTTCGACGGGCCGTGAGGTATTTCACGAAGTACTGGAACGGTACCAGTTTCCAACGTTGCCCGAAGTGCTTGACGAACTGGAAATCATCGCGCGGGACTTGTGAGCCGATTCCAACCGCGATCTGTTCGGATTGGACGAGAGCGTGTTCGAGGCTGTGCGAAGACTGTCTGCGAAGTGATGTGCCAAGAGATCCATCCAAGTGAGCACGCCATCCAAGTCATGGTATAGACAGTCGGCCCCTGATAAGGCCCATCACTTGGGGTTGTAGTCGCCGTTGGGCTGACGCTATCGTATCCTCGTAAGAACTCTCATCACTCAGAGGAAAACGGAAGCACGCCCAATGCTAGTACCTATCTCCTGGCTTAAGAACTATGTCCCGATTAGCGATTCGCCGGAGGAGCTTGCGCACAAGCTCACTATGGCGGGCATCGAGATCGGGGATGTTGATGTCATCGGCGCGGACTGGGAGCCGGAATCGCTCATCGTCGGGCACGTCCTGAAGGTCGATCCGCACCCCAACGCCGACAGGCTCAGGCTGCCGACGGTGGACCTCGGAAACGGCGAGACGGCGACAGTCGTGTGCGGTGCGCCGAATGTTGCCGCCGGACAGAAGATCGCCTTCGCCAGGGAGGGCGCGGCGCTGTACAGTCCGCGATCGGGCAAGGTGGAGACCCTCAAGCGCGCCCGCATACGAGGCGTGGAGTCGGCCGGTATGGTCTGCTCGGTGTTAGAGCTTGGACTTGGCGAGGACCACGAGGGCATCCTGGTGCTGGACGACGAGGCTCCGGTCGGGACTCCGCTCGGGCAGTACCTCGGCGACGCCATCCTGGATGCCGAGGTCACGTCGAACAGGCCGGACTGCCTTTCGATTCTCGGTGTAGCCCACGAGGTAGCGGCCATCACCGGCGAGCGTGTGACCGAACCGGACTACTCGTACCCTGAGGACGGCCCCGACATCCAGAGCAAGGTCACGATTGAGATTGCAGACCCCGACCTGTGCTACCGGTACACGGCCAGCCTGATCGAGGACGTGAAGATCGGCCCGTCGCCACAGTGGCTGCAGGACACGCTCATCAAGGCCGGTCAACGGCCCATCAATAATGTGGTGGACATCACCAACTACGTGATGCTCGAGTACGGTCAGCCGCTGCACGCTTTCGACTTCGAGAAGTGCCGCGAGGCGACGATTATCGTCCGCGCTGCCCGCGAGGGTGAGAAGCTGACGACGCTGGACGGACAGGAGCGCAAGCTCGAACCGCCCATGCTGACGATCGCGGACTCACACGACGCCGTTGGACTCGCCGGTGTGATGGGCGGCGCCAATTCCGAGATGACCGAGGAGACGACGTCCGTTCTGTTGGAATCGGCAAGCTTCAACGCCGTCAACACGCGGCTCACGCGGACGGCGCTGGATCTTCGCACCGACGCTTCAGACAGGTTCGAGCGCGGCATCCGGTCTGCGCTCGCCCCGCATGGCCTCAGGCGCGCCACGCAGCTCATCGTCGAGCTGTGCGGGGGCACGGCTGCAAAGGGCATCATCGACCTCTACCCCACGAAGCGCGAGCCTCCGACGGTCAGCATCAGCCGCGCGCGCATCCAGCAGGTGCTGGGAGTGAACTACCCGATGTCGCAGGTGAAGCGAGTCCTGGAGTCGCTCGGATTCGAGGAGGCCGAGGCTCCGGGCGGACTGATAGACCTCATCGAGGCCGTTGAGGGAGCGCCATCAGCCGAACGCACTGACTCGCTCTGGCTCAAGGTGCCGTACTGGCGCTCCGACATATCTATAGAAGACGACCTCGTGGAAGAGGTCGCGCGTATCATCGGCTACGACTCGCTGCCCACCACCATGCTGTCTACTGCGATCCCTCACTGGGAGCCTCAGCCGATGACGCAGCTCAAAGACGTGGTGCGGGACCTGATGGCGGCTGCCGGTATGCAGGAGACCATCTCCTACTCACCGACCACGCTTGAGAACCTGTCGCGTGTGGACGCGCTCGATGAGGACAGTCCGCCACTCAGAATCTCCAACCCGCTGAGCCGCGAGTGGGAGTACATGCGCACGACGCTGCGGGCGAACGTGCTGAACACGCTGGCGTACAACCGCAGAATCGCGCAGGGCGAGGGAGTGCGAATTTTCGAGGTGGGCCGCGTGTACATTCCAAAGCCTGAGGCTAAGGAGCGAGACCTGCCGGACGAGTTGGAGATGCTCGTCGGCGTAGTTTCGGGACCGCGGTTCTCAGAGTCGTGGGTGACCGAGTCGGACGTTATGGGCTTCTTCGACGCCAAGGGGTCACTCGAGTACGCCTTCAACAGGCTCGGCATAGAGGTCGAGTACGAGCCTTCTGCGGATTCCATCTTGCAGACTGGACGCACTGCCCGCATTACGTCGGGTGGAGTGGCGCTTGGTGTGGTGGGCGAGGTGCGAACTCCACTGCTTGAGAGCTACGATCTGGACGGATACCCGGCGGCGATGTTCGAGATCAGCCTCGACGCGCTGCTCTCCGTGGTCGGCGACCTGCGCCAAACCCACGTCGGCGCGAGCAGGTACCCGGAATCCTACCGGGACCTCGCTGTCGTGGTGGACGACGACGTGCCGGCTGCCAGCATACAGCGGATCATAGACCGTCACGCGCTGGTGGTCCGCAGTGCGCCATTCGACATCTACGCGGGCGAGGGCGTGCCGGAGGGGAGCAAGTCGGTCGCGTTCCGAGTGGTCTTCCAGTCCGACCGTGGCACGCTGACGTCGGAGCAGATCGACCACTTCCAGCGCGACATTGTGCGACAGCTCCAGCGAGAGCTGAACGCCGAGCTGAGGACCTGATCCAGACCTGTCCATGGACTTCTCTTACGAGTACACCGAGGAGCAGCAGCGATTCCGGGAGCAGGTGTCCGGGTGGCTGGATGCCAATCTTCCCGCCCATGTCGATGCGCTGCTTGACTCGCCTGACGCTGAGACGACGCTCAGGGACGTCTCCGTGGATCTGGGACGCAAGGGCTGGCTGGCCCCATCCGAGCCTACACCCGCCGGTGGAGCAGGACTATCTCCAGATGAGACGGTTGTCATACTTGAGGAACTGAACAGGCGCAGCCTGTTGTGGCTGGTCGATGGTGAGGCGCAGTCGCTGAGGCAGGCCGTAGCTGCCTGGGGCTCCGAAGGTATCAGTACACACCTGGTCCGAGCCCTCGCAGCTGGCGAGCGTTGTGTCTGGAGACACCGAATTGCCCTGTCCCCGCAGTCCGACGGAGAGGTTGGCCTGGACCCCGACTCTGTTGGGATTTCCGCTGTGCCGGACGCAGACGGCTATCTTCTCAACGGCACGGGCATGTACACCGGACATGGGAGCAGACCCGACATGCTCTGGACGGTGGCCCTCGTCCTCCCTGAATCCGACTCGCAGAGCGAGCCTCCGGAGCCTGTCTGTCTGGTCGTCGACGCTGCCACCAACGGCATCACCTACCACTCAACCCGGACCCTGACTGCGGCCACGCCAGGGCTGGTCCGATTCGAAGACGTATGGGTGCTGCGCTCGGATGCACTTGGGCCTGAGGGTGAAGGTCACCGGGTGGTCAGCACCAGGGTAACGCTCGACCCGCGGGCCGATCTGCCGTCCTGGGTAGAATCCGAGACCGGTGCGCTCATCGAATATGCGCGACAGAGTGGACTCGGAGGAGACCCGATACGCGCCATGGTACTGGTAGAGGCATACATCGCCAGTCGTGTCTCACGCCTTCTGAGGATGAACGCCGCGTGGCGTGAACAGAGCGGGCAGGAGACGGGTACGGCTGCGACTATGGCATCGCTCTACCGGAGGGCAGCTGCATCGGAGTTGTCGGATGCGGCAAGGCAGGTTGTCGGCCCGGCAGCCTTGCTCGCGGCATCCGACCCCAGGGCTGCAGACGGCGGCAGATTCGACCGCGTATCACGCAGGGAGCTGTCCGAGCGTGAAGACGGCTCCACCGGCGATCCTGACCGTGAGGCAATTTCATCTGCGCTGGAGTTGGAGAAACAGCCCGACTGAATCTGCCTCCTTCTTCTAAGTGCCATACTGTTGCATTGACTGACTGTCGTCTATAATCGTTGTCAGACGATTGGCACACATGACTCCGTGCCCTGACGTGGCAATCACGCCAGAACGGTCACGATAACGATATAAGGAGAGGGCAAGCACAATGCTGACACTAGTTGAGGAAATCATCCTGCTCATGCTCAACGACGAAGACGGCAGGTTCGTGCGCGTCCCGAGCTGGTCAACTGAGTATGCCATTGCCGGCGGCGTCCTGATGGACCTGGCAATGGAGAACCGGATCGACACAGACCTCGAACATCTCATCCTTCTCGACTCTACTCCCGTGGGCGACAGCCTGCTCGATCCGGCACTTGCCGATATCGCCAAGGGAGAGCAGCAGGATGTCCGCTTCTGGGTGGAGCATGTTGCCCAGTCCGCGTATGACCTCCGTGAGGAGGCGCTCACGCGGCTGGTGAACCACGGCATCCTGGAACGCGAAGATGAAAAGTTCATGTGGGTGTTCAAGTCGAGGCGCTATCCGACAATCGACGGCACGATCGAGCGCGAGGTGAAGCTGCGCATCATGGGCGTGCTGTTCAGCGACGAGATTCCAGACCCCAGGGACATAATGTTGATCTGCCTTGCGGATGCATGCGGAATCTTCAGAGAGCTGCTGTCCTCGCGCGAGTCGCGACAGGCGTCAGACCGCATCGAGCAGGTGCGCAGGCTCGACCTGATAGGCCAGTCAATGACCCAGGCGATCCACGACATCGAGCTGTCCATTGCGGCTTCCGTGCAGGGACACGTTTACTAGGAACAATCGGCCTTCCGACCGAAACAGGACACTCAACCAGGCTTAGGAAGTAAGGAGAGCGAACATGGGCGCGATTCTGGGCGAAGGCGACTTCAGGTACGAGCACATCCTCGACTGGCACAAGCTGCCGGAGGGAGCAAGGCTCATCGAGACCCCGGGCGTCGCCGTCGACTCCCAGGACGACGTGTACGCGTTCAGCAGGAACCCCGACTTCCCGGTCATGGTGTTCAACCAGGATGGAGACTTCGTTCGCGGTTTCGGCAAGGGCATCTTTGGAGACCGCACTCACGGCATCTACGTGGGGCCGGACGACACAATCTACTGCGTCGACGACGGTATCCATACCATCACCAAGTTCACCCGAGAGGGCGAACTCCTGATGACCATCGGCACGCACGGTCAGGCATCAGAGATATGGAAGGGCGAGCCGTTCAACCGCCCAACCCACGCAGCGGTGTCCAGGAAGACGGGCCACATCTACATCTCCGACGGCTACGGCAACTTCAACGTGCACAAGTACACCGGCGACGGCGAATACGTTAAGAGCTGGGGCGGGCCCGGTATCGACCCGGGCGAGTTCCTCAGGCCTCACAATATCGCAGTTGACGACGGCGACCGCGTCATAGTCGCCGACCGTGAGGCCCACCGCATCCAGGTGTTCGACACCGACGGCAACGTGCTCGACGTGTGGAACAACATCCACATGCCGAACGGCATGACCATCGGGCCGGATGGCAACATCTACGTCGGCGAGCTGCCGGGCGCGACCCAGGCGGAGCCGACGCCCCCGAGGCACGGTCACCGCATCAGCATCTACGATCCCAGTGGCGAACGCCTCGCGCTGTTCGGCGCCGACGACGAGGGCACCGATCCGGGCGAGTTCATCGCCCCGCACGGCATGGGCGTGGACAGCCACGGCAATATCTACGTCGGCGAGGTGTCCTTCACCATCAGAGGCGGTCGCATGGACCCGCCGACGGAGCTACGCAGCTTCTCCAAGCTGGCGAAGATCTAGAGGGAGTCTGAAGAGTTCCCTATCCCTTGGCGGGCTGACGAGGGGTATGTATTCGTGGTTTTCACCCTCACCCCAACCCTCTCCCTGAAGGAGAGGGGGCATAAGGAATCACCTTCTCAGTCACGCTCTTAGACGAAGCGGTACTGCTGGGCGGGCTTGCCGCCTTCTGGCAGGCCCATCGGCAGATGCGCGTTGATCAGGAACGGGCGCTTCTCCTCTTCGACGATGCGCAGACCTTCGGCGATGGTGTCCGAGACCTTCGACTCGTCCGTCAGGTCGGTGGCCTCCATGCCGAAGCCCTCAGCGATCTTCGTGGGATCCATTCCGGTCAGCGCCACTCCGCCGTAGTCGCCCGACTCGAGCATGTGTCCGCCGGCCTGCCCGAACGCGCCCGCGACTATCCCGTACGCCTGGTTGTTGGTTATGAGGTACAGCACGGGAATCCCGTGGTGTACCGCCGTCCACAGTCCGCTGTCCGCGTAGTAGAGCGAGCCGTCTCCGACGAGTCCAACGACCGGCGAATCCGGGGCGGCGAGCTTCGCGCCGATCGGAGCGCCAACGCCGTAGCCCTCTGACCCACCGGCAGGTCTGATGTACATGTTGGTGCCGGGGCCGTTGTCCCCTCCGACCACGTCCTGCGGCACCGCGAACTGCTCGGTGGTCACGATTCCCCCACCGATGCGTTCGAGTTCAGCGTCGAGCGATTCAATCAGCGGTAGGGGCCGTACACGACCATCCTGAGCGCCTGCGGACCCGAGCGCCGCGCGCCGTTCGTCGCGAAGCGTAGACGCTGCCTGGCGTGCCCACTGTCTGCGGTCGTCGTAGCGTCCCGGCTCAGTCTCACTCATCACTAGAGATTCGAGCCGCTCCATGGCCCTTCCCTCGTCGGCGAGGATTGCGAGGTCGAGCCCAGGCATGTTCTTCAGGTTCTCAATGTCTGAGCCAATGGCCATGAGGGTCGCGCCGCCCGCGAAGCCGACATAGTCCTCGGACGTGCCGGCGCCTCCGTGACGCGAGCCGATTGACAGGATCAGGTCCGGGTTGAGGGCCGCCACAGCTCGCTCGAAGTAACCCGCGTGCTGTGGGTGCTTGATCGGAACGCCTCTCAGGTCGTTCCGACCTGTTGCTACGGCTGCTCCGAATCGCTCGGCGATCGCCGTGACCGCGGCCTCAGCCCCGCTCTTCCAGATGCCGTCGCCGGCGTAGATGAGGGGACGTTCGGCCTCGTGCAGAGCAAGCGCCACCCGTTCAATGTCGTCGTCTGACGGGTATCCCGCCCTGACGGCGGGAGCGCCGCCCTCGATGATCTCCGTATCAACCGGACCGGGGCCGAGCATGCTGTCATAAACGGCCAGGTGTACCGGCCCCACCGGGGGCGTGGTCGCGACGCGCACGGCACGCTCTATCGCTGCGGGAAGACCCTCCGGCTCTACGACCGTCCAGTTCTCCTTGGTCATCGGGGCCGCTATGGACGTTGGTCCGAAGCTGTGGCTCAGGTCGAGGCTGATCCGGTCGGCGAAGCTGCCAGTGTCTCCAGCAAACGTGATGACAACCACCGGAAGGCTTCCCCACCACACGTTGATGAGCTGGCCCATACTCTGGGCAAGACCAGCTCCGAGGTGAACGACCATGACGCCAGGGTCGGCGGCAACCTGCGTGTACCCACCAGCCATTGCCGTGACCGTCCCCTCGTGAAGTCCGAGGATGCCATGAATGTCAGGATGCGAGTGGAGCGTGTCGAAGAACAGCGCCTCCCTCGAGCCCGAGTTATTGAAGACGTACTTCACGCCCGAAGCAGCAAGCTGCTCCACCATGACCTGAGACGCATGTCCCGTAATTGCTCGCTTCTGCACTTTGGTTCTCCTGTTGTCTGGATTGCGGCCAATTGTATCAGCGCGCGGATGCAACCGACACTGACCGACCAGGGTCGACCTGATACACTCAGCACCAATCCACATCTAGCAGATTGTCCAGGAGGCGCAGCAATGGCCCAGGTAGAAGGAAGCGCTCTAGTAACAAAGTCGATTGCCAACGAGGGCATCACGACCCTGTTCGGACTCGCGGGAGGTCCGATCGTCGAGGTGATGGGATATGGTCCCAGCTTCGGCGTTCGCCCGATAGGCGTGCGCCATGAGCAGGCGGCAACGTTCGCGGCGACCGCATACGGCTACGTCAGGAACGAGGTCGGCGTCGCAGTGCTGGCGGCAGGGCCGGGCGTTACCAACGGGGTCACGGGCGCGCACGTCGCGTTCGACAACTGCATGCCGCTCCTGATAATCGGCGGGTCGGGTCCGCAGCACGGTCGGTACTCCGGAACGTTCCAGGAGACTGACAACGTCCCCATGTTCAGGTCGATCACGAAGATGGCCGTACAGGTGGACAGCGCGGCGCGCATCCCGGAGTACATGTCGATGGCCTTCCGAAAGGCCAAGACCGGAAGGCCGGGGCCTGTTTATCTGGACCTTCCTTCAGACGTGCTCCAGGAGATGGTCGACGAGGACTCTGTGAGCTGGCCGACAGGCTACTACGCAGGTTCACCTCCGCAGGGAAACCCTGACGAGATCGCCAGAGCCGCCGAGTTACTGCTCAACGCGGAGCGGCCGGCAATGATCGTCGGAAAGGGCGTCCGCTGGTCGGAGCCGGTCCAGCAGCTTACCGAGCTGGTAGATACGCTCGGCATGCCGTTCCTGCCGTCGCCGATGGGGCGCGGCTTCATTCCAGACGACCACCCAATGAACTTCAATGCAGCACGCAGCACCCTGATGCAGGGAGCTGACGTGGTCCTTGTCGTTGGAGCCCGACTGAACTGGATGTTCGATTTCGGTCGGAGGTTCGCGCCGGACGCCAAGATCATACATATAGATATAGAGCCGGAGGAGATCGGCCTCAACAGGGCTGTGGAAGTCGGGATCATCGGGGACGCCGGTCAGGCCCTCAGTCAGATCATTTCCGAGCTCGAAGGCCGAACTGACGGCGTGAGGGACAGGGCCGAAGAGGGCCCCTGGCTCACCGAGCTCCGGCAGAAGGCAGACTCCAACGCCGAGTCGATTCAGCCCTTCCTTGAGGCTGACATCACCCCGATCCGCACGTATCGTCTGCTCAACGAGGTCCGAGAGGTCTTCCCAAGGGACACGATCTACAGCGTGGACGGTCAGATCACACTCGCGACCGGGCGGCAGGTCCTCCCGTCCAACACGCCGGCGAGTCGCCTGAACTCGGGCACCAACGGGTGCATGGGTGTCGGGGTGCCGTTCGCGATCGGCGCGAAGCTGGCGCGTCCGGACGCCCCTGTGGTCAGCGTGAATGGTGACTGCGCATTCGGGTTCAATTCGATGGAGATGGAGACCGCAGTCAGGCACAGCCTGCCAATCGTATTCATCGTCAACAACAACTCGGGCATAGTAGGCGGCAACCTGGAGTCGCGCATGGGCCTTCCTGACGGCTATGGCGAGCGCGTGGCACGGTACGTCCAGGATGTCAGGTACGACAAGATGATGGAGGCGTTCGGGGGCCACACGGAGTTCGTGACTGAACCGGACGACATTCGCCCCGCTCTCGAGAGGGCCTATGCTGCCAGCCAGGAGGGCGCGCCTTCGTGCGTGAACGTCATCACGGACCCAATGGAGCAGATGATAACCCGATCCAACCGCGCCAGCGCCCTGATGGGGTACTGAGAAAATCGCATAAGTGCGACTTCAGAGGAGCGAGTGGAGAGGAGTGAGGAGAGAGAGCCTCTCCGAGCCGCCACGCAGAATGCTCACCGGGCACTAATGCAGTCTACTCGAGTACTGATGCGTATTAACCATTGTCTCAAAAACGATTGACTTGCCGTTCAGACTGCCTTACCTTTAGACGGACATCGTACGCAGTGCGCCGAAATCGAGGCTCAGTCAACGTGGACAGGCCCTATTTTCAGCCCAGAAGTACTCGGAAAGTGGGCTGTGGATACGCCTGTTGAGACCTTGACAACAACTCTTTGCAAGGTGTACAAATCTTAGCGGTTTGATAATCTAAGTGAGGCGCAGATGCAGGCAACCGCCGCATCCTGTCAAAAAACGGAAAGGTTCTTCTCGGTAGGGGTATGCCCCCTTTCGAGAATTAGCGTGTTTACCAGCCAAATGGTCATCATCCATCTTTAGTCACGGAGACCTAAGGGGGTAGTTAAGTGAACAGTAAAACGCGGTTTATACCACTAGTGATAATTGGGGCTATCCTCTTGTCCCTGCTCGCCATCGTCCCCGCACTTGGCGCAGACGAGGTGGGGTTCATAGATCCCGGCGACATAAACGCCGACGGGACACTCTCTGACTCCACGCCGGACGACCAGGAGTGGGCACGCCAGGGCGGCCGCATCGGCCTGATGCTCTCCGACGACGGGCTGGACACACCGGTCCGGCGCGTGCTGATTCCCAGCATAGACGCCAGGAGGGCCGGCAGCGGTGACGTTAACGCTCACTCAAACATGATCACCGATGCAAGCGTGTCCGGTGTGAATGGGGATGACTACATCCTGATCGGTATGAACACGGTCCGTAAGGTTGACTCGGTCACGACAACCAATGGGGACACGACGATTACCGTGGACAAGGCGTTCGGTATGGGAATGTCAAATGCGACTATCTATCGCATAAACAATTCCGTAACGGACCTGAGTCCTTGGGACGACAACTACTCCTCGTACGCAATGGCCGAGACAATCGGCTCTGGTCAGGCTAGCTTTAGAGCCTCCAGCAATGCCTCTCGCTACAACGCGCAGCACGCGATAGTCGACAGCGATGTAGGTAGGGCGGGCACCACGCCGCTGGACCGCATCTCCGGCAGTCCTACAGGCACTGTGAACACCCAGGACGTGCTGGTCCTGAAGGTAGCCGGTTCCCGCGTCACCGCAATTGATGTAGACGACATTTCCGGCGGCAGGCTTGAAATGGAAGACGTGCCGGGCGCAACTTCGAGCAATCCGCTCGGTCTGGCGGGCAATGAAACTGCCTACCTGGTCTACTGGGCTGCGGAGCGAAACGAGACGGGTTCAGTGGTAAGTGTCCGCTCGCAGGCTCACCAGGACCCGGTAACTGCGGTGCTGACAGAGACGACCCCCACTTCTGGCGAGTTCGTACTCGAGATCATGACCGTCATGCCACAGGATGCTAACGGCGACGATGTAATGCCCGACTTTAGCGCCTCCGTGCCCACCCTGCCGGTCAACCCGCGCGACGTGGTCACCCTGGAGGGGGACGATTCAACCGGAACCCTCACTGTAGAGACAACTGCTCCTGTCTTCTCAGGGTTCGCTCCCGCGCACAACACGAAGGGCCGCGACGAAAGGCCTCAAGTCAGCGCGCAGGTCACAGATGGCGACTCCGGCCTCGACGAGGACGGCAACAACATCTACGTCATCTTCCGCATCACCGAAGGCGGGTCCTCCAATACGGTCACCAAGAGCCCTAAGTCTGACGGAGAAGTCGACGAGGTAGCAGGTGGCTTCGAGGTGAAGCAACGCATTACGGGCGCCGACGCCCCCGATGGTGACGCCACCATCGAGTGGTGGGTCAAGGCGGTGGACCAGGCCGGCAACGTCGGCTACTCCGACCGGCAGGCCTCAGTCGATGGTGAAGAGAACCCCTGCACGGCAGATGGCGATACCAGTGTAAGTGGACTTGCAGGCGCTGGCTGCCAGCCCTTCACGATCGTCGTTGACGGCACGGACCCGTCACTACTCAGGGCTGAGACTGGACGCCACTGGGACAACAGCCTCGACACCGGAGATTCGGACGACAAGACCGAGTACCGTGTATCCAAGGCTGACCCCACAAGCGTCCTCGTAGTCTTCAACGAGGCACTCGACGATACAACAGTGACAGCTGCTGACTTCGAAGTCGACGGAGAAAATCCGACTGACGCCGAGGTCCACAACGTTAAGGTCCGCAACGACGGCGCCGATGGTGACGGCAACTCCGCCATCGCTGGAAACGATGTCCAAGATGCCGGCGAAGGCAGGGGCTACGTGTTCCTGACGGTCGACGCCATGGATCCAGATTCACAGCCAAAGGTTGAGCTGGTCGGCGAAGTCACCGACGTAGCCGGTAACAGGAGGGGTACCGGTTCGGACAACGAGGCCGATGACCGAATTGCCCCGTCCCTCACCGTCTCCGTCATGGAAGGCGCCCGCGCAGTAACGAAGGACAAGGTCACCCTTTCGATTACGTCCGACGAGAACATCGGCGCACCTGACGTCACCTACTACAAGGTCAACTCGGTTGATGACGAGCAGTCGCTCGGCTCCGAGAAGAGGGCCACACCGGTCTTCAAGTCGGCGACCGAATACGAGGTCACGATTGACGCCGCCGAAGATGGCCTGTACACGGTCCATGTGTCAGCGCAAGACAACGCAGGCGGCAACCTTGGTTCCAAGGGCGACAGTAGCGCACCCGTGGACGTGGACGGCGACACTAGCGCGATCCTGTTCGAGCGAGACACCAACATCTCCGCTCCCGACGTAGATCCAGACAAGGATGGCGTCCAGGACGAGTTCAGTATCGACGATCCGAACGCGTTCATCAGAATTGACTTCTCTGGTGAGGGTTCCGAGTACGACGCCAGCGAAGGCGGCGACGACCTCGATACCCACGGCATGGTAACTATAGTGACCGCGATGCTAGGCGATGCGGACATTACAGAAAGCCTACAGTCCAACGAGGCAGGCAACGTCTTCCTCTTCCACGCCTCTGGCCTGGATCTGGGTGACCACGACCTCTCAGTAGTCGCCATGGACGAGGCAGGCAACAAGAACTCCTCGGCCTTTGAGGCTACGATCACCATCACCGAGCGCGATCCGTACACCCTGAAGCTCAATCCTGGCTGGAACCTCGTGTCCATTCCGGGCGAGCCGATGGACTCGGACATCAACACTGTGATTCCTGCCGACCACCCGGCCATGACGGTTCTTACCTATGATCCGTCCGTACCAGGTGGATGGCTGACCGCACTGCGCGGCGCCGACGGCAGCTTCACCGGAACGCTGACTGACATCACAGCGGGCCGCGCCTACTGGATACAGACACCTTCCTTCGAAGGACTGAAGGTCGATATTCCCAAGCAGGCGGTTGGTGCGAATGTACTGCCGACCATCGCTATCGCCCAGGGCTGGAACCTGATTCCGATCCTCGACGTGGACGGCGACTTCGAGCTCAGCGATGCTGAAGACTACAACTACTTCAGCGGTCTATCCGAAGGCTCGGTGACCGGTATCTACACCTTCAACACGATCACCAATTCCTGGTCGAGCGTTGCTGAAGAGGGCGTAGAGATCGGCAAGGGCTACTGGATCTATGCCACCGATGCTGGAGTCATAGTCCCATAACCGATCCTCGTAAGTCGGACTTACAGGACTAAGCAGGCCTCCCTCCTCGATTCGGGGAGGGAGGCCTTTTCCATTCAGATTGGATGTTGGCATCATGAGAAAGCTTGTCGGGGCGATGTCAGTGATTGCGCTGGCCATCGTCGCAGGTGTCTTTACGACTAGCAGCCTGAGTGCTCAGAGCCTCCCGTCCGGACCATATATCTACTTCGGAACGGCTTCAGTCAACAGCCTTCCGGTCCCAGACGGCTTCTTGATTTACGCAGAAGTGGGCACCTATAGAAGTGAACCTGTTGAGGTTTCGGGCGGAAACTACGCTAGCCTCACAGTCAATCCGATTGGTCCTGCATTCAGCAACCAGACCATCAGGTTTTTCCTGGAAGGTGAGCCTGCCATAGAGACGGACACCTACCGGCAAAGCGGCATACCAGTAATCAAGTCTGACTACAGCCTGAATTTCGCCAAACTGCCAGACCCAACGCCGACACCTTCTCCCGTCCCCTCGGACACTCCGACGCCGGCTCCGATCCTTCCGACTCCAATCTGGACACCGACGCCAACCGTAGCTGAGCCGATGACGTTCGCCGCTGGGCTTGTTATCGTGACGGGCGGTGGCGCTCTACCCTCGGGTGCGGTCCTCACCGCTCGCATCGGCGATACCTACGAGTCCGCGCCGTCGGCTATTCTGACCACAGACGGTCAGTATGGCGGACTGGTTGTCGACCCCGAGGACAACAGCCTCATCGGGGAGGATGTGGGCTTCTATATCAACGGACAGGCTGCGCGCACCACCATTCCGTTTGAGAGCGGTGGGTTGCGCAGGCAGTACGACATCATATTCACGGCGGACTTCTCTACACCTACGCCGTCGCCGACCGCACCTCCAGAGCCGACTCCAACGGCAACGCCGGCCTCGGTGATGAGCGTTGAGGACGGTACGACCACGATCAAGGGGTCTGCAAACCTGACGACTGACACGTTCGGTCTGTCCGAGGGAATAGCGGTCTTCGACATCAGGCACGACGGCACTGGAGATTTCACAGTTGCACTGCTGGACTCAGGTGGTCGATCCTCGCAGCTCCTCGTAGATACATCCGGCAGATACTCAGGAGTTGTGGGTTCGGGGGTCAACGAAGACTCGGTCAGTGGGCCTGCTCCAGGCCAACACTCGCTCAGTGTCGGGGCGTCAGGCGCATGGGAGATCGCGATAAGCCAGCCAGACTGGACTTCCGGCGACCTTGCCCCGATCTCGCTGCGAGGCTCGGGCGATGACGTCGCCGGGCCGATCGAGCTCCAGGCGGGTCGAGTCGACTTCACCCTGGTGCACGACGGTACAAGCACTTTCGTTGTCGACCTCGTGCAGGCGGATGGCGCCCTGGTTGACACCCTGGCCAACGAGACAGGGGCATTCAGGGGAACGAAGCGGCTGGGTGTAAGGTCAGGCGCAGTGCAGGGAGCTGAGCCAGGCGTACACGGCCTATTCGTTACCGCGGACGGCAGATGGTCGATCTCCATGCAGGCTGAGGCCGTGGCGACGCCAACTCCGCAGCCAACACCGACTGCTACACCTGTTCCGCCGACCCCAGCGCCAACTGCGGCACCGCCGACAGCTACTGCCGCTCCACAGGCGCAGGCTCCAACACCTCCGGCGCCTCCGCCTCCGGGTCAGCAGGAGCCAACGGATGACGCAGAGGACTCCGGCGGCGGGTGTGGGTCGGTGGGTCCCGTATCTCTCGGGACAGCGGCTGCGAACATGCTTCTGCTGATCGCACCGCTCGGTCTGATTGCCGGCATCCGCACAGTAAGAAGAAGGCGCTAGACACAGAGTTTAGCTCCCCAAAAGTGAGGGACCGCTCCCTGTGGAGCGGTCCCTTTGCTTCCCACTACTTTGGGCGACGACATGCCACCCAGTGACGCTGCTAGCTCCGACGCCGAGACGCAGGCAACTGCAGTAGAACCACCCGTGTCTCCCTGGGAAGATTGTTCTGGGTTACGTTCAGGCGGAGCTGCGGGTCCGGACGCTCGACGTTCATACGTCGAAGCAGCGCATCGAGGGGAGGCTCTTCGTCTTCTCCACTCCCCTGCCCTGCTCCGTATTCGCCGACCGGTATGACAATCCGGGGGCCAAGCACGTTGACCAACCTGGAAATCTCCGTGGGATCAACGTCCCCCTGCTTCTCAACGGATGCGATGAGTACGTCCACAGCACCCAGCGAATCAAGCTGCCTTGCGCCTAACTTGACGGCCAGTGAACCAAGGTAGCAGACGGAAACGCCGTCAGACCTGATCACGTAGACAGTGTTGATCCTCCGACCGTCCTCATCGTCACTGAGCGCGGTGCCCAGTCCGGTGATGTTGTAGCCGAGCACCTCGTACATTCCAGGGCCGTCGATGAGTTGAGGCTGGCCGCCAACTGACTCGTAGGCGGAGTGCTGCGGGTCGTCGTTGGTGACCGCTACTATGTGGACATCGGAAGGGACTACGACGTCGGGGAAGGGATCAGTGAGCAGGACTACGTCGCTGCTTACTATTCTCGTCGACGAGCATCCAAGCCAGGTTATCTCCATATAGTCATTCTCCGTAGCCACTGGTGTCGGCAGTTACTGCCTGTAGTATACTGGTAGAACACCGTCGGCTTACAGGACACGCTGACCGGCGCGGTTTTTCGGGACAGCAATCACCGACTGCAAATGATCACCGAACGTCAAAAGCACATTCTTAGATATATCGTGAGCGACTACGTGCACGATGCTGTGCCCATCTCTTCGGAGAGCCTGGCTCGAAATCATCACCTGGGAGTGAGCCCGGCCACTGTGCGCAACGAAGTAGCCGCACTCGAGGAGCAGGGGTACATTTCGAGGCCGCACACGTCTGCTGGGAGTGTCCCGGAGGACAAGGCCTATCGTCTATACGTCGAGTCGTTTGTATCCAACAGAGCGGACCGAATGCCGTCACAGGCACGAGAGACCATCAGCAGCACGTTCGCTGACGTCCGTGACGACGTCGACCGCTGGGGCAACGCAGCCGCAACGCTGATTTCGCAACTGCTCGGCAACCTGGGCATCGCCACTTTTCCCAAGACTGCTGAATCCCGGGTTATGCACCTTGAGCTGGTCCCAATCCAGGATGTGCTGGCGATGCTGATCGTGGTGCTGGAGCAGGCGAAGCTCAGAAAGCAGATTCTGCGTTTCGACTCACCGATGGACAGGTCGTATCTCGAATCGATGTCGACGCGTCTTCGCGGCCAGATGATTGGCCTGACTCACGCGGAGATCGCCGAGCAGGCAATGTCTCTGACGACGCCTGAACGCCTAGCGGTAGAGGCGACAATCGACATGCTCCAGGAGGAAGACTCCTCAGGTCACGACGAGCACTATGTGAGTGGACTGCGCAATTTGCTGGACCAGCCCGAATTCGTAGACTATGAAAAGGTGCGACCTATCGTCCACGGCATCGAAGACGGCTCGCTCGTGGAAGCCGCTCTGGAAGAAGCCCCCGTGGGACAGGTGGTCAGAGTCGTAATCGGCAGGGAGCACGAGGGCCATGTCCTCCGACCATTCAGCGTTGTAATCTGCCGCTACGGTGTGCCCGGCCGGGCGCTTGGAACTCTGGGCCTGATGGGGCCGACCCGCATGGAGTATGACCGGGCCATCTCAGGCATCCGGTTTATTTCGACTATCATGGACAGCATGGCGGAGTCCATGTACGGAACGGGGCAGAACGCATAAGGCTGCCGGCCCCAAAAAGCGAGCGTAACAATGTTTGAGGCTCTCACTGGAAAGCTGAACGACGTATTCGGCCGTCTCGGATCGAAGGGTCGTCTAACGGATAGGGATATTGACTCCGCACTGCGAGAGGTCCGTATGGCCCTTCTGGAGGCAGACGTCAACTTCCGGGTCGCCCGCCAGCTTGTGTCGAAGATCAAGGAGCGTGTGTCCCAGGAGGACCTGCTGACCAGCCTGACGCCCGGACAGCAGGTGGTCAAGATCACCAATGACGAGCTAACTGCCATACTCACGGGCGGCAACCACAGGCTCGAATCAGGGTCGTCCCAGCCCACTGTCATCCTGATGGCCGGCCTGAACGGCGCTGGGAAGACTACAATGTCTGCCAAGCTTGCACTACACCTGAAGCAGAGTGGACAGTCGCCCGTGCTGGTTGCTGCCGACCTTCGCAGGCCCGCCGCCATAGACCAGCTCGAGACGCTGGGTCGACAGACGGACGTCGAGGTCTACTCGGAGCGAGGTTCTTCTGACACCGTTGCCGTCGCTCAGGCGGGTGTCCGGCGTGCCAGGGAAGTCGGCGCTGCGTGGGCCATCATAGACACATCCGGGCGATTCCAGGTGGATGATGAGCTGATGGACGAGTTCGAATCCGTCCATAAGGCCGTCCAGCCGACAGAGACGCTGCTCGCCCTCGACGCCATGACCGGACAGGAGGCCGTCGACGTCGCTGAGAAGTTCCACGAGCGAGTCAACCTGACCGGGCTTGTGCTAACCAAGATGGACGGTGACGCGCGAGGGGGAGGCGCACTCTCAATCACGACAATCACGGGAGTCCCCATCAAGTTCCTGGGAACCGGAGAGCGCATGGATGCGCTCGAGCAGTTCCATCCGGACAGGCTCGCATCGAGAATTCTCGGGATGGGCGACATGCTCACGCTCATCGAGAAGGCCGAGCAGGGTATTGACGAGCAGCAGGCCCTCGAACTGGACCGCAAGCTGCGACAGGCCCGTTTCGACCTGGATGACTTCCTGGAGCAGCTTCAGCAGCTCAAGAGAATGGGACCACTGAGCCAGGTGCTCGAGATGATCCCTGGATTCTCCTCGATGAGAGGCAAGCTGCCTGACGATCAGCTGGACAACGACGGTCTAAAGAGAGTTGAAGCCATTATCTACTCCATGACCCCGGAGGAGCGCCGCAGACCAGACATTATCGGTGGCAGCAGGCGCAGGCGAATTGCCAGGGGCAGTGGAACAACCCCGCGAGACGTCAATCAGCTCCTGAACCAGTTCAAGCAGATGCAGCGCATGATGAGGCAGATGTCATCCGGCAGAGGCCGCCGCGAGATGATGCGCATGTTCGGGGGCTAGTCAGGGCGACGTAGAGGTTGCGGCTGTAGAGGTCGCTGCTTCATCCTGAGCCGGGGCGACATCGTCCTCGGCCATTTCCTCAAGTGTTGCGGCAGCTATTGCATCGACCGAATCAAGGCTCGTCCCCATTGCCAGCCACACTTTGTCGTCTCTGGACCTGACGTCCACTGCGGCGACGCCCTCAATGGCGATACGATGGGCGATCTCGCCGTGCATGGATTCCTGTTCCATCCACTCCTCGGCACCGGTGAGCACCTGAAAGTACTCCATGAGCGCAGACGAGTATTCTGATGCGTCTTCCACGGTGTCCCAGACACTGACTGAAGCAAGCGCCTCGTCTCCGGCCGGATCTTCCATCAGCAGGAAGACATCGCCTCCCCAACCCGCAGCGGCAGTTTCGGCAGCGTCCGGAGCAAGCGCTCCCCCGAGAAGCGCCGCCATGAACAGCTCGCCCATCACGTCACGATCCACCTCTGACCATCCTTCGCCAAGGGCGGCGACAAGGTCGGGGATCTCTACCTCTCTTGGCGAGTCCAGGCCGAGAAGCTCTGGATGGAGTATCTGTTCCGTCGACTCTGGCAAGGCCTCGTAGGCCGCGTCTATGGCTGTAAAGTCACCGTATTGCTGGTACAGGTAGATGGCGAAGTTCGCCCCCTCAAAGTATGGGAATACAACCGTCCGCTGGATGAACGGCGGAGCCGCCCTGTAGGCGGACAGATCAGCCGATTGTGATTCCTCCATGAGCTGCTCTCGCTGAGCATCATTGAACACACGGAGCCTGTAGATGAGCTCAACGAGTGAAGCATCTCCTTCGATGAGGGCTGTGATCGCTCGCACTCTGTCGGAGTTTTCCTCGTAAGGTTCTCTGATGTCCCTGATGTTGAAGTGCTGCTGCTGAAGAGCGTGGGTGACTTCATGAGCGACCGTAAGCTCATTCGACAGGGTGAACTCGTCAGAGTCGGCACGCACGAAAAGCACGTTCTCTTCAGTGTCGAACAGGCCGACCACTATGTTGGAATACACGTCCAGCAGCACATCCTCAAGAGACGAGTCGGGCTCGATGATGCCGAGCAACGAGTAGAGTCGGTCGGCGACCTCTATGTCATCAGCGTTCTCCGCGAGGTTTTCCTCAAGCATCTGCCTCAGGTCGTCAGCGGAAACCAGCCGCCTCTCGTATGAGTCCCGGTTCGTAAGGCCCCGAATCGCTGCAGCCTGCAGGCCGATCGCGCTCAGCTTCCGGTCCAGGTCAGGTACGAGCGCCGCGGCGGGAGTCGGGGTTTCGATCACGACCTCCACCGTCGGCAGTATCACGGGTGCAGGCGCGAAAGTGGGTGTCGGTTCGGGTGTGCTTGTTGGACTTGGAGTGGGTGTCGAAGTTGGAGCTGGGGTGTGAGTTGGCTGCGGAGTCGGAGTAGGTTGAGGAGTGGCCGTGGGTAGTGGGACCGCAGTGGGAACGGGGGCCGGTTCATCGCCACATGCAGAAGCCAAGATAAACAGCGCAACTATAGCGACTACTACTCTCAAAAAGGCCTCCGTGCGTGGTGATCCCATCGCGAGTCAACAGTTCGTGACCCGCCAGAGAGTATCATAGCGAAGGATTCTTGGTGTCAAGATGCACAGGTTATCATCACTGATGAGGCGCGCCATTGAGCGGCCCCGGTTCAGGAACAACCCCCTGCTTCAGGGGTGCCATCGGGGACATCCGGGACCTCGTGTCTGCGTAATCCTGAGCTTCGAGGAGACATCCCTGGCGGCACGATAGATGTTCGATTTTTCGTGAATCATGACATCGATTCTCCTTGACATATCACCTAGCCCTGCCTAACATGAGTCCATTCCCATACCGTTTAATGGCGTGGGAAAAACAAGGGAAGGTGAGTTGCATGGAAGGCATTATTGCACTGCTCGCCGTCCTTATAGGCCTATCGGTAGGGGCTGGAGCCGGCTTTTATGGCCGTCGGCTGGTTTCAGCGAGACGAGTCAACAATGCTCAGGTTGAGGCTAACCAGATAGTAGAAGAGGCGCGGAGCGAGGCTCATACCCTGGTGTTAGAAGCCAAGGAAGAGGCCTTAGAGCTGCGCGCTGAATGGGAGACTGAACAGCGAGAAAGCAGATCTGAGCTCAAACGGTCTGAGCGCAGACTGAGAAAGCGAGACGAAAACCTCGACAAGCGAGCCAAGAACCTCGAACGGCGCGAGCGCAAGATCTCGCAGCAGGAGAATCACACCCAGAAGATAAGGGATGAGGTCGAAGAGAGCAGACAGCAAGCGCTCGCAAAACTTGAGGAGATCTCTGAACTGAGCCTTCCACAGGCCAAGGACCTGTTGATGCATGAGGCTGAGGAAGAGATACAGCACGAGATAGCCCGGCGCTATAGAGACATCGAGGTGCAGGCCCATGAGGATGCGCACGAGGTCTCAGCCAGAATACTCGCCACCAGCATACAGCGAATGGCTGCCGATGTTGTCTCTGAGATGACAGTCACCACAGTCCCCCTTCCGAACGACGACATGAAAGGTCGTCTGATAGGCCGTGAAGGACGGAATATAAGAGCAATCGAAAAGAATACAGGCGTCGACCTGATCATCGATGACACGCCAGAGGCCGTGACCCTGTCGTGCTTCGACCCAGTCAGGCGAGAGGTCGCCAGGATCGCCGTGACCAAGCTCATTCAGGACGGCAGGATTCACCCTGCGCGCATCGAGGAGATGGTCAATCGCTCTGAGAAAGAGGTAGAGAAATCGATCTGGTCGGCAGGAGAAGAGGCGATATTCGACACAGGGGTTCGTGGCATGAACCCCGAGATCATCAGGCTGCTGGGACGACTGAAGTTCCGATACAGCTATGGTGAAAACGTGCTCCAGCACTCCCTGGAGGTGTCCCATATCGCAGGGATGATCGCATCTGAAGTCGGCGCAAACATCAAGGTCGCCAAAGCCGGTGGTCTCCTCCATGACATCGGCAAGGCGCTAACGCATGAGGTCGAAGGGCCACATGCTGAGATTGGCGCTGAAATCGCCAATAAATACAACGTCTCCGCAAGGGTCTGCGCATGTATCGCCGAACACCACGACGACGTTATGAGCTCCCCTGAGGCGTTCATCGTTGCAGCGGCAGACGCCATCAGCGCAGCCCGGCCCGGCGCCCGCAAGGACACGGTCGAAAACTACATCAAGCGTCTGCAGGCCCTGGAGGAAGTGGCTAGCGACTTCGATGGAGTGGAACGCTGCTTCGCCATACAGGCCGGACGCGAGGTACGCGTGATGGTAAGACCGGACTCCATCGACGACATCATGGCCTCAAAGTTGGCCAGGGACATCGTCAAGAAGGTTGAAGACAACCTGGTCTATCCGGGACAGATCAAGGTGACGGTGATCCGGGAAAGCCGTAGCGTCGAGTACGCAAGGTAGGGGCAGAACGAGGGAAAAGCCACACCACCTATCAACGAATTAGAACGCAGCGGTCGGGGTATTCCGGCCGCTGCGTATGTTTGACAGGGGCGCCTGAACGGCTTCCAGTCACCTCCAGGACGAAACATGACGAATGAAGTCGATCTTCACCTTCACACGACGGCATCGGACGGCACGTTGTCACCGACCGAGCTAGTCGAGTTGTGCGCTGGTCGGGGCCTGAAAACCATAGCAATCAGCGATCACGACTCGACAGAGGGGCTATCTGAAGCATTCTCCGCAGCCGCGTCGATTCCCGATCTTCGCATCATTCCCGCAATCGAATTGAGCACAGACGTGCCCGGTTCCGAAATACATATTCTGGGGTATTTCACCGATACGACCGACCGACTCTTCCAGGAGACGCTAGCCCAATTCAGGGAGGGCCGCTTCGACCGAGGCCGCGCGATGGTGAAGCGGCTGAACTCGATGGGATACGCCATCGAGTGGAGCCGGGTTCAGCAGATCGCGGGTGACGCCTCCATTGGGAGGCCACATATCGCAAGCGCGATGGTTGAGGCTGGGTACTTCAAGTATCCCAACCAGGTATTCGACGAGCTGATAGGAAGGGAAGGACCGGCGTACGTCGAGAGGATGAAGCTGACTCCAGAGGATGCGATCCTCATGCTTCGCCGGAATGGAGCGGTTCCCGTGATGGCCCACCCCACCTATTCACAGATCAAGTCCAGCAGGGGCGAGGTGCAGCAGCTCGACGACACCGTCAGACATCTGAAGGAGCATGGACTCGCCGGGGTCGAGGTGTTCTATGGGGACTATACTCCCGATCAGGTAGCGGATCTCGAGCGCATCGCAAACGAACTCGACCTGATTCCCTGTGGCGGAAGCGACTACCACTGCTCCGGGAATCCGGGCGAACCTGAGCCAGGAACCGTTGGACCACCAATGGAAACGGTAGAGAGGCTCGAAGCCGCGCATAGAGACATAGCGCGGGCACTCCATACAGCCTGAGGCAGCGAATATGGTCGAGGCCGCAGTCCTGATAGCTGGAGCGTACCTTTTCGGTTCGATCCCCACCGGGTATCTGGTTTCCAAATATGCAGCGGGCATTGATATCAGGGACTACGGTTCCGGCAACGTGGGAGCTTCAAATGTAATTGAGCACGTGGGGAAGTGGCAGGGGATCGTCCAGGGAGCATTCGACTGTCTAGCCAAGGGCCTTCTTCCAGTAATCGTGGGGAAACTGGTGGGAGTCGACCTGTGGGTGCAGGGAGCTGCCGGATTTGCCGCAGTCGTCGGGCACAACTGGTCTGCGTACCTCAGGCTGACCGGCGGAAGAGGAGTATCCGTCGCTGTCGGGGCCGCGCTCGGACTCGGAATGTTTTGGGAAATCCTTATCCTGGGAGTAGCCGTATTCACTGTAGGCAGGTTGCTGACCCACGACACTGGATTCTGGACGTTCGTTGCCCTGCTGGTTCTTCCTTTCGCCGGACTTGCTTTCAGAAGAGAGCCGGAGGTGATTCTGACGATCGTCCTAATCTGCCTTATGATGTTCTTGAAGAGACTGACTGCAAACTGGGAGCGCCCTCCATCCGAATATCCTCTGAGAGAGGTCCTCTTATGCCGACTTGTATGGGACCGTGACGTGCCGAAGAGGGTTGAGTGGACGGAACGCCGCCCGGACTGAGGTTATTGAGTATGTCACAAACGACATTCTGCAAGCGTCACTCCGGCGTCGAGACGAGCATAGCCTGTGGTCGATGCGGGGACGCGATCTGCCCACAGTGCATGGTCCACGCGCCTGTCGGCGTTCGCTGCCCCGACTGTGGTCGCTCAAGGCCTGCGCCGACATTCGATGTGTCGCCTATGTTCATGGCGAGGGGTATAGGCGCCGGTGTGATCGTGGGTATCGTGGGAGGGATTGTCACGTCTGTCGCGGTGTGGAATGTCCCCATCCCGTATCTCCTGCCTGGGCTAATAGTAGTCCTCGGATATCTGATTGGGGAGACAATTAGCCTGACGACCAATAGAAAGCGGGGGACCCGGCTGAAATTTGCATCCGGGCTATGCATGTTAATAGGCTATTCGCTGATCACGTACTTAGTATATGTCCTAGGTGGAATCCCAATTGGCATAATCGACTTGTTGGCGGGTGGAATAGGTTTCTATTTATCTATAAATAAGTTTTAGCCATATGTGGTAACTTAGTCACGAGCATTACGCCACTCACAAACAAAAATGCAGAAAGCGAACCTCGTCCACACATTGGGCCTGCGATTCGTGGAAAATATGAGTATGATGGCCCAAATGTAGGCTTGAGACACTTTTCACAAAAGCTTAGAATGGCTATATTGGAATTAGACAGTCACCAAGACCGAGGCGAAGGCAATGGACAGAATCGACGTGGCGATAGTTGAGATACTGAGCACCGACGGACGAGCGTCGAACGCTCAGATCGCTCGTCACGTTGGCGTCAGTGAAGGCACCGTGAGACGCCGTCTCAAGAGGATGGTGGACGAGGAAGTAGTGCAGATCAAGGTCATCTCGGATCCCAAGGGACTGGGACGGCTTTCTCAGTGCATGGTTGGAGTGACAGTCGAACCCTCCCAGGTGGACACTGTGCTGGAAGAGATCTGTAGCAGGGAAGAAGTGACGTTTGCCGCTTGTACAACTGGCAGCTATGACCTGATGCTGTGTATAAGCGTCGACAGCCCCGACAAACTAGGCGAATTCCTACTGACCGATCTAGGATCGATTTCCGGCATTCACCGGATCGAGAGCTACATGCTACTGTCAGTAGGCAAGGATAGCCTCGGCCAGTTCACCAGCTAACCAACTGCAGGCGAGCTTCTTACCCCTCCTCTGGGTCCGAATGAGGGACCTGACCTGACAACACTCACCACAGGGTGAGTTGCGCCAACGTGGCGGACATATCTTAATCAAGTTTACACGCCGCACTGAACCCAGCTATTATCATTTCCGTTCGCGGACATGACCTCTGCGACCTGTCTCACATTCACCCCTCCGAGGTGTCGCCTTGCTCAAGTCGATAAGTTGCGGAAGTTTAAGGGCCGAGCACGCCGGCCATTCGGTTACCCTGGCAGGATGGGTACACCGGCGCCGCGACCACGGTTCGCTGATCTTCATCGACATCAGGGATCGCGACGGACTAACGCAGGTCGTATTCAATCCTGAGATAGCTCCAGACGCTCACCGGACCGCAGAGAGTTTTCGGAACGAGTGGGTTGTACAGGTCTCAGGCGAAGTCTCGCTCCGACCGGAAGGCACTGAAAACCCCGGCATAGCAACTGGAGCGATAGAACTCGTAGCCTCTGATGCCTGCGTTCTCAACGAGTCCCTTACGCCGCCGTTCTACATAAACGAAGAGTCCGATGTCGAAGAGCTGCTGCGTATGCAGTACAGGTATCTCGACCTCAGACGGCCAGGCATGAGGGACATGCTGGTTCTCAGGCACAGGGTGGTCAAGTTCATTCGAGACTTCCTTGACCAGAGAGGCTTCCTGGAGGTGGAGACGCCCATACTCATCAAGAGCACGCCTGAGGGCGCCAGAGACTACCTCGTGCCTAGCCGGCTGTATCCGGGCAGCTTCTACGCGCTTCCTCAGTCTCCACAACAACTCAAGCAGCTGTTGATGGCGGCGGGGGTCGAAAAGTACTTCCAGATCGCCAGATGCTTCAGGGACGAAGACCCACGTGCCGACCGACAGCCGGAGCACACGCAGCTCGACCTCGAGATGAGTTTCGTCGAAGAAGACGACGTCCTCGGGCTGATAGAAGAGCTCTACACTGAGCTCATCGACACGGTTGTGCCTGAAAAGCGCGTGCTGAGGCCGTTCCCAAGACTGACTTATGCAGAGTCGATGGCTTCTTACGGCACAGACAAGCCGGACCTGCGATTCGAATTGAAGATGGCGGACCTCTCCGACATCGCGGCGTCCACGGACTTCCGCGTGTTCACCTCTGCAGTGGAGAGCGGTGGCATAGTCAAGGGATTCAGTGCGCCAGGCTGTGCTTGGTACTCACGACGCCAGACGGACGAGCTGATCGACTTTGTTAAGGCGTGGGGCGCAAGAGGCCTGGTTACGATAGCGCTCTCAGGCGAAGGCTCGGTCGATGATCTGACTGAAGACCAGGTGAGGTCTGCTGCCGCCCGCTTCCTGTCGATTGACCAGATCAGAGAGATTGCCAGGAAGACCGGCGCGGACGTCGGAGACATGGTGCTGATAGTCGCGGGACCCGAGAAGACCACCAACCAGGCGCTGAGCAGCCTGAGGCACGAAATGGGTCGTCGACTGGAACTGGCGGACCCTGACATGGTCGCGTTCGCCTTCGTTACCGACTTCCCGCTGTTCGAGTGGAACGAGAACGAAGAGAGATGGGACGCAATGCACCACGCGTTCTCCATGCCGAAGTACGGCACCGAGAAGTTCATCGAGACGGACCCGAGCCGGGTGATCGGCCGCCTGTACGACCTCGTCGCGAACGGACACGAGCTGGCCAGCGGAAGCATCAGGATTCACAACCGGGAGCTCCAGGAGAAGGTGTTCGAGGTGCTTGGATACACGACTGACGAAGTCGCAGAGCGTTTCGGCCAGCTTCTCACCGCCTTCGAGTACGGCGCACCTCCTCATGGGGGCATCGCGCCCGGAATCGACAGACTGCTCATGGTGCTCCTGCAGACAGACAACATCAGGGACGTGATTGCCTTCCCGAAGACTCAGAATGGGATAGATCCGCTCTTTGGAGCGCCGGGCGAGGTCGACCAGGGGCAGCTTGACGAGCTCAAGCTGAAGGTGCTGGTAGAGTAGCCTCTCAGCGCGGTTACGGTGGTCACTAGCCGCGCGTGATGTATGTTATCATTGTGATAGTTTTCGCTAATCGACGAGGGAACGGATTTGCCGCCACTCAGCGCAGAGGACAGTGCCCGGCTGCGACACGCGATCAATAACCAGCGTCGGCCCACGGTAACCGTTCTTTCATCACTACTCGCTGTCCAGGACGAGCTGGGTTACATCCCGGATGAGGCCATTGAAGAGGTGGCCGTCCTGAACGATACGACCATCAACGAGGTCTGGGGAGTCGCCTCCTTCTACACCAACTTCAGGTTCACGCCTCCGGGCGCCCACAACGTGGAGATCTGCTGGGGCCCCACCTGCCACCTCAAGGGTGCGTCCCACATACTCAAACGTGTTATGGACCAGTTGGGTCTGGATGATGAGGGCGAGACTGAAGACGGCAATATCTCATTCAAGTTCAACACGTGCCTGGGTGCCTGCTCCGTAGCTCCAGTCATGAGTGTGGACCACCACCTGATCGGACGAGTAACTTCCGATTCAGCATCCAGCCGAGTGCAGGAACTGCAAAACACCTAGCTAATCGCGTAGGTCGCGAGAAGCGTTCACAATGACCACGTACGAAGAGATCAAACAGACCGCCGACGAGCGCTGGCAGACCCTGACTAACGGGCCAGTCGCCTGGATCAGGGTGGGGACTGCCATGTGCGGCCATTCGGCTGGTGCGTACGAAGTCATTGACGCGCTGAAGGTCGAACTGGAGCGTCGCGAGATCACGGCGAACATAGATGAGGTCGGCTGCCTCGGTCTGTGCTACGCGGAACCGCTGATAGACATTTTGCGACCAGGCTCGGCATCTCGACTCTTCTTCGGCAACGTCACGCCTGACGATGTCGGCGCCATCGTTGATTCCTACCTGGTTCAGGGAACGGTGTCGACCGACAGGGCGCTCGGCTACCTGGGTGAAGAGCCGATTCCGGGTGTGCCGGACCTTCAGGAACTTCCAGGGATAGGCCGCCAGCAGCGAATCGCGCTGCGCAACGCTGGCCACATCGCTCCCAGCGACATATACCAGTACCTCGCCAATGGGGGCTACGCCGGCATCCACAAGGCGATCACCGGAATGGAGCCCGACGACGTCATCAAGGAGATGACAGACTCGGGCCTGAGGGGGCGCGGGGGAGCCGCGTTCCCGACGGGCATCAAGTGGAGCTTCATGGTGAGATCACCAGGGCCTCCCAAGTACATGCTCTGCAACTGCGAAGAGGGCGATCCCGGAGCGTACAACGACAAGGGCATACTCGAGAGCGACCCACACACGCTGCTGGAAGGCCTGATGATCGGCGGGTACGCTACACGCGCCACCAACGGGATCGTGTTCATTCGTCATGGGCACGACGGCCCAATCGACCGCACGGAAGAGGCCATCAGGCAGGCGTACGAAGCCGGCATCCTGGGCAAGAACATATTCGGCACGGACTTCAGCTTCGACATTGAAGTCGCACTGACAGGCGAGTCCTACGTCGCCGGTGAAGAGACGGCGCTCATGGAGGCCATTGAGGGCAAGCGTTCTCAGCCGCGCTTCCGGCCGCCCTTCCCTGCCGCGTTCGGTGTCTGGGGCTACCCATCGACCATAAACAACGTCAAGACATACTCGTACGCGCCCGAGATCATCTCGCGCGGCGCCGAGTGGTTTAGCTCCATCGGGGTCAACCGGAGCACAGGAACGGCGATAATATGCCTGACAGGGAACGTCGAGTATCCCGGCCTGTACGAGGTGCCTATGGGCCTGACACTCGGCGAGGTCATCAATGAGATCGGAGGAGGCGTGCCGGACGGCAAGCATCTCAAGCTGCTCCAGACCGGTGGGCCGCTAGGTGGTGTGCTCAGCTCCGACAGCATGTCCGTACACCTGGACTTCGACGAAATGCGAGATGCGGGAGCCATTCTTGGCTCCGGAGGCATCATCGTTGGAGACGAGGACGTGTGCGCCGTCGATCTCACGCGCATTCTTGTGGCCTTCTGCCAGTTCGAATCGTGCGGCAAGTGCTTCCCGTGCAGGCTGGGCATGGAGCACCTTCTTGAGATCACTGAGAGGATCGCGCGATGCGAGAGCCGGCCCGGCGACCTCGAGCTTATGCGGTCGGTCGGCACTACAATGGAAGCAAGCTCACTGTGCGGACACGGGCAGCTCGGATTCGGCCCCATCAGGTCGGCGCTGACGCACTTCGAGTCCGACTTCATCGCACACATCGAAGAGCGCATGTGTCCGACGGGAAGCTGCCTCGGGCCGCACATAGCCCCGAAGAACACGAGACCATACGCCCTCGACTTCGTACCCGGAGCGCAGAATGGCTGACGACATAACAATCTCCATCGACGGTCAAGAGATTCCCGCCAAGCCTGGTCAAATGATCATCCAGGCCGCGATGGACGCGGGAATGTACATCCCGTATCTGTGTTACTACCCGGGGATGAAGCCGTTCGGGGCTTGCCGTATGTGCGTGGTAACAGCAGAGGCCCCGGGGCCTGACGGCGAGTATCGTTCCCTGCCAGGTTCACCGGCGTCTTGCACCACGCCAATATCCCCCGGAATGAGGGTAACAACGAACAGTGGTGAGCTGCAGGGCCTCAGAAGGGGCATCATGGAAATGCTGCTGTCCGAGCATCCTCATGGATGCCTGACCTGCCACAGAATCGAACTGTGCGGGCCGGCGGACATATGCCTCCGTCACGTTTCCGTCAACGACCGGTGCGTCACCTGCCCCAAGAACGAGCGCTGTGAGCTCAAAGATACGGTGCGCTATCTCGAAATGGAGATGGACACCCCGCTCACCTACAACAACCGCCACCTGCCGATGGCAACGAAGGACCCGTACTGGGACATGGACATGAACCTGTGCATCGTCTGCGCGCGCTGTGTGCGCGTTTGCGACGAGGTACGGGGAGACTCTGCGCTGACGCTCCAGATGCGCTCTGGAAGGAGCCTTATCGGAACGTCACAGGGAACGAGCCTGCTCGAGTCGGGCTGCGAGTTCTGCGGCGCGTGCATCGACGTCTGCCCCACAGGCGCTCTCGTAGAGCGCGACTACAAGTGGGACAAGGCTGTCGAGACGGTAAACACCATCTGCCCGCACTGCCCCGTAGGCTGCGAGATGACCCTGGAGATCAACAAGCGCGACCGCATGATCCGCGCCATACCCGACCGACACGCAGCGGCCAACCATGGACAGGGCTGCTTCAAAGGCAAGTTCGGGCTTGAGTTCGTGAACCGAAGAGACCGGATCAGGACTCCCCTCATCCGCAGGGACGGAGAGCTCCAGGAGGCCACGTGGCCCGAGGCGCTCGACCTTGTCGCTGAGAAGCTAGCGGAGTACAGGGACGGCCAGTACGCCCTCGTGGTCTCCCCCAGAGCGACGAACGAGGACGCCTACATTGCCCAGAAGTTCGCGAGGGCGGTCATGGGCACTAACAACGTTGACATGGCCTCCAATACCCGCCCAGGGATGCTCAAGCCCCTCGTCGATCAGCTTGGATACGGGGCTGCCACAAATTCGATATGGGAATTGGAGTCTTCCAAGCGCTTCCTGGTCGTATCTTCCAATATGACGGAAGAGCAGAACGTAGTGGCAATTCCCATCAAGAAGGCCGTGGTCCACGGTGACGCGAAGCTTGTTGTGATAGACCAGCGCGAGACCGAGTTGGCGCGCCACGCCAACGTCTGGCTGCGACCCAAGCCCGGCAGCGAGGCCGCGCTCATAGGCGGAATCATAAGGGCGATCTGGGACCAGTCGCTCGACGACCATGAGTTCCTGTCCGAATACGTGGACAATGTCCAGGCCTTCAGGAACTCGGTCATCCAGGAGTTCGATCTCACGCGGGTCGAGCGTGAGACGGGCATACCTCAGGACGATATCAGGGCGGCGGCGACTGCGTTCGCCGACGAGAAGCCCGGTGCGATCCTCTATGGGCTGGAGACTTCACCCAGAGGAATGAGAGAAGCCTGCTCGAGAGCCCTGGTCAACCTTGCGCTCGTTACAGGCAACATTGGCAGGGAATCTTCTGGCATCTACCCGCTACTGACCGGCGCGAATGATCAGGGCGCCCAGGATTTGGGCTGTACACCGAACCTTCTCCCCGGGCAGCGGGCTATTGAGATCGAGCGGAATCGTGACAGGTTTGCCCGAGCGTGGTCCTCCAGCGTCCCAGAGACTCCTGGAGTCGGGGTGCGTGAAGTCCCGCAGGCAGTGGAAACCGGACTAATCAAAGCCATACACGTAGTTGGCGACAGCCCGACATACTTCAACGGCGATCTCCCCGATTTTGCTAAAGCCATGGACCAGGCTGAATTCGTTGTCGCCCATGCCACGTTCAACACGCACATTACAGAGCACGCCGACGTGGTGCTCCCCTCACTTACTTTCGCTGAGCGATTGGGCACGTACACCAACCTCGAACGCCGGGTGCAGTTGCTGAGACCGGCGCTTGCCCCCAAGGGGGACGGCGACGCGGACTGGCGCATCCTCGCCCAGATTGCGAGGCGTCTGGACGGCGACGGCTTTGACTACACCCAGGAAGAGCAGATCTTCGACGAACTGAACAATCTAGTCAGCATCTACGGCGGGATCACATACGGCAGACTCGAAAGTGGAGGCCTCCAGTGGCCCTGCCTCGCAGCCGACATGGCCGACACTCCCATCCTGTATGAAGACACGCTTGAATCAAACCGGCCAAAGCTCGCGGCCATGTCTCTGGAAGTGGCCGGGGAGCACGACGACGAAGAGTACCCCCTTCTGCTGGCGCATGGGCGCGTCCTGCACCAGCCTGAAGAGGAGTTGGAGATCATCCAGATCAACGGGCGGAACGCGATTCGCCGTGACGAGACCGTTCAGCTTCATCCAGACGATGCCGCCGATCTCGGCATCAATGTCGGCGAGTGGGTAGAGGCCGTATCGGCACGCGGTAGAGCTGCCGGAATCGCGGACCTCACAGGACCGCAGCGCGGCCTCGTTTCGATCACCACCCTGTTCGGCAACCTTGCGGCCGATCTTGCGTCGAGCGATGAACCGGATCCCATGCTAACCGCACCGACACTACCACTGATTCCGGTCCGGGTGGCCCACCTGGCCGTTCAGGCCGCAGCAGACTAAGTCCCAGGGAGTAATCACACTTTGACGACGACTCGCAGGAGACCCCAGCGTCCCAAGCTAGCCACGACAACTATCACGTCACGGGAGGACATTACCCACGACCTCTGGAAGGTGTGGATCGAGAAGCCGGAGGGATTCCAGTTCAAGCCCGGCCAGTATTGCACGATAGGCTTCGACGGAATCGAACGAGCCTACTCGATCGTGTCGGCGCCGTATGAAGACGATCTCGAGCTGTTCGTCGAGCTCGTTCCGCCACCGGACGGAAACCTGACACCACTTCTGCACGAATTGGGAGTCGGCAAGGCGGTCACAATTCGACCTCGCGCCAAGGGCATTTTCGTCCTGAATCCCGGTCTTCCGAACCAGCTGTTCGTGGCGACCGTGACCGGCGTCGTACCGTACGTGAGTATCATCCGGCAGTACCTGCACGACGGTTTGTCAGGTCACCACTTCCACGTGCTGATGGGGGCGAGCTACGCGAACGAGTTTGCCTACGACGAGGAGCTTCAGCGGCTCGCTGATGAGCACCCAGACCTCATCACCTTCGTACCGACAGTCAGCCGTCCTGATGAAGATCCGAACGCCAACTGGAAGGGCGAGACAGGCAGGGTCAACAACATCGTCGAAGCCTACGCGGAACGCGCCGGGCTGACCCCCGAGGACACGATCGTCTATGCCTGCGGACACCCTGGGATGATCGAGGACGTCAAGGACCGCATGATCCCCAAGGGCTACCAGGTCGAAGAAGAGCGTTTCTGGAAGGACGACTAGGTCCCAATCGCTCGTCACGCCTCAGGTCCAGCGGACTTGCTCTCTCTCGCCGAACTCTCACGGTTCCTGTAGCGTATTACGCTTCCAGCCCCGCGACAGTGGGGCGTAAAATGGAGCCGGGATACGCATATCATGACCACCCCGGCACGCAGGCAGTACCTGCGCATCAAGAGCGAGCACCAGGACGCCATCCTGCTATTCAGGATGGGCGACTTCTATGAGACTTTCGACGACGACGCCCGCGTAGTCTCTCGTGAGCTTGAGATCGCGCTTACCTCACGGGAGTTTGGCGCCGGCGCCAGGGTGCCGCTGGCGGGCATTCCTTATCATGCGCTGGAGTCGTACCTCGCCAGGCTCATCAGGCAGGGCTACAAGGTAGCCATCTGCGAGCAGACTTCAGATCCAGCCAAGTCGCGCGGCCTGGTGGACCGAGAAGTGGTGCGCGTGGTCACGCCGGGCACGATCGTCGAAGAGGCGCTGCTGGACGGCAAGTCGAACAACTACCTCGCGGCAGCTATCCTGGACGGCGACTTCGCAGGCATAGCCTACGCCGACATCACCACGGGTGAGTTCGCTACCACCCAGACGTCGGCGGCAGAACTCGACGTGGAGCTTGTAAGGCTCGAACCAGCGGAGCTCCTGGTGATCGACGACTCCGTCTCGGTAGACACCGGAGGGGACACAGCGGTGGCCTCAATTGGGCCGGAACCTTTCGACCTCGATTGGGCAACTGAGTCGTTGCAGCGACACTTCAAGGTCAGCAGCCTGGAGGCGTTTGGCTGCGACAGGCTGCCCCTGGCAGTCAGGGCCGCCGGTGCGATCATCGACTACCTGACTACTACCCAGGGGCCGACAACGGCGCAACTGACCACCCTGCGCACCTACTCTACCGAACGCCACATGGTGCTCGACCCTCAGACGCGACGCAACCTGGAGCTGTTCGAGGGAGGACGCTGGGGCGACACTTCAGCCTCCCTGCTAGCGGTCCTCGACCGCACCAGGACCTCCATGGGCGGACGTACGCTGAGATCGTGGGTCGGTCATCCCCTGCTGGACCTCGAAGAGCTTCAAAAGCGACAGGGAGCAGTTACCTGGTTCCACAGGAGCGGATTGCGCCGGGAGCGGATAATTGCGCTGCTGGACACCGTCTCTGACATACAGCGCCTTCTCAACCGGGTGCGCGCGTTCGGCGCCACACCAAGGGACCTGGTTTCCCTGGCCGAGAGCCTGGAAGCCGCTCCACACTTGAGGGGGGTCCTGAACGGGGACGACGACGCAGAAGCCGTTAAGTTCGTTTCGGACGGAATCAGGGACACATCGGAGGTGGCAACGCTGATCCGGTCGGCAATTGCCGACGATCCACCTGTATCCCCAGGCGACGGCAGTGTGATCCGCGCTGGATTCTCGTCCGACATGGACACCACCCGCGAAACGGCGCTCAACGCCCAGCAGTACATCGCTAACCTGGAGTCGAGGGAGCGCGAGCGCACAGGCGTCAAGTCCCTCAAGGTCGGCTATAACAAGGTCTTCGGGTATTACATAGAGGTCACCAACGCCAACCTCAGCGCGGTGCCCGACGACTACGTGCGACGGCAGACACTCGTCGGGGGCGAGCGGTTCATCACTCCAGAGATGAAGGAGTACGAAACGCGCGTCCTCAACGCCCAGGACCGCCTGGCCGAACTGGAGACCGAGCTGTTCCGCAGCGTGTGTGCGCAGGTCGCGGAGCACAGCGGCGCGATAGCCGAGACCGCCGAGGCCATCGCGCTGATCGACGTGTTCTGTTCACTTGCCGATGTCGCCTCAAGGCACGACTACGTCAGGCCCGACCTGAGCGAGTCGGACGCCATCGTCATCCGGCAGGGCCGACATCCGGTTGTGGAGAGGGTGCTGGACTCCGGGGACTTCGTGCCGAATGACACCGAGTTGAACTGCTCGGAGAGCCAGCTTGCCATCATCACAGGGCCAAACATGGCTGGCAAGTCGACGTACATCAGACAGGTGGCGGTGCTGGTGCTGATGGCGCAGATCGGCAGCTTCGTGCCTGCGGAGTCGGCTTCGATAGGGCTTGTGGACCGCATCTTCAGCCGTGTCGGCCTCCAGGATGACCTGGCACTTGGGCAGTCCACGTTTATGGTCGAGATGGTGGAGACGGCTTCTATCCTGAACCACGCCACCAACCGGTCGCTTATCATCCTGGACGAGATCGGGCGCGGCACCAGCACGTTCGATGGACTGGCGATCGCGCGCGCTGTCGCAGAGTACATACACAGCCACCCACGGCTGGGATGCAAGACGCTGTTCGCGACCCACTACCACGAGTTGACCCAGCTGGCCGACAACCTGCCGAGGGCACGCAACTTCAACGTGTCCGTGTCCGAGGAGCAGGGCCGGATTGTCTTTCTACGCAGGATCGTACCGGGCGGAGCCGATCGCAGCTACGGAATTCACGTCGCACAACTCGCAGGCATGCCCAACGCCGTGGTCAACCGCGCGTGGACGGTCCTGAGCGACCTCGAGTCTCAGGACACGGACGGGGCGCGTGCCGCCCGGCGAAACGCTGGCGGCAATAACCCTGCCCAACTAGCGCTGATACCAATGTCGTCCCCTGCCCTGGATGCACTTCGTGAGATCGACGTGTCGTCCATAACCCCCATAGAGGCGATCAACAAGCTCTACGAACTCCAGGAGCGCGACAGAGAGGGTGATCCGAACTGATGGCACGCCTTGACCACTCGCAGGGGCGGTTCGCGAACCGCCCCTACTGACCTGAAACCCCCAATCCTTGACGTTCGTGTGGGGGCGTACTAATCTAGCGATGCTGGACAATCTCCGAGCGTTACGAAGCAACTCAGCCAGGCAGGAGCGAGACCCATGACGTTGACAGCGCTACCCACCGATCCGGTAGAAGTACGCGGGCTAATCAGGGAAGGCAGGCTAGTGCAGCCGACCGGTGGGTTCGCCCCCGGACGTGTGCAGGCGAACCTTGCGATCCTGCCCAGGGATCTTGCGTTCGACTTCCTGCTGTTCTGCCAGCGCAATCCGAAGCCGTGTCCGCTGCTGGAGGTGATCGAACCTGGGGAGGTCGAGCCGTCCGAGTTTGCTCCCGGCGCCGACATTCGCACCGACATCGCTCTCTACCGCGTCTATGAGCACGGTGAACTGACTGCTGAGGTCGAGGACATTTCAGAGTACTGGCGCGACGACCTGGTGTCGTTCCTGCTGGGCTGCAGCTTCTCTTTTGAGACGGCGATGGTCAGGGCAGGCATACCTCTCCAGCACATCGACCAGGAGAAGAACGTATCGATGTTCATCACGAACATCCCGACTACTCCGGCCGGGGCTTTCTCAGGTCCGATGGTGGTCTCGATGCGCGCTGTTGATCGTGAGAAGATCGTCAAGGCCGTGCAGGTGACCTCGCGATTCCCGGCCACTCACGGCGCTCCGGTGCACATAGGCGACCCCGAGGCCATAGGCATCAAAGACATCCACAAGCCCGACTTTGGCGAGCCGACCGACTTCGAGGACGGGCAAATACCCATGTTCTGGGCGTGCGGTGTGACTCCCCAGGCCGCGGCAATGCAGTCCCGCCCGCCGCTTATGATTACCCACGCGCCGGGCCACATGTTCGTTACGGACAAGAGTGACGAAGATATGTCGGCACTATAGACTCGTCGCCTACACTCGCCCGTCGTTCAAAGGAAAGAAAACAGGTCCCGCGAGACCGCCCGAAGGGAGCCATGCAGTGACCATAGAAGACATTATTCTTGATAGGGACCGACGCGGGATCTCGAAACTCAGGCCTCACCTCCCCTCAAACTTTGCCACGGAAGCTGGTCAGCTCATCCTGGACAATCCCGGCACTGCAATCATCGTAACCGGCTTCTACATCCTGGACGCAGGCTACGCTGAGACGGACGGCCCCCCAGGAGCCGTGGTCATCGGCAGCGCGCTCAACCAGCTTGGGTACGAAGTCGTCCATGTTACAGACCGATATTGCTCCGACATCATGGACAAGACGGGAGGTGACTACTCAAGGGTGGTCGAGTTCCCCATAGCTGATGACGACGCGAGCAAGGAGTTCGCCAGCGGCGTGATAGATGACCTCAAGCCCTCGGTCGTGATCGCCATCGAGCGCTGCGGACTCACTGACGAAGGCAAGTACCGCAACATGCGCGGCAGGGACATCACTGATTACAACGCTCGCATCGACCACATCTTCCACGCGGACATCCCCTCGGTGGGCATAGGCGACGGCGGAAACGAGATCGGCATGGGCAACCTCGCGGAGGAGGTCACGCAGGTCGAGTCGCTGGTCAAGATTCCGTGCATTACGCAGACGTCGAAGCTGATCCTGGCCAGCGTCTCCAACTGGGGCGGATATGGTCTTGCTGCTGCTCTGTCGGAGCTCTCCGGCAGGAATCTGCTCCCGTCAATCGAGGAAGAACAGGCGCTCCTGAAGCAGACTGTGGACCTCGGCGCAGTGGACGGCATGAGCGCGCAGCAGGAGTACAAGGTGGACGGATTCACGCTGGAAGAGAACAGCGAGACCGTCCAGGCCCTGCACGACTACCTGGATTCCAAGGGGATTTCTTAGAGGGTAGTTTCAACGTCCCTTCTCTCTTTGGGGGAGAAGGTTAGGTTGAGAGGGATTCGCGCTATCACCCTCACCTCAATCCTCTCCCTCAAGGGAGAGGAGGCTCTCGCAGAATCCATTCTGGGAAAACCCTACATTGGGGTGACTGTGGTTTGCTAGAATTTCTCGTGTGAAAAGCGCGGGGCAGTACTCCTTGACCAACCTGATTTCCAAGGCCTCCGGGGCGTTCTACGGCTGGAAGCTGGTTGGAATCTCAGTCTTTATGCTGGCGCTGATGTCCCTGACAGTGTTCCAGGGACTCGGCACGTATCTGGTTGCCCTGGAGCGTGGCTTCGGATGGAGCCGGACGCAACTCTCGCTCGCGTTCTCGCTGGCGCGAGGGGAAAGTGCGGTGCTGGGCCCGTTCGAGGGCTGGCTGATAGACAAGCTCGGCAACAGGACGATGATCCTGATCGGCTACGTTGTCATGGGCATCGGGTTCATCTGGTTCTCGCAGATCGAGTTCCTCGGCAACCTCGGTCTGTTGAGCTGGATCGACTTCCTCGACGAAAAGCTCGTCCACTTCTACATAGCCTTCATGATCATTACGCTCGGCTCCGGTCTCGGCGGCTGGCTGGCGATGATCAGTATGGTCAACAACTGGTTCGTTCGGAAGCGGTCGCTTGCGATCGCAACGGCTATGTCCGGCGTACACATCGGCGCGTATCTCGTCCCACTATTGGCATGGGGAGTGGACAACCACGGCTTCCAGATAACGACTCTGATTATCGGGATTGTGCTGCTGGTGTCGGTCGGACCCGTGGTGAAGGCAGTACGAAACCGCCCGGAGGACATGGGGCTGGCGCCAGACGGCGACCGTGCTCAAAGGGCCAGCACCGCGTCCCAGACGAGCGCCGGTTCGGAGGGTCACGAGCCCGAGTTTACCGTTGGCCAGGCGCTCAGGACGAGTGCGTTCTGGACGCTCACGATAGTCCACCTGTCATCCACAATCTCAATCGTCACACTCTCTATTCACCTGGCTCCCAAGTTGACCGACATGGGTTTCTCGCTTACGGCAGCAGGGTTGGTGCCGGTGGTATACACGTCTGTCGCACTCCCGGCGCAGTTCATAGCCGGATTCGTGGCCGACAAGTTCCCCAAGCCTCTTGTCACGTTCGTGTTCCTCATGTTCCAGGCTGCCGGGATACTTGTGATTGCGTTCGCCGAGTCCGCGCCCATGGCGTACCTGTTCGCCGTCCTGTATGGCATCGGCTTCGGAGGCCGGATACCACTGCTCACGGCCATCAGGGGCGAGTACTTCGGACGCAGGGCGTTTGCAACGATCATGGGACTGTCCCAATTCCCGAATAACATCGCGATGATCTTCGCGCCGCTGTTTGCGGGCTTCATGTACGACCGCTACGAGTCCTACTTCATCCCGTTCCTCGCCTTCGCGGTGCTCGCCTTCCTGGGAGCGCTCCTAATGCTTACCGTAAGGAGGCCGAGGCTTGCACAGAGCCCGTCTGCCAGACAGCGGGAAGCGGCGGCGGACTAGCAGTGCAGGTACTGGGGCGGGAGCTGGTGGATCCTTTCACAGAGTTCTGGGAGTCGGTCTCCCATGAGCTCGCAGTAGAGGGCGACGCCATCGAACGCGGTCTGAGTGCGGTCTTTGGCGACCAGGGCGTGGACTTCGCAGGCTCTTCGCCGCGCTGGATGTCGCTGCCTGACGACGATCTGGCCTATCACGTCGCGCACGAGCTGACGCACACGCTGATGCGGGAGCGCGGATACCCCAAGACAGTGAGGGGCGTCGGGTACCCTCCAGACTCGGCGGAAGCCAGGATCGGAGAGGACCTGGAGGAGATGGTGCTGCACCCGTCGCTGGAAACGATACTCGAGCCTTTCGGGTTCAGCCACGACTTCATCATTCGAAACATGGCGTCAGGGGCGTTGCGGGGACTGCAATCTGCCCCTGTCCCAGAGTACGGGACGCCGTGGCACTTCACGTGGGCCATCCGTTTCTGCATGTTGCAGATGGAGCTTCCCCTGGGACTGTGGAGCCCGCTGGAAACAGTGTACGTAGAACGCGCTCCGGCAGTAACGGACCTGGGCCGAGAGCTTCTGAACATAGTGGTCGACGTGGGCTGGGGCACCCCTGAGAAGGCGCTGGATGCCATGGTGCGCACAAGGGACGCGCTAGGCCTGGACGTTCAGGACAAAGTCCTTGTCCTGGATTCCATTACCGGCCGCATCGTGTGATGCTGAAGAGTGCCTGCTGATATACGTGAAGTACTATACTTTTCTCAAAAACAGGGCAGCTAATAGCCTTTCTCATGCGCATAACCCATGATAGCATCGGTCTCCATGCGAGATGTAAATTCCGAGCCATGGGCACTGGCGCAGCTGGGTTGCGCTCCCACCAGTGGCTGAGGTCCAAGGTTACATTTCGGGAAACGAACGTGACGACGCGCATAACAGGAGGTTCGCACAGAGGACGCCGGCTGAGGACTCCAACCGGCCCCGGCCTCAGGCCCACCTCCGAGCGAGTGAGATCGGCACTGTTCTCGATCATTGGCAGCGATGCCACAGATGGGAAGAGGGTGGCTGATCTGTACGCTGGGACTGGCGCCATCGGACTAGATGCACTGAGCCGGGGGGCCGCCTGGGCTGACTTTGTGGAGTCTAACAGCAGGCTCTGCCGGGACCTCACGGAGAGGCTTCAGTCCTGGTCTCTCGATGACAGGGCCAAGGTGTACAGAGGAAGAGTCCTGAATGTGCTGAGAAGCCTGCCGGGAGGATACGATCTTGTAGTCGCGGATCCTCCGTACAGTTCGGGAGAGCTTGGGCGCGTTGTAGACAGGCTGCAGTCGGAGGATCTGGTGAATCCGGGAGGGCTCGTGGTACTGGAACACCGGGCTGGACCGAGCGAACACTTCGCGATTGGAAGGTTTGAGTTGGAGACTACCAAGACATACGGAGACACGGCGCTGACCGTGCTCTCTGCCGGAGTTGCCGATGGCTAAAGCGATCTACCCGGGCAGTTTCGATCCCGCTCACCGTGGGCACGTCGACATTGCCAAGCGGGCCGCGGGAGTGTTCGATGAGCTGATCATCGCGGTGTACAAGTCGCCTCCGACGAAGCGGCTCATGTTTTCAACGGAAGAGCGAGTTGACATGTTCGCAGAGGCTGTCAAAGACACTCCGAACATCAGTGTCGTTCCATTTACGGGTCTGGCGCCAACGGTTGCGCGCGATAACGGCGCCCAGTTCATAGTTCGTGGACTCAGGGCAGGGTTCGACTTCGAGCTCGAATTCGAAATGGCTCTCATGTGGCGTCACGTGGCGCCGGACATCGACGTAGTCTGCATCATGAGTTCGCTGGAGTACCAGTTCATGTACTCCAGCCGCATAAAGGAAGTGGCCCAGCTGGGCGCTGACGTTTCCGAACTGGTCCCGCCGCACATAGAAAAGGCACTACTCCAGAAGCTGGGATAAGTTACCAGCCATCAAGACGACTGACGACGACCGCAAGTCCAGATATTACCAAGGAGGGAACAGGTGGACTTTGAACAGGCATACGGCGAACTGCAGAGACTATACTCCAGCGCCAATCGCGTACCGGGCCTCCGCCGCAAGGTAATGGTGGACGCCGACCAGTTCGCGAGGGTGGTCAACGAGTTGCGAACTGCGATGCCAGCTGATATCCAGGAAGCCCAGGAGATCATACGCCAGAAGGACAGCATCCTGAACCAGGCGTACCTCGAATCGCAGCGTCTGAAGACCCAGATCGAGGAAGAGGTCACCGCCCAGAAGCAGGCGTCCATGCGCGAGCACGAGACGCTGGTGGATGAGTCCTCTGTCCTCAAGGAAGCTGAGTCTCGAGGCGAGGAGATCAGGGAAGAGGCGCAGGGTGAGGCCGAGGAGATAATCCAGGAAGCCCAGCGGCGCGCCTACCGGATCGTCACAGAGGCCGAGGACATCGCTTCGTCCCGCCGCGAAGGCGCGAACCAGTACGCGAGCGAAGTGCTGTTCAGCCTGGAAGAGCAGCTCTCCGAGATCCTCGGACAGATCCGCCGAGGCATCGATACGCTTCGACCGGAGTCTGACATGCGACGTCCCGCAAACTCCGACAACATGCACATCGGCGTGTAGTCGCCAGGGTTCTATTGCAAATCAATCGGGGTCGGATTTTCATCCGACCCCGACGGCTAAGAGTTCAGCTATTGGCAGGTGAGTGGCTTGTCGCTCAAGACAGTGTTTTCACCCTCACCCCCGGATCAAGTACGGGGCAGGCTCTAGCCCTCTCCATGAGGGAGAGGGGACTATACAATCCCCCACCGAATTGACGTAGTTTCGACGGTCAGGCAGGCTTGACCGCGCTGATGTTCATGCTGTGAATGCTTGACTGCCACCCCTCTTCTCGCCACGGGGCAGACGAGACGACCTGTACGTCAGTAAACCCGGCGCTCTCCATTCGTCCCAGGTACACTTCCTTCATCTCTGTTCCAGCAAGGCACGACACCCAGTTCGCCGTATCTTCAGCCTCTTCCTGTGGTATCTCGTCGATCTTCACCAGGTCGGAGACCATCAGGCGACCTCCGGGCCTGAGAATGCGGAAGGCTTCCTGGAAGACCCGGTCCTTGTCAGGCGCCAGGTTTATCACGCAGTTGGAAATGATCGCGTCCACGGTGTCGCCTTCCAGCGGCGTGTTCTCCATCTCTGACAGGTGGAACTCCACGTTGCCCAGTCCGAGCTGCCGGGCGTTGCTCCTGGCGAGATTGATCATGTCCTCGGTCATGTCGATACCGACGACTCTTCCCTGCTCTCCCACCGCCTTGGCGGCGATGAAGCAGTCGATGCCTCCTCCGCTGCCGAAGTCGACGACCGTCTCGCCAGGCTGAAGAGTCCCGATGGCGTGCGGGTTGCCGCAGCCAGCGGACGCAGCCAGCGCCTCAGCAGGCAGGCCATCGGTCTCGTCCGACGCGTATAGGGTCACAATGTCGTCGACACTCAGTTCGCCGTCTGAACAGCAGTCGGTGGAGCAGCAGGAGTCGGCTGAAGTCCTGGCGAGTTCACCGTATCTCTCGCGAACTACTTCCTTGATCTGGACATCGTCTAGCTGTGTCATTACCTTCGCTCCCATAGTAGATTTCGCACTCATCTGAGATTAGCACAGATCGCCACGGCGGTCACACCGGAGCATGTCGGGAAGGTTCGCGCACCGTCCCTACCTTGCCGCTGATTCTTGACCGTCTGAAACCCAGCGTGTACCGTCAGCGCAGATTCTCGACCGGCAGGAGGGACAGACTATGAAGATCACGGATATGAAAGTCTGGGTGACCAGGCCGGAGCCGCAGGGCAGGTCGTTCGTGTTCTTCAGGATTGACACCGACGAGGGCGTGTCGGGAGTAGGTGAAGCCACCAGTTCCGGTGGTGGCGGAAGTATCGTCGTCGCTAACATGGCTCGGTTCCTTCGCGACTCCACGGTCACGGCCGATTTCCGGGAATCGATCGTCGGCCAGGACCCCCTTTACATCGACCGTATCTGGCACAGGCTGTACCGCCGGTTCACTGGTGGAGGCGGCTTCGGCGGCTTCGTGACAACACTCCTGAGCGGTATAGACATCGCACTGTGGGACATCAAGGGCAAGGTCGAGAACAGGCCCATCTACCAGATGTTCGGAGGCCCAATCTGGGACGACGTTGTGATGTACACGCACGTTGCTCCCGGTGACCCTATCGCTGCCGCTCGCCAGGCGAAGGAGCTCGCCGACGAGGGATTCACCGCGCTGAAGACCGACCCTTTCATGCCGGAGATGCGACAGCACCACCGTCGCTACCTGAAGGGTGAGATCACGGCGGCAGGCGCAGCCTTGGGCGTCGATACCATCGCAGCGATGCGGGAGGCCGTGGGACCTGAGGTCGAGATTCTGATCGACGCTCACGGCAACTTCAACGTGCCGACAGCCATCAGGCTGGCACGCGCTCTGGAGCCGTACGACATCGGCTGGTTCGAGGAACCTGTCCAGCCAAACAGCAACGAGGCGCTGAAGGCAGTGAGGGACGCCGTCGACGTTCCCCTGTGCGTTGGGGAGAGGCTATACAGCCGCTGGGACTTCGTCCCGATACTGAGGGATCGGCTGGCCGAGTACCTGATGCCGGATATTCTGTGGTGCGGCGGCATAACCGAGATGCGCAAGATCGCGAACCTCGCGGAGTCGTTCTACATCCCGGTCAGCCCGCACGACGCGAGCGGCCCAATCAACATCCTGGCCGGCGCGCACACGATGATGACGGTCCCGAACTTCTACAAGCTGGAGTTCAACCACGCCGCCCTGGACGTCCACAACAGGCTTATCGATCATCCCCTGGACATCCGTGACGGGGTGCTCCACCTGTCCGAAAGACCGGGCTTGGGAGTCGAGCTCGACGAGGAGTTCCTGGACGCGCACTCGGACCCGGACTGGAGTGGCAAGTAGCACCGGTTTCGGATGGTTTTGGCCTATTGGCTTGGCTGGCATACCGCCCTTCGACAAGCTCAGGACGAACGATCATAGTCACCAGGCTTAAATGGAACCGGTACTAGTACCCCGTCCGGAGTGTTTCGTCATACCAGGATCCGACGCGAACTCTGGGTACCCGCCTTCGCCGGTACGATGGTTGGGGCCGCAGGGATGACGATTTAAGAAGACCTACCCCTCTCCTCTGCTGGGGAAGTGGCAGTAAGCGTCTCCGTCTCAGCCACGCCGTTGTCAGAACGACGACTTGCTGCCTCTGCTGCCTCCCGTCGCTGCTGCCGCAGCACGCCGCGGTCGATGTTGTTCTTCATCCGCTCGTACTCGGAGCATATCTCAGCGCCAAGCAGCACGTTCAGGCTTCCCAGGTATGTCCAGAACAGCAGCACGATCACCGGGGCTATCGACCCGTACACGCTCTGATACGAGGCAAACTGGTCCAGGTAGAGGATGAAGAAGTTCTTGGATATCTCGAAGAGTATGGCGGACGTTATCGCCCCTGGCCAGACGTAGCGCCAGTACGTCTTGGTGTTTGGGAGCAGCTTGTACATGAGCAGGAATATGACGAGCATCAGGGTGAGAGAAACGATCTGCAGGATGATCTCGCCAATGGTGTGTACGAGGAAGGCCGGAATGGGAAGTTCTGCCTGAATGATGTGCTCGGACGTCCTCGCGATCGTCGCGCTGGCAACCGAAATGGAGAAGAGCATGCCCGCGCTCATCGCCATGAGGAGCTGCCTGGGCTTGTCGATGTAGATCGGGCGGTCGTTGGGAATATCCCAGGCGCGGTTGATCGCGCGGCTCAGTGCCCCGAACATCGCACTGGCCGACCACAGCATCCCCAGGAACGAAATCAGTCCCAGCGCGCCGCGCAGCCGGATCACGGCTTCTACGTTGTCTCTGACGAACTGCTCGGAGCCGGGCAGGAAGTTGGCTATCACGTCGCCCATGAGCGTCTGTATCTGCTCAGGCTCCAGGATAAAGCTCAAGATCGAAATCAGCCCGAGAATCAGCGGGAAGATCGAAAACAGGACGTAGTAGGCCACCCCTGCGGCCATGTGCGGAATGTCGTCCTCGGCCATCTCGCGGATCGTTCTGACGGAGAGCTCGACGACAAAGTTCTTCCGGACGCGGTCGATAATGCCGCCGTAACGTCTGTTGATCCGGTCCGAGGTGCGCTCTACGAAGCGCCTGATAGCTCGGACAGAGTCCTGGTCAACCATTGCCGACTGCCGTCCTGAATGCGCTCACTATCTGTTCGTTGGGCTGCCTGAGAAGCGTCGTATTCACGGTAAGGTGCGGCGAGACTCGGTCATCCTCTCCTGCGTTTACGAATACGTGGAACTCGGCAAGCCGGTTTGCGAATCGTTCGAGTTCCACACCGGATGGCAAGGTGAGTGGGAAGATGTTGGATCCATGCTCGTAAGCGCCGATGGTCAATCCAGGAATCGCATTGAGCTCGTCGAACAGACTGGTCGCTTTCTTCATCGCTTTCGTGAACCTGTCCTCGAATCCTTCAACACCCTCCAACGCCAGCGCCGCAGCCAGGGCCGCGCTCGACAGCCCCCCTCCGAACATCCTGCGATGGTGGTAGAGGTCGCGACAGAAGTCAGACGTACCCGCGAGTATCGCGCCGTAGGGCGAGCCGAAGTACTTGTACATGGAGACGTACACCGTGTCGAACATCGCAGAGTACTCGGCCGGAGACACGCCCGTTGCCGCGCTCATCATGAACAGGCGGGCGCCGTCGAGGTGAGTGGGAATCCCCTGCTCTGCGCAGAAGGCTGTGACCCGCCGCATCTCGTCCAGAGGCATGATCTGACCGTGCTGCCTGCGGACGGGGCTCTCGATCATCAGCGCCCCGACGGGGGTTACGACCCTCCCGCCGACCGATTCCTCTACGGCGCTGTTGACCTCGTCAAAGGTGAAGTAAGGTCGGCCAGCGGCCAGAGGCACCATGTTGATTCCGCTGAGCTGCTGAACACAGTCACCCGTGTCGTGGTATAGGTGGCTCTGCTCCTGGACGATGGCGCGCGGCTTGCCAGCGCAAAGCATGCGCAGAGCCAGGTGATTGGCCAGGGTTCCGCTCGGCATGAAGACTGCGTCTTCCTTGCCAAGCAGACCAGCGAACCGCTCCTCCAACTCGCGCACGACTCCGCCATTCGAGTAGTTGTCGGCCTCGATGCCGCGACTGCTGACGATTTCGGAGAGTCGCGCCACCAGTCCCTCGGGGGTCTTGGGTTCGCCGTCTCCCCGGAATACGACCGCATCGGGGGCATTGACTCCGCCCTCAACTGCGGTCTGAGCGGCTGAATTCTGAGTTTGAGCTACCATATCCACCTCCACAGTCAGTCATTTTACATGGGATGGGCAGTTTCGCTCACCTTTGGATTTATCGGTTGACTGTGCCGGACGCAGTATGTAGCATCCCGCAGCGGAGTTAGGAAGGCAGATATGTCTCACATCGAACTGGCCTGCGTAGAGTGCGGAGCCTCGCACGAAGCAGATATGCACTCACTGGGATGCGAGTCCTGCGGCTCTCCACTGAACGTTGCCTACCTCAACCCAGACGCTCATACCACAAATGTCGGCGGCCTCAAGATGCCGGTGCCTTTCCACTCAGACTCCCCCACCGTGACGATGGGAGAGGGTCGTACGCCCATCGTCGAAGTGCCGAGCGTCTCACACGAGATGGGCGGAATAAGGGTGGTCGCCAAGCTTGAGTTCATGAACCCAACCGGCTCGTTCAAGGACCGGGGCACCGCCACGATGCTGTCCGTCGCGATGGAGCATGGAGTCACGGCCGTGGTCGAAGACTCGTCGGGCAATGCGGGTGCTTCGGTATCGGCGTACGCAGCGCGGGCAGGCATAGAGGCCCACGTCTTCGCGCCCGAGTCGGCGCCGGAGGCCAAGATGGGCCAGATCCGCGTGTACGATGCCAGCACTCACCCGACTCCCGGCCCTCGTGAAGCGAGCACAGAAGCCGCGGTCGACTTCCAGAGTCGGCACGGCATGGTATACGCCTCGCACAACCTCAGCCCGTACTTCGTTGAGGGCACGAAGACGTTCGCGTATGAGGTCGTGACCCAGATGGAGACGCCACCAGACCACATTGTGATCCCTGTCGGTAACGGAAGCCTGCTGCTCGGAGCGTGGAAGGCTTACCTCGAGCTAATCTCGCGGGGCGCCGTTTCCCAAATGCCCAAGCTGCACGCGATACAGGCGGAAGCTGTGATGCCCCTCGCGGCCGAGTTCATGGGTACGGACTGGAAGCCTGGCGCAACGACCATCGCGGGTGGGATCGCCGTGGGCAGCCCCCCGCGTTTGCGGGAGTCGATCAGAGCGATCAGGGAGTCTGGAGGAACGTCTCTCGCCATCACTGATGGCAGCATCATCGCGTGGCAGAAGAGGCTGGCCTCACAGGAGGGCATCTTCGCAGAGCCGACATCGGCTGCGGCCTTCGCGGGACTTCAGTTACTCGTGGAGAGGGGTGTTGTGGGCAGTGACGAGGTGGCGCTCGTTCCGGTAACGGGATTCGGGCTGAAGGACGCCTTGCCGACTTAGAGGGTGTCTGAGAAGTCCCTTCTCCCCTGGTGGGCTGGCTGGGGTAGGTATTCGAGGTCTTCACCCTCACCTCAATCCTCTCCCGTCAAGGGATAGGAGGCATATTGAGCATCAAGGGCCGCCGACAGCCTCCATGGCCTTACTGAATCCGGGGATCGAGCCCTCGAGCGTTCTGTCTGTCACGCAGAACGATATCCTGAAGTAGCCGGGCATCCCGAAGCCCATTCCCGGCACTGTCAGGACGTTGTGCTTCTGGAGTTCTGCGACGAACTCCACGTCGTCCTCGATCGGGGCCTTCGGGAACATGTAGAACGCCCCCTGCGGCCTGACGAGGTCGTATCCGAGTCCCGTCAGAGAGTCGTACATGAAGTCGCGCTTGGCCTGGTACTGCGCGATGTCCACCGTGACGGACTGCAGCTTGGCCACGATGTGCTGCATCAGCGCCGGGGCGTTGACGAAGCCCAGCGTCCTGTTGCAGAAGATCAGGCCGTCCATCACCTCTGCACCGTCTTCGTAATCAGGGTGTACCGCAACGTACCCGATTCGCTCTCCCGGCAGCGCGAGGTCCTTGGAGTGCGAGGTGGCGACGATCGAGCGAGTGTGGTGATGGAAGATGTGCGGGTACTCCAGACCGTCAAACAGCAGCTTCCGGTACGGCTCGTCGCTGACCAGGAAGATCTCGCGGTCGAACTCCTCCTCCTTGCGCCGGATCACCTTGCTGATGCTGGACAGTACCTCATCCGAGTACAGCACTCCTGAAGGATTGTTGGGCGAGTTCACCAGCACGATCTTGGTCTGCGGCCCGATGGTGGACTCCAGCACCTCCATGTCGGGCAGGAAGCCTTCGACCGGCTGGACTACCTTGCACGCGCCACCGTGGTTGTCTGCGTAGAAGAAGTACTCGACGAAGTACGGGGCGAAGATGACCACCTCGTCGCCGGGGTCGAGCAGGGTCTTGAACACTACGTTGAGCGCCCCACCCGCTCCACACGCCATCATCACGTTGTCCGCGCCGAACGACAGGCCAGTCTCCTCGGCAAGCTGGGCCGCAACCGCGCCGCGCGTCTCCGGGTAGCCGGAGTTGGGCATGTACCTGTGCATACCAGGAGCCGGATCGTCTGCGATGCGCCTGAGCTCGTCGAAGAACTCCTCAGGCGGCTCGATCACAGGGTTCCCGAGAGACAGGTCGAACACGTTGTCCGCGCCGTACTTCTGGCTGAGAACTATCCCCTCTTCGAATATCTTGCGGATCCACGATCCCTGCTCCATGAAGTCATGGATCTTCCTCGCAACGGCCATTGGCTATCTCCCGCTGAGTGTTACGCTGGGGACTGTACCGACGCGCAAGATGGCTGTCAAACTTCTCTAACGGAGTTTCCCTCAGAGACTGTATCAACTTAGTAGGAGGCCATCCGTAGGGGCTCGCCGCGGCGAGTGGTTGCCCGCGTTGGCCGCCGTGCTCAGGGCGCCCACAAGGGACGCCCCTATGACTGGGCCTCCGGCTAAACCGATACAGACTCAAGCGGGAATCCGCTTCTTGACACTATCTCAAGACGTTGGTTAGGCTAGGATTCACCCTCGCAGTCGCAGCTACTCGCGACTCTTCCCATTCGTGGGCCTGTAGCTCAGTGGTAGAGCGGTCGGCTCATAACCGATTGGTCGCAGGTTCGATCCCTGCCGGGCCCACCATGACCCCACAAAACAAGGCGTGGAAGCACGTCCAATAGGTGGCTTTCATTCAGCCCCCGCGCCTGCAGAAGTGCCGCACATTAGTTATGCCTATCTAAGTTGTCATCTTGCCAATATTTATAATGTCAGATATACTTAGTATGATAATCATAACTAACTACAGGGGACGACGCTCATGACATCAAGGGAGGAGCTGGTTGCAAGAATTGGCGACTTTGTGGCGTCGCTGTCAGCCTCGGGTGAGACTATTCCAAAGGACTTTATAGAGGAGACCGATCTGACCCTCCCACAGATCAGGACCCTGTACATGCTCTCTTCTCGACCAGCGAGGATCACAGACATTGCAAAGGCCCATGGGATGGCCCGTGCCAACGCCTCGACCATGGTAGAGCGTCTGGTCAGGAAGGGGCTGGTGGAGCGAATCCCCTTTCCCCAAGACAGGCGAGTCGCCCTGGCGCGTCTGACCAACAAGGGACGGGATGCCGTAGGGGCCATAACTCACAGCGAGAGTGCGGTCTTGGAGAGGATTACGGAGGTCCTATCAATTGACGAACTCGAAGTGGTCGCCCGTGCATTGGAGATAATCGAACAAGGGGCCAAACGCCTGGAGGCTGCTAACGAAGACGCCACTGCGGTCCAGGAAGCTGGCGAATGAGAAACTCGCGTTGAACTTTAGCTTAGGAGCAATCTTCCCCTCGGGAGGCATCCACATGGGAACGACGAACGGAGGCCCGATCAAGTCAGCCATCCACATGGAAGGTCTGACCAAGTACTACGGCAAGAATCGGGGGATCGAAGACGTCAATCTGGATGTGCAGGAAGGGGAGGTATTCGGGTTCCTGGGGCCGAACGGTGCGGGGAAGTCGACGACCATCAGAACGCTGCTGGACGAGATCCGTCCGACATCTGGCGCCGCAACTATCCTCGGCCTCGACACTCACAGGGATGCCGTCGCCATTCGGCGGCACATTGGTTACATACCGGCTGACCTGGCACTGTACCCAAACCTCACGGGCATGGACACGCTGACATACTTCGCGAACCTGCGCGGTGGTGTCGACTGGAGCTATGTCGACGAGCTGGCTGACCGTCTAAAGTGCGATCTATCCAGAAAGGTCGGTGATCTCTCGACGGGCAACCGCCAGAAGGTCGGCGCTATACAAGCATTCATGAACAGGCCGGACTTGCTAGTCATGGATGAGCCAACTTCGGGACTCGACCCTCTGGTGCAGAACGAGTTCCAGGCGATGCTTCGAGAGGTAACCGCTGAGGGCCGCACGGTCTTCCTATCCAGCCACACGCTGTCCGAGGTGCAGCGAGTCGCTGACAGAGTCGGCATCATCCGCGACGGACGTCTCGTCGCCGTTGAATCGATCTCGGAGCTGAGGTCCAAGGCAATGCGGCAGGTGGAGTTTGTACTCGATGCGCCGGCGGAACCCACGGTCTTTGAAGGAATCCCGGGAGTTCGCAACGTCGTGGTGCGAGACAACCACGTTGAGATGTCCTTCGACGGCGAAATGGGGTCGCTCCTAAAGGCGGCAACGGACCGTTTTGGGGTCGTGGACATCAGGACGGACGAGGCGGACCTCGAGGAGATATTCCTCACGTACTATGACGCTGGCGAGGGGAAGTAACTATGGCGTTCGCCAACATTTTCATCAAAACATCGAGGGACAGGTGGAGGGGCTGGGCGATCTCGGCCGCAAGCCTAACGGCGTTGCTGCTCTTCAGCATGTCTGTGTACAGGGATATCGACCTCACGGTCTACACCCAACTACCCGAGGTCTGGAGGTCGCTGTTCGGAGTTGGCGAGAACGTAGACGTTGGCGGTCTGGCGATAGGCAATATTTTCGGGTCGCTGGGCGCCCTTGTGGTGGCAGCGATGGCCCTGGCCATGGGGTCGGCGTCCATCGCGGGAGAGGAGCAGAACGGCACAATGGGGATTCTGCTCGTAAACCCCAGGAGCCGTACGCACGTCCTACTGTCGAAGGCTGTTTCCCTGGCACTTCTCACGGGCGCCACTGTCATTCTGTTGTGGGTTCCGATCCATCCGATTGCTACCTTGTTGGACGTGGAGATTGGCGGTCTGTACGTTGAGGCTATAGCGCTTCACCTGTATGTCAACGCACTGTTCTACGGGGTGCTCGCGCTGGCCATAGGCGCCGTTACCGGCAATCGCGACACAGCCACAGGCGCTGCGACGGGAATCATGGTGTTGTCTTTCTTCGCGGTAGGGCTCTTGCCACTTATCCAGGGATTGGAGGACCTTCAAAAGGTCTTCCCCTGGTACTACTTCAGCGGAAGCGAGCCGATTTTCAACGGCGTCGCCTGGGGGCACCTATTGACGCTCCTTGCTGCATCGGCAGCCCTACTTGCCGTGGCCGTTGTGGGGTTCAACCGCCGGACCTGAAAGGCCAGTCCGTGGGGACCACCCTCCTGGACAGGATCAGGGGCAATGCTCTCCTCAACCGGCTTTTCGGGAGGCTTGCAGGCACCGCCCGGGTCTCGTCTATATGGGTAAAGACCGTTTCGGACTACCAGACATTGCTCCTGATTACGTCGGCTGCGATGTTCCTCGTCATGGGGGTAATGCTGGGGCCAATGTACGCTTCGCTGCCAGAGGAAACACGCGCAGCGTTCGATGCCTTCCCTGAGGACATGCTCGCACTCTTTGGAGGCGGCGACTTGAGCACTCCTGAGGGTTGGTACACCCTGGAGACATTTGGAATGATGGCCCCGCTGTCGGTAATCCTGGTGACAGTCGTCATAGGCGCGGGAGCGCTGGCAGGTGAGGAGTCGCGACGGACAATGTCGCTGTTACTGTCGAACCCCATTCCCAGGTCCAGAGTTGTGCTGGAGAAGGCCGCGACGATGGTGCTCTTCGGCATTGCCGTCGGATTCGCGACCTTTGCGGGTGTCGCACTCGGTTCGGTGCTGGGCGGCCTTGGGATGTCCATTGGCAACATAGCCGCCACCGCGACGCTGCAGGTACTGCTGGGGCTGGTGTTCGGCGCCCTCGCACTGGCGCTCAGTGCAGGCACGGGACGCACGGGAGTCGCAGTGTTCGGCGCGGCAGGCGCTGGGCTGGCCTTCCACCTGTTGACCTCTCTTGCGGACATCTCAGGTGCTCTGTCGGCCGTGGAATGGGTTTCGCCGTTCAACTACTACCTGGTAACCGATCCGCTCATAAATGGCATGGACTGGGGCAACGCCGTAGTTCTGGTCGTGCTGTCCGCCCTCCTTATTGGCCTGTCATTGGTGCTATTTCAGAGACGAGACATTAGGTAGCGGGGCTGAGCTTCACCCCACTCCGGGGCGTCGTCCAAGTCCTCCACTTCCCACAGAGTATCCCGCCACCAGTTCGCTGACGGCCGCCCAGCCATAGCGGAACGTCCTCTGGCCCAGAACCCGGACGCAGCAATCCGGGTTGAGCGAGTCGGCCGCCAGCAAGTCCTGGACGCTGTCTATTGCCACAGGTCGGGATCGGGTCGGTTCATCAGTCCGATGCCCAGATATCCATACCAGATAACCAGCAGCACGTAGCAGCTCCGGGCCAGGGTGATGAACGTGTCGAGGCCGTCGTTGCTGAGTATGGCTATCACAAAAAAGACCATTACAGCCAGGCTGATAAGAGCAGCCAACAGGGAGACTATCTGGTTGAAGTCGTCCCTGGTGGAGAGGCCCAGCGCGAAGATGAAGCCGCCAAACCCAAACATAATCCCACCGGCATAGAATAAGGCTAAGCCGGCGTGGTAGACGGGAACGCTTCCGCTGATCTGGTCACTGGTTTGGGCATCGGCCAGAATGAAGTCTATGCCGCCGGCTAGAATCCAACCGGTCGTTCCGACGAAGATCACGAAGAAACCCATCTGAACAAGCGCCTTGCCATTGCCCTGCAAGGTTACGTTCCGCATTAGCGCATAAAGGCCCGAGAGGATCAGGGCCAGGCCAAGTATTATCGCGATGTTGGTTACATTGGTCAGCGCGGCGTTGGCGCCCTTGGACGTTATGGAGCCAACGGCGTCTGACACCTTGGCGTTGTCTATCAGTAGTCCACCCGGCTCTATGAGAAAGAAGACGAAGGCGATTATCGGGCCGAATATGAGGGACAGACCTGCCAGACGATTCACGGATATTGTGCCCATGTTTGAACCTCCTTTGTGCGATTTCATGAGAAGGGTCAACCGTGTTGCTCCCAACACACATCCTGACACCAAACTTGTGCCTTTGCAACATGAAAGTGACCTGACCAAATGGCTGTACCACTCGCCAAGTTGGTCTAACAAGGCCCACCAAAGCCTGCCAGCACGCAAACTTCCTTCGATAAGATCAGGAGCGAGAAGTGCACATCGGAGTGAACAGCATGGCCCGGAAGGCATCCACAAAGTCGAAGAAGACCACTAAGAGCAATAATGGGCCAGTCAGGCTCCTCTCAGGAGGCAACCCGCAGATCGCGAAGGCCGACGGCGATGCCCCGGTGCAGGCGTACATCGCGGCCATGCCGGAGTGGAAGAGCGACCTTGGACGCCGGCTCGACGACCTTATCGTTCGCACCGTGCCGAGCGTGCGCAAGGCCGTGAGGTGGAACTCGCCCTGGTACGGCATCGAGGGCATGGGGTGGTTTGTGAGCTACCACGTCTTCACCCGATACGTGAAGGTGACGTTCCTGAATGGCGCGGGGCTGGATCCTGAGCCACCAGGATCAGGCAAGGACCCGGACGCGCGCTGGGTCGACATCTACGAGGGTGAACTCGACGAGGAGCAGATGTCAGAATGGGTCAGGCAGTCGGCGGCTATTCCGGGCTGGGACGGATTCGACACGCTGTAGAACTCGACCAGTCGCTGCCAGCTAGGTGCGAAGGTAGCGGTCGAAGAAGTGGGCGGAGTCTATGAGCATCTGCCGGACGTTGGGCAGGGTGCTTACGTAGAAGCCGTCGTTGGGATAGACCTTGTATTCGCAAGTCTTGTATTGCCGTTTCATCTCCACGGCGAAGTCCTGTGAGGTCTCCGACCAGTCTTCCCTGCCCTCTCCGTGAAGGACGAAGGTAGGTGTGGTCGCGTCCCTGACGCTGTAGAACGGGGAGCTGCGATGCCAGACATCCTCGTTGCCATCGTAAGGCCCGAACTCGTGCTCCAGGAGCTTCATGTGACGCAGCTCCAGCACGTGCCGCAATCGTGGCCAGTCGCTGTAGCCGGACATTGGCACCGCCGCCTGGAACACGCCCGGCGCGAAGGTGACCGCGCACATGGACAGAATGGCGCCGTAGCTCGTTCCTGTAATCCCGATGGCATCTGGGTCAACGTACCCGAGTCCCTTCAGGTACTCGGCGCCGGCAATGGCGTCCTTCAGATCGCCTCCACCCCAGTCTCTGTCGTTCAGCTCCTCGAAAGCCTTGCCATACCCTGAACTGCCCCGGACATTGGGCAGAAGCACCACGTAGCCGCGCTGCACGAAGTACTGGACGTAGGGCTGGAAGTCGTCGCTGAACTGGTTTGTGGGTCCACCGTGGATGAAGAGCAATCCGGGATGTCTTTCACCTCCGTTCCGGCTCTCAGGACTGTAGAGATAGGCGTGGATGGTGAGGCCGTCGAAACTCTCATAGGTGACCTTCTCCGGCACGGCAAGTAGATCAGTTATGCCGCCGGAGACCCCGGCATTGGTCATCTGCCTGATCTGGCCGTCTTCCAAGAAGACGACCCAGAGTTCGGATGGCGACGTTGGCGTGCCATATCGGAAGACGACCTGAGATCCATCCGGCGACCACTGAGGCGTCGAGCACACTCCCATCTCAGGCGAGAACAGAGTGCGGGACTCCCCGCCAGTTGCGTCCGCCACACGTAGCTCCAGTGTGCCGTTATGGTTGGACGTGTAGACGACCTGCTGACCTGTGGGAGACCATGCAGCATCACCCTGCTCCGCCTCCTCGGGCGCCAAAGGTTCAGGCTCGCCGCCGCTGAGGGGAGCTGTCCAGATGTTTATGTGGCCGCTGCGCTGGCTGCGGAATAGGACGCGCTCGCCGTCAGACGAGACTCGTGGGTAGCCAAACGTGGCGCCGTAGCTGTAGTCGAAGAAGTCCGTGTCCTGAGCGACGACCTTTTCATCATTGCCGTCCAGGGCAATGCTAACGACTTCATGGTCCTCCCACTTGTCATCAAGACGGACGCAGAGGATGTGCTGGCCGTCGGGAGCGAACACCGGGTTTACGGCGTAGAGAGGCCCATCGGTGAGCCGGGTAGCCCTCCCGGAGGGGACCTCCACAAGATAGACATCATACGACCCGTAGCGGTTGCATGAGACCGCGACGCTGCTGCCGTCGGGCGACCAACTCATGGAGTGGATGCGGCCACCCAGAGACGTCAGTTTTGACGCGGCGTCTCCGTTTACCGGCCACACCCACACCTCATCGTTGCCACTCTTCCTGGAGACGCAGGAAACGTGCTCGCCGTCTGGTGACCAGAGCGGAATACGAGGGGCAGCACCTCCGTCCCCTGCCCCAACTGTCAGTCGGGCTGGGAATCCTCCATTGGCTGGAACGCTACAAAGTTCCGCCGTGTCCCCCTGGGACGATACATAGAGGACCCGAGTGCCATCCGGCGACCACTGGGGCGGCTCCGCAGCTACGACAGGTCGGATGGACAGGACCTGGTCCACACTTAGTTTCGATTCAGTAGTACTGGTCGACCGGGCCATACTGTTGGCCTCCCTTTGCGGTGTTTCCATGCTCTCAGACGAACTCAAGACTTCGCTCAGTGGCGCCCTGTATTCTAATATCTCTGCCTATAGGTCGCAGGAGGGTGTGCAAACGCTAATGTCCCAACCTGTGATAGCGTTGGTGCACTGACACCAAGCGAAAGGAACTGAACATGACCTCAACCCGGAAACCGGTCGCCGTTGTGATAGGAGCTACGTCCAAGTGGCAGTCGGACGGTCGCAACACGCGGTTGATCCACGGTGGTGAGATCGACGACAGCGATCTGCCCGTTGGCGTGCGCTGGGGCGTCGGTGGCGCCATCTCCCAGAAGTTTGCAAGCGAGGGCTTCCTGACCGTGTTGACCACCCGCACCGCGTCCAACGCCGTCCCGCTGCAGGCTGCGATCGGCGAGCAGGGCGGGGAGAGCATCATCGTCGAGTTGGACCTGTCATCGCGTGAATCCATCTCGAACGCCTTCGCCCAAATCCGTGAAGAGGCCGGCGACCCGGACGTCCTGGTCTACAACGCTGGATACCTCGAGGGACGCGACCTTCCGCCTGAGCAAGAGCTGCTGGAACACATCCCGTTCGAGCTGTTCGAGACGGCTCAGCACATTTCCAGCAGCGGGCCATTTCTCGTAGTCAAGGAAGTCCTTCCAGCCATGAGGGAGCGAGGCGAAGGCTCAATTCTGTTCTCCAACAACTCGTCGTCGCTCCGTGGCAGAAAGCGGTACACCGGACAATCACTCTACTATCCGCGCGTGCTGATGCGGACCCTGTCGCAGGCGTTGACCGAAGAATACTCTGAGTACGGCGTGCATGTCGCCAACGTGGTCATAGACGGCACCATCGACTCACCTGGGACGCGGGCCATGCCGCGCGGCCAGCAGCACCCAGAACTGCTGATAAACCCCGTGGCGATCGCTGACGCCTTCTACTACCTGCACACTCAGGACAAGTCCTGCTGGACGCACGAGCTGCAGCTTACTCCTTACGCCAGCAAACCCAGCTTCTGATGCTAGCCTGCAACAGTTTATTCGGAGACCCAAACGTAGGGGCGTCCCTTGTGGGCGCCCAAGGCTTGATGACCAACACGGGCAACCACTCGCCGCGGCGAGCCCCTACATGCGCATGACCGACCAAACTGGTACAGCACCTTCTGATACGGGTTGTCCGAGTATTCCGGTAGCGTCAGTTGCTGCGTTCGGCGAACTCGGACTTTGCGGCCTCCAGCAGTGTCGCGTCCAGCAAGAGGTCGCTGGCCGTCATGCTCAGCGTCTTGGCAACCGCCAGTGCGTTGGAGAGCGCAAAGTCGGTAACGGCCGTCTCGGTCATATCTCTCGTATGAGATGCCACAGGCTCCTCGCTGACCGCATATCTGAGTTCGAATGACGGCATGACGTGGCTGACGTTCCCGAAGTCGGTTGATGCCCCACTCCCGGGCCGACCGGGGACCGGCTCATCCAGGTTTATGCCGAGGGTCTGAATGTTAGCGCCGACTGCCTGTGCCAATGCAACGTTCGGGAGAACGTTCTCATAAAAGGGATAAAACTCCTCGATCTCGAGACGTGCGCCAGTCATGGAGGCGGCTCCCTCAGCCACCTGTCGCACCTTGCCCACCACCTCGTCGCTCAGGTAGTGCCGATCCCGGCATCTCAGCATGAAGTTGGCGGCGGCGAACTCGGGGACCACGTTGGGCGCCATCCCGCCATCGGTGATTACCCCGTGGATGCGAACGTCGTCCCGCAGGTGCTGCCGCAGCGCGTCGATTCCGGTGAACAGGTGGATTACTGAGTTCAACGCGTTGATGCCGGCCTCAGGGGCAGCGGCGGCGTGTGCGGCCCGCCCGTGGTACATGTACCGGTAGCCGACCATCGCGAGGCTCCAGCTCTCGCCAATCGGCGCGGCGGCAGGAACCAGAGTGCGATTCGAGAACGGATGGGATGATAGCGTTGCATCCACGCCATCAAATGCCCCGGCCTCGAGCAGGCGTATCTTGCCGCCCCCGCCCTCTTCCGCAGGCGTGCCGATGATCACAGCCTGACCGGGCAAGTCCTGAGCAGTAGCCTGTAGTCCCAGGGCGGCTCCCATCGCGGCCATAGCAATGAGATTGTGGCCACAGCCGTGACCGATCTCTGGCAGCGCGTCATATTCCGCAAGAACGGCGATTGTGGGGCCCTCGCCTCCACCACCGGGGATGGCGGCCCGGAACGCCGTTTCCAAGCCTCCGATTCCGCGTTCAACGTCAAGACCGCACTCCTCCAGGAACACCGCCAGAGCATTCGACGAGTAGTGCTCCTGGTAGTTCAACTCCGGGTGGGCGTGAACATCTCTAGAGAGATCGAACAGGGCTTGCCGGGAACCATCAATCGCCGCGCTCGACCTGCCGGCGATTTCTTCTTTCTGCGTATTAGATTGGCCCTTCAATTTCTGCACTAGCCTCCGCCTCTAAGATTCGACACTTTCGCATGGAATCCAATGTACAAATGTAGCTGGACAACTGACGTTCGGGAGCCCACAGATCTTTGCGCCACAACCTTCTCAGATTCCACTGACCTTGCCATCTGTCCTCTCACCCTATTCTCCCGGGTAGACAATTAATATGATTGAGTCGAGACCGGCCACATCGAGAGATTCTGTGAAATAGGATACATCAGTCCCTGAAGACTGGGTTCGGCGATTCCCCCACGTAGTGTATCCTGATTTGGAGAAAAGGGGACGGAAATTGCATAAGACAGCAAGACCAACGCCAATGGAACTCAACTCAAATACAAGGGTACTAACCAGCCCCTCTCAAGGTCGCCTTCCCCTGGCGAAGTCAGAGGCCGCCGGGCTCGAATTTACCAGACTGGACACCTGCGAGGATTTCAGAGTAGAGAGTGTAACAAGGTCCCTGTTGATACGTGGGTCCGCTGATGATGCCCTGGCTCGACTCCCGACCGGAACTGTCCAGACAGTTGTAACATCACCGCCTTACTGGTCCCTGCGAGATTACGAGGTGCACTCTCAGATTGGCAGAAACGACTCACTGCCCGAATATGTGGCGAGCGTTGTCCGAACTTTCGAACGCCTGTGGGAGGTCCTTACTGATGACGGCACCGTGTGGCTGAACATAGGTGACTCGTACACATCTGGAAATCGCAAATACCGAGCACCGGATCGCAAGAATCGAGCGAGGGCTATGTCTGTTCGTCCTCCTACACCCGAAGGTCTAAAGTCAAAAGACCTAATTGGGGTACCCTGGCGCCTTGCCTTTGCACTTCAGGATGCTGGCTGGTGGGTCCGTTCGCAGGTAATCTGGGTTAAGCCCAATGCACATCCAGAATCAGTGAAGGATAGGCCCACTGTTGACCATGAAACGATCTTCCTTCTGTCGAAAAGTCAGAACTACTACTACGATGTAGAAGCCGTTCGAGGTCCAAATGGGAGGAGGCTCCGAACGACTTGGGCAATTCCAACCGATCCACAGAAGCAAACTTACGCAAACGGTGCAAGCCACCCGGCCGTCATGCCAATTGAACTGGCACAAAGATGCATAAAGATCACAAGCCGTCCTGGAGATGTGGTACTCGATCCTTACGCTGGCTCCGGCACTACTCTTGTGGCTGCACGCGACCTAAACAGAATGTGGATCGGCGTCGAATTGAACGCAGAGTTCGTAGACATGATGGAACGACGGCTTGAGGTATGAGCGACAGAGAAGAACTCAAGGTAAGAATCGATCGCCTTTCTGATACTGCAGCCTGGTTCGTCGCGCGCATAGTAGATTCACTGTCGTCGCCTCCTTCCGCCATTATCCGAGAACCAAGCACGTGGATTTCGGACACTCCCGACTGGATTGAGTACTTCGGCCTGGCGCTCTCCGTACATCATGGGACGACCACAGACCCTTTGGGATTGACTGGCTTTGAGACTACATTCAGTAACGCGTGTGAATCCGTATCTTGGAGTGTCGAACGAGTCGAATCCTCAACGCATCGTTTCAGCGACCTCACCGTAACCGACAGTAGTGGTCGGCCCCGCAGGCTCTCGTTGAAGTCAACAGCCGCTCAAAGGCTTTCAGAGTCAACAGTTCACATTTCAAAGTTGACGGAAGCGGCGTGGATCCAGGACGTGCGCTCTCCCCGCCAACGCAGAAGTCGAACTCTGGAACTCTTCCAAGAGTACTGTAATGCCGTTGACTCCATCGTGATGCTCCGTGCGTTCAGGCAACGTAATCAGATCCCTGATCGCTACCAGCTTGTTGAGATACCTACTGCGATCTTCCACTCGTTGCAGGACTCAGCCGTGAGCGAGTTCGACAGCGATGCTCCGATTATCAGCTGCTCATACCGCGGACATCAGGATGCTGCGCGTGTTTCGCTCGACAGGTCCGATGCGAAGATCACGGTTCGAAGGATCAGTTTGGAAGTCTGCTCAATTCACGCGGAATGGCATCTGTCCTCAGATTTTCCTACATCAGTAACCTAGGTTGCTGAGACTGCATACTGTACATTGCGGAGTCTTCCCCCGTATCACACTCCGGCACGCCCCGGTGCAATCCAAGGGCAAGACACCGCGATAGTAACCGGTCCGTATTGCCCTTCGGCGTTGACGCGCCACTGGCTCGGTAGCGACAATTGTTGCATCTGAACCGTCAACTCGGGAGATCTCGCACCATGCCAGTAAGGCTTTCGACACTACTACGCCCGGGCTGCTTAGCTATCGCGCTTGCGGCGATTGTCGTTTCAATTGCGCTGACCCTACCGCATGACGCGAGGGCGCAGTCGGATGAGACCTTCCAGCCACTGTTCATTCGCGAGGCGGGGCCCTTCGACGTCGCAATGTCCTGGGTGCCTCCGTCTCCTCAGGTCGGGATAATCAACATTGGCGTGAAGCCGGCGCTTCTCTCCGACGGCTCCCCGGTTACAAACGCCCGGATTACCCTGGTTGCCGAGAGGGAACCCGACCATCCAGAGTTCGAGGTAGTGGCCGTCAACACTCCGAGCGATCCTGAGGTCTATCGGGCTAACCTCAAGTTCGAGGAGGCGGGCAACTGGGTAGTACACGTGAAGATCGACAGCCCGACCGCGGGTCAGGCTGACTTCAGATCGCCGCTGGTAATTCTTCCGGCCCCTATCGAGCCTGGAGCCGGTGGCGGCTGGGTGTTCTTGGGCATATTCCTGGTTTTGACTGCCGGTAGCGTGTACATCGTCATGGCGATCCGGAAGTCCCAGACGGCTCGACGAACGCGTCTCGAAGGGAGACTATAAGCAGCCTGCCTCCGGACTCCCGGTAAGTCACCTCGACCGGATCTCCGAGCACCATGTGCTCCCTGACATGAGCGGGCGTGAACTCCTCAAGTCGCCTGCCGTCCGCGAAAAACTCCAGGACTTCTCCCGACTCGTTGACGACCGTTATTGACTCCAACTCCAGCAGGGATTCTGCCTCGAAGCTCGTTACCGTACCCGTGAAGCTAGAAAGGCCCTTTGCTGTACCTTCAGGCGTACGGTCACAGCCGCCCAGCGCCACGACTACGATCGCCAGAGGCCAAATTCCGAACGAGATCAATGCCTTGTTTAGTACAAAACATGTACTTCTTTCTCGTTGACTGCGCATGAGGTCTCTCATAATGTTTAATTCGGGGCAAGAATAACATGCGCTTTCTTTCGACACTTATCCTCATAGTCGCGCTTGTGCTGACGGTTACGCTGTCCGGCTCGTCCAGTCAGGTGGAAGCCCAAAGCCAGGCTGACAAACTGACTTTTTTCGTGATTGACCGGCACGAGATTTCGTCTGATCAGTCTAAGGTCGACCTTGTCAACTCGCTTCTTGGCCTGATGTTCAGACTGAAGGAGGGGCAGCCGTTCGCATTCGTGTTTGGAGATGACTTCTCCAACGTCTACGGCCCAACGGACACCAACGCTGAAGGCTTCGTACAGCTGAGAAGGGCTGTCGAGCAGAAGCTGGCGTCATCTCCGCCGTCCGAGCCACTCGACCTGGAATCGGCGCTTGCTGAGACTTACAACTATCTAAATGGACTGGTGGTAAGCTCTGAGTCCTCGATCTACCTGGTAACCGGCGACACTTCCACAACCGACCCGACCGCGACAGTTGACGAGCTCGACCCTATACTCGACCTGGTCGAGCAAGTAGGCTGGCCGGTGTTCAACGTCACAACTCCTGAGGCCGACCCCGGGGTCAAGAACGTTCTTGCCGAGATCGCGCGAAGGACGAGCGGCGAGTCTTTCGAGCTCTCGGTCCCTCACGGTCTCGAATCGTTGACCAACCGGACCCTCATCAGAGAAGGCAAGGGCGCTCTACAGACCATGGGTACCACGACGCTCTCGCCAGACTCGATCTTCGAGACCGACCTGGACATCGTGCCCGGCACAGGCGAACTGAGCATGGTCTTCTTCCGAGAGGATGACTCGACCTCGTTCAAGCTCAAGAATCCGTCGGGGGTCGAGGCGTCTTCCGCAGACCGAGAGTCCTCTGAGACGATCGAGCTGCCAAACATCGCAATCGTCCGCCTGTTTGAGCCGATTCCGGGCCGCTGGTCCCTCGAGGTACGAGGAGACAGCGGACTGCTGACTGCCCACCGCTACTCGATCAACCGGTACCGCATCGAGCTCCAGATGCAGGGAGCGGTCCCGGTAGGCATTCCGGTCAACATCATAGCCTCTGTAACCGACGACGGCAGCCTCGTCTCAGTCGACGCGGGCCTGCTGGCACGGATCACCGACCCCGACGGCACGTCTGTCCTGTACGACCTGAACGACGAGGGCACCGGCGGCGACGCAATCTCCGGAGACGGCTACTACTCGGCCACACTGCCTTCTCTCACAACCGACGGCACGTATAACGTCGAGATGCAGCTGCAGTGGCCCGAGATCGCACACACGATTACGACGCTTTCATCGTTCGACGCGAGACTGTTCCCTGACTTTATTCTCGTTCAAGAGGCAGTAGAGATCCTGGAGCCGGGCGTACGTACGAAGATTGCTGAGATCAGGGTTGGTATCGGCAGCCAGCCGTACTCCGTCGCGCCTGAAGACATTCTCACGAACGTCGCCACCAATCAGGGGGATCCCGGCGCGCTGGAGTTGGTCCCCCAACGGATTATCTCAGAAGGCAAGGCATTCGAGTATGACGTCTACTACACTGCCCCAACCGAGGCCCTTGCCACGGTCGCCGTATCGCTAGAAGTCGAATATGCAGGTCAGCAGTTCATCAGAAGCGTGGATCCAGTGGTGATCTCTTCGGTACCGCCCGCTCAGCCGCTGCCGACACCTCCACCAGCTCCAACGCCGGCGCCGGCGCCAACCACGGCGCCACCGCCGCCTGTGGAGAGGGTAGAGCAGACGACACCGACTACAACCATCCTGATAGTCGTCGGAGCAGTCATTGCGGCGGCCATTGCCGTGCTGCTAATCAACTACCTGGCGAGGGTTGCGCCCTTCGGGTCACTGCTCACAGAAGATGGTCGTCTTGTTGTCAGACTGCGCGATGTGCAGCGTCCGCCGCTGCAAAACCTCCTGACCAGGAACCGGCTGTCTGGCGACGAGTTGGGAATTACCGGATTCGAATCCGTATCCTTCCGGTTCTACCGTGATGAGGTACTGATCGAACCCGTCGAGATCTCAACCAACACGGTGCGACTGAACAATCAACCGGTGACGGACCTGACCGTTGTGCACGACGGAAGCTGGCTGGGAGCGATGGGCAGACTGTACACGTACAGCTACAGCGACGTGCAAGCCGAATCGCAACAGGCGCCTACCGCTGAGTCACAGAGCGACCAGGGCGAAACTCAGACTGAAGAGAGCGACGGCGAGGAGAGGACGTAGTCCCGGCCGGGTCCGGCCGTGATGATCCTACTCCTCGACAATCCTGATGGTCGTTACGACGTCACCAGGAGACGTCGCCGAGGATGGGTCTCGTACGGAGATGTTGTTCACAGCATCCATTCCCGACGAGACCTTTCCGAACACGGTATGACAAGACACGCCGCGCTGGGCGCAGGGCTTCGGTGAATCGTCGGGGTTAAGGCCATCCAGCGCGGGAGTCGGCACGAACGTGATGAAGAACTGGCTCCCGTTCGTCTCGAGGCCGCCCGCATTGGCCATCGACAGTATTCCTGGGCTGTCGTGGCGCAGGTCGGGGTGGAACTCGCTTTCAAAGCGATAGCCGGGTCCGCCGGTGCCCCTGCCAGTAGGGTCTCCACCCTGCGCCATGAATCCTGGTATTACACGGTGGAAGGTCACCCCGTCGTAGAAGCCCTGCCGGGCCAGGAAGACGAAGTTGTTGACCGTCTTCGGAGCCTTGTCGGCGTACAACTCGATCTCGAACTCCTCGCCCTTGGCGAGCTCGAAGACGGCAGTGTACTTCTTGCTGGTGTCGATCTCCATTGCTGGAGGCGAGTCCCACTCCATGGGCCCATCAGGAGCGGGGGCGGGTTGCGAGGGCGCAGTCTGACTGGCGGGCTGTTGAGCCGGAGATGGCTCAGGCTCTTCGGATTCAGAGCTACAAGCCACGAGGGCGACCGCAAGAATAGCCACCGCTATCAGAGACAGTTTCGAGATCATTATTGCCAAGGGCCTCCGGCGAGATTCTGCGCGAGCCTGTGCCCGTGGAAGCGGGTAACACGGGCCGCGGACTTTAGGGGCACATTTTACAGGTGTCGCTGTCGGATGTCAGCGGCCGTCCTACAGGAACTTCACTCGATGGACAGGAAGCGCCGCCAGCTGCGTTCTCTAACGGCATCTGTGACCTCATCCGACTGGCGCCACAGGTGAGTACCGGCCACGAGAAACGACAGCACGATGCAGAGCACAATCTGGCCTGTCGCCTGACCCGTCGCAATCGTGAGCGCGTTAAGGACAATAAACACGCAGGTGACGGCCAGCACACCGTTCCGGGTCAACAGAAGGGCTACGAGCCCCGCGCCGCCCGAGATCGCAGTGATCTGCCACAGCATGAAGGCCGAAATGCCCAGCACCGTCGCCGCACCCTTGCCGCCCCTGAACTTGAGCGCCGGTGAAAAGTTGTGTCCGAGGGTTGCCAGAAGCGCCGTCCCGTATATCCAGATGTCGGTTACCGACATCGCCTGGGCGATGATAACCGCCAGGATGCCCTTGCCGGCATCGACGAGCAGCACGATTAGCCCAACCAGCTTGCCGTACTGTCGAACAGCGTTCAGTGCGCCTGGATTGCCACTGCCAGCGTCGCGAATGTCGCCGTGCGACAGCAATTTGCCAGCAACGAAGGCCGTCGGAATTGACCCAAGCGCGAATGCGATCAGCAGAGCGAGTATGCCCTGGGCCACCTGGAGAGGTCCTGACCTAGTCCGAGCTCAGCGTATTCAGGACTCCACGCATTCCCAGGTAGTAGCCGAAGAGACCAAAACCCGTTATGACGCCCCTGCATACACCGGCTACCTGGGACTGTCCGCCACGAGCGGCAGGATTGGAGATGTGGATCTCGTACACGGGGAAGTCGACCTGCGCGATCGCGGCGAGGACACCAGGGTATCCCGAAGAGTATGCCGCCGGGTTGAACAGAGCCGCATCGAACTCGCCGGAATCGTGCGCTTCGTACAGCCTGTTGACAACTTCGCCCTCGAGGTTCGAGTGGAATATCTCGATGTCGACGCCAAGCTCAGAGGCGCACTGTTGAATGTACTCGTCGTACTCATCCAGGGTCTGCGTTCCGAAAGTCGCCGTCTGGACCTTGCCCCTCATATTCATGCCGAGGCCGTGCAGGACTAGAATCTTCGCCAATGTGGTCTCCTTTGGGGCTGCTAGAGTTCAAGGGCCGCGTAGGCGGCCGCCATGATGTTCTCAGAATCTAAACGGTACTCTTTGTAAAGCTCTCTCATAGAGCCGGACTGGCCGAACTCGGTAACTCCTACTGGAATCAGCGGCGTCTTGAGCGCGCTACCCACCCACGAGAGTGTGTGTGGGTGTGCATCCTGAACGGTCACGATGGGAGCATCCCGCGTCTCTGGGTCGATGGAATCGGCCATGAACATGTTGAGGTCGCCCTTGCCGTCCATCGCGTCGTACACCGACTGCTGGAAGGCCCGGTATAGTGGGCCCGGACCTGTCACGTTGACCACGTTGGCAAATACGCCCTCTTCGAGCAGCGCGTTGCTGGCAGCCACGGCCTCGGGGATCATGGCGCCGCTGGACAGTATGTGAACCACGTTCGTACCCGGCTTGAACCCCCTGCTCCGGCTCCTGTCGATGAGCCTGTACGCGCCGTTGAGCACCTGCTGACGCATCCTCCCGCGCGCGACCGGGTCTTCAGGCACCCTGAGCAGCCCCTGGTCGACCCGTTTGCTGGTGAGCCGAAGATAGTAGGAACGCGCTCGGTTCCTTATCTGCTCCAGCGCTGCCAGCATGATCCACTCCAGCTCCTGGCCGAAGCAGGGCTCGTAGAAGTCTATCTCCGGGATTTCCGTGCCAATGGACGGAGTAATCATTGACTGGTGCGCTCCGCCTTCAGGGGCCAGGGACAGGCCCGATGGCGTCCCAACCACGATGAACCTGGACCCCGAATATATGCTGTATACAAAGGCGTCCAGCCCTCTCCGCACAAACGGGTCGTACAGCGTTCCTATCGGGAACAGCATCTCGCCGTTGGACTCGAACGAAAGCCCAAGCTGCCCGAGCATCATGAACAGGTTGTTCTCTGATATTCCCAGCTCGATGTGCTGACCGCGCGGGTGCTCTTCCCACCTGAGCGCGCGAACGATTGATTCCTCAGGCAGAGGTTCTTTCTCGTCCTCGTGCCATACGCCGACCTTGTTGATCCAGCCGCCGAGGTTTGTCGAACTCGCGACGTCAGGGCTGACGGTGACGACACGCTCGGTTACGTCAGGGAGGTTGCGCGAGATGGCGGTGAGAATCAGGCCGAACGTCTGCTGGGTAGCCATGTTGCCCGTATAGCGCTGGCCAAAGTCGGCGGGGATGTTCATCTCCGGTATGTCGAACCTTGGCTTGCGTCCGACCCCGAGCCGCCGACCGGTGTCTATGCACACACGTCCGGCTGTCGTATCCGGCGACAGCCTGTCCCACTCGCCGTCCGGCTCAACCCCGAGCTCGCCCCTGAGCTGCCCCATCTGGTGATTCGACAGCACCACTGAGTGGTTCTGGGGGTCACCAATAGACGGCAGCCTCCAACCCTTGAGGGTGTATGCAAAGACAATGTTCGGACCCGAATCGAGTTCGGTCTGCGAAAACGCCTCTCGGAGCATCCCGAAGTCGTGACCACCGAGGTTTCGGAACGATGCCTGAAGCTCGTCGTCAGGCCAGCGTGAGATAAGCCGCGACATATCCCTCGGATAGCGGCTGGTCTTCGGAAGCCACTCGCGCAGCTGTCCGGGGGGAACTCGCAGAAGACGCTGGTAGACCTCGTTGGACATCTCATCGATCGCCAGCCGCAACAGCTCGCCATTTGGCTCCGAGAACTTGGCCTGCAATCGCTTGCCGTACTTGGCGTCTATGACCTTCCAGCCGTTGGCGTCGAACATCTCACGCCAGGCACGCACGCGGATACCGGGGATTACGCGGTCCAGGCTCTGCCTGTTGAGGTCGACGACCCACAGGATGTTCGGCTGGCCGTGCATTGCCGGCTCGGCTATGGCCTCCCACACCGAGCCCTCGTCGAGTTCAGCATCGCCCACTATAGATATGTACCGGCGGCCTCTTTCAGAACCTGAAAACAGGTGCGACCTGTTGTACTTGCTCACAAGCGCCGCGAAGTTGGGGGCTACGGGGCCGAGCCCGACAGACCCGGTTGAGAAGTCCACGTCGTCGGGGTCCTTGGTACGGCTTGGGTAAGCCTGCAGGCCGTGGAATTGCCTCATCATGGTGAGATATGACGGGTCGAGGTTGCCGAGCAGGTACTGGATAGCGTGGTAGACCGGCGCCGCGTGTGGTTTGACCGATATGCGATCGCCTGCCCGCATGAAGTCGAAGTACAGCGAGGTCATCAGTGTGACGACTGACGCGCTCGACGCCTGATGGCCACCCACCTTCAACCCGTCGGGGTTGGCCCGGACGTTGTTGGCGTGATGTACGAGGTTCATCGCCAGCCACAGCACCCTGTCCTGGATCTGCTCCAGCACCTGGTCGCGGTCCACGAAACTTCCAGGGTCGATAGCAGGTGTCGAAGTTGTCACTCTCCTACCCTTTCTTCGCCCTCATGGCCTCACGCGAACGCCTGGCCGGTGGAGGCAGTTATGCGTAATCCCTAATCCAGCCAAGCCCGCCCAGTGTTGTCGATGCTGGACGGTACTCGCACCCGATCCACCCGTCGTACTCTGAGTTGTCGATCAGATTGAACAGGAACGGGTAGTTAATCTCGCCGGTACCGGGTTCATTCCGTCCAGGGTTGTCGGCAAGCTGCATGTGGCCGATCACGTCGAGGTTCTGCTCGATCGTCCGGGCCAGATCGCCCTCCATTATCTGCATGTGGTAGATGTCGTGCTGCAGAAGAAGATTCGGCGAGGCGACTTCGGAGATTATCGACCTCCCCCGATGAGTCCTGGTCAGGAAGAAGCCTGGAATGTCTATCGTGTTGATCGGCTCGATCAGCAGCCGAATGCCGGCCGATTCCAGTTCACCCGCCGCGAACTTCAGATTCTGCACGAAGGTGTCGTGCGCCACCTGATGAGCGATGCTGCGTGGGACAATCCCCGCAAGGCAGTTCACCTGCGGACAGCCGAGCGCGGTCGCGTACTCAATGGCGGTACCTACGCCGTCCTGGAACTCCCCTACCCTGTCCGGATCACAGGCAATGCCCCTGTCTCCACCGTCCCAGTCTCCGGCTGGCAGGTTATGCAATACCTGAGTAAGACCATGCTTGGAGAGCAATTCTGCAAGCTGTTCTGCGCCGTAGTCGTACGGGAACAGGTACTCCACACCTTTGAATCCGGCGTCTGCGGCTGCCTGGAAGCGGTCTAGAAAGTCCACTTCGTTGAATAGCATCGTCAGGTTGGCGGCGAATCTGGGCATTGGTGTCCTTTCAAGTGATCAATGGTGTCTTCGAATTATATGACCGCAACTCCTCAACCCTCAAGCAGACGACACGACGGAGCCGTCATCCAACGTCGGATGGCGCCACCCACGAGCGGAAGTCCGACGCCTGGTACATCGCGAGGATTATGCGCAGAACGGCCTCTGTGAACTCGATGTCCATCATCGGCTGACGGTCTGTCAGAATGCCGTCTACGAAATCCCTCGCGGCGCCGTTGAAACTCTCTATCCAGTCCATGGGAAGCTGGTAAGAGATGGTCTCGCTGCCTGTGTTGAGAATGAGCGGCGGCATGTCGAGCATTTCGCCGGTGCAGCGGGTCACCCACAGGATGCCCTTCGAGCCGACGACCTCCATGAACTCGTCAGCGGGATAGTAACGAGTGCGAAGCGGCATCTCCGGAGCCTTCGCGTACTCAATGCTCGCCAATCGGTCAGGCGCGGCGTACTGCCACGTGGCGACAGTCGGGGCCTCATCAATGAAATCGTCGGTCCTGGTAACGATGGCCGACACGCTTTCGACGTCTCCACCCCACCATACGGCGGTCGCGACCTTGTGCCAGCCGTCGTCATAGAGCAGGCCACCGACGTTCCGTTCGGGGTCGCGTCTCCAGACGTATGCACCCTCGCTCACCGGGAGCCCTCCTGCCCATCCGACTCCACGCACGGTGCGGATTCGTACCAGGTTGACGTCGCCGAGCGTTCCATCCTCGATCAGCTCGCGCGCCTTCACGATCGGAGGGTAGTACAGGAAATTCTCGGTGGTCCTGTAGAAGGTATCGGCACGAGAGACCGCGTTGGCGATGTCCCGTATCTCTGCGATTGAGTTGGCAGCAGGCTTCTGACACGAGACGTGCTTGCCTACCGCGAGACCGTCGATAATCTGCTGCGGATGCAGAGGTGTCGGCGTGAGAAGCTCAACGGCGTCGACACTGGAGTCGTTGAGCAGGTCTTCATAGCTCGTATGGATACGCGGATCGATTCCCCACTCAGCAGCACGCTGACGGGCGCGCTCTTCAACCGAGTCGCACAGCGCGACCACGTCGCAGCGCTCGTCTTCCAGATAGCCCGGCGCGTTCAACTGGGAGATTGTGCCGCACCCGACGATACCCAAGCGGACCTTATCCATAGTCTGACCCCCGCTAATAGAAGTAGCACAAGGGTATCAGGATTGACGGTCGTAGTTCAGTCACAAAGCTGTCTCGTGGACAAGGAATCGCGCCTTGGAATCGCGAATAAAACTTCAGTAGACGGACGCATAATTCACATTTATTCTTTATGTATGAGGTCATAACAATATAGTTAAGTTAATTCCAGAGAGTACGCAGGGAGGGAGGTTTCATGAATACTACAACTACAGGAGTCCGCGGATTGAAGCTTCTCATACTCGGCTCCAGAATCGCCCTTGGAATCGTGGCGACTTTGGCAGTGGCGCTCACTCTCATCGTGATCAACCTCGGTGGCGCTCAGCAAATCAACGCATTTGCCGCGACGCAATCGACGGGCGACCTAAGCCACCTGTCAGCAGCTTCAGGACTTTCAGAAGACGAGCAGGAAATGACCGAAGTCTGGTGTGCCACCCTCACTGTGGGTAACAACGCCGATTCGAGAATTACGTACCTCGGCTACACGCCCGCCATGTCTCCCTCGGGAGGATCCCTCGACAACACGGCGTTCACCTACGAAGACGTAGAGTACACGGTCGAAAATCTCTTCTATCAGGAGTTTGCAGGGACCGTTCGTCAGGTGGTCTTCGAAGCCAACTATCAGCTACCTGATGAGTTGATCCTCCGCCTTGATGACGGCGAGTTCTTCGTATCCAATTCACTTGTGCTGGGGGCCGATGAGAACATTCATACCTGGTGGCTTGATTCGAGTCTGGAATGGACCGAAGGGCAGACCATCGAAGTGTCCATGATGGCGCCACAGAGCCAATTGCCGGTGGCCATTACGCCAGTAGGAGACCCTCCGATTAGCCTCGCCAGGGACGGCAGCATATATGAAAGAGACTACACGACCCGATTTCATTCCCGGCCGGTGGCAGGAGTCTAACTCCCGTTAACCGCCGGTCTCACGCCCTCCCGGAAGCATCCCCGGCAATGCCTTCCGGGAGGGCAACTTCAGCTCTTCACTTCACCGAGAAACGTCCCGGCGCCTGTGGAGAGCAGCGAAGTCAGGTGGGTGTACAAGTACGAGACCCCGTGGTCGAGGTATCTCTTAGTCGCATCGGCGTTGCCTGCTGAACCTGACACTTTGCCGGCCGCCGCTACCGTCGCGAACACGCCGTCCATCGCCTCTCGCACCTCCGGGGTCTCAGGTCTGCCGGGGTAACCGAGAGACTGTGATAGATCGGACGGACCCACGAAGAACACGTCCACGTCGTCCACCTGCACTATTTCGTCCACGTTCCTTACGGCCTCCCCTTCCTCGATCTGGACGCACACCAGCGTCTCCCTGTTGGACAGTTCGGCATACTCGGACATCGACATGCCGTACCCGTAAGAGGCGGCCCTCACCCCTGCGGCCAGTCCGCGTTCACCCAGTGGATGGTACTTGACCGCCTCGACCGCTCTACGTGCGTCCTCAGCAGTGTTCACGTGGGGCACCTGCACCCCCATAACTCCCCGGTCCATCAGCTGACCTATCGCCTCAAACGAGTTGACGGGAGGCCTTGCTATTGGCGTGACGCCCGCGCTCTCTGCGGCCATGACCATCAGCTCGACGCTCTCAAGCGAGATCGAACCATGTTCACAGTCGATGAGTACCCAGTCGAATCCCAGTCGTCCAACTATGTCCACGACGTGCGGAGAGGGGAACATAACCGAGACCCCAAAGGCCGGCTCGCCAGATAGCAGTTTTCTCTTCATCTGATTTGGAGTCATAAGGGTCCTCTCACTATCAACATGAATGCGGCTCATCGAGCACGTACGACATTACTCCACATTCCCCTCAACCGCGACGCGGGACTGGTCACACGCCTCAAATCCAAGTTAGTGATATTATGTACGGCAGTTGGAGACCGCCCTCCCGTATGTCTGGGAGGCAGTTGAGCAGTCTCGCCCCCCGAACGCAACTACTTGCTCGCTTCAAGCATATTTCAGAAACCCGTCTACAAGTGGTGGGTCTTCGCCGCAGTGGCCCTTGGCACGCTGACGTCCGTCGTCAACCACGGCAGTATGTCGGTCGCCCTGCCCACAATCGCCCAGCACTTTGGAGCCGACCTCGCCACGGCGCAGTGGGTGGTCATCGCAGAGGGACTGGCCATCAGTGCGCTCATCCTACCGATGGGACGCCTCTCCGACATATTGGGCCGGAAGCAGGTCTACTTCGCCGGCCTTGTCATCTTCGCCGGAGCTGCCTTCATGGCAGCAAGCTCCCAGAGCATTACGATACTGATTGCCTTCAAGGTCCTGCAGGGACTCGGCGCGGCGATGACGCAGGGCACCGGCATGGCGATGATCACCTCCGTGTTCCCAGCCGAAGAGCGCGGAAAGGGCATTGGCTCACACGCGAGCGTTGTCGGCTCTGGCGGCGTCCTTGGACCGGTAATGGGCGGATTCGTCGTGGATGCCTTCGACTGGCGCTGGGTCTTCTACGTCAACGTCCTCATGGGAATGTGCGCGATGCTGGCCGTGGTGCTGCTCATCAAGAGCCAGGCGTTCAGACAGGACGCGCGCAACCGACGCTACGACCTTCCGGGGGCCGCGCTTTCGAGCGCGGTGCTGCTGACCTTCCTGCTCACCGTGTCCAACGGCGCGCGGATGGGCTGGACCTCCCCACCCATTATCATTGCGGCTATTGCGTTCGTCGGATTCCTCATCGCCTTCGTGAGATGGGAGATCCGCGCCTCCTCGCCAATGCTGGACATGGGTCTGTTCAGGAGCAGGGTGTTCAGCATCGGGATAACAACGAACTTCATGTCATTCCTGGCGATAACGTCCGCTCGATTCCTGATGCCTTTCTATCTCCAGGCCGCACTAAGGTACACTCCGGCCCTTGTCGGACTTGTGCTGCTTCCCAACGCGGCAAGCAGGATCGTCATGGGACCGGTCAGCGGACGGCTCTCCGACCGTTACGGCTGGAAGCCCTTCAACATTGTCGGCCTGCTGCTTTCCGCCGCCGGACTTCTCGTGCTCGCCTCGCTGACGGTGTCTTCTTCCGTGCTCGTAGTGATCGGCGGCATCCTGCTGCAGAGCATGGGTTCGGGCCTCTTCCAGTCACCCAACTCCGCCTCCATCTTCAGCGCAGCAGACGCCAGCAGGCACGGGGTCGTGGCAGCCTTCGTGAACCTCTCCCGCAACTCCGGCAACGTGACCGGCATAGCCATAGCGACGTCGATAGTGACTGCGGTCATGGCCGGCGGGGGCTTCGAGCCGAAGATCGACGCCGTGCTGGAAGCCGGACAGGGCTCAGGGCTGCTAGCCTCGTTCATGACGGGCCTCAAGGTGGTGTTCCTGTCGATGGCCGTGCTGCAGGTGATCGGAGCAGTCGCCTCATTCTTCAAGAACGAACCGAGGGCCGAGCCATCCCCACGTGCCGACAGTGTCGAGGCTCCTACCGGCGTCTCGTCCTGAGGAACTATCCGGGCGCACCGTTACCTTCTGGCAATTCCCACTATGTTGGGAAGCTTGACCGGCAGACTGACGGAGAGGTCGAATGCTTCAAGCTCGACATCCGAAAACCCTGCCTCTTCAATCGAAGCAATAAGGTCGCGGTTCAGGTTGCAGCCGGTCGTGGCGAACTTCCACACGGGGTTTAGCTTGTCCTGCCACCAGCGTCCACGCCTGTGCGTCGACACCACGTGCTCGTAGAAGAAGAAGGCTCCTCCGGGCTTCAGGACACGCCGGACCTCTCGCACAACGGCATCTGGGTCGCGGACCATGCAGAGCACCAAGGTCGTAACGGCTGTGTCGAAGCTCGCATCCGCGAACGGCAGGTCCTCGCCAAACTGTTGGACAATTGCGGCATCACTCTTCCGACGTTGAATGTGTCGATCCAACCGCTTGATCATGTGGCGATCAGGTTCGAGGAAAGTAACTCTTGCGTCGTCAGAGTAGTATGGAAGGTTCGCCCCAGTACCTCCGCCGATTTCCAGCACATCTCCCCACGCGCAACCGGCCGTACGCTTCCTGTAGGGTACGACCCGCCCCTCAACACCGGAGTTGAGGAGGTCGTACCATGCGGCGAATAGTCGCTTGCTGAGTGTCATATCTGTGCTCTCAGGGGATGGAAGTCTGCACACGCGCTCCCCAAATGCCCCAGTCATGTTAAGTGACTCTTACAGTCGCCCTCAATGACCCATCAGGCCCTCTAATTGCATTCCCATCATCGCGGGCATCGGGACCGCCGGGGTGTACCTGACCATAAGCACACTCACCCTCAAGGTGGCGCCTGAGGGCAAGTCAACGACCTTCATGGGAGTTGCGGGGTGGCACCCAGTGTCGGTTCAGGCTACTGAGCCGTCCAGGGCGCGGTTGAGTCCGGCGCAGAGGCGGTGTCGGAGGCCATCCGGGCGGCGCAGGGGTTGTCTGGCGACATCGGTCACTCTTCCTCCGGCTGCGAGATGCTGAACCCCCTGATCGCGGTGCCCCAGCCGTTCAGTTCGCGCCTGTCCCCGAATCCCAGCTTGTGACATCCGGTCCTGAGCTGGTTGCTGATGGTCCTCTCGGATAGCCCTCGCTCTTCAGCGATCGATTTGGGTGATTGGCCGGCTATGAAGCCAGCCACAACCTCAAGCTCGGTGTCCGTGAGCCTGTTTCCCAGCGCCTCCGCCCTGCTGCGGATGAGGTCCACAATCGATTCATCACTCGATGTGTCCAGCCCGGCGAGGATCTCGTGTGCAACTCGAATCTTTGCAATGGCGCGGCGTATCTGTCGCTGGGAATCCACGCTGCTTTCTTCTTCTGATTCAAATGTCTGGTCAGACCACATAGTGTCTGTTATCCACCATCCAAGGGTTTGTGTCATCTGACATAGCCCTACAAAACCTTGTGTCTATGTCCCAATGACCAATTCATAATTATCAGACCGGTATTGCAAAGTCTGTGACACGTATGTCACAGTTCGGCTTGAATTCGTGACGATTGCTTGGAAGATGGCCGAATCCGACAGAGATGACAGCGGGGCCGTACTGGTGGGGAGGCTGATCAGGTCTTACCGGGACGACGGCAGGCGCAACGGCAGGCGCCTGACGCAGGAGGGCCTTCTCGACCTGATGGTCGAGCGAGGCGAGGAGTCAGCAGCCTACTGGGACCGCTCCATGATCAGCAACTGGGAGAGAGGTGTCCGACACCCTCCCAGGGAGTTCCTGATTGCCTTTGGACGCGCGCTGGATGTGCCACAAACCGAGATGGACCGCATGCTGATACTCGCAGGCTACGAAAGCCTGGACGAGGAGGAAGGCAGGGCCGCCCTGCTGGCTGCGGCTCAGGCAATCGAATTCCAAGTGGAGAGCCTGGAGCAGCGTGTAAGGGGTCTCGTGGACTCGGTCGCCCCACAGAAGGCGCCAGTGGACGCGTCAGCCGTGGCGAAGGAGGCCATGTGGCGGCTTGCCCCCGCAGGCGCATATGCACTGGTGGTGGGATTCATTCTCAATGCGTTGGGACAGAACGGGACACTCGCACTGCTGGCATACACCGTGATCGTACTCGCAATCGTGGTCGGTCAGTGGGCTCTGAGATGGCTGAAACCTGACCGTGATCGAACGGAACATGATCACATTGTGGACCTGTTCTTCATCTCCCTCTTCTTCACGTCGAATACATCGGTGTTGATTGGGGCTCTGACGAAGGCAGACCACTTCGGGTTCTACACGATAGAAGCCTTCACTAACACGCCAATGCCGTTTCTGTTCGCAACTCTGACACACCTGTTGATCTCTCTGATCGCCTCGGTCATGTTCAGCGTGCTATGGAGAGGGCAGTTTAGAACAGCGGAAATGGAGAGCACCTTTTCCCGGGCGGTATGGGTCACGCTGCCGCCCCTGCTGTTTGCCTACGGCAGCATCGTGGTTTTTACCAACCTGGGGGTGTGGATGTCCTTTTCGGTGCTCTACGGAATCCTGTTCGGCACTTTCACGACCATCGTCGCACTCAACGACCCCGAAATGTCCCTGGGAGATGCAGACTTTTTCCTCAAGGCGGCCATAGTTGTGATGACGCTCCTCACTGTTTTCGGTGTCATCGCAGTAATGATTGGCTACCTGGAGCCACACGTGCTGGTAACGGTATCCGAGTTCCGCATCATTCCTCTACGCCAAATAAGCGCCGAGGAGCTTGGCTACACCCCGGAACAGGGACTGCAATATCTTCGCATTGGAGGCACCTGGATGGCCCTCGCGAACATTGTCTATCTCGTCACCGTAGTCGGGGGATACCTGCTTGTGACTATCCGTCGGGCCGGGAGGAACCCAGCGGCCGATTCAACCGAATAACCTTGACTTCTACCTCTGGCGCGCCGGCCCTCGCGATCAGTTTGGACTCGGGCTCACGACGACCGTCACGACATTCACACCGTGCCCCTGCTGGTCCACCTCGTCGCCGGACACAGGATTGCGCCTGCAACCTGTGTACTCCTCCGCGCAGATCCAGCCGCGAATCCTCATCGGGAACTCCCCACTACGCTTGGGGGTTATCCTCAACCTGAGCGTCCTGTCGTCTGAAGGCGCCCACATGGGGTCATCCGACTCGACCAGAAGGTGTTCAGCCGGGAACATCCTGTTGTCGTCCTTGTGGTAGATGGTCTCGCCCGGACTGTGGAGCGTCACGTTTGATAGGCCTGTCGTGTAGTTAACCGACTCTACGTCAGCGACGGGCGACGAAAACGTGTCGTTGGATTCACCGCCATCCGTCAGCAACGGGAATGACACCGAAATGCCGCCGTGTTCTCCAGCCTGCTGGACTTCGTGCATACGAACGATGAAAGTGAAGCTCTCTCCAAACGCGACTTCCGATGGCAGGGTCTCCCAGTCCAGAAGAAACGGCTTGGGCCCGGTCGCCAGCGCCCCGCTGCAGGCAGTGAGACCCAAGAGACCCAAAGAGAGGGTTAGTGCGGCAATCACTCGAATCGCAATAGCCGCCGATGGAGGTACGACAATGTTCAATGTAAGCAGCGAAATGGAAAGAAGAGATGGTGGAGACGGGGGAGGGTCGAACTCCCCGTCCAGAAGACTCTCCGACTAGGACATCTACAAGCTTAGCCGGTACTTGGAGTCACCCCGGCGCGTCCGTACCGGCGGAGCGCGCGCTCGAAGCTAGCCGATGGTCTTGAGTCCCGGGCATCGGCGTCACCGGAACAGCACCCCGATTTACGTCGCCCCTTCGACCCCCTCAGGGAGAGAGACCGAGGAACGTAGCCGCCCTTAGGCGGCTAGAGCGAACTGTCTGTCGTCAGTTACTTTGTTTGCCACCTGATTAGCGAGGTTGATGGCGCCTCGGCTTGCAGTCCCGCGAAGGCATCCCCTGTCGAACCCACGCGTCCCCACATGGTCCAATTATAGCACGCGGCCCGCATAGGCTAGAATCTAGGACAGGCCAATTTTCATCCAGGAGAGCAAATGTCGAAATCCAACCTGATCACACCCTTTGGAGGCGAGCTCGTCGACCTGGTCGCCTCTGCTGAAGACGCAGAAGGGCTTCGAGACGAGGCGGGACGACTGCCGTCAATTCAGATCTCGGACCGAGCCGTGTGCGACCTCGAACTGCTAGCGACCGGCGGATTCTCCCCGCTCGACCGGTTCATGTCTCAAGACGATTTCAACTCGGTCGTCGAGGACATGCGGACCACAGACGGCACACTGTTCCCCATTCCGATCACGCTTCCCGTCGACGGAGACGCCGGAATCTCGCTGGACAGTCGCATCGCGTTAAGGGACTCGAACAACGACCTTTTAGCCATCATGGACGTGGAGGAGGCGTTCGAGTGGGACATGGACGAGGTCGCCAGGAGGGTGTACGGCACGCTGGACGTCCGTCACCCGATCGTCGCCGAGATGCACCGGTGGGAACGCTACAACCTGTCGGGCCGGCTCCAGGTGATCCAGCTTCCGCAGCGACATGACTTCAGCGAGCTAAGACTCACACCTGCTCAGACGAGAGACGCACTGGAAAAGACTGGCCACCAGAACGTCGTGGCATTCCAGACCCGCAATCCGCTGCACCGGGTACACGAGGAGTTGACCAAGAGGGCCGCAGCCTCTGTCGACGGCGTGCTGCTGCTTCATCCCGTCGTGGGACTCACACGGCTGGGTGACGTCGATCACTACACTCGAGTGAGGACATACAAGGCACTCACTGACCTGTACTACGAGCCGGACAGAGTGCTTCTCGCGCTGCTGCCCCTGGCCATGCGAATGGGTGGGCCCCGAGAGGCGGTGTGGCACGCGATCATCAGGCGCAATTTCGGCGCCAACCACCTGATCGTTGGACGTGACCACGCAGGTCCGGGCGTCGACTCCCGCGGCGAACCATTCTACGGGCCATACGACGCGCAGGAGCTTGTGGAAGAACACGCCGAAGAACTGGGAGTCAGGGCGGTGACGTTCACCGAGCTGGTGTACCTGCCCTCGGAGGACAAGTACGAAGAGGTGTCCAATCTGCCGCCCGGAGCCGAGACGGCCTCCATATCAGGGACGCAGGTGCGAGAGGACTACCTAAACGCGGGCAGGCCGCTGCCCGATTGGTTCACACGGCCTGAGGTCGCCGAGATACTCGCCGACACCTACCCTCCACGGCACCGGCAGGGCGTGTGCATCTGGTTCACCGGACTCAGCGGGGCGGGCAAGTCGACAACGGCAGACGTTCTCACGTCGCTGCTTATGGAGCATGGCCGACAGGTCAGCGTGCTGGACGGGGACGTCGTTCGTACAAACCTCTCAAAGGGACTGGGCTTCAGCAAGGAGGACCGGGACACGAACATCCTGCGCATAGGGTACGTCGCTTCCGAGATCGTCAGGCACGGTGGGATCGCCATCTGTGCGGCAATCAGTCCGTACATCGCCACTCGCGACGCCGTGAGGAGCATAATGGGCGAGGGTCAGTTCGTCGAGGTGTTCGTGGACACCCCGCTGGACGTGTGCGAGTCGAGGGACTCCAAGGGCATGTACGCCAGGGCGAGAGCGGGCGAGATCACTGGCTTCACGGGGATAGACGACCCCTACGAAGCTCCGCCGGACCCTGAGCTAACGTTGGATACCGTCGCGGACACTCCTGCTGAGAACGCTGCGAGGATCATTGACCTGATGACAGAGGCGGGGTTCCTGAGGTAGCGGGGAGTTCCTTACCTGTCGGCGGAGTCGAGCGGGATGGCGTTCTTGAGGAACCGGTTGGGATCGGAGTCTGCGGTGCTGGCGGCAGCGGCGTCGGCCATGCGGTCGTACCGGGGGTCAAGCTCGTTCAGACGTGTACTGAGAGACTTGTGGAACGCCACGCTGGAGATGATGCGGTGAGTGTTGTCGCCTTGGCAGGCGCGGCAGGGAATGCTATCAGGCGCATCGAAGCCCCTGACCAACTTGTCGGTCTTTTCCTGGCAGTCTTCGCACCTGTACTCGTAGATAGGCATATCGCTACTCGAACGTCGTCTCGACCTGGCTGGAAACATCGAAGAAGCGCTGGACGGTCATGTGATACCTGGGGAAGCTGTTCATCCCGTATGGATTGGATGACTCGACTATCCCGTTCTCGACATCCAGCGTGTTGAAGGTGTGCTCTGAGTCCGCCCCGTCGTTCTCCCTGACGTTGGTCAGGAACGAACGCCACTCTTCTGGGGTCATATCCAGGTAGAAGTCGACATCCCGAAGGATGTGCTCCTCTACCTGGGACACGCCTGAGCACTCGAACGCATCGAAGTCCAGCAAGTAGACTTCGTCGCCGACCTTGACTCCCACCTGGGCCTCGACGGTGCCGAGACTTCGGAAGGCGGGATCAGCGTTGGCGGCACTCCTGACCGCCTCGAACCACTCTGCTGAAGGAAATATAGGCACAGTCTACTGCCCCGCCTGTCTTGAATTGATGAGCATTTTCACCCTCACCCCAGCCCTCTCCCATCAAGGGAGAGGGGATGTTGGACCGTTACACTCCGCCAGCGAATTCGGTTGGCACCCTGGACGACACATCGAAGAAGTACTGGAAGGTCTGGTTGTACCTGAAGAATAGGTCCTGGCGGTACTGATCTCCCGTGACGGAGAGCGCCAGGCCGTTCTCGCTGTCCAGGTCTATGGTATTCAGCGTGTAGTCCAGGGTGGCTTCCCCGTTCTCCTGTATATTGACGAGCATGTCCTCCCAGTCGTCGGGGGACATGTCGAGATAGAAGTCGGTGGACTCAAGGTCTGTCTCTTCGATCTCGGTGGCAGACTGGCACTCGAAGCCTTCGAAGACCAGCAGGAAGAGAGTCTCGCCCACGCGAAGTCCGACCCTGGCGTCGCAGGTGCCGCCTCCGGCTCCCCGGACGGACTCGTCGTTGTTGAACTCGTGGCGAACAGCATCGAACCACTCTATTGAGGGGAATTGGGGCAACGCTAGTACCTCTCACCACCTGATCTGTACATGGACGTAATCGCTCATGGATTCCCGCTTTCACGGGAATGACGGACGACTGAGGGCGTCATCACACACTTGGGTTCGCTGCTAGTCCTCCAGGTACTGGGCCAACTCTTTGGGGAAAGCCGGACCGCGCTGGACGCCGATCCACTCGGCCATGGAGAGGTAGCCTCTGACCCAGTCGGCCATCATGCGCCTGACACGCTGCATTCCGACCGTGGCTCCCTCGATGCCGCCGCCAAAGACTATGGCCATCGGCTCAAGCAGCGCAGGCTCCTGCAACTCGCGCACGAAGATGCGCTCTCCGATATTCAGCAATCGCTCGAACACCAGCGCCTTATCGTCCTTGTGAGTCACGGCGTACCGCAGATGCTGCAGGCCGTAGGCGACATGCCGGGCCTTGTCCTGCATCGCCAGTCCGAAAAGCACCTTTTCGGCGGGGTTGTTGGCGTAGCGTTCGCCGTACCGGTACACGCTCTGGATGAATGTGCCCCGTAGCAGGTGCAGCAACAGACTGGTCTCGGACCAGCCGCCCTTGCTCTCGAGGATCATCCGGTTGACCTCACCACGGCTTTCCAGTCCAAGTCCACCGCCGTTCGACAGCGCGCGCTTCCTGAACGCCTCGTGGTGCCGACCGGCATCGAACATGTTGGTCGCGAGGAAAAGCTTGACCTCGTGATAACCGAATGACATGTGCTGCAGCCAGGAGCCGATGGTCTCGAACTCCACGTTGGCTGCCTGGCTAAGCTCGGTGCAGAGCTGGCACATCGCCGCCTCGACGTCGTCCGGGAGAGGCTCTATTGTGTCCCACGGGATATCTGTGGCTGGCACCCAGCGACGCTGGATTGCCTCTTCGTAGAGGTCGGCTGCGTTGTCAGCCCAGAGGTCTCGCTTACTGCGGAGGGCGATGCCAATGGGAGGCACACCCGGCATGGGGTATGCGCCACGCGGCATCCTTGTCTGCTCCTCCCAGTGGTCCGGGATCTCGCCGTAGATACCGACGTTGAGATCGCCAATCTTCAGCCCGCTCTTGCCGGGCTTTGCCCGGGTACCCCATTCCAGGGTACGAGACTTCCACTCAAGGGACGGCTCGGGGACCTCAACGTTCTCATCCAGGACGAGGCGACGACGGCCCCGTACGGGTCTCTCGTTAGTCACGTCGGCCACCTAGTTCTTCACGTATTCCATGAGCTCGGGCAGGGCGCGACCGTTGTCGAATCGCTCACCGAATCCGGCAGAGCGGATGCGCTGGACATACTCCTTGGCCTGACGCTTGCGGATCGCCAGCAGCTTCCTGTAGCCCTCGTCGTAGTTCTTCTCTCCGCCGCCAAGCAGGACCGCCAGCGCCTCGCTCTGCGCGGTGTCGCGGGCCGCCGGGTTCTGGTTGCCAGCTACAAGGGCACGTTCACCCTCATCGAGGTACTCGTGCACCTCTTCCTTGCGCTCAGGCTCAGTCTCGGCGAGGTAGCGCATGTGCATGACGCCAAAGGCAACGTGCCTCGACTCGTCCTGGGCGGCGAGACGGTAGATCCGCTTCTCGGCCTCGTTATAGGCCATCAGCTCGCCCATCCGGAAGATGGTCAGCACCGCGCCCTCACCGGATATATGAAGCCTCGAGGACATCTCGGTGAAGTCGCGAGATAGGTCTATACTGCCGACCGTTCCACTGGTCGTCACGTTCGGACGCTGCATGAGCCCACCACCGTTAGCGAGTGCGCGCTTGCGGAAGACGTCGAGGTGCCGGGACTCGTCCATGATCTGGGTTATCAGGAACATACGCGGCTCAAAGTAATCGGGAGACGTGCCAGCCACCCACCGGCCGGGAACGTCGGCGGCGACGAACTCTACCTCGGTGAGGAACGTAGCAAGCTGGCACTGGGCGCGCTCGACATCGTCAGGGAGCGGCCGGATGGTGTCCCAGGGGACATCGGTGGCCGAGCTCCACTGCCGTTGGAGCGCCTCTTCGTACAGCATGGCGGCGTTGACAAGCCAGATGTCGGACTTGGTGCGCACCTGGTACCCGCCGATACGGTAGGCGTTGGGTCTTGAAGCCGCGCCGCGAGGCCTGCCCGTCATATTGTCGGACGTCGGTCCGGGATCGCCGTAGCTGCCCACCTGGACGTCAGACAGCGTCATTCCCTTCTGGCCGTCGGCGGAAGCCTTCACGCCCCACTCGCCCTGCTGGTCGATCCAGTCGAGCTTCAACCCCTGGTCGCTTGCGTACTCCTGGATGCCGTTGAAGTTGTCGTTTGTCGTGGTCATTGCGAACTCCCCCGCACTTTGAAGCCGTGTGTACGTACTATAGCGTCTGTGGGCGGAGTTGGGAATGGTGAACGAGGGTTCAGTTGTACATGGCTGGGCTGGGCATTGTACAATTATGTGTGCGTGGAGTTGGGTCGAGGCGTTACCAGCGTTGAGTGTATCCAGGCTGCTGGAGACCTCCAAGCCGTCGACCGATAGTTGACTCCGCAGCGCTTCGCAGGAGCGTAGCTCAGGCTGGTAGAGCATCGGTCTCCAAAACCGAGGGTCGCGGGTTCGAATCCTGCCGCTCCTGCCATTCTTTTCTTCCCTTGTTGGGGACGCTGGTCTCATGGCACGTTCCAGCAAGCTCGTGATCAGGAGAACCTGTATCAACTCAGTCGGAGGCCGATCCGTAGGGGCGTCCCGACCCTGACACCCAACATGGGGCAACCACAAGAGATTGCCCCTACACACGTCTGACCGACCAAACTGATAAAGGCTCTGATCAGAAGGGAGATTTGAACCCTCTGCCTGTTCTGGAGACAATGTGTGCATGGAAGATAGTCCTGCTTTTCCAGAGCGGTTGTTTCGGCGGGTGGACGAGTCCGATGACGGGCTGTTCTACACGCAGCCGAGGCTTGTCGTTCACATCGACGACTATGCCATCGAGGCCATCAGGAGCTACTTTGCCGAGGTCCTGCCCGAGGACGGGGTCATCCTAGACCTGATGAGTTCGTGGCGCTCCCACATGCCGCACGAGCCACTCGGTCGCAGGATAGTTGGGCTGGGGATGAACGAGGTCGAGATGCGTGAGAACCCGCAACTCGACGACTTTGTAATCCACGACCTCAACAAGCGGCCTAGGCTCCCATTCGAGGACAAGGTCTTCGACGCGATCGTGGTTACCGTGTCGGTGCAGTACATGACTCGTCCAGTCGAGGTGTTCTCAGACGTGCGCCGCCTGCTGAAGGACGGAGCCAGCTTTCACGTTATCTACTCGAACCGCATGTTTCCAACCAAGGCGGTCGCGGTATGGCAATCCCTGGACGACTACCGGCGCGGTCAGCTGGTTGGGGCGTACTTTGTCAGCAGCGGTGGCTGGGATGACGTGACGATCAGGGACATCAGCCCTGAGGTGGGACACTACGCGGACCCGGTGTATGTAGTTTCGGGCCGGAGGGCTGCGGAGACCTAGTGAACACTGGACAATCTGAGAAAGTGGGCTAGAATCTTGTGGGGACGTGGGGGCTACCTCTCATGGAAACGGTGAGGATATTGGAACGAGTTGAGTTGCTGGAAAAGTTCTCCGAGGTGACGGACAGGCCCGACTACGAGATAGACGTAGCCCGGGCGGCACTGCTTCTGTCGGCCTCTGAGTACCCCGACATCAGCATCGACCAGGAGCTGTTCACGTTCCAGCGCATAGCGGGGTCGATCTCCAGCAAGCTACTCGACGATGACGACCCCCTGTACTGCATGAACACTATCAGCGAGGCGCTGTTCGACGAAGGCGGATTCCGCGGCAACGATGATGACTACTACGATCCGCGCAACAGCTACCTGAGCCAGGTGCTGGAGAGACGCGTCGGAATCCCGATCACTCTCGCGGTGGTCTACATGGAAGTCGGTCGTAGGTTGAAGGTGCCGCTGGTGGGGATTGGAATGCCGGGACACTTCCTCGTCAGACACCGGGAGATCGATAACCTCTTCGTCGACCCTTTCAACGGAGGCTATCTCCTGTCCAAAGAAGAGTGCAAGAAGCTGCTCGAAGAGCGGATGCAAGGGCCGGTCGACTGGGATGAGAGCCTGCTCAGCCCGGTGTCCAACCGGGAGATAGTGGCGCGTATCATTCGCAACCTGAAGGCGATCTACATGCACGAAGAGGACTACGTGCGCGCGCTCGACGTAGCCGACTTTGCCCTGGCGCTTGAGCCGCACTCGGCGTCGAATCACCGGGACCGCGGTGTGGTGCACTACCAGCTCGGTCACAGCGCGGAAGCTCTTGACGACCTCGTTCACTACCTGGATCTCGTACCCAACAGCGCGGACGCTGAGGGCGTTCATGCCATTGTGGCGGAGTTGCGGAGCTTCCTCGAGGACTAGGCGTTTTCCCGGAGTGAGTGGAGAGGAGTGAAGAGCGAGATCCTCCCGTCACTTCCCCGCGCCAGGCCCAAGGATTCTGTCATTTGATGGAGATGCCTTTGCCGTTGTCTTGCAGATCGTTCGACGACAGGGTTACGTCTGTCGTGTCGGCGATGTTGACTGCGTGGTCTCTCGATCCTGAGATCCGGTTGTCACGGATGACGTAGCCGGACGAGGGATCGTCTCCAAGGTCTGAGGGAGACCACCACAGGCGTACCCCGTTTCGGTTCGCGTTGATGACGTTTCTCTCGATGACGTTTTCGCTGCCGTGCTCGATGGCGATGCCGTCCAGCCGGTTGGAACGGATGCGGTTGCCTCGTACAACGGTCTGCCTGGAGTAGCCGAGCCAGAAGCCGTAGTTGGAGCCGTCGGCAATATTGTCTTCGAAAACGTTGCCGGAAGAGAACACCGCCTCGAAGGCGTTGTTGGGCGAGTGGCTGCCGTCGTTGCGGGCAATGTGGTTGTTGTCTGATGAGTGACGGTTGTTGGCCCGTATGAACAGGCCGTCGCCAGAGTAGCGCAGGCTGTTGTCGACTATCCGGTTATGGTGGGAGAACTCTTCGATCAGGATTCCTGCAGAGTCGGCGGTGTCGTTCCAGAATCGGTCGGTAAATCTGATGCAGTGCTCAGCCCTGCACTTTTCGATGGTGCAGTGGGTGGAACGCAGGAGGTGAATGCCGACGTTGGAGCATTGTGAGGCGTCGGTCTCGCTTACTGTCACCCGGCTGCACCGGACAAGGTCGATTCCATTGAAGTTACCGGTGACCAGACATCGGCTAATCGTCGAGTCTGTAGCGTTCAGCAGGTAGATGCCTCCTCCGTAGCCTGCCTCGTTGGGCTCATGCGTGTCGGGAAGCCAGCCTACTCCCTCAGGGTTGTGGTTGTCTGATATTACGCAGTCCTCGATACGCAGGTTGCGCACGTTCTCGGCGCGGACTCCCTGGTAGAAGCCCCTGATCACGCCACCTCGTATCGTCACGTCGGCGCAGTCGTGGACGTAGATGCCGACGCCGGCGAGGTCAGAACCGTCAACGAAACAGCCCGAGAGATCGAGCGACACGCCATCAGTGGCGACCTCAAATACGGGCTCGGAACCGGTGGCGACATAACGGCCGGAGTTCAGTTTTGTGGAAGTGGAAACTCGCACGGTTTCACGTTTGCCAAGCGCTTTGCTGCTAAGTAGAATCCGGTTCAGTAAGAGTCTATGACAAGTCCACGGAAGAGGCGACAGGATCGCAGGTCTAAGAAGACGCTTCGGCGAAGCGGAAGCGTCAAGCGAAGTCGCGCGCGACAGAAAGACTGGACCGCACGCGTCGAGCAGGACTGGGACGAGATTGACTACGACCCCATCGAGAGGGTCATGCCCAGAGACGAGCGAGACCGGCGCAAGCAGATCGAACAGGCAGTAATTGCGTCTCCCCTCACGTCGGATCAAGATAGCACGCCTGAACGAAGCGACTCCCTTGCAGACACACGGACGGCTCTGGTAACGGAAGTGGCCGGGATGTCGGCGCAGGTCGGGATTGACGGTGTGGAACAGCCTGCCACTGTCAGGGGGCTGCTGACAGAGATCGACACTGGTTACATCAATCCCGTTGCCGTCGGCGATCGCGCTATCGTCACCGAAGGGTCAACTGGGTCATGGGCGATAGAAGACATCCAGCCCAGACGAACGATCCTTGCAAGACCCGACCCCTTCCTAGCGCCACGGCAGCAGGTTATCGCCGCTAATGTCGATCAGCTTCTGATCGTGTCGTCGTGGCGAAGTCCAGACCTGTGGCTGGAGTTGATAGACAGATACCTGATAGCCGCCGGACTGTCGGAGATCGAGCCGATCGTGTGCGTCAACAAGGCCGACCTAATCCAAGATCAGGCAGAACTGGAGTCGTCAGTCTCCATATACCGTGAGATGGGACACACGGTGCTCATAACATCCGCGACGACTGGGCTAGGCATTGACGAACTCAGGGACGCCCTTAAGGGGAAGCTGACGGTCGTCGTCGGACTGTCAGGAACAGGTAAGAGTTCGCTAATGGCGGCGATGCAGCCAGGCCTGGACATCAGGGTTGGCAGGATAAGCGACGCCAACCGACAGGGTACACATACCACCACGCGGTCGAAGCTGTACAGGCTGGACGGCGGCGGATACGTCGCGGACACCCCCGGCATCAGGGAGTTCGGGATAGCAGGACTGACGTTGGGCGAGCTGCCTCTGTACTTCCCTGAAGTCGACGAGCTGGCGGCCGAGTGCAAGTTCAGCAACTGCTCGCACCTGGAAGAGCCTGAGTGCGCAGTATGTGCTGCGGAGGGCGAGGGTCGGGTGTCGGCGTCTCGAGTGGCGTCGTACCGCGCCATCTTCGATGAGCTAGAGGTGTAGTCAGATCCCGGGCAGTCTCGGCTGCAACGATGGCTGCTGACGCTCGCTCGTGTCCTCAAACCCGGCTACTCCTACTCCGACCAGCCTAAACGTCCTGCCGGGGCCGGTCTCGTTGCGGACGAGAACACCGGCGGCTTCTGCAATCTCATCTGAAGCCTGAACGACCTCTGGAAGCGTCACCTGGCGGGTGAAGGTCGTGAAGTCCGACAGTCTGAGCTTCACCTTGACAGTGCGTCCCCACAGGTCTCGTCTCTCCAGCGAGCGAGCGACGTCCTGGCTGAGCCTGTTCACTAACTCCTGGAGCGCGTCGGGGTCGCCAGTGTCGTTTACTAGCGTGGTCTCCGAACTGACGGATTTAGTATCCCTGCTGGTCTGTACGGGGCGGTCGTCCTCGCCTGAGGCGAGCCGCTTCATGTACTCACCGTTGCGTCCGAATCGGGCAGTCAGCCAGTCGTCTGTGCATCTGGCAAGATCGCCGATTGTGTCTACCCCCTCACCTGCGAGTCGCTCCTGGGTCTTGGGGCCGACGCCGGGCAGCTTGCCAACGGGCAGCGGCGCGAGGAATGTCCTCTCTGTGCCAGGACGCACGACCGTCAGGCCGTCCGGCTTATCGAAGTCGGACGCTATCTTCGCGACGGACTTGCTGGTGGCTACTCCGACAGAGATGGTAAGGCCGAGCTCACGCCTGACTCGCTGCTTGAGACGGCTCGCGAGAACTTCGGGAGACAACTCGGGCGTGACCTGGTCGGTTACGTCGAGATACGCTTCGTCGAGCGAGAGCGGCTCCACAAGGGGTGTGACGTCGTTGAAGATGTCCATCACCTTCCGGGAGACCTCCCGGTACCGGCCGAAGCGGGCGCTGACTCGAATCAGGCTTGGGCAGAGATTGAAAGCGGTACGCATGGGCATCGCAGAACGAACGCCATACTCGCGAGCCTCGTAGGATGCGGCAGCGACCACGCCCCTCGACTCGGGGCTGCCGCCCACGGCGAGCGGCTTGCCCCTGAGGTCAGGGGCATCGAGCTGTTCCACCGAGGCGTAGAACGCGTCGAAGTCTGCGTGAAGGATGTTACGCATCTATGCGGTCCAGAGCCGATGCCAATAGAGCTCAACCAAGATTCACCAAGACATGGTCTGAATTACTCTTGAACAATTGTTCTATCACTGATTACCATTATATGCGCGCTGTGGCGAAGTTCAAGCTACAGCAGCCACCAATAGACACCGGTTCAGCACCGGAATTCCATAACAGCACCCAGGAGGTGTAACTATGCCCAATCCTGTAGTCCACTTTGAAGTCCAGTCCAACGACACTGAGAAGAGCAAGGCGTTCTTCAGCGAGGTGTTCGGCTGGAACGTGAGCGACGCACCGATGCCTGGTGGCATGACCTATGGCGTCGTCGATACCCAATCTGATTCCGGCATCAATGGCGGCATCGGACCTTCGTTCACGGACGAGACCTGTGTCGCGTTCTACATCGAAGTGGACAATCTGCAAGCATATCTCGACAAGGCGGTCGCCGCCGGGGGAAAGGTCCTTATGCCTGTGACGGTCATTCCCGGCGCAGTGACGATGGCCTTCTTCGCAGACCCTGCCGGAGCGGCCGTGGGTCTTGTCGCAAGCGAGACTCCTCCGGCAGAGTAGCCCCCGTCACGTACAAAAGGAACAATCAGGCCCCGGAGATGTCCCAGCATCTCCGGGGCCTTTATCTTTGTGGAAACTGTCCCAACTGTCGTCCGGTGTCCATACGAGCCAGAGTGCGGTAAGCTTTGCTGCCAGACCACCTGAGAGAACAGGACATGAATATACTCATTACCGGAGCATCTACGCGGATTGCCAGGTTGCTGGCAGACTCATTAGGGAACTCGCATAGTGTGACGCTCTCCGATCGGGTCCCGCCATCGGATGGAGACGATGTCGTCCTGTGCGATCTCGATCACGATGCTGCGACCAACGAATTAGTGAAGGGAATGGATGTTGTCATCCATCCGGGCCAGGTCGATGCCGGACTGCCTGTCTCCGATCAGCTGGACGGTGGTATGCGGTGTGTTTACAACCTTGTCCGAACCGCCGCTGAGGAGGGTGTGCCGAGGTTTATCTTCCTCAGCTCGCTCTCAGTGATGGGGGGTTACGACGAGGACTATGCCGTCACTGAGCGGTGGCTGCCCTCCCCCACTACAGAGACGGACGTGCTCTGCTTTCACCTTGGAGAGTTTATCTGCCGAGAGTTTGCGCGAGAGCATAAGATCGAGGTCGTGTGCCTCAGGCTGGGGGACCTGGTAGACGACGTGGGCGCTCCCGCCTCCAAGTCTGCCCTCTATTCGAGAGATGCGGTGCAGGCAGTCGAAAGGGCGCTGACCGCGGACATTTCAGCAGGGTATGCAGACTCACGGAGTTTCTGGGCCGTATTCCACGTCCAGTCCGACGTGCCCAACCGCAGGTTCCTCACAGAAACCGCCGAGACTCGCCTCGGATTCGGGCCTTCAAGCTAACGACCGTCGTGAAGGCGATACTGGTCAACTCTTCACATTTGGGATATTCTCAACCCATCGTGGCCGCGGAGCTTCTCGCCAATGACTAGACATTTCCACTCGTGTCAGACTGGGACGCCTCTATGAACATTCTCATACTGGGAGCCAATGGGATGCTCGGCCCTCACGTCATTAGGGCGCTTGAGGGGGAACACACCCTGCGACTCACCGACATCAATGATCCGCCCGATACTCCGCACGAGTATTTCAACCTGGATGTCGCTGACCTGGACGGTGTGATCGAGGCCGCAGAGGGTATGGACGCGATCATCAACCTATCCGTGCTCAGGCCACACCGTCGGATAGCGTTCGACGTCAACGCGAGAGGCACATACAACGCCTGCGCGGCTGCTGTGCATCACGGCATTCGGAGGGTGATCAACACAGGTCCGCACTTCACTATCACGGGGCCGACCTACGAGAACTCCGACCATATCATCGGGCCGGATGTGCCTTCGCAGTCGGGCACACTCCTGTACGCGATCACGAAGTCGCTTGGTCAGGAGATCTGCCGCGTCTTCACTGAGAACCACGACCTGTACGTGCTGACGCTTCTGTTCTACAACTTCCACTTCGGTGACGAGGCAGAGGGCTACGGCAAGGACTTCACGCCTTTCAACGTCACTTGGAAAGACGCCGGTGAAGCATTCGCACCCGCGCTGAGCATTCCGCTCGAGTCGCTGCCCTCAAAGTGCGAGCCGTTCTTCATATTCGCAGACCTCCCGCACGGGAAGTTCACGAACGAGAAGGCGAAGCGTGTTCTTGGATGGCAACCGACCGATAATCTCGACAATTTCTGGAAGAAGCGAGCAGACGGCGGCTGATACCGCCTTTCGAACACGCTGAAACACTGCTGACCTACGCCTGAAGTCAACTTAGCTAACAGCCCACCGAAGAATAGAGAGGGACAGATGACAACCGTATACACCGCATCGGCGATGGAACAGGGCAACATTGGACAGCAAACTACCGGCCGTCCGGTGGTCTATGGGACGCAAGGAGTCATATCAAGCGGTCACTACCTGACCTCGATGGCCGGAATGCGGATGCTGTTGTCGGGCGGCAACGCCTTCGACGCGGTCGTGGCGGCGGGATTTGCCGCGGCGGTCACTGAGCCGATAGCGTCGTACTCACTGGCTGCCGAGGGCGTGTTCATGCTCTACCACGCCGAGAGCGGCGACCTACTCTCCCTGAGCGGACAGGGCACGGCGCCGGACCGGGCGACCGTCGACTGGTACCGCAGCCTGGGACAGAGCGAGATTCCCACCGGTCCCGGTCCGCTGGCCCACCTCAGCTTCACCCTGCCCGGTGTGGTAGCCGCTTACCTGTCTCTCCTGGAGAAGTACGGCCGGAAGACCGTGGGAGAAGTGCTGGAGCCGTCGATTCACTATGCTGAGCGCGGGATACCTAACTACGAGTACATGCTCGAGCGTATCGACACTCCTGTCACGAGGGGCCAGTTCGAGCAGTACCCGCCAGGCGGACTGAACGTCTTCTTTGACAACGGCAAGACCCCCGAGCCGGGGTCGGTACTGGTACAGAAGGGACTCGCAGACGTCTTCCGCAAGATGGTAGAGGCCGAAGGTGCAGGAAGCGGACACAGGGTGGACGGCGTTCGAGCGGCGCGCGACTGCTTCTACACAGGTGAAGTAGCGGAGATCATCGCAGAGTGCAGTGAGAGAGTCGGTGGCATACTGGACATGCCATCTCTCGCGGCATACGAGCCAAAGTACGAGACCCCGATCAAGACGGGCTACATGGGCTACGAGGTGCACGGCCAGAGTACATGGACGCAGGGCGCGGTACTCATGCAGTCGCTGAACATACTCGAGAACTTCGACCTCAGGGCGATGGGACACAACTCGACAGCGTACATCCACACTGTCAGCCAGGCGGTTAACCTTGCCTTCGCTGACCGTGAGGCCTACTACGGAGACCCGGACTTCGCCACTGTGCCTATCGATGGGTTGCTCTCTAAAGAGTACGCACGCGAGCGGGCGGCACTCATAGACCCGAGCAGGGCAATGCCGGAGCTTCCGGCACCGGGTGATCCGTGGAAGTACTCGGCGATGTCTGGCGCTCCTGCGGCTGCGAGAGAACCCGTTGCGGCGGCCGGGGACGGCGATGGTGGGGCGGACAGCGGAACGACGCACATCTCGTCCATCGACCGCGACGGTAACCTGGTCTGCGCAACACCGTCCGGTGGATCGTTTGCCAAGTCGGTCTTCTTCCCCGAACTGGGATGCGCGCTCAGCACCCGCATCGAGATGTTCAACTTCGAGGACGGTCATCCCAACAGGCTGGAGCCACGCAAGCGTCCGAGGACGACGCTGGTCAATTACATCGTGTCGAAGGACGGTGTACCGGTGATGACGGTCGGGTGCCCCGGCGGAGACCACCAGGCGCAGGCCAACATGCAGCTGGTTCTGAACTCGGTGCTGTGGGGGATGAACCCACAGGAGGCGGTTGAAGCACCCAGGTTCGCCAGCCAGGGCGTAAAGAACAGCTTCTACCCGCACACGTACTATCCGGGACAGCTAGGAGTTGAACCGGGTATCTCGCAGAGCACAAGGGATGAGCTGAGCGCAATGGGCCACGACACCGTCTCCGTCGCCAGCGCAGGCATGGGCGCGACCGTGTCCACACGCGACCCGCAGACCGGCGTCCTCGCCTCGTCGGGCGACCCGCGACGAGCCTGCTACGCCCTCTCATGGTAGCCATGCGCCCGTGCGCTTGGGCCAGTCGCAGGTCTGCTATGATATGTCATGTGAGGTGACGAAAGTTGACGACGACCGATGAGCGGCTCAGCAGGCTCGAGGGAGCCTACGAACAGGTGGACCGGCGATTGGACGACATGAGCCGGGCCCTTGATTCCTTTCGCAACGAGATGAACAGCCGCGTCAACAATCAGTACGTTCTGTTCTTTGGAGGCTGGGTGACGATCATGGTCGCAATCATCGGACTGTACCTGAAGGGTTAGTAGAGTGTCGGAACAGGAATCGGTTATCAGCTCAGAGCCGCAGCACATCAAGATCTCTGACGTCGTTGCCCGTCATGGTGAGCCACCGTGGGCTGAGAAGCTGCTTTCCGACGGACGAAACGACGCAGTGCTTATCTGCAACGCGCCCGGGCAGGCGAACGACCCGCACATTCACACCGACTTTGTCGAGTGGTGGATCGTTCTGGCCGGTGAGATGATCTGGGAGATCGGCGACTACCCCCCGGTACGCGCCACTAAGGGCGATGTTGTGATGGCGCCAAAGAAGCAGCGCCACGCCATACGGACGGTAGGCACTGAGAAGTCTCTGCGCCTGGGAATCACGAGTCCTACGTCTAACCACGACACGACCGGGCCACGGTCCAACATCATCAAGCCGTTCCCGGAGCAGGACGGACCGCCCAACATGATCCACACGACGCTCGACTTCATGCTTGAGAAGTTCGGTGAGCCGCCCTGGGCGACGTCGATACTGCTAGACGACCGCAACAGCGCGAACCTGATCTGTCACGGCCCGGGCATGACTAACAATGCTCACTGGCACCCCGACTTCAACGAGTGGTGGACGATTCTTGGCGGCGAGCTGACGTGGAACGTTGGCGAGGGAAGGCCTCTGATTCACGCTTCCGAGGGCGACATTGTGTTCGTGCCGGAGGGGATGAGGCATCACATCAGTTCAGTTGGGGACGGCATCTCGTTCCGGCTGGCCGTGACTACGCCTGACCAGCCGCACATCTACACTGACGACGATGACGCCGCTCCACCACCCGTGTCGTAGATATTTCACACTTTCATCAGAGCGGAAGATACCTAATCTGACCATCCCACTCATTCTCGAAGCTAAACTCTGCGATTAGCAGTAGGCTTTCAATCACATCCCCAATCCGGCGATTCTGGGGAATCAGGAATACTCCAGGCATCGGTAGTCCGGCCTCATGCCGGTTGGATGCATACCTCGGCATTGTAGTCACGTCGTGAGTCAGGAGAACACGACCCTCTCCGGCGGCCCATTCGAGCACAGAAGGGTCATCTGAACCGGCTATTCCCGCTTCCTGAACCCGGACTATATCGACTGTTGGATTGCGCTCAATCAGTCCGGTGACGATGTGGATGTTGAGGTTCTCGTCGGCCGCGAAGCGCACCAATAGAGCCTAGCCCCTCTTTGCGCGTCGCTTCAAAAGGCGTGCTAACGGTATAGCAGGTGGAAACTGGCGCTCGACCTCGATCCTGATCCTTTTGGCATCTGCCGCACGGGCATTAAGGTACTCGTCCACCTCATCCTGTCGTCGAAGATAGTATCCGAGTACCGAGTGAACATCGCAGAGTTTAACTGAGGGATACTGCTCGTGGATTTCCTCAGCACTCGCGCCAAGTTTGAACGCGCCGATGAGGACGTCAAGCGTCACCCTGGAGTTGCCTACTCTTACCGTACCGCTATCGTCCATTCGCAGCGGCACAGGATCAGCTTTTACCTCAAAGCTCATGCCCCGTAAGTACTCCACAACAATGTTCCAAACAGTGTAGCACCTACGACGTTAAGAGTCGGAGGACGACAGGCCGCGTTCGCGGGCGCGGCGGACGCCGCCCATGTCGGCGCCGTCGAGAGGAACTGTGCCGATGATCTGGGTGGCCTCGAGTTCCGCCAGTCTGCTATGGCTCAGACCCATGAGGTCCCCAAGCACATCCTCGTTGTGCTCACCCAGACCGGGCGCAGGCTCGTGTCTCACCTCTGAACGGTTGTGCATGCGCCATATCGGTCCGCTCAATAGATGGACGCCGGCATCGGGATGGTCGACGGCCTGGAAGTAGCCGCGGTCCTGGAGGTGTGGATCGTCGTATGTGTCCCCACCGCAGTCCAGCACAGGACCGGCGGCTATTCCGTACTCCTGTAGAAGGTTTGCAACCTGATACCTGCTCATCTGCCGTGTCCATCGGCTTACTATCAGGTCGAGTTCGTCCTGGTTGCGCAGGCGCGCGGGAAGCGTCTTGAAGTTCGGATGGTGCGCTAGCTGCGGCATCTCCATCGCCCGGCACATCTCGCGCCACTGCTCGTCAGACTGGACTGAGACTGCTACCCATTCGTCGTCTCCGACGCAGGGGTAAGTCCCGTGGGGAGCCATCCCAGGATGGCGATTGCCCCGGCGGCTTCTTGGCGTGCCCACCAGCGAGTGTTCCAGGTAGACCTCACCCAGGTGGGGCATGAACGCCTCCGCCTGCGACAGGTCGATGAACTGTCCCTTACCGGTGCGGGCGCGATTTTGAATCGCGAGACAGATTGCGAACACGGCGGTGGCGCCAGCGACCGCGTCGGGGTGGTGTACGAGCGAGTTGCGCGAAACTTCCATGTCCGGATAGCCACGGAGCGCAGTGTGCCCCGTAATCGCGTCGATCACCATACCCATGCTGCGGAATGTCTTATAGGGGCCAGTGTTGCCGTATCCGGGGGTGAACAGCGCGATGATGTCCGGCTTGACCTTGCGAAGCTCCTCGTAGCCCAGACCGAACTTGTCCATCACTCCGAAGGCGTAGTTGGTGAATACCACGTCGCTGACGTTCACCAGCTCCTTGAAGGTCTCTGCTCCATCTGGGGTAGTGAGATCAAGCGTAATTCCCAGCTTGCTTCGGCTGAGCACGTTGAAGTTGGCATGTCTGTTCCATGGTCGCTCTCCCGGTTCGCCGTCCGGGTAACCGGAAGTTCCCGGCCTCGGCCTGATCGGCCCTCTGGCGATTCGCTGGATAGCCTCCACTTTGATCACTTCTGCGCCCATGTCGGCCAACAGGGAGCCACAGAAAGGTCCTGCCCATATCTCGGCGAGTTCTAGCGCGCGAACCCCTGTCAGAGGGCCAGGTTGAATTCCAGATGATTTAGCCAAGGCTGGTGACCCCGCTCTCTACAAGTGAGTCCAACTTCTGCTCAGACACGTCGAGCAGTCCGGTAAGTATCTCTCTGCTGTGTTGACCGAGAATTGGGGCGGATGACGGCGGTGAAATCGGAGCATTCGACAGCCGGAAAGGAAGTCCCGTGTAGCTGTGCGTCCCCTCCTCAGGGTGATCGATCCTCTGGAAGTAGTCCCGTTCCCTGAAGTGCTCGTTGTCGGCGGCTTCGAGAGCCTCCAGCACCGGCCCTCCTGGTATCCCCGCCTTCTGAGCGGCGTCGAAGATCTCCATCCTGGTGTGCTGGTCAAGCCACTCCTGGAAGATTCCCTCTAACTCGAAGCGGTTTTCGCTCCGGTCCTCGGTCGTGATGAACCTGGGATCGTCCCTGAGTTCGGGCTGTCCGATCATCTGGGCGATGTTGGGCCACATCCTCGGCCCGAGCGGCAGGAAGCTGACGTAGCCGTCTTTACACCTGAACGTTCCTACAGCGTACGGCTCACGTCCGCCGGCAGCCGACGTGCGAGGCTCGACGCGAAGGTCATCTTCGCCTGAGTAGGCGAACGGGGCACGGCGTCCGATCTGATGAGGGTGGCCTGCCATGGCCTCAAGAATGGATATGTCTATCCAGTCGCCGATCCCGGTCAGCGCGACAGCGGCCAGCGCCCCCATGGTAACGGCAGCGGCTGTAGTGCCAGCGAAGTACTGGGCGATCTCGCCACCGTACTTAAGCGGATACCTGTTCGGCAGCCCCTCGCGGTGCATCGCGCCGGTCATTGCGAACAGCGTAAGCTCGGTGTAGTTCCACTGGCTGTAGGGACCATCCTGGCCGAACGGGGTGACCGACGTCATTACGATGTCGGACCTGGAATGCGACAGAGTCTCGTAGCCGATGCCGAGTCCCTCGACCATCCCGGGCCTCATGCTTTCCACGATGACGTCGCAGTGGAGTGCTAGGTCCAGCAGCACGTCTCTGCCACGCTCCAACTCCAGATCGAGAGTCACACTCTTGCGGTTGGTGTTCAGGTGGAGATGGCGCGCATTTCGCTCAGCTTCGTTGATCTCGGCGTAAGGCTGAGCGACAGCCGTCGGGGGATCGACCCTGATGACTTCCGCGCCGAAGTCGGCCAGCATTTTGGCACAGTACGGGCCGGCGATCCCGTTGGTCAGTTCCAGAACACGTACGCTGTGTAGGGCCACTTGTGGCAAGTTTTGACTCCGCTGCCGCAGACGCGGCCTGGTCATTCTCTAACCGTTCAGTCAGAGTGTCAATCTCGTGCGGAGCCGAGGAGAAATCGTCATTGGCGCCTGCGTTGATCCAGTGCGGCCCTGCGCAGTTCACCTTGAGGTGGAAGGCCGGTTAGCTGGGACTCATCTGCGTCTGTGCGGTCTTCGTCGGAGTCGCGTTTCCAGCCCCATAAGACACTACGCATACGTTCCCTGGGGTCCGGAGGAGACGGGATCATTACGGCCGCCACGGACAGGGACATCAGGAAGGATATCGAAAACACCACGAGCGCGATTCGAGAGAATAGCGTCGCCTGCGGGCCCGGCGTGTACATGCCGGCGCTCAACGTGCCCACGATGCAGGCGAGCAGCAGTAGGACTCGGAGCCGCTTGCGGTTCCTCCTCCTGCGCTGGACTGCCTCTGACTGATGCAGTTGCATGTTCCTTCCCGGTGAGTTTGAAAGGGTCAGGTATTCACCCTCACGCCAACCCTCTCCCTGAAGTAGGGGCGCCCGTTGATTAGTATTCACGGTAGAGGTTCAGGTTTGAAACGAGCCCCTACATGAAGTCGCTCATGAGGTTGATGTTGTCGGCCTCTGACTTCAGCGCTCCCCCCTCAACCTGTTTGATGAGCGAGGTTATGCGGTCGCAGGCGGGGGTGGATACCCCAACCTCCCGTCCGCGGTTGGCGACGTAGCCGTCGAGGTACTCGATCTCCGTCCTGCGTCCTTTCATGACGTCCTGGAGCATGGATGGACGGCCCGCTCCGAGCTCACGGGCGGTCTCGGCTAGCTGAGACTTGAGGTCTTCCAGCGCTGTCGCGTCTTCAGACGCTTCGACGTATTGCTGCGCCGGGACGTTGTTGATCGGTTCGACATCGACACCGAGCGCGGTGCCCACGCGGACCACCTCTGCGCCGATCTTCACAGTCACGTCAACGACGCCGGGAGTCTCTCGGGACGCGCCTGAGGTCAGGCCAGTCAGGGCGCAGATCGGGTTGGCCATCGAGTTGACGGCCAGCTTCGACCAACGCTGACCCCATAGGTTGGAGGTCACCTTGTTGGGGCCGACGACGCCCAGCATGTCGGCGATGGCATGCGCCCTGTTGGACTCTATGCCGCTGGGCTCGCCAATCGTGAATGCCAGCCTGTCGGCAACACTCGTCCTGATCGGGTTGGCGGGCTCGTACATGCCCGCTCCGAGCGTAATGACGCATCCGAGCACCCTGCTCCAGCCGGCAATCGGGCCGATGCGCTCGTCGTTGATGCCATTCTGCGCTGAAACGATCACGCCGTTGCCGGTCATGTACTGGAGAATGAAGTGTGTCGCCCACGTGGTGTCGTAGGACTTCATCGCGAGGAACACGAGGTCGAACGGCTCTACGATGTTGCAGACCTCTCCAAGGTGGACAGCGTTGGCCTCGACGGTGAAGTCGCCCTCCTGTGTCGAAACGGTTAGACCCTTTTCCCGAATCGCGTCGACGTTCTCGGCCCACTGGTCTATCAGGGTGACGTCGTGGCCTGCCCTGGTGAGGTAGCCGCCGATAATTCCACCGATGGCCCCGACTCCAAGGACTGCAACTCTCTCAAACATTGGCGCTCGCCTCCAAAGCTGTAGTTGGACACGGGAGCGATTGTATCAGGTTGGGATACGAGTTTGGCTCGCTTCAGAAAGTCGCACACCTGTACGTCGGATACCGAACTCAAGAGACCTGATATAGAATGTACTCGGCCAGACGAGGCTATCCGTAGCGAGCCGCAGACAGGAGTCCAATATGAGATTTGGTATGTTCGACGTTATCAGGTGGCACGAGACGATGTCCGACCGGGACACGCTCGAGAATGCGCTGGAGCAGGTGGAGTTTGCGGACAAGCTGGGCATACAGGACATCTGGCTTGGAGAGCACCACTTCTCGAGGCACGGAATACTGTCGGGTGTCTTCTCGTTCATGGGGGCGGTGGCTGCCAGGACGACTCAGGCGAGGATCGGCACGTCGATCGTCATATTACCCTTCCACAATCCTGTGCAGGTTGCTGAAGAGGCGGCGATCATCGACATCGTCTCTGGCGGCAGGTTCAACCTGGGCGTGGGCGCCGGGTACCAGGCGCAGGAGTTCCACGGCATGGGCGTGGACATCACCAAGTCCAGGGAGCTGTTCAAGGAGTACCTCGAAGTCGTCCAGAAGTGCTGGGAGGACGGGAATCTAACCTACAAGGGCGACTTCGTCGACATCGAAGACATCTGGGTGATACCAAAGCCAATCCAGAAGCCCGGACCTCCAATCTACATTGCGGTCAGCACCAGCCCTGAGAGCGTCGACTACGCGGCGCAAATCGGGGTGCCGATACTGGTCGGCGGCCCGACTACGACGCTCGGTCAGACACCTCGTATCGTCCAGATGTGGCACGAGCGCATGGAGCACCACGGCAACCCGCACGAACATATCGACCTGCCGGTGAGCGCCAACGTGTACGTCGCTCCAACTATGGAAGAGGCCGAGAGCGAGACGGCGGGGCTGGAGGCGGCGATCAACGAGGAATTCTACCGCATCGGAAACCCCGCCGACAAGGACGGCAACATCCCAGACAACTACAAGCACTGGGTACACCGCGACCGCGACCGCGAACTGGCTGCCGTGCGCGCCAGGGAGGAGGGCATCCGCCCCCTGGTCGGCACGCCCGAGGTGGTCTGCGAGCGGCTTGAGGTGCTGAGGTCCAAGGGGATCAACCGCATCTTCGGCAAGTTCGGAGCTGCTGGACTGGAGCAGGGCAAGTGGCTCCGCTCGATCCAGATGTTCGCCGAAGAGGTGATGCCGGAGTTCGCCGAGGAGGCTATAGCGGCAGACTAGCCCCTTTCGAGAAGCTCGATCCTGACGTTTTCCGGGGCCAGTACGTACGCTATCTTGAGGCCGGGTCGCAGCTGGAACGGCTCAGTGGTGAACTCGGCTCCCTTTGACTTGAGGTCGGCCGCGGCTTCCTCAATGTCGTCCACGAGCAGCCCGAAGTGGTCCAAGCCCAAGTGCGACTCTTCGGGAGCAAGCGTGGCGCTCTCGTCCGCCCTGGCAATGAAAATCGTCAGGCCATTGATGTCCAGGTCAATGCGCGGTTGGCCATCTGTCTGGATCGACTCGATGATCTCGGCGCCGAACATCTCGTTGTACCACTGGGCGGTGGTCATCGGGTCCTGGGTGCGCAGATGTATGTGGTCGTATGAGTAGGTTGGCATACCGCTCCTCCAAAGGTATCGTCTCGAACTCGATTTCTTTCGACTAGAGCTCTATCCGGCAGACACGTCCACTGGGATCGCAGCAGAACCACAGGGCGCCTTCGTGCATAGTAAGCCCGTGAAGCTCGGGCGACTTGACCTCGATCTCGTCGTGGATGTCGCCGTTCTCGGGGTCCAGCCGGTGGATCTTCTGCATGGCCCTGTCTGCGCACCAGAGCGTCTCGCCATCCCAGGCGATGCCGTGGGGGGCCGCGCCGGGAGTTGGTATGGAGTGCTTGGGCTTCAGGGTCTCTGTGTCGATCAGGTAGAGCTTCAGGGCAGGCTTGGCCGCAACCCACATCGTGTCGCCCATCCACTCCATGCCGTGCGGGCGGTTGTAGTCAGGGCCGGTGTCTCGGTGATCGTGCACACCCGTTCCGGGTGGCTCGTGAAAGCTGACGGTCGTGCCGTCCTCGTCGAGCTTGTAGAGCCTGGAGTTGTGGGTCGACGCGACCCAGACGTTGCCTCCGCCCACGGTCAGGCCGCTGGATCTGAATGTCTCAGTCGTGACGTCGATCATCGCCTCGCCGGTCTCATAGTCGAGCTTCTGGAGCCTGCTGTCGTCATCGGCCGAGATCACCCACAGGCCGTCATCAGCGGCCTGGAGCCCGTTTGGCCTCGTACATGGCGTGAGCCACATATCTTCTATTCTGGGCATTGGTTTCTCCTAACTGGGGCTCACAAATTTCAATGAGTGACGACCATCATCGCATTCATCGCAGGGGCGGTTCGCGAACCGCCTCTGCAAGGTAGGACGACACGGCAATCCGCCTCTGGTTGCGTTGACAAGGTACATACCCAATGTTACGCTCACCGAGACTGTCATATCTACAATTGTGCGTATCCAGATGTAGCTGGGTTACAGGAGCCCGACAGGGAGGGAAACTATGGGCAAGTCCAAAGTTTATTGGATGGACGCTCATTCGACGTCCACCGAGACCAGCCTGGTAGCGAAGATGACCACGGTCTTCGATGCGGCTGGGCTCGACAAGATGATCAAGCCCAACGACGTGGTAGCCATCAAGATTCACTGCGGCGAGTGGAACAACTCCGCCTATCTGCGACCGGTCTATCCGCGAGCGCTCGCGGACAGGATCAAGGAGCTTGGAGGCAGGCCGTTCGTCTGCGACACGACGACGTCGACCTACTCGCCATACGGCTCCCGTTCCAGCCAGCTCGACATCCTGTTGACTGCTGAGCGCAACGGCTTCAACTCGGCCACGCTCGGCTGCCCGTTCGTCTGCGCGGACGGCTGGCTCGGCACCGCCGACTTCAGGGTGGACATCCCCGAAGGATACCTGCTGAAGGAGGCCTACGTAGCTGAGGCAATCGCAGCGGCCGACGTGCTCATCGCACTGACCCACTTCAAGGGCCACGGCATGGGCGTCATCGGCGGCGCGCTGAAGAACCTGGGCATCGGCGCCCAGTCCAAGCGCGGCAAGCTCAACGTCCACATGGGCGGTCACCCGAAGTATGGACTCGGCGCTGCCGCGGTCTTCCACCCAGAGGCGTTCAAGGGCAAGGCCAACACGCCTGACTGGGAGCTTCTTGAAGACTGCTGCCCATACGACCTCTGGCACATCAACGAGAATGACGAGATCGAGTGGGAGCGCGAGAAGTGCGCGACCTGCCTTGGCTGCTTCGGCGTGATGGGCAGCCGCGGAATCCTGGAGATCCCGCCGGTCAACTTCGACGCTGTCGACATCGCAATCGCAGACGCCTGCCTGGGCGTGGAGAAGGCGCTCAACGGCAAGGTCGGATACATCAACATGGCGATCGACGTTTCGCCTCGCTGCGACTGCGCGAACCATGCCGACATCCCGATAGTGCCGCACCTTGGCGTATTCGCGTCCACTGACGCCGTCGCAATCGACATGGCCTGTGTCGACGCCGCCAAGCGCTCAGCCGGAATGCCCGGATCGGCCGCTGAGCTGATGGAAGCGCATCACCCCGGCGACCGCAAGTTCGAGGCCGCCGCCGCGACGTTCCACTCTCAGAGCGAGGTCGCGAGCATCAATACCGGTCACGAGATCGGACTCGGCAGCCGCGACTACGACCTCGTGGACGTGGAGCCTCAGCCGGAAGAGATGCACAGGTTCCCATACGACACCAGGGCGAGCCGACCGCGCTACATGGAGAAGTTCCAGCGCTTCATGCCGTTCCCGTACGACCGGCACGACGGCAGGGGCTTCGACCGCAACGAAGAGGTCGACATCGACGCAATCAAGCACCACTACGAGGAGTCCACAAACGGACATCACGTAGGGGCCGAGCTCGAAGAGCTAGTGCCTGCGGACGACGATGACGACTAAGGTCTAAGAGAAAACCAGGTAGAAAAGGGGGCGCGCTTTCGGGGCGCGCCCCCTTTGCATTTGCCAAATGAAAAACACTTGGTTCAGTCTACCCGGGAGCGCCTTGCTACTGGCGACGGTGTTGACCATTCTTACTTTTGCCCCAATCTCAGCCTGCGGCGTTTCTGATGATGATTCAGGCCCACTCCCCGGTGGGGGTGGGCCACCTAACCGCACTCCGCCCGAGTTCTGGCTTGTGTGGGTGGCGGACACATGGGAACCTGGCATGGACATCCAGTCGCGTCCAAACTCCTCTTACTCAAGTGGCGATTCATGGTGTGCCAGATCGGATAGGGACCCACATCCAATGCCAACCTACCCGCCTTACGTGCAAGAATCCGGTTCCGACGAAGAACCGATCCCAGTTTGTGTCCATAGGGAAACTTATCTGATGATGACTGATCCTGACTGGCGAGACTTCATAGTAGGCGCTCCAGAGTGAGTGCAAGCACCTTCTCGTTTTCAGAGCAATTTGCGGCCAGTGACACGTGCGCGGATCGAAAGGCGGCTTCGACTTGGAATTCACTGCTCCAGGATTGACGGAAGTCTGATTGGGCGTCAAAATAGGCTCACGATTACTCTTGAAGGAGTTGTGACAATGCCACCTTCTGGACAGGAGATGTTGGAACAGAGCATCTCAACATGTCAGCAGATAGCCGACGGGCTCGGAGCTCAGAACGAAGCATGGGAGACGTCGGTCGTCGAGATAGTCGACAAGTTCGACGAGGTCAGCGGGACTTTCTTCTTCCAGACGATGCCTTCGATACCGCCGACGCGCACGGCCATGCGCGCTGCCGACGCCGCACTCAACCATAAGAACAGCGGCGACTGGAGCGCGTTCGGGCCTGCGCTTACGGACCTGATCGCGAGCGCTCAGGACGTCATCGAGGCAGCTGGAATGAAGGGGACGACCCTCACGTGACCAACCCTTCGTCAAGCTCGGCGCAGGCGGTACTCATCACCGGAGGCGCGGGCAGTGTCGGGCGGCAGCTTGTCGAGATGTTTGTCGAGGCTGGCCGTACAGTCCGTGTGTTCGACCTTCCCATGATGGACTTCACGGGACTTGAGGGGCAGGAAGGCATCGAGATCGTCAAAGGTGACATCACCGATGCCGATGGAGTACGAGCAGCCGTTGACGGCGTGGACGCAGTCCTTCACCTCGCGGCGATACTTCCGCCCAACAGCGAGAGAGACCGCGACCTGACCTTCAGGGTGAACGTAGACGGGACCAAGAACATAATCGCTGCACTGGAGCAGGATTCTCCGGACACCCGGATGGTGTTCACATCATCGATCAGTACGTACGGAGACACCAGCGGCGAAGATCCGCCGGTGCGAGTCGGCCACTCGCAGAGCGCCATAGACATCTACGCGGACAGCAAGATCGAAGGCGAGAGGCTGATCTTCGCGTCGTCGCTAACCAACACGGTCTCTCTGAGAATCGCGGGAATCCTGGTCCCGGCGTTTCTGGAGCCTCCTACCCCCTGGCCGTTCATGGAGGACCAGCGAGTAGAGATGGTCCATCGGGACGATGTTGCGGACGCGCTGTTCGCGTCGGCGTCGGCGCCGAACGCGGGGGGCAAGGTTTTCAACGTCGCTGGTGGACCAACCTGGCAGCTTCATGGTCGGGACTACGTCAAGGACTTCTTCGAGGTCATGGGCGCGCCGGTCGAGATGGCTGTCTACCGCGACACGCCGGGGTGGATGGACTGGTACGATACAGAGGAATCGCAGCGCATACTCGGCTATCAGAATCGAAGCTACCAGCACTATATCGGGGAGATGCAGGCGATCATCCAAGAGATGATGGAGGGGTAAGTTCCTCACCTTAGGACCTCACCCTATCGGAGAAATGTCGATGGCAACCCAGACAGAAATACAGATAGTTGACAGGCAGACCGCTGAGAGGAAGATGGAGTCCTTGCGCGGAACACTGCGCGAGATGGGGACCGTCATCGTTGCATACTCTGGCGGAGTGGACAGCGCGTTCCTGGCCGCAGCCGCGAATGACGTGCTCGGACACAAGGCGCTGGCTGTAACGGCGAAGTCTCCGAGCCTCGCGCCGTCGGAGCTCCGGGAGGCTGTCGAGCTTGCCGAGCGGCTCGGTCTCAACCACCGTGTTATCGAAACACACGAGGTTGAACGGGAAGACTACGCCGAGAATAACCCCAACCGCTGCTTCTTCTGCAAGGACGAGCTGTACACGTACCTGGCTGACTTTGCTCAGCTGGAAGGCTACGAGCACATCACCAACGGCACCAACACGGACGATCTCGGCGACTTCAGGCCGGGTCTCAACGCTGCAAAGCAGTACGGCGTCCGCAGCCCGATGGTGGAGGCTGAGCTATCGAAGGCAGAAATCCGAACGCTGTCCAGGGGCATGGACCTACCGACCTGGGACAAGCCGGCGCAGGCTTGCCTGTCCTCCCGGATACCATACGGTACGCCGGTGACGGTAGAGGCCCTGACTCGCATCGCGCAGGCTGAGGAGTTCCTGCACGATGAGATCGGCATCCGGCAGCTTCGTGTGCGGCATCACGATACAATCGCGAGGATCGAGGTTGAGCCGGCAGACTTCCTGACGCTGACCGAGGAGTCCACCCGCGCGAGGGTGACGGAGTACTTCAGGTCTATCGGGTACTCGTATGTCACGCTGGACCTGGAGGGATTCAGGTCCGGAAGCCTAAACGAAGTGCTTGCCGGGCTGCGCAAGAAGGCCCAATCAGGAAACTAGCCCACACTATCCCGGCTGTTTTCTGCTCACGCTCAAAGTTACCGGATAAACTCCCGGACTCCTTAGTCGTGTCCCTGTCCGTATCCCAAGCCTAGTTCACTAGTTTGGAGACCTGCCATGCAGACCCTTGACGCCATCGCACACATCCTGAAGAAAGAAGGCATCGAATACCTGAGCTCTTTCCCGACAACGCACGTGATCGAGTCCGCGGCAGACATCGGCATCCGACCGATCATCTGCCGGCAGGAACGAGTCGGTGTCGGCATCGCGGATGGATACACGAGGGTCACCAACGGCAGACCTCCAGGCGTCTTCGCGATGCAGTACGGGCCGGGGGCTGAGAACGCCTACGCTGGCGTCGCAACGGCTTTCTCGGACGCTGTGCCTATGCTGCTGCTCCCGCTTGGATATCCGGGCGACCGGGATGGCGTGTACCCAAACTTCAGCTCGGTTCGTAGCTACGAGTCAATCACCAAGAACGTAGAGCGACTCAAGGCCTCGACCCTGGTGGTTGAGACCATGCGCAGGGCATTCGCGCGTCTAAAGATGGGCCGACCGGGACCTGTGATGGTGGAGATTCCGTCAGACATCGGCGCGGAGGACGTGCCGGACGAGCTGGTGAATAGCTACCGTCCGGTCAAGGTCGCGACCGCCGGGGCGAACGTGGCTGCGGTGGACGAGGCGGCAGCGGCGCTGCTGGCAGCGGCCAACCCGATCATCTACGCGGGACAGGGTGTGATGTACGCCGAGGCATCAGACGACCTTGTCGAGCTGGCCGAGCTGCTGCAGATTCCAGTGACAACCAGCATGGCAGGCAAAAGCGGCTTCCCCGAGAAACACCCGCTGTCCCTAGGGTCCAGTTCGGGAGTTATGAACGGCGCAGCCTACCGGTTCATGGGACGCGCCGACGTGGTGTTCGCGGTCGGCTCCAGCCTGACCAGGCATGGCATGACGACCAACATTCCGAATGACAAGACCTTCATACAGGCTACGAACGACCCGATAGACATCAGCAAGAACTACGATGTCGAGTATCCCCTGCTGGGTGACGCCAAGCTCATCATCCGACAGATGATCGAGGCGTGCAGAGACAGGCTCGGGAGCCAGTCGCGAGATGGTGAGACTGCGGAGGAGATCGCCACGGTCCGCCAGGCGTGGCTCGAACAATGGTCGCACAAGCTGAACTCGGATGAGGTCCCCATGACCCCGTACCGGGTGATTTCGGAGTTCATGAAGAACGTCGATCCTAACCATGCCATAGTCACCCACGACTCAGGCAGTCCACGGGACCAGCTCATGCCGTTCTACCGGGCAGGGGGACCCCGCACATATCTTGGCTGGGGAAAGTCCCATGGGCTGGGGACAGGTCTCGGGCTAAACATGGGCGCGAAGCTCGCGGACCCGGACAAGTTCGTCGTCAACTTCATGGGCGACGCGGCATTCGGAATGACCGGGCTCGACTTCGAGACTGCTGTGCGTTCGGGGATACCGATCCTGACCGTCGTGCTGAACAACTCGACGATGGCGATCGAGACATCAGCGATGGCACGGTCTCACGAGTTGTACAACACTCGCGACCTTGGCGGCGGCTACGCAGACCTCGGCGCCGCGATGGGTGGATGGGCGGAACGGGTCGAAGACCCTTCGGACATCGGTCCCGCGTTCCTGAGGGCTAAGGCAGTCACGGAGAACGGTCAGGCTGCCCTGCTGGAGTTCATCACCAGCGAAGAGGGCGAGTTCAGCCACCGGCGGCCTTTCGGGTAGATCACTTCTTGGTCATTCGTAATGCCGGTCAGGACTTGATGGCACGGCGATTTACGGTTCTTATCGCCGTTGTTTTGTCGCTGTTACTTGGCGTCGCAGGTTGCAGCACTGAACCGGCACCCGAGCCCGCACCAGCCGTACCGCCTTCGCTCCCTGATGCGATAAGTGTCGCCGTCGCTTCAACGGACCTTGCCGTGGGAGACAATCGAGTCGTCTTCGGCCTCATCCGGCAGGGCAAGGGCCCGATAAAGGGCGCTCAAGTAACCGTAGAGACATTTCTCCTGACCGCCTCCGGGCAGGACGGCCCGAGGCAAACTGTTCCAGCAGAGTTCCAGGTCTGGCCGGGAGGCTCAGGCGGCGTCTACGTCGCGAACCTGGCGTTCGATGAGACCGGAGAGTGGGGACTAGGCCTCAAGCTGAACAACCCGGATGGCACTGAAACCCGGGCTGGAACTCGCGTGCAGGTGAAGTCCGAGAGCGCCACTCCAGCACTGGGAGCCGCAGCGCCGCGTAGCCAGAACAGGACGGCGCGGGACGTGGGCGACCTCAGCGAACTCACGACGGACGCAGATCCAGACCCTGAGCTGTACACCAAGACAATTGAGGAGGCCCTGGACGAGGATATTCCCCTCGTGGTCAGTTTTGCGACGCCCGCCTACTGCAAGACCGCAACGTGCGGCCCGCAACTGGACACGATCAAGGAACTGAAGACGGAGCACTCAAATCGCGTCAACTTCCTGCACGTAGAGGTGTACGACAATCCACCCGAGATCCGAGAGAGCGGAATCGCGGCAGCGAAGCTCTCACCCACTCTCGCCGAGTGGAGTCTGCCGACGGAGCCGTGGACATTCGTCGTAGACGCCGATGGGAACGTCAGCGCCAAGTACGAGGGCTACGTGAGCTCAGAGGAGTTGGAAGAGGCGATCACCTCGGCACTAAGCGGCTCCTGACAGTCACCCAGAGGAATTTCCCTGGAACTGCTACCGTGCCGGCCTTCCTGGCGGACTGCTGGCCTGGTGTCTCGTAAAGTCCCGCTGTTAGTGGAAGAAAAAACGGCCCGCTGCGATGGCCGTGCAGCGGGCCGTTTGCCAATGGGGGAAGAACTGGGTTCAGGCGATTGCGTAGGCCATTTCGCTGTCGATGGCGCCGAAGATACTCTCCGACTCCAGGATACCGACCAACCTGCCCTCGTCAATTACGGGAAGGTGCTCGAACTCGCCGTCGATGATGATGAGCGAGGCGTCACCAATGTGGGTATCAGCAGCGATGAACTGGCTCTGAACCGCCATGTGACGGTCGACAGTGCACTGCCATGGGATGTGGCCGTCGGCCATGCAGCCTACAACCATGTCGCTCTCGCTGATTACGCCCTCGATGTTACCATCGTCGGTCACGACCAGGCACGATGCGCTGGTATCGCGCATGAGTTTTGCCGCTCCGGTCACTGTGGTATCCAGTCTAACCGAGACGGAAGTGGGGGCCATGAGTTCACTTACGTTCATTCCCTGTCTCCCTATTCCAATTCCCGGCTCAGAGAAGTGTCTGCTGCGACCGTGGAACTCACTCTGGTGTTAAGTCTCACGCCAACTGACAGGCGCTACGTGTACTACTGTACATGGCGGATGTTAAGTGCTTGTTAAGTAGTTGTTACAGGTGTGTGAAATCTGGCGGCATCTGAGTCGCCTACTACGTTCAGCCTCATTTGTGATATATTGCACACACGATGGCACAGTCAGCCACAGCCCCGATTTCAGCTCCGGGACCCATTCGCCGCATAACCGGAGACATCCTGCTGGTTGTCAGTGCACTGCTGATGGCTCTCACCCTGTACTTGGTGTACATGTGGGTGCCAACTGAGCAGAATCTCGGAGTGTCCCAGCGGATCTTCTACTTCCACGTCCCGCTCGGCTGGATTGGCATGGTCTCAATCATGGTCGTGGCAGTGTCAAGCATCCTGCACCTGTTTACAGGTAGGCAGAAGTGGGACGACCTGGCCTACTCGACTGCCGAGATCGGCATCATCTTCGCCAGCCTGATCCTGATCACCGGGGCGATCTGGGGCAAGCCTGTCTGGGGCGTCTGGTGGACGTGGGATGCCAAGTTGACGACCACGCTCGTGCTTTGGTTTATTTACGTCGGCTACCTGATGGTGCGGGCGTACGGCCCCGCTGGAACTCAGGGCAAGAGATTCGCATCAGTCATTGCGCTAATCGGAGCGATCGATGCGCCTATCATCTATATGGCCACCGACTGGTGGCGGTCTGCACACCCTGCGAGAAACGTCCCTTCTGATCTGGACGGGCAGATGCTGCTGACGCTGCTGGTCTCGGTGCTGGCATTCACGGTTTTGTACGTGTACCTGCTTATGGAGCGGTACTCGCTGAGACGATCGGAATCGGACCTCGATGAGCTTTACCAAAGAATTGCATAGCAACGCCCGGACGCGCATTACGACGCTCGGCGCGGTAATAGTCACGGCTATCATTGCCTTGTCTGCGATTGGCATTGCCGGAGCCTACGAGGGGCCGATACAAGCGGCAGCGCAAGGTGCGACTCCCGTTCAAGGAGGCAGCGGTCCCGAGGCCAACCTGCCATTCCTATTCGCGGTGTATATTGTTACGTGGGCGGCATTCTTCGCGTATGTCTTCTATATATCGCGACGCCAGCGGGAGCTTCAGAACGAGATCAGGGATCTCAGGCGAGCGCTTGAAGAGCGCGACAGACGAGACTCTGATCAATAGCCCGGACAGAAAGGCTCATGGCAGAAGGTCAACTTACCCAAGCACCACCTGAGGACGACGGCCCAGTTTCGTCCCACCGCATCAAGCTGCTGATCGCGTTCGTCGTGCTGGTAGCAGCGCTGGGCTACTTCGCATTTCAGTCCTTCCAGGGCGCGACGGTGTACTACTATACCGTGGGCGAGATGAGGGATATTGGCTACACGCCCGAGGACCGCATGGTCCGGGTCAGCGGCAAGTTGGTGCCGGACTCGTTCCAACGTGCGGACGGTTCCACTCTGGCCGAGTTCAACCTGACTGACGGCGCAGAGAACCTTGCCGCGGCACACAACGGAGTTCTGCCCGACCTGTTCTTCAACGAGCACTCCGAGATCATCCTGGAGGGCCGCTATCACCCTGACGGCGTCTTCGTGAGCGAGAACGTCATCGTGAAGTGCCCATCCAAGTACGTAGCAATGGAGGAAGAGACGGGCTGAGCCGTTTCTTATTCCTTCAAGTAGTCATCAGGGCGAGAATGGGTCGAGCACAGACCCGAGCGATGCACCTGTCAGCCTCTGGTGAAGCTCGATCGCCTGCCGTTCAGTCATGCCAGATATGTAGTCTGCCACGGTACGAATGACATGGCGTTCAGATGCTTCAGTCTCTTCAAGATGTTCGGAGAATCTAGGGGGGAATACGCTGAAGTCCGAATCTGAAGCAGCATCAGTTAGGATTTCGAAGAGGTCGCTAACCAACCTGCTCTGTCCGTATTGCTGAGTGGCCAGCGCAGGATTGTTGATCACATACTCCCAAGTCAATTCCTTTAGAATCCTCACTTCCATCTCGTACTCAGGAGCAATTATTGTGGCTTGTGCAGAAGTTGAACCTGAATCCGACAGTTTGACGGCGTCCGTGACATATCTATTGATCAGCGATGCAGTCAGAGATCTCAGGTCCGCTCTCTGTTCACGTATGCCCGTGAAGGGTCTATGCAGGTGACGATGTGCAGACCAGATACGCTCAATCATCGCGCTGAAAGCTTCAGTCAACTGATCCCAAATGTCTAAATCATCCTGTCTCCCTTGCAGTGTCCACCGAGCCAACACAGCGTCAAGGAACCGCCGACTTTCGTCGGCGTTGGTTAGGAGGCGATCCAACGGGATCAGTCCTGCTCTGTAGAAGTCATCCAAGTCGTGAACGGAGTAGGCAATGTCATCAGCCCAGTCCATCAACTCAGCCTCAGGACTCCTGCTCTCACCGTCGCTAAACTCTCTTGCCCAATTGAATTCCGTCTCCTCAGAACTATAGGCTCCCCATTTCCTTTCATGCAGCCCACCGTCTGTTCGACGCAACCACGGATACTTGAGTATGGCGTTCAGTGTAGCCCGGGTGAGATTCAACCCATCAAAGTCTCGGTGTCGAAGGGAGAGCTTTGTAACAACGCGAAATGATTGTGGGTTGCCCTCAAACCCATCGGAGTTGTCTGAATCCTTGACCAAGTCGTCAAGTACCTCCTCAGCCACATGTCCGAAAGGCGGATGGCCGAGATCATGGGCCAACGCAGCAGCCTCGACAACGTCTGGGTCAACTCCACCCAATGCATCGGACACTTCAGGTTGATCTCTGACCGTATACTCAGCAAGCCGTCTGGCAACCTGAGCAACTTCCAGGGAGTGAGTAAGTCTATTGCGGAAGACGTAGTACTCACCTGCGGCGGCTACTTGGGTAACGCCTCCAAGTCGTCGGAAAGCGGACGCATAGAGAATCCGGTCTCTGTCGCGCTGACCCTCGGTCCGCTGGTCTCTTGGTCGATCATTGGGGTGAAGCCGGTCATCCCGGCCGAAGGTGGACATACGAAGACAGCGTCAGACTTGGGGCACTGCAACCTCAAACTTGCGACTCTTGCTGAACCGGATACCGCCATCGTCAATGAGTCTACCAATTGCATCCATCGCTTGAGAGTCCGAGAGGTTGCCGTCTTTGACCAGCTTATCGAGCATATCACGGGGTGCCAGAGGAGGAGAATTCTGGAGAATGTCCATCAACTTGGGCCTGATGTCATCGAACTCTTCGCGTGTCATGGGGGCCTCGCTTCGTCTGGTGTAGCATGTCGACTTGGGCTGGAATGTTAGAGCCTGCTTACTGGAGAGTCAATTTCCCCGGAGGGAATTTTGTGCCCTAATGGAATGATTGCACACACAGTATAGAACCTTTGTACTTCAAAAGGAATCCCGATGCTTAGCACCTTCGCAAAGCTGGCCCCGTCATTCGCCTTTCGGGACTTCCGGCTACTGTGGGTGTCCACACTGCTGCAGTCGGCGTCGATGGGCATGATCTGGGTCGTCACAGGCTGGCTCGTGTTCGAGATCACGGATTCGGCCTTCATGGTCGGGCTGTCCTCTGCGCTGACTATGCTGCCATTCTTCGTCCTGGGACTGGTCTCCGGGGCGGTCGCCGACCGAGTGGAACGCAGAACGCTGCTTATGGCGGTTACTCTGGGCGGCGTGGTGGTGTCGCTCGTGATAGGAGCCGTACTGATTGCTGATGTCGCGAGCCTGTGGCACATCCTTGTCCTCATCACCATTGGCGGCTGCGTAACTGCGTTTCAGATGACCACCCGGCAGTCGCTCACGTACGACATCGTAGGGCCTAGGCTCGCGCTCAACGGGCTGTCGCTGAACTCTGTCAGTATGCAGGTGGGGAGCATATTCGGCTCGCTACTGTCGGGTGTGGTAATCGAGGCGTACGGGGCCGGAGGGCAGTTCGTGCTCATTGGAGCGATGTACTTTGCCTCCGTGCTGTTCCTGCTGCCGGTCGGCGCCCGGCGGGAGGCACCGGTAGGTCAGCGGCCCTCAGTCACTCGCAACCTCGCCGACTATGTAGGCATCATGCGCACCAACCGCATTCTCGTGACGCTGATGGCGCTCGCCGCGCTGACAGAGATATTCGGGTTCACACACATGAGCCTGCTGCCTGTGATCGCCAAGGACGTGCTGGGTCTGGGCCCTGTCGGTCTGGGTGTAATGACGGCCATCAGGCAGATCGGTGGAATAGCCGGGCTGCTGACCTTGTCCTCAATGGGTAACTACCGACGCAAGGGGCTTCTGATGTTCGGGATCATGGTACTCTTCGGAGCTAGCCTGATGGCGCTGCTAATCTCAACCAACCTCGTTCACTACGTAGCGATGTTGACACTGGCCACTGGCTGCGCGATGGCCGTGGATACGCTGTACATGACCCTAATGCAGGAGAACGTCGCGGACGAGCAGAGAGGCCGGGCGATGGGAGCGTGGACGCTGAGCATCGGCGTCGCGCCCGCAGGGCACCTGGGACTCGGTGGGCTTGCAAGCGCGGTCGGGGCTCCACTCGCGCTGTTCGCCAGCGGGTCTGTGCTGGTGGTAAGCAGCCTGATCACGGCGGTCGCGCTGCCGAGTATCAGGCGGCTGGCGTGAAAAACTAGAGCAGGAATCGTAACTCCATGCTATCATAGTACGAAGAGCGTAAGCTTATACAGGACTGTGAGCACAAAACACTTGTCAAGACTGGACGATCAAATAGTAGGTGCAATCCCATGACTCATGACCGAGAGCGGATGGAGCGTGAGCTCGAAAAGCAGGAACGGATCAAAGGTCAACTAGCCATAGAGCGACGACTCTACAATCTGCATGCAAAGCACCTTGAGCCAGAGCACAACGGTGAGTTTGTGGCGATCAGTTTCGACGGGGAACTTGTCGTCGGAAAGAGAGATGGTGAAGTCTTGAAATGTGCGGTGGACACGTTCGGGTGTGGGAACTTCGCCATGGCCCGTGTGGGTCACGAAGTGATGCACGAGTGGGTTACTTTGTGGTAACGAGCGAGGATTTCCCCTACCTGCCAATAAGACTCGCGATCCGAGATTGGGAGGTCCACCAACTAGCGTTGATAGATACAGGGTTTACTGGTGATCTCGTAGTACCCGAGGGTTCAATGCCGCGAGATATTGGGGACCCCGACCATCTCAGAATCTACCGTGTTGCGGACGATCGGTTCATACGTACCCCGATATTCAAAGGCGAGGTAGAAGTCATTGGTCTTCCTGCTATACGAGACGTAGCAGTAGCCGAATTGGGAAGCAAGTACATCATGGGACTTGGAATCATCGAGCGGTACGTTGTTACACTCGATCGTGGAGCGACGGTGATCGTGCAGTTGTGAAAGAAGGCGATTTCTCCAGAAACTTAGAAGGCGAAATGAAAAGAGGTCGGCGTCTTACTGCCGACCTCTTTGCTTGTTCTTCCTTTTGCCTCCTGCGCTACCCCAGGCCGGCTAGGGCCTCTCTCTGGCGGCTCATACGGCTGTCGCGTTCGTTGGCGAAGCGCTTGATACCGGCATAGATGGAGTCGGCGTCGAGATGGGCCTCGGCAATTACGTCTGCCTCGGTGCCGCCTGTCAGCCACTGGTTGTCCCAGTCTGACGTCAGCGAGTACTCGTCGGTGAGCGGGCCGACGTTCTGGACGGGCCACATGCGGCGAGTGCCTGTGGTAACCACCATCATGTCGTACTTGTCACTAGCGGACAGGACCGAGTCCTGGTACTCCTGCGACTGTCGCGTGAACAGCTCCTCGCTGATCGCTGCGACTACGCGGACGTTAACGCCCTCTTCCTGGAGCTTCGGCAGTACCGACACGAGATTGACGGTCGATGACGAGCCCTGCACCAGCACAGTGCCGTGCCTGGGCTTGTCTGGGTCGAAGTCGCGGATGAGATAGAGCCCCTTGGCCGCGGCCCTGATGTCCGTATCGGCGAAGGTGCTGCGGTCGGCGACCGGGAAGTCGGGTCTTGCGACCTCCAGCACGATTACGCCGACCTCCTTCTCGCGCGCCGCGATCTCGGCGGCAGCGAAGTATCCGGGCGCGACGTCGTTGTAGTCCCAGAAGCTGAGAGTGATCGCCTGTCCACGCGGGAAGAGCTTCCACACCTGTGGGGCAAAGATTCCGAAGTGCGTGCGGGCGTCAGCCGCCGTTTCGGGTCCGGAGTGACCGGCAAGAATATGCAGCACACCGGTACCGAACGGGCTGTCCTGGTTTTGCTGGCTCCACACGCGGGACGGGAGATACATGAGCGGCGTGAACGCGCCGTAGGTACCGCTTAACGCCCAGACTCCGACGTGTTCATCGGGATCCAGGGAAACCGACTGGCCCACGAGTCCGATTGCGGTCGAGGCGTTTCCCGCCTCCTGGATGGCTGCCTTGAGCCTGCCTCCGCTGGGGTTGGCGACGGGATCGAACGTGTCCCAGATCGCGCCGTGCTCGACGTTGATCGACTCGGCGAGGTCGGCAGCTACCACGATGAAGCGGTTGTTGGTGACGTAGTTGGCCCACTTGATGATCTCGGAGATGGCCCTGCGGGTTCCTCGCACGTTGCCGGGTTCCTCGAACAGCTTGATGGACAGGTCTCTTTCGTCACCGGTGCTCGGGTTAGTTACCGTGAGGTCCTGAGCCTCCACGGGCAGATTCTTCACTGAGAGACGCGAATCCTTGAACGGGTTGGTTGCGCGGTCTACACGCAGCGGCAGACCATCGTCAACGCTTTCCCCAATCTCGACCAGACGGTCTGCGAGCCAGTCACCCAGGCCGTTCTCTTCGAGCACGGACATGGCGATGTCGATGTTCTTCTTGAACTGGATGAGGCGTTCACGATCGTCCGAGACTGCTCCGTCGCGGATGCCCTCGAACTCGACACCGAAGCGGCGCTCGAACGTCTCGGCTAGCCCGACGAAGTAGTCGCCGTTCATGGCGAGGTTGTACGGGTGGCTGTGGTAGCTGACGACCTGCTCACCGTAGCCGGGAATCTGTCCGTCAACGGCGGCGGGCCACCAGCCCTTGACCGTCTTGCCGACGACGATCATGGGACGATCGTCCTCGTGGTCCCACTCCTCCATCGTCTTGAAGGCGGCGACCACCTGATCGTAGTCGTTGCCGTTGTCGAGGGTCATGACGTTCCAGCCGTAGGCGGCCCACTGGTCCTCGATGCGATAGGCGTCGTAGACGGGACGGATGACACTGCCAACAAGCTCGTCGTCGATGCCAGCGTTGTTGTACGAGAGGAGGATTCGCAGGCGTTTGCCCACCTGCTGCGCCACGGCGGCGGTCTTCATCTCCTGGGAGTGGCCGGAGGTCATGGCGAACTCGCCTTCGATGGCCATGATCTTCAGGCTGTCGGGTGCGCCGACGATGTCCCAGAAGGCCGCCTTGCCGGCTGCGGTCGCGATTCCGATGCCGGACGGACCGCCGTTCACGTCGTTGGTCAGGTCAGTGGTCTCGGAGTGACCCGCCAGCGACCTGATGCCGCGGATCTTGGCCTGAGCCATGAGCGGGTGATCTACGAGGCCGCTCTCCTGAAGCAGCGTGTCGAGCGCTTCCCTGCCCCGTCGGAAACCGAGCGCGTCGATGGAGAGCATCGAGCTGTTGGGATCGGCTGCGTACCTGTCGTCGCCAGTTTGAGCGTGCTTCCGGGCCAGGGCCTCGCCCATGATCATCCACAGCGCGTAGGTGACAGGGGCGTTGTGGCCGCCGGCGAGCATGAAGCGGTCCGAATACGGATGTTTCGGGCGGCGGTAGTCGTACCTGAGTCCGCCCAGGTCCGGGCCGACCAGGTGAGATGTGACTGTGTACGGCGTGTAGGCCAGCGGTCCGCCGAAGTGGCCGGTCTGAGCATAGTTGCCGAGCAGGACCAGGGTCATGGCGGTCAGGAAGCCGACGTCTTCGAGTCGCTCCTTATCGTAGTCCGGCAGCTCGACTTCTCGCGCTGTCATGCCGTGTGACAGGGAGAGTGTGTTGACTATCGCCGTAGAGCCGCTTGTTGCCACCATGAAGAGTCTCCGTCCGCAGGTCTTGTTTCAGTGGGAATCGATTGATTCGCGTGTAGTCCAAGTGTGTCACATTGGCGTGAGACACCAGACTGAATGATAAGCGTTCGCGCTACGTGCTTGCAAGATTGGAGACCCTGCGAAAGGCCCGCCATGAACGCGGGCTGAAGGGCTGTTCATGACGTACAATTGCGACCACGGAAAGACGGCTATTCTCAGCGACGCAGGGGGTGACCAATGAGGCTCGAAGGCAAGGTAGCGTTGATAAGCGGTGGGGCACGTGGACAGGGAGCCGTCGAGGCCAGGCTGTTCGCCAGCGAGGGCGCAAGGGTCGTGATTGGTGACATCCTCGACGACCTCGGCAGGCAGGTGGAAGCCGAGATCGCAGAGGCCGGAGGTGACATTACCTACGTCCACCTCGATGTCACCAGCGAAACCGACTGGGAAGATGCTGTGCGGACCGCCGTGGACAACTACGGAGGTCTGAACATCCTCGTGAACAACGCCGGAATCCTTATCCGTGCAGGCGTTGAGGATACGACGGAAGAGGACTGGGACCGGATCATGGACATCAACGCCAAGGGAGTTTTCCTTGGCACCAAGGCCTCGATCCCGGCGATGCGTGATGCTGGCGGCGGGTCTATTATCAACATATCGTCGGTAGCTGGTCTGCAAGGGAGTTCTCAGTCGGCCGCGTACAGCTCGACTAAGGGCGCGGTGCGAATTCTGACCAAGTCGACGGCAATCCAGTATGCCAAAGAGAACATCAGGTGCAACTCGGTCCACCCGGGAATCATCTACACCGACATGACTAGCGACTCGCTCGACACAGAGGAGGGCCAGCGAAACTGGAGGAACCGTGTGCCGCTGGGCAGGCTCGGCCAGTCGGAAGACGTAGCCAATGGTGTGCTGTTCCTCGCCTCGGACGAGTCGTCCTACATGACTGGCAGCGAGCTTGTGATCGACGGGGGAATTACGGCGCAGTAGGTCCGGCTAATCACTGGCCATCGCAGAACGGGACATCGCCCAGAAGGCCGTCGACGTCTTTCAGCCCGTCCGGCAGACACCCGGTCAGGCCCGTCTCGTAAATGCTCAGATACTCCAGCTTGATCAGGCCGTCCAGCTTGCCTGTGATTGGCCCAGTTAATTCGTTCCCAGCTATTACCAGCCACTCCAGGCTCTCGAGATTGGAGAGTTCGTCAGGGATTGGGCCGGACAGGTCGTTGAAGCTCACGTCTATCCACGTAAGAGTGGCTATGTCTCCCAATTGTGATGGTATTTCGCCAGTAAGCCTGTTGCCGCCGAGGTCGAGTATAGTGAGATTCCCGAGCCTGGATAGCTCCTCCGGAATCCGACCTGTAAGCTCGTTGCCATAGAGATGAAGGGACTGCAATTCTGACAGCTGACCTAACTCAGGTGCGATCTGGCCGGACAGCCCACTGGTTGTGAGGTCCAGTGCCACGACTCGTGACTGGTCCCCCGCAACGATTACCCCCTGCCACTGGGTGATGGGCTCGTCGACACTCCAGTCGAGCTCACCATCGCCAACCAGAGTGGGTAGCGCCGACAGCAGCGCGGCGCAGTCGCCGGCCAGTCCAGCCTCAGCTATCGGATATTCGCCTTCCGGGCCACCGGGACAGATGATTGGAGGGGCTGAACCCTGCTGAACGATTGAGAATCCTCCCGAAGTCCCTGACGGCCTCTCGGCTGGCACTGACAGGCTGGCCAGCCCACGGTCCTGTGAAATCAACGCGCCGGCAACGGCGGCAGCAATGCCCAGTACGATCACAACCTGGGCGATCAGGTACTCACGCGACCAGGATCTGTCTCGGTCATCACCGCCCATGTCGTTTGAGGGCGTCGAGCCCGTCTGGCGTTCATCATTCAAAGTGAATCACCATGCGGGCCAGGACTGGAAGGCGAGCACAGAATCCAATCAGTGAGCCAGGGTGCTTGGTACCCATCCGCCATACAGGGGGTACTGTGAGCAGATGAACTCGATGTAGGCAGGCTGCCCGGACTCGTTGGCTGCGAGTGCGCGTTCAAGTGCCGGAATCACCTCAGACGGCTCAGACACACGCTCCGCGTGGAGCCCTAACTGGCCGATGACCCTGGACATGTCGACGTCGTCGGGGCCGAGCACGACGTGGGTGTATGGGTCGTGTCCCGCTCCCCAGAAGCCCGGGCCGTACCCGGCGAAACCGCCGTTACTGATGTGGGCGACCGTGATGCCGATTCGCTCGCGCAGCGTGACTTCAAGGTTGCCGAGCATGTATCCGACACCAGCGTCTCCGGTGACCGCAACGCACTGGCGGCCTGGGTAGGCCAGCTTGGCGCCAATGGTCGACGCGAGGCTGAACCCGAGCGTGGAAACGTTGCCCCATCCAAGGAATCCTCTGGGAATGAGCGTGTCGTACACGGTGCTTAGCTGGTCGCGGGTGTTGCCAGAGTCGTGTGTCACGAAGGAGTTGTATGGGTCGAGTACCTTCATCATGTCGCCATAGACGCGATACGGGTTTATGGGCGTGTCGTCGGAGGCCATGGCCTCTCGGTAACCCGCGAGTGCGGCGTCACGCGACGCTGCCACCTCGTCCTCAACATCGGGAGCAGTGCGGCCATCGCCCCCGGTCCTGTCAGAGACCTCGGCTGCTAGTGCATCAAGAGTGAACTTGGCGTCCCCTATGACAGCTTGAGCGGTCGGGTAGATTCGGTTGACGTGCAGCTCGTCCAGGTTGCACTGGATGATCTTCTTGCTTGCAGGGTCCGGTATCGCGTGGCTGAAACGACCGGGTGAGAGGCTCGAACCTACGGCGAGGATCACGTCGCTCTTGGCCAGGAACTCGGCGGGAGCGTCTCCACGGACGCCGACGAAGAGCGGGTGGTCTTCAGGGAAGGCGCCCTTGGCTTTCAGAGTGGTTATAACTGGAGCGTTCAGAAGCTCGGCGAGAGCCTTCAGCTCCGCCGACGCGCCTGCATAGATCACTCCTTCGCCGGCGTAGATCAGTGGGTTCTCGGCGTCGAGCACGATGTCGGCCGCGGCGGCGACGTCGGCGGGGTCGGGAGCTGTCTTCCAGCCCTTGACCGGCGTGTATGGGTCTGCAGACTCGTCGTACTCTCCGAACGCTTCGGGCACTGACAGTACTACCGGCCCCGGCCTGCCACTCCGCAGCATGGTAAACGCGCGTCGCATGAACTCCGGCACCCTGGACGGCCTGTCGATATAGCCGTACCACTTTGACACGGACTTGAGGCTTGTGGTCACGTCGAACTGCGTGTTCTCTGAGCTGCCCGCCGGAACGCCGTCGGTGATGCACAGGATGGGGGAGCCATCTTCATACGCCTGCGCCAGGCCGGCGTAAGCGACCTGAATGCCGGCAGCGTTCACGCCTCCCTGTACGGTGCAGACACCTATGCGTTCGCCCCCGGTCACACGAGAGAAGCCGTCGGCGAGCGCGATGGCGTAGCGGTCGTCACGCATCATGACCATGGGGACGCCCTCGCGTCCGAGTGCGTTGTTCACCCTGCACACTGGAAAGGTCGAGACCCACTCGACTCCCTCCTGCTTGAGGATTCGGGCTATTGCGGTTGCGACGTCGATGGTCATGTTCATACCTCACATGACGGGCGGGATTCTCATCCTCGCCTCAATCCTCTCCCGTCAAGGGAGAGGAGGATCTGGAAGCTACTGTCATCCACTTTCTATTGGTCGGGAGAGAGATCTGATAGTCTCGGCATCACCTCCTGCGAGAGAAGGCGGACGGACTTCTCGTATGCCTCTCGGTCTTCCGAGTGGTCGAATGTGAGCCAGAGCAGTGTACCGAATCCGCCGACGGTATCGTACAGGGCACGGAGCTTCTCCTCGACCGTGTCGGGCGACCCCACTATCCACAGGTTGTCGAGCATGTACTCGAGGGTTATGTCGTCGTCGGGGATCGACTCGTCGTGCTTCATGAAGCTGACGAACGGGTAGGCGCCGTATGAGAACAGCGGACGCAGGTACTCGCGCCAGCAGCGACCGAGCATCCCGTTCATGGCTCCCTCGCGGGCCTCTTCGTCAGTGTCTGCAACCCAAACGTCGCGTACGATTCGCCACTCGCTGCGGGAAGGCGGCTCCCTGCCTGCCGATTCCGCGCCCTCAACCACGGCATCCCAGTGGCTTGCGACATAGACGGCATTGAGTCCCAGACTCATCGGGATGTAGCCGCGCTCGCCGACTATCTTGAGCGTGTTGGAACCCGGACTGGCGCCTGCGACTCCTATGGGCGGGTGTGGCTTCTGGTATGGGGTCAGAAACGTCTTGAGGGTGGCGTATTCGTACTCAGCCGGATCGGGGATGTTCACGTTCCAGAACTTGCCCTTGTACTTGAACGGCCCTTCGATGTGCTCCCACAGGTTGAGGATGATGTCCAAAGACTCGCGCGTCCTCGCGTGGTGTTCGCCCTCATCGAAATCAACGTCGAAGAGCTCATGATCTGAGAGCAGCCCGCCGGAGCCGATGCCAAACATGTAGCGGCCCTGCGCGAGATGGTCGAGGTAGGCGACCCTGTGCGCCAGCTCCACCGGGTGGTGGAACGGCAGCAGGTGCGCCCCGGTGCCAAGCTTGATGTTCCTGGTACGCATCAGGGCCTGTGCTATGAGGATATCGGGCGTGGGCACAGGCTCCCACGGCGCGGTGAAGTGTTCGCCGATCCATGCCTCGCTCAGGCCGTAGCTGTCGGCCATCTCGAGACAGTCAAGATCCCATTGGTGGGCGTCCCACGTCGAACGCTCCGGCGGGTGCGAAGGCATGAGGAACAGTCCGAGCTTCATCGGGGACCTCCGTGGCTGTCGTCAGGCGACACCTGTGATGAGTCTTGGCGCACAGTATATCCTGTGGGCCGTGCGCTGTGGGGAGGTTGTGCAACTAACCAGTAGAACAATCCATTAGAGACGACAAGCCTTGTCAGAGGCGACGAAATCACCCTCACCCCAACCCTCTCCCTCAAGGGAGAGGGGGAATGTTCCTGCAGCCTAGCCTCGGTCGAAGGCTGCAAGTCCGCTGGTCACGGCGGCGGTAATCAGACCGTAGTCCGGTCCATACTGGATAAACGTGAATCCCTGCGCCTGGCGCTCGCGGAGGCCCTCGGGTGTGTTGGCCGAGACTCCAATCTCGACTCCGTGCTTGCGGGCGATCTCCAGCGCATTCGAGGAGATCTCCTCGATCTCTGGGAGCGGGAGCTGTCGAGGGTCGAGACCGAGTTCGAGCGAGAGGTCCCAGGGGCCTATCGTCAGAACGTCGACACCTGGGACGGCGCAGATTTCATCGAGATTCTCGACGGCATCCTTCGTCTCAAGTATGAGAGAGACGAGGATATTGTCGTTGGCGCGCTCCAGGTAGTCGTCGTTGTCCAGGGTGTAGGCTGACGCCCTGAGTGGACCCCAGCTTCTGACGCCGACAGGTGGGAACCTGGTGTAGGAGACGATAGCGCGAGCTTCTTCGGCAGTTCTGACCCCGGGAACCAGGATGCCCATCGCGCCCATGTCGAGCGCGCGCTGGATGTAGACCTGGTCGCGGTTGGGCACTCGTACCACTGGAACGGCGCCAGTGTTGCCGATCGCCATCAGCATCTGCTGGACCTCGGCAGAGTCGAGGGCATTGTGTTCGGTCTCGACGACCAGCCAGTCCATGCCAGCCAAGCCCATCATCTCGGCCACCGTAGGACTTCCAAGTCCAAGGAAACAGCCGATGGCTGGCTTACCGTTCTTTACGAGTTGGCGTACACGGTTGTCCTTCATGAGTGAGTCACCGCCCGGTGTTAGTTATCCGCAGTCTATTTGGGGCATCTGGAAGCGTCAACGTCCGATTGACCCTCAAAATTCAAGGTGCTAGGATTATGTGAGACCATTCACAATCAGGCCCGGTCTGTGCTCTTCGTGCCCAGATTCAGGGCCTATCGGACTGTTATGGGGCCGAAAAAGCGGGCCTGACAACCAGGGGGGAAATTCGGTGACGAAATTTTCCGTAAAGGCAGTAGCGGCGATTCTGGTAGCAACGATCGCCATTGCGGCTATAGCATGTGGCCAGGCTGCTCCAACCGGGCCATCCATGACCATTATCCAGCGCTCGTCACCGCCCATTCCCGCCCCTGCACCTACGGCGGTACCCGGTGAAGGCGAGGATGCAGCAGAAGCCATCGTTGGCACGCCAGTCACCGTGAACATGATCGACAACGGCGGCGCCGGCCCAATGGAGTATGATCCCGTAGACTTTTCGTTCGCAGCCGGTGAGGGCGTGAACTTCACGTTCATAGCTGAGGCGGCGTTCCACACGTTCACCGTCAGCGACCTGGACATAAACATCGAGGTGAACGCAGGCGAGACCGTAGGCTTCGACTACATATTCGAAGAGCCCGGCACGTACGATCTGATATGCGTGCCGCACGAGGCCCTGGGGATGGTCGGCACTATCACGGTGCAGTGAGGTCTTTCTTCCCCGAGCGGCATTCAGCGCCTGTCTGGCTACTAATCTTCGCTGCGGTTGCCACGCTGCTAGTTGCGTGTGCTGAAGAGACTGGACAGCCTTTCTCAGGAGTCATCCCTACCGCTCCTGCCATACCAACGGCTCCGCCTGTACCAACCGCAGTGTCCGTACCGACGGCAGCATCAATTCCGACCGCGGTGTCGATCCCAACCGCAGTGTCCATACCGACAGCAGCGTCGATCCCGACTGCGGCGTCCATTCCGACGGCGGTGTCTATCCCAACTGCACCCGCTATTCCTACCGCCCCCTCTGCTTCATCTGAGTCAGCCGGGGTCACTGTAGCTGTAGAAGAGGCTTCGATGGCCCGCTATGTAGTGGGAGAGGAGCTAAGGGGGGTCGATCTGCCGATCAAGGCTATCGGAGAGACTTCAGAGGTCTCCGGATCGATCGTATTCGCCGATGACGGAGAGGTCGACTCTGAATCGTCCGTACTGCAGGTTGGCCTGTCTGGTTTCAGAAGCGACGAGGACCGTCGTGACCGATGGGTCAGGTCCAGCCTGTTCAACACGAGGCAGTTCCCGAACGCCGAACTGGTTGTCAGGGGTTTCGACTACCTCCCGTTGCCGCTGCCTGAGTCGGGCGAGGCGACCTTCGAACTGTACGGTGACCTGACGATCCAGGAGGTAACGAAGTCTGTCACATGGGACGTCACGGCGCAGTTCGAAGGTGGGACGGTCGTAGGTCAGGCCAAGACCATGATCACGTTCGACCAGTTCGAGCTAGACAAGCCCACGTTCGCGTTCATACTCAGCGTGGACGATGAGATCTTCCTGGAGATCGATATAGTCGCGTCGGTCGAGTAGTCCCACCTGGACACCTCGCCAAGGCCTCGCGCCTGTTCCCATTTATGGGCTTTACTTGAACCCAGTTCACGTTGACGCTCGAAAATTCTGCCAACTATACTACTCGGCAACTCAACTGGCGGCGGTCGTGGGGACGGTGTGCAACTAACGTGAACGGCCGTACAGAATCTCTGCCAGAGAAATCCGAACCACGAGGATGTAACCAATGCAGCTTTCATGTCTGCAAGAGAATCTGAGTCGCGGACTGTCAATCGTTCAGCGGGCTGTGGCCACCAGGACGACGCTTCCGATCACCCAGAACGTGATGATGTCGACCGACAATGCCCGCCTCAAACTGTCGGCGACCAATCTTGAAATCGCCATCAGCACCTGGGTCGGCGCACAGGTCGAGGACGAGGGATCGTTGACGGTGCCGGCGAGGCTGCTGACGGAGTTCGTGAACTCGCTGCCTGCGGCGCGAATCGACATCACCTCATCGGCACAGCCGCTCAGCCTGGGCCTCAGCTGCGCACGGTTCGAGGCGAACATCAACGGACAGGACGCAGAGGACTTCCCGCCCATCCCGACTGTTGACGAAGGGTCGGTGGGACGGATCGACGCTTCGGTCATGCGTGACGCCATCAACAGGGTGGCTTTCGCGGCTGCTACCGACGACTCGCGTCCGGTACTGACAGGCATAAAGGTGGAGATGTCGGGCGACAGCTTCACGTTCGCGGCCGCGGACGGCTTCAGACTTGCGGTGTATGACGGGAAACTGTCGGCGCCAATCGATGAAGACATCAGCTTCACGGTCCCTGCTCGTGCCCTCCAGGAAGTCGGTCGACTTATCAGCGCACAGTCGGACCCCGTGGAGTTCACGGTGACGCCGCAGAAGAGCCAGGCGCTGTTCAGGCTGGAAAACGTCGAACTGGTGTCGCAGCTTGTGCAGGGCACGTTCCCCAACTATCGACAGCTGATACCCGAAGAGTGCACCACCCGCACTGTGGTCGCCCACGAGTCGTTCACGCAGGCCACCAGGGCCGCCTCTACGTTTGCGCGCGACGGCTCGGGTATCGTCCGGCTGAACATGACCGCAGGCGAGAACGGGTCCGACGGCAAGCTTGCTGTCTCTTCCAGGGCCGAAGAGCTTGGAGAGAACGTGGGCGAGATCGACGCCAACATAGAAGGCGACGACTCCAAGATCGCCTTTAACAGCAGGTTCCTGAGCGACGTGCTCGACGTGCTGGGTGATGACGAGGTCGCGCTCGAAACAACGACTCCATCAAGCCCGGGGGTCATAAAGCCGGCATCGGAGTCGGAGGGGTACACGTACACCCACGTGGTAATGCCGATGTTCGTTCAGTGGTAGATTAACTCTGATCCAGTACCGTAGGGTCGACTACGGCCGTAATTGAAACGTCTTCTCGGGTTGCGATCACACGAACATTGAGAGCGGAGAGTGTCGCAAACCTACCGTCGTGGTCCAGTCTGCCCAGGCCTTCACTCATCAGGCGGCAGTACTCAGTGATTTGACGTTCCGCCTCGTTGGCGCCGTCGTATTGACCTTGCTGGAGTTCCAATTCCCTCAGCGTCTCTTCATGCCGCTTGCGCATGGCGCTGTGCGGAGCAATCTGCGATTTGAGGAGGTCTGGGTCAAACTCTTCGTGATTCACCAGTGAAAGGTAATTCGCTTCTGCCTGCTTGCACTCCTGTATTTCCTTCCGTAGGTGTGAGATTTCCCTGCCCAATTCTCCCTCGCCGGTTGTCATGAAGTGCTTGATCTCTGCTATGGCAATCTGAGGAGACTGGAGAGTATCGCAAATGTGATCCCATACGGTTAATTCGAAGTCGTTTGCCGGTATGTACCGCGCCTGGCACTTTGCGGGTGAGGTCGAAGTTGCTTGTGTCGCTCTGCACCTGTAATACCTGTACCTGCCCCGGCTCATGCTGGCTCCGCATACGGGAGTCCCACATAGCCCACATCTAGTGAATCCTGTCAGCAGATATCTTTGCTGGGGGCGTCTGGTGGATGGAGGGGCATGGCCATGCGCTGTTGTGATCCACGTCAACGGTTTTGACCAGTGTCGCTCATCCGTTACTAGTTGTGTCGGCCCCACGTGATGCGGCCACTGCAATTTCTGTCATGCGATTGATGATCCAGATGGACCTGAGTATCCTTGCCGAGGTAAGAGATAGTACCGTGAGAAAAGACATCAAAATCCACTTCCCGGCTTCATCTTCTGCCGATAGCAGCAGGCTTGTGAGGGACGTCGCAGTCAAGAAGGCTAGGAACCACGTCGTCTGCTTCAAAGTCGTCCACAATTGCTGACTGGTTTCTCCCTCGCTCTTAATGACATCGAACCATCTTCTTGTCTGCCACAGGTTGAGAGCCAAAACTGTCACAGTCATCGAGAACCCCATCAACGCGCCAGCAAGGGAAGCAGTAGTGCGATACACATTTTCAGCGTTGTCCTTAATGTTTCCGTAAATCGTGGCACCAAGGCTGGTATAGCACAGTAACCCTACGGCCATTCCAGCGACAAGTATCGCCAGCATCATATCGCTTGCCAAGAAGTGCGCCTTACGCCAAGTGTTGATCTGCGTCATAAAGTACCGTCGCCTAAGGCTTCTTCGATGTCCGGTTCTAGTGCCATGTAGGCATTCCTAATAGCGTTAAATGCTGAGTCATTATCTAGGGCTGAACTGCGTTCTCTACTTCTCTCTACACTTTCCTCCGTTGTTATCGAATCACTGAGAATGTTAAGGGTAACCTCGCGAGCTTGTGTCTCTGACCGACCTCTGACCTTGTAAGTCGATTCCTTGGCGAACCACCCTGCCCTACCTGCAATGTCAACAATAGGGCCGAGCAATTTCTGCCTGGCACCGTGAACGGAGGATTGGGCCGGACGTATTATGACTTCCAGCCTTGATTGCTCGTTCCACATCGCCAACTGGGCTTCGAAGAGTTTGTCTAAGTCATCAGAGGCGCCACGAACAATAGGTATCTGCGACGGACTGAGTTTTAATTCCATCAAGGAGATCGTTTGCAGTCTTTGCAACCGGGAGATTATATCCATATGAACTAAAGGAACCACGTCTAAACTACCGGGACTGTCTTGGATTTTCGCCAGGATATACTTGCCAAGACTGGTTGGAGATGGTCCACGTTTCGAAACTGCCGCCAACAACCCCGGCTTGAAAGCGATGCAGTGGGTTGCCTCCATCAGGCCTTCTCTCTCTTCCAGTTGGAGGTCTGTAATCGCACCCTCCGCCTCAATCTGGGGTAAGTCTGCTCTATTGACTTCGCAGAACCGAAAGCAAACCTCACCGCTGCCGCTGCTATCGACTATTGTATGAAGGGACCTATCATTCCTTCTGTGTTGGTAGCGAGTGTTCGCTGTGTCAGTAAATGATAGGGGCAGCTGATCTATCTCGGTCAGTGCCTTCGACGCGTCAAATCTCATCGCTGGGCCATGAGGGGGGCCGCCTACGGTCACCGAATAGAACCTAACCGTGCAGAGTTCAGTCGGATTGATGACTAGTGTTTGATTCGATGTCACTGATGTACCCTCTGCTACTTCTTGCACAGTCTGCAAGTAAGCAAGCTAGACTGATGCCAATCTCGAATCCAGGACTGCGAAGTCGCTTCTCTGTGACATGGTACCAAGAGGTCAGATTTTCAACTACGATGGCACCATGGTCACCGATGGATCAGTCCAGCAAGACCTGCACTTGTTGGTGGGTTCCGTTTATTGGTTCCCGGGCAAGCCCCTACACGGGTGAGTGCCACTTCCGAATAGACGAGCTTCGTCTGTACCTCAGCGTGACACAACCCTCGAACATGGTATCCTTGGACATATCGAATCTGAAGACAGGAAAAGACATGCTGACCAAGCCATCACAGAAGACTGAAGACATTCCTCAGGGACGCATCCTCACCGAGCAAGAGACTCAGGAGATGATGGAGGACCTAGCCCAGACGAACTTCGGCATGAGTTTGGAGGAGTTTACGACGGCGTGGAAGGCTGGGGAGTTTGACGACGACCAAGATAGGCATGGTGACGTCGTCGGACTAGCGATGATGCTGCCCGAGTACTGGACCGATTGACGCTTGGCAGAAGCGCCTCAGAGGCAGTCAACAACTATCGGCACAGCATACAGAGGCTAGTATCTTGCGTAACCGACTCCGTGGTCGATGTAGCTGGCGGGTACCATGTGTCTCCTGTTCCGCATACCCTGGCCTTGAGCAATAGAGAGCCGGTCTCTCTTAGCGGGCCATCACGACTTATGCTCGGATTTCGACAGAACTACCGCATAGTTGCGGCCGGTCCGTCCGAGCAATCACACAGGGTTGAGATAGCGGGATACAACTACGTAGTCTACGACTCGGATCGAATAGAGGTCCTGATCTACCACTGGCACCCCCGAGGCAGAAGTTTCGTTTCGACGCCTCACCTGCACCTAAAGCATGGTGCTAAGGTCGGACGGCCCGAGGTGCGAGATGCACATCTTCCGACCGGGTTTCTCCATCTCACCGCCTTCCTACGCCTGCTAATTGTGGATCTAGGTGTACAGCCCCAGCGACCAGACTGGGTTGAAATACTGACAGACGTCACTTAGGGCCCACCCTCGCACTTCGCGCTGGAATCGACACAGTACATTATTGGAGGCGGGAACTCACGACTGTGTCTCACCCTTTCGGGGCTTGATGATCAAGGTGTACGCCTGATTTGACAGTAATGCCGATGTTTGTTCAGTGGTAGGGCTGAACGTCTAGAATTGGATCACGATCCAAGACGCTCTATCGCATCTCGCTGAATCGCGATCAGTTGGCCTATGCCCGACTCGGCCAGGGTCATCATGTCGTTTAGCTGAGTCCTGGTGAACGCCGACTCCTCGGCAGTGCCCTGGACTTCCACAAACTCCGATCGGTCCGTCATCACGACATTGAAGTCGACGGCCGCGCTGCTGTCTTCTTCATAGCAAAGGTCGAGCAGCGGTTCTCCACCAACGATGCCGACGCTGACTGCCGCCACCGCTGACTTGATGGGAAGATTGTCCAGACTGTCGCCCTCTCGAACGGTCTTCAGCGCCTCGCAGAGGGCAACATAGGCACCCGTTATGGACGCGGTGCGTGTCCCTCCGTCAGCCTGGATTACATCGCAGTCGACATTCAGAGTGATCTCGCCTAGCCTGTCCATGTCGACGGCAGCCCTTAGAGAGCGTCCGATGAGACGTTGAATCTCCTGGGTACGTCCCCGTGGGGTTGTCTCCCTCCTGGTTCGAGTGTGAGTAGACCTTGGGAGCATAGAGTACTCGGCGGTCACCCAGCCCTGTCCTGAGCCTCGCAAAAACCGAGGCACGTCGTTCGCGACGCTTACGGCGCAAAGCACACGGGTGTCACCCGCGGATATCAGCGCCGATCCCTCAGCGTATTTCTGCGCTCCGACCTCGATGGTCACCGGCCTGAGCTGGTCGTTGGTTCGACCATCCGATCGGCCCACTGGCGATCACCTCCAGAAAAGTTCGCCGGAGTATAGCACAGGGGGAGGCAGGAGTCGGGCCGGTAGAGCGCCGTCAGTCAGACGGGAAGAGATAGAGCTGTACGACTGCTATCACCTGGTCCCTGGTCAGCAATCCGCCGAAGAGGTAGTCGTCAATTGCAGCGGTGACCTCGTCCCTGTTGATCACGCCGTCGCGATCGTCGTCGTAAGGGATGCCGAGGGATAGGTGGGCGGGTGTGTTGCCGTGGCCGCTGCCGTCGGCGTCCCCTACTACTCCGGAGTAGATGTCCACGGTAACGTCGCCGATTCCGTTTGGTGTTACTTCAAAAGTGTAGACCATGTCGCCGTCGGCGCCGGAGAAGTTGCCCGCGGTGCCGTTGGCCACGGTGACATCCTCAATGTTGAAATGGATAACAGGTTCGCTGAACCATGTCGTCACCGGGATGGACGAGTCGATTCTCACCGGCATGCGTGCGGGGGTAGTGCCGATTGTCGTGGTCGGTGCGGAGCAGGTGGGGTGACCGAGATCATCCAAGTCGTTGTTCTCCACGCCCAGCAGCCGGCCAGGGAGACACCCCACCAGGCCCTCATTCCACAGGAAGAGATACTTAAGTTTGACGATGCTCACGAGAGACGCAGGTATGTCACCCGTCAACTGGTTCTTGTCGAGGTCTAGCGCCTCCAGGTTCGACAGTCTGCCCAGCTCCGCCGGAATCTCACCTGTCAATTGGTTCCTGTCTAGGTTTAGCACCTCTAAGTTACAGAGGCCGCCCAATTCAGTAGGTATCTCTCCCGTCAATCGGCTACCAGCGAGGTCCAAGTCTCGCAGGTTTGAGAGGCTACCCAGCTCCGCTGGTATCTCTCCCGTCAACTGGTTACCCCAGAGGATCAGCCCATCTAGAGTTGAGAGGCGGCCCAGCTGTGCTGGTATCTCTCCCGTCAACTGGTTACTCCAAATGCCCAATTGCCGCAGATTCGATAGTCTGCCCAATTCCGCCGGTATCTCACCTGTCAACTTGTTTCTGTAGAGATTTAATAGTTCCAGATTCTGCAGTCTGCCCAATTCCGCCGGTATCTCACCTGTCAACTGGTTGCCGTCCAGCAGGAGCACCTCCAGATTGGAAAGATCGCCCAGTTCCGACGGTATCTCACCCGTCAACTGGTTCCTTGATAGACTCAGCCATTCTAGTTCTGCTAGCTCACCCAGCGTGGCCGGAATGTGCCCTTGCAACTCGTTCTCATCCAGACTCAGCAACTTCAGTCTGGAGAGGTCGCCAATTTCGGTGGGTATTAGTCCGTTCAACTGGTTGCCATGAAGGTCCAACTTCTGCAGGTTGGCCAGGCTACCCAACTCTGTCGGTATCTCACCACTCAATCGGTTCTCGTATAGCAAAAGCTCACGCAAGTTGACGATGCCTCTCAGAGAGGCTGGTATCGTCCCGGTCAGTTCGTTGCTCCGTAACTCCAGCAGTTGCAGGCTGTCGAGATCACCCAGTTCTGACGGTATGGGTCCAGTCAATGGGTTCTCCGAGAGTACCAGCCGTTGCAGGCCGTCGAGACTGCCCAGTTCTTTGGGTATCGATCCGGTCAAACGCTTATCGGTGAGGGACAACCCCGTGACACGCTGCGGGGATAGACCGAGTGTTATTCCCTCCCAGCTCCCAACAGGGCTTTCCGAAGACCAGTCTAGAGTCGCCATTCCTGCCAGAGTGTCCCGCGCCGCAAGCAACGCCTCGCAGTCGGACACAAGACCGGGGTTGTTGGACGGGTCTGGCACGACTACACCGTTTGTGCAACCGACTGTCTGTGCCGACACGGGGGTCGGGAGGGCCTCCCTGTCCATCAATGCCAAGGTCAACAGTAGCACCGCTACAGCCCCGGCTATCGAAATCGGAATCGTTCTCTTGAGCACGCCAGTCCACCTGTCCAGTTTGAGGCTCAAACTCCCAGCCCGGCTGAGTGTATCACGGTAAGTTCAACGACCCCCTCGATGCTATGATGTCTTCGGAAAACTGACTATCCCCTTACCCAGCACGAACGCCTCCCGCTACCCAGAGAGTCACATGCCCTACGTCCAAAGCTCAGGTGCGCGAATCCACTATCGGGTGGAAGGAGACGGCCCGCCCATCGTCATGGTCCACGGTTATAGTGACAGCCTCGTCGACTGGTATGAGGCAGGGTACGTGGACGGGCTCAGGGACGACTACCAGCTGGTCATGATTGACTGCCGTGGGCACGGTCTAAGCGACAAGCCTCACGCCCAGGAGGCGTACACGATGGAGATGCGGGTCGCGGACGTCCACGCCGTTATGGATGAGCTTGGAGTCGACGCTGCCCACTACTGGGGCTACTCGATGGGCGGTCGAATCGGGTTCGGTGTGCTGGAGAGTGCCCCGGAGCGCATACTGGGCATGATCATGGCCGGGATCGACCAGCACGGGATGAAGGCCAGACAGTTCCAGAGCCGAATCGGATTCCTCTGGAGAGGGATGGAGCCCTTCCTGGAAGGATTTGAGGAGAGGTTCGGGCGCATCGAGCCGGACTCAAAGCGAGTACGCTTCCTCGAAAACGACTACCTGGCAATGATGGCGAGTACGCTGGCCCTTCGTGACCACATAAGGGACTACAGCGATCTCTCGAAGACAATGACCATGCCGTGTCTGTTCTACGACGGCGACGCCGACGCCTTCCACGACAACGCGCAAAACCTCGTAGAAACTCTTCCAGACGCGACCTTTGTATCGCTTCCAGGACAGGACCACGGTGGCACTTTCACCCGCAGCGACCTCGTCGTGCCGATGGTGAGGGAGTTTCTTTCCGAGACCTCTACCTGAGGGCAACATCGGCGCCGACTTGACGGCCTGAAGCCGTGGGTGGTTAAGATAGCTTCAGCATCTTTCTTCAAAGGGGACCTACTGCCATGCCCTCCTCCATCTCTCCAGACCTCGTTTACAAGCTGGTTAGTGTGGCTTCACCCTCTCTGTCACCAGACGGCTCAAGACTTGCCTTCGTGCGCTCTCAGATTGACCAGGAGAGCATGGAGAACCGGTCCCAGGTCCTGCTGATGGACATTGCGTCGGGCGAGGCAGCGCCCTTCACCAGCGGGAAGAGCGACTCCAGTCCGAGGTTTTCGCCCGACGGCCACCACCTGGCATTCGTACGGCCCGACGACAAGGGCAAGTCCCAGATCTGGACGATGCCCACGGGCGGCGGCGAGGCGCGCAAGCTGACCGACGTCGCTGGCGGGATCACTGACATCGCGTGGTCGCCGGACTCAAGCGCGCTGGCATTCGTGTCGGACGTGGACCCGGACCGCGCACCGGACGATCACGATCCTAAGAAAGACCCTCTGGTCAGCGTGGTCAGGCGCATCAGGTACAGGGCAGACGGCCTCGGTTGGCGTGGCGAGGCGTTCAGGCACGTATTCGTGGTAGATCACGTATCAGGCGAGACACGGCAACTCACGGACGGGGAGGGCGACGACAGTGCGCCATCGTGGTCGCCGGACGGCTCGTCGATTGCATTCGTTGCAGACCGCAGGCCCAACCGCGAGATCGCTACTCATACTGATGTCTACGTGGTCCCAGCGTCCGGTGGAGACCTCGAACTCAGGTCGGAAGGTCTGTCCAGCGTCGCAGCCCTGTGCTGGTCGCCAACAGGTGATGCGCTCGCGGTGGTGGGCTCGGACGACGAGGTCGTAGGTGCTGGATGGCAGTCCTGGACATTCGTGATCGAGCCTGGCAGCGCTCCACGCAAGCTTACCGACGACTCGATCAGCCCGGCAGGGGGATACGCTCCCCTCGTGCCAGCGCCGGAGATGCGCTGGACTGACGGCGGCCGCATATCATTCATCGCGGACGCTCGGGGAGAGTCTGGCATTTACCAGGTGGACGTCGATTCCGGCGATCTGCGCAAGGTGACCGGGGGCGGGCTGATGTCGCTCATCTCGTTCGATGCTGGTGCGAGCACGGCTGTCGTGCTGACGACCGCCCCGGACTCGGCCGGTGACCTGTACAAGGTGGATATGGAATCGGGAGATGCCTCCCAGTTGACCGACTTCAATAAGAGCTACTTCGAGGACCACCCGCCTGCGCGATTAGAAAAATTCAGCCATGACAGGGGCGGTTTCGAGATCGAGTCCCGCGTGCTCTTCCCGCCCGAGTTCAACCCAGACTCCCGCTACCCGCTCGTACTGGATATTCACGGAGGCCCCCACGGGGTCTTCTCTGACAGTTTCAGCGCCCAGCAGCAGGTGCTGGCGACCGCAGGGTATATCGTGCTTGCGGTCAACCCGCGCGGCTCGTCAACGTACGGCGCCGACTTCATGACGGCCGTACTCAACGACTGGGGCGGAGAGGACTACCTTGACATCATGTCGGCTGTAGACCTCGTCTGCGAACGAGACTATGTCGACGAGTCGAGACTCGGCATCACCGGCTACAGCTACGGAGGGTTCATGAGCTCGTGGATCATCGGTCACGACACGCGATTCAATGCGGCTGTTGTCGGCGCTCCCTGCATCAACCTGTCGAGCATGTACGGGACATCAGACATCGGCGTACGGTTCGGCGAGGTGCAGTGGGGCGGCAAGCGATGGGAGGCCTTGGACACGTTCCTGGAGCACTCGCCCCTGACTTACGCGCCGAACGTCGAGACGCCGGTGCTTCTCATGCACGGAGAGTCCGACCATCGCTGCCCGATAGAGCAGTCGGAGCAGTACTTCGTGACGCTGAAACGACTTGGCAAGGAGGTCGAGTTCGTCCGGTTCCCGGGCAGCTCACACGGCTTCGTCAGGACGGGTCATCCCAAACTCAGGGAGGAGTACCTCTCGCGGCTGCTGGACTGGATGAACAAGCACGTCTCCGTAGCCAGGTAACTTGCTCCTCTCAGCATCCCAGCTACGACTCTTCTACGGTGACATCGAGGTGTTCGCCGGCGTCGACGCCGACGTGAACGAGCAGTCGCGCATTGGGCTCGTGGGCTCCAACGGCAGCGGCAAGACATCGCTGCTTCGGATACTCGTAGGCGAGCTTGAGCCGGACGCAGGCACGGTATCGACCAACTCGGGACTGCGACTGGCCTATGTCCCACAGCTAGCTGAACACGACGCTCCGGGCACGCTGCGCGACGGGGTGGAGTCGGCCTTTGCCCGTCTATTCGAGCTTGAGGCCGACCTGGCCGATACTGCGCTCGACATTCAGCAGCGCCAGGGCAGCGCTCGCAGCGCCGCGGAAAACCGGTACAGCAGGCTTCTGGAGGAGTACGAATCTCTCGGCGGATACGACTATCAGAGCCAGGTGGAGAGGGTCGCTCAGGGCGTCGGGCTGACCCAGGAGACGTTAGATACACAGGCATCGGTTGCCAGTGGCGGTGAGCGAACTCGGGCCGCGCTCGCTCGCGCCCTGCTTACGGACCCCGACCTGCTGATTCTCGATGAGCCGACCAACTACCTGGACTTCGACGGCCTCAACTGGCTCGAAGGGTTCCTGTCAGAGTTCAGGTACGCGGTGCTGGCGGTATCCCACGACCGCTACTTCCTGGACCGCATCTGTACCGAGATATGGGAACTGGAGCACGGTCGGCTCCAAAGCTTCCCCGGAAACTACTCCGCCTACCGCGGGCTGAAGCACGCCCAGGTCCTCCGCCAGCAGCAGGAGTTCGAGCGCCAGCAGGAGTACATTGCCAAGGAAGAGTTCTTCATCCAGCGGTACAAGGCTGGGCAGCGCTCTCGAGAGGCCAGGGGACGGGAGACACGTCTGGGACGCCTGGACCGGATCGAAGCGCCCCAGTCGGAGAAGACAATTAACATAGGCTCGTCAGCTGCATCGCGGACCGGTCACATAACGGTGAGCCTGAGAGGGGTCTCAGTCGGCTTTTCGAGCAACGGTACCGAGACCAGGCTGCTGTCCGTGCCCGACATCGACCTGCTTCGCGGCTCACGGACCGCGGTGGTCGGACAAAACGGTATCGGCAAAACCACGCTGCTGCGGACCGTACTCGGCGAGCTAAGGCCGCTGTCAGGCACGGTGTCCCTTGGACACAATGTCCAGACAGGCCACCTCAACCAGGGCACCTGGAACCTGCCAGACGACAAGACCGTGCTCGACGCGTTCCTGGAAGTCAAGAACATCCCGATTGGCGACGCGCGGGACTACCTTGCCAGGTTCCTGTTCCAAGGCGACGACGTGTTCAAGGTGGTGGCGTCGCTGTCCGGCGGAGAGCGCACGAGGCTGTCGCTGGCCCGGCTGCTGATCACGTACCCAAACGTGCTGGTGCTGGACGAGCCGACCACGCACCTGGACATAGCCAGCCGCGAGGCGCTGGAGTCCACCCTGGAGTCATACGACGGCACGCTGCTTTTCGTATCCCACGACCGCCACTTCATCGGACTCATGGCCGAGCGAATACTCGTTATCGAAGACGGCGCGGCGCGGCTGTTCGAGGGGACGTTCGACGAGTGGGTTCGGCTCAACCGGCCTCCTGAGCCGGAGCCGGTCTCGCGGCGCGCACGGGCCCGTCACCGCAGAAGGGATCGAGAGACCAGGCGACGGGAACGTGAGTCAGAGCCGTCGAAACAGGCCCAGGCCATCGACTACGAGGCGCTCATCCAGCAGCTCGAGGGTGACGTAGCAGAGATAGAACGGCGTCTCGAGATCGCCTCAGCGAAACAGAACCTCAAGCAGATCGAGCGGCTGGGCCGAAGGCACGCAAAGGCGCAGAAGGCTGTCGAAGATGCCTGGGCGAAGTGGGAAGAGGCGTAGGCGGGCGGTGGCGGGACGGCCCCGCGACGTCATACAACGCATCCTCTCGACGCTAGTGCTACGATAAGTTCATGACAAGCAATTCCAAGTCCGAACGCCACCTGGCCATGGCCTTCCTTCCGCCGGTCATGGACCCGGAATACGCGCTGTCCGTAATTGACCGCGCTCTCGGCTATCGGGACAACGCATCAGACAGTGTTCGCAGCAGGCTCAACTCGGCCATCGTACGGAACGTAAATGTCCCCGGATTCAGGGACTCCAGCATCGCACCACGTCCACAGTTGCGAGATCCAATTCTCACGGCGATCTTAACGGGCGAGGACGAAAAGCTCGCTGGAGAGATACTTCGGTGCTGGACGGAATCGAATGCCTCACTCCGAAGAGTTGTGTCAGAGCATCTGACATCCAAGGGCGCCACAATCCAAGGACCGGACTTGACGCGGGGCGTGTTCAGGTCTGTATGGCTCAGGCATGAATGGGCCTCCGAGGTGGACGTGATCGCCAACGGGGCGGCTGACGGTCGTTTCAATGCCGAAGACATTGGACTGATGCTGAGCTATCTGTCTGGCAGGGTGCCTACCATTGAAGCCACTGTCGAAATGGCCTCTCCCCTCTTCCAGAAGTGGCTCGACGAACTCAACGAGCTACCGCCGGAAGCCCCTGAGTGGGAGCACGTCGACGATTTCGCAAGCTCCCTAACTGGACTGGCACTGCAAAAGCTAACGGAGCGCGTGACAGTCCAAGTCCAGGCCATCACTGACTCCATCAGTGAAGTGAGGGATGGGTTCGAAGAAGAACTTCGATACCTGGAGCTAGACCTAAGTTCATGGTCGGCTGAAGACGTCGTACGCGCCGGCATGGTCGAGCCCGCTCTGGAGCAGGTTACGGACCTGAAGTCCGCGTTGTCAGAGTATCGGAGGATTCGTCCTCAGGCATCTTCGAGGAGCGAGGAGTTAGTTAGGGCTCCCGAACGGGAGAAGTACGAGAAGTCCATTTTCGACATGGTCGAAGCGTGGGACGAGATAGCTGAAGTCCCTGAAATTCCGATCGATGTCGAGACGTCGGAAGACCAGTCGGGTCAAGCTCAAGCAAATGGCAGTCACACGGCAGATGGTGACTCAGCAGACGCCACTGCGGATGGAGCCCCCGAGCTGGATCTGCTCCGGCAGGATAACGAGACGCTTTCCACCGAGAACAACCAGCTAAAAAGGGACGGCGAGCACCTGCGTGCAGACTTGAACGCTCTCAACGACCAAATCGCCCAGCTGAGAGCTGAGCTAACCCAGAGTCGGGAGATGCAGGAGCACTGGCGAAAGGGGTACGTCCTCGCAAGCGCCGGACAGGCACGAACTGAGCCAGAAGAGCCGGCGCAGCTTTCCAGCGTAGACGATGCGCTTGAGCTTGCAGAACAGAGTTTCCCCGACCGAATCAGGCTGGCCCTGAACTCAAAGTCGAATAGCAGGACTCCATTCCAGAAGCCGGACGAGGTGTTCGACGCGCTGGCGTGGCTGGCGACCGAGTACCATAGACTCCGCATAAACCCTGGTGACGCACCTAACTTCGACAAGCTCATCAAAGAGTCGTGTCCTGGCTGGTCGTATAAGCCCAAGCAGACCGAGGTAACGAAGGACCAGTTCACGGAGTGGTACACCACCACTCTTGGCGGAAAGTCCTACGGGCTTGACGCGCACATCGGCAAGGGCACAAGCTTCGACCCTCACCAGACGATTCGCATAGCGTTCGACTGGGACGATGAGCTAAAGCAGGTCATCGTTGGCTTTGTGGGCAGGCACCAGAAGAACCGCACCTCGTAAGCCTCCCGAACTCGCCTACCCATGCTATATCCTATGTGATATACTTCGTTGGCGACGAAATACGCTTGTGGGAGTCAACTATGGTGGATACAGTCGCCCCAATCATGGGCTCGATACTGATGTTAGTCGGAATTGCAGGCTTTGTTGTTGGATTTGTCATGTTGGTAAGAGGGGCACGCAGTTAGGGAGCGTGTCGCAAATCAACGCGGACAGCCTTCAAACGTGGGCAATCCTCATTATGATGCTTGCCGTAGCCGTAGTTGGTCTGGGCATCCTGATCTGGATGTCGCCAGTCCAAGCTAGCAACATTACTCCTGCCCAAGACAGATTGATGAACATCGCCGACTGGATGGTGAAAGCCGCAATAGGTGCGATTCTGGGTTACTCGGGCGCACGCCTGGCCGCGCGAAGTGGCAGCCAAGCTGCTTAGATCCCCAGTAAGTCAAGAGACACCACTCTATCGTCGTCCACCCGTAAGCCGTATCTTCTCGGCATTCTTCAGCGCCTCGCGCCGCGACAGCGGACTGAGCTGGTCTTCGTGTTCTCTAACGTAGGCCTCAACCGTATCGAGGTCGGTCCAGGCTAGATCACGTAGGGCCCAGCCGATGGCCTTGCGTACGAAGAAGTCTCCGTGCGACAGGTTCGGCTCGATGCAGTCGAACAGCAGGTCGAGATCGGTCTCGCCCTTGCGGGCTAACTGGCAAATGATCGACGAGCGACGCTTCCACATATCAGGGTCACGACTCCACGACCTCATCCTGCGGGACATTCCCTTCGGATATCGCTCAAGCAATTCCCGCAGCCGATGGGAGGCTATCGCATCGACATAGTCCCACCATGCACCTGTGACCACCATCTCTTCGAACATCGGCAAAGTGTCGAACGTACGGAAGTCGACGTACTGCCTTGCCCCAGCCAGATCCAGTGCGGCATATCGCTCCTCGCGGTACTCGGCGTCGCGCCAGAGTTCCAGCACCGTTTCACGCCAGTCGGACTGTTCAGAGATCGTGTGGCTCTTGAAGATCTGACCGAGCAACTTGACCCTGATCGGCTTCTGCACGCCACGGAAGGGAATCTCAGACTTCATGTAGGCGCGCATTCCCGCGGCCTTATCGGGGTTGCCGCTTTCGGCGAGGGCATGACGGACTTCTCGTATCAGGTCAGAGGTCACTGGTCACACCCGGCCGTAGGTCTGGTAAGCCGAATCGTAGACCTCTGGCGTGTTGAGGTCGAGGCGGACCATCGGGTTGTCGAAGTGGACCTCAGTAATCTCAGACCGGTGCCGCTCGAACACCTCACGGAGCCCCTGGTTTTCTTCAGAGATCAGCTTGAGCTCCGGCAGCAGACGAGCAGAGAACATCAGCGGGTGTCCTCCCCTGCCCTTGAGTCTGGGAGATGTCAGCAGAGCATTCGCATTCGTGTGCGCTTCGACGACGCGTCGGATGATCTGGGTTGTGCGAGGCTGGTCGACTCCCATGAGGATGATGTCATCTGCCTCTTCTGGAACTGCTGCGAGGCCAGCCTTGATGGACGACGTGCGCCCTTCTTTGTATCGGCAGTTCACGACATAGGAGGCGTCGGTGCGCTCGACGATTGGAGCGACGTCCTCCGACCTGTGGCCAAGGACGACGATGACATCGGACACGCCACCCTCAAGCAGGATGGAGACCTGGTGCTCGACAAGCGTCGTGTCCCGCCACTCCAGGAGCGGCTTGGGTCGGCCCATGCGCGAACTGAGTCCCGCGGCTGTGAGTACGGCGGCGATCATTCCCTAGAAGTTACCGTGAGTCCTGAAGCACGCGCTAGCGACGCCGGTCCACAGTCGATCCAGAAAACGGGGAAAAAGAAATCAGTCGGCGACTGCGACGGCAGGCTGCTCGGCCTCGACCTTGGCGATGATGCGGTCGATACGGTGCTGCTCCAGCTTCATCTCCTGGCCAGTGCCGCCGAGCCTGAACATCAGGATCTCACCCATAATGCTGATCGCGATCTCCTCGGGAGTGCGGGCGTGGATGTCCAGGCCGATAGGCGACCTGATCTCTCGCAGCCGTTCCTCGTCGAGGCCCATTCGCACAAGGTCCTCGTAGATGAGGATCGTCTTGCGCTTGCTGCCCATCAGTCCGACGTAGCGGGCAGGCGTATCAGCCGCAGCGGCCAGGGCAACGTTGTCGAACCTGTGCCCGCGTGTCGCCACAACGATGAACGTGTTGGGGTTGATCGGAAGCTCCTTGAGGGCATCCTCAGGCTTCTTTGCAACGACAATATCTGCCTCGGGGAAGCGCTGCGCGTTGGCGAACTCCTCGCGGTCGTCGGTGATGAACAGCCTGAATCCGAGCGGCTTGGCATGGCTGGCAAGCGCCCTCGAGACGTGCCCTCCTCCACAGATGACAAGCTGTGGCGGTGTGGTGTACGCCTCTATGAAGTACTCAACGCCCTCGTCGGTTATGACGTACTCGTTCCTGCCCATCGCCATCAGGTTGCGCGCCCTTTTGACTGCGTCGTGGTCGAGCCTGAGGTCGCCAAGCGACCCTTCGGTCGAACCGTCCTCACGTATGAACAGCTTGGAGCCGATTGAGCCAAGTCCGTTGGCCGACCTGATGAGGCTGGCGAGCGCGACCGACGGTCCGCCCTCGTACGCGGCGTCGATCTCCTTCGCGACGTCAAGGTACTGCTCCGGACGATAGACCGGGTCGATGAGGAAGAACATCGTGCCGCCGCAGACGAGTCCGTCTTCGGCAGCGAGGTCTTCGTTGAGTTCGTACTCGCGATACTGCGCGTCACCGCCTCGCCTCATGAGCTGGCTGGCCGCGTACCAGATATCGCCCTCGACGCATCCTCCGCCCAGGGTGCCGACACCCGTGCCGTCCTTCCGCACCAGCAGCTTCGCGCCCGGCTTCTGAGGTGTGGACCCCTTGGTGCGGATGACCGTAGCCATCACCAGTTGCTCGTCTTTTTCGAGCAGGTTCACAGCTTCGTGGAAAACGTCTTGCATAGTGGCTTCCCGCCTTCGTAAACAACCGAATTTGATTGGTTATGTCCCGCTTAGAGCTTACCACAAGTAGAGCTTTGGATGAGCGCTGAGGTTCCCGGATTCTACTGGTGACTGACGAGCTCAATCCGATCTCCATAACGTCGAAAGTCCGAGTTATTGAAAGTCAGCAATCTGGTCTCTCCGTGGGCAAGCATTGTCGCCACAACATTGGCGTCGTGAATCTGACGTCCCCCAACTGGTACTTCCCGGCACAGAGTAATCAGCCTGTCAGTAACAATAGGCCCATCCTCGAGTATCTCGAAGCTGTTGGCCAATCTGTAAGCGTCTCCAAGGGCGCTCTCAAGTGTGATGGCAATAGGCCAGGTCTGCGGTCGGGTGACCACCGACAGGTACTCTCGTATTACCTGACGGCTGATCCTCAATGGCTCCGCATCTTGAATGGCCCGGTCAAGCAATTGTCTGGCCGCGCGATGGTGAGGCGCTTCCAAGAAGCGTGCGTATACGAGGACATTCGTGTCAATAAACATCTTGTGCCCTATATTGTATCCTCGTACATGTTCGATCTACTGAGGCCAATACCTTCGGGCCAGGCCCCTGCCTGGTGAACGGGCCACATGTCGGTCAGACTGCGTCTGGGTTGTGATTCGGCAGTTTTTGTACGTCTGAACAACAGAGTCTCCGCATCCATGTCGACATCGGCAGTCTCCCATCCTACGACGCCCCAGGCGAGCGCCTGGCTGTGACCATTGCCGGCCTTATGGTTTGCCCACCATGGACGGTGCAGGCGGGCTGACGGGGGGAGTTCAAAACCCAGGATCGATTCAACTTCTCGGAAGGATGTCCTCCACCGGTCAGACGCAATGCCGGACAGGTGCTCGTACAGTCTCTTGTACTTACCGCGGGCGGCCATCTCCCGATACCTGAGGTCACGATCAAGCGCCATGCCATACGTCCTTCGTAGCAAGTCCAGATGTAAGCGTCATACGGGCGGACCTAACCGTCATGCCGGCGAAGGCCGGTATCCAGAGTTCGCGTCAGGTCTAAGTATGCTGAAACTACTTGGACTCAGTCCTAGTACCTCGACCAGATGAATATGACAGAGGATCCAGACCACTCGTCATTCCCCCGAAAGCGGGAACCCACGAAGTGGCTCGCCGCTCGGCAATCCAGGGGTCGGGCCGAGTTATGTCTGCCAAAACCAACTGGACTCAGTACTAGTTCCAAATGATGTGACCCAGCTTGGACGGGTATAACGCAAATTATAGTTAGTTAGTATTTCGCGCGCAAGCTGAACCGGAACCCACCCGACGCGGAGAGCCGCACGGCAATCTCGGGGAATAAGGGCATCCATCGACAAGCTCAGAGCCTGCCCCGAACTTGACCCGGGGACGAACGAGTTGCCGACTTGTCTATCCTGGTGAGCCCCTATTGGGAGAGACGAATAAAGCCTGCCCTACCCCACGCGCTCGAAGATGGTGGCTACGCCCTGGCCTCCGCCTACGCACATTGTGACGAGGCCGAGGTTCTGGTCGCGGAGCTCGATCTCTTCGAGGAGCTTGACCGTCATGACCGCGCCGGTCGCTCCAACGGGATGGCCGAGGCTGATGCCGCTGCCGTTGACGTTGGTCTTGTCGAGGTCGAGATCAAGCTCGCGGATGCAGTAGAGTGCCTGGGCGGCGAACGCCTCGTTGAGCTCGATGAGGTCTATGTCGTCGACGTCCATCCCGGCCTTGCCGAGCGCCTTCTGAACGGCAGGCACAGGGCCGATTCCCATGATCGCGGGATCGACTCCGGCGACGCCCCTGGAATGCCATCGGAGCTTGGGGGTGATTCCCAACTGCTTCGCCTTCTCCTCGGACATGAGCACTACAGCCGCAGCGCCGTCGTTGATGCTGGAGGCGTTGCCCGCAGTAACGGTGCCGTCTCGCTTGAACACGGGACGCAGGCCGGCGAGCCGTTCGAGGCTGGTGTCGGCCCTTGGCCCCTCGTCGGTATCGACAATGACCGGGTCGCCACGGCGCTGGGGAACGCTAACCGGCGTGATCTGCCCGCCGAACCGGCCGCTCTCCATGGCGGCGACAGCACGCTGGTGACTGATGAGAGCGAGCTCGTCCTGCGACTCGCGACTCACCTCGAACCGCTCAGCCACGTTCTCGGCAGTCACGCCCATGTGGTAGCGGTTGACCGGGCATCCGAGCCCTTCGATCAGACCATCGCGCAGCGTGCTGTCACCCATTCGCAGGCCGTCGAACCTCACGCTGGGATCGAGCATGAACGGCGCCTGTGTCATGTTCTCGGTGCCTCCAGCCACGGCGATGTCGACCTCGCCGGTGCGGATTAGCTGGGCGGCCATGTTGATCGCCTCAAGGCCGGACGAGCACTGCCTGTTGACCGCAATGGTAGGGGTCTCCTCAGGGATTCCGGCGTTAAGTGAAGACAGACGAGCCGCGTAGCCAGCCTCCTGGGCCTGGAGAGCGTTTCCCATGACGACCTCTTCGACCATTTCGGGTGACATGCCTGCGCGTTCGAGAGCCGCCTTGATGGCAGTAGCTCCGAGTTCGGGGGCAGCAACATCCTTGAACGACCCGCCGAACCTTCCCATTGGTGTCCTTGCGCCGCTGACGATTACCGCGTTCTGCATTGTGTTTCTCCTTTTTGAAGCTAGCTGGTGGTTGGGCCGATTATACGTCATTGACCTGTTTTTGGTGGCGAGGTTCCACGCTCACCCTGAGGTCGAGCAGGGTCTTTCGATTATTATCAAGGTCTAAGTCCGAGCATTCTGAGAGCGCCGTTGGGTTGCCATCCAATGGTCCTGATCGCAGACGCGATGTTGGTCGCACCCGATAGTCTGAGGATGCCTATGACCACGTTCCTCAAGGCAGCCATCACCTGTGGGGCTGAGCCTGTTCGTACACGGGAACCGTCCTCCCCCATCGTCACGTCCCTCACGTAGTGCAGACCATTCTCAATACCCCAATGGCCGCGCACAAGCTGGAGCAGTGTATCAGCAGGTGTCCGAGCGTCGAGACTGGTGATGGCGTATCGCACCTGTCGGGTGGTCTTGTCCTTGACCTTACGCCAACTCTCCACCTTCATCACCTGACTGTGACCGGGCCAGTCCAGATAGGCGCTCAGCATGTCTGTCGCCCACAGCCTGCGACGCTCGGCGCGGTCTCCATGTCTGTCACGAGACTCGGCATATCTGTATCCTTGTCCGGCCACAGGCAGATCAAAGCACAACTCTATGTCCTCGTGGAGGTCCTTCTGGTTGCCCTTGACTATCAACAGATAGTCTCCGCCTTCACCCACCACTCGCTCACACAACTTCCTCTGACAGTACAGCGCGTCTCCAGTCACCACCCTGTCCGTCACCGTCATCGTCTCCAGAAGCGCTCGGGCCATGCTCAACTCAGACTCACGCTTCTCGGTCATCGCCCCCCTTTTTGTCCCAGCACCACGCCTCGGCGATGGCTGTAGGCTGACACCAGTCTGACTCCAGGTATCTCATCCCCGTGTATCCCTCTCAGCGCCTTGCCATCTATCGCTACTGCCTCCTTCTCCGATCCCAACTGGGACTCGATCCACTCTCCCAACACACGCTCGAACGAGTCCACATCCATACTGCTGAATACCTTGTGCAGCGTGGATACCGCAGGGGTTCTGTCTCTAGTGAACCCCAACGTCTTCAGTGTGGCAGGATCCTGCATCCTTCCCCATTGGGCGATGGCATACAGACTGCGGGCGCCGCTGGCCATTGCGCATACCGAGAGCGCCAGAATCGCGCTCAGTGGATGGCGACGACCATGACCGGATCGGGGATCAGGCACCTCCTCCAGCTTTCTGAGTAGGCTCTCTCCCAGTCCTTCCGCATTCATGCACCGAGTCTAATACTCTTCTCATATAATCGAAAGACCCTGTGAGGTCGAGGGGTTAGCTTGCATTGAAGTACAGCGTGGGTTATAAATGCGTCGGCCAAATCACGTCCCGCACTCTGAGCGGGTCTAGCGGATTCATATGTCCAGCTTTAAGCTGGCGGTTGGAGAGAGATCTGATGCGAGCTGCCCGGATTAGCGCACCCAAAACGTGGGAAATCATGGATGTCGAAGCCCCGACGATAGACGATAGCCAGTGCCTCATTAAGTTGGAGCGGTGGTCGGTGTGCGGCAGCGACATTAGGCACGGATACGGCCCCCTCTATCCAGAAGAGGACTATCCAATGCGAGTTGGCGGACCATGCCACGAGTGCGCTGGCACCATCGTCGAGAGTCGCAGCGACCAGTTCCGCGAGGGTCAGCGCGTGATAGTCCTGCCCAATCAGGGCGGACATGGGGGAATGGTCGAGTACATGGCGAGCGCCCCTGACCGGATGGTGGCGTTGCCGGACGAGGGCGATCTCTCCGAGTGGGTCATGTGTCAGCCGTCTGGCACCGTGCTCTACTCGTGCCAGCAGATGGACACGATCCTCGGCAAGCGCGTGCTCATATTCGGACAGGGCAGCATCGGTCTGTCGTTCACAGCTATCACGGCACGGTCGGGAGCGAGGCAGGTGATCGCGGTCGACCTGGAGGACTACCGGCTGGAGTACGCCAGGAGGTTCGGCGCGACCCACACTCTCAATCCCACAAGAGACAACCTGGACGAGGCTATCGACGAGATCACTGGCGGACGCGGAGCAGAGATCTCCGTCGAGGCCGCCGGGTATCCGGACACGTTCAACAACACGTTCAAGTACGTCTCGCAGTTTGGGCGATGCATAATATTCGGGCTTGTCGGCGGGACGGAAGACATGACCCCGCTTCACTACCGGCAGTTCATAATGAAACAGCCGACTATCGTCCCAACGCTTGGCGCTGCCAGTGGTGACGCGGTAGGGCACATCCAGCGAATGGTCGAGCTCAGAGAGCGCGGCTGGTGGGACCCGGGAGAGATGGTCACCCACGAGATGTCGTTCGACGACGTCAAGAACGCCTACGATATGTACGAGAACCGAGAGGACGAGATCGTCAAGGCCGTGATGAGTCCGTAGGTGCGTCAAGGTGTTTACACGATGCCTGGCATCGCAGTTTTCACCCTCACCCCAACCCTCTCCCTGAGGGAGAGGGGGTAGTTATATAGGACTCAGAGTAGCCTCCTTTCCCTTTGTGATAGGAGACTTTCAGAAGTAATCAGGAGCAAGAGACGGAAATGAGAGCAGCCAGGATCAGCGCGCCGAAGACTTGGGAGATCATGGACATCGAGACGCCGACCATCGAGGACGGGCAATGTCTCATCAAGCTGGAGAAGTGGTCGGTGTGCGGAAGCGACATCCGCCACGGGTACGGCCCAGTGCTTCCAGAAGAGGAGTACCCGATGCGAACGGGCGCGCCCTGTCACGAGTGCGCCGGTACGATAGTCGAGAGTCGTACGGACGAGTTCCAGGTCGGCCAGCGTGTCATTGTGCTTCCCAGCAGGGAGGGGACGGGTGGACTCGTCGAGTACCTTCCCGGTAATCCCGACAGAATGGCTCTCCTGCCTGACGAAGGCGATCTTGCCGAGTGGGTGATGTGCCAGCCTTCAGGAACGGTGCTCTACTCATGTCAGAAGATGGGCACGATCCTGGGCAAGAGCGTCGTGGTCTTCGGACAGGGAAGCATAGGGCTGTCGTTCACAGCCATAACTGCCCGCGCCGGAGCCAGGGAAGTGATCGCCATAGATTACGAGGACAACCGGCTGGAGTTCGCCAGGCGGTTCGGGGCGACACAGACGATCAATCCAGCCAGGGACGACCTCGATGAGGCGATGGCGGAGCTCACTGGCGGTGCGGGGGCAGACATCTCCGTCGAGGCAGCCGGCTACCCTGACGCGCTGAACAACAGCCTGAAGCACGTGAACCAGGACGGCGGCAAGGTCATCATCTTCGGCATCCAGGGCGGAGGCGGCGACGGCACGGTGCCGCTGGTATTCAGGGGCCTGTTCAAAGAGGGCATCACCGTGATCCCCACGCAGGGCGCAGCCAGCCCGGACGCGATCGACCACATCCAGACGATGATCGAGTTGAGGCAGCGCGGATGGTGGGACCCGGGCGAGATGGTCACCCATCGCATAAGCTTCGACAACGTCAAAGAAGCATACGACATGTATGAGAACATAGACGACAACGTGGTCAAGGTGGTGATGGGAGATTAGGAGATACTTTCATAACTCCCCTCTCCCTTGAGGGAGAGGACCAGAGCTTGCCCCGTACTTGATACGGGGGTGAGGGTGAAATCCCTGCCTACCAGGTTGGGACAGACGCTGGGAGACTAGTGATGGGTGAGTTCGACGGCAAGGTGGTGATCGTCACGGGCGGGGCTCTCGGAATCGGGAGAGCCACCGCGATCGAGTTCGCGAAAGAGGGCGCAAGCGTCGTAGTCGCGGACGTGAACCAGGAAGCAGGGCGGGCCGTAGAGTCAGAGTTGAACAGCGCTGGCCCAGGCGGACTGCTGGTCAGCGCGGACGTCTCGCAAATGGCGGAGTGCAGCCGCGTCGTCGCACAGACGGTCGAGACTTTCGGTGCGGTCGACGTGCTGTTCAACAACGTCGGAATCCAGTCGCCGGACTCGTACAGAAACGTCGAGGATACCCCCGAAGAGATGTGGGACCGCATCATCGGCGTCAACCTCAAGAGCTACTACATGATGGCCAAATTCGCCATTCCAGAGATGCGAAAGCGTGGTGGCGGTGCGATCATCAACACCGCGAGCGTCCAGGGCCTGCAGTCGCAGAAGCTGGTACCAGCGTACGCGGCCAGCAAGGGTGGCGTGCTGTCGCTGACTCGACAGATGGCGCTAGACTACGCCGAGGAGAACATCCGCGTGCTCGCCGTGTGTCCAGGCACCATAGATACCGAGATGGTGCGATCTGTCGCGCGCATGGAAGAGGGCGACCCGGACGAGATCATCACGGAATGGGGCAAAGGCCACCCGATCGGCCGGGTTGGACAGGGCGTTGACATTGCGAACGTCGTGCTGTTCCTCGCCAGCGAGAAGGCCAGCTTCATGACGGGCGAGCACGTCAATGTCGACGGCGGGTTCATGGCTCTCGGCGCCTGGGCGTCAGGCGCGGGATCGGCGCAGGAGTAGGATCAGCGGGTGCGGAAGTTCACCCTCACCCTGAGGGCTGGCATCTCGCAAATCGTCATTCCCGCGAAAGGAGACCTTTGCATAACCCCCTCTCCCTCAGGGAGAGGGTTGGGGTGAGGGTGAAAAGGTCATCATTACAAGCTAGCGGACTCCTCCCATGCACCTCTGGGTTCCGGCCTCCGCCGGAACGACGAGGTTATGCAAAGGTCTCCGAAAGCGGCAATCCAGGGGTGAGGAGGTGACGCATGGATGGCAAGGTAGCGATCGTTACCGGTGGGGCCGGAGGGCTCGGGTCCGAGATATGCCGCAGGTTCTCAATGCGTGGCGCGGCAGTTGCCGTGGCCGACGTGAACGGAGAGGCGGCGTCCGACGTGGCCCGGTCAATCGCGTCCGAAGACGGCAGCGCAATCGGCGTGCAGGTCGAGGTGACCGATGAGGATGCGGTAGTCGCTGCAGTCAGGACTGTTGTTACTGAACTCGGTCGCGTGGACTACCTGGTGCACTGCGCGGGCACGAACATCAAGTCGCCGGTGCTCGACATGTCGCTCGACCAGTGGAACCTCTCACTTGAGGCTCACCTGACTGGCGCGTTCCTGTTCTGTCGAGAGGCTGGTCGGCGGATGGTGGAACAGGGCGACGGCGGCAGCGTCGTACTGATGTCCTCGGTTACAGCCATGTCGCCAGTCCCGGAACGCGGCGCGTACGGACCCGCGAAGGCTGCGCTGATCAACTTCGCAGGTCAGCTCGGACTTGAGTGGGCACAGTATGGGATCAACGTCAACGCAGTCTGTCCGGGAGTCGCGGCAACACCGATGACCGACATGGTGTACCAGCGAGAGCCGGAGCTGCGGGAGGAGCGGCTGAAGCGGTTCCCAATCAAGCGCGAGGTGCTGCCCGAGGAGGTAGCCGAACTCGTGCTGTTCCTCTGCAGTGACGAGGCGCGTTACATCAGCGGTGTCGGCATTCCCATCGACGGCGGTTTTCTGAATTCCGGGTTCTATCAGGACCAAGGCAGTTGATCCTCAGACAAGTTCAAATGGAGGCACACTCATGGCTCTGCTGAACAACGACACCGACGTATCCGTACTCGTGGACGGGCTCGACCACGTCGAAGGCATAGCCTGGGGACTGGACGGCTACTGCTACGCCGGCGGTGAAGCGGGTCAGATTTACAGGATCGACGTGGAGCGCAAAGAGGTGGATCAGATAGCCGATACCGGCGGGTTCATACTCGGCCTGGCGCTTGATGCGGACCACAACATCTACGCCTGCGACACGGGTAATGTTGCCGTGATGAAGATTACTCAGGACGGGAACGTAACGAAATACTCGACCGGGGCGCCGGATGAGGCTTTCAGCACCCCAAACTACCCGGGGTTCGACGCCGAGGGTAACCTGTACGTGTGCGACTCCGGCGACTGGAAGTCCGACAACGGCAAGATTTATCGAGTTAAGCCCGGCGGCGAGACGGAGGTCTGGACTCGGACACTGTGCGAGTTCCCGAACGGTCTTTGCATGGGGCCTGACGGTGCGAGTCTGTTCGTGGCAATGAGCCTCAACCCGCCGAGAGTCTCGGAGATTCAGATTGCGGAAGATGGTTCTGCAGGAGCCGTGAGGACGGTGGTCGAGGTGCCAGACTCGGTGCCTGACGGGGTGGCGTTCGATACGGACGGCAACCTGTACATCGCCTGCTATCGGCCCGACCGCATCTACCGCTACAGCCCCTCCGGCGAACTGGAAGTGCTCGCAGACGATTTCGAAGGTACGATTGTCGCCGCGCCGACCAACATCGCCTTCTGCAGAGTCGAGCGAGATGTCCTTCTGAGCGCGAACCTGGGGCGGTGGCACATAACTCGATATGAGGCAGGTGCAAGGGGCATTTCACTCCACTACCCTAGTCTGGAATAAGTCAACGCGTTTCCGGGGAGACGTATACATGACGCACTACCAACTCGAACGCAACTATGGATGCAGAGTTTCAGACGCGTGGACCTTTCGCGGACTCAAGACGGCGGTCATCGAGAACGAGCTGCTGAGAGTGGTGGTGCTGATCGACAAGGGCGCCGACATCTACCAGTTCGTCCACAAGCCCACGGACACGGACTTTCTGTGGCGTTCTCCGTGGGGAGTTCGCGACCCGAGGGCCCGGATTCCGACCACGGGCTCAGGCGAGGGCGGATGGATGGACGTCTACGAGGGCGGCTGGCAGACCGTGCTGCCGGGAGGCGGCTTCCCCACCCAGTACATGGGGGCGGACATGGGCCTGCACGCCGAGGTCAACACCGTGCCGTGGGACGCTATGATCGTCGAGGACACGCCGGAGCTCGTCTCGATGCGCTTCTGGGTGAGGGCCGCCCGCACGCCGTTCTTCTTCGAGAAGACGCTGACTCTCAGGTCGGGCTCCGCAGTGCTGGAGATAGAGGCCAAACTTACTAACGAGGGCGAGGAGCCAGTCCACTGCGTCTGGGGCGAGCACATCGCCCTGGGCCCGCCGTTCCTCAGCGAGGACTGCGTCATCGACCTTCCGGGCGGCACGCTCATCAACGAGGAGGGCGAGGACTGGCACCCAAACGTCAAGCTCAAGGGCGGATACAGGGGTCCGTGGCCGATGTCGCAGCTTAAGGACGGCACACCGAGGGACCTGAGCAGGATTCCGCCCAAGAGCTTCAGGTCGTACGACATGTCATATATCGAAGATATGCCTGACGGGTGGTACGCCGTGACGAATCAGAGGACGGGTGTTGGATTCGGATTCCGCTATCCGACCGAGGTGTTCAAGTTCCTGTGGTACTGGCACTCGTTCGGTGGCGGCTTCGGATACCCGTGGTGGGGCCGCACCTACAACGTGGGGCTTGAGCCGTTCACCAGCTTTGGCAACGGCGGTCTAGCCGGTGCGGTCGAGAACGGCACAGCAATGCTGGTGCAGCCTGGGGAGACTGTGGAGACCTCGCAGCGCGCCGTGGCGTTCAGCGGCGCTAACCGCGTGGCATCGATCTCACCGGACGGCGAGGTAACACTGGCCTAGGGACTATCCGATAACCTCAGCGATTACCGGGCGTTGAGTTTCAATCGTTCGTCCTGAGCCTGTCGAAGGACGGTTCATGGTTCGACAAGCTCACCACGAACGGTACTCTGGACTTCGGAAACACGCTCTTATCAACTCTCCCAGGGTCGTTCGCGGGACAGACGCTCGAATGTGGCAGCGTTGTAGTACTTGCCTGGCGCGGCGTCCTCGCTCTCGATGAGCGACTTGATGTGCTCCTCGGCTTGCTCGTGCTCTTCGACCCACCCGATGACGTCTTCGGCAATCTCCGCAGCAACCACCACTACTCCGTCGTCGTCACCGACAATCAGGTCGCCCGGACGGACGGCAACTCCCCCGCACTGGATGGTGACGTTGGCTTCGTACGGCCATACGTCCGGGGCGCCGACCGCGCCCGTTCTGCCGCCTGAGAAGAGCTTGTAGCCATACTCGGCCACCGCGCTGAGGTCGCGGATCGCGCCGTCGGTGACCAGACCCTCGGCTCCTCTCATCTTGAGCTGCAGCAGTTTCACGTCTCCGCCAATTGAAGCCCACGACTTCCCCATGGCGTCGAAGACCATAACGTCACCAGGCTCGCACGAGCCCATTGCCACGTACTCAGGGGAGTCGGCGCCAAGTTCGGTTTCCCGCATTATGTCGGGGCGAGGCGGGACGAAACGCAGCGTCCTGGCACGCCCAACTAGGTGTGCCCCCGGCGTTCTTGCATGGACGCCCTTCATGAAGCTGGGGTCGTAGCCCTTCCTGCGCACGCCGCTGTAAACGGTCGCTGCAGAGACCTTGCGGTAGCGCTCGATGAGGGCATCGGAGATCTGGGAGTCGGACACGGCATTCCTCCTGGGTCGATGCTGAGAATGGCGACAGGGATTCTACCACGCGGACTCAAGGTCTGCTGTTACGGAGTTCGCAGGGTCTTTCGATTATTATCAAGGTCTAAGTCCGAGCATTCTGAGAGCGCCGTTGGGTTGCCATCCAATGGTCCTGATCGCAGACGCGATGTTGGTCGCACCCGATAGTCTGAGGATGCCTATGACCACGTTCCTCAAGGCAGCCATCACCTGTGGGGCTGAGCCTGTTCGTACACGGGAACCGTCCTCCCCCATCGTCACGTCCCTCACGTAGTGCAGACCATTCTCAATACCCCAATGGCCGCGCACAAGCTGGAGCAGTGTATCAGCAGGTGTCCGAGCGTCGAGACTGGTGATGGCGTATCGCACCTGTCGGGTGGTCTTGTCCTTGACCTTACGCCAACTCTCCACCTTCATCACCTGACTGTGACCGGGCCAGTCCAGATAGGCGCTCAGCATGTCTGTCGCCCACAGCCTGCGACGCTCGGCGCGGTCTCCATGTCTGTCACGAGACTCGGCATATCTGTATCCTTGTCCGGCCACAGGCAGATCAAAGCACAACTCTATGTCCTCGTGGAGGTCCTTCTGGTTGCCCTTGACTATCAACAGATAGTCTCCGCCTTCACCCACCACTCGCTCACACAACTTCCTCTGACAGTACAGCGCGTCTCCAGTCACCACCCTGTCCGTCACCGTCATCGTCTCCAGAAGCGCTCGGGCCATGCTCAACTCAGACTCACGCTTCTCGGTCATCGCCCCCCTTTTTGTCCCAGCACCACGCCTCGGCGATGGCTGTAGGCTGACACCAGTCTGACTCCAGGTATCTCATCCCCGTGTATCCCTCTCAGCGCCTTGCCATCTATCGCTACTGCCTCCTTCTCCGATCCCAACTGGGACTCGATCCACTCTCCCAACACACGCTCGAACGAGTCCACATCCATACTGCTGAATACCTTGTGCAGCGTGGATACCGCAGGGGTTCTGTCTCTAGTGAACCCCAACGTCTTCAGTGTGGCAGGATCCTGCATCCTTCCCCATTGGGCGATGGCATACAGACTGCGGGCGCCGCTGGCCATTGCGCATACCGAGAGCGCCAGAATCGCGCTCAGTGGATGGCGACGACCATGACCGGATCGGGGATCAGGCACCTCCTCCAGCTTTCTGAGTAGGCTCTCTCCCAGTCCTTCCGCATTCATGCACCGAGTCTAATACTCTTCTCATATAATCGAAAGACCCTGACGGAGTTCGTGAATTCCTTGTCACTGCTGAGATAACGGTGTTAGACTCGTGTGACATTTCTCGCTCTCCCCGCATGGCCGTCCAGCCTGAGTGCGTCGCGAGACGGAAGGACAGGCGACTTGGCACGTAGAGCAGCCGGCAATCCCATCTTCTACGGGTGGTTCATAGTCGCTGCGGGATTCTTCTCCCTGTTCGTATCGATGGGCGCGAGGAACGGATTCGGCGTGTTCGTCGTCCCGATGACAGGTGACCTCGACTGGACTCGCACCGAGATCTCAGCGGCTATATCCGTCGGTATCCTCGTTAACGGCCTCTCACAGCCGTTTCTTGGCAGACTCTACGACAAGTACGGCGGACGCATAGTCATATCCCTGAGCCTCCTGGTGCTCGGCATCATGACCATGCTGCTGGCTTTCACCAGCGACTTCGGCACGAACTTCGGGTTCAGACTGGACTTCGGAGTCGTGGACATCACCCTCTCGGCCAGCCTGCTCTTCCTGATAGGGATCTATGGGCTCGTGATGTCTACCGCCTCAAGCGGAGTATCGCTGGTGACAGTGCACGCCATCTTGGCGAAGTGGTTCTATAGGCGCCGCGGAATTGTTCTGAGTATCTGCACTGCGGGAACGTCGGTAGGAGGGCTCATACTAACCCCGTTCGCCGCGTCGTTGATCCTGTTTGCACATTGGCGAATCGCCTGGGTCGTGTTGGGAGCCTTCGTCCTGGTGCTCGCGCTCCCTCTGGCCGCTCTCATACTGAGAGACAGCCCTGAAGAGATCGGTGAAGTCCCAGACGGTCGAGAGGGCGAAGCGACGTCGCCGGCAATGGCGGCGTTTCTAAAGTCCCTATGGTTGGTGGTCTGGTTCGTAATCCAGCTGTTCGCACTGCCACTTGTCGCCTTCATTAAGCTTGTCGCCTTCATCACCAGGGACAAGAGCGACTCCCAGGGAGGAAATTCCACCGCCCCGCCTCCGCTGGAGTCCGAAAGCTGGAAGGACTCGTTTAGATCGCCACCGATATGGCAGCTCTCCGGCGCATACTTCGTCTGCGGCGTCACGACACTTATAATCTCGACTCACTACGTGCCGTTCGCAATCGATCTCGGCATCAGCCCGGCAGTAGCCGCGCTCGCTTTCGGCATGATGCAGGGCCTCAACGCCGTCGGCGTGATGGTGGTAGGCATTCACTCCGACAAGTTCAGCCGCAAGAACCTGCTTGGGACTATCTACTTCATGCGGTTCTTCGCGTATGTGATGCTCGTGGTCCCGAGTATCCTGAGCGATGTCGTTGGGATCGGCATTCCACCTTCGATCGGGATCTGGGGATTCGCGTACCTCGCTGGAATGTCCTGGATAGCAACGCCGCCGCTGACGTCGTCGCTGACCGCAGACATCTACGGGACCAAGAACCTGGGTACACTGGGCGGATTCACAACTTTCGCTCACCAGATGGGCGGATCGCTTACCGTGGTAGTCGCGGGAGTCCTGTACGACATTACCGGCACCTACGTTGTCCCGTTCGGACTCGCGGGCCTTACGCTACTGGGAGCGACAGTGGCGAGTTACTCCATCAGGGAGCGCACCTACTCGGTGCGGTACCAGACGGCGACTCCGACTCCGGCAGTAGCTTCCGCCGCTGACGGCGACTGATGATCCTGCTGTCCGCGCTTACCCACCACGGGGAGCCGGGCGACCCCGTGCTCCTTCAGTGGATCAACGACCAGATCGACGCGATACTCGGACTCGGCGACTTCGCGATGGTCGCGGTACTGGGAGCGGTGGTCGTAGCCATCCCGATCGGGATATTCGGGTTCCTGGCGCTCCAGCGGATTCGGGGCTGGCACTAGATCTCCAGGGTCTCCCCTATGCGTCGGCGGTGGAACCGGGGGTCCCCGAGGTAGTGGTAGAGGGTGCGTGACATCTTCGTGTGCAGAGTCAGGCCGTACTCTCGCACGACACCGATGCCGGCGTGGACCTCGTGGGAGTGGTTGCAGCCCTGGTAGTAGCCCTCCGACGCCACGGCCTTGGCCAGGTGGACGCTGGTGGGGTCGAGCCGGCCACTATCAAGCTTCCAGAGCGCCTCGTAGGTCGTCCATCGCGCCGAGTCCAAATGGTTGACCATCTCGACTATGTGGTCCTGAACGCGCTGAAACCTGCCGATCGGGGTACCGAACTGGATGCGCGTCCTTGAGTACTCGAGGGTCATGTCGAACACCGACTGCGCTCCACCCACCTTGTATGCGCAAAGTATGGGGATGGCCTGTTCGAACGCCCTCTGCAACGGCTGCCATCCGCCTCCCACTTCGCCAAGTACAGCGTCGGCCGGGACTTCGACGTCTTCGAAATTGACCTCCCCTACCCATCCCATGAATCCAGAGAGCAGCCTTGTCGACAGACCGGGTGAGCGAGCGTCAACCATCAGAAGGGTGACGCCTTCATCGCCGCGTCCTCGGACCGCGCAGATGAGCGTGGTTGCGGCCGCGGCATCATGGATGAACAGCTTGGTTCCGCTCAGCGCGTAGCCTGAGTCGGTCGGCTGGGCGCGCATCTGGATGCTGCTCGACTCCCATCCGTAGTCCGGCTCGGTTAGCGCGAGTGAGACGACCTCACGTCCGCTCGCAATGTTCGGCAGCCATCGCTGCTTCTGCTCGTCGGTACCGGCCTCGGCTACGATAAGCGCGCCAAGCACTCCAGACGAGAAGAACGGACCTGTCAAAGGACCTGCGCCTAATTGTTCATAGACTACGGCCGCGTCGGTCAACGAACTACCCGAACCGCCGTACTGCTCTGGCACAAGCATCCCGAGCCACCCGATTTCTGATGCCTTCTGCCAGACATCCTCTGAGCAGCCCATCTCGGACTCGTCGAACTCCAGCAGCGCCTCCTTAGAGCACTCGCGCTGCATGAAGTCCCGCGCGGTATTCCGGAGAAGTTCCTGCTCTTCAGTTAGGGATAGGTCCATTCAGAGTTCCTCGCATCAGATGACTACGCCAGTCTTCCCGCCTGCTCTCTTACCTGTCGGCCGATGCCGAGGCGGCGGGCCATTATGACCTTCTGGATCTCAGCCGTGCCACCAGGGTGCATCGCGACTATGCTGGAGCGCTGGAAGACCTCCATGTGGCCTTCTGACTGGTCCCACCTGGGGTCATCAGTCAGGGCGTACGGGCCGAGCACCTTGAGCATGGCCTCGGCGGACCTGAGCCCGGACTGCTTCCTGTACAGTGAATGCTGAGGGCCCTCGTGGGCCAGCTTCTGACCCGCGTGACGCATCCAGTAGTTGCGCAGCCCGAACAGGCGCGAGATCTCGGCCTCCACGAATACGTCCACCAGGAGCTCCCGTATCTCGGGGTCCTGTGCCAGCGATCTGCCGTCCTGCTTGAGGTTAGCAGCGTACTCGAACAGCCTGTCGACGAGGCGGTTCCGACGTATCGTGCCGCCTGAGCCGTGCTCGAGCTCCAGGTGAGTGGTCGCCACCTGCCAGCCGTTGTTCTCGCCGCCAATCAGGTTGAACGCAGGGACACGGACATCGTCGAAGAAGATGGTGTTCTTCTCACCAGTGCCGGCCCCGCCCTCGCCGCTGGTGATGAGCAGGTCCATGGGCTGTATCGTGATGCCCTCGGTTTCAGTTGGAATCATGAACCAGCTCAGGTTCTGGTGTCTGTCGCCGTCAGGGTCGCTGCGCGCGATCGTCCACAGCATCTCGGCCCCGTGCGAGCTGCCGACGTACACCTTCTGTCCATTGAGAACGAAGTCGTCTCCGTCTCGCACGGCGCTCATCTGAACACCGGCCAGATCCGAGCCTGCCCCTGGCTCAGTCAGCAGCTGCCAGGTGCGGACCTCACCTTTGAAGATCGGTGGGAGGAAGTGCTCCTTCTGCTCTTCCGACCCCCACACGAGAACGCTGGCGCCGCCGAGACGACCTCCGCTGTCGTAGTATGGGGGTAGCGAGAGATCGTACTGGTCGAGTTCCTCTTCGATGACAATTGCGTGGTCTATCGAAAGCCCGCCACCACCGTATTCGGTCGGGGCGGTAGGCCACAGCCAGCCCTGGGAACCCAGCCTTCTCCCGAGCTCACGCAGCTTCAGGTAACCTTCGTAGCTGAGGTCCATCGAGTCAGCGGGGTACTCGAGTCCTTCAGGCACATTTTCTTCCAGCCAGTCCTTGACCTGCTGTCTAAACTCCTGCTGCTCGGACGTATATCGAGGCTCGAAGTCCATAGTCCAGACGCTCCTGGGGAATTGCATGTCGGTGGTGGGGCAGATTGTAGTACCGAAGGGAGAGAGGGTCAAACGCGGCGGGGATCGGAGACTCAGGCAGAGTGCCGGAATCTAGATCTTCAGGATCTCCCTTGCAAGCTCTCTCGCGTCGTCCAGTGTTTCGACGTCATGGTTCTCGGGAAGACTGTGCAGGACGTTCAGGGAATGGATGGTGTCCGACGGTTCTCCTGTGAGTCCCACCGCAATGCACTCGGTATCCTGGGCTATCGCGGAGTCGATCATCTGCTCCACGACCAGGGCCGCACTGTCGTCGATGTAAACAGTGTCAGAGAAGTCGAGGATCACAACCTCGTGGTCGCGTATATCCACGCTGATCGTGTTTATCAGCTTGTTGGACGATGCGACGGTGAAGCTGCCCCTCAGCGCAATGAGCCCGACCTGCGCCGAGAATGGGTCTAAGTCGTCATCGTCTGAGTCTTCGAGGCCGAAGAAGGTCAAGTCGAGGAGCGGCACTGAGATCACGCTGTCGAGCTCCATTCGCTCGAACTGACGCATGTTCGCGAGGCCCGCAGCGATCAGGCCGATCGCCACGGCAGTGATCAGGTCCAGGAACACAGTGAGGAACAGTGTGATGAGCATCACCAGTAGGTGTTCCCTCTGAACATGGCGAATCCGGGTTAGAAAACGCCAATCGATAATGTCCCAGCCGACCTTCATGAGAATGCCAGCCAGGGCCGCGTGCGGGATGGATTCGACGTACTTCCCAAGTCCAAGTACCAGCGCCAGCAGTATGGCCGCTCGTATCGCTCCTGAGATCTGTGTCCGTCCCCCAGCGCGGATATTGACTACGGTGCCCATCGTCGCTCCGGCGCCAGGGAGGCCCCAGATGAATCCGGCGGCCACGTTTCCGATGCCCTGACCCACAAGCTCCTTGTCAGGGTTGTGACGTGTGCGGGTCATCGAGTCGGCCACGAGCGACGTTAGCAGGCTGTCAATCGATCCGAGCAGAGCAATCGTCAGGGCGGGCTGAACTGCACTCGCAAGTACACCAATGGAGAAGTCCGGGAGCTGAAGGATCGGGAGTCCGGTCGGGACGTCGCCAATTACAGGAGTATCCTTCAGCCAGAGGACTCCCAGAAGCGTTCCGGCAATGAGCGCCACGAGGGTCGGAGGCAGGAATCTCCGGAGCTTCTCAGGCCAGATGATTCCCACCACGAGGGTCACGACGGCAATTACCAGGGCGCCGAAGTTGACGCCGCTTATGGCATCCGGCCAGGCGCGTATGGCCCCCATCGGGCCGCCGGTGGCAACGGTCTCGCCAAGGAACGGCAGCGTCTGTATCAGGATGATGATTATCCCGATGCCGGACATGAAGCCCGAGATGACCGAATAGGGCGTGTAGGACACAAAGCGCCCTATCCTCAGCACGCCCAGCAGGATCTGAATGGTCCCCGCCATTATAACTATGGTGAACGCCTTGGCGAGGCTGTCCGCGTGTGCAGTGACGATTACGGCCATCGCAACAGACATAGGGCCCGTGGGGCCGGATATCTGGGACCGCGTTCCACCGAACACCGCCGCGAGGAAGCCCACGGCAATTGCGCCATAGATTCCGGCAAGCGCTCCCAGTCCGGACGCCACGCCAAAGGCGAGCGCAACCGGAAGACCGACTACCGCTGCGGTGATGCCTCCGAAGACGTCCCCTCGGAACGTCTGGAGGTCGTAGGCGAAGTTAAACTTTGGAAAATTCAACTAGCACGTTACTCGCGACAACTGCCCATCGTCGCACTCGAATCAGTCTCAGCTCGGCTCCACCTTACTCCTGACTGGGATCTATAGTTTCGCAACAGGAAGACAAGTACCGGGCGAGGGAGGCACTGATCATATAGTCTAGGATACCCAAGGCATCAATGCTTATTTATCTGAATCGAGATCGTATGTCAACTGCCCTGACGCAGACGATGCAGTATCAGTCTGGTCGGGAGACCTCCGTGTGAAGCGCCCCCAAGTGCTATCAGGGTGGACGGCGACGGGACATGAGATCATTGAAGACTGCCGAGGGAGGCGAGCCCATGGATGGGGCGTTGCCGGGATTGTAGTAGGGGCTACTGCGGTCGTCCTCGGGGAAGTACCGGGGACCGTCGTGCAGCTTACACTTTGGATGTTGAGAGTTCCTGTAGACGAAGGAGCCGGATATGCTGGGTGTGGCCGAGACTAACTCGTGCTCCTCTTCTGAGGGAGGAGGACCGAGGTCTTCTTCCTCTATGGCCTCAGCTTCGGCTTTCTCTTTAGCTTCTGCCCTGGCTTTGGCCTGTTGGGCCTGTCGTTCGGCTTCTTCCTTTTCCCTACGCTCGCGGTCCTTCTTGATCTGCTTTCTGCGTTCGATTCGCAGGTCGATCTTGGCGCCGAATCTCTCGGATGTCTCCTTGATGATCGCGTGGTACTCCTCGGGGTCGATGGAGTTCTTCCACTCCTCGAACCACTTCTGGGAGTTTTCCCATGCTTCGTCGAACAGGGACATGTCCGACTTGTATGGGGGGTTGTCTGGGTCTATGCCCTGTTCTCTCAAGATGCGGTCGGACTCTGCTTTGCCTTCGTCGATGATCTTGTTGATCGTGTCCCAGTCGACTTCTTCCTCGCAGCAGTGTGGACCGTGTTTGGTGGGATTATCTGTTGGTTGGGTGGCTGGTTGCGACGTGTGAGAGGTGGTCGGTTGGTAATCTTGGTCTTCTCCCTCACCCCAGCCCTCTCCCGCTGGGAGAGGGGGTCTACTGTTGAGGGAGGAGGCTTGTTGGGCGTGTTTGCCGAAGCCTCGTGTTAGGAGTTCTCTGGCGGCTGAGATTCGGTGGTGGGGTTTGAATATCTTGAGTTCGCCTTCCATGACGTTTATGAGAAATCGGCAGACTTTGCGTCCGTCGTCAGTGAACTCCTGGATGACCCTGGCTAACTTCTGGTCGAAGTAGGCGTCTTCGGATGAGCCGGAGCTTCTACGTGAAGGCTCTGGTATGTAGCCGAGGTTGAAATTGAGCGCCTCGTCGAGGTCGTACTTGACGAGCAGCTTGGCTGCGTCGAGTCTGTGGCAGGGTTTGAAGCCTGCGAGCTCGTTGCGCATGACGGCGAACAGAAAGTCGACGATGGAGACGCCATCGTTGGTCCTGTCTTGGATTATGGCTGCCAGGGTCATGGTGGATGGTGAATCAGGCTAGTATAATAGTACATCTGTTCTGTCCAAAATAATAAGCGGCGAGATGGGGTGACGTCAAGGGCAAGTTGTCTCTGGATGCTGCATCGGTCTGGTCGGGGCTTTCGTGTGAAGTGCCCCACACCCCGGATTACCGCTGTCGCAGGAATCCGTAGGCGAGCACTCCACCTAATGCAGATAACCGAAAGACCCTGACGTCAACGGCTATCTCGCGCTAAAGGCTGTAGAATACATACCCCAACACACTCGGAGACCTCGTAATGGACAACCCTCATGCAGTCAAGCTGGCCCAGCAACTTGTCACTCGATGGGATCCCAACGAGGAAGGCGTCAGGCTCAGGCTGGCGACTTTGCTCGAAGCTCTCGACTACGACGTAGAGCCTGAATACGGGGTACAGAGCGGTGGATGTATGGACATCTATCTGCCGTAGCGTCGTGTCGTCATCGAGACCAAGCGCACGGGCAGTCTGAAACTCGCTTCAGGACGACCAACACAAGCAAACCGACGTTCCCCTCAGTGAAATGAACGGCGGATTTGCAGCGTGGCGGTTTGCGCCCAGCTCAGACGGCCAGCCGACACACCAACCCGGTGCCGAGCCACAGTCGACTGACGTGCCAGCAAGTGTCCCTATGCATGAAGACGGCGCTGCCAAGATCAAATCGCCACTGTCTGGGCTGACGTCAAGACTCGCACTGAGTGGGTGGGCACCCCAAATGAGCTACCTCAGAGCCAATTCCAAATGTCTCGCCGAAAACGATAGGCCACTGTTCAGGAACGGGGCAGTGAGCCAGTCACGAGGGAGCGCCTGTCAAGTAATTCACCAGCTCAACTGGTGGCGACTTCAGATCCTCCAGAAGAGACTCGTCAGTCCACTGCGGCGGACTGGATGGCAGCGTCGGGAGTAGCTTTGCGATCGACTTAGACGTCCACCGTATGCAATGAAGTGCTGAGGCCTGACTTCTCACCAGTTTTTCAACCCAAGGCGCTCGCAGGTGATAAAACACAAACCGCTGGGCATTGGCGATCGACCGACGGTTGATCGCCTTAACGAGATTGGATGATCCATCAACGAGGTATGGCCTCTTGTCTCCACCCTGCCAACTTCCGTGCAGAGCGACTCTCGATGAGAGCGGAATCGAAAACTCCCCATACGGACGTTGCAATCGGGTTCCCTCAGGAGAGAACAACGGATTGTCTCCCGTAAGGAAGCTCTCCGATTTCGGTGCTGAGATCACCCTCCAGGTCATCGAATCAACGATGTCAACCAAAACTTGCGGACCAATCTGTCTTCGAACGGCATCATCCTTTGATGGTGGTGTCCCTTCCTCATACCGCTTCTTCCATACGTAACTCAGGTCGAGTACTTCCTCAGGGCTTATCCCATGTGCACGAGCTATTGACTCGGCGTGCTGCTTCGCTACACGTGCCATACTGGATAGAATTTGGTGTGCATCCCTGATATGCCTTGTTCTCATGGCAGGTACTCTGAATCATGTGAACAATGTACCTTGATATCGCCCTTCTACCTTCGGGGTCAATTTCACAGACACATCTGAGTTCACGAAGTGGAGTGTGGGCAGGTATCTCGACCTTGAGGTTGAGTTCTTTCTCATCCGCATCGGTGTAGAATCCCTTTGATTGAGCCACGTTCTTGATCGGCAGCAATTTACACTCGCCGGTCAATTTGTCATACACCCAGACTTTGTCCGAGTCACTCGGACTCGCAAAGTGTCGAAGGTATTCCTGAGGTATGTAGTGGTTCCCCATGAATGGATCAATCTCCTAGAGATCAGTGTCTCAGAGAGTGCAGGTACGGGTCAGTCTCCCGACTCCAATCGACGGAGTCGCTCACGCAATCGTCTGGTCTCGGCGCGCTCCTCAATCGCGGTGCGCACATACTCTCCAGTTGCCGGGTCGTACAATCGAGGCCTGCCATCGTCCCAGCACAGGCTGATCCCCAGCGCGTCAGAATACCCCTTCAATATCCCGTCCGGTTCGGTGGTCAACTCGATGGGCTGGTAGATGCCATCGACCAGGCGTTCACCTGCCAGAGGCTGACCATGATAGTGACCGCCTGTCGGATCGAACCGCCAGTACTCCGGGATGCCGATCTCGGCGTAGATACGACGCTTCCTTCCTGTGTCCACCCTGCCAGTACTCTCAGATGCTATCTCCAATACCCAGTCGGGCGGTTTGCCAACCTCCCACGGCAGGTACAGTCTGCGTGTGCGAATCGCGTTAGCGTCCACACCTAGCGCTATATACACGTCAGGTGCGACCCTCACATTGAGATTGGACGGGTCATAGCAGATGAAGTTGCCGTTATCTATGAATACATCAGGGCTGCGATAGAAGTCCTCAAGCCACGAATGAATGAGCCAGAGAAATTCCTGTATAGATATTGATTGCTCCATGTGGTCGGGTGGACTATCCCCTCCGTCCGGATCGAATTCGAGCTTGGAGTAGTCGATGTCGCCCTGCCGCCTGTACGGCAGCATGGTCACACCTGCTGCGCTGGTAGTCATTGCTGGCCTCCCAGATCGGAGACGTGTCTCCGAACTTAACAGTCCAAATTATAGCGCAGTCTGATGCCCCCCATAGGTTGCTGACGCGAACGACCGAGCCAATACTTGGTGGTAAGATCGTCTCATGACATACACGGCCGACCTGCACATCCACTCTTCGTACGCGTACGCAACGAGTCGCGACCTGAACTTCGAGAACCTGGCGCAGTGGGCGAAGTTCAAGGGGATCGACCTTCTGGCGTCAGCAGATTTCACACAGCCGGAATGGTTCGAGGAGTCGCGCACAAAGATGACTGACACCGGTGACGGACTGTACGAACACGGCGGTGTGAAGTTCGTTTTGGGAACTGAGGTGAGCTGTGTAGCGCGTGTGAACGGTCGCAGCCGGCGGACCCATATGCTGGCCTTCGCGCCGAGTCTGGACACAGTCGCCAGGATCAATTCAGCATTCGCTGAGACCGGCGCCAAGCTGGACGGCGACGGCAGGCCCACGCTGACGATACCTCCGAGAGATCTGCTGGAGATACTGCTTGCCATCGACCCTCGCTGCTTCGTTATACCGGCACATGTCTGGACTCCGTGGTTCGGGCTGTTCGGGTCCAAGTCCGGATTCGACTCGGTGGAGGAGTGCTTCCAAGACCTGACAAAGCACATCATCGCGGTGGAGACGGGGCTGTCTGCCGACCCCACGATGTGCTGGCGCGTTCCGGACCTCGACGACCTGTCCATAGTGTCGTTCTCTGATGCCCACTCGCTGCCCAAGCTGGCCAGAGAGTTGACCATCTTCAACGGCGAACTGAGCTACGACGGGTTGGTCGAGTCGCTCAGGTCGCAGGACATCGCCTACACAGTCGAGTTCTTCCCCGAAGAGGGGAAGTACCACCTGTCGGGACATCGCAAGTGCGGCCTTCGTTACGAGCCGGAAGAGGTCGCCACAGTCGGGACCGCCTGTCCGGTCTGCGGGAGGGCAATGACGCTTGGAGTCATGCAGCGTGTCGAGGACCTGGCTCGGCGGGAGGCAGCCGACCCGGTGGTCAAGGACGGTCTGGTAATGTCGCCGGACGGCAGACCGCCTTACAGGTCTCTAGTATCGCTCCAGCAGGTGCTGTCAGAGACGCTCGGCGTCGGGGTCAACACCAAGCGCGTACGCACAGCCTACATGAGCCTTGTGGAGACTTTCGGCAGCGAGATGAAGGTGCTGATCGACACGCCGGCGTGTGAACTGGAAACCGCCCTGCCCGCTCACGGAGAACGGCTCGCAGAGGGAATCGAGAGGGTGAGATCTGGAGACATCCACATCGAGCCGGGATTCGATGGGCAGTTCGGAGTGGTCAAAGTGTGGCCGGATGAGGCCAGGCCCAACACGTCCCGACAACCTCTGCTAATCTGAAAGAAATAACCTCGTCACTCCCGCGAAAGCGGGAGTCCAGTATGACGAACCCCTGTGGATTCCCGTTTTCACGGGAATGACGGTAGAGGAAGAGGCACAAGGTTCAGACGAAGCAGGGTATGGAGGGTGAGATGACCACAACCACTGAGAAGTTGCTGAAGGTCGGAACGGTGGAGGAAGTCCGGGAGCGCGGATGCAGGGTTGTCACCGGAGGCGGTCACACCATTGCCGTGTACCCTTGGGGAGACGACTTCGCCGCAGTGGACAACCGGTGTCCGCACATGGGTTTCCCCCTGGACAGGGGCACAGTCAGCAACGGCATCCTGACCTGCCACTGGCACCACGCGAGATTCGATCTGTCCAGCGGCGGCACTTTCGACCCGTTCGCCGACGATGTCCGCTCGTTCCCAGTGTCGGTGGTTGATGGTGAAGTATGGGTCGACCCGAGTCCACCCGAAGCCGACCCAATCCCCAGGTGGTCCCGCCGGCTGGAAGACGGCATGGAGCACAACATCCGGCTGGTGATAGCCAAGTCTGTGCTCGGACTCAACTCTGCAGACGCCGACTATCGAGTGCCGCTCACGATCGGCGCTGAGTTCGGGACTACGTACTCGGATCAGGGCTGGGGACAGGCGATGAGCATGATGACCTGCTCGGCCAATATGCTCGGCCACCTCTACCAGGACGACCGCTCGCTTGCCCTCTACCAGGGGATACGACACGTGGCGGCGGAGTGCTCTGGCAGGCCGCCGAGGTTCCTGGTCGACCCGCTGCCGACGGGTGAAACCAGGCCGGAGGTGTTCAAGCAGTGGTTCCGCGACTTCATCGAGGTGCGGGACGACGAGGGCGCCGAACGCTGCCTGAGGACGGCCATCGACCTCGGCATCTCACAGCGTGAGATAGCCGACATGGTCTTCGCCGCGTCAACCGACAGGGTCTACATAGACGCCGGGCACGTCGTCGACTTCTGCAACAAGGCATTCGAGCTTCTCGACCACATCGGATGGGAGCACGCCAGCCTTATTCTGACGAGCCTCGTCCACGGTATGGCGACCGCCAGGAGGAGCGAGGAGCTTAACTCGTGGCGCAACCCGATCGACCTCATTTCCCTCGTCCAGGAGGCGCGTGCCGCGCTCCCCGGTCAGTGGACAGAGGGTGAGGCAAGCAGGGGCGAATGGGACGGTGAAGAAGCCCTGGTCTCGACCATCCTGGAAGACGATCCCGCTGCTACGCTCAATGCGCTCAAGGAGGCCGTCCGTACAGGAGCGACCGCCGAGCAGATCGGCAGCGCGGTCGCGTACGCTGCGTTCCTCAGGATGGCGCGGTTCCACACGTCGAACGAGTTCGGCGACTGGGACACCGTTCATAACACGCTCACCGCAGCGAACGCGCTGCACCAGGCGTTGATTCGTGCCCCGTCCGTCGAGCTGCTGCGCGCAGCGTTCGACGCCGCGATCAGCGTCTATCTCGACAGGTTCCTGAACATGCCCTCGCAGCGGCTGCCGGAACCCAATGGGGTGGGAGCCTCGGATGGCATCGGACAGGAAATCCTCAACACGATGAACTCGCAGCAGCAGGTCGAGCAGTCGGCCAGGCTGGTTACTGACTACGTCACCGGAGCGGGCGACCCGGACGGCGTTTTGGCCGTTCTGGCGCACGCGATGCTGCGCGAGGACTCGACGTTCCACCACTTCCAGATTGTCGACGCGGCAATCAAGCAGTACGAGCTTCGCAGGGGCACAGACTCGGCACGGCACGTACTGGTGGGCATGTCGAGGTTCCTCGCAGCCCACTACCCGACCCCGAGGTCTGTCAACCAGACGTTCAACATTGCCGTCCGCCTGAATCGTGGCGACGAGATCTTCCGAGAGGACTAGCGACAACGAGTTCGACGCTAGCTAATAGAGGAACCAGGAGTATCGACAATGCCGGACCGACTCGCCGAAATCGTTGAATCATCAGAGGCTGAGCAGCTGGCCACCGGGTTCCAGTTCACGGAGGGACCCCTATGGCACCCGGACGGCTACCTGCTGTTCGTGGACATCCGCACCAGCCGGATATACAGACTTGAGCCGGGTGGCGAGCCGGAGCTGTTCCGCGAGGACAGCGGCGAGTCTAACGGCATGACATTCGACTCGCAGGGAAGGCTCGTAGTATGCGAGATGATCAACCAGCGGGTGACGCGGCGAGAGGACGACGGCTCATTCACCGTCCTCGCGGATTCCTGGAACGGCAAGCGACTGAACCGCCCGAACGACGTCGTGGGCAGGTCGGACGGCAGCCTGTACTTCACCAACCCGGGCAGAGAGCGTCTCGATCCATCGCAGGTCGACTTGCAGTACAACAGTGTCCACCGCATCAGGCCGGACGGCACGGTGGACATGATCGTACCCGGCTTCGGATACCCAAACGGACTTGCGTTCTCGCCCGACGAGAGTATTTTGTATGTGGCGAATACAAGGCCCGGTCAATACATTCTGGCGTTCGATCTGGACGACAGCGGAGACGTGTGCGGCATCAGGCACTTCGCCGACATGCCTTCCGACACCGACACCAACGGCGTGCCCGACGGCATGAAGGTGGACGTGGAGGGCAGGGTCTACTGCACCGGCCCGGACGGATGCTGGGTATTTGACCCGAGCAGCGAGCTACTGGGCATCATCCGACTGCCAGAGTATCCCGCGAACTGCGGCTGGGGCGGCGAGGATAATCGGACCATGTTCTTCACCGCCAACACGTCCGTGTACAGCCTTCGGATGACTACACCTGGTACGGCTATTCCGAGGGCCTGACACTGCAGACCCACAACCCGGCTGTGCCCTGCGGCGTTGTATCCTGTACAAGGAGCAACGCCGCATGTATGAGACATATACGACATCGAATAGTCACGCAGGCCGCCGCCAGTGTATTTGTGCTTGTCGCAGTCGCATGGACAATGGCCGGTTGCGGGAATGCGTCCGCTCCTGGGCCGGTGCTGCCGGAACCAACGGCAGCTCCGACCGCCACGGCAGTCCGCGTAGAACCGACGAGAGCACCCGAGTCGCCAACTCCGCCAGCAGTGTCCTCCGCAGATGTAGCACCGAAGGCCGTTGAGGCCCCTGTTTCTCAGGGTGTGGCAACTTCTCAGGACCCCGCGACCCCCGATCAGACAGCACCCGCGCTCCCTGACCGAGTCGTGCTGAACCAGGTCGAGGCGCCAGACCGAGACCTCGCCGAGCTCGCCGCCAGGCTGCGGGGCGCTGAACTCGTGAACTCCGACTCCAGGACAGCACCGTCTTTGTCCGAAGGCGACAAGCGGGACTTCACTATTACAAACCTCGAAGACGGCTCTCCCAGGCCCATCACGGCCACGTTGCAGGTGGTCAGCGACAACGCCTACTGGTTTGTGGAAGACGCAGTTGTCATCCCCAGTGAGGACCTGGCACGCGCAGCAAGTGTTTACGAGAATCAGGTACGGCCCGCCGTCGTAGGGACTCTTGGAGACATCGCAAACCCTGGTCTGGACGGCGATCCGCGTCTCTTCATCATCCACGCTGTTCTGGACGGCGCCGCTGGCTATTTCGGTTCCAAGGACTCGTTCCCATCCGAGGTGCACCCCCACAGCAACGAGAGCCAGATCATCTACCTGGACGGCCGTGCCGCTCAGCACGGGACCGACACCCACCTAGCCATCATCGCCCATGAGCTGCAGCACGCCGCGCACTTCGACAAGGACGCTGGGGAGGAGTCCTGGGTGAACGAGGGGCTGTCCGAGGTCGCGACACAGTTGGCCGGATATAGCGTGCAGTCGCCACGGGCATTCATGCGTCGTCCGGACACGCAGCTCAACTACTGGCCCGACTCTCCGCGTTCCACGTACCCTCACTACGGAGCAGCCGCGCTTTTCACCACGTACATTGGACAGAGGGTAGGAGGAGTCGAGAAGCTTGCTGACCTCGTAAACGAACCTCTCGACGGCATCGCCGGAGTCGAGTCGTTCCTGAACGAACACGGCCTCACCTGGCACCAGGTCTTCGCCGACTGGGTCGTCGCCAACTACCTGGACGCTGACGACGAGCGCTACGGCTACCTCGACCGCTACGTAGGCATAGGCCCGGTCCGAAAACTGGCTTCCGGAGAGGGAAGACCTGACAGCCTGCCACAGTACTCAGCGCGCTACTACCGGGTGGATACCAACGCCGAATCCGGCGCCATCACCTTCGATGGCGACACCGAGGTCAGCCAGGTCGGGACCGAATGCCCGCAGAATCCCACCTGCTGGTGGAGCGGTCGCGGCGACGGCATCGACACCAAGCTGACTCGCGAGTTCGACCTCAGCGGACTCGACAAGGCCACCCTGGAGTTCCACGTCTGGCACGAGATCGAAGAGGGCTGGGACTACGGGTACGTCCAGGTGTCGGACGACGGTGGTGAGACCTGGCACATCCTGGAGGGCGCTCACACGACCACCGACAACCCCAGCGGCAACGGCTACGGTCCCGGATACACCGGGGAGAGTCGCGGGTGGAAGCAGGAGTCCATAGATCTCTCTGAGTTCGCAGGCGGCCCGGTGTTGATCAGGTTCGAGTACGTCACCGACGACGCTGTCTATCTCGACGGGATGCTGATAGACGGGGTAGCCATCCCTGAGCTCGTCTCCGTAGACCCCGACTCCGAATGGCAGGCTGAGGGATTCAGCATGGCCGGTCACAAGCTCGCTCAGGACTTTATCGTCCAGGTGATTACTTCCACGTCCGACGGTGAGTACACCGTGTCACAGATGCCGCTCGACTCCGGCAACTCCGGCTGGATGAGGCTGACGACACCGGATGATCATGGCGAGATCGTAATCGTCGTGTCGCCGGTAACCGCCGGGACCCGCCACGAGGCAGGCTACGTGTTGGGGTTCGAGGCGCACGAAGGCTGAAAACGGCCCCAGTATCATGTGTCGAGCCTCTGTATGTTAGGATACCAGCGGCACTGGAAACACTCTCAAACACTTCCCAAGAGGTGCGACACATGACAACGGCAACGCGCGAGTACAAGGTAGTCGGCACAAGGCCGATCAGGCATGACGGGGTGGACAAGGTCACCGGACGCGCCGTCTATGGCGCGGACATGAATCTGCCCGGAATGCTCTACGGCAAGGTGCTGCGCTCGCCACACGCCCACGCAAGGATCAAGAGCATCGACACGTCCAGGGCTGAGGCCCACCCGGAAGCACGGGCAGTGGTGACGTCGACGATCTTCCCGCCATCTGACCCCGTTGGGCCGGTAGCTGTCATGGGACAGATGCCCCAGGACAACATTCTGGCCAGGGACAAGGCGCTGTACAAGGGTCACGCAATCGCGGCGGTGGCTGCTTCAAGCCCGCACGCGGCCGAGGAGATCCTATCCCTGATCGAGGTCGAATACGAGCCGCTTCCCGCATACAGAGACGCCAGGGAGGCGATGGCCGAGGACGCCGTAGCCCTTCACGATACCTGGTCGAACAACCCTGACCTTCCCGGAGGCGTGAACGTCGCCGCCCAGGAGGTGTACGACTTTGGCGACCTCGAAGCCGGCTTCGAGGAGGCCGACCACATCTTCGAGCGCGAGTACACCACCAAGACCGTCCACCAGGGATACATCGAGCCCCAGAACGCGACCGCGTGGTGGGCGCCTGACGGGCGGCTGACAGTTTGGTGCTCCAGCCAGGGACACTTCGGTGTCAGGGACAACATTGCCCGAATACTCGATATGCCAGTGTCGCAGGTCAAGGTAGTACCGCTGGAGATCGGCGGCGGATTCGGTGGCAAGATCCCACCGTACCTGGAGCCTGTCGCAGCGATGCTGTCCAAGCTGAGCGGGCACCCGGTAAAGATGGTCATGGACCGCACAGAAGTCCTTCTGGCGACCGGCCCAACTTCGGGTGCGCTGGTGCGAATGAAGATGGGCGTCACGAACGAGGGCAAGATCACCGCGGCGCACTGCTGGATGGCCCTGGAGGCCGGAGCATTTCCTGGCGCGCCCCTTTCGGGCGCTGCCTCAGCCGTCTTCTCCCCTTACGCTATCGGGAACGTGAGAATCGACGGCTTTGACGTCGTCTCCAACAAGCCGCGCACGCAGGCCTACCGGGCCCCCGGCGCGCCGATCGTAATGTACTGCACCGAGTCCATGATGGACGAGATTGCCGATGCGCTCAACATAGACTCAGTTGAGCTTCGGATGCTCAACGTCGCCCGGCAGGGCGACCGTCGCGCAGACGGCGTGATGAACGGTCTCATCGGGGCCGAAGAGGTCATGCAGGCAGTCAGGGATCATTCCCACATGACTACGCCGCTGGAGCGGGTCGAAGGCAAGATGCGAGGACGCGGCTGGAGCATGGGCTTCTGCCGAAACAACACCGGCATGGCGTGCGTGGTTGCCAACGTTCTGGGCGATGGCACGGTCAGCCTAGTCGAGGGGTCCGTGGACATCGGCGGCACCCGCACGGCAATTGCACAGCAGTTCGCCGAGGTGCTCGGCATCCCGGTCGAAGACGTCAACCCGTCCATCGGCGACACGGACACCATCGGCTACACCTCAGTCACCGGCGGCAGCGGAGTCGCGTTCAAGTCAGGTTGGGCCGCCCACGAGGCTGCCATGGACGTACGCCAGCAGCTCATCGTCCGCGCTTCGCTTCTGTGGGACACCGATCCCGACAACGTCGAGTACGTCGACGGAATGCTCCAGCACAAGTCGGACTCTGAGCTCCGAATGTCGTTCCAGGACATAGCCGGCAGGCTTCCCGAGACCGGCGGACCCGTCGTCGGGCGCGCCAACATGAACCCCGGCGGCTCGGGCGGCTCCTATGCTGCTAACATCGTTGACGTTGAGGTCGACCCCGGCACCGGCAAGGTGGAAATCCTCAGGTACACAGCGATCCAGGACGCCGGATTCGCCATACACCCCTCCTACGTAGAAGGGCAGATCCAGGGCGGCGCCGTTCAGGGCATCGGCTGGGCCCTCAACGAGGAGTACTACATGGGCGACGACGGCTCCATGATGAACACCAGCCTTCTCGACTACCGGATGCCCACGAGCCTCGACCTGCCCATGATCGACACGGTCATCGTCGAGGTCGGCAACCCCGGCCACCCGTTCGGAGTCAGGGGCGTCGGCGAGGCCAACATCGCGCCTCCGCTGGCCGCGCTGGCCAACGCGATCCACGATGCCACAGGCGTCAGGCTGAACAACCTGCCGATGAACCCACAGTCCGTAGTCGCCGCGCTGGAAGAGTAAGTTAAACCGCGAGGCCGACGCCCCAAACAAGCGTCGGCCTCAAGATTTCCTTCTGCCGGTCTGCTACGCTAGCGCGCGGCGCAGCGACTTGGAAAATTCCTTGCGCTGCCAGCGACGGACTTCTGGGTCCTGCATCTCTGAATCCAGTTTGTCAGGCTCCCGAGCGATGCGCTGCAGGCTCTTCATCGGCCACAGCAGTGCCGGATCGAGCGACAGGTCCTTGCCCTGCGCTATGCGCCACTGCTTGAGCTTGCCCAGACGCCTGCTGATGGCCTCGCGCTGACCTCTCGGAACCCGTGGCTGACGCGGCTGAACGGGACGCTTGGGCGGCGTTGAGGACTTCCCCTCTGAGATCGCCTTCCGAATCCCTCTTGCATAGCTCCCGCGAGCGAAGTTGCCGAGACCTCGCACCCGACGGAGGTCGGAGTTGGGCTTCTCGGCCAGCGAGACCAGCGCCATGTCCGGTATCACCCTGAAGTGCGGCCTTCCCATCCTGACTGCGTGGTCCTCACGGTACTCCACTAGCGACTTGAGTATGGCCAGACCCTGGTCGTCGAGACTACGCCACCCTTTTACGTTGAAAACAGCCATCTCCAGGTCAGGTGGCTCGTACTGAGTCTCAGACAGCCTCTGGCACTCCTCCTTCACCCAGTCCACACGGCCCAGCTTTCGCAGTCGTTTTCCCAGCGCTTCCCTGAGCTCGTGAAGGTAGCGAACGTCGTTGGCGGCGTAATCGAGGGCCTTCTGACTGAGAGGACGGTTGCTCCAGTCGGACCTCTGAATGCGCTTCTCCTTGGGAATGTCGACGCCAAGCTCTTCTTCGAGCACGTTGGCCAGTCCGAGACGCGACATCCCCACGAAGGCCGCCGCGATGTTCGTGTCGAACAGGGTCTCGATTCTCATGCCCCAGTCGCGGTCGAGGCTGAGCACATCGTGGCTGCCAGCGTGGAGCACCGTTTCGATCCTTCCTTTGGCCAGCACGTCGCCCAGTGGCTTCATGTCTTCGAGCGCAAGAGGATCGATCACGAACACGTCACGCGGTGTGGAGATCTGGACGAGGCAGACCTGCTCGGGATACCTGAAAAAGCCGTTGGATTCCAGGTCCAGGCCAATTCGTCTAGCCCTGGAAATCTTTGACATCGCCCGCCGAAACCCAGTCTCGTCGGCTACTAACTCATACTCGTCAGTCAAGTGTCTGCTGTCTCCGTGAATCTACTTTCAGGCGTTTCGGTTCGTACATGATACTAGGATTTGTCGCCAATCGCTGGTTTCTGCCGAAACCCCGCTCATGGATGCTGTACCAGTTTGGTCGGCGAACACTTCACCCTCACCCTAGCCCTCTCCCTCAAGGGAGAGGGGACTTTCGTGCCAACGACGGTACACCGACCAAGTTGATACAGGTTCCCGCTCATGTCCCGCTTTGCCCTTCCGGAACGACTGTGATACCATCCGGTACAAATGTTCTTATTCTCAATAGAGACGACTCTGTGGCACAATAGTACAGTTAGCCATCAGGCGAAATCCCCGAATAGTTTACTGAGGTAACCTTGCCATGCGAGTCGTATTCTTGGAAGATGTGCCCGGCGTAGCCCAGGGCGGCGATGTGAAAGAGGTCAAAAACGGCTTTGCCCGCAACTACCTCATACCGAAGCAACTGGCGACCCCGGCAACGCACAATGCGCTTCAGCGCATCGCGAAGCTGCAGCGCCAGGCCGAGGTAACCCGGGTCAGGCGACTCGAGGATATGAAGGAGTTGGCCGCAGAGTTGGACGGCGCCCAGATCAGCGTTGAGATGCGTGCCGGTAGCACTGGCAGACTGTACGGGTCGGTCACCGCGGCTATCATCGCAGCAAGACTGGCTGAGATGACCGAGAAGGAGATCGACCGCCGCACCGTCACGCTGGGCGAACCGATCAGAGACCTGGGCGAGTTTGACCTGACACTGGACCTCCACCCTGAGGTGCGGGCAGGAGTCTCGGTACTGGTCTATCCGACCGGTACAACTCCAGAGGACTTTGTGGAATCGCTGAGGGCCGCCGAAGAGGCCGCCGCTGCCGCTGCTGCCGCCGCAGAGGCAGAAGCCGAAGCCTACGACGACGAAGACGAAGAAGAGGAAGAGTACCTGGACGAGGAAGCTGGGTAGGCTCTGCACCCGTAAGGGATTTGGCAGGCGACGCCCGGGCTGACTCAAGGGCAGGTTTGAAACCCGGCCCTGGTTACTACTAACGGGTGCAGGGCGAGCCCTGCCGATCCACCGTGCGGAGGCCGCCGTGGTTAGCGACCGTCTTCAACCCCATGACATTGGCGCCGAAGAGTCGGTAATCGGCTCCATTCTGATCGACGGCGAGTCGATCACGCGCGTCACAAGCATCCTCAGACCCAACGACTTCTACAGCCAGCGCAACCGCAAGTGCTACGAGGCGTGTCTCGCGCTGTATGACAGAAACGGCGCGATCGACCAGATATCCGTAGCGCACGAGATCTCCGCCACGGATGAGGGTGCGCTGGAACAGATCGGCGGAGCCGAGTACCTCGCCCAGCTCGTATCGACCGTGCCCACGTCGTTCCATGTCGAGCACTACGCGAACATCGTGCGGGGCACGTCCGTTCTCAGGCACGTCATCCGGGCTGGCGGCGAGATTGCCGAGCTTGGATATGACGGCGGACCGGAAGTCGAGCCCGTGCTCGACAAGGCCGAAGAGGTCGTCTTTGGCATCCGGGGCGGGCGAAGCGACAAGGGCTTCACCCACATCCGCCAGTACCTGGACAACTACATGGAGGAGACCGGCGCCCTCCACGACCCGTCCAGGGTCTCACTCGCGCCGGTGGAGACAGGCTTCCCAAGCCTGGACGAGCTTCTGGGCGGCGGACTCCAGCGCTCAGACCTCATCATCCTCGCGGCCCGCCCGAGTCTTGGCAAGAGCGCGCTCGCCCTGAACGTTGCGAGAAACGCCGCGGAACGGGGCTTTTCTGCCGGTCTGTTCAGCCTGGAGATGAGCGGCGAACAAATCGCCTCCCGGCTCCTTGCGTCAGAGGCCGAGGTCGACAGCCACCGGCTTCGCATGAACCTGGTCAGTGACATTGAAGAGGTCCGCGTTCTCGATGCAGTCGGCCTGCTGTCCGATCTCCAGATTTTCGTGGACGAGACTCCGTTCCAGTCCGTCATGGAGCTTCGCAGCAAGTCGCGCAGGCTCCACCAGGAGAGTGGCCTGGACCTGCTGATCGTAGACTACCTTCAGCTCATTGACGTGGGAAGAAACGAAAACCGCGCAGTTGCCCTGGGCGAAGTGTCGCGTTCACTGAAGGCGCTCGCCAGGGACCTGGATATTCCCGTGATGGCATGTTCGCAGCTCAGCCGAGCGGTGGAGCAGAGGCCGAACCACCGGCCGCTGCTGTCGGACCTTCGTGAATCCGGGTCGATCGAGCAGGACGCCGACGTGGTCGCATTCATTCATCGTGAGGACCAGTACACCACCCGCGAGGAGTGGGAGCGCAAGTTCCCAACAGACCAGTATCCGGAAAACATCGCGGAGATCATCGTCTCGAAGCACCGGAACGGGCCGGTGGGTACGGTACCGCTGTACTTCCGCAACGACCGGGTACGATTCGAGCCCCTGTCAGAAACTAGTCCGGCGCGTGCCATGGAGTACGTGCCGACGTGAGGATGCACCGCTGACTCCCACACCCAGGCAGACGGAGACCTACCCTGGCTTTCCGAGGAGGGTACACAGGGTGCCGGTGCCCGCGCCGCTGCTCGGATCGCTGCTCGCCCAGATCGACGACATGGCTGAACTCAAGTGCACGCTGAGGGCTGTCGCGCTACTCAGCCAGAAGAGAGGTTACCCGAGGTTCGTCTCCCTACAGGAGCTCCAGACAGACGAGAGTCTCTTGCGCGCGATTCCGGCAGACGGGGACACCCAGCCTGCCGCGCTGATCGAGAAGGCGCTGGGAAACGCGGTGCGAAGGGGAACTCTCGCCTTCGCGATTGTCAACGCCGACGGCAGGCGCCAGCCCATATTTGGGCTGAACTCCGAGTTTGACAGGACAGCACTGGAGAAGGCCGCGTCGCAGCCGCCTCCCTGGTCTGGAACGCACCAGGAGCCGCCCGACCCGTCCGTCGAGCGGCCAAACGTGTTCGAGCTATACGAGCAGAACATCGGGATGATGAGCCCCATGATCGCGGACGCGCTGCTCGAAGCCGAGGAGATGTATCCTCAGGAGTGGATCGAGGACGCGATCAGCGAAGCAGTGCAACAGAACGTACGAAGCTGGCGCTACATCGCCAGGATCCTTGAGCGCTGGGAACATGAGGGCAGAGGACCGCGCGACACGGGCGGAGCGCCACGAATGGCAGGGAGATACTAGGAAGACCGGCTCGGTCACACGACGCCAACAGTGTCGGAGGCACGAAGGTTGAGGCTATGGAGAACCTCGGGGACATCCTGAAACGAATGCGGGAGAACCGGTCCATCAACGGCGATGTCGCGGATTCCGGCAACGGCAGCATACCGACCGACGAGGCTGAGGAAGATGTCTGTCCGGTCTGCGACGGAAGGCTGTGGCTGGCAGTCGACGCTCCCGTCGGACACGCGGACTTTGGGAAAGTGGAGCCTTGCCAGTGCCAGGCCGAGATCGATCTCGGCGAGCGGGCGACGAGGCTCCGGCGCTACTCCAACCTCGGCCCGCTTTCCCGGCTGACCTTCGGATCGGCAGACCCGGAAGGAATGGCCGGCGATCCAGAGAGCAAGCGTCTGTATAGAATCGCCTACGAGGCCGCGCTGGCTTACGCCGAACAGCCGCTGGGCTGGCTGGTCCTGACCGGACCGCACGGCTCAGGCAAGACGCACCTGGCGGCGGCGATCTCCAACCACTGTATCGAGCAGGGGCGACCCGTCTTCTTCGTGCACGTCCCCGACCTGCTGGACGACCTGCGCTCTACCTACTCGCCGATGAGCGAGCTCTCCTACTCGGAGCTGTTCGAACAGGTCAACGAGGCCCCACTGCTGGTGCTGGACGGGCTGGGCACGCAGAGTCCAACGCCCTGGGCGCAGGAGAAGCTGCAGCAGATATTCAACCGGAGAGCGAACTCGGAGCTTCCGACAATCGTCACCACGGGCGCCCAGATGAGCGACATCGACCCGTACATCGCCAGCCGGATGACCCGCCCGACGCTCAGCCGGGTGGTTGAGATTCGGGGCGACAGCCCTGCGCCAACCCGGAGCCTGGGACGCATTCCGTCGGATATGGTCGGGCGCATGACTTTCGATACGTTCGACCCCCGCGGCAACTCGGCTTCAGCCGAACAGCGCCGGAGCCTCGAGTACGCGCTGGACAGCGCCAGGGCCTGGGCTGGGACACCGGACGGCTGGCTGACCCTTTTCGGCGACACCGGCGCGGGCAAGACCCATCTCGCAGTGGCAATTGCTGAGACGCGCCTCTCGCAGGGGTTGCCCGTCTTCTTCGCGTTCGTTCCCGAGTTGATGGACTATCTGAGATTCACGTTTGAGCCCAACAGCCGCGTCGCGTACGACCGGGTCTTCGACGAGGTCAGAAACGCTCCAATGCTGATACTCGACGATCTCGGCGTCGAGTATCGAAGCGACTGGGCGTACGAGAAGCTCTACCAGATCGTCGTTCACCGCCACAACCAGCGAATGCCCACGGTCATCACCACGAGCATGAACGTGCTGGACACGACCGGGCCAATCGTCTCCCGCATCCGCGACGAGATGAGCGGCATGCTCATCCGTGTGGATGCGCCGGACTACCGGGTCAAGCGACGCACTGGAAACAGGCAGGGCACCCCCGAACACCGACCGCGAAGGGGCAACCGCCGGTAGATGCCCGAGTACTGCACCTTCTGCGAGATTGTCGCGGGTCGGCTGCCCTCGAGGGTAGTCCACGAGGAGTCTGACATCCTGGTGTTCAAGAACCGGCTGGACTGGTACGACGTTCAGCTACTTATCGTGCCCAAGCAGCACATGACCCAGGAGGAGCTGTGGGCCAGTGGCGAGATGCTGGGACGCATCGGCCAGCTTGCAGTCAAGCTCGGGAGTGAGTCCTGCGACGACGGATACAGGATAGTCTCCAACTTCGGCGCCGATGGCCTTCAGACTCAGGATCACGGCCATGTCCACCTGATCGGCGGAGAACCGCTCGGGCTTTACGTGAATGGGACGCTCCCTCAAAAGGGTCTTGACTACCTACGCCAGTTTGAAAATCCGGGCTAGTCTGATCGCCAGCATCAGGATAGGCATCAGCAGGTCGCGCAACCTGAAGACTAGATACGTGACGGGTGCCGCGATGGCGGCCCCAGCGAGGATGTCCAGTGGGTAGTGGACACCCGCATACACCCTCGCCAGCCCGTACAGCGTCGCGGCAGCAATGGCATAGTAGCCGAGCCTGCGGTTGACTCCCCATATCCCGAAAGCCAGCCCGAAGACGGCGGCGACCGCGTTAGACGGGAACGATGAGTCCGTCGGTTCGTAGAAGAGCAGCGACACATCGTTGTCCACGAACGGCCTCGGCCTGAAGTAGTAGAAGTTGAGGATGAAGACGACGGAGTTGGACAGCGCCATCGACGCAAGCGCCACGAAGACGCCAAGCTGCCGCTTCACTCTGAGCTCGCGGTCCCTGTCGATGAACCACATGAAGATGAGCATTAGCGCGAGCGCAATCGGCATCAGGTAGTCGCTGACAACCCACCGGGCGACCCTGTCGACGAAAGGCGCCGTGCCGACGAAGCCGTTTATCAGCATAAACAGGTCCGTGTCCACGGCGTTCAGCGCCTCAGGCAAAGGTTCCACCAGTACCTGGCACTGCGTGCGAGAGAGAGCGCATAGTTGGTGTCCCTGAGGCTGTCGATGCCGGCCTCGGGGTCAGACTCGGGACCGCGCATCCGGTGGTTGACGATCGACGTCACCACTAGGGTCACAACTACCGCTGCGAAGGCTCCCAGGAAGAAGAAGAGCGCCTGGGTCGGGGCATCGAGGCCCCCCTCGTAGTCGTTAATGTTGCGGGTGCCAGTCGAGAAGAACAGCACGAACCCGCTGATGACCAGCGCCAGCCCCAGAGTCCTCGCCACGACGCGTGACTTGAAGAGCAGCAGTCCCCTGATGTCGCCGACTGAGAAGGCAAGCTGCAGGATACCGAGCGTCGAGACGAACACACCAAGGAAGTAGTCGGTCGCAAAGGTGAACATGGTCGGTAGAGCGTGGGCCCGGAGCCTTCCGCTACACGCCGCTGGCGCCGGAGGCTACTCCAGCGGGATCTCAGTGCACCAGTCCTGGTACTTGGGGTTGCCGCCCCTGATCAGGTCGACGTACGTGTCGCTGATCTTCTGCGTTATCGGGCCGACACCGCCTTCGCCAATCGGCCTCCTGTCCAGCGAACCCACCGGCGTGATGTGGGCTGCGGTACCGGTCAGGAACACCTCATCGGCGAGGTACAGCTCGCTCCGACGTATGTTGCGCTCCACGACCTCGATGCCCAGCTCCTCGCGCGCGAGCGTCATCGCAGAGTCGCGGGTGATCCCTGTGAGGTTGTTGTCCGCGACAGGCGGCGTGAAGATCTGGCCGTTGTTGACCAGGAAGAGGTTCTCGCCCGAACCCTCTGACACGTCGCCGCCGGGAGTCAGCATGATCGCCTCGTCGAACCCGGCCAGCGTGGCCTCGGTCTTGGCGAGTATGGAGTTGACGTAGTGGCCGCTGATCTTGACCCTCGGCGGGATGATGGTGTCGTCGATACGTCTCCACGACGAGGTTGTGCAGTGGATCGCGCCCTCAGCCTCGATGTAGCTGCCGAACGGCACGGCGATCAGGGTGAAGTCGCTCTCCAGCTCCTGGAGCTTGAGGTTGGCGACCAGCTCCTGGCTCTTGTACGCGAGCGGCCTGATGTAGAGGTCTTCCCTGTAGCCACAGCTCTGGAGAAGCTCTATCGTTATGTTGCACAGGTCTTCGGTCGTGTACGGAACGTCCATGAGCATCATGCGGCAGCCCTGGAGCAGCCGGTCGTAGTGCTCGGGCATTCGGAATACGTAGAGCTTGCCCTGCTCCTCGTTCCAGTTGCCGCGTATGCCCTCGAAAACGGCGGTGCCGTAGTGGAGAGCATGGGTCATAACGCTTACCTGAGCGTCTTCGATTGGGACTATCTGTCCTCGGAAGAAGGCAAGCGACTTAGGCATCTGGAAACACTCCCTGGGTAACTGGATCGCCGCACATTATAGCCAATGGGTATCGCTCGGACAATGAAGATTGGAACGGATGCCTTCACATAACCCACTCTCCCTTGAGGGAGAGGTTTGGGGTGAGGGTGAAAATAGTTTCATTACAAGACCAACGCCTCTCTGGGTTCCGGCCTTCGCCGGAACGACGTTGAGAGAGGCTATTACCTTATGCGTCTTCGTCAACCTCTGGCACGGGCACCGGGCCGATGCAGTAGTAGGTGCTGTTATCGAGAAGGCGCTGTATGACCTCGGGAGACGTGATGCGCGTCATGGGCCATCTGCTGGACAGGTCGGCGCTGATCTCCTCGGCAGTCATGGGCTCGTTCGAGTTGTTCAGAATGATTCGGAAGATGGCCTCCTTCATGGGCGTGTCCGGCAGAAGGAAGTCCTGCTCGCTGGAGCAGTGGCCGACGATGAGGTCAATGAAGTCCTGCGGGTCTGACGTGACGATCTGCTCGTCCTCGTAGCCCTGCCGGCACATGTAGCAGAGCCGGTTGGCTACCAGGACAGGCAGAGAGCGCCCCGACGCCCCGGCGCGCTCGGGATCAATGAAGTAAGGACGATACTGGGGGGCTTCGTCCTCTGTCCGCGTGGCATTAGTCATCAAAAAACATCCTCGGGCCAGTCTAGCATCTGCACCTCAACGATCTCTCCCGGCTCCTTGAGTGGAAGATCTTCAGGGCACACGGCGAGTCCGTTGGCGCCTGCCATGGAGGTGAGCAGATTGGAGCCTTGATTACCGGTCAACCTGGCGCGGTATGCGCCGTTCTCTTTAGAAATCATTGCGCGAGCGTAGACGCGGCGACCGTCGGTGTTGTAGATCGGCTCGTCGAGCACTGCCTCTATCCTCGGCTTCTGGATGCCGCTCTTGCCCATCATCTTGTGGATGGCGGCACGACCGAACTGCTCGAATGTCACCATGGCACTCACGGGATTGCCAGGCAGTCCAAGATGGGGGACCTTCCTGCCGTCCTCGGCGTGCAGCAGTCCGAACGCCAGGGGCTTGCCCGGACGCATCCGCACCGACCAGAAGTCTATATGACCATGCTGGGCGAGCACGTCCTTGACCATATCGTAGTCGCCCTTGGAGACTCCGGCCGACGTGATGAGCATGTCGGCCTTTAGTCCCTCAGCCAGCTTGGAGTTCATGGAGTCGAGATTGTCTCTCGCTATCCCAAGCTGCAGGGGAACTCCGCCGTACCGTCGAACGCTGGCGGCCACCGAGTAGCTGTTCGAGTCGTAGATCTTACCCGGAGCGTACTCGTCGCCGGGATAGAGGAGTTCGTTCCCGGTGGACAGAATGGCGACCACCGGCCTGCGGACGACATTGACACTGTCATACCCGAGGGAAGCGAGCACCCCTATCTCCGCGGGCCTTAGAGTGGTGCCTTTCGAGAGTACCAGTGTGCCGCTTTGTACGTCCTGGCCGGCCGGTCTGATGTCTGCGCCGAGGGTCGCGGGGAAGCGAACGCCGATCTCGTCCAAAGATTGGTCGGAGTTTCGCCGGTCGACCTCGTCCGTGTCTTCGAACGGGACGACAGTGTCCGCTCCGTCGGGAATCGGAGCGCCGGTCATGATGCGCACGGCTGCGCCGGGAACGACCGTATCGCTCGGTAGGTCACCGGCGGTGACCAGACCGACCACCCTGAGGGTGACCGGAGAGTCCTCCGAGGCGTCGGCGACGTCGGCGGCCTGAATCGCGTAGCCGTCCATCGCCGAGTTATCGAGAGGCGGGATGTCGTGCCTGGCCGTGGCGTCCTCAGCGAGAACCTGTCCGAGCGCGTCGAGCAGTGGCACCTGTTCGGTTTCAAGGACGCTGAAATTGCCCAGAATGCGGTCGAGCGCGTCTTCCACGCTAAGCATGGCTTCGTGTGGATCGTGCCTGTGTCCGTGTTCGTGGGGGTGCATATTTCTTTACTCTTACGCCCCTTGGCTGATTCGCGAATTAAGGGGAGATTGGGATGGCAGGTGTTCTAGGTTCTCACCCCCACCCCAGCCCTCTCCCCCGTATCAAGTACGGGGCAGGCTCTGAGGGAGAGGGAGTCTGTTGGTCGGAATTCTCTCTCGTCACCCTAGTCCTTGATAGGACGGGCTATCACTGTTGTTCGTTTCTTTGATCTCGGAGGTACTGGTAGATGCTCTCTATGGTGCCGTCTTCGCTGACCCTGAAGGCGACGCCACCGCGCTCGGCTTCGATGACAGACATGGCGATCTCCCAGCCCTGGTAGGCGGGGCCTATACGGCAGTCGTCGGGCACGAAGACGTTGTCAAACGTCACCCTGCGCTCACTGCCCATGAGCAACCGCATGGTGCGGATCTCAAGACCGGGGCTATTGGCATCTACCATGAAGACGCCAAGGTTGGAGCGACGAGGACGTTCGGGGTCGGTGTTGGCAAGGGTGATCAGGTAGTCTGGGTCGAAACGGCCGGTAATGAAGGCCTTCTGTCCGGTGATCCGCCATCCGTCCCCGTCAGGAACGGCGCGCGTGTTGACCGCAGCGAAGTCGGAGCCGGACTCGGGCTCGTTGAAGCACTGCCAGGTGATGGACTCGCCTCGCAGACACGCAGGGATGAAGCGGGCCTTCTGCTCGTCGGTGCCCCAGACCATCATGGCGGGCACCCAGCGATTGTTGTCGCCCATGCTTGGAAGGGGCAGGTTGCGCATCTCTTCCATGAGAACGACGTCGAAGCCTGCGGTAAGTCCTCCGCCGCCCAGGTGCCTGGGCCACGATGGCGCAAGCCATCCCTTCTCGCCCAGCTTTCGCCTGAAGGTCTTGACCTTGTCCTGGTTCTCCGCGTCGAGAGGACTGCCATCCGGCGGCACTTTCAGATCGCGCGGAAAATGCTCCATGAGCCAGGCACGAGCAGCCAAGCGGAATGCCTGCTGCTCCTCAGTGTACGGAGATCGGAAGTCCACGTAGTCCCCCTGCGATAACCCGCGGCTTGCATAGGCCGCACTATCGACACCCTATTCTATATAGGCGGGATGGGGTTGTCGAATTGAAGATGTCTGAACCTTGAACCCCATTCGTCATTCCCGCAGACGCGGGAATCCAGAGGCTGACATTCATCGTTGGCCAGAGTGGACTCCCGCTTTCGCGGGAGTGACGACGGAGTAGGTGGCAATGGCGGGTGATGCGCAGCGGCTGCGTCGGCGCGCCTAGATCCTGCCCCGCAGCCTGGGGTCGAGCACGTCCCTCAGGCCGTCGCCGACGAAGTTGAACGAAAGCACAAGCAGGAAGATCGCGATTCCGGGCGCGAACGACAGCCACGGTGCGCTCCTGAGGTTCACGAATGCGAGGTTGAGCATACTGCCCCATGTGGCCGTGGGAGGCTCCACGCCGACGCCAATGAAGCTCAGACCTGCCTCCCCAAGTATCGCAAAGCCCATTCCGAGTGTCGCCTGTACGATGACCGGCTGAATGGAGTTGGGCACCATGTGGAACACCAGCATACGCCACGGCGGAGTGCCGATCATACGGGCCGCCATGAAGTACTCGCGCTCCTTGACGGACAGCGCCTGGCTTCGCACCAGCCGGGCCTGGGTGGTGAACAGGTTTATCCCGAGGGCGATGCTCACTGTCAGAACGCTGCCGCCCATGACCAGCAGGAGCAGCATCGCGAACAGCAGACCGGGCACGGCGATCATCGCGTCGATCATACGCATTATCGCGTGGTCTACCCAACCGCCCGCGTAGGCCGCGACTATGCCAAGCGGCACGCCTATCACAATCGCAACTCCCACGGATAGCAGACCAACGATGAGCGACACTCTCGCTCCGTAGATCAGGCGCGATAGCTGGTCGCGTCCCACGTGGTCCAGACCCAGCGGGTGCTCCAGCGACGGCGCCTTCAGGGAGTTGATGGGATCAATTGCCAGCGGGTCGGCAGGCGCGATCCAGGGTGCAAACACCCCGACGACAAGGATCAGACCAATGTATGACAACCCTATGACGGACAGCCTGTGCTGCAGGAGCTGCCTGATATTGTCGCTGGGAAGCGCCTGCAGCGCACGCCCGACAGCGCCGGGCCTGGCCGTGGTGGAGCCGCTGTCCCTCATTGCTCGTACCTGATCCTGGGGTCCAGGTAGGCGTACATTATGTCAGTCACAAGGTTGGCGACTAGAATGGCGACCGCCGACATCATGACTATTGCCTGGATCACCGGGAAGTCAGACCGCTGCAGTGCGAACACCGCAAGCCGCCCCACTCCCGGCCAGCTGAACATGGTCTCGATGATCACCGAGCCGCCCAGTATGTTGCCGAGCCTGAGTCCCAGGATGGTGACCACGGGGAGCATGGAATTCCTGAGCGCGTGCAGCCAGATGACTCTACGCTCGAACAGCCCCTTGGCGCGGGCTGTGCGGATGTAGTCTTCACCCATCACCTCCAGCAGCGACGAGCGCGTCTGGCGCATGATCGTAGCGGCGCCGTTGAGTCCGAGGGCGAGCGCCGGCAGGGCCATGTGCCTCAACCCGTCGATTGGGTTCTCCCACACCAGTTCAGACCCGAACACCGGCAGAATGCCCAGGGTTACGCCAAACAACAGAATCAGCATGAGCGCGAACCAGAAGTCCGGCATGGCTATGCCGAACATCGCGCCACTGGTGGCGACCATGTCTGTTATCGAGTTGCGTTTGAGTGCAGCGATGACCCCTGTAGCGATCCCCAGAACGAGCGACACAATGAAGCTGGCGGCGGCAAGCTGAATCGTGTGTGGCAGCCTGGACGCCAGCTCGGTAGTAACTGGGCGCTTGTTCTGGAACGACTTGCCCCAGTCACCCGTGGCCATGCCGCCGAGCCAGCTCAGGTACTGGACCGGCAACGGCCGGTCGAGTCCAAGCTGGCGCATCATGGCTTCGCGGATCTCCGGAGTCAGCGCCTCGCTGTCCTCGCCCGCCATCGAGTAGATAGGGTCGTTCGGAAGCACCCTCATCAGCAAGAAGATCATCACGCTGATGATGAACAGCACCGGGATCATATGTATTAGCCGATTGGCTATGTACCTGCGCATGACCTATTAGTCGACGGTCAGGCCATCCCACCTCCTGGACTCCCGCTTTCGCGGGAATGACGGTTTGGAGGACGGGCTGATCGGGCTTCATGGTAGGGGCGGTTCGCGAACCGCCCCTACGTGGGTTCCAGCGGTAAGAGTGAGGGTGTTCAGATTGAGTTGGCGGTCACCTACCCCCTCAACAAAGGGAGGGGGTAGAGAGAAAATCTACTGCTCGAGCCAGACGTCGTGGATCTTGACAGAGGCGTCGGAGGGATACTTGAGCCACTTCGAGTCAGGGAACTCGGCCCACATGACGTTCGACTGCACGAAGTGGTACGACGGATTGGCTGCGGTTCGGACTCCACCAAGAACGTTCTCCATGTAGAGCCGCTGAGCCTGCTGGTACAGGTAGTTCTGGTCGTCGGGGTCGAAGGTCTGTGCAGCCTTCCTGACCAGGCGATCGATCTCGATCTGGGCCTCGCTGGTTCCGTAACCGCCGTTATTCCAGTACCCGCCATAGCCGAGGTAGGAGTTGAACGTTCCCGACGGGTGCGGCCTGAGCCCGAATCCTCTCAACGAGAAGCTGGCCTCCTTGGTAACGAAGGTGCGCTTGGCCTCGTCACCGCCTCCGATGTCCATCTCCACCTTGAACCCAACGGCCTCGTAGTATGCCTTGGAGATCTCAGCTCGACGTATGTTGTTCGCGCTGGAGGTTGTGGTTATGGTGATCGGACGCTCAGGCAAATCGTGGCAGCCAAGAGCCTTCTGCTCTTCGGTACACGTGAACGCGGACATCATGCTGATCGGCAGGGAGATACCCTTGTCTGCAGCGTACTCCTCGAGCAGCTCTTTTGCCCTTTCCGGATTGTACGCATACGGGTACTCGTCCTCTGGCACCTGGAAACTCGCTGCGTGAGTGGGCGGTACCAGGGAGCCGCGATAGGGGAATCCTTCACCACCACTCATCGCCTGGTTCCATGCGTGGCGGTCCATCGCCATCTGTGCTGCCTGGCGCACCCTGATGTCGTCGAATGGCTCCCTCGCCGCATTGAAGTGGTCCATCCTGGGACCGGCGAATCCCTTGAACTCCTGTATGCCGGGCACAGAGCGGGACGCCGCTATCGCGTCCAGAGCCGATTGGGCTATGCCCGCCAAGTGTATGTTTTCGGACTGCAGCGCCGCGGCGCGCACCTGGTCATCGGGAATCACAACCCAGCGCCAGCCGTCCAGGTAGGGCAGGCCATCCCGATGGTAGTCCTCGAACTTCACATAGTCTATGTGGCTGCCAGAGACCCATTCCTTAACCATGAACGGGCCTGTGGACACGGTGCCGTTAGCCTCCAGGTCGTCCTTGCCACGCTCATTGAACGCCGTCGGCGAGACCGGCATTCCAGCGGTCATGCCGAGGTTGGTGATGATCGGCGCGAACACCTCACTCGTGGTAATGGCGACCGTCAGGTTATCAATAACATCCACGTTTTCGATGGCCTGAATGGCGGGACGGGTTACCGCGCCGTTGTTCTTGTCGAGCACGAACTCAAGACTGAACTTAACCGAATCAGCGTTAACCTCGGTGCCGTCGTGGAACATGATTCCCGGCTTGAGGCTGAACGTGATAGTCTTCTTGTCCTCGCTCATTGAGAACGACTCGGCGATAGACTTCTCAGGCCTCCACTCGGAGTCCGGGCCGTACGCCGTGAGCGGATCGCCCACAGTCATGCACCACGCAGCACACGCGCCACCGCTATAGGTGAGGTGGAACAGGTGCTCGACGTTGGGGCCGGAACCGTACATGAGGATGCCGCCATAGCGGTCGTCCATGCCCATCATGTCGGTCTCGACCATTGCGGGCGTGGGTATGGCCATCGCAACGGCAGACTGCACCGCCGCCTCGATGTCCGCCTGGGTTACGCCGGGCCGGTCTGCAAGAGCCCTGGCGATTGCCTCGGATACCTCGGCCTCGGTCAGACCGGGGGTCTGCTGCGTGAGTGCTTCAGCAATTGCGCTCGCCATCTGGCCCTCGGTAACTCCGGGCCTCTCAGCCAGCGCGCTGGCTATGGCGTCAGCGACCTGACCTTCAGTGACCCCAGGCTGGGCTGCCAGCGCCTTGGCGATGGTATCTGCAACCTGGGCCTCAGTGACGCCCGGCTGCGCTGCCAACGCCGACTGTACCGCGGAAGCGACATCCTCGGGGGTAGCTCCCGCCGGCTGTGAGCTCATGGCATTCTGGATTAGGGCCGCAAAGTCCGGAGTCGGCTCCGGAGCAGGCGCCTCGGTACTCGAACAGGCTGCCGCCAAAAGCGACAGGACTAACGCCGAAACCAAAATCATCATCAATCGTGCACTTCTCATTCCGGCCTCCTGGCTGATCTGCGAACCGAATTCCTAACTTGTCTACTGCCCTCCGCCTACTGGTTGGCGGCCATTATACGAAAATCCCGCGAACATGCAATTTTCGGGAAGATGCGCGAACCGTGTAAGCTTCTGGGGCAGTTTTTGTATGTCCAGCTTTAGGCTGGCAGGCGTTGGGAGACTCTGGAATGAACAGGTTCATCATATTCAGAACAATGGACGTGCAGGCCCGGGAAGCGATGCTTCAGCGAGTCGAGCGACTCACCGAGCTTCCATTGCTGCTGCTGTCCTTCGCGATGATTCCGCTGCTGCTCGGCCCCCTAATGTGGGAGATGTCGCCCAACGAGGAGACATTGTTCTTCACGCTCGACGTGTTCATCTGGGCGCTGTTCGCAGCGGATCTGATTGTGAAGCTGGTGGTCGCCCCAGACAGGCTTGGATACGCACGACAGCACTGGCTGGAGGTGCTTATCGTCCTGATCCCGTTCATCCGACCACTGCGAATCGTGCGACTGTTCGTATTCGGCGCGCGGGCATTCGGCGGCGCCAGGCGACTGGTCAACGTCGACTTTCTGCTCGTCTACGCCATCGGCATGGTGATCATCGCTGCGACGTTCGTGACCTCCTTTGAAAGGGGCCACGATTCGATCACTTCGTTCCCCGACGCGCTGTGGTGGTCTTTCGTGACGGTAACCACGGTCGGCTACGGCGACCTTTCGCCCGTCACTCCGGCGGGACGGGCAATTGCCATTGTCCTCATGCTGGTCGGAATCGGACTGTTCGGAGGTCTGACGGCGAACCTTGCGTCGGCCATCGTAAAGTCCGAAGACAACGTCGAAGATAAAGTAGACACTCTGCTGGAGGAGATACGTGAACTGCGCACGCAGGTTGTAGAACTCGGCACAACACCAGAGACTGCCGTTCAGAGGGCCGAGCCGGGAAGGTCACCGATCCTTCAGGGCTTTTCATTGCCCGGAGCCGCTAATATAATTCGGGGGCGGCTGTCAGGCGCCTTCAGCAGATTGAGCCGGAGGCGCTCCACAGAAGAATCCGGCAGCCAGCAGCCCGTAGAAGCGGCAGAATCACGAGGTGTAGCTATGCCCGATGCACAGACGTTCCGACAGGCGTGGGGGAAGTTCGCCACAGGCGTATCCATCGTCACCACGGCCGATTCGGACGGCAGCCTGCACGGCATGACCGCCAATGGCGTCAATTCAGTGTCTCTGGACCCGCTGCTGGTTCTGGTATGCGCGGGGCACACGACGACTTCGTATCCGCTGATCAGAGACTCACGCCGCTTCGCCATTAACATACTCAGCGAAGAGCAGCAGGCAATCGCCGAGTACTATGCCCGACCCACTGACCAGAAGACCGGTGACGTGGATATCCCTATCACCCGGACCGAACGCGGTGGGTACACAGTGGACGGCAGCCTGGCGCAGATGGACTGCCGTGTGGTAACCGAGCACGAGGCCGGAGACCACACGATCTTCATCGGCGAGGTCGAGGAGATCAACGTCGGCGACGGCAGGCCACTGCTCTTCTTCGAGGGCCGCTTCGGCCAGATCTCCGAGGGCTGATCAGCCGAAGCTGTGTCAATTAGGTGGGCGCCTTCCCTACGAATTGTAGAGTCCCCTCTCCCTCAGGGAGAGGGCTAGGGTGAGGGTGAAAACACTGCCTACCAAACTGACACAGTCTCTGACTAACTACTCCGGTTGCGCCAGCTCAGGGCCTGGTCCACGATATCCAGCCCGTCCATCTCGCTCCAGGCGGCGAGCATCTGCCTGCTGACGGGACCGGGCACCTCATCGCCTACCCTGCGCTTATCAACCGTACTCACTGGCAGCAACTGGTAGCTGGAGCTTGTCATGAACGCCTCATCGGCAGTGTAGGCGTCGTACGGCTGCAGGTCCTCTTCGACGACCTCTATCTCCAACTGATCCGCAAGCTCGAGTGCTACCTTCCGCGAAATACCCTGGAGTATGCTGTTGTCCTTGGACGTCCTGATGACATTGTCCGTGACAATGAAGAAGTTGGATGCCACGCTTTCCGTAATGTTGCCCCGCTGGTCCAGCATGATGGGATATGCGTGAGGATCGACGTCAGCCACCTGGAGCTGCGCCTGGACGAAGTTGCCCCTGCTGTAGTGCTTGGCTTTCGGGTCCAGCGAGTCACTGCTGTAGCTGCGCGCGCTTGGGATTACCATAGCGGCTCCCGTCTCGTAGTAGTGCGCGTATGAGGCGAAGTCGACCGGGGTAACTATGTTGACGACAGTTGGAGTAAGCTCCTCGTCGGTAACGTTTCCCTGCGAGCCGGTGATCGTCGGCCCCCTTGTCACGACCTGCCTCACCATGAAGTCGCCAACGGTTGCGCGCGCCTCCTCGTTGCGTCGCACGAGTTCCTCGGTCAGTTCCGTCATCTCGTCCTGCGTCATGCCGGCGTCCATGCGCGCGTACTGCAGCGAGCGGTAGAGCCTGTCCATGTGGTCTTCGAGTCTGAAGACCTTGCCATCGAAGGTGCGCTCGACATCGAACACAGCGTCGCCCATTGTAAAGCCGCGATCGAACAGGTTGATCACAACCTCGTTGTTCGGGACCCATTCCCCATTAAAGTAAGCTGTGTACTCCGACATCCTGCACCTCCAGTTAACGTATCCGGGGAAGCTTGATTGAGACTGATCGTGATTGTATCAGCCTCTAACGAATTCGTGGCGATTGTCCGTAGATAGCGCCCTGACTGCGCACGCCCTGCACTTCCAGCGTCTTTCGCTTCTGTGGTACGCTTGACTTGGTGGCAGCACCCAGAGCTCCTTCGGTCGTCGCTTGGTACCCCAGTTTACCCTCCGGTTCCTCCCCTGCTTCCCTACGGATCTCCCAAGGCGTATTACGCCCGGTGAAATGTTGCCCCTTTTTGATGGACCAGTAGAAGTTGAGATAAACAGGAGGAGATGGCCATGATGAACTATCAGGACAGGACCTTAACGTGTGTGGAATGTGGTGACTCGTTCACCTTTACCGCTGACGATCAGGCGTATCATGCGGAGAAGGGCTACACGAATGAGCCCAGACGCTGCCCGACCTGCCGTCGAGCGAGACGCGGTCAGCGCGACAGGGGTGGCTTCGGCGGCGGGTTCGGTCAGGACACCCGCGAAATGCATCCGGCAGTTTGCGCCGAATGCGGACAGAACACCACCGTGCCTTTCAGGCCTCGGGGAGACCGCCCGGTCTACTGCAACGACTGCTTCAGGAGCCGCCGCTCACAGGCCCCGTCAAGACGTTTCTAGGCCCGTGCCGACGCACGGCACGTTAAGGCAGCTTTGGCACCGCGCCGATTTCTTGACAACGGAATTTGCCCGTTGCTACGATTTCGGTTGCCCAAATCCCCTTATACGGGTGCAGGGCGCGTCCTGCTGAAATAGGCTGATGCCGGTTCCCCCCTGGACTTCAATTCGTCGTCCCACCTTGCCTTATCAGGGCTATTGGTGTGGAGCGGAAACCGGCTGCCGATGGTGGAGGAGTGTGGAGTTGTCCCACGTAAAGTGTCTGCGTTGCCGTGGGTGTGACAGGGAGTACCCTGTCGAGGCCCTCAATGCGTGCGACTTCTGCTTTGGACCGCTGGAAGTAGAGTATGACTACGACAGCATCGCCAGGGTGGTGAGCCGCGACAGCATCACCGAGGGACCCCACACCATGTGGAGGTACCACGACTTTCTCCCAGTGGAAGCGGACAGGGCTCTCGATATGGGCACGGGGTTCACGCCCCTGATTCACGCCCAGAACCTCGGTCGTCGGCTCGGACTCGAAAACCTCTACATAAAGAACGACAGCGTCAACCCGACCTTCTCGTTCAAGGACAGGGTCGTATCGGTAGCCGCCGCCAAGGCCCTGGAGTTCGAGTTCGACACCCTGGCGTGCGCGTCGACCGGCAACCTCATGGGCTCGGTCGCCGCGCACGGCGCCAAGGCGGGCGTTCCGACCATGGTCTTCTTCCCTGCCAACCTGGAGAAGGGCAAGGTCCTGGGAGCAGGCATCTACGGCGCGACACTGATCGCGGTCGACGGGACCTACGACCAGGTCAACAGGCTCTGCAGCGAGCTTGCCGACAACCACCGCTGGGCGTTCGTCAACGTAAACATGCGACCGTACTACGCAGAGGGCAGCAAGACCCTCGGCTACGAGGTCGCTGAGCAGCTCGACTGGCAGGCGCCCGACCACTGCATAGTGCCGGGCGCGTCAGGCGAGCTTTTCACCAAGATACACAAGGGCCTGACCGAGATGGCAGACGTCGGGCTAATCGGCGAAGTCGATACCCACATGCACATCGCCCAGGCCGAGGGGTGCGCCCCAATTGTCCAGGCATACGACAGGGGCGACACAGATGTACGCCCCGTCCGACCGGACACGATTGCGAAGTCGCTCGCGATCGGCAACCCCGCATCGGGCCCATTCGCGCTGAAGACGATTAAGGAGTCTGACGGCTCCGGGGTGGTCGCGCTTGAGAGCGAGGTCGCCGAGGGCATCAAGCTGCTCGCCGAGACCGAGGGCATATTCACCGAGACCGCCGGCGGAGTGGTGATCTCAGGCCTGAAGCGCCTCATAGAAAGGGGCCTCATCGGCTCCGACGACGTCACCGTGGCCTACATCACGGGCAACGGACTGAAGACGCTCGAGGTCGTCGAGCCGGTTGTGGAAACGGTCCAGATTGCGCCCACTTACGACTCTTTCGAACAGACGATGGCGGCGAGGGCCAGGTAGTTCTGCCGGGTTGAAGGAGGCGAGGGATGGCTAGAAGGCGCGTCAAGTTCACATTCCCTACTGAGCTGATTACAGACCCGATCATCTACGAACTCGGGCACCGGTTCAAGGTGGTCACCAACATCCGGCGCGCCGACGTTCGCGAGGACATGGGCTGGGTCGTGCTCGAGCTTGAGGGCTCGGAGGACGAGGTGGCAAACGGCCTCGAGTGGGTGACGAGCACGGGTGTGCGCGTCGATCCCGTGAGCGGCGACGTGATCGAGGGCTGAAGCTCCAAAGAAGATTCCAAAAGAGGTTTGGGAGGTCCCAACGGATATGGCTATTACGGTGAGGATACCGACTCCGCTTCGCAGAGTGACGGACGGTCAGGACAAGGTGAACACCGAGGGCGAGACCCTCAGGCAGCTTATCGACTCCATGGAGAGCCAGTACCCTGGCATCAAGGAGCGACTCTGCGACGAGGACGGCAACCTGCGCAACTTCGTCAACGTGTACGTGAACGGTGAGGACGTCCGCTTCATGGATGGAATCGACTCCGCGACCGGAGACGGCGACGAGGTCAGCATCGTTCCGGCCGTAGCCGGAGGGGCGTAGCCAGTTCCCCTACCCTGCTAGAACGAAGTGTATCCTCCATCGACTGGTAGCGATACGCCCGTAACGTAGTCTGACGCGCTGCTTGCCAGGAATACGGCGGCTCCGCCCATCTCGTCGGGCTCGCCCCAGCGTCCGTGCGGGATGCGCGACTGTATGTACTCGTAGCGGTCGGTGAACTGCGTGCGGATCGGGGCCGTCAGGTCCGTGTGGATCCATCCCGGCAGGATCGCGTTCACCTGGATGTTGTCCTTCCCCCACGCGACGGCAAGACTCTTGGTGAGCTGCACCACCCCGCCCTTGCTCGCCGAGTATGAGGCAACCCAGTCCGAGCCGAACACGGACGTCATTGAGCCGATGTTGATAATCTTTCCGCCGCCCGCGCTCTTCATGTGCGGATAGACCTCACGGGAGCACAGGAACGTACCGTCGAGGTTGATTCCGACCACTCGTTGCCACTCTTCGAGCGAGTAGTCCTGCGGAGGCTTGCGAATGCCAATCCCGGCGTTGTTCACCAGGATGTCGATGCCCCCGAACTCGTCGGCAGTCGACTTCACGGCGCTGACCACACTGCCCTCGTCGGCGACGTCTACCTCGAGTCCGATGGACTTGACGCCAATGCCATTGAGCTCATCCACCGCGGCATCGGTCTTCTCCCTGTTGCGGGCAGCGACGGATATGTTCGCCCCGGCGCCGGCAAGCGACCTCGCGATGCCAAGTCCTATGCCGCCGTTGCCTCCGGTGACGAGCGCGGTCTTTCCTGTCAGATCGAACTGGTTAGCCATAGCGTGTCCTCATTCTCGGTGGATTGGCGCGGAATACGGCACAGACTCCGGGGGGATGGGCTGCGCCGTAAGCCGGCTTCGAGATTGTACACGTAAAGGCGTGCTGGTGGCGGGGCTCTATACTACCCTACCACCCTGCGGGTCGGGCCGTCGGGACGGTGCTCGTCGAGAATGGCTGACGTGTCCCTGTGATGCTCGACGCCAGACTGGCGCTGCTTGGCCAGCAGGTCGAGCGCGAACTCAGAGAGCTTCGGCTCAATGCGCAGCTCCTCTGGAATGTACCGCATACAGCGGCGCATCATCACTTGGGCTGGCCGGCGGGTGCGCTCGGTGCAGCCGTAGGCATACACGCACATGTATGCGATGCACTTCGTCGTCTCTCGATAGATGGGAGGCACGCGGCTCGACGACGGAGGCACGTGCCCACTCAGGTACTGCTCCAGCGGGCTGTCCAACCGCTGGGGCAGTGGAGTAACGTGTTGCATTTGCAACCTCGCCTAGAACACAAATGCTAGACGCAAGTTAATCTCTTTCTTATACCAATGCAAGGTTCTCTCAGGCCATTTCTGGGCAATTTCTGCTGTCCATCCATTCCGTCCCGGGTATGCAGTCGTGCTAAAGTATCTCCTGACAACAACCGGAGCTAATTCGGGAGACCGGTTAGCGGTTTCAGCAGACAGCGAATCCTTCAGGAGAAGAAAATGCCCATTCTGGACAAGAACGGAGTCGAAACGACGGAGATGTACAAGGGCTTCAAGCGGACCTCGATGGTTGATGGCGACCGGGGCTCGACGCAGCTATCGGTCTCCGAGGTGCTGATGGAGCCGGACTCCGCTCCCCCTCTGCACGCTCACCCCACCGAGGAGACGATCCTGATAGCGGACGGCGAGCTGGAAGCGTACGTCGGGGACGAGACCTACACCGTCACGAAGGGCCAGTTCGTACTTGCGCCTCCGGGAGTCAAGCACGGCTTCTCGAACAAGTCAGGCAAGCCCGCGCTCATCTACGGAATTCACCCTACCCCCGCAGTTCAGACCGAGTGGGACCCGGAGTAGGCTGAAACAGCCTAGTCTCTATACCGCCTGCCGAGGTCGGTTGCGTCGGATATCTGGCCGTCTCGGATCTCTTTTACCTCGTCGGCCATTGCGAGCAGCGTCGAGTCGTGCGTGGCTGAGACCACGCTGATTCCGCGCTGCTCTACCATCTCCTTGAACAGGCCGAAGATCGAGCGCGCGTTGTTAGAGTCGAGTTCCCCCGTCGGCTCGTCCGCGAGTATCAGAGGCGGCTCGTTGACGATGGCGCGGGCGATGGCGACTCGCTGCTGCTCACCGCCGGAAAGCTCATAGGGCCGGTGGTTGGCGCGGTTCCAGAGACCGACTATCTCCAGGGCCTCGCGCGTCCGCTCTTCCCTCTCGCGAGTACGGACCCCGGCGATGCGCAACGGCAGCTCGACGTTCTCGAACGCCGACAGCAACGGCAGCAGTCCGAACGACTGAAAGACGAAGCCTATCTTGTGGCGGCGCAGTTCCGTGAGGTCTTGCTCACCCATCTCGGCGATGTCCCTGTTCTCGAAGAGCACCTGCCCGGACGTGGGCTTGTCCAGTCCCGCCAGGATGTTGAGCAGCGTCGTCTTCCCCGATCCGGAGCGTCCCACAACAGCGATGAACTGTCCGGGCATCACGCTGAAGTTGATGCCCCGCAGGGCGTCAATCTGCTCGGAGCCGAGGAAGTATGTCCTGCGTAGGTCCACTGTCGTAATCAGCGGGAGGACTCTGCTCATCTGGGTCTTTCACCCTCACCCTAACCCTCTCCCGTCAAGGGAGAGGGGACTCTAATGACGTGTATACAAGGTTACTCGCCGGGTACTATCGTGACCCTGCCGTCCTCAACCTGCACACGCGCCTTCTCTCCGATATTCAACTCGTCGAGAAGGTCTCTCGGAATCTGGACGCGTCCGTTTCCGTCTACCAGGACGAACTCCTCCAGTGGCTGGTCCACCTCGGCCTCGCCTCTGATTCGCTGGTACGTCACCCTGCGACGGATTTCTGTGGACATCTTGCCGTCGCGGATCATTACGACGCGTCCAACCTTGTAGGCGATGTCGGGGTCGTGTGTGACTATGAGAATGGTGGTGCCCATCTCCCGGTTCACGGTGCCGAACAGGTCGAGTATCTCGGCGGCAGTGGCGTCGTCGAGCTCGCCCGTGGGCTCGTCCGCCAGGAGCAAGGGTGGCCGATTCGCGAGCGCTACGGCGATTGCGACGCGCTGCTGCTCTCCGCCGGACAGCTTCTCAGGGGTGTGGTCGGGCCGGTGACTAAGGCCCACAAGGCCCAACAGCTCCTCCGCCCTCTCCCTGCGCTCCGAGCTCGGAGTGTTGGTGAGCATCATCGGGAGCGTGACGTTTTCGAGCGTTGAGAGATACGGGAAGAGGTTGCGGCTGGTCTGCTGCCAGATGAACCCCACGTCGACACGACGGTACTCCTCGACCTCGCGAGCGGACATGCGTAGCAGGTCCTTGCCACCCACCATAACGCCACCCGCTGACGGCGAATCGTACCCTGCAAGGATGTTCAGCAGCGTGCTCTTGCCGCTGCCGCTCGCGCCGACGATGGCGACCACTTCGCCAGCTTCGACGGCAAGGTCCAGACCTCTGAGGGCAACCACCTCAAGGTCGGCGATCTTGTAGATCTTGAACACGTCCTGGCAGAAGACATACGTGGAGTTATTCATGCTTGTCATGTGGTCTACTCCGACGGCGGACCGGTTACTGGAAGGAACGCCAGCATCATGTCAACAGTAGGCTCGACGCCGTTCCTTGTCTGTCTGACCAGTCCCATCGTCTTTAGTACGTTGATGTCGCGGGTAATGGTCTTATTCGTCTTGTTAAGGTATGCCTCTGCCAGCCTCGGCGTCAACGTTCGGATGTCCCGGGGAGGTACAGGTCCATCGACTTCCGACAAGTCCAGGACGAGGTTCCTGCGCCTGGTGTTGGCGAATCCCTTCCGGTCGCGGAACTGAGTGTGGACATATGTCGTCCAGGTGTCCCTCAGTATCTGCCTACGGATAAGCGTGAGCTGTTCAGACAGACCGTCCACGAATCCCTGCAAAGCATACGTGACGAACTCGACTACGCCGTTTGGCACTTGGGACGACCTGTCCAGAGTACGATAGTACTCCGACCTGGTCTCGTTGTAGTGATTGCTGAGCAGGTGAGCCGCAGGACTGGGAATTCCTGAACTAATGAGTGTCTGAAACTCAACGAGCCTTGCAGTGCGTCCGTTGCCATCTCCAAATGGGTGTATCCACGCCAAATATAGGTGAGCGACGATGCTCTTGATGACGGGGAGCGCCGTCGCGGAGTGGCCCACGTCTATGGCCATGCCATTTAGCCAGTTGCACAGGCGACCAAGTAGATATACGCAGTCTTTGGCAGGGGCGCCCCGGTATCTGGCGACTCCTACTTCGTGAGTACGGATTTCACCGGGTATCACATCGTCTCCCAAGGGTAGTCCATTCAATACCTGAGCATTCAGGTACCTCAGACGTTCCAGGTCCATTGGCAGGTTGTGACCGCCCGATAACGTATTCAGCATCTCGTTGCAGGCGTCCAAAATGTTCTGGACTTCCCTACCGAGATACTCCTTGGATGGCGGCAGCCTGAGTTCTCCACGCGCCAGCTTGGACACATCTTCCTCAGTGAGAGTATTCCCTTCGATGGCTGTCGTGGCACGAGCGCCCCTTTCGAGAGAGACCTGGTGCAGCAGCTCCGAAGTCTGGGGCGACAGCGGGATACCCGCAATGTACTCACACTTGGAACAGGCTTCGCCGAGCAGCATCCAGAATCTGGGCGGAGCGTGCCTGAGGTCCAACTCGAAAGTGATCCAAGGATGAGTGTTCTGGTAGCTCAATGTCCCTTCAGTTCACACCTAATAGAATTGGCCTCTACAGATTATAGGGCCAATTTTGTCCATTGAATATGTCCAAGTGTGTTCCGTGCCTATGTCAGCCTGGCATGTGTGCGCATAGAGCGCGGGCGTATCGCCCGCAATCGTACGTGTGGCCGAGGATCAGGCTGGTACCTTCGCCGACCAAATTGACGCAGCATTTTGCCGGCTGCGTTGACAGCCACCCCCTCTCGTGGTAAGTTTCCTGTACTACCCCTACCGCTTCGCCGCTAGGGTCGAGACCGCCTTCAGAGGCGGTCTCTGTCTTTTATGGGAGTCGTGATTGATTACCAACGTCTACATCGATGGCTTCAATCTCTACTATCGCGCCCTCAAAGACACACCATTCAGGTGGCTAGATCTACGGAAGCTGGCCGAGACACTCTTTCCCGAAGACGACATCCACAGGATCTGCTACTTCACGGCCCGGCTTGATGCCCGCCCCGGCAATCCCAATCAACCGCGTCGCCAGCTCATATACCTGAGAGCCCTAGCGACGCTCCCTGGATTCGACGCCTACTATGGCGTATTCCGGTCCGGCGTCAAGCGCCGTCCGCTGGCGGAGGCGGTGCCAGGACTGCCTACGCACGTCCTAGTCAGGGACTCGGAAGAGAAGGGGTCGGACGTGAACCTCGCCACCCGTCTCCTGGTTGACGGATTCAATGGGGAGTATGAGCAGGCCGTCGTCGTGTCCAACGACGCCGACTTCGCGGGAGCGATGCGGTATGTGAGGGACGTCCTGAGCCTGCGAGTCACGCTGGTTAACCCCGATCCTAGGAACAGCAGCCCGAGGGAACTTGCCGATGCAGCGACCTACGTCAAGCGTATTTGGAAGAGCCACCTAAGACGGAGCCAGCTTCCCGACACGTTGGAGGACGAAGTTGGCGCAATCACCAAGCCGAACATGTGGTGACTTCACATTCATTTACAGATCTGGACCGCAATTAATGAAACCATCGGAACGAATAAACCGCACTTACGAACTGAAGCAAACCACAGTGGATATTTCGCTCGATTGCGGTACAGTACAAGTCCCCGTCAAAGTGATTCTGGAACTTTCGCCGAGACCACAACTGACTCTGGATTGCAAGTTTACGTGGCCAGAGTTAGAGGCCGCCAACGAGATTACCGCGAGGTGTTCTCCGTCACTTCCCCAAGAAAGGGGCCGACAGATCTGACTTGCGAACTGGAGCTTTCAGACGGTATCGACTTGCAACTGATCGGACAAGTTCGACGAACCATTGTTCGGCATAAGGATCCACTACTACCTCTTGGACTAGTACGTCAAGATCGACAGCGCAGTAAACGCCAAGACGACTCGTGCTTGTGCGTTCCTTTTCTTCACTTCTGGATTTTACATCTCGACGAATAATCCCCCTTACTTCTCGCTCGTGTTCGAAGCTCTTACGCTTGATGAGATATGCATTGTCTCTGCTCCCTTTGTCTGCGAGTTCAGATTCCGCACTTACATATTGAACTCGTCCAAGGATGATTTCATCAGTGTTAAGTTCTCTGTCAATCTCAATCAAGCTGTCGACCAAAGAAGCCCAGTTAGTCTTGACGCTGATGCCGGTTTTCTCAGAGGAGTAGAGTTTCCACATAGCTTCTGACTCGTAGTCACTTTCATGCCAACAACTGACGAAAACATCTTCCTTGTCATACTCAGCAAATTCGACAGCCATTCGTCGAAGGTTATCTACTGGTATGTCTGCACCTGACCCCGAAAAGAATTCAAAGAATATGTCATACATTCTAGGTAATCCTTCGAAAGGATCGTCTAGTGTGTCAACCCTAGCGAAATGTAAAGATTCTCTATCCAACAGTGACACGAACTTGGTGAAGTCCATATACCGCCACAAAGTAGCATCCTGCGGTGGAACTAACAGGCTGCGGAAGAACGGGTATCAGCGCGGCGTAGAGAGCGCGATGGCCGCATAAGACCCTTCATTTCGGTGATTTTCGAACTGAGACACTCTCATTTGCCGCCCTCAGAGCCCCGATCGGGGTCTGAGTGGCGCACCTCGACCACGGAACACTAGCTGAAGACAGGCACCTCGGCCTCTTGCTCGGCTATCAACCTCGACATTCTCACCAGGTTGTACGCCGTCGCAACCAACTCACCACACAGTCCGGTCCGCTCCAACCCAATGTACCGACTCCTGCGGAACCCTCCAACGGTCTTCATCCACCCGAAGATCGACTCCACCCGCTTTCGCACCTTCTGACTAGCTCTGTATGACTCATGTCGTGTGGTCCTCCCGTCAATCGCCGACCACCTTCGCTTCTGGGCCACATGCGGTGTGATGTTGAGTTCCCTGCACTCGGTGACGAAGTCCTTCGTATCGTAACCCCTGTCAGCTCCCACACTCAGTTGCCGACTCCCGGGGATCATCGTCAACATCTCCAGCGCGGCATCCCTCTCAGCCTTCCCGTTCGCTTCAGTCAACCTGAAGTCGCTCACCAACCCATGCCGATTGTCCATCAGCGCATGGGCCATGAAGACTAACTTCGCCTCCTTGCCCGGACCCTTCCTCATCAGTCTTGCATCAGGATCGGTCGTGCTCCTGTGGGTAGCATTGGTCAGCTTCGCTCCCCGAAAGTCCTCCGTCTGCACTCCTGCATCGCCCATGGAGTCATCGTCGTCATCACGACGCCTGAAGCTCTTTATGCTTGCAGCAGCCTCTATCAGCGTCCCATCCACACTGAAGTGCTCATCTGACATCAGTCCACGACGGTCTGCCTCGTACGCCACCTCCTCGAACAGCTTCCTTCCCACCTTGTGACGAAGTAGTCTTCTGCGGTTCTTGGTGAACACAGTCGCATCGAAGCTCGGCTCCATCAGGTCCATGTCCAGGAACCAACGATAGAGCAGGTTGTAGTCGAGTTCTTGGCAGAACGCTCTCTCACTCCTGATCGAGTACAGCGAGATCAGCAACAGAGACTTCAGCAGACGCTCGGGAGGCACCGATGCACGACCGATCTTCGAGTACATACTGTCGAAGTCGCCTGACATGTGCTCGAGGACGCCGTCAGCGACTCCCTTGATGATCCTGAGTGGATGGTCCGGTGGGACGCGCTCGTCGAGGTTGACGAATGCGAGCATGGTGGACTGGGGATTGCGGCGGCCTCTCATGGAGTGTTCTCCTGGGCGATTGGACTGGTGAGTCCATTGTATCCCGCCAACCTGGAGAACGAGGCTTCAGCAAGCCTTTTTCAGCAGCCTGCTAATGCTGCTAACTTGTCCTCTGCCATGGTTGAGCCTCTCCCAATGTACTAAACTTCGCACCCTTCCAATGGGACTAGCCGAATCCCAAATGCTCCACCAAACACGCGGGGTTTCGGTTCGATCAAGTCGAGGCGGCCTACACGTTGAGCATGAAGCATGCCTTCTGGCCTCTACGTTGTTCATGGGGCTGACCGTCGCTAGACATGGGGGTAAGACAGCCGTTATTGCCGGGGCAGCTTCACACCTCGCCCAGTCTGAGGATGCGCTGGAGTGAGATCCGGCGGACCAGGATGATGACGCCGGCGATGATGACGGCGAACAACAGTCCCATCGCGATGTACATGATTGCCAGCGTTCCCCAGTTGACGTCCACGACAAACGGCGGGAGTACGCGTGTGCCGCTGTCATCGTGACCCAGGAACGGCATCATCGTCGCACCCAGCCTGCCTCCCATCCAGGTGCCAAGAGCAAGGCCTGCACCTATCACCAGCACCTGCTCGAGTAGTACGAGCGTACTCAGCTGTCTCATGGAGAAGCCGACCGTTCTCATCAGCGCGAACTGAATCTCCCGGCTCCTGAACGACACGTACGCATGGACCAGGAACCCGAGGCCGCTCAACACCAGCACGGCAGCGAAAGCCATGAACAGCAGTGCGCGCCATCCGGCCTCGACCAGCGGGTCGACAGTGGACTCGGCAAGCACCTGCACCCGGTCATGAATTTCCCGGCTTGGGAATGGCTGGCTCTCATCGAGCATGGCAATGAGCCGGTCCCTGTCTAACGACGACCCGTTGGTCGTCATCCATACCTCGTTGGGACGGAGCTCGCCTCCGGTAGCCTCCAGGTTGGTGTACGCGCTGACCGAGTCGAGGTCTGCGATCAGGTACGAGCGCCTGAACGTGTCAAGCGTGGGAAAGAAGTCGACCACGTCGGTCAGTTCGACATCTATGCGATGACCCTGAGCCGAGACCTCGATTACCTCGCCGATACGGTGCTCGTTGACACGCAGGAACCTGCTGGTCGCGATGACGGGAATGGGCTCCAGGACTGGGCCGTGAAAGATCCCGCGGCTGACAAGCGGACGTCCCTCCACCCAGATGAACGAGGCAATATCGCTTGCTCCGTTCAGCCCGTCACTGGTCGACTTGAGCACGTCCGACTGCGACTCTGGGACCGAAGTGAGCGTAGTCCACTCCGCAACGGAGTCGAACGACTCCAGCACATAGGTCCCGCCGTCGGACCGATTTGCGAATATCTCGTCCACAGCGACGGATCCGGCCCTGAGTCGGTTGCGTCCGTTCGTCTCGAATAGCGTCAGGGACACCAGGGTCAACGGATGGGCAGGTTGAAGCGTGGCGAATTGCCGAATCCCGGTGCGCGCCACCGGCTGCTCCATGGTCGTCCACGCCGAGCTTTCCAGCTCTCCCATCAGGTACGTGAAATATCGTCCATTGGAGTCGCGCATTCTCAGAGCGAGCGCGACGCTCGGATGCGGCCTGTCGGGTTTGACCGTGACGCCGAGCGTTTCAGCATCGGACGGTACCTCTATACCAACAGGAAGGGTCTTGGACTCAAGTGTCGAAAGTAGAGAGTCCATCGACGACTCTGAAAAGTCGTCCCTGAACCAGCCCATTTCACTGATCTTCTCGCCCTCGACGGCAAACATGGTGTACGACTCGGCCAGCAGTTTAGACAGGTCTGAGCCAAACCCACGGAACGCGAGGCTAACGTCTTCCACCGTGGGCAGGTCCTCGTAGGACTCCCTCATCGGGATGGACTCGCCCCTGGTGTTCAGCAGGGCTCCAACCAGCCGCACGTCTGCCCCGGTCGAGTACAGCGCGCGCTCCGAGAAGCTGCGCTGCAGCGTTCCGCCGAAGCTGGCCGCGAAGATGCCGAGTCCCGCCATCAGGATCAGCATCAGCGACAGCCGTGCGTAGTGAGTTGGGTTCCTGGCCATCTGCCAGATGCCGAGCACCAGCCCCGCGGACAGGAACGACGACAGCAGCGCACTCGATATCCTCATAAACAGTGGGAACAGCCTGAGCAGCACCAGCGCGGAGGCCACCAGGACGACTGCCGGCACTGCCAGGAGCAGCTGGTCCGTGGCCACTTCCCCGAACACCCCGACAGCAACCACCGAGCCCTGCTCGGAGAGCTGCCTCAGCAGGAGCACGCCTATCACCAGCAGCAGGATGTCCAGGTAGTAACGCTGGTAGAACGGCTGTGTGTATGGCCGGGCGGACTGGTGCCGGAAGGTCGTCACGCTCATGCGCGATGCCTGTACCGCCGGGACCATTAGCGCTGCGAAGCTGAGCAAACCCCCGACCGCGCTCATCAGGTAGGCGCCGGGTGAAAGGGACACGGCCAGCAGGTCGCCGCCGCTGAGATCTGAGAATGCGGGAGTAATGCCAAGCAGGCTGATCACTCCGGCAGCCAGCAGAGGGGCGACAGCCACCGCCAGAACGGAGATCGTTATGCCTTCCAGTACGTACACTGAAAGAACCTGCGCCGCGCTCGACCCCCTGCTCTTCAGGAGCACGATCTCGCCCCGCTGCTGCTCGACCACCAGTGAAGACAGCGTGATCACGTAGTACAGGATTACCACCGAGATCAGGATGAGTATCACGAACATCGGCAGCTTGGAGAAGAAAAGCCTCACGTCGTAACGGAACAGGGCGTCTTCGAGCTCAGTAATCTGACGGTAGCTGAACAGGTTCGTGGACAGCCGGTCCCCCATTGCATTGATGGACCGCCTCGCAAAGGTCGCGTTCCTGGCGTGCAGCGTGCCCGTGTCCACCATCAGCAGCCAGCTGAAGACGCTGTCGAGCTGTCTGAATGTATCTCCCAGGACCTCGTAGTACGCTCGTTCGGTGAGATAGAACGGCAGCGTCTGGAAGCTTCTCGCAGTGGCTGCGTCAAATATCTTGTCGTTCAGGTACCAGAACTCGTCGTCCGGGTTGTCACGAGTGAACGTGCCTGTGATAACGACGTGAATGAACGGCGAGGTGTCCGACCAGTACGGGACCGCGGCGAGGCGGTCGCCCACACCCACTCCAAGGTCGTTGGCCGCGTCAAGCGGCACGATGGCCTCGACAGTCGGCTCACCGCTCGGAGCGTTGGCGTAGCTATCACCGGACGGCCGACTTCCAGGCTGCAGGGTGATGTGGTCGTAGAGTCTTGGGAGATGGCCGAAGAAGGTGCGCGGATTGTCTGTGCCGGCCGTTTCCTCCTGTCCGACCTCTGACAGGAAGAACGTGGCTGTCTTTACGCCGGTCGTCTTATCGCGCAGCATCCACGAGATGCGGTCCGCGATCTCACGCTCGGTCTCGGCAACGACTTTGTCCCGCTCTGCGTATGTCGTGGGGCCGCGGTCGGACTTGATCGCGATGTTTGTCTCATTGACGCTGAGCTTGTTGAGAGCGTTCTTGAGTGCGAGCTCCCTGAGCGCGTCGAAGTAGATGACAGTCCCAGCCATGATGGTGGAGGCCAGCAGAACACCGACCACTACCGTGGACATGAGCTGCCAGTTTGCCAGCGACCTGCGGGCTACCTGCGGCCATGCTGTTATCACCCTGGAGATGAGTCCCATCACTCACCCAGTTCAGGAGACAAGAAAGTTGAGATTTGAGATCGGGTCACCCTCATTTCTAGATTCTCACATATATGTGCAGCTTTAAGCTGCTTACTCACCCTCCAGGCGAGACAGTTCGTGGATGTTCACCCTCGACACAGCGCGGGCAAGCCACAGGAGCGCCCCGACAAAAGTAAACACCAACGCGGCATAGATTGGTCCCATGAACTCCCAGTTCGTAGTCAGGATGAACGGGGGCACCACGGGACGGCCGTCTTCAGTCACCGCGAGAGCTGAGACCATGATGTTGCTCATTGCGAACCCAGCGATAGTGCCAAGCACCAGTCCCATGGCGACAACCACCAGGTGCTCCGAGCTGAGTAGTCGAGTCATCTGACTGCGCCGCAGGCCGAGTGCCTGCAGGAAACCGGTCTCCGCCCTGCTCTGCCCGGCAAACGAGATCAGGTAGGTGATGTACCCGAGCGCAGACACGAAGACTATGACGGCGAACGTGACGAGCACCATTGCGCGCCATCCTGCCGTGATGAGCGGGTCGAGTCGCACGGCCTCCAGCAGCCTGGTGCGGTCGTGTACGAGGTGCGGAGAGCGAGCAAGGGCGAGTCCGTATAGATAGGCTTCGTCGCCCGCTCCCGGCGCCTCCTTCAGGACCAGCTCATTTGGCCTGATGCTCCCAATCGGCGTCAGGATGTTCAGGTGACGCAGTAAGCTGTCAAGGTCCGCGATGAGGAAGCCGTTGCCAGCCGGGTCCATTGTCGGGAAGTAGTCTACCGTGTCCACTATCCGCACCGGTATCAGCCTGCCAAAGACGTTGACGATCAGGGCATTGCCCACGACCGTGCCGGTACGCCTCGTGAAGCTCGAGCTGGCAACCACCGGAACCGGGCCTCCGGTGGGGCTCCTGTAGAACCCGCGAATGCCCCTGTCCGTATCCTTGCCGAACACGAACGCTCCCGCGCGCGCGCCGCTCTTGGCGTCCTGGCGAGTGAACCCTATCGAGTCCCTGGAAATCATCGACGTCGAGAGAGGAGTCCACTTGTTCAACCCCTCGAAGTCGTCAAGCATGTGTCGTTCGCCGCTGCCTCTCACTGAGGCCTGGATATCGTCAAGCAGCACGGTGCCTGCCGTCCCGGCCGGGCCGAATGCGGGTTCGTAGACCTGAACGCTAACGAGATTCAGGGGCGGCTCTAGGTGTCGTGGAATCCCGGCACTTCTGAGAGTCCATTCCGTACCCGACACAGGACCGAAGGTAATGGTGTCCGTAACGCCGCGATAGTCCTGGAGCACCATCCACAGGAACATGTTGGGGTATTCGTCCATCGTTCGGGTCCAGACGTAGACGCTTTCGGCTCCCTCAGGCAGATCGATGCTGGGCTGGTTGGCTCCGGACCTGAGCAGACTCATCACCTGCGGCAAAGGTCGCTCGGAGAAGTCGTCCCGGTACCAGGTGACGTATGGGAAATCGTCCGACTCGACCGCCAGCACACCGAAGCTGTTGCCCGAGTAGGTGGCTCCAACCGACCCCTCTCCCCTCAGGGCGAGCGAGACCGAGGTGACTCCTGACATGGTCAGATATCTGCGCTTGATCTCATCGGTACCCTCCGCAAAGTGGGTGGGCATGCCCGTGACGCGGAGATCGGACGCAACCTCATACAGTATTCGCTCCTCGTAAGATCGGTCCAGCGTTCCGCCGACTGTCGTGGCCAGCACCCCAAGCCCCGTTACCATCACGATCAGCAGCACCAGCCAGCTGTACTGCAGCGGGTTACGCCCCATCCGCCAGATTGCCATGGACAGCCAGACCGGATATACCCTGGACAGTCTGCGGAGGGCAACGAACGCGACCTGCAACGGCGCCAGCGCGCCAAGCAGGATGGTGGGGATGTACGCGGCCGCATCTGAGTCGGGAACGTCACTGTAGATGAACAGGGCGATCAGGACAGCCTGCAAGACCAGACCCGAGACGAACAACGCTCGACGCCGCGCCTTCCAGGTGCCGAAGTACACCAGTCCTACGAGTGCAAGATGGACCGCGCTGCTGATCCACCCGAGCTCATCCCCTGCCCTCACGTGCTGCACTGCAATTATCAGGCCGAGGCCGCCGAGGGTAGCTGACGCGGCCAGATGCAGCAGGGAGGGAGAGTCGCCGCTCAGGTAGCGGACGATCAGGGGGAAGAACCTCATGAATAGCAGCGCAACGACCGTGAGCAGCAGCACCGGCGCAAAGAGCAGCGCCTCGTTGATTCCTCTCTCTCCAAAGAGTCCGCCGGAAATGATCTGGCCGCGGGCGAACAGCTCCCAGAAGACCAGCCCGCCTATCACCATGAGTCCAACGTCAATGAAGTAGCGCTGGAAGAACGGCGCCGCAGGCGGCCGGGACGAGCGCAGCTTGTGTACGATCAACCCGGTCCTGGCTCCGACGACGCCCGGGACCACGTAGATCGCCAGACACAAAAGGCCGACACCGGCGGCCACCAGGAATGGCATGACGTCCAATGAGACCGGCAGGTACTCTCCCAGGGTGATGTCCCTGAAGTACCCCAGCCTGCCGGCAATCGCGATCGCCCCCATTGCCAGGAACGGCGCGATGACCGCCGCGACTACGGTGATTACAATGCCCTCCAGCGCATAGATACGCGCGAGCTGCCAGGCGCTGACTCCCCTGCTCCTGAGCAGGGCGACGTCTGCCTCGCGGCTGGACACCAGGTAAGAGACCATCATCAGAATGTAGTACAGGACCGTGATGGCCGTAACCACGAGCAGCAGCAGCAGGGGAACACTTGTGAAGAAGCTGCGCTTGTCGAATGCGTCGAGCAGCCCTCTGATGCCCGTCAGGACGACAGAGCCGGGCATCGCGTCGGTAATTTCGACCTCCATCTGGCGCAGCCGCGAACGGACCTCTTCCTTGTCCCACTCCTTCAGCGCCTCCCTGTCGACGGACACGAACCAGCTCGAGTTGACAAGCGTTCCGGGGTAGGCTTGCCCGACACCGTCGACGAGGACCGGCTGCGTGATGAACACCGGCAGCGGCGGCTCATCGGGATCGACTTCCACCTCGGCATCGGGAAGCTCCTCCAGCGGCGCCGGATCAAGGAAGATATTGGGGTTCTGCTGCCAGTACTCTTCAGTGGGGTCGGTCGGCTCGACTACACCCACGATCTCGACCCTGGCACGCATCGGATGGTTTAGCGATGGCGTAAAGACAACCGTGTCTCCCATCTCGAGATCGAACGCGTCCCTGGCAGGCTCGCCGATGATGGCTTCCATTCTGGGATTGCCGTCATCCCAGACGACCTGGTCCGTTGCCATTCGGCCCTGCAGGAACGTAACGTGCTCGTCAATGCGCTCGATGTGCTGGAAGTATCCGCGTGAGACGCGCGTGCCGTCTTCAGGCACCCGTGAGAGCGGGACCAGCGGTGACTGAGGAGTCCCTACAAGAAAGGTCGGCGACTTCAGATAGCGGACTCGACCCCTGTTGATTTCAGCAATGTTTCCGGCTAGCGCCCGGTCGAATGCCTGCTCAGTAGCGTCCAGAGAGGTGCCGTCCAGGGTTATATATGGCGACGCCGCGTAGATGTTGAGGTAGGACTGGTTCGCGCGGTCGATCGCAGTATCTATTCCCTGGCGTTCAAGCGTGCTTATGTAGACCGGAGCCCCTGCCAGGAGCGTTGCCGCGATGATGATCCCCAGGAATATCGCCACGAGCAGCTTCCAGTCGTCAGACAGCCGCTTGGAAATAAAGGAAAAGATCGTCATCCCGACCACCACCAGCCCGAGGCTGGACATACAAAGGCGCCAGTAAGATGGGCTTCCAGTCTCAGGAGCCTGTTGGCCCCAGCTCAGCTATCGGCAAAGCACGAGAGCAGGTTGCTGGAATCCGGCGCGACGGAATAGTGCAGTCCCGTCGGGTCCTTTTGCAACGGCTCATAGCCCAATCGCAGTCGCCACCGCTTCGAGGTGGATGTCTGCGTCTCCAAACATCAGCTCAGCTGCCTTTGCTCTGCGTGAGTATAGCTGCAAATCGTACTCTTTAGTGAATCCAACCGCGCCGTGACTCTGGTGAGCCAGGGCGCACACACGCTGGTAAGCGTCCGACACCCATGCTTTCGCCATGGAGACCTCACGGTCGGCGGGCAGACCCTGCGCCAGTGTCCACGCAGCCTGGTAGGTGATGTAGCGGCATCCATCTACATCGGCCGCCATGTCAGCAGCGTGGTGCTGAACGGCCTGGAACGACCCGATGGCCCGACCGAATTGCATTCGCTCCTTCGCATACCGAACAGTCATGTCCAGAACGCGCTGGGCTCCACCCAGCATCTCGGCGCACTTCCCAACCGCTCCCCACTTGAGCACGGCGGCGATTGTATCCCAGCCACCGTTGAAGTCCCCCAGAAGGGAAGCCTCGTCAACCGTTACGTTATCTAATGTCAACTCGGATTGCCGGTCCGAGGCGATTGTCGTGAGCAGAGACTGCCTCAATCCACCTGCGTTGGAGGGCACTATGAACAGGCTTACGTCTTTCTCTCCATCTCCCGTCCTGGCAGCGACGATGATGTAGTCCGAAACGTGCGCGTTCGGCACGTAGAGCTTGGTGCCGTTGATGACGTACCCGCCGTCTGTCCTGCTCGCAGTCGCTTCGATTCCGCGTGGCTCCCATATCCCACTGGGTTCGGTTATGGCCATCGTGGCGATTAGTTGTCCTCGGGCTATGCGAGCGAGGTACTCGTTCTTCTGGTCTTCGGTGCCTGCCTCCGCGAGCGCCACACCCGCCATGACTACGGTGGAGAAGTAAGGCCCCGGCAGCAGCGCGCCTCCCATCTCTTCCAGAAGGATCGCAAGCTCCACGAAGCCAAGACCCTCGCCCCCCACGTCCTCTGGGAACGCTAGCCCAAGCCACCCCATTCCCGCCATCGAACTCCAGAGTTCCGGCGAGTAGCCGCGCTCGTCCTGTTCCATGTCTCGGACGTACGAGACCGGGCACTCAGCTTCGAGGAACTCGCGCGCGCTGTTTCTGAGCATCTGCTGAAACTCATTGAGTCCAAGGTCCAACGTGGAGCCTCCCATAAATGCGTAGGGGCGCACATTGGTGCGCCCCCGGCTTGATCGGGTCCCGCATCAGCGTACGGGACGTGTCTTCAGTTGTTGCCGTTTGTACGGCATACCGGGCCTATGAGCCGCCCACCACCATGCAGGTCACGGTCCGAACGATTCCAGATACAGTGTGGACTTCCCGTGTGACGATCTGACCGACGGCGTTCAGGTCGTTCGCCGAAACGACCGCGATGATGTCGTAGGGGCCGGTGACCATATCAACAGCATCGACACCCGGCAATGCCTGAAGGGCGCTCGCAACGTCCTCGGATTCACCCACCGCCGTCTCTATCAGAACATAGGCCTTTGTGCTCATTGGATTACTCTCCGTGCGCACTGTCGCGCAGTGTGAACTCTCAGCTTGAAAAAGTGCCTGCATTCTAAAGTTGGCCGTCAAATGGTGTCAATTCAAGGCTGGAATTCAGCAGGCGAGAGTACTTAACCCAAACAGCTCAAAACTGTGTCTATTGTTTCATGTCTAAATTGACAAGTATTTTACTGCGCTGTATGGTTCGGCTCATCATCACCTTCCAGCCAACATCTACTGTTGTATGAATAACAACTCCATTTCCGGGCGGAACTCAAGCAGAGGAGAGGATGTTATGGGTATACGGAGAGCAGGTCTTGCAGCAATCGCGGTACTTGTCGCGACCTTGGTTTTTGGCGCCTGTCAGACCAGTGAGCCTGAGGTGATCGAGAAGGAAGTCATCAAAGAGGTCGAGGTTATCAAGGAAGTACCAGTAGAGAAGGAAGTCGTCAAAGAGGTTGAAGTAGAAAAGGTCGTCGAAAAGGAAGTCGTCAAAGAGGTTGAAGTAGAAAAGGTCGTCGAGAAAGAGGTCGTCAAGGAGGTCGAGGCCCAGCTTTCCCCCGCTCTCGCGCTTGAAGCGGCCAGGTATGGTGGTGACCTCAAAGTGGTGGCTCAGGCGAGCATCAAGTCGCTCGACTGTGACTTCACCAGTGCGTACGTATGCGGCTCGGTTCACCTGGCTTACCAGGAGGGACTACTCGCATACGACAACGACTTCAACCCGCGTCCCCAGTTGATTGAGGATTGGTCGGTATCTGGTGACGGGAAGACCTATACCTTCACCCTCCGGGAAGGCCCAACATTCCACGGACGTGGTGACTTCGAGAGCCGTCACATAACCTCGGATGACTCCATAGCAAGCTTCGGACGCTGGATGAAGCGGCAAGCCGCAGGCAAGTCACTTGCCAACGTGATCGCAGACCCGGGTTTCAGCAAGATCGACGACAGGGTGTTCGAGCTTCACCTGAAGCAGCCATACGGCGCTCTCATATCGCACCTTGGAATGCTTCGAGGTCGCAACATCCAGTGGCCCGAGGAAATCGCCCTGCTGGAGCCGACCGAAGACGTGGGAGTCGACAAGTACACCGGGACCGGCCCATTCCAGCTTGAGAACTGGGAAGTCGGCAACAGGGTCATCCTGAAGCGATACGAGGACTACGTACCCCGGTCCGACCCTAGCAGTAACTTCGCCGGAGCGCAGATCCCGTACGTGGACCGCGTCATCTGGCTGGAGATACCGTCAGAAGAGACGAAGATAGCCGGCCTGAAGACGGGTGAGTGGGACATCGTCGACGGCGCCAGCCTCGACTACTTCCCCGAGTTGGAGGCACATCCCGAAATCGGTGTCGCGCTGGACAAGCCAGGCAAGAAGTCCGCGATCGTCTTCAACCACGACAAGTGGCCCACCAGTGAGTTGAAATTCCGGCAGGGAATTCTGGCAGCCCTGGATCCTGCGGGCTTCATGGCGGCCCTGGGCCCTGAGGAGCTCTGGACAATTTGTGCAACCGTTTTCCACTGCGGAACTCCCCTGGAGTCCCATGAGGGTGACGACAGGTACAACCAGAACAACATAGAACTCGCAAAGCAGCTAATTGCGGAGTCGGGCTACAACGGTGAACCGATTTTGCACATGAACCCGAATGACTACGGAACGATCACCCCTCTTGGACCTGTGTTCAAGCAGCAGATGGAGGAAATCGGAGTCAACGTAGACTTGCCCGGCATGGACTGGGCGACCCTGATTTCCCACATAGGAGACCTCGAGTACTGGCATGTGTACAGTACATGGCATGGCTTCTACGGGATCCATGACCCGATAACCGACGGGTTCGTCAACGGCACCGCTCGCAATGGCTACATGAGCGACCGGATGCTGGAATTGGCCAACGAGTACTCTTCTGCCATGGACCCGAAGGAGAGGGCCCGCATCGTCAGCGAAATCGAGGACATCTTCTGGGACGACGTCCCATTCCTCGGTATCGGACAGTTCTTCCTGACGACTCCATACCGTCACTGGGTCAAGAATTTCACCGTGATCAAGGGTATGCCGAACTACAACAATGTCTGGATCGAAGGCCGCGAATAGTGGGCTGAAGCAGCCGCTGAGCAACAAGTGGAAAGCCTGATACAGTCATTCACGACTGACTGTATGTAAAGTGTTGACGTGGGCGGTGATCTCCCCAGGTTTCGGCGGGATCATCCCCCACGTCCCATCCGAGAGTCTATGACGGTATAGCATGACCGGCTACGTAATCAGACGCATCCTGGCTACCATACCAGTCCTACTGGTGGTCTCACTGGTCGTGTTTGCGCTGATACGTTTTTCGCCAGGCGACCCTGCCGCCTTGATCGCAGGACACGAGGCCCTGGACTGGGAGGTCGAGGCGATCAGGGAGCAGTTAGGGCTCAATCGCCCCCTGACGGTCCAGTTGGGCATCTGGTTCAGGGACATCTTAAGAGGTGACCTGGGCAATTCCATAGTGTCCAAGCACCCTGTACTGGATCTGATTCTCCAGTGGTCCGTGCCCACTCTATCCCTGGCGCTGCTCACCGAAATTATCGCAGTTAGCCTCGCTATTCCGCTGGGAGTCCTGGCGGCATGGAAAGCCAATACATGGGTAGACCGTTCCGTGATGGTCTTTGCCACGTTGGGGTTCTCCATTCCGGTGTTCTGGCTCGGCTTCCTCATGATATTCCTGTTTGCCGTGCAACTGGGTATCTTCCCCGCGGCTGGGTACGTGGCGCCCACTGAGGACTTTGGCGCCTTCCTTCACAGGATGATTATGCCTGCGGTCGCGACTGGCGTAGTCCTCATGGCGCTGATAGCGCGGATGACGCGCGCGACGGTGCTCGAAACACTGAATGAAGACTATGTCCGCACAGCGCGCGCAAAGGGTCTGACCGAAAATGCCGTGCTAATCCGGCACGCGCTTAGGAACGCAGCTCTGCCGATCCTTACCGTCATAGGCCTTGGCATAGCTGGAGTGCTGAGCGGGGTGGTCATCACTGAGAGCGTATTCGCCATTCCTGGGCTGGGCAGACTTCTTGTAAACTCGATCCTCGCCAGGGACTATCCCATCATCCAGGGGGTAATCCTGGTCGTATCAGGCGTCTATGTGTTCATAAACTTGCTCGTTGATCTCTCGTACGCGTACTTTGACCCGAGGGTCAGGTACTGATGGCCAGAGACAGGCAGACTGCCGCACTGATGGAAGTCCGCTCCCGGAGGGAGAGGATTTCGCAGCTTATGACGACTGTGGTCTACCAGACTCGTCGGAACCCGACAATGGCAGGCGGAATAGTCATCGTGCTGATAATGGCGCTGGTCGCTGTTGCTGCACCGCTGCTGACCTCCGCAGACCCGACATACGTCGATCCGTTCAGCCGTTTCACCGAGCCGGGCGCACAGTTCTGGTTCGGGACCGACAACCTGGGACGTGACGTATTCGCGCGTACCATATACGGCACGAGAATATCCTTGACGGTCGGATTCGCCGTCGCTTGCCTGAGCCTGTTTGCCGCCATCTGCATAGGCCTTCCATCGGGCTACTATCGCAAGGTGGATGCGGTGGTAATGAGAGTCATGGACGGGCTTATGTCCATCCCTTCGATTCTGCTGGCAATGGCCCTGGCCGCGCTGCTCGGCGGCAGTATGCAGAACGTAATCATCGCGCTAACCGTGGTCGAGACCCCTCGCTCTGTCCGTGTCGTGAGATCGTCGGTGCTCAGCCTGCGGGAGCAGATGTTCGTGGATGCCGCACGAGCGACCGGAGTCCCTCCACTCCGCATCCTCATCAGGTACATTCTGCCCAACGCGATGGCCCCACTCATCATCAACTCCACGTTTATCTGCGCCGCGGCCATCCTGACCGAAGCCGGTCTGAGCTTCCTGGGCGCCGGTCTGCCTGAAGAGGTGCCTAGCTGGGGCAACGTCATGGCTGCGGGTCGAAACTACATCTCCAGCGCGGTGTGGGTGATATTCTTCCCGGGTCTGTTCCTGACCTTTACCGTACTGGGGGTCAACCTCGCCGGCGACGGCCTTCGAGACAGTCTAGACCCCAAACTGAGACGCCGGATGTAGTACCCTGCTCCAAAAGCTTGGTGAGATCATTCAAATGCGCTCTCTACTACTGACATTCCTGATTACATGCAGCCTGATCCTGGCTTCGTTCGCCTGTGGAGGGGGATCGGAAGACGGGGAGGAAGATCAGGCTGTCCTGCCCACGCCGATGGTCCTGATAGACACGCCCACGCCTCTACCGACCAACAGCATGTCGTTTGCCCGGGGGACCCATACGGCCACGCTGCTGCAGGACGGACGGCTGCTGATCGCTGGCGGCGATGACGGCAGCGGACGTCTCGAAGCAATCACCGACACTGCGGAGATCTACGATCCATCGACCGGGCGATGGGAGCCTGCCGAAGTCCTGGGCCGCCAGCGCACACAGCATGCCGCCTTGCTGCTCGACGACGGCCGAGTGCTTTTGATAGGAGGAGCAGGAGTACTTCAAGCAGGGATCCAGGAACAACAGCTCGAACGACCTCTGATTGAGACCGACCTGTTCGATCCAGCCAGTGAATCATGGTCATTCACAGGTGACATCAGCATCCCACGCGACTACGTTGCGGCGGCCCTGCTGTCCAACGGCTCCGTCCTGGTGGCCGGAGGAAACGACGGCAAGGGCACCGAGACATCTGTGCTCGCGTCGGCCGAGGTATTCGACCCAGCGACCGGACAATGGTCATCGGCAGGTTCTATGTCTCAGCCTCGCCAGGGACACTCTCTCGTGCCACTCGCCGACGGTGCAGCCCTGGTTGCTGGCGGCGACGCAGGGGATGATCCATTCCAGTCAGTCGAGATATACGACCCGTCTTCTGCTACCTGGTCCAACGCTCCCGATATGGCCGACGCGAGGGAGCGCTTCGCTGCGGTCGTGCTGCAGGACGGCAAAGTTCTCGTGGTGGGCGGTGGAGGAACGGACGGACGCCTGGCATCTGCCGAGCTGTACGATCCCGGAAGCGGCGTCTGGTCGTCCGCGGCCGAGATGAGTACACCACGCCTCAAGCCGGCGGCGGTGGTGCTGCAAGATGGCAAAGTCCTGGTCGTCGGCGGCTTGGGAGCCGGGCAATTCCTGGCCACGGCGGAGGTGTACGACCCTGCCACCGATAGTTGGTCAGATGCGGGTTCCATGGAGACCGGCCGCGGGTTCCACACTGCCACCCTGATTGACGATGGAAGGGTAGTAGTGACCGGCGGCTTTGGGTTTAGCGGCCCGACCAACTCCACAGAAGTCTACGATCCAGAGTCAAACACCTGGTCAGTTGCCGACCCCCAATAGTATCTTTCCTGACCGCATAGTTCTGAGCATTGATGCGTAGCCCTGGCATAACCTCCGTGCCCGGAATCAAAGTCGGGCACTACACTGACCTCCAGAACGCGACCGGCTGTACGGTCGTGTTGTGTGAGGATGGGGCTGTGGGCGGTGTAGACGTTCGTGGCTCAGCGCCCGGGACTCGCGAGACCGACCTGCTGTCGCCCACAGCGATGGTCGACAGGGTCCACGCGGTGCTTCTCAGCGGCGGCAGCGCCTTCGGGCTGGCTGCGGCAACGGGTGTCGTCGACTACCTCGAGGAGAAAGGCGTCGGAATCGAGTTCGGTAACGCAACCATCCCGATAGTCCCGGCTGCGATATTGTTCGATCTGGGACTGATCACACACGCTGTCCGCCCCGACGCCAGGGCCGGAAGGCTCGCCTGCGAAGCCGCCCACAGTGGCGAGATCGCAGAGGGCAGCATCGGAGCGGGCACCGGAGCCACGGTCGCCAAGCTGCTTGGACGCGACAGGTGCATAAAGGGCGGTATTGGCACCGCAAGCGTCGATCTGGGCAACAGTGTGACAGTCGGCGCGATTGTCGCGGTCAACGCAGTCGGAGGCGTGGTCGACCCTGAGACATCGCAGATTGTGGCTGGGCCACTCAGCGACGACGGAGCCACCATGCTGGACTCGATGGCGTTGATCACTGACCCTAGCTACGAGGACTCGCGAACCCCCCTCGGAGAGAACACCACCATCGGAGTGGTAGCAACCAACGCGACCCTGACGAAGTCTCAGGCCAACAAGCTGGCCCAGGTCGCACACGACGGTCTGGCGATGGCGGTCAGGCCCGCGCACCTGATGAGCGATGGTGATACCATGTTTGCCCTGTCGACGAGACAGTACGAAGGCCCGGTCAATATGAACCGCCTCTGCGCGGCGTCGGCAATGACCGTAAGCAGGGCGATTGTACGGGCCATACAGAAGGCAACCGGACTCGGCGGCGTGAAGGCCGCATCTGAATTGTTCGAATGAGAGACATCGACAAGTCCACACCCATAGGCTTCATCGGCGCCGGCGCGGTCGGAGGATCTATCGCGGTCGCGCTGCACAATGCTGGGTACCCGGTGGTCGCCACTGTGAGCAGGACACACGCCTCGGCGCAGTCCTTCGCGGACCGCATCCCGGGCTGCGTGCCCTACCGCAGCCTCCAGAAGCTCGTCGACTCGGTGGGGTTCGTATTCATAACCACACCTGACGACGCGATCAGCGCCGTTTGCGAGTCGTTGAAAACTCGCGAGGGACAGGGCGTGGCACACTGCTCAGGTGCGGCGAGTCTCGATCCCCTCGATGCGGCGGCGGAGCAGGGCGCGTACGTTGGCGCGTTTCACCCTTTACAGGCGTTTTCCTCAGTCGAGGAGGGTGTACAGAACATTCCTGGGGTTACGTTCGGCATCGAGTCTTCTCCTGAGATACGAGACTACCTGGAACAGATGGCGCACGACATCGGGGGCAACCCGATCTTCCTACGACCCGAGGACAAGGTGCTGTACCATCTGTCGGGCGTGCTGATGGGCAACCTGCTGGCGGTGCTGGCGTCGGTCGCGGCGTCGGTGTGGCCCAAGTTCGACCACACCCGCGACGAGGGCATCAAGGCCCTGACGCCGATGATGGGCGCTGTCGCCAGGAACCTTGACGCCAACGGCGTGCCCCAGGGCGTTGCCGGACCCTATCCTCGCGGCGACGTCGGAACGATCCGAAAGCACCTCGAGGCACTGAAGTCGAGTGCCCCGGAGTTCCTGCCGCTGTACTGCGAACTGGCCCTGGCCGGTCTGCCCTTCGCGGTGGAAAAGGGCTCGCTCAGCGAGGAGCTATCTGCCGAAATTGAGCAGATAGTATTAGAATACAAAGCAGGCACATAGTCAGGTCATAATCGACGGACTTCACTCGATTCGAGGAGGTACCAATGCGAGTTACGATCCGAGACCTCAGGCGGATGAAACGCAACGGGGAGAAGATCCCCATGATCACCGCCTACGACTACACCTCAGCGCAGCTGGTCGAGAAGGCCGGCATCCCCCTGATTCTTGTGGGCGACAGCCTCGGCCAGGTGGTACTGGGCTACGACTCCACCGTGCCGGTGACCATGGACGAGATGGTCCACCACATCAGGACCGTCGTCCGGGGCACCCAGCGCGCCCACGTGGTCGGGGATCTGCCCTTCCTGAGCTACCATGCCGACATCCCCGAGGCGATCCGCAACGCCGGACGTCTACTCAAGGAGGGCGGCGCGCAGTCGGTGAAGCTGGAAGGTGGACGCAGCCAGGCCGAAACGGTGAGCCGTATCGTTGAGAGCGGCATCCCGGTCATGGGCCACATAGGGCTGACACCCCAGCGGTCAACCAGCTCGGTGGATACCGTGTGCAGGGTCGGAGCCTCAAGGAGGCGGTGCGTCTCATGGAGGACGCGCGGGCGCTTGAGGAGGCCGGAGCCTACGCGATCGTGCTCGAGTGCGTACCAGCCCAGCTTGCCGGAATGATTACCGAGCGCGTCGGCGTGCCTACCATCGGCATCGGCGCAGGCACGGGGTGCGACGGCCAGGTGCAGGTCTTCCACGACATGATGGGCCTGTACCAGGACTTCGTTCCCAAGCACGCCCGGCAGTACGCGCAACTGGGGCAGACGATCGTCGAGGCGACTCGGAACTACGTCAGCGACATTGAAAACGAGCAGTTCCCCGACGATTCCGAGAGCTTCACGCTGAGCGAGAGCGTGCTCGAAGCTCTTTCCGAGTACTCAGCACGCCACGGCGCACTTTCAGCAAAGACGGTCTGACCATTCCTCTTGCCCCCATTCCCTTGAGGGCTCCCAAGGGTAGGTAAAGGGATCCGGACAAGCATGAGGGTCAGCCAACAGGCCCCCTCTCCCTTTAGGGCTCCAAGGGTAGGTAAAGGGATCCGGACAAGCATGAGGGTCAGCCAACAGGCCCCCTCTCCCTTGAGGGCTCCCAAGGGTAGGTAAAGGGATCCGGACAAGCATGAGGGTCAGCCAACAGGCCCCCTCTCCCTTTAGGGAGAGGGTTGGGGTGAGGGTGTTACCTCTTGACGTCACCGACAGATCTTGAGGCGATCATCGCAGAAACGACCGCCGCTATCGAAGCCGACCCCAACGACGCCGAAGCCTTGTTCAGGCGCGGCAACGCCCACTCCAACCGGGGCGAGTACGTCCAGGCTAAGTCCGACATGGAGCGAGTCATCGCTCTCGACCCCTCAAACAAGATGGCCCACAACAACCTCGGAGTCGCCAACCTGTGCCTGGGGAGCTTTGAGGAGGCCGTCGGAAACACCTCGCAGGCTATCGAACTCGACCCCAACTACCGAGACGCCTATCACAATCGCGGACTGGCACACTCAGAAGTCGGCGAGCTTGAGTCGGCGCTATCAGACTTCAACCGCGCCATCGAACTCGACCCAGACTACTGGCCCGCCTACCGTCACCGGAGCGTCGTCAACCACCTGCTCGGCAACTCCGACGCCTCCTACCAGGATTTCTTGAGAGCGCGGGAGCTGGAGCAGTCGCAGCTTAATTGATACCAAAGTCTCTCATTGAATCATAAATGACGACAGATTAACGACAATTGACGACAGGTGATGGACAGATCTACGACAAATGACGACAGATTTACGACAATTGACGACAGGTGATGGACAGATCAGTTTGGGAATCAGCCTATTGGCATTCAACACTCACAGAAGTTGCCATCGTGCCGATCTCCCATGTCCTGAGAGCGCAACCAGTTCAAGATCTCTCAACATGGTCAGGTCTCTTTGGACTGTCCGCTCATTCGGACTCGATTCCAACTGACGTAGAATCTCACGCAATGCTAATCCACCGGAACCCGACCGATACAGCAGTGACAACACCATCTGCTGTCGATCAGTAAGATTCGCTGACACGCGCTGGGGCGGCATGTACCTGCTTGGTCGAAATCGCACAGTGACATTGTTGGCAGAGCTCTCAATCTCCGGCTTGGGAAGACCGGCTGCTGCCGTCAACTCGGCCATCTTGATGGTCCCACGCCCCCACTGCTCAATGATTCCCCGCCGGTAGAACACTCCTGCAATCAAAGGATTCCAAGGGCGCGACTCATGCGGAGCAAAAAGCTGCTCAGGTGTCTGACCAAACGGAAGTGGTCCCGTGGAGGTTACTTCCAAACAATCATCATAGATTCCTACGCCCACAGACCCGCCACCTAATGAGTAGTCCCTGTGGCAAAATGCATTAGCTAGAGCCTCGCGCAGTGCCTCAGTCGGATAGAGCGGCTCGTCCAGCCGCTCAAGCAGACCCGGGACGACACGCCCGGCCACAGGCAGATTGTCGATCATGAATCGCTGCGCACTTCTGAGCAACATGAAAGCGTTGCCGTGAAACTGTCGGTTGTCGAGAAACTCAGTGCGACCAGTACCTCGGAAACGGGCAACTCTCAGAAGGCACTGCGGCATTATGGCCTGCATCCCCTCACGCCTCCCAAACAGCACTATCGCGGCACGTAACAGTTGGTCTTCTCTGATCAGCCCGAGCCCTCGCAACAACGCCCTAACGTCGCGAGTGCCAGGATCTTCGAGCCTGCCTTGCCTAATGGCTTCTTCGACTGTGATCACGATCTCTTCTTCATCGAGATCATCGACCGACCAGTTGGGTGCCGGCTGGTTCTCCCAACGCTGTTCAGTGTGCATTCGCTCGAACAGTATCCGGTTGTACTCTTCGCGCGACATTCTAAGGCTGGTGTTCCCAACACGCCTGTAGGCATCCCCTTTGTACGTGTACGGTTTCATGGAACCCACAACGACCCTGACCAGTACCACCTCCCGTGTCTCATCAACTGGATGCCTTTCAAGGTCGGGAAACGCAGGTGGTTCTATCCTCTGTATTTCAGCGCTCACCCTCTCAAGGGTACGGTCGCTCACCTCCTGGCCGACAACAGCGCCTTCAGGTGTCGCACCAAACACCACAATGCCGCCACGGTGATTCAGCATCGCACACACCGCCTTGGCAGCTTCGTTTCGTTCACCGGTGCTCTTCTTGAGTTCGAGCGTTTCGGACTCGCCGGGACCGACCAACTTCCTGATTTCTTCAGGTGTCAAGGTAGGATCACCTTCGTTGCACCCTTAGGGCACCTAAGTGACAGACATCTTCGGCCTGAAGATGCCGAATGAGCTGGTGTAGCCGTGCAGGTACGTGGAGCCTGACACTTGGCCGATCTCACCGTTGCAGAAGAATCCGGCCAGTGGAATGTCCCCGACCTTGTCGCGGAACATGTCGGTGTCGTGGTCGGGCCGACCATACAGGTACTCGCCGCGCCCGAGGCACTGGAACAGCAACGCGCCGGTGCCGGAACTCTGGACGCCATCGGACGAGTACTGGTTCAGCATGTCGCTGAGGTCCTGCGAAGAAGTCTCGGCGTCCCGCAGGTGGAACTGGACGATCTGGCCCTCCTTCAGGTACTCGCCCACCGCGAGAGCGCCGCGCTTGGCGTCCATACCGATGATGTTCCTGATGAGGAAGTCTCCCAGCTTCGGATCTTCATTGAACTCATCCATGACCACGCCGAGGAACAGCGAGTGCTGCGCGAGACGCTGGTCGCGCTCGTCCATACCTGAGAACAGCTCTCTAAGCACGTCGAAGGTGCTCCGACCGTCCAGCTCCATGAGCATGTTGCGGTCGGACCCGGTGATCTGCATCCGCCCGCCGATGGGCCGGCAGCCCTGGGCGACGATGGTGTCGACTGCCACGTTTCCGTGCAGCGCGACGCCGACCGCCCCCGACCTGTGCACCTCTTCCCCGAAGTACAGCGCGTTTGCTCCAGGCTGCTGTCCCCCCGACGCCAGACCGCCGATCTTCGCGCTGCTTGGGAAAGCGTAGTCGAGCCCCATCAGCAGGTGCTCTCCCTGGACGCTGAACGGGTCGGACAGGATCAGGAACTGCGGATCGTCCTGGACGGTGACCCCCAGCATGTCCTCCCACAGGTGGGGCGGCGCGTCGCCGTCGGGCAGGTCGGAGTTCTCGATGTGGAACGCCGCAACAGTGGTCTCAGGAAGCACGGCGACCGCAATAGAGAAGCCGGGGCGGTTCTCCACCTCCCTGCCTGCTCCGATGACTCCTCCGCCTGAGCATCCGATGAGCACACACTCCCCGAGCAGTTCTCTCACGAGCGAGGGAAGCTCATCGTATCGAGCGGCGTGATGAGCGGAGACGAAGGCAACCGCAAGGTCGGGACCCTGATCGCCCAGCGCGGCCTTGATCTCGGTCGCGCACTCAGCCACCGCGTACTTGAGAAACCTGTGTTCCGATACGGCAGTTACCCACTTCATCGTCCGCCCTCCCGATGAATTCCAGTCTATGGCGACCCTCAGGAGGCCATTGTATCAGGGCAGCCCGATCTTGAGTGCCCATTCGGATGCGACACCTGTGCTGGTCTGTTCCAAGACCGTGGACGCGCTTGTTGCGTCTTAGCTAATGCCTGAAGCATGTCCATAGTAATGTGTTGACTTTCTATACACTAACTAATATAGTACGTGCGCAGTTAGTCACAGTTACGTCGTCACTATCTGTCTGGATAATTCTGAACTTAGTACAAGGCATCATAATATTAGGGACCTGCCATGGAACTCGCATCCGTCACACGCCTCTTCAAAGACCAGTCTACCCAGAAGTCGACCCTGCTTCTCGAGGCTGTTCGGACAAGGGAGAGGTTCAAGATAACCATACCCAGCCATAAGGCAGGCATCCTGGCCCTTGAGGGCCACGGGCTGAATGACCGCTGTGGAATCTACGGAGTCCTCTCAGAGTGTGTCGAGCGGCTCGGTGGGGCATTCGCCTCCGTCATAGTCAGCCTTGACAAGACCCGTGGCGTGAGCGCAGCGATCTGCATGAGCCGAGATGAAGAGCTAATCCGGATCAATGCCGACGTCGTCGAGCTTGTCGCCTTTGCGCTGCACGTGCAGATTCCGCTCTTCCTGGATGTCGTGGACGAATCCGATGAGGGTGGAGGCAGTGTGAGTAGAGAGATACCCGAAGCGGTAAGCTCCAATCTACCCGCCATTTTCGAGAACGTGCTATCGGAAATCATGGGATCTAAGGAAGGACCCTCTTCTGCGAAAGATGGCGCGGCCGACGCCGACCACGAACTCCCGCTGGACTCCTTCGGACACTAAGAGCGACCCATCCGACAATACCCAAAACGGCTAACTCGGAGGACAGGATGACTCCAATCGTGAAGAATGGACGAGTTTGGATCTGCGTGATGACGACAGTTCTCATTCTCTCAAGCTTATTCGCTGCGTCATGCGCGACTGAGCGATCTGCCGAGGCACCCGTACCATCACCAGTTGTCATCGAAAGGGAGGTGGTCAGGACCGTTGTGGTCGAGGTAGAAAAGACGGTCGTACAGAAAGCTCCTGCCCCGCCGCCAGTCGTCGTCGAAAGAGACGTCGTCCGTACCGTCGTTGTCGAGGTAGAAAAGCCGGTCGTGCAGGAGGTCACCAAGGTCGTTGAGGTGGTGGTGACCCCTACCCCACTGCCACCTGATCCTACTCCGACTCCGCATCCCTATACTCAAGTTGTTAGAGACGACACCGGGAGAGAAGTCGAGATCCCCTTCAGTCCTGCACGAGTCGCCGTCACCAACTCATGGATGGTCGAAGTGCTGATGGCGTGTGACTACACACCGGTCGCGCGTCCGCAGATACCGCTGGAGTTCGTGTTTCCGCCTGAGGCACACGACATACCTGTGGTCACTGTTTCACACTCCGCCGGTCCTAACATCGAGCAGTTGGCTGCAGTCCGCCCGGACCTCGTCCTAACGTCACCGACCTACGGAAGATTCGCAGAGCCGATTCAGCAGGCGCTGGGAGTGCCGGTGCTGATCTACGACGTCGACACCGTCGAGGACGTTCTGGACAAGGTCGAAGTCCTCGGCGACATGGCCGGCTGCACCGCCAAAGCACAGCAGGCCGTGACAGATCTGCGCTCGAAGATCGAGGAGCAACAACAGGGGCTGCCGGAAACAGGTCCGTCCGTGTTTGGCATATTCGGGACCAGCGAGTCGTTCCTGGGGTTCACGTCGGAGTCTTATCTCGGCGACATGGTGAACCTCCTGGGAGGCGGCATGATCACCGACGGCGATCCGCCATATGTGTACAGAGGAATACCCAATCCTGCTTACACGCCGTTTAGCCTGGAGAAGGTGATCGAACGGGACCCTGAAGTCTTGCTGGTCGTCCGCCACGGAACACCCAGTGAGGCACGCGAGGAAAACTTCGCAGGCCTCTTCACCAATCCCGCGTGGTCAGGACTCACGGCGGCACAGTCGGGCCGTACTCACGAACTGTCAGAGTGGCTCTATCTCCGGTACCCAGGCCCGCGAGTCGTCTGGGCGATGCAGGAGCTGCGACCACTCCTCTACCCCGACGTCCTGAGCGGAAGCGAAGGCTAGTGAGTCTATCCGACTCCATCCCAACGAGAGTCCAACCCTCGGCGGCCAGGGTCGGACTCTCATCCGGTATTCGCCAGTCGACGGTGCTGGTCGCCGGGCTCCTCATACTACTCGGCGGACTGGTCCTTTCCACAGCCGTTGGCGCGGTCTTCATCAACCCGTCCGACATACTGAATGCCCTTGTCGGCGATGCCGATAGAGTTCCCCGTCAGATCATTTGGAATCTTCGTGTTCCGCGGGCGCTGGTAGGTGCGCTGGTGGGAATGAACCTGGCCGTGGCAGGAGTCCTGCTCCAGGGAATCATGAGGAACCCGTTAGCCGCCCCGACAATCGTCGGCGTGACCGCAGGCGCTGGCCTGGCTGCAACCGCCGTGATGGTGCTGATGCCCGGCCTCCCGACGTTCATACCGCTGATCGCCTTTGGCGGAGCCATGGCAGCGTCTGTGTTCGTGTATCTGCTGTCGTGGCAGCCCGGACTTGGCACGTCCCCCATGCGCATGATACTTGCTGGGGTCGCGGTGACTTCGATGCTGGGGGCATTCACAACCGGACTAATGACGGTCTTTAGCGACCGTGTCCAGCCAGTGATCCTGTGGATGGCCGGCAACCTCGTGGGCCGGAGTTGGAACCACCTCGAACTGGTCTGGCTTTACAGCCTCGTCGGGGTCATAGGGGCTCTACTACTCGTCAGACAACTCAACGTGATGCAGCTCGGCGACGAAGCAGCGCACGGTCTGGGTGTTCGAACCGAGAAAATGCGCCTAATCGCCATTGCTCTGGCGTCTCTGCTGGCAGCATCCGCGGTGAGCGTCGCCGGACTGGTTGGATTTGTAGGACTCATGGTGCCCCACGTGATGAGGCTCCTGGGAGGACACAATCACGCGTATCTCGTCGTAGCCTCGGCAGTAGGCGAGCTGCGCTGATGGTATGGGCCGATCTCGGCGCGCGAATGGTTCTGTCGCCCCTGGAGATGCCCGTAGGTATAATCACCGCGCTAATCGGAGGGCCTTTCTTCGTTTTCCTGCTGTACAGGACCCGCTTCATAGGCGGCAGAGGAGTTTAGAATTTGACATCAATGGATTCCACATCAAGGTCGCCTGACCCTGCAGCCCGAAACGCAGGACTGCTTCTTCTCGCGACCGCCGTCGTGACAGTCATTGCTGTTGTCGGACGTGTAGCTGCTGACGCCGATCAGGACACATTCGAGCACTCGATGACGTACATCGCCGTGAACAGCGGCCTCTACGGACTCGGTGGCGCGGCCAGAGCGGTATCTGGAGTTACACTGGTCGCAGCGTCCTGGTTCCTGCTAAGGACATGGATTATTCGCGAGCGACTGGGGTCACCCATTGTGCCAGCGCTCTTCGTAGTATCCGGCCTTTTCACTTTATTGTCAGGGGTCTGCGCTGTCGTACTCGCCCTTTTTGCACCTGACGTGAGTGAGACCTCCATTCTGGCCAAGCCGGAACAGTGGCTGGAACCGGTTGCATACGTCAGATGGCTCACTGGCAAGATCGGGTTCGCGCTAGCGGGCTTGGCTCTGATCGTAGCAGCGCGTTACCAGTGGAAGGTCGGCGGCGCCCTGAGGTACATCGCACCCGTGTCTCTGATAATCGGACTGGCAATGCAGTTCATATGGATCGACTCAGCCACCGTCATGCACCCGATAATCGGGACCGCGTTCTTCCTATGGCTCATGGCAATTGGATTCATGCTGGCGTCCGGGCGTGTCGAGATTCACTTCGACGCGATGGCCTCCAGGGCTTCGACTAGATGACCACTGTACGTAACACCGACGCCGGTATTCGCGTCGAGGAACTGACCGCCGCGTACGATCGACATCCCGTTCTGAACGAGGTTGACGTCACTGTCTCCGCCGGAGAATTGGTCGGCGTAATTGGTCCGAACGGCTCAGGCAAGTCAACTATGCTCAAGGTGATCGGCAGGCTGCTCGCACCTGAGCACGGAGTCGTCTACTTGGATGGCGAGTGCATGTCAGACTTATCCACCGGGCAGATCGCTCGCAAGTTGGCGACGCTTCCACAGGCGCCACCAACTCCTCCAGAGCTAACTGTCCGCGAGCTCGTCGGCTATGGCCGCTATCCACACGTCTCCTGGCTCAAGCGGTTCGCGGCGCATGACAGGGACATCATCGAGCGGACGATTAGCACGTGCAACCTGGAAGACCTTGCCGACCGCAAACTCGCGACCCTATCGGGCGGCGAGCGCCAGAAGGCGTGGATCGCTATGGCCATGGCCCAGCAGCCGCGGGTGATGCTGCTGGACGAGCCGGTGACGTTCCTGGACATCAGTCACCAGTTGGAGGTGATGGACCTTGTCGAGGAACTCAATCAAGCAGAGGGCATTACCGTAATTGTCGTGCTTCACGACCTGAACCTCGCCGCCCGTTACTGTCCCCGGCTGATCGCGATGAAGGAAGGCAGACTTCACTCGGATGGGACTGCCAACGAGGTGATTGCGCCAGATGTGCTGAGAGCTGTATTCGGAATTGGAGCGTACGTTGCCGAGGACCCTCTCACCCTGAGGCCGGTATGCTATCCGTATCGACTGAGCTAACCACCGTGTAAGGAGTAAACAATGTACGTCGGTACCAACAGGATCAGAGTACAGAAGGGTACAGGGCACAAACTGGAGGAGCGCTTCGCCGAGCAGGGCGGTGTCGAGGATCAGCCCGGTTTCATCCGCTTTCAGATGTGGAAGCTGGACGATGATACTGAGGAATCCGAGGAGTACCTCATTGTGACCCAGTGGGAGTCCAAAGAGCATCAGCGCGCGTGGATTCGGAGTGAGGGATTCAGACAGGCGCACTCAGGGCCGAGGGCAGACTTCATCATCGGACACGCCCGTTTCAGGGGCTACGACGTCCGGCTCGCCTCTGACCCTGGACAGCCCAAGGGGTCTATCTAGGCTACAATACATGTAGCCCCCACGGGCTTCAACGACTGAATCTACACTCCCAGGAAAGAAAAATGCTATCTGACAGGCTTCAGGACGCCATCAACCAACAGATCAACAACGAACTCTACTCCGCACACCTCTACCTCTCCATGTCTGCGTACTTCGAGTCGCTCGACCTCAACGGCTTCGCCCACTGGATGAGGCTCCAGTTTGAGGAGGAGACGTCCCACGCCCTCAAGCTGTTCGACTACGTCAACGACAGGGACGGACGCGTCACGCTGCACGCCATCGAGCAGCCCCCGATCGAGTTCGAGTCACCCCACTCCGTGATGCGCAGCGCGCTCGAACACGAGCGTCTGGTCACGTCGATGATCAACGACCTGTACGCGCTGGCGATTGCGGAAAAGGACAACGCAACACACGTTCTGCTCGAGTGGTTCGTCACTGAGCAGGTTGAGGAGGAGAAGACCCTCAACGAGATCAACGCGCACATGGACCTGATCGGCAACGACGGCACCGGCCTCCTCATCATGGACCAGCGCCTCGGCTCACGCACCGCCGAGGCCGAAGCGGATGGAGGAGCAGACGGCGCCGAAGCTCTATAGGTATCCCGGTCGACCCTAATCCTTTAACCGCAGCGGGGCCGCTCTCCGTAACCCCCTGATCCTCACACGCCGCAACCGGGGTAAGGCGGGCCTTTACCGTCCCCAACTTCCCCTATTCCCCGTAGATTCCCTTCCAGCATCCTCTGCTGGCGCCGCTCGGTGCTGCCCTCCTGCAACGACGCCTCCCTGAAGCTAACGACTGACCACCGCCACGACGGCATCAAGCATTAAAGTCGCTAATCTTCTATGGTTTTGGGGATAATTCCGTCTTATATTGAAAGTGAGGACGTATAAACGAACGCAGACAGAGTAGAGGGTGAGGCCAGAAGGAAATGTCTAGGCAGCGTAAGTGGACAAGCTATTCGGGGTTCGTCAGCCTGACGGCAGTTGCGCTGATCATGGCAGTCGCAATCGCAGGTGCCGGAACGGCATGGGCCGCGATCGCTACAGACGGCTCCCCACTGTTAAGTGAGCTTCAGCCACCAGCCCCGGATGACAGGCTGACCACCCAGCCCCCGATCACTGCTGGGGCGATCGCCCATCCATCGCTGACTGTGACGGGCGAGGATGTCGTGTCTGCGAGGACAAACAATAGGTCGCCTGCGAAGATGAACCGGCAGATGACGCCGGAGATCACCATCGAGGCCAGCAGGAACCCGTACGTCGCTGGGCTGGGAGACTTGACATTCACGCTAATCAGGACCGGGGACACGGCGTCTGCCCTCGATGTGACGGTGAGTCTCACTCAGGATCAGACTTGGCTATCTGCAACCTCTAGTACCGTGACCTTTGCCGCAGGAGCGTCCACAACTACACTCACATTCTTGGATACGGACTTCTCTACTGACGTAACACAGAGCGGCACACTGACCGCGACAGTGGACGCAGTATCGGGCTACGACACCGGCAACGCGACAGTGAGCGTTTCGGTGATCTCACAGGATGGTCCGGCGGTTACGGTGTCATTCGAGAAGGCCGAGTACTCCGTCGCGGAGAACGCAGGCAGTCTCGAAGTTGTCCTGGTGGCACAGGCAACGACGAGTGTCCCATATGTCCCGGACTTTTGGGTGTTAGTCATAACCGATGAAATCGAAGCATCCAACACAGACGACTTTGCTGAACTCCGGAGGATTTTCCTGTTCGACTCCTCCAAATTCGTCGATGTGGACGGTTCCCTGGTTGGAGAGGTTTCAATTGTACTGACTATTGCTAATGACGAGATTCGGGAAGGGGACGAACGATTTGAACTACAGTTTTCGAGAGTACCAACCACGCCTCTGGAAGTCGGCTTCCTTGACCCCGGCGGCACCCTCTGCGATGTCGTCTGCCAGGACCACTATCCGGTAACCATTCTTGACGACGACCCCAACATATCTGTGTCCTTCGAGAAGGACTCCTACGAGGTCGCAGAGGGCAGCAGCGTCACCGTGAAGATCACGCTGAGCGCCGATCCCGAGCGCGACGTAAACATACCGATCATGGTGACTGAACAGGGAGGCGCATCCGTATCGGATTACGCTATCGTCAGCGAAGTTGTGGAGTTCAAACCAGGCGATACTGAGAAGGCACTTACCATCGCGGCCACTGCGGACTTCTGGAATGACGACGGTGAGAGACTGCTGCTCAAGTTCGGAGAGCTACCAGCCGGTGTGACGGCAGGTATGCACACCACGACGACCGTCACTATCACCGACGACGATGACGGCGACCCGGCATTCAGTGTTGGCAGGCTCGGGGCCTTCTGGACGCACCCCGATTCTAGAAGTGGCAATCTGCTTGTCGGCAGTTGCTCCGGCTTAGAGGCTTTCAGGATAATCTGGGACGCCCGGGAAGACCTCAGGGGCGCTGACGAGTGGGATGCGCACTTCACCAGATTCGGGGGCATGAATTTGGTCAGTCACAGCTTCAGGGAATCACCGGGACTTCCCCCCGGTCACTACGAGATGAACGGGACGGCAAACATGGAAGGCGAAGGTCATCTGTCAATCCGCGTGCGCGGCTGGTTCGGCGCCGATGGCCTGGGAGAGTGGTCGCCAGCCGTCGGCCTGTTCTGCCATGAAGAGGGGGAATAGGGTGACGGCGCCCCAATGCGAGATCAGAACACGACCATCATCGTCATGGGGCGTGCGAGCCGAGGAGCTGCGGCACACAGACCGGATCCCGATGCCTTGCCAGGTCTTTTCGTTTTCACCTCATCGTTCAAACTCTCATTCGTCCTGAGCTTGTCGAAGGGCCGTCCGTTCATGGTTCGACAGGCTCACCACGAACGGACTACACAGATAAGACTCGAAAACGAAAAGACCCTGGATGTCTTGCAGCCTGGGGTGATTGCACCCAATCCCATCTGATACCCTGCATGGGTTTAATCTGAACCCATGCAGGATTGGGAAACTTGGTAGTCGCCGCAGCAATATTTGGTATTTCCTACGTTCTGATCGCCATCGGGCGGTTTCCCCATGTGCTGGTCGCCGTTCTCGGCGCGATGGCCATGGTGTTCTTCGGAGCCATCACAGGTCACGAGGCGCTCTCCCACGTGAACCTGGAGGTCATCCTGCTGCTGGCAGGCATGATGTCTCTGGCGAACATGATCGCCAGGACCGGGGCGTTCGACTGGGCGGCCATCAGGGGCGCCCAGCTTGTCGGCGGCAACGGCTTCCTGACCCTCTGCCTGATGTGCCTGCTTACTGCAGTCTCGTCTGCGTTCCTCGATAACGTAACGGTGGTCGTGCTTGCAGTGCCGATCACGCTTTCGATCTGCCGCACGCTGGGAATCAACCCCGTGCCGTTCCTGCTGGCGCAGGTGTTCGCGTCGAACATCGGTGGGGTATCGACCATAGTCGCCGATCCACCGAACATCATCATCGCGTCTGAGGCCGGGATCGGCTTCCTGGACTTCATGCTGAACGCTGCGCCTGTGAGCCTTATCTCGATGGTGGCCCTGTTCGCAATGCTATACCTGTGGTTCAGAAACGGCGTCACGACAACCGCCGAAAGTCGAGCCGCCGTCATGCGTCAGGACCCGGACGCCGCAATCACGGATCGAGGTCTGCTCATCAAGTGCGCCATCGTATTTGGACTCACCGTGCTGGGATTCCTGACACATGAGCTGCTTCACGTCGGGCCTGCATTCGTCGCCCTGACGGCCGCCGCGGTGCTCGCGCTTATCTCCAGGCTGGACCCGGGCGAAGTGCTCAAACAGGTCGAGTGGACGACGCTGGCGTTCTTCATCGGACTGTTCATGCTGGTGGGCGGACTCGAAGAGACGGGCTGGACGGTCGAGATCAGGGAATGGCTCGTCGACATGTCGGGAGGCAGCGAGAGGAACATGGCCTTCCTGCTGGTATGGTTCGGAGGGGTGACGTCTGCGATAGTGGACAACATCCCCTTCACGGCAACGATGGTCGAAGTGGTCGGTGGATTCTCAAACGACGGCTCGGACGGCATCTCACCGCTATGGTGGGCGCTGGCGATGGGCGCTGACCTGGGCGGCAACGCGACGATCGTCGGAGCGTCGGCCAACGTGATAGTCGTCAACCTCGCCCGCGCCGCCGGGCACCCCGTCAGCTTCATGCAGTTCTTCCGGTACGGCGCGGTCATCACGGTCCTGACCCTGATGGTGTCCACGGCGTACCTGTGGCTCCGCTACTACTCGTAGGAGCTGCGGTCGATTCCACCTCGCACGGTTTCAATTGACCCCACCATTGGCCAACCACTAGACTGCCGTTGGCCTGATTCCGGCCTTGACTACCAAGTCCGCCTGCACCCGCTCGGAGCCCAGATCCTGCAAGCACAGCCCAACAGCGGCAGACTGTGGCTGACCATTGTGGTCTTTCTGGCCCTGGGCATACCCGCGATCATCCTGGGCGCTCCCGAGTTAATGGGGGCTGGACCCCTCCTCGATCACGCCCCGACTGCCGTTATCCTGTTCGGTATCGGGATCGTCGCCGGCGCGTTCCTGCTTTCATGGGCCGCCGAGGTCGCGCAGATTGACATATCCGCGTCGCTAGCTATCGCAGTCCTGGCGCTTATCGCCGTTCTGCCCGAGTACCTCATCGAGTTCGTGCTGGCGAGGGATGCTGGTGCCTCGTTTGACCTGGCGACACATGAAGTCACCGACGAGATCTCCAGGGTCGCTGCAAACGTTACTGGCTCCAACCGCCTGCTGATCGGCCTCGGCTGGTCCGCAGTGATACTCATCTACTGGCTGAAGCGGCGGCGGCCGCTGGACATGCGCGGCGAGATGGGCCTGGAGATAACCATGCTCACAATCGCCACACTGGCAACGCTGGTCATCTTCTTCATCCAACAGGTCCCATTCGTCCTCGCGGTTGGCCTTGTAGGTCTGTTTGCGGTCTACCTCTGGATAAGCTCCACCAAGGAGGCTGAAGAGCCCGACCTGGTTGGCGCAGCAGCGATGTTGGGGGCATTGCCGGACGTGAGACGCCGCGGGATGGTCGTATTCATGTTCGTCTACGCTGCCGCCGTAATCATCATGGCGGCTGAGCCATTCGTTCACGGGCTGATCGAGACGGGCACCGAATTCGGCATTGACGAGTTCACACTGATCCAGTGGGTCGCGCCGCTGGCATCGGAGTCGCCGGAGATTATCGTCGCAGTGCTTTTCAGCCTGAGAGCAAACCCGGTTGCAGGTCTTACCGCGCTGATCTCGTCAGGAGTCAACCAGCTCACGCTGCTGGTCGGCAGCATGGTGATCGTCTTCAGCGCGACCGCCGGCGACTCGCTCTTCACCCCTCTCAACTTCCCGCTGGACTGGCGGCAGTCGGTCGAGTTCCTGCTGATGACAGCGGTCTCAATGTTCGGACTGATGCTGATAGCCAGGCGCATCATAAACTGGTGGGCTGGCGTGATTCTGCTGACGCTGTTCATCGCGCACCTGCCGTTTCTCGAGCCAGCGTTCAGGCTTGGCTTCGCGGCCTTCTACTCCGGCATGGCCGCACTACTCATCATCGTGGACTGGCGGCGCGTCAAGTTCCTCTTCCGCGAGGAGCCGCTGGTACCGCCAGCCTAGTGTATCGACAGGTCGTCAGTCCTGATGGGCATAATCGTTCGTCCCCGGATCAAGTCCGGGGCAGGCTCTGAGCCTGTCGAAGGGCGGCCCACTAGCTCCCCTGGGCGATCCAGTCGGCGGCCCGCTCGGCGATCATGATAGTGGTCGCATTGGTGTTGGCCCTGACGACGTCCGGCATCACCGAGGCATCGATCACCCTCAGCCCCTGGAGACCGTGAACGCTCAGGTACTGGTCGACGACGGCCATCGGATCCGACGCGGGCCCCATCTTGCACGTGCCGGACGAGTGGTGCTGGGTTCCGACGTTTGCGAGCAGCCACGCGTCCAGCGCGTCGTCTGAAACTAGGTCGTCGTCAGTCGGGTTGATACGCTCGGCGATAACGTCCGACAGTGGAGACTGCTGCGCCAGCTCGACGCAGGTCCTCACCGCCCCGCGCATCCGCTCCCTGTCCCACGCGTCCACGAGGTAGCGATAGTCCAGGTGAGGCTGAGTGGCAGGATCGGTGGACGTCAGCGTGATACGACCGGCAGAGGCCGCCTTCTGGAGCGCGACGCTGAAGCCCGTGTACGTCTCGCCCTCCGGTATCTCTACGGTCGTAGGGCGGTGCTCGCTCGTCAACAGGATGGGGCTCATCTGCATGTCATTGCGGTGCGGCGAACCGGGAGTCGTATAACGCATCCCAACCTGTATTGAGGGAGAGTTGGGCGGCGGGTCTTCGGTGTTTGCCTTGTACAGCATAAACGCTGCAGGATGGTCTCTAAGGTTCTCGCCGACACCTGGCAGCTCGTGTACGACCGAGATTCCAAACGACTCGAGGTGCTCGCGCGGGCCAACCCCTGACAGCATCAGCAGGTGCGGCGAGTTGATCGCTCCGCCGGACAGGATGATCTCGTCACCGAACACCTGGAAGACATCCCCACCGCTCTCGGCCTCGATACCGACCGCGCGGTCGCCGTCGAACAGGATGCGGTGAGCCAGCACGTTGGCCCTGATCGTCAGGTTCAGCCGGTGCCTGGCCATCGACAGGTAGGTCAGGTTGGTGCTCATCCGAACGCCGTCCACGTTGTTCAGAGGACGCGGCCCGACGCCCTCGGCCTCAGGATGGTTCTGGTCCAGCGCCTCCGGGTATCCGGCTGCAAGGCACGTCTCCCAGAACTTCTGAGGTATAGGCAGCGCCTCGTCCTTCGTGTAGCGACGCACCGGGATGGGGCCCTCGCCGCCGTGGAAGTCATCGGCTCCGAAGGTCAGGTCGGTCTCAGACTTTCTGAAGAACGGCAGAACGTTGGTGAACGCCCATTCAGGCGAGCCGAGCTCCGCCCACTCGTCGTAGTCCTCGGGTATGCCCCTGAAGAAGACCTGTCCATTGACCGAGCTCGATCCGCCCGTCAGCTTGCCGCGCGGCAGCGGGAACGGCTCGCGGTCGGGCGTCGCGGTCGCCATGTACCCCCACGTCTCGGCCTCAGGCCCATAGGCAGCGGGCCAGACGCTGTTGCCGAACTTGACACTGTCAGGCATGGTGTCGAAGTCGCCGTAGTCCGGCCCCGCCTCGAGCAGAAGCACGGAGCGATTCGGGTCTTCAGTGATCCTGGAGGCCAGCACCGAGCCGGCAGACCCGGCCCCAACGATGATGTAGTCGTACTGCATGACATATTCCCCCGCAAGAGATTTCGTCAGACGATATATCTACCGCAGGTGAGCGTCAACCGGAGCGCGGCGCCGGCGGGCACACACGCAGGGCCGTCGGGAAGCGGAGCTGCACCATCCCTCTACGACAAGCTTAGCTGAAACGTCACCTTCACGGATCTGCCCTGAGCGTCGTGCTCAAGTCCCGGTTCAGTCCCATTGAACTCACGCATCGCTCTGCGCATGACAGGCCATCCTCTACCTCTTTGCTCCATGAGTCCCTTAACGACCATGTAGTTGGCCATCAACTCATTGCGCGATCTCGGTACACCACCTGCGCGAACGCTCTCCACACTCATATGGTTGGGCAAGGAGCCTGGGCTGCTCACATCAACGCGATCTGAGAAGACCTCGAGCATCACCTTTGATCCGGTAATCGCGTAGTCTCTATGCACAACAGCGTTGACCAACGCTTCCCTGATTGCAACTTCGGGCAAGAGCCAACGGTCTTCACGAACGAGACCATTGTAAGTCTCAAACCGTCCCAAGCCGAGGAACCATCCAACGGATCGTCTGACCTGTTCATCCAGGGTCCCGCGCCCATCCGCGACCTGTAGCACATCGGACGCTCTATCCTCACCGTAGTAAGCGACGCACTCGACTCGGAAGTTGCCGGTTTGCGGGTAACGCTGAGGCTCCCTGCCAAACGCCAGGAGTCCGTATAGGGTGGGGTGTAATACGCCGCCCAGGTCCGCAATCACATTGCGATTGCGGAGATCTATTTCCGTTTCTGGTTGAGGTTCTTCAACGGTCTCCAGGCCCTGTCCAGCAAGGTAAGAGCGGAAGCCCTGGATGTCGATCTCATCCACAGTCGCGGCTTGTATGACGCGCTCCTCGGTCACAATAGCCCCGAATATGTTGTAGAGGTCTTGTAGTTCCGACGACGAAGGCTGGACGGAACTACGCGCCCGCCGGACATAGACGCGGACTGATCACTCTCACCGGATTCGATACGACGGAGAATTTCCGGCCAATCCATGCAGGACCCTCATAACCCATACTAGAGCCGACGGGATCGAAGAGTTTCGGCTCCTCCCTAGAACTCACGCTTAATGTTATACAACACCCCGTGGCGTAGTCAGGCTACGACATCCCCAGTTCAGGCTGGTCCACTTGAACATCGCCCCTCATCTTCTCCAGCAGCGTTTCGACTTCGTCAGTGTGGGACTCATTGCCCACGACCTGGGGTAGCGCGAGATTCGTCGACAGCACACCGACCTCCACCAACTCGTCCAGCGCATCGGCGCGGGCCTCCATGCTCTCGGCGCGCTCGTCAGCAGCCCACAGCTCGTCAAGCAGTTCCGAGAATTCCTCGGACACGTCGGTCAGAGCCTCAGTGACCTTCGCCCGCGCCTCAGCAGCATCGTAACGCGCCACCGAAACACCCTGCCGGGCGGAGCGAATGGCCATCTCGCCCTCAAGCCAGTCGTTGGCGCTAGCCAGGACTTGGTCCTCGTGCGTGACCCGCGCCAGCTGCGCGTCCAGCACACACACCCTGTCAAGCACGACCTGCCTGCGGTGCAGAACGACACGCGCCGCATCGTCGCGTCCACCCTCCACGAGACGCCGCGCCTCATCGAATAGACTCGCTATTTCCTGCCGAGATGAGGCAACGCCATCCTCCAACTGGCCCTGAACTGCCCGGATACCGCTCCGTGCCGCCGCGATGCGTGCGAGAAGTTCCTCGTGGCTTCCCCGCGACTTCTCACTCTCTCTCGGGTCCGGCGCGGACGCGAACAGCGACTTAACCATCTTCACGAGGAGGTACCAAATCCTGCGAAGCATAACTCTACACCAGACGCCGCTTAGGCAGCCTCTGGCTGCTCGCTAAATCGCCTGCGCCTCTGGACTCGCCAGAAGTAGGCCGCGAGTATGCCGACTGCGGCTAGCGTAATCAGCCTTGCGACCAGCGTCTCGATCATCGCCATGCTGGACATGATGAGCGGATCGGACATGACCGCAACGAGCGCATAGATACCAAGCACACACGCCGTGAACGCGATGCTGATGCGCGGACGCATGATGAACGCAAATGCCACCAGCGCCGGGAAGTACAGCACGAACAGACCCGCGCCGACTGACGAGGTCGATGTCCACAGCAGTATGAGACCCGTAATTAGCGCAATGTCGATTGCCGACGCTATCGCGATTAGCGTGCCGTTGGCCGGCCTGCTTGCCAGGTAGCGTCCATGCAGGTAGAAGTTCACCACCATTAGCCCGACGATGGGCAGCACGCCCAGCATCAGCCTGAAGGTGTCGGTCGAGGTCCACAGCACCAGCATCAGCGCGGCGCCGATTATGGCCCACCGCGCCCAGTTGGCCACGACCTGCCCAAAGTAGATGTCCTCCGCCGATGCTCTCTCGTATGTGCGGTCAGTGCTCATCTCTGTTCTCCTATCGGTCATACCGGCGAAGGCCGGTATCCAGTTGAGGGAGCGGCTTTCAGCAACGTCAACCTACACCGCCTCTCCTGCCTCACGCCGCCGCTCACGTTCGATGTTCCTGTAGACGATCCCGCACACGACGACCGCAACCATCATCACAAGTCTCACGACCAGCAGCGGATCATCGGCGCCACCCATGCCCGTTAACACAACCAGCCCATACAGCCCGATTGCGCCTGCCGACAAAGCCAGGCTTGCCCCGACAGGGAACGCGACCGCGATGGCAATCAGCGCCGGGAAGTAGAACGTGTACAGTCCCGATTCCGCGCCTCCTGAGACAACGACGATAGCCGTTATCGCGCCGATGTCGGCCGCGCTGGCGAGGTATGCTACCCACTTCTGAGGTGGCTGCTCCCTGAGCATCTGCACGTGGAGGAAGAAGTTGGCAACTGCTAGCGTCAGTATCAGGCCGATCTCGACCTTAAGCTCTCCAAGCGCCTCTGGATTCCAGAGCGCGAGTAGCAGCCCCGCGCCGACGAGTATCCACCTCGCAGCGACCAGGATGCCCTGACCGTCCATCAGGTCCTGATCGTCCTTCGTCAGACAGGCGACCACCCGGCTGAACCAGGACGACTCGGCGCGTCCCGATGCTCTCTCATGCGGTTCACAGTTGACGCAGGCTTCAGACGGCGCCGGCCTCCTGTGTCCACAGCGCCCACAGTACACGTGCGCCTCCTCGGGCTGACTAGCCGCCACTTCAGACATACTCATCACGACCTCCTGATCGACTTCCGCTCGGGTATCCGCCTCAGGCGGAGGAGTATCACCCCCCCGACGGGACACAGCCCGACTGTGGCATGACGCGAAGGTCACAAACAGGTCGCCCAGTACCAATTCACAGGGGTACGGGAGAACCAGCTAACTTGGCCATTTGTGTCAAAACACGAGATAGAACCTGTGAGTCACACGACCTGCTTGAAGGGATCAACCCCAGGTTGATAGCGTAGCTAGGATTTTGCGGAGCACGTCCGACGCTGCAACTACGGCTATTGGAGATCCTACCTTCTCGCCGCATAATGTCTCATAATGAGCAGGGTGATAAGGGGAGGTAAGTCATGACCAACGCTGATGAAATCAAGCAGGCAGTCCTGAGTCTTCCTGAAGCCGAGTACACCAAGATCATGGACTGGCTCCACGAGTTGGCAGAGGATGAGTGGGATCGGCAGTTCGAAGAGGACGTGCTGGCTGGCAGGTTGGACTTCCTGAAGGCGGAGGTTGAACAAGCCAGGCAGGAAGGCAAACTGACGGAACTGTAGAACGAGGTTCAGACATGGCTACAAAGCGGGAAAAGTTTTCGAGCCAAGCCGCGCCAGAACTGCTGTCGAAGATGCGCGAGATCGCCAGGAGCGATGGTCGCCACTTCCAGGCAGTGCTGGAAGATGCCATGAGCAACTATATCGAGAGTAGGGAGCGTCCGAGGGTTCGCCCCGAGGTGATGGCGCACTTCCAGGCCAGCCTCGAGAGAAACCGACGCCTCGGTGAGTTGCTCGGCAAGTCGTGAACCACGACTTCCCAACGATAGAGGAGATCGTAGCCATACACGATGTCGCTATCCGCGAGTTCGGTGGCAGTACGGGCCTTCGTGACATAGCGGCCCTCGATTCGGCCCTAATGCGACCTCAACTTGGATACTACGACAGTCTCATCGAGGAGGCCTCCGCACTAATGGAGAGCCTCGCCATGAATCATCCCTTTGTGGACGGCAATAAGCGGACCGCCTTCTACGCCACTGACACTTTCCTGCGCAAGAACGGAAGCTTCATCGACTGTGACAATGACGAGGCATACGAGTTCTTCATGCACCTTTTCGAGACCAACTCGTTCCGGTTCGCTGAACTACACGAGTGGCTTGAGGAGCACATCAAGCCCCTGCCGGGATAGGTACTCGCCCCGACCCCTGTATCGAGTCTCGAGGAGAGGGTGCATGTCTGCGCACTTTGCCCACGGACTTGGGACAGACGTATAACAGAAGGGTCTTCCACTAACGATTCTTGGGGGGTCGGGAGAAGTCACAGAGACGGCCCCAGAAGCGGCATCCACTTCGGCCTGCCCACACCATGCTCTCATTATCATGATAAGATCACTCCTGCTGTGTGGAGCCATAGGTGATAAACGTGTCAGCTCCACAAGCATTTTGTGGAGGAATCCCAAATGACAACATCGCTTGAAGAAAGTCAGATTCCAGAAGCAGGCCCACTATCCACTCTGTTCGAGGGCGATAGCTTCTATGGGGAGGTGCAGTACTTGGACTACGGTGGAGCCCGCCACCTTAGGAAGGCGTTCAGGGTTCCGATAGATCTACTGCATTTCAACATCCAGAATGGACGTTACGCGACCAAATTCTCTTTACTGCAAGGGGCCAATCCTGGCGTCAACATTGATCCTCGAGTGCCCTACTGGCGAAACGAGATACTGAAGATGCTTGACGGCACTTGGGAGGACACCGGGACAGGTGTCAATACCCGTAGCGAACGGTCTCACTTTGTCAGCTTAATGGAGGACATCGGACAGCGAGGTCAGGAGCGAACGGGAATCGTGCTTGAGGATGGCGGTGTGATGAGCGGGAACAGGCGGCTCGCTGCGCTAATCACCCTGTCGAATCAGCATCCCGATGTCGACAGATATCGCTACCTCCATGCGTTCATTGTACCCGGGGAGGGTGTTACTCCCGCTGACGCGTGGCGTCTGGAAATGTCCGCCCAGATGGGCCAAGGTCGGCTCATTCGTGATTATGATGCAGTCGAAAGGCTCATCAAGATCCGGGAAGGGGTCCGCCTACTGGTGGAGACTAATGTCTACGACTCCGAGACTGAGGCAATTCGCGTTGTTGCGACCGACTTGGGCACAGATCCAGGAACGATCAGTAAGGACTTGGACTCCCTCAAGCATATTGACAACTACCTAGAGGCGATTGGCAAGCCCGGTCAGTACTGGCTAGCCAACAACCTTACTGAAGTGTTCACCGAATTAGAGCCACTGGAACAATCGATGAGAGTGAACAACACCCCACTGGGAGACCGCGCTCGTATCCGTACATCGGTCTTCTTCATGATCCGCAACGATCAAGCGGATTTCCGGCTGCTCAGAGACGTCCGTGGTGCGATCGGTCCGGCGCGACGACGACGCGATGCTCGGTCAGTTCCACAAGCTGTTGAGGCGCTTACTTCGAATCCCCCAAATCCACAGGTTCTCGAAGAAGAGCCAAACGAACAGACAGAACAACAGGCTGCCGAATTGGTTGAGCAGTTCCGTGCCGAGTATCAAGCAGGCAGGCCAGGCTCCGTATTATCAAAGGCCCTACGTGGAGAAGCAAATCTGAGGGCTGTGAAAGAGACTTTGGAGTTCGACGCATCGCCCTCGCAGAATGTATCCGTTGACTTGCGAGGGTCACTATCATCGGCAAGGAACTACGCTGATGAATCTCTTGAATTGATCTAGCAAGGGAATACGCCTTCTGGCCATTAGGCTCTCACATGCCACATCTTAGCTTAGACAGTGAGGACAGGCTCGTTCTCAGAGCCCAGTTCGACGATCCCCAGGTTGCACTGTCTCTGCGAGCTCCTCTTCTAGCCTTTGTTGTCGTTGAGCGTACCAACACCGCCATCGTCCTAGATCGTGTTGACAACATCGTAGATGCAATCGAATATCTCCTGGATGCAACTAGAAACTCCGAACTGGAACTGACGCTGGGACCTGAGCTTGAAGCTGTAGTGTCCGGTTTCGATGCCGAGAGATCGCAGTTAGAAGAGGCGCAGGGGGAGAAACATTCACCACGTTCTATTCTCCCTGTGCCAGGATTCAAGCCTGAACTCAGTCTCTTGCCACACCAAGTGCGGGGCGTGCAGCGGGCACTGCAAGTCGGGAATTTCGCCGAGTTCTCTGTGCAGGGCGCCGGTAAAACAATGACAGTTCTCGCGACTTTTGCCCACTGGCATTCCGAGGGTGAGATTGAAAGACTGCTGGTGATCGGCCCCGTCAGTTCGTTTCAACCTTGGGAGGACGAGATCACCCGCTGTTTTAGTGAGGGCCTGTCAGTCTTGCGATGGTCGGGCTCGGCTGCGACTAGAACTCGGATGGTTCCCGCATTTCGAAGGTCGGATATCATACTGTGTTCGTACGACACGGCGCGCCGCGATGTACCAATGTTGCGTGAGCAGTTAAGAGCATCACCAACCGCCCTAGTCCTTGACGAGTCTCACTACATCAAAAATTTCGAAATTGGCGCTAGAGGAGCGGCCGCTCTTGAATTAGCTCCCTGTGCCGCCAAGCGCCTGATCCTCTCGGGTACACCTGCACCACATTCTCTCCTTGACCTTTACCCGCAGTTCGCTTTCCTATGGCCAGCAGCCAGAAATGAGCTTATTGGCACTCCGCAGGAATATCTCACGCGGCTGTCTCGGTCATCGACACCAGCAGCGGAATTGCGCGGAACGCTGACCCCATATTTCCATCGCACCTCGCAATCAGAGCTAGGCTTACAAGAGCCGATAACCCACACTGAACCCATACCCATAAGCCAAGTACCTCCAGATCAAGCCCGTGTCATCAATCTCCTTGAAAACAAACTAGCAGTAGAAGCTAGGAGTCTTCCATCCGATATAGATAGAGAACTTCTATCCCGGTGGCGCAAAGCTCGCATCGTCAGGTTGCTCCAAGCTGCTTCTAATCCATCCTTGCTTAGCACTACCGAAGACATGCCACATGACCAACGGGTCACGTTCGACGTTAGCGAATTAACACCACTGGTAGGGAACTTTCGAGATGGCACTGCCAGGGCAGCCAAGATCGAATGGGCTGTGCGGAAGGCAAAGTCCTTAATTGCCGATGGCAACAAAGTCTTGATGTGGACCTGGTGGATATCAAACATCCACCTACTCGCCAACATCCTAGATGAATTCAACCCATTACTCTTATACGGGCAGATAAAACCTTACGAAGATTCCGATGACCCGTTCGACGTAAGTAGAGAACGCAACATCCGAGAATTCAAGACAAGGAGTGACCGTCCACTGCTGATAGCCAACCCAGCGGCCTGTGCAGAATCAATTTCACTACATCAGATTTGTCATCACGCCATTTATGTGGATCGAACTTACAACTGTGGTCAGTTCCTCCAATCACTCAACCGTATCCACCGAATCGGGCTGCCGCAAGGTGTAGAGACCCATTACTGGATTCCAATTATCGACTGTGCAGTTGAGCGATCAGTCGACAGGAGACTCCAGCAGCGGCAACGGACTATGTTTGAGTTCCTCGGTGATGACTCCCCAGTCTTGGGAGTGGACTGGCAAGAAGACACAGCCGCTGCGGACTCAGACGATGAGACACACGCAGCCTTTGAGGACTTATTGACCGAACTGCCGGGATGAACCTAACAGAGAACGGTATAGCTGTGTTCGAGTCTGTTGGCCCGGAGCAAATGGGGGCAGTTAACCTCGTGCTCGCAAGCCTCGCCAATGGGCCACTCGAGAAGGGCCCGGCTGTGCGTGCACTCCTAATGCGGTCAGGAGTAAGCGGTCCTATAGTCAATGCTCGGAAGTGCCTATTTCTCGCGCTCCGCCTCGGATTGGTATACGAGAGAGACGAAGAGGTTGCCCTAAGTCCACTTGGGGAAGAACTCCTCGCAACTGCTAGTTGGCCTCCGTACAACGTACTCAACGAAGCCCAAGGGTGTTTGCTCCTAGCCGAGATGATACAGCAGCCCGACTTTGCAGTCCCGCTTGCAGACCTCATACGCAGGATGCGAAGGCGACCCGACGGATCTCTTGAGTTCATTCCGGGCTCAGTTCAGCTACCTCGCGCCGAGCTTCAGTGCCTACATGCCCTTCAGTCACTATCGGCCATGCAATACTCCGATGGGGTACTAGTCATGAGACCTGGAGCTTACGAAGCCATAATTGGCGTTCTTGGCATTGCTGCTGCCGTTACGGAAGAGGAACTGATACGAATACTTGAACACCAGCGTATTCGGGCTGTCGCTGCAGAAAACTATGTGATGGAACTAGAGGTCGAGCGGCTGACTAACGGAAATCGACTCGATCTTGCAGGGTTAGTTGAACGGGTAGCCGCAAGGGATGTTTCTGCCGGCTTCGACATTCGTTCGTTTGAGCTAGATGGATCCGACAGATTCATAGAGGTGAAGTCGTCAACTGGCACCTACATTAGGTTCTTTCTGACTCGTAACGAGCGCAGATTCCTAGAAGGACATGATTGCGTAGCATGGATCTACTTCGTGCCTCGAGTGCACGAACTGCCGTCCCTAAGTCATCCGGTCATAGCTATACCTAATCCATCGTCTTGGATCTCCGAGTGTGCAACCATTGAGGCAAGCGAGTATCTGGTTCAGTTTCCTCATTCTATACCTCATGGCTCGCCAGACGATTGCAGAATCGTACGGCTCCAAAGAAGAAGTCACAGCAACAGCTCAATAGTTGCAAATCAGTCTGAGGGCGTGTGAGTAATGCGGGTGATCCGCGAAGCTGGCTCGCCAACAGACCTAACAATCGTCTCGAGCTTGCTATCGTCGGTCGGCTCCAACAACACACTTATTCGCAATCCTCGGCTGGCGTGATAATTGCAGATCAGTGCACCGGTGTTCGGAGCCCAGATTGCCGATGAATTGGGCCTTCTCAGGCGTACTCCAAAGTTGTGTACACCCTCCCTCGCGCAGGATTCAATAATGCAGACCATTGAAGTACTCCTCGAAGTCGCTTGCCTTCAGCGGAATCCTGTTGAATGCAGTCTCTGCAGGGCCAGAGTCAGACACTTGCAGGGAAGCTAGCTCCTCTGTCAACACCTTAGAGTGCTGGTGAATCCATCCATGGAGAGCAAGCTCTAGCTCTGGGCTCTTCACTTGACAGCTCACATGGCACACTGCGTTCGGCGTCAATCGCCTGGCGAGCTAAGTCAAAGTAGTTGGGATTCAATTCAGCCCCTAGGTAGTGTCTTCCCAGCCTAAGCGCCGCAATCGCGGTAGTACCAGAACCAATAAACGGATCAAAAACCAAGTCACCCTTCGCAGTGAAGAGCTTGATGAACCAAGTCGGCAACCCAATCGGGAACGAGGCGCTGTGACCTCTATTCGAGCTCTCTGTAGCCATGTGCAAAACATTCGAGGGATAGACTAGTTTCCTGTCTCTCCAGTTTGAGACGTTTTTGCCAAAACCACTGCCAACACGCGATTCATCCCTCTTAAGGTCCGTCTCGCTTAGGTGGCGCAACCTCGTCTCAGCCCAGTCTCCGACGGGGACCATCACCTCTTCCTGAAACATTCGAAATCGCTTGTCTTTTGAGAAGTGGAGACACCTCTCCCATGCATCTCGAAAACGATTGGGCCATTTGCCGGGATAGCTGTTCCTTTTGTGCCAAATGTACTCGTCAATCCAGTACCACCCCTGGCGTTTCATTTGGAGAATAAGCTCCAAGACATATGTCTGGCGTTCACCATCAACAGCACGTTCCTTTATATTGAGGATGAAAGAGCCGTCTGGCTTGAGGGTACGTAGGAGTTCGTCGGTGTATGGTGCAAACCACTCCACGTACTGCGCTATGGGTACCCCTTTATAGGTGCTCTTCCTATTGTCCGCGTACGGAGGCGAAGTCATTACGAAGTCGATAGAGTCGACCGGCAGGCACCTGAGGAGATCTATGGCATCTCCGAGAAATAACCTGTCGACATAGTCGTCCAATTCATCTCCTGTGGGAGCAACAACCCTTTGGCATCAGTCTTCTCAGACTCATCTGTAGCGGTACTCTAATCGCCAGCCACATGCCTTGCAAGGTGCGGGTACACACCAAAACCATGCAATAGCCGTGGCACATTAGTACCCAACGAACACGGTACTCCCGAACCTTGACGCCGTACTCTGCTGCTATAAACTCAGATGAGTTAAGCGGCTAACTTATATGTCCAGCTTTAAGCTGGGCTGGGCTGGTGAGGCGAGTAACCTGAACACGGCAGGTTTACATGTCCAGCTTTAAGCTGGCAAGCGAAGAGTCCGGGTGGGCGCTCCACCGGATCGACTCCGACGATCTGCGACACAGCCTTCGTATCGCGGTTTGGGTACGCTGGTTCGTCGGGGTGGCCTGGTTCGCGCAGTTGAACTATCGCGCCGACTACTCCCACGAGGCGTTCATTCCGCACACGTTGCTGGCCGCATCGCTGATGGCGCTGAACGGCTATGTCCACTACCGCATCCGGTCGGACCGCAGTGCCCGTGGTGAGTATAGTCGAACCATCAGCTGGCACTGGGCGTTCGCCCTCAGCGCGCTCGACGTCACAACGATAACGGCCGGGCTGGTCATCTCAGGCGGCTTCGATAACGTCTTCTACGTGCTCTACTATCCCGCGCTCGCCGCGTTCGCCGTGGTGTTCGCGTCGTTCAGACTCAGCTTCACCTGGGTGACCATCACAGCCGTCATGTACGCCGTGCTGAGCCTGAACTCGGGCGTCGACTTCGAAGACGCGCAGGAGAAGGTGCTGTTCATCAGGATCGTCACGATGTACGCGGTCGTCGCGGCGGTCAACCTCATCTTCCGACTGGAGCGAATCAGACGCAGAGAGGCAGTGGACCGCGAGCGCGAGCTACAGCGGGAGCGCATCGAGCTCTCCCAGACCATTCACGACACGATCGCGCAGTCCGCGTATATGATCGGCATCGGAGTCGAGACGGCCATCGAGCTCGCCGACTCTTCGAACGATGAGCTTACTTCCAAGCTGCAGGCCACCCACGCGCTGTCGAAGTCAACGATGTGGGAGCTCAGGCACCCCATCGACGCCGGACCTATATTCGAAGGACGGGAGCTCAGTCGCGTGCTGAGGTCGCACGCCTCGACGTTTACGACCATCACGTCGATACCCACGGACGTTGTACAGAAGGGGCAGGAGCCGCATCTTTCCACGGTCACACGCGGACTTGTCTTCTCCATAGCACACAACGCAATGACGAACGCGTTCCGGCACTCTCAGGCGGGCAGGGTCACAATTGCACTGGACTACGGCGAAGATAGCCTGACCATGTCCGTGTCGGACGACGGCGTCGGCCTTCCTGACGACTACGCGGAGCGCGGACACGGCTTCAGAAATATGCAGGCGGACGCCGAGCGCATTGGCGGACAGCTCGAAGTCACTCAGGGCGACTCCGACCGCGGCACGACCGTAATCTGCACTGTTCCGTATGATACATAGACTCCCTCTCCCTTGAGGGTTTACAGGGGTAGGTATTCACAAACCGTCATTCCCGCGAAAGCGGGAATCCAGGGGCTGGGGGTGTCCTTCGACAAGCTCAGAGCCTGCCCCGGACCTGATCCGGGGACGAACGAATTGTTGGTTTACATACCCCTCTAAGCAGGGAGAGGATTGGGGTGAGAGTGAAGAGCATGTCCCAAACTACGATACGGGGTACAAATACACCCCCTTTCAGGTATAACACGCCGAGGAGGTTGTAACTTGACCACAACCAGGCAGACGAGGGTACTGCTCGTCGATGATCATGAGATAATGAGAGACGGCCTGCGGGAGGTGCTCCAGCGGGAGGGCGACTTCGACGTGGTCGGCCAGGCCGGAGACGGCGCGGCGGCCGTCAGGATCGGGCAGCAGCTCAGGCCCGACGTGGTTATCATGGACGTCATGATGCCGCTCAAGAACGGAATAGACGCCTGCCGGGAGATCACAGAGATGCTCCCCGACACAAGAGTGCTGATCCTGACCGCCTCGGCGGAAGACGACGCCGTGATGGAGGCAGTTGCAGCGGGCGCGACCGGATACCTCCAGAAGTACTCTGGCAAGGATAAGCTGCTCACCACGGTCAGAGACGTGGCTGAGGGCGAGTACCGGATTCCGGGTGCGGTCATCAGGAGCGTATTCGCAGGTATTAGGGCAGCCGCCGAACAGAACAGGGCCAGGGAACTGGAAAGGCTAACGGAGCGCGACCGGGAGATACTGACCCTGTTCGCACAGGGATTGTCATACGCGGAGATCGCAGACGTAAGGAGCAACCAGCCTTTGACGATCAGGAATGCCGTCTACGGCATACAGGACAAGCTCGGCATCGAGACCAAACAGGAACTCGTGATATGGGCGGTCCGTATGGGCCTACTGGACGACTACCAGTTGGGGAGTCCCTGAGCAATGAAGCTGGGCAATCCGATACGGGTCGTCAGAGGCGTCTTCCAGATCCGCGCGCTCGGCTCCAGGGTCACGGTTCTCATGGCAAAGGACGGGGCGCTGCTGATCGACGCCGGCATGAAGGGCAGCGCAGGACTAATCCAGAGCGGACTGGACGAGCTTGGAATCTCCGTCGACGACCTGGCAGGGGTGATCATCACTCACTACCATCCCGACCACGCCGGCGGGGCCCGCGAACTGGTCTACGAAAAAGACATTCCCGTTATGGCCCACCGGCTCGACTCGCGCTTCCTGAAAGGCGCCGAGGAGCAGCCGAACCCGTTCCAGCGCAGGCTTATGGCAAGACTCGCCGCCCCACTGATGGAGAGGGTCAATGCCCCCACGACTCCAATTGATTTGGACCTGGAAGACGGAGACATAGTTCCCTTCGAATTTCCCGTGCAGATCGTCCACACTCCAGGACACACCCCAGGCAGCATCACCATCTTTCTGCCAAACCAGAAGGTGGTGATTATAGGTGACGCCCTCCAGTACAGGCTGGGACGGAAGCTCACCCCTCCAGCGGCGGCAGTCACCCAGGACCCGGAACAGGCCATGGAGTCGCTCCGCAAGCTGGTGAGGCTGGACTTTCACACTATCTGCTTCAGCCACTTTCCGCCGTTTCACGGCGGCGCCCGCGCCGCGCTGAGGCAGATGCTCGACACTTACACACTCTGAGGAAACGGAGACAGCGATGACACAATCGAAGCTGCTGTCAGGTCGCTGTAGATAGGGAATGAGTGAGAAATGGAAACTGCCCGCCACTACGGCGGGCAGTTCTTGGGGAATCTGGGCCACTGGTGTAAGTAGCCCTGGACAGGCGCTCCGCATGAAATTCCTCCAACCGAAGCGCCCACCCAAACTTGTTGTGCTGGGTTAGCTGGCCTTACCGATCTTGAACATGGTGGTCCCGCAGAGCCCGCACTTGCCGCGGGTCGCAGGGCGGCCGTTCTTCATTGTGACCTGCTCAGCCTCCTCGATATCACGAGACTCACGACACTTCATGCAGTATCCAGTCATTCAGCTACCTCCTGAGAAAAACAATGGATTTCAAGCAACCATAATATCGGAAAAGAAACTGATATTCCACTTGCCCCGGCACGGGAAGCTACATCATCCTGCCGTGCATGTCTAGCCCCTAAGGGGCGGCGGATTCAAAGCCCCGACGACGACCGCAGGACTGCGCGGCCGTGCGCCTAAAGAGCGTTGAACTCCAATCCAGAATCGCTCGGCAGAATCTAAAGGGCATTTCACCGAATGAGTGAAACGCACGATTCCCTAAAGCCCTTGAAGCCTTAGTACTCCAGGGCCAGGGTCTCGATCCTGCCCCTATCTGGATCTAGTCGGAAGCGGACCCGATCAGCCAAGCGTCCCTCGAAGCTCTTCCGCCTGACTGTCACTCACGATTCTGAAGACCTTGCTGGACGGATCTTCCGAGGCGACACCGCGGACAGCCTTCCTTCCATTCTTCAGGGTCACTAACTCCGGATCCTTGATGGTCACCATCTTCCGCAGCTTTACCGAATAGGCCTTCAACTCTATCATCCTTACTCCTTGTTAATAGCGTAATTAGCTTTTCTGTGTTTGTATCTTAGTTTCTTTTCAGATTCCCCCGACGGTATCGGATGGAAGCCGTCAGGTTACTTATCCTCCGTCTCCCTCGTCAACCTCTCCGGCAGGACTGGAAGCAGGACCCCTTGACAGTGGAACTCCCAGCGAAAGGCTCACAATTCAGTACGCCCCAGCCTGCCTACCGTTTATGCATCAGTTTTATCAGATAGTGTGTCACAGTTGCCAAATTCCCCTCGGCTATCCACACTACCATAAGAGTCAATCATTGACTACATAAATACAACGTAATTGTGGAGTGACAGGCACATTAAGGGCTTGCTAGAGTTAAATGTCTAGAATTCGGCTGGTATTTGAGTCATAAGCACAAACTCATGCAATCATAAAGTTGGCTAAAGTCAAGACTCTTCCCAGCTGACCCGATAAAAGAGAATCATTTCATGACTAATCGAACTGTCAACCTGGCGTCAATCACGATTCTGGGCGCCGTCATCGCAACTCTCATCGTCGCCTGTGCGGACAGCGATGCCGGGATGTCCCGAACTGAAGTCGTGGACATAGTGCGTACCGAGCTCGCCAACGCGCCCGCCCCACCTGAGCCCGGCGCTTCTGTCGCTGAAGTAGAACGGATCGTGCAGGAATCCATAGCCGACATTCCTGAGCCTACTCCCGGAGTCACAAGCGGGGAAGTCGAGCGAATCGTGCGGGACTCCATTGCGGACATCCCCCAGCCCGCACCGGGGCTCTCCAGCGCAGACGTAGAACGCATCGTCCAGGATGCAATTGCTGACATTCCGGCTCCCGCCGCCATGACCAAGCCTGAGGAAACCAAGCTGGCTGTCGCGCCCCACAAGTCCTCGCCCGACGCCTACACCCAGTACCTCGTCAAGGCCGCTATCAAGAGATACGAGACCGAAGGACTCGATGCCACTGTCGCCTACTACAACACGCCGGAGAGCATCGACGGCCAGTGGTATATCTTCATCGGCGATGAGAACGACATGATGCTCGCCCACGCGGCCAATCCCGACCTTGTGGGACATCCCTTCTCATACGCTACGGGGCCCAACGCATATCCTGCCGGCTCCGCAGTCGCGGCCTCTGCCGACGAGGACGGTGAGTGGTTCTCTTACACATACCCCAACCCGTCAACAGGCTCCGTCGAAACCAAGCACTCCTGGATGGTACGCTACGCCGGACTACTCTTCGGCTCAGGTTGGTATGAGGACGGCCCAGCCAAGTCCAACGCGCCCGCCTACACGCAGTCGTTCGTTCAGCAGGCCATCAACCTCTACGACGCAGTCGGTCTGGAAGACACAATCGCCTACTACAACAACCCTGAAAGCGTCGACGGGCAGTGGTACGGGTTCATCATTGATGAAGACGGCTACACCATTTCCCACCCAAACCCTGAACGTATAGGTCTCGACCCAGCCATAAGGATCGATTCGACCGGCTACTTCTTCGGCGATGATGTACTCGCTGCAACTGAAGCAGGCCGTTGGGTAAGCTATGTATTCAACAGCCCGGATACAGGCGCGGAGCATCAGAAACACGCTTGGGTCGTACGCCACGACGGGCTGGTATTCGGCTCAGGCTGGTACGAGCAGTAGTCGAGAGCCTCAGGCCAGCACGCACACAGACCCCATAGCCCTGTAAACTGAGTTAACCGGACGGGAATGCCGATGTCCCGTCCGCTACTCTTACAGGGGGTTCCCCGCTTTACCAATGGATGAGGCCATTGTCTTTGGAGTCCTCATTCTCGCTCTCGTCCTGTTCGTGACGGCCAGGTGGCGGTACGATGTCGTAGCACTGCTCAGCCTGCTGATACTCGCAATCGTGGGCATCGTGCCGACCTCGGAGGCCTACCGGGGCTTCGGCCATCCTGCCGTCGTGACCGTGGCCGCCGTTCTGGTCCTGAGCCGCGCGCTGCAGAACTCCGGCGTCGTGGACACGATCGCCGGATGGATCTCGCGCGTACCCGAGTATGCAAGTCTTCGGATAGGAGCGCTGTCTGGCCTGTCGGCGTTCCTCTCGGCGTTTATGAACAACATAGGCGCGGTCAGCCTGCTGATGCCCGTGGCAGTCAGGGTATCCAGCAGGAGCAGGCACCCAGCCTCGCTCTTCCTCATGCCCCTGGCGTTCGCATCTCTCCTGGGCGGCATGACCACGCTGATCGGGACCCCTCCGAACGTCATAATCTCGAACTTCCGGCACGACGAAATCGGTGTCCAGTTCAACATGTTCGACTTTGCGATAGTCGGACTCGGAGTCACCATCGTCGGGGTGCTATTCATCGCACTGGTGGGCTGGCGTCTCATACCCTTCAGGAGGCCCCCGGTTGCCCTGGGCGAGACCCTCGACATCGAGGGCTACATGACCGAGGTTCGAGTACCGGGCGACTCGAGATTTATCGGAAAGCTCGTGGGCGATCTGGAAGAGCTCGCTGAAGAGGACGTTGTAATCGCGGGGCTGCTTCGGAGTGGAGTTGTCTACGGCGCCCCCTCCAGCGATCAGATCATAGACTCCAACGACATCTTCATCATCGAGGCCGACCCCGGCCAGATCTGGACGTTCATCGACAGGACGGGTTTCGAGCTCGAGTGGTCCAGGGACATTGAATCCGAGATCAATCAGACGCTCAGCTCGGAGGACGTTTCCACGCTGGAGGCCATCGTCAGCCCGGATAGCATGGCCGCCGGAAAGACGGCCAGGGGCCTGCACCTGCACGCCGCGTTCGGCGTGAACCTGCTGGGACTGTCCCGGCGCGGAACAAGGCTCGTCAGAAGACTCGGACACATGACTTTCCGAGCAGGTGACGTGCTGCTCCTGCAGGGCAAGAGAGACGCGGTCCAGGACGCACTGCCCCGGCTGGGACTGCTCCCCCTCGCAGAACGCGAGTTGCGAATCGGACAACCACGCAGGGCCGTCTTCCCGGTACTGGTCTTCGCAGCGGCCGTCCTTCTCACGTCTCTCGAAGTGCTGCCAGTCCAGATCTCCTTCACGGCAGCCGTTGCAGTCCTGCTGATGAGCCGGTTCCTCTCCCTTCAGGACGCCTACCAGGCCATAGACTGGCCGGTCATCATCCTTCTGGGGGCAATGATCCCGGTTGGCGCCGCACTGGAGACGACAGGAGGCGCGGCCAGGATAGCCGCGGTTATCGCAGACCTCGGGAGTTTTCTCCCGCCGTGGGCGATGATCGGCGTCATGCTCGTCACCACGCTGCTGCTGTCCGCCGTGATCAACAACGCCGCAGCGGTGATCCTCATGGCGCCAATCGGTGTCGGCGTTGCAGACACCCTCGGAGCCTCGTCCGACCCGTTCCTGATGGCAGCGGCCATAGGGGCTTCATCCGCCTTCCTGTCCCCCATCGGCCACCAGTCCAACACGATCGTCATGGGACCCGGCGGCTACCAGTTCGGCGATTACTGGAGAATGGGCCTACCCCTGGTTATAGTCATAGTCGCCACGGCCATCCCCCTAATAATCTGGGCCTGGCCCCTGTGGCCAGCTTAGAGCTGGACATATAAAGAGCAGACACTCGACAGCGCATCTGAAACTAAACTCTGAAGATTCTTATGGAGATTCAACAAATGGCTACAGACCAACTCACCGACAAGATCTACGGATGCCTACTTGGAGGCCTCATCGGCGACGCGATGGGAGCGCCAACCGAGCGTCTGCACTACAAGGAGATCATCGAGCAGTACGGTCCCGATGGAGTTACCGACTTCGAGGGCGTAGGCACCGACGACACCGCCATCCGTGGCCAGCTCATAGACGCCATATACGAGAGCGACGGCCACCCCACGGTCGATCACTTCGCCCAGTCGTTCATCGACTTCAAGGACCAGAACCGGCACCTCTGGTTCATCCCCGTGCGCAACGCCTTCCACAAGTACGAGCAGGGGCTTGAGCTTCCAGCTTACGCCGGTTGGGGCAACATGCAGAGTTCCTCGACCGCCATGGCCATCTCCCCGATGGGAATCATCAACGCATGTAATCCACGACAGGCGGTGCTGGAGACGCTGGACGTGGCGTCTTTCATCCACCACGGCGGCAATGTGGGCTACTGCCGCGACGCAGCCTGCTCGATGGCAGCCGCGGTGGCTGCCGCGTTCGACGCCAATGCAACGGTTGAGTCCGTCGTCGACGACGCTACCCGCTACCTCCTGCCGGTCAGCGCAGTCGCGCTCAAGCAGGCCATTGCCGAAGCGCTGGATCTCGCAGCCGAGACGGGTTCATACGAAACATTCCGCGAACGGTACTACGCAACGTACCAGCGGACCGTGCTCGCCGACTCGATGGAGACCATTCCCGCCACCCTCGCGATACTGACCCTGTCCGAAGGCGACCCCGTCCGCGCCATAACGTGGAGCGCCAACTTCGGGCGCGACGCCGACACCATCGCCACGATGGTCGGCAGCATAGTCGGCGCGCTCCACGGCGCGTCCGGCCTGCCGTCCGCGTGGGTCAACAAGGTCGAGGCAAACCCCGATGTCACCTATCAGGAAGACACACAGAGACTGGCTCAGGTCGTTCGCCAGCGCATCGAAGAGGCAAGGCAGACAGCGGCAGCAGTAGAGTCACTGAGGTAGTCTTAGACCTCCGAACTCTCCGACCATCCATGTGGCCATGAGGTATAATCAAGCCTGAGAGCAACATCGAACTGACCGGAGTCACCACCCGGCAGGACACTCCGCCGGCTTTCAGGCATAATCGCCATCCCCAAGAGGCGCCATATGACCACAGCCAAGACTACAGAAGTCCTCAGCGGATTCCGCTTCCCGGACCCTCCCGAACGGAAGCCCGAAGATATGACCAGCTTCGAACACCTCACTCGAACCGGCAGCGTCCATCACCTGGTCCACCACCTCGGCAACCTCGTCACCACACTCGTCGCTGGCGAGCGCTACGTCAGCCTGAGGATAACCCGGAACATGGCAGGGGTGAAGTATCCCGATCTTCTCATCGCGTTCAACGTGGACCCTGCGGCCTACTATCGCAGAAACGCATACGTCATCTCAGAGCAGAGCAAGCCCCCGGACTTCGTGCTGGAGATAGCGTCCCGCTCCACCGGTCGCGAGGACACGGGTGAGAAGCGTGACGTGTACGCGGCTATGGGCGTCCCCGAGTACTGGCGCTTCGACGAGACCGGAGAGTTTCACGGCGTCCGTCTGGCCGGAGACCGGCTTGTGGACGGGGCGTACGAGTCCATCCCGATAGATCAGCTGTCTGAGGACACGTATCAGGGCCACAGCGAGGTCCTGGACCTGAACATACGCTGGCACGACGGTCAACTGGAGTGGTACGATCCCGCGACCGGTCGCCACATCCCAACGTTCGACGACGAGCGCACCCGTGCAGATGAAGAGCGCGCCAGTCGTATAGAAGCCGAGACCCGAGTCCGCGAGCTGGAGGAGGAGCTACGGCAACTGCGGGGCTCCTTATAGCCTGCAACAAGCGTCCGGCCTGTCCACTCTCACACTCGTTGAGTAAGTAACCATGCCTCACATTCCAGTGGAGGATGAACTCGCACACTCTCTGATTGACCCTGGGGAGTTGGTCTTTCTCGATGCCGCCGTCGATATCGCTACGGCTTCCTCGCCTCGATAAGGAACTTTCCGGCGAAGAACTCTTGGTCCCCACTCATTCTGCCCTCAAGGTAACTGACGTCCCACCCGCTGAACGGCTGTCTCTCTTCCCACAACCACGACTCTAGCAGTTCAGCGCGGTTCACTGTTGCCCGCCGTGACAGAAAGGCTCAACAGTCACCTCCAAGCCACATCTCGACTCACGCACTCCCCCCACCCTTCCACAGCCGCGCGCTCACTGTTCCCAGCAGCACCACGAACGTCGTGTTTATGACCACCCAGTAGTACCCACGAGTCGGGCTCTGACCATCCTCCCCGGCTGTCAGATCGTCGAACCAGTTCCAGAAGAACAGGATCACCAGCACCACAGCCACGTAGAACGCCAGGTTGACGCAGATGTGCATGGTGACGTCATCGTCCGATCCAAGCCGCGCCCTGCGCACGTAGGTCAGCACCAGCGTGATCAGCACGCCGACTGCCATGACCCAGTTGAGCACGTGCCAGACCGAGATGGGGTCTACAGCCTCCTCGTAGAACGGGTTGAAAACGAAGTGGAACAGCACGACGAGGGCCATAAGACCAAGTATTACGGCGAGGGGCTTTCTCATCGAGTCCATGACGACATCTCCTTGTGACCTGAACTGTCCGAGAGTCGAGAGCTACCCGGGCATCAACCAGTATACGCTCCCGCCAGTCGCCAGATACGGCCGCTGTGCTATCCTGAAGTCCGTTGAAATTCCCTCACGGTAGCAGTCAATCATGACAAACATTGGCCTCGCAGTCATAGGATCGACCGGCGTCATCGGCCGCGTCCACATCAACGCAATCAGTCAGCTCGACAACTGCCGCCTCGTCGGCATCACGGCGCGCACCCAGGAGCCACTCCGCCAGCAGGCTGAGGAGCTTGACGTAGCGCACTTCCCTACCCTCGACGACACGCTCGCCCACCCCGAAGTCGACGCTGTCGTCATCGCCACACCGCACCCGTCACACCGCGAAATCACGCTGAAGTCGGCCGCCGCGGGCAAGCACGTCCTCGTCGAGAAGCCGATGAGCGTCACCCCGTCCGAGGCAGACGATATGATCGACGCGTGCCGGGAGGCCGGAGTCAAGCTCGGCGTGCTGTACAACAACCGCTTCAGGTCCGAGGCGCTCAGGATGTGCGAGCTTATCGACCAGGGCGCGATCGGCGACATCTACCGCGTCGTCATGACCTCGGCGATGATACGCAGCCAGGACTACTACGACCGCCTCGCGTGGCGCGGTACCTGGGCCGACGAGGGCGGCGGCGCGCTGCTCAACCAGGGTATCCACGCCATCGACATGATGCAGTGGCTCGGCGGGATGCCGCACACCGTATTCGGGATGCTCTCGACGCTGCGCCACACCGCCGAGGTCGAGGACTTCGCCACCGCCATCCTCTCCTACGAGGGAGGAGGCCAGGGCAGCATGCACTGCAACACATCCCAGGCCCCGAACCACCAGCGTCTTGAGCTGTGGGGCGAGGACGGCGCGATCGTCATGGACGACTGGAAGATCACCCTCCACCGTCTCGACACCGCTGTCCAGGACTTCATAGACAACGACAGGTCGCCCACGTACGACGCTCCTGGCCACCGGACAGAGACCTTCGAACTGGACACCGTAGGCAGCACTCACGTACCCGCAATCGAGGACTTCGCATCCGCCATCATCGAGGACCGCGAGCCGATGATAACCGGCGAGGACGGCCGCAACTCGCAGGAACTGGTGGCCGCAGTTACCCTGTCGGGATGCACCGGTGAGCCGGTGAGCATCCCCATCGATCGCGAGCGTTACGACGCCCTCCAGGGGGAGCTTGCCGAATCCAAAAGCCTGCCTGCCTTCTGATATACTCCAATCCGAACTCCACAACGCCAAGGAGAGGCTCAAAATGACCACCGTTCATGAGAAGCAAGATGTAGCTCTGATGGCACACCTGCTCAGGCGCGCGGGATTCGGCGCAACGCCGGATGAACTGGGCCACTACATGGGCATGAGCTACGAGGACGCCGTCGAGGAGCTTCTCGCCAGGAAGGCGTCCGTGGACATCCCTCACGACCTCATCCGCCGCTACCACGTCGAGCAGTCCGACCTTCGCAACGGTCAGGCGGCCGGCGCACACTGGGTATTCAGGATGGTCAACACCGACGCCGTGCTGAACGAGAAGATGTGCCTGTTCTGGCACCGCATCTTCGCCACGGCGGCCACGAAGCTCATCCAGGCACGGATGGTCACCAACCAGGTGGACATGTTCCGCGAGTTCGGCATGGGCAGCTTCCGCGAGCTGCTCGTCCAGCTCTCCCGCGACCCCGCGATGCTCATGTGGCTGGACAACCAGGACAACCACATGGACTCGATCAATGAGAACTACGGTCGTGAGATCCTCGAGCTCTTCTCGATGGGCGTCGGCAACTACACCGAGGACGACATCAAGGAGTGCTCACGCGCATTCACCGGATGGCGCGTCGTCAACCCCGACTACATGTCCATCAAGATGCGCAACAACACGGCGAGGCCGTATGGCTACATCGCCTGGCAGTTCGAGTACGACGACGAAGACCACGATCACGAGGACAAGACGTTCCTCGGCGAGACCGGCGACTTCAACGGCGAAGACGTCGTGGACATCATCTGCAGGCAGCCCGCGACCGCGCGCTTCATCGCCCGACACCTGTACCACTTCTTCGTCGCCGACGAGCTTCCGGTGCCGCAGTGGCCGCACTTCGACCCGATCGACCCAGAGGCCATCGAGATCATGTCGCAGGCCTACTTCGACTCCGGGTACGACATCTCCGCCATGCTGAGAGCCATGTTCAACGCCGACTTCTTCAAGTCCGAGGCCTCCAGGTTCGCGAGGATCAAGAGCCCAGCAGAGATGGTGGTTGGCACACTGAGACTTGCCGGTCCCATAGATCTTCCGTCGACAGACACCTACGCCGCCGCCGGAGCGTGCGCGGCCATGGGCCAGGGCCTTCTGAACCCACCCAGCGTGGAGGGATGGCAGGGCGGCAGCGAGTGGATCAACACCGGCGCATACGTGCAGCGAGTCAACTTCGCCAGCCGAGTGCTGAACGACCCCGACAAGCCCGGCATCCGCGCCATGATCGACAGGATTGCCGAGCGCGCAGGCGGCCAGCCTATGTCTCCCGAGCAGGTCGTAGACGCCTGCCTGGACATCCTCGGCCCGCTTCCGGTCGTCGACACAACCCGGGCCGGCCTGGTCGACTACGCCTCCAAGTGGGGCGACATGTCGTTCCCAGACCCAGACACCGACCGCCACATCGTCACCCTGATCCAGCTAATCGTAACCACCCAGGAATACCAGACCGTCTAGCAAGAACTGCTATCAAGTAGCCCCCTCTCCCTCATGGAGAGGGCTGGGATGAGGGTGAAAACCCCATGACCACACAAACAAAATTCCAACTCAAGCCCGTAACCACCGTCGGCTTTGTCGCCGACCAGGGCGGACGCGGCTTCCACCTCCCGACCGACTTCGCTCTCCGCTCCGACGGGCGCGTCTTCGTGGCCAGCCGGAGCAACACGACAGCGCTCGACATCGTCGGCATCCAGATGGCGACGATCGACCACGAGTTCTTCGGGCAGATCGGCGGATACGGCAGCGCGCCGGGCCAGATGATCTGGCCGTCTGCTCTCGCGCTCGATGCCGACGACAACCTCTACCTCGGCGACGACTTCCTGCAGCGAATCACGATCTACGACCGCGAGGGGAACGTCCAGACAACATGGGGCACGAAGGGAACCGCCGACGGCGAGTTCGACGGCATCTCGGGCATCCTGTTCGACCAGGACGACAACATGATGCTGGTCGACCACCGCAACCACCGCGTGCAGAAGTTCACCAGGGACGGCCAGTTCCTCGACAAGTGGGGCAGCCAGGGTGACGGAGACGGCGAGTTCAACCTCCCGTGGGGTATCACCCAGGCCCCTGACGGCCACATCTACATCGCCGACTGGCGCAACGACCGCATCCAGAAGTTCACGCCGGACGGCGAGTTCATCGCCAAGTTCGGCGCCTCCGGGAATGGCGAAGGCGAGTTCAACCGGCCCTCCGGTCTCGCGGTCGACTCCGAGGGCAACATGTACGTCGCCGACTGGATGAACCAGCGCGTCCAGGTGCTCGACCCAGAGGGCGGCTTCATTCAGAAGCTCAGGGGCAACGCAATCCTCGGCAGTTGGGCCGTCGAGTACCTCGAGGCCAACGCCGACGAGCTTGAGGCAAGGTCCAAGTTCGTCCCAGTCTTCGAAACGGACACTGACGACCCTAGCGAGACGTCAGCCAGGATCGAGCCCTACTTCTGGGACCCGGTCCGCGTGGCCCTCGACGACCAGGAGCGCGTGTACGTCCTCGAGACAGGCCGCCACCGCTTCCAGGTCTACGAAAAGGCCTAAATCAAACCTCAGAGCAGACAGAACAGGTACACCATAAGGTCGCACACAGAACAACGTGGGAATTCGCAAGGAGAAAAAAGAATGGGTGCAGGAAAGAACAGGAAGCTCGTCGTAGTCCAGCTCTCAGGCGGGAACGACTATCTGAACTGCGTTGTCCCGTACACCAACCCTGAGTACGTCGACAACCGGCCCAACGTCCGCATACGACAGGAAGACGTCATTCCTCTGGACGACCAGTACGGCTTCAACCCGTCCATGGGCCCGATCAAGGACCTGTACGACGATGGCAAGGTCGCCATCATCCACGGCGTCGGCTACCCCGTGCCCAACCGCTCCCACTTCCGCTCGATGGACATCTGGCACACAGCCGAGCCGACGAAGGTCGGCGATGAGGGCTGGCTTGGCCAGGCGGTGCGCGACATGCACCCTGACGGCGACAACGTCGTTGCCGCCGTCAACTTCGGCGCAGCCCTCCCCAGGGCGCTCGTCGCCAAGAACGCGCCCGTCGCGTCGGTCTCCGATCTCTCCTCGTATGGTCTCCTAAATCACATGGACGCCGACGAGCAGCGCGAAGAGGCGCTTGACGCCTTCCGCCACATGTACACCCACGCCATCGGCAGCGGCCCGGTCATGGACTTCCTGAGCCAGACCGGACTCGACGCGCTGCGCGGCTCAGACATCCTCAGCTCAGTACCCGACAGGTACGAGTCCAACGTCGAGTACGCGTCCAACGGGTTCGCCGCCCGCGCCCGCGACGCCGCTCAGGTGCTGACCGCCGACATCGGCACGCGCATCTGCTACACCCAGCACGGCAGCTTCGACACCCACACCAACGAGGTCGCGCTGCTCAACACCCTCTGGGACCACGTCGCAGGCGGCATCTACGACCTCTACACCGATCTCAAGCAGCACAACGCCAGCGAGGACGTGCTGATCTTCGTCTTCTCCGAGTTCGGACGCCGCGTCAAGGACAACGGCAACGGCACCGACCACGGCTCAGGCGGCGTCTCCTTCCTGATCGGCGACGGCGTCAACGGCGGCCACTACTCCGACTACCCGTCGCTCGCCCCCGAGACCCTCGTAGAGGGCGACCTCGCCTTCAACCTCGACTTCCGCAGCGTCTACACCGAGATCCTCGAAGACTGGCTCGAAGTCGAAGCCCGCCCCATAGTCAAAGGCGAGTACGAAAAGATCGGCGCCCTGAAGGTGTAGTACCACGCCTCGTTGAACGCGTATCGGCCGCCGCTATTTTGGCCACTCCCAGCAATGAAGACCTCTGCATAGCCCCCTCTCCCTCAGGGAGAGGGTTGGGGTGAGGGTGAAAAGGTCATCATTACAAGCTAGCGGACTCCTCCCATTCACCTCTGGGTTCCGGCCTTCGCCGGAACGACGAAGTTATGCAAATGTCTCCGAAAGCGGGAATCCTTGGGCGATGATGATAGGTTGATTTTCGGCTAAATCAACCGCGGCCTGAAGCTGCCTATTCCATCTCAGCTCGACTGAAAACAAGAGGGTCAACCATGCCCCACGTCACTCCCCCAATCACAACCATCGACCCCACCGAAGCCGTCAAACAGTGGTTCACCCTACTATCGGGCTACTGCGCCACCGTGGACTACGACTCCGCCGAGCGCATCGTCGCCGAAGACGTCGCATCATTCGGCACCGCGACGGACATAGTCAGCGGACGCACTCCCCTGCGCCAGGGCCAGTGGGAGAGCATCTGGGGCAACATCACCGACTTCAAGATGGACCTCGACAACGTCCACGCACGCGGAAACGGAGATCAAGCCTGGGGGATGGTCACATGGACGTCCACCGGCTACGACAGCGACCACAAGCCCTTCCACCGTCCAGGACGCGCGACCGTCACCCTCGAACGCCACGACGGAGTCTGGCTAGCCGTCCACACCCACTTCTCCCTCTACCCCGGCACCCCACAGCGCACTTACGGCACGGGGGAGTAGCTCATCCAGACGTGGGAAGACTTAGCCGCTGGGTGAGGAAGTATCAGTCCGCGCGAACATCTCCTCAATGTCCAAATGCAATTAGGGTTCGCTTACCTAATGAGCATGAAGGATGAAAGCGGCATACAGACGATGCGAGGATCGTCAACCGTGCCAGCGTCATCTTGAGTGATCAGGACGCCGAATGTGGCGTTGTTGACCGACTTCTCGATAAACGACCGGATCCCCAACGTATCCTGCAGGGGGTCTATCCTACGCCTGTACTTGATCTCAATGGGCACCCGTTTGTATCCGATCGTGAGAACGAAGTCCACTTCACGGTCCAACCCTCTTTCAGGGAAGTGGGAGATGTCCAAACCGGCAATTGTGGAAGCCACCGACCCGAATGTGCTCTCTGCAAGACGGCCCGCGATAGTTGAAAGCTCAGGACGTTCAGCCAGCGCCTGGGGAGTCAGTGGAATCTGCTCCTGAAGCCAACTTGCTCGCAGTCCATGATCGACCAGGCAGAGCTTGGAACTACCCCGCTTCCTCTTGAGTCTTATCTCAAGGGGCGGAATCAGTCGCAGCAGGAGAGTGTCCCCGAGAAACCTCAAGTATGAAGTCACGCGCTGACCGCTGACGTTGGCGCCAAGAGAGAGGCGAGTCTCCTCCGCTAGAGTTGACACTGTCGGTGTCTGGCCAGCATATCGGCACGTTAGCCGAAACAACTCCTCCAGGAGTTGAGGGTCTCTCTTCCTGCCACGCTCTCCAAGACGAAGATCATGCTGAATTACGCGCCTGATGACTGTCTCATTCAGTTGGTCCGCAAGCAGATGCCAGTTGACATCCTTGCGATTGTGCACGAGCGGATAGCCCCCTCTCTCGGAGAAGTGGCCGAACGCTTCATCCCTAAACTCTCCATGCGCCCGTCCATAGGCGCCCAGTTCCAACCAGAAGTCTTTCTCTATCAGAGGACTCAGGCCGTTATCGGGAAGGAATGGTTCGGGGGGACCTAACTCTCGCAGTGCGCCGATTTCAGTTAGTGACAGCACTCCAGCTTCGACTGTACTGATGCGGCCAGCCAGACTATCGCGCCCCCTTTCGATCCTGAGGGCTGAACTCCCGGTTACGACAACCTTTACAGATGAGTTGTCGACCAGGAACTTAAGCTGAGAACTCCAGCGATCAAGGTTTTGCACCTCGTCGAAGAAGAGATAGGCTGGTTGCCCGTCCCTCGCAAGTGCATTGAAGCGCTCTGCCGTGATTTGACGTTCAAACCAGTCCGAGATGCGCAGGATCGGCTCTTCCAATCTTCGCAAGGAGTCCAATTCATCGAACTGGACTCTCAGGATACTCGTAGGGGGAACACCCTCATCGAGCAGGTCTGAAATGATCTGATACTGGGCCGTCGTCTTCCCTACCTGGCGCGGTCCTCTCACTACCACAATTGGTGCAAGCCCCAGTTCCAGCCGACGGCGTGTTTGGCCCACCAGGTGACGGCGCATCTTCGGCTGTGGAGGCATGGGAGCGTCTTCCCACCATGGATTGAGACGACGCAAATCATCAACAAGCTGTGGTGACAGCCCGCCATCTACGAAAACAGGTCTCTGACTTTGGCCTATCATGGTCCTAATTGTGACTTCGTTGCGCCGTCGACGGCGAAGCGCGGAATGACAGCCTCGACGTGCAGAATGGCCAATTGCTGAGGTCATCCTAGCACACACCCCCCCCCACCCCATTTCCCAATTCACAATTCCTGAAAACACACCTTGCATTTCGCACAAAAAAAGTCCAGTATGCGTGAAGCCAATCGCAGGGAGGTCTAAGGGGAAATGAACGCGATATCGCTTTTCGACCTGGAAGCAATAGCCAAGCAGGTGATGCCTTTCAACAAGTGGGAGTTTGTAGACGCAGGCGCCGCTGATGAGATCACCGTCCGAAGAAACCGGACGGCGTTCGAGGACATCACCGTCAACCCGAGATTTCTCGTCGACGTCGGCGACAGGGACCTCTCCACTGAGGTACTGGGCGAAAAGATCGACTTCCCCGTGATGATTGCGCCGGCTGGCAGCCAGCGCGACGTTCACCCCGACGGCGAGCGCGCTACAGCGGCCGGCGCCGGCGCCATGGGCACGCTGTACACTCTGCCCACGGGATCGGGCTACTCCATAGAAGAGGTGGCCGATGTCGCCACAGGCCCGCTCTGGTTCCAGCTATACCACTTTGACGATGAGGTCTCAGAGATTCTCGTCACCCGTGCCAAGGCGGCGGGGTACAAGGCGGTCGTCCTGACCATCGATACCCCCACACCGAGTCCCAAGGAGCGCGACCTTCGCAACGCACACGCCCGTACACCCGGACTCTACTGGGGCAGCCTGCGTGACCAGATGGAGCTGGTCGAACGCCGCGAAGTCGGAATCCCCGACATGGCCGACTGGACTCCCCCCGGCTACACCGGTCTCACCTGGGACCGCCTCGACTGGCTCAAAGACCTCACCGGCCTCCCACTGGTCGTCAAGGGCATCAGGACGATCGAAGACGCCGTGATGTGCGCCGAGTACGGCGCCGACGGCATCGTGGTCTCCAACCACGGCGGTCGCCAGCTGGACGGCACGCGCGCAAGCATCGAGACCCTCCCTGAGATAGCCGACGCCGTTGGCGACAATCTCGAGGTCTACCTCGACTCTGGCGTCCGGCGCGGCTTGGACGTGCTCAAGGCCATCGCACTCGGAGCAAGGGGAGTCTTCGTCGGAAGGCCCCTGTTCTGGGGTTTGGCCAATGGAGGACAGTCTGGTGTCGAGCAAATGCTCGAGATCATGCGCGCCGAGTTCGACAGGGCGCTCGCCTACGCCGGATGCCGCAATGTCAGCGAGATACACCGCGGCCTGGTCTCCCTCAACTCGGAGTTCAGGACGAGACTTTAGCGTCTGATCCTAAACAGCGTAATCTTCCTATAAGTGAGGAGCCAGCCATGAAACTCGGTTACTTCACGATGCCGCTTCACCCGCCGGGGTCGAACGTCACTCAGACTCTGGCCGACGACCTCGACCAGATAGTCACGCTCGACCGGCTCGGCTATCACGAGGCATGGATTGGCGAGCACTTCACGTTCGAGTGGGAGAACATACCCAGTCCTGACCTGCTGATCGCGCAGGCCCTGGGGATGACCGAGAACATCATCCTCGGCACGGGCGTCAACTGCATGCCCAACCACAACCCGATGATGCTCGCCCACCGCGTGGCGCAGCTCGACCACATGGCCAAGGGCCGCTTCTACTGGGGCATCGGTTCCAGTTCCACGCCCGGCGACTACGAGATGTTCGGCTTCGACCCCGAGACCGATGACCGTCGCTCCTACACCAGGGAGGCGCTCGAAATAATCCTGAAGGTCTGGGAGGACCCGAAACCCGGCACCTACGAGGGGGACGGCTGGTCGTTCAAGATTCCCGAGCGGGTGGACGAGATCGGCCTCGCGTTCCACATGCTGCCCTACACAAAGCCTCACCCGAGAATCGCCGTGGCGGGCGTCTCGCCAAGGTCTGACACCCTCATCATGGCCGGCGAACGCGGCTGGATTCCGATGAGCACGAATCTCGTGCCCACCTCCATCGTCGCGACCCACTGGGACTCCGTCGAGGAGGGAGCCCGCAGAGCGGGACGTGTAGCCGACCGCGGCGAGTGGAGGATCACCAAGGAGATCTACGTCGCCGACGACACCGAGACAGCCCGGCAGCAGGCGCTGGATGGCGTGCTGGCCCGGGACTACAGGCACTACTGGCACCCGCTGATGTCAAGGTCGAACAACCTCGACCGCATGAAGACCGACCCTGACATGTCCGATGAGGACGTGACGCCGGAGTACCTGATCGACGCGCTGTGGATCGTTGGCGGTCCCGAGGATGTCGCAGCGCAGATCGAGGAGATGTACAACGAGGTCGGAGGATTCGGCGTCCTGGTCGCGATGGGCCACGAGTGGCGGCCCCGCGAGCAGTGGCTCAACTCCATGAGGCTCCTCGCCGACGAGGTCATGCCGATGCTCTCACACCTGGACTGAGCCTGCACTCTTCGATCACACACATAATCCCCTCTCCCTTGAGGGAGAGGGCTAGAGCCTGCCCCGTACTTGATACGGGGGTGAGGGTGAAAACCGCCTGATCGAAATCTATTAGCTACCATCCACACCCATTGCTGGATTCCGGCCTTCGCCGGAATGACGAGGTCTCCAAGCGCCGGCAGCACACTGGCAGGCATCGGAGGAAACAGTGAAGTACGACGTGATCGTAGTAGGCGCAGGTTCAGCGGGCGCGGCGGCGGCTTCCCGCCTCTCGGAGGACCCAGAACGCTCTGTGTTGTTGCTCGAGGCCGGCCCCGACTATCCCGACTTCGAGACGCTGCCCGAGGAGCTCAAGCTCGGCTACGCGACCGGCACGGACATCATGGTCAGCGACGAGCACAACTGGCAGTTCATGGGCAAGGGTAACGACGTCGCAGAGCCTATGCTGGTCCCCAGGGGCAAGGTCACCGGCGGTACCAGCGCGATCAACGGACAGGTCTTCCTGAGGGGCCAGACCCACGACTTCGAAGACTGGGCCAGCTACGGCAATGACAACTGGAAGTTCGAAGACGTCCTGCCGTTCTTCAGGAACCTGGAGACGGATACCGACTTCCACGACGACTTCCACGGCACCGAAGGCCCGATCATCTGCCACCGCTTCAAGCCCGATGCGTGGCTGCCCGCGCAGGTCGGCTTCTACAACGCCTGTATAGACGCCGGATTCCCCGACGTGGCCGACTTTAACCAGCCCGACGCTCACGGGGTCGGGCCTATCCCATGCAACAACCCAGACGGCATACGGTGGAGCACCAGCCTCGGCTATCTCAGCCAGGCGCGTCACCGGCTGAACCTCACCATCAGGGCCAACTGCATGGCGCACCGGCTCCTGTTCGATGGGAAGAGAGTCACCGGCGTAGAGGTCGAGAGCGGCGGCGAGAAGTTCGTAGTTGAGGCCGATGAGATCGTTCTGAGCAGCGGCACCATCGCCAATCCGCAGCTCCTGATGCTCTCTGGTGTGGGGCCTGCTGACCACCTAAGGGACTTCGGAATCCCGGTCGTGCACGACCTGCAGGGCGTCGGCAGGAACTTCAGCGACCATCCTCTGATCTTCATCACCGCAAGCGTGAAAGAAGGCGTCGAACTGGACGGCCTCGCGCCTCGTATACAGGTCGGGCTCCGTTACACTGCCACAGGCTCATCCAGGCCCAACGACATGATGATGTGGATGCAGTCCTTCGCCTCTGAGCGCATCAACCGGGGCGGAGACCGGATGGTCCCTCTCGGGATCAGGATAACCGGCTCGATCTACTTGGCGGCCAGCAAGGGTCGCATCACGCTCACGTCCACCGATCCACACGTCCAGCCGTTCCTCGACTATCACCTGCTGGAGGATCCCGAAGATCGCAGGCGCATGAGGGAGGTGGTCAGGCTGGCCGTCGACGTATTCAAGCATGCCGACCTCGGAGAGTTGGTCGAGGAGCGCATGGAGCCGCTGGACTCGGATCTGGAGTCGGACGACGCGCTCGACCAGTGGATGCTGAGAGAGGTCACCACCGGACAGCACCTCACCAGCACCTGCCGGATGGGGCCTGCGTCCGACCCCCTCGCGGTCGTGGACCAGGACCTGCGCGTCCACGGTATCGAGGGTCTGCGCGTCGCCGACGCATCGGTCATGCCCGACACCGTCCGGGCCAACACCAACGTCACCACCATGATGATCGGCGAACGCCTCGCCGACTTCGTAAAGAACAGCTAGCCGCTCTGGCCGGAGTTTCAAGCCCGGGTCTGCGAACGCAGGCAGATATGGATATAATGGCTTCGTCCTGACCCAGGGACGAAGGCAACGATCAAAATAACGGAGGAAGGAAAGTGGTTCACCAACAAGCGGCAATTCTTAGGCCGGAGACCATGGTAGAGGAGTTCAAGAAGAACGGCGTTACCCACGTCGTGACGATCCCGGACTCTGAGACCAACTACCTGTATGAGTTGATGGCAGAGCAGGACTGGCTGACAGTAGTCCCGGTCTCCCGAGAGGGCGAGGCATGGGGCACGGCCATGGGCCTGAACATCGCCGGCAAGGTGCCGGTCGTCCTGGTACAGAACACCGGGATGCTGGAGTCCGGCGACTCCATACGCGGCATGGCTATCGACGCTGGCTTCCCCCTGGTCATGGTCATCGGTTACCGGGGCTGGAACCGACGCGGTGTCATCACCGACTCAGTCGCCAAGTACACCGAGCCGTTCCTCACCGCGTTCGGTATCAACTACTACCTGGTCGAGCAGAACGAAGACGGAGACAGGATTTCCACGGCCTTCGAAGAGGCCAGGGCCACAAGCGGCCCGGTTGCCATCCTGATCGGCGACGAGTACCACGGCTTCAACAGGTAGCCTTCTGCAATAGGAGTAAAATCCCCTCTCCCTGAGGGAGAGGGCCGGGGTGAGGGTGAAAACGCCTGGTTTCCAAGCTGGTGGACTGATCCCACTCCCCTCTGGATTCCGGCTTTCGCCGGAATGACGAAATCAGCCAAAGTTCTCCTTGTACGAGAGTGACGAGACTACTGATAACCAAACTTAGGAGTCCACACATTGATTGATCCAAAAGACGTATTCAAGGCTTTCCAGGAGCACAGGGGAGACGCGATCGTCTCCGCCGCCGGCACCGCCGGACGCCACTGGATGGATTTCACCGAAAACGAGCGGCGCGACGTGTCGCTGGGCGGCGCGATGGGCCAGACCACGTCAGCAGCCCTCGGACTCGCACTTGGCCTACCTGACGAGAAGATCGTGCTGTTCGACGCTGAAGGCTCGCTCCTGATGAACCTGGGCGCGATTGCCTCCATTGCCGGCATGAAGCCTGGGAACTTCTACCACTTCCTGCTCGACAACGAGTGCTACGCCACCACCGGCGGTCAGCCCGTGCCGAACTCGCAGGACATCGACTACGCTGCCATGGCCGCGGGAGCTGGCTACGCTGCCACCTACAACTTCGACGACCTCGAAGAGTTCAGCACCAGCGTCGGCGAGATCATGCAGCAGACCGGCCCCGTGTTCGTCGCGATCAAGGTTGTTCCAGAGGTCGAGAACGCGCCCATCGGCCTGCGCGAACGACGGCCCACCCGCGGTCGCCTCGAGACCATCAACACACTAAGAGAAGAGTTGGGCATAGCCTGATCCAGTACCACGTCGCCTACCCCCTCCCCTGGGAGTGCGAGGGGTAGGCGATGGTACGCGGGCAAGCATAGCTACCAGCCAACAGGCCCCCTCTCCCTCATAGCCTGCCCCGGACTTGATCCGGGGGCTTACAGGGGTAGGTAAACGTGTGCAGACAGGCGTGAATACCAATCAACGGCCCCCTCTCCCTAAGGGAGAGGGCTGGGGTGAGGGTGAAAGAGACTCGACCGCAAGCTCAGTTGCACCACCACACCCCTCTAGATTCCGGCTTTCGTCGGAATGGCGAAGTAGTGAGAAAGTCTCCCATCTCTGATGAGGTTGGCGGACACCAGTGGCAGGCAGGGATAGAGGTGGTGACATGAGCAACACAGACGTACATCTGATGGCTCATCTGATGCGTCGAGCCGGCTTCGGCGCGACTCGCGACGAGCTGGAGTCCGCCATCGCGGACGGCTACGAGAACACTGTGGACGCCCTTCTGGACACCTCCACGGTCTCGTACATGCCCGACGACATCATCAGACGGTACCATGTCGACCAGTCCGAGCTGCGTGTCGTCGAAGTCGCGGTCGCCAACTGGATGTACCGCATGATGACCACCACGAGCCCGCTTCAGGAGAAGATCGCACTCTTCTGGCACAGCCTGTTCGCAACCGGCGAGCGCAAGGTCAACAACGTGCAGACCATGGTGAGTCAGATCGAGACCTTCCGCAAGTACGGTCTCGGTAGCTTCCGCGCGCTCCTGGTCCAGATCTCGCGTGATCCGGCAATGCTGCACTGGCTCGACAACCACGACAACCACAGGGACGCTGTCAACGAGAACTACGGCAGAGAGCTGCTCGAGCTATTCTCGATGGGAATTGGCAACTACACCGAGCAGGACGTGAAAGAAGCTGCCCGCGCCTTCACTGGCTGGACGTTCGAGAACGCCGAGTACATGGCATTGAGAGCCATGAAGGCTTCGATCTGGCCTTACAGCCGTGTCGCGTGCCAGTTCGAGTTCAGGGCCGACGACCACGACTACACTGAAAAGACATTCCTCGGCGAGAGCGGCCCGCTCAACGGCGAGGACGTGATCGACGTGATTGTCCAGCAACCAGCAACAGCCCGTTTCGTTTGCACCCGGCTGTACCAGTCCTTCGTCGCCGACGAGGTCGACGAGGACGGCGAAGCTCTAATCGAGCAGCTCTGCCAGAGCTACTTCGACTCCGACTACGATGTCACGGCGGTTCTCAGAGACATGTTCAACTCCGATCACTTCAAGTCGGACGCCGTCCGCTTCCGCAGGGTGAAGAGCCCTGCTGAGTTGGTGGCCGGAACGCTGCGGATCGCCAAGCCATTCCCGAGACCGACCGTGGAAATGTTCCAGGTCGGACTTTCCACCAACTACATGGGACAGGAACTCATGAATCCGCCAAGCGTCGAGGGCTGGCACGAGGGAGCCGAATGGATCGACAGCGGTTCGCTCGTCGAGAGGGTGAACTTCGCCTCCCAGTATCTCGGCAACCCGGACTCGCCCGGCGTCCAGGACATCGCCGACAGGCTCGGGGCCGAACAGACGGCACAGGCCGACTCAGAGACGCTGGTCGACTCGTGCCTTGACCTGCTCGGCCCGATCACAGTATCGGACGAGACGCGGGCGACTCTCGTGGCGTCATCAGAGGCCTACGAAGGCGACGACCTGACGACGCGCGTCGCAGAGACTCTGCGACTGATCGGCTCGACTCGAGAGTACCAGCTGGCCTGACACAATACCGCAGGCTCGAAAGTGTCTCACAGTCCCTTCTCCCCTGGCGGGAGAAGGTTAGAGCCTGCCCCGGACTTGATCCGGGGATGAGGGGGTTAAACTCTTTCACCCTCACCTCAATCCTCTCCCATCAAGGTAGAGGAGGCATAAGGAATCACCTGCTTACACGAGCCGGAGCTGCACGCCTGACCTCTCCTCCTGGAGCCGGAGGAACGCCGAGCTGTCCAGGTCGGCCCAGCCACGCCTCACGGCCTCCTCCATCTCTGCTTCGCAGACCTCGGTCAGGTTCATTGGGACGCCGTAGTGCTCGGCAAGCTCGGTGGCCAGCCGCATGTCCTTCATGGCGGTCTTCAGCGCGAAACGAGGCTCGAAGTCGCCGCTAAACAGCGTATCTGGCAGACGGGTGTGGATGTTGAAGTTCCGCCCGATGGCGCATCTCTGGAACACCTCGAGCAGCACCGATACGTCCACACCCGCGCGTACCCCCATAGTCAGACACTCGATAGTCGCCATGTCGAGAGAGAACCCGGCGCAGTTGTGCGCGATCTTGCACACGCAGCCCGCACCGATGTCGCCGACGTGCATGACGGTCTTCGCGATTGCGTCCAAAACCGGCCTGCAGCGGTTGAGGGTGTCAGTATCGCCGCCGACAAGCATGGTGAGGTCGCGGGTCCTCGCACCCTCAGCGCCGCCACTGACCGGGGCGTCGAGCATCGCCACCCCTACCCCCTCCAATCGACGGTGTGTGTCCCGCACCAGCTCAGGCGAGTTGGTCGTATGGTCGACCAGCACGGAGCCTGCGTCCATCGCTTCCATGATGCCGTCGGCGCCGTAGACCACCTCTTGGAACTCCGGCGGGCCCGGGAGGCATGTGGACACGATCTCACACTGCTCGGCAACGGCCTTCGGGGAGTCGGCCCACTCGGCCCCAGCGTCGAGCAGCGGGGTCGCGGCGCTCCTGCTTATGTCATGGACCACCAGCGAGAGACCCGCGGCGAGGACCTGGCTCGCCATGGGTCTGCCAATGCTCCCAGTCCCAATAAATCCAACACGCATGAGGTCACTCCTCGTTCAGGTCTAGGTTGCCAAGCTGAACACCTGCGGGAGTCAGCTGTCAACTCTCAGGACGTATCAGTAGCTGTGTCAATCTGGTAGGTACCTCCCTACGGAATCCAGGATCCCCTCTCCCTCAGGGAGAGGGCTAGGGTGAGGGTGAAAACACTGCCTACCAAACCGGAACTGTCTCGGTCACTCACCGTCCGTTGCGGAGTTGGTGCTCTTTCGATATCTTGAGGCAGAGGAGGCGGCTAGGATGACGCTGACTAGACAGGTCTTGAAATACGATCGCACTATCGGAATCGTGGCGATGGAGGGACGCGGGTTCAGCAACCCCGTGGACATCGCGTTCTCCAGCGACGACCGGATCTACGTCGTCAGCCGCACGAACTCGCTTCAGCCTTACGGCATCCGGATCGGCATCTGCGACTTCGATAGCAACTACTACGGCGACTTCGGCTCGTACGGCTCTGACCCTGGTCAGTTCGTGTGGCCATCGTCAGTGGCGTTCGACTCAGATGACAACCTGTACCTCGTCGACGAGCACAACCACCGCATCACCGTGTTCAACACGGACGGCGGCTACATCAGGCACTGGGGTGACCACGGCTCCGACGACGGTCAGCTCGACGGGCCATCAGCTATCGCGATCGATCCATCTGGATCTGTACTCGTTAGCGACGCCTACAACAGCCGGGTCCAGAGGTTCACCAGGGACGGAGAGTTCGTATCAAGCTTCGGCAGTCCGGGGGACTGTCCAGGCGAGTTCAACATGCCGTGGGGCGTTACGCTTGACGGCGATGGGGACATCTACGTCGCCGACTGGCGCAACGACCGCATCCAGAAGTTCACTCAAGGCGGCGAGTTCATCGCGGCCTTCGGAGGGTCCGGCGACGGCGACGGGCAGTTCCACAGACCGTCCAGCGTGGCGGTCGATGACGAAGGTCTGATCTACGTCGCCGACTGGGGCAACGAGCGCGTCCAGGTATTGGGGCCGGACGGTGACTTCCTGGAGAAGCTCAGGGGTCAGGCGACCCTGTCCAAGTGGGCCATGGACTTCTACGCGGCCAACTCGGACGAGTGGGAGGCGCGCCAGAAGGCCAACATCATGGTGAATCCGGCTCCAGACTTGGAGACCGAACACCAGATTTCAGCTCGGGTTGAACCGTACTTCTGGGGCCCGATCTCGGTAAAGTTCGACCGGCAGGGACGGCTGTACGTCACCGAGTCCAACAGGCACCGAATTCAGATTTACGAAAAGACAGCGATTGGAGCACGACATTGACATCAGACGTACCACAGACACCGCAGTTTGGAGGCAGGCCGTTCTACGGATACGACGCTGCCGACGTGCAGCGGAGCTACACTAACCGCGACGCAGTGCAGGTCGCCAACTTCCTGGTGCCGCACCTGTCGGAAGGTAAGAGCGTGCTCGACTGCGGCTGCGGGCCGGGCCCACTGACACTCGGTTTCGCGGAGCTCGTAACGCCGGGGCGGGTCGTCGGCATCGATATCGAACCGACGATGATTGACCAGGCCAACCAGCTCGCATCCGACAGCGGACTGGAGAACCTGGAGTACCAGGTCGCAGACATCTACGACCTGCCCTTCGAGGACGGCGAGTTCGACGTCGTATTCTCCAGCGCGGTCATAGAGCACCTGTCCGATCCCGTCCGCGCGCTGAGGGAGATGCTCAGGGTCACGAAGCCCGGTGGCATCGGATCGGTCATCCGCACCGACTGGTCGTTCCCCTTCATCGTGCCGGAGTGTCCCGAGCTGAGCAGGTTCTTCGAGCTGTTCGAGGGCGGCTTCAACCGCATCGGCGGATCGCTGAACCGGGGGCGCTTCCTGAGTGCCCACATGCGCGAGGCCGGTTTCGACGTCGTCGATTTCGAGACCAATATGTCGCGCCTGCTGGGCCAGGCCGCCGCGAGCGCGTCCGCTGAGACATACATCGCGTGGATAGAGAACATCCCACTGTTCCAGGAGTCCATCGAGCTGGGCCTGACCACCGATTCCGAGTTGAAGTCGATGGTCAACGGCATCCGCCAATGGGCAGAGCACCCCGACGCCTACCTGTCACTAGCCAGGGCCCACGCAATCGGCGTAAAGGGGGACTAGTACCGGTTCCATTTAATCCCGGTGACTATGATCGTTCGTCCTGAGCTTGTCGAAGGGCGGTATGCCACCCAAACCAATATGCCAAAACCATCTGGAAACCGCACTGCTACTGCGTCCAGATCAACGGGGTTCGTCGCATCTCCACGATCCGCCTGAATTTATCGCTGACACGGTTGATGTCCACAATGTCCACTGTGTAAGGAAGGTCAGAGTCCTCAAAAGCGTCTTCCAGAGCTCCCTTAACCTTACGGTCGATCTTGTCTGCACCTTCAAGCGCCAGATCGAGGTCAGAAGAACGTTTGGTGGCCCAGGTAGCGCGACTGCCGAACACCCACACCTTCACATCTGGTGCCAGGTGCTCACGAAGAATGTCCTGGACTATCTCCAAGTGATCAGGCCGGATGTCAATTGGAGGGGTCGCCAAGAGCCTCACTCCTCTCTCGAAGTCGATTCAGCAGGTAGCGTGCATCCTGAAGGAAGTCCGGCACGCTTTCGAACACCTCCTGAGCCTTCTCTTCATTGTATGTGTGGCTTGTCGTGCCGCGATTCCTGCGGTACTCACGCCACACAGGGAGTTCCGAGCGGACCAGCGCTTGACGATTCCACTGTGAGGTGATCGCACCGTGACTAGGATCGCACCAATTGTCTTCATTGACGTGTCGAATACGGCGCAAGCTCTGAGGCTGGGGGATTAGTCAGGCGGTCTATAGTGGTGGGCGTTCGGGTCAAAGTCGAACTTATCAGCGTCGCCGTGATACGTACAACTAGGATCCTTGCAGCCGTCGTAGCTGACAAAATTCCTCGTCTGAGGCTGCACGCATGGGATCGAAGTTGGGGTCTGTGCACTTACTTGCTACCCTTTACACTTCGGGGACGAAGCTGCTGGTTTCGGGTGGGGATTGGTGTGGGTTCTGGCTGGGTCGCGGCCGTATCGATGTGCTGGCCCGTCTCTGTTTGAGAGTGCTGGACAGTCCCCGCATCGGAGTGCTGAGCAGCCCCGCTGGCGGCGATGTGTTCGGCTACGCGTGCCTGGAAGGCGGCAGCTTCGGGAGTCTGTGGACGCTTCCTGCATGTCCCGTTGGTCGAGCGCCTGGGAGTCTTCGATCGTGGAGGCTTGGGCAGGAGCCTGCTCTGGCTCTTTCCATACGCGCGGTTGAGAAGCTCGTTGGCTGCCCACACGCGGTGTCCGACGTTGATGCCCTCGAGTTTGCCCTCTACCACTCTGATGAGGAAGAGGCAGATGTCGCGACCGCCATTGGTCCTTTTTATTGACGAGCGTAGCGAGTCCGGTGTCTATCTCGACCAGGACTCTCTGACCCCACTTCTCGTCGGAGGCTTCCGGTGTGTTGTCGGCGATGAAGTCGTCTGCGTCCTTCTGTCCATAGAGCGTGAGCAGCCTGGCGGCTGTCAGTCTATGGCTAATCTTGGTGCCGTCTCTGGTGTTTGGGGATAGGGACATGGGTTGGGGGATGGTTTCGCAGATTTGACATTATATTCGTACATGTGTTCTTATATTATAAGTCTTCGGAAGTGAGTGGAGGCGCGAGACCTAAAATTCGAATTCATCCATAGGCGCGGTGTGATAATCGCAAAGCGCTGCGAATGGAGAACAAATATCTAACCTGGCCTGTCGCTTGTGGCTCCTAGAGATCTAACTTGGAGTCTTGAATGTCGACCACGCTAAGTTCCAACATGTCCAGCACCACCAGCTCTATAATTGGAATACTGACTGACTCGACTGATTTGTCTCCAGTTGTCAATGGCTAGGCGAACGTACCTTAATCCGACTTATGGTGACAGTTAATAGTGGACTCCCCATAAAGGCGAGACTGAACCGAATCGATCGAATTGTTCCGCGACTTACTTGTCGGTCTGACTGTGGAGAGACCTAATGCAGAGAACGAGAGTAATGGCCTTCTCGGTCAGGAGATCTTACATCCCTCTGTCTCCACTAACCGGTTTTTCATCTCGACTTCCCGCCTACCAACCTAGAAGACCTGAGCAGATTGAATGTACGTTGTGTAGGTCTCGTGCTTGTCATGCGAGGTTGTATTGACTATTGGATGGGCAAGGTGTAGGGGCTAAACGCCGTCCATCTCCAAGACTGTATCCGCGATTCTTGGTTCGGGAGATCAAGCGATGATAACGTATGTGGACTTTAGCCTGTTCGAGAGCCCAGCTAAGGTTTTGGTCAACACTGTCAATACAGTTGGTGTCATGGGCAAGGGGATTGCCAAGGACTTCAAGAGCCTATACCCAGAAATGTTTACTGGATATCAACGCCTGTGTGAAGAGGGCATGTTCAGTGTGGGCCAGTTATGGCTCTATAAGACCCCCCACAAGTGGGTACTGAATTTTCCTACAAAGAAGCACTGGCGATTTCCTTCCAAGCCAGAGTATGTGGAGGCAGGCTTGGATAAATTTGCCCGCATGTATCAAGATGCCAGGATCACATCAATCTCGTTTCCACAGCTCGGGTGCGGCAATGGAGGATTAGACTGGCATACACAAGTGAAGCCACTCATGGAGCACTACCTCAAAAGCCTCCCTCTTGAGATATTCATACATCTCAGCGCGGCGGAAACTCTAGGTGAGCCAGAGCATCGAGTCCCTGAAGAGACTATAGACTGGATTCGCACTCAGCCCCGATCGTTAGCCTTCAGCGAAGTGTGGAGTGATCTGCACAAGACCATAGAGTCGGACAGCACTTTTGCCACGATAGACGGCAAAGAGGTCTTCGAAGTTGACTTCTTCGACGATGCGGATGGAGGGGGCTTGGAAATTAGAGGCACCCATTGCCCCGTATTGGTCCACAAGGATCAGTTGCTAGATCTGTGGCAGCAAATTCGGGACCTAGGAATTTGTATACCAGACATAATGCCTAGAGGTTTAGACAGGGACTCAACCTACATACTTCCATTATTTGCTCGCTTGCCCTACTTGGAACCAATACGCCAGTCTGACCGGGCAAATAGGCTAACGCGGAACCACTCAGGCTTGCTCCTGAAGTCGGAACTTGCTAGTCAGGAGCATGATCTGTCCTCATCTTCACAACCAAAACTCCTATGATGTCTAGGAGGAACTCTCGCAAGCAGGTCGTCAGAACATTTCTGAGAAGACTTAAGACTTCCACGTGGCTGGGTACGGCACGTAAGTGGTGGCCAGACTACGTGTTTCACTTTACCGACTTACGAAACGCCGTATCCATCCTTAAGGAAGGTGCTCTACTTAGTCGGACCCAAGCTGAACTACAGAATCTTATGGCTACCGACAATGCTAGTCGCGACATCATCGCTTCGACTAACGAAGAGTGGAAAGATTATGTCCGTCTGTACTTTCGTCCACGAACACCAACCCAGTACCGCAATGAGGGAATACGTCCCAAAGATGAGCTATACGACTACGCTCACTGTCCTGTGCCAATATACTTCCTCTTCGACTCGAGCAGTATCCTTTCCCGTACCGACTGCATGTTTAGTGAGGGAAACCTAGCATCAACGCCGAAGGTGTTCTCGTCAGCAGCGGACCTGGACCAAATACCCTTTGAGTACGTTTATCATGACAGCCCACTCTCTGACACTGAAAAAGGTGTGGTCACCTTTCATAGAAATGCCGAAGTCATCATACCAAAGTACTTAAACTTGAACGCACTGAAATTCATTGTTTGCAGATCCCAAGCTGAGTATGAAACTCTTTTGCATCTTCTACCGACAAATGCTGTCAAGCGCTGGTCTGGACGGATAATTCTTGATAGTCGCTCGCACGTCTTCTTTAAGCGCTGGGTCTACCTGGAGAGCGTTGAGTTGAGAGACTCCAAGGCAGTGTTCAAGTTTCACCAACAGCCTCAGTATGCCGGTGATTTCCTCGCGAGGGTCACATTCTATGACACACTAACTGACATCACGTACTACTGGGAAGAGGATGAGCTTACTGCTAACGGACAACTAGAGATACCCTTGGGTGATATTGCTCCACTATCAGATTACACCGTTCGACTAACCCTCGACGACAACATCGCTTACGCTAATCGATACGAAGAGTACACTCTGCCTTGGTAGCGACTAGTCACCGACTCCACCCGCGTCGGGTTTCCCTAGATCATTCCTGTGCGAACGGTGCGCCGCTCAGTTACCTGTTCCAGGCCTCCGCCGCCGCTGGTCTTCGCCTCGGATGTCACGAAGCTGACGGAAACTGCGCCAGCCTAGTAGCGCGCTTAGAGAGAGTAGCCGAATCCTAGTTCTTGAAGGCAATTGATGCCAGATGAACCCGAACATTCAACCATAAGGGTGGCAACTCGGCCGGTGCAACTCGGAAACCATTCAGGAGTCCGTAGATACATCACCACTCCACTTCTCGAAGTTTCAGTGGGACGCTATCGAACAAGTCCTCAGGCCCGTCCTTGGGGATGTCCAAGAGATGTTCGATAAAGGTAGGCACTCTAGCTCTCCCAGCTTGGCAAAGTCGCTCGTAGTCATCGACGGCTAGCACCACGACTGCGGGAACTCCTCTTCGAGTCACGATTTGTGGTTCCCCTGCAAGGGCCGCATTCACCACCTCAATGAAACGATTTCTAGCGTTCTGCGACGACCACTCAGCCATGATCAACTCCGGATGGACTATGTCGCTAAATTGTGGAAATTGCGTCGTCGGTTTTCAAGGTCTCAGCATAGTAAATTCTGCGCAACACCGGCCCTAGACCGTCGAGTAGAGACCCACTCTGTGGATTCCCGCTTACGAGGAAATCGCGGAAGGGCCTGTTGATGCCATGTCTCCCTGTCTCAAACTGAGAGCATAAACTACCCGACGGTCCCAGTGTCGGGAGTTAGCCGTGTTATCCGCACCGCGAAGCTGCCTGGGTCTGGTTCGATGGTGCGGGCTGAGACCATGACGCTGGCGAGTACCCATCCGGCTGCACTCGGCGTTGCCCATCTGCCAGAGTTTGGAGGCAGTCGAAGTGCAGCTGGAACACGGGCGGTTCGCGAACCGCCCCTACAAGGCTGTATGAAGCGTCCGGTTGGTTCGAATCTGACAGGCTTGCTTCACCGCACCGCCTCGTTCCTCAGGTCGACCGCCTTTTCCGCAATGGTGGCCAGCATCCGCCACGCGGTCTCGTGGTGAGTTGTGGCTTCCACGTCCTCGTAGTAGGTGTCGAGCAGAACGTGGGTGCAGCCCAGGGATTGCAGACCCTCGAGGTCGCCCCTGATCTGGTCGAGGCTACCCTCGCCTGCGAGGCGCTGATCGTCTGGCATCGGCGACTCGGTGATGCGCAGACGTATTCTCGGACAGAGTGCGGGCATCGGCACCTGCTCTCTGTCGGCCATATGTTGCAGCCTGGGAATGTCCGTCTCCTTGAAGTCGGACACGCGAATCCTGATCGGATGCCAGCCGTCTCCGTATCGCACCGTGCGGCGGAGCGCACCGTCGCTTGCGCCTCCGACCCAGATGGGCGGGTGAGGTTCGCGAACCGGACGCGGCGCGGTATCTACGTCGGTGAACGAGACGTACCGGCCCTCATAGGATGCGACGTCCTGCGTCCACAGCGCCTTGATAGCTGCCAGGTAGTCGTCGGTGATCGCCCCACGTTGACGGAAGGGTACTCCGAGCACGTCGAACTCCTGCTCGGCCCAGCCGACTCCGACGCCGAGGATGAACCTGCCGCCGCTGAGCTGGTCGACGTTGGCCCCCGCCCTCGCGATCTCGAGCGGACTGCGGTACGGCAGGATGGCGACGGTGGTGCCGATCTCCATCGACTGCGTGGTCGCGGCCAGCCAGCCAAGCGTAGTCAGCGGCTCGTAGAACGGGGCTGGGTACCTGGAGCTGACGTCAGGGGTGATGGCGACGTGGTCGGAGCTCATGATGAGGTGGTAGCCCATCGCCTCGACGAGGTTGACCGTACGGGTGAGGGAGTCGGGATTGGCTCCGGGTCCGAAGTTGATTAGGTTGACTCCTACTTTCATTTTTCTTTTCCTTTCTGGTGGTTATGGGATTGCATTGGTTGGCGACGGGGCTTCTGCCCTCACCCGTCAAGAGCTTACAGGGGTAGGTATGCTTGAACAGACAGGGACGAACTCCAGCCGACGACCCCCTCTCCCTCAGGGAGAGGGTTGGGGTGAGGGTGAAAACATCGAATACCTACCCACGTCAGCCCGTCAAGGCAGAGGAAGTTTCTAGCACTCCCTATGTTGCAGCCCTCATCGTGATGAATGACAATCAGCCAAAGCCTATCAGGAGACGTACCAATGACTTACACCCTCGCTGATCTGGACGCCATGAGTATTGAAGACGCGCAGGCGCTTTCGTATGAGGATAGGGACGCGCTGCTCGACCTCATTATCGCAGACGGACGGCACCAGACGACTGACCTCGACTCGTACCGCGTGGGCCTCTACGGAGACTACTTCGACGAGGATGTGACGCGGATGCTGAAGGTGAAGGCGATCAAGGTGCACGTCAGGGGGACTACGGCGTCCGGGTTTGACGGTGTGCTGGCCGATGAGTCCGATGAGGAGCAATACCGCGCGGCGTTCCGGCACGTACAGCAGTCGCTCGAGGCGGGGGGTACGAGCTACGACCGCGTCGTTACGCTGGTCGTCTTCCTGACGGACATGGACAAGTGGCCGATACTTAACGAGATCTACAGCGAGTTCATCTCAAGCATGCCGTGCAGGGCCGTCATCGGCACGACCGGCCTGGCGCAGCCGCCGCTGACGATTGAGATCGTGAACTGCATCGCGTACCGGGTGGCAGAGTAGGTATTCACCCTGACCCTCGGGGGAGGTAGCGCCTCGGGAACTTTGCAACGACCGAGTAGAGTATGTCCACCATGTTGGCGAGGCGCACACGCGCCACCTGCGAGCAGAGCTGGTATGCGGTCAGACGCTCGATGCCGTAGGACGCTTCCAGCCACATCACCAGCTCGTAGAAGGCGATGCGGGCGGCGTCCTCCATCGGGCGGGCGCTGCCTACGGTCATCAGGAACTCGTGGGACTCGACTCGCGGCGTGGCGACATGGTGCCCCTTGATGAGATCAACGGTGAGTGTGCCACGTGTGGGTATCTCGGTTGCGACGCCGCAGACCTCAGCGTCGCCCTGCGCGGCATGTCCGTCGCCGATGTGCAGCAGACCGCCGGGCACATTGACGGGCAGGTGGATGGTGTTGCCGGGGCAGACATCGGCTGCGTCCATGTTGCCGCCGTGAAAGCCGGGCGCGAGCGAGGATATTGCTTCGAGTTCCGGCGCGGTGCCGATTGTGCCGTAGAACGGCTCATAGGGAATAGCGGCGATGTCGAGGTCCTCCGAGAAGGTGATTTCGCCGTTGCTGATGGGATGCAGCATGACGCGTGGCGGCAGTGGTGGATTGAGCGTACGCGTGAAGACCGTGCCGCACAGTCCGCCGAACTCCGGGATGAGCGCGCTGACGCCGTAGTCGCGCGTAACCTCGATGGAGTGGATGGTCACAGAGAGCGTGTCGCCCTTCTCGGCGCCTTCGACATAGATGGGGCCTGTCAGCGGGTTTACGTATGGCAGCGTGATTATCTGCGTGATGTCGTCGTCCGGCGAGGTAATCCTGTTCTCGAATGCGTCCGCCGTCTCCACGATGAAGGTTTCGCCCGGCGACACAGTAGCGACGGGCTGCTTGTACGGCCCAATCACATAGGAGAAGTTGCCGGGGTCGTTGATTATGGTCTGCACAGCGGCTTTCACCCCCATTCCTGAATCGAGTTTGACCTAGACCAACCCCTCGTCGACAGCGGCCGCCTCGATGATGTCCCATCCGTGCTGGATGCCGGGGACGAAGCTGTCGCAGGCCTCACCTTTCAGTACGATCCCTTCCACTTCGTCGCTTCCGGTGATGGAGAGAAATGCCGACTCGATCTGGCTGAACACACTGTCGTCCATGTCGCCCTGTGCGGTGAAGCAGCAGTGGCTGTATGGAGTGCTCGCCCAGAACGCGCGGACGTGCTGGACTGCTTCGCTGCCGTCCTCGGCCATGGTCTCCAGGGTGCGGCGGCTGACGGCTCCGGCGTCGAACTCGCCGGAATGCACGCGCTCGACCACGTCTCGCTCGTCTGAGGGGGTCTGGGAATCGCGGTCCTCGTAGAAGCTGACTGCGGCGAGGTCATTCTGCGGATTCAGGCCCGCCTCCTTGATCATGTGATAAGGCACCAGGCCAGCCTGCTCGGAGCCGCGACGTCCAAAAGCGAATCGCTTGCCGATCAGGTCCTCGACGGTCACGATGTCGGAGTCCGCTCCGGCAATCAGGTGGGTGACGAAGCCGACGTCGACGTCGCGCATGGCGATGACGCGGCACGGCTCGTCGAGGAGTCGCCTGATCTTCACGTAGCCCAGCGGGCCGTTCCAGGCAAGGTCTATGTCGCCGTTCACGAAGGCGTCCACCATCGCGTCGTAGTCCGAGTAGAGCACCCAGTCGAGCTCTATTCCGCGTCGCCGGAAGATGGTCTCAAGGCCCTGGAAGACGTCGAAGTGGGATTGCGTTGCTGAACCGCCGAGTCTGACCATGTCTGCCCTCCTGACTCCCTGCCTGTCGTTCCGGCGAAGGCCGGAACCCAGAGTCCGGGTACGAACGACCTATTGGTTTACATGCCCCTCTATGCCCTGAGGGAGAGGGGGCCGTTGATTGAGTCTTACGCCTGCGTCCTATATCCCCAGTAAGCCCTCCAGGTTGCGCCAGAGGATCATCTCCTTCTCCTCGGCGTTCAGGCTTTCGAGGCCCATGATCCATGAGACGGGCCAGTCTATGCACATGTCGTAGGGCCAGTCGGTGCCGAACAGGACGCGGTCGACGCCAACCCTGTCGATGATGTAGCGCAGGGCTTCCTCGTTGTGCGTGATCGTATCGTAGTAGAACCTGTTGAGGTACGCGCTCGGCGGCTGCGATATATTGCCTCGGGCCTCAGGTCGCACCTGCCAGCCGCGGTCCATCCTGCCGATTCCGAAGCAGGTGTAGCCTCCGCCGTGGGACAGGCAGATCCTGAGGTCTGGGCAGGCGTCCATCACTCCGCCGTACACGAACGCAGCGTACGTCACGGCCCTGTCGGCGAGGTTCCCTATCGTGTTCGGCAGGTGGTACTTGCTGGACCTGGGACTGACGATGGTCGGGCCGCCCTGGTGGATGAGCAACATCGCCCCGAGCGCCTCGCACGCCTTCCAGAGCGGCAGGAACTCCGGCTCGTCGAACGTGCGGCCGTTGACGTGGTCGCCGATCATCGCGCCCTTGAGTCCGAGCTGCGTGACGCACCTTTCGATCTCGGCGATGGAGGCCGGGATGTCCTGCAGCGGCAGCGTGGCAAGTCCGGCGAAGCGGTCGGGGTGGTCGACGGTGAGTTGAGCGACGTAGTCGTTGCAGTCGCGTGCCATTGCTATTGTCGCTTCGGGGTCCTTGTCGTAGCTGTACAGCACCGCGTTCGTGGACAGCACCTGCACGTCAACTCCGAGGGAGTCCATGTCGGCGAGACGCTCCTCGGGCGTCCACGTCGTGCGCGGATTGTGCCGGTGTGCCCCGACAGCCTCGGACGTGATGCCGTGCCAGTTCTCACCAGCGTTCATCGCGTCTATGAAGCCCTGGGGGGAGATGTGAGCGTGTATGTCGATCGTGCGCATGTAGGCTTCCTTCAACATATCCCCTCTCCCTCAGGGAGAGGGCTAGGGTGAGGGTGAAAAGCTCGAATACCTACCCCTGTCAGCCCTGAGGGAGAGGGGAGTTCCACTTTCACTGCATATTCTGCCAATTCGTTCCAGACTCGTCCTTGGTTGAATTACTTGATGTTATCTGCTTGGACTCATGAGGGTGACGCCGCCGTCGACGGGCATAATCAGGCCGGTCACCCACTTGGCCTCATCGCTTGCGAGGTATACGGCGGCCCAGCCGATGTCCCACGGCGTGCCCTCGATGCCGAGCGGCGAAGAGTCTCGCCGCGTCTCGCGTCGCTCGGATGTCATGTTCGGCGCGACCATCGACGAGTACACGGGGCCGGGCAAAATGCAGTTGACCCGGATACCGTCCCTGGCGTGGTCGACAGCCATCGCATGCGTCAGCGCCATCACGCCGCCCTTGGACACGGTGTACGACGTCAACCCACGCGGTCTTATGGCCGAAATGGACGAGATGTTGACGATCGCCCCGCCGCCGCCCGACGCCATGACGGGCACGGCGTACTTGCTCATCAGCATCATCGACTTGATGTTGACCTCCATGACGCGGTCCCAGTCGTCGGGATCGACCTCTACAACAGAGCCAGCGCCGCCGATACCGACGTTGTTGTGGAGTATGTCGAGTCCTCCGTACCTCTGCACCGCCGCCTCGACCATCGCCTGGCAGCTTTCGGCGGATGTCACGTCGCCGATGAAGACGGAGGCCGTCCCTCCGTGGGACTCGATGGCGTCTAGCGTCCTGCCGACGTGCTCCTCGCTGGTGTCGACGAGCAGCACGCTGGCGCCCTCGTGGGCGAACAGGATGGCGGCTGCCTGGCCGTTGCCGATGATGTCGCCGCCTGAGCCCGCGCCGGTGACGATGGCAACCTTGTCCTTGAGTCGCGGCTGCCTCTGAATATGGGGGTCAGTGATGTCCGCCAATGCGCTCCTCCAAGCTCGGCTGTCGCCACGATACTACACGACGGTGGATAGGTGCACCATGAGGCTCGATGAGCCTGTGTCAGTTTAGTCGGAGGCACAGACGTAGGGGCGTCCCTTGTGGGCGCCTTGAGCATGATGACCAACATGGGCAACCACAAGGGATTGCCCCTACATGTGTATGACCGACCAAACTGTTACAGCATCGAGGCTCAAACTGCCCACTTATCTAACTGACAATCTTGTGTTATATTGCGATTAACAATCCCCTCGGGGATTGCGCTTGGTTATTCCTTGGATTTGGAATTCCCGGAGTCAAGTACACAAACAATACCGACCGGATAAATATGTCCAGCTCTAAGCTGGTTGGGAGGCTCCTATGACCACTGCAACCGCTGATCTGCAACTCCTGGCCCACCTGATGCGCCGCGCCGGGTTTGGGGCGAGTCGGAGCCAACTGGAATCGCTTGCCGAGAAGGGGTACGACGCGGTCGTCGACGGACTCCTCAACCCGTCCGAGTCCAGCGAGATGACCGACGACCTCATTCGCCGGTACCACCACGAGCAGTCCGGCATGATGGGCCAGCTCAGTCCGGGTTCGTACTGGATATACAAGATGGCGACATCTTCTGACGCCCTGCGCGAGAAGATGTCCCTCTTCTGGCACGGCATCTTCGCCACCGGCTACCCGAAGATCACCAACGGCAAGGTGCTGAGCGACCAGATCAGGATGTTCCGCCGATACGGCATGGGCAGCTTCAAGACGCTGCTCGTCGAGCTTGCCAGAGACCCCTCGATGATCGTGTGGCTGGACAACCACGACAACCACAGGGGCGCCATCAATGAGAACTTCGGACGCGAGTTGCTTGAGCTGTTCTCGATGGGTGTCGGCAACTACAGCGAAGAGGACATCAAGGAGGCCTCCCGGGCCTTCACAGGCTGGACGATCGGCAACACCGAGTACATGGCCCTGCGCGCCGAGCGGGACTCGATCTGGCCGTACGGCCGCATCTCCTGGCACTTCCAGTTCAACGAAGAAGATCACGACGATGGCGAGAAGGAATTCCTGGGTCGCACCGGCAACTTCAACGGCGAGGAGATCGTGGAGATCATCTGCGAACAGCCCGCCACCGCCACGTTCATTGCGAGGCACATGTACCACTTCTTCGTAGCTGACGAGCCGCCGGTGCCGCAGTGGCCGTACGTGGAGCCGCAGGACCCCGAGGCGATCGAGATTCTCTGCAAGGCGTATTTCGAGAGCGACTACGACATAGGACACATGCTGCATGTGCTGTTCACGTCCGACTTCTTCAAGTCGCAGGACTCCTGGTACGCCCGCGTAAAGAGCCCTGCCGAGGTAATGGCCGGTGTGCTCCGGCTGACCGGCGAGTTCCACAGGCCGAGACGCCAGATCGTCGAGCGTCAGCAGCAGATGACCTGGATGGGCCAGACCCTGATCAATCCGCCGTCGGTTGAGGGCTGGCACGAGGGCCTCGAATGGATAGACACCGGCACGTTCGTTGAGAGACTGAACTTCGCGTCGACCCAGCTCGGCAACACTGAGCATCCCGGCGTGAAGTCGATCATCGAGAGAGTCGCCACTAACGGGGGCTCGGCTATCTCTCCGTCCGAGCTGGTGGACCGGTGCCTCGACGAGATCGGTGTTATTACGGTCTCGGATGAGACCAGGGCGTCTCTCGTCGACTATGCGAAGGCTGAGGGCGACATCGTCGCCGGACCGGAAGTGAACGATGAGACGAGCGAGCGAGTGGCGCAGCTGCTCCAGATGATCGCGGCAACCCACGAGTTCCAGAGGGCATAGCGTATAGGAAGCTGTGTCAATTTAGTGGGTACCTTCCCACGGGATCTAAAGTCCCCTCTCCCTCAGGGAGAGGGTTAGGGTGAGGGTGAAAACGCTGCCTTCCAAACTGACACAGCCACAGCGTGTAAGGCCAGACTTGAAACCTGCCCGTAAAACAGGGTGAACGCCATGACCACACTAGAAACTACTCGACAACGGATGATCTACAGCCACACCATCGGGCTGTCCACGATGGAGGGACGGGGGTTCTACTACCCTGTAGATACCGTCTGCCACAGCGATGGCAAGCTGTACACCATCAGCCGCTCCCTTGAGGGCGATGTCCGTGGAGTTCGCGTCACGATCTACGACATCGACAGCGAGTACTACGGCACCTTCTCCGAATTCGGCGAGGGAGCCGGCCAGTTCATCTGGCCCGTCGCGATCACCCAGAACAGCGAGGGCCACGTCTACATAAGCGACGAGGACAAGAACGTCGTGACCGGATTCGATACCTCCGGCGCGATAGTCAACCACTGGGGTGAGACAGGCAGCGCGCCAGGAAAGCTGGACGGACCGGCAGGGTTGGCGTTCGACGCTAACGACCGGCTGTACGTCGCCGACCAGCACAACCATCGCGTGCAGGTATTTACCGTCGAAGGCGAGTTCGTAGCGAGCTACGGCTCGCAGGGCTCCGGTGAAGGCCAGTTCGGACTTCCGTGGGGCCTGACAGTAGGCCCCGACGGCTGCCTGTACGTCGCGGACTGGCAGAACGACCGGGTTCAGAAGCTCTCGCTGGACGGAGAGTACATACGATCTTTCGGCAGATCAGGGCGCGGCGACGGCGAGGTTCACAGGCCGTCAGGCGTGGCAGTTGACCCGGAGGGGTACGTCTACGTGTCCGACTGGGGCAACGAGCGCGTCGTCATCTTCGACGCCGACGGCGGACTCGTGCAGAACATTCGCGGCGAGGCGACTGACTCCAAGTGGGCCGAGGCGTTCCTGTCGATCAACCTCGAAGAGGCCGCCGCTCGGGAGCGCGCCAACATGGAGCCTGAAATCGACTTCTTCGTCGACGACCCGCACGAGGTCTCATCTCACATAGAGAAGTACTTCTGGGCGCCTACATCCATTAAACTGGATGACGAGGGTCGGATGTACGTCACCGAAAGCAATCGGCACCGTGTTCAGATCTACCAGAGAAACGGGTAGAGGCAGGTTTCGCACCCGCAGAGCGGCTGGCGAAGCAAACCTGCCCCTACGACTCAACCCAGGAAGAGAGCAACAACAGCAGGGAGTGGTGTTATGGCAGCGAATGGAAATGGCAACAACAAGTCGGTAGTGGTACTGCAGTTGAGCGGCGGAAACGACGCGCTCAACACGCTGATCCCGTACAACGATGGGCTATATTACGATCAGCGGCCCTACCTCGGCATTCCGCAGGACGAGGTGCTGCACCTCGACGACAAAGTTGGACTGAACCCGGCGATGGGGCCGATCAAGTCGCTGTGGGACGAGGGCAAGGTCGCGGTCATTCAGGGCGTCGGCTATCCGAACCCCAACAGGTCGCACTTCCGCTCGATGGACGTGTGGCACACCGCCCAGCCCGCCGACATCGCTCCTGAGGGCTGGCTCGGACAGGCCATCAGGAACCTCGATCCCAAGGCCGAGAACGTCGTCACCGGCGTGAACTTCGGTCGCGGCCTCCCGCGCGCCATGTACGCCAAGGACGTTCCAGTAGCGTCTGTCGGCAACCTCGATACCTACGGCCTCATGCCTGACATCAAGGACGAGGCGGCACGCGCACTGGCGCTCGAAGCCTTCTCCCAGATCTACGGCGGCTCCGGCAAGGACACCATCTCGCAGTTCATCAGCCAGGTCGGAATGGACGCGCTCAAGGGCGCCGACATTCTCAAGACCGCCCCGGCGGCGTACTCGTCCAGCGTCGAATACGCCGACAACCCCATCGCCGAGAACATGAGGAACATCGCACAGGTGATGTTCGCCGATGTCGGCACGCGCATCTTCTACACGCAGCACGGCAGCTTCGACACTCATGCCAATGAGCTCGCTTCCCACGGCAAGCTCTGGAACGAAGTCTCCACAGCCGTCGCCGACTTCATGGACGACCTCAAGGAACACGGCAAGGACAAGGACACCGTCATCCTGCTGTTCTCCGAGTTCGGACGCCGGATCAACGACAACGGCGCGGGCACCGACCACGGCTCCGGCGGCGTCGCGTTCGTCATCGGCGGCGACGTCAACGGCGGTCTCTACGCAGACTTCCCGTCGCTGCGTCCCGAGGACCAGCTCGAAGGCGACATGCACTTCAGCAACGACTTCAGGCTGACCTACTCGACGATCCTCGAACGCCAGCTTGGTGTCGACCCTGAGCCGATCACAAACGGCAACTTCGAGCAGTTCGACTTCATCAGGAACTAGTCGAACCAACTCAACCGGCATAATGCAGGGGCGGTTCGCGAACCGCCCCTGTTTTGTTACAGCCGACATGGTACATTTCAGTGTGTGGTGTTTTCGCCCTCACCCCCGTATCAAGCGCGGGGCAGGCTCTGAGGGAGATGACAGGGATAGGTATGTAATTCTGTAGGGGCGGTTCGCGAACCGCCCTTCCCATGAGTACCAACCAACAGGTCCCCTCTCCTTCAGAGCCTGCCCCGGACTTGATCCGGGGGCTCACAGGGGTAGGTAAAGATGTGCAGACAGGTGCGAATTCCAATCAACGGCCCCCTCTCCCTCAGGGAGAGGGTTGGGGTGAGGGTGAAAACCTCGAATACCTAGCCCTGTCAGCCCTGAGGAAGAGGGAAATGTTTGGTACCGTATAGGTGGCACTTACCAACCTGACACGGCCCAGTGAGCGAGGAGAGACAGAGATGGATAAGGCGCTGGAAGGTGTACGAGTAATCGATCTGACGCAGTTCGAGGCCGGGACCTCATGTACGCAGATGCTCGCGTGGCTGGGCGCGGACGTGATCAAGATCGAAAATCCCGGCGTTGGAGACCCCGGTCGCCGATCCGGAATCGAGTCCTCCGGCGACTCCAACTACTTCATTCACTACAACTCCAACAAGCGAAGCGTCACGCTCAACCTCAAGACCGACAGGGGACGCGAGATGTTCTTCGACCTCATCAGGGACGGCGACATCGTCGCTGAGAACCTCGCGCCCGGCACCCTGGAACGCCTCAACCTGGGCTACGACGTGCTCGCTGAGATCAACCCGCGCATCATCCTGGCTCGTGTGAAGGGCTTCGGCACCTACGGCCCTTACAGCACTTACAAGAGCTTCGACCCCGTCGCGCAGGCCGCGGGCGGCGCCTTCTGCGCAACGGGCGAGCCCGGCGGTCCGCCGATGCGTCCCGGTACCACGTCAGGCGACTCCGCGACCGGAATGCACGCCGCAATCGGCATACTCGCCGCGCTGTGGCAGCGTCAGGCGACAGGCAAGGGGCAGGTCGTCGAGGTCTCCATGCAGGACGCCATCGTCAATCTGAGCCGCACCTGGATGGCCCGCGCGGAGCAGGGCAAGGTCTCGCCAGAGCGCACCGGCAACAGCCTGAGGTCGAGTCCCGGCGTCGGCACCTTCAGATGCTCTCCCGGCGGCCCAGACGACTACGTCTACATGATCGCGTCGCCTGCGAGGAAGCCGATGTGGAGCGCGCTCGCCACCGCCATCGGACGCGAGGACCTGATCGACGATCCACGTCTGAAGGACGCTGGCGAGATGGCAAAGGCCACCGATGAGATCAACATGGCAATCGACGCGTGGACCCAGAAGCACACCAAGTTCGAGGTCATGAAGATCCTCGGCGAGGCGGGCGTGCCCGCCAGCGCGTGCTTCAACGCCGTCGACCTGTACGCGGACGAGCATCTGCGGCAGCGCGAGATGATCGTGACCGTCGACCACCCCGAATACGGCCCGTTCACCCTGCCCGGCTGCCCGGTCAAAATGTCCGATTCCCCTGTCGACTTCACCGCCGCTCCGCTCCTGGGTCAGCACAACGAGGAAGTCTTCTCGGAGGCGTTCGGACTTGGCTCAGACGACCTGGCGGCACTGTCATCCCAACGCGTGATCTGACTTCCTACACCCATGAGAATTCTTGCACTGACCCCGATAAGGGACGAGTTTAACGCCCTGACCACGACGCTCAACCGGTTCGGTTTCGTGAGTTACGGGCGGTCCACCGGCCGGATGCCCTTCGCCAGCTACCTGGGTGGCACTCTTGTCGTCGCACAGGGCGGACTCGGCAAGGCACAGTTTGGCATCCAGGCACAGCACGCCATCGATACGATGCGTGACCGAGACATGGTCATCTGCGCCGGATCAGCAGGAGGTCTGAGTGACGACCTCAAGATCGGCGACGTGGTCGTGGCGACCGAGACGGTCGAGCACGACTTCAAGTGGGGCATTCTGAGCGGCAAACCGCTGCCCCGATTTCCCGGCGATCAGAAGTCAATAGCAATGCTTGAGTCTGAACTGCCCATGATGGAAGAGTCATTTGACGTGCACTTCGGAATCGTCGCCAGCGGCGATGAGGGCATCGTCGATCCCAAGCGGGCCAGCGAACTGCGCGTGGACACAGGCGCGATAGCCGTAGCGTGGGAGGGAGCAGGCGGGGCGCGGGCCGCGGAGTTCTCGGACCTGCCGTTCCTGGAAGTCCGGGGCATCTCGGACGGAGCGGGCGAAGACGCAACTTCCGAGTTCCATGAAAACCTCCCGCAGGCAGTACAGAACGTCGCCGTGATAGTCTTGACCCTGGCCCAGATACTGCCCTGACCCTCCTTGCAGCGAGCCTATCCAACAGGAGGCTACCCGTGAAATACGCCATCTTCACTCATGTTCCGTGGCCTGAAAAGACCGACCCCGCGAAGTTGCTGACGTACGCGGCAGACGAGGTGAAGCTGGCGGAGGACCTCGGCTTCAGCAGCGCCTGGATCGCCGAGCACCACTTCACGCGGTACGGCATAGGGTCGTCCGCGCTGATCATCGCGAGCTACATGGCCGGTCAGACAAAGAGGATCAGGCTCGGCACAGGTGTCCTCATCCCGACGCTCCACAACGCGATCAGGCTGGCCGAGGACGCTGCCACGCTGGACGCCATGAGCGGCGGACGTCTCGACGTCGGCTTCGGCCGCGGCGTGTACGGCTACGAGTACGGCGGCTTCGGCGTCTCTCCCGAGACAAGCCAGGAGCACTTCCAGGAGAGCATCAACGTAATCCAGGGCCTGTGGACCGAGAAGGAGTTCTCGCACGAGGGCGAGTTCTACAGTCTGAACAAGGTCAGCCTGGCGCCGCCGATTGTCCAGACTCCACATCCGCCGATCTACATAGCTGCGACTCGCACACCTGCGACGCTCGACTACTGCATTTCGCGCGGTCACAACCTCTGCATCGCGGTGGTGATGGACACTGCGCCGGCGCTGGAGCTGCTGCAGCGGTTCGTCGCCAGGGCGGACGCCGCCGGCATCGACAGGCCCGCGTCGGAGGTGCCGTTCTTCAGGTACATGTACGTCGCCGAGACCATGGAACAGGCCCGGCGCGACGTTGCCCCACACCTCGAGTGGGTGCTGGACATGCTGTTCTGGCGGAGCTACTTTCAGGGCGGAGGGAGCGAGATCTACCACAGCATCGAGGAGTGGCGACGCACCCGGACTGAGTTCCCAGCGACCGTCGACTACGTCTTCGAGAACCGCGCCATCGTCGGCGACCCCGACTACTGCATAGCCAAGATCGAGGAGCTAAAGCGGCACGGTGTCAGGTTCCTCGGCGCCAACTTCGCAATGGGCGGCCTGGACCACAGTAAGGTGCTGAAGTCGATGGAGCTGTTCGCCAAAGAGGTGATGCCCGCAGTGGGCGCCCCAGAGATGGCCACAGCCGCCTGCTAAGTCCCGGCTCCCAACTTTCACCCTCACCCGGGAGGCTGTCTCATAATGTGGCTCTCAATTCCTCCTCTCCCTTGATGGGAGAGGATTGAGGTGAGGGTGACAGGTAGAGATGTGCAGACAGCGCGAATACCAGTCAAGGGCCCCCTCTCCCTCAGGGAGAGGGTTGGGGTGAGGGTGAAAAGGTCATTGATCCAAGCTACCTGATCCGCCACACGCACCCCTGGGTTCCGGCCTCCGCCGGAACGACGGTTGGAAAGTTACCTCGCCTCCCGCAGGCACTCCTCCAGGAGAGACAGGGCCCGCTCAGCAAAGACCCACATGTTGCCCTCGCGGTCAGGGTCGGCCGTCTCGATGGTGAGCGAGCGCTCCACTGGCCCTGCAACCGCGATGCAGGCGTGTCCGTAGTTGTCGCCGTATCGGTTGCCCGTTGGGCCGCTCGCGCCGGTCTCCCCAAGTCCCCACGTCGTGCCAAGGCGATCGCGGATCGTCTCCGCGTTCAGGGAGGCGTAGTACTCCGTGCTGGCGCGATGACCCTCCATCGCCTCGTCCGGAACGCCCAGGAGACCAAGCTGCGCCATGCGCGTGTAGATTATCGCGCCGCCAACGTAGTACGCCGACGCGCCCGGAATAGCCACGAGGGTCGCGTTCAGCAGACCGCCGCACGATGACTCGGCAACCGCGAGCGATTCGCCCCGATCCTTAAGCAACTGACCAACCGTTTCAGCAAGCGTGCTCAGTTCCGACATGGGTTAGCTCTCACTTTCAAGTATTTTTCACCCTCACCCCAACCCTCTCCCATCAAGGGCTTAGAAGGGTATGTAAACCAACAATTCGTTCGTCCTGAGCTTGTCGAAGGACACCCCCAGCCCCTGGATTCCCGCTTTCGCGGGAATGACGGTCTGTGAATACACACCCCTCCAAGCCCATCAAGGGAGAGGGGTTCAGAAAAGGTCTCTGTGTCAGGTCAGCGCTGGCATGACCTCGTCTGCGAAGAGCTGCATGGATTCCTTGATCTCGTCGTTGGTCAGGCGACCCCTGCGGTTGAATTCGAGGATGCACTGCGCCATGCCGGGCAGGTCGTCGCGCAGCGCGCTTAGCTGCTCGACACACCCGGCGGGGTCATCGTAGATCGAGTAGCGAATGGCGTCCTCGAAGTTCCAGGTAGCCCAACCCCCTACTCCGCTGGTGAAGCTGTGGCGGGACGTGCCTATGGACGACGCCGTGGCGTCCGGCATCGTATTCACTATGTCCTCGTCGAGCCAGTTTCGGGCCATCATCTCGCGCGCCTTCTTGCGAGTCTTCGCGACGAAGAATGAGATGTTGACGTGGAACTCCTGCGGATGGGTCGCTCCATTCGCGGGCCTCGCCTCTTTGAACTCACGGAGCCTGTCGATCATGCGCGGCATCGGCTGGCTGAGCGTCGTGCCGATCACGCCCAGGCCCATGCTCGCAGCGTACGGGAACGTCTCGTCACTGTTGGCTGCGAGGAGAAGAGGCGGGTACGGCTCCTGCACGGGCTTGGGCTCGACGAGCAGCTCGCTCATACTCCAGTACTCGCCCTCGAAGTTGGCCTTCTCCTGGGTCCACGCGGCTCTCAGCAGCTCGATACCCTCCGCCACGCGGCCCCGGCTCTCCGCCGCGCTGATGTCCTTGGCCTGTCCGAGCGCCTGCCCGGCAGGGGATCCCCAGCGTCCACCAAGACACAGGTCGAGCCTGCCGTTGGTGAGGATGTCGCACGTGGCCGCCTGGGTCGCCATGTGGATGGGATGATGCAGCGGGAACTGCGCAGCCAGCGTACCGAACCTGATCTGCTCGGTGTGCTGTCCCGCAGCCGACGCCACCATGAGCGGGTTGGACAGCGGCCGACCGGGGAAGAACACCGATTCTGCTATCCACGCCGTCTCGAAACCCAGCTTGTCAGCCAGGGCTATCTGCTCGATCGTCTCCCAGTGCCGTCGAGGGATCGACGACCCCAGGAATCCAGGCACCTGCCAAAAAGCTCCAAATCTCAATTACAAGACTCCTGTGACGATAGCCACCCCTTCCCTGCCGCGATAGCCTGTACCAACTTAGGCACCGCCGCGCTTAAGGGTGCGAAATCCCCTCTCCCTGAGGGAGAGGGTTAGGGTGAGGGTGAAATCCTTGCCTACCAAACAAACTGATACAGCATTCTAGCCCGTGGAGGCAGCCGGACGCGCGGCATTGTAGCTCGTCCCCTCATCCCCGCTGCCGAATATGCCGAACGGGTTCAGCGACCTCGGGGCGTCGTAGATGTCCATCTGCTCGTTCCGCTTGAGCCAGCCGACCACCACGTACGTCAGAGGCGTGGCGACTATCTCGTACGCGGTCTTGACCAGCCAGGCGAACAGCATTCCGTTGAATACTGCTGTGGCGGGCCATATCCCCGAGAGGCCAAAGGCGATGCCGTAGAAGATCACCGAGTCCACGCCCTGTCCGACCACCGTGGAGGAGATCGTACGCATCCACAGAAAGCGTCCCTCTGTCTTGTTCTTCAGCACGACCATGACCGTCGCGTTGGCGAACTCGCCCACGATGTATGCGGAGAAGCTGCCGAGCAGCACCCAGCCCGTTGTGCCGAGAATGGCCGCCCAGGCGTCCTGGCCATCCCAGAAGACGGCCCCGGGGATCGCTCCGCCGAGCCATATCAGGATGACCATCACCAGGTTGCAGGCAAAGCCCAGCCAGATGACCCCGCGTGCGACTCGGAACCCGTATACCTCGGTCAACACATCGCTGATGATGTAGCTCAGCGGGAAGCAGATGACGGAAACGGAAACTATGACGGCCTTGTCGCCAAGAACCTCGAACGGGAGGGTGAACAGCGACAGCGGCTTGGTTGCGATGATGTTGCTCACCAGCAGCACGGTTACTGCCAGCGCGATGATGATTACCAGCTTGCCGGAAAAGTTCATTGTCCCCCCTCTCTTCCTCTAAGGCGAAGCTGTGTCAATTAGGCAGGTGCCTCCCTACGGACATAAGGTCCCCTCTCCCTCAGGGAGAGGGCTAGAGCCTGCCCCGTACTGGATACGGGGGTGAGGGTGAAAACCTGCATACCAAACTGACACAGTCCCATTTAAGGCTGTCTGATGCCCATACACTCGTCGACCAGGATGCCGGTCACGACCTCCATGCTGTCCCACTTGGACAATTCAAGCAGGCGTTCCATCGTGTAGTCGCCATACCGGGTCTGATCGGGAGACGGGCGTCCGCCCATCACAAGCGTCGCGATGTTGGCGTTCATCAGCGCTCCACAGCACATGGGGCACGGCTCGAACGTAGTATATAGCGCATAGCCGGTCATGTCGTCTGTGCCGATCACAGTCGCGGCCTCTCTGAGCGCGACGGTTTCAGCATGGGCCGTGGGGTCTTTGGTGACCGGTACCAGGTTTCGACCGCGCGCTACCAGCTCGCCATCCCTGACGATGACCGAGCCGACGCCGACGTTGCCTTCGTCTGCCGCCCTCTGCGCCTCCTCCAGCGCGATTCGCATGAAGCTCTCGTGGTTAGCAGCGTCCACAGCACTCCTCCTGGCTCCAGATTGTTCTGCAACGCTATCACAATTGCCAGACCGTGTGGTACGGCGCGATGTAACTCCCGACCGGAAACTGTCTCCGAAACTTGCAGCTCATCATCCGACGATCGCGGAGTTTCGACCACAGCAGTCCTTCACCGTCGGTGGACTGTTCTCTTAGCTTTCTGGCTCTGGAAGTCTGTGTCATCTGCTTCGCTCGAGGAGAGTGGGAATCTTACCTTTCTCCCTCACCCCAGCCCTCTCCCCCGGATCAAGTCTGGGGGCTCACAGGGGTATGTAAAGGTGTGCGGACAGGTGCGAATACCAATCAACGGCCCCCTCTCCCTAAGGGAGAGGGTTGGGGTGAGGGTGAAAACCTCGAATACCTACCCCTGTCAGCCCTGAGGGAGAGTGGGTAGGTTGGCTGACACTTGTAGCTGACCTGGCACTTATACCTACCCTTGTCAGCCCCCGGATCAAGTCCGGGGCAGGCTCTGGGGGAGCGGGGGTAGGTTGGCTGGAGTCAGACCCATATCTTGGTGATTGGTCGGTTGACGAGATGGGAGATGGCCCAGACCAGGGCGTCCATGCGGTCTGGGGAGATTTCGTATGAGCTCTTTGGCGTCCAGGTGCACAACTGGTCCTCGAGGTCCGGGAACGTGCCTACGTGGTGCACCCTGCCCTGCTCGTAGAGAGCGGCTATTGGCTCGGCCCGAGCATACTTGCCACGACTGGCGGTCACTGCGCGGAACCTGAAGGTCTTCCCGCCGGACGCGGTGCGCAGTACCTCCTTGACCAGGTCTCCGCCGTTGTTGACCTCTCCTATGATCCGGTCTGCGCTGTGCCTGTCGTAGAGAGCTATCGCTCGCTCTGCCCACTTGCTGGGACTCATGCGGTCTGAGCCATCGGCGAGGACGTAGCAACGCTTGTCGGAGTCGACACCGGCTACGACTATCCCGGTCTCGCTGCTGCGAGGGTTGGACGAGACCGCCGGGTCTATGGCTACGACGACTTCACGGAGACTTTCGGGGGCGCGCTCCACCCTGCCATCGTCGATCCACTGGCGGTCCCAGAGAGCGTCTTCTGACTGGTCGAGAAGGTCTGCGTGGATCTCCTGTCGTCCCACTCTTGTTCCCTCGTACGTGGCCCTGATGTGGGAGTAGAAGCTGGGGGCGAGGTTGTCCTCGTTGTCGTAGGTGGTGCCGCGTGTGACCACGACGTCAGGTCGGGCGACTAGCTCTTTGAGCAGCGCGATGGGCTTTGGCGTCGTTGTGACGACACAGCGGGGGTCGGCTCCGAACCTGAGAGCGAAGACCAGGGTGTCCCAGGTGTCTCGGGGGTACTTCCAGGACGCGAGCTCGTCGCACCATGCTGCGTCGAACTGTGGACCTCTGAGCTGGTCGGGCTCATAGCTGGAGAAGAGGAAGGCCGTTGCTCCGTTGGGCCACGTGAGCTTTCGCTTTGTGGACTCGTACTCCGGCTTTGCCCAAGGGGGACTGATTCTGAGGATGCCTGACTCACCCTCGATCATGGTGTCCCTGATCTCTGCTGGAGTGCGTGCGACGAGTGCTATTCTGCCGGCCTTGCCGGACTCGACCTGAGCACGGACCCACTCTGCTCCGGCGCGTGTCTTTCCGAACCCACGACCGGCGAGGAGTATCCAGGCTGTCCAGGGTCCGGTGGGTGGAGTCTGGTTTTCACGGGCGACGAGCGGCCACGAGTATTCGAACTGTGTTCGCGCATTCTCCGGCATCCGCATCCTGGCGGATTGAAGGGCGTCCAGACGAGAATCGTCGACGCGCACAGGACGCACCCGCGCCACCAGTGGGCGTGTATCTGACATGGTTATCGTGCTCTGTGGTCTATGTCGTGAGTGTATCGATAGTTTCTGACCCCGGCGGGGTCAGAAGCGGTTGGTGCCGAACCAGGATGGCTGTTGGCCGTCCCAGTAGTAGGGGCTGCTTTTGTCGTCCTCGGGGTAGTAGACCGGTCCGTCGTGCAGCTTGCACTTGGGGTGTCCGCAGTTGACCAGCCTGAATGAGGTCGGGATGCTGGGTGTGGGAGACCATCTCTCGTGGTCCTCCCTGGCGGGCGGAGGGCCGAGGTCTTCCGCCACGGCGGACAGGTCTTCCTCTTTTTTCTTGGCTTCGGCCCTGGCCTTGGCCTGTTGGGCCTCGCGTTCGGCTGCTTCCTTCTCTCTTTGCTCGCGTTCTGTCTTGATCTGCTTTCTGCGTTCGATTCGAGCGTCGATCCTGGCGTCGAATCTCTCGGCGGTCTCCTTGATGATCGCGTGGTACTCCTCTGGGTCGATGGAGTTTTCCCACTCCAGGAACCACTTGTGCGAGTTGTCCGCTGCGAGGTCGAATACTGAGTAGTCCGGTTGGTGGGGAAGGTTGTCTGGGTCTATCCTCTGTTCGGCGAGGATGCGGTCTGATTCTTCTTTGGCGGCATCGAATATGGCGTAGATTTCGTCGTAGGGGATTTCTTCTTCGTCAATGTCTGAACTCTGATTTGTCGGATTAGGGGATTCTTGTGACTCTGTTGGTTGGTGTTCGGGCTTTTCTCCCCCGGATCTAGTCCGGGGCAGGCTCTCACCCCAGCCCTCTCCCGCTGGGAGCGGGGGCCTTTCCATGAAGGAGGCTTCCTGTCGTGCGTGTTTGTCGAAGCCCCGGGATAGGAGTTCTCTGGCGGCCTGGATGCGGTGGTGTGGTTTGAAGGTATTGAGTTCGCCTTCCATGACGTTGATGAGGAAGCGGCAGACTTTGCGACCGTCATCGGTTGACTGCTGGATGACCTTGGCGAGCTTCTGGTCGAAGTAGGTGCCCTCTGATGATCGGGAGTCTGACCGACTCCTGGACGGCTCGGGTGTGTAGTCGAGGGTGAAGTTGAGTGCCTCGTCGCGTTCGTACTTGACGAGGAGTTTTGCCGCGTCGAGCCTGTGGCAGGGTTTGAGGCCTATTAGCTCGTTGCGCATCACGTTGACGAGGAAGTCGATGATGTCGACTCCGTCGTCTGTTCTGTCTCTGATTATGTTCTGGAGGGTCATTGGAAGTTTCGAGCTGTTGTCAGGACATATGTTCTGTCAGATAAGTTAGCGCGTGGCGGATGCTGTGTCAACAGCATAATTGTCCACGAGACTGTGTCAGTTTGGTGGGAAGGCGCAGTGGGCCGCCGCCGTTCGACAAGCTCAGGACGAACGAATGTGGGCGAGACGCCCGCGCTCCCAAGTGTGTACCTACCAAACTGACACAGGCTCCGCTCATCCCAAACCCTGCAAAGGAACGGGCTAATCTGGTAGCATTCGAGTCCACACTCGCATCACCGCCGGATGATCCCTGACATGGGGACATCGGCGCCCCTCTCACGGAAAACTCGGGGGACAACGTGGCCAAACCTGTCGTAGCTATCGTCGGAAGGCCGAACGTCGGCAAGTCCACCCTGTTCAACAGGCTGGTCGGCAGGACCGTGGCAATCGTCTCCAAGCAGTCCGGCACCACCCGTGACAGGGTGATGCTCGAGACGGACTGGGCAGAGCACAACTTCATCCTCGTCGACACCGGCGGCCTTGAGGTCTTCCCTGACACCGACATGTGGCGGCAGGTGCGTGGACAGGTCGAGACCGCCATCGACGACGCCGACATCATCATCATGGTGGTCGACGTGACCGAGGGCGTGACCGGCTCTGACATCGACGTGGCCGAGCTTCTGCGCGTCGGCGGCAAGCCGGTAGTGCTCGCGGTCAACAAGGTGGACACCGAGAAGAAGGCCGAAGGCGCGTTCGAGTTCTACGAACTGGGCCTCGGATACCCTCACCCCATCAGCGGCTACCACAACCTGGGCCTCGACGACATGATGGCCGAGGTGGTGACACACTTCCCGCCCGAACCGGAGTTCCCGGAACCGGAGGCCGACCTGCGTCTCGCCATAGTCGGCAGGCCCAACGTCGGCAAGTCGATGCTGCTGAACGCTCTGACCGGCGAGAACCGCTCCATTGTCAGCGACATTCCCGGCACCACCCGCGACACCATAGACACGCTGATCAGGTACAACGACCTGGACGTGCTCCTGATCGACACGGCGGGCATACGCCGGCGCGGGAAGATCGGAACCGGCATTGAGAAGTACAGCGTCATCCGCTCCGTCAGGGCGATCGACAGGGCGGACGTCGTGGTCCTGCTGATGGACGCCATGGAACCGGCCACGATGCAGGACACCCACATCGCCGGTTACATCCTGGACGCCTACAAGGGGGTCGTGTTCGTCGTCAACAAGTGGGACCTGCTGGAGGGCAAGGGGATCACCAAGGGGGAGATCGAGGCGCTGCTCAAGGACCGCTTCAGATTCGCGACGTACGCTCCGATCTGCTTCACGTCGGCGCTCAACGGCACCGGCCTCGAAGAGCTGATGGACACGTCGCTCGACGTCTACAACGAGTGGACCAAGGGCATACCCAGATACGACCTGCGCCGCACAATGATGAGCGCGATAGCCGAGCATCCGCCCACTGGCATAAAGGGGCGCACGCTAAAGATCTACAGCGTCTCCCAGGAGGAGGTCGCCCCGCCGAGTTTCACCTTCTTCGTGAACCGCGCCGACAGCATCCACTTCTCCTACGAGAGGTTCCTGGAGAACAGGCTGCGCAGAGCGTACGACTTCAGGGGCAGCCCACTAAAGATGCGTTTCAAGGGCAGGAGAGGCCGTTGATCGAGTATCTCGTCATGGTCCCCGCCTCTTACTTGGTCGGGTCGATTCCATTCGGGCTGCTCGCGGGCAAGCTGGTCGCCAAGGTCGACATCCGCGACTACGGCAGCGGCAAGACCGGCATGACCAACGTGCTCAGGACGGCGGGCGCCACCGCCGCGGGTGTGGTGCTCCTGCTGGATATGGGCAAGGCCGTCGCGGTCGTCGTGGCAGCGAGGCTACTGTTCGACTCCTACGGAGTTGAGGCCGCGTCGGCGCTGGCAGTGATCTTCGGACACAACTGGCCGGTGTTCATCGGCTTCCGTGGAGGACGCGGCACGGCCTCCGGCTGGGGAGGGCTGCTTATCCTGTCGCCCATAGCGGGCCTGATAGCGACCGTCATCGGCCTCGGCCTCGTCGGCCTTACAAGATATGTATCGCTGGGTTCGGTCATGGCTGCGGGACTTGGGTCCATCGCGCTCATAGTCCTTGCTGTGATGGGATGGGAGCCCGGTGTCTACAGCTGGTACGGCATCATCGGGGGAACGTTGATCGTGGTGAGACATCGCGACAACATCCAGCGCCTGCTCAACGGGACCGAGCGAAAGATCGGTCAGCAGGCCGATCTCGCCAGCAGTTCCTAGAAAGTGCTTCTGAAAGTGCTAAACTTGCGTTCGTCCTGAGCTTGTCGAAGGACGGTTCATGGTTCGACAAGCTCACCACGAACGAACTTCATTGGCTTAGGAAATACTCTCTTGGCCGGAGGTCGGCTGAATGGCCATCGTCACTGCGGTCGGCGCCACAAGCTGGGGAACGACCCTCGGCATCGTCCTCGCGAGAGAGGGACACGAGGTGCGCCTGCTCGCCCGAACGGAAGCGGAGGCGACCGCCCTCGAGTCGGCCAGGGAGAACTCCAGGTTCGTACTAGGAGTCCGGTTCCCCGAGTCTATGCACGCGCTCAGCGATCCCGTGGAGGCCCACGACTCCGCTGACCTGACCATATTCGCGGTGCCGTCGCAGACGCTGAGAGCGAACGCCCGCGCGGTCGCTCACGCGATTCCGAGCGGTACAGTCATCGTCAGCGCCGCCAAGGGACTGGAACTGTCCAGCGGCAAGCGCATGAGCGAGGTAATCGCCGAGGAGGTCGCATCGCTCGACCATGGCGTCTGCGCACTGTCAGGCCCTAACCTCGCGCGCGAGATCATCAGGTCGATGCCCGCATCTACGGTCGTGGCATCCGAAGACGCGGTCGCCGCAACTGAGGCGCAGGCGATCATCAACTCGTCCACCTTTCGCGTCTACACCAACGACGACCTCGTCGGCGTCGAGCTGGCCGGGGCACTGAAGAACATCATCGCCCTCGGCGCAGGCATGTGCGACGGGATGGGATTCGGCGACAACTCGAAGGCTGCGTTCATCACCCGCGGCCTGGCGGAGATCGGACGACTTGGCGAAGCCGCCGGAGCCAACCCGGCGACGTTCGCCGGGCTCGCCGGAATGGGCGACCTCGTCGCCACCTGCATGAGCACGCTGAGTCGTAACCACTACTTCGGCACACAGCTGGCGGCCGGGAAGTCGCTCGACCAGATACGCTCGGAGATGGACAGCGTAGCGGAAGGGGTGGACACGACCCGCGCAGCGCTCGACCTGGCCGAGTCACTCGGCGTCGAGATGCCCATCGCCCAGGCGACCCACAGCATAATGTTCGGCGGCGTATCGGTCTCACAGGCTGTCCGGAACCTCATGGGCCGCGAACCGACGTCAGAGTAGCTACCTACCCGGAGTCCACAGCGCGGGGGCGTCCTCAGACTGCTCGGACGTCGGCTGCTCGCCGGGCGTCCACAGACCTGAGTCCGAGGTCACGCTGCCCTGCACCTGCTGGCCCTCGGGAGTCCACAGCGGCGCGCCGACCTCACCGTCCTCGCCCTGTTCGATCTGCAGCAGGTCGATCACGTCGTCGGGGATGTCTCCCTGCGGGATGTAGTAGAAGTTGCCCAGACCCACGCTGTCGATCAGTCGAGTGAGGATGGCGGCCTGGTTGTCCTGGGGAGCGGGTATGTACGCCGGACGGCCCTGGTAGCCAAACTGGACTACTCCGGACCTCGCGAATGAGTCCGGCGCATTGAGGACTCGCTGCGACTCCCGGAACCCGCTCGCCGGTCTGAGACCCAGAGCCTGGGCGTACTCGACGGCGCCCCACACTATCTCGTGAGCCAGATCCGGGGAGATGGCGGTCGGCGGTACGCCGCCGTACAGACGTGGAGTAACCTCGTTGTCGAACACATCGGGCGAGACGTTGGTGGCGAAGGCGGTGTCCTTGACGCCTGTGCACATGTAGTCCACAACGTAGTGGCCGAACACGACGTTGTCGCTGGAGTTGGTGCGGGCCAGCACCACCACCGCCGCGCCGCGCTCCTGCCAGCCCTCCTGCACCCATGCGCCCTCGATCGGCATCTCACGAGCGCGGCGAAGGATGCGCGCCGGCGTCTCCCTCACGGACTCCTGCGACTGTCTGCGAGCTATCTTCTGCTTGCGCTGGGTGCGTTTCCTGAGCGCGCGCTGCTGCTTCTTGTGCTGATTGCTCTTGGTCTTACGCGCCATGTATGTCGTCCCTGTGTCCGCTCTCCCCTGGCTGAGGGGGGTAGGTATTCGAGGTTTTCACCCTCACCCCAACCCTCTCCCTCAGGGAGAGGGGGCCGTTGATTGGTATTCACACCTGTCTGTTCAAGCATACCTACCCCTGTAAACCCGTCAAGGGAGAGGAGGGATAGTGGATTCCCGCCCCGTATCGGCGTACGGGGTGACGTTCTTTCGCAACATACAAATGACGGGTCAGGCTGACGCGAGGAGGGCGACCCAGTCGCCGTCGATCTGATGCCGTTCGATCTTCGCGCCTTCGGCGGTGAGGGCGTCCGTCACGCCCTCCAGGTGTTTTTCGATGACTCCTGATACGAGCAGCCTTCCACGGGGCGCGATGCTGGCGACGAGCTGCTCCGCCAGGTCGGTTACGACTCGCGCCGAGATGTTGGCGAGCACGAAGTCGAATGACCCGGCAGGCGCTTTCGGGCTAGGCAGAGTGCCATGCACGAGCTCGATTGCGTCATCGGCTCCGTTCAGGGCGATGTTGGCGCGTCCGGCCCTGACAGCAACCGGATCGATCTCGAAGCCTACCGCGCTCTCCGCGCCAAGCTTCACCGCCGCGATGGACAGGATGCCGGAGCCGCAGCCCAGGTCGAGCACGCGGTCTCCCGGCGTCACGGTCTGCTCGATCATCTCCAGGCACATTCGCGTCGTCGGGTGATGCCCCGTGCCGAACGCCATGCCAGGGTCGAGGTTCACGATGATCTCGTCAGGCTTTGGCTCGTACTCGCGCCACGTGGGACAGACGACGATTCGCTTGCCGACCCGAAGAACGTGAAAGAATTCCTTCCAGCTGTTCTGCCACTCGTCCTGGCTGACGCGACGCTCGCGAAGCTCGGTCAGCGGCGCAAGGTGGGCAACGAGACGTACGCCGACGTCTATCTGGGAACGGCGATGGTCGGTGGTCGGATCGTCGGGGAGGTACGTCTTGACGACGACCCGGTCGGGTACGGGGGGACTCTCGCCCTCGTCGGGGTTGAATCCTCCGGGCTGCTCTACGGCGACGCCGCCCTCTCCGTAGCGATGGAAGATCTCGGTCAGAGGCTCAACGTACTCGGGCGGAGTCTCGATGCTCAGCTCCAGCCATTCGTCCGGCATCAATCGCCCGTCAGCACGTCCTTGACCTTGTCGAACAGGCCCTTTCCGCCGACTCCCTCATCGCCCATCGACTCCGACAGGGCGGCGAACAGCTGCTGCTGCTCATTGGTGAGCGACCTGGGTATCTCCACGCGAACGGTGACGATCTGGTCGCCCCGCCGGTTGCTGCGCAGGTGGGGGACTCCCCTGTTCTTGAGCGTGATCCTGTCACCGGGCTGGGTGCCCGCCGGAATCGTGATCCTGTGCTCGCCCTCCAGGGTGTCAACCTCCAGGGTCGCGCCAAGTGTCGCCTGCGACACGCTGACCGGAATCGAAAGATGGATGTCGTTTCCAGACCGCTGGAAGACCTCATGGCCCAGTATGTCGAGCACCACGTACAGGTCCCCTGGGCTTCCGCCATTCAGTCCGGCCTCGCCCTCTCTGTTGAGCCTGATCTGGGTGCCGTCGTCTATCCCGGCTGGAACGGTGACCGCAAGCTTCCTCTTGCGTCGCTCCCGTCCGGCTCCCCGGCACTGCGTACACGGGTCCGTGATGGTGCTGCCCTCACCGCTGCACACGCTGCACGTGTTGACCTGCACGAACTGACCGAAGATGCCCTGATGGGAGCGTCGCACCTGTCCGGAGCCGTTGCAGTTGTTGCACATCGTCTTCTCAGAGCCGGGCTCGCTTCTTGAACCCTGGCAGCGTTCGCAGACGTCGATGCGCTGGATGTCGATTTCCCTCTCGACCCCAAAGACGGCCTCTTCGAACGTGATGGTCAGCCTCGTCTGTAGGTCGTTTCCGCGCCGGGGGGCGTTGGCAGACGTTCGGGTCTGGCTTCCAAACCCGCTTCCGAAGAAAGCGTCAAAGATGTCGCCGAAGCCACTGAAGTTATCGAATCCGTCGAATCCCCTGCCGCCGTTCGCTCCGACTGCCGCGTGACCAAAACGATCGTAGTCCGCCCGCTTCTTAGCGTCGGAGAGTACCTGGTATGCCTCATTGACCTCCTTGAAGCGCGCCTCGGCACCCTCGCTCCGATTCCGGTCGGGGTGGAACTCGAGAGCCAGCTTTCTGAAAGCCTTCTTGACATCCTCCTCAGAGGCGTCGCGGGGTATGCCAAGAACGTCGTAATAGTCGCGCTTACTTGTGGTCATAGGCAGAACTCGTCAGGGCTGGTGCTGCGTGAAGTCGGAACCCGGATCAGGCCACCCCGAATTCGGGGCACATACAACCGCCATTATATTATCCATAGTCACATTCGACAAGTTGCGAGCCATTCCCTTGAGATACCCATAATTCATGAGGTTACATCGCGCCTCAGGTCATATCAGTGCGATAACTGCCTTGGAGCCGGTCCAGTGATCCTGTACATCGACTGCCCTAGTGTATGGAAGGTCCGTCGGCGTCCCTCTTCCCTTATAATGGGCGCTGCCATCCGACCAGTTGAGCACATGGTTTGACATGCAGGTAATCGAGACCGTCGCCGACTTCAGGGCCATCGAGCGCACCTGTCCCCGTCCACTTGGACTCGTTCCCACGATGGGCTATCTCCACGAGGGACACCTGTCCCTTGTGCGCCAGGCACGCGCGGACAACGCCACAGCCGCGGCCAGCATCTTCGTCAACCCGACCCAGTTTGCCGAGAACGAAGACCTGTCCACCTACCCGCGCGACATGGAGGGCGATCTCGAAAAGCTCAGGAGCGAGGGGGTCGACCTGGTATTCGCTCCGTCCGCATCCGAGGTGTACCCGCCCGGCTTCGACACGAGCATAGACGTCGGCTCCATCGCCAGCAGGCTGGAGGGACAGCACCGTCCCGGCCACTTCAAGGGGGTCGCGACCGTCGTGTGCAAGCTGCTGACAATCGTGAGGCCGGACAACGTCTACTTCGGGCAGAAAGACTCGCAGCAGTGCCTCGTGATCAAACGTCTGAACGCCGACCTGAACCTTGGGGCCAACGTCGTGGTCATGCCGACCGTGCGAGACCCGGATGGACTCGCGCTCTCAAGCCGGAACGCGTACCTAAGCCCTGAAGACCGGCAGTCGGCGCTGTCGCTGTCGAGGGCGCTCCGGTTCGCTGAGACCATGTACGAGGAGGGTGTCCGGGACGCGGCGACGCTCCGCAGTCAGATGACAATGATCCTGAATACTGTGCCCACAGCCTCGATAGACTACGTGTCTATCGCCGACGCTGAGACTCTGGAGGAGTTGACCTTCATCGACCGGCCGGCGCTGGTGTCCATGGCGGTACACATAGGCAGGGTGAGGCTGATTGATAACGTGGTGCTGCGACCATAGGCGGAGTTTCAGTCCGCTTAATTCACGAGGGTGAGCGCGAAGAGAATCACTCTGGTACGCCGGGGAGGTCTAGTTCTTCGGCGCGGTGGCAGCGGGTGAACTGGCCTGGGGATATTTCTCTGAACTCAGGCTCGGTGGTGCGGCATATCTCCTGCACGAATGGGCAGCGCGGGTGGAAGTAGCAACCACTGGGGGGATTTGCGGGGTCTGCGACCTCCCCCTCGAGCGACTGTCCGAGCGAAGCTATGGCAGGGTTAGGGACAGGGACTGAGGACAGCAGCGCCTGGGTGTATGGGTGCTTGGGCTGAGTGAAGATTTTCTCCGTCGGCGCAAGCTCGACCACTTTGCCGACGTACATCACCGCCACCCTGTGGCTGATGTACTGGACCACGCTGAGGTCGTGGCTTATGAATAGATAGGTCAGGCCGAGGGAGCTCTGGAGATCGAGCATCAGGTTCAGGATCTGCGCCTGAACGGACACGTCAAGAGCCGAAACCGGCTCATCGGCGATGACCAGTCGCGGATTCATCACCAGCGCGCGAGCGATGCCAATTCGCTGGCGCTGGCCACCGCTGAATGCGTGAGGGTATCGTCGCATGAACGCGGGCGCCATTCCGACAAGCCTGAGCATTTCGGCGACCCTGTCCTCCAGCTCGGACCCCGAAGCGAGACGATTCACCTTGAGTGGGTCCGCGACTATGTCGAAGATAGTCATCCTGGGATTCAGCGAGGCGAACGGGTCCTGGAAGATTATCTGGATGTCCTGCCTAAGCGTCTGGAACTGCTGGCGGTCCGCCTGCACCGCATCTATGACCGTGCCGTCCTCCATACGGTAGAGGACTTCTCCGCCCGTGGGCTGAACGGCCCCGATGATCGCCCGCCCGGTTGTCGTCTTACCGCACCCGCTCTCTCCAACGAGTCCAAGCGTCTCGCCCTGCTTCAACTCGAAGCTCACGCCATCCACGGCGCGCACGTGGCCGACCACTCGTCGCCAGAGCCCGGAGGTAATCGGGAAGTAGGCCTTCAGGTCCCTGACATCCAACAGGTTTGCAGTGTCGCCGCCGTTGTTCATGTCATCTCCGACCTTGCGACCGTTTCTGCCGAGTCATCCTGGTAGAGCAGACAGCTAACCACGTGGCGGTCGCCGACCTGTACCAGATCAGGCTCTATCGTGTCGCACGTCCCGGGAATCGCCTGCGGACACCTGGGATGGAACGGGCACCCTGACGGCCTTACGTATGGTGACGGAACGCTGCCCGCTATTGGCGTAAGCCTCTCCTCCCGTTTGACACGTTGAAGTCTAGGAATCGACTTGAGCAGCTCCATTGTGTAGGGATGCTTTGGGTCCTCGAACAGCGTCTTTATGTCAGTCCACTCGACTATCTTGCCGAGGTACATGACGATGACCTCTTCGGCCATCTGGGCAACCACACCCAGGTTGTGGGTGATGAGCATCATGGCCATCCCGAACTCGCGCTGGAGCTCTGCCATCAGCTCGAGTATCTGCGCCTGGGTTGTAACGTCCAGTGCCGTGGTCGGTTCATCGGCGATTAGCAGGCTGGGATCGCTGGCGAGCGCCATGGCTATCATGCAGCGCTGGCGCATGCCTCCGCTCAGGCTGAAGGTGTACTGATCGATCCGCGCGTCCGGGTTGGGAATCCCGACTCGACGGAGTATCTCAACTGCCCGTTCCCGTGCCTCGTCCTGGGAGACACTCCTGTCGTGCAGCGTTATTCCCTCGATGATCTGCTGGCCTATGGTGTGCACGGGGCTGAAGGACACCATTGGCTCCTGGAAGATCATCGTTATGTCACTGCCGCGAATGTCGCGCATGTCGGGGTCATCTATCGGAATCCCCACGAGGTCTACGACGTCGCCGTCGACCCCCCTGCGCAGGCCGCGATTGTAGTTGATGCTGCCCTCGATGGTCCTGCCCGGTGGCCTCACGATTCGCATGATCGACCGCGCCAGCACGCTCTTCCCACAGCCGCTCTCGCCTACGACTCCCAGGACCACGCCGGGTTGTATGTCGAAGCTCACGCCATCGACTGCGCGAACGGTTCCCTCATCGAGATAGAAGTGAGTCTTCAGGTCTTGGACTTCCAGCAGCGGGGTACTCTGCACCTGCTCGTTCCCTCCTTAGGCCTGAATATGCACCGCAGTGCTGAGACTGTGTCAGTTTGGTAGTCAGTGTTTTCACCCTCACCCCCGGATCAAGTCCGGGGCAGGCTCTGAGGGAGCTCACAGGGGTATGTATCCGAGGTTTTCACCCTCACCCCAACCCTCTCCCTGAGGGAGAGGGGGTCGTCGGCTGGAGTTCGTCCCTGTCTGTTCAAGCATACCTGCCCCTGTAAACCCCTGAGGGAGAGGGGGCCTTGGTCCCGTGGGGAGGCACCGCATTATCAAGAATTATAATTCAGATAATTGACACCTAAAATCACCTTGAGTAATATGCACGCACTCAATCTCCCGCCGAATCTCCGACACAATACCACAACCGAAGACCCTTGCAACCTGTTTGTACGTTTTGGAGTCACGCGGTTCCCGGTGAAACTAGTGCCGTTTCCAGATGGTTTTGGCACATTGGTTTGGCTGACATACCGCCCTTCGACAAGCTCAGGACGAACGATCATAGTCACCAGAATTAAGTGGGACCGGTACTAGGAGGGATGAAATGACGAGACTCTTGTGGTCGGCGATGCTGCTGCTGGGCCTGGTTCTGGCCGTTGCGGCGTGTTCCGCAGGCGACCCTGCAACACCTGAGACCATCATCCAAGAGGTTGAGGTTATCAAGGAAGTTCCCGTCGATAGGGAGGTCATCAAAGAGGTTGAGGTCGTCAAGGAAGTTCCGGTCGACAGGGAGGTCTTGAAAGAGGTCGAGGTCGTCAAGGAAGTTCCGGTCGAAGTTGTCAAAGAGGTCGAGAAAGAGGTCATCAAGGAAGTAGAAGTCGTCAGGGAAGTTGAGGTCATCAAGGAGATCGAGGTTATCAAGGAGATACCCGCTCCGAAGACCTTCAACGAAGCGCCTCTGATGACGCAGCTCGTACAGGCTGGCAACCTGCCTCCGATAGAAGAGCGGATTCCATCCGAGCCGATGGTGATCCCTGCCGCATCAATCGGATCTTATGGAGGCACGATTCGCAGGGTGTATTTCGGCCCTGCAGACGTATGGAACTACGGAAGAATCTCGAGCGAACGCCTGGTCCGATGGTCGCAGGACGCGAGCGCCCTGGTACCGGCACTCGCAAAGTCGTGGGAAGCCTCTGACGGAGGCAAGACCTGGACCTTCCACCTACGCGAGGGCACCCGCTGGTCCAACGGCGACCCCTTCACCGCCGAGGACTTCATCTTCCACTACGATGACGTGATACTTGACGACGACCTTGCTCCAGTCAAGCCGAACAGGCTCAAGACAGCGAGCGGTCTGGGCAGAGTCACGAAGATAGATGACTACACAGTCCAGTTCAGCTTCGACGACCCGTTCTGGGTATTCCCTGAGACCATCGCCCAGATGGACCAGTTCAATGGGTGCTGCAACGTGCCCTACGCGCCGTCGAACTACATGAAGCAGTTCCACCTGAAGTACAACCCGAACGTCGAGCAGGAAGCCGCGGATGCCGGGCACGAGACCTGGCAGGCGTACTACCTAGCTATGTTCGACCTCAGGGTCAACCCGGACAGGCCGCTGCTGAAGCCCTGGATTCCGTCTCCCGGCAACAAGTACGGCTCCGCGCAGGTCTTCACAGCCGTTCGCAACCCGTATTTCTACGCTGTCGACCAGGAGGGCAACCAGCTGCCCTACGTTGACAGACTCCAGTACACGCTGGTCCAGGACAACGACATTCTCCAGTTGAAGGCCATTGCAGGCGAGATCGACTTCCAGGGTCGTCACGTGAACCTGTCCATGTTCCCCCTGCTCAAGCAGAACGAGGAGACGGGCGGCTATCACATGACGATCTGGCCCGCCAACACCGGCGCTGAGATTGGAATCCACTTCAACATGCAGTGGGATGGCCCTGAAGCCCAATACTTCCAGAACAAGGACTTCAGGATCGCGCTTTCCCATGCGATCGACCGCAACGAGATAAACGAGATCAGCTATCTCGGTCAGGGCACGCCACGACAGCCGGCTCCAGCGCCGTCAGAGCTCCACTATCCGGGCGACGAGTACGCCTTCAACTGGATCGAATTCGATACTGCGCTCGCCAATCAGCTTCTGGACGGGATACTTCCCAATAAGGATGCCGATGGCTTCCGACTGATGGACAACGGCGATCGACTTCACATCGTTATGGACACGACTCCGGGTGAAGGCCGCGATACCGATACGATGGAGCTGATCGCAGCCGGTTGGGAAGACGTGGGTATCAAGACGAAGGTCAACGAAATAACCAGAACACTCCTCCAGGAGCGATTCCAGGCTGGCGAACACATGGTTACCGTGTGGGGTTCCGGCATCGGCGATCCCGCGCTTTCACCCGCCGCCTCGTGGATGGACCGCATGTTCCCTCAGTCCACGATCTGGTACAACTCGGACGGCGCCCAAGGCACCGAGCCTCCTGAGGTGGTCGCACAGCTTACAAATATGCGCGCTCAGACCGCGCAGCTGCCGCTGGCCGAACGAATAGATTTGGGCAAGGAAATAGCCAAGATACAGCTCGAACAGCTTTGGGTCATCGGGGTAACCGGCCTAAGCCCATCGAACCAGGGCGTGATTATCACCAGCAACAGGCTTCGCAACGTCCCAGACATAGCGGCCAATGCGTGGATCTACCGCACGCCGTCTACGGGGTTCCCCGAACAGTTCTACTTCGGCAACTAGTCGCATGTCCGTAGGGGCGTCCTTCAAGGAGGGGCGCCCCTACCAAGCGTTGGAATCTAGGCGCCACCGACTCGACGGCGCACCGCCAGTAACTGGAAATCGGATATGCTCACCTTCATAGTTCGCCGCCTGACGACTTTCATCCCGATGATGTTTCTCATGTCGGTGGTGGCGTTCGGGCTGATCCAGGCGCCTCCCGGAGACTTCCTGTCCGACTACGTCATCCAGCTGCAGAACCAGGGTGAGTTTGCGGACCCAGGCGAACTGGAGAGCCTTCGAAAGCAGTACGGGCTCGGCGAGCCCCTCTACGTTCAGTACGCCAAGTGGGTCTGGGGGGTCATGCGCTGGGACTTCGGCAAGTCCCTAGAGATGCGCATCTCCGTAAACGAGCTAATCAACGAGCGGCTAGGGCTAACGATAATTCTCGGCCTGTTCACCGTGGTCTTCACTTGGACTCTCGCGATTCCCATCGGGATTATTTCCGCGGTGAAGCAGTACTCGTGGATCGACTACATATTCACTTTCTTCTCCTATCTGGGAGTGGGCACGCCCAATTTCCTGCTGGCGCTGGTCATCATGTGGATGGTGTTCGCGTACTTCGGGATGAGCATTACCGGGCTGTTTTCGCCGGACTACGTAGAGGCTCCGTGGAGCGTCGGCAAAGTGGTCGACATGCTCAAGCACATCTGGGTGCCCATGCTGATACTCGGTACGGACGGGACGGCGAGGCTCACCCGGATCATGCGCGCAAACCTCCTGGACGAGCTGAACAAGCCCTACGTGGAGACCGCGCGCGCCAAGGGTCTGCCGGAGTGGAGACTGATAATGCGGTATCCGGTGAGGATCGCCGTGAACCCGATCGTCAGCACGATCGGCTGGACGCTGCCCCAACTGTTTTCGGGCAGCCTGATCGTGGCCACGGTGATGAGCCTGCCCACGCTGGGGCCGCTGCTCCTGAGGGCGCTCTACACGCAGGACATGTTCCTTGCGGGTTCCATCATCCTGATACTCACAGGGCTCACACTCATAGGCACGCTGATTTCAGACGTAGTGCTGGCCCTCATCGATCCGCGGATCAGGATCGGAGCTTAGGGAATGGCTCGCGCAGAATCCGTTAATCCCCAGGTAGTCGACTCTCCGGAGGAAGCCGCATACCTGGCCTCACAGTGGAAGCTCGTATGGTGGCGATTCAGGCGTCACCGGCTTGCCATGGTGAGCCTGATCCTTGTGCTGGGGTTTTACGTCATAGCGGCGTTCCCGGGATTCCTGTCGATTCATGACCCTCTCGACTCGTCCTCATCCAGGGTGTTCATGCCTCCCCAGCGCATTCACATCTTCGATGGCTGGGTGCCTCGTCCATTCGTGTATGGCATATCGGGCGAGAGAAATCCGGTCACGCTGGCCATGGAGCACGTCCAGGACAGGGAGACCAAGCACCACATCAAGTTCTTCGTCAGGGGTCACGAGTACAAGCTGTTCGGACTCTTCAAGACGGACAGACACCTGATGGGCGCCGACAGCGAGGAGGGTATGCACGCGCTGCGGCCGCTGGGCACAGACAAGCTCGGGAGGGACGTTTACTCAAGGCTGATGTACGGCACGCGAATTTCGATGTCGATTGGACTGGTGGGCGTGGCCATCAGCCTGTTCCTCGGCATACTGATGGGAGGACTGTCAGGTTACAAGGGCGGCTGGACAGACTCGCTGATCCAGCGGCTGATCGAGTTCCTGCGCGCCATGCCGACGATCCCAGTGTGGCTGGCGCTTGGGGCGGCGGTGCCCCAGGACTGGTCGGTAGTGAGGGTGTACTTCGCGATATCCGTCATCATCTCTCTGATCGGCTGGACCACGCTGGCCCGTGAAGTGAGAGGCAGATTCCTCGCCATGCGTGAGGAGGACTTCGTAATGGCCGCGCAGCTTTACGGCTCCGGTCAGCTGCGCGTGATATTCCGCCACATGCTCCCATCGTTCATGAGCCACATCATCGCCACGACGACACTCGCCATACCTGCCATAATCATCGCGGAGACCGCGCTCAGCTTCCTGGGACTCGGACTCAGGCAGCCGGCAATCAGCTGGGGCGTGTTGCTCTTCGAGGCGCAGAACCTTCAGGCCGTGGCCAACGCACCGTGGCTGCTGACCCCCGGCCTGTTCGTCATATTCGCGGTCCTCACGCTCAACTTCATGGGCGACGGGCTCAGAGACGCCGCAGACCCCTACTCGGTCCGTACGTAAGGGGGACTCCTGGCGGGGCGGTGAGAGCTTCGCCAGTCTGGCATCCACCCTGTGCTGCTGTCCGGAGACATCCGGGCGCCCACTGAGGACAGCGTTCTGATCAGGCCTTCAAGCTCGTGGCGTAACTGCCAGGGGCTTTTCGTTTTCGAGTCTTACCTGTGTAGTCCGTTCGTGGTGAGCCTGTCGAACCATGTCCGGACGGCCCTTCGACAAGCTCAGGACGAACGAGAGTTTGGACGATGAAGTGAAAACGAAAAGACCCTGTGTAACTGCGCCTTTCGACTGCGTATCCCGGAGCCCCTGCATTTTTCTATAATCTTGGGTGTAAGTCCCGGGGCCTCTGGCAGGCATAATGGTTTAGACTTAATTGCCTGAGTTTTCCGACAGAGCATAAGGCCGCAAGTAAGCTCGCGACTCGGTGTTTGGCGGCCCAGGCAAATGGAGAATGCAAGCGGCAGATGGGCTTAGACCCGGACAGAACGGATACTGACGTGGAGCACGGGGACCACTCCGCAGGAGGTCACATACCTCCACGGAGTGTCGGCACTCTCAGAGCCCAGGCAGAGAGCTCCTACATAGCCAGGGTGATCCGTCTGCCAGTCCAGAGGTACATCCACACAGAGTCGATAGGCGGAGTCGTGCTTCTGGCGGCGACGGTTGTCGCTCTCGTATGGGCGAATTCGCCCTGGTACGAGTACTATAGCGCCTTCCTGAAGACCTACCTGATAATCGACGTCGCCCTGTTCAGAATCGACATGTCGGTCCAGCACTGGATCAACGACGGTCTGATGGCGATCTTCTTCTTCGTCGTCGGACTGGAGATCAAGCGGGAAGCGCTATTCGGTCACTTCTCAACACTGAGAGGAGCCGCGCTACCCGCAATAGCAGCCCTTGGAGGGATGATCGTTCCCGCCGCCATCTACCTCGCGTTCAATTTGGGCGAGGAAGGAATGCGCGGCTGGGGAATACCGATGGCTACCGACATAGCCTTCGCGCTGGGAGTCCTCGCGCTGCTTGGCAGGCGCGTCCCGATGGCGCTCAGGGTATTCCTGCTTGGTCTCGCGGTAGCAGACGATCTCGGGGCGATTATCGTCATAGCAGTCGCATACACCGATTCGATTTCGTTCCCGCACCTGGCCATGGTCGCCGGGCTGGTGGTCGTCATGATCATCGTGAATCGGGTAGGTTTCAGCCATGCGGCAGTCACTGCGGCGATTGGGTTCCTGATCTGGGTGGCGATGCTCATGTCAGGTGTGCACGCAACCATCGCCGGGGTGATCTTCGGATTCCTCACGTCCGCGCGTCCCCAACTTGGACGGGCAGAATTCGCAGAGAAGTCGGAGTCTCTGATCAGGGGCTACAGGCAGGCGATTGCCAATGGGGCCTCTGATCGCTCTGAATTGATACTCGGTGAGTTGGAGGAGCTGTCACAGGGCACGGAATCTCCCCTGGAGAGACTGCAGCGTCTGGCACACCCCTGGGCCAGTTACGTAATCCTTCCCATTTTCGCCTTCGCCAATGCGGGGCTGCACCTGTCAGGCGTGGACCTGGGTAATCTATTTACCAGCGACGTCACCATTGGAGTAATGGTTGGACTCCTGGTCGGCAAGGTGGTAGGAGTTACCCTGTTTCCCTGGGTGGCATCCTGGTTCGGAATCGTTGAGCTTCCGAGATACGTGACGTGGACTCACGTGATCGGCACGGGATTCCTGGCAGGGATAGGATTTACGATGGCCATATTCATCACAAACCTCGCCTTCGCAGATCCGACGCTGGTACTGAGCGCCACGCTAGGCATCATATGTGCCTCAGCGGCCGCAGGACTGGTGGGCTACACCCTGTTGAGGGTGTCCAGCCATCGCTGGTAGGGGCATAGCTGCCTTACAGTTCAGGGACTAGTCAGGACGCACCACGTCTTTCAGGATGCCGCTGACCGTAACTCGCTGCGTCTGGCGTCCCCTTACCCTCAAACAGACTGTCCTCTGAACAATAATTTCTGAATTTATTGACTCTCATATAGCGCAGTGATACCGTTTGGCTGATCCCAGCAGGCGAGCTTCGCTGGAGTTCTGAGTGAATCAAGGAGGAAGTACGAACAGTTAAGTCAACATAGATGGGACGACATAGTGAGGAGGAAGAATCCTATGGGACGGAAAAGTGTACGACGTGTGGTATGGATTGTGATGGCGTTGATTGTCGTTCTAGCCTTGGCATGTACTTCCGACGAAGCTGAAGAGGAACCTGCGGCACCAGCACAGGCTCCTGCCGCCGCACCGGCTACGCAGGCGACCGCCGCCCCCGCGCCAGCACCGGCCACTGCTCCTGAGCCAACCATGATGGAAGGCCCGGAAGGCCATCTGCGTGTAGCTCAGCAGCGCATTGGACTTCCACAGTTCTACCCTTCCCAGCTTACGTGGCCCAATGAGAGCAACCGCTGGGCTTTTGGAGTACATGAACCTCCTGCAGTGATGACTCCGGACGGAAACAACGAACCCCGCCTCTACAAGGGTTGGGAGGTTGGCGACGAGGGAATAACGGTTGAACTGCGAGAGGGGCTGCAGTTCCACAAGGGCTGGGGCGAGCTCACCGCTGAAGACGTGGCGTGGTCAGGCAATGAGACGATGCGCGAGGACAGCAAGTTTGTAAACATCGCCTTCACGCGACTGCACTGGGGCCAGTGGGAGGCCAAGGACAACTACACTGTGTTCATCCCCTGGAAGGACCCCGCGCCGCTGTTCTACCTGTACTGGAGGAACTTCACTGCGGCGGCTCCGACCGTTTTCAACACCTTCTCCAAGAAGTACCTGGAGCAGGAAGGCGAGACACCGGAGCTCGACGTCGGCACCGGCCCGTTCGAAATGATGGAGTTCGTCACCGAGGACAGAGTCGAACTCGAGGCCGTGCAGGACCACTGGCGCTCGACTGCGCACTTCGACCAGCTGTCGATTTTCGAGGTCAGAGAGGCGGCGACCCGAATAGCCCAGGTGCGGACAGGCGAAGTTGACATCACCGAGGTCCCCCTGGCCAGCCTTGATGATTTAACCTCGGATTCAGACCTCAAGGGTCACGCCATGGGTTTCGCCGGAGCCTACTGCGGACTATTCCCGACAGGTCAATACTACGAGCCTGTTGACCGATACCGAGACGACGCGCCGATAGATAGCATCTACACGCGTAAAAAGGCCGAGAGCCAGGCCGCATTCCAGGAGTGGATCGATGCGCATCCCTGGATCGGCGACATAGACGACCCCGCATCAATGGAGAGGTCAAGAAAGGTTAGAAGGGCTATGGCCCTTGCGATCGATAAAGACTCGATCGTGAGAAACGTACTCGCAGGCCATGGGCAGACACTATTCTCCCATCGCTTCCTTCGCGACAGCGACGGACTCTGGCTCGAAGAAGGCACACACGACCGCTGGGAAAGTGAGATGCCGCCACAGGGCGACGTAGCACGCGCCAAGGAACTGCTCGCCGAAGCAGGGTTCCCTGACGGCTTTAACGCCGAGCTCATAGTGACCACCGGCGCCAGGCCCGAGGTCGTCGAGATCTCCGAAGCGGTTGCCCCCATGCTGGAAAACGTCGGCATCAGGACCACCGTTTCCAAGGTGGAGATCGCGGCCGCAATCGCGCGTAACCAGGAGAAGAACTGGCAGGAGCTCAATGTCGGCTGCGGCAGCAGGGAGCCATACCCGCTGCACATTCAGTTGACTGCCCTCGGCGGAGGTAACATCAACATCCCCGAGTACAAGGAATACGTCGACAAGACCGCAGAACTCGGCTTCAGCCTGGATGAGCTTCGAAAGCTCACGACCGAGTATGCTGAGATCGGCTTCGAGAACCAGTACGGCATCTCTGTGGCGCAGGTCGATCGCTGGTTCGTTAGCGGTTCCAACGTGGGCGACTGGACCGTAGTCGGAGGACCGGGCGGACACCCCAACAGCTGGGAGACCGTTACTCATGCCAAGTAGCCAGTAAACAGACCGGGGGGCGGACCGTGAGTGTCAGCCCCCTCCCCAGGACAAAAACAGAAGGCTCCGTACCTCAATCGAGGTCGGAGCCTTTTCAGATTAGCGCGTTACCTGCGTCTATATCTGTCTTAACCTGGGGTCGAGCCTGTCACGAAGCCAGTCACCCAGGAAGTTGGCTGCTACTACCACAAGCAGGATCGCCATTCCCGGCATGAACGAGATCCACCAGGCATTTTCGATGTACTGCCGACCGTCTGAGGTCATGGAACCCCACGTGGGCGTGGAAACCGGCACGCCAGCTCCCAGGAAGCTCAGCGATGCCTCGACCAGTATCACAAATCCAACACGCAGGCTGCCGATGACCAGTGTGGTATTGAAAGTACCGGGGAATATGTGCCTGAAGACTATCCGCCATGTCGTCGCGCCTGCCACTCGCGCCAGCTTGACGTACTCCAGCTCCTTGAGCTGGAGCGTCTCCCCCCTGACCTGGCGCGCAAAGCTAGTCCATACCCAGGACACCAGCAGTATCGTTACGAGGACGACGCTATCGCCAAAGACAGCCACGAGAGCCAGGGCCAGCAGGATTAGGGGAAACGCGAGGAAGATGTCCACGATCCTCATAATCGCCTCATCTATCCATCCCCCGTAGTAGCCGGAGATCAGCCCAGTTACAACGCCTATTGCTCCGCCGATAAACACCGACACTGCCGTGATGGACAGCGATATCCTTGCCCCGAACATCAGCCGGGAAAGTATGTCCCGACCCAGGTGGTCCGTACCGAGAACATATTCGCTGGAGCCTTCATCCGACCAGATCGGAGGTGTGAACTTGGCGTCCAGGTCGCCCACCCTGGGATTGTGAGGTGCGAGCGTGGTTGCAGTTATCGCCGCAAAGGCGGCGGCGACAAGAATTACGACCGAAATGACCGGCCACCTACGCATGAAGTCAAAGACTTCGGCAAGCTTGCCAGCCAGGCCGTTTCTGGCGGATGTACCCACTGCAATCGTCTCGTTCATTTCGTGAGCCTCTAGGACAGCCGAATTCGAGGATCAATGAACGCGTAGGCCAGGTCCACTCCGAAAGATGCCAGGACGTAGAACGCAGTGAACACCAGAACAACGCCCTGGGTCACAGGGTAGTCGGAGTTCTGTACGCCTCCGATTGCGAGCAACCCAAGTCCAGGCCACGCGAACACCGTCTCAGTGATGATCGAACCGGTCAGGAGACCGGCAATCAGCAGGCCGCTGAACGTGAGCGGAGCTATCAGCGCGTTACGAAAGGCGTGTTTCCAGACTATCCTCACATTGGCCGCGCCCTTTGCTCTCGCCAGCTTGATGAACTCGGAGTCCATGACGTCCAGCATCGACGACCGTACGAGGCGCAGGATGCCCGACAGCGGAAAGATGCCCAGGGTAATGGTGGGCAGCACGTAGTGGGTGATGTCGCCGCGTCTGGAGGTTGGAAGCCACTCCAGGTGCACAGCGAACACGAAGATCAACATTATCCCGACCCAGAAGCCCGGCATGGACTGGCCCAGTACCGCGATTGTCCTGGCAAGGATGTCCCAGACTGAGCCCCGTTTCACCGCAGAGACCACGCCCAGAGGGATCGCCAGCAGCGAGAACAGGAAGCCGCCGAGGGCAAGCTGTGCCGTCGCCGGAATACGCTCCCACAGCACCTCCGTGACCGGCTTGTAGCGCCAGATCGACTCGCCGAGGTCGCCCCTTAGAAGATTTCCAATGAAGATCGCGTATTGGAGTGCAAACGGCTTGTCCAGCCCCAACTGCCTGCCAAGCGCATCCCACTGCTTCTGGTCGAACTCAATTGCGTCAGCGGCGTACAGTAGGTTACGCGGGTCGCCATGCAAGCGAGAAATGGTGAACACCAGAAACGAGACAACCAACATCGTGAGCAGCGCAAGTGCAACCCGGCGCACGATGAATTGGCGCATCTCCTACCCCACTTCCCTTCCAGTCTCCAACTCGGACTAGGTCGCCATTATATATCAAAAGCATCCTGATCACTCGTGGGTTAGCCCCAAAACGGTGTGGCTGGCCTGGCTCCCGCACAAACTCCCCGAACCTGGGTGGCATTCATGCTGCGCGCCAGTGGTCGACATCGCGAAAATCGGGGTAGCTGATTCATCCAGCGAGGCATCGAGATGTCCTCAGCCAGCGACGTCTCTTCGCGCTAACAGGCAGGGCTATTCGCGCTGCGTTCGGCTTTCGAGGTAGAGCGGGGCGAGCATCCCGTCGACTGGCACGAAGTCGTCGGTCAGCACCACCTTGCGTTCGTCCGCGATCCACGAGGCGAACATGTCCTTTGGCATGAACTGCGTGACTGGCGTTCCCCTTCCCTCGTACAGGTTGGCGCTCGTCACCTGGACCGCACTCATGGGCAGCATGGACGCGGCTACGATGAACGTATAGCGGTCGTCACTGTCCCACCTGTGGTCATCACGCATGACGTACACGTGAGGGAACACGCGCTGCAGCGTGTAAACCATGGAACGCAGGAACCGACCCGAGTGCAACTTGTCCACCACGTTTATGGCGTACACGCCGTTGTCGGACATCAGTCCACGCACCATCTCGTTGAATTCAAGAGTCGTCAGATGGTACGGCACCGACACGTCGTTGAAGGCGTCACCGACTACGTACTCGTACTTGCCCCTGGGGAGTTCCTGCAGCTTGGTCCTGGCGTCCTCTGAGTAGGTGATGATGCTGGTGTTCAGAGGCAGCGCCAGGTACTCGTGGGCGACCTGAGTGACCTCCGGGTCGATCTCCACCACCTCAAGGTTGGTCTCGGGAAACAACTTCTCCATGAACTTGGGCATCGTGTAGCCCCCGCCGCCTATGAACAGCGTGTCGGCGTCCGGGGTGTTGTGAGCGACCACGGTGGCGAGGTCGCCGAAAACCTTCTCGTACGAGTAGTGGAGGAACAGCGGGTCATCCGTATCGACGTAGCTGTGGACCAGCGCGTCCAGGTACAGCACCCTGACCTCGCGGTCCTCGATGTCTCTCGCCCTCACCTTTATGCAGAAGTAGTTGCTCTCCCTGATGCACTCGCTTTCCAGGGCCCCTCCGACTATGCTGACAGCGACTATCGCCACGCAGGCAACACCGAGCACCGCACTGGCGATTCGAACTCGCCACAGGTCCCCGATAACGATCGCCATCGCTATCAGCACCAGAGAGACGATCAGGATGACCAGCCGGGTGCCAAACAGCTGCACCAGCACGAACCCGGTGAGAAACGTGCCCAGGATGCTACCGGCAGTGGACACGGCGTACATCTTGCCCACAACGTTGCCTGTCTCTGCGAGGTCGGCGAGTCTCAGCTTGATCACCACAGGGGTCACCATGCCCAGAATGATCGCTGGGACTATGAACAGCACAATGGTCAGCATCACGATGCGCGGTATGATCGGAAAGACCAGGAACCTGTCAGACACGAAGTGGTCCACTGGCAGTATCGCGAGGCTGGCGACTCCGCCCGCCAGCAGTATGAGGCCCACCGTGGATGGCGACGGGTACCTGTCGGCTAGCCTGCCGCCGATGTAGTTGCCGACGCTGATCCCGGCGAGCACAATGCCGATGATGCTCGTCCACGTATAGAGCGATACGCCGATCGTCGGCGCCAGGATACGTCCGGCGACGATCTCGATGATGAGCGTGCACCCGCTTGCGGTGAACACGATCACGTACGGCTTCAGGGACTTTAACAGGGCGATCAAGCTGACCCTCCAGCGAGCATCCTATCCTGTGTCACCTGTCGTCTCAAGGTCAGGTGTGTGGAGAGATTTGAGCTTCGCTCCCGAGATCGTCGGTACAGCCGAGGGTGGTCAGGGTAGAATTAAGGGGCTAGTACCAGAACGAGGGACATCATCATGAACAGCGAGAACAGAGTCCAGTGGGTATACGCTTCTGAGAACAATCAGCAGCTCGAGGAGCGGTACGACCAGTGGGCAAAAGAGTACGATGAAGACCTGGAGTCCGACTTCGGTTACGTCATGCCCAGGATGGCGGCAGAAACGTTCCACCAGTTCGTTCCCACGGGGTCGAGAGTGCTGGACGCCGGGGCGGGCACCGGAATGGTCGGCGTCGAGTTGAACCGGCTGGGGTATACGAACGTCGATGCGATGGACATGTCCCAGGGCATGCTGGACGAAGCAGGCCGCAAGGGGGTGTACGGGGACCTGTACCAGATGGTCATGGGTGAACCCCTGAACCTGGAGACCGGCAGCTACGACGCTGTCATCTGCGTCGGCGTACTGACACTGGGACACGCACCCGCGAGCTCACTCGACGAGCTTGCGCGCATCGTCAGGCCGGGAGGCCTGGTGGCCTTCACCCTTCGCCCCGACGTCTACAGACAGAACGGCTTCATGGAGAAGCAGCACCAGCTCGAGTCCGACGGCACGTGGGAGATCGTAAACGTCACCCGGGAGTTCCTGGGTCTGCCCAAGGGCGAGCCCGACGTTCAATTCCAGGTCTGGACTTACCGCATCAGGCCGATGTGAGGCGTTCGCCGTTGCTCAGTGCCAGTCGTGGGAGCGTGGCATGTGGACGCCGGACTGGACCGGTCGTACGTCTGACGCGATGACGTTCGTGGTGTCGTCCCACTTCGAGATGACGCCGCTGACCTCTATCACCTGGCTTCCGAGCTCCCTGCGGCACCGCTCGAACACGCGCTGCCACAGGATGACCTGAACGTCCCCGGTCTCGTCCTCTATCGTCACGAATACAGTACCGTCCCATCCCTTCGGGTGCTGCCTCGCCACCGGCCATCCGGCGACACGGACCTGGTCGCCGTCGTCGAACGCGTCCACTGCGTCTGCCGTGAGAACGTCGTCGCTGAGGTACGGCCTCACGAACTCCATGAGATGGCCGCTGGGGTAGATGCCCATGACACGATACTCACCGGCCATCTTGTCGCGGTCCGAGAAGTCCTCCAGCTCCGGCACGCCGTCCTCCATGGAGAGAGACAGCGCCATCTGGCCGTTTCGGGCGGGACGGTTGTACAACCCCGCCTCCCACAGCGCCTCCCTGCGGTTCGGCGTAATGCCGTCGAAGGCACCGGCCATCACCAGCGACAGCACCGCCTGCGGCTTCAGCCCAGTCCGTCTAACGAGGTCTCCAGCGCTCGCGTATGGGCCGTGCCAGGCCCTCTCCTCGATGATGAGCGCAGCTGACCCTGAGCCGACGTCCTTGATGAACCTGAGGCCCAAGCGCGCTGACCCGTTCTCAGGCGTGCATGACAGTCCGCTCCTGTTCACGCACGGATTCAGGAACGGCACGCCGAAGCGTCGGGCGTCCTGCTTGAGCGTCTCCAGCGGATAGAACCCCATCGGTTGGTTGTTCATCAGCGCGACGAAGAACTCCAGGGGATAGTGGCGCTTGAGCCACGCGGCCTGGTACGCGGTTATCGCGAACGCGTGCGAGTGCGACTCCGGGAACATATAGTGCCCGTTGATCTTGCCGAATATCTTCAGCGCGGTATCCTCTGAGACGCCCCTCTCCATCGCACCTTCCAGGAACCTCTGCTGGTACATCTCGATAAGGTGCTCGCTGTTGGACCTCGAGAAGGCGCGGCGCACCTCGTCGGCCTCGGCTGCGGTCATTCCAGAGACGTCTTTGATGAGCTGCACCACCTGCTCCTGCCACACGATGATCCCGTAGCCCCGCGCCAGCGCGCGCTCCTCAAGCGGGTGGTCGTACTCCCACTCGGCATCATGCCTGTACCTGTCGACGAACTGCGACACCGCGCTCCCCTGCACTCCCACGCCCGGACGTATCAGCGCAACCTGGTACGCGAGGTCGAGCAGGTTACGCGACTTCAGCCGCTGCGCCATCTTGAGCTGCGCAGGCGACTGCAGCAGGAAGACGCCCTTGGACTTGCCCTCGTTTATCATGTCGTAAACGCCGTTCTCTTCCGGGTCTATCCTGCTGAGATCGGGTCGCTTTCCCTCACGCTCCTCGACGAGGTCCAGCGCCTCCTCTATCTGGTCGAGCACGGGTAGCGACAGGATGTCGATCTTGGCGAATCCCGCGTCTGCCACGCTGTCCTTGTTCCAGTCCATGATGTACCGGCCGTCAGTCGCCCCTGCCCTGATCGGGACCATTTCCGGTATCGGCGAACTGCTGAGAATCATGCCGCCGACGTGCTGGGCCAGCAGCTTCGGGGCTCCAGCTAACTGGGGAGCCAGTTCGAGCAGCTCCCGCCACCCTGAGGCGTCAACGCGCTCCCGGAAAGACGGAAGCTCCATCATCTCCTCCCGCAGGCTTACAGCGTTATGCGACTCGATCTGCCTGGAAAGCTGCCTGGTCTCCTCCTGCGGAATGCCCAGCGCCTTGCCGAGGTCCTGCACGACGCCCTTGAGCCTGTACGTGGAGATCGCCCCGGTCAGCACAGCGTACTCAGGCCCGAAGTGCTGGTGGACGCGCTCGATCAGCTCGTCCCTGAGACCGCGGGGGAAGTCGAGGTCGATGTCCGGCAGCGTGGACATGTCCTCGGAGATAAAGCGTTCGAGGGTGAGGTCCCACTTGATAGGGTCGATGTGGCTGATGCCGATCAGGTACCCCACCAGCAGCGCGACAGACGACCCCCGGCCCCTCCCCGGCGGCCTCTCCTCCACCGGCGTCTCCGGCCTCATCAGCCCGCGCTCCTCCATGATCCGCTGCGCGATGAGCGCGATCTCGCGGTACAGCAGCAGGAAGCCCGCCAGCCCGTGGGTATCGATCAGCCTGAACTCGTCGTTCAGCCGCTGCTCGACCTCGCCGGACATCGAGCCGTAACGTCGCACCGCCGCCTCGTCGCAGAGCCTTCTCAGGTAGGTCAGCGGCGTGTAGCCGTCCGGCACGTCCGGGTCAGGGAGCGTGTAGCCGAGGTCGGTGCCCAGGTCGAACTTGCACCGCTCCGCGATGCGCACGGTGTTGGAGACCGCCTCTGGAAGCTCCTCGAACAGCGCCTGCATCTCGTCATACGACTTCAGGTACAGGTGGTGGTTCGGTCGGAGATGCGGGAGGGCCTGGTCGATGGTCGTGTTTAGTCTCGCCGCGACCAGCGCATCCTGCAGCCGCGAACGTTCCGGACAGTGGTAGTGGACGTCGTTGGCGGCCACGACCGGCGCTCCGGCCTCGCGCGCCAGCTTGACCAACTCACGGTTACGCTCGGTATCCCCATACAGAAAATTGCGGTTGAGTTCGACGTACACCGAGTCCGCACCGTACCACTCCATGTAGCTCCCCAGGAGCGCGCGGGCCTCGCCGGTGCGACCGCTCACGGCCAGGTTGGAGAGATGACCGTCGCGTCCGCCTGCCAGCGCGACGATGCCCTCGGAGTGCTCAGGCAGGCGCGAGGGGTCTATCTTCGACTCCCGGCGGTCGACGGCGTTGGCGAGTGTGAAGAGCTGGGAGATGTTCGAGTATCCGGCCCGGCTCCTGGCCAATAGCGTGAGGCGCGAGCCATCGGTCAGGGTTAGCTCTCCGCCAGTGATCGGATGCACGCCGAGACTGTTGGCGAGACGCGCGAACTCCAGCGCGCCACACAGATTGGTGTCGGTCAGCGCGAGCGCGGGATAGCCGTACTCCTTAGCGCGCGCCAGCAGCTCGTGTGTGTGGGACGCTCCCAGTCCGAAGGAGTAGAAGCTCTTGGCGTGAAGCTCTACGTAGCCGGAGGCCATGGCACTGTCGGGATCTCACGCGCTCTGGCGATACCAGAGACCTTCGATCCGGTCCCTGAACAGCGTGAGCTGCCTGCCGTCGCCGGGGTCGACCCGGTAGTAGGAGCGCGCCACCGGCTCGGGGAGCCACCACAGGTCGAACGTCCACGCATCTGATATGTCCGTCACCGGCTGCCACTGCCGCTCGAGGCACACCGACACCGGCTCATGCTCCATCCCCTCCTGCACGTCCACGGGTCTTGGAGAGTGGAGCGGCTTGATGGCGTCCGCGCCCGCCGGATCGATGGGCACCTGCAGCGCGCGCATCTCGGGCGCGGGATGCCACGGAGCGACCTGCGCGACCCTGTACAGCGCGTGCTCGCCGTTCATCTTCGCACGCAGCTGCCTCTCGATCTCCTCGATATGCCGCCTGCCCTCGTGCACGTCCTTCAGCAGGCCCATCTGCATACCGGACTCTCCGGTGAAGTCCGACAGCGTGAGTGTCACGTCCTCCACGGTGATCTGCGGCGGGTCGGCCTCGACCTGGCTCCTGACCACCACGGACGCCGCCTCCCACGTGCTGGCCGGCTGCTTGAACCGGACGACCTTCTCCCACGGCTGAGACCGCGACGCCGCGCACTCGATGGACGCCGCGCCGACGTACCTGCCCCTCATCTCCGGCCTCGCGTAGGCCCGTCTGAGGAGCGCGTCCACCGCGACGAACAGCACCTGCATCGAAGACGAGTGGTACGGCAGCTGCGTGTGCTCGACTATCGACTCCTCGTACGCGATGGGCACTACCGGCCTGTCGTCTATCCCATTGGACAGCGCCCAAGCCCGTCTGCCGTCGCTTCCGAACTGGTCGGCAAGCACGCTCTCCCTCATGGACGCGGCGTTGCCCATCGTGTGCAGTCCGAAGCGGCGCAGTCCGATCTTCACGTTGGCGGACACCGGGAGCAGCTCGACCGGATGCGGCGCGAGGAAGGCCCTCACGTCGTCCGGCACCCTGGACGCGCCGAATGCCCTGCTCGTGCGCGCCGCCACGAACGCCGGGAACTTCGCGTCCGCCACCCCGACACGCGGGTGCAGGTACTCCGGCACCGCGTTCAGCAGCGTAGAGACGACTCCCGCCTCGCCGCGGTACAGGCCCTCAAGGCCGTCCACCCGCACGTACGCCGTGCCGGTCTCAGCGCCCTCGACGCGGTCGCTTATCCCCTGCAGCGAGGTGAGCACCTGTTTGAAGACCCGGCGGTAGTACGGCTCGTCAGAATCGAGTACGATGGCGTTGGCGTGGCGCGACACCGCCTGCTCAGGGGTCATTCCGATCATCACCCCGGAGGCCTCGGGGAAGCGGTCGACCACAATGGGTATTCCGATGGACGGGTTGCGATCGACGATCAGCGCAGGCTTCCCCTTCAGGTGGGGCCGCCGCCTCATCTCCGCCTTCGCCCTCAGGTGAGTAACGAGAACACAGGCTACTCTCATATCGACTCCTCGATTACCAGTCCCCCCGGTATCGTGGCAGTGGATGTTACAGAACTAGTGTTCTATTTGTCAATATTTGCAGCCAATCGTCCTCTCTCACTCAGAGCTCAAAGGGGTAGGTATTCCAGGTTTTCACCCTCACCCCAACCCTCTCCCCCGGATCAAGTCCGGGGCAGGCTCTGAGGGAGAGGGGGTCTGTTGATTGATGTTCATGCCTGTCTATGCACTTCTCTCGTATGCCGATGAGGGAAGACTCACGCGATTCTGTTGACGCAAGCGCGTATAATGGGCTGCACAATTCATAGAACGAGGAAACACTCATGGCAGACGACTTCCTTTACATATCCCGCAACCGGATCGAGATGAACCGCGGGCTCCGGCACGCCTACACCGGCGACGTCCCCGCGCCCGTGGTCTACGGCGTCCAGGGCGCGCTCAAGAGCCACTACGGCGTGCCCGAAGACGCTCCGCCCATCGCGTCCACGCTGGACCACATCGTCTCAGCCGTCGGCGGTTGAATGTACGGCACCCTGGGACGCGCCCTTGAGGCGCGTGGAATCGAGATCGCCCCCGAGGACTACGTAGCCACAGTCGAGGGTCGAATAGAGGGCACTGAGCACACGATCAGGATCACCAGCATCAACGTTCACTACGAGTTCCCGGTGCCGGACGACAAGCGCGAGGCCGCCGACAGGGCGCTCCGCGTACATCCGCAGGGATGTCCGGCCCACGAGAGCGTCAAGGACGCCATAGACATAACCTGGACTGCCGACCTGCGCAGCTGAAATCGTAGATGCCTTGAATTGTATAAAGTAACTGATTAACATACTGCTGTTTTATGCGTGATACGCCACAACTTTGTAAGCCCCCCGAAGTAATGGCAAAGGAGGAAAGGCGAGGACAATGGCAGCAGAAAACGTACAACAGGGAACATTCGGACGTTTCTTTCAGCCGTACACAGACGAGTTCTACCTGATATTCAGGGTCGCCTTCGCAGCGCTGGTTGGAATGCACGGCGCGCAGAAGGCGTTCCTGCTGTGGGACTTTCCCGCAGGGGCGAACCCGAACGGGCTCGGCACGCTGGTGGACATCGCGGGCTGGGTCGAGCTCATCGCGGCGTTCCTCATCGGGCTCGGCATTCTGACCCGGCTGGGCGCCGGCGCGCTGGTCGTGACGATGATCGTCGCGTACTTCGGAGTACACGCCGCGCTCAGTCCGGTGTGGCCGTGGCCGCACCTGTACCCCAACCCTCCTGACGGAGGCAACGCGTTCGTAGCGCACGGCGGAGAGGTCACAATCCTGTGGTTCCTCTGCGCGGGGATCATCGGCATCCTCGGCAGCCGCAGGTGGGGCATCGAGCGGTACTTCTTCGGCAAGGAGGTCCTGTAGGCTCCTTCCCGCGGTCATCATCGCGTGGTACGGTCGGAGTCTGACACCCTGACCGGCAGCTATGACGCCCTCGTGGTCGGCGCGGGTCCCAACGGCCTGTCGGCCGCCATAGCCATAGCGCAGACGGGGCGCTCAGTGCTGGTCATGGAGGGCCGGGACACGGTCGGTGGCGGCGCACGCTCAGACGAGCTGACGCTGCCCGGGTTTCATCACGACGTGTGTTCGGCGATACATCCGCTGGCAGTGGGTTCGCCGTTCTGGTCTACGCTGCCGCTTTCCGAGCACGGGCTGGAGTGGGTTCAGCCTCCCGCGCCGGTGGCCCACCCGCTCGACGACGGGACGGCAGTGATGATGGAGCGCTCGGTCGACGAGACGGCCGAGGGGCTAGGATCCGACGCGGAGTCGTACCGCAAGCTGTTCGGCCCTCTCGTTACGAACTGGGACAAGCTGAGTCACGACGTCATCGGCCCACTGCGATTCCCGCGTCACCCGCTGGTGACCGCTCACTTCGGGCTGCTCGGCCTGCGGTCGGCGGTGTCGGTGGCGCAGTCGCACTTCGAGGGTGAGCGGGCGCAAGCGTTATTCGCGGGTATCGCCGCGCACTCGGTGCTGCCTCTAGAGCGGGCCTCCAGCGCAGCGGTCGGCCTTATCCTGGGCGCAAGCGGACACGCGGTCGGCTGGCCGATGCCCAGCGGCGGGGCGCAGCATATAGCGGACGCGCTTGCGTCATACCTCACCTCTCTCGGCGGTCGGATCGAGACTGGGGTAACGGTGGAGAACCTGGAGGACGTGCCAGACGCGACTGTCACCCTGCTCAACGTCACGCCGAGGCAGGTCGTCGAGATCGCCGGAGACCGCCTGCCCGACCGCTACCGGCGCAAGCTCGAGGCCTACCGCTACGGACCTGCGGCGTTCAAGGTCGACTGGGCTCTGGACGGACAGATCCCCTGGACTGCCCGGGAGTGCGCTTGGGCCGGTACGGTGCACCTGGGCGGCACGATGGACGAGGTCGCCCACTCCGAGCGCGAGGTGTGGAACGGCCGTCACCCGGATCGTCCATTCGTGCTGCTCGCCCAGCAGAGTCTGTTCGACTCATCCAGGGCACCGGAGGGCAAGCACACGGCTTGGGCCTACTGCCACGTTCCCAACGGATCCGAGTTCGACATGACCGCGAGGATCGAGGCGCAGGTGGAACGTTTCGCTCCGGGCTTCCGCGATCGCATCCTGGAGAGAAGCGTCCGGTCTCCGGCGGCGTTGGAGGAGTACAACCCGAATCTGGTCGGCGGCGACATCGGCGGAGGAGTCCAGGACCTCGGGCAGCTCTTCTCGCGTCCGGTCAGCCTGCTCGATCCCTACTCCATTCCGTCCACCGACCTGTTCATCTGCTCATCGTCGACGCCGCCAGGAGGCGGAGTACACGGAATGTGCGGCTACTTCGCAGCCCAGTCCGCGCTGCGTCGCCTGGCCTCATAAACTCTACTTGGAATTGCTCTTGTGGACCCTTATGGCGTGGCTTATACTTATAAGTAAGGGTTCATTCAATTAACTTACAGTTATTCAAGAGCAGCGGAAAGAGGGAGTGAAATGGCCGGGCGGACGACGGACAGCGGACTCGTAGCACAGACAATCGGACGCTATTTCTCGTACAGGCTGCTAGTGATCCCTGCGGTCGCGCTGCTCATGGTGATGGCCGCGTACGCCGCGCTCCGCGGCAACAGGGTCTACGGGTTCGGGGCGAGTGACGCTTACATCAACCTGGGACAGGAGTCCCTGGCAGCAGGGTTCCAGGCGGGTGACGACTTCGCTCTCGATGTTCAGGACGCCAGCACTCCCAGGGGCGGCGGTCAGCAGACGGGCTTCAGCTACGCAGTCGAGGGGACCGACGAAGACACCGATGTCACAGATGCGCCGGGAGGCTACTCCAACGTCAGCGCGATGACCGCCTCCTACGCTGACTGGGGTGGAGCGGACAACGGTATCCTGTCCGCCTTCCTCGGCCATCTGAAGAAAACGCTGCCGGAGGCGCGAGACGCCAGTCCTGCGGAATTCGCGGTCGTAGGGGCTTCGGAGGCGTAGGCGCCGACGGGTACGGACGTGGTTCTCAGGTTGCGGGGAGCCGGGAGCAGTCCCGGCTCCTTTTGCGTTTGTGGCGGTCACTGACCGAAGAAGTCTCGTCTGTCTATGCCCAGATCTCGGAGGACCGGCGGAAGGTCGTCACCATTTTCCTCGTACGAATCGAGGAATGCGGCTGCCACGCTTCGGAGGTAGTCCAGTGCCTCAGTCTCGGTATCGCCCCACGCTCGGCAGCCAGGTAGCGCGGGTATCTCGGCGAGGTACTTGTCCTCAGTTTCTTCGGAGGGGCCTTGGAGGGTGCATGCTAAGTGATAGTTCTTCATCCGACTTCCCCACGCTCTCTGTAAGCTGACCCTACACATTAATCAAGGATGGTAGCACGGATCGCCAATAGCCCTGGTCGGAACCAGACTGTACGTCCATTGATATAATCTTGACTCAAGTGAACATGTCCATGAGCCACAATCGTCAAAGGAGCAGGAGCAGCCAGACGTTGCTCGTTAGACTGGGACTGCTCTGAGTGAACATTGAAGACATAGCTGATTCAATTCGTCGTGAGCGTGTACGGATTACAAACCACGCTCGGATAGAAGCTATGGCTGACAGTCTGTCGTTCGACGAGATAGTCCACTCAGTCAGTACCGGTGAGATTATTGAGGACTATCCCGATGACTGGCCACACCCCAGCTGCCTAATCTACGGTAAACTTCCCAACGGGGACCCGGTGCACAGCGTCTGGGCTTACGAGGGCATCACCGGTGTTGCGGTGCTAGTTACCACGTACCGTCCCGACCCTGAGCGTTGGGACGACTCGCGCGCAAGAAGGAGGTAGCCATGCCCCTACTCCATAAATGTCCCACATGTGGTGGAAAGCTTGTCGATAAGCGCGTCGAGGAGCACGTAAAGGGCGGAGTCAATTTCGCGGCAGTAACCGTCCCAGCAGAAGTATGCCTACGTTGTGGTCTACGCCTGTTTGACCCTGACACGGTGCGCCTACTCGAAAAGGTCACCAAGCAGCTCAGCGCTCAGGAAGTCGAAGATTTCGAGCCGATGGGGAGATCGTTCCGGGTGCTTGCCTGAGAGGAGCCATGCAAGCAGTCTGATTGACACCCCCTGAAGCGCTCGCCTAAAATTCGCGCGTACTGAACGCTGTCACGGGTGCTTGCGTTGATTCGGAGACATTTCGAGGTTGAGAGGTGTGTGCAGGCGGGTTCTTCCCGCCTTGTGGCGGCGTGATCTCCGGGGATGCGAGCGTTCTCTAGTGGCATCCCACTTCCCTGTTTCAATTTCCCTTCGTCGGTTACCTGTGTTACACGTGAGTTGCGTCCGAACGGAGGAGACTGTGTCAGTTTGGTAGGCAGTGTTTTCACCCTCACCCCAACCCTCTCCCTGAGGGAGAGGGGGCCGTTGATTGGTATTCGCGCTGTCTGCACACCTTTACCTACCCCTGCGAGCCCCCGGATCAAGTACGGGGCAGGCTCTGAGGGAGAGGGGACATTAGACTCCGTATTTAGGCCATCCACCAAGTTGACACAGCTTCCGAACGGAGGGATCCCTCGCAATAGACCAACCTGGATGAGAAGAGAAGGACAATGACCACTGACGTTTGGACAAGCGAGAAGATACGAGAGACTTTCCTGGGCTACTTCGAGTCGAAAGAGCACAGCCGGATGGCAAGCTCGTCGCTGATTCCAGTCGGCGACCCCACCCTGCTGTTCACCTCTGCCGGCATGGTGCAGTTCAAGTCGTACTTCACCGGTGAGGCCGAGCCGCCCAACCGCAGGCTCACTACGTCGCAGAAGTGCTTCCGAACTCCCGACATCGAAGAGGTGGGCGATGCCACGCACAACACCCTGTTCGAGATGCTGGGCAACTTCAGCATCGGCGACTACTTCAAGAAAGAGGCCGTCGACTTCGCCATCGAGCTTACGACCGAGGGCTACGGCCTACCTATGGAGAAGTTCGCCGCGGCGATACACGACACAGACGACGAGACGCGGGAGCTGTGGGTCAACAAGGGCATACCGCGCGATCGCGTGTACAGCTACGGCGACGACGAGAACTGGTGGGGACCTGCGGGTGACGAGGGGCCATGCGGTCCGTGCTCGGAGCTCCACTACGACTACGGAGAGGGCCGTGGCTGCCTCGAGGACGACTGCATTCCCAACTGCAAGAACGTGATGGATAACGGCGACGTCTGCGACCGATACGTCGAGTTGTGGAACCTGGTGTTCATGCAGTTCTACCACCACCTCGACGGCTCCAGGACGGACCTCCCCGCGCCGAGTGTGGATACCGGCATGGGCTTCGAGCGCCTTATCAGGATCCTTCAGGACGTCGATACGTGCTACGAGACTGACCTGTTCCTGCCCATCGTTGCCGAGGTCGAGCGCATCAGCGGCAAGAGCTACGGTGAGAACCAGAAGTCCACGTACGGCATCCGGGTCGTCGCAGAGCACGGACGGAGCGTGACTTTCCTGATCGCCGACGGCGTGGTGCCGGCCAACGAAGGTCGCGGATACGTGCTGCGACGGGTCATACGCCGCGCCATCCGGTACGCCCGACGCATCGGCATCGAGGGCAACTTCCTGGGCGAGATCGCCGACGTGACTATAGAGAAGATGGGTGAGACCTACCCGGAGCTCGTCAACAACCGCGACTTCATCCAGACGGTGCTCAAGCTCGAGGAGGACCGCTTCCAGCAGGCATTCGAAAACGGCTACTCAATACTCTCTGAGGCGCTGGATACGCTTGAAGGAGCCGACGTCCTGGCGGGCGACGTGGTCTTCAGGCTGTGGGACACGCACGGCTTCCCGGTCGAGATGACGCAGGAGATCGCGGCTGAGAACGATGTCGAGATCGACATGGAGGGCTTCGAGCGCGAGATGGCCGCACAGCGCGAGCAGTCGCGGGCCGGAGCGCAGTTCGGCGAGGACCGTGCGAAGATCCGCGTGTACGAGAGCCTCGGGGTCGGCGGCACCGCCTTCCTGGGCTACGAGTCGCTGAGGACTTCCACCGTAGTCGTGGGACTCATCGCAGACGATCAGGTCGCGAACGAGGTCTCAGAGGGTCAGGACGTTGAGATCGTACTGCTGCAGACGCCGTTCTATGCTGAGGGCGGAGGCCAGATCGGCGACGCCGGCGACATATCGGGTGACAACGGGCGCATAGCCGTCACCGACACACAGGAGGTGATGCCAGGGCTGATCGTCCAATTCGGTAAGGTCGCTGCCGGCTCGGTGAGCCTCGGTGAGACCGTCGACGCATACGTCGACCCCATCCGGCGCGAGGACACGGCCCGCAATCACACCGCGACACATCTGCTGCACGCGGCACTCAGGCAGGTGCTCGGACTGCACGTGCGGCAGGCGGGATCGCTGGTTGCACCAGACCGGCTACGCTTCGACTTCACACACGTCCAGCCCGTCACCGACGATGAGATGTGGCAGGTGCAGCTTCTGGTCAACGAGAAGATCAGGCAGAACGCGCGCATCCTCAGGGACGAGGACACCTACCAGGAGGCGATCAGGCGCGGTGCGCTCGCCTTCTTCGGCGACCGCTACGACGAGCGGGTGCGTCTCGTCGAGATCGCCAACGGCGACACGTTCAGCTTCGAGGTGTGCGGCGGCACTCACGTCGACCGCACAGGCGAGGTCGGGGCCGTGTACGTGCTCGGCGAGTCGAGCATCGGCGCAGGCATGAGGCGCATCGAGGCCATCAGCGGTCGTGCCGCAGAGCGCATGGTGTGGGACCGGTTCAAGCGCGAAGAGCGCGTCGCGCAGACGCTTCAGACGTCACCTGCTGAGGTCGAGGAGCGAGTACAGTCGCTCATGGCCGAGATCGACAGCCTCCAGCGCGAGCAGGAGGCGATGGAGCGGCGACTGTCCCTACAGGCGGCAGAGGGACTGCTCACCCAGGCCCAGGACGTCGATGGCGTCACCGTGCTGTCGGCGCGAGCGGCAGCGGCCAGCGCAGATTCGCTCCGAGAGGTCGGCGACTACCTGCGCGACAAGCTCGGCAGCGGCGTGGTCGTGCTCGGCGCGGTCGTCAACGACAGGCCTATGCTGGTGTCGATGGTCACGCGAGACCTGATCGATGGCCGAGGGCTGAACGCCTCCGACATCGCACGTGGCGCGGCCAGGGTCGTCGGCGGCGGCGGTGGCGGCAGACCGGACGTCGCCCAGGCCGGGGGCCGCGATGCCTCGAAGCTCGACGATGCACTTGCGCAGGTCCCGGACCTGGTGCGTGAGGCGGCCGGGTCGTGAATGACAGGCCGCTGACTAGGATAGGCACTTGCGAGACTTCGTCTTTCCGGCGAAGGCCGGAACCCAGAGGTGAGTGGACTGTATCCACCAGCTAGTAATGATGAGGTTTTCACCCTCACCCCAACCCTCTCCCTGAGGGAGAGGGGGCCGTTGATTGGAATCCGCACCTGTCTGCACATCTTTACCTACCCCTGTGAGCCCTGAGGGAGAGGGAGTTATTCAAAGGTCTCCGAAAGCTTTGAGAGTCCTCGCGCTGGACGTCGGCGACCGGAGGGTCGGCCTGGCCATCTCTGATCCGACCGGGCTACTCGCTTCGCCGCTCGGCCATGTCGAGCGCGGCCCGACTGACGTACAAGACATCATCCAGACCGCTGAGGACAATGACGCAGCGCAGATAGTTGTTGGTCTGCCGCTGACGCTCGCAGGCGAGAGCCGCGCACAGGCAGGCAAGGTGCGCCAGTTCGTCAGGGAGCTGCGGTCAGCCACCGACATCCCCGTAGAGACGGTGGACGAACGGCTGTCGACGGTACAGGCACAGCGACTGCTGACCGACTCGGACCGGGGTCAGGGTCGCCGATCCAACCGAAACAGGGGCCGTATCGACTCCTCTGCCGCCGCGGTCATCCTGCAGGCGTACCTGGACTCGCAGCGGTAGGTGGGACAGGTCAGTGGTCGTGCTCGTTGGCGCGGTCACCTGAGTCCGAGTCTGACGACTCACGTTCGCGGGGCCTGTCGCGCCGGGCCATCTCCCTGAGGCGCTGTTCGACCAGGGCGTTGACCGTACCCTCCGGGTACTCGCCATCGTCGTTCAACTCACCTGCCTCGACACCGGTCAACACCTCGATGCCTTCGTCTATCGTCGAGACTGCATAGATGTTGAACTCACCTGCCTCGACGGCGTCGATAACGTCGCGGCGCAGCACGAGATTGCGGACGTTGTCCTTGGGGATCATCACGCCCTGGGATCCGGTTAGACCCCTGGCTTTGCAGATCTTGAAGAAGCCCTCTATCTTGGGAGTTGCGCCCCCTATCGCCTGCACCTCGCCTGACTGGTCGACCGAGCCTGTGACGGCTATCCCCTGTCTGATGGGCAGGCCAGACAGCGCGGAGAGCAGCGCGTACAGCTCCGTCGACGACGCGCTGTCGCCTTCGATCTGCGAGTAGGACTGCTCGAACGCAATCGAGGCCGACATCGACAGTCGCCTGTTGCGGCCGTACTTGCCCTGCAGGTAGCCGTTGAGGATCAGGAAGCCCTTGTTATGGATGCGCCCGCTCATGCGAGTCTCACGGTCGATGTTGATGACCCTGCCGTTGCCCACAGAGACCCGAGCGGATACGCGGCTGGGCCTGCCGAAGTTGTGCTCGCCCTGGTAATACACGGCGAGGCCGTTGAGCTGGCCAACGGTCTCTCCCCTGGTATCGATGCGTATGGTGTCGTTCTCGATCGATTCGCGTATTCTCTCGTCGGCAAGGCTGGCGCGGTACTCGCGCTGCTGCAGCGCCTTCTGCACGTGTACCAGTTCAACGGTGTCGCAGCCGGACTTGCCTGCCCAGTAGTCGGACTCTGTCAGCACATCAGCCACGCTCATGAACCGTGTGGTGAGCTTGGTCTGGTTGCCGACCAGACGGCTGGAGTGGTCGAGCACCGCCGCTACGGCGGAGCTGTCGAACGGACGCATGTCGTTCTGCGCGACCTCTGAGGCGACGAAGGAAGCGTAGCTGGCCAGGTTCTCAGGCGTCCTCTCCATAGTCCTGTCGAACTCGGCGGTAACCTTAAAGTAGCGCCTGAAGTCCTCGTCCGAACCGCGCAGGACACTCAGGATACCGGGTGTGCCCACAAGCACGACTTTCGCGTTGACCGGGATGGGCTGCGGGCGCATCGAGGTGGTCGGCAGGGGGGTGTCCTGCTCACCGATGTTCTCGACCCTGATCTCCTCGCTCCACAGCACGCGCTTGAGTGTGTCCCACGCGAGGCCGCTCTTGAGGAGGTCTCTGGCCTGGATGACCAGGTAGCCGCCGTTGGCGCGGTGTATCGCGCCGGGTCTGATCATCGTGTGATCGGTCGTCATCATCCCGGCGACGGCGCGATAGTCTATGCGCCCGAACAGGTTGTAGTAGCTGGGGTTCTGCTCGAACTCCACCGGGGCGCCGTTGCAGAGTGTGTTGTCGATGAGGTCGTTCACCCTGTAGCGCGCGAAGAAGTTCTCTTTTCCCTGGGCACTACTGTCATCTGCAGCGGGACGGTCATTCGTGACTGGCTTGAATACCTGGGCGTTGTGGACCATATCGTCCTCAACGTCGTCGAGGTAGGTGACTATGTGCAAGTGGTCTGTGTACTTCTCCTGCAACTCGTCGATGACCGGTGTGAGCGTGAAGCGGACGAGGTCTGCGTCCACCTCGAGCCTACGGTCATTGGCATCCTTGTCGATTCGCCTGAACTCGGACATCGCCTGTGTGATGATGCGCTGCACCTCGTCTGCCGCCACGCGAAGCCGGTCCCGCTCGGCGTCCGAGAGCTGCCCGAACTCGTCCTGCGTCAGTGGACGACCATCAGGATGCAGCGGCACTGGCGTTATCCCGACCTGCGTCGTCGAGACGGTGAAGCCTCGAGCGCGGGCCTGGAACTCAAGGTCCTCGTTGACGGCCTGGCGTCTCTGCTGAATCTCGACCATCACCTCCTCGACGCGGCGGGTGTAGTCGTCGCTCTCGAAGGCGTTGGGGAGCCTGGCGCGGCACGTCTCGACAAGCTGGTCCATGTCAGCGCGCAGCTCACGCATCATGCCGCACGGCAGGCTGATGGGCACCGGCTGCGTGGGCTCCTGGAAGTTGTGAATGTACCCCCAGTCAGGAGGATTCGGCCTGGTGGGGGCAATCCTGTCCAGGTAGGCGCGGAGAGCCGAGCTGCGACCTGTTCCCGGCATACCGGATACGAACACGTTGAATCCGGGGGCGTCGATCTCCAGCCCCATCTCGAGCGCGCTGATCGCACGCTCCTGCCCTATCGTCCCATCGAGGGGCCCGATCTCAGCCGTCGTCTTGAAGCCGAGAGTGCTCGGGTCGCAATACGGCGCCAGCCGTTCAACCGGGACTTTCAGATGGTCGATGGACATCGTCGCGTCAATCGTCTCCAGGCGCTGGGACAGGCAGAGAAGGCTCGGCCTGTAGGCTGACGTCATCGGGAACGTCCGACGCGACATCCTTCCGGCGCTCCCGCATCAGCGGCTCGAACCCTACGGTGGGCTGCATCCACATAGCCGCGAATATCGCCCCTATCTTGCCGATTGTCGGGTTTGCCTCGCCGCTTTCCAACTTGGAGATGTACGCCTGACTGACGCCGCATAGATCCGCCAGTTCTGACTGCGTCATACCAGCGCTCTCTCGGGCGTTCAACAATGCAAATGCGAATCTGAGTCGAACACCCTCCGCGCCAAACTCGGCTCTCATCTCAGGGTCTTGAATGTGCTCACGAATCATGGTCATCGCATCGACCGACATGTGTTCAACCTCCATTTGCCATCAGAGCCTGAAAATAGGTTGTCCTCAACCGTTCAGCCATACGCAGTTCGTTCCTGGGAGTCTGGCGAGACTGCTTGAGAAAGCCGTTCAACAGGACGTACCTGTTCAGAATGTTGTCCCAGAAGTAGAAGAGCCTATGACGACCTGACCTGAGCTGCCAAACATCGTTCATCTTCTCTGCTCTTCTGGTTCGCACCAACTGCTGAGAGCCTACTTGCCGAAGCTGCAGTATCTGATTCTCTATGCGCGCCGCGTCGCTTCTTCTGCCAGATCGAATGAGACCATCAATGTACTCCCTAGCAGGACACCGGCCATTAGTCCTCACATAAAGGAAAACGTCATACACTGCCAAATATAACTCCTACAGTTATATTATACCAATCTCGGTGATGCACCGTGCGGGGTCGGACTCGGCGAGTACAGGGTGCCTGTGGCCGGTGTGGATGTACTCGGCGAGGAGCTTGCCGGACATCGGGCCTCTGCCGAAGCCGGAGCTTGCGAGGCCGCTTACGATGTACAGATTGTCGCGCTGGGGAATGGTGCCGATCAGCGGATCACCGTCAAGCGGGAACGGCATGAGGCCTGCCCACGTCCGCGCGATGGGCAGCGAGGTCAGCATCGGGAGCACCTCCGAGGCGTGGCCCTTGTTGACCTCGATTCCGGTGGGTTCGACCGTCTTGTCGTAGCCCACCAGCTCCCGGTCGCCTCCGAAGATGATCTCGCCGTTGCGTCGCTGACGGCCGTACAGGTGGCGCGTGACGCGTGCTCCTTTCGGGTGAGTGAGTTCGGGCGGTGTACTTTCGTCCGAGCCATCGTCGATGCTGAAGGCGTAGGCCGACTCGGCAGAGGACATCGTCTGGAATACGCTGGGCGGAAGACTCTCCGTGGCCCACATCTGTCCGCGCACGGGGACGATCGGGATGCGCAGGCCGAGCATCTCGCCCAACGGCCCGCACCATGCTCCGGCGGCGATCACGAGCGACTGGCACCTGAATTCGCCGCGATCCGTATCGACCGCGTATCCGCCGTCAGACGTCGGCACCACGCCAGTCACGGCGTGATTCGTGAGGATGCGCGCTCCAGCGGCAGTCGCCGCCTGAGCAAAAGCCCTCGTTGCCTTGACAGGATCGGCCTGGGCTCGGAGAGGAGTGTGCATGTACCCGAGCATCTCGGGGTTGATCTCGGGATCGAGCGAGCGAGCCTCGCGCGGTGTTATCAGCTCAACCTGGTGACCGTGACTTCGCTGCGCCGCCACCCGATCGCGCATGTAATCGTACTGCTCCGGCGTGTGGATGGCCGTCAGCGAGCCGGACTGCCTGAACTCGATGTCGTACCCCTGGTCGAGCTGTAGCTCCTTGAAGAGCTGCAGGCTACCCATAGTCAGATAGGCTCCGAGGTCAGGGACGTCGCCCCAGCCGGTCGCTCCGATCTGGCCGGCGTTGGCGCCGGACGCCTCGGAAGCGATCTCACCGCGTTCCAGGAGCGCGACTTCGCCGCCAAGTCCAGCGAGATAGAGGGCGGTGGACGCTCCCGCGATGCCACCGCCGATTATGATGGTTTCCACGTCCGGCATATCTGGCCTGTCCTCGTGAATGGTCTTTGCGAGAGCGTGTGTCACCGCCCGCACTGTCGAGGATGCGTCGCAGAAAGACGAAGTCTGTCGTGCAGGCGGGACGCCCGCGCCTGGTTAAGTCGTTACGGGTAGTGCAGCCTGCCCTGCCTCTCAGTGAAGGCACGGAGCAGGTGCCCCTGGCCGGTGGTGACGTACAGGGTTGACAGGTCCTCTCCGCCGAATGTGCAGTTGGTCGGCTGGTCGACGTTGAGCAGGTGCGTCTCGATCACCTCACCGGATGGTGAGAAGACGTAGATCATCGGACCCGGCCCACCGGCGCGGTTGCCGGCGGTGGCGATGATGTTGCCCTCGATGTCGAGGCACATGCCGTCGATGCCACGGTTCTCACCGAAGTCGTGAATGACCTCGCCGTCGCCGAGGCTGCCGTCGTCGTTGACCGGATAGGCGCGCAGCTCGCGCTTCTCCTCCGGCAGGCGTCCGCTCTGGGCCACGTACAGAGTGTGGTACGCGAGCGAGAAGAGCAGTCCGTTGGGGCGTGTAGTGTCGAAGGTCACGCGGTTGATGGACCAGGAGCCGTCGTCCGGCGGGTCCAGGCGATACACGGAATCGTGGTCGAGTTCTTTGTTGGAGCGGTCGTTCGACCACGCTCCGCCCGCGCCTTCGTAGAAGGGGTCGGTGAACCACACTCTGCCCAGGTGGTCTATCGCGAGGTCGTTGGGGATGTTGAGCTTCTGGCCCTCGAAGCCGTCGGCAAGCACGGTCGCGCTACCGTCGTCTTCGTATCGGACGACGCGGCGTCCTCCGCCCTCGCAGGCGAAGAGCGTGCCGTTGGGGTCGAGCATGAGTCCGTTGGCGTGGTTGGTGCCTTCCTTGTAGATGGTCGAAGCGCGCGCTTCGGGATCATAGCGCATGATGTAGCTGTACGGGATCACGGTGAACAGCAGGCCGCTGCCGTCCCAGGCAGGTCCTTCAGACGTGCCGCCGTACGGTCCGTTAACGTTGGTGAAATTCCAGGCCAATGTACCTTTTCCTCTCTTCTACTGACTGGCAGCGGTCAAGTAATGGCTGCCGACCTATCTGAGCCGTCGCAGGACATTATGACAGGTTTGGGGGCTGCCAACGAGGGGCGGGGGTTTCTGACAGGCAGCCGTATCTCAGTTGGTGGACGATAGTCACATCGAGACAATTCGAGCCCATTACTCCACGGTGAACAGCTTGGTTTCATCATCTCGACTAACACGGTTGGCAGCGAGAAGTTCCCCAAGAACCGAATATGTCAGATAGTCTTTCTGTCCCCCACGGAAGTCAGAACGGAGGTCGAGTAGTCTTGCGATGTCTGCATTCCGCAATCCCTGAGGGTTCTGTGAGAGCAGTTCAAGGATGGCTTCCTGGATAAGACGCAGACCCGACAACGCTTTCTTTTGAGCAGCTGATTCACCACTCATTTGATGCTCCCTCCAAGTTTCAGGCTGCTCGGTGCCCGACATTCAGGTGATAGTCAATACAGGTTGAGCAAGAAATGATGTCGCAGTCTTCTTCCTGGCACGTTTGGGAATCGTAGTCGCACGCTCCACGACCGCATATCGGGCAAGAGAAGCAGTGATTGGCGTCCAAATCGCGCCCACAGAGGTGGCAACTTTGATTGTGCAGAGCACGTCCACAGTACGGGCAACCTTCACTAAGTTCTGTAAGAGTGTCCATCGCTATCACCTCAATCAATTTGGGGCGTCCGTCAAGTATTTTCGGGCAAAATTTGCGCCCGCTGAAGTCCCGTCACTTTCATTTGACAGATGAGCGCTACCTGCCAGGTTGTAGGCGGCGGAGTTCGGACTCCAACTGCCTCACCCGTTCCTCGGCGACCTTGCGGGCTTCAGCCTCAGCATCACGCTGTGCCTTCGCCTCAGTGAGATCAGGCAGGTACTCTTCCGAACAGGGATCCCAGAAGCGGAGCGTGCCACGGTTCCAGTGCAACTCCAGTCCGAGCACCTCGCTGAACCCTCGAAGCACGCCGTCCGGCTCAGTCACGATAGGGATTGGGACGTACTCTCCATTCACCAACCGATCACCGGCCAGCGGGGCATCGTGGTATCGTCCTCCAGTGTGGTCGAAACGCCACTGTTCTCTTACTCCGTAGGAGGCGTATATCTCCCGTTTCACCGTGTAGTCTCGCTGGCCCGTACTCTCAGAAGCTACCTCCAGCACGAAGTCGGGAGGCTTTCCCACCTCGCTTATCATGTAACCGTTTGAGTCGGTGATCATCGGCGGGAGAACGGCGACTCCAAACGCTACCAGACAGTCTGGCCTGGGGGCGCGTCTGATATCGTCGGCGTCAAAGCAAAGATATCCGTCACCGCCAACAAACACGGCTGTATGGTTACGAAAGTAGTCGTTGAGAATCACGTAGGCATTAGATACATGGGGCAGTTGCTGCATGGCGTCCAGCGGCTTGGGCGGATCTGGCAGTCGCGTAAGCGGTTCATGCCGACCCGTCTTGGGTACGTGTCGAGTAGTCATGCGATACCTCCGGTGGAGGAGTCCACGCGGTTCCAATGGTGAAATGATAACACGGGAGGTTTGAGCGCGAGTTAGACTATAATTAACCAGCCTTAGTAACCAACTGGAGTGACTGGTGCGAGAAGTCCAGGTGACAGCAGCAAAGGCCCGATTTGCGGAATTACTTCGTGACGTCGAACGTGGCGAGTCTGTAGTGATCGCTCGTAACGGGAAGAAGGTGGCAATGCTCGTCCCCATCGAAGACTATGAGAGGGAACAGCGGAGAAAAGCCGTGGACCGTTTCATGGAGGCACGGTCAAAGTGGAAGCCTACTGGCATCACCGCTGAAGAGTACATGTCCTGGCGGCATGAGGGGCACCGGTACTAAGTTCGTCTTCAGACTTGTCAGAATCCAGATGGCCGTGGTTGGAGCCTCATAAGCTTGCGAGCTTATCTTTTCACCCTCACCCCAACCCTCTCCCTGAGGGAGAGGGGGCCGTTGGTTGGTATTCACGCCTGTCTGCACACGTTTACCTACCCCTGTAAGCCCCCGGATCAAGTCCGGGGCAGGCTCTGAGGGAGAGGGGGCATGTAAATCCTATCGCGCGAGTGACGGGCAAGTTCAGTATGCCGATTCGTCTCTTCTCACTGACAGGCTTAGATCACCTCTTTGGACTCTCCTACGTCTTCGGCGGATACGCCCTCTAGCTCGGCGCCTACGGCCTTGATCTGGCCGAACTCCTCGCGGAAGCCGTTGTGCATGGTGCGGGCGTCGGAGCTGTACAGCACGAAGCGCACGCCCTCCTGGAGCCACTTGGTGGTCAGCTCTACCGTCTGGTGGTGGAACAGATTGGGGACGTTGTGCTTCTGGCAGATGCGGATGACCTCACGCAAAGCGGCCTCGTAGTCGGGGTGGTCGTACTCGTCAGGGATGCCGAGCGTGATGCTCAGGTCGTTGGGACCAACGAACACGGCGTCTATGCCGCCTACCTCCAGGATGTTGTCGAGGTTCTCTATGGCGGCGACGCTCTCGATGCCGATGATGCAGACGCTGTTGCGGTTGCGAGCTTCGAGGTACTCCTTTGTGGCCTGCGACGGGAACTCGCCAGTCTCGATGACGTTGCGGACCATCGCTCCCTTGAGGGGCCGCCACTTGGCCGCGGCGACGACCTCCTTGACCTCCTCGACTGTCTCGCAGTACGGGGCCAGTATGCCGTGCGCGCCGGCGTCGAGGGCCATCGTGACGTAGTGGGAATCGGGGATCGGGATTCGCACTATCGGGGCCACTCCGCTGAACGAGAACGCTGCAATGAAGTCTGCCATCTCTGAGCGTCCGCGTGGGGAGTGCTCACTGTCTATTATCACGTAGTCCAGCCCGAAGGCGGACATCGGTGTGGTCCAGCGCGGGTTCCGGCTCATGCTTATCATCGTGCCGTAAACGATGCCGCCTGACTGGACCTTCTGCTTTATGTCGTATCCGTTCATGGGGTTGGCCTCCTGTGTTTTCCGTGGGATCTGGGACTGAGTCCGTGCGTAGCCTCGGACGCGGTCTGAGTTTATCAGCTTGGTGGTGAGTTGATAAGCTGTGGAAGAATAGGAGTGAGTGGAGAGGAGTGAGGAGCGAGAACCTCCCATCACCGCACCTGGATTCGCACTTTGGAGACATGCATATGACCCTCTCTCCCTCAGGGCTGACAGGGGTATGTATTCGCAAACCGTCATTCCCGCGAAAGCGGGAATCCAAGGGCTGGGGGTGTCCTTCGACAAGCTCAGGACGAACGAATTGTCAGTCTACATACCCTTGTAAGCTCCCTCAGAGAGGGCTGGGGTGAGGGTGAAAAGGCATTTGTTGCAAGCTACTGGGGATCAGCGGCATCCTCTGGATTGCCGAGCGGCCCGCCGCGGCGGGTGGGTTCCGGCCTGCGCCGGAATGACGGTTGGAAGCAGCATCGCGCAATTAGGAGCTAACCATGAAACGAGTAATCATAGATACAGACCCTGGGATTGACGATACGGCGGCTATTCTGTTCGCGTTGGGGAGCCCAGAGCTGCAGGTGGAGGCACTTACGACGGTTTTCGGAAACGTCTCCGTCGAGCAGTGCACGATCAACGCTCTGCGCATCCTGGAGTCGGCTGGACGCGAGGACATCCCTGTGTACCAGGGATCGGCCAAGCCGTTCGGTATGGGTGAGCCTGCGTTCGCGCAGTACATCCACGGCAGCGACGGTTTGGGCGACTCGGACGCGCCGGATCCGACGACTCCGGCGCAGGAACGCAACGCGGTAATCGAGATGATTGACAGGCTGCTGGCGTCGCCTGGCGAGATAACGCTGCTCGCGATCGGAAGGCTGACCAACATCGCGCTGGCGATCAACGTGGAGCCGTCCATCGTCGACGCGATCGATGAGGTGATCGTGATGGGCGGGGCGGTCACTGTGCCGGGCAACGTGACGCCGGTCGCGACCGCCAACATCTGGGGAGACCCGCAGGCGGCGGACGTGGTGTACAGATCGGGGGCAAAGATCGTGCAGGTGGGCCTGGACGTGTGCCGCAAGGTCGAGTTCAGCCCTGAGCAGTTGGCCCGCACGTGGAGCGCGGATACTGGCGGAACGCGGCTCCTTCAGGGAGCGGTCGCGTTCATTCAGCAGGCGTACAACCGGAGGGGTCGGCTGAACAACCCTGAGGGCGCGCAGTTCAACGACGTCCCTGCGATGGGCTACGCCATCGCTCCATCGCTGTACACGATGCGCGAGGGATACGTCAGGGTGGAGCACCTTGGCGAGATGACCAAAGGTCAGACGGTCGCCGACTTCGAGGAGCAGACGGGCAACCCGGCGAACGCAACGGTCGCTATGGACGTGGATGTGGAAGGGCTTACGGAGCTGTGGGTGGAGAGGGTCAGCGGGCTGGAGGGTTAAGGCGATTTGGCATTGACTGGGTGCCGCTTTACTGATACTCTAGTATCAATTATCGGTATAGACATACTCTTCAGCGCCCATTGCCTATAAGCCAGCGGGAGATAGGACCAGTCGCACATCATGACAACCGCAACTAATGAGCGTCCCATTGTTCGACCAGACCTGCTTGCCGTTCTTGAGGATGGCGGCTACAGAATCACGGAGCCGAGGCGCAACGTGATCGCCGCGCTCGACCGGAAGAAGGAGGGCTTTACCGCTGAGGAGCTCTGCAACGAGCTACCCACCGTCGGAAGGGCTACCGTGTATCGCACCATCAAGCTGCTGCAGCGGTCGGGAGTGATTTGCAAGCTGGCGATGCCGGACGGCGCGCCGAGGTACAGCCTCGCTCGCGTCGACCATCATCATCACACTGTGTGCGTGAAGTGCGGCACGATCGGGGAGTTCAAGCACGCTACCATCGAGCGGCTGCTGCGGGCAGTCAGCCAGGAGGTGGCCGGGGAGATCGTCGGGCACCGGCTCGAAGTGTTCATCTCGTGCACCGACTGCAACGATCCAGTCCGATGGCACGTGGGCGCTGAATTCGGTCACCGGCACTAGAGGGGCGGTCCCGCAGGACGACCCCTCATCTTTCCTGCTATCTGTTTGCCGACACTGTCGTCACTCGTCCCCGTCTGCGCGTCTCTTTCGGACTCCAAACCACACGATTCCAGCCATCAGGCCGACAATCGACAGGTCGGCTACCGACGATCCCACCTCACATCCTCCGCCCGAGGAAGTCTCGGTAGTAGGCGTGGTGGACATGAGGTCATCGGGTATAACCGGTGTGGGAGCAGCGGTCCCGGGCGTGGGAGATCGCCCATCGCCCAACTCCTCCAAGTCGGCAGCGGCCTCAGATATCAAGCGTGTACGACTGCACCGGTTAGCTGTCTCACCATCCGAGGAGTAAACGAGAAACTCGTCACCCTCGTTGAAGCCCAGTCCGCAACTCTCTCCGCCTCTGGGGGTCGTGAGGTAATAGGTTTCGTAGTCGGGGCCCTTCCAGACCGTGCTGACTTCGAACTCTACCGTTACCGGGTCCAGTCCTATCGACGTGCCGTCTGCCCTTGTGAATGTGTTTACTGAGACTACTCTGCCCGCAAACACTGCGGTCGAACTCTCCAGTTCTTGAGAAGGCGTACCTGGCTGGGCACACTTGCACGCATAGGTAAGTCCAGGAGTCAAGATAAAGCTGATTCCGACTAACGACGCGATAATTGCCAGTCGTATGGTGAATACCAGAGGGGCTGTCACGTTTCCGCTCCTAATTATTGGCTGTATCCGCTGGGCCTGGTTGAGATCATCGACTCCGGCAGGGAGTCGGTGATGTGTCCGAGCAGGAACTTGAAGTCCCTGTATGAGTCCAGATTGCCGAGCTCGTGCTGTAGCAGGCGGAGGTCTTCCTTCAGCACCGACAGTTCGTGCCCTACATAGTCGGATTCCCTGCCGTCGATGTATGGAAGACTACTGTAACGGTCCGCGGCCAGGGCAACTACTGCTCCGAACTGCATCAGCGGGTCTGCGCCAGATGAGACATCTGCCAGAACCGCGCCCTGCTGCCTGTTGGACAGACCGTCGTCCGGCGTGACCCAGCGAAGAGCGACGTCGCCGATCTGAATCTGCTTCGATTCGGCGGCCCACTCGCCCTCGTGTGTCAGCTCGACTTCGTAGAAGACGGTCGTCGCAGTGCCAACGGGAATCTCGGCGAACTCCTTACGGTTCTCCGTGAACGACTCGTCTGAGGTCACGCGGTTTTCGTATCCGATCATGCGCCACGAGGCGACCATCGCAGGGTCCCATGTCACCTGGGCGCGGGTCTGATCGGCGAACGGGACTGAGAGCGCGAGCCAGTTCTCGCGACTGAAGGTGGCGCTCGCCTGTGCGGTCGTGCTCAGGTACCTGTACCAGCCGTTGCCGTGCTGGGCGAGCTGTTCGAGCAGGTAGTCGTTGTAGTTGCTGATGCCGACGCCTATCGTGATGAGGCGGAGTGGATTGCCACTGTCGCGGTCGGTGGCCGACTCAAGTATGGCGAACGGGTCGGTGGCGTCCACGTTGGCGACGCCGTCGGACATCAGGATGATGTAGTTGTACGCATCGGGACGCTCGCGCCGAATGCGATGGGCCATCTTCACGCCGAGGTCGAGTCCGGCCTGCACGTTGGTGCTGCCGTGCGGAGAGAGCCGGCTGATCGAACGTCGGACGTCCTTGTGATCTGGGCGCTGGTGCCTCACGGTGTAGTCGTGGATAACATCAGTCGTGAAGTGAACGACTGCGATGCGGTCGTCCCTGCCAAGGCTCCTGCGGATGCTCTCGGCGGCCTCGCGGGCGATGTCGACGCGGTTGCCGTCGCCCATCGAGCCGGAAGCATCGAGTACCAAGGTCACGTTGAGTGGCTTGTCGTCATGCAGCTCAGGGGCCTGGAATCCGAGCCTGACAAGGTACGTGCGCTCCTGGAGCGGGTGCTTCATGACGTCGGTGGACATTGCGAAGCTGTCGCGATGGGCAGGCATGTCGTAGCCGTAGTCGAAGGAGTTGATCCACTCCTCTGCCCTGACGGAGTCGGGGTCGATCTCGTAGCCGGAGCGTGCCCAGTTCAGCGCGAGGTGGTACGAGGTGCGGTCGGTGTCGAGGCTGAACGTGGACACGGCGTCGTCCTCGGTCCAGACGAACCTCGAACGCTGGTAGTCCTCGAAAGTGGTCGCGCTGGGTGTCTGCTGATACTGGTGACGGCTCCATCGCCGGTCCTGCGGCGGCACGCCCGGATGCATCGGGGGCCCTCCTCCGGCCTGAGGAGCAGTGGCAGGCGCGGCCTGGGCTGCGGCCGGAGCCGGGGCAGCTGGCGCGACTGTGGGGGCGGAGGCAGGCATGGCAGCTTCAGGCTGAGCTGGAACCGCCTGCTGTTTGGACGAGTCCATCATCGCGGCTGCAGGGGCTGAGGTAGGCGCCGGCGCGGGAGCTGGAGCCACCATCGGCGCTGCTGGGGCCACTGCTGGAGCAACGGCCGCAGGCCTGGGCTGGGCCGGTGACGCTGGAGATTGTGGGGCGACTGCCTGCGGTGCGGGTGCAGGCGCTGCTGGGGCCGCCGCTGCTGGAGCTACTGGGGCCTGAGCGGGGGCGGGCTCGTCCTCGGACGATGAACCGCATCCGATCACGACGGCCATCAGCAAGAGTGCCAGGGTCAGCAGTACGAGCTTGGGTATTGCTGTGTTGGTAGTCCTCGTCATCTCATTGTCCTCCTGTACCAGACTGCGGCCAACTGGTCGTTTTTGGCCGTCTCACATGTACAGACGAACGAGATATGGGTTTTGTTCCGCAGGGCACGCCCTGCACCCAAAATTGGTCTCGATTGGAAATGTCGTCATTGCGGCGAAGGCCGAAACACAGTGGCTGAGGGTATCCTTCGACAAGCTCAGAGCCTGCCCAGGACTTGATCCGGGGACGAACGAATTGTTGGTTTACCTACCCCAGTAGGCCCTGAGGGAGAGGGGGACCACTCAGAGATCTGAAAGAGAAGGGGCGGACTGTTTCGTCCGCCCCAGGAGTGACAGTTGACTATCGCGATGTCAGTTCATCAGACGTCGCTGGCCGGTCTGAACTTCACCAGTGTGTACTCGTCAGAGACATCGTCGAATACGGCCTCGACCGGCATGTCGATCTCGGCGTCCTCAATTTCGCAGTCGATGAGGTTGGAGGGCATTCGCGGCCCCTCGTTGAGCTGGATGATCGCGTAGATGTGCGGCGTCTCAGGCTGGAACGCGGGATGCGCCGACTGGTGTACGACGGTGAACGAGTACAGCCGTCCCCTGCCGCTGACGCGCGTCCAGCCGAGGTCGTCGGACATGCAGACCGGACACTGCTCCCTCGGATAGAAGAAGATGTTGGCGCACGTCCGGCATCGTGGCATGACGAGCTGGTGGCGCCTGGTCGCCTCCCAGAACGGCTTGGAAAGGTCCGGGTTCATGGGGACCGGCATGGGCTTGGTGTACTGTGTGGTCATTTTTCTTTTCCCTGATTCAGCCTGGTTCGCATCCCTGGAATCTGGCCAAGGCCAGCCTTTCACCCTCACCCCCAGATCAAGTCCGGGGCAGGCTCTAACCCTCTCCCGTCAAGGGAGAGGGGACTTCTGAGAGTCTATCGACAGAGTGGGGACCTATTCTATTGGGCTAATCGACTTGAGGTTTGGCTAGAGTGTGTCCTCGGACCCGAGGACCAGCGAGCACATTTCGCTCGCCGTGCCCCCTCAACCGTTCACCATACATAAGTCGTTCAGGGGCACCTGCCTGACCCCGGCTTTGCCCATGATTTGGCGGGCGCCTTCAATGACGTGTCTGAATCCGCCGGCGAGTCCGGGCTGGCCGCCCGAGAGCTGGCCACCGTCGGTGTTGACCGGGAAAGTGCCCATGTAGGTCGTATCGGTGGATTCGTAGAACGGGCCAATCTCGCCCTTTGGAACGAATCCGGCATCTTCGAGGCTCACGGCCACGAGGATGGTGTATCAATCGTAGAATTCGGCGAACTGCATGTCCGCCGGAGCGTACCCCGCCATGTTGAACGCCCGCTTCGCGCTCGTGGCGACTGGCGTGGTGGTGATCCTGTCCGTCTGCCAGATATTGGCGTTGGACTGCTCCATTCCGGCACCCAGCAGGTACGCGGGACGGTTGGGCAGAGCCTTCGCGCGCTCGGGGGTCGTAATCACCAGCGCAGCGGCGCCGTCACACGGCATGACGCACTCAAGCAGTCGCAGTGGGTAGTTGACGTACCTGGAGTTGAGGACGTCCTGCACGGTCGCTGTCTGCCCATTGAACACGGCGTTGGGGTTCTCAACGGCGTTGAATCGCTGATCGGCAGCGACCTTCGCCATCTGCTCCTGGGTTGTGCCGTACTCGTACATGTGGCGGTTGTAGATCAGCGCGTAGCCGGTGCCCGCGCCGGGGGCCATGCCGTACGGCTCCTCCCACTCGGACCTGACGGATGCTCCACCTCCGGCGGGTCCGGAAGATCGGGAATTGCCCATGACGACCAGCACAGTCTCGCAGAGGCCGGCGTTGATCGCGCTTGCGGCGACCGTAGTGGCCGACGCGCCGCTGGCTCCCTGCATGGATACACCGGTGGCGAAGTTGGGCTTGATGTCGATGTACTCGGCCATCGTGGCGAGCGCGGCTCCGCCGTCAGTCACGAGGCCGTCGATATCCTGCTTGCGCAGACCGGCGTCGTTGATAGCCATCTTGGCGGCCTCTGCGCACAGGCCGTAGAGGGTGCGACCCTCCAGCAGCCTGCGCGTTGGGACCTCGCCGATCCCAACGACAGCCGCCTTTCCTCGTAGAGTCATAGGCCCGACCTCCTCCGTAGAAGTTCTGGAATTGTACTATACACTAGAGAAGTAGCATCAATGCGGCTCTCAAGACATGGGAGACATGGATAAGTCCGCAATACTACGATTGCAATCTACGAAATTAGTCCTGTTGCCACGTCAGTGGCAAGAATCAGCTATAATACGAACCGTCAGCTTCAGAGCCTCGGCTTTGTTCCGGGAGGCCAGCAATGACTACCAGTCCAGTCGGCGTGACCATGCTGCCTTACAAGCGGCAGGGCGACATCGACTACTCCAAGCTCGAATTCGATCCAGACCTCGGAGAACGACCTCCCGACCACATGGAACAGTCAAGGCAGATCTGGGAAGTGTTGGACCTCCTGCAGGCGCTGTTTGGGGACTTCTATCGTCGACGTGACGTTTTCATCGACAATGGAAACTTCATCTGTTACGACCCCACCAATCTCAATGTCAGGGTGGCTCCTGACGTATATGTGGCGCTCGGAGTGGATGCCGAAGCAATTCGCGCGCGCAGGCTGTACCTGCCCTGGGAGGTTGGCAAGCCACCTGACTGGGCATTGGAGATCGCATCTGAGAGCACGGGCGATGTGGACACTGGTCGCAAGCGCCGCATATATGCCAAGATCGGCATCACAGAGTACTGGCGGTTCGACCCGACAGGCGGCGAATACCACGGACAGCCACTGGTCGGCGAGCGCCTCGTAGATGGTATCTACCAGCCCATCGAGGTGACGACCGAACCGGACGGGGTGTTGAAGGGTTACTCAGAAGCGCTTGGGATCAGTTTGTGCTGGAACGATGGCAGGCCGATGTTCTACGACACGGGGGCGGGCGAGTACATCCTCAGCGCGAGTGAGGCACGGGAGCGGCTGCGGCGGTTGGAATCGGAGGGGTGATCGGCTGACTGTCTCAGGTCATTACCCAATTAGGCCGTCCGAGCATACAATTCGGATAACAGACGGTGTTGGCACACTATGATCGGTGGACTCTGGTACTGTGAGTCGGTATCGTTCGCGCAAAGCCTGAAGACGGGTCAGCAGTGATGAGCCTGTCAACTGCAGGCTTCTTATATCGGCGAGATGACCCCCAACACTGGATGGCAGGTCACCCAGGAAAATACTCCGGAGCGTGATGATCGGCTGCGGGTCTGATCCTTCTTCCATTACCTGATCCAATGCCATGCTAAGGTGTCTGGATAGGTAGCGCCTGTTCCTGGTGTCGCTTCGACGGCGAGCGGCCCCCAATCTTCGTGCAACTTGTTGTTGGAAAGCGTCGAACGCGGCAGTCACCCGCTCGTTGGTATCTGATGGCAGCTCGGCCAGAGGAGTCTCAGGCATGCACTCAGCAGCGGAGATGAACTGTGCTGGTGTGATCGAACGCGGTTGCAGGTCACTGCCCACCGCGTAACATCCGTTGACTCCTCTCGCTTCCAAGAGCACAAGTGTTTCGCCTGGGTGAGGATCATCAAATGGCGAGAGATCAGAGGTTTCCCCAGAAGCCGACATCGGCAGTTGTGCGCCGGGGGCCATTAGGGGGGACTGAGCATAGCGGTAGTTCTCCCCGTCCACGCCTGGGGTCTGAACGCTGAGCGCGGAACGGATGCCATCCGGCAGGCCAACTATGGTATCCCACAGGCTTGGATCATTCGATTGAATTCTCTGAAGAACAGCCTGGGCACGTTGACTGGCCGCAACCTCGTCAAGCATGTCGTCCTCATCGGGCATCTCCCTGCTTTCATAGATGCGGAACATAGCAGTGTTGTTCAGCCGCTCGTTCTCGGATAGAAGCTCGCTGTCGAGCCCGATAATGTCGTGAAACATCTGGATGCGATTGCCCAGACGATCAGTCAGGCTTATGCCTGTGTCCACGGCGAGGTCCGGCCACATGTTGTGCAGGTAGATCTCGGAGTGCTCGGTGCCGATGCGGTCCACGCGGCCGAACCGCTGTATCAGCCGCACTGGATTCCAGTGCAGGTCGTAGTTGAGGACGCGGGCGCAGTCCTGGAGGTTCTGACCCTCAGACACCACGTCGGTTGCCAGCAGGACCCGTATCTCTTCGGTGCTGCCGTGGCCATTGGAGGCGAAGTTTGACCTTGGGGAGAATCGTTGAATTATCCTCACGGCGCTATCGCTGTTGCTGCCGGTCAGCTTCGCTATGGTCTGATCTTCCCCGTTCGGATTCAATTCACCATACAGGTAGTCGATAGTGGTCTCTGACTCGGAGAAAACCAGCACCTTTCCACTGCTTACCGCCGGCTGCTCCAAGAATCTCCTTAGTGTGTGGAGCTTATCGTCATTGTCCGGGCCGATCTCACTGATACGCCCATGGATTTCGCCGAGCATGTCATGGTCAGCGTCCAAATCATCAATCCACGAGGCAGTTCTAAAGTCGTCGGTATTGTGAGTCCCCTTGGCTCTCTGCGATTGTCGCTCGACCTCCTCTTGAGCCAGCACTTCCAGCAATTCACCAGCGTCGAACTCGGAACCTGCGAGTATTCGGCTAGCGGTACTCCCAACAGGAACGAACCCCGCCACCAGCGCCTCCGTGAAGTTGCGGTTGCTGTTTATGAGGGCATTTAGAGTCGAGCGGAAGGCCTCGATACTCGACTCCAGTCGCTTGAGCAGTAGTGCACGCATCAGACCGGCGATACGACCCTTGGCACGGAGAAGATCTCGATATTCAGCCTTGGTCTTAGCCTGTTCCTTGAGGTAGTCAGTGGCGCGATAACGTGATGCCTTATACTCCTCGAGTAGGCTCTTTAACTCCTCAAACGGGCCTGCCTTGGCATACACGCGGTCAAGCCTGTATTCCAGATTGTCTAAGGTAGGAGTGGGGAACCGAACAGGCTGCCCGTTGACGGTGGCTGAATCGCCATAGAGTTCCTGGAGGTCCTTACGTCGGCGGCGTATGAATACAGGTGTGAGCACCTGCTCCATGGTGGCTAGAGGAGTTGTCGGCCTTGTCGGGGTCGGAGGGCGGAGGTCTTGTTCTCCGTCTCTCCGCCACTGTCTGACGGCGTCCCTGTAGTTATCGTACTCAATACGATACTGGTACCAGCGCTCTGCTGATCGGAAGTAGTCCTCCAGTCCAAGCGGTTCTATGTTCAGTCCATGCTCGGTCTCGTCCAGGAAGAAGCGGAGCTGTCGATAGATGTCCCGCGGCCCGAGGTTCTGCGGCGTGGCGCTGAGAAGTATCACCTTATGGTCGCCACTCTCCAAATAGTGTCGTAGCCCCTCGGAGCGTCGGTTGATATTGCGGAAGTTGTGGGCTTCGTCCACCAGTACGGGACCGCGATTCGGATACTCTTCGGCGAGAACCCGGCCTCGTCCGTTTAGCTGGGCATCGACGTAGCGTCCCAACTCTTCGTCGAACCTAGTGTTCGCAGGTGGGGCAACCACGTTCTGGGAGATCACAGCGGCTCCCAACTGATAATCTTCGTTTACGTGTTCCCACATTGGGATCAGCCTTGCCGGACAGATTATGAGCGGATCTCCCTCGCGGTTGTAGCTCTGCCTGAGCTGGCGCAGCAGCTCAGCGCCGATGAACGTCTTACCCAGACCCACCACGTCGCCTATGTAGCAGCCACCGTATCGGTCTATGGTCGATAGTCCCCAACGCACAGCGTCCACCTGGAAGTTGGCGAGTGGGACGGGGCCTGTAGAAAGAGACAACTCGGGGTCGTCGCTCAATCCGCTGCCATACAACTCATACAGCGCCTTTAGGTACACGTGGTATGGAGGCGTCCGCGCCAATGCCCATGAGCGTTCCAGTTCGACGATGAGCGATTCGCTGATGTCCACAGAGTCGTCCCACAGTTCCTCAAACCAACGAGCAAGCTCCGCCATCTCGGCGTCGCCGGTTACTCGCACGTTGAGCTCCGTGTTGCCAGTGAACCCGGCAAGAGTGAAGTTGGAAGAGCCGACGATAGCCGCGCCCGACTCGGCGTGATTGTCGTACCAGCAGAGGTACGCCTTAGCGTGGAGCAGTCCGTGCGGGTAGGCGCGCACCTCCAGGAATCCCGCGGCCACCATGTCCCTGAGTCTGACGACAGCTTGCTGTGCGTCGTCAGCCTGCGTCATGGCTGCGACACCGGCGGCGATACGATCAACCGCATCCTGGGCAGCGGCGTCACGATGGCTGCGCCGTATCAGCGAGTCTGCTTCCAGTCTGGCCTTCAGCGCCTGCTGCTGTTGAAGTCCGGCAGCAACCTCCTCCAGTGTCTGCCTGTCGGTGCGTCCCACGAGTATACGCACCTTGCCGAGTCTGGATAGCCCATCCGCCACCTCCGAGAACCCGGACATGAAGAAGTAGCCAACTGCAATGTCGGCGCGGTCGGCACTACTCAGCATTTGCTTGAGACGTGTTAGCAGGTCGGGGGCGGTTGTGGCGTGGAGTATGTTCGTGGGCGGCCTCTGTGTAGGGGTATCAGGGACTTGCGGCAGACTTCCGTGAACTCCTCCTTCGCTGGCTACACTAAAGTGTCCATTGCCACGAGTTTGCGGTGTATCGCTAAGTTCAGCAGGCATGGGAATGCTGAGTCTCGCCCCTGGAAGGGGCATCGTGTCACTAGGCAAGGCAGAGGCATCCGTCATAACGGTTCGGATAGTCGCCTCAGTCCGCATATCGGTATCGATTACGTATAGAAACCCATCCTCTGGATCATTCAGTGCATCGAACGACGGAATCGCCCCTTCAAGTATCTGTCCAAGACGTAACTCACTGACCGGCAGATGTATCCACCTCTCGATTGACTCGTCTGAATCACTCCACCATGCAAGAAATAGCTGTCCCGACTGAGTTCTTCGGAGCAGAAGTCGAGGCCCGTCGTAGTAAGCAAGCACTTCATCAAGGGCGAGCTCGCTCCACGGTGGACCTGAGAGCAGTGTACCTCTTATTTCTGACAACATGACCTGGACACCGTAGCCTTACGCACTATCAACAACCTGAGCGATGCCTGTTGGATCGAAGTCACTCACTTTCCACCATGTATGGTGACTCGGAAACAAGCCGTCAGTATCAAGCACTTTTCCTGATATCGGCGTTAGAGCGACACTCGCTATTTGCTTCCCAATTCCGGGAAATTGACGAGCGCATTCCAGTGCGTCAGCCTTATCCACGTAGACTGATAGTCCTTTAGTCTCGCACTCTGTTCTCTTGCCACGTTCTACCTGTCTCATAGCATGACCTGGATTCAGGTGAAACACGGAAATGAAGTCTCCTGGTTTTGGATGATCATCTTTCACTACTCGGTAGAAAGTCCCATTAGCAGGAGAAGCTAGTGCAGGAGGACAGTCATCGGGGAAATCTGAAGGCCAATTCCAAGAGGTCACTGTTTTACCAACTCTACCCGTCGTGTTTCAAGCATTTCCTCTCCAGCTACGTTTCAGCATGACCTTCAACTCAAAGCCTTAACGCTCACGCGGTCCGCCATCCGCTTATGTAAATCAGAAGGCCACACTCCTCTTGTAGCAGCCTATCTCGAATCTACTCCTGACACTCCCCCTGCCAAGCACTATCTGCATCACTACACACCAAACCCAAACAGTTTCGAGATCTCAGAGTCGATTCTCTCATCTATTTCAGCAATCTCACTTGCGTCAGCAACTTTACGCTCGTCAACCATATCAGCAATGCGTTGTTGTTCCACTCTACCTGCCTTGGGAACAGGCAAGACTCTGAGTTGCGGGGGGCCAACCCTCATGTACCCACCCGAGAGTGATAACGACCCAAACATCGCACTGTAAATCTCCTTCATCACCCCGGAATTCAACAGCGCACAGAGGAAACTTCCATCGAACGCTTCCCCTGGAATTATAGTAGTCGTGGACTTTCCTGAAGCAATCGATTCGGTGTCCCATAAACATCTCGGACGCTTCGACAACCCTGAGACAACGATCTTAGCGTTCAAAATCTGGCTCCGACGCCTTTCTGAAATAGCCGGGTGTTCCAAGTCCAATACTGGACACTTGTACCTCTTCTTAATGTATTGAACAGGACTATCCTGCCAGTTATGAGAATATGGGAGTACATTTCCACTGACGATAAACGGTCTGTAACGCCCTGGCTCCCTCATGACCAGTGCTTGGCCGCTATCTGTAATGGCAGCCTTCCACTCATATGCCTCCTTAACCGAAGCAGCACCTCTAATCTCAGCGACTTCACCAAGCCGCCTACAATTCTCCATTGCTGGAATCAATCTAGCAGGCTGCGGAAGAACGGGTATCAGCGCGGCGTAGAGAGCGCGATGGCCGCATAAGACCCTTCATTTCGGTGATTTTCGAACTGAGACACTCTCATTTGCCGCCCTCAGAGCCCCGATCGGGGTCTGAGTGGCGCACCTCGACCACGGAACACTAGCTGAAGACAGGCACCTCGGCCTCTTGCTCGGCTATCAACCTCGACATTCTCACCAGGTTGTACGCCGTCGCAACCAACTCACCACACAGTCCGGTCCGCTCCAACCCAATGTACCGACTCCTGCGGAACCCTCCAACGGTCTTCATCCACCCGAAGATCGACTCCACCCGCTTTCGCACCTTCTGACTAGCTCTGTATGACTCATGTCGTGTGGTCCTCCCGTCAATCGCCGACCACCTTCGCTTCTGGGCCACATGCGGTGTGATGTTGAGTTCCCTGCACTCGGTGACGAAGTCCTTCGTATCGTAACCCCTGTCAGCTCCCACACTCAGTTGCCGACTCCCGGGGATCATCGTCAACATCTCCAGCGCGGCATCCCTCTCAGCCTTCCCGTTCGCTTCAGTCAACCTGAAGTCGCTCACCAACCCATGCCGATTGTCCATCAGCGCATGGGCCATGAAGACTAACTTCGCCTCCTTGCCCGGACCCTTCCTCATCAGTCTTGCATCAGGATCGGTCGTGCTCCTGTGGGTAGCATTGGTCAGCTTCGCTCCCCGAAAGTCCTCCGTCTGCACTCCTGCATCGCCCATGGAGTCATCGTCGTCATCACGACGCCTGAAGCTCTTTATGCTTGCAGCAGCCTCTATCAGCGTCCCATCCACACTGAAGTGCTCATCTGACATCAGTCCACGACGGTCTGCCTCGTACGCCACCTCCTCGAACAGCTTCCTTCCCACCTTGTGACGAAGTAGTCTTCTGCGGTTCTTGGTGAACACAGTCGCATCGAAGCTCGGCTCCATCAGGTCCATGTCCAGGAACCAACGATAGAGCAGGTTGTAGTCGAGTTCTTGGCAGAACGCTCTCTCACTCCTGATCGAGTACAGCGAGATCAGCAACAGAGACTTCAGCAGACGCTCGGGAGGCACCGATGCACGACCGATCTTCGAGTACATACTGTCGAAGTCGCCTGACATGTGCTCGAGGACGCCGTCAGCGACTCCCTTGATGATCCTGAGTGGATGGTCCGGTGGGACGCGCTCGTCGAGGTTGACGAATGCGAGCATGGTGGACTGGGGATTGCGGCGGCCTCTCATGGAGTGTTCTCCTGGGCGATTGGACTGGTGAGTCCATTGTATCCCGCCAACCTGGAGAACGAGGCTTCAGCAAGCCTTTTTCAGCAGCCTGCTAGTAGCCTGAATCCGCAAATAGCGTTCGCATCACTCAGCTTCCTTAGGATGACCGTAGAGGTAATGCTTCTTATTCTTGGCCAAGTCGGTAGGCAAATCGTCCCATGCCTCAGGGGGAATGTCGTTCTGAAGCTCCTTCACCTTGGCGACGATGGCGGCCAGACCTCGGGCGGGCGACGCGTCTTCGATCGACACGATCACCTCCTTACCTTCTTCCAGGTCGAGAGGCTCATGCGGAGTGAGAACACCGTTCGCGTATCTGGCTTTGACGTTTGTAATCATCATAGATCCCTTCTGGCGAGTATTTCTTCTGGGTCCAGATATTCGTGTAATGCCTACTCCTACAGTTATGAGTGCATCCCGCTAGAGCGTATCATCGGAATCCAGATACGGCGAGACGACTATCGCAGAGACCGCCTCCCAGATTGACACAGAGCCTGACTGTCTTTCCCGCCTGGCCCACTGGTCAGCTACGATATCCATAGGTGAATCCCTCATGTCATGCACAAAATGGAAGATCAACGCCACTATGGTGAGTGAAGAACAGTCATCGACATTATACATGAGACAAAAGGGGAACGGAGTAGGACGACCTTGCCTGTCAGTTCCGCAAGAGACCCCGTAACCTCCCCCCCTTCTTTTGGCACCGCCCGTGGGACGGTTACGGTCGGACGCGCAGAAGGAGCTAGTATCTCGAGGGCTGCTCCATCACATTTGGTCGCCCAACTCAGCGGAGACTCTTGTAGAAATCTGCACTGCTGTCACTTGCGGACAACCCATGGGCTGACTCATGCCGTGGAGCAAACTGAAGGTACTTCAACGACACTCAGATAGAGCTACTACCACAATGCGCCAAAATAGGTGGCTGTACAGAGCTCAGATTGCTCAACTGTCTGGTCTACTCGGGCGAGGAGGCTGGGGCTTGGGTGGACTTGGTGGATCGGGTCTTGGAGGAGGCGGGGGAGCTGGTCTGTTCCCAGTTCTTGGTGGAGCACTGCGTCGGTCGCCATGTACCGAGGGTGAACTAGGAGGCGGCATACTGCTCCTGCACTACCCTGAAGGCTTCCTCTTCGCATGTGTCGTTGACGGACTCGTTAAGCGGGACATCGACTTTGCCGAATATGAAGATCTCCATGTTTTCGAGATCTCGTAGTCGCCTTCGCGCCTCCGACTCGGAAATTGCGTATGTCTCGATATCCCTCCACAGATGGGCCCACTCGTTTCTCAGCATGTTCGTGTCAGCGTGGACAGACCTGAGGCCGGCAGCAGTCTTTCCGTAGTCCGATATCGCGTCCCAGGCGACAAGCACGGCAATCACAATGCCCATCAGTATTGTGAACGCCAAACCGAGCGTGTTTGATGCGTTCGGGATGAGCACGGTGCCCTCGATCAGGACCGAGCCGAGCAGGGCGACTCGCATCCACTTGGCCCGTTTCGAGTACTGGTCTGCGAGGGCACCGAAGTAGCGGAAATTCTTCTCAGCGTCCAGTACATGTTCCCACACGACACGTCTGGTCTGGTCAGCTACGATATCCATAGGTGATCCTCCCATGCCATGCACAAAATTGATGCCCAATGCCGTTTTGGTGAGTGAAGAACAGCCTTCCGACATTATACACCAGTCGAAAAGGAAACTGGTCATGCGGGTAAGTGACCTCGGAGTCAGTTCTCTGAATAATTCCCTGGATTCCCGATTTCGCGGGAATGACGAGCGAGGCGTCGGAGTTACGCACAGCCCGCACCTCTCGTTGACATAGCTTCGGGTAGAAAATACACTCCGAGTTGTGCATTTTGCGGGCTGAAGGGGGAACGATGGCAAGGAGAAGAGTCGGATACGTCGTGAATCGGCCGGGCAGGCGCGTCGAGGACCCGCCGGTGGAGATACCGGTGGCAAGGGACCTGCAGTCAGTGCCGGGTACGCCGATACGTGACAACGAGGTCACCTACTACGCGCGTGAGTATCCGCTGGAGAGCGTTGCGGTCGAGCACAGCGCTTCGTCGCTGTGGGCGCTGGACGTCCGCGAGGAGGCCGCACCCAAGACGGCCGACCTGTACCGACAGCACCAGGAAGAGATCGGGCCCGTCGTCGAGTGGCTGAAGTCAACCGGCGACATGGAACCGACAGACGAGCCGACCGGCAAGGACGTGACCGAGGCCATTCGCGCCAAGGCGCGGGAGCTTGGGTACGGCGAGGTCGGCTTCACGAACTTCGACCGAAGGTTCGCCTACAAGAGCAAGAGACAGTACATAAAGGGAGACCTCAGAAACGCCATCTGCCTCGCAGTAGAGCAGGACTACATCGCAACGCAGTCGCTTCCGAGCCTCGAGGCCGAGTCGGCACACGGCGACGCCCACCTGAAACAGGCTGAGATGGCGCAGGAACTCGTGGACTACATTCACTCGCTCGGCTACCGCGCGCAGGTGTGGGGCCCGACGTGGCACTTCGGCGCGATGATCCCGCTGTTCGTTAAGGCCGGACTGGGACAGCTCGGAATCAACGGTCAGCTTCTGTCGCCTCACTTCGGGTCGCGGGCCAGACTCCAGATTATCACCACCAACGCCCTGGTCACGCACGACAGGCCAGTGGACTATGGAGTCACCAAGTTCTGCGAAATTTGCCAGATCTGCTTCATGCGCTGCCCGGGCCGCGCCATCAACCAGAACAAGATCTGGTACCGCGGCGTCGAGAAGAGCAAGCTGGACTTCCGCCGGTGCCGTCCGGTGATGACAAGCTACTCCGGCTGCGGAGTGTGCATGAAGGTGTGCCCCATCCAGCGCTACGGAATGCCACAGGTGATGTCCCACTACATCGAGACCGCAGAGGTTTTGGGCAAGGGCACAGAAAACCTGGAAGCCTACACCCTCGAGGACAAGGGCTACTTCAAGACAGGTCAGCTTCCCAAGTTCGAGCCGGGATTCTTCGACATGCCGATGGGCAGGTCGGAAGACCTGGTGATGGACGAGTACCGCGAGCGCATCCAGGACCTCAACGGCGATACCGGCGCCAGGGAGGCGGTATGGATGGAGTTCAGGGAGAAGCTGGACAAGGCGCTGGAGCGGCGCGACATCCCGGTGGACATGGGCATGGACCTGGGGGGCTAGGCTGGACTCCAGAAGCACGCAAACCGAAGCCTCCGGAGACGACTCACAGGACAGCGCCCCCTCATCCTCAAACGGCCCGCCGGACGGCCAGGACTTCGCCACACTATACGGCTCGCCGTCCGGCTGGATACGGGCGAAGCTCGGAGGCGTCTTCTACGGCTGGTGGCTCGTGTACATCACGGGCTCAGTCATGGTCATCTCCACGACCCCGATGTTCCACGCGATGGGACTCTGGTTCGTCGCGCTGGAGCACTCCTTCGGCTGGACACGGACGCAGCTATCGCTGGCGTTCGCGTTCACACGAGTCGAGGGCGGAATCCTCGGCCCGATCGAAGGCTACCTGACAGACAGGCTGGGCACCAAGCGGCTCGTGATGATCGGCATGACCATCATGGGGTTCGGCTGGATCCTTTTCAGCCAGGTCCAGGACACGGAAGACGTACCCGTCCTCAGAGATATGCCGTTCCACCTGCTTCCCGACTTCATGCAGACTATTATCCCGCCGCTCACCTTCTATGCCGTCTACATGCTCATCGCGCTCGGCCAGGGACTTGGAAGCTGGCTCCCTCTCATGGCGATGCTGAACAACTGGTTCAGCCGCCGCAGAGCGATGGCGATGGGGCTTTCGAACTCGACGAGCAGGGTTGGCACTCTAATCATGATCCCAGCCATCGCGTGGGCAATCGACCCTGAGTTCGAGAGGCTCGGATGGCGGCTGACGGTCGTGATCATCGGAATCGCGATCCTCGTGGTCAACCTGCCACTGTCGCTGCTCATTCGAAACAGGCCGGAGGACTACGGACTCTTGCCCGACGGGGACAAGCCTGAAGAGGACGCCAGTGAGCCGTCCGACAGTGATTCCTCAGGCGAAAGGCCAAAAGAGAGGGTAGCGAGACGGGCGCCTGAGCAGACCGACTTCACCTGGCAGCAGGCACTCAAGACACCCGCGTTCTGGCTGATCAGCATAGGTCACGGCTGCACGTCCATGGTGCTCATCGCAATGATGGCGCACCTCGCGCCGATGATGGTAGATCGTGGATACAGTCTGCAGACGGCGTCGTTCGTCATCACTGGGTACACGGTCGTTTCGATGGTCTTCCAGCTAATCGGCGGCTACATCGGCGACAGGGTGCCGAAGCGACTCGCGCTGTTCGTGTTTACGTGGACGCAGGCGTCCGGCGTGTTCCTGCTGACACTTGGACCGGCGACCCTGCCGGTGGCGTACGGCTTCGCGCTGCTGTTCGGCGCAGGATTCGGAGGACGCAACCCGCTGACGGTGTCCATACGCGGCGAGTACTTTGGAAGGAAGTCGTTCGGGATGATAATGGGGCTGTCGCAGGTGCCGATGAACATACTGCTGCTGGCCGCGCCGGTGTTCGCAGGAGTCGTGTACGACGTAACCGGCGAGTACACGATCGCCTTCGGGGTGCTCGCGAGTCTCAACATGCTCGGTGGAGTGCTGTTCCTGCTGGCGAGGCGTCCACAGCTAACTCAGCCCGCGCGGGCGGTTGCCCGGGCATAGATTTCAGGGAGTAACAGGCAAGAACGGAGTGAGGGACATTCACCCTCACCCAACCCTCTCCCAGTGGGAGAGGGGCTGACAGGAGGAATGTGCCATGCCGATCGTAGACCACAACAACGCTCCCGAGGTGCCCTGGAGGCCGAACTACCGCAAGTGGGCGATCACCCAGGAGGGCGACGGCACGACCTCGACGGACGCGTCGATCAGCGAGGTCGGGGTAGGCACCGGCGCTCCGCTGCACACCCACGAGGACGATGAGCTAATCGTCGTGCTGAGCGGCACACTTAGCGTCCGCTACGGCGACGAGACTCACGAGGTCGGCGCGGACCACACGATCGTCGTGCCCCCCAACGTCCCACACGGTTTCACCGCCATCGGGGACGGGCCAGCCACCATTATCGGGATGTTCCCTGCCAAAGACCCGTTCCTGAGGACCAAGTTCCTGGAGGGAGGGCCTCCGGAGGTGCATAGGTAGGGGGTGTACGTATCAGTCGTTCGACTGGTCGTCAGATGCCCTCGTTACGCTAACTGTTGGTTCGCTAACTTCAAAGTGGAACCGAACATCCCCAGCAACTGCGAGGACTTCTTTCGCGACTCGGGGCTTCTGCCCAAGTTCCAGTTGCAGGGCCGTAACCAATGGCAAGAGCATCTCTGCCGCTGGAGACTCTTGAATCAACTCAAGTGTTCGATTCAATCCGATTTCGCCCATGAAGTACGCAACAGCGTCGACGGTCCCATTCAGCAATTGCCTCTCCTCAGCCATGCGTCTGAGAAGAGATGAAAGCTCCGATTCACGAGTGGTCCGTTCAGCCTGATAGAGCGAGATTGTCTCTGCTAAGAAAGCATCGACTTCACGACTCTCTAACGTCGGGTAGAAGCACAGGATAAAGTCGATCAGGATCGTGACCAGTCGCTCTTCGCCGGCACCCCTGCGGAGTAGGTAGTAGATGTTGTATAGGCGCTCGGTTAGGTAGTACTCCCTGCGACGTGGTGTTCCGCCCTCTATGGCAACGACCCCACGTTCAACCAAGCGTCTTAGCTGTGCGCTGCAGGCGTTGGTGTCGAGACGGGCCTGGTCGGCGACCTCTCTAGTCGTTGCTGGCTTCCATAGACGAGCCAGCGCGAGGTAGACACGGCGCTCTTGCGCAGGCAAGGCCTCTAGGTGGCTCTTGAAGTACTCGGTGTGCTCATCGACCAGATCGAGCAGATTGTCCATGAGATCGGCAAATGACCGATCAGCTCCGAATCGGGCTATGATCGCGATCAGACGTGGACTGCCACCAGTGAGAATCTCAAGGGGCCTCACAGTGTTCCCAACCGTTGGCTTCCCTGAGACGGTCTCCCACAATGCCTCACACTCTGCGGTGTCGAGTGGGCGAAGTGTCAGAACACGAAACAGGTCGTAGAGTGCGTGCTCGGGGTTGTCGATCTCGTGGAACCGGCTCGTGGCACTGCCGAGCAGGATGATCCGTGGCTCAGTCTGGAGCGTCTTGCGGAGCTGCCACCCAACATCGGGGTCACTCATGTCGGAGAAGAGCATATTGAGGTTCTCGACGATTAGCAGAAGCCTGGTATCGTTGCGGTCAGCGAAGTCGAGTAGCGAGCCTAGGCATCGCTCAGTCAGCATCCGGTCATCGGTGACGGTCCTGAGATCTTCGTAGCTCAGTCGGAGGCTGGCCTGCTCATCTTCGGGAGCCTGCTCAGCCAGGTGAGCAAGACATTCCAGCCAGAACTCGCCACAGGTGCCGACCTCGTAGCTCTCCTCAGCGAAGACGACGGGAAAGATGCCGGATAAATCGGGGTCACGTCGCACCTCAGCAGCCACACGCAGAAGCAGGTGCGTCTTGCCACTGCCGCGAGGACCGATGACCAGTGAGTGCGTGCTGGAGCTACTACCCATCTCCCGCAGCGATTCTACGATCGACTCGAACTCGTGAGTGCGCACGCAGAACGAGGCGACTAACTCCTCGTCGCTCAGGAAGCCAGGGTTGTATTTCTTGACTGCAACTGCCATCGCTAAACCTAACCTCCAGAGCTACCTCTCAGCTATCGGGGTGAAGAAATGGCCGTGGCGCGCAAGCCACCAGTCCTGTAGGAGTCCGGAAACGAAACGGTAGCCTTCAGGGTGACGCTCCAAATAGCCGTCGTGTTCCAGCGAGTAGAGTATGTCGTCCACCTGGACAGACTCTTCGGACTGCGAGGGCGGTACCGCCGCGAGATGGAGCCGGATGGCGTCATGAGTGAGGACACCGTCGTTGACCGCCGCTTCGGTGAGAATGTCGATCGCAGTCCTATATCCATCCGTCCCCAAGGTCATTCTGAGTCGCGTCTCGTAGTGCTCGAGGTCGATCTGGCCCCTGATGCTGAGCAGATCGCGTTCGTACACTGCTGAGACATCGTCGACTGCAGCCGTGTTTCTGTTATCTCTACGAAGGTGCTCGTGGAGGCTGTCGAAGAACTGCTGGACGTGATGTGGTACGCAGCAACGCACGCGTCGACACATCTCACGCCGCACGTCTTCAGAGAGGTCGAGCCCGTAGGTGTTAGCAAGGGCACCGAGGCAGTCGACCGCGACATCGTGACTCCAAGGCCGCAGCTCATACGGAGCAAAGATGTTTGCCTGGGCACTGAGGCCAGCCTGTCTGAGAATGGGTTCCAGGCCTATGCTGCCCGAGACGATGAGGCATACTTTTCCTCGGTGGGCCTGTCCGTTCCTGCGAAGCCAACTCAGAAACTCGTCCGCAGCTTGTCGTCTTTCAGGGGTGATTTGGTAGTCATGGCCCTTGACCATCCTGTTGATCAGGATCGGTAGCTCATCGATGGCTAGGACAACCGGTTTGTCGTTCTGAGCGAGCGCGTCGAATACCTGGTCGCCGCTGCGCTGCCAGTTTCCGGCGTCCATGCCAGCGCGGAATCTAAGTCTAAACTCTGGGACTTCAACCTCTTCTATACGGCCGGAGAATTCTCTCAAACGATTGGCAAAATAGGACCAGAGCCGATCTCGCACATGCCTCAAGGGCTGGGCCTGGGTGGCAATCTCCGCTATAGCGTCAGCTGCGTCGTTCGCCGCTTCGAGATCGACGAAGACTGTCGCTACGTCGCCTTCGGCCTCCAAGCGACGCAGCAACTCTCGTACCAGACTCGTCTTGCCCATACGTCGTTGAGCGGTCAGAAGCGTGTGAGTGCCGTCTTGGACACGCTCCTTGAGTGCTTCGAGTTCTGCTTCACGGTCGAAGAAGCGATCTCCTTCGACCCAGTTGGATCCTGCTTTCCTAAGCTGTGCCTTCATGTTCATGTATGAAGGTTAACATGCCAACAAAGTCGTTGGCAACAAAATTGTTGGCAGATTGCGGACATGCACAGATTACCCAACGATGCCCCGCTACGTGGATTCCCGCTTTCGGAAACCTTTGCGTGACTCCGTCATTCTCGGGAAAGCCGTAATCCAGAGGTGCGCGGGGGATCTGGTAGCTTGGATCAATGACCTTCTCACCCTCACCCCAGCCCTCTCCCTGAGGGAGAGGGGGCCTGTTGGTTGGCATTCATGCTTGTCTGCGTACTTTACCTATCCTTGTCAGCCCTCAGGGAGAGGGGGTAATGCAAGGGTCCGCTTTCGCGGGAATGACGGGAAGGATGAAATCTTACCTACTCCACTACCAGCATCATGTGCTCAGGCGCGGGGGTCAGCAGGTCGACTGGGATTGGTTTGTAGGGGCCTGAACCGAGAGACCAGAGGACTTCGAACTGGGTTGGGCCGGATGGAGATGTGTACTCCACGCGGAGGCTGTGCTGGCCTGGGGGAAGGTTGATCTCGCCGGAGGTGGCAGTGTTGCCGTTGGGCGGGTCCTGCGCGATGAGGCGGTTGTTGACGTAGAGGGCAATCTCTCCGCTGTGCGTCCGGCTGACTTTGAACCGATGAGGACCGAGCGTGTCGGTCCGGAGGGCACCCTCCCAGATTGCTGTGTACGGGTGTGGGATGACCGGGCTGTAGTGGAAGAGATCCATCGTGGGCGTGATCTGCATCGAGTCCGGGACTCCTGATGTGCGATCGCCTGCGAAGAAGCGGCCTGCAAGGCCCACGGGTCTGACAGACCCACGGTACAGCCTGCTGAACGGGATGGGTTCAGGGACGCCATCCTCGTTAACCCACAAGACTCGAACTGACTGGTCGGGACCTTCGACCTCGGCGGTTATGGACAGCGTGTGCAGACCAGCCGCGAGGTCTAGTCGCGATGTCGTCTTGTACGAGTTCAGTACTCGCTGGCCGTTCAGGTCGACGACGGTGTCGGTGCTGTCGAGCATGAACTCGTACTCGCCGTGTTCGGGCACATGCAGGGAGCCGGACAGCGTGACGCGATATGGATACTGCTCAGGGCCGGCGCCGGGGTGCCAGGTCGAGTCCGTCACGTTATCATGCCGCCCAGAGATCTCATTGCCGTCGACGGTGTAAGCTGCGTCCAGGCCCTGACGACTTGCCAGCCGCTCGTGGCTGACGAAGCTGGTGTAGTACATCGGGTCACCACCTGTGGGCGCGGCCACGATGTTGAACCTGGCGTCGGGGTAGTAGGCCTTCATTGCCTCCCAGAAGCCGCGCTCACGGGGTTCGAAGTAGGCGGCTGCTCCCCTCCAGACGAGGGTTGAATCCAACGGCAGGGTTTCGGGAGCCTTCAGAACCTCGACCCTCGGGTGGTTGGCAAGCAGCGTGCTGGTTAACCCGAACAGGAACTGGCGCGACACCCACAGCGAGTATCCGAGCCGCTGCTGTTCGACCTGGCTGCGCGCCATCAGCGTCTCGTCGGTCGAGAACGCGGCGTACACCCTGGGGTCGTTGGCCTGGTCGCCGAAGTAGAGGTCGACGTTTAGGTACGCAACGATGCCCAGCAGCGCAAGCACGGCTGGCAGGGCGACCCGTCTCACGAGATGCCACGGGACCTCTCTCCATGTTCTCCACAGCAGGTCGATGACCAGCGCGGCGAGCGCGGCAACAGCCGGAATGACCAGGATCGACCTCAGCGACTGTGGCGCCTCCCATGGCACGGTGAACACGCCGGGCAGCACCATGAGGAACACCCAGAACGGCAGTGAAAACAGGGCCACTCGACGCCACCGGACGAGGGCGAAGAAGAAGCCGAGGAGAAATAGCGCGCCTGTGATGCGGTCAAGCATCGGCGCGTTCGGCAGGTTGTGGCGGGGGTTGGGGTCGCCCTCGACGTTGAACATGAGCACGTGACTGACGAGACTGTCTCGGAGCTGCCTCGCCCACTCCTCACGAGGAGTGATGTTGAACAGCGAGGTTGTCTCTGTGCGCTCAAAGAACTGCTCGGAGTTCTCTGCCGCGTACTGAACGACGGGCGCGGCGACGAACAGGGCGAGAATCGCCAAGATCGCGACGTTCCCAACGTAACTGCGCATCCTGGGGCGCGAGATTATCAGGTGCGCCAACAGAATGACCCCGACCACCAGCGGGAACATCCTGAATGGCGAGTAGAACCACATTCCCAGCCCGAGCGACGCGCCCGCGAAGGCGTAGTCGGACGTTCGCCCGGTACGGATCGCTCGGAGGGTAAGCCATCCCGAGAGGACAGCGAACAGCACGCCGGTTATCCCGTGCATCCCGATGCGGCTCCAATTGAGGTCCCAGCGCATGACCGACACGAGGAACGCTGCGATCAGGGCAGCCGACGTGCCAAGCGCGTGACGGACGAACAGAAACGTGGCGACTATGCCGAGCAGACCAAAGGCCGCAGCAACGAGTCTCGGCGTCGTGATCGCCACTCCCGCGAGCTCTACGACGGCCGCGACCGGCATCAGGAACATCGTAGGGAGATTGGTTGAGGGTGCGTACGCCGGGATCTGGCCGGGGTCGCGGGCGTACTCGCGCGCGTGGAACAGGTTATCGGCCTCATCGAACCACAGCCCGGCGGGCAGGTCTTCGAGGTTGTACAGTCGTAGCCCGGCCGCCAGTACGAGGATCGCCAGCAGGACAAGCCAGGGAACCGTCGATCGCAGATCGATGTGCAGTCCCCCAGCAGCCCGCAGCCTGAGTATCATGGCACTCCAGCGACTGTCGATGGCGGGAATGGCAGCCAGCGCAACAACGACCGCAGCTCCAAAGGAGTACCAAGCGAGGGTCAGACTCTCCGGTCTCTCATGTGCGAAGTTGCGGAGCGAGACGTACATGAGGCCAATCGCGAATACCGCTGCGATGAAGCCGAGCGTCCCCTCATTGAGATCGACGCCGAACCGCAAGTTGGGGGCCAACCGGAGCCTGCCGAGGCTAAACATGGCAGGCTCGTCCCGTTCGCCAGCGGTGTCCTGTGTAGGCTGCTCGGAAGCATTGGCACGCCGTGTGTCCGCAAATGCGAGGCACGCGACGGCGATGACGAGTGGCGCTACTGCCCACTTCATGTCGTCAGCGCGGATGAAGTGGTCTGCCAGGAGCGCGAGGACGACGGCGGACGCTACGAGCGTGAACCTGATCGCGGCCGCTCGTCCAATTTGCTCACGAATGAGGTTGGGGCCGAGACGATCAGGCCCCTGCCGTTCAGGACTGTCCGGGACGGTATCCGGAGAACTCATGCCGGAGTTTCGGTCTTCACCACACCGAGTTCGTATAGATCGCTAATTTCGTCAGGCGCATAGCCGAGTTCTTCCAAGACCTCCCTCGTGTGCTGACCGAGTAGCGGTGTTGGGCGAGTCGGCAACGTTGTGGATCCGTCGAAAGAAACGAGGTTGCCGCTCATCTTCACCGGGCCAAGCACGGGGTGGTCCAGAACAGTCGCCATACGGTTGGACTCCGCCTGAGGATCATCGAAGAAGCCTGTCACGTAGTTGTGCACTATCGGGGCGCATGGGACATTGTGCTGCTGGAGCGTCTCCAGGGCTTCACTGACTGTCATGTCAGCGAAGACGCGCTCGGCCTGCTCGGAGCTTGAAAGCCAGGGCAGCCCGTCCACAGAAGAGTCGGCGGCTACCGCAATCCAGCCGTCGGACGCGCTGTACACGCGACGCAAAGGGCTGATCCCGTACTGGTCGCCGTCTGGCAGAGGCCTGGGGGGCATCCCCTCGTATCTCATGAAGCCGTCCACACACAAAAGGGCTCCGGCAGCCAGCAGGCTGGTGTTGACCCGCTGGGCGATTCCATGTCTTTCCCGCGCAACCAAGCCGAGGACGGTAGCGAGCGCACCGAGCGCACCGCCTGTGTAGTCGCACGGTGCGAGCGCGCCAAGGTACACCGGAGGGCCATCGTAGCCGCCCTGGGAGTGCTGGAGTCCGGTGATGGCCTGTGCGATCGGGTCGACTCCGGGACGGTGCGAGTACGGCCCGTCCCAGCCGTAAGCGGTTACGTGCGACTGGACGAGTCTGGGATTGAGTTCATTGAGAGTCGCACTGTCGAGTCCCATCCGATCTGTGGCACCGGGCCTCATGTTCGCGAGAATGGCGTCAGAGGCGCCCGCGAGGCGACGGGCAACATCCTTGCCCCCGTCGGTGCGCGTGTTGACCGAAACGGAGGTCTTGTTCGTGTTGTACGAGATGAAGCCCGCGCCTCCAGCGGGCCTGGAGATGTCTCCGTCGAGCGACTCGAACTTGACCATCTCAGCGCCAAGGTCTGCGAGGAGGCGTCCGGCAACAGGGCCGGCGATTACGTTGGTCATCTCCATGATACGGACGCCGGAGAGGGGGAGGTCGGATGAGTGAGTGGAGAGGAGTGAGGAGTGAGAGTCTCTCGTCCCTGCATCCGGGTTCTCTGGGTTCCGGCCCCGTGTCGGAGCACGAGGTGACGTTCCTTCGCCGGAACGATGGGGATGTCCTTCGACAGGCTCAGGACGAACGGCTTGGGCTGTTTCAGAGAGAGTTTGGAGAGGGCGGGGACGTATGCGGCCCGGGGTCTGGGTCAGCTTAATGGGTAGGCCCAACATCTCGGTGGCCCCAAGGATGGGGTCGTCCAACTGCTGGACCAGGCCGTCGTGGATGATCTGCTCGTCGGACATCGCTTCCTGCGCGCTCCGAGTGAGGTCGCACGGGACGTCTGCAGCCCATAGCTCTTCGATCCACTCGCTTGAGGGCCGGGTGCGTATCCTGTCGGCGACTATGTCGAAGAGACGCCTTCGCGCGTCTTCGGTAGCGGGCCAGCGGCCGTCGCCGAACTCAGGGGTCGACGCGATGACGTCGGCGACGCCGATCACGGCTGAGGCGAGGTCTACGAAGCCGGAGTGGATACAACCGATCTGGAGCCACTCACCATCGGCGCACTCGAACACGCTGTAGAAGGGTCCACCGCCCTGCGGAGACGGGAGAACGACACGCACTGGTATCGCTTCGCTGACCGCCTTTGGGGTGTAAAGCAGCGCGCCAGCCATCAGGGAGGTCTCCACTCGCAAGCCGTTGCCAGTCTTCTCCCGGCGGTAGAGCGCAGCGCAGATGCCAAGTGCGGCGAGCATTCCAGCTCCCACGTAGGCCACCGGGTGTACCACGTGAATCGGTCCGCCACGGTACGAGGGCTGGCTCGCGAGAATGCCAGTTCGGGCTGCGACGAGGTCGTGATCGGCAGGCTCGTCCTTGAGCGGACCGTCCGAGCCGTAGGCGGTGATCGAGCAGTGGACGAGGCGCTCGTTTTCTGATCTGAGACCGTCGATACCGAGCTGAACTCTCAGTGCAGAGCCTGGAGCGAAGTCGTCGAGCACGACGTCCGCGCCGGCGCACAGCTCCCGCAACTCATCGCACGTCGCGCCAGGGTCGAGTCTGAGCACCTCCTTGCCGCGGTCGTACACGGCGAAGATGCCGGGGGCACGCACCACATCCTCGTCGCGGAACACGACCCGCACGACGCTGGCACCGTTGTCGGCCAGGAACATCGAGGCGAGCGCTCCCGCCTTTCCCGTCGACAGGTCTATGACCGTGATGCCGTCGAGGGCAGAGAGCGATTCAGACATGGATGGGAGTCCGATCAGAAAACACAGTGACCGCTATTGTGTTGAGGCTGCTGGACGGTGTCAAGGATGAATCCAGACTGGGTTGAAGCGCATCTGAATAGGTGTGAGTGTATTGCCGAGTGTCATCTGCTGACATAAGCAGATTCTACGTCGGGCACTCCCCCCCCCTGGATTCCGGCCTCCGCCGGAATGACGGGATAGTATCCACCTGCACGGCATAGTTGATGTAGAATTACCTAGTCCCATTTTGTCCCAACCTGGAGTTAAAGATGCTCAACAAGCTCGGACGTATTACAAGACTCAATCCGGACCGCGTGCAGCCCGACGCCCCTCCCGGACAGTTCGTCACCGAAAGGTTCCCGGTGCTGACCTTCGGCCCGACGCCCCGGATCAGCCTCGACGACTGGCAGTTCAAGATCTTCGGGCTGGTCGATGAGGAGATCACTCTGGACTGGAAGCAGTTCAACGACCTCCCTCAAGTGACACTCGACGCCGAGTTTCACTGCGTCACCCAGTGGAGCAAGCTACAGAACACCTGGGAGGGCATCCTGTTCACGGACGTCATGAAGCTCGTCACGCCCAAGCCCGAGGCGAAGTACGTGATGGCTCACTGCTACGGCGGGTACACGACGAACGTCGCGCTCGACGTTCTCGACGACGACGACGTGCTGTTCGCTCACTCGCACGACGGCGCTCCGCTGACGCCGGAGCACGGCGGCCCCATGCGGCTGGTCGTGCCCAAGCGGTACGGCTGGAAGAGCGCCAAGTGGGTCAGCGGCATCGAGTTCATGGCCGAGGACGAGCCCGGCTTCTGGGAGATGCGCGGCTACCACATGGAGGGCGATCCCTGGAAGGAAGAGCGCTTCTGGAGCAGCCTGACGTACTAGGCTCTTACATCGCTGCCATGATCCGCTCGCCGAACTCGGGCGGATCGCTGTGCTCGATCACGAGGTCGGTGGCTTCGTGGAAACGCATGAAGTCTCGCATGGCGCGCGCAACTGACGACGCAAGCCGGTTGCTGGGCCTGACTCCCGGTTCCAGGTAGAGGCTCTTCAGTCTCAGGACGCCTGTGCTGCGCTCCAGTTTGGGATCGAAGCGGCCCACGAGCCTGTCGCGGTCGAGTATCGGCAGGCAGAAGTAGCCCCAGATCCGGTCTGGCTCGCGCTTGTAGCACTCCAGCACCTGTTCGAACTTCCAGAAGCTCACGTCCCGACCCTTCGCCCAGAAGAGGCTGTCGAACGGGTTAAGGAACGTGGTACGTCTGGGTTTGAGATCACCGTCAGCGGCGCGCTCGAGTAGCGGCAGGTTGTCACGGTGGACGAGCAGGACGTGTTCCTGCCGGTCAGCCAGTTTCGCCTTGATCGGGATGAACACGCCATCCGCGATGAGTGATTCGACGATGGGCTTCGACACTGTCCGCTTCATGTGGAAGTAGTCGCCGACCTGAACAGGGGCGCAGACGCCGTGGGCCTTCATCGAGGTCTCAAGCAGGTGTGCGAGCCCCTCGCGCTCTGTCGGCTCGTTCCTATCGACCCAACTCGGAATCACGCGGTCTCGGATGTCGTAGATACGCTGGAAGTTGACGCGGTTCGAGATCGCGAGATCGCCGGTGTCGTACAGGTACTCGAGCGCAATCTTGGAGTGGTCCCAGTTCCACCATGACCCGGGCGCTCTCTTCTCCGTGCGGAAGTCGGCGGGACGGGCCGCGCCATCCGACTTGACCCGCGCCAGTACATCCCTTACCAGCTCCTGGTTATCCGGGTCTGCGACCCACTTCCTGTGCCAGGTCCCCCTTCCTAGTGACCGCTGCCGCATCATCGGCATCAAGTAGCGGTACTGCGTCAGCGGTATGATACAGGCGGCATGAGTCCAGTACTCGAACAGGCGTCTGCTGCTGTCGGGCGAGGCGTTGCCGTTATCGAACAGCAACCTGTCGAGGTGATCGGGGTCGTACGTACCCAGCCTGCTCCACAGAGTCAGGTACTGCGCTCGCCTGACAACCTGTAGAGTGTCAATCTGCACCCAGCCGACACGCTCGACCGCCGAGTACACGTCGTCGACACTGGGACGGGCACCCCGGCGCATAGGGTCTGAGAGGCCCTGAGTATGGAGTGCGAGAGCACGGACGACGGTGAGGGGGTATATTGGGGTCATAGTGATCTCGCACCAAAAGAGATAGATCTGCGTCAGATACTACTAGCACACGCTGAGCGGTCGGCTCTAGCTGTTCTCCACTCAGGTCAAAGTCACAACCAAGTCTTCACGGGCCCTGTATCCCATTCGTGGTACAATGGATAAGCGTCACTCGGAGGTGAGCTATGGCCAAGACTGAAATGATACGCGCCCGCGTCGAGCCGGAATTGAAACGAGAAGCCGAGGACCTCTTCTCTGCACTAGGGTTGTCAACAACTGAGGCCATAACACTTTTCTACAAGCAGGTGACGCTGCACCAGGGGCTGCCGTTTGCGGTCAGGATACCCAACGAGGAAACCGTAGAGGCGCTGGAGCAGGCCCGAAAGCGAGATGGGCTGACCGAGTACGCCAGCCTGGACGAGCTCAGGGCAAGCGTCAACTAGCTCATGAGGCTGTCCACAACTTCACGGTTTGAGAGAGATCTCAAGCGAGCCAAGAGGCGCGGCAAGGACCTCAACAAACTATGGTCTATCGTCGAGCGACTCCTGGCTGGGGAGTCTCTCGATGCTAGGAACCGGCCACATCGCTTGTCAGGGTCATGGTCTTATTTCTGGGAATGCCATATAGAGCCGGACTGGCTGTTGATCTGGGATTCGAGTGATGGAGATATGCTGATCCTGGTGCGGACTGGGAGCCATTCAGATCTGTTTGGTTAACCGGTGCCGTCGGGTTCATCACAAACTTCGAACTATGCTGTATACCTATGTCTCTGAGGTTGGGGCGATGAGCGGCACCTCGAGCTCGGCGAGGAGGTTTTGGAACTCGTCCAGGTCTTCGTCGAGGATGCGCTGGAGAGATGAACCGTACTCGTCGACTGTCTCGGAGAACTCGGCGAATACGTCGTATGCCTGTTTGGGCGGTCGGTAGTCGCCCGACGTGACAACCGGCATCAGCCCAGCGAGCTTGGCGTTCCAGCGTATCGGCAAGTGCAGCCTGTCCCTCGCGCCCTTGTACTCGGTCTGGATTAGCGCGGACTCTATCTCGTTCAGCTTGGATGTTACTGACTCCGCGCCGTCAGCGACTGCCTGCTCGGCGGCTGAACCCTTGGCGCGCTTGGCCCACTCCTCCACCTGGGAGCGCGCGCTGCGGAGGCGGTTGATGTTGTCGTGCGTCTCGGAGATCTTGTCGCGCAACTGGATTGCCAGCTCGAACTGCGCGTCGAAGTCCTCCTGCGTCGCGTCGACGCGTGGATCCTTGACGAGGTCGAAACTCACGGTCTGCGACTGTTCGCCGACGGTGAGTCGCACCTGGTAGGTGCCCGGCGCAGCCATCGGCCCTCGGCCAACACCCTCAGTGGTCTTGTCACCGGGCACCGTGCTAGCACCCTTGTAACGCATACCCCAGTCGAAGCGGTTCATACCAGCATCGGCCGGAACGCGCGGCTCGGACGGCCCATCGTCGTCATCGTCGGTTTCCCGCTTTCGCGGGAATGACGATGGGGTGGCGCTCTTGTAGCTCCTGATCTCCTCGCCGTTGGCATCGAGGAAGGTCAGCGTGACCTCATCTTCGGGAGCCTCGGAGAGCCAGTACCAGACTCGCACCCCTGAAGGCGGGTTGTTGCCGGCGTCGAGGAACTGGCGGTCGATACGACCCATCTCGTCCTTGTTGTCTATGAACGCGACCGCGGCCCCGAGCGCGAGCTGGTAGTTCTTGGCACGACTTCCACCGCGACCCCTGAACGGAGCGGCCATGCGAATCTTGGTCGGAGGCGTGAGCAGGTGCGCGTCCTCGCCCGCGAAGTCGCCGGAGACCTGCCTGAGATGCTCCAGGTCGTCCAGAATCCAGAAGCTGCGGCCGTGGGTGGCGGCCACGAGGTCGCCGTTCTTGACGTTGAGGTCGTACACGGGAACCACTGGCAGGTTGCCCTTCATCGAGTGCCACGTGCCGCCGTCGTCGTAGGAGATGTACGCGTTGGTCTCGGTGCCGACGTAGAGCATGCCCTGGCGCTCGGTGTCCTCCCGGATGCAACGGGTGAAGTCGTCATCGGGCAGATTGCCCGTGATGGACGACCACGTCTGCCCGTAGTCTGAGGTCTTGAACAGGAAGGGTCGGTTGTCGTCGAGCTTGTAGCGGGTAGCGGACATGTATGCGGTCGCCGGGTCGTGAGGTGAGACCTCGATCATGTCGATTCGAGTCCACTCTTCGAGGTCAGACGGAGTGACATTGTCCCAAGTCTGCCCGCCGTTACGGGAGATGTGTACAAGCCCATCGTCAGAGCCTGCCCAGAAGACGCCCTTCTCGTGGGGCGACTCGACGAACGAGAACACGGTGCAGTAGGTCTCCGCGCCTGAGGCGTCGCCGGTAATGTCGCCGCCGGAGGGCTGGAGCTTGTCGGGGTCATTGCGCGTGAGGTCGGGGCTGATCGGCTCCCAGCTACTCCCCTGGTCTGTGGACCTGAAGACCACGTTGCCAGCGGCGTACAGGACGCCGGGGTCGTGGGGCGAGAAGTGGATCGGGTATGTCCACTGGAATCGGTACTTGGCATCTACGGCTCCGAAGCCCGTGTTCATCTCGGGCCAGACGGTGATGATGCGCACCTGACCTGTGGAGTGGTCGTAGCGCAGCATATTGCCGCCGCCGCCGGGCGACGAGCCGATCGCGCCTGAGATGACGATGTTCGGATCCGTGGGATCGACCACGATGTAGCCGCTCTCGGAGCTGCCGACCGTGTAGCAGTCTCCCCACGGAATGCCGCCCTTGTGAGTGCTGGAGGGAACGCTGATCGCGCTATTGTCCTGCTGTGTGCCATATACGCGGTACGGGAACTGCGTGTCGGTTGTGACGTGATAGAACTGCGCGGTGAGCTGGTTGTAGATGGTTGAAAACGTGTCACCGCCGTTGTAGCTGACACACGCTCCGCCATCGTTGCCCTCGATCATGCGCTGTGGATTGCGGGGATCTATCCAGAGGTCGTGGTTATCTCCGTGCGGAGTGTTGACCTCCTCCCACGTCTTGCCTGCATCTATCGACTTGTACGCTGAGTAGTTGAGTACCCAGACGGTGTCGGCGTCCTGCGGATCGGCGAAGATGTGCTGGTAGTACCAGGGCCTGCCCTGCAGATCACGGTTGTCAGAGACCAGCTCCCAGGTGTCGCCGTAGTCGTCGGACCTGAATACACCGGGTTCTCCGGCCTCGATGGTGGCGTACACACGACCGGGCTGCGACGGGCTGATCGTGACGCCCATGCGTCCGAACGGCATATCCGGCAGCCCCTTGTTTGCGGAGACGTCCTCCCACGTTTCGCCGCCGTCCATCGAGCGCCACAGGCCGCTGTCGGGTCCGCCGCTGTTGAGATTCCAGAAATTCCGTCGCACCTGCCAGATGGAGGCGAACAGGAATCGGGGGTTATTCGGGTCAATCGTGAGGTCTGCCGCGCCCGCGTTCTCGCTCTTGAATAGCACGTGCTTCCAGTTCTGACCGCCATCGGTGGACTTGAATACGCCGCGCTGCTGGTTGGGACCGAAGGCGTGACCGAGCGCGCCGACGTAGACGATGTCGGGGTTCGTAGGATGAATCCTGACCTTTGCGATGTGGCGCGTATCCTCAAGTCCGAGGTGCTGCCAGGAGCGGCCTCCGTCGTTAGACCTGTACACTCCGTCGCCATGACTGACGTCGAGTCGGATGGTCGACTCTCCCATACCGGCGTATACGACCGACGGGTCGGAGTCCGAAACAGCGATCGCGCCAACCGACGCCGTGTTGAAGTAGCCGTCTGAGACGTTCTCCCAGTACGTGCCTCCATCGTTGGTCTTCCACACGCCGCCAGCGCAGGCGCCGAAATAGAACGTGCCCAGGTCGACGGGGTCGCCCGCGACGGCGACGACTCGGCCTCCGCGCGGAGGTCCGATGCAGCGCCACTCTAGAGCGTTGAGCATCTTGGGGTCAATTGAGTTGCCGGAGAGTTGACTAGTCATAGCGTTACCTCAAAGTTAGCGAAGGTTGGGGCGCATTATATCTAAGCTTACCCAGATTATCAGGCACCAGAGCCCGTCCAGTTAGCCCTTCGAGACGGTGTCATGAGTAGCGCAGGAGTGGAATGAACCCGGCCTGCTCGAAGTCGCGATCGTATGCGAGAGCTTCTGTTATGCCTCGCTGTTCCATCAACAGAAAGCTCGAACAGTCCGTGAGGCTCCAACGTTGGTCGAGTCTGTTGGCATATCGAGAGACGGCGGCATTGAATTGAGCACTCGTTTGAGCAACTACATCCACGCTTGGACTATCTCGCAACTTCATAACAGTTGCCGAGGCGAGTCTGCGGTTGTGCTCCCCCGCCCCACCCACGAAGTTTAGGAATTCCACCAAAACCATCTCAGTCGTGATTATCTGGCATGGGCCCAGACGTTCTGCAGCAGCCATTGCTTTATCGTGGAATTGGTCGTCAGGATTCTGTACGGCGACCCAGTATCCGGCGTCTGCGAATACTTCCCTCATCAGTCGTCTTCTGTCGGACGGCCGTACAGATAGCTCTTCAGATTCTTTGCACCATCCCTAGGCAGGTCCTCCCAACTGACTTCAGCAGCCGTCTCACGAATTTCCTCAAGCAATTCTACGAACGGTGATGCGTCCGATTCGAGTCGAGAGTTCTCTTCATCACGTCGAGTGACACTTCGCGAAGAGCCGTTTTCGATGTGCAACGTAACCACCTCACCGTCCCTAAGCTCGACTGGGTCGAGTGGCGTCAGAACACCGTCACTGAATCTTGCTTTTATCTTCGTAATCATGAATCAGTCCCATCCAGAGGCAAACGCCATAGATCATCTGCAAAGTATTAGGTGGTGATCATAACGGCACAACTCAGTGAACTGTAAATTGAGAGAATTATATCTGGACGGTGATGTGTAGTCATGCGTCAAAGTTACACTCGCGATTGACCTCAGCGTTTAGGGACTACTAAACTGTGAAAAATATCACAATGCCTTGCAGCACATGGGAGATCTCACACCGATGACACCGCAGGAACGCCTTCGGAAGATAGAGTCCTACGGAAACGCATACGAACTTCTGGTGGAGGCGCTGAAGGAGTTTCCGAAGGAGATGTGGCAGCTCAGGGACGAGCACGGCTGCTGGAGCATCCACGAGCACATCGTCCACATCACCGACAGCGAGGCGAACAGCTACATCCGGTGCCGCAGGCTCATCGCCGAGCAGGGCGAGTCGCTGATGGCCTACGACGAGAACGTGTGGGCGACAGAACTGGACTACCATGAGCAGAGCATCGATGACTCGCTCGCCCTCTTCAAGTGGCTACGGCTCAAGAGCTACACGCTGATCAAGACTCTTCCCGAATCCGTATGGGCGCACACGTCGTTCCATCCCGAGAACGGCGAGACGAGCCTCGACGACTGGCTCGACACCTACGAGAGGCACGTCCCCGACCACATCGAGTACATGCGGGACAACCTCAAGGCGTGGCAGGCTGGGGCTCTATCCTAGCTCTGCATCTCTTCTCAGAAATCTCTCAATTGAATGCCACTCTGTCGCTATAACAGCGTCACCAACCATGCCGTAACCTTGCATGGCTTTAGTGGAGGTCCCGAAATTCCGGGAGAGGACTCGCGGCAGGAGAGACTGATCTGACGACAGCTTCAATGCCCGGCATCGCCGGCGCTCGAAGCACTGAATCAGACGAGTCTCTGGACGAGTCCATTCCATTCCGGGGCATCGGGATACCAGCGCTAACGTGCAGCGGAAAGGATTTGGGGCAAAGGGCTGCTACTGGCGCCTCCGGCGGAGTCAGACAACTGGCTACCGCCAGAAACAGGGAGCGTATCAGGAGTAGACGATGAAAGTTATGCAGCTACGGCTGGATGAGACTACCTACGAAAAGGTGGAGCAGGAAGCCCTCCTCGAATCCAGTTCAATGACCGCCGTTGTTACAGAGGCGCTGTCCCAATATCTCAACTCTCACGGCGATGTCGTCGTTCTCAATGGCAGCACCAAGATGACGAGCGCCGCCCCGGCAAAGAGGGCGGCGATGTAGTAGACGACCGCCTGAAAGCCGATCGTCTCGTATAGCCCTCCGGCGATCAGCGGTGAGAACATCGCCATCAGGAACCCGGCGAAAGTCGTTAGCCCCAGGCCGGTGGACGCCACCTCGTCACCGAGTTCGTCGAACACCGCAGCCGTCAGGATAGGCTGGTCCGGGTAGAGGAACAGCCCAAGCAGCGCAATCGTGATGGTGAGCAGGATTCCGGCGTCGAATGCCAGCAGCGCGAGCGCGATAAGGCACGACCACGCGAGACCGGGCGCGAGCACCTGCTTGCGACCAAAGCGGTCTGAGAGCGCTCCCGCAACGGGCTTGGCTATCAGTCCTACGGCGATGAGCAGCCCTATGTGGAAGCCCCTCAAAGTCGTGCTCATCTCGAGATCGTTGTCGAGGTAGAGCGGCAGGATTGCCACCAGCGCGACCAGCGTCATCGCTCTGAAGCCTCTCACCAGGGTGAGTCCCCAGAGGACGGGACTCCTCAGGAGACGCCTTGTGGCCTCGATTCGCTGGGAGCCTCCAACATCCTCTCTCTCCTCCATACTACCGATGTTTCGGAGCGCCCAGATGGCCGTCGCGCCAAGGAAGAGGGGCACCACCGCGTACACGCTGAGAATATCCCGCCATGTGAGAAACGCCAGCAGCGCTCCCGTGACCAGCGGCCCGGCAACGTCGCCCACGCTGCCCCCGACTCCGTGGAACGACAGCACCGTCCCGCGTCGCTGCGGAAAGTGGTGCGACAGGGATGCCGCCGCGAGCAGGTGCCAGATCGAGTGCGAAATCGCGACGACTGCCATCCCGATCAGCAACAGCGGGTACACCGGTGAGACGCCTATGACGAAACACCCGACCGAGCAGGCGGCTAGGCAGAGAGCCAGCAGAGGGCCCCAGTACCTACGGAGGATGTCGACCAGCACGCCACCGGGCAGCGCGACCAGTCCGGAGGCGAACTCCCGTGCCGAGAGTATTCCGCCCACCCCAACGCTGCTGAGTCCAAACGCCTGCTGAATCTCGGGCAGCGCGACCACAAAGCTCTGCAGAATCCAATGAAACATGGAGTGGCCCACAGCCACGCCTGGAACAATGATCCGCCTGCCAGACGCCGGAGCATGGCCTTCGCGTGATTCTGTCATGTCAGGTCCGTCCACGGTTCTTCCCACAGACTCTAGGCGAAAGCCAGTATCCGGGCCGGATTGTCTACGGTAATCGCTCGGACCGTATCTTCTGAGAAACCCTTGCGCCCCATCTTGGGAACTATGTTTTCGAGAATGTGTCCATAGCCGTGTCCGCCGTATCTCACGAGGCGGTGCTTGGTGGCGATGTCATGTCCCATTACGATTCGGTCTGAATAGCCGGCGTCAGCGATTCTCTTAATGAAGTCCAGCCTCTGCGCGTCGCTGGGCATATCGATCTCTGCGAGAGGATAGTAGGAGCCCTCATTGCCGAACAGGTCCCATTCCAGGTAACAGCCTGAAGCAGCGATGCTCTGAAGCGCGTCGAACTCGAACACGGTCCTGTCCAGGTGTCCCATAATCACCCGTGATGTGTCGGCGCCGCCGTCTGCCAGCAGTTCCATGATCTCCAGCGGCGCATCCGGATGCCGGCCGGGATGGACCAGAATCGCGGCACCTGTCTCCCGCTGCGCGATTGCGGCCGCCGACAGGGACTTACGTTCGTTCGGAGTCAGGGGCCACGTGCACCCCACCTCTCCGATAACGCCCGCTTTGATCCCACTGTCGCCCACGCCTTCAACGATGTCACCGACAATCTCGCGCGCAAGATCCTCTGTGTTGCGCTCGTGCATGTCTTCGGGATGGGCTATATCCACGTAGTACCCAGAACCCATGATGATGTGAACGCCCGTCTCACGCGAGATCCTTGCCAGGGCATCCGGGTTGCGTCCGATCTGCGCCAGGGTCGCGTCGACAATCGCGCCTCCGCCGACGTCCCTATATATCCCAACCTCTTCTATCGTCGTATCCACGTCCATCAGCGTGAGATTAAAGCGATTGCTGTAGTAGTTGCGCCGAATCCATCCGAGGTTCTCCAGGGTTATCGGCGCATCGGCCAGTTCATCATTCGGTGTGTCCTGGGCCGGGCGATACATGAAGGAGAAGTCGAGGTAGAGGTGCTCGTGGGTCGTGGTGGGACCGAGCTCCGATGAGGTTACAGGACCCAGCACGGTCTGTACCAGACCCGCATTACGACCTGATCGCATGGCGCGGCTCCCTGTAGTATGGTGGCGCGAAAGCGTATCACGACCAAATCGGAGGCGCAAAGCCAGGAGGTCCAGACATGAGGTTCGCAGCTTTCACGACCGTTGCTGGGTCTGCGGGCGAGGCCACAAGCGCTGAGGAGCACATCGACAACCTCAGGCAGCAGACCATCCTCGCCGAAGAACTAGGTTTCGAGGCAATGTGGCTCGGGGAGCACCATTTCGGGCCGTACGGCGTCGGCGACATTCCCAATCCGATCCTGCTGGGAGCCGACCTCGCGGCGCGGACGTCCAGGATACGCATTGGGCAGATGGCGAACATAGCCCCGTGGTGGCATCCGATACGGCTCGCAGAGGACCTCGCCATCCTCGACAACATGACGGGCGGACGCGTGGATGTCGGTTTCGGCAGGGGTATCTGGCCGTATGAGGGCCCGCAGTTTCATCCCAACGCCGACCCGCGCAAGGACGCCGAGAACAGGGAACTGTTCCAGGAGACGATTGAAGTCGTGCGGGAGATATGGGGCAACGAGTACTTTTCGTACCGTGGAACGAACTACAGCTTCCCTGCCGAGGGCACCGTCTTCTCACATCCGAAGTATCCGTCGAACCCTGACTGGCAGGAGGGTGAGAAGGTGACGAAGCTACGGGTGACTCCAAGACCCTACCAGGAGCCGCATCCTCCGCTCTGGATGACCGTCTCCACGGACCGCTCAGTTTCGACCGCTGCCGAGCTTGGACTGAAGGCGTGCTACTGGCAGCCTCCTCCTCTCAGGATCAGGCAGAGAATGGAGCTCTACGCCCGGATCAGAACGGAGCGCGAGGGCAGACCGTTCGCTCTCGGCGAAGACCAGGCAGTGATGCGCTCCACGTATGTCGCCTCTTCGATGGAGGAGGCGCGGCGAGAGGCTGAGGAAGGAATCATGTCCGCGTTTATATTCAACGACCCTTTCCGGGGCAGGCAGGTGTTCACAAACCCGGACGAGGTGCTTGATGACGACGTAAAGCTGGACTGGGACTTCCTGGAGCCCCGTACTCTACTTGTGGGTTCCCCTGAGAACGTCGTGGAGAGGGTCCACGAGCTGCAGGAAGTGTGCAATCTGGACTATCTGCTGGTCGAGTTCACGCACATGGGTATCCCGCTGAGCAAGACGCTGAAGAACCTTGAGACATTTGCCACGAAGGTGATGCCACGATTTACGGGCGACGACTGAAGAACGGAGATGATCGAATGAAGATCACCAGGAACAATCACGAGGACATATACCCGGCAGGCCCAACCTATGTCCGCGCCGTTCGCGCGGGCGATACGCTGTACGTCTCCGGCTGCACGGCCAGGAACTCCGAGGCCGAAGGCGGCCCTATGGTGGAGCAATTCAGGGTGACGCTCGACCGCATCGTGCGCATCGTCGAGGCTGAGGGCGGCACTGCCGCCAGCATCGTGTCCATGACGACCTACACGACAGACATGACCGAAATGTGGCCCATAGAAGGCGAGCAGTTGGAGATCTGGGAGCACTACTTCAAGGGCGAGTGGCCGACCAACGCATACGTCGAGGTCACCGCCCTTGCCACGCCGGGTCTGGACGTGGAGCTAACAGCCGTCGCCGCTCTCGGCGGTGACTAGAAGGGTCGGATACGACTCTGGCTCTTACTGGACTTCCGGCGGAAAGCAGACCAGGGCTTGAGGTCGAGCTGGCGGTCCAGACCGCGCTCGATCTCGTCCCACTTCTTCTCCTCGTCGGCGGTGACGAATGTTATCGCCTCGCCAGTGCGCCCCATGCGGCCCGTACGACCTATCCTGTGGGCAAAGAGCAGCTCCGAGTCGGGAAGATCGTAGTTAATGACACGGCCGATGCCCTCGATGTCGAGGCCACGCGCTGCCACGTTTGTCGCCACAAGCACAGAGGTATCACCTGCTCGGAACTCTTTCATCACCCGTTCGCGAGCGTTCTGGCTCATGTTGCCCTGTAGTGCAGCCACGCTGTAACCAGACGTTTCAAGCTGTCTCGCGAGCTTTCTAACACCGCGCTTCGTACGTCCAAACACGATCACTGGGCCGTCGTCACGCTCGTCGAGCAGTGTCTTGAGAGCGTCCATCTTGTTCTCTCGCCGGATCGAGTAGACCAGGTGGTTCACAGTCGGCGCAGCCCGGACATTGGCGTCCACCTCCACGGTGGCGGGCCTTCGCAGGTGCTTTTTGGCGGTCTTCGCAACCCACTCCGGCATAGTTGCCGAGAACAGCGCCGTCTGTCGCTCCGACGGCGTGGCGCTCAGAATGGCCTCAACATCGCGCGCGAAGCCCTTGTCCAGCATCTCATCGGCCTCGTCCAGCACGAGGAATCTCACCGAGTCCAGGTCGAGTGTGCCCTGCTTGAGGTGGTCCAGTGTACGCCCGGGAGTGCCTACCACGATGTGCGCGCCTCTCCGCAGTGCCGAGTACTCAGGCTTCAACGAGCGACCGCCATACAGCAGCGTCACCCGCAGCCGGTGCGGTGAAGCCAGCGATTCCATTACACCGGCCACCTGGATGGCCAGCTCCCTGGTGGGCACGAGCACTAGACCCTGGACCTTTCGAGACGACCGGTCGCAGCGTTCCACCATCGGTATGGAGAAGGCCAGCGTCTTACCGGAGCCTGTGCGTGCCTGCCCGATCAGGTCGCGTCCATCGAGAAGCTGGGGGATGGACCTGGCCTGAATCGAAGTGGGTTCAGTTATGTCCATCGCGGCAACCGCTGCCCTGGTGGCGTCGCTCATCGAGATCTGTGGAAATACCCTGCTCTCGGTGTCTAATACGGGCTCGTTTCTTCGTTCTACTGCAGTATTCCCGTCCTGCCTGCCCTTGAAGCAGGGACGGCAGTACACGGGACGGTCTGGGGCAGGTCGGAACGGAACAGTTGTAGTCTCCCGGCAGTCGGAGCAGACGACTTCGTGACGTCGGCCGGAGCCGGAACGTCGTCGTCGCGTAGGTGAGGTTGCAGTCGTCATACGGGGGAATTCTTCCTTGGTCTGATTGGGGTGAAACAGCAGCGTGGCAAGGGTCGGGGGAGGTGAGAAAGGGGGAAATGTCGAGGGACAGATGCCGCTGGATCCCGGGAATCCCGGTCCACAATGCCCTCTCAGTCTAGCAGACTGCACTTATAAGATTCCAGTTCCTGATAGGACAGTTATCTGACGATTCTTCTCTGGAATAACTACCTGCCACCCCGGCTCCGCTGTCAACTAAGCATCCTCAGTAGTCTGCAGATATAGCTGGTACAATGCGGCCAGATAAGAACCCCTTCCAGGAGACTGACTGATGAGTGACCATGACTATGCCAGGCCGGAGTTGCTGGCAACCACGGAGTGGCTCGCTGAGCACATAGACGACCCGAACGTCCGCGTTGTGGACTGCGATGAGTTCGATCCGTACCTGCGGGCGCATATCAAGAACGCGGTCGGAATCCGCGTACACCACTACATCAAGCACCCAAACTATCCGACGGCACAGACGCAGTATCCGCTCGTCGCTGAGCCCGACGTGATGAAGGAGCTGATGGAGAGCATGGGCATCGGAGACGACACGCAGGTCGTCGCCTACGACAACTCCGGCAGCCTGTACTCTACACGCTTCTGGTGGGTGCTCAACTACTACGGGCACACCAACGTCAAGGTACTCAACGGCGGCTGGAAGAAGTGGTTCGACGAGGGTCATCCCACTTCGATAGACCGCCCCCCGGACGTCGGAGACGTAGTGTTCACCCCGAAGGCCGACGACTCGCTGGTTTGCACGCTCGACTACGGCGTCGGGCAGGTCGGCAACGACGACACGGTGTTCTGGGACGTTAGATCCAGCGAGGAGTGGGACGGCTCCAACAATCGCGGCAACGACCGCGCAGGGCGGGTTCCCGGCGCAGTCCATCTCGAGTGGCTCAACCTGATCACCTCTGACCGGCACCGGATGTTCAAGCCAGCCTCCGAGTTGAGGTCGATGCTCGAGGCGATAGGCGTTACGCCCGACAAGAACGTCATCACCTATTGACAGGGTGGCATCCGTGCGGCGCACGGAGTGTTTACCCTGCGGCTCCTCGGCTACGACAGGACCCGCAACTACGACGGCTCGATGGGCGAGTGGGCGAATCGAGCGGATACTCCGCTCGAGAAGTGAGTGGAGAGGAGTGAGGAGTGAGAGCCGCCTCAAAACCTCCCCGATGCCGACGCATTATGACTTCTGCAATTCTTTCCGATCACAAGATAGTTACCAGTAACCAATTGCTTCAGGAGACATCCGCGATCTCTCACTCCTCACTCCTCAGTTCTCACTCCTAACCATGGGCTGGTCCATACATCACCCGGTGGGACTTCTCCACCACTCACCGATGTTCTCGTTCAAGGGCTACACGCTGGTGTACGCGAATTCGGGCAAATTCGCCGCCCTGCTCGACATGGACGGCCGCGTTTGCCACAGGTGGGAGTACCACGAGGGTTTAACCTACGGGGTGCTGCTTCCTAACGGCAACCTGCTGGGGCGCACTCCCCTGCCCCCGGACTTCGAGCAGACCCGCGGTCTGGGCGGCTCTGGCGGCTCGATTGTCGAGCTGGACTGGGACGGCGTGAAGGTCTGGGAGCACCGCGATCCCTACATGCACCACGACTACGAGCGGTCGCTCACCGGCAGCACGTACTACCTGCTATGGGAGGAGATGCCTGCCGACCTGTCCGCCCGTGTCAGGGGGGGATACAGGACACCTGAAGACCCCGTGTTCATGCTTGGCGACGTGATTCGCGAGATCGACATGGATGGGGAGACCACTAACGAGTGGCGGGTGTGGGAGAACCTGTCAATCGAGAGCCAGGTGATCTGTCCACTGGAAGGCAGGCGCGAGTGGACGCACGCCAACTCGATTCATGTGACCAGGTCAGGCGACTTCCTGCTGAGCTTCAGGAGTACGAGCAGCGTCGTTCTGGTATCGCGAGAGGCCGGGGAGATAGCCTGGGAGTGGGGCGCGGGCGAGCTTGGACACCAGCACCACGCCACCGAACTGGAGTCTGGCAACATACTGATCTTCGACAACGGCTCGCACTCAAGAAACAGGGCGGCATCGCGCATCGTTGAGGTCAACCCTGAGACAGAAGAGATCGAGTGGACCTACGAGGGCAGCCCCGCCGTCTCGTTCTTCAGCTCGTACATCAGCGGCGCAGACCGGCTCCCGAACGGCAACACTCTCATCTGCGAGGGCGCACACGGGCGCCTGTTCGAGGTGACGCACCGGGGCGAGATCGTGTGGGAGTTCATCAACCCGTTCTTCGACTCGGACAGAAGCGGTCGCAACATGAGCAACTCAATCTTCAGGGCGCACCGCTACGCTCCGGAGTTCTCAGGCTTCACCGGCCGCGACCTCGACCCGGCCCGCTACGCCAACCTCAACCGGGTGCTGGGTGTGATGTAGGGGGCGGCGCGCTCCTACTCCTGGTGCCGTTCGGGCCTGTCAGCCGAACAGGTAGAGGCTGATGAGTGCCAAGACTTGGCTTCTGCTGATGAGATTACTCCCGGAGATGTAGTCGCTGATGGCGTTTACAACCTCTGCCCTGCTGATCCTGCCGTCGAAGTCGTCATCATAGGGAACCCCGAGAGAGAGCCGTACGACCCCCGTGTTGCCGTTTCCGCTGGCGTCCTCGGCGACACTGGCAGGAATGTCCACGGTCACTTCGCCAATTGCGGTTGGAGTCACATCGAATGTATAAACACTGTCTCCGTCGCTCCCGGCAAAGTTGCCTGCGGTCCCATTGGTCACGCTGATGTCGTTGACGTCAAACTCGGAGACAGCTTCGCTGAAGGTTGCGGTCACCGGAATCGGCAGATTCGTCCTCACACGAAAGTCGGTGGGAGTGACACTCATGAAAACCGTTGGCGAAATGCAGTCCGACTGGCCCGGGTTGCACCTTATGATTTCGCTCGCGGAGTCGGCCGTGTTGCCCGCCTCATCCATTGCTGTGACCGAGAGTGTGTGGTCGCCAATCGTCAGGTCCGAAGCCCTGTACGTGAAGACAGTGCCGTCCTGGTTGGGCTGCAGTTCGTCGGTAATGTCCGAGCCGCCCAGCGTTGCGGACACTATGGTTACCGTGCGGCGGGTGTCCCCGTAGTATTCCGATCCCTCCCCCGAAAAGTCGATGCTGATGACCGCGTTCGGGTCGTCGGTGCTGAAGTCGTCCTGCGCCCCGGCCAGGTATGGGTTGACGTCCGGCGCCGGGAGGCTGGTGTCCCGCTCGAACAGGATGGCGCTGGTCTCACCGTCCACGTCCACCGGAGCGCTGTTATCGCCCTTTGACCCCCTGTTACCTCCGGAAGCGTCCTGCGTAGTCACGTAAACGGTGTACAGGCCGTCGTCTGAAGGGTCGACTGTCGCGGTGTATTCAGTGTTCGAATTGAACACCACCGACGCAGCCCTCCTTTCTACGCCGAGAGTCTGCACACTGTTAGAGGACATGACCCTGTAGTACGAGACCAGGGGCGAAAATGTGTCCTCGTTAGATGATATCGTGAGAGCCACCGTATCTTTGGTAACCGGGCGATCGCCCTCCGCAACGGTCACGGTCAGCACCGGAGCCATACGGTCGTCAGCGGCATTGTCACTCCCGTTGTTTCTCCTGTTGCCGGCGAGGTCAGAGACGCTTCCGACCAGCTCAATCCTTGGCTGCGCATCCGGTGACATCTCTTCGACCGTCAGGAAGACGTAGCCCCTGTCGAGTCCTACGTCCCGAACGTCGTCACCCGCAATGGAGCTGTTGCCATCGCCGCCTCTGCTGTCGTCGCGAACCGTGACGTTGCGTACTTCAGCAGCGTTCGGCGTGTCGCCGTCAACCTCGAAGTCGGCAGCCGCGACTGTCGCGTCGTCGAGGTGCTCGTCGAACACCACCAGCACGCTCGTGGGATCTGCCCTGGACACGCGGTACTCGGTCTTGTCGTCGGAGTCACCGGTGTCGAGGCTGGTATCCCAGTGGCGCCCGGTCTCGGCGCGGAGAAGTGAGATCTCTGTGTTGTCGACTACGAACCTGGACGGCTCGCTGTCCGAGTAGCCAACGTTCCCGGCATTGTCCACCGCCTTGACCCACCATTCGATGACTGCGTCACCGGATGGGGCATAGGCTCCAGGCAGGCGCTGCCTGACCTCGAAGCCGTCAGGAATTGGATCGACTTCTCCGTCGTTGCGGGACACCAGCTCGACTGTCCGGCTGACTGAGCCCTCGATGATTCTGAAGAAGACGGAGATGTTCCTGTCCTTCAGTCCGGACTCGCTGTCTGTGACCCGGGCGGTTACCTCGGGCCTCCGCTCTCGCATAGCGGTGTTGTGCGCCGGGCTTAGTCCTGAAAACAGCGGTGGAGACGACTCCACCTGCAGAGTGGCGCTCGCATCTGCCGTGGCCAGCGTGACGGCGTCCCGTGGATTGACCGGCAGTGTGGGTGGCGACGCACTCAGGTCGGACACTAAGCGATTGCCATGCTCATCCAACGGCACGACGGTCGCGATCTCAAGTACGAAAGTACCAGATCGTGGCGTGGTCTCAGTCAGGACAACAGTCACCGGTCCTGGGCGGACCCTTGAGCGAATAGTCACCACGGAACCCGTCTCGTTCCTCTCCTCGGCCCAGTACACCAGGTAGGCGGCCTCGTCGGACGCCAGTCCCAGCGGGTTGGTCGTGGTCGCGCCTGGCACGTCATCCATTTCAACTCTGTCACCGGAGACATCGTCCACACGAATAGCCGTCGAGGTAGCACTGGAAACTCTAACCACCAGGACATCTTTGGTGTTTATGGAGCCTGTGCCGGAACCAGAGAGGCGGTCCAGAACGGTCACGCCGGAGCCGGAGACACTTGTAGCAACATCACTGTCAGCAATTCCGTGCTGAGACCTGTACCTTGAGACTGCGAAACCACTTCCAAGCCGTCTCAAGGTGGCTCCGTCGATTACTTCCGCCATCGCGTATGAGGAGTAGTTGTCGTCCCAGACGTCCAGGTCCGTAACGGAGTCGTTAATGCGATAGACCATCGCATTGGACATGCCCTTGGCGAACGGGACATCGAGTGTAACGGTGCTGTTCCCGTTTACTGACTCAACTTTGCGGACGGTGTTCTGACCGATCAGCACATAGTCACCCGCGGTCAAAGAGGCTGAAACACTCGACCTTGCGTTGGAGATTGTCGCGGTGTGAGCTCCCACATCACCGGTGCCGATAGCCGTAGCGTCGATGCTGGGTATCAGCACCCTCTTTATCGGTACATCCAGATCGTCCTCGGAGAGCATCAGTCCGATGTGGCCGCCCTGGCGCGCCCACTCCTGTTCGTCGGGAGTGTTGTCGGAGAGCGTCCCGTCGGGGTTGATGTCATCCGGGTCGATGAACTCCAGCGACCCGTCGCCGAATGCGGGCACGACGCTCAGCAGGGACAGGAGTACTGCTCCAACTATCACTGCTGCAAATCGCGTCATACTGTTCATTTCACTCCCCTCAAGGTGCGCGTGAGGTTGGTGAGTCTGAGGTCGATCGGGCAACGATGACCAATCTATGAGAGGCGTCCTCTCATTCTATATAACGCAATGGCGCTGTTCTCGTTACGGGGGAGTGTCGCAGGGACCGCGATGAGAGGTCAGCCAGCGCCTTTCTGCTCACCGTGGGAAATCGGATAGATCAACTATCACGAACTCGCCATCAAGTCTCATGTCATCAATCTCCCCTACACGGCCGTGAAATAGTCTCAGGCCTGGACGAGGCGGAGCATCTCCATACACTTCCTGATAGACAGCGTAAATCTCTTCGGACTCCGATTCGGCAATCTGCTCGCTGCTGAACAGAATCACGACGCTCGTCGTGTCTCCTGTTATCGCTTCCACAGACGCCAGGCACCTGTTTCCGGGTATCTCGGCATAAGTAACCATCAATGGACAACCCGTCCTGAACTCCAGGCTCTCCCAATCTTGTCCGGCCTTGTCCAACAGATGCTTGAACTCCACGTGCCTGTCACTCGACGGCAAGTCTCTGTAGTACTCAAATCGGCGAAGTGTCACATCTACTGAAAAAAGATCACCATAAAGGAAGTATCCACCACTCTCAGGGATAGCGATGAGGTATGGTTCTCCTCCAAATGTACTTTCGAGAAGTATCTGCCAAGCAGCAAAGCCTCTATATTCATCCCCAAGGTATTTATGGTCGGGACCATCCAACGTATCGCGAACTCTCTTCAGATTAACTCTGCCCTTGTAGAGAGCCACACTACCGTCATAAGCAAGTATGCCTGATTCATTGAACTTTGAGTCGATGGCATTGATAGGCGGAGGAAAGTTGTAGCCAGGCGCACCATTGTCGACGTTGTGGATTGTGACCTCGCGGGTATTTGGAAGGATGTAGTCCCAGAGATCTGGCGTTATTTCCTCGGCCCCAGTTGAGCATGCAACTGTTACCAGGGCCACAGTTACAGTCAGGATCGTATTGAGTAACGTCGAAGGTTGCACATCGAATATCCGGACGTACCTAGTTGCCTTGCTTTTCGCGTCACTTTCTTGAACAGCATCAGTCATGAAGTCCTCCTATGAGCGGCAAATCTATGCAAGCTATGTGAGTGGGTTGCCCTGTCCGGTGATCCACATTACCGCCGGTACTTGCTGTCGCTACGGTTGACGACCGTAGAGGTTTACGTCCCGCGTACCCTCCTTGAACATCAATTCCCACATAACTGCAACGACAAGCACTGACTGGACAACAACTAGGACGATTGGCATAGGACCTTCGAGGATTATCGGCGCCCAGTCGTAGATGCGGTTGCGATAGACGGAGAACGCGAAGATCGCAGCTTGCAGACCCAGCATCAATAGAGTCCACCAACCACTCTTATTGAGGTCGTGGTAACGCTTGATGCAGACGGCGAGCCACACCCAGATGACGGCAAGCTGCAGGACAAAGACAATGAATGTCGACAGGCTGGATACGATGGCTTCCAACCAGTCGATCGAAAGCAGATCCGCATATCCAATTATCAGAATGGCGATATACTGCGGCGGTCCTGACGGCAACCAGTTCGACAACCCGGAGTAGAAGATGAAAACATCATCAAAATACATGAGCAATAGAAACGTGAGAATCTGAGGGAGCAGCATCAGCACCATAATCAACGTGAAAGTTGGTCGTGCGATTCGTCCCTCAAAGCTCACGAAAGTGGACAGGTCGATCTTGCGGAAGCGACTTCTGAACTCCGGGTTTGCAATCATGACACAGAGATAGCCGACCAGGCTGAACGTGGCGAGCAGGCAGAGCGTCGGCCCCAGGGAAAGATTGGAAGAGACTCCGAATGCATCAGCAAGCTGCTGCATTTCATACCACATGAACAGCAATAGAGAGAGCGTGAGGGCGCACATCAAGATGCTGGAGGCTACAAACAGGTCAGCCCGCTCCACCAGGGCCTGCTGGTCTCCTGGCCGACTATGTGGGGCAGGTTGCCTATAACGGAGCAGAATGACTGCCATAGCTACCGTCCCAGCGATTGATAGCAGGTAGGCGACAAAGGGGACCTCCCAAGGATAGGTCACCCTGATTCTCAAGAATCCCGACCTGTCATCCGTCCTTAGCAGGTCGATTGTGCCCCATATGCTCAGCTGGTCGGAGGAGTCCCTACCGGACCACCCTATGCCCTCTTCACTCGAAAGCCAGGGCGTCAGCGGTAGCGCGGACAGGAGCAACAGAGCGATAGGAAGAATCCCCAGGATCAGCATTGCAGTCGATGCCTGGAAGTTAGATGGGTGAGGGCGAGGTGGGCTGGCTGGAATTGCTGGCTCAGGCGGACCTGCCACATTGAAGACCGTGGGGTTTTCCGGGTACTGGGGGCCGACAACGCCCTCCGTATACTGTGGGGCGACCACACCCGGTGGGGGAGGCTGCTCATGCACGGCGGCTTCGGCCTGTAGACCTGGATTGTACTCAGGAGGCTGTGCAGGAGCACCCTGACCACGACTCTGGCTGAACTCCAAAGTCCGGCCCCACCAGCCCTTCTCGTTGCCGAGCATGAAGACTCCGATACCGGATATGGCCACACCCGCTATCACGCCCAGTATTCCAACGACGTTCAGAATAGCTGCAAAAACTTCAGTGCGTACAAAGAAGCCCCCGGCGACTACGGCAATGCCGGTGACGATCACGCCGTAATCGCCAACCCTTTCCCTGAAGGGGCTGAATACGTTGTAGACTCTCTCGATAACCTCAGTTGCCCTGTTGTTCTGCACTTCACGAGTCCTTTCTACTGGCCGCTGGCTGGCGTCTCTTCTCTTTGAGGACGTGCTGATCCCCAGAATCAAGCTTCTCCCCCCCAAACAGTCCTTCAATAACAGGGCTAGAGGTTCTTCAATCCGCCCAATGCTTGTTGTGCACTATCCGGCGACAGATGTCATGAGATGTATCACTAAGGCAGCTTGTGCCTAAGTCCCATGGATGTCCCCAGAAAGCTGCGATGCATTAGTAGCGGAGTGCGACTGAGAAGTCTGTGACAGACGTGTCACACTTTGGCTTGCATTCGTGAAACTCGTGCCGGAATGACTGAATCTGGCGGAGAAGAGTGTGCACCCAACCCGATAGGGAGGCTAAGCAGGCAGGGCAGGGACGACGGCGGCGGTCAGGAAGAGGGGCAGCTTACCCCCGCTCGGCGCGGATACGCTCGAGCAGGGCCTCGAACTCTGAGGGGTTGGAGACCTTCGAGATGACCCTGATGAACTCGCCGATGTCGCTCATGTAGGAGCGCAGCTCGCGCATCTGCTCACCGACAGGGCTGAGTGACGCTGGGCTGTCGCCGTATCGTCCCCTGAACGCGAAGTAGGCCTGGTTAAGCTTGCGGATGTAGTAGCCGCGCAGCCGCAGGTCCCACTGCCGCTTGCGCATGTACTCTTCGGCCTCTTCGATCTTGCCCTCACCAAGGAGGCGTTCTGCCTCAATACGGGTATCGCGCATGAACTTGGTGAACCGTGGGTCGATCTTGCTCTCAGTCTCGTACCTACGGGCGTTCTCCGAGAGGTCTCCGCCCATTCGCTCGAACACGATGTCACCGATCTCGTTGCCAGCCAGCGTAGCGGCGGTCTCGTTGAGAGTGGTCATCTCGGTCGACGCGAAGTAGTTCCTGCCGAAGGGATGGAAGAACCAGAACGAGTGCAGCCACTCGTGCACCGCTGTACGGATCACGGTACGGGTTGTGTAGGAGTCGGAGACCATGTTGGGGAACGTGGCCAGTCCGGCTATGTCGTCGACGTATGCGGCGTAGTCGAGCTCGTTGACCACACGGCGCTCGATCTCGTCGCGGTCGAACGGCTCGATCTCCGGATCGAGAAACACGGCTCCGACCATGTTGATCTCGTTCCTGGGGGAGATCACGAGGAGCGTGGGGAGGTCGCCGAACCTGATGTCTGTCGGCGGCCACACGATGCCGAAGCGGGAGTCGATGTCCAGCTCGTCTATGACCGCGTGGATCTCGGCCTCCACAGTCTCCTCGACCACTGGCCTTAGCTCGCGTTCGCGGGCAAGCAGGTCCTGGAAGAGCTCGTCCGACACCGGGCCGGCCTTCGCGCCTGAACCTCCGGCCCTGAAGCTGCGAAGCTGGTTCGCCCCTTCAATCCGCCGCTCCTCCTTGTTGGCCGCCCTCACGGTCTGGAGGTACTCGTCGACCAGTGCCAGGCGCTCCTCCCGCGTGGGGCTGGAGCCGGGTACCAGCTTCGTCAGCGAGTGGAGCCACTTCTGCGGGAAGTTGACGACCTCCCACTCCACGAGAGAGAAGAGATGCTCGAACGCGATCAGCTCCACGGGCGTTATACGCAGGCCGCCTGTCCGGGGGATGAACAGCGTCAGAAGGAGCAGCACAAGGATGATCCCCTGCCACCACCTGAACCGGCGTTTGGGTTCTTTTGCTTGTGACTCCATGTCAGCCATGTGAGGGACATTGTGGCACAAAGGGCGAGTCAGATGAGCCGAGCCACGGGATGCCTCATGTTAAGATACGAACCGGGAACCCATCGCGGTTGACACCCACTTAACTCTGACTGGCGGTGACTCAAATTGCCAAACACTACCGTAATCATCACAGTGGACGGATATGACCCCGAGTACATAGAGGCCTGCGACGCACCCAACCTGATGGCGCTGGCGCGGCAGGGCTTCTACCGTGTCGGCAAGTCGATGATGCCGTCGGTGACGAACGTGAACAACGTGTCGATTGTGACCGGCGAGTACCCGTCTGAGCACGGCATAAGCTCCAACTACAGGATGGTGCGCGAGTCGGGCGAGGACATCTACATGGAGTCCGGCGAGTACATCCTGTCCGAGACGTTCTTCCAGCGCGCGAAGAAGATGGGAGCGAGGACAATTCTCTCGACCTCGAAGGACAAGCTGCGGACGCTGCTGTCCGAGGGGGCGGACGTGGCTATCTCGTCCGAGCAGGCGCCAGCCTGGGCGGTCGAGGGCGTGGGAGAGCCGCCTCCGATCTACTCGCTGGACGTCAACGGCTGGACAATACGGGCAGCAAGCCACGCGATGAAACTCCAACCTGCGGACATCGTATACATCTCGACGACCGACTTCGCCATGCATACGTACGCGCCGGACGAGCCGGAGTCTCAGCAGCACATCAGCGTGCTGGACGATGCAATTGGCGAACTCATCGACTCGCATCCAGACGTCACCCTACTCCTGACGGCGGACCACGGCATGAACCCCAAGAGGCGCATGGTCGACCTCGCCGACGCGCTTGCCAAAAGCGGAATCGGCGCAGAGGCGGTTCCCATTATTAAGGACCGCTACGTCGTACACCACAACAACCTGGGCGGCTGCATGTTCATCTACCTCCATTCCGGCAGCGAGTCCCGAACTGATGAGGCGGCAGAGATTCTCCGAGAGACCCCCGGCGTGGAGCGCGTGTACAGCCGCCAAGAAGCCGCTGACGAGTTACGACTCAACTACGGCCGTATCGGCGACCTCGTCGTCACGGGCGACATTGACACGGTATTCGGGCCGAAAGAGTTGGAAGACACGTGGGACGACACCGGCGCGGGTCACAGCCTGCGTTCGCACGCATCGGCGCACGAGCAGGACATTCCGATCATCGGGTACAACGGCGACTTCGACGGCTTCGAGTTCAACGAGAACCGTGACTTCGGCCGGTACGTATTCGAGCGAGTGCTAAAATGACAATTCACACTGTGGTGTGCGAAAGAACGCTGTTCGGAGATTTCTCAAATGGGTAGAACATTCGCGACAGCGACGATTATCGGTGCTGCTGAGCGTCGCGAATACGAGTTTCTGGTTGATACTGGAGCGACCCACATCGGGCTGCCACAGAGTGAACTGGATGAACTGGGTCTCTCACCTATTCCAAATGGAGTCATCTCAGTCAGGACTGCCAATGGAATCATCGAACAGCAGTCATTCTGGGCGCTGGGCGAGATTGACGGACGCGGATTCGGCGCCACCGTTACGCAAGCCCCGATTCCGCTGATCGGCTATCACCTTCTACAGACTATGAGATACAGGGTGAATCCGGTCACGGAGTCACTCGAACGACTACCAGAGGACGAGTTCGGGCCGCCGTACCTGCTCTTGGGTGGGTTCCAGATTGACTGATCAGCGAGACCAAAGACACGGTCATTCACCCTAACTGGAGCAAAGCGCATGTCATCCAACAAGAAAGTCCTTCTGACCGGCGCTGCCGGTCGTATCGCCACGTTCCTGCGGAACGGTCTTGGCGACAAGTATGAGTTGTCCGGCACTGACAGGATTCCAGTCGAGGTCGATGGGTTCGAGTCGGTGACCGCCAACCTGACCGACTTCGACGGCATCCTGCCCGCGTTCCAGGGCGTGGACACGGTCGTCCACCTGGCTGCCGAGCCGAGACACACGCCAGACATCTGGTGGGACCTGCTGCTGCCGGACAACATCACGGCGACCGCAAACGTGTTGGAGGCCGCGAGACAGGGAGGCGCATCACGGGTGGTGTTCTTCAGCTCGATGCACGTCAACGGCTTCTACGAGCTCGACGACCCGTGGAAGTCGATTGCCGAGGGCAACTACGACGGGCTTAACCCGGACGACGTCCCCCTGGTGACCCACGATATGCCGGCGCGTCCTGACGGGCCGTACGCCGCGAGCAAGATCTTCGGCGAGTCGTTGGGCAAGTACTACTCTGAAGAGTACGGGATGACCGTGATCTGCATCCGGCTCGGCACGATGAGCGTCGAGGACAGACCGGGCGAGGACGCACGATCATTCGTAAGCTGGCTGAGCAGCCGCGACCTCGGCACGATGGTTGACCGCTGCATCGAGGTCGAGGACGTCGGCTACGACATCTACTTCGGCGCGTCCGGCAACACCTGGAAGATCTACGACACACCACGCGCATGGAAAGTTCTCGGCTACACCCCCCAAGACAACGCCGAGGACTACAGATAGGGGAACAAGCAAAACAGTCCACAGCATGGGAGAAGACAGAACATGGTTACGACCACCACCCATGTAACAGCCGAAGAACTCCTGAACATGCCCGCCGATGGCCTTCGGTACGAACTCGTTAGAGGAGAACTGAGAAGGATGGCTCCTGCTGGATATGGTCACGGAGTTTTCGCAATGTCGATTGGCATTTCCCTCGGAGCGTTCGTGAAGGCGAACAATCTGGGAGAAGTATGTGCGGCTGAGACTGGCTTTAGGCTGGGATCCAATCCCGACCACATTCGTGCTCCTGATACGGCGTTCGTTCGACAGGAGAGAGTGGAACAGATCGTCGACAGAAGTGTCTTTTTCCCTGGTGCACCAGACATTGCGGTCGAGGTGATCTCGCCGAGTGACCTCTATACCGACGTTGACGAAAAAGTCGCTGACTGGCTCGAAGCCGGAACGCTCGCGGTCGTCCTCGTAGATCCTCGCAGGCGGGTCGTCAAGGTGCACCGTTCTATGACTGACATCACGGTCCTGAACGAAGAGGACACGCTTGCAGTCGATGACATCGTCCCCGGATGGCAGATGCCCGTGGGGGAGATATTCGCGTAGGCGGTGATCTGCAGTCAGCGCTGCCGCCGACGTCTTCGGCGGGCCCACCAGAAGCGGAGGCGGAGTGCGGGGTCGCGACGCCAGGTCATGTTGCGGGATACGGTGTCGGCTACCGGCGGGGCGCCGAGGATCAGCGGTCTGGCCCAGCGTCTGAGGTCTCGCAGCGTCGCGTTGCCCTGTCTCCATTCGTCTACCAGCGCGTTCGACTTGCGCCACGCGATCGATGGGAATAGTCCCATCGGACCTGAGCTGCGTCGGCCCACCATCAGCGCGGCCCCCGCCTCCATCGCGACGGCGACACCACCCACAATGTCCCACAAGTGTGGGTTGGACGTGTACATGTATTGCGTGACACCGCGTGAGACCAGGATGAGCTCGTAGGCGATCGAACCGGTCACTCGCGGGTCGCCTGAGCTGCCCCTCATAGGCTTCCCAAACCTGTACAGCCGGTCGAACGCTCCCGGTACAGTGATGAGCTGGTCGGCGCCGGGCTTGTCCAGGCCCAGCACGCTGATCGGGTCGCCGTCAGTGAAGGCCCCGCCACCTCGACGGGCGTGATGGACGACGCCATTTGAGCTTCCCGCCCAGGGCGTGAACACAGCTCCAACGACCGGCTCTCCCCTGTACATGACGCCCACCGACGAGGCGAACACCGGAAGACCGTGCAGGAAATTCTTGGTGCCGTCCAGAGGGTCGAGCACCCACATGAAGTCGGGCACAGCCTCGTTTTCGGCTGGCTTGTCCTCGTCGTCCTCCTCACCGAGTATGCCGTGGTCAGGGAAGCTCTCCCTGATGCCCTTCTCAAGGAACTCCTGGGACTCGGTGTCGGCGTTGGTGACGGGGTCGCGCCCCCGGTCGTCCTTGAATTCGATGCTGAGGTTGCCGCCAAAGTAGCGCGACAGGATCTCACCCGCGCCGCGCGCCAGCTCGACGGCGCGGGTTTCGATGCTCTCGAGGAGATGATCATCCAGTCGTTGTGTCATGTAGTTTGAGGCTCGTTTCTCACGAACTGATGCAAAGTTTCACCCTCACCCCAACCCTCTCCCTGAGGGAGAGGGGGCCAGTTGACTGAGATCCAGGATAGGAATTTGGAGTCATCTGATACACCATGCCTGGTAGGCAGTTTCAAGCCTGCCGCAGAACTCCTCCAGGCCCGTGCGATCGGGGTAGAGCTCGCGCGCCCGGCTGACGATCATCCAGAAACAGCCCTCCCTCTCTTTCGAGACGGTCGCGAGGCTGCACATTTGGATGGCCTCGTCGGCGCGGTCGGTCTCCCAGAAACGAGCCTGTACCGAACCCTGGATGCACCACACGCGGTGCGTGGCATCGTCCACGGTGTCGTGACACTGCTTGAGCGCCTTGGCAGGGTCTCCCAGGGAGTACGGCGCGAGGTCACGTCCGAAGCTCTCGAAGCAGTCATACCTGCCGATTTCGGGCGCTTTTGCGCACTCCTCCGCGACGCGGTCATAGTCGTATTCGAACAACTCGAGCATCCGCGTCGAGTGGAAGAGGTAGCACGGCGCAACGTACCGGTCGGTCAGGGCGTTGCACGGGTAATGCGGGTCCTGGTCAGACAGGTAGTCGGTGAAGTGACCCATCGTTCCGGAGAGGCCGCCAACCACGTTCTCCATGAACACGCCGGAGTAGCAGGCCCGCTGGTCGCGGTCGGTCTCCAGCCTGTCGCACAGGTCGAGCGAATCGTACAGCTCGTAGCTGGTCCAGGCCATCAGTCCGTGTCCGACTCCGTGTATGCACTGGAGCCTGAAGAAGAACACATCGGAGGTCCCACAGATCAGCTGAACGTCCGACTCTAGGTTTGCGGTGCCGCGCACCTTGAACATTGCTTCAGTCGCGCCGTGGAACGCGCCCGCCTCGCACTCGTGGCTGGACAGCGCGAATGCCGCCGCCCCGAATATCTCGTACGCGGCGCGTCCGGTGTCGTGGGCGCGATCGTGACAGAGCTGTCCGACGACGCCAGCCGCCTCTTCGATCAGCTTCACCGTGTTGGCCGGACCGTATTCTCTGAGGTACTGCCTGAGCAGAACGTCGTTGGTGAAGAGGTCGGTGAGGGCCTTTGGAGTCAGGTCGGGAGGATCCTTGAAATTCAGGTCACCGGTGTCGAAAACCGGGATGTCAATGACCTCTACCGCTTCACCTCCGGTAGCGACGATCAGCCCGCTGTGTTCCGGGACCATGTGATTGTGGTAGCGCCAGAAGCCGGGCTTGTCGAACGTGAATGCCCAGACACCGTCCTCACCGACTGGAGTACCCGCATCGAATTCGGGGAAGATCTGGTGCGTGGGGTGGATGTTCGACGCGGGCCACAGGCTGGACTCGGACACGTTTACGAACTGCACCTGCTGTCCGACCTCGATCTCCAAACGCTCGGGAACGAAGCCATCTTCCGTGAACTCCACCACCCACGAATTGGGCAGAGGCTCCTCCGAGGGAGTGCCCGGATTCGGCTTGGCCGGGGTCGCTATGGCAACTGCCGCGTCTTGTTCGTCAGTCGAGCAGGCCATGACCATCACTGAAACGGCCACGACCACTCCGCCGAGGAGTGAGAAGGTAGGAGTGAGAAAAGAGAGTCTCCCCCTAGCCCCCTCTCCCTTGACGGGAGAGGGTGATTCTGACCGCTGGCCACTAACCACAGACCGCTTACCACGTACGCATGGCCGGAAGTTGGAGCTCAGCGCAGATGTCGCTGAACCACTCGATGACCTCGTTGTGAAGCGGGATACCATTGGCGCGGCGGTCCTGCTCTTCCTCGTGCTCTGACAGGCCAGGATACATGACGCGGTCGTGGCCCGGAGCGGGGGGCGTCTCGCGCAGTGTCCTGAGCATGTCGTCCATGTTGTCCTTGAACTCGTCGAGGTCGCAGAAGGACTCGATGTTGTACGCCGCGAAGTAGTGGTGGCTTCCACCGCCCTCCGGACTGAGCATGGTCGGCTTGTCTCCCGACAGCAGCGAGGTGAGCACCTCTGACATCAGGCTGAAGCCGTAGCCCTTGTGCGAACCCTGCTCGCGAGTCCCGCCGAGAGGAAGCTGGTAGTACTGGCCGCGGTCGGGTAGCGGCACCTCGTCCATGATCGGGTCGCCGTCAAGCCCCGCGATCCAGCCTCCCAGCATGTTCGCGCCAACGCGGTTGGCGAGCTGAAGCTTGTTTCCGGCGATGGCAGAGGTCGCTGCATCAAACAGCAGGAACGGCTCCGACCTGGCAGGCGCGGCGATGGCGATAGGGTTGGTGCCCATGCGAGGCTCGGCCCCGAACGTCGGCAGCACCAGCAGTCCACCGGCAGTGGCGGTCATGCCGACCATGTCGGCCTGGGCCGCAAGCATAGCGTGGTGACCGATAGCGCCCGAGTGTCCGGCGTTGTACATGGTGACCACGCCAACACCCACCTCGCGAGCCTTTTCGATGGCGATGTTCATCGCCTTGGGCCCGAGGATCACGGCAAGGCCGCGGTCGGCGTCCACCGTCGCGGACGACGGCGACTCCCTGACGATTCGCCAGTCCGGCCTGGGGTTGAGCGTACCCTGCGAGTACCCCTGGACGTACGAGCGCAGCATGTTCGACACGCCGTGCGTCTCGACTCCCCGGAGATCGGTTGCCACGAGCACGTCGGCTCCGAGCTCCGCGTCGTCACTCGCCACACCCATCTTCTCGAAGATCGACGAGACCGTCTCGTGCAGTGCGTCGTGCGGTACGCGGGTCTCGTCCTCGTGCGGGACCTTGAATCGTTCTAGCATGGGAGTTACTCCTTGTCGAAGTGTTTGGGCGAATTGGATTTTAGCACTAATGGTGGATACAAGACCGGGCCAATGACACCGTGGCCGGACCGCGTGTATCCTCACATGTGAGTGAACTCGCAACGGAGGCAATCCAATGACTCTTTCTGAACGGCGGACAGGTCACCCGTACCACATGCACGACGCGATTATGGCGCAGCCGGAATCTATCGCTCGCGTCATCGCAGACGAAGGCGAGAACGTCGGCGCAGTGGCAGAGCTCGTCCGAGGGTCTTCAAAGGTGCACGTCGTCGGCATCGGTACTTCGTGGCACGCCGCCCTCATAGGGGAGCACCTACTGAGAACGGTGGGGAACCGAGAGGACGCCCGCGCGTGGAACTCCTTCGAGTTCTATACCCGTCCGCCGTCTCTCGGCGACGATGACGCGGTCATAGTTCTCAGCCACCGCGGCACGAAGACTTACTCCGCGCGTTCGCTGGAACACGCGCACGAGGCCGGAGCTAAGACGGCGCTACTGACAGGCATAGGCTCGGACGCCCGGCGTGATCTCGCGAGCGCGGTCGTGGAGACCTCCTTCCCCGACCCGTCGTCGGCATTCACCGTCTCTCATACTGCCGCCATTACCGCACTGACAATGCTGGCCGTCGAGCTGTCCTCCCAACACTCAGCCGCAACTCTCGCCGGCCTGCCTGACCTTGTACAGGCGTCTCTTTCGTCGGAGAGCGCTGTCAGGGAGTGGGCCGCGAAGTCCGTGGACGTGCAGCGGTTCTACTTTGTAGGGACAGGTCCGAACGCTTCCACAGCCTACGAGGCCGCCCTGAAGATGAAGGAGGCCAACTACACGACGACAGAGGGGCTGCATCTCGAGCAGTACCTCCACGGGCCATTCGTGTCCACCGATGCTGGCTGTCTGGTCACGTTCATCGCCCCGCCTGTAGAGGGCCCCGAGGACAGGACAATCGACATCATTGGAGCCGCCACCGAGGTCGGAGCTCGCACGGCAGCGATCCTACCAACGGGAGATGAATCTCGCGCACCACTCGTCGACACGGTTATCAGCGTGCCCGAGTGCGATGAGATGTTCTCGCCAATCGTGTACCTGGCCCCGCTCCAGCTCCTGACGTACTGGCTGGCCCTGGAGCTTGGGCACAACCCAGACACGTTCAGGCTCGACGACCCCAGGCACCTTGCCGCCCGCGAGCACTACACGCTCTGATCTTGGCGCGAGCCCGGCTATCCGCACCGACCAGCTAGGGTACCAGTCTGGCTTCGTCGCCAATTCGTCAGGCCCTTCCTTGAAACCGCGTGAAGTGATCTCCAGGGGAGGGCAATGGTGTGCCCTCGCCGTTCCGAGATCAAGAAGAACTTAGGCCTCAGCCGGACCATCTTTTCAGGACCATCAAGCGTGTCGCTGATGAGGTCCTCGACCGCATGTACTCGAATATCGGCAGGGCCTCTGTCCCTCCCGAGCGTCTGCCGAAGTGAGTGGCTTTGTCAGAAAACCGGAACATTCAGACACATTCTTCGAAATCGGCTACTCAAAGACCTTCAATTCACGATTGCAAGCCAAGTTGTGACACGGCTGTCACAGACATCTGGTTCCCTCTCTGATATTCCTATGTCAGGCCCACCCCGGGCGTTTACGGGAAACAGGCACAAGGAACATGTAACCCACACACATCTGATGGCACATCTACATGATCTCGTGAATAACAGGCATGGATCGCTCTGAATGTCCCTCGTCCGCAGGCCATGAATATTCCAGAGGAATCCGTTGAATCGGCGAAAGCACGATGGGTGAGAACTCACCGATGAACAGATTTGCAGTTGCAGGGACCTTTGCCGTCATTCTTCTGTCCACGTTGATTGTTCCAGGTCATGACAACGTGGCCCATGCTGCCGGGCCAAGCTTCACGATATCTTGGGATGTATCATCGTCGACCGTTAACGTTGGCGACAGTTTCACACTCGAAGTTCGTCTGCACGATGTCAGTGGGTCGGGCGATCACGGCGGCATCTCAGTTTCATTCCCGTGGTTGACAGACTCCGGCGCATCATCCTACAGCTACTCGTCGAGTAGGGCCGACGTGGAGGTTCTCAGCTACACAACTGCGCGATCGCGTGTTAGTCTCTACGATAGAGGCGACACAATCTATGACTCGGACAACAGGCAGGTCCGGGCCGAGTATCTACTTGTGGAAGCCGATGACCCATCGTGGTCGTCATCGTCGGATCGTCTGCTCAGGCTCCGCATATCACCCAAGCAAGCCAATGAATCGTTCTCAATACAGCTTCGCGGCTGGATATGCGCAGACGAATACCAGGATTGCTCGCGGGCCCCATCCTCGGGAGGCAGGCGAGACCAGCAGGGCTGGCCAGTAGCGAGTCGAACAGTCACTGTCGTTTCCCAGGATAGCGACGACTTTGGAGACAGCCGATCCGACGCCATGCGCATCGCCGTCGGTGTCAACATTGAGGGCGATATAGAGACCAGTGGCGACATAGACTACTTCTCCTTCATCGCCGACCCCGGCGTCACCTACACCATCGAGACCACCCTGCTGTCGATTGACGATACGGTGTTGTGGCTGTACGGCTCTAGTGGTTCCTCCATCGAGGAGAACGACGACTGGGATAGTGGATACGCCTCAAGGATACAGTGGACCCCCTCGTCGTCCGGGACCTACTATGCCGCCGTCGGTGGGTATGAGAGCAGCACGGGCACCTACCGCCTCAGCATTAGCGCAGAAGCAGCACCTACACAACCCAGCGACGATCACGGCAATAGCCGCTCCGACGCTACGGCCATCAGCACGGACACCTCAGTCGGAGGTGACATCGAAACCAACGGAGATGTCGACTACTTCTCCTTCAACGCCGACCCCGGTGTCACCTACACCATCGAGACCACCCTGCTGTCGATTGACGATACGGTGTTGTGGTTGTACGGTTCCAGCGGTTCGAGCATAGAATTCGACGACGATGGTGGAGAGGGACGCGCGGAAAGAATTGAGTGGACGGCCCCGTCCTCTGGGGTCTACTACGCGGTGGTCGGTGGGTATGACGTCCGCACCGGCACCTACGGCCTCTCCATCAGCGCAGAAGCAGCACCCCCTCAGGCCAGCGACGATCATGGCAACAGCCTCCTGGGTGCTACGAGCATCAGCGTAGGAGCCACGGTCGATGGCAACATCGAGACTAGCGGTGACGTCGACTACTTCTCATTCAGTGCTCTTCTTGGGTCAATTTACACGATCGAAACCAGTGCGGGATCGTTGGAAGACACAGTGCTGACGCTATATGACTCAAGAGGCTCAACCATCGACAGCGACGATAACGGAGGTGAGGAATACGCCTCGAAGATCCAGTGGAGGCCACAGTCCTTCGGGACCTACTATGCCACGGTTAGTGGGAACGGAAACAATACTGGGACCTACCGACTGAGCGTTAGCTCATCGCCAAGTGTCGATACTCCCACGATAGTACTACCGCCCCTTACCACCGACGTTGGCTACATCGATATTTCTAATTTAGCCTGTACAGAGCATCACGCCTATTTCATTATGACGCTGACAACCCCACCTCCAAATATGTACTACCTCGCTGCGAACATCAGTGGACCCTCCGGGACGGAGATTGCGATGTACCCGCTCATACATGAACAGGAGGATGAGGATTGGAAATTGATACTTGCAGAGGCTGTCCTTAAGGATGCCGCGGGGACCGTCATACCAATTCCAATCGGAACTCTAGAGGCCACAATGAAATTGCTTGTAAATGAACACTTCTTGGACGACAGTAATCTCCCGTTAACGGAACTTGAAATAATAACTTACAACAATCCTCCGAACCTACGGACTCAATACATAGTTCATGTCACTAGCAGTGGAAATAGATCCTCTTGGGAAATCAACGCGACAGAAAAGTGGGCACGGGAGGCCAATGAAACCATAAGTTCCAATCCAATATACCCTGCTCCTATCTGTCGGCCTTAGATGATGGAGTCTGTCGGAATGGTTTATCTGACTGTTTTGTAAAGTCAACATCATCGACTGAAACTCGAACAGGATTTTTTGCATCAACAGCGCCTTGAAAAATCGAGGAGCGATTGCATAGACTCTGCTCGGTGGCCTCGATAGGCGTGAGGTCGCCGGAACCCTTTAAGTCGGTCCAGTGAGGCTGGTAAGGGACTAAGCGGAGCGACGGTCGCAACAGGGCGCGACCATGTCCGACACAGCCGCGAGCCTCTTGCCAGCAACGGCAAGAGGTTTTTTTGTTGGTCCAGAGTAACGCACCTCCAATCGGGCGACGGATACTCACGTCCGATGAGATGCGCCGGGCGCTTGTCCGCATCTCCCACGAGATACTCGAACGCAACGGCGGCGCAGACGACATGGTTCTTATGGGACTTCACACCAGGGGCGTCCCGATAGCGCAACGGATCGCCGAGTTCGTCAAGAGCGTCGAGGGCAAGGACGTGCCGGTGGGGTCGCTCGACATCGGCCTCTACCGTGACGACCTCGCAGGCGGCGCACGTCCGCTGATGCGCCCCACCCACATTCCCGCCATCCAGGGGCTTCGCGTGGTGCTGGTCGACGACGTCCTGTACACAGGGCGCAGCATCCGCGCCGCTATGGACGCGCTGACCGACTTCGGAAGACCAAGCCAGATCCAGCTCGCCGTGCTCGTCGACCGCGGCCACCGCGAGCTGCCGCTCAGGGCCGACTACGTGGGCAAGAACGTGCCGACCTCCAACGACGAGGAGGTCGACGTAAGACTGATCGAGATCGACGACGTGGACGAGGTGCTGCTGTCCAGAAAGGGGGACACATGACGCAACTGATTCAGAGAGAGCGGACCAACGGGGCCCCAGCTGTCGCACCGTTCGAGCGTCCGAAACCAAGATACGTCGCCGGACGCAGGCACGTGCTCGACATGGACGACTTCTCGCGTCAGGAGATCGAGGACACCTTCCAGAACGCCGACGCCATGCGCGAGGTGATGAACCGCGAGATCAAGAAGGTGCCCACGCTGAGGGGGAAGACGGTCATCACTCTGTTTACCGAGGCGAGCACGCGCACGCGAGTGTCGTTCGAGCAGGCGGGCAAGATACTGAGCGCGGACGTCATCAACGTATCCGGCTCGGGCAGCAGCGTCGAGAAGGGCGAGACGCTCTACAACACCGCGCTCACGCTGCAGGCCATGAACGCCGACATCATCGTAATCAGACACGGACACTCGGGCGCTCCGCACTTCCTGGCACGGCACCTCGACGCATGTGTCATCAACGCCGGCGACGGCGCGCACGCACACCCGACTCAGGCGCTGCTGGACATGTACACGATGCGCAACTACTTCGGCCACGTCGAGGGACTCAAGGTGGCGATAGTCGGCGACATACTCTACAGCCGTGTCGCGCGCTCCAACCTGTGGGGACTGACCACGATGGGAGCGGACGTAACCCTTTGCGCTCCGCCAACACTGCTCCCACAGGACCTGCTCGACCGGAGGGCCGACATCGAGGGCCACCCGTTCGCCGATATAAAGATCGTCACCGACATCGAGAGTGCTCTTGAGGGCGCGGACGTCGTGTACGCGCTGCGGCTGCAACTCGAGCGTCAGCAGGCAGGGCATCTGCCGTCGCTGCGTGAGTACTCGCGCGAGTACGGCATCAACGAGGAGCGGCTGAAGTTGGCCAGTCCGGGAGCGCTGGTGATGCACCCAGGCCCGATGAACGAGGGCGTGGAGATAGACCCGGCGGTCGCCCACGGGTCGAGATCGCTGATCGAGGAACAGGTCACCAACGGCGTAGCCATCCGCATGGCGCTGCTGTACAGCGTCGCAACCCCAATCAGGGAAGGCTATCCAGGACGGCCTTAGAGGAGCGAGTAGAGAGGAGTGAGGAGTGAGAAACACCGACAGGCCGACCTCCTACCCCGGCTGGGACGGAACACTGCCCCGGCACCGGGCGACCCTGATCCTGTGGCGCGACGGCAAACTGCTGCTCGTCCGGGACCGAGGACGGGATGCCTACGTTCTCCCCGGCGGGGGCATCGAAGGCGGTGAGCTTCCGATAATCGCAGCCGCCAGGGAGCTTCACGAGGAGACCAGCCTGGAGGCGACGTCCATCAGGTACCTGTTCACGCACGAGGGCAAGTACAACGACCACCACCTGTACGAAGTGGAGGCCGAAGGTGAGGTCGTCGTGCAGGGCGATGTCGACGGCTTCACATGGTGGGACACCATGGACGACACGCCTGTCTTTCCGCATGTGCGCGGTATCGTTGCGCGGCTCTGAGTCCAAATGGACAGCACTCGCCAGAGAAAGATCCGACAGCGGGCGACCGCGCTTGTGATGCGTGACGGCAAACTTCTACTGCTGCGGGAGCCTGTGGACGTCGAGTTCAGTCTACCCGGTGGTGGAATCGAGGATGGTGAGCCGTCGCTAATCGCATTACGCAGGGAGTTGCATGAGGAGACAGGGCTGGTCGCGTCCAGAGTCGACTATCTATTCGAGTACTGCGAGTTCTTCGGATGCCAAAGTACCGGCGACTCGTGGGGACAGGTACACAGCGTTTTTCTCGTAGAAGCGGGCGGCGAAGTCTCACTGAGCTATGAGCACGTCGAGCTGGAGTGGTGGGACTGCGAGTCCGACCTTCCCATGTGGGACTACGTCCAACCCATACTGAGCATGTTGAACAGGAGTGAATAAAGTGGCGCTAATGATCATAAAGGGTGGAAGGGTGATCGACCCGTCTGAGGGTGTGGACATGGTCGGAGACGTCCTCATCGAGGACGGCAGAGTCGCTCGTGTCGAAGCCAACATCGAGTCCCCCGAGGGCGCTCAGTTTATGGACGCTGAAGGCATGGTAGTGAGTCCCGGGTTCATCGACCTCCACTGTCACCTGCGTGATCCCGGACTGGAGTACAAAGAGACCATAGCCTCGGGCACCCGCGCCGCCGCGAAGGGAGGCTTCACGACGGTGTGCGCGATGCCGAACACCGAGCCGACCATGCACACCCGCGCTACGGTCGAGTACGTGATGGAGAAGGCCCGGACCGAGGGCGCAGTTCGTGTGCTGCCCATCGGGTGCGTCACCAAGAGGTCGGCGGGAGCTGAACTTGCAGAGATGGCCGAGCTCGCCGAGGCTGGCTGCATCGGGTTCAGCGACGATGGCCACCCCGTCGTCGACTCCAACATCATGAGACAGGCCCTGAGCTACGCCTCAGGTCTGGGACTTCCGATCATCAACCACTGCGAGACGCCCGACCTGTTCAGGGACGGCCACATGAACGAGGGCTGGGTGTCCAACCGGCTCGGAATCCACGGCGCGCCCAACTCGGCGGAGGAGACGATGGTCGCGCGCGACATCATGCTGGCCGAGCTGACGGGCGGACACATCCACCTGGCGCACATATCTACTGAGGGAACACTGGACCTTGTCCGCAGCGCGAAGGAGCGCGGTATCCGTGTGACCTGCGAGATCACGCCGCATCACCTCACGCTGACAGACGAGGCGGTCATGGGCGACGCGGGAGGCCACCCATTCGATGCGCTTCAGACAGCCGCCTACGACACCTACGCAAAGGTGAACCCGCCGCTGCGCGCGAGGTCGGACATGCAGGTCATGGCCGCAGGCCTCTGCGACGGCACCATCGACGTTATAGCGACCGACCACGCTCCGCACAATCAGATCGAAAAGCTGTGTACGTTCGATGAGGCGGCGATGGGCATCAGCGTCCTGGAGACGGCCCTGGGGTCGGTCATGTCGCTGGTACACGCAGGCCAGATCGGACTGCCGCTCATGGTCGAGAAGCTGACCTCAGCGCCCGCCGAGTTCCTAGGTCGCACCGACATCGGCAGCCTAAGGCCGGGTACCAACGCCGACATCACCATCTTCGATCCGGACGCCAAGTGGACGGTAGATACGGAAGAGTTCGTGTCCAAGGGCAAGAACTCGCCGCTGCATGGCCAGACGCTGAAGGGCCAGGTGGTAGTGACGGTGGTGGGGGGCGAGGTGGCGTACTCGAACGGAAAGGCGTCATGAAGATCACCTACGATCAGGAAGTCGACATTGTGAGGATTGTTCTGAGTGATGCTGACATCGAGGAAAGCGACGAGGACAAGCCTGGAATCATTATAGACTACGATGACGATGGCAATGTCGTAGGCCTGGAGATCCTAGATGCATCCTCGCGTATGACTGACCCTAGAACTCTGGAGTACGCCGTCACGGGGTAGTAGAAGTACGCGCGAGCATGTTAGATCTTCAGCAATCGCCGAGGCCCGCTTTCACCCAGACCCCAGCTTCTCCTCCGCTATCTCCATCAGCCTCTTGTTGACCCCCGGACGGTCGGCTGGCTCCACAGGGTCAGGCAGCGCTTTCAACTCGGGGAGCAGGTCCTGTTTCAGCACCGACGCTTCCTCGTTGGTTAGCGACGACATGGCGATGACGTCGTCCGGCCCCCACATTACGGCAAGCCTGAATCCGTAGTCCGCGACGGCCGTCTCAATCAGTTCTTTCAGTGTCTCCACGGTCTCTGGACCTCCTCTCAACATAGGCTGACGCCGCAGCATCTACTGACTGGAAAGGTTCCCACCGCCGTCGATTATGTAGCTGGCGCCCGTGATGAATGAAGACTGGTCCGACGCCAGGAATAGAATGAGTCGAGCTATCTCTTCGGGTCTCCCTGTTCTTCCCAAGAGTATCTCGCTGGTCCTCTCCTCAAACCGTTCCGTGCTACCCGTCGATCCCCGGGCCTGCGGAGTGTCGGTGAGTCCAGGCAGGATGACATTTGAGCGAATCCCGTACTCGGCGTACTCACTCGCAACCGCCCTTCCCAGGCTGATCAGACCGGCTTTGCTGATGCCATACGGACTGGCCGTGCCCCCGCCGCCAAGGGCCGATACGGAAGATATCGACACAACCGCCCCACCCTTTTCCATCATGTGCGGCAGCGTGTACTTGCAGCAGTAGAAGGCCCCCTTCAGATTTGTCTGCAAGGTCAGGTCCCATTCCATGTCAGTAATTTCATGGACCCTGTGTGACATCCGTATGAAGATCCCCGCGTTGTTCACCAGGATGTCCGGTGGACCAAATCGTTCAACGGCCCTATCCACCATCTGACGCACATCGTCAGCCTTGGAAACGTCGGTCTCCAGGAAGATGGCGTCGCCACCATGTTCGTTGATGCTGGCCACCGTTCGCTCGCCCTCGATGTCGTTCCGGTCAGCCACGACCACAGCGGCTCCCTCACTCGAAAACAGCTCGGCTGTGGCTCTGCCTATGCCGGTCGCGGCGCCGGTGATGATCGCCACTTTGCCCTCAATAGTTCCTGCCATCACTCCCGCTCCAGTCTCGATCCTGCTCGCACCTTATCTGATCGCCGGAATACTCAGTCTATCAGGAGAAGCGTTCCGAACGGCGTAGAGAGTTTAGCACTGGCGCACTGACGAGGCTATCTGTGTGACTCGTAACCCGTAGCCATGCGTCTTCAGTGTAGTAACGTTACTCCCCGATTAAGGAGAGCACACCATGACGACCGAACCCGATACGAGCACGTGGAAGAAGACGCCCGATGGCATCCCTATCCCACCACCGTCGCCGGACGACGTGCTGTACGAGGCCAGCGACGGGGTCACGCGGATCACGCTCAACCGCCCCCTCGTGCTCAACGCCATCAACAAGAACGTCAATCGCCTCCTCGACGTCGCGTTCGACCGTGCCGAGGCTGACGAGGACGTTCGCGCTGTTATCCTGACTGGCGCCGGGCGCGCCTTCTCGGCCGGAGGCGACCTGTGGTCGTCACTGTACCCGGACGACGACCCTGCGCCGAACGCGATCGACCTGCAGCTGCGCATCTGGTCTTTCCCGAAACCCGTGATTGCTGCCGTTCGCGGCCACGCAGTGGGCCAGGGATGCGAGCTGGCAGGAGTATGCGACCTTACCATCGCAGCAGAGAGTGCGCGGCTCGGCGAGATACAGATACGCCACGGTTTCGGCATTCCAATGCTCATCACGCCCTTTATCACCGGGCAGAAGCAGGCCAAGGAGGTTCTTCTCCTGGGGGAGATTGTCACCGCAGAGCACGCACTGCGAATAGGCCTGGTCAACCGCGTCGTACCTGACAACGAGCTAGATGAGGCCGCCAACGAGATGGCGCACAAGCTAGCATCGCTCCCGCCGTCGGTGGTCCGGCTCAACAAGCGCCTCGTCAACCTCGTATACGAGCAGATGGGCCTGATAGACGCCGTTCGCTACCGCGAAAACGACGCGCTTCGAGACCTGCTGGAGGTTGAAGACACGGTCGGAGCCGGACGACATCGCATTCGCGAGGAGCAGGGCTGGGCCGCGTTCAAGCGCGAACGCGACCAGGGGTATGAGTAGCTGGCTCAGAATTTGGTGGGCGTCTCTCTACAGAAGCTAAAGTCTCCTTCTCCCCCAGAGCCTGCCCGGTACTTGATACAGGAGCGAGGGCGGCCCGATGAGACAAAAGGGCCAATTTTGTCTCAGTGACCCCGAAAGGGATTGCACGAACAGAAGGGGCCTATTCAGATGCAGTGTCCCGGGGTATCCGGTGGTGAACACCGTCGCAGAGGAATCCCTCTACTCGCCTCGCAGTCGCCGGAGTTCCGCCTCCAGCTCCGCTACGTGCGACTCGGCAGTCTCTGCCCGTCTCTCGGCTGCCAGACGACCTTCCTGCTCCCGCCCGATTCGTGACTCAGCCGCCTCGGCACGCGAACGCTCCTCCAAGCGACCTAGTCGCTCTTCTTCAGCACGCTCCCGCTCCTCCTCCCGCCTCAGCAGCCAGCTCCCGGCCACAGGATCCCAGAAGCGAAGGTCGTCCTCCAACCACCAGATGTCCAGGTTCAGCACCTCGCTGTGGGACCATACACGTCCATCGGACTCATGCCGAAGCTCGAACCGACGGTACTCACGATCTGCCAGGTACTCTCCCACCAGGGGCTCACCGTAGAACTCGCCACCGGTCGCGTCGTACCTCCAGTACTCGGACACACCAAGCTCTGCGTATAAATCACGCTTGCGGCCCAGGTCTGCCTCTGCGGTGCTTCCAGAGCCTATCTCCAGCACGAAGTCCGGGGCCTTGCCCACCTCCCAAAGCAGGAAGGTGTTGTTGCGCTCAATCGATTCCAAGGCCTCCGGCGACAGCCCAAGCGCCACGTAGCAGTCGGGAGAGATCGAACGTCGCGGATTGCCCTCAACGAAGTAGATGATGGTATTCCCATTGACCTTCGCGCCCGGAACGTCCCTGTAGCGGTCGTCGAGGTCGCCAACTATCCTGCGGAACAGCGGTGATTGAGACTCTCCGTCGGGCAATGGCATTCCGTCCGCTTCGGGATAGACAATTGTGGAGGCTCGGGTGGTCATCGACTACTCCTTTGCTCCTGACGATTTTATCACAAGGTCCGAAACAGCCATCTCACCTGACCGGTCCTGATTGCATGTGAGACCCTGGACATAACTTTGTCTCAAGGAGATTTACAGCAGCCCATTTAACTTGTCGAAGGCATCCTGGAAGCGCTCGATTTCTGCGTCGCTCAGCTGACTCGCAAGACCGCTGATCTTATCGGTGAAGTACCGAGCCGGCCTGAAGTGGTTAAACCTCGCACCATTTGGAAGTGGATTGTTCTGAAAGTATTGTTCAAGACGACGGATGATTCGAGGGTGCCCGGCCGGAATATCTGCCTCGCTTATTGAAGACCCGTATTCACCGTTCACCAATGCAAGGTAGAATGATGGCTCGAACATATCCTCAATGTCGGCTTCGCCGGCCGAGGCAAAGTCGGCATACGTAACAACATGGCTCTGATCAAGCAATCTCCTCCTGTATAAGTTCTCGATGACCTGCTGGTCTTTCTTCTGATAGTCGACAAGGACGGCAACATTCAGATTCTGCTGAGCGCCAATGAGGGCGTCGAATGTTGGAACCTTGTCGGATCCACCGACTGGTGTGATTACCCAATCGCTACTGAGGCCAGCCTTCCCCATTGACTGTAGTAGTCCTGACATGGACTGGATGTACAGCAAGTCCGACACACCCTCCACGACGAGGTTGTTCGGGCCTATGAAGAGAGTTTGGTAAATCTCGTAGCCGAGTGCGCCCTGAAGAGGGAATAGACTGTCAGGGCTCGCGTCGAGAACCTCTGTCGTAACCTTGGTGCCCTGATCCTCCTCCGACAGTTCATCCTCGTTCTCGTCGATACTCCTATCTTGCACAATACGCACTCGGCCGAATTTCTGGGGGTCAACCATAAAAGGTGAATGTGTAGTGTATGGGAGTTGGTGACTTGGCTTGAGTGCCTCTTCAAAGTACCGAAGGAGGTCTCCTTGAGCTTTAGCGTGTAAGGAGAGGCCAGGTTCGTCCAGAAGCAATATCAGATTTTCTTCCTTTCTCTGTAGTTGTGAATACCAGGCTAAGAATGAAAAGAACCAAACGAACCCTCGCGAACGTGATCCTAGACTCGTGCTGACCATGTGTTTGGTATCTCTGACGCGTGCCCATATATTCGTTCCGGACCTCATATTTTCAGGATCCTCTGGCAGGGCTGCGCGGATGTCGAATGTCATACGCAGATGTCGATTCTGCGACCAGTACTTGAGCACCTGCTGAGTAAGTCTATTCTCGGCAGCTTCCAGCCTGTTCAGAAGACTCTCCGTTCTCCCCGGATCGGCAATTCGCTCCAGGTTGATGCCCGCGAGTTCAATCAATCCGATTAGTGGATGATCTGAGCTCTTTAGCGTGTTTTGTGAGATACGCTCTCTGAGCGAATCAAGGTTGTCCTGTCCTTTCAGTTGATAGTACTCGTCGAAGTACAAGAATTTGGGAACACGGGCGCGAAGGAACTGGTTATAGACGGTATGGGCAAGATGATGCTCTACGGTGTCCTGGAGAATCCGGATGAGACCCTGCACCGTTTCGGTCTGTTCAGATTGCGTCAGAACATCCACCATTCCTTCAATCAAATCTGAGTTGCATAGCTGGTCCTTGAGAGACTGGGGCAGGTCGGCATTCCTGATCAAATGCCTTATACCTGCATCTTGGTCAACCCTGAAGGATTCAAACTGTCGTACGCTGCCGTACCCTTTCGTGAGAACAACAGAGGGTGCTTCACCCTTGAGGCACTCTGGTCCAAACACATCCTCAACGGCCTTGACATCATCAGCATCGAGTTCGTAGGTAGTTTTAACAACCCGGGCTGGTTCGACCAGACCCTCCTCAACATCAGCTTCATAGTCACTCACGTCCCTCCGAGGATAGTCATCCGTGGAATTGAAGCCTCCTTCCGTCTCAACGACAGGGTTTAGGCGATAGAGTGCCTTCAACAAGGCCGTTTTACCTGCTTCGTTCTTTCCAACCAGGCAAGTGACGTCGCCGACGTCAAACTCCGTTGAATCGTGGATGCTTTGGAAATTGGTGATATGCACCTTTGTGAGTTTCACGTCTGTCTCCCTCAAACTGGTCGGACGTTGATGCCACCAGATTATCTAGTTCTTTTCGGCTGTCGCAAACCACAATAGACCAGACTTGGTTTAAGGTAGATTCGGAGAACACCGGATGGCACTGGTTCGCTCCGCGCCGCGAAAGAACCGAACTACGACCAGTTGGACGATTGAACCGCAGGTGAATGTTTAGTAATGCTTAGGTAGGCAAGCGGGGCGACAGTCAGCTCAAGAAAGACCCCTATCGCGCACCGACGACTCCCCTCTGCAGTGAGAGCTGGCGAGACTCCGCACCCCCGCTCTCAATCAGGTGTCGAAGATTCTCTCTCAAGCACGCGGTGTCTGGATTGCTGTGCCGTAGGTGATCCCTGAATCCAGCAACCAATTCCAGAGCATCGCTCAAAGCCGAGGGTTCAGTAATTCCAGCCACCATGACGCCGCAATCATTCACAGACGGCTGAAATTCACTTTGCACGCGAAGGCGAATCGCCTTTATCCTGTACGGGTGCTTGGTTAGCTCGGATCGTGCGGCAGCCGGATCAAGTGGTACCGCCTGCCCATCCACGAACCAGCCTCACCCGATGTCAGTCAATCCTGTGCTGAGGACTGAGAGATGCGTGTCAGTGAGTTGATCCAGAAAGCCCAGATGGTTGTAGACTCTACTGGCAACAAGAATGCCGTGCAGCTCGACTATAAGACCTGGGAAGAGCTTCTCGCACTCCTTGAAGATTTGGAAGATCTGGCTGAGATCGATCGTATCGCAGAAGAAGGCGAGGAGTATCGTCCTTGGGAGCAGGTGAAAGAGGACCTGAGAGCCAAGGGCGTGGATGTATAGCGTCGAGGTAGGCCGTCGTGCTGAACGAGACATCGCCCGGCTTCCTCAAGAGTATGCCCGACTCGTGGGCAGACAGCTCGACTCCTTCTCAGAGAACCCACGTCCCAGAGGTGCAAGGCGACTTCGGGGACAATCAGTGTACAGAATCAGGGTGGGCACATATCGGGTACTCTACCGAGTCGATGATGCCGAGCGAATTGTGTACATAGAACGTGTTGTCCACCGACGAGACGCCTACCGCCTGTTCTGAAGAGTGAAAGAATGACAGTCATATCCCACCTGGTACTTGAAGACGGCTCGTCTTATTGGGGTCTTGCTTTTGGCGACACGTCGCGGCGGACGCACGGCGAGGTCGTGTTCAACACGTCGATGACCGGCTACCAGGAGATCCTCACCGACCCGTCTTACGCCGGGCAGATCGTCGTGCCGACCTACCCGCTTATCGGCAACTACGGGATCAACCGGGACGACTATGAGTCGCGTAAGATCCAGGTGTCCGGCTTCGTGGTGCGCGACCACTGCGACGCTCCGAGTCACGCGGCCAGTGACATGACGCTCGACGACTTCCTGAAGTCGCAGGGAATCGTGGGACTCAGCGGTGTGGACACTCGGGCAATCACGCGCCGCCTCAGGACGAGCGGCGTGATGATGGGCGCCATCGCGATCGACGAGACACCGGAGCAGGCGCTCGCGCGACTCAGGGAGATGCCGACCTACGAAGGCACAGACTTCGTGCGAGAAGTCTCGACTCCTGAGCCATACGGCTGGGATACCCCCCTGGCCGGCGTTGTACCAATTGACAGAAAGTTTCGCGTGCTGGTCTCGGACTGCGGCCTGAAGTACAACATTCTACGCAACCTGCGAACACGCGGATGCGAGGTCATGGCATACCCGGCGACCGCGTCGGCCGATGACCTGCTCGCGATGAAACCTGATGGCGTGCTGATGTCTCCCGGCCCCGGCGATCCGGATCTGCTCGACTACGCCGTCGACACGGCCAAGGGTCTCGCGGGTCGCGTGCCTATGATGGGCATCTGCCTCGGCAACCAGATCATCGCGCGGGCATTCGGTGGGCGGAACTACAAGCTGAAGTTCGGACACAGGGGCGGCAACCATCCGGTCAAGGAGATCGCGACGGGTCGCGTCCACATCACCGCGCAGAACCACGGGTACGCCGTCGACCCCGACAGCCTGCCTTCTGAGCTCGAGGTCAGCCACATCAACCTCAACGACGGGACCGTAGAGGGCCTACAGCACAAGTCCCTCCCGATCATGAGCATCCAGTACCACTCAGAGGCATCCCCCGGGCCCCGCGACAACGAGTACCTGTTTGACAGGTTTATGGATATGGTGAGGGATCATCAGTCTGTTTGAAGGACTACGCCAGTGATTTCAGCAAAGTACGAATTCGAGAACGGCTACGCCAGACCCGTGAACAGAGGAGTGATCCTGTGGGACGGGGACTGGGATTCTGTGACCGCAGATAATCCGATGAGATCAATTGAAGACTTGGTCTACGAGATGATCGGAGCCGAGCTTGTATGGTCGACTGGCTACGACCTAAAGGGCATCAAGGTTAGCATTGAGATCGAGGAAGTGGCCGAGCAATGACTTCGTCGTCGACCTTCCTCATCGTCGCTCATCGGGGAGCATCTGAGTATGCTCCTGAGAACACGTTTGCGGCCTACGACAAGGCTCTCGACATGGGCGTTAACCATGTTGAGTTGGACGTCCACTTCAGCCGGGACGGACACATCGTCGTCATACATGACGACACGCTGGACAGGACGACCGACGGCTCCGGCCCTGTCGCTGACCTGACACTCGCAGAGCTTCGTGAGCTGGACGCCGGATCATGGTTCGGGGCCGGGTACGCCGGAGAGCGGATCAGGTCTCTCGCAGAGATATTCGAGCACTACAAGGGGCGGCTTCACTTTCACATCGAGATCAAAGCCCGCGCAGAGGGCCTGGCCAGTCGCACCGCCGACCTAGTCAGGGCGTACGGGATGACCGACGACGTCACGATCACGTCGTTCTGGAGGCCGTGGCTCGAGGAAGTGCGTGAGTACGCGCCAGAGTTGACAACCGGCTGGCTGGTGCCGCTCGGGCCAGCTGCGGAGTGGGACGATTCGATCATCGAACAGGCTGCCGCGCTTGGACTAGACCAGATATGCCCGAGGGCGAACATCACGACCCCTGCGCTGGTTCGCACGCTCCACGAGCGCGGGTTTATAGCCAGGTGTCAAGGCGTTTACAGCGAGGAGCTCATGCGACACGTCGTAGAGTGCGGCGCGGACGGCATGACCATCAACTTCCCGGACAAACTTACGGAGTATCTGGAGAATAGGAACGCGTGATCAGCAGATCAGAAAAAGTACTCGTCATCGGCTCAGGACCGATTGTCATTGGCCAGGCGGCGGAGTTCGACTACGCCGGAACGCAGGCTTGCAGGGCGCTGCGAGAGGAGGGCGTGACAACTGTCCTGGTGAACTCCAATCCGGCGACGATAATGACGGACGAGGACATCGCGGACATCGTCTACATCGAGCCGCTGACGATCGAGGTCCTGGAACGAGTCATCGCCCAGGAACGTCCTGACGGACTACTGCCGACGCTCGGAGGTCAGACCGGACTCAACCTCGCGGTCGAGCTTGCCGACGCTGGCATCTTGGACAAGTACGACGTGAGACTGCTCGGCACTCCGCTGGAGACGATTCGCAACGCCGAGGACCGCGAGCTGTTCAGGGACCTGCTGGTGAGCATCGGAGAGCCCGTGCCGCCGTCTGAAATAGCGGAGTCGCTCGAAGACGCCTACCGGATCATGGACGACATCGGCCTGCCCCTCGTGATCCGGCCCGCCTACACGCTGGGCGGCACTGGAGGCGGTATCGCCAATACCGTCGATGAATTCGACCAGATCGTACGTAGCGGTCTTGCAGCCAGTCCTATCAGCCAGGTGCTCGTAGAGAAGTCGCTGGTCGGCTGGAAGGAGATCGAGTACGAGGTAATGCGCGACGGCGCGGACAACTGCATCACCATCTGCAACATGGAAAACATCGACCCGATGGGCGTCCACACCGGCGACAGCATCGTGGTCGCGCCAAGCCAGACGCTGACCGACAAGGAGTACCAGCTACTGAGATCGGCCAGCCTGAGGATCATCCGTGAACTCGGAATCGAAGGCGGCTGCAACATCCAGATGGCGCTCGAACCAGGCGACGTGGTCGCCGAGACGCTTCCCGGCGACGGTCGAGCTGAAGACAGCTACTACATCATCGAGGTGAACCCGCGCGTCAGCCGCAGCTCCGCGCTGGCGTCGAAGGCGACCGGCTACCCGATAGCCAGGGTCGCGGCGAAGATCGCGGTCGGCAAGCGGCTAGACGAGATCCCGAACGCCGTAACGCAGCAGACACTCGCGGCGTTCGAGCCTGCGCTCGACTACTGCGTGGTGAAGATACCACGCTGGCCGTTCGACAAGTTCCCGCTCGGCGACAGAGTGATCGGCACCCAGATGAAGGCGACGGGCGAGGTCATGGCTATCGACCGCTCATTCGAGGCGGCTTTCCAGAAGGCCGTCAGGTCGCTTGAGATCACCAACCGGTCACTGCTCTGGGAGGATGCCGGATGGGACAGCGACGAAGACCCGCTCACCCACCTGCCGATCGACCCGAATGACGAGCGGCTGTGGGCGCTCATGGCCGCACTCCGCCGGGAGAAGACTCCTGAAGAAGTGTCCAGGGCGACGGGCATAGACCCGTGGTTCACCAGGGCGTTCAACAGACTCGCCCAGATGGAGCTGAGGCTGCTGGACGAGACGCTGACGCCAGAGCTTCTGTGGATGGCCAAACGTCTGGGCTTCGGTGACGAGAAGATCGCCGTGCTCACTGACCGCTCAGCCGAACAGGTGCGTGCGCAACGTCTAGAGTGGGACATTCGTCCCGTGTACAAGATGGTCGACACCTGCGCCGCCGAGTTCGAGGCGCGCACCCCGTACTTCTACAGCACCTACGAGCAGGAGAACGAGGCGCTGCCGACACCCGACTCCAAGGCGCTGGTGCTGGGAAGTGGGCCGATCCGCATCGGGCAGGGAATCGAGTTCGACTACTGCTCGGTCCACGCCGCATGGGCGCTCCAGGAAGAAGGCATCCAGAGCGTGATGGCCAACTCCAACCCCGAGACCGTCTCCACCGACTTCGATACCAGCGACAGGCTCTACTTCGAGCCGCTCGACGAGGAGTCCGTCAGGGACATACTGGAGAACGAGGCCATCGGATCGGACAACGGAGACCCGATCATTCCGCCCTCCATGGTGCAGTTCGGAGGCCAGACCGCAATCAACCTGTCGCAGTCGCTCGACAGGGCGCGGCTGCCGATTCTCGGCTCCACGGCGGAGTCGATAGACACCGCCTCTGACCGCCACCTGTTCGAGGAGTTCCTGGCCATGGTCGGGATCCCCAACCCACCGGGCTCGGCGGTGATGGACATGGAACAGGCGCTCAACGTCGCGCAGGAGATCGGCTACCCGGTGCTGGTGCGTCCGAGCTACGTGCTTGGCGGTCGCGCGATGGAGATCGTCCAGAACGCCTCGGAGCTCGTTCGCTATATGACGAGCGCGTTCGAGGCAGGCTCCGGCAGGCGTGTGCTCATCGACAAGTACTTCGAGGGCCGTGAAGTGGAGGTCGACGCTGTCTGCGACGGCGAGACCGTGCTGATTCCGGGCATCATGGAGCACGTGGAGCGGGCCGGAGTCCACAGCGGCGACTCGATGGCGATCTACCCGGGCGTCACGCTAACCGAAGACGAGGTCAACACGATAGTCGACTACACGACGAGAATTGGCCGGGCGCTCGAAGTGCGCGGACTGATGAACATTCAGTACGTCGTCGTAGGAGACGGCTCACCGTACAGGAGCCCGTCCTCAACTCCCTCTTCCGCCGCGGCGCACAGCGGGACTGAAGGCAGCGCTTCGACAAGCTCAGCACAGGCAACCGAGATATACGTGATTGAGGTCAACCCGCGCTCCAGCCGCACCATCCCGTTCATCTCGAAGGTGACCGGCGTCCCGATGGTAAGGCTGGCAGTCAAGGCCATGCTCGGCCACACCCTCAAGGAAGAGGGCTACGAGGGCGGTCTGTGGAAGCGGCAGAAACTGGTCGCTGTGAAGGCGCCCGTATTCTCGATGTCCAAGTTGACCGGCGTCGACACCTACCTCGGACCAGAGATGAAGTCCACAGGCGAGGTCATGGGAATCGACAACGAGTTCACTCCCGCCGTCGCCAAGGCGCTGATGGCGGCGGGACTCGCGATCAAGCCGGGCGACTCGGTGCTTCTCAGCATCGCAGACCGCGACAAGGCAGAGTCGGTCCAGATGATGCGCGACCTCAACGCGGCAGGCTGCACGATGTACGCCACCGAGGGCACTGCCGCGATGATTGCAGGCCTGGGACTGCCTGCGATCCCGATACCGAAGCGGCTCTCGGTTGGGCACCCCAACGTCGTCGACGTCATCGAAGACGGGACCGTGCAGGCGGTGGTCAACACAGTCACCGGCGACCGTGAGGTGCTGCAGGACGGCTTTGACATCCGACGCGCAGCGACCGAAGCGCGAATACCCTGCTTCACGTCACTCGACACGGCCCGAGCCGCCGTAGAGAGCATAGTCGGCTCAGGAGCCGACTACAGCGTCAAGCCACTGCCCGCCTATCGGACTGGCGAATAGTGATTCCTGAGCGCGTACGCGCCGTCTCGATGCCGCCGATTGATGCGTTGAACACGCGCATGGCGGAGATCAACGCCGTAGGCGGGGACGTCATCAGCCTTGGCCAGAGCGTGCCGTTCTTTGGCCCTCCGCCGCAGATGGTTGAGGCCGTCAGGGACGCGCTCGACAGCTTCGGTCCGAGGCTCCACACCTACGGCCCAGACGCCGGCATCCCGGAGCTGCGACAGGCTCTCGCCAGGAAACTGGCTGACTTCAACGGTGTCGAGGTCGATCCCGACAGGCAGCTTCTCGTGACGCCGGGTTCCAACCAGGCGTTCATGGTCACGATGATGACTATCCTGGAGCCCGGAGACGAGGTCGCGATAGCATCGCCGTACTACTTCAACCACCACATGGCCATTGAGCTGTGCCGGGGTGTCGTCAAAGAGATCCCTCTCAGCGAGGAAGACGGCTTCCAGATGACGCTGGAGGACGTCGAGAGTGCCATAACTCCAAGAACGAAGGCTGTGGTGATCATCTCTCCGAACAATCCCACCGGAACGGTGTACAACCACGACGAGGTCATCGCGATTGCCAGGAACCTCACCGAACGGGGCATCTACGTCATCACCGACGATGCCTATGAGGTCTTCTGCTACGACGGCTCACAACATGCCGACCCGAGGGCGGAAGTCGAGTCGTCGGAGTACCTGGTCACGCTTGGCAGCCTGTCCAAGACGCTCGGGATGACAGGATGGCGCATCGGCTACATAGTGGCCGACCCGGAGCTCATCAGGCAGGCGCTGAAGGTGCAGGACGCGACTGCCATCTGCGCGCCAATCATCGCGCAGGTCGCGGCAGTTGCCGCCCTGGAGCAGATGCCAGCGTATCCACTGAGCATGATCGAGGAGCTGAACGAGCGGCGTGACATGCTTCAGAGCGTCGTCGACGAGTCCCCTGCACTGCACTGGCACAGGACCAACGGCGCCCTATTCGCCATGGTGAGGGCCGACGCTGTCGGCGGCGACCGGCGGGAGCTGGAGTCGCGGCTTCTGGAGGAGGCCCACGTGCTGACTGTTCCCGGCAGGGCCTTCGGCGCCCAGTGGAGCGACTTCATCAGGATGTCATACGGCTGCCCTCCACGCGACCGCTACGAAGAGGCGCTGAGCAGGCTAGCAGACTTCTTCGGGAAATCCTGACAGTGTCTTTAATCAGCTTTGCCCAGCCTCACCAACGTTCTGAGGAGACCCTGGCTCGGGGTCCCGCAACAGCACGCTGACTCCAGAACCCTTTGCCAGTGTAGTGCCGCCCTGTGTTATGGCCTCTCCATAAACAGCGGGCACCACATCCACCCCTGGGAACACTTGTCTGAGGGCTATTGCGGAGTTGGCCGCTCTATCAACATCGTTGTAGTCGATTGTGAAAGATGCCTCCACAGGAACGTACACTGTCTCACCAGACTCACGCCTCCTGGCGCGGACTACTACGTCGGTGCTGTAGATTCGCTCGCGTTGGTTAGAGGTGATTTCGCCTCTGTCGCCCGCATCTTCGACAGCATCCTCAAAATCGTGGGCAATTCCGCTGAGCACCGGACCCCTGACTACCGTAGCGCGACGGAGATCAAGTCTGCTACTAAGGTAGGGGATTATCCATCCCTGCAAAGAAGTCTCTACTATTCTTCCTTTAACGTACCCCATATCGTTCTTGAGAACCACAATGTCCTGTCCCATGCGGTCAGTAACTGCAACCAGGTCTGAGAGTCGCTGACCTTGGGCGTCTACCACCGTCACCAGGTCTGAGAGTCGCTGACCTTGGGCGTCTACCACCGTCACCAGGTCTGAGAGTCGCTGACCTTGGGCGTCTACCACCGTCACCAGGTCTGAGAGTCGCTGACCTTGGGCGTCTACCACCGTCACCAGGTCTGAGAGTCGCTGACCTTGGGCGTCTACCACCGTCACCAAGTCTGAGAGTCGCTGTGGCATTGCGAGTAGCTCTTCAGTCAGAATTTCTCGCCGAAGTTCGTCGCGCAGATCAGGGTCCTGACGCATTGCTCTTATTATATCGTTGATCGATGTTACCAACTGGTCATCTCCTCAGTACCTACCAATTGTAGCAGGTCGATCAGAGGCCTGGTACTCTGAGCCGATGCTGGTCCACTAACGTAAAGGGGGCGGTTGGTGGCCGCCCCCTCTTGGTTTCGTGACGTAATCGAGTATCTAGCCGGAGGCGCGCTCTACGGCGGCGGTGATGGCGCGGAGGGCGAAGACCTTGGTCAGGTGCTCGCGGTACTCGGCGGAGGCGTGGACGTCCTCGTTGAGGTCGATGCCGTTGGCCGCCCTGCCTGCCGCGCTGCGAATCGCGTCGGCGTCGCCGGGGCTTCCAACTAGTCGCTCCTCAGAGTCGGAGGCGCGGGACGCGCTTGAACCGGCCCCGGTCACTCCGATACGAGCGGCCGTCACGCTGCCGTCGGAGACAGTCACTGACGCCGCAACTCCAACTATCGCGAAGTGGGAGGCCTTGTTGGCCATCTTCGCGTAAGCCGCGCCTGAGCCCGCGCCCTGGGCCGGAATCCTGACTTCGGTCAGGATCTCGTTGGGCTCGAGGGCGGTCGTGAACAGGTCAACGAAGAAGTCATCGGCAGAGATTGTGCGGCTGCCGCCTGCTGAGGTCGCGACCATCTCTGCGCCGAGCGCAAGCATGACCGCTGGGAGGTCGGCTGCAGGGTCGGAGTGGGCGAGGCTGCCGCCGATGGTGCCCATGTTGCGCACCTGCGGGTCGGCAACGATCGCCGCCGCCTCGGCGAGGACGGGCGCGTTCTGCTGGACGGCGTCGGAGTTGATGATGTCGGCGTAGCTGGTTGTCCCACCGATGGCGAGGGCTCCGCCGGACTCGTTGATGTAGCTGAGTCCACTGATCCTGCCAATGTCGACGAGAGCGCCCGGCTCGGACAGTCGCAGCTTCATCATCGGGATCAGGCTGTGTCCGCCGGCAAGCACCTTAGCGTCGGCGTTATCGTTCAGAAGAGCAACCGCCTCTTCAACAGTAGAGGGTGCGTGATAGTCGAATGCTGATGCTACCATCTCAGGCTCGGCCTCCTTGTTCCGTATCGGGCATTCCCGCTGCCCTATCTCGTCATTCCCGCGAAAGCGGGAACTTAGCCGAATTTTCTCTGGTCAGTTTGTCGTGAACCCGCTAGGACATCTTGTCGGCGGCGTACTGCACGGCCTTTACGATGTTGTGATAGCCGGTACAGCGGCAGAAGTTGCCGGAGAGTCCGCTCCGGATCTCCTCTTCCGACGGGCTGGGGTTCTTCGAGAGCAGGTCTACCGAGGACATGATCATGCCTGGAGTGCAGAATCCGCACTGGAGGCCGTGCATCTCCCAGAAGCCTTCCTGTATGGGATGAAGGTCGCCGTTGGAGGCGAGTCCCTCGATGGTGGTGACCTCTCCGCCGTCGGCCTGGACAGCGAAGATGGTGCAGGACTTGACCGCTGAGCCGTTTAGGATGACGGTACACGCGCCGCAGCCGGAGGTGTCGCAGCCGACGTGCGTGCCGGTCAGGTTGAGCGTGTCTCGTATGTACTCGACGAGCAACTGTCGAGGCTCGACGTCAGATGTGTGCTGGGTGCCGTTGACGGTTATGGAAATCTCGCGACCCATAGCAAAATCCTCCGTGTGTGATGAATGTCAGGAGTCGCCTCTAGCAAGGCAGGGCGATTATATCAGTAAAGAGGGGAAGGGGCTACTGGGGGTTGGGGGAGTAAATGAAAACGCTCAGCAGGATCTACCAACCAACTTTCCGACCTCGCCAGTTCGACTAAACTCTTGGTCCCTGTTCATTCATGGTTGACGCAGAGAGTCTTGGCCAGTTTGACATCCCTTCAGCGGTTCACCATAATTGCTCGCCACAATGTTAGGTACTCACTTCAAATGTAACTTCAATTCACTAAGCTTAGGATTAACATGGCCGGGCCGACACCAGTATTAACCGCTTTCCTTGTATGTGATCAGATCGTAGAAGACGCAGCAACCGGGAAGAAAACCATAGTCGGCGTTTTCAATCGCATTGCCTCTTCGAATTTCCCAACTCAGTACGCCCCAGTTTCGTTGTACGTTAAGCTAATAGACTGTGAAGGAGACTACGACTTCAGAATTGAATTCGTGCAGGTATCTAGTCAGGAGCTTTTGGTTGAGTGCAATGGAACGGCCAACTCGAAGACTCGTCACGAATACGCTGAGTTCGTCCTACCCTGCCCTCCTCTACCCTTACCAAGTCCTGGTGAGTACGAATTCAGGTTGTGGATGAACAGTAGCTTTTTGGGCAATGCTCGCATCAAAGCAAGCCAGCAGGTTGTGGATCGGAGCTGATGAAATGACTATGGCAATGGATATTAAGCCATTATCAGCAGGAATCACGGAGGCCCAGGAGGCCGCTGCAGTCATTCGAGCGATGGGAGTAAGCCGTGCACTCCCAATAGGCGAAACGCAGATTATTCAGGTGGGTCCGGGTGATATTGCGGCTGAATCCGAGGCCATTGAGGTAGCCACCCTCGGGACAGTCATTCACAATCGAATACAGATCGGTAGTCTTTTGGACCACAGATTGCGGATGTCTGAGCCCATAACTCTCGATATGGAACAAGAAGGCGAGTACTACTTAGCCAAGTACGATGAATTGGATGAATTTGGCTACGGTACGGATCCAATCAGTGCAGTCCAAGACTTCCGCAAGACTTTTGCCGAGCTCTATTGGCAGTTGAAGGAGGACGAGGAGCGCCTAGGTCCTGATCTGACCAAGACTTGGCGGAGGCTGTCTGCACTGGTCTATGCCGTATGAGCATAAGGGCCAGAGACTTTGACCTCCTGATCAGAAAGTTTGAGTTCCGTACTCGCGAAAGTGGCGATCTGCTAGCGTGGTTCGAATACGATGGCAAAGTGGTAGTCCGTACAAAGCGATCCCACACACCGAGGAGTAGGAACCTACCCTTCCAACATAGTATCCGCCAGCAGATGAAGCTCAACGAAGAGGAACTCCGCCAAGCGTTGAGTTGCCGCATCGACAAAGATGGTTACGTTGAGCTTTTGCGTCGCAAGGGCGTGATTTGAACTGCCACCGAGCGGGAGCGCCTACCATTCAGGATTAGTGTGCTCGTCACTCTAGCACAGTTCGCGACTGGACCAGATGGACGCCGCACTGGCCGCGATTGGCTGCCGACTAAAGGTGACAGCGACGACCCGGGAGTAACCCGACGACACTCCCACGCTCCGTTGACAGTCCTCATAGGCTGAAATACACTCGCTCCACCCCGTATCTGAGTACGGGGTGACGTTTTTGGCCTGGCTGAATTTGCCCGCTGCGGCGGGCCGGGCAGCCTCTGGAGGTGTGACAGGTGCAGCTCGATGACAAGGTCGCGGTGGTCACCGGTGCTGGCAGGGGCATGGGCCGCGCCATCTCGCTGGGACTTGCTGGCGAGGGCGCGAACATCGTGGCGGCGGACATTGACGCCGCCTCCGCTGAGGACACCAGCATCGAGGTCCGAAACCTCGGTCGCGAGTGCATGGCGGTCCACACCGACGTTGGCGACATGGTCCAGATCGACCGCATGATCTCGGACGCCAAGGACCGGTTCGGCAAGATCGACATCATCGTCAACAACGCGGGCGTCACCAGGTACCTGTACATCATGGACGTGGAGGAGTCCGACTGGGACCGCATCCACAGGGTGAACGCGAAGGGCGTGTTCTTCTGTATGCAGCGCGCCGCTCGTGAGATGATCGAGCAGGGCGACGGTGGACGGATAATCAACATCGCGTCCATCGCCGGCAAGGGGTACTCGGGAACATCAAACGCGGCGTACGCCGCCAGCAAGGGAGCGGTCATCTCGATGACGATGATCGCGGCGCACCAGCTCGGTCAGCACGACATCAACGTCAACGCGATATGTCCTGGGTCTACGATCACGGAGATGTCACGAGCGACGATGGTCGGCAGGGCCGAGCGCGCGGGTGTCAGTATCGAGGAACTCCAGCAGCAGCGTAACGAGATCATTCCGATCGGCCGGTCGAACGAGCCGGAGGACATCGCAGCGATGGCGGTGTTCCTGGCGAGTCCGGGGGCGCGGAATATCACCGGGCAGGCGTTCAACGTGGACGGCGGGCTGGTGATGCACTGAAGTAATAGGAGTGAGGGGAGAGTAGTGAGGAGTGAGAATCCTCCGACCTCCGGGCCCTGGATTCCCGCTTTTGGAGACCTTTGCGTAACACCGTCGTTCCGGCGAAGGCCGGAACCCAGAAGGTGTGGGATGGTTCACCGTAGCATGGAAATCAGGCCGTTTCACCCTCACCCCAGCCCTCTCCCGTCAAGGGAGAGGGGGTTAGGCGAAAGTCTCCTTTCGCGGGAATGACGAGTTGGTCATTGACTGAAGAGTCACTTGGGACAATTGTGGGTGATCAGATTTTTACCCTCACCCCAATCCGCCGCGGCGGAAGAGGGGGCCGTTGAAGAAGGAAAGAGAAGCAATTGAGAGTACAGGGTTCGTTTACGTTTGACGCGGACATCGAGAAGGTCTGGACGTCGATGCTGTCTTCGGAGGTGCTGGCGTCGTGCATACCTGGGTGCGACGAGATTCGCTCCACCGGCGAGAACAGCTATGAGATCGACCTGACGGTGAGGGTTGCGTCGGTGCGGGGGGAGTACAAGGGTGAGGTGCGGCTGGAGGACATCGAGGAGTTCAAGTCGTACCGGATGGTGGTCAGCGGCAGTGGTCGCGGCGGGTCGGTACAGGGATCTGGCGATCTCTCGTTCTCCGAGTCCGACGGCAAAACGGTTGTCGATGTCGTCGGCGATACGCAGGTGACTGGAGTGGTCGCGCGCGTGGGTCAGCGGCTGCTCGGCGGGGCGTCGCGGATGATGATGCGGCAGTTCTTTGACTGCCTGAGGTCGAAGATAGAGGACTGACAAGGGCACAGCCCTTGACCCACAAAGGGTCGGCCCCCGTAGTCTCCATTCACGCTAAGGGAGCAGCTAGGGGCAGGCATTCCATCCCTTCATTCCCGCGAGAGCGGGAATCCACCCGCCGCGGTGTGCCTCTCGGCAATCCAAGGGTTGGGTGCCCTTCGACAAGCTCAGGGCGAACGACTAAACTGGCTACCCACCCTTGTCGGTCCAAAGGGACAGGGGCCCGTCTCGCCAATGACGCAAGGAACCTAAAGAGGAAAGAAAAATGTCATACGAGTTTATTGATACGCAGGAGATCGATGGGGTCCTGGTGATCACGATGGACGATCCGCCCACGCGGAACGCGATCGGCGATGAGATGGCCGGGGAGATAAACCAGGAACTGGACAGGCTGGAGGGGTCTGACCACCTCCGGACCGTCGTGCTGACGGGTCGCGATCCGTCGTTCTGCTCGGGGGCGAACGTGAAGCGGATGGACGACGCCAACCGCGCCCGGAGCGAGGAAGAGGCGCTGCCTGAAGACCGCAAGGCGTGGGACGTGCTCAACGACGCCTGGAACGACCTGGGCGAGCCCGACCCGGAAGAGGAGATCGACGGTGTTCGCTTCGTGCCGCTTCGTCTTCACGAGCTTCAGAAGCCGTCAATCGCGGCGGTGAACGGGTACGCAATGGGTCTCGGCATGGGCATAGCGTTGTCGTGCGACATTCGGATCGCGTCCGAGAACGCGCGGATGTCGGAGACGTTCATCAGGCGTGGGCTGATCCCGGCAGACGGCTCGTGCTGGCAACTACCCCGGATGATCGGGCTCGGCAACACGATGCTGCTGCAGTACACGGGCGCGGTGCTGGAGGCGGACGAGTGCGCGCGGCTCGGCATCGTCAACAGGGTCGTAGAGCACGGCGAGCTGATGGAGCAGACGCTCGACCTCGCTCGCCAGATCGCGAGCGGGCCGACTTACTCGATGGCGCTCATCAAGAAGCTGGTGCAGCGGTCTCTGCACGTCGACTTCGCCGAGAGCCTGCGCCTGGCCGGGCCGGCGCAGAGCCTCGCCCGCCGCACGCAAGACCACAAAGAGGGCGTGAGGGCCTTCGTGGAGAAGCGGCAGCCGAGGTACGTGGGGCGGTAGGGTGGTTAACCAGTTCTTCGAAGCTCCAATACTTAACTCACCATACGAGTATCCCTCCCGTCACTGGGAGCTGGACGACGACGGTCAGCCAACGCACCGGATCATTGACAGTCGGCGCGGCGCTGAGTTCGTCACGCCCATACCCAAGCCCCGCAGGCGCCGGAAGGAAGCGGGCAGCAGTCAGGCCAGACTCGAAATCGACGAGGGCCGCGGACTGTCGTCTTCTGAGCAGCAGTACGATCTCACCGCCTACGTTGGTGAGATCAGGCGCCGTGTCGATGCATGGAGAGAGATTCCTAACCCTCGCGACTGGGGTGTCACACCTGAGACGCAGCGGTTGCTCCAGCACTGGCGGAGCCACGAATTCAGCGACTATAGGCCCTTCTTCTGCCAGGTCGAAGCGGTCGAGACTGCCATCTGGCTGACTGAGGTCGCACCTGTACTCGGTTCAACCGGCGACCGGATCCTCAAACACATTCAGAACGCGAACGCCGAAGCCAACCCAGAGCTTCTTCGTATCGCCCTGAAAATGGCCACCGGCGCAGGCAAGACCACTGTCATGGCGTTGATCATCGCCTGGCAGACCATCAACGCGGTGCGCCACCCCCAGAGAAGCAGATTCACGCGTGGCTTCCTGGTGGTCGCTCCGGGAGTCACTATCAGAGACCGGCTGCGAGTGCTGCAGCCGAACGACCCCGACAGCTACTACCTTAGTAGAGAGCTTGTGCCCCGGGACATGCTGGGTGACCTGGACAGGGCAAAGATCGTCATAACCAACTACCACGCCTTCATGCTGCGCGAGCGAATGGCAGTGTCGAGGGGTGGGCGTCGACTTCTCGAGGGCAGACAGGGCAATTCACTGAACACGCTGGAGTCTGAGGGGCAGATGCTTCAGCGCGTCATGCCGGACCTCATGAGCATGAAGAACATCCTCGTCCTGAACGACGAGGGGCACCACTGCTACCGCGAGAAGCAGAGCAAAGACGACGAGGGCACGCTGCGAGGTGACGATCTCGTCGAGGGGAGGAAAAACAGCGAAGCCGCCCGTGTCTGGATCACCGGTCTGGAAACAGTCAAGCGCAAGATCGGGGTCAGACAGGTGATCGACCTGTCTGCAACTCCGTTCTTCCTCAGAGGGTCGGGCTACACTGAGGGTTCACTGTTTCCCTGGACAGTATCCGACTTCTCCCTGATGGACGCGATAGAATGCGGGATCGTGAAGTTGCCGCGGGTACCAGTATCGGACAACATTCCAGGCACCGAGACGCCGATGTTCCGCAACCTCTGGGAGCACGTTGGCAATGATCTGCCGAGGGCGGGCCGCAGGAATGCGGGTCCCCTTGATCCTCTCAGGCTGCCCGTGCGTCTTCAGACCGCTCTGGACGCCCTCTACGGTCACTATGAGACGGTATTCAACAACTGGAAAGAGGCCGGCATTCCGGTTCCCCCCTGCTTCATCGTCGTCTGCAACAACACATCGACATCGAAACTTGTCCACGACTACATTTCGGGATTCACTCGCGAGGATGAGAACGGCGGGTCGACGACGGTGCCGGGACGGTTCGAGCTGTTCAGGAACTTCGATGAGCACGGCAACCCCCTCGCGATTCCGCGAACGCTTTTGATCGACAGCGAGCAGATCGAGTCGGGCGACGCGCTCGACAGGAACTTCAGGCAGATGGCGGCCGATGAGATCGAGCGCTTCCGCAGGGAGATCATAGAGCGCACCGGAGACCGGAGCCAGGCTGAGAAGATCACCGATCAGGAACTCCTCAGGGAGGTGATGAACACAGTCGGCAAGGAGGATCGGCTTGGTGGACAGGTCCGATGTGTGGTCTCAGTGTCCATGCTTACCGAGGGCTGGGACGCCAACACGGTGACACACGTGCTCGGTGTCCGGGCGTTCGGTACGCAGCTTTTGTGCGAGCAGGTCGTTGGAAGGGCGCTGCGTCGCCAGTCCTACGATCTCAACGAGAAAGGCATGTTCGAAGCCGAGTATGCCGACGTGCTGGGCATCCCGTTCGACTTCACGGCAAGACCTGTCGTGGTCAAGACACATAAGGTACGTCCGGCGATCGAAGTAAAGGCTGTGAGACCGGAGCGCGACGACCTGGAGATAACATTCCCGCGTGTCACGGGGTACCGCGTCGATCTCCCAAAAGACGAGCTTAGCGCCGACTTCAACGCGGACTCGACGCTTGAGCTTACGCCGGAGGTGATCGGGGCTACGAGAACACGCAACGAGGGGATAATCGGAGAGGGCGTCAACCTCGACCTAGAACACACGAGCGACATGAGGTCCGCCACCCTGGCCTACCACGTTACAAAGAGGCTGCTCGATACAAGGTGGCGTGATTCAAACCAGGAGTCGGTGGGCAGCCTGTTTCTTCCTCTGAAGAAGATTACCCAGAAGTGGTTGGACAACTATCTGATCTGCCGAGGTCAGACCTTCCCGGCACAGCTCATGTACCTTGAACTGGCGGACATGGCCTGCGAGAAGATCGCGGCAGCCATAACACGGACTCACCTGAAAGATCGTCCGATCAAGGCGCTGCTGGACCCGTTCACCCCTTCCGGCTCGACCAGGTTCGTGAACTTCAGGACATCCAAGGAGAGCCGCTGGCGGACCGACCCACGAAAGTGTCACGTCAACTGGGTAATCCTGGACAGCGATTGGGAGGCGGAATTCTGCCGGGTGGTCGAGTCGCATCCGAAGGTACGCGCATACGTCAAGAACCACAACCTCGGGTTCGAGGTGCCATATCAGTTCGGGTCTATCTCGAGGACGTACATCCCGGACTTCATCGTTCACGTTGACGACGGACGCGAGGACCCACTGAATCTTGTCGTCGAGATCAAGGGCTATCGCCGCGAGGACGCCAAGGAGAAGAAGTCCACGATGGAGACCTACTGGGTCCCGGGCGTGAACAACCTCGGCGAGTACGGCAGGTGGGCGTTTGCCGAGTTCAGGGACAACTACCAGATCGAAGCTGAGTTCGACGCATTGATAAACCAGACGGTCGCGCTATCGCAGAATAATGATGTCCAGAGCTACGAAGGAATGGCACTCAAGGAGCTACTGGCCGCCGCTCCACTAGACGGTATTGACCTGACCAGACCCCGAGAGTATCCACGCGACATCGAGTTCTGAAATCAGAACCCCGTCGTTCCTGCGAAGACCGGAACCCAGAGGGCCGTGGACGAAGGTGATCCAGATTCACACACATGCGATCATTTATAATTGAAGAACCCTGACAGTAGGTAGGAAATACGATGCACAGAGCACAAGCCCTGCATCTGCTGCGCAGACACAAGCCAGAGCTCTCGAAGCGATTTAAGGTGCGCCGACTCGCCCTGGTCGGATCTGTCGCGCGGGATGAAGCGTCAGAAGACTCCGACGTGGACATTATGGTGTGGTTCGACGGTCCAACCAGGGCCAGAAACTTCTTTGGCGCGCAAGACTACCTGGCGAGGGTTCTCCGCCGAGAGGTGGACCTCATGACGGAGAAGGGACTACGAGAGGGGATGCACCCATATGTCGAACGTGAGATGATTCGTGTCTGAACCGGACGGCATACCGGAGGGGTGGCGACAGTCGGTCCAGGACATGATCGTTTTCTGTGAGCGGATCCTCGACCATACAACCGGAATCGATCAATCAACAATGGTTGCCAGGCGGCTGGCTTATGATGCCGTTCTTTGGAACATTGCGCTCCTCGGAGAAGCGACCAGAAACGTGCCGGACGCGGTCAAGGCCTTATACCCCGCGATTCCGTGGAGCGTAATCGGTGGGACAAGAGATAAGATCATTCACCAGTACTGGGGAATTGATTCCGACATAGTATGGGACATAGTTCGCAATGATGTCCCGGATCTCCTGCCTAGACTCACACAGATCGTAGAATCCGAATAGTAAGCAAAGGGCTCAGCCACCTATGGCACGAAGAACGAGGACCCGTACGCCCAAGTCTGTTGAGAACATCACGCACGGGAAAGAGAAGCGCAGGAACCTACCCAGCGCAGAGCACCAGCCTCTGATGCGGGACGAGGAGCGGCACCCAGTCCAGATCGCGTATGAGCGTCGCAACCGCGACCTGGACCCGCAGCTCGTGTGGCGTGGCAAGGACGAGCAGGACTGGTCGGACCTCGTAGTCAACGCGCCGCCGCTGTACATCCAGGAGCGGGTACATCCAAAGGCGCTGGTGGACGACCTGATGCGGCAGAGCGCGAAGCGTCGGGATGACGCGGCGGGTGGAGTACAGTCCGGCTTTGCCGACCTGTTCTCAGACTTCAATGGCCTGCCTTCAGAGGACGCCAGGACCGAGTTCTACCAGCACGACGCCAACTGGGCGAACAGGATGGTGCTGGGCGACAGCCTCCAGGTGATGGCATCGCTGGCCGAGCGCGAAGGACTGCGCGGCAAGGTGCAGTGCATCTACATCGACCCCCCGTACGGGATCAGGTTCAACTCCAACTTCCAGTGGTCGACCACAAGCAACAACGTACGGGACGGAAGTCCCTCCCACATTACGCGTGAGCCTGAGCAGGTCAAGGCATTCAGGGACACGTGGCGCGATGGAATTCACTCATACCTGACGTATCTGCGAGATCGTCTGACAGTGGCGCGGGATCTGCTGACTGAATCAGGGTCGATCTTCGTTCAGATTGGGGATGAGAACGTCCATCGCGTGCGAGCGCTGATGGATGAGGTCTTCGGGGAAGAGAATTTCATCAGTCAGATCTCATTCGCAAAGACGAGCGGCTATGCCACGAACTATCTGACCGGAGTCTGCGACTACATTCTGTGGTATGCCAAGAACCGGGTGATCACGAAATTTCGTCAGCCGTACAACTTGAAAGAAGCCGGCGAAAGTGGCGCGACCAAATACAGTCGCATACAGCTTGAAGACTTCACTACACGCTCAATGACTCGCAGCGAACGGGCTTACCCTTCGACTATTCCGGCTGGTTCTAAGGCGTGGGTAGACGACAACCTGACGAGTCAAGGCAATCCACTTATCGAGTTCACTTACCAAGGAAGGACTTTCAGTGGGACGTATAAGACCACTATTGAAGGTTTGACAAGACTATCGAAAGCATCGCGAGTTTACGTTGCTCAAGGCTCCTTCAGATATATCAGGTTTATAGACGACTTTTCGGCCTACCCGGCCAATGCTGCGTGGATGGATATCGGAGGAGTTCAAAGTAGAGTAGATCCAAAGGTCTACGTCGTACAGACTGCAACTGAGGCAGTGAAACGCTGCGTACTAATGACTACAGACCCCGGCGACTTGGTCCTAGACCCTACATGCGGTTCAGGCACAACCGCCTACGTCGCCGAACAGTGGGGACGGCGGTGGATCACAATCGACACCTCCCGCGTCGCGCTTGCGCTGGCCCGCGCCCGCATCATGGGTGCGCGCTACCCATACTACCTGCTATCGGATAGTCGTGAGGGTCAAAAGAAAGAGGCGGAGATAGCAGGTCGGGAGCCGTCGGAGCGCGGTACGTTCGAAGATGTCCGTCAGGGATTCGTGTACGAGCGCGTGCCGCACATCACGCTGAGGGACATCGCCAACAACGCCGAGATCGACGTGATCTGGGAGGAGTACGAGGAGAAGCTGGCGCCGCTGCGTGAGCGGCTGTCGTCGGTCATCGGTCAGTCTGAGACTCTGGAGGAGTGGGAGGTACCCAGGGAACTGCCGGACGACTGGGAGGCTGGCGCAGCCCCGCTTCACAAAAAATTCTGGGAGACTCGCATCGCGCGACAGAAAGAGATCGACGCCTCCATCGCCCGCAACGCCGAGTTCGAGTACCTGTACGACAAGCCATACGAGGACAGGAACAAGGCGAGAGTCGCCGGGCCGTTTACCGTCGAAAGCATCTCCCCTCACCGGATGCTGGAGGTGGACGAGAACGACGAGACTTTCGACCGCATCGCGGAGTCGTCGAATGGCTACGGCAAGCCCTACGACTTTGCGCAGATCATCCTGGACAACCTGAAGACGGCGGGCGTTCAGCAGGCGCACAAGGAAGACAGGATCGTGTTCGACACGCTGACCCACTGGCCGGGCAGGCTGGTGTGCGCCGAGGGACGATACACCCAAGGCGATGGGGACGACGCGGTCCAGAGACGGGCAGGCGTCTTCATCGGGCCGGAGTTCGGCACGGTCTCCAGGCCGGACCTCGTTGAAGCCGCACGTGAGGCGGCTGAGGCGGAGTTCGACGTGCTGGTTGCGTGCGCGTTCAACTACGATGCCCATACGACGGAGTTCGAGCGCTTGGGTCGAGTTCCGGTGCTAAAGGCACGGATGAACGCCGACCTCCACATGGCGGACGATCTGAAGAAGACCAGCAGCGCCAACCTGTTCGTCATCTTCGGCGAGCCGGACATCGACATCCTCGATGCTGACGACGACCGGATACAGGTGCGAGTCAACGGCGTGGACGTGTTCCATCCCAACTCAGGCGAGGTGCGCAGCGACGGGCCGGACGGCATCGCCTGCTGGTTCATCGACACCGACTACAACGAGGAGGCGTTCTTCGTCAGGCACGCCTACTTCCTCGGCGCGAGTGATCCTTACAGGTCGCTGAAGACCACGTTGAAGGTGGAGATAGACGCTGAGGCGTGGGAGTCGCTTCGCAGCGACGTCTCGCGACCGTTCGACAGGCCTGAGTCTGGCAGGATTGCGGTCAAGGTCATCAACCACCTTGGGGATGAGGTGATGAAGGTGTTCAGGGTTTGAGCATAGAATCTCCCTTTCCCTGATGGGAGAGGGCTGGAGTGAGGGTGAATCTGGGGAATGAGTATCCCCCTCATCCTAACCTTCTCCCACCAGGGGAGAAGGGACTTACGAAATGTCCCCCTATTCTCTGGGTCTGGCGGAGTAGTCTTCGAAGGGGCCGTCGCGCCACTGGAGGGCGGCTCTCAGGCCCTCGGCCTGGGAGATGTCGCTGAACACTCCGGCGGTGTGCCGGAAGGTGGACAGTCCCTGCCAGTCGACTCCGACCTCTAGCGCCGTCCTGATGCCCATGATCTCGTAGGCGCGGTTCACGGCCTTCTTGGAGGCGGCGAGCATGTCGGGGGCGATGGTCGCGATGGCCCTGGCTTCCCTGGCGGTCTCTGCGTCTAGCTTGTCGGCTGGGAACGCCCTGGTTGCCCAGCCGATCTCGACGGCCTCCTTGCCGGATACGGCCTTGCCGGTGAACATCAGGTACTTTGCCTGGCTCATCGGCATCTTCCACGGGAAGTACATGGTGTCCGGCGTCGTCAGCGCCCTGACCGGCGGGTAGCCGAGCTGCGCGTCCTCGGCGACGAACATGATGTCGCACATGGAGGCAAGCTCGCTGGCTCCGGCGAGACACCAGCCGTGCACCTGCGCGATGACGGGCTTGGTCAGCTCCCAGATCAGCCACAGACCGTTGACCAGGTCGCGGGCGTACTGCGCGGTGAGCTGATCGACGTCCTCGGAGACGTAGCCCTCCTCGGGGCGATTGGGTGACGGCTGGGTCGGGGTGAGGTCGTAGCCTGCGCTGAACGCTCGGCCCTCGCCCTTGATGACGATGCAGCCGACGTCGGAGTCGCGTTCAGCTCTCTTGAGCGCGTCTCGCAGTTCGAGTCGCAGCGCCCAGCTCAGGGCATTCATCTTCTCGGGTCGGTTGAGCGAGATCGTACAGACTCGCTCTTCAACGTTGTACAGGATGTTTTCGTATGTCATGTCTATTCCTCTTCCAGAGCCTGCTGAATCGCCTCTGCGGTGGTGTTGACCTGAACGCCGGCGCGCTCCTCCTGGAGGATCATGGCGACCCTGGAGTCGCGGTCGCCCCAGCCCCTGTTGATGGCCTCGGTCATCTCGGCAAGGGAGAGGTTGGCGAGCTTCATGGGCACGTCGTACTGTCTGCCGACCTGGCAGGCCAGGTCCATGTCCTTTCTCGCAAGACGGAGAGCGAAATCGGGAGGGTCGTAGCTGTCGATCAGGAAGTGGTCGGCGAGACGATCGAACGCGCCGCGCCTGCCCTGCGCGCCCTGCCGGACGGCGAGCCAGAGTCCGAGCGGGTCCACTCCGGCCTTCACACCCATGGTGAACACCTCGGCGAGTCCGGTCTGGATGATGTACCCGGCGCAGTTATGCACCAGCTTGGCCACTGAGCCTGCTCCGATGGGACCGACGTAGTAGGGCTGGTCTCCCATCGAGTCGAGCGTGGGCTTGACGCGGTCGTAGACCTCGCGGTCGCCGCCCACCCAGATGGCGAGCCGACCGGTGCGCGCGCCCTCGGGTCCGCCGCTGACGGGGGCGTCCAGGACGTGGATGCCAAGTGGAGTCAGACGTGCGTGGATGTCGCGGATAAGGTCGGGGGAACTGGTGCTGAGGTCAAGGTACACCTTGCCCTCGGTCAGGCCCTCGTGCAGTCCGTCCTCGCCGAGGACGACGGCCTCGACCTCGACCGGGCCGGGGAGCGACGTGAAGACGATGTCGGACTGCTGGGCGACCTCGCGGGGGGTGTCGGCCCACTCGGCGCCCATCTCGAGGTGTGGCGTGGCTGATTCGCGGCGGATGTCGTGGACGACAAGCTCGTTGCCTCCGCGGATGGCGTTGAGGGCTATGGGACCGCCCATGGTTCCGAGGCCGATGAATCCTACTTTCATTGTGGTTGCTCCTTCAGGTTTGGTGTCGATGGAGATGTGTGTTTGCTTGATTTTCACCCTCACCCCCGTATCAAGTACGGGGCAGGCTCTCACCCTCTCTCTGAGGGAGCTTACAGGGGTAGGTATTCGAGGTTCTCACCCCCGGATCGAGTCCGGGGCAGGCTCTCACCCCAGCCCTCTCCCTCAAGGGAGAGGGGGTGGTTGGATGCGGCTGTCCAGGTGGTGTGCAGCTCGGCGACGGTTTGGATGCGGTCGTTGGGGTGGTTGGCACACGCCTTGAGGATAACATCGTACTGCGTGTCAGTTCCTTTGAAGGGGTCTCTGTCGAGGGAGCCGTCTGACATAAGTACGGCGGCGGTGCGGCCCATGGTGAAAACGGTAGTGCGCTCATCGATTGTTGCTCCCAGCTCGAACTCCTCGGGGGCCATGAAGCGAGTCGAGCCGAACATCCTGCCCATTTGGTTCGTAAACGGGCCTTCGTGGTAGCTGTCGAGGTCGATGGCGTGGACTCGGTGGTGGTCGAAGTCGTAGATCATCGCGCCGTCGTAGAAGTCGACGGCGATCCATCCAAGGCTGACCAGGTGGCGGTGGAGGTCGTAGATGTCGGTCAGGAGTGCGGTGACTTCGCTTGCAGGGAGATCTCGTACTCGGTCCAGGCAGTTGCGGACGAGGTCGCCGTCGACCCAGTCGTAGACGAGCATGGGGCCGGTTGGCGATTCGATGACCTGGTGGATTTTGGGCAGGGTGCGGTGGGATGCTGACTGGGCGAGGTGGACGGCGTTTCTGATTGAGGCGACGCGTTCGGCGTGGTCGAAGAAGGGTTTGGTGTTGTCGGGACGTCCGGCGGTCTTTACGAAGTAGCGTCGTCCGTCGATCTCCGCGCCGTAGGAGACGTTGCCGGAGTCCTGGGTGCGGTGGTCGAATGTGGCGAACACGCACCCCGAACTCTCAAGAAGCGTCAGCGGATCCGACTCGGTGGTATCCGTGTCCGGGAACGGCGGTCGCACTGGCGGGACGCCCTGAGGTGGGTCAGTCGTCGGCAGTGGCCTGGGCTGCCTCGGCGGGCTGGGTTGCGCCGTTGGTGTCCTCCATGGGCTCGTTGGTCCATGGGTTGACCTCGAACGGGCCCTTGAGCTCAAGCTCCTCGCCCATTTCGCGGACGGCTGGGATCACGTACTCGCCCATCAGGCGGAGGCTGCGCATCTGGTCCTCGTGGGTCATCGCGCCATCGCCGTCCCAGAAGAAGACGCTGCCGGGTCGGAGCGTTTCGAGGACGTGCTTGATCTTCGGGATGACCGTGTCCGGCGTGCCGGTGACGATGGTGTAGTCGTTCGCCTGGTCTTCGTAGGTGCGGCGGTTGGTGCCGAAGCGACCGGTCGGGCCGAACCTTGAGGCCTCAAGCCTGCGAGAGCGACGGGACGTGTGGCCGGGAAGCGACATGACGGCCGGGTTGACCATGCCCTCGTTGCCGCTGAGGAACGGGTTTGAGACGCCGGAGAGGTACTTGCGTCCGACCTCGTCGGCCTTCTCCTCGGTCTCGTCTACGTGGACCTTCCAGAGATAGGAGACGTGCTGGGTGCCGGACTCGTAGCCGAACTCGGCTGCCGCGTCGTGGTACATGTCGAAGGCGTCCTTCGTTGGGCCGAGCTTGGTTGCCAGCAGTACCAGCGGGTAGCGGTGCTGGGCGGACCATCGGACCGTCTCGACGCTGACCGTGGACGGGATCCAGACCTGGGGATGCGGCTTCTGGTAGGGCCTCATCCAGGGGTTCACGTAGCGGTAGTGGTAGTGCTTGCCCTCCCAGCGGAACGGTCCGGGATCAGTCCAGGCCTTGATGACGAAGTCATGGGCCTCCTCGAAGCGCTCGCGGTTGAACACGGGTGGAGAGTTGTGGGAGACGCTCTCGCGTCCGCCGCCCCGGACGAAGCCGGAGACGAGCCTGCCGTGGCTGATCATGTCGATCATCGCAAGCTGTTCGGCGAGCCAGAGGGGGTCGTCCCAGATCGGCAGGATGTTGCCGAGAATGACGATCTTGGCCTTGGTGGTCTGGCGAGCGAGGATCGACGCGCCGATGTTGGTCACGCCCTGCATACAGAACGGGGTGCTGTGGTGCTCGTTGAGCATGAGGCCGTCGAAGCCCATCTCCTCAGCGTAGAGTTTTTCGTCGAGGTACCTGTTGTAGAGCTGGGCGCCGACCTCTGGATCGTAAACCTCGTTACTGATGCTCAGGTCAGTGGTCTGCGTGCCCATCAGGCCGGTCTTGTCGTCCTGCCAAGGCTGCTCTGTGAAGTGACCGATGAACATGGATTGCCCCCTGCGTGCCAGATTGGGGCGAGTTTATCACATTGTCAGTAGGAGTGAGGGGAGAGGAGTGAGGAGTGAGGGGAGAGGAGTGAGGAGTGAGGGGAGAGGAGTGAGGAGTGAGACTAGACCAGTAGGCGCACTTTCACCCTCACCCCCGGATCAAGTCCGGGGCAGGCCCTAGCCCTCTCCCTCAGGGAGCTGACAGGGGTAGGTATTCGAGGTTTTCACCCTCACCCCAACCCTCTCCCTGAGGGAGAGGGGGCCCTTGATTGGTATTCGAACCGGTCTGCACATCTTTACTTACCCCTGTGAGCCCTCATGGAGAGGGGGCTTGTCAGATGGCTTAGGGGGCGAGTTCCTGACAGGTCTGCTCGAAGGTTTCGAGGCGTGGGAGGAGGAGTGGAGTGTCGACGCCGGCGTCGATGTACTCCTGGATGCGGCGTCGGCACTCGGAGGCGTCGCCGAGCAGGTAGCAGGCCCTGGCGAGTTCCTCGGAGACGTACTTGGCGGCTCCGGTCTCGTCACCTGCTTCGATGTGCTGTCGGACAGGGCTGAGAATGGACGTATCGAATCCGCCGTGTTCGAGCAGGGCCTCGCCGGTGAACGGCTCGGCGATGAGGCGCGCGACTCGTTCCTGTAGGCTTGGGACCATCGCGTCGGGGTCGTCTGTCAGCCGGACGATCAACATGCAGGTGATGTCTATTGCATCCGAGTCTCGGCCTGCGGCCTCTGCGGACTCACGCACGACGCGCGCTGCCCAGCGGATGTACTCGACGGGGGCGTATGCGTTCAGGAGGACTCCGTCGGCGACCTCGCCCGCGAGTCGCAGTGCTCTTGGGCCGATAGCGGCCAGGTAGATTGGCAGGCGTTCCTGCATGGGACGTATCGCGAGGCCGACGTTGTTCAGGCGCACACCAGCGTACTCTGCGCTGACGCGCTCTCCGTCCCACATCGACCGGAGAGAAGCTACCGTGCCTCGGAGTCGTGCCAGCGGGGTGCGGTAGTCGATGCCCATGCGTCCGTGGATGACGTCGATGTCGCTGCGACCGAGTCCGAGCATCATACGTCCACCGCTCAGACGGTCGAGGGTGGCAGCGCCCATCCCGAGCAGCGCAGGGCTCCTAGTGAACGGGTTTACGACGCCGACGCCGAGCCTGATCTGCTCGGTTGTGGCGGCGAGGTATCCGAGCATCGAGGAGGTTTCCTCGTGGAAGTAGCGCTCGGTGACCCAGAGCGAGTCGAATCCAGCGTCCTCGGCCATCCGGCCGTATCCGGCAAGCTCGGGGCCGGAGTCGATTCCGTGGTAGAGGACGATGCCGGGACTAGTCATTCGGGAGAGCCGTTGGGGCTTTCGTCCATCAGGCTGAGCATCCGCGCAACAAAGTCGTGGACAACATCTCGGGTGAAGTCGAAGTCTGCGTCGTGTTCCACGAAGTCGTGGTAGAAATTGGCGTGGAATCTCTCCGACGCGCTGAATCCACCCAGCAGTGCGCGATCTCCGCTCTCTTCAGCAAGTCGACGAACGGCGATTCTCAGGGCGCTGTGGCTACCAAAGGGCCAGTCTCTTTGCTGGGCGACGGCCATGACCGCGTGAGCTGCCGCTCCCCACATCTTCTCGGAGCCCTGCAGCATGTCGCCGGAGGCGAACTCGTCGTCAGCCACTGCCAGGAAGTCGTGGGCGGTTTGGGCGTGCTCTTGGGTCAGCAATTACCTGCCTCCTGTAGTGCCACCGTCAGGGCGTCCAGTGCTTCACTGGTAATTCCTCCAATGTAGTTCCGCCTTATCTTTGTATTCTCTGCGAGAACCCGGGCCCCATTGTCTCATAACTTTATTGCGGCCATCCTATTAGTCCCCGCATTTGTACGACTGACATCCTTCAATCAACTACGAGACGATGAGGTGGCGTGGCAAGATTGCCACATCAGGTGCGCCACGTAGGATTCCGTTGTCTCGGGTTGCCAGTGGAAGGTTGAGTGCTCTCGCCAGGGAAACGAACTCGGCATCGTACGCAGTGAGGCCACACTCCAATGCAACATCGATCACTTGGGAACTGTCCACACTCAGAATACGGTTCTCAAGAACTTCCGAAGCGTAACCAATCATGGTCTTTGCCTGATCTGGAGTAATAGCTTGTCGCCGGACGAATCCGACCAAGACATTGCGAAGCTCGCTCATGATGATTTCAGGCGCCGCCCACTGATCATCTCGTTCCAGCAGAAGAGTAGAATCTGTGCCTTCTTCTCCACCTATCACCAATTGAACCATGACATTCGTGTCGACTACGATCACGGGCGCCCTTCATTTCGCATCTCTCGGATGTCTTCCTCGCTGATCTCAATTGGCCCGATGGACTCTCTTAGCTTCCGAATTCGTTCAAGCAGGTCCTTCGTGTCTCGAGGCCGAGGGCTAAGGGATGACTCACTCAGCCTTGCGAGAATCTCTCCGTTCAGACTCCGACGATTACGGCTTGCAGATGACTTGAGCTCTTGGTGTAGCTGGTCGGGCACTCCTCTCAGAGTTATGTCAGGCACTTCAGACTCCTCCGAAAACATGAATCGTCTGATGATTATGGTAACAGGAGCGCTGTAACTTCCACAGCGCGCACGGCTGCTGCCAAGACGACCACGATCTAAGACTGTACCTAGCCGATTGACACAGATTCGAGGCTTCCCGCACGGTGGAATAGGGTTTGGGGCGTGTGTACAATGCGCTGAACGTGCAGAGGCTCATCTGTGCACGTCATGAGGGGCTTGTTTTGAGCGACGGATTGCTGGGTGGAATCAGGGTTCTCGATTTGGGGGAAGGTGTTACTGCGCCCTATGCGGCTCGGACGCTGGCGGGGCTTGGCGCGGACGTGATCAAGGTTGAATCGCCATCTGGCGACTATGCCCGGTTGGCCGGGCCTTTTCCCGATGGGACGCCTCATCCTGAGAAGTCGGCGCTCTTCCTGGCGATGAATTCGGGCAAGCGTGGAGTGACACTGGATCTGGACTCGGAGTCGGATCGGAATCGGCTGCTGGAGCTGGTTGCTGATGCTCACATCGTCATCGACAATCACGAAATGGGATGGCTGGATGGACGTGGGGTCGGGTACGAGGCGCTTGTTGACGTTAGGAGCGACATCATACTCACGCAGATAACGCCGTTTGGAGACTGGGGGCCGTACTCGGACTATGAGGCCGGAGACCTGTCGCTGTTCCACCTGAGCGCGAACGCCCATGGGATGCTCGGTCCGGTGGCTGATCCCGACTCCGAGCCGCCCATCCGAGCGGGCGGACACCAGGCGGACCAGGTCGCGGGCGTCTCGGCGGTCACGGCGACTCTCGGCGCGCTGTTCAGGCTCCGCACGACCGGTCAGGGGTGCCACATCGTGGTGTCGAGCTTCGAGGCGATGGCGACGCAGGCCATCGCGGGACTTGCCAACATCGCGTTCGGCGGCGAGTCCCCTACCCGACAGGCGGCGGAGATAAAGGAAGCGTCAATCGGTGGGCAGGTCGCGGCTATCGGAGGCGTGCTGCCCTGCAACGACGGGTACGTGGCGATCTCCCCGAGAGAGGACGCGCAGTGGGCGCGCTGGCTGGACCTGATGGGCAATCCTGAGTGGAGCGACGACCCTAAGTTCAACACTCGCTCAGCAAGGCAGCAGAACTCGCTCGAACTGTGGGAGCTGCTGGCGGCGTGGACAAGCCAGCGTTCCAGGTTCGACATTGCCCGAGAGGGGCAGGAGCGTCGGATTCCGTGCTTCCCAGTGAACACGGTCAGCGACCTGCTGACTGATCCGCACCTGGAGGAGAGGCGGTTCTTTGTCTCGATTGACCACCCGATTGCGGGGACTTTCCAGTACCCGGGGGTGGCGTACCGGATGTCGAAGACTCCATTGCAACTTGGGAGCCGACCTGCGCCAACGCTGGGCCAGCACAACGATGAACTGCCCTTCGACAAGCTCAGGACGAACGTATGATGACGCTCGGGAGCCGACCTGCCCCAACACTGGGCCAGCACAACGATCAACTGTCCTTCGACAAGCTCAGGACGAACGTATGATGACGCTCGGGAACCGACCTGCCCCAACGCTGGGTCAGCACAACGCGGAGGTACTGTCATGAGTGGATCACCGCTGTCGGGTGTGAGAGTTGCTGACTTTTCGTGGATCATCGCTGGGCCTACGGCTACGCGACATCTCGCGCTGATGGGCGCTGAGGTGATAAAGGTCGGGAGCGCGCGGCGTCCGGACCCGTCGACGCGGGGGTCGGCGTTCCAGGTCTACAACCAGTCCAAGAAGTACGCTGCGATGAACCTGTCGCAGCAGCGCGGCAAGGAACTCGCGCTCGACCTCGTCGGGCTTTGCGATGTGGTCGTTGAGAACTACGCAGCCGGGGTGTTCGAGAGACTTGGGCTTGGCTACGACACGCTCTCCCAGGTTAAGCCGGACGTGATAATGATCGCGTCCTCGGGCACGGGTCACAGCGGCCCGGACCGCGACTACGTGGCATACGGGAGCCTGCTCCAGCACTACACAGGCTGGAACTCGATATCAGGCTACCCGGAGCAGGAGCCAATCAAGGGCGGTCTGTGGGCAGACCCGTGGGTCGGGATGGAGCTGGCGATGATTACGCTCGCGGCGCTCAATCACCGCGCAGAGACGGGCACCGGGCAGTACGTGGACTTCTCAATGGCAGAGGCGCTATCGGCGAGCCTTCCTGAGGCGCTACTGGAGTACCAGATGACCGGGGAGGAGCCGGAGCCGATCGGCAACCGGGACAGATTCGCCGTACCAAACGGCGTTTACAAGTGCCGGGGTGGGGACAGCTGGATCGCGATCGAGATACATCACGAGGGCGATTGGCAGGCTCTCTGCTCGGCGATCGAGCGGACCGATCTGCTGGAAGACCCGGGACTCTCTACACCGGACGGACGGAGAAGCCGGGAGAATGAGCTTGATGAGGCTATCTCGGAGTGGACGAGGCAGGTCGATGAGTGGGAAGCGTTCGAGCGTCTTCAGGGGGCGGGAGTGCCCTGCGGGCCCTCACTGGACATGGGCAGGCTGCACTCGGAGCGGCAGCTGAACTCGGGTGGCTACCTGACTGCGGTCGAGTATCCAGACGGCTCCGAGCGGGTGCTGCCGACGCTGCCGTGGCGGTTGGATGGTCAGAGAACGCAGGACGTCAGGCCGGCGCCTGTGCTTGGTCAGGACTCGGACTACGTTTACCGGGAGCTGCTGGGGCTTGGGGTTGATGAGATCGAGGAGCTTACTGAGAAGCAGGTGATTTACTAGGAGTTGGGCTGATCTGATGGACTATGGAATAGGGATACCGTGTTACATAGAGGCTTGGCGGGAGGTGAAGGCGGCTGAGGAGGCGGGGTTCACTCACGCGTGGTTCTTCGACTCGCAGCTCATCTACTCGGACGTGTGGGCGACGATGGCGCTGGCGGCTCAGAACACGTCGACAATCAAGCTGGGGACGCTGGTCGCGATACCGACGAACCGGCTGGCGCCGGTGACGGCTGCGGCCGCGGCGTCAATCAACAGGATTGCTCCGGGAAGAGTGATCGTCGGGCTCGGCACCGGCTACACGGGTCGCAACACGATGGGGCTTCCCGCAATGAGAATGGACGAGTTCGAGGAGTACGCCCTACAGGTCAAGGGGCTGCTCGCTGGGGAAGACGTACTGCTGCGCGAAGGAAGCCGTGAACGGTGGATACGGCTCATCCACTCGAAGTCCAACTCGGGGCGGGACGAGTTCTTCAACCTTGAGGACCCTATCCCGGTGATGCTTGCCGCCAATGGTCCTCGGGGCCAGAAGATCGCTGGTGAGATCTCAGACGGCTGGATAACGACAGCTCGGAGCGCGAGCGTACCTGAGGGTCTGCCAAGAGTGATGGCAGCGGCTGAGGCATCGGGAAACAGCTTCGACGATTTTGGAGGACACGGAGCCAAGCCTTACGTTACGGTGCTCTCGACGGCGTGCGTTCTCAGAGATGGTGAGACCTTGTCGAGCGAGCGTGTGATCAGGAACGTGGGGCCGTCGCTGGTGCCCGGCATCCACGCGATGTGGGAACGGGACTATGGACCTGGCTCTAACCTTGGAATGAGCAATCCGGGACTGGCGGAGGAGTACGACAGGTACATCCGTGAGTACGGAGACAGTCGACAGAACCCCACGCCGGATGACAGGCGATACCTCGATGTCCACGAGGGTCACTACGTGTACCTGAAGGACGGGGAGGAGCGATTCGTGTCGCCGGAGATGGTCGGTCGGACGCTGACGGGTACGGCGGATGAGATCAGTCAGAAGCTGGATGAACTCGAGGCGATGGGTGTCAACAACGTGGCGTTGGCGGCTGTGGACCGGGAGGCGGCGCGTGATCTGATTGCCGATTTTGGTGAGCGGGTGATTAGGGACAGGAGTGAGTAAAGAGGAGTGAGAGGTTTTTCACCCTCACCCTAGCCCTCTCCCGTCAAGGGAGAGGGGACTTCAGGAGAGAATGTAGATGTCCGATAAGCAGCCGAACATAGTGTTGATAATGTCTGATGACCTTGGGTATGAGGTCATCGGGGCGAACGGGGGTACTTCGTACGCCACTCCGCGTCTCGACAGGATGGCGGAGCAGGGAATGCGGTTCGACGAGGCGCACGTGATGCCGCTGTGCACTCCCACGCGGCTGTCGCTCATGACTGGAAAGTACAACTTCCGCAACTACATCGGGTTCGGGCTGATCAAGCCCGATGAGGTCACGTTCGGGCACCTGTTCTCGGATGCCGGGTACAACACGTGCATCTCGGGCAAGTGGCAGCTCTACTCCTACAATCCGCCCGATGAGGCGCCTGAGATGCGTTCGAAGGGCCAGCCGATGAAGGACGCGGGATTCGACGAGTTCTGTGTCTGGCACGCGCACCACACCGAGGAGAAGGGGTCCCGCTACAAGAACCCCATCATCTACGAGAACGGCAAGTACAGGGACGACACCGAGGGCAAGTACGGCGAGGACGTCTTCTGCGACTACATCATCGACTACATCGGGCGCAAGAAGGACGACGACAATCCGTTCTTCGTGTACTGGCCGATGGCTGCGACTCACAAGCCCCACGAGCCCACACCGGATAGCCCGGAGTGGGATTCGTTCGACCCTCCGTCAAACAAGACGCTCGGCGCCAAGACGTGGGCTGAGCTTGAAGAAGGCTCCTGGGACGACGACCCGCGCTTCTACAAGGACATGGTCGAGTACCACGACAAGGTGATCGGACGACTCCTCGACTACCTGGACGAGCAGGGCCTCGCTGAAGACACGCTGGTGCTATACGTGGGCGACAACGGGAGTCCGCACGACGTCTGCTCGATGGTACACCAGCATAACGAGATATGCGGAGGCAAAGGCAAGACGAACGACCGTGGGACGCACGTCCCGCTCATCTGCCGAATGCCGGGGACGATTCCGGCGGGTGCCGTGAACAAGGACATGGTGGAGTCAACGGACTTCCTGCCCACGATCATGGAGGCAGCCGGTCTGGACTTCCCGGACGGGTTCGTGGTCGACGGCCGGTCATTCTACCCGCAGCTTACCGGAGAGGCTGGCAATCCGAGGGAGTGGATGTTCTTCCACTTCGAGCCGATGAGCGCGCGTAACGTTGGGCGTCACAGTCGATTCGTTCGGGACTACGAGTGGAAGCTGTACGAGACTGGAGAGCTGTACGACCTGAGGTCGGACATTGACGAGGACCTGCCGATTTACGCGGCGTTCCAGTCGAACGAGCAGGCAGAGGCGAGGGCGAGGCTGCGACCTATTTTCGAGGAGTTGCGGTGAGGGATGTTGGTCTGAACCGGGATTTCTGTGATTAAGTGATTTTGAATCGCGGCTTTCATTCATCGGTTCCCACAAGTGGCCCCATTCGATATACAAAAGCTTCGGCACGGTTGTATGCGTCACGAGCGTCGGACCCTGTAATCGTTGCCATGGCATTATAGTCCGCAACTATGCGCAGGGTGTTGAGGCGTCCAATCTCGGAGCCCCAGTTTGGTTCGACCAGTCCAGGTCTCACAATATACAGGCCGAATTGACTCTTGACGCCTTGGTGGCTGTCAGCACTGACATCCCGGAACTCCAAGGCAGCTTTGGCAGCATGCATAACTGAATAGTAGGCTCGTGAAATCGCGTCTGCATTCAGACTGTTATTCAGGCATAGAAGTGCAGCGGTTAGGCTTTCGTTCGCTCGTCGCCACTCCGCTTGGGCGACATCGGCGCTCATAAAACGCTTACGCCCTCACGCTCTACTCTGTCGAAGAAGACTTGGGACCCCGTTAGCTTACGCTTCTCCCACTCCGCCTCCGTCAGCACCATGATCAGAGGCCCAATGTAGAAGCCAGACATGTCGATCATGTGACCTAACGTGCTGACTTCTTGCTCGGTCACATCGCCTCCTTCACGCACAAGGACCAGCGTCCTCAATTCAGGGTCATGGTCGGGGCTGCACACGATGACGTCTTCAATCTGCTCCGGGAAGTGCTCTCGCAGCTGCTGGACGTATTCCTCGAGCCAGCCCCTCTCGTTTTTGGTGAGCGTAGGACCTTCGAACCCATCTATCGCGTCAATTATCGCAAGGATGGCTTTCCTGACCTTCTCTGCACGGTGAGAGGTATTGGAGTTTGGTGTCAATCCCTGGCTCTCACTCCGACGATTCGAGATGCTTTCTATGATGTCTAATGCTCCAATAGCCATCATGAGGAAGTCACGATAGTCGCGCTCGGCGGATGATGTCTTATTGTTTCCATCCCGTTTACTTCGGGCTCCACATTCACGTACATCCTTGTCGGCAAGTTGGAGATAGCGCCTGACCTTACCCACCTCGGCTAACAGAGCATCGCGCTCTAGCTCCTCCGAGCTACTCTTGCATAAGTCGATCCACTCATCCACAAGTCGTGCGGCGATTGCTCGTGGGACATTGAACCTGCTGTAGGCGTCAGTGTTAACTATCAGCGTGCTCATTGGCGTCGGCCTTTGCGTTACCTGGTTCCGTCTCCGTGATGAAGGATGCCGGCAGTCCCACAACCGCTCTTTCTTTTCTTGGCTTCCTGTTCATCAGACTTGGTAGAGGCATAGCGGCTTGGTTGAACTGCCGCTATGCCCAACTTGACTGTCTTTCTATGCTACCAGCCGGACAACAGATTCTTGACCCAGATCCATGCTGCTGCCAACAAAGTAGCAACCGCAGTAACCTTGAATACCTCGTCCGTTAGGGCAGCGTGTCCGGGCCACACATGCTCAAACAGCACGGCTCCGGCAAGGGCCCATACGATCGCAGCCAAGACTCCAACCAAGATCGCGGTCACTATTGATGATAATACAATCGCCATTGGCTTCACTTTGAACCTTCCTTTGCTCAACACCACTGTGGTGTGGGAGCATAGCTATCGAATATCGTTAATCCGATTATCAATATGGAAGGTTCAGCTTCATTCCAACTTAGGCGTGTCGCAAGCTAAGTACGATGTCCCTTCGATTGCTGTCCGCTTGTTGGGTGGCGATCGTCGATTAGGATCGTTTGGTGATCCATAGTGGGGAACGTAGTTACTTACCGCCGTTGATGACCAGAGCTTGATAGACTCCGCTAACAAACTGCTTAGTCTGTCGATTAGGTTGAGTGCAGGAATCCTTGTGGAGTCCCAGCAGAAGCCGAAATGCAGGGCCACCAAGAAAAAGAGGATCAGCGAGAACTTAGTCGGAACCAACAGGCCCGGACCAGCAGCGGCAACAAGGAAATCCCAAGCAATCTCGCCGCCATGCAAACCCACAATGTTTCCCAGCGCAGCGAGGACAAAAGCCAAGAACAGTATCAGTACGAGCGCCGTGCCCCATATGGCAACGGTCATAGACTTCATCGTTCTGAGATTAGTCGACCGGGCCTGATTTATGAGCGAGTTCAACATGCTGTGTTCACTTTAGCATGGATGTTCAGAAATCCGCTACATTACCAGCCCTACTCTTTTCAGCGTTCGCTTGCCCCCCATGTACCAACAGCTCAGCACACCACCTGGAGTAGAGTCTTTGAACCGCCTTGTACATGCTTATACCGTTTCAGTCTGAGCAGGCCGCATGACAGGATGGGAGGCTCTGGACCGATTTGTCTATCCAGTCCCATCCGGCAAGTGATCGTACCCGGCCAGGGTCAGACTCCAATCGGCGCAGGTATGAGTTCACAGCCTCCACCTTCTCCTCGATGCTCTCGTAAACTCTGCCCTCTACCCATCTCCTGATCTCCTCGAACACCCTCTCGGCAGGGTTGAGTTCAGGACTGTACGCAGGCTGCACCACCGTTGGCAGTCCAACCGTCTCCACCAGCCGGCTCCGGTGTCCACGTGCACCGTCCCACACCAGAGCCCCAACGTCGGTCCCCTGCTTCAGTCCGTTGACCGCGGCTGCTATCCACTCAGACTTCATCGAGTCTATCCAGCTCCACAACAGTCTCCCCCGTCTCCCGTCCACCACGCAGAACAGGTACATCCACTCGTACACCGTCTGCACTCGCTGGCGAACTTTCACTCCACGACGACCCCATACCCTGCGCACTGTTCCCCGAAGGCCCACTCGCATCTCGTCAGCAAAGCCCAACACCGTCTCCCGTCTCACTCCCGCACCACGGAGCGCCTCTCCGAGTCCCCCCTTTTCCACGACTCCTGCGCTCTGACGTCAGCCTTCACATGGAGTCCCCGCGGAACCCTCGGTGAACATCCCAGTCTCGCAAGCAGGCTGTAGACGCTTCCCAGTCTAAAGCTCACTCCATACTCAGACTCTATCCACTCCCTGACCTCTCCACCTGTCCTGAACCGTCCGCTCCCAACCTCCTCGGTCAACTCCCGCTCCTGGCTCTCACTCAGAAACCTCGGCTGACCAAGTCCCTTCATCCTGTGCGACAGCACCTCCTTCACTCCTCCTGTCCTATACCATGACACCCACTTCTGAAGCGTACGGTAGTGGACTCCCAACACCGACGCCACATCGCCCATTCGTCGTCCCGTACGCAATAGCCACAGTGCGTGCAGTCGCGTACGAAGCATGGGGTCCTGCTGGGTTCGGTATGCCGCCCTCAGTGCCTCGGGTGTATCCTCAGGCTTCCAGTCCACACGAAACGGTCGGCCGATCATCTGCTGCCCTCCAACTCGATGAGTTGGCCCGAGCATAGACGAAGTATTAGACTACTGCCAGACTCTTTACGGCTGACTCACGCTGAAACGGTATTAGGTTGAGATCGATATCGGCCGACTCACTCCTATTGAGCGCGTCACGTTACTCTAGGCTTCTATCGAAGCGCATGATAGCCAGCGAATACCCTAAGGTCTCCTATAGCGCTCCGTCACTGTTTTGGCCGCTTCTTCCAGTCCGGGGAACATGGTCTCACGCGTGATGTTGAGCGTTGCCAGCTCCGCGTATATTGCACTTTTGTAGCCGCCTGGAACAGTCAGGATGTAGTGGTGATAGAGCGGGAGGTCTCTGGTCCACTTAAGGACTTCTCTCTCCTCAAATCGTTCATGGAACGCCGAAAGTAGGAATGCCCCCGACTGAGCCCGAATCCGTTCTATAGACTGCTGAGGCTCGACGACTATGACGCGAAACAGATCTTTAGGATATATCCGCTCTTCGAATGAGGGCCTTTCCAATCGTATGAATTGGTATAGACGCTTCATAGCTAGAGGGTGGGGATCACCGAACGACCACTCCGCACCGTAACCGGGATCCGTGTCGTCCCGGGTTTCTTCATTCGTCTTGCCCATAAGAAGATTCTGCTCGTTCCTGCGCAGTCTGGCGAAGTTAGTGATGACGCTCACTGTGTCACTGTTGAATGGCTTCACCAGAGAATTGGGAACAACAAATATGTGAATTCGACCGTTCACGGTACGCGATTCATTCCAGTCCTCGCTAGAATGGAACAGAGCAACCAGAGGGTTTCGAGTAATGTCAAGGAGCCTAGTCGGGAGACCATAGTGCTGCGCTATCACCATCTGGTCCAATGCTGAGCCTGCTTCAACGAAATCTTCAGCACGACGAGACCGGAAATCTACCAGCATATCCCCTTCCGCATTACGCAATGAGTTGTTATCAACCAATGATCGGCGCATCACGCTCGGGGTTAGACTCCAAGTGTCCCTGGACTCCCCTCGGAAGTAAAAGAGAGGCGGCTCCTGCATTATGCTCTGAGCATAGTAGTTTTTGAGTGTACCTACGCTTTGGAGAATGTCGTTGATGCTGGTGGCTTGCCCAGTTAGCGACGTGTTCGGAAGAAACCACAGAGTCGAAAAAGGCGACCTCATGCTCGCTTGCCAAGGTCGAGAGCCGGTTAAATTCGTTCCTACCAGGTCAGCGTCGGCGAGTAGGGTGTTCACCAGAGTGCAGTTCGTAAGATTCGCCTCCCCAAGTCTAGTACCAATAAGGTTCGCACCTGAGAGGTTCGCGTCCTGAAGGCGAGTCTGTGTGAGGTCAGCAATCACCAATTGTGCGTTCACTAACTGGGCCCCAGTGAGGTCCGCACCGCTCAGGTTCGCGTTATTGAGAGAGGTACCAGAGAAGTCACAACCACTAAGGAGAGCCTGAGCCAGATTCACATTTGTAAGGTCAGGCATCCCTTCTGATGTTGTCATTTGGGTGCCGCGAAGTCCCGCGGCGATGTCTTCGCCACTAAGATCCGGGACAAAGCCCTGATTTCGCCTTATGTTCCAGGCAGTAACGCCTTCTAGCAGCCACCTGACATGCTCAGGATTCGCCATTATTGGATACTTCTCCTCATGATTACGTGATTAGCATGATGCGGCGTCTGCCAGTGCTCTGAAGGGCGGCACGAGGACACAAAATCATGCAAATCACATAATCCAGCGAATCACAGTTCAGACGATAGTTACTTCTCTTGGCTATACGTCGGGGCCTTCGAGGACGCGGATGTCTTCTTCTACCTGGCCGAGTTGGACGTACTCTTCGGACATGAGGTGGAAGCAGCGCTGGAGGTAGAGGCTGGCCAGTTGGGAGGCGTTCTCGCCGCCGGAGCTTGCGGCCTCGGCCAGGCGGGAAACCTGGTGGCTATCCGGCAGGTGTCGTCCGAGCGCCATGATCTCGGTGCGGGTCTCGCCGGCGAGGTCGAGGTCGCCGGATCCAACCGCGTCGCGCAATCTGCCTACGAGGCGGGTCAGTTCGCTCAGCTTGTCCTGGTCGCTCATCAGGCCGTACAGGACATCGTTCACGCTCAGACCGTCGTCATCGGCGCTGTCTTCGAGCGCGCCGGGTTGCTCGGTCGGGTCTGAGCAGAGATCAGCATACCAGCCCACCGCTTCGTTGACGGTGCCGAGCAGGGACGTGACATCCATCGTCGAGATCGTACCGCCAAAGATGATGTCGTCTTCCCGGGCCTTGGCCAGGCTCTCGATATAGTCCATGCCGCTGACCAACTCGGGCGCAGGCGGGAATGCGAAGGCTGACAACTCCTTTGCGCCTACTTCTCCGATCTGGTTCATCAGGAACGGGGGAACGTACTTGGAGACGTCGACCTGGATCGGCAGCACCACGAGGTATGTCGCCAAAAGCTCGCCGGCGTCCTGGGAGCTCTGGAAGTAGATGAGCGCGTGGCCCCTGGGGTTGTCTTCTGAGCCTCGCTCGAAGGTGAAAGCCATATTCTCTCCTGAGCCTGCCGAAGGGCCACTCGATTCACTATGCGTTCAGGTCGGCTCGCCTCACGAATTATACTGAACGGCTCGCTCGTGTACACCCTGGGGTGTGGAGTGAGAGGCGCTCCGCGTCCCCGCCGCTGGGTTCCGGCCTCGCCGGAACGACGAGTCTTCACTCTTCGCCGAGGAGGGAGGCGAGGACCAGACGGGCCACGTGCTTGTCCAGGGGCTGGTTGTTACTGCCGCACTTGGGGGAGTGGATGCAGGATGGGCAGCCGGACTCGCAGGGGCACTGGGATATGACCTCGAGGGTCGCGCGCCATAGGTCTTCGATCACCTCGTAGCCGTGCTCCGAGACTCCGACTCCGCCGGGGTGGCCGTCGTGGATGAAGACCTGGGGCTTGCCGGTGTCGGGATGCAGCGGCGTGGTTATGCCGCCTATGTCGTTGCGGTCGCACATGGCGAAAAGGGGCAGGATGCCTATCGCGGCATGCTCGACGGCGTGGAGTCCGCCGGAGAGGTCGAGCTTCTCCGTTTGTATGAAATCCAGAGTGTCTTTGGGCGGTCCGAACCAGAGGGCGGTGGTCTCGAACTCCTGCTTGGGAAGCTCGACATACTCGTCGCCGAGGACCTCGTCGGTGTGGTGCCTGATCCGCTTGAATCCGAGCACCTGGGTCGAGACGATTACCTCGCCGAAGAAGACCTCGACGCGGCCTGCCTCGCGCTGCGAGTAGGTGTTCAGGATGCGCGTCTCGGTGTGGTCGCGGGACTGCGTGTAGTAGGGCGCGTCGGTGACGGAGGCGTAGGCGGTGTGGGACTCCATGTCGAGTTCGGTCACAAGGTATGACTCGCCCTGGTGGAGGTAGATCGCGCCAGGGTGAAGCTGCATGAAGGCGGAGGACTCGGAGACCGTTTCGAGGACCGCGCCGGTGTCGGCGTCGACGAGCGTGTAGAAAGCTCCGGACGCGGTACGCATGTTGACGCGCTCAGCCGGGTAGGTCATCTCGGGCACGAGGTGCCAGCGTCCGTAGCGGACGTGAACGTAGTCGTCTTCGATCAGCTCGTCAGCGTACCAGAGCAGCTCGGGGCCGAAGAACTCGGTGTCATTCATCGTGAGCGGGGACTCGTATGCCGCGCAGAGAAGGTGGGGCTTCATGATGTACGGGTTGGCTGGAGAGATCCTCGCGGTCTCGTGGCTCTTGCCGAAGAACGACTCGGGATGTCTCATGAGGTACTGGTCGAGCGGGTTGTCCTGAGCGACGAGCACGCTGAGGGAGCGCTCACCGCTGCGTCCGCTGCGTCCGGCCTGTTGCCATGCGCTGGCAATGGAGCCAGGGTAGCCGGTCAGAACGGTGGCATCGAGGTTGCCGACGTCGACACCGAGCTCCATGGCGTTGGTGGTGGACAGTCCAAGGAGCTTGCCCTCGTAGAGGTCGCGCTCGATGCGTCGACGGTCTTCAGACAGGTAGCTCGCGCGGTACGGAGAGATGCGTCCTGCAATGACCGGGTGGGACTGCTTGAGCTGGTCCCGGGCGTACACGTAGAGGAGCTCGGCCTGCCGGCGGCTGCGCACGAAGGTCATGGTGCGCGTGTGGCGCTTGAGGAGTTCAACGTAGATCTGGGTCGCCTCTGAGTTGGTGGAGCGGCGCGTGCCCTTGGCGAGGTCGATCATCGGGGGATTCCACAGGACGAAGTCCTTGCCGCCGTAAGGGGAGCCGTCGTCGTCTATGACCTCGAACGGTAGGCCGACGAGTCGCTCGGCGTGCTCGCCGGGGTTGGCTATGGTGGCCGAGCACAGGATGAACTGTGGGTCGCTGCCCAGCTTTCGACAGATACGTCTGAGTCGCCTGATGACGTTGGCGACGTGCGTGCCGAACACGCCGCGGTACACGTGCGCCTCGTCGAGGACGACGTACTTGAGTCCCCTGATCGTCCTGTACCAGGCGTGGTGGTTGGGCATGATGCCGAGGTGGAGCATGTCCGGGTTGGTCATCACGATGTGGGAGCCTCGCCGGATGGAGGCGCGGTCCTGGCGGGCGGTGTCGCCATCGAAGATCGCGTGTCGAAGGCGGCTGCCCTCGGGCATGAGCTCGGCGAGCTTCTTCTCCTGGTCCTGTGAGAGGCCCTTGGCGGGATGGATGTATAGCGCGCGGGCCGACCTGTCGCTCAGCAGGGACTCGAGCACGGGCAGGTTGTAGCACATGCTCTTGCCGCTGGCGGCGGGGGTCGCGACGATGACGTTCTTGCCCTCGCGCAAGGCGCTGATGGCGGCGGCCTGGTGAGTGTATAGGGCGTCTATGCCGAGGGCCTCAAGCCGTTCGGTGATGCGGTCGTCCAGCGGAGGGTAGAGATCGGCAGTGCGGGCCTCGCGCGACGGCACCTGCTCGAGGTGCACGATCTGTTCGGTGTACCAGAGCAGGCTCTGGATGTGTCGTAGAAAAGCTGCGGTGTCCATTGGTCAGACCACAGAGAGTGCGATTCCGAAATCCTCTTTGCACGTGTGGGTTGGGGGTGGGCAGTCGTACCCTTTCACCCTCACCCCAACCCTCTCACGTCAAGGGAGAGGGGGTGTCCTTCGACAAGCTCAGGACGAACGAATTGTCAGTCTACATGCCCCTGTCAGCCCGCTGAGGGAGAGGGGATCTTTGGGTAGAACGTTGTGTGGACGCCCGCTTCGGCAAGCTCATGGCGTGCCGCTTAGAAGCCGGTGAGCGTCTCCATCTCGCAGTCTATCACCTCGGCGTCTGGGCGGTCGGACTCGATGAACGATATGACGTTGTCGAGGGTCTGGTCGGCGTGGCGGACGTTGTTGGAGACGCATGTGATGCCGATGACGGCGGTCTGCCAGGCGTCGTTCTGGTCGACCTCGGCGACGGACACGTTGAACTTGTTCCTCACGCGCTCGCGGATGGAGTTGATGACGCGGCGCTTGTCCTTGAGGCTGGAAGAGGCTGGGAGCCGGAGGGTTAGTTTTGCGATGCCGATGTTCATATTCGCCATTTTATACTGCTGGTCGGTCTTGGTGGTTGGGCTGGGGTAGTCTCACTTGGTTTAGGGCTGGGTATTCACCCTCACCCCAGCCCTCTCCCGTCAAGGGAGAGGGGGCATGTTGCGGGCAGGCCGGGTCTGATTGAGATCCAGGCAAAGGGGTGTTGCGGGCGGGACGTCTGTGCTCCCGGGGGCGGTTGCCTTGTGGGGGTTTAGGAAATAAACTCGACGCTGGTGTCTGACGGGAGTCGTTGGACGCCAGGAGGAGATCAGTGCAGAACAACCTGCGTGACAAGTATTGCATCGTTGGAGTTGGGGAGACTGACTACAGCCGGGGGTCCGGCAGGAGTACGAGGGCGCTGGCGGTCGAGGCCATTCGCAACGCCGTCGCGGACGCGGGGCTGACGACGAAGGACATCGACGGGATGCTGAGCTACCACGGCGGGGACTCGACCTCGTCGAGCGCGCTGGCGTACGACCTCGGCAACCAGCTCAACTTCTACATGGACTGCTCGGGCGGAGGCTCCAGCACCGAGGCGCTGGTGGGTCTGGCGATCGGGGCGATCGAGGCGGGTATGTGCGAGACAGTCGCCATATTCCGGGCCATGAACGGGTACTCCCAGGTGCGGATCGGGGGCACTGGACGCGGCGCGGCGCCTGTGACTTCGGCGGACCTGATGCGCAGACCCTACGGGCTGGCGAGCGCGGTGCAGACATTCGCCTTCTCGTTCACCCGTCACATGATGGAGTACGGGGTGAAGAGTGAGGACCTGGCCGCGATCAAGGTGACGCACAGCAATCACGCCAGCAACAACCCAAAGGCGCTGATGAAGCCCAGGGTCACGGTGGACGACGTCATGAACTCGCGGTGGATCGTGAGGCCGTGCGCGCACCTGCTGGACTGCTGCCTGGAGACCGACAACGCGACCTGCATCATCATCACGTCGGCGGAGCGGGCGAAGGACATGAAGCAGCAGCCGGCGTACATCAGGGCAGTCCAGGGCCGGGGCACCAAGCCGGGCGGCGATTTCCACTACCAGCACGCGCCGATTACGAGGGTCGCCGGGCACTACGTGGGTCCGAGGCTATTCGAGCTTGCCGACCTCACTCACGACGACATCGACGTGACGGGCTGCTACGACGCGTTCACGTACACGACGCTCTTGCAGTTCGAGGACTACGGCTTCTGCAAGAAGGGCGAGGGCAAGGACTACGTGACGTCCGGCATCACCGACCTCGGCGGGAGGCGTCCCAACAATACCAGCGGCGGTCACCTGTGCGAGGGATACACGCACGGCATGAACATGGTCATCGAGAACGTCCGGCAGTTGCGGGGAATGGTCGATGACTACTGTCCTGACTGGCAGAACGGCAACCATACGTACGACTACGCAGAGGGTGGGTGCCGTCGGGTGCCCGACGTGAACATCACGATGAACATGGGATGGGCCAACCCGGCGACGGGCAGCGCGATGATTCTGAGGAAGTAGGAAATCGAGGAGTGAGTGGAGAGGAGTGAGGAGTGAGAGACTCCTCTGGAGTACAGATCGGGACAAACGTACTTTCTTGAGAGGAATATAGTGGCTGTTTACAACTATCGAGAGCTTCCCTTAGTGATCCAGGAGCAGGACTCGGAGTACTTCGGGTACTTCGAGGCGGCGCAGGAGCACCGGCTGGTGGTGAAGAAGTGCCTGGACTGCGACCTGCTGAGAGGGGAGCCGGGTGCGGCGTGTCCCTGGTGCTCGTCGATGAACTCGGAGTGGCACGAGGTGAGCGGCAGCGGGACGATCTACAGCTACCAGATCATCGCCCACAGCGTGCTGCCGGGTTTCAGGGACTGGGCGCCCTACCCTATCGTGCTGGTCGAGCTGGACGAGCAGCGGGGACAGCCGAATCCTGGCGACGGTCTGAGGCTCACGGCCAATCTCGTCGACGGGAGCATGAACGCCGAGGCGGAGGAGAACGTGGCGATCGGGAAGCGTGTGAGGGTGGTGTTCATGGACATGGAAGATGGCCTGACGCTGCCTCAGTTCACGCTGACTGACGAGCCGCCGGAGGGCGAGGTGTGGCGGTATCCGGTTTAGGCGCGAGTGTAGGAGATGAAGGCAGTTCAATCTGAGATGGTTGTCGAGGCGTTTTCACCCTCACCCTGGCCCTCTCCCTCAGGGAGAGGGGATCTGTTGGTTGGCGCTACTTGGTTGACAGTGCGTTTGGCTATATCACAACATAGCTAGACTTTATGTGAGGAGATTACAGATGGAGCTACTGGTACTTTCAGGTGGAAGGCACCCCTATGAAGAGTCGACGCCGGTGCTGACCCGGTTTCTGATCGAGGCAGGGCATACGATAACGGTGACGCAGGACGCGTCGGTACTCAGCGATGCAGACCGCATGGGCGGCTACGACGCGCTGGTGTTCAACACACTGCGAGCTGGGGAGATGACGCTGTCAGACGACGAACAGGCCGGGATGAAGGACTTCATCAGCTCAGGCAAGGGATTCGTCTGCATCCATATCTCGGGATGTGTTCCTGAGACGTGGCAGGAGTACAAGGAGATCACCGGCGGCGGCTGGGTGATGGGCACCAGCTTCCATCCGCCGTACGGCAAGTTCACCGTCAACGTCACTCAGCCCGAACACGCCGGGGTCGCGGGGATTTCGGACTTCGAGACCAACGACGAGTTGTACATGGGCATCGACTACCAGGAAGGCAACAACGTATTCATGTCGGGCACGTCCGAGGAGGGCACCTATGCCTGGGGCGGCCAGGACGCGGTGCACATGCCTGCCGGTACGTTCCCGCTCGGATGGACTCGGAAGTACGGCAGCGGCAAGGTGTTCGTGACCCTGCTTGGACACAACGGGCTTAGCTTCGAGACGCCTGAGTTCCAAAAGCTGGTGCTGAATGGCATATCCTGGGCGACCAGCAACTAGATCGAGAAGAGAGACAGCTTGAGCCTCAAGATATTCTTCGACGTCGACTACACGATACTGGCCGTGGACGGCAGTCTGCGGCCAGGCACCAGGCAGACCTTCGAGCGGCTGGTAGAGGATGGGCACAAGGTGTACATCTGGTCCGGGGTCGGCCTGCGCAACGCGGACGTTGAACGCCACGAGCTGCAGGACCTCGTATCAGGCATCTACAAGAAGCCGATCTACGACTTCGTGAACGGTCTTAGGCTGCTCAAGGTGCCGCACTGGCCGGACTTCGTCATCGACGACTATCCGGAAATCGTGGACACGTTCGGCGGGGTGCTCGCGAAGCCGTACTTCTTCAAGTCGGCTTCGGACGATGAGATGGAGCACATCTACTCCATAATCGGCGACTTCGTGACCACAGGCGGGTCCAAAAAGGTGGGATACAGGGCCGCACGCAGCCAGCGACCGGGCTAGTGCCATGCCCATCCAGCTCCTCAGACCTGAAGTTTCGTCGAAGATCGCGGCTGGGGAGGTCATCGAGCGTCCGGCCTCGGCGGTCAAGGAACTGGTCGAGAACGCGCTGGACGCGGGCGCGTCGAGGATACGGATAGAGATCCGCGGCGGCGGCATCGAGTACATCCGCATCACGGACGATGGCTCGGGCATCCGTGCCGACCAGGTGGAGCTGGCCTTCCAGCGGTTCGCGACCAGCAAGCTGGAGATCGCCGAAGACCTGGACGCCGTGTCAACGCTCGGGTTCCGTGGAGAGGCTCTGCCGAGTATCGCGTCGGTCGCTCGTGTCGAGCTGCGCACACGTACCGCGGACTCAGATGGCGGCGCCAGCATAGAGATCGATAACGGCGAGGTCGTATCGGTCGGTCCGACGGGCGCGCCGCACGGCACTACGATCACCGTGAGGCAGCTGTTCCGCAATCTGCCCGCGCGCCGCAGGTTCCTGAGCTCGACGAACGCAGAGCAGACTCGGATTTACAGGGTCGTCGCGCACTATGCGATGGCGTACCCGGAGGTCGGGTTCGAGCTTAGTCCGGACCGTGGACGGTCATTCTCAAGTTCAGGGAGCGGCGAACTGCGGGACGCGGTGTCGGCGGTACACGGTCGACAGGTCGCCGAGGCGATGCTGGAGATCCCGCCGGAGGAGTCGGAAGAGGCGACCATCGAAGTCATGGGCCTGATCGGCCCGCCGTCGCTGGATAGGGCCAATCGCAACTACATCAGCCTGTTCGCCAACAGGAGGTGGGTGCGAAACCGGTCGCTCTCGTACGCCATCGAGCAGGCGTACCACGGCTTCATGGCTGAACGCAGATACCCGGTTGCGGTGGTCAGCGTCAGCGTGCCGTTCCAGGAAGTGGACGTGAACGCGCACCCGGCGAAGGCCGAGATACGGTTCAGGCGAGAGAACAGCGTGTTCGGCGCGGTGCAGAGAGCTGTCCGCAGAACGCTCGGGGAGCACGCTCCGATACCTGAGGTGAGTCACCGCGCGATCAGTCAACCGGGTCACAGCGGCAGCCATAGGACGCAGATGCCGAGTCCGTCGGCGTTCTGGCCGACAGCGCCGTTTGCATCGACCGAGTCGCGGGGCGTTCCACCGTCTCAGCGCGGGGACATAGTCGAGCAGTACCACAACATCATAGATCCGCCGGAGGTGGAGCAGGCACCGCCACCACCGACGCCACGCGACGCGCTGCCGATCCTGAGGGTGCTTGGGCAGGTTAATAACACTTACGTGGTCGCCGAGGGGCCTGATGGGGTGTACATGATCGACCAGCACGCGGCGCACGAGCGGGTGATGTTCGAGCGCACGGTGGCGCGTGCCGCCGAGGGGTCGCCCGATGTCCAGAGCCTGCTGGAGCCGACGGTTGTAGAGCTGGACGACATGGCATTCGAGCTGGTCACCACGCAGTCCGAGGTTATTGCGGGGATGGGTTTCGTTCTCGAACCTTTCGGAGGGACATCGGTGGTCGTCAGGGCCGTTCCGGCGCTGCTTGTCGACATGGACCACCAGACCGCGCTGACGGACGTGCTCGACCTCATGCAGGATGGGGGCGGGTTCGAGACGTGGGAGGAGCGGGCTGCCTACTCAGTCGCGTGTCACGGTGCTATTCGCGCGGGCAAGGTGATGACGCACGAGGAGATGCAGGAGCTGGTGCGCCAGCTTGAGGCGTGTGCTCAGCCGAATAGCTGTCCGCATGGGCGTCCGACGATGATCCACATGAGTTCCGGGCAGTTGGAGCGGGAGTTCGGGAGGACGTAGGGGGTTTTCTTCCCTCTGGGTGACCTCAGGAGGGTGAGTGTTTCGACCTTTCACCCTCACCCCAACCCTCTCCCCCGGATCAAGTCCGGGGCAGGCTCTGAGGGAGAGGGGTCAGATGAGTGAGTCAAGTGTTCAAGCTATAGCAACGTACGCCTGTCAGTCCTCATGGAGAGGGAGTGGCCTACCAGTTGAGCAGGTGGGGCTTTTGGGCGCGCCAGCCGTCGTCGGATGGGAAGATGGTGGTCATCGCGACGCGCTCGATGTCGCCGTCGAACATGTGCTCGACTGAGGAGCGCCACTTCTTGTAGTGGGGAGCCTCGCGGTGGGCGTCGAGTGCGGCGGAGTCGGCATAGACCTCGTACAGGTGGAAGAGGTTGGAGTCCTCGTCGTTCTGGAGGATGTCGAATCGGAAGCAGCCGGGCTCGTCACGGACGGAGCCCTGGGCGTCGCCGAAGCTGGCCTCTCTGAATTCGTCGGCGTATCCGTCCTTGATTCGAATGGTTACGAAGATGGAGATCATTGCATGTACCTCTTGGCTGAAAGTTGGGCGGATTATATCAATGGGGGAACGTACCGACCACCGTGTTGTAGGGTAAACTGGGGCCGGAAACTCAGGGGGTATTTGAAGTATGCGTGTTGCGGTAGTTGGAGCCGGAATTGTTGGTGGGGCGATTGCTTTCTACCTGCCCGCAGGGGCGCGGACGTTACGCTGATCGACGCGGGGGAACCCGGCATGGGTGCGACGAGCCACTCGTTCGCGTGGATCAATGGCTTCGGCAAGGAGCCGAGGGGCTATGGCGGACTGAACCGTCGTTCGCTCGATACGTGGGACCGGTTCGCGCGTCTGCTCGACACGGATATCGGCCTGCGCTGGGGCGGGCAACTCACCTGGACGGCTACCGACGAAGAGGCTGAGAGGCTGACACAGAACGTCTCTAGGCTACAGTCTTGGGGATACGTCGCGAGGATGATCGACGAGGACGAGATGATGCGGCTGGAGCCCGGACTCAAGCCGGGGCCGGTGAAAGCGGCGGCGATCAGCGACAACGACGGCCACGTGCCGGGTACGCTCGTCGCGCAGGTCTGCGCCCGGCGAGTGAGGGAGATGGGCGGCAGGATCGTGGCCAACAGTCCGGTGACCGGGCTGGACATGCAGGCCGGGCGCGTGGCATCGGTGCTGACTTCGGGCGGCTCCGTCGACTGTGACGCGGTCGTGCTGTCGGCTGGCGTTGGGGCCACTGAGCTGGCTGCGATGGCGGGCGTACACGTCCCGCAGGAGGAGAGTCCCGGTGTGGTCGTCAGCACCAATCCGATGGGGCCGGTGCTCAGGAACGTCGCCGCGCTGTATGGGCCTCCGGTTGGAGATGAGGGCCTGGAGGTGCACGTCCGACAGGGTAACGACGGTGTTGTGCTGATGGGAGAGGGTACGCAGGAGAGCCTTGCGCGCGACGACTCGCCTGAGCACGCTGCGCGGATACTGGAACGGGCGACCACGTATTTGCCTGAACTGAAGTCTGCGACTCCGGTACCGGTGCCTGTCGGGTACAGACCGATGCCGGTGGACGGTCTGCCTGTGCTGGGGTACACGAAGGCCGTGTCCAACATGTACATCGCTGTGATGCACAGTGGGATCACGCTGGGGCCTCTGGTGGGAGAGCTGGCGTCGATGGAGATACTGGATGGTGCGAGGGTGGATGTCCTGGAGCCTTATAGGCCGGAGAGGTTTGGGGGTGAACATACTTAGTTGCTTGTGTGCTTTTCACCCCCGTATCAAGTACGGGGCAGGCTCTGAGCTTGTCGAAGGGCACCCCCAGCCTCTGGATTCCCGCTTTCGCGGGAATGACGGTTTGTGAATACATACCCCTGTGAGCCCGTCAGGGGAGAGGGGGTGGTTGGATGAAGTCCAAAGTCGAATAGGAGCTGATTTTGACATTGTCATTTGCAGAACAGGTTGAGGCGGTGGTTGCTGAGTCGGGGGTGCCGTGGACCAGGGATGGGTGCGGCGTAACTCGGCGGGATACGCAGATCGTCTCGCTCGTGCATCGGGATGCGTACCTGGATGAGTCGGACAGGCACCGGGTACTGATCGTTGGTGGGTTGTCGGGAACGGCTGATGACGTGGACGCCGCTGTCTCGGTGCTGCGGGCGTATGCGTCGAGCCGGGTGCTCAGGAACCGGGTCGCGCTGAGCGCGATTCCGTGCGCGAATCCGGACGGGTTGGAACTCGGAGCTGGTCCGGGGAACGGATCGGGAGGCAATCCCTCTACCGGATATCCGCCGGAGGGAGGGTACTTCAACCATGAAACAGACTCTGAGGCGCGATACCTGTGGAGGTACATCGGCTTCATGGCGCCGGACTGTGTGGTCGAGGTACGGGCTGGTGACGGCGTTTCGTGGGAGTGCGCGGGTGTGCCGTCCGCAGTGGCAGATGCGCTTGGCGGTCAGGCCATGCCCGAGGACTCCAGCCTGCTTTCGGCTCTGTCTCAAGGCACACCGAACGATCTGGGCCAGGTGCCGGGTGTCAGGCTCACGGCTCCTGTGGCCGAGGTCTCGACTGAGTTGCAGAAGCTGTGGAGCGCGCTAATCGGACTGGACTCTCCAGTCGTATCGCAGGCGCGATCTGAGCTTGCAACTCGGAGGAGTCGTTCGCCGCTGAGCGTTGCGGCCTCCTTGGTCCCCCGATATGGGGACAGGTTGGACCCGGTGATATACACGCAGGGGGTATCGATCAGTGGCCGTCTCAGGTACGGCGAACTGACAGGGGAGGCTGAGGAGTACGCGCAGGGTGTGGCTGAGCTGGTCGAGCCTTACACGTCCGGTTCGAAGTCCTGGTTTGGCGACTCTGATGGGGGAGCCAACCATGCTGGGCTGGTTTGGTGCGAGGAGATGTTCAAGATAACAGGTGAAGATCGGTATCGCGACCTGCTGGTCGAGATAGCGGACCAGTACCGAGGGAACGATCTCGGGGTCCCGCCGCCTCCGTGCGACCCGGACTATCGCACAGAGGACTTCTTCTTCTCAGGCGCCCTGATGGGCAGGGCGTACGCGCTCACCGGCGACGCCAGCTACATGGACATACAGGCCGAGTTCCTGCTAAACGCAGACATCCAGCAGGACGACGGACTGTTCATGCACTGCCGGTCGGTTCCCTACCACTGGGGTCGCGGCAACGGGTTCGCTGCGATGGGATATGCGGAGACCCTGACGCGGCTGCCGGAGTCGCACCCGGCACGCGCCAGGCTGATCGACATGCACTCGCGTCATCTCGACGCGCTGCGCGGGCTTCAGCGGCCGTCGGGGATGTTCTCGCAGCTGCTGGACTTTGCGGGAACCTACCAGGAGCTTACCGCGGTGTGCATGACCGGCTACGCGGTCGCAAGGGGCCTGCGGCTGGGATGGCTACCCGCCACGGAGCGCCCTGGAGGGGACGACTCGCATTCGGCAAGCTCAGCGCAGGCGTACGGCGACTTCGTCGAGAGTCTGTGGAGGGCGGCGTCGGAGCGGATTGGGCTCGACGGGTCTGTCGTCGACGGGTGCACCGGAACGGGCGCGGTCAATGACCGGCGGTTCTACATAGATCGCGCGGCGGAGTTCGACCAAGACGACCGGACTGGTAATCTCGCGCTGTGGTTCGCGGTGGAGATGGAGAGGCTGCGGCGGGCTAGCCCTTGAGGTACGAGTGGGTGATGGCGGCCTTGTTTGTCATACCGCGTTTCACCCTCACCCCAACCCTCTCCCCCGGATCAAGTCCGGGGCAGGCTCTGCGGGAGAGGGGGACAGGTGACTGAGTTTCGGTGATGGGGCGAACTCTTAGGCGTGGGCGGTCTCCCAGCCTTCTACCTGGATGCAGGCGACCCAGTGACCTGGGGATACCTCACGGAGCTCGGGCACCTCAAGCTGGCAGTCTTCCACCATGACCGGACAGCGTGTATGGAACACGCAGCCTGCGGGCGGTGCGATCGGGCTTGGAACGTCGCCTGTCAGGATGATCCGATCTCTCTGTGCCTCGATCAGCGGATCGGGAATCGGTACCGCCGAGAGCAGCGCGCGGGTGTATGGATGCAGCGGATTCTCGTACAGCTCGTTACGGTCGGCGATCTCGACGATGTGGCCGAGGTACATGACCGCGACGCGGTCGGAAATGTGTCTGACGACGGAGAGGTCGTGCGCGATGAACAGGTAGGTGAGTCCGAACTGCTCCTGAAGGTCTTCGAGCAGGTTGATGACCTGAGCCTGAATCGATACGTCCAGCGCCGACACCGGCTCGTCGCAAACGATGAAGCTGGGGTTGACCGCGAGGGCGCGGGCGATTCCGATGCGCTGGCGCTGGCCGCCGCTGAACTCGTGGGGATACCGGTCTGCCATGTAGGGGTTGAGGCCGACTACCTGGAGGAGCTCGGCGACCCTGTCCCTGTACTCGCCCTTGGAGGACGTGAGCTTGTGGACAATCAGGGGCTCGCCGACGATGTCTCCGCAGGTCATGCGGGGGTTCAGGGAGCCGTACGGGTCCTGGAAGATGATCTGCATCTTCCTGCGCATGGCCCTCATGCTTCCGCCGTCGAGGTCGTTGAGTCGCGTACCCTCGAACATGACGTCGCCGTCAGTCGGCTTGTAGAGTTGAAGGATCGCCCTGCCGGTGGTCGTCTTTCCGCAACCGCTCTCACCGACCAGGCCAAGCGTCTCGCCCTCGTTGATGGTGAAGGAGACGTCGTCCACCGCCTTCACGTCCGCGATCTTGCGCTGGAAGATAATCCCCGAGGTAACGGGGAAGTACATCTTCAGATTCTTCACTTCCAGCAGAGGGGCTCCCCCGTTGGTGCTGGAGCCGTTGGTCGCCATCTCAGTCGTCATCGTCCTCTTCTACCTCGCCTGGGTTCACGCTTTCGCGGGAATGACGGTTTGTGAATAACTCGCCTATCAGTTCGCAAAGCCGGCGAGCTGTTGCAGCTCTTTATGTCTCCAGCAGGCTGAATTATGGGCCTGCGCGGCCTCATTCAATACTGGAGTCTCATCAAGGCACTGTTCGAACACGTACTTGCACCGGGGAGCGAAAGAGCATCCTTCCGGCAGGTTGACCAGGTCCGGGGGCAGACCCTCGATGGCATCAAGCCTGATCCTCTCGTTCGCATCGAGACGCGGCACAGAGTTGAGCAGGGCCAGGGTGTAGGGGTGCTTCGGGTTGTGGTAGATCTCCTCGGCCGAGCCGGTCTCGATGATCTTGCCCGCGTACATGACGTTCACGTTGTCAGCGTAGCGGGCCACCACGCCAAGGTTGTGCGTGATGATGATCATGGCCGTGCCGAAGTCACGGGCCAGCTCCTGCATGAGTTCCAAGATCTGGGCCTGGATGGTCACGTCGAGAGCGGTCGTGGGCTCGTCGGCGATGATGAGCCTCGGGTTGCAACTGAGCGCCATGGCTATCATGACGCGCTGTCTCATTCCACCGCTGAACTGGTGGGGGTAGTCAACCAGCCTGCGGTCGGCATCGGGGATTCCGACCGTCTGGAGAAGCTCGGCGGCCCTGTTCCTGGCCTGCTGACCGGTCATGCCCTGGTGAAGCTCTAGGGTCTCTGTGAGCTGACGTCCAATGGTGAGCACCGGGTTCAGGGACGTCATCGGTTCCTGGAATACCATCGCGATGCGGTTGCCCCTGATGTTGCGCATCTCAGCGTCGTCCATTTCCAGGAGGTCTTCACCTTCGAAGATCACCTCTCCGGCAACGGTGCGGCCCGGAGGTGTAGGCACCAGGCGCATAATAGAGAGAGCGTGTACGCTCTTGCCACAGCCGCTCTCGCCAACCACGCCGAGCACTTCACCCTCTTCCAGCTCGTAGCTGATGTCATCAACGGCCTTGACGATGCCGTCCTGGGTGAAGAAGTACGTGGAGAGATTGTTTATCTCCAGCAGCTTGGCCATGTGCCCCCCTTTCCGCCAGATTAGCAGCCAACTAACCTGATGACAAAAACAAGCCCCGTCGACTATCTGGTGTTGCCGAGGGACATCTGAGAAGCGTAAATCCAGTTAGAAAAGCTTCGTTCGATTGGCCGTCAAGATATGGTATTGGTCAAATGTTGTCAAGCGTAGCGACAGCCTGAGCGACTGACCCAGACTCGTCGGGACGGCTTCACCATTTCGGGACTGCAGAGGAGAATGCCTAGACCTCTCCGCCGTCTCCTGCGGGGGATATATCGACGCCGGAGACGACTTCGGCGAGTCTATCCAGAGTGTAGCGGTACCTGCTTGCAAGAATGCCGCAGGCGGCGCTGAAGACGTGCAGACCGATCCTCGGCTCGAGCTGGCACAGCTCCATCAGCCTGACGCGGGGGATGACGAATGCTGAGCCGTCGGTCGCGGCGCGCGCAGTAGTGACCTGGACCGGGGGATTGAAGAAGATCGCCACCGGGAATGCCTCGTGCGCTCGAACCGTCCTGACAGCGAGCGACTTTTCCCTCGCGCCGGTGGTCGCGGTCACCTCGCCGCTGCGGATCATGTAGAGCCTGTCTCCGGGCTGGTCCTGGTGTCCGAGGTAGTCGCCCTCTTTGAAGTCGAGGTCTTCGCACAGCGCGGCGACACGCTCCAGATGACGCATCGAGAGGCCCTGGAAGAGGTCCACCTCCGTCAGGAAATGGGTAACTATAGCTGAGGGTGCTCGGTATAGCATGGTAGTTCAGGCGTACCGGGTCTCTGCCACGTAGGCGAAAATGATCCTGAGCGAGTGCTGTGATTTCATAGTCTCAGAGAAGGTGGGGTGTGTCAAATGGGGAATTGGGAGCCGTAGCTGTGTCAATTCAGTCGGTCAAATGTATGTAGGGGCTCGCCCCAGCGAGTGGTTGCCCGTGTTGGTCAGCGTGCCCAGTGCGCCCACAAGGGACGCCCCTACGGACCGATCACCTACCAGACTGACACAGCTTCTTGGGAGCCGGATCAGTAGGTGAGCAGGGACTCGATGGTGTAGCCGTTGAGATGGTCCCGGCCGTGCAGGTCGGAGAGTTCCACTACAACTCCAACGCCTGCCACTGTGCCACCCGTCCGCTCGACGAGTTCTACGGTGGCGGCCAGGGTCCCGCCAGTCGCGATCAGGTCATCGACTACCAGTACGTTGTGACCGGGTTGAATCGCGTCCACGTGGACTTCTATGGAGTCGGTGCCGTACTCGAGTTCGTAGCTGACCGAGGTGGTCTCGTAGGGCAGTTTGCCCTGCTTGCGCGCGGGGACGAGTGGGATGCCGAGCTTGTAGGCCAGCGGGGAGGCGAACAGAAATCCTCGCGCCTCGATTCCAACGATGGAGTCCAGGCTGGCGCTCGCGAACCTCTCTGCCATACGATCCACGGCGAATCGAAATGCTGGTGGGTGGTGAAGCAGCGGGGTGATGTCGCGGAAAAGTATGCCTGGAGTGGGAAAGTCCGGGATATCTCTGATGTGCTGTGTGAGGTCCAATTTAGATACCACCAATGTGAGTTTCTCAAAGAGAATAGCAGACGGGAGAGTGTCCCAGGCTGGTAGGCAGTTCAGAGGGCCACCACCCTTCGACAAGCTCAGGGTAAACGGATGCGGACGAGACGCCCGCGCTCCAATCGCATTCATCCACTTATCGGGTATCAGACAGGAATAGGAGCAGACATGAGCGACAGGTTGATCGAGCAGGTGCAGATTCCCGCTATGACAGGACGAGGAGTACTTGTACAACGTGACCAGAGGCTGAAGGTCATCGCGCCGGAAGGAACGCAGGTCGGGGACCTGTTCGCCTTCGTACAGAACGACCTCGCCGATACGCTGTCGCCGAGCCAGACGAGGAGCATCCTCGACATATTCAACCTGGTGGTCGGCAGGCCACTATACAGCGTTGCCAGAAGGCCGCTGTTCTTACTGGAAGAGGACACGGTTGGCGTACACGATCTGCTTGCGCCTGCGTGCGACAGGCTGCGGTATCTTGAGGACTTCGGAATCGAGGGGCATCCCAACTGCAGGGACAACCTCAACGCCGCGCTGGAGGAGCTGGGGTGTTCCCCGCCGGGATATCCAGACCCAATCAACCTGTTTCAGAACACGCCGATTGCTGATCTGCATGGGAGGCGCGAGACGGGGGCGTCAGTTGCGAAGCCGGGAGGCTATGCTCTGCTCAGGGCGTTGGAGGACCTGGTGGTTGTGGTGTCGGCGTGTCCGCAGGACCAGACGGTGCTGAATGGGGGGCGGCCTAAGGGGCTTGTGCTGGAGGTGTATGGGTGAGGAAGACGTTGGCCGGGTTGTCCTTCGACAAGCTCAGAGCCTGCCCCGGACTTGATCCGGGGACGAACGAATTGTCAGCTTACCTACCCTTGTAAGCCTTGTCGTAGCCAAGATGGCAGGTACTCGTACCTTTCACCCTCACCCATCAAGGGCTGACAGGGGTATGTAATCCAACAATGCGTTCGTCCTGAGCTTGTCGAAGGGCACCCCCAGCCCCTGGATTCCCGCTTTCGCGGGAATGACGGTTTGTGAATACCCACCCCAACCCTCTCCCGTCAAGGGAGAGGGGGCAGTTGTCTTAGACTGAGCGCTCTGGCCAGATGGGGTCGTGGTAGCCGAGGGGGACTGAGGGGCGGGCCCAGTAGGGCTGGGTCTCGGAGAGCTGCACCACTGGGGCGAGGTGTCCGAGGCGACCTCCGGGGACGTCGGTGTGTGTCGACCAGCGGGCTATCTCTTCGGGCGTGAAGTCCTCGGGCACATCGCGTAGTTCAGACTCGGGCACCTGTCCGCGTTCCACGAGCCAGCGTCCGGTCTGAGCGAGTGAGATCTGCACCTGCCAGCTTCCGCCTTCTCTTACGCGCCTGGCCAGCGCAACCATTGCGCCGAACGCCATCAGATAGCCAGTAATGTAGTCGATCGCGGATACGGGGTAGAACTGGGGTCCGGGCTCGGCGCCGGGGAACAATTCTCCCTGGCGATGGGTTATGCCGCTTACGGTCTGCACGACGGTGTCGAAGCCTCGACGCTGGGACCACGGCCCCACCCTTCCGAATGCTGACAGGGTTATGTACACGATGCCGGGGCGGACCGCGGCGAGGTCTTTGGGCGAGAGTCCCCTCTTCGCGAGAGTGCCGGGGCGGTATCCCTGGGAGAAGACGTCGGCCTGGCTAACCAGTTCCCGCATGGTCTGCATGTCGGCGTCGTTGCGGAGGTCGAGGTGGGCGGAGAGCTTGCCGTGTCCGGTGTCGTACTCCTGGGCGCCGATGCTGGGCAGGTGGGGGGCGGTGATCTTCATCACGTCCGCGCCGTGCTCGGCGAGAGTGCGGGCGCAGGTCGGACCTGCGAGCACGCGGGTTAGGTCAAGCACTCGTACTCCAGACAGGGGCCTGGAGCCGTCCGGGAGAGCTTCAGGTGGGCTGTCGCCGATCTTGGTGATCTCAAGCAGGGGCAGCGATGCGACAGCGGCGGCCTGGGGATGGTCGGCCCACTCGGCCATGGAGCGCACCATTCCTCCGGCGCCTTTAGCGGCGATGATCGCCTCCTCCAGCTCGAGCGCGTCCCAGTTAGCGACGGCTCTGCGGACTGCGTCTCCGTCCTCTTCCTCGACACCCAGTACGCTCAGGGCGGCATCTCGGTGGTTGGGGAAGTTGCAGTGGAGGTAGCTCCAGCGGCCGTTCCTGGCCGGATAGACGCCCATGATCGGATGGCGCTCGGCTCCGGCGGGCTTGCCGTCCATGGTCATGTACTTGCTGCTGCGGAGAGAGGCTGTGGCGTGGCGGGTGTCCACGCTGACCTGCTGGGTGCGTCCGGTGCGCAGCTTCCAGAGGTCAGAGGCGGCCAGTCCGACGGCCGCAAGGCTGGCGGCGGCGGTCTCGGCGATTCTGAACGGCGTCGGCAGAATTGGGTCTGTCCCGCCGTGTAGGTCCACTTCTGAGGCCAGGGCCGTGTCCCATCCTGCGATGGGCAGCAGCGTGGATAGGGGGCTGTCGGTGACTGTTGTCATGGTTACTTGCCTTTGGTGGGTTGTGGTGTCTTGGTGATGTAAAGGTATAACACAGATGGGGTGTTGGTGCTCTCAGGAAGGACGCTGAGACCAGTGCCGCGACGTTTCCATGTCCTGTGGGGCGAACTGCTCATCGTATAGACGCCTGTATAGGACGCATCTTTCGAGCAGGTCGGCGTGCCGTCCAGAGTCGACAAGCCGTCCTTCGTCAAGCACCAGAATCATGTCTGCTGCGAGTATCGTGGACAGCCTGTGGGCGATCACAATTGTTGTAGGTCTCGACTCACCACTCCGCATTGATGAGAGAGCATCTCGTATCGAGCGCTCGGTTATGGAGTCGAGCGATGATGTGGGCTCGTCCATTATCAGGAGTCTGGGCTGCTTCAGTATTGCCCTGGCGATCGCGAGCCGCTGCCTCTCTCCTCCAGAGAGCCTGTAGCCCATCTCGCCGACAACGGTCTCGTATCCGTCAGGCAGGCTCTCGACGAGCGAGTGGAGCTGCGCGGCTCGACACGCAGACACCAGCTCTTCATCTGTTGCATCGGGCTTGGCGATCAGGAGGTTGCTCCTGACGGACGTGTGGAATACCGGGCACTCCTGTGGGACGATGCTGGTGTACCGGCGGAGTGAGGCCAGTCTAATGCTGCGCAGGTCCTGCCCGTCTAGCTTTACGGTACCTGACCCGGGATCGTAGAACCTCAAGGTGAGGTGTGTGATGGTCGTTTTGCCCGCGCCACTTGGTCCGACGAGTGCGACCATCTGTCCGGGACCGATTTCGAAGGACAGGTCTTCCAGTACCGGAGAGCCTGACTCGTACTCGAAAGAGACTTCCTCGAAAACTACGTGACCCTGTGGCTCCTCCAGATCTCGCGCGTCAGGCGAGTCTCTGACCTCGGGTTCGGCATCTATCCACGGGAAGATGCGATCGAACACGGCCATGGAACCCAGTACGGTTACGTGGAGGTTGGCGAGTCCGTTCATAGGGCCCGTCAACCTAGTGGAAAGCGTAACGAACGCCACGAGGGTGCCCAGGCTGGCGCTTTCACCTATGACCTGCATACCGCCGTACAGGTAGACGAGCGAAGACACGAACGTAGGGGCTGCACCGAGAACTACGTCGATTACCTTCATGGTCATGTTCTGCTTCACCGCTACGCGCGCCAGGTCGGCAGTCCCATCAGCGAACCTGTCAGAGTCGAGCTTCTTATCGTAGCCAAGTCCGTTAACGAGGATGAACCCGTTTATGTTCAACCGGTCGGATGTGAACGATACAAGGTCAGACTGTTTGGCGAACATGAGGGTAGTAAACTTGCGATTCAACTTTCCCATAAGGTGGCCGATCGCAAAGGCTACGGGAAGAAACGACACAGACAGCAATGCCAATTTCCAGTTCCAGACGAACATACAGACCAGCGTGGCCACAGCCAGAAAAGCGTTCCCAAGCGCGGCCAGGATCAGCGCCTGCACGAACATCTGGACTCCCACCACGTCGTTCCACAGGCGAGATGTGATCGCACCCAGACTGGTACGGACGAAGAAGCTGTAAGACTGGTTTTGCAGTGACTGAAACAGCGAGATGCGGACTGATCGGACGACTCTCTCACTCGACGACAGCAGCAGATAGTCCTGCAGCAGGCTGAGTATTTCGGTCACCAGCGACACGCCGACCAGCAACAGGCATAGGGTCACGAGCAGACGTGTGTCTGAATTCAGAATTGCACGATCGATAATCAGGCTGGTGAGAATCGGGCTGACCAGCCAGAGAATAGAAAGCACCAAGCTTAGGAACGCAGTGAACGCCAGGATGGGCCAGTGGGGCGCCAGGACCTGGAGGACACGAGGCAGGATCTCCCTGAACGGCCTGCGTTGAGTGCCCGGATCGTCGCCATCCCCTTCCCATGCCCAGAAGTCTGCCTCAATCACCTATCTTCTCCTCTCAGTCCATAAACGGCCTGTCCTGCGTGCAGTCTAGTACCAGAGATATGCGATCAGATAGGGTTGGGCGATTCAGAGGCGGCAGTGTCAATGGCTACTCTCTCGCCGTTTGGATACGCTTCGTCATTCTGGTATTCTTCGCGCCATAATTCAGATATAGAGGTATGTGGTGACTGACCCTGAGCTTTCGTTTCAGCAGTTCGAGATGGACTATGAGAACGCGCTTGCCATGCTTGCGGAGAGGCATGGCGACGATGGGGCAGTGGATGCGCTGATCTTCGCGGAGGAGTCGAGGCCGAACTCGGGGGCGGACCAGTACGCACCTGACTGGATACAACCGTTCGTGGCGGTCGTTGCGAACCTGGCGGAGGACAACCTGGTGAGGCTGGCGGCGAGCTCAGGCGGGCTGGCGTCTGTGATTCCGCAGGCGATCGCTCCGGCGCTGGTGCGGGCGGTGCAGCTGGGGTATGTCGAGGGGTACTTCGCGGCGAAGGATGATTAGAGGCCTTACTTTTCACCCTCACCCGTCAAGGGCTTAGAGGGGTATGTAAACCAATAGGTCTTTCGTACCTGGACTCTGGGTTCCGGCCTCCGCCGGAACGACGGTATGCGAAATACATGCCCCTGTCAGCCCATCAAGGGAGAGGGGGCCATCGAGTGGAGTTCTAGACTGGGAAAATGGGAATCGCTGACTGGTTCATGCCTGGACAGAGGCGGCGGATGCTGGGGCAGTCCATCGAGGGCGTAGCTGGTGTCGCCCGTTCGAGGGCTGACGTGGACGGCCTCGACACGTCCAGGGCCAGGCTGTGGAACATGCTGTGTGACGCCTCGGGGCAGACGCTGCATCAACTCCTGGTGAAGAACGACGATCGCAGGCTGGACTGGGGTCTGAAGAAGCACACCAAGCGCGTGAGCGACCCGGTGCTTGTGGTGCTGTTCTGGTGGATGCTGCTTTACCAGATAGTCGTCTTCAAGAACCGGGGACTCGAAGGCTACTCTCCGGTCGATGAGGTCGAGCCGATGTACGAGGTCGCCCGGCGATTCGTCGAGGCCGAGTTTGCCAGGATGGAAGTGGAGACCGACCCGCCCGGACCGTGGTCCGAAAACTGGCGCAGACACTACCCGATAGAGTCGGCCATGGAGTTCTACAACGCGACCTACTCGATGCTCAACCTCTCGAACAACCTGACGCTGCGGATAGAGCACGTGTCGCATTTCGCCACGCTCACTGAGCAGGCGTACGACAGGCTGGCGGGTGAAACGGCTGTCGAGGAGTGAGGGCCGGCGTCCACGTGAATGTGGGGTAACGCCAAGTAGGTTAGGATCAAATCCTTTCACCCCCGGATCAAGTCCGGGGCAGGCTCTCACCCCAGCCCTTGGATTGCCGGGCGGCGAGCCACTGCGTGGGTTCCCGCTTTCGCGGGAATGACGATTTGTGAATACCTATCCCTGTAAGCCCTGAGGGAGAGGGAGTCAGTTGAATCCTGCGGCCTCGTTACCAGTGCGTACTCTATAATGGCCTGGTGACAAACGCTTCGACAGGCTCAGCACAGGCCCTGCTCAAGAGATACTTCGGCTACGACGAGTTCCGCCCGCTCCAGGAAGACGCCATTGCCGCCGTGATGGACGGGCGCGACGCGGTCGTGCTGATGCCCACCGGCGGGGGCAAGTCGCTGTGTTACCAGCTTCCAGCGCTCGCGCTTCCGGGTGTGACGCTGGTGGTCTCTCCACTGATCGCGCTGATGAAGGACCAGGTGGACGCGCTCAAGCGCAACGGTGTTCCTGCCGACTTCCTGAACAGCGCACAGACTCGGGAGGAGCAGGTCAGGGTACAGAAAGCCGTGTTCCACGGTGAGACCAGGCTGCTATACGTTGCGCCGGAGCGCATAGTGCAGCCTGGCTTCCAGCAGTTCCTGAACGCGATAGACATCAGCCTGATCGCCGTGGACGAGGCGCACTGCATATCGGAGTGGGGTCACGAGTTCAGGCCGGACTATCGCAACCTGCGGGTGCTCAGACGACTGAGTGAGGGCACGCCGTTCATCGCGCTGACCGCGACGGCTACCGAGCAGGTGCGTGAGGACATCGAGGCCCAGCTCGAGCTGCGAAATCCTGCGAAGTTCGTGGCGAGCTTCGACCGGCCGAATTTGAGGTACAGCGTGCTGCCGAACAGTGAGCGGTATGACTTTCTAGTCGGCTGGCTCAGAGACAACCCGGACTCCAGCGCAATAGTCTATCGAAGCTCTCGTTCGGGCACGGAAAGTATGGTCGTCGATCTGACCGAAGACGGCATCAGCGCACTGCCCTACCATGCCGGTCTCGCCGATGACGTCCGGGCAAGGAACCAGGAACGTTTCGTTAGAGACGAGGCGCGTGTGATCGTGGCGACGGTCGCATTCGGGATGGGCATAGACAAGCCTGACGTTCGGATGGTCATGCACTATGAGACGCCTCGCTCAATCGAGAGGTACTATCAGGAGTCCGGTCGAGCGGGACGGGATGGGCTTGAGGCTGAATGTATCCTGTTCTACGGGCATCGCGAGCGAGAGCGTGAAAGGTATCTCATCGACCGCATCGCGGACGAGACGCAGCGCATGGTCGCGGAACAGCAACTGAACGCGGTCGTATCCTATTGCCAGCAGACATCATGCAGGCGCGGGATGCTACTGAGGCACTTCGGTGAGAGTGCAAGGCAAGAGAACTGTGCAAACTGCGACAACTGCCTGTCGGACACCTTCGACGCCACCGTGATCTCCCAGAAGATACTCTCGGCGGTGATCCGTACGGGAGAGCGATTCGGGTCAACGTATGTAGCCCAGGTCCTCATGGGATCAGGAATCAAACGAGTCGAGGAGCTGGGGCACGACCGCCTGTCAGTGTTCGGAATTGTGGACGACTACTCGGTTCCCGCGCTCAGGGAGCTGATGACCATGCTGGTGAGCCGTGGTCTGCTTGACCTGGGAGGCGAATATCCCACGTTGTCGGTAACTCCGATGGGGCGTGAGTTCCTCAGGAATCGTGAAGAGATCCGTCTGCCAACGGTGAACAGCCACTCGGGTAGGCCGTCGCGTCAGACTGTCGACCTGGAGTACGACCAAGTCCTCTTTGAGAAGCTGAGGACTATAAGGGCCCGGCTGTCGGCTGAGTTGAGTGTACCTCCATACGTTATATTTGGCGATGCACCGTTGAGGGAGATGGCCCACTACTTCCCACACAGCGAGGACAGCTTCCTGAAGATCAGCGGAGTTGGGCAGAAGAAGATTCAGGACTTTGGGCCAGAGTTCCTGGAAGCCATACGCAGTCACGCGGCGGACAATGGGCTGAAGGAAGTCCCAATTGTCCGGGCAAGACCTTCATCCAACAGACGCAAGAGGGCTTCCGGCAGCGACACTCTGTCACAGACCAGGGAACTGGCAAGGCAAGGGCAATCGGTGGCATCGATTGCAGAGGCCAGGGGTCTCTCCCCCGTCACAATTGAAGGTCATATTGCGGAACTCATCGAGACCGGTGCAGTTTCAGATCCGAGTCCATATCTACCTGACGATGACAAGCTAGAAGAGATCAGGTCAGCCTTTGAAACTCTTGGAGACGCTCCACTGAAACCGGTCAGGGAGTACCTTGGCGACGGCTTCAAGTATGGTGAACTGCGGCTGGCCAGAGCGTTCCTGAGACATGAACAGAATATTAGTCAAACGGAAAAGGTCATATGAAATTCAGCAACTTTCTATTCCCGCACTCCCCTACACCGGAATCTGACTACAGCGCGGTCACCGATGCTCTGCGTGAGGCGGAGTTGACGGAGGAACTCGGGTTCGACGCGGTATGGCTGGGTGAGCACCATATCGATGGGGCTTGCGCGTACGTCGATCCGGTGACGTTTGCGGCTGCGGTGGCTGCACGTACGGAGCGCGTGAAGATCGGCTTCGCGGCGGTGCAGATGGCGCTGCATCATCCGATCAGGCTGGCGGAGGAGGTCGCGCTGCTGGACAACATCAGCAACGGTCGGATCATCCTCGGCATCGGAAGGGGTACGGCGTACAACTTCTACGAGTACAGGAGCTACGGCATACCGTTCTCCGAGGCACAGGGACGGCTGCTGGAGTCGGAGGAGATCCTGCCGAAGGCGTGGACGACGGAGAACTACCGTCACAAGGGCGAGTACTTCGACATCGATCTGCCCGTGCTCAGGCCGAAGGTGTACCAGAGTCCGCACCCGCCGATGATACGCGCGGTGGCGACCGAGGGTTCGATGGTCGAGATGGGCAAACAGGGACGTCCTCTGATGCTCGTAGTCCAGCCGGATGACGAGACGGAACGGCGGTTCAACGTGTACCAGGACTCGATGCGCGACAGCGGGTACGACGAGGCCCATATGAAGTGGGCCATGGAGAACTCGTGGATCTGGCGCAACATGTACGTCGCCGAAAACGATGCCGATGCTGAGCGGCTCGCAACACAGGTACACGTGGCAGGCAGGACTCATATCAACGAGACCCGGTTGAGGCTCAATACTGAAGAAGAGATGGCTTCGGTCACGACGGGCCTTGCGGACCCGAGGTTCAGGGTCGAGAACAGCATGATATTCGGCTCGCCCGACACTGTGGCCAAGCGAATAGAGCGGCTTCAGGAGATCGGGATTGGCGGTCTGATCCTGCAATTCAGGGTCGGGCCGATGTCGTGGGAGGACAACGAGGCGAGTCTCAGGCTGTTCGCGGACGAGGTGATGCCGAGATTCAATCATTAGAGAATTGCACAAGTGTAATTCTCCAGGAGTGAGTGCACAGGAGTGAGGAGTGAGAGCCTCCACCCGACCGTCCTGTAGACGACGTATCGGTGACGTATGCAACTTTCTCAGACACCTCCGGAGCGGAGTGTGAGAGATGACGCTCCCAGCAGAGCCTCCCTAGCGTCGAACGACGGGGCAGGCGGCGCTGCCGACCGGTCGGTAGCGCAGGACTTCGTCCAGCTTCCGAAGCGTCAGATCGTTCTGACGATGATTGGCGTGCTGCTGGCGATGTTCCTGGCCTCACTAGATCAGACCGTCGTTGCGACGGCCATGCCTCGTATCATCGCCGACCTGGGCGGCTTCGACAGGTTCACGTGGGTCACGACGGCGTACCTGGTGGCGTCAACGACCGCCGTGCCCATTGTCGGACGGCTGACGGACATCCACGGGCGCAAGATCTTCTACGTGGCCGGGATAATCGTCTTTCTCATCGGATCGGTGCTCGCGGGACTGAGCCAGACGATGAACCAGCTAATCGCGTTCCGGGCGATCCAGGGACTCGGCGGCGGCATCATCATGGTGAACAGCTTCACGGCCATAGCCGACCTGTTCCCGCCTGAGACTCGTGGCAAGTACCAGGGGTTCATCGGGGTCGTGTTCGGGATGTCGTCGGTCATAGGGCCGACTCTGGGCGGCTTCATCACGGACAACATCTCTTGGAACTGGATCTTCTTCATAAACGTGCCGATCGGCGTCCCGGTGCTGCTGCTGATCGCGTTCCTGTTTCCAGCGATAAAGCCGGAGGTGGAGAGCCGTAAGCACGACTACGCGGGCATGGTAACCCTGGTGCTTGCCGTGGTGCCTATCCTGCTGGCGCTGTCATGGGGTGGAGTGCAGTACGGATGGGCGTCGCCGCAGGTGATCGGGCTGCTGGTCTTCGGAGTCGTCATGGTCGCGGCGTTCGTCACGATAGAGTTCAGGAGCGATTCGCCGATAATGCCGCTGGAGATCTACCGCAACCGGATGGTGTCGGTGTCGCTGATCGTGACGTTCCTGACCGGATTCGGCATGTTCGGGGGGATCATATTCATACCGCTGTTCTTCCAGGGAGTGCTCGGCGCGTCGGCGACCAGCAGTGGCAGCTTCCTCACGCCGATGATGCTGGGAATCGTGGTCGGCGCGACGCTGTCAGGTCAGCTGCTCGCGCGAACGGGGCTGCGCTACCGAGCCTTCGGACTTGGGGGCATAGCGTTGATGGCTACGGGTCTGTTCCTCGTATCCACGATGAACGAGACCACATCTTTCACCCGGGCCGTCGTGTACATCGTGATAATGGGGATGGGACTCGGATCTACGTTCCCAACGTTCACGCTGTCCGTGCAGAACTCCGTACCATTCAGGCTCATGGGCACGGCGACCTCCGCGTTGCAGTTCTTCAGGTCGATCGGCGGGATGCTCGGACTGGCGCTGCTCGGCGCGGTCATGGCCAACCGGTTCGCCAGCAATCTCGAAGAGTCACTGCCGGACTCTGTGAGCGGCGTTCTGCCGCCGGAGCGAATCGAGGCCATGAAGGAGAACCCGCAGGCGCTCGTCGATCCGTCGGCGCTGGCGGACCTGCAGTCGCGATTCACAGGGCCCGAAGGCCAGCAGGTGGCCGATCAGTTCCTGACCGCGCTCAAGTCGTCGCTCTCGGGCGCAATCAGCGACGTGTTCACGGTCAGCGTGGTGCTCGTCGCGATTTCACTTGTGGCTGCTCTGTTCCTAAAGCTTCCGGAGTCCGGCAGGGCGAGCGGCCCCTGATGCTGCGCACATAGAGAGAATGAGCACTCGGCAGCTTGAAGCTGCACACTTAAAGTGGGCGTGCCGCAGCTTGAGGCTGCACACATAGAATGGGTACACGCTGGAAGATTATATCAATCGCGGTCTTCGGGTTACTGGTGCTCGCACTGTTTGCGACGCTGGCTTACGGACTGTCGAACAGGTCCACGGCTACGGGTCGCAGCGGGTTGACGAGGGTCGGAAAGCCGGCTCCTGACTTTGCGATGCGGCTGTTGGACGCAGGTCCGACAAGCTCGACAGAGATCGGCGAGTTCAGGCTGTCTGATCACCGGGGGAGCCCGATCGTCATCAACTTCTGGGCGTCATGGTGCCCGCCTTGCAGGCAGGAATCGCCGGGGTTCGAGCGACTGTGGAGACGGTACCAGGATACGGGCATACTGTTCGTCGGCGTGGACATACAGGATGAAGTATCTGACGCCGAAGCATACGTGCGTGAGTTCGGGCTGACGTTCCCCAACGGTGTGGACCCAGATGGAGCGATCACTGTCGACTACGGGGTAATCGGGCTGCCGGTCACGTTCTTTATCGGCTCTTCTGGCATCGTAGAGGGCAGATGGGTCGGAGCTATTCCCGAGGACAAGCTGGAGGAGTGGGTGAGGACGTTGATCGCGGACTCCGATCCGGGCGGAGTTTTTCGTAAAGAGGGTCGTACCGAGGATGCATTCCAGCAGCTAAGATGATGTACAATGTGTGCAATGCGATCCTCACGCGGGGTGATTCACGATGACGCAGAAGATCAAAAAAGAGGTCTACATCGACTCCGAACAGGACGAGGGGCTGAAGAAGCTCTCCAGGCTGTTTGGAGTCAGCGAGGGCGAGCTGATTGAGCGCGCGATTGGGACTTACGTCGACAAAGAGCGTTCGAAGAAGAGCGGCAAAGCCGCACCAAGTCAACCCGTATTTGGGTGGCGAAACCGTGATGAGATGTACGAAGAGGTCCTAGCAGAACGTGGCAAGCCATGGCCGGGGCTACCTCAAGACATAGACGAGAGCGAGATCGAGCGCAGGTGGCAGAAAGAACTCTATAAGATGCATGATCGTCGCTTTGTAAGGCTGCTAGGAGAGACAGAGTCAAATTGGGACCGGAACCGTATCTACGATGAACGAATCAACGACCTACCTTGTTGATACCAATGTCTTCGTCTATGCATACATCGGAGAAGATCTCGCAAAGTACGAACAGGCAAACCAGGTGCTCCATCAGATCGAAGCAGGCCGAGTGGGACATGTCAGCACACAGGTGCTGAACGAACTGTTTTCCCGGCTCACCCGCGGTACTCAGCGCCCAGCCGTAACCGCTGATGCTGAAGAGACGGTTACGACAATAGCCCTAAGGTGGATAGTATTGGACACCACTCGCGAGACTGTGATTGAAGCCATCCGCGGTGTACGGACGTACCGGATTGCATACTGGGACAGCCTGATCTGGGCATCGGCCAACATGAATGGCGTCCCCTACGTACTATCTGAAGACTTCAGTCACGGGCAGACTCTCGAAGGTGTCACATTCCTCAACCCGTTCGCTGACGACTTTGTGCTGGAAGGTCAGCCAATGTGAGTCCGACGGGCTCAGAAAACAGGGGCGGCTCTGGGAGCCGCCCCGTTTTATCTCTTGTCCTGATCCGTCTAGGAGGGCTTCTCAGAAGTCTCTTTCACCCTCACCTCAATCCTCTCCCTCAAGGGAGATGAGGCATAAGGAACCGTCGTCTCAGACGGCTTAGAACCTGGACTTCTTGGCCTCGAAGTTGGAGTGGACGTCGATGATGACCGTCTTGCCGTCGGCGTTGTGCTGCTGGGCGTCTATGAGCGCCTGCTTCATCTGGCCGGGGTCGGTAACCGTGATGCCGACTCCGCCGAAGGACTCGGCCACGTTGGCGTAGTTGCCTGTCATCTCGGTGACGCCGAACTGGGTCCGCGCCGTCGGGTAGCCGCCGGGGTAGGTCGCCATGCCGCCGTTGTTGAGCACGACCGTCGTGATCGGAGCGCCGGAGCGCTGAGCGGTCTCAGTGTCCAGGCCGGACATGCCGAACGCGCCGTCGCCCATCAGGTTCAGGCAGAACTTGTCGGGACTGGCCAACTTGGAGCCGATCATCAGCGGAATGCCGAAGCCGAGGTGGGTTGTCTTTCCCCAGCCGACGTACCCGTGAGGCGTGGTGGCCTCGTAGAACGGAATGATCGAGTCGCGGGGAGCGCCGGCGTCGTGGGTGACGACCGACCTGGTCTTGTCCAGGGTCGTGTTGATCTCGTGGATGACGCGGTAGGTGTTGATCGGCACCTCGTCGGACTGGAGAAGCGGGGTCCACTCCTCCATCCACTTCTCACGCTCGGCGGCGATCCGGTCGCGCACGCCGGTGTTCCTCGGAGTCTCGCCAATGGCGGCCTTGACCTCGTCGATAACCATCGCGAGGGTCTCCTTTGAGTCACCGGGTAGACCGACGTCGATGCTCTCCTGCTTGTTTATGTCCTCGACGTTGTCGGTGTTCTGGATGAGCGTCTTGCCCGCAGGAATGGGCTGGCCGTAGCCGGTGTGGGTGAGGCTGGAGCCGATTGCGAAAACCACGTCGGACTCAAGCAGCCACTTTCGCGCGGGCCAGGTGGTCGCTCCGGAGCCGGCTCCGAGTGACAGCGGGTGCGTCTCTGGGAAGGCGCTCTTGCCCTGCATCGTGGTGTACACGGGCACGTCGAGCAGTTCGGCAAGCTCCCTGAGCTCCTCGGTGGCGTCTCCGAAGAGAACGCCTCCGCCAGCCCAGAGCACCGGGTTGCTGGCCTCGAGGAGGAGCTTGACTGCGTCCTTAACGTCGGAGCGCGAAGGGCCCATGACCGAGCGGCTGGGCGAGCGGTAGTTGTCGATCATCCCATCGGGCACATCTGCGCCCATTATGTCAGCGGGAGTCTCGACAGTGACCGGCCCGCCGCGTCCGTTGCGGAGCGCGTGGAAGGCACGGCGCATGGCGTTGCCTATCTCGGTGGGCGTGAGGATGACCTCGGTCTGCTTTGAGATGGGCGCGTACGCCCGAGCAGGCGAGAAGTTGGGCCTGATGTTCCAGGCAGCGAGTCCGGTTCCCCCGGGTATCAGCAGTATCGGCACGTTGTCGCCGAACGCCTGCGCGATACCGCCCATTGCGTTCTCTGCGCCAGAAGCGCCCTGGGTGATTACAACGCCAAACTTCTGCCGGTTGCTGGCCCGGCTGTAGCCGTCCGCGGCCATTACAGCGCCGCGTTCCTGTCTGAACATGATTGTGCGAATGCCCTCCTGGGCAACGGACTCGATCAGGTTGTTCGAGGGGTAGCAGGCCACCCACTCAACGCCTTCGAGCTTGAGGATTCGCGCCACTGCAGAAAATCCGTCCACCGGTTTCTCCTTTCGTTTCTCCGGCACCCTTCCAATAGGGCGAATTACGATTGCTGAAATAACGTCACCCCGTACTCAGATACGGGGGCACGGGTAGGATACTTGAAACCCGTAGGGGCGGCAACCAAACGTGAGGAGTGAGTGGAGAGGAGTCAGGAGTGAGAGGTTCGCTTGTCGCGCCATCGTGCTAGTATCGGCGGACAGGAGGAGCTTCCAGTATGACCACGATTATCACTGATACAACAATCGTGACCTGCGACCCGCAGCGGGCGATTCTCTATGGCGCGGGGATGGCTATCGAGGATGGGCGGATCTCGGCGATTGGGCCGAGTGACGAGATCGAGGCACGCTTTCCCGGCGCGGAGCGTGTCGACGGGCGCGGGCGAGCGGTGTTTCCGGGCTTCGTCAACTGTCACACGCACATGCTTGCCACGGCCGACAGGGGCATTCTGGAGGACTTCGGGTTCCCGACGACGCTCAGGTTTCCGACCACGGGCAGGGGAATGCTGGACGTTGACGAGCGCAACGTCTTCATCCAGCTTGCCGCCGCAGAGGCGATAAGGAGCGGCACTACCACGCTGCTGGAGATCTCGGACCGTATTCCGCAGTACGCCGACAGCCTGGCGGACACTGGCCTGCGCCTGTTCCTCTCGGAGAACTTCAACGACATCGACGACGAGCAGTTCAGCGTCGGGCGCTACCAGTTCTCTGAGGCAAAACTTGAGGCGGGTCTCCAGCGGAGCGCAGACCTCATATCGTCATGGCACGGAGAGCGTGACGGTCGTGTGCAGTGCTTCGTGTCACCGCACGCGCCGGAGCTGTGCTCCCCTGCCCTGCTGCGGCGCGCGGTCGAGCTGGCGCACGAGAACGGCCTGAGGTACACCATTCACCTCTCCCAGAGCTCGCTGGAGGTGGAGGGAGTGATGAGAACGCGCGGCGTCAGGCCGACGCAGTACCTGTTTGCCAACGACTTCCTGAGCGACAGGCTGGTCGTCGCGCACTGTCGCTACGTGGACGACTCGGAGATCGCGCTGCTCGGGCAGCACAGTGTGGCGATCTCCAACAACCCCGCCATCGCCGCACGGCGCGGGGCGGCGGCTCCGGCGTTCGAGCTTGGCGCAGCCGGGTGCCCAATCGGCATGGGATCCGACAACATGGCAGAGGACATGGTGGAGGTGGTCCGGGCCGCGCTGTTTCACGAGCGTGTCAGGCGCAATGACGAGATGTGGCCGCAGCCTGAGGACGTGCTCGACTGGGCGACCATCGGCGGCGCGAGGGCACTGGGAGTGGGTGACGAGGTCGGCAGCCTGGAGGTTGGCAAGAAGGCAGACCTGTTCATGGTCGACCTCAGACGGTCGCACCTTGTGCCGACGCTGAGGGTCGTCTCGGCGTTCGTACACCAGGCGCAGCCGGCGGACATCACCGACTTGATGGTAGACGGCGCGTGGGTCATGCGGGACAGCCGCATCCTGACGTTCGACGAGGACGATATCATCACTCAGTCGGAGGCGATTGGACACAACGTATGGGCTAGGTTGGTAGACGAGAACCCTGACGTTCCGTTCCCTGCGCGGCTTCCGCCGGGGCCGCTGGTTGGGTGACTGGGGTCCTAATGCAGTCCCGGGGAGCGTAGCTCATCCCACATGCTGCGCGACGCGTCCATGTGGCGAGCTATGCGGTCATCCAGAAGCTCCGGCTCGATACCGAGCCGGTGGGCCAGGTGGTGGAAGTCGCGGGTGTCCCTGGCAGGGATGTTCAGGTCGGAGGCGTTGCCCCTGACCACGCGAAGCGCGTCCACAAGACCGAGGAAGAACCTGTAGGACTCCCCTATCCTGCCGGCGAGACCGGCGTCGACGTGGCCGCCCGTCTGCAGCGACTCCAGGGCGTCCAGGGTGTTCGTCTGGCGCACGCTGGGATCGTCCACTCCGCGGGCGATCTGCCACGCCTGGACGTAGTACTCGATGTCGACTATCCCACCGGAGCTGATCTTGGCGTTGACCGAGCCGCGTTCTACCAGCTCAGCCGCCTGGCGCCGGCGCAGATGACGGATGTTCTCGACGTCCAGAGGGTCGGGAGAGTACACAAACGAGTCCCTGATGCCCATGACGCGCTTGCCGAGTTCGGGATGTCCGGCCACCGGGCGCATCCTGACGAGAGCAAGCCGTTCAAACTGGCGCGCATCGCCTCCGCTGGTGTAGTAGTCCTCAACCGCGGCAAGCGAAGACGCTAGAGCGCCCTTGGAGCCGTACGGGCGGAGCCTCATATCGACCTCGAACACTCCGTGCTGCCGCGTTTCGAGCGCCTGGAGGAACTCGCGTACCACCTCGTTGAAGAAGGTCGACGTACGGGCGGATACGGGGCCACCCGCTTCCGCGGGCGCAGGCCTAGTAGTTCCTTCGGCTTCGTACACGAAGATCAGCTCGAGGTCGGAGCCGAAGCCCATGTCGGAGCCGCCAAACTTGCCGAGGGCAAGCACAGCCCACTCGCACTCTGACCCGTCATCCAGAAGCGGAGCGCCAAACTGGGAGCGTGCCGAATCGATGCCGAGTTCGAAAGCCTTCTCGACGACCACCTCGGCGAGGGTCGACATCTCCGCCCCAAACTGCCTGCGGTCGATCCTGTCGGTGATGTAGCGCAGGTCGATCCTGAACATCTGGCGATCTTTGAAGTCGTTCAGCGTCCTGACGCGCTCGGCGTGACTGGAGCACTCGACCAGCAGTGACTCGAGCGAGTCCGTGAGTACGGACCGCGAGCAGCTGGCGTCCAGACCGGGTCTGTCCAGCAGGACTGGAAAGAGGTTCTCGTGCTGCACTCGCAGGAACTGCTCCCAGAGGAACCGGCTGGTGCCCATCATCTCGGCCAGGGTCTCAAGCACGCCGGGAGATTCGAGGTCCTCCAGCTCAGACGTCCAGTCAGAGCGGGAGAGAAGCTGGGACGTCAGGAGGTTGAACTGTCGCAGCGCCTGGCCTGGGTCGGGCGCTGTGGGCAGCAGGTGAGTGAACTGCTTGATGAGCGCCGCGGCGGCCCTGATCTGTTCGAGTCGACGCTCGGACTTGATCTTCTCACCCGAGGGCTCTGTTAGCCAGAAGGTATCGCGGACGGTGTCGCCATCCGTTCGTATCATGGCCCTGACGACGTTCACGCGCACGCTGGAGAGCGCGGTGCTGAAGGCAAACAGGAAGCCCGGAGTGTCGCCGGACGTGATCTCCAGCAGGGAGTAGTCTTCTGAGGTCGTGTTGTCCGTGGTGATGTCCACCGGCAGCTTCCCGGCGGTCCAGTTCTCAGACGCCTGCACCGTATGAGAGAAGTGCTCGATCACTTCCAGGCGGGCGTCGTCGAAGTTCCCTGTGGCCGATTGCTCCCCGGTACGCCCGATGTCCGCCCTGAGCGCCTCCCACTCGGGCGACTGCCCGGAGCGAGAGCGGACGCTGAACAGCATCACGGCCCAGGGTAGTGAGGTCTGCCTGAGCTCGGCCCGCCTCGGTCGGCGCCTGATCATCTGCCCATCGGCACGTCTCCTCATGCGCCGTGGGGAAGAACCTGCCAATGTCGGTGTTGAAACGGTGTGATCGACAGTAAAGGTATCCGCATGGATGATGTCGAGTCCGTGGGCGGTCAGCAGACCGCTCACCAGCGACAGCGTTCCGACACGGTCGGCGAGGCATACGCCGATCTGCCATTCGAGGGACGCGGTCTGACGCACCTGGATCTCAACGTCGGACACGGACTTTACTGCGTCGAGCAGTTGCCTGCCGAGGTCCACGTCGTCCGGGTTCAACTCGGCCATGGCTCCCGACCACTGAGCCAGGAGTTCATCCAGGGTTTCAGGTGATGTGGGTGTCGTCATTGGTCCGGGGTGCGGAATCTTGCAGTCGTCTCTGATGGGAGAGGCGTTACTCCTCTACTGTGAGGACCGCCGTCGCCCGTGATTCTTCACTGTTGGCCGAACTGATCACCATAAACGCACTCAGGTTCTCGACGTATGGCTCAACTTCCCGCCTGTAGCTCGATCGCATTTCGCCGGTAAGGGCATCTTCTGCCATATCCAAAACACCCCTTATATCAGCATACAGGAGAAACTGAGGAGGATATGAGACGGTGCCCAGCATTCGCTGGAACTCGCCATTGTCGCTGAGCGATTCAGAGTCTCTAACCAAAGTGTCGTGGAACATCTCTAAGCTCTTCGAGGTACTCCCCACAACCATCCACTCATCGGTCACGACGTAGCCCGGGTCATAGTCAGTCTGCATGAACGTGTCCTGGTCGAACTGAAGCATCACTGCCTTATAGTCACCCAACGACTTGCGACGAACATCTAAGTCGAAATCCTCCATCTCATCAACCAAGTCTTCAAGCACATTCTCGATACTTCTACCGTCCACAACACCCGCGAGCAACAGCGCCTCGATGGTCCAGTCGAATGTGCCCTCCTCCAAGAAGAGGCCAGAACCTACGTCACTGGGCAGTAGGGCGACCGCCACTTCACCGGACAATGCGTCGATAACGTCACGTTCAAGGTCGATCCCTAGTTCGTCCTCGAGAGAATCGAGGGACTCATAAAAGGCATCCGCCGCATAGGGGTCCGCATCGTCAATGGAGTCTAGTATCCCATCCCACAACTCGTGGAGACCAACCATGGACACCATTGCCAGAGTATCTACAGGCAGGACTTCATGAGACTCCACACGAGTCGCGTCATCCAGCACTAGGTACGCTCCCTTGGGAGTCTGGTAGGACAAGTCGAGTCGAACGCCATTCTCGATGAAAGTCGATGACGCCGCAATGAAGTCAGGAATGTTCTCTTCCAGTTGCCGCATCGTTGAGTCCACGTCTCCAAAGGGATCTAACACATCAAGATACGTATCTATGAGATCATCGGTCTGCGCGAAGGCGAAGACAAATCGTTCACTCGGGAGCATTTCGCGTGCCGCAATGAACGACTCGTTGTCCATCAGTGACCTGGAAGGAGGAGACTCGATATTGTCGGCGATGTCCTCGATAGAATCTTCGCTGTCGCCAAGCAGCACGTACTCGTCTGTGACCCCCATGGCAAGCGGGTCGTCCAATGCCACCCAGAGATCTACCCCGTTATCCTCGTCTTCGTCGAATTCCATGCCGAATTCGTCTTCCAGGTATTCGATCAAGTCGTCTACGAAATCGACTGCGGCATCCCTATCACTGGACTGGATCAGGACGATCCACTCTAAGGCATCGGGGTCTGCATCTAGAATTGCTATGGAGATATCCGTTCCGAGCCAAGGTGTCACGTCGTCCAGGAAGTGGATCCTGGTGTTGTCTTCGATTTCTTCGAGCAGATCGTCTCTCTGCTCACGCAAGGCTTCCGTCTCCAGTTTGGAGAGGACATTTCTGGCCTGATTAAGTTGGCCTACGCCAGGTCGGAGATTGATCGAGAAGTAGGCAGGGGCCCTAGATGGTATGTACTGCGCAGTGGCTTCACCCGGTCGGCTGAGGCTACGTAGAAAATAGACTGCAAAGATGACAACGACGACCCCAATTACGGAGCCTATCACTATCCAGAGCTTCTTCGACCTCATTTGTATCCTCAATATCCTCCGCAGAATTCAGCCGGGTGCTCAGGATCATTCCGTTCTACAGATTTGGTAACGCGCCGCGCCGACCTATGGACACCGGCCTTCGCCGGCATGACGAAATGGAAGTGACTACCAACTTGGGATGGGTTCAACGGATGCTCGGATCGAGGGCATCGCACAGTCCGTTCATGATAGCATGGTGCGTCGCACACAATCCGGAGGGAGTATGCCCGGAGTAGAAGCACTGATTGAGGCGTTCGCGGACAGAGTGCTGCTGCGCCCTCGTCACGATCTGCCCAACCTGGTAGACCTCGCTGGAGCGGTCGCCAGGCTGTGTGGCGTCGACCTCGAGCTGACGCACCACGGCGAGGACATGGTCGATGCTATCGGGACATCTGACCACCTGGTGCTCACACTTGGGGATGGCGTGGGGATGAACATGGTGGAGACGCTGCCGAAGGACTCGTTTCTGCCCAGCCATCTGCACAGCGACATTCTGACGGTCTTCCCGTCCACGACGGCGGTGGCGCTCACGTCGCTGACTACCGCGCAGTGGCCGGCGGAGCACTCGGTCATGGGTTGGTTTACGTACCTGCCCGACCTCAACGGGGTCGCGACGATACTCCAGTACACCGATCGCGGCACCGGAGCGGACCTTGTGAGGCGGGGCATCGACCCGGAGCGATCGTTTCCGGTCAAGTCGGTCTGGCGAAAGATGAAGCGGGACGGCCTCGTCGTCGTGCCCGAGCGGCTCAAGGACTCCGTCTACTCGAACTACTTCAACGGCGGCCTCAAGAGCTTTGGGTACAGGTCGCTCCCGGAAGCGGTCGACGTAGTATCCGAGCGAGTGCTGAACGCCAGCGAACCGACGTTCACATACCTGTACTTTCCGCGCGTGGACAGCCTCGCGCACCTGCACGGGATTACACGACCGGAAGTGCGGCACGCGCTGGTCGAGCTGGACAAAGAGCTGTCGCGGCTGCACTCGGCCATCGGCGACAGGGGGCGCATGGTGGTCACGGCCGACCACGGCCTGCTGGACGCAACCGCGGCGCAGCGCCACACTCTCCGCCCCAACCGCGAGATCCAGCCGCTGATGATCTCTCCGCCGTCGGGTGACGCGCGGGTGATGTACCTGCCAACTTGGACGTGGGCCGGTGACCGGATGCGGAGGTACTTCGACCGCCGGTTCGGTGAGAGGTTCGCGGTGATCGACCTGGAGGAGGCGATCAAGCTGGAGATGCTCGGGCCTGAACCGCCGTCGGAGGTGGCGATGCTGCGGCTGGGCAATCAGATCGCGATCTCGAAGGGGCCGGACATGCTCGAGTACAACGCGGCGCGTGGGCCGGGTAGGATGGCGCAGCTGAACTGTCATCACTCCGGGCTCACGCCGGAGGAGATGCGGATTCCGTTTATCGTGGCCTAGTTTTCGAGGAGTGAGTGGAGAGGAGCGAGGAGTGAGAGTTCCCCACCCTACTCCGCCCCGCTGGACTCCGGCCTTCGCCGGAGTGCCGAAACTGCCGCTGATGGAGTTCTGCACTTCTCTCCTTAATGTGCCGGTAACACGTTGTACACACTAAGATGGTATAAATGATAGAGATACAAGACCCCTTCTCCCCTGGCGGGAGAAGGTAGGGATGAGGGGGATTGCATCCAACACCCTCACCTCAATCCTCTCCCATCAAGGGAGAGGAGGCAGCGGAAGGAGGCAGCCTATGTCACAGACACTTAATCCGATTCAACAGCTGGGCCAACTGGGTCAGTCGGTCTGGTATGACAACATGTACCGCGCGCTCATCGAGACGGGTGAGCTTCAGAGACTGATCGACTCGGGGGTCACGGGTCTCACGTCGAACCCGACGATCTTCGAAAAGGCGATCTCGTCAAGCGACGACTACGACGAGTCGCTCGTCGCCCACGCCAGGCGGAGCGACGATCCGCAGGACCTCTTCGAGGGGCTGGCCGTCGAGGACATCCGGGCCGCAGCCGACCTGCTGCTGCCCATCTACGAGAGAACAGAGGGAGCCGACGGCTTCGCCTCGCTGGAGGTCAACCCGCACCTCGCGCATGACACCAAGGGCACCATCAAGGCAGCGCGGCGGCTGTTCCTAGCGCTGGACCGTCCCAACGTGATGATCAAGGTGCCGGCCACTCCGGAGGGCATCCCTGCAATCAGGAATCTGATCGGCAGGGGGATCAACGTCAACGTAACGCTCATCTTCTCACTGGAGATGTACGCGAGGGTGCGCGACGCATACGTTGCAGGTCTTGAAGACCTGGTCGCGGCGGGTGGCGACCCTGCCCGGGTGTCGTCTGTGGCGTCGTTCTTCGTCAGCCGGGTCGACACGTCAGTGGACGGCCTCATCGGCGAGTCTGGAGGCGCGCTGGACGAGTACGCCGGCAAGGCGGCCGTGGCTAACGCCAAGATCGCGTACCAGGACTTCAAGTCCACTTTCAGCACCGACAGGTTCCGCGCGGTCGCGGACCACGGCGCGAGGGTGCAGAGGCCGCTGTGGGCGTCCACGAGCACGAAGAACCCGGAGTACAGCGACGTGCTGTACGTGGAGACGCTCATCGGGCCGCACACGGTCAACACCATGCCGGACGCGACGCTGGCGGCGTTCATGGAGCACGGGACGGCACGGACATCCATCGAGGACGATGTCGATGAGTCGCGCGCCGCAATCTCCGCGCTGGAGGCCGGAGGCGTCAGCATGGATGCGGTCACCACGCAGCTGATGCACGACGGCGTGAAGGCGTTCGCCGACTCGTTCGACGAGCTGCTCGACAACATCGTCGCCAAACGAGACAAGCTGCTCTCCGCATTAGCCGCCCCCGCCGGAGCATCACTGGGAAAAGCACTAGCCACCGCTGACGAGGCGGTGGCGTCCCTACAAGATTCTAATGCGGTAGCTCGCATCTGGTCCGGCGACCACACGCTATGGTCGTCCGACCCGACTGAGATCACGGACCGGCTAGGCTGGCTTGATGTACCGACTTATATGCTGGACAGCGTGGACGACCTCACGCAGTTCGCGCTCGAAGTTCGAGACGAGGGGACGAATCATGTCGTCCTGCTCGGGATGGGTGGGAGCAGCCTGGGTGCTGAGGTGCTTGGGGGGTGCGCCGAAGCTCCCTCTCCCCTGGCGAGAGAAGGCTGGGATGAGGGGGACTCTAACTTTCACCCTCACCCTAACCCTCTCCCCGAGGGAGAGGGGACTTTCACCTCTCACTCCTCAGCGGGACGAGGCTGGCCGGAGTTGATCGTCCTCGACTCCACTGTTCCGGCGCGAATAGCGAGGGTCGTGGAGTCCATCGATCCGGCGCGTACGCTGTTCCTGGTCTCGTCCAAGTCGGGCACCACGATCGAGCCGAACATGCTCTACAAGTTCTTCAGAAGCGTGGTGGAGGACGCTGTCGGCGCTGAGAACGCCGGGAACCGGTTCGTAGCCATCACGGACGCTGATACTGCGCTGTCCGAGCTTGGACGGGAGGCAGGGTTCAGGCGGGTGTTTCGGAACAGGCCGGACATCGGCGGTCGGTACTCGGTGCTGAGCTACTTCGGGCTCGTTCCTGCCGCGCTGATCGGGTTTGACGACAGGGGTCTGCTGGATAGTGCTGTGGCGATGCGGGGTAAGTGTGGCGCGGGTGTGCCCGTGGCCATGAACGCGGGAGCGTGGTTCGGAGCGGTGCTGGGGTCGCTTGCCCTCGCGGGTCGCGACAAGCTGACGGTCCTGACATCGCCTTCGCTGGCGTCGTTTGGGCTGTGGGCCGAGCAGCTCGTGGCTGAGAGCCTCGGCAAGGACGGTATGGGTATCGTCCCGATTGCCGGGGAGCCTGTTGAGGCATTAGGGCGAATCGGCGACGACCGGCTGTTCGTTTCGCTAGAGATGGCTAGAGATGGCTCCGAGATAGACTCGTTGGCCGACAGGCTGGTGTCCGACGGTCATCCGATGATCAGGTACAGGATTGACGACGTCAGTGACCTCGGCGGTGAGTTCTACCGCTGGCAGTTCGCAATCGCGGTAGCAGGCGCCGTCATGGGAGTGCATCCCTTCGATCAGCCTGACGTCCAGAGGGCGAAGGACCTAACGGACGAGGCGTTGGCGAGGTTCGAGTCCCATGGCGAGGCTCCGACTCTGGCCTCAATGGGGTCCGTCGAGGAACTGGTCTCTGGCATGGGACCTGGGGAGTATCTCGCAATCCTGGCGTACCTCGAGCAGACACCTGAGCTGGATGCAGCGCTGGGCAAGCTGAGGTCTGCCGTCGCGTCGAAGTACTCGGTGCCGACGACGCTGGGGTACGGGCCGCGCTATCTGCACTCTACGGGTCAGCTACACAAGGGCGGGGCGAACAACGTCGCGGCGCTGATGCTGACGGCTCCGCACGCTCAGGACATCGACATACCTGGAGAGAGCTTCAGCTTCGGTGTGCTCGCAGACGCACAGGCCTCCAGCGACCTGGAGGCGCTGAGGTCGGCGGGGCGGAACACAGCCGCAATTGTTCTCGGTGACAGCGTCGCTTCGGTGTATGAGCTAGTCAATTCCGTTGCGGGATGAGATGATGTAACCGTCCCATAGTCGGTGTGGAAAGAAGAGGGCGGGGAAACTTGGTAAGGTTTCGGTATCCAAAGAGACCAAGACCAAGAGACCCCGCCGATGCCCAGAGTAAGATTCACACTTCCCCAGGTCAAGCTCTTTCCAGATACCAGGCCGTCATCCTGTCCATACTGTGGCAGCGTGTACCTGAGTCGACACGGACTGGTCACAAAACGCATCAAAGACCTCTATGTCAGTGAGGTCACGGTGCAAAGGTACCGATGTTACGACTGTGGTTGCACGTTCAGACATTATCCTCAGGGAGTTGACCGTCACGATCAGAGTCACAGACTCAGGGCCCTGGCGGCCTTGAGTTGGGCCCTGGGTCTGTCGCTGCGTTCGGTAAGTCATCTGCTGAGTGCGCTGGGATGTAAGTTGTCGAGGATGAGTGTATGGCGAGACGTTCAGGAGTCGGGATCAAACGCACTGGATGGGTGGTTGAGTCCGCTGCGGCAGAGTCGTGTGAGGCTGATGGGAGCCGATGAGACTGTGATCAAGGTGCGGGGTAAGCAGACGGTGGTCGGGTTCGTCACAGATGCTGAGAGTGGACAGCTTGTGGGAATGGACGTGTTGGTTGACAGGGACAGTGACGGCTTCGTCAGGTGGCTTGAGAGGTATGTAAATGGGTTCGGAGTGGAGTCGATAGTGACCGACGACCTCAACACCTACAAGCCAGTGGTCGAACATCTCGGAGTGGACCACCAGGTATGTATCGCACACGTCAGGAAGTGGGTGTGGAATCGACTCAGAGAGATAGGTGGGTGGGACTGGTACAAGTCGAGGATATGGCTTCTGATGACCGAACTGCCCAGGGGAGGCGGTCGAGAACTGCTCGACATGGAGCATCGTGTTCGCGGACACCCGAAGCTTCACCGTCTGGTGGTGGAGTTATGTGATAAGTGGCGATCTCTGACATGTCACCAGCGAGTGAGAGGGATGCCACAGACCAACAACTGCACAGAGCGAACGATAGGAAGGAGTAAGGTCAGGTACAGGACAGTCAGAGGGTACAAGAGCGAGAAGGGAATGATGAATGGGCTGGGACTCACACAGTGGGTGTGGAGCGGTCAGGAGGGACTCGATCTCAGCGAGCTGATCGCTGCCTAGATACAAGTACGAAACCTGGTCGCCGATGACTCTTTCAAGCCACTCCCAAATCTCCCACCGACTATGGGACGGTTACGAGATGATCGGCGGTTTGAGTGCCGCAACTGAGTTCCAATATACTTTTGTGACTCCATGAGACTGAGATTTCCAGTGCTGGGTTCCCGCTTCCGCGGGAATGACGGCCGGGTAGCGGTAGGCTTGATTTATGTCAGAAGATTCCACTCCGGCGGCAAGTGATTTTATACGTGCGAGGATCCTGGACGACAACGACACGGGACGATTCGGGGGGCGTGTACACACCCGATGGCCTCCTGAACCCAACGGGTACCTGCACCTCGGACACGCGACTGCCATCAACCTGAACTTCGGCATCGCGAGAGACTTCGACGGCATCTGCAACTTCCGATTCGACGACACCAACCCTCTCGCTGAGGAGGAGGAGTACGTCGAGTCGCAGAAGGAAGATACGCACTGGCTCGGGTTCGACTGGGGCGACCGTGAACTGTACGCCTCCGACTACTTCGGGCAGCTATACGACTTCGCCGAGCAGCTTATTCTCAAGGGCAAAGCGTACGTCGATCACCTGACGAGCGAGCAGATTCGCGAGTACCGCGGCACCCTGACCGAGCCGGGACGCAACAGTCCGTACAGGGACAGACCGGTCGATGAGAACCTGGACCTGTTCAGGCGAATGCGCGCGGGCGAGTTCGAGGACGGGACCTGCGTGCTGCGGGCGAAGATCGACATGGCGTCGCCCAACATGAACATGCGCGACCCGACGATCTACCGCATCCGCAGGGCGCATCATCACCAGACCGGTGACGAGTGGTGCATCTACCCGATGTACGACTACGCGCACCCGATCTCCGACTCGCTGGAGGGCATCACCCACTCCCTGTGCTCGATGGAGTACGAGGACCACCGTCCGCTGTACGACTGGTTCCTGGACGAGTTGGACATCTACCATCCACAGCAGATCGAGTTCGCGCGGTTCAACATCACGCACACGGTGCTCAGCAAGCGCCGGCTGATTACGCTGGTCGAGGACAGGCACGTCAACGGCTGGGACGACCCGCGGATGCCCACCATCGCGGGACTGCGCAGGCGCGGGTACACTCCTCAGGCGATACGGTCGTTCTGCGACGAGGTGGGGATCAACAGGACCGTCGCGCTCACCGAGATGGGTCTGCTGGAACACCACCTTCGCACCGACCTCAACCTGCGGGCGCAGCGTCGGATGGCGGTGCTGAATCCGCTGAAGGTCGTAATCGAGAATTTTCCTGAGAATGAAGTCGACTACCTGGAAGCTATAAACAACCCTGAGGACGAGTCGGCTGGAACACGGAAGGTGCCTTTCTCGCGTGAGCTGTACATCGATCGCGACGACTTCATGGAAGACCCGCCGCGCAGGTTCTACCGGCTCGCTCCGGGGCGAGAAGTCAGGCTCAGGTACGGGTACTTCATCAAGTGCGAAGAGGCGGTCAAAGATTCGTCCGGTGAGGTCGTGGAGCTGCGCTGCACCTACGATCCGGAGACGCGGGGCGGCTCTGCGCCTGACGGACGCCGGGTGCGCGCGACGCTGCACTGGGTTTCGGCCGCACACGCGCTCGACGCAGAGGTGAGGCTTTACGACAGCCTGTTCACCGTTCCCAATCCGTACGACGTGCCTGAGGACAAGACCTGGACGGACTTCATCAACCCGGACTCGCTAACGGTCCTGACCGGCTGCAAGATGGAGCCGTCCGTTGCGGACATCCAAGACGGTGAGCCGCTACAGTTCGAGCGGGTCGGCTACTTCGCGAAGGACCGCGACTCGACGCCAGACACGCCGGTGTTCAACCGGTCGGTGGGCCTGCGAGATACTTGGGCCCGTATCCAGCAGCGGGGCGGGTGAGCGAACGATGGGCACTCTGTAGCGGTTGACGAAAGTGGAGAGGTTCGGGTCAACTATGGGTGATGGAGGCTTGGGTGACTCGATTCCGCCTGGTTGTGCCGCTGCTACTCATTGGAGTCTGCGTTGCTCTTGCCGCAGTTGCTTGCGCTCAACCGCAGCCACCGCGAAAGATGCCGCCGAGACCGCCCATTGCTAATTCCAAAGTCGCATCAGACGCTCGAGCCACCGCAGTAGCTGAGATAACTGCGCCAACGGGACTGCCGGTCCCACCCGGATCGCTCGTTTCACCTGTGCCGGCGACTGCGCCACCCCCGGCGGTATCGACGCCGACTAGCTATCGGCTACCGGTGTACACACCGGTCCCAGTAAATACGCCGACCCTATCATCCCTGGTGGAAGAGGTCTCGCCCAGCGTGGTACAGGTCATCACACCCGACGGGATCGGTTCAGGGTTCGTTATAGACTCGGACGGGTTGGTCATCACGAACGCCCATGTCGTGCAGGGTCTCTCGACAGTCGAGGTGGGATTCACCGGAGGACGAACGTACAGGGGCAACGTCCTGGGCGTTGACGAAGTGGCCGACATAGCTCTCCTCGATCTCAGCGTATCTCGATCCCTCAAAGTCGTTACGCTGGGCGACTCGGACGAGATCATGGTCGGAGAGGACGTTGTGGCGATGGGATTCCCGATGGGTGACATGCTCGGTGGGTCTCCGACGATCACCAGGGGGATAGTTTCCGCGAAGCGGTCCGTATCAGACGTTACGTTGCTGCAGACAGATGCAGCAATCAACCCCGGCAGCAGCGGCGGACCCCTCTTCGGGCGTAACGGTCAGGTCGTTGGGGTGAACACGGCCAAGCTGTTCTTGTCAGATGACGGCATGCCGCTCGAAGGTATTGGACTTGCCGTATCGATCAACGACGTGCGAGACCGGCTTCCGTCACTTGCGAGGGGCGAGAGCGTACTTCTGCGCGGTCCCTCGTCACTCGCAAGGAGGGAGTTGGCGTCAGCCCTTAACGACATTCTTCCCGCATCATTCAAGGAGTTCGATTTTGAAGATGAGGGGATGACCTCAAACGACGACCCATTCACGAACTCATTGGGATACGCCTCCCTCGATCCGTTCCAAATGGTTGTAGCAGCCACCGGGGAACTGAGTTACTCGGAGCGAGTTGAACTCGAACAGGTGTTATCTGACCCAGACGCCATTCTGGGAGACGTGGGAAAGTCTGCCTTTCTGGAAGGATTCAGTTCATCCGCGGGTGTAGACGGAGACGAGATGGGGTTGTTGTCTCTGCGGCAGGTGGGAGACTGGTCAGTAGGCTTCTGGATCGTGGACGACTCTGAAATCGGCAGAGTAAGAATGGATGTGGTGATGTTCCTCCGAGACTTCTACGTTGGGATTGCGGCCGCAGTCTACTCGCCAACCTCGGATCCCCCTGTCTCGGTGGAGGAAATTGCAGGCGCGGTAGATCGGGCGATATTAGAACGCGGGAACTGACTCTTCGCTGAAACAGCCAGCCAGGTTTTGTCAGGAGGAGATCGCGCAGTCGGCGACTACAGCGGCCACGATTAGTACGATCAGCACAACCACCATGATGGTGTACCAGGGCTTGCGGCTGCTCGGAACCGGAGCGTCATGGGGAGACTTCTCATATCTGACCATGGAGCCGCAGTAGATGCAGGCGAAGTGACCGAGGCTGGGGTACACGCTGTCGGGGACGAACATGGGCACCATTGTCTGGTTACAGACGCCGCACGTTACCTGAGCAGGGCCGGGGTGGTCGACTTCTTCCTCGCGCATTCCAGACCTACCTCGCGCCGATGAACTCGCGCACCTGGGCCATGTCGGGCATGGGTTCGGTGTCTCCGTGGCGTGTGCAGACCAGAGCGCCGCAGGCGTTGCCTAGTTCCAGTGCCGTGTGAAGGACTTCGGCGCGTTCGTTGGATGGCAGTGCCAGGGAGTCGAGCATCGATCCTCGCTGGAAGACTCCGGCGAGCGCGCCCGCTACGAAGGCGTCTCCGGCTCCAACAGGATCGACGACTTCGACGCTGAATCCGCTGTGTTCGACGAGTTGTTCGCCGTCGAACGCGACTGCGCCGGAGTCGCCGGTGGTCACTATCGCCAGGCGTGTGCTGCCGCCCACGAAGCGGCGAGCGTGGTCGGAGGCGGTCATTTCGCCGCCCCAGATCGTCTTGGCTTCGTCGTGACCGACCTTGAACAGGGTGGCGTGCTCGCGCATACGGTCGCAGGCAGATCGGGCTTCATCTGGACTCCACAGAGCCTCGCGGTAGTTGACGTCCATGCTGACCGGAATGTCCATCTGCTGGGCTGCGGCCATGACGGCTAGGGTTGTGTCGAGGCAGGTATCGCTCAGCGCGGGAGTGATGCCGGTGACGTGGAGCAGGTCGGCGTCCTCCAGGTGCGGAAGGACCTCGTCGGCTGTCAGACGGCTCGCCGCGCTTCCGGCTCGTCTGTACCTGCGGATCACCTCGCCGCCTCCAAGATGGTTCAGGAGCTGGATCCCCGTAAACTGTCCCGGCACCTGTGGGGCGTGGACCTCGATCCAGCCTGTCAGCGCTGCGGCGATGGTGTCGCCGTCAGGATCGGCTCCGAGCCTGCTGACCCAGACGGCTCGTACCTCGTCGGGCATCAGCTTGCACAGGTCGATGGCGACGTTGGACTCGGCTCCGGCGACGTGGCGGGTGTAGCTGCCGTCGGGGTCGTACGGGCCGAGGTAGTCGGCGTTGTGCTGGACGAGGGTCTCGCCGAAGGTTAGGAACTTTGTTGTCTTGCGTTGTGTGGGCATGGCTTTACTTCCTCAATGACTGCATGAAGCCAGACACCCCAACCCTCCTTCTCAGGGCAATCGCATCTAAGATTCCTGCTCCCCGGATCCAAAGCTGAATTCTAACCAGTCGGAAGTCCCAAGACATCAGATCTCAGTAGGCAGATTGCCTAACCAAAGCTAACGCCGATTTATGTGTGATTGCCCTGACCATCATACGCTCTGGATCGGGCAGGGTGTACAATAAGCTCATATCCCCTTGCGGCAATGGAGATATCCAATGACTTCGCAGGACAGAGACGAGATAGTCAAGAGTATCATCAGGACAGACTTGGCAGAGGGGTTTGCGGGCAAGATCAATTTTGACCCCATTGTTGTGTTGCATATGGTCGATGATCTAGGCGACGGTGACGGGAGCAACTATCTTCGCATACTGATTGTCCACGATGGGAAACGACCGCATCTTGATCCCAGTTGGACATCTGGCCTAATCAGACGGATTCGCCCAAAGCTGATAGAGAATGGCATAGAAGAGTTCCCCAGCCCTGAATTCATCGGTAAGTCTGAGTGGCTAAGCATGTATCCCAAGTGGAAGCGTCTTCATCCAGAGGTAGTAGTTGAAACCGGTTGACTTCATCGCTACTGCCAAGGATCTGTTACAGGCCAACACTAGGGGCCGTCCACGGGAGACCAATCTCCGTCGAGCCATCAGCACAACATACTACGCACTATTTCATAGTGTTGCGCTTTGCTGTGCCGATTCGCTTGTTGGCGGACCCAACTCCAACCGCAGTGAAGCGGCTTGGCAGCAGGCTTATAGGGCGTTGCAGCACAGACAAGCGAGGAGTCGCTGTCAACGGCGAGACATCGAGAAGTTTCCGATCGAGATACAGGAATTTGCCAATCTGTTCGTCCTCATGCAGCAGAAGAGGCATCGTGCCGACTACGCACCTGACGGTGACTTCTACAAGGATGCAGTATTCCAGTACGTCGCAGACGCCGAGTACCAAATCAGTCGCTTCGCCAAAGTCCCGCTCAAAGATAGGCGCGCCTTCGCAGTGTATGTCCTAATGGACTTGAGGATGGACTAGCAGGCCACCAACCAACATTCGCCCGTCATCATGTATCGAATGAATCTGGGCCGAAGAATCTTGCTTCCGGTCTACCCATCTGGCGCGAGAGCTGGCCATCTCCGAACATGGTGTTCGTTTAGCTAGGATCACCCTGTCTTACCCCGTATTCCTGTTGAAACATCGTATATGCGATAGTATAGTTGCGTGAACGTAAAATACTGAATCGGCAGACTTTATGTGTCCAGCTTCAAGCTGGCGGCGTATAGGAGGGAGAAATGGTCGCCGCAGACCTTGGTCTAATGGCCCACCTGTTCAGAAGGGCCGGTTTCGGTGCGACGAGGGAAGAGCTCGAAGCGTATGCCGCGAGGGGATACGAAGAAGCTGTCGAAGACCTCGTCAACCCGGAACGCTGTCCTGCACTGGACGAAGACATCATCATCAGGTACGTGGACGGAGAGAACCACGTCATCTGGACAGGCACCTGGATATACCGCATGGTGGTCACCAAGCGGCCGCTCGTGGAGAAGATGGCGCTGTTCTGGCACCACGTCTTCGCGACAGGCGTCAGCAAGGTCGAGCACCCGCCGTCCATGGTGAAGCACATCCAGATGTTCCGCAACAAGGGACTTGGGGACTTCCGCACCCTGCTGGTCGAGCTTTCGAGAGATCCGGCGATGATCTTCTGGCTCGACAACAACGAGAACAAGATGGGCGAGCCGAACGAGAACTACGGCCGAGAACTCCTGGAGCTGTTCTCCATGGGTGTCGGCAACTACTCGGAAGACGACATCAAGAACGCCTCACGCGCGTTCACCGGATGGACGTTCACCCAGCCGATCCCGATCTACCCGCAGGGACACTATCCGTCCGAGTTCGAGTTCAGGCCTGAACTGCACGACGACGGTCCCAAGACGTTCCTCGGCGAGACCGGCAACTTCGACGGCGAGGACATAATCGACATAATCGTCAGGCAGGAAGCGACTGCGCGGTTCATCTCGAGGCACCTCTACAACTACTTCGTTGCCGATGAGCCGCAGGTGCCGGCGTGGTCAGTTGAGGCTCCACAGGACCCGGAGGCTATCGACACGCTGGTGAAAGCGTACTTCGACAGCGACGGAGACATGCGCGAGATCATGCGCACGCTGTTCCTGTCCGACTTCTTCAAGGAGGCCAGGTTCAAGAGGGTGAAGAGCCCAGCCGAGCTGGTGGCAGGTGTGCTCAAGCTCGGAGGCACGCTCGACTTCCCGAAGCCGCAGATGACGCGGTTCCAGACGGCGTCCACGCTCATGGGCCAGCAGCTTCTCAATCCTCCCACGGTGGAGGGCTGGCATACGGGCAAGGAGTGGATCGACGGCGGCACGCTCAACGAGCGGATCAACTTCGCGGTCGAGCACATCGGCGATGACGAGGTGCCCGGTGTACAGAACATCGTGGACCGTCTTGGCAGCTCAGAAGGCCCGCTCTCTCCGGAGGAGTTCACAGAACAGTGCCTGGAGCTGGTCGGGCCGCTGGACGTGGGAGACCAGACCCGCGAGACGCTGCTCGAATACGCCGCCGAATCCGGAGGAACGCTGGACCTCAGCACTCCCGAGAAGCGCGAGGAGAGCGTGCCCAGGATCGTCCACATGCTGCAAATGATTGTTTCGAGTAAAGAGTTCCAGTTCGCCTAGGCAGCTTAAAGCTGCACATAAGTGAGTCAAGCGCAGCCATTTGATGACTCTCGACTGACGAACGAAGGTGAGCCGTACATCTACTCAAGAGTGACGGGTGACAAGGGAGAGATAGGAAGATGACGATTAACGGAAAACCGCCAGTACTGGTGGTCGTGCAGCTCACGGGCGGCAACGACTTCATGAACACGTTGGTCCCGTACAGCAACGGGGTCTACTACGACGCGCGCCCGACCGTGGTCATCCCGCAGGAAGAGGTGCTGCCGATCAACGACACGCTCGGCTTCAACCCCAACCTGGCTCCTCTCAAGGAGATGTACGACGCAGGCAACGTGGCCATCGTACAGGGCATCGGCTACGAAAACTCGAGCAGGTCGCACTTCAGGGCGATGGACATCTGGCACACCTGCGAGCCCGTCAAGGTGGGCACCGAGGGATGGCTCGGCCGGACGATCAGTGAGATCGACCCTGACAAGGAGAACGTGCTGACCGCGGTCAACATCGGCAGGGGCCTTCCCCGCGCGCTGGTGGCGCCGGGCGTTCCGGTAACCTCGGTTGGCGACCTCGACAACGTCGGGCTGATGACTAGCATCGAAGAGCAGGAGCGGCGCACCAAGGCGCTGGACATGTTCAAGAAGATGTACGCTCCGGCCATCGGAACAGGCCCGGTCATGGAGTATCTGTCACAGACAGGCTCAGACGTGTACACAGGCGCGGACATTCTGAAGCAGGCGCCCGCTTCCTACACGTCGGACGTCGAGTACGCAGACAACTCCATCGCCAAGAGCCTGAAGGACGTTGCGAGGACGCACATCGCCGGTCTCGGCACGCGCATCTTCTACACGAACCACGGCGGCTACGACCACCACGCGAACGAGTTGAAGACCCATCCGACGCTCCTGACCGAGCTGGGCGGCGCGATCTCGGACTTCTTCCAGGACCTGCGCGACCATGAGGCATCCGAAGAGGTCGTGATGCTCGTGTTCACCGAGTTCGGGCGCCGGATGCGCGACAACGGCAGCGGCACGGACCACGGCTCAGGCGGAGGCGCGTTCATCATCGGCGACCGCGTCAACGGTGGGCTGTACTCAGAGTACCCGGCGCTGGACCCGTCGAAGTGGCTGCACGGCGAGGACCTCGACTGGACCATCGACTACCGCGGCATCTACTCAACGATCCTCGACCAGTGGCTCGGGCTCGACCCGGTACCGATCGTCGACGGCCAGTTCGAGCAGATCAACCCGTTCAACTAGCAGCTTAGAGCTGCACATAGGAGCGGCAGCCCAGCGCCTATTCTGGATTGCCGGGCGGCGAGCCACTTCTGAGTTCCGGCCTTCGCCGGAATGACGGGTAGGCGCTGCGCTATGATGGATTCAAGGCGTATTCAAAACGAATTAGCACTATCGCTAACGACCGGAGGTTTGATATGGGACGACCCTATGGACTCCTGAGAGCCGGCTACCCGTTTCTCAAGACGCTCGGCATGAGGAGGATCACGAATTTCCCGCTCGACGTCGCCGTCGGGGACGAGGGAAGGCTCTACATCCTCTGCCGGAACGACGGCGCAGCGGTGATCCGTGTGTGGTCGTTTGACGACGCCGAGCGGCTGACCGACGACCTGATCGGCATAGGCGGATACGGCAAGGACGAGGGCCAGTTTATCTGGCCGGTCAACGTTATCTGTGACGGTGAGGAGAACGTGTACGTGTCCGACGAGGCGCTGCACCGCATCTCTTCGTTCAGCAAGGACGGTGAGTTCCTCGGATGTTGGGGCGAAGAGGGCGACGGCGAGGGTCAGATCAACGGCCCTTCCGGTATCACGTTCGACGCTGACGAGAACATGTACGTCGTCGACACGCTCAACCACCGCGTACAGAAGTTCACCAAGGACGGCGAGTACATCTCGGGGTTCGGTTCGCTGGGCGACGGCCCGGGGGAATTCAACATGCCCTATGGCGTGACCGTGGACGAAGTGGGCGACGTGTACATCGGCGACTGGCGCAACGACCGCGTACAGAAGTTCAACGCGGACGGTGAGTTCATCTTCGAGATTGGCTCAACCGGGTCTGGCAAGGGTGAGTTCAACCGCCCGACAGGCGTGGCAGTCGACAAGTTCGGCGACATCTACGTTGCGGACACCGGCAACGACAGAATCCAGCTCTTCAACGACAAGGGTGAGTACGTCCAGCGGTTCATTGGCGACGCGACGCTATCGCGAGTGGCCAGGGACTACATGCTGACCAACGCCTATCCCAACAGGCTGCGGGACATGGCCGACCTGGAGATCCAGAAGCGGCTCCGCGCTCCGAAGTCGGTGCGTGTGAGCGACGGGCTGATGTTCGTCCCCGACTACCGCTCGTACCGGGTGCAGGTGTACAAGAACGAGTCCATCCCTCTGAACGAGGCGCAGATGTCAGCACCGATGAGGGCGCCGACGCTGGCCACGGTGTAGGCAGGGGTTCTCGCCAAGCCCACTCTCTGAGCTATCGATAATCGCGTCTTAACTGACGATTCTATCTGTGTGTCCGACAAGGAGAGTCTTTAATGCCGTCTTTTACCTATGGTGATGTCCGTATACAGTATGAGGAGGTCGGCTCGGGGTTTACTTTGCTGGTGACTCCGGGTGGGGGTCTGAACTCGGTTATCAGCGGCTGGCCCAACCAGGTGTTCAACGCGATGGATGTGTTCAAGGATGACTTCCGCTGTATCACCATGGACCAGCGCAACGCGGTCGGTGGGCAGTCCAGCGGGCCGGTGCAGGTCGAAGACCCGTGGGGAGCTTTCGCCGACGACCAGCTTGCGCTGATGGACCATCTGGGCATCGATCAGTTCCTGTTCATGGGCTACTGCATCGGTGGGCCGTTCGCGTTCAAACTCATCGAGCGGGCTCCGGAGCGAGTCGCGGCGGCGGTGTTCTGCCAGCCTGTCGGGCACTCGAGCAAGACTCCTGACTCCATGTACGACTCAGGTATCGATTCCTGGGGACCGCCGTTGTGCGAACAGCGGGATGACGTGACGATGGAGATCGTCGAGCAGTACCTGCACAACCTGTATCGCATTCAGCCGGACTTCATGTACAGCGTATCTCGCGAGTTCGCGAGCGAGTGCCAGACGCCGGTCCTGGTGATGCCGGACGACACGCCGTCGCATTCACTCGAGGCGGCGATGGCGCTTGTTGACCTGGCTCCCAAGGCTGAGGTGACTCCGTATCCGTGGAAGGAAGACGAGGACATCAAGGCCACGACGGTTGAGCAGGTGCGGGAGTTCCTGTCGAGGCATGCTGCTGGGTGAGGGGTTGGCTGCTGGAGTCTAGGTAGGTTTGGGGGTGAAGTTTTCACCCTCACCCTAGCCCTCTCCCGTCAAGGGAGAGGGGATAGAATTCTCACTGGACAAGCGAGAGCAGTCAGTCTGCCCCTGCCCGGGCGGGTGTGGGTTCGGGCTCCTCGTCTTCGGGGAGGTACTCGGTCTCCCAGTTTGGGATAAGCAGGCGGTCGGTGCGTTCGAGCAGCACGATGCTTACGGCACCCAGCAGGCTGGCAGCGACTGATATGACCAGCGCGAGGTCGTAGCTGCCCATGAAGTCGTATACTATCCCGCCGACCCAGCCTCCGACAGCCATTCCGAGGCCCGCTCCGAGCATCTGGAAGCCGTGCGCCGACCCGACAGGGGCCTGTCCGTAGTACCTGCGGTTGAGGATCGGGAATCCTCCGGCCTCTCCGCCGTACCCGATGCCGAAGACGGCTGCGAACACGTAGAAGAGCCACACGTCGTGGGTCCAGAAGAGCATGATAACCGGGATGCCCTGCAGGACGTAGGCGACGGTCATGACGGTCTTGGGGCCAAGGTAGTCCGAGAGCACGGGGGTCGCGAGTCGCGTTGCGATGCTGACTCCTGACAGCACGGTCAACAGTCCGGCTGCGACCACGACAGAGATGCCTTCTTCGATCGCGATAGGCACGATGTAGACAAGTATGACCGCGTGTCCGACACATCCGAGGAAGTGGATCGAGCTCAGATTCCAGTACGCCTTGGTATGGCGCATGAACTTGGTGAACAGCTTGACGCGGTCGACCGACGGCGCCAGACGTGACGCAGGGGGATCCCCGGGCAGCGCGCCGTAGGGCTCGAGGCCGCGATCGGCGGGCCGGTTGCTGTACTTGGCTATCAGCACGGCCATGATAACCGCGGACGCCACGGCGGTGACCCAGAACGTGTCGCGCCAGCCGAGCTGCTGGATCATTAACCCCATGATCGGAGCCGTCAGCGCGGGACCGAGTCCCCATGCGGCCATCAGGAAACCCATGCCCACTCCGAGGTGACGTCGGAACCAGGTCATCGCGGACGGAATCAGGGGCACCAGGAAGACCGCCTGGGCCACTCCGAGCAGCACACCGAACGTGAGGTAGAACTGCCACACCTGGTTGACGATGCCGATCAGCAGCATCCCGCCGATGAACATGGTGCAGCCCAAGATCATCGACTTGCGGGCGCCGAAGCGGTCTCCGAGCGAGCCGGCCAATGGAGACACCATCGCGGTCACGATGCTCGACAGCGCGTAGGCGAGCGTGATCGAGCCCTGGCTCCAGCCGAACTCCTCGCTCAGCGGGTAGATGAAGACGCCGAAGGCCATGCGGATTGACGAGCCGACCATCTGCATGACTGCGATGATCGTGACGATCACCCATGCGTAGTGCAAGTAGAAGACGTCTCCGCTGTAAACGGGGCGCGTGGGGGCTGAGTTGGGGGTGTTTGACATTAAGGGGGCAGCTTGAGGGTGAGCCACTCAGGTGGTAGAGACTGCAAGGGGGCATGGGTTCGTGCATTCACCCTCACCCCAGCCCTCTCCCTTAGGGAGAGGGGGAGTCATGCCTCAAGAAACTGAGTGCAGGCTCGGCACCTACCGCTGTCTGGGCTCCTGGGAGAACTCTGACGTGACCGATGTGCTTGGGGTCGCAACTGCGACCGAGCCGTAGAGCGCTCAACGGCGTTTCCAAGTATCCACCAACGTATCTCCGTCGTCGTCGGAGACTCCCCACATCTCGAAATGGATGTTGATGTCTTCGAAGACTGTGCGATCGCCAGGCACGGCGTCCGGGTTGCGGTATGCCTCTACGCTGACGTCCATCCAGTCAAGGGGTATCTCTTCCTCGTGGGCGATGCGCTCGATCATGTTGACCGCGCAGGCGGAGATGCCGGAGAGGAACAGCTCCCCTGCCCCGATCTCGTCGCCTCCCGGGTCGTCCGCTATCCAGTGGTGGTTGCGGGCGTTGTTGATTGCCCGACCGCGTGTTCCGCTGCTGTAGCTGCGTACAGCGTATGCTCGTTCCAGCTCTGCCACTTCTGCCTCCTTGTGTTACAACCCTGCCCAGCCGATTCTGGCGGAGATAAGGCGTTCGTCCTGAGCTTGTCGAAGGACACTCCCATCCCCACTGGATTGCCGAGCGGCGAGCCACTGCGTGGGTTCCCGCTTTCGCGGGAATGACGGTCTGTGAACATATACCCCTGAAATCCCTGAGTGAGGGAGAGGGGATCTTCGCTCCCAAAAGATGGCAGCACTCCAAGACGGTTCCCGAACCTTCCCTACTCGCCGGATATGGCTCTCCAGAGGGCTTCGCCGTTGGACTGCCACCAGCCGTGCAGGATGGTGATGTCGGTGCCGATGGAGAAGTGCTTTACGCCCATGTCGAGGTACTTCTTAGCCTCGTCGGCGGACTGGATCTCGGCCCTGGCGGCGACGCCGGCCTTTACGGCGGACTTGAAGACCCTGTCGTGGGCGGCGACCACTTCGGGATCGGTGCGCTGGCCAGCCTTGCCAATGCTGACGGAGAAGTCAGAGCCGCCCCACTGGACCATGTCCAGACCGGGTATCTCCAGAATCTCGTCGATCTCGTCGACGGCGCCCTTCTTCTCGATCATGGCGGCCACGACGGTGTCCCTGAGCGCGTCCACGTAGGTCTGGGAGCCACCATAGCCCATGTAGGTGTGGCGGCGGGTGGCGACTCCGTACCAGCCCTTGTCCTCGGGGGTGTCGGGCTTAATCGTCAGGATCTGCTCGCGAATGTCCTCCGCCGATCTCGCGTCGGTGAACAGGACGCTCCCAAAGCCCGATCCAACGGCTCGCTGCGCCAGGTAAGCCTGGTGGCTCTGGTCGACCTTGATCATCATGCCCATGTCGTAGAGCTCGGCCGCACGCGCGAGGTTGTCGAGGTCGTGAAGGTCGGACGGGCCGTACTCAGCAACGAACTCCACGTAGTCGTAGATGCCCGTGTGTCCAACCGCCTCGACGACCGACGGCCACGTCGAGTGGATGTGGGTGCTGACCGTAGGCTGATCGGCCTCCAGCTTCTGTCGCAGTACATTTGGTTTCATGACCTATACCTCCGTTCACGTCAGTTCTGAGTTTTGCTTAGGATATACCATGCGATAGCAGATGTGTCAGGATGGTTCTTTTCCGGCCTTGGATAGTTGCCTACTCCGTTATGAAAACTTCCAGTGCCTAGCAATCCAGGACAGGCTCGTCCTCACTCTCGCCGTACCAGTTTGGTACACTCGTAAGGTGACTGGTCCGGATGCTTAAGTAGTACCGGGCATTTGGGACACCCTAGTCGACCTCACCGCCTCCACTACTATCCGCGCCGATCATCAACTTTCGGAAGACAGAGGCTGGCATAGCTGTAGATGCCGTTACCGTTTGAGTTTGTTGTAGACGGCACTCCTGTATCCCAACAAGCTCGCCGAAGGAGGCTAGTGCGGGAGTGGACGCAGGAGGTGCGGAATGTCGCCGAGCAGAGTTGGGGCGCCGATCAGCCCTTCGCTGGAGAAGTCATGATAGCCATCACTTACTTCTACGAGGGCGCGTCACTGGACGTAGACAATATACCCAAGCCCGTCTTAGATGCATTGAAGGGCCTGATTTATTCTGACGACTCCCAAGTGTCTGACTTACTTTGCCGTAAGCGAGACCTGAAAGGCGATCTGAGAATCCACAACCCCTCTGCGATGTTGCTCGAGAGTCTCAGCACTTCCGAGAGTTTTCTTCACATCGCTGTGGTCAATGCGATGAATCAGGAGGTGGAAGCATGGTAGGGCACGCTACCCATACCGAGAGCATTTTCGTGCAGAAGACGGCTGAAGAGTACCGCAACAGAGGATACGAGGTCTTAGAAGAGGTCTCATTGGACTTCCTGCCAGGCTTCAAGGCAGATCTGATTGCCCGGAATGCCGATGAGGTGAAGATAATTGAAGTGAAGGCACGACGTTCCCTCGCCGCCAATCCCAAAATAACCGAGCTGGCACGAATCATCGAGTCCAAGCCTGGCTGGAGTTTCGAACTACTCCTTGTGGATGAACCGGAGCAGTTGCATTCTCCCGATAGCGTACGTCCGTTCAAGAACGCGGACATACTCATGCGGGCTGACCAAGCTGAGGAGTTGCTGGAGTTGGGCTACCCGGAGGCGGCCTTCACGCTCGCCTGGTCAGCTTACGAAGCGACTGCCAGGGAATTGATTGCGACTGAAAGAGAGTCGGATACAGACATCTTTACTTCGAGCTACGTCTTCGACCAAGCGGTTTTTCAGGGCCTAATCTCGAGGGAGGAGTACAGCACACTGACCGAGATGCGGAAGTACCGCAATGCAATCGTCCACGGGTACATTGCGGACGACTTCAGTGGCGAGTTGGTAACTGAACTCATTGAGGCCATCCGACGCATTGCGACAACGGCGGATGGCACTTCCCTCTAGGAGCAGTTGTATATGGCTGAGAACAAGACTGTGAAGACCGGGGCTAGCGTCGACGAGTTCATGGCGGCGGTGGAGAACAGGCGTCGGCGCGAGGATGGGCTCGTGCTGCTGGAAATGATGAGGGACCTGACCGGCCTGGAGCCTGAGATGTGGGGGCCGAGCATCATCGGGTTCGGTAGCTACCACTACAGATACGAGTCAGGCAGAGAGGGTGACATGCCTCTGATCGGATTCTCTCCGAGGAAGCAGAGTCTGTCGCTTTACATCATGTCGGGGTTCGATGAGTACGAGGATCTACTCGGCAAGTTGGGAAAGCACCGGACTGGGGCTTCCTGCCTGTACATCAACAAGCTGGCGGATGTGGATATGGGGGTGTTGCGGGAGCTGGTGGCCCAGTCGGTGGAGTGTGTGAGGGTGGGGAGTGGGTAGGCTGTCGGAGACCACCTACTTGGTCAGGGCAAGCTCACATTGGTGGGAATCAGGCTTTACACCCTCACCCCCGTATCAAGTACGGGGCAGGCTCCAGCCCTCTCCCTGAGGGAGAGGGGGCCGTTGGAGGCAGACTAGGGTCTGGTGAGGCCGAGGTTGGCTCGGAGGGTATCGGCGGTGTAGTCGGTGTGGAAGACTTCGCGGCGCTGGAGCTCGGGGACGACCATCCTGACGAAGTCCTGGTAGGCGCCGGGCAGGTACGGGGCGGCAACCATGAAGCCGTCGCAGGCCTCCTGCCTGAACCACTCTTCCATCTCGTCGGCGATCTGGGTCGGGCTGCCCACGAATACTGGGAGCTCCCAGATGGTGCCGCGCCTGCTCTGACTGAGAAAGTCTCCGAACGTTGGGTAGTCCTCTCCGGATGCGCGCATACGCTCGGCCATGCCTCGGGAGCCGGATATGGCGTTGAGGTGCTTGTCGGCAAGTCGCTCGTCGGGCTCGTGCTGGCCGAAGTCGTAGTTGAGCAGCTCTGAGAGCAGCACCGGCGTGTCAGCGGGGTGGGCAAGGCTCTCGATGTACGACAGCTTCTCCCTGGCCAACGATTCAGTCTCGCCGACGATGGCGTATGCGGCAGTCACGACCTTGACGTCGTTCTCGCTGCGCCCGTACCTGAGCGCGCGGCTCTTGATGTCGGCGCATATCTGCCGACCGGCATCGATCTCCCTGAAGACTGCGAACACGGTCTCGGCCCAGCGGGCGGCGAACTCGCGTCCCCTATCGCTCTGTCCAGCCTGCATTATGACCGGGTAACCCTGTGGCGCGCGGGGGACGGTCAGAGGACCTCGCGACCTGAACCACTCGCCTTCGTAGTCCAACCTGTGGACGCTACCAGGGTCGGCGAACACGCCCTGCTGCTTGTCGAGCCGAATCGCGTCGTCGTCCCAGCTGTCCCAGAGGCCGGTGATGATCTCCATGACCTCGTCGGCCTGGTCGTAGCGCCTGTCGTGCTCTGCGTGGACGTCAACGCCGAAGTTCTGGGCCTCGGAGTCGTTGAGTGACGTGACTACGTTCCACGCGGCGCGTCCGTCGGTGAGGTGGTCGATGGTCGAGAACAGCCTCGCGATGTGGAACGGCGCGTGGTAGGTGGTCGAGTAGGTCGCGCTGACGCCGAGGTAGCGCGTAGCCAGCGTCATCGCCATGACCACGGGGACGAGGTCGAGCTTCACGGCGCGGATGCCGAGGCGGACGGTGTCGTCAACGGAGTCGTTGTAGCGACTGGGCATGGCCAGGCGGTCGTCGATGAAGCCGAAGTGGAACTTACCGGCCTCGAGAGTGCGGGCGATCTCCTGGTAGAAGCGCGCCGAGAGGAAGCCGGGGTCGGACGCCGGGTGTCGCCACGAAGCGGCGTAGTTGGAGCAGTTGGCCGCCTGCAGGAAGGCGCCCATGATCATCTTGTTGTCGCGGTCTCCCGGCATATTTCTTTCCAGTTGTGTGGGCTGTGGGGGGTATAATTCACCCTCACCCCAACCCTCTCCCTCAAGGGAGAGGGGGCTACTGATCGATGTTCACGCAGAAAGGAACGTCAGAGTATAGCCCCTGCTTCCTGGAAAGTTCCAATGTCGGACCAGTCGTAGCCGAGTTCGTCGATGAGGATTGCCTCTGTGTGCTCCCCTAGCTCGGGGGCGCCGCTGCGGATGGTGGCGGGCGTCTCGCTGAAGGCGACTGGGAAGTTGCACACCTGGATGGGGCCGATGGCGGGGTGGTCGAAGTCGGCGATGTAGCCGTTCGCCTTGACCTGCGGGTCCTCGGGCAGTTCCTCGATGGTCTGCACCCTGGCGTAGATGAATCCGTACGTGCGGAAGATCGCATCCCACTCCTCGTACGTCTTGGAGGCGAACGTGTCCTCGATCAGCTTGAGAAGCTCTGGTGAGCCGGCGGTGCCGTCCTGCGCACCCTCGATCTCTGGGTCTTCGAGTATGTACTCGATTCCGAGCGCCTCGACAAAGGGACCCCAGTAGCGTGCGGGCTGCGGGTTGGAGATCCTCAGCCAGCTTCCTCCCTTGCACTGGTAGATGTTGTACATGTAGTTGCGGACGTCCTCGCGGTTGAGCGTGGGCATGTACTGGCCGGACAGCAGGTTCATGCCTATCGCGAGGCCCTGTAGGAACATCGTGCTGCTGAGATGGGAGACCTCGACCTTCTGGCCGACTCCCTGCGACTGCCTGGCCAGCAGCGCGGACAGTATGCCCAGGCAGAGCGTGATGCCGCCGATCTGGTCGGAGGGCGCTCCTCTGACGGATACCGGGTGCTTCGCCCACGGCGGAGTTGCCGACATCATCAGACCGGCTCGCGCCTGACCGCAGCCGTCTAGCGACGGCAGTTCGGCGTCCGGCCCCTCGGGACCGAAGCCGGACGCCGAGGCGTAGACCAGCCTGGGGTTGATCTTCTTGAGTGTGTCGTAGTCCATCTCGAGGCGTTCGGCCACGCCCTTGCGGAAGTTCTGGATCAGGACGTCCGCGCCCTCGACGAGCTTGTGGGCGATCTCGCGACCCTCGGCTGTCTTGAGGTTGATCGCGATACCGCGCTTGCTGCGGTTGCAGGTCTCGAAGTAGGCGTTTCTGCCCGCGGGCAGGCCTGCCTCGGCTGACTCCATTCGGGCCACTGCCCTGCCGACGTCGCCGTCGAGGGCTTCGATCTTGATCACGTCCGCGCCCATGTCGCCCATCATCGAGGCCGCCACGGGGCCGAACTGCCACATCGTCCAATCGAGCACCCTGATTCCTGTGAGGGGGCCCGCCGCTCCGTTATGTCCGTTTACCACCTTCTCACCTCACGTCTGTTGTTTGAGCGTGTTTTAGGGATTGCTGTTGCCAGTCTATAATGCGGGTTGCAACATTGGAACAATTATCAAAGAGGATCAGACTGTGTCAGTTTGGTATACAGTGTTTTCACCCTCACCCTAACCCTCTCCCTGAGGGAGAGGGGACTCTGGATTCCGTAGGGAGACACTCATCAAAGTGATACTACGTTAAGGAGGACCTCATGGGCAGGCTGGACGGCAAGGTAGCGATCATAACGGGCGGCGCGAAGGGACAGGGCGCGGCTGAAGTCGAGCTCTTCGCATCCGAGGGAGCATCGGTCGTGTTCGGGGACATCCTCGACGACGAAGGCAAGCAGGTCGAGGCGCGGGTCGCGGAGCTGGGCGGCGTCGCTGAGTACGTGCATCTCGACGTCACCAGCGACGAGGACTGGGAGAGAGCCATTGAGCTGGCCGAGAGCAAGTACGGCAAGGTGGACATCCTCGTCAATAATGCCGGCATCTCCATGCGACACCAGGACATGGACATCCCGAACGATGAATGGGACACCATGATGGACGTCAACGCCAAGGGGGTGTTCCTGGGTACAAGGTATGTGATCCCGGCGATGCGGAGAGCGGGCGGTGGCTCGATCGTCAACATCTCGTCGATAGCGGGCATCCTGGGACGGCCGCTGGCATCGCCAGCCTACGCGGCCTCCAAGGGGGCAGTTCGCGTGTTCACCAAGAATACGGCGGGGCGTTTCGCGTCGGATGGAATCAGGGCCAACTCGATCCATCCGGGTCCCATCGACACGGACATGATCCGCGCGGCGACCAACACGGTGCGCCCGGAGACGCGCGTGGGAGAGATCCCGATGGGTCGTCTCGGAGAGGCGGAGGATATAGCCTTTGGGGCTCTGTACCTCGCATCAGACGAGTCGTCGTTCGTCACGGCTACGGAGCTGGTGATAGACGGGGGAGTGTCGGGGATCAGGCCGTAGCGAGAGCTAGAATACGTCGTCCACGAGGATAGTGAATCCGGGGAGTGTCGGCGACACCAGCGTGTCGCCCTCGCCGTAGGTGGCGGTGGGTTCAAATCCCTGGTCGCCAAGCAGCAGGACCTCAATCGTGCGTGCGTTGACGTCCACTATCCAGTACTCGTTCACGCCGTTCCTCGCGTACAGTGATTGCTTCACCGTCCTGTCTCGCGCGGCAGTGGATGGGGACAGTATCTCGACGACGAGGTTGGGGCCTCCCCAGACCTCTACCTCTGTGTCGATGTGCATCCGCTCGTTCGAGATGAACATCAGGTCAGGCTGCACGATATTCGTATCAGAGAAAACCACGTCGCGAGGGGCGAAGTAGACAACGCCCAGTTCGTTTTCGTCAACGAATAAGTGAAGCCGGGATCCCAATCGGCCCTCAACTCTCTGGTGGTCTCTTCGCGGCGCTGGCGCCAAGATCAGTTCTCCATCGATCAGCTCGTAGCGCTTGTCGTCGGGCGTGTTTATGTAGTCCTGGTAGGTGAACTTGATTGCAGGATTAGGGCTGGTCATGCTCGCGCTCCTATGGCGTCAGCATACCACACCGACATGCGACCTCAGATGCGGTAGAGGCGTTCGGTGTTGGCTGAGAAGAGGGCCTGGCGCTCGGCGTCGGTGAAGTCTGTTGTGATCTCGTCGTAGGCGCTGACGATGGTGTCGTAGTCGCTCCAGAGGCTGTCGACGGGCCAGTTGGTGGCGAACAGGCTGCGCTCGACGCCGAAAGTCTCGATGCAGTGCAGCACGTAGGGCCTGATGCTGTCGACGGTCCAGTTGTGGTCGCCCATACCGAGGCCGGAGATCTTGCAGATAATGTTCTCGGCCTCGGCGGCGGTCTGCATCCCCTGCTTCCAGTTGTTGAAGTACTCCGGCGTGCGCTCCGTAGGGCCTCCGGCGTGGTCCAGGACGATGACCGTGTTGGGGAACCTGGCGGCGAGATCGCGCAGCTTCTCCATGTCCTGCCACTGTGCGGCGATGCTGGCGATCAGACCATACTTCTCCATCAGCGCGTAGCCCCGGTGGAAGTCTGGCGCGATCAGGTAGTCGCCGTAGGAGAAGTCGCGCACGCCCTTCATGTTCGGCGACTCGCAGTGGCGTTCGAGCACGGCCTCTACGCCGGGATCGCGCAGGTCGGCGTAGGCGACGATGGCGTGAGGGAACCCCGTCCTGTCAGCGGCCTCCTGGAGCCACTCGGTCTCAGTGACGGGGTCGGGCGAGCCGATTGCGGCCTGGACGTGAACGGCCTTGGTCACGTTCGAGTCGCGCGACACGGCAATAAAGTCCTCGGCGAGCCAGTTTCGTGCGGCCAGCTTCCTGGTCTGCGCGCCGAGAACGGGGTGGTCTTCGTCCGGCTGCCAGTGGGCGTAGAAGAGCTCCGGGTGGCCCATGTCGTAGAAGTGGACGTGTGCGTCGACGAATTCGGGTTTTGACATGGGTACCTGCTCCTCGGTCTGTGAATGGCCCGATTATAAACTTTGCCTAAACTATTGCTCAAACAATTTTATGGATATTGCAGATTGAAATCCCTGTGTGTGACAAAATTCACGTATGCGGCGTCAAAATTGACGGAAAAGTCCAGTCAAAATTGGTTAAAAATATGAACTATTGACCAAAATTGGGGAGTATAATCCGCTCGTGCCGAAACGGCCTTAACTGCTATCTGCAATTGCTGACGCTGACGAGCGCCTTGTGTTGACGTTTTAGTGATTGTTTCGAGGAGGCCAGGGATGGCAAACGATCATCTGTCGTTAGTGGCACACCTTATGCGCAGGGCCGGGTTCGGAGCCACCCGGGACGAACTTGAACGTCGTCTCGCCGCGGGCTACGAAGCGACGGTCGAGGACCTGTTACACCCAGAGTCGTACGAACCGCTCGACTTCTACGACTTCCTTCGCTACCTGCCCCTGCAGTGGAAGCCGGACACCCTGAACGGCATGGGACAGTCCGGATGGGTGTGGCGCATGATCAACACGAAGGCGCCGCTCCAGGAGAAGATGTGCCTGTTCTGGCACCAGATATTCGCCACCGGAGTCTCGAAGGTCGATCACTACGACGAGGTCGTGGACATGATCGACGTCTTCAGAGAGAAGGGACTCGGTAAGTACCGCGAACTGCTGCTGGACATTGCACGCAATCCCGCGATGCTGTACTGGCTCGACAACCACGAGAACCACGCCACAGCGGTCAACGAGAACTGGGGTCGCGAGCTTCTCGAGCTGTTCACCATGGGCGTCGGCAACTACACCGAGGAAGACGTGTACGAGTGTTCCCGCGCCTTCACAGGCTGGACGATCAGCCCGAAGCTGCCCAGGTATCACATGGGACGGTGGGACTGGCACTTCGAGTACCGTCCCGACGACCACGACGAGGGCGAGAAGACTTTCCTCGGCCATACTGGAAACTTCAACGGTGAGGACATCATCGACATCGCGCTTGCACAGCCCGCGACGGCGAGGTTCATCGCACGTCATCTTTACGGCTTCTTCGTTGCTGACGAGGTGCAGGTACCAGCGTGGCAGGTGACGCCTCCGCGCGATCCTGAGGCCATCGAGGTCATCGCCAATGCGCTGACCGAATCAGACTTCGATATGCGCCATACGCTGCGGGTGCTGTTCAACTCCGACTTCTTCAAGGAGACCCGCTTCACGAAGGTCAAGAACCCGACTGAGGTCGTCGTCAGCGCGCTCAGGATGGTCGGCGGCGCTGAGCTCCCAAGCCTGGACGTGTACGACTACTGCAACCAGATCACGTACATGGGGCAGGACCTGCTCAATCCGCCAAGCGTGGAGGGATGGCACTACGGCGCAGAGTGGATCAACAGCAGCTCGCTGATGAAGCGCGCCAACTTCGTTGCCGACATTGTCGGCGAGACCGACCCGGTGTCCGCGACATCATCGAGCGGGTTAGAGCGTCCGGCGCGTCGCCGGAATCGGCTGTGGACGCCTGTATCGACCTGCTTGGGCCGGTCGCCCTGAATGACGAGACCCGTTTGGAGCTGATCGAGCACGCCCAGGTCTTCGGCGAGTTCGCCTGGGACGAGGAGAACGTAGCCAGATCGGCCAAGCGGGTCGCAGAGCTGCTCCAGCTAATAGTTGCCACTAGGGAGTACCAGTTTGCGTGAGTGACAGGGTTCACGGCCCAGCTGATCGATCTCTTCGGCCCCCATGCAAGCTAGCGCTTCCAGAAGGTATCGACATCATGCTCACCAAGAAAATTGGCAGCCGCGTTTACGACTATAGCTACGTCATCGGCGACCCGAACGAGACGCTGGAGCCGATAGCCCTCGCCGTCGGTGAAGAGAACGAACTGTTCGCGATCATCAAGGGCATCCTCGAGCTCTCACCCAATGTCACCCGGCTCTGGCTGGGCGACGGGCCCGGCGACGAGCGGATCGTCAACGTGATCGGCGACGGATACGGTGATGGTCCGGGGCAGTTCATCTGGCCGACAGGGGTTGCGCTGGACTCGGAGCGCAACGTCTACGTCACCGACGCCTGGACGGATCGCGTGTCCGTGTTCACCGTGGAGGGAGACTTCATCCGCTCGTTCGGGTCGCCCGGAGACGGCGACGGGCAGTTCAGGAGGCCCTCGGGTATCGCAATCGACGCGAACGACAACGTTCTGGTCGTCGACGCGCTCAACGACCGGGTTCAGAAGCTGACGCGAGACGGCAGCTTCATCTCGCAGTGGGGCTCCACAGGGTCAGGTGACGGAGAGTTCCTGTCGCCCTGGGGCATCACGACCGACGTCTACGGCTATGTGTACGTCGCCGACTACAAGAACCACCGTATTCAGAAGTTCGACGGCGACGGCGGGTTCGTGTTCGCGCTTGGGAGTCGCGGCAGCGGCGACTACGAGTTCGATCACCCGTCGGACGTGGCAGTCGACCCGGACGGGGACATCTACGTCTGCGACTGGGCGAACAGCCGGGTGCAGGCGTACGACTCCGACGGGAAGTACATCACCACGTTTATCGGCGACGCCTACGAGCTGTCGAAGTGGCAGACGGATTTCGTGCGGGCCAATCCAGACGTTCACAAGGCGCGGAGGCGGGTGTACTCGCTGGATCCCGAGAAGCGCTTCGCGCTGCCGATGGGAGTCGCGTTCGACCCGCACGGGTCGAGGCTGATGGTCGCAGACACTCAACGTTGGCGAATCCAGATCTACAACAAGGTTCTGGACTACAGCGAGCCGCAGTTCAATATTTGAGGGGGGGGGCACGCCGCCCATTCTGCGAACTCAGGCGCTCGTGACGCTTCAAGACACCACCAGCGGAGTTGGTCCCTTTCACGCGGACTGATGGAGGCCATCACACGTGTGATGGCCTAGTCGGTCCGTGTAGAGTCTCCGTCGCGTTGCAACGGATTGACATGAGGGTCACACAACGGTATTGTTGTGTTATGGTGCCTGACTTCGACCGATCGGGGCTCCTCCCTACAGGAGTGCACTGGGCCAATTGGGAAGAGCTGTTCCAAAGGTTCGGACACAATCCTTGGAGGTTCCGGCTGCTCTTGGGACTCAGGGCTGCCTTGGAGAGTCTGAAGAATGCCGGCTGTCGGACTGCATACATTGATGGAAGCTTTGTAACTGACAAGGAATTCCCAAATGACTACGACGCCTGCTGGGAAGAGGAAGGTGTAGACCCACTGAATCTGGACCCTGTTCTCCTTACGTTCGACCCTGGCCGTATCACTCAGAAGGACAAGTACCTGGGAGAGCTGTTCCCTGCAACAGCTGTGGCAAATCCAGACGGGTTTTCCTTCCTAGAATTCTTCCAGACTGACAGAGACACGGGGAAGCGCAAAGGGATCGTCGCCATAGACCTGGAGCAACTGAATTGATTAAGAACGAACGTCAGTACCGGATAACCAGGGCACAGGCTGAGCGCTTTGAGCGCACACTTTCAGAACTACGAACTCGAGGGCAGAAGAGCAGTGATGTGCATCCTCTCATCGCCAAGGCTCAGAAAGAGGCGGTAGAGAGCCAGTTGGCAGACCTTAGAAGCGAACTGCGCGAGTATGAGTCACTAAAGGCCGGTGAGTTCCCGATAGACGATCTCAAGGTTGTATCCGGGCTGCCATCCATGCTCATCAAGGCGCGGATCTCCCGGGGGATGAGCCAGAAAGACCTCGCCGAGCGAATAGGTCTCAAGGAGCAGCAGATACAGAGATACGAGGCGACCGACTATTCATCTGCCAGCCTATCGCGGATCAGGGAGGTGGTGAGCGGGTTGTACGAGAGTTCGGTGCCTCGGGACGAGGGTTGAATGTCTTCAACGTGCTTTTGCCAATTTCGAAGCTAGCTAAGTCTGTCAGCCACACTCAAAGTTACGATTGGACGGTACTCAACCTTACAATTGGACGCACCTGAACTCGACAATTGGACGATTTTCAGAGGATCCCAGGAAGTGGCTTGCTGCTAGGCAATCCTGAAGGGTGTGGGTGTTGCCTAGAGGCTAGGATCACGGCCTTTTCTTTTCCCCTCACCGCAGCCGTTTCCTTAGCTTGGTTTGGGGTCTGCTTAAATTTACCTGCGTGATACTACTGGCAAATTGGCGGTGGAGGAGTAACACATTCAATTGGGAGAACGCGGTATGAGCTATTTCGGTTACAGCGATGACTTCAATTTCGATGGGCACGATCCTCTGTTCACATTTGATCATGGCCTGAGACACGATTACCTGTCTCAGTTGATATCCATTCGTGCGCTACTCTGGCGTCAACACCACGCTGACGCTCAGCTTCAAGCGCAGATTGAAAGTATGGAGGGGGTTGCCAGAAACTCCAGAGGAGAGGCTAACGACATTGCTGTTGACCGACACATCGAGTTGATACATGACTCAATCTATCAGGATGCAGCGCACAGCATGGCAGCTGTCGGTATGGTGGCGCCGCTACTGGAGTCGATCTTCAAGCACGTCTTTGAACAGCTGGGAAGGAAGAAGCCAGAAGGATGGCTAGCGAAGAAGATAATGACGATGGTTGATGACGAGAGTCTAGATATGAGGGAATACATGCCGAAGGACCTCAATCTGACTTTGGAAGCCCTATTTTTGTACCGAAACAAGATGTTTCACCACGGCCTCGAGTGGCCCCAGACTCAGCGTGAGGCGTTTGCGGACCGTCTACCGGACTGGCCAGAAGGCTGGTTTTTAAGCTCGACTTCAGATGGAGAACCGTGGATGTTCTACATGTCTGGGGAGTTCATCTCCCACTGCCTCGACACAGTTGAGGATGTCCTCAGAGGTCTCATCAGATTTCAACTAGGTCCTGGACGTGAAATCTGGAAGTACCCTTGGGAAGCACGAGACTCTACCGACACCCTCCAATGAATGGTAGAAAGTCCGCAGACCCGTGGTAGTCGACACTCAATGACGATCGACGAGATTGGTCCGACAATCGCACATCTCTCAAAGAATCGGCAGACAACCCATTTGGTCTCGTTAAATCACCTTGCGGGGCGGGCTGGGTGAGAATCAATAATGCCCTTTCAGAGTCACGAGCAAAGTAGAATAAATCGAGTGAACGTGACTGGCATGAGTGTCTGGCCGAGTGCAACCTTGCAATTGGACGCATATGAACGTTACGATTGGACGGTATATTACTCGACAATTGGACGCATAGCAGCCCGACAATCGGACGATGCCAGAACCTACCATCTACCCCAGGTATATCGAGTCGCGACTTGCTGAGGCGCTGGAAGACTCGCCGGTTGTTCTGATTCACGGACCTCGTCAGTGTGGCAAGACCACTCTCGCACAGACTGTGTGCGCGCCCTCCCAACTGACTTGGGGAGGAGAAGCCATTACTTGGCGAGAAACCCCTTTAAGCTTCCTGTCAAGCTCCACTCGGGATTACGAGTACGTAAGCTTCGACGATGACAACCTCAGGGCAGGGGCGCAGACTGATCCCATGGGGTTTGTGTATGACCTGCCTGAGCGCGTCATTCTGGACGAGGTCCAGCGAGTTCCTGAACTGTTCACTGCACTGAAGCTGGAGGTAGACCGCCGCCGGATGCCGGGCCGGTTCGTGCTGACCGGATCATCCAACATATTGCTCATCCCGAAACTGGCCGACTCTCTAGCAGGCCGGATGGAAGTCGTACGTCTCCACCCTCTTGGACAGGACGAAATACAGGGGAGCTTCCCCAGGCCAGAGCCTCTGATTGTCGCTTCTGATCCTCGCTCAGGGTTTATCGATGCTCTGTTCAGTGGGAGATTCCGAACAAGCCACTCAGAGCGGCTCGGCAAACAACTTTACGAGCGCATTGTGGCTGGCGGGTTTCCTCCAGCCATAGCCCGACAAACGGGTCGCCGACGTGCCTCATGGTACCGAGACTACGCCAAGGCCCACGTTCAGCGAGACGTTCAGGATCTAGCACGAATCAAGGGACTGGACGTTCTGCCTGACCTGCTCAATGCTACTGCATCTCAGACGGCGAGGCTATACAACCTCACTGACCTCTCTTCACCGTTCCAGCAGTCGCGGCAGACTATCGGGGACTACGTGACTCTTCTTGAGAGGGTGTTTCTGATCGAGCGACTGAGACCGTGGTACAACAACAGACTCAACCGACTGGTGAAGACACCGAAACTGCACATTGGAGACACCGGACTCGGCTGCGCTGTGCTGGGACTGGACGAACGTGGGCTGGCTGCCAACCGCGAAGTGCTGGGCCAGATGCTTGAGACCTTCGTGTACCAGGAGCTGCGACGGCAGGCTAGCTGGAATCCCAATCCCGTCTCGTTCTTCCACTATCGGGACAAGGACCAGATCGAGGTGGACATCGTAGTCGAACGGGGGCCGAATGCTGTTGCCGGCGTGGAGGTGAAAGCTGGAGCTACGGTGAGACCTTCGGACTTCAGAGGGCTGCGTAGGCTGAAGAAGGTCGTTGGAGATCGATTTACTGCGGGAGTTGTTCTGTACGATGGCGAGACCGCAGTGAGCTTCGGTGATGGGCTTTACGCCATTCCCATCCGCCAGATATGGGAGACGCCTTTCGCAACCGGCGTGGAGCGTTAGAGGCCAGTAGCTGTGTCGCGGGGGTCTTCGAGTTCTTCGGGGGTGATGATCACGGAGCGGGCTTCTATGGCGCCGTTCTCGGCGGCGGGGCCTGCTGCTCTGACCTGCATTCCGACCTCAAGGTCGGTGAAGGCTCCCTCGCGTGTTTCGAGGATGACGGAGTCGTCGTCTATGGTTATCGGGAGTGAGCCCTGCTGGGTTTCGAGAGTGAATCCGGAGTCGGTTGCGCCTGTGACGGCGCCGAAGAGGCCGCCGCGTCCACCGGGAGCTCCCTGCCCGCCGCCAAGCCTTCCCAGTCCGGCGCCTCGGAAGCCTGTCTGACCCTCGGGAATGATGGTTATGGCCCTCGCGATGGTCTTTCCATCCTGGCGTTCGCTGACTACCATGACCTGGGTGTCGTCGGTCAGGGCCGTTGGTTCGAGGGCCGACGTGATTCTGATGATGGTGTCCGCTCCGACGTTTACTGAGACTGAGGCGAGGTCTGTCGCAACTGTGATGGTATTCTCTCCGATGCTCTCGATGGAGCCTGCTACCTGGCTGCCTCCGGGTCCGCCGGGGCCGTCGCCGAACTGTGATCTGATCCTCTGGAACGCCTGGCGGGCCTCCTCTTCGGTCAGTTGGCCGCTCTGAAGTCGCTGTCTTAGCTCCTGGATCTCTTCCTGGGTCATCGGCGCCTGCTCGCTGTCCGCGCCAGCACCCTGGGTTGTCTGTGCCTGGGTGACGACTGGCGGTGAGGTGGGCTGTGGCTCAGCCTGGGAGCGCGTGGGGGTTGGGAACTGGGACATATCGGCGACCTGGGCGGTGGTGGGGCTGGCTTCCTGTTCAGAGGAGCTGCACGCGACGGCTAGGAGGAGAAGGATGGCCAACCCTGTGAAGATGACCAGCATTGTCTTCAATTGATTCTCGCTTTCTGTGGATTCCCGCTTTCGGAGACCTTTGCATGACATCGTCGTTCCGGCGGAGCCCGGAACCCAGAGGTGTGTGGTAAGTACCCGGTAGCTTGGACGAATGACCTTTTCACCCTCACCCTAGCCCTCTCCCTCAGGGAGAGGGGATTTTGGAAGGATTTGCACTCGCTGGACTTGCGTCATTCGTATCTCAGGGCGTCTATTGGGTGGAGGCCGGAGGCTCTGGCGGCTGGGTAGATGCCGAAGAACAGGCCGATTCCGGCGGATACGGCCAGTGCGAGGATGGCGAACTCGAGGCTGAAGCTTGTCGTGAAGGTCTGGTTGCCCAGTGAGCGTCCGTCTACAAGGTTGGTCATTGCGAAGCCGAGGGCCGCTCCGAGGAGGCCGCCTCCGATGCTCAGGACCGTCGCCTCTGCCACGAACTGGAAGAGGATGTCACTGCGCTTCGCGCCCATCGTCTTGCGGATGCCGATCTCGCGGGTGCGCTCGGTGACAGACACGAGCATGATGTTCATTATGCCGATACCGCCCACGAGCAGGGAGATGCCTGCGATCACGCCGAGGAAGACGACGAGCGTGTTCGTGGTCTCTTCAAGGGTCTCAATAGTGCTCTGCTGGCTGATGACTGTGAAGTCGTCCTCGCCGGTTATGCGGTGGCGCAGTCTGAGCACACCACTGGCCTCCTCGATGCTGCGGTCGACATCGTCGACGCTCCTGACCTGGACGTTGATGAGGCTTACGGAGACGTCGCCGGCAGAGGTGCGGTCTCCACTGAGCCGGTAGTAGGCTGTGGTGATGGGTATCAACACCTGGGTGTCGAACGTTCCGAATCCGGTTCCGCCCTGGCTAGCGAGCAGCCCTATCACCCTGAACCTACGTCCGTTTACTCGGACGTAGTCGCCTACCGGGTCACGGTTCTGGAAGAGCTGTTCTGCTACGTTGGCGCCCAGAACGATGACCTCGTCGCGGTTGTCGACGTGGGCAAACCTGATGAACATGCCACTGGCAAGGTCCAGGCTCCGTGCGCCGAGGTACTCGGGGGTCACGCCGACCACCTGGGCCGTGGTGTTCTCGCGGCCTGCGGCGAGGGTCGCAAAGCTGCGGATTTCAGGTGCGGCGGCAAGTATGGTCGGGGCGTAGACTGGGTCGACCAGAGCGTTGGCGTCGCCGAGCGTAAGCTGCGCATCGTCCCCCTCAGGCTGTACGAACAGGAGGTTGGTGCCCAGACCCTGGATGATCCCCGTGATCTGCTGGGTTGCGCCGCGACCGATCGACATGAGCGTGATCACGGCGGTCACACCTATGACGATACCCAGCAGCGCGAGGCCGGCGCGGAGCTTGTTGGCCTCTAGTGAGGCGATGGCTGTCCTTATGGTCTGTAGTGGTGACATTGGCAGATTAGGGCTGGCCGATCAGTTTCTCGGCGGTCCGCCGCCTCGACCGCCGAATCCTCCGACGGCTCGGAACGTCGCTCCGATCCCTCCGAACTGGCTGGTGCTGCTGCCGACCACCTCCATGCTGACGAACTCGCCCTCGGCGAGGCCGTCCTCGACCACGACCCAGAAGTCGTCGCTTATGCCGAGCGCAACCTGCCTGTCTACGATGCTGTCGCCGTTTACCACTCTCACGATCGGGGACTGCACAGAGCCGTAGAGCGCCTGGAGCGGTATCAGCAGCGAGTCGGTCTGTTCGCGTATGACCACCTGGGCCGTGGCGCTCAGGCCCTCGGGAAGCTGGTTGCCAGGGGCGGACTCCACCAGGATTGTCACCGGGTAGGTCACTACGCCCTGCTGAGAGGCGCCGACGCTGGCGATGGACGATACGGTGCCGGGCAGTGTCTGCGTTCCGAGTGCCTCCAGGCTGACTGCGGCACGCGCTCCCACCTGCAGGAACAGGACGTCGATCTCGTCGACCGAGCCGCTGACCTCGACGACGGTCGGGTCGGCTATCTCGATAGCCTGCGTGTTGGCGTTGACCTGCTCGCCGGACTCGATGTCTACAGCAACGACAATGCCGTTGAACGGCGCGCGAAGCGTGGCGCTTTCGAGATCGGCGATGGCGGTCTCAAGAGTCGCCTGAGCCGCCACGACCTCGGCTCCTCTGAGTTCGATATCCAGTTGGTCTACGGTGTTGTACTCAGCCAGCGTTGCCTCGGCGTCTGCCAGTGACTCCATCGCAAGGTTCACCGCAGCCTGCTTCACGAGCAGGTCGACCGGGTCGGGGTCTTCTAACAGGGATGCGAGGGCTTCCTCGGCATCTGCGAGTCTCGCCTCGGCGAGCTCGATCTCGCGGTCGGCGAGGCCAATGTCCAGCTCTGCGGGCTGCGTGAGGTCAGCCAGTGCGGTCTGGGCATCGAGCAGGTCCGCTTCGGCGGTCACAATAGCTGCCTGTGCCGACTCGATCTCCAGCGGGTCCATCTCCTCTTCGATCTCGGCGAGGTAGTCGTCGAGGTCCTGTTGGCGAAGCTCGAGGGTGTCTTCGGCGTTGCTGAGGGCGACGGTTGCGTCCCAGATCTTCTCTGCCTCCTCAGCCTGCACAGTCTCGAGGTTGTCGGTCAGCTCCGTTACGGCCTCGTAGGCATTGTCGAACTCAGCGGTTACGCAGTAGCGATTGGGGCCGGCATCTTCGGACTCACAATCGACGACTATCTCTCCGAGGTAGAGCACCACCCAGGACATGACGATAAGCTCGTCCCAAGGAGTTTCTGGATCGTCGCGCAGTTCGCCCCTGAAGAACTGCTGCTGTATTTCCTCAGTGCGAGGCCCCTCGAAGACGTCCTGCAAGTCGATGCCGTTCGCGGCAAAGATCGTTCCGGGTGATTCTCCGGCCATCGGAGTTACGTTCATGCCGAGCCACTTCTCGAAGAGGTCGTTGTAGTCGGCCTGGGCAGTGTCGAGGTCTTCTGCGACCGGTTGAGTCCTGTCCTCGGCGTTGCGCTCAGCAGCCTCGAGGTCGAGCCTTTCGGTGACCACGGTCTCCTCGGCTGACTCGATGTCCGCCTGAAGTTCAGCGATGTGGTCGTCGATCTCCTCGCTGTCGGGGTTGAGAAGAGTGTCGAGGGCGTCTTTCGCGTCCTGCAATGCCACGCGAGCCGCCGTGATGTCGGCCTGAGCCCTCACGACATCTTCGTTTGTCGGAACGGCGAGGGTGGCCTTGTTCTCAATTGCAGTCTCGAGATCGGCCTGTGCATTCAGGATGTCCAACCTGGCCTGCGCCAGTTGGTCGGCGGCAGCGATTCCGAGATCGGCAAGCTCCTCCTGGGCATTCTGCAGCGCCAGGCGTGCGTCCGCCACGTCAGACGCGGCCTGGGCGATCTGTACAGCCGTGTACGGATTCCTGGCGTCTTCTAGGGCGTCGTCAGCGGCGCGCACGTCGACTCGGGCCTGGGCGATGGCCTTCTCAAGGTTCGCAATGGTCTCGGCGTCCAGGACTGCGAGCGGGTCACCGGCAGAAACGGTGTCGCCTTCGGATACGATGACTTCCGAAACGGTCCCCTGCTGGCCGAACGTGAGTGTCTCGCGAGTGGTGTACGTGAGCGTTCCGGTCACGCTGACATCGTTGACGAGATCGCCGCGTGTGACCGGGACGAGCTGTGTCTGCCCCTCTTCTTCCTCGGCGCTGGAATCCGCCCAGATGCCGTAGCCATAGTAGCCGCCTGCGGCTACCGCGACCAGAATGACCACGCCGACCCATAACTTCCACGACGTGAGGCTTTCCAAGACTTTCGAGAGTGCGGTCATTCCGATTCCTTGTGTCCAGTTAGCTCTTGATGCACAAATAAGGTAACGGTCTGTCTATGGAAAGGTTAGGTGTGGTTTATCCATGACTGCTGGGGGGGCGGCATATTCACCCTCACCCCAACCCTCTCCCTGAGGGAGAGGGAGTTGGTTGAATGTCTTTTGCAGAGGTCCGCTAGGTCAGGAATACGGGCTGGGTCCAGGCCTGGTGGCCGTTGGAGGAGGTGACGTGGGCGCGGACGTAGCCCTCGTCACCGGTGGGGTGATAGGTGACTTCGGCGCCGACCTGCTCATCGTAGACAGTGCCGTCTCTGCCGATGAATTTCGTCAGGTAGAGGGAGTAGGGTCTTTGCCGGATCTTCAGGGAGACTTCGGCGGGTGACGACTTCAGCTCGGCAAGGAATACGCCTGTGGACGAGTAGAACCTGCCGGCTGCCATCGCCTCGACGAGTGCGTCGGTCTCGAGAGCTTCGGATTCGACCATCACCCAGCCGCGTCCGGGATTGTCCTTGTCGGGAGCGAAGTCGTGGTAGTGGTGGGAGTCGTCCGACGCGACTCCGAAGATCGGCATTCCCGCGCTCAGGACGTTGTCCCAGATTTCAGTTGGGCTGAGAAAGCCGGGCACTGGAATGGGAAAGTTGTTGCAGTCGTTGGCGGCGTTGAAGACCTCCATGAGGCTGGCGCCGCGCGTCTTCAGGATCGGCTCGTGGTCAAACGCCCACTTCCAGCTTGGATGGTTGATGCAGGAGATGCCGCCCGCATCGCGGACTGCGTCTATGTTCGCCTGGAGAGTCTCGGCCACGTCGTCGCCGTAGATGGGTTCGACGAGGCGGTCGATTCCGATTGCGCCGACGTGCACAGGGATGACGTCGCTGTGGTCTGTCGGAATCGTGACCTCTTCGCCCGGAATCATCAGAGGCACATCAGCACCGCTGTGCCCGTCGCCGTAGTCTAGGAGGATGAGGTGGTTGTGTTCCGAGAGTACGAGAAAGTCGTAGCCGTGGTCCTTATACCATGCGGCCACGAACTCCGGCTCGGCGTCGCCGTCGGACTCAGTCGTGTGAGTGTGAAGGTTGCCCCTGAACCAGGTCTGCTCTGCCACTTGAAGCGCCTCCATGCTGAGAAGTTATCTCCCAGCATGGTAAGGACGCGGATGGCGATGTGTCTAACCGCGTTTAAGCGCTCTTAACTCCTGGCTGGCGTTCAGGAATCCCCAGCGGCAGAGGCCTGGCGCTGTCTGCTCTCCCGGTGTTTGATGAACGCCATGGCCTGGCGGACGCCCATGCGGCCGATTGGGCCTGAGGCGTACATGGAGCCGAAGACGACTCCGCGGCTTACGAGGAACTCCATGGGCTGGAGGTAGCGTCCGTGGGTCTTGTCCTCGGTCCACCACGGGGCGAGGGCGGCCACGGTCTCTTCAGTGACACCGTAGGCAATCGGGAAGGTGAGCCCCTCTTCCTCAGCCATTTTCGCGGCTGTATCGCGGTCCTCGACGGTCGCGCCGATTACGGTCAATCCCATCTCGTCGAGTTCTTCGAGGCTTCTCTGGTAGGTGGCCAACTGCCGCCTGCAGTACGGTCACCACTCGCCCCTGTAGAACAGCAGCGCGAGGTAGCGGCTGGGGACCTCACTGGGCAGCGTCATGGTCGAGCCGTCTATGAGGTCGAGTTTGATCTTGGGGAAGCGGTCTCCCTGTACCAGCTTTTCGGTCATGGTGGTCCTCCTTTGTGATCTTTCGGGAAGTTTAACCTATTCTGGGTACAGGGGTGAGGGCCCGATACAGGGACTGCACGGGGGCGGTGTAGGGGCGGTTCGCGAACCGCCCCTACAGGCCTGACGTGTGTCCATCATCTCAGGGGTGGGGCGTAGATCTGGCCGCCTTTGGGGCAGTCGGTGCAGGGGGCTCCTGACCAGAGGGCGTTTCTGCCGCCCTCTCTTGGGAGGCCGATTCCGGCAGAGCCGAGGTGGCGTTCGTAGATCTCGCCGTAGTTGCCGACCTGGGATATGACGGTCTGGGCTACGGTGGTCTCCAGTCCCAGGTCGGACTGCCCCCAAGCTCCCTCGGCGCCGAGCAGGCGCTTTACCTTCACGTTGTTGCCAGAGGCGAGCTCGGCGACGTTGCCGGAGTTGACGCCCAGCGCCTCGCCCTGGATCAGGATGGCCATTACGGTCTTCACGATGTCGAACCACTGGCTGTCGCCGTGCGGGACGAGAGGAGTGAGCGGCTCCTCAGAGATGATCTCAGGCAGAATCACGTGCTCACTGGGATCGGGCAGACTGGTCCTGAGAGCCGCCAGCGTGGAGCGGTCGGTCGTGAGGACGTCACAGGTCGCGTTGGTGTAGGCATCGAGTCCGAGGTCGAAGTTCTCGAAGATGACCGGAGAGTACTCCATCTGGTTCTGTCGGAAGTAGTCCTCCATGTTCAGCTCGCTGGTGGTACCTGACACCGTGCACACCGAGGCTCCACCAAGTTCGCTTGCGCTCGACACTCCCAGGCGTGTTGGCACCAGGAAGCCCTGGCCGTCGTAGAACATCGTCGGGACGAAGTCGCCCCAAGCGGCGTCCCGCGAGCTGGTCCACGTGGTCACAAACACGAGCAGGTCGACCTCGCCGGCCTGCATGACGGGGCCGCGCTCCGCTGCGTCGATGGTGCGAAGCTCGACGGCGTTGGCATCGCCCAGCACGGCAGCCGCCACGGCGCGGCAGAGGTCGATGTCGAATCCGAGGTGGTTGCCGTTCTCATCCAGGAAGCCGAATCCAGGAGTGTCGTCCAGGGTCGCGCAGACCACCTTGCCGCGGTCTTCTACCAGCGCGAGTCTCGACTCTCCGGTACCATCGTCAGCCTGTGTGCAGGCTACGGCGAATATCGCCGTGAGCAGGGCAACGGATATAATGGTTAGTGAACGCATTGAACAACCCCTCCCATCCAAAATGCCAGTGTCTACTACCTGTATGCTGTGCAATACCCAAGCAGTAGCACAAGTACCATTGTAATCCCTTGCTCGGTAGACATTGTCCGTTAGTCGCACAACTTTTGCGATGTCACAGAAGAATTATGGAGTAGCTATGAACTTCGACTTCGAAAGTCACCTTGGCGCCTCTGAGCGTTCCGTATCGCTGATTGAGCGCGACGGAAAGCCCGCCAGCGCCGTCACTATCTCACGAAGACTCACTACGACCGTCGAGGACCTGTGGGACGCCGTTACCAGCGGTGATCGTATCCCGCGCTGGGCCATGCCGATTAGTGGCGACCTCGAACTCGGCGGTCGCTACCAGCTGGAGGCCAACGCGGGAGGCGAAATCACGGAGTGCGTGCGGCTGTCGCACTACTCGGTAACGTGGGAGTTCGCCGGTGACCTTAGCTGGGTGGATATACGCGTCGTGGACGAAGGAGCGGGATGCTTGCGGCTATCGGTAACGCATACGGCACACCTGTCGCCACACTGGGACGAGTACGGCCCGGGCGCGGTCGGTGTCGGATGGGAGTCGGCTCTGGCCGGTCTGGCCCTCCATCTTGAGTTCCCGAATGAACCAAAGCCCGACGAGATGGAGTTCGTCACCTCTCCGGAAGGCAAGGCGTTCATCACAGGCAGCAGCGAGGCGTGGGGCGAGGCGGCTGTCGCAGCCGGGACAGACCCAGACGCTGCGAGCGCGGCAGTGCGCAGCACGACCGCGTTCTACACGGGGGAGTCTGCCTAGCTTCCTAGCGCGAGTGCATCGGAATGTTCTAATGCGTCGTCCCCCCAGGGGCCAAATTCGTGAAGACTGATCCGAAACCAAGCGTAATTCTCATCGGAGGGACATCGCACGTCGGCAAGAGCATCTTCGACTACCTGGTGGAGCTGACCACCGAGGCAGATGTCCGCGCCCTCGCACCGGACTTCAGCACGCTTGGGCGGGTGGACACGCGAGGCATCATGGTAACCAACCGGGCAGATAGCTCCGACGTTCTTCCACTACCCATGCTAGAATGGTCGTCATCCAGCGAAATGTCTGTGTAGACGCGAAAGTTCACAATTAACCTTATGAATGAGTGAAAGGCATGGCCAAGGACTCTGAAACGCGACGGCTGAGATACAAACAGGTGGGCATGCTCATGCGTGCCTACCGCCATGCTTACACCCGAGAGGGCACAAACAGGAGGCTCTCACAGAGCGGTCTGCTGGACCTCATGGGCCAGGTGGATCCAGAGTACCTGGACAGACACGACCACTCGACGGTCGCCAGGTGGGAGTCCGGCGCCAGGCGTCCCACCAGGGAGAGGCTGGTGGTGTTCGGACAGGCACTGGACCTGGCCCCCGCCGAGATCGACGGTCTGTTGCGCCTGGCCGGCCTGGATACGGACTTTGCGACGCCGGAGACCGCCTATGAGCATTATGAGCAGGCCGACGCTGACGAAGAGCCAGTGTTGGCAAATGTGGCTGAACGCTCGGCACTAGAGGAGGACGAAGCGGCTCCCGATGCCTTTCGCGGCCGCCATGCGTTGCGTTATGCCTTGTCCCGGTTTGTGTTGCCCAGTTTGTGCATCTCTCTTGCCGGATACTTTATAGCGACACTTGGCTGGAACTCATCAGTCACACTGGCCCTGTATGCGGTAGTCGCGCTGTCCGCACTGCTTGCACTGGGATTCTGGCGATTGCGACGGTCGGACGACCTGGCGGACCTGCTCTTCGTTACGGTGTTCTTCCTGCTGAGCATACACGTGTTGAATGCGCCGCTGACCCGGATGGACATATACGGACTGTACAACCTCGGCGGCCTTGCGGGCACCTCGATACCCTTCACACTGAGCCTGATCATGAACCTGCTCGTGGCCACTGTAGCAGGGCTGATGTTCGTTCTTCTCCGAAGATGGCAGTACTCCGATCCCTCAGCAAGGAGGAGCGTATACAGCCGGGCCGCCTGGATTGTGCTTCCACCGATCGCCTTCGTTTACGCCTTTATCCTGGCGTTTGCCAATGTCGGCATATGGATACTAGGTCTGGTGCTGCTGGTCCCGCTGGCGGGTGCGTTCATCACTCTGGTGGTACTTCGCGACAGGGAAGTCAGCATAGGTGAGTGGGACCGGAAGTTCCTGCTCTGCACCACGGTGGCGGTCGTGATAGTCCTGTCAGTCATTGGCCTTGCCACGATTCTGTTGGCATGGATGCAGCCGATCCAGTACCCAGAGGGCCAAGGCCTATTCTACCCGCAGGACCTGGATTTCGACACCCTCGGGTACTCCGCCAGTGAGCACGGAAAGCGCTCCATGATGGCCGTTATCTGGATCTTATTGGCCACATTCGCGTACATGGTCATCGTTATTGCGGGCAAGCTGATCGTCACGATCTACCGGTTGGATGGTGGAGACTCATCCCTGGCTGCATCGGCCGCGGCTGTGGCGACGGGAAATGGCACCATCCTACAGCGGACCAGAAGGCGCTCTCGTCTCGACTTGCACCATTGGGCCGGCCTCCTGTCAGTCCCTGGAATACTCAGGCTACGCGGCGGTCGCATTCGTTCTCCGTCCGGTTGGGTTCGGCGTAGTAGGTTCCGACGGCGCAGGACTGTTGGGGCCTGATGCCGAACCACGCGACTCTGTGGACGCGCTCACCGTGGCAGACAGATACCTGTTTGTTGCGAATCGACGAGCGGCCCCACCATGGACATCGCGTATCCCCGACCGAGGACCGCACTTCAGGTTAACGCTCTCATGAAACGCTCACTGCGCAGAGTGGGACTCTGGATACTCCGCTGTTCGGTGGTGACTCTAGCGCTGCTGATACTGTTCATCTTGGTCACCCCGCAGGGGCGCACCGGGTTTAATACCGTGCTGTTCGTCATGCAGGTGCTGGATCTACCGATCAAACCCCAGTCCTGGGTCACCGGAGAGCCTCTCCGTCACCAGGTGGAACACGGCTTGGGTGGCGCCCACGTTGCTGAGGTGTACCGCCCGTCGGGAGATGGAACCCGGGCCGCGGTGCTCCTGTCCGTGGGCGCCACCACTGAGGGACTGGATAATCCGGCCGTCGTCATGCTCGGCGACGCCATGGCCCGGGCGGGCTACGTGACGATGCTGCACTGGTCCCCAGCGATGGGACTCGAGTCGAATATGGATCCGTCGGAGGTGGCAGCACTTGTCGAGGCGTTCGTGTACCTGGAGGGACTCGAATACGTTGACCCGGAGCGAGTTGGCATCGGCGGTTTCTGCGTCGGGGCCTCCCTGGCGCTGGTCGCAGCAGCCGATCCCAAGATCCGCGACCGCGTGGACTTCGTCAACGCCTTTGGCCCGTTCTACGATGCCGGGGCACTGCTACAGCAGGCCGTATCCCGAACGGTTGTATACGATGGAGAGACCACTCCGTGGCAGCCTGACACACGCACACTGCAATTCCTGGCAACCGAGCTGATCGAGAACCTGGACGATCCATCGGATGTGCAGATGTTGACGCGCCACTACCTGGACGACCAGCCTTCCAGTACGATTGAGCCAGACAGGCTTTCCTCGCAGGGGAAGATCGTGGCACGTCTGCTGGATGGAGTACAGCCGCATGAGGCCGAGGCGCTCTACGAGATGCTGCCCCCTTCCCTTCACGAAGATCTCGCCATGATCTCACCGTCCACTCACGTCCAGGGCCTCAGAGCTCGACTGCTGGTCATGCACGACCGATACGATGAGTACATACCAGCCGCAGAGTCCCGCCGTCTTTTGGAGGCGACCGAGGACCGGCTAGACGTCTACTACACGGAGTTCATTGCGTTCGATCACCTGCTGCCCGACGATGACGGTATCCTCTCACAGCTGAGAGAAGCATACGTTACGTACCGCCACATGTATTCCATCCTTCGCATAGCAGTCTGACAAGAGTCTCTGCTCGTCCTTGAGGGTCAAAAGTCAAAGGCTATCATTCTTGAGTTCCCGAATGAACCAAAGCCCGACGAGATGGAGTTCGTCACCTCTCTGGAAGGCAAGGCGTTCATCTCAGGCAGCAGCGAGGCGTGGGGCGAGGCGGCTGTCGCAGCCGGGACAGACCCCGATGCTGCGAGCGCGGCAGTGCGCAGTACGACCGCGTTCTACACAGGGGAGTCTGCCGGGCCTTCCTGACGCGAAGGCGAAGTGAGAACCGGCAAGTCAGTCGCCCCCATACTCCTGCCACGGGTCGTAGGAGCCGACGCTCCAGAGCTGACCCTCGGGGTCGCGGACTGCGAAGAGGCTTCCGCCGTATGACTGCTCCTCGAGAGCCATGACGATGTTGGCTCCGGATGCCTTGACACGCTCGTACGAGGCTTCGATGTCTTCGACGACGATGTAGGCGCTCTGGGTGAGGTCTCCGGTCGGCGTGGATGCGATGACTGAGCCGCCGTCGTCTCGCTCCGAACCGAGCATGATCATGCCGCTACCAAGCGTAAGCTGGGCGTGGGCGACTCCGCCTGCGCCGTCAGGAACGACGAGGTGGCTCTCGAATCCGAGAACATCGCAGAGCCATTCGATGGCGGCGTGGGCGTCTCGGTAGCGCACACCGGGGATGATGTTTGATTTCGTGCTCGATTGGGCCAAGGCAGTCCTCCTGTAGAATTACACTCGCAGATCGTTTCGGATGATGTAAAGGCTGACCGAGATATTCTCGTCTATAGTTAGCGAACCGATTTCAGAGTTGACGACCATTCCGAGGAGACGTGAATTGAGCCAGCAAATCTACCAGGTCGATGCCTTTACAACGACGCCCTTCGCCGGCAATCCCGCCGTCGTGTGCGTGCTGCCTGAGTCGGCGTCCGAGCGCTGGATGCAGGACGTCGCCCGCGAGATGAACCTGTCGGAAACGGCGTTCCTGGTAGGTGGCGATGACGGCTACCAGCTACGCTGGTTCACGCCATTGGTGGAAGTGGACCTGTGCGGTCATGCCACACTCGCCAGCGCGCACGTGCTGTGGGAGACGGGCGATGCGGATCCCGGAGAGACCATCCGGTTTCACACCAAGAGCGGGTTGCTGTCGGCGACGCGAGACGGTGATTGGATCGAACTGGACTTTCCAGCGACTCCTGTTGCCGCCTGCGACCCTCCTTCCGAGCTTCTTGATGGACTCGGTGTGTCGCCTGTATTCGTGGGTAAGAGCATCTTCGACTACCTGGTGGAGCTGACCAACGAGGCAGAGGTACGTGCCCTCGCACCGGACTTCAGCACGCTTGGGCGGGTGGATACGCGGGGAGTCATGGTAACCAGCCGATCCGACAGCCCAGAGCGCGACTTCGTGTCACGCTTCTTCGCGCCCGGCACGGGGGTCGACGAAGACCCTGTGACCGGCTCTGCCCACTGCGCGCTTGGTCCGTACTGGCAGGAGCGACTTGGCAAGTCGGAGTTTGCGGCGCGACAGGTGTCGGCACGCGGAGGCGAGTTGCGTGTCAGTGTGGACGGCGACCGCGTTCGCATCGCGGGTCAAGCCGTGACGGTGATGAGGGCTACGTTGGTGTAAGGAGTACTCTCAACTGGCGCGTGACTACACTGTGATAAGATGGCAGTGAGTAACTGAGGTGAGTCAGGCCTTGCGGTCAATCGTGAACAACGATCTTATTGGGATCGTCGTAGGGATGTACATCTGCCCACTTTTGGGGAGGACCTAGCTACTCGATCCACCAGAATCCTTTGAGAGCCTCCCCGAAACGGGAGGCTCTTTTGGTTAGTGGGGAAACGGGCGCATAAGAGGGCGCATTTGGTCCAATTGGAGTCGGGAGAGTAACAATGCGGGAGCAGTTCGTGGACGAGACATTCTGGGAGAAGATGTACACGTTCCTTTTCTCCGAGCGAAAGTTCAATGACGCCGAACAGGAGATAAGCAGCGTTCTCGATCTCACGGCCATCGAGAGTGGTGACGTTCTGGACCTGGCGTGCGGTCCGGGCCGTCATGCGACCGTACTTGCTAAGAGAGGATTCAATGTGACCGGCGTAGACCTTACGCCGTTTCTGCTGCGACAGGCAAAGGAACTGGCCAGAAAGGAGAGTATCACCATCGAATGGGTGCAGGAGGACATGCGGAGTTTCGAGCGCCCTGAGGCCTTCGATCTAGCTATCAACCTATTCACTTCGTTCGGGTACTTCGAGGACAGCCGGGACGACATTAGGGTCCTGCGCAACGTGTATCAGAGTCTCCGAGAAGGTGGCGCGCTGGTCATGGAAATGGCCGGAAAGGAGTGCCTGGCAAGTGTCTTCGCGCCAACCGGGTCACAGAAGTTACCAGATGGCCAGGTACTTGTGGAACGTCGGCAAGTGATAAACGACTGGTCCCGAATCAGGAACGAATGGATCGTCATAGAGGGCAACACGGCTACCACGTTCGAGTTCGAGGTTACGGTTTACTCCGGCCAGGAGTTAAAGGGCCGGTTGTTCGAGGCGGGATTCAGCGAAGTAGCGCTGTTTGGCGGCTACGACGGCAGCGAGTACGGTCTGAACGCCCGCAGGCTTGTCGCCGTCGCTCGTAAGTGAAATAGACATAGAACCACATGACCCAACCCGATTACTGGAGTGTGGGCACGCAGATAGTCCAGTACGAGATGTGGGGGGAGCGGATTGTTCTCGCACGGCCTGTCACGGTCGCGGAGGATAGCTCAACCCACTTGGCGCTTTACTCTCACCCGAAGACCCCGACAGCATCTCGCGTCATCGAGAATCGCTACTCCCTCGAAGTGTCCGAACGTATCGACATATACATGCAGATGCTGGACTCGGATGACGTGGAAGAGTTCAGGAAGCGGACGTCGCCGAATAACCATGTCCTGACGCTGACACCTCCGAATTCGTGGCATTCGGTGTGGCTGTTCTGGGACTCCGAGTGGCGGTTCGAGAACTGGTACGTCAACTTACAGGCCCCGATTCGTCGGCTGCGTCGTGGAGTACAGGTCCATGACTACGCTCTCGACATCATTGTCCGTCCCGACATGACGTGGTCGTGGAAGGATGAGGACGAGTACGAGGAGCTGATCGCACGGGGTTTCTTTACCCTGGAGCACGAGTCGTCGATTCGGGCTGAAGCCGATCGGATGATCGCGACGATTGAGCGTTGCGGAGTTCCTTTCAGTGATGGCTGGGAGAATTGGCGTGCAGACCAGCACTGGCCCGTCCCGCGACTTCCTGAAGAGTGGGCTCAACTGGTGTAAGTGCGAGTCGCCCTCATACGCTGCGTTGGGACTCTCTAGGCGAGCGCCACAATCTAGTGATGGTCTGCATACCACCATTCGACAGGCTTCCTTCGACAAGCTCAGGACGAACGAATGTGACCATCAGAACTGAGTGATCTATACACTAGGGCAGCGAGTCTTGCGCCTGTTCGGCGAAGTGGGATTTGAGGTGTGGGTAGAGACTTCGGTAGCGGACGTAGGCCTCGGAGTACGCGGTGGTGGTCTCCGGGTCTGGTTCGATGCGGTCGAGCGGTCTGATCCATGCTTGGCACGCTTCTTTGACCGACGGGAACGTGCCGGAGCCTACTGCGGCGAGCACGGCGGCTCCGTAGGGGGCGCCGCCTGACGGGCCGACCGTGACCACGGGCACGCCGAGAACGTCGGCCTGCATCTGACGCCAGAATGCGCTGCGCGCGCCTCCTCCGACTGCCACGGCCTCGGTTGCATCGACCCCGAGGTCCCTCATCAACTCGAGCGAGTCTCGCAGAGCGAAGACCACTCCCTCCATTACGGCGCGCACGAGGTGTCCCCGGTGATGTCCAGTGTGCATCCCGACGAAGGCGCCGCGGGCATTCGAGTCGGCGTGAGGCGTGCGTTCTCCGGTCAGATATGGGAGGAACGTCAGGCCGTCCGCTCCCGGTGGGACGCTGTCGGCCTCGGTCGTCAGCTCATCGTAGGTGGACGGCGTCATGTTGGGTCCGGACAGTGCGCGTCTGAACCAGTCGAAGGCCGCGCCCGCGGACAGGACGACTCCCATCAGGTACCAGGTGTCGTCGACAGCGTGGTTGAACGAGTGTATGCGCATTCCCGGGTCGACACTGGCCTGTTCAATCGGCGCAACCACCGCGCCGGAGGTGCCGATGGAGGTCTGCAATGCGCCCTCCCCTACTACGCCCGAGCCGACCGCGGCTGCGGCGTTGTCCGCGCCTCCGCCGACTACAGGTGTGCCCGGCTTCAGACCCAGTGCCTCCGCTGCAGACGTGGTGAGTCCTCCAGTGACGCTGGCGGAGCCTCGCACTGGCGCGAGAATTGAGGGGTCGAGCTGGAGCGCGGTCACCATCTCGTCAGACCAGCATCTCCGTTGTACGTCGAACAGCAGGGTTCCGGCGGCGTCGGAAGGCTCAGTCGCCTTTTCGCCGGTCATGAGCAGTCGCACGTAGTCCTTGGGGAGAAGGACTGTCCGGGTCTGGTCGAATGTCTGGGGCTCCTCATCGCGCACCCATAGGAGCTTTGGAGCCGTGAAGCCCTCGAGGGCGGGATTGCCCACAAGTCGTCGCAGGCCGTCCGTGCCGACCGTGTCGGTTATGGAGCGACACTGTGCTGTGGTGCGGACATCGTTCCAGAGTATCGCGGGCCTAAGCACGCGGTCCGACTCGTCGAGCAGCGTGGAACTGTGCATCTGCCCTGAGAGTCCGATCGAGTCGACTTCACGAACGCCTGCCTGATCGCACGCGGCCCTGACAGCGTTGATAGTGCCCTGCCACCAGTCGGAAGGGTACTGTTCTGCCCAGCCCGGTCCTGGGACCGATACCTCGAGGGGCGATTCAGTCTCGCCGACGACGGTTCCATGATCATCCACGACAAGCGCCTTGACCGCGGTGGTGCCGATGTCTATTCCGAGGTAGTGGTGTGGCATGGTGGTCATCCCCTGATACCAGCAGTTAACTCAGCAAAGCTAGATGGACAGAGTGGCTGCAATTCCGAAGTGGTCTGACAGTCATGCGATATAATACACTTACCTTTTGACAATGTCAGAGCATGAGCACGATGGGAAGTCGTTCTCAATTCCCTTCACAAGATCGGCTTCAGGAGCTTCTCGTTATCTACGAATCTAGCTAAATACGTTCGTGGTGAGCCTGTCGAACCATGAACGGGCAGCCCTTCGACAAGCTCAGGGCGAACGGCATCGGGCGATTGATCGAAAGATCCTGGATCGGCTTAGAGGATCGCATGCAAGAGTATGAAGTCACCGGAATAGACCCCAGAACGCTAGGTCGCCGAATCCAGGAAGCGCGTAAGGCGAGGGGGCTCACCCAGCAGGATGTTGCGGAAGCGCTTTCCCTGGCGCGAACGACGGTTACGGCCCTGGAGAAGGGTGAGCGCCGGGTCCGTCCTGACGAGATAATAAGTATGGCTGGTCTCTTCGGCAGGTCGGTGAGTGATCTAGTCGGCTCCAGAGAACCGATGTCGGACTTTGCCGTTCAGTTTCGCACTGCCATAGGCGCAGTTGGGTCGCATCAGGCTCAAGAGGATATGGCTCAGGCTGTCCAGGAGTTCCAGAGACTGTGTGAAGATTATCTGTACCTTGAGAACCTGAATAGGTCGGCTCTCCATCAGAACTACATCTCAGAGTATCCGATTAACGTCGCCTCACCTGAAGATGCGGCAGAAGACGTGGCGTCGGCAGAACGCAACAGATTAGGCCTTGGAGACGGACCGGTCCTGAACCTAAGAGAAGTGCTTGAGAACGACGTCGCCACGCGCGTCTTCTCCATGAAGCTGCCGTCGCGAGTCGCTGGAATCTTCTCCTACAGCCAGGAGCTTGGGGGCTGCATCGCAGTAAACGCTCAACACCCGGAGGAACGACGCCGGTGGTCGATGGCCCACGAATATGGGCACTTCCTGACTAGCCGCTTCCAATCGGAGATTTCGATACTGGGTGCGTACAGGCGTGTTCCGGCAAAGGAGAGATTCGCGGACTCTTTCGCTGGCTGCTTCCTCATGCCAGCGGCGGGTCTGAGACGCAGATTCAATGAGATTTCTCGCGCAGCGGCTGGTGAGATGACCGTGGCGGACGTATGCCGAATCGCCCACTACTACTTCGTATCGATCGAGGCGGTTACCCTACGCCTGGAGGAGTTGAGACTCCTTCCGGGAGGGACATGGGACAGGCTCAAGGACAGAGGATTCAGGGTACGAGAGGCCCAGGAACAGTTGGGACTGTCGCCCCGCAGCGACAGCGATCAGTTACTCCCGTTACGCTACCAATTCCTAGCTATCCGTTCTTATGAGGAGGGCCAGCTCACTGAGGGAGAGCTTGCTCGGCTTCTGAGGACTGACCGAGTATCGGCCAGACGGACTGTACAGAGGCTGACCCACACGCCACACCTTCGCGATGAAGGAGACCTTCAATCGCTGTCCATAGACCTCGCCGGCAGCCTACTTGGGCAGTGATCTCAGGGTAAACAGGCAGCCGTGACGAACTCCGCTGAGTGTCTCCTATTGGATGCCAGTTGTCTCCTCAACCTGTATGCAACCGGGAGTCTCCGAGAGATCGCCGCTGCAACCGATACACGGTTCCAGGTAGCCCAGTATGTGCTCGAACACGAAGCTATCTACACATGGGTACCCAACGCCCAAAGTGGACATGACGAGCCAGTGCCCGTAGACGTATCTCCTCTGATTGCTGAGGGTTTGATCCACGTCATCGATCTTAAAGACTTAGCGGAACAGGCCACATTCGTCGAACTGGCTACCCTGGTTGACGATGGCGAGGCTGTGACCGGCGCGCTCGCCTTCCATCGCGGCTGCTCTGTCGCAACTGATGATCGCAAGGCCCGTCGAGTATTTGGAGAACGCATTCCGTCAGTGCAATTGGTTTCAACTCTGGAACTGCTGAGACTGTGGGCCGACGATGGACAAGTTACAGACATCAACCTGCGCATGGCCATGATCGCAATGCGTTCGGGGGCCAGCTATATCCCCAGCAGAAGGGACCCTCTCTTTGAGTGGTGGGCAGAGATCACAAGATAATCAGCCCTCTTTCTGAGGATGAGGGGCATCTAATCGCGAGATGTCGCACGTACTAGACTGTAGTCGGCACCGGGCTGGAGCCTGTGTCGGTTTGGTAGGCAGTGTTTTCACCCTCACCCCAACCCTCTCCCCCGGATTAAGTCCGGGGCAGGCTCTGAGGGAGAGGGGGATATGCGAAGATCTTTATCCCCTTGACAGTGGGGAGTGCCTTGGCTACTGTTCAATACAGGGTAGTCACCTCAGGAGGATGGCATGAAGAGGGCGTACGAGCTTCTGAAGAAGTTTTCGGCCAGCAAGATTGCGGGCGGACTAGCCGTCTTCGCCTTCGTGTACATGATCCGGGGGACCGGCGCCGGCGGCGTCTGCCCGTTCTGCGGCGGCAGCGGCTTCCATCCCTGGGAGTGGGGAGGCTTCGGCGGCATCTAGCCCGTCCCCCAGCTTCCGCCTAGCCCCTTGCGGCCCTCACCTTTTCGAGCATCACGGGCGGCAACGGAAACACCCAGCCCCTGTTCGTGATAATCTCACGCGTCAAAGCAGCGGGGACCGCCACGATAATCTCCGGCTCGATGGAGAACCTTCCGTCGAACCCTCCTAACGCGCTCCTCGCATGGATCCCGGCAAATCCTCCTGCGTCGACGCCGTTCTCAGCGTAGTCGCTTCGCGGCCCCCCGAAGACCGAGTGCCACCTGAACGAGAAGCCGTTCGTGACAGCGGGTGCGGCACTGCTGGCCCCGCCACCGGGCGAGACCACCATGCCCAGCGCCTTCACGGTGTACAGAACGTCGTTTAGGTCGCCCTCGCCGCCGCAGCTCAGCGTCCAGTGGAGCCTGCGGATCAGCACGTCGGCCGCATCCTGCGCCCCCTGTTGACCATGCTCAATGCGCTCTCCGTCGTCGTTCATCGGAAGTGTCCCGCCGGTCGTGCCGGACAGGTAGACGAGGCCGCTCTCATGGACGACGGCTCCCGCTATTCCCGCGCCCTCCAGCGACACGACATCCTCATCGAAGCTGCCGAGTTCAATGCCGATCTCCCGAATCCTGTCGTAGACGTCGAAGTCACGTCGCAGCTCGTCGGGTAGTAGGGCTTCGTCGTAGTGCTTGCTCATGTTTGATTCCTCCTAAAGTTAGGTCTGACATTCAGTTCACGCGCACGTACTTGTCCACGCTCTGGGCTATTGTAAGTCCGAGATAGATGTCGCCCTGGGAGTCGACCCATAGGCCGTGGGCGTGGCGGTGCAGATTCCAGCGCGCCAGCACCTCGCCGTTGCCGTCCCGGATGGCGACGCGAGAGGGATTTCCGTCGGCCGCCTGCTCACAGATGTAGAAGAGGCCGTCCGGGCCCTGAGAAATGTCGTTCGGCCCACCCATGCCGGTCCACTCGGTGATGAACTCGCCTTCGCTGTCGAATATCTGGATGCGGCGATTGGCGCGGTCGCAGACGTAGACCTTCTCGTCTGCATCCACCATCAGGCTGTGCGGCAGGTGGAACTCACCCGGCTCTGAGCTCCCCGGCGTACCCCAGGACTTGATTAGATCGCCCCCGCCGGTGAACTTGTGAATCCGGCTGTTTCGATAGCCGTCGGAGACGTAGATGTTGCCGGAGGGGCCCTTCACCATCTCTGTGGGATAGTTGAAAGGCCCGGCGGCGCGGGGGACCATGTCACCGGGTCCCTCACAGCCGGTGTCGGAGTGAACGCCCCGATCTCCCAGCACCATCAGAGGGCGGCCCTCCAGGGTGTATGACATCGCTACGGAGTCGTCACGATCAGTCAGGTAAATGACATCGTCGCTGATGCTCATGCCGTGCGGCGAATTGATATTGCCGTGTCCCCAGGCGTCCAGGTAGTTGCCCTCCCTGTCGAAGACGACTACGGGCGGGTCGGTCCGCTGGAAGACGTAGAGCCTGTCCTGCGAGTCGGTAGCGACGGTGCTGACTACGTCGAACGCCTCGCCGTCGGGGAGCTTGGGGAAATCCTGGGCAAGTTCGAAAGTGAGGGTATCTGTGCCAACAGAAGTCATGAGTCATCTCCCCCAGAGTCAGCCAATCAGATGGCAAGTACGGAACGACGTAGAGTGTAGCACCGTAGGGAAGACTAGGCTATTCGTTGGCGCAACGGGGCGCATTCACTCCAAGACCTTGAGTGCAGTAGGATAGGGTCATCTGTGCAGGGGCTATCCTTGCGGCACAATGGAGACCTACATGACGACTGACATTCCTCACGAGGTACATGGTGACGAACTTCCAAAGCGGGTGACGCGACGCACGGTCGCGGTTGACTGCGAGCACGTCGAGAAGATGCTGCACAAGGGGACTCGCGAACAGTTCGTGATCTACTGCGACGAGCCGGAGAGGATGGGCGGAGAGGACGCCTATCCCCCACCGCTGACCTACATCACCTCCGGCATCGGGTTTTGACTGCTTACCCAGTTGAAGCGGTACGCTACAATGAGAAAACTCCCGATCACCAAGGCCCGAGTCCACGTCGAGATGGACTACTACCTGTCTGGCTCAGTGCTTGCCGGAACCGTCACCAGCGGGGTTACAGAGGTGCGCTCCGAGTTCGAGGTGACCTCCGACGCTCCTGAGGAAGAGGTAGCCTACGTCATCCGGCTCGCGAAGCAGGGCTGCTTCGCCGAGAGGCTTGTCGAGACCGCCGTGCCCATCAAGAGCACGCTCAAGCTCAACGGCAAAGAGGCGACAAGCCGCCTGGAGTGAGTGCGAGACTGTGTCAGCTTGGTAGGTGAACACTTCACCCTCACCCTAGCCCTCTCCCGTCAAGGGAGAGGGGATTCTCGATCCTGCAAGGCGGCGCATACTAAACTGGCACAGTCTCAGTGAGTGCTCTCGTGGTGCGTGATGGTGTGGTCACGGGGTATAATCCGGTTGATGGCCGTTTTGACTTTGGGCAGCTACGGGTCGGGCGGACATTTCTTACTATCACGTACCGGGAGACATGCACATGTCCAGCAACGAACTATCACATATGGCGCACCTCATGCGGAGGGCCGGATTTGGGGCCACGAGGGATGAGCTCGAGCGTCGCGTCGCCGCGGGGTACGAGGCGACCGTCGAGGACCTGCTCCATCCGGAGAACCAGGAGCCGGTGGACATCTACCAGTTCCTGCGCTACTACCACTTCCAGTGGAAGCCCGGCACCCTGGGGGGCATCGGGCAGTCCGGGTGGGTTTGGCGCATGATCAACACGAAGGCGCCGCTCCAGGAGAAGATGTGCCTGTTCTGGCACCAGATCTTCGCGACAGGCGTCTCGAAGGTCGATCACTACGACGAGATTACCGACATGATCGACATCTTCCGGGAGAAGGGACTGGGGAAGTACAGGGACCTGCTGCTGGACGTCTCCAGGAATCCAGCGATGCTGTACTGGCTGGACAACCACGAGAACCACGCCACGGCGATCAACGAGAACTGGGGCCGCGAGCTTCTCGAGCTGTTCACGATGGGAGTCGGCAACTACACGGAAGAGGACGTGTACGAGTGCTCCCGCGCCTTCACAGGCTGGACGATGACGCCCAAGCTGCCGAGGTTCCACATGGGACGCTGGGACTGGTACTTCGAGTACCGGCCTGACGACCACGACGAGGGTGAGAAGAACTTCCTGGGCCACACCGGCAACTTCAACGGCGAGGACATCATAGACATCGTGCTCGCCCATCCTGCCACGGCGAGGTTCATCGCGCGGCACCTGTACAACTTCTTCGTCGCCGACGAGGTACAGGTACCGGCATGGGAGCATACGCCGCCACGGGATCCAGAGGCCATAGAGATCATCGCCAACGCGCTCACAGAATCGGACTTCGACATACGCCATACGCTGCGCGTGCTGTTCAACTCCGACTTCTTCAAGGATGCCCAGTTCACCAAGGTCAAGAACCCGACCGAGGTGGTCATCGGCACGATGAGAATGGTCGGCGGCGGCGAGCTAGCCGGTCCCGAGATATTCGAGTACTCCAACCACATCACCTACATGGGACAGGAGCTGCTCAATCCGCCGAGCGTGGAGGGATGGCACTCTGGTGTGGAGTGGATCAACAGCGGCTCGCTGATGAAGCGCGCCAACTTCGTAGCCGACAGGGTCAGCGAGTTAGACCGCCCAGGAGTCAGCGCGATCATCGAGCGAGTGAAGTCCTCAGGCGCGTCGCCGGAGTCGGCCGTCGACACGTGCCTCGACCTTCTCGGGCCGGTCGTCGTCAAGGACGAGACCCGCGACGAGCTGATAGAGCACGCGTCGGCGCACGGCGATCTCGTCTGGGATGAGAACAATGAGGCGAAATCGGCACGGCGCGTGGCGGAGCTGCTTCAGCTTATCGTGGCCACTAGGGAGTACCAGTTCGCGTAATCTGCCTGGCTGTCGTTCTGGCCACATTATGCCCCCTCTCCCTTGAGGGAGAGGATTGGGGTCGTGGATGCGCCGTGGCGTGTGAGGGTGAAAAGCCCTTCGTAGGAACCTACCAGGAATCATCCGCCACCCTCTGGATTCCCGCTTTCGCGGGAATGACGAATTAACCCAAGGAATCTGCAAAATGATGCTAACGAAGATAGTTGGAGAACGAGTCTACGACTTCAGCCACGTGGTGGGCGGTCGCGACCAGGTTATGGGGCCGCTGGCGCTGGCGTTCGGCCGGGACAACGAGATGTATGCCGTCGTGTCTGCCCTTGGCGGCGGACGCGGAATAACGAAGTACACGGTCGGGCTCTACCCGGGCGAGGAAGAGCTGGTCCAGCGCATCGGGGAGTCCGGCGAAGGTCCGGGACAGCTGATGTGGACCTCTGGCATCGCGCTCGACTCGGACTACAACATCTACGTCACAGATGCCATGACCGATCGGATATCTGTGTTCTCGGAGGGCGGCGACTTCATCCGCTCATTCGGTTCATCTGGAGACGGCGAGGGCCAGTTCGGAAGGCCGTCGGGCATCACAGTCGACCAGGACGACAACCTGCTGGTCGTCGACACCCTCAACCACCGGGTGCAGAAGCTCGACCGCGATGGCCGCTACCTGTCCGAGTGGGGCAGCGAAGGGTCGGCTCCCGGCCAGTTCAGGTCTCCCTGGGGCATCACTACGGACGCCGACGGCTGCATCTACGTCGCCGATCACCTGAACCATCGCATCCAGAAGTTCGACGCGGATGCCGGCTTCATGTTCGAGCTCGGCAGTCACGGCTCGGGCGACTACGAGTTCGATCACCCGTCGGATGTCGCCATAGACCCGGACGGGGACATCTACGTGTGCGACTGGGCCAACCACAGGGTCCAGGCATACACCGCCGACGGTGAATACGTCACGACGTTCATCGGCGACGCTCAGGAGCTGTCGAAGTGGCAGTTGGAGTACGTCCGCTCCAACCCAGACGTGTACAAGGCGCGACGCCGGGTCTACACGCTGGAGCCGGAATGGCGCTTCGCCCTGCCGTCAGCGGTCGCGTTCGACAGTCGCAACTCGAGGCTGATGGTGGCCGACACCCAACGCTGGCGCATCCAGATCTACAACAAGCTCCACGACTACGCCGACCCGCAGTTTAATATTTGAGGGGTGTGTATCCAGATGGTCTAGTACCTCACTGATCGGAGGATGTGCCGGTCAGTATTCAGGCCTGTGACACCGATGAATCCCATGTATCCGTTAAACGGGGTAAATGCCTCGATGGCATGGTCTAAGACCAACGTCCTCTCCATGGCTGCCTCAGCATTCGACAGATAGACATTTACCCGCCCACCTTCGCTGAACTCTATCTCTGCATCAAAGGTCCCTGAATTCCTAAGTGGCACTTTTAGATTTCTGGTCGCCAGATGAGCAATGTCCAACTCTTCACTGCCTGCACCCAACTCTGTAAGTGAAACGAAATTGCTCGAAGGGTCGTCAACTGGGAAGTACCAATCGGGAGGCTGCCCTGCTGAGTTCTTGCCAGTGTCGAAGGCGACAAGGAATCCATCGAGAGGACGGGACGCCCAAGTTCCTCCGCTGTCCAGACTTGGGTCGATACTGTCGAATTCGGGCAAGGTTCTAAGAAGCACGAACCCTAAACCATCAGCTCCATTTCCACCGCCGATTTCAAATGAGAAATCTACTCGCAACCCGCTCGTGCTGACGGGTTGCCGATTCAACAGAATACCTAGCTGGATCTTGCGTGCAGGGGTAAGCTCAACTACTTCCTCAGATTGCATGTGGCTGGCAGAACCGAAGAGAAGCCAGCGGTCAGCGTCTAGTGGACCACTAAAGTCCTCGTCGACTAACTGACTTGATCCTCCTTGCTGGGTCGGAGTTGGAGACGCAACAGGCTGATTCGGTGTGCCCACAGGGATGCTTACAGAGTCTACGAACCAACCTTGCTGGTCAGTCACTGATCCGGCCTTTGGCTGACGCCAACACGGGTCGTAAGCTTGCTCGCACAACCAGCCACGGACCTGTATGGGGAACTTGCCTGCCTGCTTCGGTGTGATACGCAGCACCAGGGTCCTGTCATCAGACTGAGACCACGAGGGATCGTCAGACTCCACCAGCAGGTAGTCTGCCGGGAACCGCTCGTTGTCCACCCTGTGGTAGATCATCGCGTCCGGCTGGTGGAACGTGACGTTCGACAGCCCAGAGGTGTAGTCGATCTTGTCCACATCGGCGACTCCTGAGGAGTGCGCGTCAGTAGAGCCGCCGGGGTCGGTAATTGCAGGGAACGACACTGATATGCCGCCGTGCTCACCCGCCTCTTTAACGTCGTACATGCGGACGGTGAGAGTGAAACTCTCGCCCGGCTCGATTGTCGCCGCGGAGGTCTGCCATTCGAGCCTGAACGGCGCCTCCGCAGTATTAGTCGGAGGAACGACTTTTGGCTGCGGCTCAGGTGGCGGAGTAACAGTATCGGTTCCTGGTTCTCGGGTCGTTCCGAATAGTTGGTCTGTGATTTGCTCAGTGCACTTTGGGAGGTCATCCGTGCATAGACGAGCCCATACCTGCGGTTCATTCCACCTGGTCTCCTCATCAGGGCCGGAAATCCCTGACTCGCCCCACTTGCCCCTGTATGCTACCCACGGCGTATCTTCATCAATGAAGTACAGGTTGTAGCCGCAGTCACGAGCATCGGGTGAAGTCTCGTGGCAGAGTTGTGTGCCCTCAGACAGTTCGGGCGGGAGGAGTTTACTGCCCATGTCCGATATTACGTCCCCGACAATAGAGACTGTCCACCTGTTGTTTTCGACACCCTCGCACATGGTGGTTATCCAGGGCGACTCCTGGATTGTCAGAGGCGTCAGGACTTGCGTCTGGTTGTCTAAATGAGGAAAGAGGGCAGGCAGCAACGATGCTCCCTGGCCCGCCGAGCTCTGATCGCACACGTTCCACGTGTTGTAGGTCGACGAATCATCGCTGGGACCGAAGTAGTTGGCGTGCTTGCCCAGTGCTACGTACGCTACGGGGTGGCCATCTTGAGTTTCAGTGTTCGGATAGGATCTGTTCTCGCTCCAGCCATGCTGGGAGTACGCCACCCTGTCCGGCGGTATGCTCTGTCCGAGAACCGTCGCTGCATCGTCCGCTGCAAACTCAAGCTGTATGAGTTCCCAGTCCGCCTCGTGCGGAAGGCACATCTCAACATCCGTCACTAAGCTGCATACTGCCTGCTGCTCTGGATTCAGTTCGTCGTAGTGATAGAAGAGGTAGTACTGCAGATACAGCCTGCCTTCAACGCCGTCGATGTCTCCGCCATCACGGATGGTCCAGTACACCGTCGATGGATGGAGTGTAGAGTCCTCTATGTTGTCGGGGACGTCCAGGTAATGGTTTTCGTCGTAGGTGTCGCTGGCAAGTTCATCCAGGCCGGCAATGTCTCCACGTGGGACGATCGTCGCGTCGTTGCCATCCATTACGCGGGCCTTGGTCACGAACCCCTCAACGCCCCTGGGCAGGAACCGCTCGTCATGGTGCATACGCAAAACAGGAGCGTACATTTGCGCTAGGTCGCAGGCCGCCTGCAAGTCCGCGTCGGAGTCCCTCTGTGTGCATCTGTCTTTCTGGTGGAGCGAGAGAAACTCAGTCATATCGTTTGGCGGCTGTACGGACAGTAATTCTCCGGCTAACCTGTGAACTTCAGGGGCAAGCCAGGCGGCCAGCCGGTGGCCCCCAAATGCCGGTTGAAGAAACATCGACTCATGAAGAGGTACACCCACTCGCAGTACGCATTCGGCGTTCTCCCAAGCGTAATCGTCGATGTCTCTGGCGACACTAAAATCGTTGCTCTCGTCAATGTCCAGACTGGCGCTGCTCGACTCCAGTCTTTTCGCAACACCACTATCGGGGTCATCGGTAACGAACTCCACGTACATGCTGTCCGTGACAGAGTGGTTGGTGACGTAGGCACTTATGGTGTCGTCGTACGGTTCTTCCGTCGAACCTATGTGACAGTGCTCGATCTTCGCATCGTCAGAGGTGTAGCTGAGAGTGAGGACATTCCTGACGATGGTCGAGAACCAGCTCAGATCCGACACCTCGACCCTGATCTCGCTCCTGGACTCATCTACCTCTCCCTCCAGCACTTCCCAGCCCTCCAGGTCTTCGTCCCAGTGCAGCGCCAGAACGTCTTCCGCGGTGGTCCCGACCTGCGGCTCGTACGGGATGTGTAGGGTGACGGGCATTGCGAGCTCGGCCTGACCGATTGAGATGTCGAATACCTTGCCAAGCTGCACACCGGTGGGTACATCCGCCTGGGGCGATTCCACTACAGAGATGGATGCTGTGACAGACTCTTCGACAGCGCCGGCCGGGATCTCAATGCGGGCGCCACTCTCATGTTCGAGCGTGCCGGACTCTCCGACGGGAATACTCAGGGAGACTGGCTTCGGATCAGCAGTCGGGACATCTTTCTTCACCACAGGCCGTATCGGCAATCGAGGGGGCTCCTGTGAGGGCTGTCCTGAGGTCGCGTTCAGCAGCAGGTAGGCTCCAATGGCAACCGTGATGACTATCACTACGACTGTGACGATCTGCGGAAGGTTGTTCATGTTCGAGCTCGTTCCCCTGTTCGGTGTCTGATTGATGACATGCTCACCAAGTCATCGGCCATCCGGGTTCAAATGTCATCGTAGGTAGCACCAAGGATCCTTGGTTCTAGATCTCACGAGTGACAGCGCCACTCCAGCTGCCAAGTTGACGGGCGCACTATTTGAATATCAGAACCGGGCACCGATGTCTGTGACAGTGGTGTCACACTCTGGCTTGCAGTCGTGACTTTGGGAGGTTAGCTCGACCCTCGGCGGCCGAATTCGACAGCCAAGACTCCATGCTGATGGGGCCGACACGCGGCGCTGGCGCGTCGGGGTCTACGGCGGGGTACGGGACTGGAGAGGGACGCGGTTCAACATCTAAGGGGGCGGAATCACCCCTTGGCTTTCATTAGCCAGGTCTGGTCTCTGGCTGGGCTTGCGAGCCAGGTCTCTACGTCGGACTGGCGCTCGTTGGGGACTTCGACTCCCAGGCCGTCGGCGAGGCGGGTCATGAAGTTGAACGTGCAGGTGATTAGCACGACCGACAGGATCTGCTCGTCGGTCAGACCGTGCTCCCTGAGCCTTAAGACGTCGGACTCTTCCATGGCGGCTGGCTCGCGCGTGAGCTTGGTGGCGAAGTCCAGCATGGCCCTCGTCACCGGGTCCAGGTCGGCGTTCCTGTAGTCGTGCATGACGTGGCTCGCCAACTCGGTATCGTCCGAGACGTTACGGAGAAACTCCCCGTGGGCCATCGTTCAAAATCGGCACTCGTTCTGAACGGACACCGCGGTCGCAATCGCCTCTTCCTGCGTTCGAGTGAGCGCAGACGATCCGAACGTTATGGCGTTGTTCAGGTCGTTGACGGCCTTCATCGCGCTGGGGTTGATCGACATGACGTTGATGACATTCGCCCAGTGCAGCCGTTCGTCAGCTTCGCGTATCCATGACATGATGGGCCCCTCGCTATTCTCCGGTTGGGTGGGTCAGGTGATGATCGTTTGTTGGGGACACTATACACAAGAAGGCTGATGTCGCCGGTGAAAGGGGGAGGGTTAGAGTGGGAGTAGAAAGGTGGTACAGTGTCTTTGCTGAATGACCTCCGTGAGCAAGGAGATGGACATGGCGGGCGCACAGACTGAACGCGGCTTCTACCGCAACTACTTCCGCGAGATCGACGTCCTCCACAGCCTGCAGTCCACGCCTGAGGAGCGCGACTGGCTGCTGACCACCCCGAAGGACAACGTTGAGCCGTCCGACATCGTGCTGTATCTCGGCTGCAACGTCATGCGCACCACCCATCTCGTGCGCACAGTCATGGACGTCTTCAGGCTTCTGGACGTGGATTTCACCGCCGTCGGCGGCGCGGCCTACTGCTGCGGCATCCAGCACCACCAGCGCGGCGACGTAGCGTCGGCCCACTCCTTCGCCCAGACCACCGCCTCCAACTTCCGCAAGTTCCAGCCGGAGCAGGTGGTGATGTGGTGTCCATCGTGCATCTTCTTCTACGACGACATCATGGACATGCGCGAGGACTTCGCCTTCCAGCACGTCACCGAGTACCTGGTCCAGAATCTCGATAAATTGGCGCTCCGGCCCCAGCCCGAGACCACGGTCGCTCTCCACTACCACACCGGACGCCCGCAGTCCGACGCCGAAGCCCGGAGCGCCCTGACCCTTCTCCGCGCGCTTCCTGGCGTTAGCGTCGTAGACATCGGCTGCGACGAGCGCTTTGGCCGCCACTGCACCCCCGCCGTCCGCCAGCAGCTAGGCCCCGAGACGTGGGACGAAATGTCAGGCCAGTGGGTCCAGAATGCGGTGGACGCCGGAGCCGACACCTACGCCACGCTCTACCACGGCTGCCAGCGTCACATGTGCAGCCTCGAAGCCGAGTACCCCGTCCGGGTCGAGCACTACCTCACCCTCGTGGGTCGCGCCCTCGGCATCGAGTACGAAGACCTCTACAAGAAGCACACCCTCCTCGGCAACACCGACGCCATCCTGGCCGAGACCGCCCCATGCGCCGTAGCCAACAACATCCCCATAGAGGAGGCGAGGGAGGTCATCGGCCGTGCGTTCCCGGCGCGGGAGGGGGCGTAGGGGGTAGCAGACTTAGGCCCCTTCCTGCGGGGAGCACCCACATGCCACTGTTCTCCACCCGGCCCACGGCCCTCTCCGTGATCGCGCTAGCGGTCCTGTTCGCTGTCGGCTGCTCATCGGGACCGCCTTCGCCGGCGCCCGCTTCCGCTCTTGCACCGTCCCCAGAGGCGCCGCCAACGCAGACACCTGTTCCCACTCTCACACCCGTTCCAGCGACCGTCGAGTCTCTTTCACAGCCGTCTGCAGTGGCAGTGGTCTTCCCGGATGACGAAGGGCCGCATGATACGCCCATCGAATGGTGGTACTTCAACGGGATGCTGCGGGACGAGGACGGCGGCGAGTACAGCTACCACTTCGTCACTTTTCAGTCGGAAGGGAGTAGTGGCGGTATACCTCACCTGTTGCAGGCGACACTGGGGGACCACAGGAGCGGTAAGCACTACCACGCGGAAACACCGGCGCTGGCGCCGGTGCTGCCCGAAGCTGCCGGGGTGGACATCGCCACCGGCAACTGGCTCATGCGCGGCGGACCTGACGGCTACGACATGCGCTTCCAGCTCAGCGGACCGAATGGTCCGGTTGGCCTGGAACTGAGCGCGGTGTCCCGGCGCGAGCCTGTGCTGCACGGTGGCAGCGGCCTGGTGGAAATGGGGCCGGAGGCAGGTTCAACGTACTACTACTCCCGTACTCGTCTCGCCGTATCCGGTTGGATAGAAGACACCGGAGGGCGTCGCGAGGTGACCGGTCCGGGATGGATGGACCACCAGTGGGGCGACGTCACCCGAAGAGACATCGGGTGGGACTGGTCCAGCATTCAGCTGGATGACGGCTCGGACCTGATGGTTGCTGTTATATGGCACCCGGACGGGCGCCGACGCCTGGCCGGACACGGCACCTACCTGGAGCCCGACGGTGACGTGACCCACTACCACGAGGATGATATTTCGATCACCCCGCTGGGAGCCTGGGTGAGCCCGGAAACCGGCATCGAATACCCATCGGGCTGGCGGGTGGAGGTCGCACCGCTGGGACTGGAGCTGGAGTTGACGCCTTACGTGGAACAGGCCGAGTTCACCAGTGGCTTCATAAAGGTCTCCTACTGGGAGGGAGCGGTCTCAGTGACAGGGCAACGCGGGGGCCAGTCTGTGACGGGCTGGGGCTTCGTGGAACTGGTGGGCTACGACCCGAAGCAACTGGAAGCTACGCCCAGACCGCAACAGCAGTAGTACCAGGACTAGGCGCAATCCTCAGTCGTGCTTTGTTTACTGAGCATGGACTCCACCTGCTTCGCTTCAGATTCGCTCACGATTCGGAAGATGGTGTACTGGGGAGCATCTTTGGCCCGGCCCCGTATCGCCTTGCGACCATTTTTCAGGGTTACCACACCGGGTTCCACAATCTCGCACATCCTGCGCAGCGGTAAGCAGTAAGCAGTTAGTCCTTCCAAGGGATACCTCCGTTGATCTGTTGGTTTTGGCCTTCATCCTCTAACAGGCCGTGAGAACCATTTCCATTTTGCAGGGCATGGTTTTCCCCTCCGCGCCGGGCTGTAGTTAGAGCAACGATGTCATCGTCCAGGTACTCTTTAATCAACTCAACAGCCTGGCTAATGGCCTGGTCCAGGTTGTTTCGGGCGGTTTCTGGTTCGGCATGGTTGACCTGGAACCCCAGCCACTGCTCCCACCGTTCCCTGTCATCCCGTATTATCAATTGGACATCTTTCCAGTCCTGGGCCAGCTTCAGTAACCGATGCAGCACCCAGTCCCACTGACTGGGACTGTTCACATAGCACAGGACATAAGCCGTTCCACCGGTGGTCTCCCACCAGTCTGGCAACTCAGGGTGACCTTCACAGGAGGAGAGGGTTTCTACCAGGTCGGTCTGGTTCAATGTCCACACCAGCTCCCTGATCCCTGGTTCCAACTGCTCGTAGTCCATGAACCAGGGGTGCATCGCCTGGGCGCCAGGGAAAGTCTTAAGGAGAACCGCTCGTTTGAACCACCACATACTGCCTCCTCACGAACCCTTGATTCAGGTCACAATAGACCTGCGACATATTGATAGTTACTCTCATTAGATGGATCTCAATCGCTCATCCGCTCGTTCGTTTAACGACAGGATATGCAACGGCGATCGATCTCTATATGCTGGTCTGCAGGCGCGATTATTTTGATAGTTTATATCAATACTGTTCAGGTGTGGGAGATTAGCACCTTTCTCGCGGGGCTGTCAATTCGGCGCGCGGTTATGGGTCTCCGCCAGTGACCACAGACCTGTTCTCACAGAGCACCGCTCCTGTACTCTACTGCCAAAAGTTCAGGTCGAGGGAGAATTGAGATCAGGTCACGGGCCATGTCTCCTGGAGAATTAGCCCTCGCCGCTCCCAGGGAGCCTGACTATGAGAATCACCCTCGCCGATGCGTGCGTGTTTGCGCTCTTGATAGGGTTGCTGAACGCCTGCGACGGTGGCCAGCAGACGACATCTACAGCGTCAACCCCACTCACCGCCACTCAGCTTTTGCCCGATGGGTCCGTCGTCGTACGGGGCGAGGTGTGGGCCGATAACTGGTTCGCCTTCTATCTCGGCGAGCGCCTGATTGTCGAGGACTCGACGCCGATTACTACAGAGCGGTCGTTCAATGCGGAGACGTTCGTCTTTGAGGGCGAGTACCCTATGCAGATGAATTTTGTCGCCAAGGACTTCAAGGAGAACGACACAGGCCTGGAGTACATAGGCCGTCGCAATCAGCAGATGGGCGATGGAGGTCTCATTGCGCAGTTCACGGACACTGCAACGGGTGGCACAATCGCGGTCACAGACTCCAACTGGAGATGCCTGGTCATCCACGCGGCGCCACTCAATCGCTCTGGTGCAGACGAGTCCAATCCAGAGGCCGGCGTCAGCCCTTGCCAATTCCGTGCGATGGATGAGCCCGAAGGCTGGCGTATGCCGGACTACGACGACAGCGAATGGGGTCAGCAGTGGAGTACAGTGAAAGCGATGTGCGCCCGAAGGACGGTTACGACCGAATTGACTGGAGCAGCGAGGCGCAACTAATCTGGGCCGCCGACCTCGAGAGGGACAACACCCTGCTATGCCGCCTCTCAGTGGAGCGACCCTGAAGGCACGCATACACTTCGCTCAGGTAATCTCCCACCCTTCTCGTGCGCACAGTTATGAACGTCTTCAACTGGTGAACGTGGAGGTCATCGGGCGCGTGTTCCCGGCGCGGGAGGGGGCGTAGGGGGTATAAAGGTCTTAGTCAGTGACTTTGCTGAACGCGGTTGCCAGCCTGGGGGGGACTTGCTGAAGTTGGGCGACGGGCGCCGTGGGTTCGTGCGTGACTCTTCGTGAACCTCTAAGTTGCTTCTGCCATTTCCACCACAGCGTCCTCCACTCTCAGTACGGCAAGCTGGACCTGCCTAAGGTCATGGACAACGGCGGCAATCGAGTCAATATCAGTGTTCCCTATAGCCGTATCAAGTTCATTGAACTTCGCACCAAAATCTCGGAGGGCTAGAACAATCTCGTGGAGTCTCACTCCTAGCGAGTATCTCCTATTTAGGTGAAATTCCCTGCTTAGTGTCGATAAGGCTCTCATCTTCTCATCGATTTGCTCAAACCTCAGCTTGAGAGCCTCACGAATTGAACGTAGATCTGCGAGAGGAATATTGGGGCCGATCGGCTCAATTATCTGAAGTGTCTCGTTGACGAACTGCTTGATTCCTATCGACCCGAGCTTGGAGACAAACTCCCGCCGCAAGGGCCCTACCACGTCGTCGGGAAGGCTGGTGATCCTGCGAATCTGGAATAATCTGTTGGCGTCAACTTCTCCGAACAGTTCAAATTCGATGCCAATCAGCTGCTTCGCCGGAAAACGCATCACATCCCGCTTGGTTTCACCTGGCTGAAGAGTGCCTATTTCTGTCCTGTATCGCCCCGCAGCTTCTATGACGACGGAGTTGAACCACACGTCTGGCCAGTCCGCACGATCCGGTGCGGTGTTATGAACCGTAAGCGTGACCTCTGCGTTCCCATCTGTACCCTCATCCGGCATCCTCACTGTCTTCTCCAAGACCAAGCAGGACTGTAATATCCGCCACAGATCGGATGTCGGAGTAGGAGCCTCCTGAACCTCTACACCGCGCTCGGGATGGTCGAACTCGTCCATGGGGTCTTCTTCCTCCACACTACTGGAATCTCCTTCCAACTCATTACTCATCGTCTCGATTTCCAAGGCCTCATCGCAGCTCAGAGCCGTGAGGATACGTCTCATTTGCTCTGCTGCCCTTCTCGCACGTGCCAAAGAAATGTTGTCTAGGTGTGCCCAGTCATTCCGTATGGCTGTCAACCGCCGGAGTTCCTCAGATGTCCTTACCGTGTCCCTAAAAGCATCTGAAAACACGTTGGAGTTTCGGCCAATGATGCGCATGAAGTGAGGAGCGTCCAAAAGGAGGTGCCGATCACGAGCTGGGTCTCTTTCGAAGTGTGGCTTCAGAGCTTCCAGTTGGGCTTCCGTTAAGGATCTCTCCACTCCATTCTGCCACCAGTCATCCCCATGTTCGCCGACCAAGCGTTCGTAAATCGCTCTCCTGACTCCTGTTATGTAGAGAACATGGCATCGCGTGAAGAACATATAGACATCCAAGTTCAAGGAGACACCTCTTGCTAGCTGGTCACACTAATTTGGTGCTGGGCCATAGTGTATACCTACTTCAGGATCGCTCAACCGTGGTTGCCGGCTCTCCAACAGCTTAAGGGATGTAACGGCTAAGAAGAACTCGGCCAAATGCCACAGTTCCCCATCTCTATGTCACTGGGACTTGCGCATGACGGCCTGAAATATTGGCTGTCAGTTCATCCGTCGCTCTCCTGTGTGGCTCGCCACAGGTAGCTCGCAAACGAAGCGCAGACACCAAGCATAAACACTGCCTCGTCTCGTCCCGAGGGTGAAGCCGAGTGGTCCAACAAGGCGTGGCGGATTCCCTCCTCATCCGATGTGTATCCGTAGAGTTTACTGAAAGCATCCTTTAGCGCCGGATGAATGTGCTTTCTTTCTTCGAGCGACTTCAAAGCTGGTGCTAATGTACTGGCTGATTCTGGAGCCAGCGTACGCGCTACGGATTCAACAGAGTGAATGCTCTCTCTAATTGACCCTGGCCAGTCGCCTTGATTTATCAGCTCTGTCGCTTTCCGGAGATGTGTTCTCGCTCCATCAAGGCCCGTCTCACTTAACGTGTGCATAGCGTCCGTGATTGCTTCACCTTCCTGCCAAGTGGCCATGGGGAAAATGGTAGGAGGCCCATTCGTGTCCACGCAGTAAGCCAACTGACAGTATTCAAATAGGGCTTTTACTTCGACGGTGAATTCAGATGGGCATTTTGGATGACGCATGATGATCTGTAGTACATCGAATACCTTGTTGAATTCTAAGTCCTCTAGTATTTGATACCTGTAGATGCCAAGGAATTCATCTATTGTGCCTCTGAATTCCTCTAGTGGTATCTCTAGAAACTCCCGATGCAGTTCCGCTGCTATTGCCCTCCAATTAACTCCTAAGTGGCCACCTCCAGAGGATCTACGTAAATATATATACAGCAAATCCCATAGCCTGTGACGAGCATCAGAACTAAGTTCTTCAAGTGCTAGCGGACCAGGTAGACCCTCGTAGCCTTGGGCTTGCGAGAATGTGAGGTTTCTGGGATCAAGTCTCTCGTTATCTTGCACGTATATTCTCCGGATCGATTCTCATTGCATTAGGCCTTCACGGCTCGGGTCGAGACTCCCGCCAGTTCTGCAACAAGCCTTGTCTGTAGCAGAACCCAGATGCGCACCGCAGTGGTGGTCTCAGCCGACCACCTTCCTGAACGCCGTCGCCAGCCTCGGCCCCACCTCTCTGAGCTGCTCGACGGTTGCGCTGCTGAAGGCTAGGCGGAGGTACCTGTCGCGGGCCTTCTCGGAGTCGTGGAAGAACGACGAACCGGACGCAAGCATGAGTCCCACTTCGGCGGCCGCGGCTCTCACCTCGGACGCGGGCGCGCCGATGCACTCCAGCCACAGGAAGAACCCTCCCTCGGGACGGGTGAACCTGACGTATTGGCCGCAGTGCTCTTCGATGGAGTCGCACAGCGTCCGGCACTTGAGCGCGTACAGCTCGCGCATCTCCTCAACGTGGGGCTCGAGGTGGCCGGCGTCCACGTAGCGCGCCATCGCCATGAGCAGCAGGGGGCTGCCACCCATGTCCTGCCTGACCTTGGGCAGCGCCCTTATGAACTCGTGCCTCGCCTGCACCCAGCCGATTCGCAGGCCGGTGGCGGCGACCTTGCTGAAGGTGCCGATGCGCATTACGCCGTAGCCTTCGGACAGTGCGTACATCGAGGGAGGAGGCGAGTCGTCGAAGTGGAGCTCGCTGTAGGTGCCGTCCTCGACGACCAGGACGCGGTGGCGGGCGCACAGCTCGAGCAACGCCCTGCGGCGGGCCTCGGACATCGTGACGCCTGTCGGATTGTGGTAGTCGGGGATCGTGTAGAGCATCTTGACCGTCTTGCCGGCGGCCTCAGCCTCGGCGATGGCAGCCGCAACGGCCTCCAGCGAGATGCCGTCTTCGTCGACGGGGACCTCGGCGATCTCGGCCTGGCAGGCCCGGATCGTCTGGACGAAGCCGCTGAAGCTCGGGCCCTCTGATATGACCACGTCGCCCGCGCGGACGAACGTCCTGGCGATGTTGTCCATCGCCGCGGAGCCGCCGTTGTGAACGATGAAGTTGCCAGCGTCGAGGTCGAGGCCGTCGATGCGGCTCTGGCGGTCGGCCAGCGCCTCTCGCAGGCCATCGAATCCCATCCAGCCGCCGTAGACCATGGCGTCGTCCGCTTCTTCGTCGAGGACGGCGTTCAGCGCGTTCCTGAGATCCTCGACAGGGATAGTGGGCGCGTCGGGAATGCCGCCTCCCAGCGGGATGAGGTCGGGGTGCTCAGACGGCAGCGTCCATGTCCACTCTCCTTCAGCGTCGTCTCCAACACCCGCCATGAGCGCCGCCTCTGACGCGAGCTCGCCGAGTCGCACATCCTGCCAGGCTGCGCGCGATATTTCCCTCTGGTCCATGTTTACCTCACCGTCGGCGGCTCTGTGACCGCAGTTAACTCTCTAGTCTGGAAATTGTAACGGAACCCGGCTCAGGGTCTACAGCGGTACGGCTGGTCAGAGGCCCTAACGTAGGGGCGTCCCTTGTGGGCGCCCTGGGCATGATGACCAACATGGGACAGCCACTCGCCGGGGCGAGCCCCTACCCGATCTGGAAGAAGGGGTTCCATGCGACCTCCCACAGGTGGCCGTCGGGGTCGGTAAAGTAGCCGGAGTACCCTCCCCAGAAGACGTCCTCGGCAGGCTTTACCAGGGTCGCACCGGCGTCCACTGCCACCTGGAGCAGCTCGTCCACATCGCTCCTGGTACGCACGTTGTGGGCCAGGGTCACGCCGGAGAATCCGGTGCCGTCCGAGGGTATGCCGACATCTTCGGCGAGGGCGGCTCGTGGGTAGAGCGCGAGCCACGTGCCGCTGGTCTCGAAGAAGGCGATCGACTCGGTATCCTCGTCGTCACGCAGAGGCAGTCCGAGGCCGTCGCGGTAGAACTGTATTGCGCGGGGGAGGTCGGTTACTCCGAGGGTAATGATGCTGATTCGTGGTTCCATGGCGCTTCTCTCTTATTCATAAGTGGTCTGGGAAACAGGATAGACGAGAATGCTTATAGGCTGTCATCACTGTCTCTCAGAATGACAGGGATTGGTATTCGTGCCTTTCACCCTCACCCCAACCCTCTCCCTGAGGGAGAGGGGGCCGCCGGCTGGAGTCAGGCAATATACCGTGATCTGATCCAGGGGTATAGAATTCGGTTGCCCCTTGAATCCAAGACTATTAGTAGAGGAGCGTGCAATGGTTGGTGACTCACAGTGGACTCCTGAGCTGAGCCGGCGCTGGGACGAGGGGATAGTACGTTACCCTGACCCGGCGGTGGAGGTGCTGGACCCGCGCTTCGGCGCATACCGGGTCGGGAATACCGCCGTGGAGCGCCTGTTTACCGGGACGCGATGGGCGGAAGGGCCGGTGTGGTTCGGCGACTTCAGGTCGCTGGTCTTCAGCGACATTCCCAACAACCGTATGCTGCGCTACTGCGAGGTGACCGGCGAGGTCACGCTGTTTCGTCAGCCCTCCAACTACACCAACGGCAACACGCGAGACCGGCAGGGTCGGCTGATTAGCTGCGAGCACCTGACGCGACGGGTCACCCGCACCGAGCACGACGGGACGATCACCGTGTTGCTGGACAGCTTCGACGGCAGGCGACTGAACGGCCCGAACGACGTGGTCGTCCACTCCGACGGCGCCGTCTGGTTCACCGACCCGGGCTATGGGATCCTGGTGGCATACGAGGGAGCGAAGGCCGAGGCCGAGCTGCCCACGCACGTCTACCGGCTGGATACAGAGACAGGTGAAGTCACGGTGGTGGCTGACGACCTGGTGAAGCCCAACGGGCTGGCCTTCTCACCTGACGAGTCGCGGCTGTACATCACGGACACCGGCAGGTCCCACGACCCGAACGGGCCGGGGCACATCCGGGTCTTCGACGTGGCGGACGGCCGGGAGCTGCGTGGCGGAGATGTCTTCGCGGACATGGCCCCCGGATTCGCCGACGGCATACGGACCGACCGCGACGGCAACGTGTGGTCGAGCGTGGGCTGGGCCGGACAGGGTACTGACGGCGTCCACTGCCTGACGCCTGATGGCGACCTGATCGGCCGGATCGTCCTTCCTGAACCCTGCGCGAACCTGTGCTTCGGGGGCCTCAAGGGGAACCGCCTGTTCATGACGTCCAGCCAGTCCCTCTACTCGCTCTACGTGGAGGCCGTGGGGAACTAAATCCTCTTCCCAAACCGGGGACTCGTGTGCCGTGAAGACAGTACTTCCAGATACCCCAGCAGGTACCGAGGTGATGTTTCCCGGTTAAGTCGTCTCCCAGGTAATCAGCACCTCCCGGAGTGACCGTCTCCATCGCGGACGATATCCGGCCTGCCCACTGACGAACAGCTTGTCGAAGTTGTCCTCAAGAATGCCGGAGGCCCGCTCCCTGTCCTCGGTCCGGAACCACGAGCCTCCCAAAGCCCATGCCAGGGCGTCTTCACGGCTCGCGTGGCTTGTATCCTCCCACCAGGGGCCATCCGGCAACACAAGCAGATCGGGCAGGACATCCATCTCCCACAGCACCGACATGAGCTGACGATAGCCGGGCAGTGGCTCCTGCGGCTCACCGTACACCAGCTCGAACAGCGGACCGGCGCTGCAGGCCGGTGGTTCGCTCCATAAGGTAACCATCACTCTTCGGCGAGCCGACGCCTGCAGTTTCTCCACGAATGGGACGATGTCCCGTACGAAGTAGGTGACACAGCCCGCGAACACCACGTCGCCCTCGATGCCGTTTGCGACCATCCACTCGGCCTGTATGCGACTGGCGTTGCCTATGCCAGCCTCCCTGCGGCTGGCGTCGAACTCAGCGCCCATTCCTGGTGAGGGCTCCACAACGACGACCTCCCGGCAGCTCTGCGCAAGGGGTAGGGATACCCTGCCGGCCCCGCCTCCCACGTCGATGAAGACGTCATCAGGCCGCAGGTACGAGACGATCACCTGCAGGCTGGCGTCTAGTTCACGACAAGGGTCCATCCGAAACCACCTGGCCATTGCGCCCCAGGAATCGCTCGAAGGTTGAGGTCCAAAGAGACGAGCGTGCTGATCGTCAACCGCGTCATGATGGTGGGCGAAGTCCCTGGCGGCGGACATTCGGTTGGGTCCTATAGCTGTTCCAGGTGGATGTTGAAGTGAACTCAGTTCATCGATTCTCATAATTGATGTCTCTTTTAATATGTGCAATTTATTGTATATAGTATAATATATCTATTGCATGGATTGGAAAAGGGGCTGCATGACTTTCACCAGCGCAAATTCGCGCTGTCGAAGCTCCCGATGCACGGTACAGCGCATCTTAGTAACGACTAGCAGACTACCGAAGACATACGGATACGGCAACGGAGGCACAGAATCTAATGCACATTCTCAAGAAGGTCATCGGCATCTTTCTCGTACTTGCCGGGTTTGCGGTTGCAGTCCACCTGGTTGTCGAGCCGCTCTATTACACTTCTACCGATGCCGACCCATCCAGCCCACTGTGGCAGGCTTTTCATCCGGTCGTGATTGCGGCGATCGTGTTCACGCTAATATTCAGCTATGCGAGAAAGCGCGATGTCGAACATGGCTGGGACGGCGCAGTGGTGAGCCGGGAGTTCCTGTCAGCCAATGTCGTCTTCTACGCCAGTCTGGTCGTGGGGATCCTGTACTTCTGGAACTGGTTCAACGACATCAGCCCAGCGTTCACGGCCATTGGCGGTGATGTCATCACGGTAACGTGGACGATCGTTGGCGTCGCACTTCCGCCCCTGGCAGCTGCAATGGGCGTCTCCTTGATGAAGTCTCGCTACTAGCCCGCACGCACACGGGGTCTGCTCACTCCCATTCTGGAATATTCGCGAATCATACTGCCGCGCCGGCAGGCTATTCCTGGATGAAAACGGTCGTGCCGGACGGCCATCGCTTACGCCATAGTTGGTCAGCCGGTACATCGGCCCATCTCCCCTGCCAGGCCTGAGCGCTCCCTTCGAGGTCACTCATCATGAGTATTCCTCGGCGTAACTGCACATTCACCACTCTCTCCTTTATAGTGTTGCCTGCACGAATAGAGGGAGAGAGATTAGATGGACTGGAGTGTTCTGCCTTTCATCACGGAAACGCAAGAACTGTTCACTCTGGCGGCCCGGGGAGACGAGATCCATGAGTCGCTGCTGGCGTTGGGCCTGCTGATCATCGTTGCAAAGCTGGCGGAGGGTGTCTTCCGACGGCTGCATCTGAGCTCCATCCTGGCGTACGCGCTGACAGGCGTCCTACTGGGTCCGGCGCTAAATGCCCTGGGACTGTGGTCGATCCATCCCACAGGACACATCGATCTCCTGCTGACCCTGGGTGTGTTCGTCTTCTTCTTCCTGATAGGCCTTGACGAGATCGATATTCCCAGCTTCGTGGCCAGCCTCAGGGGCCACTACTTCCTTGCCGCAGTTGTGTCCGTCCTCTTCTCGCTGGGCATTGCCATGCTGGTGACCACCGACTTCGTTCACGACTTCGGATTCGGTCTGAGCTTCAACCACTCGCTTGCGCTGGCGGGGATCCTGTCCATGAGCAGCCTCGGCATAGTGGCCAAGGTGCTGGCCGACGAGGGAAAACTGCGGAACCCGATAGGGCTCCAGATCTTTACCGTGGTGGTGATCGCAGAGCTGATCACGCTGCTTGTCATCGGGTTCAGCATCGGCGATTACGTCTACGAGGTGTCGCTAACAGGGGTACTGGTGCTGGTCGCCAAGATCGGTGGGTTCGCTGCAGTCTGCTGGCTTCTGTCCTCCCGCGTACTCCCCCGGGTGGTCTCCGTACTTCAGAGGCTGATCAGGGTGCCGCAGCTCTCCCTGGGCCTGCTGCTGGGCTCGCTGTTCCTGATGGTGGACGCGGCGGAGCTCATGGGACTGCACGGCACGCTGGGAGCCCTTCTCATGGGCGCGGCGCTGTCCAGTCTGCCCTACCAGACCCGACAGGAGGTTACGCCGGGACTGCGCGGCACCGCCGAGGGCCTGTTCGTGCCGCTATTCTTCGCGTCGGCTGGACTTCACTTTAGCTTCACCTTCGTGGAACTGCCTCTTTCGACCATGGCCGTCCTGGCGTTGATACCACTGGCAGGCAACTTCGTTGGCGCGTTTGTGGGCGCCTACGTGTCCAGGCTCACCGTGCCCTACGCGGTTGCCTCCGGCCTGATGGGAAAGGGCGTGGCCGAGATAGCCCTCCTGCTGGTCCTCTGGGAATCCGGGGCCGTCAGTGAGCCCCTGTTCTCATTCCTGGTGCTGGTGATGTTCGGCTACATCCTGCTGATGCCCACGGTGATCAGCTTCACGGTGAACTATGCCAGCAGACGTCTGACACCGGACACCCGGATACACGATGTCCCAAACGGTGTCATTCGATTCCCTCTGAACGAAGTCAGGGTGGATGACATCATGGACCCCGGTCGACCCCACCCCGATCCATCCCTCTCGGTTAGCGACTTCACCGAGCAGTGGACCGTCCCACGCCAGCATGACTACGTACTGGTGAATGGCGACGATGAGGTCGGAATCGTCTCCCTGGGAATGCTGCGGTATCTGCCCGAGGACGCATGGCCCACGACCAGGCTGCGAGATGTCGTGCGAAGCGGCACGCCTGTCGCCCGGCCCGATGAATATGTCGAAGACGTGCTGCAGCGAATGACGGAGAACCATCTCTCTGCCATCCCGGTAGTCGACAGCGAGTCCGGGAAGTTCCTGGGCTCTCTGACCAGCGACGACATCGTCGACCTGGTGGTCGACAGAGGACGACTGTAACCGGGCAAGGGCGGCGTCCTCGAACCATACGATTGCGAGGCGCTCTACCATCATTCCGGAAGGTGCGAGGAGACTGTGTCAGTTTGGTAGGCGGTGTTTTCACCCTCACCCCAGCCCTCTCCCTGAGGGAGAGGGGACCGCAGATTCCGTAGAGAGTCACCTACCAGATTGACACAGCTTCAGGTGCGATTGCTGACTTGCACAGGTCTCCGCGTCAGATGTAAAGTCCCTTCTCGGCCAATGCTGGATCGAGTTGTGCAAGTCTCGCATGTAGTTTTGTGTAGCTCTTTGTATCCCTGAAACCGGTACAGACAGAAAGACCTACCTATCGAGTCATACCTCCGAAACTCAAGCTCGATTTGTGTACAAACGAACCTATGAAAGAGGCCTGGGTGGTCGTAAGGTGATTGCAGTGATTCCACCTTGAGCACCAGCTATGATAGGGGAAACCCATCTAATATAATTCCATTTGAGGGCAGGAACAGTAAAGACGTTGCACATGGTGTCATTGAAGTAAGGGGCAGTGGAGTCAGGAAGTGGGCGATACATTGCAACTGAAGGTGAACATCGAGGGAAGCAATGGACTACAGAGATAGTGGACAACCCTTTCCCACAAGGGCGGGCGGTCCGAACCTCTTTCAGCGTGCCGGCAACCACTTCCAGTCCACGACGGTTTCAGCACTGATTGGTCTTCTGCCCATAATCATTCCCATCGCAGTCATCGTGTATGTCGTGAACCTGGTCGACTCCATGGTCATACCGACGCTCACCATGGCGGTGAGGGAAATATCAGGTGAGAGACTGACACTCCCACAGATCTGGGGCCTTGGACTCGCGGTGGCGCTATTGGTGTGCTACCTGGTAGGGCTGACGGCTTCGTTCACGGTCGGCCGACGCCTTATTCGCTCTGCCATGAGTGTCATGAAATGGATACCGGTGGTCCGCACCATTGTACGAGTGACCGAGCAGGCCACCACGGTAGTGACCGCGCAGTTCAGTTTCAGCCGAGTGGTGTTCCTCGAGTGGCCGAGGGAGGGTATGGTGGCAATGGGGTTCGTGACGGCAAGGGTCGAAAAGCTCGACACGGAAGAGTCCCTGGCTATCGTCTACATCCCGACCGCTCCGAACCCGACATCAGGCAACATGGCCCTCGTTGCTGAGGACGATCTGTTTGAAACAGACATGTCGGTAGAGGATGCGATGAAGCTGGTGTTCTCAGGCGGCATCGCCACGCCGGATGCGATCTCGCTGGCCCGGATGCCTATTGAGTATCGTGTGCGGTCCGATTACACGGGTCGATTCGACAAAGACTCACCGGACTGAAGGACGGGCGTTCCAGCAAACGTAAAGGCCACACCGACCGTCAGCATCGCCGCCATGAGGGACTTCTACCCTCGCGCGGTGTGGTGACGCTTCCCGAGGCCGCGCAGATGTTGACCGATCTGTATAGTAACCCCTCGGTCGATTCTGCAGTTCCAGCATTGGCGCGCCCTGGTGAATCTATGTCAGGTAGGGCGCTTGCTTCAGGTGGTAGAGTTGATGACAACTCTCGCCTGAGGTGGTGCATGCGTATTCTGAAATCGGTCGTCTGGGGACATCTCCGAAAAGTGATGGCCGAGGGGCTGATCATAGTCGTGCCGCTGGCCATCACCTTCTGGGTGCTTCGCCTGGTGTTCAACCTGATGGACGGGTTTCTGGGGCCCCTGATCGAAGACACGATCGGGCGCGACCTTCCTGGGATAGGCATTGCGGCGATGTTGCTGCTCGTCTACGTCGCCGGGCAACTGTGGGAGCTTAGTCGCCTGAGCAGAAGGATGATCGAGGCCATTCAGAAGTGGGTACTGTCAATTCCCATCGTGGGCGCCGTATATAGCCCTGCCAGGCAGCTCATAGACTCCTTCTCAGGGACCTCCGACACAGGTTTCAAGCGTGTTGTACTGATCGAATACCCGAAAGCCGGCACGTGGATGATAGGCTTCCTGACGGCAACCACTATGACCAAGGATGGAGAGATGGGAGTCATCTACGTACCCACGGCGCCGACGCCCAACTCAGGCTGGGTTGGCGTCGTGCCGATCGACGGGGTGTACGACGTCGACATGAGCGTCCAGCAGGCCATGAGCATGGTGTTGTCGGGCGGTATAGTTACCCCTGATGAGATTTCCATGACCGATGTAAGCCCCTCACCGTTGTCTGACTAACCAGCGAGGTCCAGGCATCGCGCAAGGTGAACTTGACCAGGGACTCACCCGAAGGCAACGAGTCTACCCAGCCCGACCCCCTAGCTAGGGTACTTGCCGAACATGATGAAGCCGTTGCTGTCGGGGATGTTGCATCCGGCGAGGGCGGTTTCGGCCTTGACTGTCACCTGCCGTGCGCCCGCTGTCCCCCGGAGCTCTCCACATCTTCCGTGCCATGCTGGCGACGGGCTGGTGACGTACTTATTATCGATAAGCGCGTTTAGCGATAACAAGACTCCTCGCTATTCTCGTTATCGCTAACAGCGAGCGACTTGTCATCTTCGCCCAGTCACGGGCGTTCACCGCATGAGCAGATGGTTCTCTACCGGATGCTCACGACACAAACTCGTACACCTGCATGGAGACTGACCTCGTTGGCTCAGCTTCACCACGAAGCATCATCCGGACCTTTTCGGCTGTCTCACGGCTGAATGACTGCTCTCCACACCGCGAACACACCGTGCACGGTACGCCCTCCACCAAATAGTGACGACCGTTGACATTGAAGACCTCCTCAGCAAGCTCTTCACGGCTGTCGTCAGCGCCGCAGACCGCACAGACGAACATGTCTACCTCCTGACAGAATGGTCAATCCATTCATCCAGACTCGAGGATAGTGCCAAAATACCGCCATTCACAGACGCAGTAATGGGCAACCTCTCATAGCTCAACAGAGTTCCACACCACCCCACCCCCTAACTCGGGTACTTGCCGAACATGATGAAGCCGTTGCCGTCGGGGGTGTTGCAGCGTGCTAGAGCGGTCTCGGCCTTCACCGTTACCTGGCGGGCGCTTCTGTGCCGCGGAGCCCTCCCACATCTTCCGCGCCATGCTGGCGACCGCCTCCTGGTGCTCGGCCAGGGCACCGTGGAACTCCTGCCCCTGCTGTTCTACTGTGCGTGGCTGAGGATGTAGACTGGCTTCTGTCTCAGGTCCCTGGCACGCTCAGCGGTGGTGAAGATGAAGGCAGCACAGGTGTTGACCGGTCTGTCGCAGTCGTAGATTACCAGCGGCTCCTCGATCACGAGCCCATTCAGGTAGTCCTCGAGCGCAAGCTAGTAGGGCTCGTGCAAAGCGTAGAAGCCCCATGGCGTCATCAGGCCGTTTCGGCGCAGGTTAATGCAGAGAGGCACCCAGTCCGCGTTTAGAAAACCCTGCTGATGGATCACTCAGAACATGGGAGTGACGAACCCCCTGGGATCTGATATGGGGAGAAACCCCGCGACCGGTTTCGAGGTCCCGCCGCTGGTTCGTTATGTGCATATTATGCAAAGTTGAACCTAGGAAGGTCATCGTATGCTAGCGCAAGCCATCCATTACTGGTCGATTGAAGCTGGAGGCAACTCACAGGCCGCCGCAGTACGTAGTTGACTTATGGTAGCATTAGGCCTCTGTTAAAGTTCCAGTCTGCTCCTCGCTACCACTTGGCCGTTTTCGCAGCTAGACCGCCTCTGAAATCCTCCAAATGCCGAAAGATTGCCGACACTCATTTGAAGACATGGGGTTCTGGACATGCGCGACACCCTAAATCTGTACTTTTGGTTCAATGGAAGAATCATCCGATGGACCTATTGGTGGCGCGCCATTCCAGTCCTTCTCATTCTACTCGTAGCCTACGGGATGATGGTGGAGGGCATAGCCCCTCTGGGAGCTGCCGCGATCCTGCTGGCCAGCGGATGGGTCTACTGTGCCCTAACCATCAAGCGACTTCACGACAGGGGAAAGTCTGCTTGGTGGACTCTGACCCTGTTCATTCTCTTAATTATCGGGGTGGGCTGGCTGAGTTGGGAATGTTCGAAGAAGGGATCCTACAGCAGAAACCGCTACGGCCTGTCGCCGGAGTACCTACGGGATAATGAGTGATTGAAAAGGGCCTTCGGATCGAGTCGCAACAAGACAGCCGCCATCGCCTTCATAGTACTCTGCTTGGTCGTGATCGCCAGTGTGCTCCTTCTCTTCGGCGACTCGCCTCAGATGTATGACAATAGCCTGACCTACCTTGTGGGGAAGGGAGATAGCGGGGGAACCGAATTATCGGACATGATATGGAAGAGCTACACGTATACCTTGACGAAAAGTATGCTGATCTAGGCACCATCCATGACCTGCAAGTGACATCATTGACTGGAGTATTACTGGTATCCAGCCAGTTGGTTCCTTTCAGGCATAAGTACTTCGACTTGTTGAACGACCTTTTCCCCTCTCCACCAAAACGGCTGCCGAATTTCATTGAGGTTCATGCGAGTAAACTGTTTCCCGATGAACCAAATGACGAGGTTCGCTACGAGTTCATGCAGAATTTAGTCTCGATAATAAATGAAATGCAATTACCTGTTGTGAGAGTAGGCTATCGCCGAAATAGTGACGCGCAGGAGCTGTATGAATCTGCGGGATTGTGGAGAAACTATCAAGAGTTTGAGAAAAAAGCTCTGTTGAGCCTCTGCTTCTCAGGGTTCCAGAGTACACTTGATTCGTCTGAAGCACTCGTTTTCTATCACATGGAGACGGACAATTCAGATCTGCAATACCATACATTCCAGAGAAGTACCACCAACACTCAGTGGGTTGGTAGATTCTTGTTTCCAGAGAGCATGTCCGTTGACCCAGACAAAACTGGAGACGTGTCGTTTTACGCGAAAGGTTCTCCTTACGGGGTGTTGCCGGATTGTCTCGGATACCTGCTTCATCTGAGATGGAGAAATGATCAAGGTGATTATCTCAAGCCCTACGGATTGCGAATGGCAGAAATCTTCAATGAAATCAATGCGGAGCTAATTCAAGAGCAGGTTGTGGACATTCAGTCATCCTAATGCATCTTGCCAAAGAGATACGTAAGAGAGGCGTGTGCTCCCAATGGATGCACCAGCGTGTGAACCCCTACAGAAAGCAAGGCACCTTCAGAAAACAGAGGGAGCACACTTATCATAGAGACGTTACCCATGCATCATTACAGACGTTATAGTTGCAGTTCTCTTAGTTCGCTGATTTCTCCCTTCAACCCGTGGATCTCGGATCGCTTGGCTAAGAAACATGATGCCCCAGTTCACACTACAGAATGAGTCTCTGAAGATTATCTGGTCACTCATTTAGTTCTCTAGCGTTCCGAACTCCTTCTCCCACCTGAACCCTGAATTAGTGCCTCCACAAACCCAGCCGCGGGCAGCACCTCACAACCCACCCAAGAGCAACCAGCCCCACACCTAGTACCGTTTCGAGGTGGTTTTGCCATTTTGGCTTGACTGGCGAACCGTCCTTCGACAAGCTCAGGACGAACGATCCTAGTCACCAGAATTAAGTGGAACCGGGACTAGCTCGGGTGCTTGCTGAACATGATGAAGCCGTTGCTGTCGGGGGTGTTGCAGCCGGCGAGCGCGGTCTCGGCCTTCACTGTCACCTGGCGTGCTCCGGCTGTTCCCCGGAGCTGCTGGATGCTGTCGGCGTAGAGGACGGCGCGGTTGCGGCCTGTTCCGTTGTTGCCTCCGCTGGAGAGGAACGGGTGCGGACCCTCGACCCTGATGTCTTCGGCGTAGAAGTCATGTGCCTCGCCCCATCCGACGCCGTGCCACTGGAAGCCCTCCAGGAACTGCTGCGTGAACGTGAGGTAGCCGTCGTACGGGTTGAAGATATCGACGTCGCCAGGACCCAACCCTGAGCCCTCCCACATCTTCCGCGCCATGCTGGCGACCGCCTCCTGGTGCTCGTCCAGGGTCGCCATGGAGCTCCTGCCCCTGCCGTTCTGCTGCGCGTGGTTGAGGACGTAGACCGGCTTCTGTCTCAGGTCCCTGGCGCGCTCTGCGGTGGTGAAGATGAACGCCGCGCAGGTGTTGACCGGCCTGTCGCAGTCGTAGATGATCAGCGGCTCCTCGATCACGCGACCGTTCAGGTAGTCCTCGATCGTGAGCTGATAGGGCTCGTGCAACGCGTAGAATCCCCAGGGAGTCTTCAGGCCGTTCCTGCGCAGGTTTATGCAGAGAGGCGCCAGCCCGTCGTGGGTCTTGCCGTACTTCTGGCAGTACTGGAGGAAGACCACCAGGTTGTTGAACATCGCGCCGCTCTGGTATCCCCACGGAAGCGTGAAGGCGCTGTTTCCATGGGCCTCTTCGCTGACGTTCTGTGGGTTGTTGTGCCCGTACCGACCTGAGAGGTTGACCATCGGGTACCACACCAGGGCGGTCTCGCACAGACCATCGCCGACCGCCTGGGCGGCCAGGCCCATCATCGGGCCGATATAGGGCGCGTCGGACTTGAGGTACTTGACGTTCTTGAGACCAAGCTCCCGCTGTATCCACTCCGCCGACGTGTAGGTGAGGCCGTCTTCGGTGTCGAAGGGAGGATCGAAGTAGGGACGAGGCGCCCAGGTCTGCTCGGCACGGGTCTCCGGGCTGGTGATTAGCCCGTCGATGTCGTCCAGCGACAGGCCCGCGTCGGCAATTGCGCTGAGACAAGCCTCCTTGGTCAGCCCGCCGCAGCTCCTGTCCAGGGACACGCCGTCCCAGCGACGGTCCATGTGGGACTGTCCCCAGCCCACCACGGCGACCTTGCCCCGGTGCTCCCAGACTCCCATGCCTTCCTGGTCTCTCATCCAACCTGTGTTGCTTGGCATTTCGGCTCCCTTTGTGCTCTAGTTGATTGGCTTGATCCCCATTCCCTCAAAGGAGAGGTGGTTGGTTGGGGAAGAAGGGGTTGGTTGTCGAGGTTTTCACCCTCACCCCAGCCCTCTCCCGTCAAGGGAGAGGGGGTCTGTTGGTTGGAGAGGAGACTGTTGAAGGTGGGCTAGGTGACCACCTGCCACTCGTGGACCAGCTGGCCGGTGCTCGTCTCTTCGAAGATCAGTTCCACCTGCGCTCCGACGGGGACCTCGCCCGGCGGTGTGCCCGGAAGGTTCGACAGGAAGTTGATGCCCGGGTCTTCGTCCAGGGTTATCACAGCGAAGTTGATGGGCTGCGCGGAGCGAAACCCCCTGATGCGGGAGTCGCGTATCACCATGTACACGTCGATGTGCCCCTTGCCCTCCACCTCTCTCCACTCGAAGGTGCCGGACTCTCCGCACTTGTCACAACGTGGGGTTGGGGGGTATTGCAGCCTCTCGCACATGGTGCACATCTGCAGCACCAGCCGCCGCTCGTTACAGGCGTCCCAGAAGGGCTTGGTCAGCTCGTTGGGGACGGGTGCGGGTCTCTCCAGGCCTGGGATCAATGACATGGTTCTCACCTCAGTCTTTGTCTGAGAAGATGGCTCCTCACGCCTCCTCTCCCTTGATGGGAGAGGATTGAGGTGAGGGTGGCCCGCCGCGGCGGGTAATCCCCCTCATCCTAACCTTCTCCCGCCAGGGGAGAAGGGACTTTTCAGGTGCCCTCTCGCATGAATTCTCTCGTACCGCTTAATGTCTTGTTATCGCTCTCCGCCGACCGACGGGTCTGCCCACTGGACTACCCCGCGCGCTCCGAGGTCTTCGATCTGCTGGTCGTCGTAGCCGATCTCCCTTAGCAGGGGCTTCGTGTGCTGGCCGATCTGCGTGGAGGTCCGGTAGATCCCCGGAGTCATGGAGAACTCGACGAGTCCGCCGTAGCGCCGGTACCTGCCGATATATGGGTGCTCCACCTCGACGCTCAGGTCGTTCGCCCTGGCGTGGGGATGGTCTGCGTAGAAGTCTCCCTCGACAGCCTCGTCTGCGCGGACGCAGCCGACGTCTGCCTTGGTCAGCAACTCCTCCCACTCGTCAGCGGTGCGCCCTGCGAGGATCGCCGAGATCTCGGCAACGAGGGCTTCGTCGTTTGCCTGTCGTGCCTCTGGTGTGGAGAATCGGCTGTCGGCCTGCAGGTCTTCCCGCTGGACGCTCCGGCAGAACTTCTCCCACTCGTCCTGGAACAGGCAGGCCAGGAACACCCACCCTTCGCTGCAGCGGTAGAGGCGATACAGGGCGTGAAGGCCGTGGACGTCTTCGTCGGGCATGGCGATGGGAGGGCGGTCTGCGTAGTCGAAGTACTCGTCGGCGTTGGTCCAGGCATTGGCGGTGAGCATGTTTAGCTGGACGGTCTGGCCCTTGCCGGTTATGTCCCTCGACCGGAGGGCCAGGACGATACCCGTGGCGATGGCGGGTGAGGTGTTCTGGTCCGGCCCCCAGTTGGACTTCATGATCCAGCGTGTCGCCTCAACGGTCTCCTCGATGTCCATGACTCGTTCGGGAGGCGGAGGCATGCCCCGGCCCATCTGTCGCATTGCGCCACCGATGATCGCGCCGGGAATGGGATGGGCTCCCGGCCTGCGCGCGTGTTCCCCGTGTTCTCCATAGGCCGCCATCCAGACGTGGATGATACGGGGGTTGATCTTCCGGCATGTCTCCCAATCGACTCCGAGACGCTCGGGCACTCCGAGCCTGAAGTTGTGAGAGAGAACGTCGGCCTTCGCGATGAGCTTATGGATGATCTCCTTGCCCTCGTCTGTCTGAAGGTCGATCTGAATACACTCCTTGCCGGCGTAGGTCCGCGGGTCGGCCACGGTCTGCTCCGTGGAACGCCGTCCCGCGTCCAGCCGCCTGTCGGTGGCGTCGACCTTGATGACCCGCGCCCCGAGGTCCGCAAGGAGCGCGGCGCCGTAGGGCCCGGCCTGGATCGTCGCGAGGTCCAGCACCGTCACTCCTGACAGCGGGTGGGCTGGTACTTTTGTGTTATTAACAGCCCAATGTGAATCGTCGACTATGCCTGTCTCCTGCCGCAGGCGCCGCAGTACTTCGGCACTGAGCAGCACGCCTTTAGTGTGCTGTCCCACGTCGGGGGCCGGTCCGCTTGGTTCTCCAGGCGTTTCACTCAAGTCAGCGATGGGGGCAAGGGTGCGCAGGGGCCCAACCCTGGGGTCATCGATCGTTACCACCAGAGAGTTATCGACCACTGCGGGATGGTCCATCGCCTCGACGCTATCGCGGTAGGGCTCGGCGGCGATGTTGCTGTCCTCTATGTATATCTCCATCCATTCGTCGGCGGTCTTCTCCGCCTGCTTCTTCAGAATCTCGCGGCGCAGGACCTCCCGGTCCTCCAGGCTGACGGCGGGAACTCTATTGAACCGCTCGTCCTCAAGCAGGTGCCCAAGTCCAATGGCCTTGAGGTGCCCCCGGATGTGCGGGACACGCTGGTTGGCGTGCTGGAGCCATGCGCCGTCCTTTGTCCGCACCGGAACGTACCCGATCGAGGAGTGGCCCCGGCTGCCACCGGGCCTGCCGGGAAACCGCTCCGGGTCCCTCCGTCGGAGCTGCAGGTTCACCAGTCCGCCGTCGCCGACGTTGTTGTCGTGAGGAGAGGCCAGGTTCTGGACTATGCTCGTCTGTACCCACTGCCCGCGTCCGCACTGGTCGCGCACACGTAGCGCGCCTATGATTCCGCGTACTGCGGCCTGGCTGGTATGCCAGCTTCCGGTGTACACCGCCGAGTACACGGGACCTTCCCGGTTGGGCTGTCCCTGCAGGTTGAGCATCCGGCCTGCCTTGGCTGCGACAAGTCCCTCGTACCCTTTTACGCGGCGGAGCGGGCCCTTCTGCCCGAAGCCTGTGATGGAGCAGTAGACCAAGCCAGGGTTGAGCTTCGACAGGTCGTCATACGCCAGTCCCCAGCCGGCCATGTCTCCGGGACGAAACGACTCGACCAGCACGTCGGCCTCGCCTGCGAGCCGGATGGCCTGCTCTCGGCCTTCCTCGGTGTCGAGGTCGAGCACGATGCCCTTCTTGCCACGGTTCCACGAAATCCAGGCGGGCTGAAATCGGAAGGGGTCTCCGCCGGGAGGCTCAACCTTGATCACCTCGGCGCCGTAGTCGGCCATCACCAGGGTGCAGAGGGCCCCCGGCATTCCCAACGAGAAGTCCAGGACGGTTAGGCCGGTACACAGTGCTGCCACGGTTCACCTCCTCAGCCCAGGCTGGCTTAGGAGTCCGAGTATGCAACTGCTGAAGTTGCGCGTCAACCTCCTACACGAAGGCAGAAGAACACAACAGCAGTGGATCAGGACTCTATGAGCCCCTCTTGAGGCATGGTCCGGGGCAGGCTCTAGCCCTCTCCCTGACTCGACTTTGTACAAAGAGTAGTCAAAGTAAAGAGGGCAGGGTAAGCGTAACCGTCCCGTAGTCGGTGTGGAAAGAAGAGAGCAGGGAGTCTTGGTAGAGTTTGGGTTACAACAACAGACCCAGACCAATCCGCCGCGGCGGACGCCAATGCCCAGAGTAAGAATCGCACTTCCACAGGTCAAGCTCTCCAGACACGCGACCGGCAGCCTGCACATACTGCGGCAGCGTGTACCCCGGCCTACGCCGGGGCAGGATCTCCGTGGCTGTATGACGTACAGGGAGTTGACAAGAATGCTCAGAAGGCTTGGATGCGCTTTTCACCGCTAGGCCGGAGGTTCGCACGAAATCTGGATCAACCCGGCCAATAATCAGGAGACCACCGTTCCAAGGCACGGCAGTCGAGATCCGGCCACGGGGACGATCCACGGGATTCGGCGAGACCTGGGCATCAACCGACAGGACTTTGACCGGGCATAGCAGCTATGGGCATTGTGGGACAAATGATTTCCAAAGAGTGAGAGATGGCAGAACAAGCGCCGCCTGCAATCGGAAAGGGAGCCATTCCAAACGACAGATTCAATCAGTGGTGTGAGGAGCTTCTCGCAACGTACACCCGCAGCAATCAACAAGCTGTCGCAAGACATCTCGAAAGCCTGCGTAATTCCCTCCGATCGCAAGGCAACCACGTGTGTCCTCAGATCGTCCACCTCCTGAACACACCAATTCGCCTTACAGCTCCACAGCGAACTCAATAGTGAGGGTGCTCACTTGAGACACTCTACAGCAACCATTGTCCAATGACGTGTCTATGTCCCCATGGCTTCCAGTTCAAGTCCAACCGGCGGCGGTCGCCGAGTATCTCACGCGCGCGGTGACCATCGACACGAGATCCACTTCGGGACCTCGCTGAGTTTCTCCCGTCGTCAGGCGACCAGAACCTCGTTTCTCTCCAACCAGAACCCATGAAGGACATAGGGAGGATTCCAATCGCCTCACGAAACCTCCCGGCGACCACATCGTCTACGATACCGTATAGCCGCTCGATCTCACCCTCTGCCGACTCATCGCACGCATCGCAGCCACAGTCTGGAAAAGACTCGATGTACCATCGCCCAAATCGTACACGCAGCCCGGGAAAGGTCGAGAACACCACCACCATAGGAGCAGCGTCAAGGGCAACTGCAGCTTAGCAGAGTCGTTGCCGAGTAGACCCGGCAACGACAGGACGAAGGTCAAGCTGAGAGTTCCTGATTGCGTCAAGCCTGGCGGGCCTGAGCGTGCTGTGCTGCGAACTTTTCGAAGGGGCGCATCGCAGAGCAGGCAGCGCCAACTGGTTAGTTGACACAATCCTTTTCGCGCCAAATCCAAAAGCTCAGTCGCAAGCCCCGGAGGTATTTGGCCGCTGTGACGGTTGTCATAAAGTGATTGTGCCGAAGTTCCTTCAGCCCAACGGTCCCCACGGCCTGGCAGGCCTGTCCATCTCAGGCGGAATCACGCCTGTTAGTTCGTTGCCCGATCGGTCCAGAGTCCGTATGTTGGACAGGGTAACAGTCTAGGTGATTCCCCTCGTTAAAGCCTGACCTGACGATGGGCGCTGCCATCTCCGAGAAGTGGATGTAGCTGTGTGTAGAGAGGACGGACCAGACACTCATGGCTTCGTCTGTGCCGGTGTCCATCCCTTCTCCATGCGGTAGCCCACGCGGGGCTCGGTATGGATGTACCTGGGATTCTTCGCGTCGTCACCCAGCTTGCGGCGCAGGTTCTTTACGGCTGCACGTATTATCTGGCTGTCCCCAAGGTACGTCTCATCCCAGACCCGTTGGATGATCTGGCTGTGCGTCAACACACGTCCAGCATTGGTGGCAAGCTCGAATAGCAGCTTATATTCGGTCCTCGATAACTGCACCGGACTCCCGGATACAGTCACGCTGCGGTCTGCAAAGTTGGCCGTCAAGTCTCCCAGTTGGTAGACATGGCGAGACGCGGGTGTAGTCTCCGCTCCCCGCCTCCGCAGGGATGCCGCGATTCTCGCCAGCAGTTCGGTCGAAGAGAAGGGCTTCACTATGTAGTCGTCGGCTCCCATGTTCAGAGCCTTCAATACGCTCTCCTCCCTGTCGTTCGCGGACAGGAAGATGATCGGAACCTGGGACACGTCGCGGATGCGGTTCATCATCTCGAATCCGCTGGTCCCGGGCATCATCAGGTCCAACAGAACGAGATGGGGCTGCTCCATCTCCAACAGATGCATCATCTCATCCGGGTTGCCGGTCCCAAACACCGTGTACCCGTGGTCCGAGAGTATGTTTCTGATGAGCCACAGCGCCTGGGGTTCGTCATCCACCGCGAGAACCCTCCATTCATTCGGGCCAACTAAAGGATCAGCGGCTGGCTCTCGAGGGACATCGGCGGCCACGGGAACCGTGAAGGTGACACGTGTGCCTCGTCCTTCACCACCACTCTCGGCCCAGATGCGCCCCCCATGTGCCTCGACTATTCCCTTGCAGATCGCAAGCCCCAGGCCTTCGCCTGCCACATTCTGCTTTCTGCCGTCGTGACCTATCCGGGAGAACTTCCTGAACAGTTTGCTCAGCTGATCTTCGGGTATCCCGTGGCCCTCGTCTTCCACGGAGACGGTGACGTGGAATTCGTCACGCGATACGGTTACCAGGATTGTCGAAGCGTCAGGCGAGTATTTGGATGCATTGGACAGCAGGTTGTCCAGCACCTGGGTAATACGCTGCCTATCCGCCTGGATATGGGGCAGGGCCGGGACGAGTTCTACCTCGACGCGGTTCCTTGCCCCGCGGCGAATGAACGCGGTCCTCGCTTCGTCGACCAGGGTCTCCACATCTGTGGGTTCAAGACTCACTGACAGCGCTCCGGCCTCTATCTGCGTCATGTCAAGGAGGTTGTTGACGAGATCGCGCAGGCGATCAGACTGCTCGTCTATCATTCGAAAGTACTGGAGGAACTCAGAAATGCTGACACGACTGGAGCTGTCCAACACGATACCAGTGCAGCCCTTGATCATTGTCAGAGGGGTTCGTAGCTCATGGCTCACCATTGCCAGGAACTCGTTGCGCAGGCGCTGCAACTCCTCCAAAGGCGTCATGTCTTGGATAACGGCGATGGCGGATACTATCTTCCCGTCGTCCGAGTAGATCGGCGTCGCATTGACCAGGGTGGTCACCCTCCGCCCGTCCGGTAGGTTCACCAGGATCTCCTCGGCCCGCACGACCTCACCGCGATCCAGCGCTCTCGCCAGCGGACGCTCGTGGCTTTCGTATCTCTTCCCGTCCGTCCGCCGGTAGATCGCCACCTCGTGGTATCGCACGAGTGTGGAACCGGTCTCCGGAGACATACCCAGGATGCGCTCCGCCTCCCGATTCACCGACGCGAAGGTCCTGGTCGAGGCGTCAACCACCATGACGCCCACAGGTGACGACTCCACCAGAGCTGCCAGCCGCCGCCTCTCGGTCTCCATTTCATCCCTGGTCCGCTGCTCTTCCTGGTACTTGAGGGCGTTGCCTATGGCGATCGCAGCCTGTGAAGCGAACATGACCAGTGTCTCCTGGTCTTCTTCCGAAAACTCTTCGGCGTCCTCCTTTTCAGTGAGGTAGATGTTGCCGACAGGTTCGCCCAGGTGTCGGATCGGCACTCCGAGGAAGGTCTTCATCGGCGGATGGTTCTCAGGGAAGCCGACAGAGTGGGAGTGCCGGGCGAGGTCCGGGAGTCGCAGCGGCCCCTGAATCTCGTTCAGGTAGCCGAGGATCCCCAAGCCCCTGGGTGGTTCTCCCAACATCTGGCGCTGTTCAGGGGTAATGCCGGAAGTGATGAACTCTCGAATACGCCCCGAGTCGTCGAACACCCCGACTGCACCATATTGGGCATCAGTCAGTGAGCGGGCTCCGTCCACGACCTCCTGAAGCACCGTGTTGAGGTCCCAACTCTCGGTAATGCGGCGGCTGACCTCGCTCATCATGGCGAGCCGCTCACGCAGCCTGTCGACCTCTCGCATTTCCGATTCGTCCATCCCCAATGACCGCCTCCTGCCCATGTTGATGCATCCCGCAGGCTGTGATGACGCGGGACTGAGGTGCCCAGAATCGTACCACAGCCGTCGGATCAGGAGCGCCTTCACAAATTTTGCACGGGTTCTGTCACACAAGAAGGGCTGTTCTTCACGGCTATTTCACACGGCCTCTCTATGATGGAGAGTGTCACGGATCATAGGAGGTGTGAAATGGTCAGGCGAGTGATGACGGTTTCCCTGGTGATGAACTGCGCCTGTGGCCGTCTTCTCTGCAGGAGGCACGGCGCAGGCGGGCAGATCGAACCACAATTCGGTGAAGTAACTGATTGCCCGGCGCCGGGCCGGGGGCCGGTCGAGTGTCCCGACGGACCCCCAGTGGAGTATCGACTCCGGTCCGTGGAGATAGACACACCGACCGGGGCAGCGACAGCCGCGAATGAGGGAGTCGCTCGCTACCACATGCCGATGCCATTCTCGTACATGGGCATGAGCGGTGTCGGTCGGACACAGCGCCGTAGTCGGTCCGTGCAAAGGGAACCAGTCAATAGTACAGCATCAGCAGGCGTACGATGATGTGCGGTTCGAGGTGGTTGCTTATTCCAATTCCTTCCACGGTTCTCAGGATTGGCGAGATGATCCACCTTGGAGAACCACCGGTAGACCGGGCCGTCGCTGATCTGCATGTTGGGAAACTGGTTAGCGTGAGCAGGTCAGATGTTTGCCCCGAAGGAACTGGATATCCGAAAGCGTAGCGCATCCAGGATCGTTCTCACCTCACTGAATTCATTGAGTCTGTTATCTGTCCTATCCGCGTGACAGCTGGGAATCTCCCTCACTACCCCCACTGTGCCTGGCTGTAACGCAGGAAGGCCCGTACACATGGGCATGTTTGGGAAGGACACCCGGGGATTGGTGTCCTTCCTCCGTGACAGTGAAACGATGTAGCCATTTGCGAGAGAGGACTCAATTGCTTAAACGGACTGGCCAGTGGATTCTCTACTCATAGCTGGAGCCTTTGGTCTGGGAGTGGCCTTTGTTGGCTTTGGACTCGCGCTTAGAACGTGTTGATAGGCGGGTACATGGCAATGCGGTCGAAGGCAGACTTCGTTCATGCGACCGGGTTCGGGATGGTGGCGGCAGGGGCAGCCCTCGCGGTTGAGATCACGGTGATCGCGTTGGTGTTCGGCTAAGTATCGGGCAGCGATGAAAGCTCGCCCAATCGCAGTGCGGTGCAGGCGGCGTCATTCACGGCTATGTCGATCTCGACAAGGACACGAATCCGGAGACCCAGGATTCTACGAGTGGAACAATTCCGACACCGTCTGCGTCAGCGAGACTGGCGACGAAGTCGCAGGTACTATTCGCTGGGACGGGCCGGATGGAGACTCCAGAGAATGGGAACCGATCTCTGTCAATAGAAACGCGCCCGATGATGGACCGCCATCACTGCCTAAATGGCGCACCCGGCAAAGAGGCAGTATCGAAAGGTCACGGGAACGGGGACTGTGACCAGGGGCATAACTCCCTGCGGTATTCGTTGAGGCTGGTCAAGTAGTCCCCACCAAATCCGGTAGATTGTCAACAAGCGGGGATGGCACATTAACTATCAAATCCTTCAAAGTAGAGCCTGATGACATCAATGACCTCATCCTTGTCGATCTTCCCGTTGCGGTTCGTGTCGCACGGATGATAGGTCGGGTTGGTCTCAAGCGTCGTGGACAGTCGGTGTCGCACCCTCACCATCAGCCGGTCCCCATCTTCCCAAGGCTGAGAGTCCACATCCCACACCAACATGTCACTGGCATCTGCCGTTGCGTCTGATATGTCCAGCGACAGAGACACCGTTCCGTCCAGCTCAATGATGTCCAGGACGTGGTCAGCAAGACCATCGTGGTCGGGCGTGACTGTCATCCTGACATACGGGTGATCCCACTCCAGTCGTTGTATTTCCGTAAACCGATCATTGGCGTTTTCAAAGTATGGAGGGTACAACACCCCGTTGACACGGCCTCCATCGGCATAGACCACATCCTGGTCTTGAATGGGATCAAAGAAGAACTCGTGGATGGTGTCTTCCGGTAGGTGAGCATACACATACCAGTCAGTGGTGATGACAAAGTTGCACGCCTCGAACCTCCCCCACCTTTCGTGGATTTTGAATCTGTAGCCACCTAATCCGCCAGGAAGTGGTCGCTCGGTCTTGACCATACCGTTGTAGTTGACCCAGTCGTATTGTCCATCGTAGTCGGAGTCTCTTGGTCTTGGCCTACCGTAGTCGATGTAGAACAAGTCTTCATGACTGTAGGAGGTATCCTCGACTTGTATGTCCGGCCTGAACCCGGTGTCTGGATACTCTCCGTAGATTGGCTGCTCGGTGACGACTGTGCCTGCTGGCTGACCGGACGCAATGCGATTGGTGTCACTCCACAAGGTATAGCGAAACCCTCGCTTCGCGTACCAGTTCCGCTCATTGCGGATATGTCTGTACTTCGCCAGCACACACTCCCGGTACTCCTCGGAGCCATCACCACTCTCAAGTTCATGGTTTACGTCCCAGAAATGGTCGACAAGGTCGTCCATGGTGATCGCAGGCGGAACGTCGAGGAGGAACCCGTGGAGGTCACCGCCATTCGGTCCGGGAGCAACCGATGGCAACCACCGCCTGTTCCACTCACTCCGTAGGCTGTACCCATCTTCACCGTAATACCAATAACTGCCCGCGCCCAGGAAGAAGGTATTTCCATCAGGTCCACGGCCTTCCTGTCTCTCATACAGGAATATGATTGCTTCCCTGTCGTCCCATCGGGAGTCTCTGTCTGACAGCACATAGTCCATGTGATCGCGAGCTTCGTCGGCTGATTCGAAAGACGGCCCGTCAATCCACTCGGCCACGATCACACTTGGCCCAGTGCCCTTCAGGTACTCACTCACGTCGAGGCTGAAATACATTCGTCCCTCGTACTCGTTCCCCTCGTTCAGGTACACCCCCGAGTCCATGCCAGTCATCGTGGCCCTGACTATCGCGTCGCTGTCGATGATCTTCTCCTCGATCAGAGAGTCACCGGCATACGGAAGTGGGGGCGGGCTGATAGTGCTCATGCGGGATGAGCCAGCCGGCGGCGGGGTGAGCGACTCATGTGCCGTCTCGTTCGCATGAGAGACGTAAAACGTGGTCAGTGACGTGCAGACCAGCACCAGAATGATTATCGTTAGTGTACGCATGGTTCCCTCCCACCCTGCACGCAACACTAGCAGAGATTTCGGCCTGCCTGAAGTTGACTGGCTTTGGTGGCGCGAACGCACGATAAGGGCACGAAGCATGACACACGAGACGTTGTATCCCGTCGTAAGGTTCATATCAGACAACAGCCTAATTCTCACCACAGCGGTGGCGACAAGATCGACGACATGCCCGAAACTGATGTGGACGACCCACAATCTCAATCGGCTGTGTCGACGGAATTGCCCTCATTTCTATCCGCAAAGAACCTGAGACCCTTTATTTCCGAAGAACTGAGGGTGGCGACAACTCCAATCCTTTTCGGGTGTCGGATTCCGACGATGAGCTGATAGCGATGGGTTATCGGGCATGCTGGATGAACTGCGTAGGCTTAACCCACTCCTACCAACCGGCCATCGACAAAACCGACATCATCAGCATCTCGCCGCCGGTGAGCTGTCACAGGTCAGGGACATAACTCCCTGCCATCCCCTCCCAATCCACGCTTTCCTCGATTTCACCATTCACCAAAAATCGACGGAATTCGTATTCGCCACAGAACGACCGTCCCGCTCACCCGTTCGGATTCCCGGGTTTTGACCCTGCCTCATACTTGCGTATCACCCCGTCAACGTACCGGTCAGCATTCAATCTATGCATCATCTAGTATGACTCTTGAGGTGTAGATCTCAGACGAACGATTAAGGTGATGCGGCTGTGGGGACCGTTTTCGACGCCGGTGCTTATACATGGTCATCACCTGGCCCGAATATCCTATCTTGGGCAATCTGCGAATACCAGAACGCTTTCGGCCTGGTCGTCCATTGTTGCTTGTACGACGTCAACGTGAAGAGAGCCTGCGCTCAAGTGAACCTTGCCGTCGGTAATACTTGGCTTATATTTCACCGTGTTGTAAGGAGTATGATGTCGGCTATTCTTGGTGATTCCCAATGCACTGGAATTCGAGGCTGGGGCGTCAGCCGGGGAATCGCTGGCTGTTTCAGCGGTCGCCAGGCTTGAAGAAGGCAATGTAGAGTACCCCATGGCGTCGTGTGGCCTGACGAAGGACAAGTGAGATGGACAGACATCGTAGCGACCGGGGCAGCAGAGTCATGGCGCCAGACTTGATTCCGTCCCGCTTGCGTCAGCTCACCGCTTTTGCCATCCTATGTGGCGTGATGGCTATTTCGCTCACTGCCTGCTCGTCTGATGCCGCTTCGCCGGAAGCATGCGTCGATGGAGCCCGTGTCCTCAACGTCGGTTTCTACGCCTTCTTCACCCCCGTCAGCTACAGCGCCGACGAAGACCCCAATTCAGAGGGCTTCAACACTCATCTCGGCTACGAAGCGGACCTACTGACCGCCCTCGAGGCCATGAAGGGTACGGAGCTTTCCTTCTCCCGTCGCGGTATAGCACTTTGGGACGACATCTGGCTGCAATCCGCAGGCCCGGAATACGACATAGTTGGCGGAGGCATCACGATTCTCGACTCCAGGCGACACGACGCCGCTGGAGAAAAGGTAGTCCGATTCACCTCCGGACACATCGCATTTCGCCAGTCGCTTCTCGTGAGGGCTGAGGACTCCGAACGCCTTGCCACATATACCGACCTGACCAGTGACGTCCGGGTTGGCGCACTTGAAGACACCACTGGAGAGTCCCGACTCCTGGAGCTTGTGGGACTTGTCGGTCCTGATGGCGTTCTCTCGCCTGGGGTGCGGGTTGACACACCGCGTGGCACGGTGGTCTCGGACGGCAGCGATGACTACGTCATCACCTCAGCCCTTGAGTCCGCCAATCTTGAGGGACGATCCCTCATTTATCCCCCTTTGGAAAGCATGCCCCAGGTTGTCTATCTCGGAAGTGAGAGGGGTGAGATCGAACTCCTCGAAGCGCTTGCAGATGGCACTATAGATGCGGTGGCAAGAGGAGAGATAGGCAACCGTGACGCCGTCCATGCCTTAGGCGGCTCCTTCGCGATCGGGGCTCTCGACGACGAGGTCGAGTACGGCGGCTTCACGCTCGCCCTGGAAGATGAGGTACTGGCGTCCTGCCTCGACGACAGGATCAACTATCTGACGGACAGCAGGAGCATCGGCTACGCGGACTGGCTTGAGGACCCCACGGTGTTCATGCGCCGGGCCAGAATGTGGAACGACCGGGAGTCCGGCTGACCGCATTGAATTCCATCAGGGATATGCTCTTGCCGAAGTGACTGCCGGTTATGGCCTATCTCCCTGTTCCGGATCCTCCAGCTAAAGAGTTCGGCGCGCGCTGCACTTCTTCCAATTTGGCAGCACACCTGCCTATCAGTTCCACTTCCCGCAAGTCCGACGTTTACGAGAGGATTTTATTTGTCCATTGGTTGGGTACTTGACGCTCGGCGTTTGGTTTCCCATCGGGTAGAGAGATGTGTACATTTCATCAGACCTTCTCAGGACCCTAAGCAGTTTGCACAGTTGGACCACGCACTCTGAATGCGAAGGTAACCACTTCTGCAAGGGTGGGCAATATGAGCGACGAAATCCCTGCCGTCAACATTGGTACAACCCAGTCCGGAACACCGCCTGGTTCATTAAGGTCGACGGCTGACAGTCCAACAAGAACTGCAGTAAGTAGCGACATCGCGGTCACGGGGGGCAGTAGAGTCCTGGTTGTTGAGACGACTGTCCGGGTATTGGCCAACGCCCAGACTGCGAGAACTCCCATGGCCGGGCAGTCTCCCAAATCCACATGATCTCGAAGGTCACAGTTAACAGCCACGAAATAAGCAATGTGAAGAGATTGAAACCCAAGAACAGCGACGCTGCCCAGACAACTATTCGGGACTTGCTGGCACCCATAGATGACCTCTAGTCTGAGGATACACTTGGTACGCGCGTGATCCAGCGGCGGAACAACCAGAGCGTGGTTTCCGAAAAGAACATATCCAAAACCTTGTGACGGGTCTTCAGTCTGATGACTGGGAGGTCTTTGACTCGAATCCTCGTTAGCAGACCCAGTTCTCTCTTTCCGACCCCGTACTTGAAGATTGCACTCACCGAGTACGGGGTCTGTCACACTCTTGCCGGCGCGATCGTGTCACCCTCCGATCTACCCTGAGGCGATCTGACACGTGCCTAGTCGAGCCTGTGTCAGTTTAGTAAGAAGCCATCAGTCTAGCAGCCTGTCTGAGGTTTGACTGACGCAGGCGCGGTGTTCAGGGAGAACAGGTCGCGACGACTACCGGCGTAGGTTTCAGCGACTCAGACCATGGTCGATTTACCGATAGAAGCGTGTCGACGATCGCGACGAGGTCGCTTCCATGATGTAAACACCTCTTGAACCGTGTTCTGCCCGGCTAGTTCGCGCTGATCGTGTCGCAATGACTTCTGGTGAGCATCTGTCCCATCAAAAAGTGACCGCTCCACTGCCTGAATCCGCCTGCGCGGCTGTTGCCGACCAGTACGTGAACTGTGGTCTCGTGAGACGCCATTACTCAGGCAATGAGGCCGAACTCAGTCAACATCTCGGTCATCGCCTCCCTACTATCGGGCGGGCATCATTCGTCTAGGAGGTGACTCACCAGTCTACCCTCTGTGTCGGCAATCGGATACCGCTCGAGTATTGAGTCGAGGGTTGCGCCCCTCGCCAGCAGGAACCGCGCCATCTCGGGATCACAGAGATTCATGAGCGCCATGTCCAAAGGCGTGAAATTTTGGCCGCCCGCCAGATCGTATCTGACTTCGGTGTAGTTGTTTGCGGGCCTGTCGACGTCCGTGCCTCAGTCCAAGAGCATCCTGGCCGTGTGGTAGTCTCTGAACGCGATGGCCATGTGCAGCGGAGTCAGTCCACCTCGAACGGCGGTCATGGGATCGACCCCGCTCTTCAGTAACGCCTCCACCAGGTCCGGGTTCGTTTCAGCACGGCATAGTAGAGCAGCGAGAAACTTCTCGTGACGACACTCGCAGTCGGGTAGTACACGTTTCGCTCAGCCCACATTTCACAGTAGTAGGGGGGACAATGAAGTAGAGTGGAGAGTAGAACATCATGTGTATTTGCTCGTCGCTACTTCCTACCGGGGACTCCGACTCCGGTTATCCGGCCCGAAACATTGGGGCAGGGAACAGCGGTACAGACGATAGTCGGGTAGTTGTCTTGCCGCGTCCTCGGGGGAATCCGCAGTTTGCCAGTGCGCCAGACTCCTGGGATTTCTCGCGTGATGGCAGCCTATGTGGATAACTCCGTGTGGGCCGCCGTAGGTCCTCGAAGCCGCCCACAGCCTTACACGTACTCTCGGCATCGCTACGGACTCCCTTCCTTCCAGTCGTCTGTCCTAATTATGCGCATGGGCTAGCGGGCTCCGATGCCGGTTGCGGCTTCCTCACGCTCCATCAGGATGTACCACGCCGGCGCCCTTACGGCAGTCATCTGAATATCCCCGTCCACTCAACCACAGTGTTTCTCAGACACGCTGCTAGGCGCTCCTATACCTCCAGTACTAGTCCGTACTTCTGACCGGCGAGTCCCTGTCGAATCGACCCGTGTATTCCGACCGCACGCGGTACTCAATGGGCATCCGGGCCAGGGTCATCGAGTCCGGTGCTGCGATGCCGCCTGAGAACACCAGCTTCATCGCATCCTCTACCGACATGTCTGTTTCAAACAGATCGTCCTCAGCAACGAGGGCCATGTTGCCTGATGTCGGGTTCGGAGCGGTCGGGATGTAGACGATAGCCAGGGATTCTTCAGTGGCGGCCTTCTCTACCCTCGCCGTCACGAACCCCATTGCCACCATACCCTCCCTCGGCCACTCAAGGAACACCACTCGGCTGAAACTGAACTGCGCGGTCACTACCGTGGTGGCCTGCTCGGTCACTCGTACAATGCTGCGGACCACCGGTATCCATTTCATGACACTCATGGCAGAGCGAATGAGACGTCGCCCGACGGTGAAAGAGGCCGTCAGCCCTACCAGGTAGCACACCAGTAGCGCCACCGCGAGTCCAAGGCCCCAGAACTGTGGGAGTGTCAGTCTCTCACCTGATATTTCCCTCACCGCCATGGTGAGCGTCGGTATGACCATGGAGTCGACCAGGTTCACGACATACACGATGACTGCGATGGGAATGATTATGGGCAGAAGACCAATCAGTGCTGAAACCGAAGTGGACTGGAAGTGGTTGCCGGCACGCTGAAAGAGGTTCGGATGGCTCGCCCGTGTGTGAAAGTGTTGGCCGCTGCCTCTGTAGTCCATTGCTTCCCTCGATCTGAATCGTCAATATAAGCGCGCCACTGGTGGCCATGACTGATAGTCAGTCGTGCATGGCGTGTGTGCAGGACACCCTGAATACCCATGGGCATCTCTGCGCCTGCCTATTCCCCTGCCGTAGTCTGGCGCGAGTTATACCTTTTACACGTCACCCTTGTTTAGAACCTGAACTGTTTCCATACCTGCAAGAGTCCACGCAGGCTGTTGAGCGGCGAGTCCCTTTGGTCTTTCTCCCTGTTCTTGGCATGGCGACTATCAATCTCGAGAGCGAGCGTTACAGCGACTATGCTAACGCCGTGGACGCGGCTCGCCGTCGAGCCGGTCACGAAAGTAGGCATCCAGCCGTCCCACATACTCATCAGGCTCGTCATGAAAGGCGTCGGCGTGGTCCGAGCCCTGAATTAGCCAGAGCACGCTGCCTGCCGGAGCGGAGTCATGAATACGAACGCTGTGCTCTACGGGGATACGGCTGTCCGCGTCACCGTGGATGAGCAGGATCGGGTAGTCGAGGCCCGCAGCGGCCTGCTCCGGCACGACCGCACCGACATCGATACCGTAATAGACACTGGACACGACGATCATGCCAGGAATGAACACCGGTACTACCCACTCGGGAAAGACAGTGGTGCGTGCAGTCTCCTGGGCGATCATATCCTGCACGTCAGCGAATGCGCTGTCAGCAACCGCAGCCCGGATCGACGGCTCCTCTGAGACGGCCATGAGAGCGGTAGCGCCTCCCATGGACCAACCCAACACACCGATGCGTGCAGGCGGCACGCCCCGCTCCACCAGGAAGTCATAAGCACCCAGGACATCCCACCTCTCGAAGTATCCGGCGGACAGCTGGTCTCCATCCGACTCGCCATGGCCTCTCATGTCAAACAGCAGCACGTTGAAGCCGAGAGAGAAGAGCCTGCTGGCCAGTGTCAGGGCGTTGTCTCCGGTTCGATTGCTGTTCAGGCGGGTGATCGGATCCCACAATTTCCACCGTGGAAGCATAGAGAATTCTGGGTAACTATTGGGTAAATTCCTGGTCAGTAAAAGTCACTTGGGAATAACTTTCAGCCTAGTCTGTTAGAACTGTTCCAACGAGCCAGTCTCTGCCCTATTCCCAGGGTCCCCAGGGTGTGCGAAAGAGAAGTCGTGCAAGACAAATGCGGTTGAAATTCACTTAGCTCACGTCGTGGATGTTCTGCTGACCAGATGCAGAGACTTCTCACTGTTCGCCAGCTCGACGTGAATATGTGCACAGCAACTTCATTGGTAACAGGGCTTTAACGTCTCTTCATTCAGCGTTGACCCGGGGAAGGTTAACCTGAGACGTACTGGTGTCCGAAGCACCAGTGATGCGGTTCGATGACACGGCAGCTGCAGGATGTCTTCCAGCGGCCCCGCGTCGGAGATTTCAGGGATGAAGTACCACTTGCCTTCGTCGAGGTCATGTAGATATGCGTCAAAGCTGTTGTGAGTCAATACTTCCATCGACCGCTCGACGGGCTTGGTCATATCTATTCGTGTGAATATCTGGCTTTCGGAGTTGGCAATTACCCATCCTTCTACGTTGGCAGCAATCGGATATCCGCCCTCTGTGGGGTGGTCGTCGGTCATGTTGTAAGTAGCCCTGTAGGAGATCGACTTGAAGTTGTCCATTAAGTCGGACATTCTCTCCAGGTCTTCATCTGTAGGAGTGGAGGCAGGCGTTGGGGCTGTCGCTACATTTACTGGAATCGGAGACTGCGAAGGTGCACGGGACGGGCCTGGCGTAGGGGTTAAAGTTGGAGCCGCCCTCGGTAAAGGAATGTTCGAAGCGGCAGTTGGGCCTTCGATCGCAGTGGGAGAACCGGTAGCTGTAGGGGTGGGATGCGGGGTGCTGGTCGCTGTGGAGGCGACGTAGGAGACTTCGGTTGGTTCGTCGTTTGTCTGCCAGCAGGCTGTTGCGCCCACAGAAATTAACAATAGGGTGCAAATGATACGGACCAAGGCCAGTCTCCGTCACCTACGTCTCTAACGGTTCTTTCACCTTCAGATGGCCGTTTCCCGGCTGCTACCGGCGTACTACTTCCGAAGTCTCCACTCTCCACACTTTCTTGTAAGCCCAACCGTCAACCACAACAGTTGGGGACCGGCTTCAGGTTCAAAGATTGAGTGGTACCCTTCTCCCCATCTTCGGACAACTGCGGCAAGGAGGAGAACGATGGCCAGGAACATGACCGGCCGGGAGCGTGTCGCGTAAGCGAGGGGCGCCACTCCCAGGAACCAGAACATCGAGAGGTTGGGATGGTCCACGGAGACGTGGTAGATTTGCCCGATGAGGTGGATGCCGGCTCCGTAGATGATGCAGCCCAGCAGCACGAAGACCACGGCATAGGCTGAAGAACCGGACCGCTGCCAGAGGACGTAGCCCGCGCCGTAGGAGAGGAGTATACCGGCGATCAGCGAGGCCAGCTTGACCTCGTGCGAGATCTCGTCCCAGTTGGCGGCGAAGAAGGTGATGACGCCGAGGCCGATGAGGATGCCGCCCAGGATGGACAGCCCGGTGACGAGGCCCTGCCGCCTGCGTGACGCCTCGTGGCCCTGAAAGATAGTCCAGCTCGTGGGCGATGATGTAAGTGTCCTCGACGTAAACAGGATCGACGGTAACGGCGCTGGTGGGGACTCTTCCTCCGGGCGAAGTGGCGTCAGCTACGAGGAGCCCGTCGTAGGTGCAGCGGAATGGCACGCCCATGAACACTTCTAGGGCGCGCACTAACAGCTCCAACTATCCAACGTGTAGTAATCGCCGGGGCTTACGTTGAGGACCGACAGCGTCGCCTCCCCGGCGCGTGGGAGCTGGAAGAAGCGTTTCTCGACGGCGCCGGTCCCCAAGTCGTCGATGAGTATCCCGACGACCCTGTCCACCCCCCATCGTTTGTGACGATGAATTCAAGCCGGTAGACGGCGTCGACTTCAAACCGGGGACAGGCAGTCCTGTATCCGGGGCTTTGGAGCAGCTTCCACGGCGCCTGCGGGAGCTCCGACGCGATGTTGAGGAGGTGCATGACCATCTCCTACTCGACCGTCGTGCAGTCCTCCACCCTGGGCAGGAACCGTATCGCCCTCTCCGTCTCAGCGGGGAGCGGGCACGGTGTGGGCGTAGACGCTGTTCTGAAGGCCGGCTGAATAGACCACGCCGTCACTGACCACGTAATGCAGGACATCGGGGTTGCCGCCAATCTCGAACCCCCAGGGGAGGAAAGAACCATCTCCCACATTGACGGCGAACAGGTTCCCCTCGTCCAGTTGGCCGTACAGGACCCCGTCTAACGCCTGCAGGAAGTAACTGTTGAAGTCCTCGAAGCTGCAGAGTTGCGACTCTATCTCCCGGTCGCACTCGTCTGTCTTGCGCTGGTACGTCCTGTACAACTCCAACGCTTGCGTCAGCTCGAAGATGTGCTCCACTCACCAATGACCGCGCAGCGACTCCGCAAGCTCGTCCTCTGTGGCCCTCATCGTGCGGTGTCTGAGCCCGGCCAGCTTGTGTGGGTTGCGCTCGCCCTTCACGATGGCCTCGATGATCTTCATCCCAGTCACGCCCGTGATGTCGCCTATTGAGTACTGGAGCTTGATGTTCATCTGCCTCAGTGCCTTCTGAATGTGCCGGATGTTGTGAGGTGCGTACTCACGCACCGGATCATCGGCGCATCCTTCCGACACCGCCATGTAGTGACTACTCGCTCCCGCGTCTATACCCGCCGAGTTGAGGTTGACTCGCGACAACTGCTCCGGCAGCCCATACGATCGTTCTCTCCGCGCCTTGTTGGGTCTTTAATCTCTCCATCAGATACCATGATGCGGGCGTGTCGCCGCAGGGCGCCACACACTTCGCACAATCTATCAAACGGGAGCGTTTCCCCTGGGGGACGTCACTAATGATGCCGTCGTAACGCGCCCGGACCATGCTTTGGAACGGGCAAGACGCACCAATGCCGAGGCCGGTCTTTTCGTCGACGACGCGCCCCACCGGATCACACACTGCCCCTGACGACGTCCTAGTTAGCTGCCTCTGCACGGCCCGAACGGGCATAGCGATGCTTTGTACAGCTGTGGAGTGCGAAGTTAAATATCGATTGCGGTCTACGCATTGTCCATGCCCCTGGCCATGCGATAACCGACTCGGGGTTCGGTGAAAATATAGGTCGGGCTGTCGGCATCGTCCCCGAGCTTCTCCCGCAACCTCTTTATCAGGTTGCGCACCAGCCAGGGTTCGCCTTTCCTATCGGGGTTCCAGACGTGCAGCAATTGATCGTGGGTTAGGGCTCGCCCAGCGGCCTTCGACAGCCGATCTAGTACATCATACTCGTTGGCCGTCAACTGCACGGGACGCCCCCCTATTGTCACGCGGCGCTCGGCGTATTCGATCCTCAGATCTCCGGTAGAAAAAGGCTGGGGCGACGCATGCCAGTTCGAGTCTGCACTTCTACGCAGGGCCGCCCTGATCCTGGCGGCGAGTTCAGTGGGTGAGAATGGCTTGACCACGTAGTCCGCAGCTCCCATATCGAATGCCCTTGCAATCACGTCATCTGCTCCATATATCGACAGGAATATGATCGGAATTTCAACGGTATGCAGGATGGTGTTCATCAGTTCTATCCCGTCGACTCCGGGCAGCAGCATGTCCAACAGCACCAGGTGTGGCTGGTGCTCCTCCATCAAGCGAGGTACATCATCAGGGTCTCCCGTCACAACTGGTGTGTAACCCACCCTGAAGAGACTGTCGCGAATGTACCTGAGCGTCTGGGGATCATCGTCCACGGCGAGTATTCGCACCTGCCCCCTCGAATCGCGGCCTTGTCGGACGGCGTGGAGAGCGGGTTCGGATGGGCCAACGACCGCTCCCATCTCGACCGTCGGAAGGGTGAAGGTGAATCGGGTGCCCGAATTAGGGCCGTCGCTCTCAGCCCAGATGCGGCCTCCGTGCGCCTCTACTATTCCCCTACATATGGCAAGTCCCAGGCCGGAACCAGGGATGCCGGTCTCCCTGTCAGCGGTATCAGCAGCAGGGAATCTCTTGAATAAGTGTGGTGTGAGGTCGGCCGGCACACACCTGTCCATATCCGACACCGATACTGCGACATGAACATCACCCTTCACGGCGGACACGCGAATCGGACGGCCCTCGGTCGAGTACCTTGCCCCGGTAGATAGCAGATTGCCCAGCACCTGGACGATGCGGGCCCGGTCCGCCATGACCCACGACAATCCCTCTGGCAGATCAACTACTATGCTGCTCCCGACAGCCGAACTCAGGAATGTACTCTTGGCCTCCTCCACGAGGCTCGCCACGTTTACTGGTCTTGGATCGATCGACAGGGTGCCAGTCTCTATACGTGCGAAGTCCAGCAAGCCGCCGATGAGATCGTTCATGCGGTCGGCCTGCAGGTCAATAATGCGGAAGAACTGGATCATGTCGGACCGCTCCATCGATGATGGAGTGCCAAGAACAGTGGCAACAGATCCCTTGATAGAGCTCAGAGGCATCCTCAGTTCGTTGCTAACCATGGCAAGGAACTCTGCGCGCAGCCGCTCGAGTTCTTCGAGAGGTGTCATATCCTGGAGGGTTACGATATATGATTCGACCTCGCCGTCTGAGTCACCTAAGGGTGTTGCGTTAACCAGTACGGTTATGTGGCGCCCATTCGGAGCCCGCATGACGATCTCCTCTGCTCGCACAGTCTCGGCTTCTCTCAGTGCCTCCACCAGTGGGAGGTCGGCCAGAGACACCTCCCTGCCGTCCGCGCGACCGACGGTGATGACTTCCAGAAGTTCCTCATGTGACTGGTCGGGGTCCCTGAGGACCTCGACGATACGTGCGGCCTCCCTGTTGAGAGAGACCGGAGATCCGGTACTGGCATCGAACACTACAACGCCAACGGGCGAGGTGTTGACAAGGGTCTCCAGGTCGTTTCTGGCCCGCTGCTCGTTGCGGTGCTGGCGGGCATTGGCGATCACCATGGCTGCCTGGCAGGAGAACATCACGAGTGTCTCCTCGTCCTGTGAGGTGAAGTCGCCCTCCTCCTTTACCGCGACGAATATGCTGCCAACGCGGTCTCCGCGATGAAGAACCGGGGCAGCCATGAATGACAGGACGTTGCCCACCGACTCGGGAGGTCTGAACTCTGGGAGACCCATGGCTCTTAGTCTGCCAAGCAGGTCCGGGACCCGCAGGGGTCCCGAGAGGCCATCAAGATAGTCGAAAATCCTGATTCCGTCGGGTGTGTTCCAGATCCTGAGTGCCTCCTGTGGTGTCATGCCAGAGGAGAGGAAGTCTTGAATCTGCCCCTGCTCATCCAGGAGAGTGATAACGGCATACCGTGCCTCCGTGAGCGACCTGGCGGAGTCAAGCACGCCCTGCAAGATAGAGTCCAGTTCTAAGGATTCATTGATGCGAAGGCTGGCCTCGCTCAAGCGAGACAAATGGTCGCGCAGTGCGGCGTTCTCTCGTTCCAACTCCTCGTACCGATCCATTCAACTTACCCCATAAAGTCACGCGCTTGATTTCTGCACAAAGAGTCCAATCGCATTCGATGATACTGGCAACCATGGGCAATGATACAGAAATAACATAATGAGGGGGGGCTAATAATACATTATGGATATCATTTGCAAAGTAGAATTTATTCTGTTGTAACCAATTGATACTCAAATGGCGGTTGGTTGACTCAATTGACTCACAATTCGAATGGCACAACGGTGATTCCCGTCCGGAGGTCGAAGGTGCGAAAACTGGCGTTAGGAATTCTGGTCGCTGTCGCGTTGGTTGGTACTGTCCTTACCTTGCGCACTTTAGTATCGAGAGGACAACTGGATGACTAGCGGGATCGTCGAGATCAACGGTCCTGAGGACATCGACCAGCTCAGTGCACGAGGTGTCTCCTTCATGCTGGAGGTCCCAAGTGGCGAAAGAGAAGGAACTCACCCGCTGGGGATAGGCGCCGAGGTCATGTACATCCTGCAGGGCTATGTCCGGGTGCGGGGGAATCATCTGCTGGTCGTCGAGATCGACGACCTCGAGACTGAAGATGGCACGGTTGAGATAGGATACGTGGTCCTCATGAAGAGGGAATCAGCATGGCCGACGTGTTGATCGTGGAACAGGCAGTGGGTAACTTCGCGACCAGCCTGTCGCAGTTGTCCAGGTTGTTCCCAACTGATCACGTCGCTATGCGCTGGCTTGAGTCCATCAGGTGGCCGGATGGACTGAGGTGTGCCTTCTGTGCCAGCAGTTTGAGGTTACATCGTCGCCCGCAGCATCCCACCATGCCGTACTACTGTGGTCCATGTCTCCGTAATTTCTCCCTCAGATCCAACACCATCATGCAACACAAGAAGGCGACCTATCGGGCGTGGCTTACGGCCATTCATCTGTTGAGCGACCAGTTCGAGGCGCTGCCATGGCAGACATGGGGCGCACTCCTGGGTGTCAGCGACGAAACTGCGTGGAAAATGATGCGGCAGATCCACGAGGTAGCGGCACCGACGGTGGGGCCATGGCAAGAACCCCAAAAGGATGAGCCGGGAAGGGGCCCACGGAGAATCAGAACGTTTCCGAACCCGATCCGTCTGGCACCCACGCAGATAGCCAAGCAAGTGCTGATGACCCGTCCGAAGCCTAAGGGCGAGTGGAACTTCGAGTTGGCGCTTCGAAGGGGGCTTCGACCTGACTGATCCGTCCGGTGGGAGGATAATTACCAGAGACAGCGAGCTTGCGAGCAAATTCCTGTCACAGAAGAAATGCCCCTTCGGGGGAATGCATCAGGGCAGTTGTGGCCATCGGCGCAGGTTCGAAGTGGGAAGTGATTTCACTTCATGCCCCGTGTGTAAAAGCGCCGTCAGATGGACATGGATAGGCTACTGAACCTACTCAGGGAAACACCACTGCCCTTGGACCCTACATGTGCTGGTGCTCATTGGAGACTGGCCCCGGCGCCTGCGGGCAGAAGCAGTCGCACCTTAGTAACTCACTCGAAACGAGGAGCCAGCAGCTGGATGCAATAGATCCATGACTTCCGACATTGATCGGAATTGCCGGCAGCGACATGGATGTCGATTCTGCCGCCATCAACATCTGCTCATGAGATGAGCAAACGGGGTACCACCGGAACTTTGAGGAGGTACTGAAACTATCTTGGGTAAACGAGGTGATTGGGCAGGTCACCTCGGGGGCACATCAGTCACTGTTTGCCTACTACTGCCCCTCGGCAAGAGGCTGATGTGTCCCAACCATCGGGTACAGGGCGCACTCCCCTTCTTCAATTCTCCCTATCCAGAACCAGAGTACCACCGGATTGGATACAACTACATCAACGTAAACGAAACCCATGCCGCGATTCACCTTGGCTCATCGTACCGTGTTCAGTGGGTCTATGACCAAGCATTGTTCAGGCTGTTGCCCTTACTACTCACTCAGAATTGATGATTGCGATGGACTCTTTACCCACGAGTGCCCTGCTCCTATTCAACTCACAATGACTTCGCATACCGCCCCAGTGCCGAAAGAGGGAAGTAGTTGCGGTACAGGTGGTAATTGATCATGAAAGCGGCGCTCATCTCTGGACCCTGCGAGTTGGTGCCGTCGAGTGGTTCATAGTGCTCAGGCCTCACGCCTGGTCCGTAGCCTGGAAAGCCGCATCCGGTGAACTGTGGTTCGCTCCATGTTCCGTCTTCCTGCTGACGTTCAAGCAGGTATTCGACACCTCGCGCTACGGCCTCATGCCTCGCTTCACCTGCCGCCAGAAGTGCAATGAGGGCCCATGAGGTCTGTGACGGCGTACTCTCGCCCTGTCCGCGTAGGGAGGGGTCGACGTAGCTTACACAGGTCTCTCCCCAACCGCCGTCCATGTTCTGATGGGCCAGAAGCCATTCGACCGCCCGGCGCACTTGGGGCCTACCCATGTCCACGCCGAGGGCTTCCAGGGCCGGAAGCACTGCCCCCGTGCCGTAGATGTAGTTCACACCCCAGCGTCCGAACCATGGCCCGTCGTGCTCCTGCTGCTCCCAGATGTAGGCTAGCCCCTTTCGAACGGCTGGATGTTCTGTCGAATGCCCCAGCGCAGCATACATTTCCAATACGTGGGCAGTCACGTCGACGCTTGGCGGGTCCAGGAGTTCCCCGAAGTCGGCAAACGGGATCTGTGCCAACTCGTCAGAGTCGTTGTTCCAATCGAAGGCCGCCCAACCGCCGTTTGAGCACTGCATCCCTGTCAGCCAGTCGACGGCACGTTCGATAGCCGCCACGCGCGCCAGCTCGCCGGATTCATCGCCCATTCTGGTGAGCGCCAGGTCGGTCACAACGATAGATGAGTCGTCAATGTCAGGGTAGTGGACATTATCGAACTCGAAGGCCCATCCGCTGGGTTCCAGGTGGGGTCTGTACACGGCCCAGTCGCCCTTGATGCGGATCTCCTCCTGAATGAGCCAGGCTGCGGCACGCTGTATCGAAGGGTGAGTTGATGACACTCCTGAGTCCAGAAGTCCTCGCATCGCAAGGCACGTATCCCAAACAGGCGAGAGACAAGCCTGTATCCTGAGTGCAGCGCCATCCGGCGAAGGGAGGCTCCAGTTCTTCCTGAACCCGTCCAGCCCCCTTGAGATGACGGGATCATCCAGGGGGTAACCAAGGGCGCTCAACGCTATGAGCGAGTACACCCATGGGGGCTGGATACCTCCCCACGACCCATCCGCTTCCTGGTGGCTGATGATCCAGTCCACTGCAGCCCTGATTGCCCTCTCCCGACCGGGCACAAGTGGCAAACTGCGGTACATGCGAGCAACCCTGTCCAACACCAGGAACCATCCCTTGAGGGAAAAAGGCTTCGCCTTCCAGCGGGAAATTGAGAATGTGACCGGACCCTCAGGGTAGAGTTCCATGATCCACGACCTCTCCGGAGGTGGGCGGGTTGGACGGAGCGTGAGGATTACAGTCATCGGGACAATGGTCGCCCGCGCCCAACTGGCGAAGCGGTATACATTAAACGGTGCCCACTTGGGCAACAGCATCATGTCGGGAGGCATGGCCGGCGTTCCCTTCCAGTCCCACTGACCGAATAAGGCAAGCCATATCTTTGTGAATACGCGAGCCTTGGGCACGCCTCCGTGTCGAAGGATGAAGTCGCGGGCCCTTGCCATGTGAGGCTCGTCGGAAGAGTCGCCGACGAGCTTGAGTGCAAAGTAGCACTCGATCGACGTGCTCAGATCCCCTGGAGCTCCGTAGTACATCCGCCAGGAGCCGTCGGGCGATTGCCTGCGTCGGATGTCCTCAGCAATCCGTGGTATCCGGTCTCCCTCGTCAGACCCCATGAAGTGCGTGAGCATAATGTACTCCGCCTCCATCGTCGGATTGGACTCCAGCTCGCCCCACCAGTACCCGTCTTCATTCTGCGTACGAAAGAAGTACTGCTGCGTCCTGACCAACGCTCCACGGAGTCGGCTTGCCATGCTCTTATCGGCCAACTTCGACTCCGTGTCCAATGAAGGGTTTCCGGTGGACTGTGCGAAATCCCGGTTCACAGCCGACGCGAGATTCCCGGCAAAATGCCCTGCACAGCCATCTGCAGGGCGCGCGAGGCTTTACGCGACTTCAGCGCGAGGGGCAGGAAGCTCCTGACCGTGGCGGGACGTAGCATCGCCCTGAGCGCATGCGCCTTCTCCCTACGGCCTCCATCGGCAATGATGGTTGCGATAAAGGCAGGGAGGGGATAGTAGGCTTCGTCCAATACGGCACGAATCCCGATGAGAGGGATGTCCCTCGATGCCGCTAAATCGGCAATCCAGTGACCTTCCATGTCGACCACAAGAGCGCCGCTACCGTTGTATGCGCGGCGCTTGGCCAGAGGCGTAAGGAGAGGCTCGTCCACGGTCAGGACCGCTCCTTCCAGTACTGAGAGGCCTGACTCACGCAGCAGCATCGCTGCACGTGTTGCATGGGGAGCGCCGTGGACCGCAGCGCCAGAACCATGCAGGTAGGAGTTCCCCACCACCAGCTCACCCGGCTGAAGATGAGGGTCGAGCGCCCCTGCATACCCTAGTGAGAGGAGCATCTGGCATGGGGCGGTGTCGAGAAGTCCTGCCAGCTGCTCGCGCGAATTGCGTCCTACACCAATGACGCTTGCGCGAGTCCGCTCGTTGCCGTAGCCCAGTCCCCCCAGTTCTCGCCGGGTGGGGGCAACCGTAAGGAGGGGGGCCGCGGTGGTTTGGGTGCACATCTCATACCGATTGCGGGCAATCAGGTTTCGTGCCGGTCATTGGCTGTTCCTTCCACTTCTGCTGGAAGACCTCGAAGTGCCTGACCGATACCGCGGCCGCGTCACGCCCGGTCAAGAGCACGTCGGTGATATTGTCATAGGAGATGGAGACCTCGCGACCGGTGCCGGTCTCAAACAGCTGGACAAACGGTTGGGTGGCACGCGTGTTACGGTTGAAGAGGTAGCCGGTAAGCGATTTGCCGTCGTCCGTCTGGATAGTGACATCGCCGCGGTATTGGAAGGCCCGCTCTATGAGCTCTTCGATGGTGTCTCCAGCGTCCTCGCCTGCCACATCATGTGGTGATCGGTCCTCGACCATAGATCACAGCTTGCCCGTGATGGTAGTTACGGCGGAATCCCTCAGGCCACGCCATGTTGAGAATGTGGCATGAATGGCGGAGGGCTCGTAGCCGGAGTGAACCATGCAGTCCTGGCAGTTGTGGTTGCCGCTCGCCCGTCCGTACTCATCCCAGTCTGTTTCATCCATCAGCTCCCGGAAGGTGGCTGCATAGCCATCCTGAAGCAGGTAGCACGGGCGCTGCCATCCGAATATCGTATACAGGGGGTTGCCCCATGGCGTGCACTCGAATTCCCGCTTACCCATCAGGAACTGAAGGAACAGGGGAGATTGGTTGAAGCGCCAGCGTTTCTTCCTGTGGGCAAGCACCTGGGAGAAGAGCTCCTGCGTTCGCGCTCGCTCCAGGAAAGAGTCCTGGTCCGGGGCCTTCTCGTAGTTGAATCCCGGTGACACCATCATACCCTCGACGTCCAGGTCCATCATGGCATCGAAGAAGTCGCGAACGCGCATCGGTTCAGCCGAGTTGAAGAGCGTGGTATTGGTGGTGACCCGAAAACCGCGCTTAACTGCTTCATGAATCGCGTCGACGGCTATGTCGAATACGCCGTTCCGGCACACCGAAGCGTCGTGCTCCTCGCGCAGCCCATCCATGTGCACACTGAAGCTGAGCCATTTCGAAGGGGAGAATACGTTCTCCTCCAGCTTCTGCCTGAGAAGCAGCGCATTGGTGCAGAGATAGACGTACTTCTTACGGCGCGTCAGCTCTTCCACCAACTGCCCGATGTGAGGGTAGAGCAGAGGTTCCCCGCCGGGGATGCTGACGACGGGCGCGCCGCACTCCTCCACCGCGGAGATACACTGCTCCACTGAGAGTGCGCGCTTGAGCACGTGAGACGGATACTGAATCTTGCCGCAGCCTGCGCAGGAGAGATTGCAGCGGAGCAGCGGTTCCAGCATCAGCACGAGGGGATAGCGGTCTCGTCGAGCTATTCGCTGCTTGACCACATGTGACGCTACTGTAAGCGCCTGTGATAAAGGCACTCTCATAGGGTTGCCCTTTCACTTGGAACCGGCTCCGGGGTAGTGTACCAGAATTCCACGTAGACAAATGTGTGAAGCCTTAGGAATCCCCAGTCACGATAACTCCACCTGTCTTTGAGATTCATCTCAGTTGGCTCCAGAATTGGTCAGTTTGGACTGCCGCGGTCATCTTGACATTCGGTGGACTGGCGCACGACCGGGCCGGAGGCTGGATGCAATGTGTTGCTGTCCCGAAGGAATCGGGCAAATCCCCCAGCAATTCTTCATTTCGAGCAGACAAATTCACGTATGCACGGGGTGAGGAGAATGGTATTCGCCGCATCATCCATATTTCAATCCTCACCCAGCCGTCCGAATCGGTCTTATCGCTCCGGTCCGGTGCACTTTTTGGGGTCGTCGATTCTCGTTCGAGTCTCCAGTCTCGTCTATCCGACGAGTCTCGTCATGGACACACCATTTGGCAAATCCGACCCGTCGACCGTGACATCGTAATCTTGGATCCTCCTAGGGGCGACCACACCGTCCTCTACTTTGACCGATACACGGTCGAACAGGACGTGAGCTGGAGCATTCCCCAGTTTGCTGTCGTGGCTGAACACATAAAGCCCCCTACAGGCTGTCATCCCACGCCCAGCCGACCGGTCCAGGTCCCACATGCTGGACAGGGCCCTCCAGAAGATGTCCATGTCCTGTTCGTCCACGCCAGTCTGGTCTGCGAAGTGCGGATTGAAGAAACCGTGGGCCCTATAAAGGCCGTAGGGCACAAGCATTTTGCGACCCATTTCCATCAGCTTTCCGCCGCGCACGGCGCCGTCAGCTTCGGACACAGAAACTTCGGCATCGTCTGTCCGGGTCACCGCGACTCTCGTAATGGACAGGTCAAGCGGCATGATGGGATCCAGGGTCTTTCGATTATATGAGAAGAGTATTAGACTCGGTGCATGAATGCGGAAGGACTGGGAGAGAGCCTACTCAGAAAGCTGGAGGAGGTGCCTGATCCCCGATCCGGTCATGGTCGTCGCCATCCACTGAGCGCGATTCTGGCGCTCTCGGTATGCGCAATGGCCAGCGGCGCCCGCAGTCTGTATGCCATCGCCCAATGGGGAAGGATGCAGGATCCTGCCACACTGAAGACGTTGGGGTTCACTAGAGACAGAACCCCTGCGGTATCCACGCTGCACAAGGTATTCAGCAGTATGGATGTGGACTCGTTCGAGCGTGTGTTGGGAGAGTGGATCGAGTCCCAGTTGGGATCGGAGAAGGAGGCAGTAGCGATAGATGGCAAGGCGCTGAGAGGGATACACGGGGATGAGATACCTGGAGTCAGACTGGTGTCAGCCTACAGCCATCGCCGAGGCGTGGTGCTGGGACAAAAAGGGGGGCGATGACCGAGAAGCGTGAGTCTGAGTTGAGCATGGCCCGAGCGCTTCTGGAGACGATGACGGTGACGGACAGGGTGGTGACTGGAGACGCGCTGTACTGTCAGAGGAAGTTGTGTGAGCGAGTGGTGGGTGAAGGCGGAGACTATCTGTTGATAGTCAAGGGCAACCAGAAGGACCTCCACGAGGACATAGAGTTGTGCTTTGATCTGCCTGTGGCCGGACAAGGATACAGATATGCCGAGTCTCGTGACAGACATGGAGACCGCGCCGAGCGTCGCAGGCTGTGGGCGACAGACATGCTGAGCGCCTATCTGGACTGGCCCGGTCACAGTCAGGTGATGAAGGTGGAGAGTTGGCGTAAGGTCAAGGACAAGACCACCCGACAGGTGCGATACGCCATCACCAGTCTCGACGCTCGGACACCTGCTGATACACTGCTCCAGCTTGTGCGCGGCCATTGGGGTATTGAGAATGGTCTGCACTACGTGAGGGACGTGACGATGGGGGAGGACGGTTCCCGTGTACGAACAGGCTCAGCCCCACAGGTGATGGCTGCCTTGAGGAACGTGGTCATAGGCATCCTCAGACTATCGGGTGCGACCAACATCGCGTCTGCGATCAGGACCATTGGATGGCAACCCAACGGCGCTCTCAGAATGCTCGGACTTAGACCTTGATAATAATCGAAAGACCCTGTGATGGGATCAATGGACCTTGCGAAGGTCAGTTGAAATGGGCCACGGACCTGGCCGCAGTTGACACCGGTTGTCATTACGGCGCCGAACACTCTTATGTCGTAGAAATTCCGGCACATCCACTCCCTGGCCCTGTCGATGTCGGTACGGTTCTGCCTGGTGCCGGTGGGCCGAATGCCAAGATCGTCATAGGCTCGCTGGTGCTTCGCGTTCAGTGCCTCACCGCTCTGAACGTAGATCTTGTACCTCGGTTCGTTCCCTCTCAGGGCGTCAACCCAGTCACGTAGTCTTCTCTTCAGGGAGACGTCAGTAACCAGGCCATGCATGGTCTCAGGGTCGATGCGGGGAAGGTTGCCTGCGTCCGGGTCGCCATTCGGATTGCCGTCTACTATATCGAATAGCAGCACGAAGTCGTGCCGGCGGCTGGTGTCAATGTGTTTCTTACTGGTCATTCGGGACTTCCAACGGGTTGACCGGCCCGGCCGTTTGCAGATTGCGATTGGTGACCAGATGACGGACTTCGTTCGATTGCCTGCCTGATCTGGTGAGCCCTCTGGTGGTAGTAACCGAGAGCAAACAACCCCTGCTCTTCCAGGGTGAGAGTCACCGGGAATTCCCGTAGATCCTGCAAGGTATTGTAAATCTGCGACTGAATCGCCCGATGGGCGGCCGGGTTGTCGCGCCGCACTCTCGAGAGGTTGACCTGGGTTCTCGTCAACAATCTGGGGAATACAGAAGCGGGAGCGGTCGAAGCAGGGCCATAGTACGTGTCAACGATCGTATTTCTGATGTTGCGAATGGCCGTACGGTGCGCATTCTCCAGCACATGCAGGAGTCTCCCGCACAGGTAGGCCGGTCGCCGCTCACCACGCTCCAGTCCAACCAGGTATCCGTATGGAGACGACTCACCGAACCGGGAGAGCAGTACCATCCTGATGAGGGCGGCCCTGGGCCGAGTGACCCTCCGTTCTGCCCGGTTCCGCATAACGGCCCGGTGGAGCATCTCGAGGGGAAGAGGCGCTCCCGCGAGTGCAGATAGAGACAGGTGTGTGGTGACCCTCGCCGGGATGTCCTTCAGGTGCCGGGCAGTCGCTCCAGCCAGTGCGTGGATCCCCAAGGGCCTGTCTGAATCGCCGTGAGCGTCTACGATGGCCTGCGCATTGAACCATCTGCACAGACTTTCCTTGAGGTCTCCGGCCGTCGTCTCAATCCAGGTGCGCACAACCGCTCGACCACCGTTCCCCGCGAGTACGACGCCATATACAGCGCCTTCACCGCCCTCGTAAGAACTGCAGGCAGCTTTCCAGTCTCCGGCTGGATCCCACATATCAGTGGCCTCTGGGGAAGTCAGCGCCCTGATCCAGTTGACCCTTGACCTCTCCCCGGACCACAGGATGAGCTTTGCTGAGGGGAAACTGACATGGGCGTCTGGGTCCGACAGCAGGTGGTTAATTGACTCGGTGAACTTCTCGGCGCATTCGGCGCAGGTGGGTGCGATCTGATTGTTCTTCAGACCATAGGACTCAAAGACGTTACTATTGCCTGAGATCAGGGAGGTTCCAGCCGGATGGCCACCCGGTATCCCTTTCACCTTCTTCTGCAGGCGATTGAGCACAGGACCTTCATGTCCGCAGACCAGGCATTGCAGCACCGGTTCATCAGTGCCCCCCGCAACGTCAGCCCAGTATCTTCGTACCAGGGGTGACTCTATTGGGAGTTCCCCGTTCACACGGAAGGTGACGTATGCTCCCGGGTCGAAGTCGGTGTCTAAATCAAGTCGTTTCACGCCGCCATCATGGAGGAACCTTGATACGGCTCTCATGGACGCAAGTCCTGTCGCCCGGGCGCACCGGCCCACCAACTCGACGTAGGCTGCGTGCATCACAGACACGCGCTCCTGACTGGAGTCTTCCCGCCTGACGCCCAGCGTATATTCGCCGTTGTCGCTCAGGAGAAGCGGGGCCAGTCTCGGCGCTCCACCGCGCATCCGTGGCCGGTCCAGATCGCTGGTGTCGACAAGGCGACGACCCAGCGGCCTGCCTGCCGCGTCCAGGTCTATAAGGTAGCGAATCGGTCTCATCGTGTATGACTTAGGTGGGACCTCGAATCGCCCGCTGTCAGCGAATTCGCTGAGTCGCTGCAGCAGCATCAGTTGCCATACCTGTGGGGAGATTGCGCCACGCGCAACACACAGCGTTCCAACCCCACCCTGAAGAGGATGAGAGCTCCAATTCTGTCCCCGTCAGAATCGTGCCGAATGTAAGGGAGCATCACGGCCAAGTCTGCCAGGACATCGATAGAGTCGGGATCCATAAGGATGCCGCGCACGCCCTGTATCCTAGTTAACGAGGACGATACGTCTGCCATTTCGCATGAACTAGCTTTTGTACCACTTGGACTGCTCACTCCGCCCGGGATGCAAACGCTGCCAGTTAGCCAAGGTTCCCTGTCCCGGTATCCTGCATGGCGCGGGAATCGCCGGCATCTCATTGAGACGCTGACCCCTTGTCAATCGAGTGTCTCCCGCACCAGGTCGTCCGCGAGGTTGTTCCACCTGGAATCCAGACAGTGTGTGCAACCTGTCCAAAGCACACACACCGTCACCTCTGCAAACCCTGCACATTACTCTTCACATATACTCTGTACATTATGTGAAGTTCTGGACGATCACAAGGAAATTATCTTTGTGCGTGGCTTCAAAGTCAACTGATTTCAGTCCACTCCACAGACTGAAATGCACCTCATTGAGCCGTACTTCACCCTCGTTATTCCTCATTTCCAAGCCCGTCCCACTGCAATTGAAGACCTGCTGTCGCAATGTTGCCCTTTTCTGGCCTGAAAGGTGAGCCGATATTCCCCGCAAAACACTTGCGTCGCCAGTGTACCTCCGTACATAAACTTCTATCGAGATTTTGTGAACGATATCGAATTTCAACCAAAATTGTCCAAAAGCCAGCTAGATGCAGATCATTGTGGGAGGTTTCACTAGTAGCGTCGACGGAACTACAGCCGTCAGACTCGGGGCTGCCCTGATGACAAATATGGACTATCCCAAATTCCTCAACCCCGCGATAGGAGCGACTAAGCAGACCTTGAGTAAGAAGGTGATACTAGCCTCGATAGTGGTCATGCTGGCCGGCGTTGTGATTGAATTGGCTGCCTTCTCGCATTTCTCTTCGTTTTCTCACGGCACCGTACACGCCCAGGCACCGACAGCTGGGAACGTTTCCTCCGTTACTCCGGATGGGGTCACGGGCTCTACCTGGGATCGAACACCGCCTGTCCATGAGGTGCGCGTCCAGTCCGAGTTCTTGAACGTCGCTTCAGAACAGAACGGTGGCGAGCCACACTTGTTTGACACCTTTGATTTGAGACCGTTCGACGACGGGTTTATACTTCTGGATCCGGCACCGCAGTCGCCCTCCCCAAATCCCCCAGCTGCTGCCGGATCCTCAAGCTCCCAGAGAGGCGGAAGTCAGCGGGGCATTGGGACAATGCATGAGGAATACCAGGCCCCGGAGATATTGGGCGAGCATGTTGTGACCTATGAGGAGAACCGAACCGCTCCGGTAGGCGAATTCACCGCTAGAGATCGGGTCAACGACAGCATCACGTGGTCCCTGCTCGGCTACGACAGGGAAAAGTTCGTGATATCAGAAGTGGGTGTTCTCAGCTTCAGGAGTCCACCAGACTACGAAAACCCCGAGGGACGAGAAGGCAACACCTACTGGGTGACTCTGCAGGCCGAAGACCACGGTGCACCTGGGGAGTATGACAGACATGATGTCTGGGTGATCGTCAAGCAGGTAAACGAGCTCGGGGACATCGACGGCGACATTGAACTCGCGGTGTCAGAGAACCACACTGGAACCATCGCTCAGTATCAGGTTGAAGATCCTGAAAGAGGCTCCATCAGATGGTCGCTGACGGGGGCAGACGCGCAGGGATTCGAAGTCGACAGCTCAGGCAACCTCGCCTCGGTGGGCGACCTGGACTTTGAGGAACCGAGCAGTTCTGCCGGGAGCAATGTCCACGAGCTGACTATCACAGCAACCGACAACGGGAAACCGGAACTATCCGTGCAGATGAACATCACGTTGACGGTGATCGACAGTAATGAAGCGCCGGTTGCTGCTACCATACCGCCAGTCGAATTGACAGCCAGGCGAATGTCGTCGATGGTCGACCTTCAAGAGTACTTCACTGACCCAGACGGCGATGTGCTGGCTTATGAAATCGCCGGAACCGCCAACGCGGATGTGGCACATGTTGCGGTGGACGGGAATACGCTTTCGATAACGCCCGCCGGGGAGGGTGATTCGGCGTTTTATATGGTGGCCGCGGACCCAGGCGGACTGCGTGCGATCAGCAAGATGTCCGTCATGATTGCTGGCCAGGCCCCTGCTCCCACTACATTGACGGCGCAAGTGGCGGCCGCGACAACGGTCCCGAATGCTCAATCCACACATCCTCGGGAAACCCCCTCGCCAGTTGAACCCAAGTGGGTGCCCTCTGAGCGCCGATATCGCAACCTTGCGCAACAGCCAGACGGAGTGTCGCGGATCTTAGTGGAGTTCGCGGTCGAGCCCCTGGACAGGCCCATGACAGAGGTGTCGCTCCAACTGGCTGAAAGACCTGCTCCCCTACCACCACTGAGGAACTCTATTATGGATGCTGCGAAGGACGGGCACCCCTCTGCTCCGCATTCGGCATCACTGAACCCAGGCGACCGTGTTCTCGCAACCTGGCTAGTCCTGCTTCTGACGCTGGTGGCGATTCTGACCGCCGGTTTCGCGGTCCGCATGTACATAATACACAGGCTGTAATAGCACCTGCCGCGGCATGGCCGGGTGAGGGGTCAGACCTGACCGTGCCGTGGCACTCTGGCCTGGAGGTCCCTGGGATGACCTGAGACCCAGCCAGGCCAGTCGATCGCACCTTCACTGATGGTCATGGAGAAGTCTCATCTCACCAGTAGAGACAACCAACAGAGCGAACGGACGCACCTCGTGACTGACGGTGCAACACCAGGCTTTCGATCACTCGAGGTCAAGCTCTGGGGTGACCTGGCATGCTTCACAAGACCGGAGATGAAGGTCGAGCGCGTCAGCTACCCAGTGATGACTCCCTCCGCGGCAAGGGGTGCACTGGAGTCGATTTTCTGGAAACCCCAGTTCAGATGGGTCATCGAGGAAATTGTGGTCCTCAATTCAATTCGGTATTTCTCCATCGTCAGAAACGAGATCACCAGAAAGTTCGCGTACTCAAGAGCGTACCGATGGATGAACTCAGGTACAGGCGGGTTTTCCGCCACCCAGAACAGGACTCAGCGTCACACACTTGCGATCCGTGACGTCGCCTACATCGTGAGAGCGCGGGTAGCGCTCGACAGGGGGGCTGACGAACATCCCGCCAGGTACAGGGACCAGTTCAGAAGGAGAGTCCGAAGGGGAAGATGTTTCTCCACCCCATACCTGGGATGCAGGGAGTTCCCGGCTTCGTTCGGTCCACCTGACGGTTCGGAGCAGCCGATTGACGTTTCGACCAACCTCGGAAGAATGCTTCTGGACCTCAGGTACGACTCGGATGGCAGCGGCAGAGGTACCCCTGTCTTCTTCGAGGCAAGCCTTGAACGGGGTGTCCTGCGGGTGCCAACCATGACTGAGGTGCTGACCGAATAGTATTGATCGAGCGTGATTGGAGACCAGTGCGCAGGTCCTGTCTCTGTGGGCCTCCGAAGGCGATTGCGCCCCCAGAGATTTCGACGATTAAACGTGCGCGTGAACGACTCGGTATTCTCTGAAGAAGTAGGGCTGACCCGGTTCGCCGGCTAGCCTGTGCTGACAACAAGGAACAGCAAAGGTAATAAACCACGGAGACTCCGGGCGAGTTGCCCTGAATACAACGGTGTGGTCACCATTCGGAAGTGCGAGAACGTAAGGAGTAGTGTGCGGAATTCATGACGTGTACATGTTCGACTTCCCGAGCTCCCCCGATCAAGCCCCTTTCTCGATAGAAGCGAGCCTGTCTGAGGGCCGGGTGAGGATTGAAACGTGGACAATATCGAGAGTGACTTCCCCAGCACCCTAAGTTCACACCGTTACTTGCATGACCTTATGGGACATCCTAGTCCGACCATCGACGTACTGTAGCTGCATCCGGCTCCAGACACGGCCAGGCAGTTGCCTTCGACTTCGCGCCTCCCGCTGGTTAGTTCGTCGGATTCACACGCCTGCTAAACTGGTATCGCATGAGTGGTATACCATCCAGCACGCATAGCGCTACACAGTGAGGTGACGGCTTGAGAGAAGGCGACAGGCTGAGGCTTGACAACGAGACACTGCGAGCTCGGCTCACCAGGCTGACTGAGGCAGTCCTTCGAATAAGTGAAGATCTCGATCTGGACACCGTTCTTCAGGAAGTCGTCGACAACGCGATGTCGCTGACGGACGCTCAGTACAGCGCCATCACGATCGTGGACAGTTCGGGTGAGTTGGAACACCTTCTGATCTCAGGACTTAGTCCCGAAGAGAAGCGCGAGCTTCTGAAACTGCCTCAGGGCTGGGACCTGTTGAGATACCTCACCGGGTTTGAGACCACATTCAGAACCGACGACCTAGCTGCGCACACGAGGTCGGTCGGCTTTCCGGGGGGTTACCTACCTATGGGGACCTTTCTCGGAACGCGGATCAGGGACGGCACAAAACATATCGGCAACATCTACCTTGGGGAAAAGGATGGTGGAGCAGACTTCACCCCTGAGGATGAAGAGACACTCGAAATGTTTGCGACACAGGCAGCCATGGCGATCACCAATGCCCGCAGGTATGAGGAAGAGCGTCGGGCCAAGGCTGACCTTGAGGCATTGATCAATACGTCACCCGTTGGCGTTCTGGTTGTGGATGCTGAATCCCAGACCGTCGTGAAGTTCAATGAAGAGGCTCGCCGCATAACTGGCGGCATTAGCGGGCATGATCGCAGACTCGATCACCTGCTCTCACTCTTTTCCTTTCTGACGATGGACGGTCGAAGCATTCCGAACGATGAGCTGCCAATGTTGCGAGCCATGAACAGGGGTGAGACTGTTCGGGCTGAACAGATAATAATTGAACTGCCGAGTGGAGAAAGGGTGACAACACTCGTAAATGCCACTCCCATTAATTCCGAGGATGACGAGATATTGTCGGTGGTTGTCACCGTCCAGGACATGACCCCACTGGCGGAACTGGAACGGCTGCGAGCCGACTTTCTCGGGATGGTTAGCCACGAACTGCGTGCGCCCTTGACTTCAATAAAGGGGTCGGCCGCCACTGTGCGAGGGTCGTCGGGCCCGCTCGACCCGGCAGAGATACTACAGTTCTTTCGAATCGTCGAGGAACAGGCTGACCACATGCGCGACCTGATAAATAACCTTCTCGACCTGACACGAATTGAGGCAGGAACCTTGTCAGTGGCGCTCGAACCAATTGACCTCGTCACCGTTATCGAGCAGGCAAGGAACGCCTTCCTGAGTAGTGGGTACAGAAACACCGTCGAGGTTGCACTGGTACCGGAGTTACCCCGCATAGAGGCGGACCGCCAGCGAATCGCTCAGGTGCTGTACAACCTGTTCACAAATGCCTCCAAGTACTCACGTGAGTGGTCTCCCATCAGGGTGAATGCTTCACACGGGAGTCTCTATGTGGAGATTTCCGTATGGGATGAAGGCATTGGGATCCCGTCTGAACACCTATCCCACCTGTTCAGCAAGTTTTCTCGTCTCGATGAGCCCGACGTCGACCGGCGGACGGAAGGATATGGTCTCGGCCTAGCTATCTGCAAGGGCATAGTGGAGGCTCACGGTGGCCGAATCTGGGCCGAAAGCGAAGGCGAAGGTCAAGGAACGAAGTTCACCTTCACGCTTCCAGCCGCAGGCGCAGCCGGCACAGGCCAGGCCCCCCAGCCCACGTTGGCCAGTAAGGGGACGGCCAAGACTGCAGGAAAGCCAGTGCAGATACTTGCACTCGACGACGACCCTCAGACGCTCTGGTACCTCCGAAATACCCTGACTGAAGCCGGCTACAGACCAATCTTGACCAGTGAACCGGCCGACGTCGAGCACATCATCAGCACCGAGAGGCCAGACCTGGTCCTCCTGAATGTCGTACTACCCGGTACGCACGGCTTCGATCTGATGAAGCGTATCGGCGTCACTTCCGACATACCTGTCATATTCCTGTCAGGCCGAGGTGGTGGAGAGGACATCGCGAGGGCTTTTGAGCTAGGGGCCGCTGACTATGTGGTCAAACCCTTCTCTCCGCCTGAGCTTATTGCCAGGATAGACGCAGCGCTTAAAAAGCAGGCACTCTTCCAACAGTCCCAGACCATGGCCCCTTACATGTGCGGCGACCTGGTCATCGACTACGTCGAACGCAGGGCGACGGTCGCCGGTAGTGTGGCTCCACTCACGCCGACCGAGTACAACCTGCTGTACCAGCTTTCTACTAACGCCGGCCGAGTCCTTACCCACGACCAGTTGATCCGGCGTATCTGGGGACATAGACACGCCGGGGACCCCCGCGTACTCCGTTCCTTCGTCAAGACTCTCCGCAACAAGCTGGGGGATGACGCGAGAAACCCGTCATACATTTTCACGGAGGCCGGTGTCGGCTACAGTTTTGCCAGGCCCTGAACTGGCCATCTACACAAGTCGATGTGCCCTACACCGACTAAACCGATACAGGCACAATACATGCACTTTCCTTCACTCACGTTGCAGGTTAATGTATATTTGAACACGTTCTTGAGGTTGGGAAGCCTGCGGCGCGTCTTCTGAATCTCAGGGACAAACCGCCCCCTGGGAATCCTGTCCGAACAAATACCATTTTGAGGTGGTAAGTGAAGAGTACCGAAGAACTCACCCGTGAAATCGAGACTCTTAAAGACCGACTTTCCAGACTGAGCATGGCCAGTGTGAGGATTAACGAAAGCCTTGACATGGGAACGGTGCTACAGGGGGCCTTGGATTCCGCTCGATCGCTGACAGGAGCACGCTATGGAGTGATTACGCTCCTAGACGACTCCGGCCAAGTACAGGACTTCCTCTCTTCCGGTATGACGGCAGATGAGGCGAATCAACTCTGGGGAGTTCCAGACGGGTTGAAGCTCTTTGAGTACCTCGGCTCGATCACCGAACCGCTGCGGCTCCGGGACCTATTGGGGCACATCAGATTGCAGGGCCTCCCAGACCTCCGACCGCACCTCAAAGTGGGGCCAGCACTTGCTTTCCTGGGGGCTCCTATCCTCTATTGGGGGGAGAGTGTGGGGTTCATATACGTCGCTGAGAAGGAAGATGCCGAAGAGTTCTCGCACGAGGACGAGGAAGTGCTGGTCATGTTCGCGTCCCAGGCAGCCATGGTGATCGCCAACGCACGCAGATACCGTGACGAGCAGCGTGCCCGTGCTGATCTCGAGACCCTGATAAACACATCGCCAGTCGGGGTGGTTGTATTCGACGTTAGAACCGGTGCCCCCGTTTCGCTAAATCGCGAGGCGATAAGAATCACTGACGGTATTCGGGACTCATGGCAGTCGCGGGAGGAGCTTCTCGAGACTGTAATCATGCGACGGGCTGACGGCCGTGAGATCCGTTTCGATGAGTTTCCGATTGCTGAAGCGTTTGGACAGGGTGAGACCATTCGGGCCGAAGAGATTGTACTCAGGGTCCCGGATGGTCGTAAGATCACCGCCCTGGTGAACGCTACACCCATCTGGTCAGACGATGGCGAGGTGGACTCTTTCGTCATCACTATGCAGGACCTATCTCCTCTGGAGGAGGTGGAGCGGATGCGTGCCGAGTTCCTCGCAATGGTGAGTCATGAGCTCCGCACGCCTCTCACGTCCATCAAGGGTTCAACCATCACAGCCCTGGGAAACCCAACCTCACTCGATCGAACGGAAGTCCAGCAGTTCTTTCGGATAATCGACTCGCAAGCTGACAAGATGCACGAACTGATCGGGGGACTTTTGGACTTGGCACGCATCGAGGCGGGTACACTCTCCGTTACTCCAGAGCCGACGGAGGTCATAAGCCTGATCGAAGATGCCAGAGAGTCCATGGTGAGCGGAGCAGAGGGCGCCAACCTGAGGATCGAGATTTCTCAGGAACTCCCCCTCGTTATGGCTGACAGGCAGAGAGTTGTCCAGGTCCTCAGCAACCTACTTGCGAACGCCGTGAGATACTCTCCTGACGGAGCCCCAGTTTTGATCAACGTATGGCGGAGCGACATCAACGTCGCGTTCTCGATCATTGACCAGGGCAGGGGCCTCTCCGCGGACCTGCTTCCCCGGCTGTTCAGGAAATTCACCCGAATAGACGGCGGGGACATGGGCGGTGGTGTTGCAGGGTCGGGACTCGGCCTGGCCATCTGTAAGGGGATCGTCGAGGCTCACGGGGGCCGGATCTGGGCCGAGAGTGAAGGTCTGGGCAGGGGTGCTAGGTTCACATTCACGATACCGGCGGTGGAGCCGATAGGTGACATCGCCTCGAAGAAGTCCGTCTCATCCGATGGCCACTCCTCACAGGACGATGGAGACCGGCTGCGAATCCTGGCTGTGGACGACGACCCTCATACACTGCGGTACGTGCGGGACTCTCTTGCCAAGGCGGGTTACGCTCCGGTGATCACCAGCGACCCCTCGGAAGTGTCTCGACTCGTAGTGGATGAGGACCCAGACCTTGTGCTTCTGGATCTGGTACTGCCCGGTAGCGATGGCATTTCACTGATGGGGGAAATCCTCGAGATTAAGGACGTGCCCATAATATTCCTATCCGTGTACGGGCAGGACGAGGTGGTCGCCAGAACGTTCGACATGGGAGCTTCCGACTACATGGTGAAACCCTTCTCTCCCACTGAACTCGCCGCAAGGATCAGGGCAGCCCTTCGCAAGCGTCAACTGGCTGAATAGGGGAAATCACAGCCCCCCCATTTCGGAGCCTCCCAGTCAAGGCCGACGATCCAGAGCCGTGAATTACGGAAGAGCCAGTCATCGCCCTTGGCGACGAAGCTAAATCCCCACGTTTGTGGGGGAGGTCTGCTTACCTGCAGGCGCGACATCCGGCACCTCGGGTCTACCCCCGCGTTTACGGGGAGCCGTGTGCAAGCAGTTTACGAGCCGTGCCGATGGCTCGTGAATCCTTCTACATCTCGCAGCGGGGTAGCATGTCCAGCTAGGGCCGGTGACGCTGGACTGAAGGACGCAGAAGCAGCATTCCGTACCCGTACGACCTGTGTCTACCTACCCCTCTTTTCAATAGTTGAGAGAACGCCCTCCCCTCACCAATGGTCAATGTACCCTTCATGACAGCGCTTGGTCCTGAAATGGAGGGCCCACGCCGTTTCCGGACTACTCGGACGTTTTCAAACAGGTGGAGTCTGCACTCCTCCAGCTCGACACAGCCATGCCGTTCCATCTGGACCGAAAGCCAACGGGAGTAGACATCCTCCCGGCTGGGTGGCGCACTTTCTCCCAGGAACCGGGCCTCGCGTGGCTGGAACGCGTCTCGCTCCGTTCCGGGCCTGTCTGCATTCCTGGTCCGGCGAACCACCGGTCTGATCAACACCTCAAACCCCACACGCCTTCCGACCTTCCAGTCGAGCGGCATTGCTTTCGTCTCAATTGCACCACTTGGAACAGCAAGAGCCTGCAATGGGTCCGCATAGGTGGCCGCGACATCAGCAAGTTGATCGGCCTCCTGGCAAGTATACCCGTAGAGCAGACCCTTCGTGGCGCTGTGGGAACGGTGAGTTATCAGGCGAAATGGCTTCGGGGCATGGCCTCCAAACGTTTCAGTTAGGAGGCAGTGCATGGCATAGCCCTCGTCAAATACCCCTGGAGTCATAAGCCGGCGAGACGCAGCCCACCTATAGAAGGAGCCGAGGTCTATTTCCGCTCGAACCATGTGTATTGACCTGGGTTCTTCATTCTTCTCTGGCACTGCACTCAGCATCAGGACACCGCAGTCACACGTGGGAAGTTTTATCCTGCGGGAAGGATTCAACTGGCATGGAACCTTCGCAAACGATCCTACCTCCTCCGTGAAGGCCTGAAACCCAGTTGCGCTGGTCGGTCAGCAGGTAGGACCGAAGCTCAGCTACGTCAGCACGGCCCTCGGTCCCTGGCCAGATCATCCTCACTGACTTGGGAGATTCTTCCATCGAGGCAATGGGAGCCGACATTAGCGCCGCCAGGACCGTTTCACCTTCGACAAATGCTCCTGCCACGAATGTCGAAGGGAGACATGGTTTTCGTCCAATGAACAGGGGGCGCTGGGGCTCATTGAGAGATGTGGCAAGAACGTCCAGACTGGGCTGGTCATCTTCCGGATCCAGGCGCAGTGCTACTGTTACCAACATGTCGGCGAAGTAGTCCCGATACCGGAGATGCGGAAACTCGTATGTCGCAGGGCTCCCTGATCGACCCTCTGGGTGGCCCCGTGTGGTCCAGGCACGGTCACGGGCACGGAGTTGGGCCGTCTGAAAGTCGCGCATCCGAGTTGAGCCGGCCGGTTCCCGGTCGATTCGAGCAGCGAACACAAGCCGATCCTGCAGCCGTTGGTGCTGTTCGCGTTGGATTCTGCGAAGCCCTAATGCATTCGCGATGAGACCTGTGAGCATCGACTGGGTCGGAAACCATCGGATGACGCCGAGGTTGTCTATGACCTCGCCCCCGAAGGACATGAGAGGCGACTCCAAGTTCAGGATCAGATGCCTCAATGTTCAGGTTGCCTCCGCTCTAAGCACTGCGTCCGACGCCCACTCGGCAAGTTCATCCAGATTGACCTGTCGAACCGTCGCAAGTTCCAGAGAGTCCACCGACATCAGCCTGCGCGCCTCCCGGACGCCGTAAGCCGAATCGAGCCTTTCAAGGTGGCGTGCCAGGGCCAGACCTGCGTCAATGGTCTGGGCCGCCACCGCCCTGCGGTAGGCTCCACCCAGACTCCTTGGTTGTCGGGACCCGGCCTCAGCCAGCATCACCTCTGCGTAGGAGTAAGGAGCCGTAGAGCCCAGACGTGCGCCCGGCGACACGGTTGCAATGAGATGGGTTAGATGCTCCACGACCCGGCCAGCCATGGTCCTGTCTGCAATCTCCCAATCTGAGGCTTCGCAGCCCTCCAGATTGGATACCAGACCGGGAACGTCCACGACGACATAGCCATAGAACAGACCAGCCGTCAACTCCGAGTCACCAATATGGGCCGCACCTCCAGGTTCATCGTCGCCCTCGAGATCATCAACCACTGAGAAGTAGTCGCTCTCACTCTCCTCCTCGTGCACAGTGAACGAGTGAGCGACATGAATTGCCGCCTCAATGTTCGCGCCCGGGTCTGAAGTCACCATGCGTCCAAAGAGCGCGCCCTCAAGGCCAGCGGGAACTCGTGCGGATTCCACCATACCCCTGAAGTTTCTCCCCTCCCCTCTCTGGGCACTGAACAGGGCCTCAGCCGCGTCCCCCGCCTTGACTTCATCACTCGGGTGCAACTCGCATATCGCTGCTGCTCTTTGACGCAGGTGCTCCACCTCGGGGAGTCCCAGAAGCAGGGGCTGACGACCTCTCAGGGTAGACGCGCCGGCCCCGTAGACCCCTCGGTTGAAGGCCTCCTCAACCGCGGTAAGAACTTCTTCGCGGAACTCTCCGCTTTCTCGTAGGGGCTGGATTACCATTCGGTCGACAATGCTCCTCGACCTCATGGCCACGGTCGCACCATCGATCCTGCGTAGCGAGAACTCGTCGTCCGCCATTCGCCAGTGCCTCTTCAGACATTGCGATGATATGCGCGTACGAACTGTTCCACCATAGGGCATTCGCTTTGCTAGACCGCTGTCGTCCCTGTTGAGCAGCGCTGCCGGGTACGAATGCAGAGTGTGGAACTGCAAAAACCTTGGCAAAACCATGGTGTTACTCTCTCAGACGGAAAGAGCTAGCCGCCCTCTGAAGATGAACCGGACGATAAGCGTCTGGCCAGGTAGTACTCGCGCGCGATCAGACGCCTCGAACGCTCTGCGGCCCCTGCATCGTATCCCTCGTTGAGTATGAACCTCGCCATCTCACGCCAGTTGAATCTCACTCCAGCTGATGCCATCATGCGAAAGGCCCGTGAGAGCAGTGTACGAAGCATCGGCCCCCTGGCAATTAGCAGCCGGCCGAGCCTGGCTTCACTATAGAAAGCAGAGCCCCTGCTCGCGTCTCCACCAAGATATAAGGCCCTCCCCACCGGCAGACGCCCGTCGTGGGCACTGCAAATCTGGCCATCTCCGGAGTCCGGACGTGTCATCAAGGCAATGCCATGGAGGATTAACGGCCACGCGGGCCGAATGGTTGCATCTTCCAGGAGGTCTGCCTCTGCCATGAGTCGCCAGAACGCAGCCGGAACAGGACTGCCGGGATTCATCCGCCGAAGATCGGCCAGGTCGGCGGGGGAATAGTCGGCCCTTGCAAGCCTGGCCGCAAACGTCACTGTCAAGTCTCCCCACGACCTGGACGCATCCCGCGTGTCCTCAGCTACGATATGCTCAGCAGCCTGCATGATTACCGCAGACCCGCCGGCGCACAAGTCTCTTCGAATAGAAACGGCAGGCCGGTGTTCCAGCGGAGTCTTCGCTCAAACAGGGTCTCAGCCTCTGCCTGTGCCTTGTAGCGAAGAGCCAAGGGGCATGCCAATGTGTTCACGGCGTCCCGCAGAATCGCACGTGCGTGGTCCACGACTCCGTCTACACCATTCATGAGCCAACGGATGCGCTCGAGCTGGGACTCCTGCGCTTCCGCTTCGAATTCAATCTGTAAGGCATCAAGGAAGCGGGCGTCCACCAGTTCTTCCAGTCTGTCCAGCCAGGGGTGGACCAACCGCCCGTGTTCATGGGTGATATCGTCCTCTTCCCCCCGTGCCAGGAATATCTGAATTGCATGGCTGAGTATGCCCTGGACCAGACGCACCTGCTCCAGACGCGAACTGGCGAGACGTCCCAGTTCCGATTTCCCGTTTCGTGACGCCATCGAGGCCATCATGCCGTTCCCGATTGGAAAGGTGCGCTCGTAATATCCATGCGTTGCACCCTGTCCCCTCACTACGGCCCTGGCCACGAGGGACATCTCCTCCTGTGAGTGTTGCTCATCCCTTGTGGGCTTGAAGAGGGCCGGGAGCTTCCAATCCTCAGAAGACAGAAGTTCCGCCACTCGCCTGTAGGTGAATCCCCCCAGACCCAGCGTAAAGGGTCGCCCCCCTCTGGTGGAGTTGAACGGAGTCCACGGATCGCCCGTCCTTCCGTTGACTTTCTTAACTTCTATGCGGGCCGCCCTGGAGGTTGCGCGAACCCCGTGTAGCTGTCCAGCTGCGTCCTTTAGAAGTCGCACGCGCCGACAGACCTCTATGTAAAACGGATCGAGTTGACGCAGTTCCAGAGCCTCTGACACCGAACCATCCCACGGAATGGTCCACAACAGGTCGAGACCATCGTCCTTCATTCCATGGTCATTCAGAATGGCCTGACGGTGCTCCAACAGAGCCGTAATGTCTCGCCGCAAATGGGCCCCGGCGCCGCGCCCGGATGGGGCAACGGAAAAAGCCGGACGACTGCCGAGGCCTCCGTTCATTCGAGAGATTCCATAATTGCCTAAGCCTGCATACCCACCCATTGTCTGAAGCGTGATGAGTGCGAACAGCCAATCGTCTGCCCCTGCCCTGGCGCCGACTGCCGACTTCACGTCGTGGTTTTTCGACGTGACCAGAATGTCCATCTCGTCAGGTGTGGAGACGTCGCTCCTGTATTGTCGCGAGTTGCTCTCTGATCGAGTCGGAACCTGCATGAAGGCCGGCAGTGTCAAGTCCTCGACCACGAGGCGCCACGGCTCGTCGCATGTAAAGCCCGGAGTCAGACCCCTAAGCAGTTCTTCCCACCTGCGTGGCTCACAGGGAGGGGTCTCCAGCCCGGCACGGTACAGAGCCAGGGCCCCGAGTTGCGACAGAAAGGCGTGCCAGGCGTGTCGCTGGTGGGGACGCAGCGCCGGAAACGCATCCACATGGTCGGCCATCAGGGCAGAGTACACCTCAGGCAGAGTAGCCAACGACCGGCTCCCACCAGCTTCGTAACGGATGAGAGGGGTGGTGAGGAGGTTGAGTTTCATCTGGAGCCCCAAGCTCTTATCCTTTGTCCCTTTGATGACTACGACTGCGGCGGGAACAGGTAGAGGTTGATCACCTCGATGACCTCAGCCCTTGTGGTGGTGCCGCCTCCAAAGAGGAAGTCGTTGATGGCCGCGATGACCTCTTCCCTTTCGATCCTCCCATTGGCGTTACGGTCGTACCTGTGTACCGCCTGCGTCGCAGCCTGGACAGCACTTGCGGATATGCCGCTCGCGGTCTGGTTGGGACCGTCAGAGTCGGTGTACGTCGCCGTGGCCCGGAGATACCGGCCCACGTCGCCATCGACCGGCGTGTACGATGCGGACGTCGCGTTCGAGATGTCCGTCCAGTTGCCGGTCGCCGATGAACCAGTTGACCATGCCCACTGCCACGTGAGACCCGTTCTACCCGTGTCGGCGTCGGTGAGGCTGGCGGTCATCGCTGTGCCGACCACCGGCTGGGCAGGGGAGACGGCCACGGTGCCGTCGTTCGGCGTGGCTGTCACCCCCACAACCGTGGCGGAAGTCACCGCCTCCGCGCTCTTGCCCGATCCCTGCGGATCAGTGTAGCTGGCCCTCGCCCGAAGGTAGTTGTCCACGTCGGCCTCGACCGGCGTGTAGGCGGCTGACGTCGCGCCCGAGATGTCGCTCCATGGGCCTGTGTCTGAAGTTGACCTGGCCCACTGCCATGACTCGCCAGTTGGGGCGCCGTCCTCGTCGGTGAGCGAGGCGGTCAGCTCGGTGCCCACCCTCGGCTGGGTCGCCGGAGTTATGGATACCGTTCCCGGCTCGTCCACGTTGGTGACCGTGACGGTCACGGGCAGATCATCTTCAAAGTCGCCGCTTCTGACTCTTATGGTCACGCTATACACGTCGTCACCGTCAGCAGACACTGTGGCCTCGAAGTCTGGCTGGGTGTTGAAAGTGAGCGCGCCGGCGGGTATCGAGAAGGCGTTAGTGTCAGGGCCAGTCAGACTCCAGGACGCACCACTCGCATCCGGGCCGACAGCTCTGTATGTCTCCACCGCGTCCGTGCGGTCCTCAGCGTAGCTGACGCTCGCTGGACCGGTTACCGTCAGGCCCCTCTGGGATACGGTCGGCGGCTCGTTCACATTGGTGACCTCGATGATCACGGCTACCGTGTCCCTGGCGAGAGACGGGTCGGTGGCCGTCACCGTGACCCTGTAGGTCTTCTTGGTCTCGTAGTCCAGTTCAGTGCCGCTCTTCAGGCTGATCTGGCCCGCCGTCGTTGTTGCCACGTCAACCACGTCAGGGTCATCTATGCTAGCTACTACGAAGAGAGCCGCGTCCGTGCCGGTCAGCGTGTATAGCAGGTTGCCGTCGTCGGGGTCAGTGGCGGCAACCGTGCCGACTAGAGTCCCAGTCGAGCAGTTCGTGGTGTCCTCCGGGCAGCTCTCGACTATATTGAAAGTCTGGGGCACGTCTGGAAGTACGGGAGGCTGGTTGTCAGTGTCCTCCTCCTGCACTCGGTAGGCAGATGTTGTGGTTGCTGCGCGCTTGTCCTGACTATTGGAGCTTGTCCTGTCAGTATAGGTCGCCACCGCTTGCAGGAATCTACCATTACTTATTGGCGTGTATGTTGATGATGTGGTGTTTATTTTGGTAGGGGAATCGCATTCACGACTCGTCACTACGATAGACGTGCACCAGAACCACTCCCAGGTCGTGCCGCTTACCCCACCGTCAGGGTCAGTCAGTCTGGCCCTTATCGAAGCTCCGACCTCAGGCTGTATGTGAGACAGCCTGACCGTTCCGGGTTCGTCCACGTTGGTTACGGTGACAGTTACTTCATAGTCAGACTTGCCATCGTCCCTGTCGGTCGCAACTACGGTCACGTTGTATACGTTGTTTGTACCGGAGTCGGAAGGTGCCTCAAAGTTTGGCTCTTCTTTGAACCTGAGAGTGACGGTGTTGTCATCAGTTGCGGCAGGAGCGCCGGGAGCCGTCAGATCAGTGCAGGCGTCGCCAGAGATGTTTTCGTTGCACAGGGCGAACTTATCCTTGTCGACTCCTTCTAGCGTCCACTTCAAGACGCTAGTAGTGCCGTCCTCATCGTCAGTCGCGACGTATGAAGACAGTGCTGTAGTGGTTGCTGTGTTCTCCGCAGTGGAGGTTGCAGCCAGATTCACGGCGGGGTCTGCAGTCTTATTTTCAGGGTCGAACTCGGGATCTTCCTCCACGGGCATGATCTGGATAGTCACCAGCGCAGTGGAACTTGCACTGCTCGGATCGATCGCCTTGACTCTCACCAGGTACCGGTCGTCGGTGATAGCAGCATTTTCTGAGTCCAGCAGCTTATCTGTGGCGGCCGATCCAGCCGTATTGCTGAAACTGAGTTGGCCGGTTAGACGGTCGATGGAGAAATCAGTCTGGTTAGCACCAGCAGTCCCATCTTCAGTGCCCAACGTGAGAGTGTAGGTCAGGATCTCGGGAGAGCCGTTCTGGCCAATATCAGTGACTAGATCGTCAATAGGCTGCCCGACAGAGTCACCACGCCTCAGGCTATCGTCCTCGTCCACCTCCATGGTTATCTGGTAGCCTTGAGTAGCAGTTTCTCCGGTTACGTCAGGCACATCATCCCGGAATACTGGCGCTGCGTTGACGTATTCCTTCGCCTGAACGGTGCGGGTGGTTATACCATGAGCGACCTTGCCGTCACCCTGTCCGTCGGAGTACCTGGCCGTGGCGCGCAGGTAGTAACCTACGTCGGCGGACTCGGGCGTGCGGGTGGACGTGGAGGTAGACATATTGGCGGTACTGGTCGCCGTAATGAGCGTCCATCCGCTGTTTCTAGAGCGGGATCTGTACCACTCCCATGTGGTGGAGGCGTTGTCCGTAAGGGTGACATCCTGACCGTCGACCGGGCCGTCAGGGTCGTCTTCCAGCAACACGGTCATCAGAACCCCTTCTTTTGGCTGCGCCGGCAGCCCGGTCACCATGCCGGGCTCGTCCACGTTGGTGACGTTGACGCTTACTTCCCGGGTGGCGGTATCACCGTCACTGTCAGTGACTGTGATCGTCACAGTAGCTGGGTTGACGAAGGAGATGTCTTCCGTGGCTTCGAGTTCAGCCTGAACCTGCTGCACTTCAGTTTCCAGCCGGACGTTGGCTATCGCCATCGCTGCATGGGAGGCGAGAATGAACAGCGTCTGACCATCCTCCTGACTGAACTCCTCTTCACTGTCCTTCTCCACAAGGTAGATGGCTCCCAGGAGTTCGCCACGATAGCGCACAGGAGACGCCAGGAGTGACTTCCCTTCTCCGACCACAGGTAGAAGATGGAACTCAGCAGGGTCCTTCGGGCTGGGGCCCTCGAGAAGATCTGCGGAATGCAGGTGCTCCAGGAATAAGCCGGAACTGGCGAAGGTACTCATTGTCTCAGGCAGTTCCCAGGAGTTGTAGTCCTCCTCGGGGTTAACGCCGGAGTTGTAGATGTTCCGGACCTGCCCTTGATCATCGAGAACCGTGATGAATCCGCATCGTGCGCCGACCAGCCTCCTCGCTGAGTCGAGCACCCCCTGAAGGACAGTGTCGAGTTCGAAGTCCTCGTTGAACAGGTGGCTGACCTCACGGAGACACGCCAGTTGTTCTCTAAAGGCAGTACCATCCCGCAGACGGTCGTCGTGCATCCTTGGCCCTCCTGGTTTCGGGGGGCTTACGCCGGTCGAATCCCCCCTTAACCGGACTAAGCCGGGCTCCTCCATCCTATGGCGGCCGGCCTGTGGATGCAATGGTCCGCTTGTCGCAGGAGACGAGCGTAGGTGCACTTACCATCTGAATTGAACTCTGAATCGGGAAGGATATTGAGGCTGGCAGTATAGAATGCCCCTTTTTCGTTCCTGTCGGTTACCGACCAGTAGTCGCGACTTCCTGGACGGAATTCAGCCTGTCGCTCCCAGGAACTCCCGGGTAGCTGCGATGAACTTCTCGGGTTGGTCCACTGTGACCAGGTGACCCGCATTCACAATGTCGACGGACTTCAGGTCGGCTGCAGTGTCCTTCATTTGGTCGAGGACATCGTCTGGCACGGCGGTGCTCCCTGTCCCTCTAACTTCCAGGATTGGGCAACTGATGCTTTCCAGGGCATTCCACGCCCTTCTGACTTGCTCAGGATCAGGCATATCCCACAGGTGTCCTGCGAACAGTTCGGGGTCGGCCTTCCAGGTCCACCAGCCACCTTCGCTCTGCTTCATCATGTCGTGTGCTTCCTTGGCCAATCTCTTGCTGGAGGCCCAAGGGTCACGAGCACGCATCCAGTCAACCACGTCTTCCAGCGTGTCGAAGTGCATAGGGCTTTCAGGCCGAGTCCACGGAGGCGCAAATGACTCGTGGGACGGTTCAGGCCCGATGTCCACAATCACCAGTCTCTCCACACGGCCGGGATAGGCAGCTGCGTACAGCATCGATTGCCAACCACCCATCGAAAGACCAGCGAGTGTGCATCGCTCCAGTTCAAGTGCGTCCACAAACGTCGCCAGGTCTTCGACGAACTTGTCCTGACTGTATCCGTCCAATGCGTATCCGGACTCACCGTGGCCCCGCAGGTCGACCGCGAGAACATGATAAGAACAACGCATCGCTGAGGCGAACTCGTCCCAGGCGTGAGCCTGCCCAGTTCGGTCATGCAAACAGACCAAGGGAGGAAGACCTCGGGTGCCCCAATCAAGATACCTGAGTCGAATTCCGTTAATGCTAATGTACTTTGAGATCGGCGGCATCTGACCACTCCCCAATTGAGCCACTTACTTCGTGAATCGCCCCTAGCTTCAGACTACCCATATATGCTCGCGGCGAGGGTATACAGGCCACTTTTTCGAGTCCAGGGTGTTCTGAAACCGGCGGCTTACGGGCCCGACGTCACTCTGGCAACTCTGTCGTACAAAGCCTCAGTTGGAATGACTCGATCTTCATGGTAGGCGTGCGGTTAGAGCATTGCTATGCAATTCAGGGTCGCCGTTATGGCGTTTTCTTCACACAATTAAGGCCGCTACCAGTTAGCTTTTCCAGTTAGGGGATAACGACCACGGGGGAGTCCTCATTTAGGGACGCCTGTGTCAACACCCTGCTCCTCTGAGAAGGCCCCAGCTACAGAAGGCCCCGACAGGGCCGTCCACCAGACCCTGCAACAGTAGTGATTCGCTATCTCTGTGTGTTTTTCCCTTTCCTCATCCTCACAGTACAGAGGGCGATCCCAATTCGACAGATGGTGCTCTGCTCACCAATGGCGCGGCAGTCGAGACGCGAAGGCTGCCTGCTCGTCTAACTCTCAAGTCGTCAACATCCTGAAGATATCATGTACAATCTGTGAGGGCCCCAATGTGGTATGAAGATAACTGCATTGTCAGCAGGTAATGTGGTTCACATCCAAGCGTCCTACCGAATCTAGCTCGGAAGGAGTTGTAATCTGCTTCAAGTGAACCGTGGATTTGTCTCTAAGCCCGATTAGGAACCCCGGGAAGAATGCGTGGCATTCCAGTTGTGCTCGCCTTAGGCGGACCCTTGCGAGTCTATTGGTGGCGGCAGCTACTTCACGACAGACGATCCCTTTCCCCCTATTCAAGGCGGAGCCAGCAAGTGGGTCAGATCAAGTTCAAGGCTCTACCCAACTTCAGGAGATAGTATGCAGGAACTGAGACACTATCCAAGATGTCCGGGCTGTCGTGGCGTCGGGACAATTGCATGCAGGTCCTGCGGGGGAACAGGCACATACAGGCGGCAGCGGTTCATCTTCTTTCTGGGTCCGGAGGAAGACTGCCCTGATTGTAGTGGTGCAGGCCGGTTGAGGTGCCCAGTTAAGGGCTTCTGATGACCGCGGCATGGATCGTCACGCTAGTACCAGAACGATAAATTTACGCTGGGTGGACATGTCGGAGTTTGGCGCGGGCATCCCCGGTGGTGAACCGCCAGTCTACAACCGCCTTCGCCTCGTTGCGCTCGCGCTCCAGAGCCGCTATCTCACGTCTCAGAGTCTTTCAGCTTGCGGCGCAGATGCTTCAGGTGGGTGCGCAGCATCCACTGGTCTTCTGGCGACCACCTCGGCCCTGCCCTACGCCATAATGAATATCACAGATCCTCCCGGGAGCGGTGGACGCCCACTATCTCGTAGGTCCCCAATAATCTCCTGGTAGGCCCTCCCCTTTTTCGTAGGGGCGTATGTCATGAGGCTTGTTCAGGTCGAAGTAGCCTACGTTGAGCATCTCGTTGCCTTGGGTGTCGCTAAACACGACACTCTCTAGCGTGTACGTTTGGTCGTAAGAGGCTGTTACCGTACCGAACGATGGGACTACTTGGGTAACCACATACCCGCCCGGGCCAGGCTCAAAGCTCGAAGCCGGCAGGACAGAATACGAGAGACCCCAGAAATACAGTTGTAAGATGTCCTCCAGCGGCCCCGCGTCGGAGTTTTCAGGGATGAAGTACCACTTGCCTTCGTCGAGGTCATTCAGATATACGTCGAAGCTGTTGTGAGTCAGAACCTCCATTGACCGCTCGACAGGCTTGGTCATGTCTATTTGTGCGAACATCTGGCTCTCGCCGTCGGCTGTTATCCACCCTTCTACGTCGGCGGTAATCGCGTATCCGCTTTCCGTGAAGCCGTCGTCGGTCATATTGAAAGTAGCCCTGTACGAGATCGACTTGAAGTTGTCCATGAAGTCGGACATTCTCTTCATGTCCTCGGCAGTAGGTGTCGGGGCAGGCGTTGGGGCTGTCGCTCCAGTTAAGGGAATCTGGGACGGCCCCGGCGTTGGGGTTGAAGTGGGAACTGCGGTCGGGAAGGGAACGTTCGAAGCGGCGGTTGGGCCTTCGAACGCAGTAGGAGAATTGGTAGCTGTGGGGATGGGTTGCGGTGTGCTGGTCGCTGTGGAGGCGACGTAGGAGACCTCGGTTGGTTCGTCGTTTGTCTGCCAGCAGGCTGTCACGCTCACAGAAAATATCAGTAGGGTGCAAACAATACGGATCAAGACCTGTCTCCTTCACCTGCGTCTCTAACGGTTCGGCACTCTCCGATGGGTGTTGCCTGACTGCCACCGGCGTACCATTTCCGCAGTTTCCACTCTACCCGCGTTCTTGTAAGCCCATCCGTCAATCACAACGATCGGGACCGGCTTCACTTCCAAGGTTGTATGGTACCCCGATCGTACAGTGGGCGAGTCTCGACTAGTGGCTGCCGGAGCCCGCGCTCAGGAAGGGGGTGCTCGCAGGAGAGCCGAGCCTTGCGCCGAGGAGTTCGAGTCGGAGGTGCGGCGTCTCGGTGGTGAAGAACGGCTGCCACACCAATCAGTGGAAGCTCCGTTCTCTTCATCTATCTCAACCGCGAAAGCTCCTGCCATATCGACAGAGATACCCGGTGAATGACTACCATCCTCACCGCATAGCTCGCCCAGGCGAGTCCAACCAGGGCCAGTACGACCATCAACCACAGAGAGAGGCCCGCTCCAGCCTCCACCGGCAGCGTAGTCTCACTCCTAGTCTCACTCCCGGTTACGGACTCGTCGTCCCTCAAGAGTCTTGGCGGTACTGGTGTGCGCTCAACCGGCGGAAGCCACATTTCGGGCCGGGGAGTAACCACCGGCTCCAATGTGAAGGCGGCGATCACCTTCGACACGCCGTCCGGCTGCTGGGTCTGGTTAAGATACCGGCGCTCGGTCAGTGGCGACAGCGAGGGTCCAGCTGAGGCAGGCTCAGGTTTGTCCTCAGGCGTTTCCACCACAGGAATGACTGGCGCCGGCGTCCCGGTCGGAGCAGGCTCGGTCACCTTCGCAGGAACAGGCGTGGCAACCGGCGTAGTATCCGTTACCAGCACGCTGACCGCACTAACGGCACGCAGACCACCTGGATCGGTGGCTTCGACCTCGAGTGCCATATGGCCGCCTCCGACCGGAGCTATCGCCAGTGTGCCATCCTCTATGGTCGCCACAGCCACGTCTGCGTTGGTCTCCCCGCCAATCCCGTAGGTCAGCGAGTCGCCGTCCGGATCGGTGAAGAACTTACCCAGGTCCAGGGTCCACGGCCCCTGATCGGTGGTCAGGTCGACCTCCGGTAGCGCCATAGCTACAGGAGCCTCGTTCACGTTGCCCACGGACACCGTGACGTCGACCTGCACCGACAGCACTGGCTCACCGTCATCGGTGGCAACAATCGTCAGAGTGTGGACGTTGGTCCCGAGCGAGCTGCCCGGAGCCTCGAAGTCAAAGGGGTCGACAGATGACAAGTTACCCTGGTCGTCGATCTCGAACCCGTGAGAGTCAGGACCGTTCAGAGACCAGGAGACCGTCCCGTTCTCGGGATCATCGAGCTGGTATCGGGCGATGACCCCGGTATGGTTCTCTGGAGCTGACGGCTCGGGGTCGCCGCTGATCGCCCCGATCTCATTGACCGGCGTGACGGTGACGTAAGCGTTCAGGACATCGTCCTTCCTCCCGGAACCGGGGGCTTCCGCATGAATCTGGACCCAATAGGTATCGCCCTCGAGGGTCGACAGGTTCTCGTAGTCAGGTGGAGTCTTGAAGCTGAGTACTCCGTCGGTGGAGATCGTGAACGGTTTTCTCTCGCCGTACACCGACCAGACTATCTCGTCTACGTCAGTCTCCTCAATCGTGTAACGTGCGATGGCGTCGGTACCATTTTCCGGGTAGTCAATGAGAACCGGTCCCACGATTTGAATCGACGGTGTGCTCCTGTAGACGTGGGCATCGCTTTGGCTGGCAGCGCCTGATCCCGAGCCACTACTGCTGCCAGGGAGTGTGTTGGTCGGAGGTGACGGCGAGTTATCCGGTGGACGTGGATCGGAAGCTAGCAGTCCGCCGTCGAACTGGCTGAAGGCCGTAATGTTGAATACGGTGATCTTCCCGCCGCTGGAACTCGGGACCAGGCTGAAGCACTCGGTGTTTCCGCGTGGCTCTGAGCACTGGGGAATCTCGTGCCACGAGGTGTCGGACGGTCCGTGACCCTTCCACATTGTAAAGTCACCGTTGTCGAGATCGGTCTGGATCTCAGTGTACTGTTGCTGGGTCAGGGACACGCTCAGAGTCGAGGCCACGTCGAGGCTCTCCTCAATCGATTCGGCGCCCAGATCGAACAGGTCGACAAGGACGCACGTACGCCGCTCGTCAACAGGTGACTGCCTGCCGCAATCGTTACTCAGGGAGTCAATCGCCGCCTGGAAGAACTGTCCCTTGGCTCCTGCCGGGAAGGTGACGGACAGTCTTCCGTCTCTGGACGTGAGAGTGGTCTCGACCTCTGGGTCGACGATGTGAACGGACTCGGTATTCGTGCGGGGCACCACAGGCCTGTAGACGATGGTCTTGAACACCTCGCTGATGGCCGGGGTGTCTGAGACCGTGAGAGTGGTCGTCGCCACTCCGATGCCCTTGGGAGTGATTGCCAGGTAGCCTTCTGACACCTCGACAGTCGCGATGCTGGAGTCCGATATCGTGACCCGGTATGGTGGATAGCCGTCATCCGAGTCGGAGAAGTGGTTCGACAGCAGAATCTGCCTGGCTCCATCGTTGATGGGGACGAACTGCCTCGGGATGGACTGGCGCAAAGTCGTCCGGCTACTGGTTGCGCCCGAACCGACATTGCTGGTGACGGTGATGGTCACGTCGATGGTGTCGTCAGTCGCAGTGTCAGTGTTGCCGTCGGCGTCTTTGCCGTCGGTGACCGACACGGTAACCGAGTAGCTTGCCTTGGTGGCCCGGTCCAGTGTTGATTTCGTTATCAACTGGCCGGTGGATGTTGCGATGTCGAAAGAGGCCGAATCGGTCCCGCCAAGCGAGTACGTCAGCGAGTCGCCTTCAGGGTCCGTGGCCTCGACCGGCGCGCCCAGGTTTTCACCTGAGCCCGTCCCATCGGCCACGCTTCGGGCGGTGGTGGTGCTGCCTGCGAACTGCGGAGGCTCGTTGACGTTGGTCACCGTGACTGTCACGTCCAGTGCGACAGTGTTGGTACCATCAGACGCCTCGACGGCCACGTTGTACACATTGTCCGTGTCGGCATCTGTCGGGTCTTCGTAATCAGGCCCTGCGTTGAAGGTGAGGTCTCCTCGGATTATGGAGAAATCCGCCGCATCGGTCCCGGACAGATCCCAGACTATCTGACCACGTTCCGGGTCAGTAGCAGTGTAGGTTGCCACCGGGCTCGTGTCATTCTCCGCGTGCGTTATTGCAGCGTCCCCGGACAACGTCGGGGGGTTGTTGGTCGGCGGAGGCTGATTCTGCGGCGGCGAGTTATGAGGCGGTGGATTCTGTGCTGGCGGGTTCTGCGGTGGGACGGGCGTCGGTGTGGGGGATGGAGTCGGTGTTGGGGATGGCGTCGGCGCGGGTTGGCACCGGGGTCCTACACTAGATGGTGTGGAAGATCCGTTTGTGATGATGAATGTGACCCTATTACTATAAGTCATCTGCTCAGAGTTGAACCTCGAGCCGACCTCGACCGGGACTTTCTCGTCAACCTCATTAACCTCATCCACTTCCGCTTTGTATCTGAGAGTGACAGTCTGAGCATCTCGGGTGTCATTCAAGTCTTCCTCTGGCTCCACGGTCAAGTCCCCACCTGTGATCAGGAGCGTATAGTCTCCTTCACAGTAACTCGCAAATCCTGGTCCTCCCCCGCCGTCGCCAACCTGCAGGTAGATGGTCTCGGTCACCGGGGGGCTGATCGTTATGGTAAGTGTGACAGTCCCTCCTTCCACTACAGTTTCGGGACTGACCGCTAGTTTCAACGTATGATTCTCCTGCGCCTCGGCCCGAGACGAGGGGAACAGGAGAAGAACGGCGAGCATGCCGAGCGCGGCAATCGCCAGCACGCGCAGACGACCGCCCGAGCCGCTAAGGAGCATCAGGGTAACGCGCTGGGTTGTCGCTTGCCGGAGAGACGTGCTCTTGAGCGGAAGATCTGTCATACGGCCGTGTTCCTGATCGGCTGTTCGATTAGTGTGGGGGCTCGTTCTTTGCCCACGGTATTAAGTAAAGCCGTACATAATCCTATTGTTCCAGCATAAGTTGGTCATGTTTTATACACTTTCTGTGAAAAGTATAAAATTTACGTAGTAATTCATGTGTGCTCAGAACGGTCCGAAGTGGTGGAGAGGGCCACGACGCTGGGATTGCCGGGCATAAGCCGAAACTCACAATGACTCGGCGCCACGCCGACATCACGTGTGTGTGGGAGCAGTTGAAGGTACTGTCGGTGATCGGGGTCTGTCCTATCCCCAGATACCCTCTGATCGCGGCCTCTACTGGTGCGGGCCGGAATATTCCGTTGCAGGACGTCCCCCCTCCGGCATCCGGTAGCCCGCACGGGGTTCGGTGAATATGTAACTGGGGTTCTGGGCGTTGTCCCCCAGCTTGCGGCGGAGCCTCTTCACCACGTCGCGTACAAGCCACGATTCGCCGACCCGCTCCGGACCCCAGACCCGCTGGAGCAGCACGTCGTGGGTCAATACGCGGGGGGCATGTACCGCCAGCTCGTAGAGCACCGCGTACTCCGTAGCCGTCAGGTCAACCGGCTGCCCGGCCACCGTCACCCGGCGCTGGGGGTAGTCAATGTCCAACCCTGTAGCCGTGTAGGGTACCGACGGCTCCCCGTAGAAGGGCTCCAGCCGTCTCCTCAGGGCCGCCCTGATCCTCGCCGTCAGCTCCGTCGGCGAGAAGGGCTTGACCACGTAGTCGGTGGCCCCCATGTCGAAGGCCCTGGCGACGGTCTCATCCTGGCCGTACGCCGAAAGGAAGATCACCGGAATGTCCGCCCTCTTCCGAATGTCGTTCATCAGCTCGATGCCGTCGCTCCCCGGCAGCGCCAGGTCCAGGAGGACGAGGTGGGGCTTCTTCTCCTCCACCAGGCGGGGGACCCCGGAAGGGTCGCCGGTCGCGATGGGCGCGTAGCCCGCCGTGTCGAGAACGCCGCGGACGTACCTGAGAGCCTGTGGGTCGTCATCCACGGCAAGGATGCGCACCTTGGCGCTAGCTACCGGACGAGACCCCGGAGAGGCCGGAGCGACTACGGCGGTCCCGACCTCCACCGCCGGCAAAGTGAAAGTGAACCGTGCCCCCAGGCCTGGCCCGTCGCTCTCGGCCCAGATGCGGCCCCCATGAGCCTCCACGATGCCCCTGCAGATGGCCAGTCCAAGCCCCGAACCATCGGCGCCGGATGATCGAGAGAACCTGCGGAACAGCCCTGACAGAAGCTCTGCCTGGATTCCTTGGCCCTCGTCTACGACGGAGACCGCGACGTGCACACCCTCCCGTACTGCGGTCACCAGAACCGGCGATCCTTCGGGTGAGTACCCCACGGCATTGGAGAGGAGGTTGCTCAGCACCTGTACGACGCGCCTCCGGTCGACCGTCACGAGGGGAAGGTCCTCCGCCAGCTCGAGGTTCAGTGGATTCCTCGCCTCTCCGGCACGGAACCTGATCGCGGCCTCATCCACCAATGCAAGCACATCAGCAGGCTCCAGGTTCATCGGCAGGGCGCCCATCTCGATGTGGGCCACGTCCAGAAGGTCGCCGATCAGTTGGCGCATCTGGTCCGACTGGTCGCGTATGATGTGAAAGAACTGGGTCATCTCGGCGGGGTCCAGTTCGCCGATGGTCTCCAACAGCGTGGTGATCGATCCCTTCACTGCCGCCAGGGGCGTCCTGAGCTCGTGACTCACCATGGCCAGGAACTCCGCCCGCAGCCGCTCCTGCTCCTCCAGCGGCGTCATGTCCTGTAGGGTCACGACGAATGACGTGAGCTGTCCGTCCTCAGAGTGGATCGGCGTGGCGTTGAGCAGGGCGCTGGCGCTCCGCCCGTCAGGGGCCCGCAGCGCGATCTCCTCGGCCCTCACCGTTTCTCCTCCACTCAAAGCCTCCGCCAACGGCAACTCCCTGAGGGACACCTCCCGGCCGTCGGCACGCACGCAGGTCACCACCTCCATCAGGTCCTCCAGCGTCTGGCCCTCCTCCTTTAGGCCGTCCACGATGCGCAATGCCTCGCGGTTGACCGACGTCATCCCCCCGGTCTGAGCGTCGAAGACCACCACGCCCACGGGCGAGGTGTTGATCAGCGTCTCCAGGTCCGTCCTGGCCCGCTGCTCCTCCCGGTGCGTGCGAGCGTTGGCGATGACCAGCGCCGACTGGGAGGCGAACATCACCAGGGTCTCCTCGTCGGCCCTGGTGAACTCCTCTCCGGCATCCTTGTAGCCCACGAAGACGTGCCCCACTTGGGCGCCCCGGTGGAAAATGGGCGCCGCCAGGAAGGAGAAGACCCCCACCGGGAGGGGGATGGCGAAGTCGCCGAAGCCCAGGCCCAGGACGTGCTCTGTCAAGTCTGGAATCCTCACGGGCTCGGAGATGTTGGTCAGAGCCTGGAAGACGCCCAACCCCTCGGGCATTTGCCACAGCCGCTCGGACTCTCCTTCCGTCAGCCCCGAGGACAGGAAGTCCTGCACCTGTCCGTCTTCATCGAGGAGAGTCATCACCCCGTAGCGGGCGCCGGTCAGGGAGCGGGCGGAGTCCAGCACCCCCTGAAGCACTGTGTCGAAGTCCAGGCTCTCGTTGATGCGCAGGCTGGCCTGGCTGAGGCGGGACAGGCGCTGCTGAAGAGCCTCGAACTCCCGGTCCCTTTGGTCTGACCCCGCCATCTCTTCCCTCCTGGCTGGGGGCGCGGCCATGGCTTCGCGCAGCTCTCATGTATGACGAATCATACAAGATTATACGAGGCTATTGCTGCGCTGCGGTCGTTCTGGCCCAGGACCTCTCCCGCCGGGCGCAGACGATCGCCCGCGCAACTGGATACGTGCGGCCAGGAACCCTTGCCCTGACCGCCACTCTCGGGTCGGATACTGCTCCGGCTCCGCGGCCCTCTCCGCCTAGTCGTTGTCCCGCTCGGTGACCTTCACTCTGGGGCCAGTAATGCCGTCGTACCGGGAGACCGGTCGCCAGTTGGGTTTCCAGTTTGAGTCGGTGTACTAGAGGTGCTCCACCAGCTTGTCCGCCGATACCTAAGTCCAGAACAGACCCTCCGGCCGTGCCGGACTCCCTTGATTCACGAACGGGGCAGTCCTCTCTTTTACACCATGTTATGGGACTCAACTTTCAACGATTCCGCCATTGACAAGGCTGTGCTGCACAATAACAATAATTATATAAGAGTTTCTACGATATTATATTTACTTTATATTAACAAGGAGGTTTCCCTACGAAATAACTACTGCCCTCGATCGATGCAACACGAGCCCTCAGCAGACCAGCAAATGCTGTCAAGGAGGCATCCGAATGTTCAACGAAGCTACAATCCATACTCGTCACCCCCTGTATGTCGTTGCTTTGCTCACTGCCTTCATGGTTGGGCTGGCGGTGTTTTCCTCGCTGTGGAACGCGTCGCCGGCTTCGGCGTCGCACGGCTCCCCCGGGGATGCCCCGGGCAAGGTCATCGGCGTCGTCACCTCAGAGGACGGCACGACCACCAGGACCTACTCCGCCAACGTGAATGGAGCTTACCCCGTGCCGACCATCACGTCGGTCACCCCGGGCGCGGCCGAAGGTGGCCCCACGCTCACCGGCGACACCCAGTACGACGTGGGGGTCAGGGCGCTGAACGGCATCAACCCCGGCAGCGCCTGGGCCAGCGGCCAGGGCACGCCCCAGATGCAGCAGGCCAGTACCTACTCGATCGACAGCACGGCCACGGCAAACGAGGGAGAGAATGCCGAGCTGACGGTGACGCTGAGCGAGACCGCGCCCACAGGTGGTGTGCCCTTCAACGTCGCCACCGACTTCAGCGGCCAGACCGCTTCATCGACTGATGTGGGCGCGGTGCCCGCCACGGTAACCGTGGCCTCCGGCCAGACGGTGGCGACCCTGGTCATTCCCCTGGCCAAGGACCCCCTGGACGAGCCATCCGAGAGCTTCGAGGTCTCCATATCGACCAGCGCGGCGGGCTGGACCACGGACAGCGACGGCGACAGCGTGGCCACGGTGACCATCACCGACAACACGCCGGTCGTAAGCTTCAGCTCGGCGTCCTACCAGGTAACCGAGGGCGACGGAGCCGTCGAGATCGACATAAGAGCCGTTGGCGCCCATCCTGGTTTCACCTTATTTGCTACGTCCACCACCGGCACCGCCGACAGCGCGGACTTCACTGCCGGTATGTGGTCCCTCGAATTTGCCGACGGAGACGACACGGCGGTGCTTTCCATCCCCATCGCGTCTGACGTCGTGTATGACTACGCGTTCGAACGATCGGAGGAGACCTTCACGGTGACCCTCCACGCGGGCGGCGACTACGCTCTCGGCTCCCCGGCCGAGACCACCGTCACCATACACGACGCCGGCTACTGCCATACCGTGGCAACTCCGCCCGGCAAGCCCTCCTTCAACAGCGTGACCCCGGCGGAGACCAGCATCACCATCACCTGGAACGCTCCGAGCACCGTGGGCAGCGGCCTAATCACCGACTTCATCTTCCATGTGTTCTCCATGGATGGTCAATACCTCTTCGAGACCGGTGCCAGCGGCAGCGCCTCTGCTGACCACAACTACAGCAAGGTCATCGACGGTCTCACTGCCAACACCACGTACATGGTGAAGATGCGGGCCCGAACCATCCTGGGCTGCTACAGCCCCTTTACCGACAGGACAACGGTTACCACCCTGCAATGATAACCCGCCAGGCCGGCTGCGGCTTGCAGGCCGGCCCGGGGGAGGAATAGCCCCCGGCGTGTCAGTCCAGCAGGCGCGCCGGGGGGTCGCGTCTGCTTGAGCGGCCTGGGAACTCCGGGGTTGCTACACTGAGGACCTCCATGCCACCGACGCAAACGGGACCGGGCCAACGTGTGCTGTATTGCGAACTCTTCGACGGGAAGTGGCGCTGTAAGGCATCTTCCGGTCTAGGCGCCAAGTTTGGCTGAACCAAACGCGGGCGTCCGGCAAACGTCCGGACGCCCGCTATCCGCTTTTGGCGGGTCTCAGTGCCGCTAGTCGTTGTCCCTCTCCGTCACCGTGATGAAGGCGTCGGCGCCGCCGTCCTCCGGGTCGTCCACGCAGCCGTCGGGGTTCCCCAGGTCCGCGCAGAGCACGTAGTAGATGGTGTTGGTGATCTCCAACGTTCCATTGTCCGAGTCGGCGTCCTCGTCGGCCGTCACCGTGATGGGCACTCCAACGTTCCACGCGTAGGACCACTGCGGGTCGACGTACCCGTCCGGGTCCTGCCAGTTGCTGGGCAGCAGCCACTTGAACTGCTGTCCCGCCAGGGTGTTGCCCAGGTCCGGGTCTCCGTCCCACCACAGCGCCACCATCACCGGGCGCCCCGGATCGGAGGTCAGCTTCACCCGGTATGTGGCCTCGCCTCCTTCGTCCACCGCCAGGCTGGACGGGGTCAGCGTCACCCGCCATGTGCGCTGGGGGTCGACGAACGCGCCCACGGGCGCAGTCCACCAGCCGCCCCCGGCGACGTTCAGCGCCCGCACCTCGAAGCCGTAATGCCCCTTGACGTTGGGCACCGTCACCGTCACCGATGTCCCGCCGGTCCGGGTGGTTTTGATCACCTCGCAGGTCTCGTTCCGGTCGTGGGCGCAGGGCCCGTGCGCCCGGTACTCGTAGCCCGTTACCCGTGACCCGCCGTCGTCCAGCGGCGGGTCCCAGGCCAGGGATACCTGCCGCCCGCTCACTCCGGTGATCCGCAGGTTCTCGGGCTCGTAAGGCGCCTCTGTGGGATCGCCCGCAGTCGTGGCCCAGACCGGCGCGGACCACTCGCCCGCCACGCCGGAGCGAGTCACCCCGGCCACCCGGTACCAGTGCTCAGTACCAGAGTGGAGCCCGCTGTCGGTGTAGCAGAACAGCGTCTGCCCGTCGATGGTGCAGGTGCCGGTGTGGCCGCTGCGCTCCGACTCCCAGACGTCGCTGTCCGTGGAGTGCTCGATATTGTAGCGCGCCGCGTTGCCCGACGCCGGCGCCTCCCATGTCAGCCGGATGCGGTTCTCGCCGTCCGCCTCGGCGACCAGGTACAAAGGCGCGTCAGGGCCGGCCTCCGTCGTGGTCGCGCTGGCCACGCCGGACCAGGCCCCGGCGGGCAGGTCGGGGTCCACCGTCCAGGCCCGTACCCGGTAGTGCCGGGTACTTGCCGGACCCATGCCGACGTCCACGTAGCGCAGACCGTCCTCCGGGAACACCGTCACCAGCGGACGCCACTCGTATCCCTCGGTGGCCGAGAAGTCCGAGTACTCCAGGTCGTAGTGGGAGACCTCAACGTCCCGGCTGGACGGCTTGCTCCAGGTCAGCACGATCTCGTTGGGACCATTGGCCTGAGCACGCAGGCTGCCCGGGGCTCCCGCCCCCGTGCCAACGTCCTGCCAGTGGGTCCACCCGCCTTCACCTGCGCTGCTGCGCGCCCGCACGCGGTAGTACTTCACGTCTCCGGCCCCCAGGCCCGTGTGGGTCCAGGTGGTGACGCCGCCGCCAACGGTACGGTCGTTGGTGCGGCTGTCGCCGTCGGCGCTCTCGGATATGTCGATTACGTAGCCGGTAATGGCCGGGCGGGAGGCCGGCGCGGTCCAGGTCAGCACTGCGGCGTTGCCGCTATCGGACAGCACAGCCTCGAAGTTGCCCGGTATCCCCGGAACCTTGTCCACCGCTCGCGTGGTCGCCCAAGGCCCCTCAATTTCGTCGTCGAACACCGCCCTGATTCGGTAGTGCCGGCCTACCAGGTTCGCTTCCTCTCCCGAGGATGGGGACGGCGCGTGCACCGCGCTGGTTGCGTCGCCCCCTAGAGCAGGAGGGCAGGGTCCGGCGGGGTACTCGCGAAGGCAGTCCCAGTCGTCGCTGGTCCGCTGGCGCGATTCGAGCTGGTAGCGGTCGACGGTCGCGCCCTCGGTGGCAGCGGGGAGCCATGCCAGGTCCACCCACTTGCCGTCCAGGGATACCGTCGCCGTGAAGTCCCGCGGCTCCGTTCGGGCGTCGTCCCCCGAGTAGAACTGCGGCTGGCCATGGTCCGAGGGCCACGACCACGGGCCGGGGACTCCGAAGCGGTTCACCGCCCGCACCCTGTAGGCGCGGAGCTGCTGGCCGGGGTTCACGTACGCGTACAACGTGCCGTCCACGCTGCTCGACAGGGGCTCCCATAAGGCCCCCCTCTGCCGCATCACCTCGTAGTGTGTCACCGGATGGCCGTTCAGCATTTCCACGGGCTGCCAGTCCAGGAGGACGGCGGTCGCGAACTTGCGCGCGCGCAGCAGCGTGGGCGCCTCGGGATGCCCCCGGCCCGTGCCCGTGCGCGACGCGATCTGCGCCGTGTTGTTGTCGGTGACGTGGTCGTAGTATTCCGCCGTGTGCCAGCTGTTGCCGCCGGATTCGCAGGCCGACCGGTCGGACGCGTCCACGTCCCCGGCATCGCTGTCGACGCAGACCGTGTAGTCCTCGATGCTCTCGATGTTGGCGGTGATCGGCTCTCCGTCGGCGATGAGGGTCAGGGTTTCCGTCTCGGGCCTGCCAATTCGCGGACGAGATTCCGGGCGCTCCAGCCTGTCGATGGTCCAGAAGGCCTCGCAGAGGCCGTCCTGGTCGCAGGAGCCCTGGGCGTAGTCTCCCCGGCTGGCCTCGGCCACTGCGCCCTCCGGCACCCCGGTCAGCGTCACCCGGACGCGGCCAGCGTCGCTGGGCCCGTTGTTCACCGCCTCGATGGTGTAGGCCCCCCGGTTCCCGGCGACCTGCGGGTTGGCCCCGGCGTCCCGCACCTCCAGTTCCGCCACCGGGCCCACGTGGAAGGTGTAGGTGCCGCTGTCCGTGTAGGTGGTCCCTGAAAGGACGCCCGTTATTTCGTACAGCGCCTTGTAGGTGCCCAGCGCCCAGAAATCTATCTTGCCCACCAAGTCATATTCTTCCGGATCGCTTCCAATATCGGACAGGTCAAACGGATCGTAGAAGACTCTCGTGCTGTCCGGGGCGTCCAGAACGTCGAAATTACCGTGCTCGCTGTCATCGAGGTTGGTGAACAGCCAGCGGCCCGGGGCGTCTCCGCCGCCGGGAGCGGTCACGGTTACGGCTTCACCGATTTGCCAACTGGAAGTGAGCCGTGTCTGAGAGGTTGTCACATACATCAGGCGACCCGTGGACCAGATCGCGCTCCCGTCCTTCTCGGTACGCCCCACGGGGTCATCAACGTGGACGAGCACCGATTCCGGCTGCAGGTACATCACGCCTGCGTCGTCAGACTCGGGGGGGACACGCTCGTCGTCTCGTCTCTGCTTCAGCGACCCCGTGTGCGGATAATCGAGCGGCACTTCGGTGACGAGCTCCAGCGTATCGTCCGTGTCGCAGGGGTAGGTTGTAACGCCGATGCATGGAAAAGAGGAGAACAGATCGATACGATGGCGTTGTAAATCGGGGGCAATAGCCCAGGCTCCGAGCAGCTCCCGCGGCCCGTCTCCCAGGCACACCGTCGCCGCGTCGTCGAATCTCTCATGCTCGGGGTCGGGCGGCGTTACCTGGGTTACCTCCGCGGTCAGGCACCGCTTCTCCAGGGGCGCGCTCCCGCTCAGTCTCACGGGTACGCTCAGGGCCTTGGTTCTCGTAGCGTCTGACGCCGAGGGGAAGTCCCCGACCCGCCAGGTTGCGGTATTCCCCGAGATCGTGGTGTCCGTCATGCTGGACAAGGCGAAGGACAGCCCCGGCGTGAGGGTGATCTTCACCTGCACCCCGACTTTGTTGGTGTTGCCTGTCGAGGTGCCACCATGAATCGAAAGATTCTTCATCTGGATTTCGAAGACAGCCTGCCCGTCCAGCGCCGGGCGCAGGTCATCCACACTGACAGTCATGCCCACGGACGTTCCAGTCGTATGAATCAGTCCAGTTTGGCCTGCAAATACATATGCCCACACTTCGGCCCGGTTGTTGTATTCCAGTCCCGGAGTCTCTCGCGGCGACGATGAGATGATTTCGGCGCGTATCGGAAAGAATCCAGAGACACTGGTGGAGGGATGCTTGCCAAGGAGGGCATCTACTACCTGGCCGGCTGCTATTGTCGGAATAGTCAGTACGCCTTCGGCGAAACTCCCGGAATCGCCCGTAGAAGCCTTCACCAGTTGGTTGTTTCCGGTCTCGATTCTCACCTTCACGTTATTGACCCTAACGTCAGAGTTGTTTCTAACATCGAGCCTATAAGGTCTAGTAGTACGGTCACCAATCAACTCGACGGCAAGGTCTATGCGCGTTCGGGGTTCGGAGTCCTCTTGAGCCACGGCCGTGTTTGAGTCCAGCGGAGCCAGCAACATCAGCATTGCCGCTATCGCAGCGATAGCCACGAAAACCCTGGCTGGCTGAAATACTGTGCGCATGGCGAAGCCTCCTGACATGGGATGCCCCAATCGACGTGGGGGGGGGTCGGCCAGGGTCTTTCGGTTATTTCCTAATACCACTTCTGTCGTTCGCCCTGAGCTTGTCGAAGGGCCGCCCGTTCATGGTTCGACAAGCTCACCACGAACGTACTTGGTTCAATTGGTTGATAATCGAAAGACCCTGGGGGGGGTCGGCGCGCCGTACTGACGCGCCGACCCCTTCTACTTGAGGGAACTACTGCCAGTTGATGCTGAAGTTGGCGATGAGTGTCCGGTGCTCGGTTGTTTGGCCGCCGAGACTACCATACGTGATGTCGAATTGAGACACGAGCTGGTAGTACTTCGTCCCGGCCGCATTGCCGGTCAGGTCGTACACCCCGTTGCCGTTGGCTTGGACCGTCATTTGCTCCGTTTGCACCAGGTTGCTGTTGCCGTCTATGAAACGGATGCTCCACGATGCGGTAGCGGGGATGTCATCATGCAACGGCAGGGAGGAGCCGGTGATCTTCACGGTTTCTCCGACGCTCGGGTTCGTCTTGTCCACGTCCACCAGGAGCTGCGGCGCCACGCTGGCCAGGTTGACCTGGACGACGATGGTGTCGTCGATGGTGGGGTATCTCTCCGGGTTGCCCTCGTGGTCCTTGCTGTCGGTGACGCCCAGGACCAGGTCGTAGGCCTGCTTGGCCTCGTAGAACAGGACGGCGCCGGGGGCCACGGTGATCTGGGCCCCGCCGTCCGTGTTGGTGGCGTCAAACTTTTCGGCGCCCGTACCCGTGAGCGAGAACTCCAACTCATCGTTGTCGCTGGTGAACACCCGTATCGGGTCGCCAACCGCGGTCCCACCCTCGGAGTTCTCCTTCACGGACCGCTCCACCCCGAAGGTCGGGCGTTCGTTCACGGCAAGGGGACCAACCTGGAATGTGTACTCCCTCACCTCGCTGGTCACCGTTTCGTCCTCGTCGGTGATCCTGTCGGTCCTATCCTTCCGCACGTGGCCCTTGAGGTGCACCTCCAGGACGTAGGTTCCCGGATGGGTGAAGACCCATTCCAGGTGCTCGTACTCCCCGGCCCCCAGGGGCATCGAGTTGACGTCGGTGTCCAGGCCGTTCCACACGATCTCCGACTGGCCGTGCTGGTTCCGCTTCTCGGGTTCCCAGTAGGTGAGCACGTGGGGCAGCTCGGCGGCATGTGGGCCGTGGTACCGCACCGCCTCCAGCTCGTACTCGAAGGTTTTGCTCGCGTCGACGGTATGCTTCCAGTAGTCCTCGCTGAACTGGCCGGTGGAGAAGCCCAGCACCAGGTCCGAGGGCCCCGTGCCGAGGTCTGGGTCTTCCAGCCGCAGCCAATGGACCGTGGTTGTGGCGGGCAGGGGCAGCTTTTCGTCGTTCGGTCCAAGCAAGCCCATAGCCTTGCGGACCTCCTCGTACGTATCCAGAGAGAGCTTAGTAGTGCCGGCCTCCGCGTCGGTGGCTACCACGTCCGCCCTGTACGCGTCGCTCACGTGGATGATCGTGGAGCGGAGGTCGATGTCGGTCTGGCTGAGGGTGGTGACCTCTTTCGTTTTCCCGCGAACGGTGACATCCCTGTGCTTGGCCGCGGGCGGGCAGAGGTTGTTGTTCAGGGTGCCGGTCTTGGTCTCGTCGCCCAGGCCGGGTTCAGGCAGCCAGTAGGCGTCGAAGAGGGCGTAGTGGCCGCTGCTCTTCTGCGCGGCCGGGTTTTCGGGGAAGTTGTCCGGGTCCTGCCCCGGTCCGCAGACCGGGGGCGTGGCGCCGGCCCCCTGGGCGAGGGCCGGGCTGGCGGTCATGGTCACAGCCAGCAGGCCGATGACCAGGGCGGCCAGGGCCAGCCCCGCCGTGTACAAGATGATCTTCCTGGGTGTTTTGGTAACGGTATCCATCATGGGTTTTCGAATCTTCCCTTCCATGTCTGTTGATGAATAATTGATATGAAGTATCGTTAATTGCTGTCGAGGATCTCCTTTGTGATTGCCTCATGGGGACTTACCGGACTACTGGTCAGTTGGACCTTCCCAGAATCGCCGGTAGACCAGTGTAGGGAAAATTCAGGTAAGGTATGGATAAAGTCACTACTAATTTGTATAAATATTCGGTAACTATCGGCCAAATTTGCTAAAATAGGCCAGAACTGGCCATTTTCAGGCCGATCACTCCAGGGCGCTCAGGGAGGTCAAGAATTGGACGACACCGACCAGCCCGACCAGGGAAGCCGGCCCACGGGAGACCGCCTCTCCCGTCTCAGCCAGGCGAGTCTCAGTATCAATGAGAGTCTCGACGTCGACACGGCGCTGCGAGCGGTGATGGACGGCGCACGGTCACTGACGCGGGCAACCCACGCCCTTATCACCACGCTGGACGATTCCGGCCGGGTGGAGGACCACCTGGTGCTGGGGCTCGACCCCGAGGACGTGGAGCGGCTGTGGCAGGCTCCCCAGGGGCCTGGGTTCTTCGAGTACCTCGACGCTCTGCCGGGGCCGCTGAGGGTGGGACACCTTGAGGAGTTCACCGCGTCCATCGGCCTTGCGGAGTTCCGCTCCCCCGTGAAGCTCACCGCGTTCATGGCCGCCCCGATGCTCCACCAGGGAGCGCGCTCTGGCCACATCTACGTGGGGAGCGACGAGCCGGGCCGCGAGTTCACGCAGGAGGACGAGGAGACCTTGGTGATGTTCGCCTCCCAGGCCGCGCTGGTCATCGCCAACGCCCGGCGTCACCGGGAGGAGCAGCGCGCCAGGGCGGGCCTGGAGACGCTGATCGACACCTCCCCGGTGGGCGTCGTCGTATTCGACATCAGGACGGGGGCTGTGGCCTCCTTCAACCCGGAGGCCCGCAGGATCGTCGACGGGCTGCGGAACGCCGAGCAGTCACCGGAGGACCTGCTGGGTCTGATCACCGTGCGCCGCGCCGACGGGAGCGAGTTCTCGCTGCAGGAGTTTCCCCTGGCACGAGTCCTGGGCGACACCGAGACCGTGCGGGCTGAGGAGATCGTCATGGGGGTCCCCGACGGGCGGAGCGTGACTGTGCTGCTCAACGCCACGCCCATCCGCTCCGATGATGGGGACGTTGCCTGTGGACCCGGAACCGGCGGAGGTTGCCGCGCTGGTGGACCGGGCACGGAACGTCTACACTAGCGCCGGGGGCCGTAATCATCTCGCAATCGAGATAGAGCCGGGCCTGCCCCTGGTGATGGCCGACCGGCGGCGCATCGTCCAGGTCATCGGCAACCTGCTGTCCAACGCGGCCAGGAATTCGCCCGACGACTCGGTCATCAGGGTGAGCGCCGTGCGGGAGGGCGGCAACGTCGAGGTCTCGGTGACGGACCAGGGGCGGGGCATACCCGCAGACGACCTGCCGCTGTTATTCAGGAAATTCTCCCGCAGGGAGGCGCGGGACGTGGGTGGCAACACCGGCCTGGGGCTGGCCATCTGCAAGGGGATAGTGGAGGCCCACGGTGGCCGTATCCGTGCCGAGAGCGACGGGCCGGGCCTGGGGGCTCGGTTCGTCTTCACCCTGCCGGTGGTGCAGGAGACGGAACCGGTTCGCAGCCCTCACCGCTCCAAGGACGGCCCGCAGTCGGCGGGCACGGTGCTGGTGGTGGACGACGACCCCATGGTGCTCCGCTCCGTCAGAGACACTCTCTCGACGGCGGGCTTCAGCGCGGTGGTGACGGCGGACCCGGATGAGGCGCTGGGACTGATGGCGGAGCACCAGCCCCGCCTCGCCCTGCTGGACCTGATGCTCCCGGAGCGCGACGGAGAGGAACTGATGGGGGACATCCTGGCCGTGTCCCGCATCCCGGTCATCTTCCTGTCGGCCTACGGCAGGGACGAGACGGTGGCGAGGCTCCTGGAGAAGGGGGCGTCGGACTACATCGCCAAGCCCTACTCTCCCGCGGAGCTGGTGGCCAGGGTGAGGGCGGCCCTGCGCCGGTTCTGGGAATCCCAGTTCTCTGCGTCGGAGGAGCCCTTCGTGCTGGGCGACCTGCGCATCGACTACGCCACTCGCAGGGTGACGGTCGGGGGGAACGCGGTGGAGCTCACACCCACCGAGTTCGACCTGCTGGCGGCGCTGTCCATGGAGGCCGGTCGGGTGGTGTCCCACGAGCGGCTGCTGAGGCGGGTGTGGAGTCCGGGCAAGCCTGGGAACCTGAGGGTGCTGCGTACCCACCTGATGAGGCTGCGCAGCAAGCTGGGCGACGACGCTGTCAACCCCACCTACATCTTCGCCGAGCCCCGCGTCGGCTACCGGATGCCAAAGGGAGAGTAGCCCGCCCACAGGGGGCGTGGCCCTAGTACACTGATCGCTGGGCGAGCTGAGAAGTCCCGCACCAAGAGTCGCTTACTCACTCACCATTCAGGATTGGCGCCGCGACCTGAACCTATCGGCAAAAACCAGACCGGCCTCGAAGTGGCTTCCGATAAGAGCATCTCCCTCGGGAGCCATCCATTTTACGGAAATCCCCTGGCGAGCACTCTTCGACCACTTCGGAATCAACCGGCGGAGGACGCCTCTTCCGTCATGTAGCTCATGGAGCGAAGTGACCTTCTGAAATCCGGGATTCACATGACGGTGTCAACTGTCGCTCAGACATGACAGGAACCGAGGCGCATTCAGAATCGTCGTACCTCGATACTCTTCAAGCGGCAGCAGATGACGACAGCAGCGGATCAGGACTCTATGAGCCCCTCTTGAGGCATGGTCCAGGGCAGGCTGTAAAACGGCGCTAACTGTGGCGCGCGCGGTATGGGCATCTCACCCAACGGTACGTCGATAATCACAGGACTCCGCCGCTCCAACGCGAGGGGTATCAACCTCTCCAACTCCGTCGGGTCGTCCGCTCTCATGCCGACTGCACCGAACGACTCCGCGAATCTGACGAAGTCGGGGTTGTGCAGGTCGGTCTCATAGGCTCCGCCAAATGCCTCGTCGAGGTCGCTGGCAATGTTGCCATAGGAGTCGTTTCTGAAGACCACGGTCACGACATCGATGCCGTACCGAACGGCCGTGGAGAGCTCGGACGAGGTGAACATGAACCCGCCGTCTCCGGCCACGCAGACCACCGGTCGGTAGGGCCTGGCCACCTTGGCGCCCAGAGCAGTCGGAAATGCGTAGCCGAGGTTGAACGAGTAGCCGGAATCTATGTACGTCTTCGGGTGGTTGACCTGGTAGTGGGTGCGGGCGTACCAGCCGAGCTGCGTAACGTCCCAGGTGACGAAGGCATCATCCGGGATGCCCCTCTGCATAGCCTCCAGAACTGCGTACTGCGGCTCCCTGAGCCGGATGTCGTAATAGGCTATCAGCCTGCGGGCCGCGCTGACGGCCTCGACGGGCGACGGACGCTCTCCCGCCCCGGCCTCTTTGAGGTGGGGAAGCATTGCCTCGATTGTCGCCCTGGCGTCGCCGTGCAGAGGAATCGTGTTCGCCTGGTGCCTCGTGAGCTCTGCGTCGTCTATGTTGATGTTCACCAGCGTGGACGACTCGCCCGCCGGATTGCCGAGCGAGAAGCGCGCGCCGATTCCTATCACCACGTCGGCGGACTGCATTACCCCGTAGAGCTGGTTCATCTCCTGTCTCTCGCCCCTGGGACTAAAGCACGAGCCGTAGGACAGCGGATGGCTGTCAGGTATGGTCCCCTTGCCGCCGCTGGACGTAACCACGGGTATGTTGGTCGCCTCGGCCAGTTTGACCAGGGCTTCTTCGGCGTCGGAGCGAGCCACGCCACCGCCGGCGTATATCAGGGGCGCGCTGGACCTCGAGATCACCTGAGCGGCCTCCCTGAGGTCTTCAGGACTGGGTACGATCCTGGAGATACGGGCGGGATTCCGCAGCTCGACTTCCTCTCGCTCCACGCCTGCGTCGGGGGGCATCTCGATCAGTACGGGACGGGGACGGCCGGTGCGCATCTGTCTGAAGGCTTCGAATACGGCGTCCGGAACTTCGCGAGGCCTGGACGCCAGTTGCTGCCACTTGGTCACGGAGCGCACCGTGCCGGACTGGTCATCGATTTCGTGTGGGGCCCCTGTGTTCTTGCCTATGGCTCTGCGGGGGATCTGGCCCGCAATGAGGAGCACGGGGGTGGAGCGCGAGTATGCGTTGGTCAGTCCGGCCGCCGCGTTGTAGAGACCCACGCCCGGGACCACCAGCGCGACCCCCGGCTCGCCTGATGCACGGGCATAGCCGTCGGCCATGTACGTCGTCGCCTGTTCATGGCGGGTCGTGATCATGCGAATGCCGGGCTCGTCCCGCAGCGCGGCTACAATGCCGTAAAGCTGTATGCCCGGGATTCCGAATACGACCTCAACGCCCTCCCCTACAAGAGATCTCGCGAGGGCTTCGCCTCCGCTCATTTTGGCCATGTCTTACCTCATCTGCACGGATATAACCGGAGGTCTATTGCGGACAACGTCGGTGAAGGTAATCTACATTGTATTTTACTACCCGGTGGGCGCCCGCAGGAGCGTGGCCGGCAGTGACAGCGCCTGCTATGTCGGCTCAGAAGCTAGATTCGCCTCTTGTCGATGATGCGGACTGCCTTGCCCTCGCTGCGTGGCACCTGTTTGGGCGCCACCACCTCGACGCGACACCCGACCCCCAGCCTGCTCTGTAGCGTCACAGCCAGCTTCCTCCCCAATGCGCCCGCGTCGTCGATGTTCCGGTACAGCTCCTCCGACGCCTCGACCCGCACCGTCAGATCGTCCATGTGAGACTCGCCTCGTTCCAGCAGCAGCTCGTAGTGGGGTTCCAGTCCGTCCGTCCGCAGTAGCTCCGTTTCGATCTGCGCGGGAAAAACGTTTATCCCACGAATGATCAGCATGTCATCCGTGCGTCCCAGCATCTTGTCCATACGCGCGGTGGTCCGGCCACAAAGACATCGTCCATGGTACATCTGAGTCAGGTCGCCGGTACGATAGCGCAGCAGCGGCAACGCCTCTTTCGTGACGCACGTGAAGACCAACTCCCCAATCTCCCCATCGGGAAGAGGCACTCCGGTCGACGGGTCAACCACTTCCGTTATGAAGTGGTCCTCGGCCAGGTGCATCCCCTGCTTACACGGACACTCCATCGCCACCGCCGGCCCTACAACCTCGGACAACCCATATATGTCGAGCGCCGTAATGCCGAATCGCGCCTCGATCTCAGATCGCATCTCCTCAGACCATGGCTCCGCACCGAAGACACCCAGCCTGAGGCTGCTCAGGTCTGCCCCGAGCTCCGCCGCCATCTCCCCCATGAACAGCGAGTACGACGGCGTGCAGCACAGCACCGTTGCGCCGAAGTCCTGCGCCAGCTCGATCTGCCGTCGCATGTTGGCCGTCGACGCCGGCACTACCGTCGCGCCCAGCCGCTCGCCGCCATAGTGCAGCCCCAGCCCGCCGGTGAACAGCCCGTAGCCGTAGGCGACGTGGATGACGTCGCGCCGGTCGACCCCCGCGATACTGAGAGAGCGCGCCGCCAGGTCAGCCCACATGGCGATGTCGTTGGCGGTATATCCCACAACCGTCATCTTGCCCGTCGTCCCGCTCGAAGCATGAATCCGCACCACGTCATCCATAGGCACGGCGAAAAGCCCATAGGGATAAGTGTCCCTCAGGTCCTGCTTGACGGTGAAGGGCAGCCTCGCCAGGTCGTCCGGAGAGCGGACGTCCTCTGGCGCCACACCCATCTCAACCAGCTTTTCACGGTAGAAAGGCACGTGCACGACCAGGCGGGCCAGGCAATCGCGCAGCCGTTCCGCCTGCAACGCGGCCATTTCATCCTGCGAAACTGTCTCCACCGGATCCCAAAAGGAGGATTCCATCACAGCGCTCCGACCGATGCTATTGTTCAAAAGCCTGCATAAGAGAGAATTACCAACTCGGGAGCGAGTCTTAGAGAAGCCCGACCTCGTCCAGGAACTGGAGGGTGATTTCTACGCACTTTTCCGGTTCTTCCAGCTGGAGCAGGTGTGTAGCTTCCGGCAGGAAGTCGTAGTTCATGCGAGCCAACTCGTCAAAGTCCATGCTCGGCATGAACGTAAACGAAGTTGTCGGGTCCGAACCGACAACCTTGACTGGGCACTTGACCTGTCTGGTGTCTATCTGCATCGACCAGCCGTAGAAAAACCGATATATCTGCGCCTCGTGCTCCTTCGGACATCGGAGCGCATAACCTTCACCGTCGGGTCGCAGAAGGGTTTCCGCCATGAGCGTCGACACCCCAGGACGCAGCCTCTGGTGGGCCGGGTTCGCCTCCATTTGCGCGATATAGTCATCGTGAGAGTCGAACCGGTCCTGGCGACGGGGCACACCCCGGCTCATGTGCTCAGATATATACACCAGATCTTCGGGATTCCTGCCCGGCTCCAGGATGGGCGGGTCGAACAGCACCAGGCCTGCAAACCCGCCCCGCTCCTGTTCGAACAGCAGGGCGGCCAGTGCCGACATGGAGTGGAACACCCCTACCGTCGGCCTCTCTCCGAATCGTTGACCGATGGACCGCAGGATGGCGTCGAAGTCGTCAACGAACGTGGGAAAGTTCAGTGACGCGAGTTCGTCTTCCAGGTTCCATCCGTGAGAGCGAAAATCGAAGAGCAGCAGGTCAACATGGTCGTTGAGCAGCAACCAGTACGGCAGGTACATATCTGCGGCCAAGCCGCAGCCGTGGCTGAGGATAACCCGCGGGCCTGCGGGGTTACCGTGTCGCCGCACCTGCGCCGTTGCACCGTTCGCAAGGTGGACTTCCAGCACCTCAGACGGTTTCGGCACACTCCAAATCCGAGTCATCTAAGCGGGCAAGCGTCCCTCTATGTAAGTGGCCATTCCTCCAACTGTCGTGATTAACTCGGCGTCGTCGTCCAGGATGGTGCATCTGAACTCAGATTCGAGGGCCATTCCCAGTCGGGTCAGCGCCAGAGAGTCCGCCCCAAGGTCTTCCTGGAACATCGATGCAGCCGTTATTGACGATTCCGGGACCCTCAGTTCCCTGGCGACTACCTGAATGAGTCGCTGTGAAACGCCTGACATTCGTTTTCCTCCTATATATGCACGTATTTGAGTGTCATTCCCTTCTTAACGGTGCATTATAGTGGAATCCGTGGCCAATTGATACCCATGCACTGATTTACCCCGCGAACGTACAAGTGCTGGTGATCTGGGCCGTGCGCAGCGGGCTGCTGAACGACTTAGAGGTAGGCTCCTGACACCATGGCTAGGTCGCGGGCAGTGGCGCCGTGTCTCCTGTCTGGTGCTGCCATATGCGGATCCTGGCGGCCATGTCACGTACTCGGTCCTGCTGCGCAGGGTCGTCGAACAGGTTGTTCAGCTCGTACGGATCAGAGTTCAGGTCGTACAGCTCGCACTGGTCGCCGGCGCACAGGTTCAGCTTCCAACGATCCGGGGTCACTACCGACCGCCACGGAAGCGCGAGCATCCTGTTGATCTCAGCAGAGCCGAGGAACCGGTCAGGGATCTCGTCGCTGGTGCCGTTCCACTGGATGAAGACGTCGTTGCCGCTGAGGTCGGACTCGCCCGCCATCACAGGCTGGAGGCTCCTGCCCTGCAGGTTCGACGGCACGTCGTGGCCGGACAGGTCCAGCAGCGTCGGGACGAGGTCGATGTGGCCCACGCTGCCGGGCAGACTCGTGGACTCCTTCGACAGCCACGGCACGCGCATGAGCAGCGGCACCCTGGACGCCTCCTCGAAGAAGGAGCGCTTCTCCAGCATTCCGTGATCGCCCATCATGTCGCCGTGCTCGCTCGTGAACACGACGATGGTGTTGTCGGCTACACCTGCGCGCTCGAGGGCGGACGTGATCCTGCCGACCATGCGGTCCACCAGCGTGATGTTGGCCATGTAGTGCGCGCGCAGTGTGCGCCAGCCAAGCTCGGTGGAGACGTCCTCTCTCGAGGCAGCGTAGCGCATCATGTAGTCGTCGGCGGTCTGGTCGACGCCTTCAAGCATGAACTGCAGGAAGTAGTTTGCCCTGACGCGATTGACCAGCGACGCGGACTCCGGCTTCTGCAGGAATCCGGGGCCGACGGGCAGCGTGGCCGGATCGTACATGTCCATGAACGGCCCATGGTACGGCGAGTGGGGCTCGAACGTGCTGACGTAGAGCGCGAACGGCCTGTCGCTGTTGGCCTCGATGAACTCCGCTGCGCGGTCGCCGAGGAACGACGCCATCTGGTGCTCCTCCGGCAGATCGTAGTGGGCGTCTGAGCTGAATACGCCGACGCCGTTGCGCTCCCTGTCGGGCTTGTAGCCGTGCTCCTGCAGGTACTTGTTGTAGCTGGACACCAGGTACCGCTGCTCCGGCTTGGCGAAGCGGTGGCTGTCCTCGGCGGACACCCATTCATCGAACCCGTGCTGGGCGACGAGGTCGTTGCCCAGGTGCCACTTGCCCATATAGCCCTTGTAGTAGTCGTCCGACAGCATCTCGGCGATTACCGGTACGCTCTCGTCCAGGTGGATCTGGTTGACGATGGGGCCTGCCGCGTGAGGGTACAGCCCTGTCATGATCGTGGCGCGGGCCGGCGTGCACACGGGCTGGGCGACATAGGCGTTCTCGAACACGAAGCTTTCGTCCGCCAGCGCGTTCAGGTTGGGGACGTTCATCCAGTCCGCCCCGTAGCAGGCCAGCGTGTCCTGGCGCTGCTGGTCACTGAAGATGAAGACGATGTTTGGGTTATCCGGCATTGATCAGGTCTCCTTGTGTGCGGACGGCAGCCTGAAGCTGCACGTGTAAAAAGCGTAGCTCCGCGTCGGTCAGACGGTGGGTAGAGGCGCGTGGTCGAAGTTCTTGTGTTGCCAGAGGCGAATTCGGGCCGCCAGGTCTCTGACCCGGTGGCGCTGGTCGGGGTGGTCAAACAGGTTGGTCTGCTCGTACGGGTCGTTGACCATGTCGTACAGCTCGCCCTGGTCTGTCGCGCACAGCGCCAGCTTCCAGCCGTCGCGCACGATAGTCCGCCAGGGTTGCGTGTTGCGGAGGTTGATCTCAGGGCTACCCAGGTGGCGGTCGTCGATGTCGCTCACGCCGTTCCACTGGACGAAGACCTCGTTGCCGTCGAGCGTCTGCTCGCCGCGCAGCACCGGGGCAAGGCTCTTGCCCTGGAGGTGGTCCGGCACAGACCCTCCCATCAGGTCGAGGAGCGTGGGCACCAGGTCCACGTGGCCGACGGCGCCTTCAAGCATCTGGTGACTGGTGGATATGCCGGGCACGTGCATGATGAGCGGCACGCGGGCAGATTCTTCGTACATCGAGCGCTTCTCGAGCATCCCGTGGTCGCCTGCCATCTCACCGTGTTCGCTGGTGAAGACGACCACCGTGTTGTCGGCCACTCCATTGCGTTCGAGCGCGTCGAGTATCGTCCCGACCATCTCGTCGACCAGCGTGATGTTGGCGAAGTACTGCGCCCTCAGCCTGCGCCACCCGGCCTCTGAGGTCACGTCGTGACCGCGAGCGGCGTTGGACTGCAGGTATGGATCAGTTTCGGCATCTGGCTGTCCGAGGTACTGCGTGCAGTACTCGGCCCGGACGGTGTTGTGCAGAGACCCTCCCTCCGGCGCCTTCAGGAACGTGGGACCCACCGGCAGGTCTTCGGGGTCGTACATGTCGTCGTACGGGCCGTGATACGGCGGGTGAGGCTCGAACGTGCTGACGTACAGCATGAATGGGCCATCGCTGTTGCGGTCGATGAAGTCCGCCGCCCTGCCTCCGAGGAAGGACGCCATCTGGTGCTCTGCGGGCAGCCTCGCTCGCTGCATTGCCGAGAACATCACCGTGCCGTCTTCCATCTGCTGTTCAGGCTCGAAGCCGTTCTCGACCAGGTGCTGGTGGTAGTCACTCATCTGGGTACGGTACTCGCGCCGTGAGTACTCGGGACGATGGCCGTCCTCGGTGCTAATCCACTCGTCGAAACCGTGCTGGCGAATGACGTCGTCCCCGAGGTGCCACTTGCCGAACCAGCCGGTGTGGTAGTCCTCTGGGGCCATCTCGGCGATGCTCTGACGGTCCGGGGGGAGCGCCATCTTGTTGACAGTCGGCCCTGCGAAGTGAGGGTAGAGTCCGGTGACGATCGTGGCCCGCGCTGGAGTGCAGACCGGCTGGGCGACGTAAGCGCGCTCGAAGACAAAGCTCTCGTCTGCCAGCGCGTTCAGGCGTGGGACATTGATCCAGTCGTTGCCGTAGCAGCTCAGGGTGTCGTACCGCTGCTGGTCGCTGAAAATGAACACTACGTTAGGGCGGTCAGGCATGTGGGCTCCTCCATTGCTCCATTGTCCCTTTGTATGTCAGGAAGCGGCGTATCCCGGCGCTCTGATGCAGCTCACCCAGTGTCCGGGCTTGACCTCCTGGAGGTCGGGCACGTCGCCTTCGCACTCATCTATGGCCAACAGGCACCTGGGATGGAACGAGCAGCCGCTGGGTGGGTTGAGTGGGCTGGGGACCTCTCCGGGAAGTGGAATCCGTTCCCTGCCGGCTTCTACGTCGGGGTCGGGAATCGGTATGGCCGACAGAAGCGCGCGCGTGTACGGGTGAAGTGGGTCTTCGTACAGCTCGTCCTGTGTGGCGACCTCGACGATTCGGCCGAGGTACATTACCGCAATCCTGTCGCTGACGTGCCGGACGACCGAGAGGTCGTGCGACACGAACAGGTACGTGAAGTTGAACGTCTGCTGAAGCTCCTGCAGCAGGTTGATGATCTGGCCCTGTATCGATACGTCGAGCGCGGACACCGGCTCGTCACAGACGACGAACTCGGGGTTTACAGCCAGGGCGCGGGCGATGCCGATGCGCTGGCGCTGGCCGCCGCTGAACTCGTGCGGGAACCGGCTCGCCATGTTCGGATTCAGACCGACGATCTCCAGGAGCCTCGCGACCTCGTCCCTGTACTCACCGCGACCCTTCACCAGGTTGTGTACCTTGAGAGGCTCGCCAACGCAGTCGCCAGCGGTCTGCCGGGGGTCGAGAGACGTGTACGGGTCCTGGAAGATGATCTGTGCGCGCCGACGAAGGCCGCGCAGCTCTTCCCTGTTCATCTCGTCCAGGTTCCGTCCGCCGAAATAGATGTCGCCGGAGTCGGCCCTTTCGAGCCGGAGAATGCTGCGCCCGAGAGTTGTCTTTCCGCATCCGCTCTCGCCGACCAGGCCGAGCGTCTCCCCCCGCCTGATCGTCAGGCTGACGTCGTCAACGGCTTTGATCTCCCCTACCGTCCGGGGAATGATCCAACCCGCCTTTACAGGGAAGTTGACCTTCAGATTACGTACTTCAACGAGGTTGTCGTCTTCAGGATGACGGCGCTGGGCGGAGGAGTCCTGTGTTGGCGCAGTGGTCATCAGACCGACACCTCACCCAGCTCGGCGGCGACCCAGCAGGCCGCGCGATGACTCTCGCTAATCTCAGTCTCGTCCGGGAACTCGTTGGCGCAGACATCTATCGCGTAGTCGCACCTCGGCACGAACGGGCAGCCGGGCGGCAGGTCGATGAGATCAGGAGGGCGACCCTCGATGGTCTCAAGCAGTTGGCCTCGAATCTGGTCGACACGCGGTATCGAGCGCAAGAGGCCTCGCGTGTAGGGGTGTCTCGGATTGCGGAATATATCCCGCGTGGTGCCGCGCTCGATGATACGTCCGGCGTACATTATGTTGATCCGGTCGGCATACCTGGCCACTACTCCCAGGTTGTGCGTGATCAGGATGAGCGTGACGCCAAACTCGCTGGCCAGACCCTTCAGCAGGTCCAGTATCTGCGCCTGGATAGTCACGTCGAGCGCAGTGGTAGCCTCGTCGGCGATGATGAGCTTGGGCACGCAGCTCATCGCTATGGCGATCATCACGCGCTGGCGCATCCCGCCGCTGAACTCGTGCGGGTACTGGTTCAACCTGCGCTGGGGGTCGGAGATGCCGACCTGTTCGAGAAGCTCGACCGCTCTCATACGGGCTTCGCCGCGGTTCAGTCCCTGGTGCCACATGACAGACTCGGAAAGCTGCTCCTCGATCGTCAGCACCGGGTTGAGCGACGACATCGGCTCCTGGAAGATCATCGCGATGTCTTTGCCCCGGGTGTTTCTCAGCTCGACACTGTCCATCTTGAGCAGGTCTTCACCCTGAAACATGACCTCACCGGACTCGATCTTGCCCGGCGGTTCTGAGACCAGTCGCATGATGGACAGCGAGGTGACGGACTTTCCGCAGCCGCTCTCGCCAACGAGCGCGATGGTCTCGCCTTCCATGGCATCGAAGGAGATGCCGTTGACGGCCTTGACCACGCCCTCACGAGTGTAGAAGAACGTGCGGAGGTCGCGTACCGAGATAAGCGGCTCCGGTTCGCCAGGGCGGGTCAACTACTGCCTCCCTCTGAGCCGCGGATCGATAACGTCCCTGATGGAGTCTCCAAGCAGATTCATGGCGAGAACTGTAATGGATATCATCACACCGGGAATCACCGCGAGATGGGGGCCGAGGTCGAACCTCGTCTGTGCGCCCGTGAGCATGTTGCCCCACGACGGCGTCGGCGGCTTGATTCCGATGCCGAGGAAGCTGAGCTGCGCCTCCGCGACGATCGCGCCCGCAATGCCCACGGCGACCAGCACGAGTGAGACCGGGAGCGTGTTGGGAACGAGGTGAAGCACGACGATTCGAAGCGACGACGACCCTATAGAGCGCTGCGCCTCGATGAATAGCGACTCCCTGAGCGACAGCACGTGCGATCGTATAATTCGAATGGACCCTATCGCACTGAACAGCGCCAGTGCGCAGATGACAACTGTCATCGTGAACCCGAACGCTACAGCGATGGTTATGACTATGACCAGCCCCGGCAGTACGAGCAGCGTGTCCACGAACCGCTGCAGGATCAGGTCGACCAGTCCACCGAAGTACGCGCTCGTAATCCCTATGAGAGTTCCCACCGCAACGCCCATGAGGGGGGACAGGAAACCGACCAGAAGCGAGACGCGGCCGCCGTAGAGAATCCGGCTGAACTCGTTGCGGCCCAGCTCGTCCGACCCGAACAGCAGCAGGCTGCCGTCGGTGGCAGTGTCGAACGGACTCAGGTAGCGGGTAGCGACGAATTTCGCCGGATCGTGGGGGGTGACCAGCGGAGCGAACAGGGCCAGGCCTACAAAGAGGAGCATCACCAGGCCGCCAATGGCCCCGGACGGGTTCAGGCGAGCGAACTCCAACAGGCCACTTCCGGCCTTCGAAGCGAGGGACAGGACTCGCTGTGCCGGCCCGGATGGGCCAGTCTCGATCACGGCGCCCATGCGTGAACTCCTGTCCGGCGCTCGAACGCGCTGCCTCTACTCATAGGTCACCCTGGGATCCAGCACCTTGTAGGAGAGGTCGATCAGCAGAATCCATATCATCATGAACATGCCGATCATCAGGACCATTCCAAGCACCATCGCCGCGTCTCTGCCCCTGACGGACTCGATCAGGTGGAGTCCGATACCAGGGAGGTTGAAGACGGTCTCGAGCACCACCGCGCCGTCGAGAAGCGATGCGAAGAGCATTCCAAGCATCGTTACGACCGGCATCAGAGCGTTTCTCAGGGCGTGCTTTACGATGACCACTCTCGGCAGCAACCCCTTGGACCATGCTGTCCGAACGTAGTCCTCGTTCAGCACCTCGAGCATCATGGACCGGATCATCCTGCTTATGACGGCGGCGGACCGGAAGCCCAGAATAAGCGCGGGGAACATGAAGCGCTGGAACGCCTTGATTGGGTCGTCGAGAATGTCAGCGTGCTGGGCCGGCGGCGCCCATCCTACCCCTCTTGAGAGGACGAGCAGGATCATTATGCCCAGCCAGAATGCGGGCACCGCCATGCCTATTGCGCTGACGGCGCGCACGGCCTGATCGAAAGCACTCCCCCTGAACAGCGCCGACAGGACGCCCGCGGGAATGGATATGACGATGGCCACGATAACGCCCAGCAGGGCGAGCGTCACCGTAACGTCGATCTTGGGTTTGATCGCCTCCCATACCGACTGGTTGAAGTAGGCCGAGTAGCCAAGGTCTCCGCGCACCATCTTCCCAAGCCACCTGAAGTACTGCTCGTGAAGTGGGTCTGCCAGTCCAAGCTCACTGCGGAGCTTCTCGATGGCCTCAGGGGACGCGGCGTTCTCCTCGCTGGCGAGAAGTGTCGAAGCGACGTCTCCGGGGATGAACTGGAGCATGAAGAAGAGAAGCGTCCCGAGCAGCAAGAGCGTCGGTACGATCAGTAGGACTCGCCGGACGATATATCCTGTCAAATCGCTACCCCTGATCTCCCCTCATGCGGCGCGCAACAGACCACAGGCCCCAGACCTATCCCGCCACGCTGTATCTCGATGGACTCGCGTCCGAGAGCGAAACACTCTCGGACGCTGCTGAGACTTCTACCTGCCGGGTGCGCCGTCATCCAACCAGGCGTCGACGAAGCGTGACTGGATGAACTTGCCCGTCGCGATGGGATCGACGTTCATGACGTAGTTCCACTTGATCTGGAACTCGTCAGGACGGCGGATCGGAACCTTGGGGTTCCAGCTCTCCCGCATGATCGTGTCCATCTTCTTGGTGATCTCTTTCTCTTCGACGGAGCCAAGTCCCACACGGTCGAGGTCGGCGAGCAGGTCCAGCCACTCCTGGGGCGGCTCAGCCTGGCACATCTCGAAGCCCGCGCCGGGTCTGAACACCTGGTTGATAATCTCGACAGGGCTCTTGCTGGCGACCGCCTGACCGAACCAGAACAGCTGGTAGTCACATGCGTATGCCTGCTCCCTGGCGGAGGTCAGCTCTGACTGCACTATCTCGATGTTAACGCCGAGCGGTTCCATCTGCTGCTGGATGATCAGCACGATCTGGGGTTCGGCCTCCTCGGTGAGGAACTCGATCGTGTCGACGCCCTTGTCAGCGAAGACCTGCTTGGCCTTCTCCTGCTGGGCTTCCTTCTGGTCCCAGTCCAGGCACGGGTAGTCCAGGATGTCGTCGTAGTTGGGGTCGGCGGTGCCGAAGAAGCTGATCTGGCGCATGTTGGGCGGATCGACGTCCGGGACGCTGGTCAACTCGACGATATGCCTGGTGTCGACGGCACAGCGGAACGCCTGCCTGACCTCAGGGTCATCAAACGGTGGCTTGTCGCCGTTCAGGGCTATTCCCTGGAAACCGGGGCTGTCCCAGCGGGTGACGATGACCTCGTCCGGGAAGTCAGCCTGGATCGGGTATGCGCTGGCAGGCGTGAACGTGATGTAGTGGTCGATCTGCTTCGTGGTAAATGCCGCCGCCGCGAGCTCGTTGTTGGCAAAGGAGATACCCGTGATCTTGTCCAGAAGTGGGTACGGCTGGCCATCCGGCGCGTCTACGAAGTAGTCCGGATAGGCGGAAGTGATCACGTTGTTGCCGACCTCGTAGCTCTCCATCATGAACGGGCCGGTGCCTATCACCTGTTCGGGATCGGAGAGGTTTCCGCCTGCAGGCGTAAGCACGTGCTCTGGAAGCATGATGTGCCAGGAGTCCGCCAGCGCCGCAAGAATGCGGCTGGTCGGGTTGGTCATGGTGATGGTCATGGTCAGGTCGTCGACCTTCTCCATCTCATCGACGAGAAGCAGGCCGGCGACACGGGGCTGCGGAATGCCCTCCGGCGGGTCGATCCACCTGTTGATGGTGTACACGACGTCGTCAACGGTGAACGCCTCGCCGTCGTGCCACGTGACTCCCTCGTTGAACTGAAGTGTCACGTTGCTGAAGTCGTCGTTGAACTCCCAGGAGTGCGCCAGGTCCGGGGTGACTGTCAGGCCGTCCCTCGGCGAGAACTGGAGCACGCCCGAGTAGAACCTGTTGAGTCCCTGCGTCGAAGACCAGTGCGACCTGGTGGTCATGTCCCAACGGTCGAACCAGACGCCGGTGGCGATACGCATGTTGCCGCCGCGCTTGCCCTCAGTGAACTCGTGGGCGACTTTGACCTCAGTCGCCTTGGGCTCGGCTGCGACCACAACCGTTGCGGCCGGGGCCGGAGCGGCTGGTGCTGCCGGAGCAGCGGCGGGAGCAGCCTGAGCAGGAGCAGCCGTAGGTGCAGCGGCAGCAGGTGCGGCCTGCTGGGGCGCAGCAGGTTCCTCTTCCTCATCAGCGGTGCTGCAAGCCAGGACTGCGATCATTGCTACTGCTAAAGTCGCTATTCCGAACAGCCTCGCAAAGCCGGACAGATGGGTCTTCATCACTCGCTCGCCTTTCGCTACTCAAGACGTCCGCAGGTGTTGGAACCTGTCACATTAGCCCCAAAATATACGCTGATGGTCACAGAGTCAAGGACGGAAGCCGATCTGATGCAGTACCAGTTTGGTCGGTCATACACATGTAGGGGCTCGCCACGGCGAGTGGTTGCCCATGTTGGCCATCATGCTCAAGGCGCCCACAAGGGACGCCCCTACGTTTGGGCCTCCGACTAAACTGACACAGTCTCAGCCGATCTTTAGCCGACCGAGGATGCTGGTGGTGTGCAAAACTCAACCCCGGCCAGGCCGGTGTGACCTTCAGCCCACGGCTGTATGGTTCTGATAACGTAATCAGCGGCTGGAGGGTGCGGTGGTATTGCAACCAGGTCGCGATAACGGCAACATAGCCAGCATCCAACTGGCGATACCCGGTCTGTCGGAATGACTCCCACTCCCACTTCATCCGAATCTGAGGCTCGCATTACGAAACGGACGGTTGCCACCGCTCTCAAAGTGCTGGCCCCGGTCGCGGTCTTTGCCGTCTGTATGCTGCTGCCAGCTCCGGATGGTCTTACTCCGGAGGGTCAGGCCGCGCTGGCGGTGATGTGCCTTGCCGTCATCCTGTGGGCCACAGAGACGGTCCACATCGCGGTTACGGGGATCGTTGGCATTGTGCTGCTGATACTGGTCGGCGGCGTGTCCGACATTGGAGAGGCCCTCTACGGGTTCTCCCAGCCGGTGGCGTACTTTCTCATCGGGATCCTGACCCTCGGCATGGCGGTACACAGGTCAGGACTGGCGGAACGGGTCTCCACGCTGCTGATGCGCGGCACTGGGGGCAACCCGGTCCTGCTCTATATACAGATGCTCTTCTCGTTTGCCGCGCTGACGTTCGCGCTGCCGTCCGCCAGCACACGTGGGGCGATACTCGTGCATATATACGAGCAGGTGATGGAAAGCTGGAACATCCCGCAGGACCACTCGTACCACAGGGCGGTGATGATGGCGCTGGGCTCGCTGAACCGCCTCGGCTCAACTGCACTTCTAGCGGGTGGAGTCACGCCGGTGGTGGCCTCCGGGCTTTTGGGAGATTTCTCCTGGGGACGATGGTTCGTGCTCATGAGCGTCCCCTTCTACGCCAACCTGATCATCGGCGGGACGCTGCTGTTCCTACTGTACCGCTCTGGGTTCAGGATCGATGCGCACGCAGACAGCCGAGGGCTGGAAGCGGGTCCGATCACCGCTGTGGAACTGCGCGCGGGAGCCATTGCGCTGTTCACGGCGCTGATGTGGTTCACCGACTTCGCCCACGGTCTGCATCCCGCGGTGCCGGCGCTGATAGCCTTCTGCCTGATACTGATGCCGCGAGTCGGGGTGCTGAACTGGAGAGAGCTGGAACAGGGTTTGGGATGGGGCAACTTCATCGTCATCGCGTCCACGCTTTCGCTGGCCCACGCGCTGGTCAGCAGCGGAGCCGCCGCCTGGTTCTCCGGCAGCCTGGTCGGCTGGATAGGCGAACTGAGCAGCAACCCGTGGCTGTTTCTGCTCGCCCTATGCTGCTGCGCCGCCATAGTCCGAGCCATGCTGCCCAACATCGCGGGCTACCTCGCGCTGGTGATCCCGGTGGCGATGGCCGCGGGCGAAGCGGTCGGCCTGAATCCGCTGGTGTGCGGGATGGCCATAGTCGTGATAGGGGACACGCCCGTGTACTACCCGGCAGGCTCCACGTCGGGCGTCTTCATATTTGAGCGCGCGGCTGTGAGGGCAGTAGAGGTCTTCCGATTCGGCCTGATAATGACCATCGTGGCAATCGCCACTCTCTTCCTGCTGGCGGCGCCTTTCTGGAGCCTTGTGGGCGAACCGCTGGTGAAATAGCGTCCTCTACTTGCTAACTCTGGGGCGGCTGGTAATACTTGATGGACCAGAAGCGAGGGCCCGCACACTCGACCCATGCCACTTCTCGACAGACTGTACGGCGGTCACGACCTGCGTCACTGGCTGATCGTCATGATCGTGTTCGGAATCACCGGATTCAGCGCGCTCGTCTTCAGCCGGCTGCTGTTCAACGTGATCCTCGGCATGGAGGGCAGCCTGTGGTCCGGCCCGTGGACGTACCGGGTGCTGTACCTGTCGGTGATTCCGCCGTTCTACTCGGCGATGCTGGTCGTCGTGGGGACCATCTTCGGTAAGCGGGAGTACTTCGCCTACCGGGTGGTGCGGATGTGGAGCCGCCTGGTCCCCGGCAGAGCGCGCCGTTGGTTCGCGTCGAACTAGTGTCTCGGAAGGCTGTGGGGAAAAGCCGAGGGGTGAGAGTTACAGGAAGGCCTTACAGGAATGGGAAACGGCCTCCTGCACACACAGGACTTATCTCACCCCTCGACAGGGACTAGGGGATTACTCCAGTCTCTCTCAGAAGCGCGTCGGTCCCCGCGAGGTCCGACAGCGAACTCAGGTCTATGTCAGGGCCGTTGAGGGTGTCAATCGGGGGCAGCAGACGATGCGTCTTCACGCCCTCCACCAACGGGTACTCGAAGGTCTGGCCGGCGAAGTACTGCTGCGCGACCGTAGACAGCATGAACCGCATGAACGACTCGGCGTTGTCGCGGTTCTCACTGGTGCCCAGGATGCCTGCTCCGGCGACCATGACGAGGCTGTCGGGCCCGCCGTTCTCCAGGAACAGGTTGCGCGCGGCGAAGTCGTCACCCGACTCCTGGATGAACCTGTGCAGGTAGTAGTGATTGACCAGGCCGATGGCGACTTCGCCCGCGCCCGCTGCCGCCACGATAGGAGTGTTCTTCGGGAACACGCCCGGCTCGTTCTTCTGCATGTCGAGCAGCCACTGGCGGGTCTCTTCCTCACCCCACATCTGTCGCATGGCCGTTACCATCGTGCGGAAAGAGGCATTGCCCGGAGGCCAGCCCAGCTTGCCCTTCCACTTGGGGTCTGTCAGGTCCATCACCGACGTGGGCAGTTCATCTTCACTGACGAGCTCAGTGCTGTACACCAGTACACGTGCCCTGCCCGATATGCCCACCCAGGAGCCGTCAGAGGCCCTGGCCCACTCGGGAACCTTCAGGACTACGTCCGCCGGCAGGGCGGACAGCATCGACGAGACTGCTCCGAGGCCGCCCGGGTCCTGCGCGAAGAAGACGTCCGCTGGAGAGTTGGATCCCTCCTCCAGGAGCGTGGCAGCCACCGCGAAGGTGCTGCCGTACTTGACTTTCACTTCTACGCCCGTAACTTCTGCGAACTGCTCGATGATGGGCGCCACAAGGGACTCGCTGCGCCCGGAGTAGATCACCAGGCTCCCGGGATCACCTGTCTTCGCCGGGTCAACCATTGCGGCTTCTGCTGCCAGCTTGGCGGCGGTGGTCGCCTCCTGCGCGGCTGATGCGGCGGCCAGCGACGCGGTCGCCGCGTCCTTGGCTACCAGTTTGGCCTCTTCAGCAACCGTCACCGCGGTGGTGTCCTGGGCGGCCATGGTCGCCTTTTCGGCGGCGTCAGCGGCGGCCTTGGCAGCGGCAGCGGCTTCCTGGGCCGCCTGGTTCGCCTCGTTGACAGCAGATGTGACACTGCTGTCAGGTTCCGATGTCTGGCACGCCGCGATACTCATCCCGACTAATGCCAAAACGACCAGAACAGCAACCGATCTTAAGACTTGCAAGCCAAATGCTCGATACCTGTGAGAAGTCATCAGTTTAGTGCCCCTATAACTGTCTGTACGTCTGCACAACCCCTATAACTTAGTGCAGACTTAGTAATATCATATCAATAGACTAATATGCAACACCTGCTTGGCCTAATGAACTTAGTTAGGGGGTACTGACAGAGAGCGGCGGAGAAGTCATGGTCCGGTCCTCAGCGATGCGGCTGTAAGCAGACCGCTCATCGCACGAAACTGTCACGACTCTATGGAATGGAAGGGAAGAGGGGAACTCAGATCAGCGCACACGCCTGTACCAGCGGGCGCAGCCTGAACGACTGATGTCGAATCGCGCCCCGCTGTGACAGTACGATGGCGACCTGGATGCTGTACCAGTTTGGTCGGTCATACACATGTAGGGGCAATCCCTTGTGGTTGCCCATGTTGGCCATCATGCTCAAGGCGCCCACAAGGGACGCCCCTACGTTTGGGCCTCCGACTAAACTGATACAGCCTCAGCGACCTGGCGGCGCTTCACCGTGGGGCGTATCCGGCTTACTATTGAGTGAAGTCTGACAGACGGCTCACTCGAGCCAGGTAACCACCTCAGGGTGGGACGTTCGCTGTGTGCTCGGAATCTCCGTTGGCTTTCCGGCGAACACGACCCCGACCATTTTCCAGCCCTCGTCGGCGCCCAGGGTCTCGGCCAACTTGGGGAGCCTGGTGAGTCCGCCAGTGCTCCAGTCCATGTACAGACCTTCAGCAAATGCCGCCAGCGCCATGTTGTGCACTGCGCAGCATGACGTGGCGTAGTTCTCCTGGGTGACCTCTTCGTTGTCCCCGGGGACACTGTAGACGTACATCATGGCCGGCGCATTCAGCACGCGGTCCCTGCTTGCGTCTGCGGACCTCTTCTTCTGGTCGGGATTCGGGTTGGCCACTCCGTCGTAAGCGGTCTGCCAGGCCGTCTCCGCGATCTTCTTGCGGAGCGGGCTGTCCTTTCGGACAGCGAAAAAACGCGTTGGGTTGGTCAGCCTGTGATTCGGTGCCCAGATCGCGGCTGAGAACATTCTCTCCAGTGTCTCTTCGGAGACCGGCTCTCCGGTGAATTCCTTTACATTACGCCTGCGGAAGATCGCCTCGTAAACGCTGACCGAGCTTTCCGGCACTCCCACGTCGCTGCTGTTGATGCGCACTTTCTGTCCCCCTCCGCTTTTGACTTGATGCTCCAGAGCAGTGTTCAGAACCCGGTAACGGCAGCTATCTGGTTAGTCCGCACAGCCCTTCATGCTTCGCATATCACCCAAACTAGTTTATACATGTATTAACAACAATTACAGGCTCCTCAACCACCTCGGGGACGGGCGGCTCCCTCACGGTGCCCAACCGATCGTTCACGGGGTATAATCCGACCAAAGTTCAATGTCTCACCGGGGACGGGCCATGAATTACCTCAAGACCATCGGATTCAACTCCAACCAGCCCATCGGGCGCGGGTTCAACTACCCGTACGACACCGCGTTCAGCGCGGACGGTCGCATCTTCGTGATGAACAGAATGGGCGGGCTGAACCCGCGCGGCATCCGGATCCAGATCTGCACGTTCGACGAGGACTGGCTCGGAGAGTTCTCCACCGGTCCGGGCGACGGCGACGATCAATTCCGCGTACCGGTGTGCATGGCCTTCGACGCTGACGACAACCTGTACGTCACCGATGAGGCGCTGAACGAGGTCAAGGTATTCGACAGCCAGGGCAGCTTTCTCAGGAAGTGGGGCACGGACATCGACGGCCATGGCTCCCTCGCTGGCCCCGCCGGGGTCGCACACGGCGCCGACGGCAGCGTTTTCGTCGTCGAGCAGTATGCCAACCGCGTTCACAAGCTGACTCCCGACGGCGAGTCGATCTCGACGTGGGGAGAGTCCGGCGACGGCCCCGGCCAGTTCAACCTGCCCTGGGGCGCGACCGTGGACGCAGACGGCGACGTCTATATCGCCGACTGGCGAAACGACCGGATACAGAAGTTCACTCCTGACGGCGAGTTCGTCGCCGCCTACGGAGGTCCGGGCGACGGAGAGGGCCAGTTCCACAGGCCGAGCTCAGTCGCGGTCACCCGGGAGGGGCTGATCTGCGTCGCCGACTGGGGCAACGAGCGAGTCCAGATCCTCGACGCAGACGGCGAGTTCCAGCAGATGCTAACGGGCGAGGCCACGCTGTCCAAGTGGGCCGCGGAGTGGCTGGACGTCAACCAGGACGAGCTCGGAGCGCGCAACCGCTCCGACCTGGCCGTCAAGGACCTCCCGAAGCACCTGCAGACGCCGTTCCACACCGCATCGCAGTCAGAGCCGATCTTCTGGGGCCCCGTCTCCGTCACACTCGACGCCGAAGACCGCCTCTACATCACCGAACACAGCCGCCACCGCATCCAGATCTACGAGGGCTAAACCCGCGCACGAGTCCAACAGGGAGCACACACCCATGACCACCGAGAGCAGAAACCAGATCGCCCACCTGGCCCGGCGCGCGGGCTTCGGCGCTACGCCGCAGGAGCTGGACGCCTACGAGGAGATCGGGTACGAGGCGCTTGTTGAGCAGTTCCTCAACCCGACGTCGGCGGGCAACATCCCCGACGACCTGATCTTCCGCCGCCACGTCGACCTCCACGCCATGCAAGGACACAACGCCGCCTACTGGGCGTACCGGCTCATCTCGACGCAGTGTCCGCTGGAGGAGAAGATCGCGCTGTTCTGGCATGGCGTGTTCGCCACCGGCGAGAACAAGCTGAACAACCTCGGCTCCCTCACCAACCAGATCGACACCTTCCGCAGGCAGGGCATGGGACGCTTCGACGACATCCTGGTCGAGCTGTCCAAAGACCCGGCCATGATCATCTGGCTGGACAACCACACCAATCACAAGGACTCCATCAACGAGAACTATGGGCGCGAGATACTCGAGCTGTTCTCGATGGGCGTGGGCAACTACACAGAGGACGACATCAAGGAGTGCGCCCGCGCCTTCACCGGCTGGTCCGTCAAGAACGGCGAGTACATGGCCATGATGGCGATGAAGGACTCGATCTGGCCCTACGGCCGCATCTTCTGGCACCACGAGTACCGCGACGACGACCACGACACCGGCGACAAGCAGTTCCTGGGTGAGGCGGGCCCATTCGGCGGCCATGAGGTCGTTGATATCATCTGCCGTCAGGAAGCCACCGCCCGCTTCGTCGCCAGGCACCTGTACAACTTCTTCGTCGCCGACGAGGCGCCGGTGCCGCAGTGGTCGGACACCCCGCCGCGAGACCCGGACGCCATCGATCAGCTCGCCGCCGCCTACTTCGAGTCTGATCACGACATCCGCGCGGTGCTGCGCGTGCTGTTCAACTCAGACTTCTTTAAGCAGTCGCGATTCACCCGCGTGAAGAGTCCGACCGAGGTCGTCATCGGAACGCTCAGGCGGACAGGTGAATACCAGGTGCCGGACGCTGCGGAAATCGGCATCTTCAACATCATGGAAGAGACAGGCTTCATGGGACAGAAGCTGCTCGACCCTCCATCCGTCGAGGGCTGGCATACCGGCGAGGAGTGGATCACGAGCGGCTCGCTGGTGGACAGGGTCAACTTCACCGCAGAGCGGATGAGCGACGTCTCCCATCCCGGCATCAGCGACATGGTCGGACGAGTTACGGGTTCTCTGCAGGAAGACCCAGATCCCGACGCGCTGGTCGACGCCTGCATAGACGTGATGGGCCCAATGGACGTCGATTCCGACACGCGGGCGCTGCTCGTTGAACTCGCCACGGCAGGCGCCCGCGACGGCGTCACCCAGGAGATCGTTCTCGACCTGTTCAAGCTGATAGCGTCCAGCAGAGAGTACCAACTCTGCTAAAGGTTGCGTCCTAAGTTCATTAGAATCGCTCGTGGTGAGCTTGTCGAACCATGAACCGTCCTTCGACAGGCTCAGGACGAATGCAGGTCAGCACATTGGAAACACGCTCTTAGCGATGCCTGAAGGGCGGTTTCTAAAGTTGCGTGGCGGAGGTCGTTTTCAACAGAGCAACTAGGAAATACCTAACAAGGGAGGGCCCGACTATGGCCACAATCACCGCGGCGGACATGGACCGGGTTCGAGCCACGGCCGCCAGTCTCATCGACGAGTACCATCTGCCCGGCATGTCGATCGGCGTGGTGTCGTCAGACGGCATCCTCTATGCAGAGGGATTCGGCTACGCGGAGATCGAGACCAGACGCCCGCAGGGCCCACGCCTCAGGCAGCGAATCGGCTCGATCACCAAGACGATGGTCGGACTCTGCGCGATGGCGCTGGTCGAAGAGGGCAAGCTGCGTCTAAACGACCGCCTGATTGACAGGCTTCCTGACCTTGCAGAAAACTTCACCGGCCCCGTCGAGACAGTGCAGGTCAGGCACCTGATGACCCACACCAACGGCATTGGCGAAGCGCCCAGCATGGACGACTACCTCGACACGGGCGCCGCCCTGTGGTCGAACAGCGTAGCCCCCGTGCCTGTGACGGAGGCATACGCCGGCGGCATCCACATCGAGGTCCCGCCGGGCACGAAGTGGGCATACGCCAACCACGCCTTCGCGCTGCTCGGGGAGATCGTCGCCAGGATAGAGGAACAGCGTATCGAGGAGGTCCTCCGGGAGCGAATCTTCGATCCGCTGACCATGGCCAGCTCCGACTGCTACGACCTGATGCACCCCGACCTGACCGTCGGGTATCACCATACGCCGTCCCACGACGAACTCGACGTGATGGCGCTGCTCGGGAAGGAGCCTCCCGACGAGCAGGCCGTGGACGGACACAACATACGTGGCGAGTACGTGTACGTCGGCCCCAGAGCCGCAGGCGCGGTTCAGTCCACCATCCACGACATGGCCAGGTACGCCTCCGCGCTGCTTCAGAAGGGCGCGGGAATAGTGAGTCCCGAGACGTTCGACATGATGACCTCGCCCCAGTGGTGCCCGGACGACCGCCTTATGAGTCTCGGCCTTACTTTCATGCGAGACGAGCAGTTCGGGCTGCGCAGCATCGGTCACGGCGGAGGCGTCTCAGGCGGTTGGAACACCCACATAGACGTCTTCCCGTCCGAAGACCTCGCGGTGCTCGTGCACATCAACATCAGCTCTGACCATTCCAACGAGGTCTTTACCAGGATCATACAGGCAGTGCTGGACGCCCCTGCACCAGACCTTTCCGGGTACACGCCAAACCCGGCGGTGATCGAAGACGTCACAGGCGTGTACGAGCCTCCGGCCGGATTCCTCACCAGCTACCGCATCATCAGGGGCGCGGGAAGACTCCAGATCACATCGAAAGACGGCGAGCTTGAACTACGCTCCCGCCGTGGACCCTGGCGCGAGGGAGTACGGCTGGCGCAGCCCGACCCCGGCGACCCCACGTTCTTCATGCTGGACACCGGCTCACCCGACCCGCCAGGGCTAGTCTTCGAACGCGACGAGAGAGGCGTGCCCACAACCATCCACATGGACCGTATGACTTTCGTCAGGAACGAAAGCCTCAACCCCTGGGCCTGACACCGGATCAACTGCCCCCTCTCCCTTGATGGGCTCATAGGGGTAGGCAAAGGTGTACAGACAAGCCAAAGTGCCAACCAACAGGCCCCCTCTCCCTCAGAGCCTGCCCCGGACTTGATCCGGGGGAGAGGGCTGGGGTGAGGGTGAAAACCTCGCACTCCCCCACCCCATCTGGATTCCGGCCCCGTATCAGAGTACGGGGTGACGTTCCTTCGCCGGAATGACGGTGCGGCAGTTGTCCCGTCCTTGATGGACACCAGAACTCATATGTGCAGCTTTAAGCTGCCCCAGGAGCCAGCGCCTCTACCACCCGGACGTACGAGTCCATATCAGGCTCGTTCAGCACAAGCCTGATCTCGTCCACACCGGCATCGAAGAACGTCTGCATCTGGTCCCGGCATTCCTCGGGGTTGCCGATGATGGTCATCGCGTCCACCATCTCATCGGTGACCAGACTCGCCGCGCGCTCCCTTTCACGAGACAGGTACGCTTCACGAATCCTGTCCGACTCCTCGCCGAACCCGATCCGGTGCATGTACTGGTGGTAGAACACGCCCATACCGCCGATGTAGAAGGCGATGTGAGGACGCTCGGTATCGCGCGCGGCCGGTATGTCGTCTGTGACGTACACCGACACCTGCGGCGACAGCGTGATGTCGTCGAGTGAGCGGCCTGCGGACTCCGCTCCAGCCTTCAGTTCGGCTATCGCCGCGTCCATCCGCGACGGCGCAAGGAAGATGGGCAGCCAGCCATCGGCGAGTTCTCCGGTGAGTCGGAGACTCGGCGGGCTGAGCGACGCGATGTAGATCGGAATGCGCTCGCGGTACGTCCTGAACCGGAGCCTGAACCGCTGCGTCTTGAAGAACTCCCCCTCATGGTCGATCCTCTGGCCAGCGATGGCCTTGCGAATGATGTCTATGTACTCCCGCATCCGCGTCAGCGGCTTGCTGAACGTCTCGCCATGGAAGTCCTCGATAACGAGCTGCCCACTCGCGCCGAGTCCGAGGAAGAACCGGCCCTCGGACATCAGGTCCATGTTGCCCGCAGTCATCGCTATGTTCGACGGCGAGCGCGCGAAGATCGGCACGATGCTTGTGCCTATCCTGATGCGCGACGTGACGGCCGCGATCTGCGCCAGCGACGTGAACGCGTCTTCGCCCCACGCCTCACCTGTCGTGATGCAGCTGTAGCCCATCCCGTCGGCGCGCTCCGCCAGGTCCAGCGTGTCCCGCCAGCTTCCACCCGGCGGCCTCAGTCCCATAATTCCTATATCGCCCATGCTGTGTTTCGTCTCCCGAGTGCTGCTCTGCGGTTGTCGTATGTCCGCTGTACTATAATGCGCCCCAACCGCAGATTGCACGTGTCGCGATCCTGCCGTCGCAATTCGTAGGGGCGACCCTTGTGGTCGCCCTGGATACGATGTCTGACATGGGCAACCACAAGGGATTGCCCCTACAAGTATCTTTGACACCGATTCGACTTATGTTCCAAGAAGGATGAAATGGCCAAACTCACAGGCTCCATAACCGACGCCGACACCGGCGAACAGGTCGCCGCGCGGGTGCGGGTGGTCGCCTCCACCGGCCAGTTCGTCCACCCCGACGGCGCCATCCTGAAGGTCGGCGCCGGCGACCCGTTCTTCTACTCCAACGGATCGTTCGACGTGGACGTGCCCCGAGGCACGGTGCAGGTCGTAGTCGAGCGTGGCACCGAGTACGTGCCAGCGCAACTCGACCTGGACGCTCCATCTCGCGGCACGGTCGAAGCCAACATAACGCTCAAGCGATGGACCGACCTCGGAGACCGCGGCTGGCACCCAGGCAACACACACATCCACTATGACGAGAAGGAGACGCGACCGGACGAGCGCCTCATGCTCGACCCCCGCGTCGAAGACCTGCGCATGACCGCCGTCAGCATCCTGAAGCGCTGGGACCTCGAGTACGCCACCAACAGGTACCCGACCGGTATGCTGACCGAGTTCTCATCGGCCCACCACTACGTTCAGTGCGGCGAGGAGAACCGGCACAACTTCACGGCGTGGGGTCCGGGCTACGGCCACATCATGCTTCTGAACATCCGCAACGTCGTCGACCCCGTCAGCCGAGGCCTGCTGGTCGACACGTTCGACCCCGACTACCCTCCCCTCAGCTACGCCTGCGACGACGCCCACCGGCAGGGAGGCATAGTGATCTGGTGCCACAACGGCCAGGGCATGGAGGCTCCCGTGGCAGCGGCGCTCGGCAAGCTCGACGCCTTCAACCTGTTCGATCCCCACTGGAATGATGTCGAGTACGACATCTACTACCGGATGCTGAACGCCGGCCTCCGGTTGCCCGCCTCGACCGGTTCCGACTGGTTCATTTGCAGCGCGAACCGCGTGTACGCCTACACCGGCGCGGAGTTCGAGTATCCGGACTGGCTGGACGCCCTGACGAGCGGACGCACGTTCATCACCAACGGCCCTGCCCTGTCGCTGGAGGTCGATGGACATGGGCCCGGTGCAGAGGTCTCCGTAACGCCCGGCGGGACGCTATCAGTCACGGCGACCTGGCAGTCGCATCGTCCCATCGCCCGAGCGGAGATCGTCTTAAACGGCAACGTGGTCGCAGGAGAGGCCCACCCGAACGGCTCGAAGGACAGGCGTCTCGAAATCGACCTACCCATCTCCTCCGACGGCTGGATCGCCGCCCGATTAGCGGGCGCACACCGTGACAGCTTCCACCAGCCGGTGTTCGCGCACACAAGTCCGGTGTACGTACAGACCGGCCTCGCAAGTCCCGAACGCTCAGGTGCCGCCCGCCAGTTCGCCGACGGCATCGACCGAGACCTTGACCGCATCCGCGTCAGAGGCAGGTTCTACAACGACAGCCAACGCCGCGAGATCGAAGAACTCTACCGCCAGGGCCAACAGGTGTACCTGGACATGTTGAGGTAGACCGTCCTGGTCTCTCAATGTCCTGGTCTCTCAATACAGTCGCCGAGCGCGGTGTTATACAATGCCCACAACCAAAGAACACTAACGCCCGAGGTTTGCTGTGAGACCAAGCGAGATAATATTCGAAGTGACAGAGGGCATTGAGGGTGGATACGACGCGAGGGCTTTAGGTTACAGCATATTCACGTTTGGAGATTCTTGGGACGATTTAAGAGAGATGGTCCAAGATGCCGTACTCTGCCACTTCGATGAAGGCTGCGCTCCTCGGATCATCAGAATCAAACTCTAACTCAGGAAAGAGAGACGCAAATTGACAACAGCCACGCAGACTTGGACTGAACAGATGGTTGAGGCCGCCGAATCCACCGTGCAGGTGGTCACAGGCGGCTCCGGCGATCCCCTGCTGATCCTCCACGAGGAGATGGGGCATCCCGGCTGGATGAACTTCCACGAGTCGCTGTCCCATGACTTTGCTCTCACCATCCCGTCCCACCCAGGCTTCGGCGACTCCCCTCACATCGAGTGGATCATGAACATGCGTGACCTCGCAGGCTGGTACCTGACCGCGCTCGACGACATGGGCATAGAACAGACCGACCTGCTGGGCTTCGCGTTCGGGGGCTGGCTCGCCGCAGAGATGGCCACGATGGACCCCAACCGGTTCAGCAAGCTCGTGCTGGTCAACCCCATGGGCATCAAGCCGCCGACAGGCGAGATCTTCGACATGTTCCTCGTAACCGCGAAGGAGTACCTGGAAGAGAGCTTTCTCGACCCGGAGAGCACGCCGGAGTTCGCGACCATCAGCCCGGAGGAGCCGACCCCTGAGCAGGCCGAGTACTGGGAGGTCGCGCGCGAGCAGGCGTGCCGCCTGACGTGGCGCCCCTACATGCACTACCGCGCGCTGCCGCACCTGCTGCGCCGTCTCAGGAACACGCCGACGCAGATCATCTGGGGCCGCGAGAACCCGATCGTCCCAATCAGCGCATCACAGGTCTACCACGAGTCGATCCCCGGCTCCGAGCTGGCGATAATCGACAACTGCGGCCACCGCCCCGAGATCGAGCGCCCCGAAGAGTTCGTGAACCTGGTGTCAGGGTTCCTGAAGGGGTGATGCTCCACTAGTCGAGCTCAAGCACCTTCTCTACAAAGGTTTTGACGACTCTTTGGTCTTCGTCGACTTGGTACTCCTCCATGAAATCGAGCCGCGAATTTGCTCGGAACATCTCGGCTACACTGAGAGCTGCGGCAATGAATGCATCGCCTCTTTCGTCGGACAGCATGTTGGCCGCCATGTGCAACTCTTGATCATCTGAGCAGGGCCAACCGCGCCGTCCCGCCACCACGGTCACCGCGTGAGATGCAGCTTCCCACAATTTCTGAGAACCCTTCATATAGTTGCCGGCCATGAACTCATGGTCCGCTGCCGCGAGAAGTCCTTCGGGAGTATCGGGAAACTTCCCTACGGGCGAGTCAGCATCTCAATCGACCAGGGTTAACACCCGCTCTATAAGCCCCCTGACCCTTGCACGGGCATAGTCGAACTCGTGGTCCTCCATGAAATCGTGATAGAAATTTGCGTGCAGCTTCTCAGCGATCGCGAAACCATCCGCTATGGAAGTATCGCCCGACTCCTCGGAGAGCTTTTGAGATGCCTTGCCCAAGTCTCGGTGCCTGTTGTGCCGCCAGCCCCGCTGTTGGGCAACAGCCATCATCGCGTGTGAAGCCGCGCCCCACAGCTTCTCTGATGCCTGGAGATTGTCTCCAGCCATGAACTCGTGGTCTGATACCGCGAGAAACTCCTCGGCCGTCTGCGCGTGTTCTTGTATCTGCATAACGTGATTATCCTGTCACTAGCTAATGTAGAGCATGATGTCGTTACTTATGCTCAGCCATTAACCTGATTCGGCTATCCGGGCAGTTGCCGTTCGGCGTTCGCAGACTCGACCACCTCGGCACTGTCCTCAACTAACTCGTCATACACCTCAAGCTGAGAGCGACCCTCGACGTCGGCTAAGGTCGAGACCGCCTCGGACATTCTCACCGCGTACGTATCAGATGAGTCCATCAGCGGCACGAGTATCTGTTGACGCTCTTCGCCGTACACGTTTGACCACACCGCAATTCGCCCCCGCCAGGTTTCCTCATATGCCCACCCATGGACCTTAAGGTACCTACTCAATAGCGACGGTGTGATCCGATTCAGAGCAGCAGAGTCTCTAATATGTACATTCATCTGAGACCTCCGTCATCTAATCAGCCCAAGCTGGGTGAACATGTTTAGCAGGCCACTTTGGTTGAACACGTTGCGCCGGGGTAAGGAGACGCGGACAGTTGACCTGTTATTTGAGAAATCTGCACCCATTAGTGACTGCCAGTAAGCACACCTTCTCAAGCATAGTTCGTCAGTACTTTGGATGAGCCATTCACCATCATCTACTGGCATCGTTAAAAGTATCAGGACTCTAGGAACGTCATCATCGCGGATCAATTGGTTGTAGTTCTGCACACGCAGATCGTATCGGATGCTCGTATCGCGCAATTCATAGTCTGTACTGGCCTTAAGCTGGAAGTCCACGCGATTTACACCGCTCAGCAAGCGGTTTCCGATTGTTCCATCAATCCCGTGGTCGTCAACTTCAGGGATGAAGAGGTCATATCCGGACCGAAACACGACGGCTCTGAGATAGGTCCATGACATCTGCTCTTGAATGTAGTTGGACGACAACATGCCGATCTCTCTGCGATATTAGGCGGCCGGGTCGATTCTTCCAGTGCACAACCGAGATGCAGAAGCTCTCCGCTGTACAGGACAAGGTGGACAGCCGTAACGCTTATGGAACCAGAATCGTACTCTAGGAAAGCAATTGCTCAGTGTCAATTTCGTGGAGATGCGGACTGGACTCTTCGAAAAGCCCTGAAGTGTTGCTGTTTGGTGGCGCTTGGCAACGTAGCCCGCTCCCCAAGAGTCAGTTGCCACTCACAGCCAATCGCTCTTGACCCTTGTCGTCGTAGCCGTTAACATCTATAGTACATTCGTTCTATTAGACTCTCTCCCATGCCCCTATCCCAATACATCAGAGACAAAACCAACGACGGCGCCGACATCGCCGCCGTTCTCATCGACGTCTTGAACGGTCGATTGGAGGGCACGAAGGTTGGCCATAGGCTCTCGGCAGCCAGGCTTCTCACCATCTACGGACACGAGGACGCTGACGACTTCATCGCCGACAACACACCGGAAGTCTCCGACAAGGAGTGGGGCCAGAGAGTCCAGGTCGAGATAGACCCCGGACTCTCATCACTCATCAAGCAGAAGACCGACAGCGGACGCGAGATCTGCCTCTTCCTCATCGACGTGGTGAAAGGGAAGGTCGAGGGCATCAACGTCGGACACCGCGTATGGGCAGCCAGAGAGCTTCTCAACCGAGGATTCGGCAGATATCAGAGCAGACCCCTGCCCAAGCCGCCCGGCTCGACTGGCCACAGACGCTCTACCCACAAGACACACCAGCGAGTCCCATCCAGTCCGACGCAGGACGTCGCGCCGGCTCCCGCTGCGAGCACAGCGGTCCTGAACGAACCAGAGCAGCAGTCGGACTATGAAATCGACCCTCGCATCGACGTCGCAAGGGATATCGACTACTGGTTGGACATATACGACTCCCCCCGGTACGAGTTCATGGACGAGTGCCAGCACCCCGACTTCGATCCATACACCGCCACCATCGACGAGGAGTACTTCCGGTCATTCACCGCCTGCCAGGATCCTGACTGCGAAGTCCACGGCAGTCCCCTGGAGATCAACTTCGACCCCAACGACTACCACTACTGACACCGCCAAGCCTAACCGGCGACGCGCAGTGAGACGACCAAGACAAGAAGAGAAGACTCTCACTCCTCACTCCTCTCCACTCACTCCTCGTCCTTGGCTCCTGGGAAATTGCACATGATCACTTTTCCCGATAGACTGGGCCGCATCCCAACAGTATGCGATCGTGTCGAAGGAGGCGCCGATGTTCATAGGTCATTTCACGGAGAGGCCATACCAGGACCCCAAGTCCGGGTACTTCGGCGCGACCGGTCTGCCGATCAAGGACCTCACCCTCAGCAACGAGATCTATGATGCAGAGGTCGGCTCCGACCTCTACAACCGCTACCTCGACGAGCGCGTCTATGCCGAGGAGATGGGCTTCGACGGCATCATGCTCAACGAGCACCACAGCACGCCCTTCTGCATGGGCGGCGCGATGAACGTCGAGGCGTCCATACTCGCCAAGATCACCGACCGCGCCAAGATCGTCCTGCTCGGCAACATCCTGCCCATCTGGGACGACCCGCTGTGGCTGGTCGAGCAGCTTGCGATGATCGACATGATCTCGCGCGGCAGGCTCGTCTCCGGCTGGGTGCGCGGCACCGGACGCGAGAGCGTCGCTCACAACTCGCCGCCACCGTACAACTGGGAGCGCTTCCAGGAGGCGCACGACTTCATCGTCAAGGCGTGGACGACCCCAGGCCCGTTCCGCTGGGAGGGCAAGCACTTCAACTACCGCTACGTGAACCCGTGGGTCAAGCCTTACCAGGACCCGCATCCCCCGATCTGGCTTCCCGGCGTGGTCAGCCGCGACTCGCTCGTGTGGGCCGCGACCAACCGCATCCCGTACATCATGCTCGCCACCAGGCTCGGCCCGACGCAGGAGGCGTTCCAGATCTACCACGACACCGCCGCCGAGCTCGGATACGAGTCCGGCCCTCAGAACATCGGCTACCTGTGGAAGGTCCACGTCGACGAGACCGAGGAGCTTGCCGACGAGGTCGGCAGGAAGTTCGTTCAGGGTCCGAGCAACCCGTTCCTCGCCGGAAACGAGGGCACCGCGAACCCCGCGCTGCTCGGACTGCCAGGACTGACCTCCCGCAGGCGCGTCCTTCCGACCCGTGACGCCGCAACCGCCAACCGCGGCGGCATTCTCAGCACCTCCTACGAGGACCAGGTTGAGAACTACACCGTCGTATCGGGCACGCCGGACACGGTCATCCCCAAGATCAGGCACGTCCTCGAAACACTCAGGCCCGGAAGCGTGTTCTTCTGGGACGGCGACGGCGCGATGACCCACGAGGACCAGATGCGCAGTCTCAGGCTAATGGGCGAGTACGTACTGCCCGCCGTCCGCGAAATTGCCGACGAACTCGAGCTGCCCAGCCCGTTCGACGTCAACCCAGCAACCGGCAAGCCATTCGAGGAAGAGAAGACCGAGGCCGAAGCCGTCGCCGACTGAGCACAGGCACACAGTCTATTAGCAGATCGAGACACCTCCATCGTTCGTCCTGAGCTTGTCGAAGGACTGGCCTAGAGACCTACATACAAACCACGGCCCAGCGAGTTACGCACTTCGCTGGGCCGTTTGAATAACTGAGACTTTCCCGCCATGACCGAACGCAAGAAGATCGCTGCTGTCGTTACGACCTGGTTTCCCGGCTCTCATGCCGACCTCATCGCAGGCAAGTTCATCACGGGGTTCCCGAACGTTGACGGCCTTGAGGAGCCACAGGTCGAACTCGTCTCGTTGTATATGGACCAGGTGCATCCAGACGACATCGGACTCGACCTGGCGCGACGGAATGGCGTTGAAGTCTACCCGAGTATCCGCTCTGCACTGACGCTGACGCCTCCGAGCGTCGGGCACTGGCCCACCGCTCCGGGCTGGCAGGACGGTGAGCTTGCCGTGGACGGCGTCCTGATCGTCGCCGAGCACGGCGACTATCCCATCGACGGACTGGGACGACGTCACTACCCTCGCCGCCACTTCTTCGAGCAGGTCTGCGCAGTCTTCTCGGCGTCGGGGAGATCGTCGCCCGTGTTTACCGACAAGCACCTGTCGTACAGCTGGGACGGAGCTCACTGGATGTACCAACGGGCCCAGGAGCTTGGCGTGCCTATGATGGCCGGCTCTTCCCTACCCGTCTCGGCACGCACGCCGATGCTGGAGCACGACCTTGAGACACACATCAACGAGGCGCTGTCCATCGGGTACCACCACTCCTACCCTGGCGGACTCGAGTCGTACGGCTATCACACGCTGGAACTCCTGCAATGCTTCGTAGAGCGACGGGATAGGTTCGAGACCGGGGTATCGGCCGTGCAGTGTCTCGAGGGAGACGCCGTCTGGCAGGCCGCAGAAGACGGGCTGTGGTCGAGGGAGCTTGCCGATGCAGCCGAGTCGTGCATCGACTCGAAGAGTGCCGGCCCGATGGAAGCGGGCAGCCCGAACCCAAAAGTCTTTCTCATCGAGTACAACGACGGGCTACGGGCCGCGACGCTGTTGCTGCCTGGTCACCTTGGCGGCTTTGGCTACGCCGCCAGGGTTGGTGGCGAGATCGAGGCCACCGGCCTGAACAGCGTCGCCGACAGCCAGCAGCCGTTCAGTTATCTAGGGTTGAACGTCCAGCAGATGTTCCAGACTGGCCAGCCACAGTACCCGGTCGAGCGCACCCTGCTCGTGAGCGGTATGCTCGACGCACTGTTAGAGTCACGCTATCGGGGGCATGTAAGGGTAGAGACGCCGCACCTCGCCGTGAAGTACGAGCCTTCGCAGCATCCACCTATCAGCCCGAACTAGACACCGCATCCGTGTTAACCTACGCTCCGTCTGAAACAGCAAGCGTATTGGGAGTGTTGCCGTGAATCTTACTGGCCGAAGAGAAGCCTACCGGGCCGTCCTGGAGGGCGATGAGTGTGTCCATCCAGCGTCGGTGTACGACCCGATATCGGCGCGGATCGCCGAAGACCTGGGATTCGAGGTGATGATGTTCGCCGGCTCTATTGCGTCGGCGACGGTGCTCGGCGCGCCGGACTACATCGTGCTTACCCTGACCGAGTTCGCACAGCAGATCCATCGCATCTGCCGTGCTGGGACGCTGCCGCTGATGGTCGATGCTGACCACGGCTACGGCAACGCGCTCAACGTGCGCCGCACTGTGGAGGAGCTTGAGACTGCTGGAGTCGCCGCGCTGACCATCGAGGACACACTGCTGCCCAGGGCCTTCGGCCAGTCGGGGCAGAGCCTGATCCCCATCGAAGAGGGTATCGGCAAGATGAAGGCCGCGCTGGCTGGCAGGCAGGACCCGTCGCTGGTCGTCGCCGGCAGATCGAGCGCGATCGCCATCGAGGGACTCGACGAGGGCATACGCCGCGCCAAGGCGTACGAGGCGGTCGGAGTCGACGCCGTCTTCATGACCGGCATCAGCACGACGGCCGAGCTCGAAGCGTTGAACGCCGAGCTGAACATCCCGATCCTACTAGGCGGTGTTTCAGGCGACCTGACAGACAAGGCGTACCTCGGCTCGCAGGGAGTCCGTGTCGCGTTGCAGGGACACTCGCCGTTCATGGCAACGATCCAGGCCGCATACAACACCCTCAAGGCGCTGCGTGATGGAGTTGCGCCGTCCAACCTGGAAGGCATTGCGTCCGCCGACCTGGTTGCGCAGGTCACCCGTCTCGAACAGTACGACGAGTCGATACAAGAGTTTCTGGAGTAGCTTTCAACAGGAGAGAAAATGCCCAAGGCAACGAAGATAGAGAAGGTCGAGACGTTCCTGTGGGACCGCTGGCTGCTGATCAAGATCCACTGCGAGGACGGCACCGTCGGCATCGGCGAGGGCGGTATCCACGGCTGGCAGCGTCCTACCAAGACGATGATCGAGACGATGGAGCCGTACCTGCTCGGCAAGGACCCGCACAAGATCGAGCACCACTACCAGTGGCTATACCGAAGCTCCCACTTCATGGGGTCCGTAGTGCAGGGCGCGCTGTCTGCCATCGACATCGCGCTTTGGGACATCAAGGGCAAGCGACTCGACGTGCCTATCTACGACCTCATGGGCGGCAAGACCCGCGACAGGGTGCGCTGCTACATGCACGTCGGCGCTCCGGCTGACAATGACACCGCCGAGGGCCTTGCCCAGGACGCGCTGAAGGTCGCCAACGAGGGATTCACCGCCGTCAGGTTCTCGCCGTTCCCGAGGGACTACTACCTGCACAAGTCCTACAGCGGCTGGGCCGATGAGGCGGTCAACCGTGTCGGGGCGGTGCGCGAGGCAGTTGGGCCCGACGTGGACATCTGCGTCGAGATCCACCGCCAGATGAACCCGGCGGAGAGCATCTGGCTCGGTCGTCGACTCGAGCAGTTCAACCCGTTCTTCTACGAGGACCCAATGCTGCCCGACAGTCCCGCGATCATGGGCGACGTCGCCGCGAACTGCAACATCCCCATCGCGACCGGCGAACGCTTCGCGACGATCTTCGAGTACCAGCAGCTCCTGGAGGCCAAGGCCGCGTCGTACGTACGGCCGGACCTGTGCGTATGCGGCGGGCTGTCGGGCTGCAAGAAGGTAGCAGCGATGGCCGAGTCGTACCACGTCAAGGTGATCCCGCATAATCCGCTGTCGCCGGTCAGCACGGCTGCGTGCGTCCAGCTCGACGCGTGCATACCGAACTTCGCGCTCCAGGAATACACCGGCGAGTCGGAGCCACCGAAGAGCGACCTGCTGGTCGAGCCGCTTGAGCTTATCGAGGGCTACCTGACGGTGCCGGAAGGCCCTGGTCTCGGCATCGAGCTAAACGAGGCCGCGCTGTCACAGCCGGAAAGCCCGAAGGTGCTCAACACCCCCATCGGCTTCGACGGCTCCGTCCAGGACAGGTAGCCTACCCCTCCCAGGCGTATTTGCGGGCGGCTTCCTCGTCTAGGTCGCAGCCCCAGCCGGGGCGGGTTGGGATGGTCATCCAGCCGTTTTCGATTTCGGGGACCTCTGTGGTGAGCTCGTCACGCCAGGCGGCGGAGTCGACGTCGCTCTCCATGATGCGGACGTTGGAGACGGCGGCCGTCAGGTTCAGGCTCTGGAAGCTGGACAGGTGCGAGTTGTAGTTGTGCGGCGCGATGTTCAGCTCGTAGACCTCGGCTAGGTCGGCGACCTTCTTCGCCTGTGAGAAGCCCTGCCACTGTACGTCGACCTTGACCGTGTCCATCGCGTGCTTCCTGAAGTACGGCTGGTACTGGCGCAGTCCGAGAAGCTGCTCGCCTGTACAGATCGGCGTTCGCTGCGCCATCTTGAGCTGCAGCAGCGCGTCTGGGTCCTGGTTGTCGATCTCCATCCAGAACAGGTCGAACGGCTCCAGCGCCCTGCCGATGGCGATGGCGCCCTCGGTCTTGAAGTTGTAGTTGATGTCCAGGCAGATGTCGATGTCGGGACCGACGGCCTCGCGCATCGCGCCGATCTGCTCGACGGTGTGCCGGACGAGGTCGGTGGGCGCGTTCTGGTCGTTCGCGCCTGCGAACATGTTGTTGATGACGGACGGATTCTCGCCCGGGAAGACGATGTTGGTCTTGAACGCCGTGTAGCCAGCGTCGACGGACTCGCGCGCGCAGTCGGCGACGTCCTCCATGGTGCTCAGCTTGGGGACGCCCCACTCCTCGGCCATCCTCGCCCTGTAGGTTGCGAGGTGCGACCAGTACACACGCTGCTTGTCCCTGAACGGGCCGCCGACCAGCCTGTGCACAGGCACGTCGTGGAACTTGCCCTTGATGTCCCACAGGGCGAGCTCGATGCCTGCGATGGCCATGGCGGTCGCGCCGCCGGACGACGAGCGCGTGTTGCGGTACATGTCCATCCAGAGCCTGTCGACAGGGAGAGGGTCCTTGCCTATCAGCGTCGCGCCGATGTCATCGACGAGCGCGGGCAGGCCCCTGGCGAAGGAGCCCATACCGTACTCGGAGTATCCGGTGATGCCCTCGTCGGTGCGGATGGCGCAGTAGAGCCAGGGGTTTGCGCCGAGGCCTTTGACTGCGAAGTTTTCGATTGCTGTGATTTTCATTGTGGTACCTGCCTTGGTTGATGGGGAGGCGGTGTTATCACCCTAGCCCTCTCCCTTGAGGGAGAGGGGATTTTTCTATGCATTGGTACAACTGCTGTGGGCCTCATGGGGTAGTGACCTTTTCACCCTCACCCCAACCCTCTCTCCCGGATCAGGTCCGGGGCAGGCTCTGAGGGAAAGGGGGTCTGTTGGCTGGGTTTAGCCGTTCCAAGCGTACTTGCGGGCGGCGTCTTCTACGAGGTCGCAGCCCCAGCCTGGGGTGGTGGGCACTGTCATGTAGCTGTTGATGACCTCGGGGCGCTCGGTGAACAGCTCGAAGCGCCAGGGGACGCCCTCGGGGTCGCTCTCCATGATGCGGACGTTCGAGACGGAGGCGCAGAGGTGTACCGACTGGAAGCTGGCAAGCTCTGACGCCGGGTTGTGCGGCGCGATGTTGAGCTCGTAGGTCTCTGCGACGTCGGCCACCTTCTTGGCGACTCCGAAGCCCTGCCACTGGACGTCGACCTTCACGGTGTCCATCGCCCGAAGCTCGAAGTACGGCAGGTACTCTCTGACGCTGAAGTGCTGCTCACCTGAGCAGAGCAGCGTCGAAGTCGATGCCTTGAGCTGCGCCAGCGCCTCGGGGTCTTCGTTGTCGTGCTCGATCCAGAACAGGTTGTACGGCTCGAGCGCCTTGGCGACCCTGATGGCGCCCTCGGTCTTGAAGTTGTAGTTGATGTCGAGCAGGATGTCGACCGATGGGCCGACGGCCTCGCGCATGACCGAGATCTGCTTCTCGGCGTTGCGGACGATCTCGGTGTCGGCGCGCTGGTCGTGGCTCAGGCCGTCGCGACTCTGGGAGATCGATCTCGGAGGGTCGCCCGGCCACAGGATGTTGGTCTTGAAGGCGTCGTAGCCGTGCTCAGGAGCCTCGAGGGCAGCAGCAGCGACGGCGTCCCAGTCCTTCAGAGGCTTGTCGGGCGCGAGCGAGGGGTCGCCTGCCCTCGCGCTGGCGAGGTGGGACCAGTACACGCGCTGGCTGTCGCGGTAGGGTCCGCCGACGAGGTTGTTGACGGGGACTCCGAGCGCCTTGCCCTTGATGTCCCAGCAGGCGAGCTCGATGGCGGCTATGCCCATCTGGGCGATGCCTCCGGGCATGGCGCGCAGAACGCGGTAGAGGTCGAAGTAGATCTTCTCGACCGCCTCGGGGTCCTGGCCGATGATCATCGGCTTGAGGTCTTCGATCAGTCCGACAAGCGAGTGGGCGGCGACGCCTGAGCCGAACTCGCCGTATCCGGTGATTCCCTCGTCGGTGCGAACGGCGGAGAAGAGCCAGGGCCGGCGTCCGCCGTCGACGACGAAGATTTCTACATCAGTGATTTTCATTGGGTTTGCTCCGTGTGGGTGGTTGGGCGGGAACGGGATGTCCCAAGCTCGTGGCTAGTATGTGACGGGGTGGGGTGGTTGTGCAAGCGGTGGATGTGGGGTGGAGGCTCCATTGGTATGATTGAGTCATCAAATGTGGAGCCAGAACATATGCCTATGAATTGGGACAAAAGCCTGCCTGATGTCAGTTGCTGGCAACCCATTCAAAAGAACAACGACACACTCAAAAATGCACTAGAGATTACGTGCCAACTCGCTCAGCATCGCATTACGAGCAGGTCAAGGGCCGAAGTCCGCTTCAATATCTTCAACTACGATTCAGGCTCTGGTGTTGAGGATATAGTACGTGAAGAATTAGCCAACCTACTTCCGAACAGATATTCAGTCGAGGCTGGCGTTGTTAATGATCGGCACGGCAAGACCGCCGATGACTGCGATTTAATCGTCAGGGATCGACTATGGTCCCCTGTCATCAAACTCGGAGCAACCGCAATATCCCGTCGATTTCACTTCCCCATCGAGGGAGTATACTCGGTGTCGGAAATCAAGCAGGCATTGGGATTCGCAGAACTCGATGCTGCAATGAAGAAGCTGGTTACGCTTGCCCGACTAGAGCGCTCCGACAATCCCTATGGCCACATAACAGAGAACCAACACTTGAGAGACTTCGACAGGCCCGGGGCAATTTTGAATCCTCTCCACACCAGCGTCTTTGCAACTGGCTTGAAAGAAGGTATCACTTTCAACGATATAGCCAATCGGTTCGGCGCCATAAACGCTATGCTCACCCGAGACACCATGGTCAAAATGCTGTGTGTTCTAGACCACGGAACAGCTTGGTACTCCGTAGAAAGTGGCAGTCCATACAATGCCGACTACATGACGGATCGCAATCAAGCTCTCATTTTGCAGGTAAATGACGGCGAGCCACAGAGTTCATTCTACAGGTTCTACAATGAGCTACTAGGCCATCTGACTCGTTCTGTATTAGGTCTCGCCAATATGGCGCCTGAATACGGTAACCCACCGCCACCTAGAAAGGTCATCAAATACGAAAAAGCTGTCTTTAATGGCAATGTCCAATAGACCGGGCTGCTGTCACCAGCCGAGGTAGTCGGGGCTAAGACCTACACTGGTGGTCGCTGGGGGCGCGGTGTCCTGGGTGCATGCTAGCTACTCCTCTCGCCAGTGTGGGAGGTGAGGGAGCTACCACCCGCTACCTCCTCATGAACGAGGTGAGCAGGGGCAGAATCCGGTCGGGGGCCTCTTCAGCTAGGAAGTGGCCGCAGTCTTGGAATTCGTGGACCTCGGAGTTCGTCAGCTCGGACTGCCATCGCTCCAGTTCCTTCCTTCGGAAAGCGATGTCTTTCATTCCCCAGAGAATGAGTGCGGGCAGGTCTGAGAAGGCTTTACGGTCATCCCAGATGGAACCCAGCCAGTCGGTCGCGCCGACTATCGCTCCGGGTAGGGCCGCACATGCGGAACGGGCGTCAGGTGTGGGCAGGGCGTTGCGGTAGTGCTCCATCACCTGTGGCGTCAAGACGTCCTTACTGCCGACGGCCATGGGTACGACCCTGTTCACGAAGAAGTTGAACCGCTTGATGAGGAATCGGCCAAGCCAACTCGACATCATGAAGCTGAACATTACGAAGTGGGGATCCCGCGAGACTGGCCAGCACCAGGTGTTAGCGATGACGATCCGCTTGACCCTCTCTGGTTGGGTTCGGGCGAAGTGCAGTCCAATCGGTCCGCCCCAGTCGGTCATGTACAAGGTTATGTCTCTAAGATCGAGGTGTTCCATGAGCGAGGCGAAGGCATCCGCATGTGCCTGAGGTCGATGGTCCTCCCTCCTGTCGCTACGGGACGACAAACCAAAGCCAATGTGGTCGGGGGCGATACAGCGGAACTGTGACCGCAGTCCCTCCGTCAGATGGCGAAACTCAAATGACCAGGATGGATTGCCGTGCACAAAGACGATTGGCTCCCCTTCCCCCTCATCTATATAGTGCATCGAGTGGCCCGAGGGAGTAGTGAAGAACCTACTCTCGAAGGGATACATCTCGTCCGATACCCAGTCAGGGCGGGCTGGTGATGTGTTAGGGGGCATCGGGAAGAGTCCTTACTTTGCCTCTGGTCTCTGACAGCGCAGACTAAGGCAAATTGATCGCCGTGCTGAGGCTGCGGTTAGCAGGTGTCTGAGGGCAAGAGTCAATTTGGTTGAGACGTAGATGCGAATTGCAACCTACAACCTTTGGAACTCTACCTGCAATTGGTATGAGCGTCTATGTGCAATCGTTGAAGAGATCTCAGCTCTTGAAGCGGACGTTGTGGCAATGCAGGAAGCTCCGTCCCAAGTCCTAGGCGACCGTTCGTTTGTGCAGTTCTTCAAAGAGACTACGATCTACCAGGAAGTCTTGCACCTGGACTACCCCGGTGACCTTGAAGAAGATCTCAGGCCTGAGGGGTTGGCTGTCCTTAGCAGGCTGCCGATTAGGGACGTTCGGACCAACTGGGAGAACAATGCGCTAACTGAGAACAACTGGGCTGTCAGGGTTACTCTCGAATGCAGTGACGTTTCCCTGAGCCTCACAAATGTCCACCTAGACTGGGAGAACGCTCGCAGTCGTCATCGGTACATTTCGCGCATCGTCAGCGAGTTGATAGACAGCCGCTCAAGTGACTACGACATTCTCTGCGGTGACTTCAATGAAGGCAGCCAAGGGATGATCTCTCAATTGCTCGGGCGGCAGACAACGATGCAGGACTACAAGACGCAGTGGACTGATCTAGCTGTCCTGGCTTACTCGGCATCTGGACAATCACCACCGTCTACATTGATTTCCAACATTAATCCCAGGGAGGGCTCGGTAGACGGCGAGACTTCTGAAAGGCGCTTCGACAGGATCTATTCGCGGGCAAGGGACGGGGCGGAACCGAAAGTCTCCGGAGCCGGTCTGTTTGGCATGGGCACTAGTGACCGCATGATTGTGCCTTCAGACCACTACGGTGTTTATGTCGACCTAGACTTGGAATGAGGCATCGTAGGCTCCAACCTCATTGAGAGCCGCGATCAGTCTGCCGATGCTGAGGATGGTCAGGGCGCTGAATCCGGCCAGTAGGATGGATGCCAAGAGGCAGGTGTTCCACAGCGGCGTGGCGTCGCGGGCGATTATCTTGCCAGCGGATACCAGCACGACCAAGTTCTCAAAGTCAATGTCAAAGGCTTCTGCAATGGCAGCTTTCGTGCTCTGCGTATAGGTATCAAACACCCGAGGCTAGCCGGCGCGTCAGGCAGCAGGGGAGGTAACATGATTGCCTACTGCCCGTGAGATGTAACAGTCCATGCATTCTGCCGCTTTCGTCCTGATCGAACTTGGGCAGCATCCGATCAAAAAAACGAGCGTGGTCATATTCGTATCGTCCATAGACGCCGTTCGCAATCAGATCAGAGACTTGGAGCATCCGGCTATTTCTTGCCAACCTGAAGAATGGAACATCGACCAGATTTCTAATCTCGCCCCACTGGGTACCTTCCTCAGCCAATTGGTTCAGGACCACTTCAAGACGCTTCTGGTCATTTGAATGGGCTATTACAACCAGTCCAAGATGTCGCTGACTTTGCACCCTACGCATACGACCGAGGAACTGATCAAAACGAGATAGCATCTGTTCGAGGGCACGCCCGTACTGATCTTCTCCCTCATCAAGGTATGACTTGTCAATTACGACAGCGAAGAATGTACCACGCATTGCGTTGACTACATCACGGAGTTGGGCCAGCAGCCTAGATCTGGCCATCTGATCCAGTTGATCAAACGGGGGTTTGATCTTGTCGGAGGCTGGACGGTGCAGTTCAGTAGCGTGAAAATTAGCGTTGCCGCCATATTGTGGCAGGTACTGAGACTGAAGTCTGTCCAGCTGAGACTTGACCCAAGCGACATCGGTCTCCAGAACAGCAACGCCCGCCAACACGAAGTGGCGGGCGCTTGAGTGAGTCCCTGATTCATCAAGATACAATAGGTACATCTTGATTGGTTGAACCAGTTCCCCATTCTGCTTTAAGTGGCCGAGCGGGGGACTGATCCCCACAACGAACCTGACGTCTAGTGGTCCTCCCAGCCCGACTCAATGGTAGCTTCTGGGCTTTACCATGTCAACAAGATTTGTGCTACAGCTATCTATTTCACTCAAGTGATGCCCCATATGAGACTGAAATCGACTACAGAAAAGCATAGTGGTCGTGATCGTTATCTGGATTGCACTCGCAGTGAGACGACAGCGAGAGTCTAAAGCACTATCAGGCGATCCTCATCGTAGGCGGACTATGTTGGCGGTGATTAGGCGGGCCTGGTCGGAGGCGAGGTAGGCGATTACCTGGGCGACTTCTTCGGGGTCGGCGATGTGGATGAGGTCTGGGCTTTGCTGGACGCTGCGTCGCACCTCTTCTGTCACCCAGCCTGTGTCGGTGACCGGTGGGTATACCACGTTGGCGGTGATTCCCAGGTGGGACAGCTCGAACGCTGCAGACATGGTGTAGTTTTCGAGGGCGGCCTTGGCTGCGCCGTAGGAGACCTCTCCCGGGAATCCGTTTGGGCCGCCCGATGTCAGGCCGATGATTCGACCCCACGTTGCGCCTCGCTCTGTGTGACGTCTCGCGAACTCGGCGATCATCGTCGCCGTTCCACGGGCATCGACCGTGAACTGCCGGTCGATGGTCTCGACGGAGACCTGGCGGAGGAGCCGGCCGTAGCCATCCCGGCTTTCGGCCGTAAACGTATCAGCCAACCAGCTGGAGGCGTTGTTGACGAGGATGTCCACCGGGCCAAGCTGGGCCTCCGCAGTGTCGAACAGACGTCGTGGAGACTGGGTGTCGGCCAGGTCGGCTTCTACTGCTATGGCCTGCCCTCCCCTCTCGCGAATGTGAGAAATTACGTGCTCGGCATCGGAGGCGCGGAGCAGGCGGTATTGCTCTGGTGTGCCGGAATCCACTTCTTCCTCAAGTCTGAGGTAGGTGACGAGCACGCGAGCGCCGCGATCTGCCAAGACGCGGGCGGTGGCGGCGCCGATGCCGTGATTGCCTCCGGTAACAATCGCGACGTGGTTGGTTAGATCGAGGTGAAACATTTCTGGTGCTCCAAGGTGCCAGACTCTGGGTGCAATCCTGTTCGCCTAAACATCTGTTATGCCATTCAGCCCAGTACCGTTTTCCAGTCACTTTTGGCAGACCAGCTTGGCTGGGGAACCGCCCTTCGACAAGCTCAGGACGAACGATCATATATGCCGAAACTAAATTGAAGCGATACCAGGCCAGACTATGTTGCTTAGCTCGTCGAACGTCTCGATGGGGGTTGGGGTGTTGGTCCTGTCGAGGAGTTCGGCGATGGCGTCGGTGCCGAAGTCGTGGAGGAGTGTCCAGCCGATGATGCGGCGTGGAAGTGACTCGTCTGACAGGAGGGGCGGGTCGTACGACTCGATGAAAGCGCGAAGCTCATCGACGTTCCTGTCGAAGAGGCCGAGCCAGAGAGGCATCCACTCGTAGTCTCTCACGCCGACCCTGGCGTCGCCGAAGTCGATGATCGCGCTGACTCTCCACTCCCCGTTCTCCCTGGAGAGCAGGACGTGGTCGGACTCGAGGTCGCCGTGGACGACTACTCGCGGTCTCGACCTGGAGTCGTCGATGACGTCGTCAAGGATGCCGGCCAGCGTTTCGGTGACGTTGTGCGTGAGCAGTCCGCGGTCGAGGAGCTCGGGGAGTACCTGACTTCCCCTACGGTGTACGAGGTCGTCCCACGTCTCGCCGGCGTCGGCGCCTTCGAGCCTGTCTACGTCGGTCTGGTGGAGGGCCCTCACTACTGCGCCAACCTGGGAGACGATGGACACGCGCTCTTCCTGGCTGAGCTCAGGTCTGAGCGCTTCCAGTGTCAGTCCGGGGCAGTGTTCGATTGCCAGGTACTGCCAGGTGGCCCTGTCTTCGTATCGGCCTAACGCGACGATCTTCGGGACAGGAACTGCGCCTTCGGCGCTCAGCACATCGATCAACTTGGGCTCTATGTCGTGCTCCGCCCAGAACGGGCTGTAGATCTTTATTACCAGGCGCCGGTCGAGGATGAACACGGCGTTGGTGTTCGAGCGGGGTCTCTCGATGCTCCGGTAGCGAATGCCCTCAGATGCGCAGATGGCGTCAACGACCGGTCTCCAGAGGGAGACGTCGTTGTACACGCGGGTCCAGTCGGACCATGACTCGATTGGGGGGAGGTGATAGGTCAGGCTCATGGGTCGTGGAGTATGATGCCATAAGCAGGTCCGTCAGGGTCTAATTCCGACGACTAGCGGAGGAGGAGTCGATATGTGCGACGGACGCAGGTCTGAAGATTCCCATGAGCACGAAACCCGCTCCGGGAAGCTATCGACCCTGAGAGATACCGGCCTTCCGTGGTATCGCGTGCTGGCTGTCAGCACGAAGAACTACATGATCAAGGGTCGGCGGTTGAGCCTGTGCTGCGGGAACAATGGTGAGCCGGGCTGTTGACGCAAGTGAGATGACCCCGGCGTGGCCGGGGAACTTGACGGGAGACGTGTGACTGTAAGATAGTTAGTGTAATTCTAATGATTAGGATTAAGCGATCTATTAGGATTACGCTATGCAATCTCGTGAAGAGTTGACGGGGAAGCTGGTCGAGTACATGTCCCGTGTGCAGAGACGTATGCGGGCGAGGCGCTCTTCGGCGTGGCTGGACCTGGACCTCACGAGGCAGCAGGCCAAGACGCTTCACTTCCTGTCACACGGGCACCGGCGCATGTCGGAGATCGCAGGGCGGCTGAAAGTCGAAATGCCTTCGGCGACCACCATGATAGATCGCCTCGTTGCCAAGGGGCTGGTCGAGCGCGGTCAGGACCCCGCGGACAGGCGCGCGGTGATGTGCTCGCTCACGCAGGAGGGCATCGAAATCGTCGAGCGATTCTCGGCCATCAGGGCGGCGAGGACCGAGTCTCTGGCCGCAGTGCTGAGCACCGAGGAGTTGGAAGTCGTGGTGCCCGCGCTGGAGATCCTGGCGGACGCCGTCCAAAGGCCGGGGTTCATGCCACAGGAGGGCGAGCAGGAATCGTCGGAGAGGGAAGCCGCAACCGTCGAGGCCGGCGCATGAGCGTACTGTTCCGGCTGACAAAGTATGCATTCAGGCACAAGTGGTACCTGATCGGGGCGTACGCGGCGATGGTGGCGTCCAGCCTCTCGGCGCTTGTCGTGCCGAGAATGCTAGGCGAGGCAATCGACGAGGCGCTGGTCAGCGGACTCCAGAGTCGTCTGCTGATGCTGGCGGCCGTGATCGTACTGTTCAGCATCCTGAGAGGCATGTTCTCATACTGCCAGCGATACCTCGCAGAGTCGCTCTCGCAGAGGAGCGCCTACGACCTGAGAGAAGACTTCTTCAAGAAGCTGCAGGGCATGAGCTTCGGCTTCTTCGACCGGGAGCAGACCGGCGACCTGATGTCCAGGGCCACCCAGGACGTCGAGGCGGTGCGCATGTTCGTCAGCATGGGGATGGTGCGAGGGCTGTCCATTTTCGTGACTCTTGGCGCGGTGACGACGCTCATGGCCGTGACGAACTGGCGGCTTACCCTGGTGTGCATGGCATTCGTGCCGCTGATCCTGTGGAGAGCGATGACGCTGTCCAGGGCGCTGCGGCCAATGTGGATGAGAGTGCAGCAGGAGACGGGCGCGTTGACCACGGTCCTGCAGGAGAACCTGTCGGGAATGAAGGTGGTCAAGGCGTTCGGGGCGCGGGACTTCGAGGAGTCGAAGTTCAACGCCAGGGCTGAGAACATCGCCAGGCTCACCTACGGAACAAGCCGCCTGTTCGCCTCGCAGGGCTCGCTGATGACGTTCATATTCACCGCCGCGACCGGAGCGATTCTCTGGTACGGCGGCAGGGAGGTCGCGGCCGACAGGCTCACCGCGGGCGGCCTGGCGTCGTTCATCTTCTACATGGGCCTGCTGGCAATGCCGGTCAGGATGAGCGGGTGGCTGATGAACACGCTGTCCCGCGCCTCATCGGCCGGTCAGCGGTTGTACCGAATACTCGACGCGGAGTCGCCGGTCACTGAGAAGCCGGACGCTACTCCCCTGCCCCGGACCGATGGGCACGTGGCGTTCGAGAACGTCACAGTCAGCTACGACGGGGGCGTGAGCGCGGTGCGCAGCGTCGACTTCGAGGCGCATCCCGGCCAGCTCATCGCACTCCTCGGCGGGCCAGGCTCGGGCAAGAGCACGATAGCGCACGTACTCCCCAGGTTCTACGACGCCACTGAGGGCCGGATAACCATCGACGGCTACGACATTCGGGACGTCACGCTCAAGTCGCTGAGGGAGAACGTCGGCATCGTCATGCAGGACGTGTTCGTGTTTGCCGCCACCATCAGGGACAACATCGCGTATGGGCTTGACGACGTGGGCATGGATGAGGTGGTAATGGCGGCGAAGATCGCGCAGCTTCACGACTTCATCGAGGGCCTGCCCGACGGGTACGACACGTGGGTCGGCGAGCGCGGCGTCACGCTCTCCGGCGGACAGCGCCAGCGGCTGGCGATTGCCAGGACGATCCTTCTCAACCCGCCGGTGATCATTCTCGACGACTCGACTTCGAGCGTAGACATGGAGACCGAGCACAGGCTCCAGCAGGCGCTGGACGAGGCTGTCAGGGGCCGAACGACGTTCGTGATCGCCCACAGGCTGTCGACCGTTCGCAGGGCCGACCTGATCCTCGTCCTGGAAGACGGCGAGATAGTGGAGCGTGGGACGCACGAGGAACTGCTCGCGCGGGACGGCTTCTACCGCAGGATCTACGACATGCAACTCCGTCCACAAGACCACCAGCTTAAAGCTGGACATATAAGTGCATCGAGTCCGGTCGTACGTGAAAGAGCCGAATTCATGGGGCATGTGCCTGGAGGTGATTCCGGATGATGGGTGGAGGCTTCGGTGGTGGTGGCTGGATGCGCGGCGGCGGAGTCCGGGGTGGGATGCGAGGACGCCTCGGCGCGGACCGCGAAGAGTACGAGGACGGGCGGGTCTACGACCACAAGGTGGTCAGGCGGCTCTTCACGTACCTGATACCACACCGGGCAAGGCTCCTCGTCGTCCTCGCGGCCGTCACGGTGTACACCGGCACGGTGGTCGCGCTGCCGTGGATGGTCGCCAAGATCATCGACGAGTACGTGCGAGAGGGTGACCTGTCCGGCCTGAACGTCGTAGTGCTCATATTCGTCGGGATCGCGCTGCTGCAGTACGGGAGCCAGTACGTGCATCTGAGGACGATGTCGTTCGTGGGACAGCGCGTGCTGTACGACCTGCGGGTGGGCCTGTTCAGCCACCTGCAGGGGCTGTCGATGAAATTCTACAACAGGAACGAGACCGGCCGGGTGATGTCGAGAGTCCAGAACGACGTCAGCCAGCTTCAGGAGTTCATATCGATCGTCGTCATCACGATTGCGGACGTGCTCAGCCTCGCCGGAATCATAACCGCGATGATGCTGATGAACGCGCAGCTTGCAGCCACAACGTTGTCGGTCATCCCGGTGCTCGTCATCATAATGGCGATCTGGCAGAGGTTCGCGCGCCGGGCGTTCATGAGGGCACGCAGGGCGATCTCGGTCGTCAATGGCAGCCTGCAGGAGAACATCTCCGGCGTGCGTGTGATCCAGAGCATGAACCGTGAGGGCGCGAACATCCGCTCGTTCGGAAGTGCCAACTCGGAGAACCTCGGGGCGAACCTTGCGGCCGTGCGGATGCAGGCGATGCTATTCCCATCAGTCGAGTTTCTGTCCGCTTTCGCGCTGGCGCTCGTCATCGTATTCGGCGGCTCTCTGGCGCTGGACAATGCGATCGAGGTCGGCGTGCTGGTGGCGTTCGCGCTGTACATTCAGCGGTTCTTCGAGCCGGTGTTGAACCTCACGATGCAGTACGGCTCCCTGCAGCGGGCGATGGCGTCCGGGGCTCGGATATTCGAGCTGATGGACGTGGAGGCCGACGTGGTCGACAGGCCGGGCAGCAGGCATGTCGAGGCGGTCGGCGGCGATGTCAGATTCGAGGACGTCAGCTTCCACTACATCGAGGGCGAGCCGGTGCTCAATCACGTCGACCTGCACGTTCCGGCAGGTCACACCGTGGCAGTCGTGGGGCCGACTGGCGCTGGGAAGACTACGATAGTGTCGCTGCTCATGCGTCTGTACGACGTGACGGAAGGCCGCATACTGCTCGACGGAGTCGACATTCGGGACATCACGCTCGACTCGCTCTCGAAGTGCACGTCCATCGTCGCGCAGGAGCCGTTCCTGTTCTCCGGGACCATTAGCGAGAACATCAGGTACAACAGCATCGACGCCACCGACGAGGACGTCGTCCGTGCAGCCACGGCGGTTGGCGCACACGACTTCATCACGAAGATGGAGCACGGCTACGATACGGCGCTGCAGGAGAGGGGCGGCAACCTCAGCGTCGGCCAGCGTCAGCTCATCAGCTTTGCGCGGGCGCTGGTCGCAGACCCGGCGATACTGCTACTCGACGAGGCGACGGCCAACATCGACACGCATACCGAGATGCTGATCCAGAGGGCACTCGACGAACTGCTCAGGGACAGGACCGCCATCGTCATCGCTCACCGTCTGTCCACTATCAGGAACGCCGACCGGATAGTCGTGGTGGACCAAGGTCGGATCGTCGAGGAGGGCAGGCACGATGAGCTGGTCGCGAGCGGAGGTCTGTACGCGAGTTTGCACTCGTACTCGGCTGAGGGCGCTGACGTATTGTTAGAGTCTGGTTCAGGGCCGTCGACGAATGGGGCGGCGAGGGATGAGGTCGCGACTGGGGACAGCTAAGGGGCGGGTGCTCGAACATCGTTCGCAGTCAGCGTTTTCACCCCCGTATCGAGTACGGGGCAGGCTCTCACCCCATCCCTCTCCCCCGTATCAAGTACGGGGCAGGCTCTGAGGGAGCTGACAGGGGTAGGTATTCGAGGTTTTCACCCTCACCCCAACCCTCTCCCTGAGGGAGAGGGGGCCGTTGATTGGTATTCGCGCTGTCTGCACACCTTTACCTACCCCTGTGAGCCCTTTTAGGGAGAGGGGGCAGGAAGCGTGATACCTAACCTGCACGTTCCGTGCCGTAGAAGACGGGGGTTTCCCAGCGGCTTGTGTGTGTCTTGATGTCAAACCCCGCGCTTGTGAGAGCGTCGATCCAGACTGACTTCGGGAAGATGCCCTGGAGGTGTCGGTCGTGCTCAACGCGGATGGCGCCGTCGGAGTCGCGGAGCAGATAGGCGAAATCCGAGACGAAGGTCGTGTCGGAGGGGTCGGGGTCGGTGCACCACATCAGGTACCTCATGCCGCGACCGTCCGGGCCATCGTGGCCGCCGTGTTCGGTATAGGGCGGAGTGAAAGTCTCGCGAACGTGGTCCGGGACGACCACGACTCCCCCACCGGGCCGGCAGTGAATGGCTGCGGTTTCGGCCATCGCGTGGATGTCGTCCTCCGTGGTCAGGTACATGACAGCGTCGTGGACGAATACGGCGTCGAACTGCGCTCCGGGTATCCGCAGAGATCGCATGTCGCCCTGGATGTGAGTTAGCTCCGGGTTGATGCTTCTGCTGACCTCGAGCATGTCGGGCGAGAGGTCCGACAGGGTCATGACGAATCGCTCCTTCATGTGTGAGGCGTTGTTGCCACCGCCGGAGCCGAGTTCGAGAACGGTGCGCACTTCGCCGACAGCAGCCTCCACGATGCGTGCGGAGTAGTAGTCCGCCTCCTCCCGATAGTCGTGAGGAGCGGTGAGGAGGTGGAACCAGGTGGCGAGGTCGGAGTAGAGGCGTGGGCTACTGTCGTTATTCTCTCCGTCGGTTATGTCAGCCATAGTCTCAGTTTCCTTGCAGTCTTGGTACGTCACAACAATAGCAGTAGTGACGATGTAGGATGCGGGAGAAGACTAGAAGCAGCGGCGAGTAATGGGAGGTCCGTCATTCTCTCGATTCGGTCAGTACGGGCACTAGCTGGGTCGCAGGCAGTCGGGGCGCTTAGGCATCGGCGCTTCAGGCTGTACTGGGTCTCAGGTATGGGGCTGTCGGCGGCGATGGGGATGCAGTTCTTCATCCTGGGCTGGCTTGCGCTGGAGCTTACGGACTCGCCGGCCCAGCTCGGGGTGGTGATCGCTCTCTATGGGTTCCCGAACCTGGTCATGCTGGCCTTTGGAGGGATATTCGCGGACTGGTTCGACCGGCGATGGCTGCTGTTCGTCAGTCGCGTCGTAGTGATGGCGCTGATCATACTGGTCGGGACGCTTACGGTACTTGAGATGGTCTCCATCTGGCACGCGTACGCCATATCGTTCGTTCTCGGCACGATACAGGGGCTAAGCCTGCCGGCGCAGATGGCGATAGTGCCGGACATGGTGGACGACGAGGACATTCTGAGCGCGACGTCGTTGAACCTGGCGGTGTTCAACGGGGGGCGCGTGCTCGGACCGGCGGTGGCGGGCGTGATCATCGAGTACGCCGGGATAGGTCAGGCGCTGTTCCTCAACGCTTTCCTGTACGCGGTCAGCGCGCTGTTTCTGCTGATGATGACAGGGTTGAGATCGCGCGTTGAGTCGTCCGGCACGAACATCGTCAGGGACGTTGCGGCGGGCGTCCGTTACGTGATTTCGACACCTATCGCATTCGTGCTGGTGGGTCTGGGCTTCGCGTTCGGGTTCTTCGGGTCGTCTTACATACAGGTGCTTCCAGCGTTCGGCAAGGACGTGTTCAGCCTGAGCGCCGACGGTGTAGGCTTCCTGCTCACGGTGGCGGGTGTGGGATCGCTGATGGGCAACCTGTTTCTTGCGGTGCTGGGGAACCCTCAGTACAAAAACTGGCTGCTGCTGGGCATGATCGTGCTGTTCGGAGTGACGCTGTTCCTCTTCGCCGTGTCGCCGGTCTATGTCGTGTCGCTCGTGCTGCTCTTCCTCACGGGAGTCGGGTTCACCGGTTTCTTCTCGCTGGGAACGACGGTGCTGCAGCTGACGACTCCGGACCGGCTTCGAGGGCGCATGATGAGCCTGTGGCTAATCGGGGCGGCGATGCACTACGTGGGCGCACTGCCGCTCGGCGCGGTCGGCGAGTACTGGGGATGGCCGGTGTCGCTGGGAGGGTCCGCGCTGGTAATGATGGCCTTCGTGCTGTGGCTGGGGATCCTCAGGCCGACGCTGCGGGAGCTGAGGGTCTAGCAGGCTTTTAGTTGGCTGCCTGCCGCCCTTCGACAAGCTCAGGACGAACGATTGGGATCATCCGACAGGCTCCCTTCGACAGGCTCAGGGCGAACGGGTGGGAATATCGGAACTGAACTGTCGATACTCTAGGGCAGCGCGGCGACTGCCTTGATCTCCAGCAGGTACTCCTCTCTGACCAGGCCGTCGACCACCAGCAGGGTGTTGGGAGGATAGTCTTCGTTGGGGAAGATCTCGGGATACAAGTCGGTGCGAGCCGCGATGTATGCCTGCACGGAGTCGCGTCCCACGACGTAGGTGGTGAACTCGACGACGTTGCTGAAGGTCGCGTCGACGCCCTCCAGAATGCCTCCGAGGTTCGCGAACACCTGCCTGACCTGGGCGGCCATGTCGCCGACTCCGACGGGGTTGCCGTCGAAGTCCACGGCCACCTGTCCGGCGATGAAGAGCAGCTCGCCGGGAGCGGTCCTGATCGCCTGCGAGTAGGCGCCGATCGGCCGAGGGGCCTTGTCGGTGTTTACGATCGTTCGCTTGAGGTCGCTCACGTCAGTCCTCCTTGATTACCGTGCACACAGCCATTGAGAGGATTCTACATGACTCACAAGTGGACAGATTGTGCGGGTGCGCGTCACTTCAGATTGAATTCAAGTCGTGTCGGAAGCGGATCTGGCGGCCATTGTCCCGGATCCCGCCGTCGCGATCCCATCCCATAGCCTCGTAGAATGAGATTCCACGCTCGTAGCCTTCTACCGTCCAGAGTATCGCCTCGCGGTAGCCGTCTGCGACGAGGTGACGCAGAGCGATCGACATGAGCGTCCTGCCGATTCCAGTCCGCCAGTGAGGTTGGTCAATCGCAATCGTGTCGATCTCGCCGAGTTGAGGATCAACTGGATCCCGGCTGGGGCAGATGCCGATGAAGCCGACGATTTCCCCGGCACGTTCCGCGACCCACCACCGGTGAGGTATACCTAAGGAGAGATCGCGTCGCCAGCGTTCGGTAAGCTCAGAAGTCACGGTCCTGTCAGCCTGCGACATAAGCGCGCCAAAGCTGGCATTCCATGACTCGATGTAAATGCGCGTTATGGTTTCGGTGTCGTCCGCTGTTGCCGGTCTGATTGTGGGAGGCGAGTAGGTGATCGTGTGCTCCTGCTGTCATCCACATACCGTGTGGTAAACGTAGCCTTCGCTATCGTCCGATCCGGTTCCTGTCCTCACTCCGCATCCACCCGTACTGAATGCAACTCTTCAACACTACACTCCCGGCAACCAGCGCCACCAGCACGGCGGGTGTCACACTGGAAGAGACCCACCAGCCCACCACGCCAGCCGTCACGAAGAACGCCGCTCCACTCAGGGCCGGGTTCCTGGTCAAGCCCAGGACGATCAGCCCTACGGGCACTCCTGCCAGTCCACCGGTCGGGGCCAGACCGAAGCACACGCCTATCGCAACCACCATTCCTGTTCCGCCCTTAAAATTCCAGAAGATCGGCAGATAGTGCCCCATCAGGACTCCCGCGGCGCCCACCGCGCCAGACCAGGGGGCGACATCAAATACAAGCGCGGGCAGCATAGCCGCAGCCCCCTTGAGGATGTCGAGTACCAGAACCAGAGCCGCGTAACGGGCTCCCATCTCCCTGAAAACGTTTGCGGTTCCCGGGTTGCCTGTTCCGACATTCCTGATCGGGAACCTGGCGACTCTCGCAACCATATCTCCAAGCGAAACGGACCCGAGCAGATAAGCGGCGACAGCCCACAGAAGATACGGCCACACGGCACTAATGCCCACTGACTCAAACACGGCCCTGGGCCTCAGACCATATTGATGCGCATGAATTTAACATCTCCCCTCCGGCGTGATGGTGTTAGCTGGCCCAGTGCCGACCCTCAATTCCAGTGGTCAGGGTCGAAGGGCTTACCGTTCACCAGCACGCTAAAGGAAGAAGCTGGCATGTGTCAGGTACACGGGTACCTAACTTCGGAGGTAAATTTATCCTCCAGCGTGTCGAGTAGAGCGCAGATCGCCTCGGAGCCTCTCAGCTGAGGCGATGACAATAGATGATGGCTGTCCGCTACGTATGCAGCTCAATGATGTCGCGGTCGGTTAGCTCGTGGCAGTCAAATTCTCCAACTAAACCAGTGGGCGTGGCAATTCGATGGCTTCGTCTCCTGTGTCTCTTCGGTAACGCCGCAGCAACGCTGGTTCAGAGTAGTTAGGCCCATTCGTACCTATCATGTAGCAGAGAATCTCCCTCAACGTAACTCTGTTGCCACTGATAATCGTCTGACTACTTGGATCCCACATAAGACCACTGTAAGGCGGCTGCTCCAAATCTCGGGGTAACCTGGAAGTCAACTGGACCGCGCTATCCAAAGATAAGCTCTTCGTAGAACGAACGACTATTTGGGTGAAGATATCGAGGCCGATAGGCCTGTACAAGGCACTACCTCCATGCGGGCCCCTGTACTTACGTACTACATCGGAAGCTCTTTCCGCACGAAAGAATTCATCAATCTCTCCGAAATGAGTACGTAGCCTAGTAAAGTAGTCTTTGGCATAATCAAAATATCGGTCCAATTCTTCATCATCAGGCCGGCTCCGTTGCAAGAATTGCTTCTGTTTGCGTAAAGGAGAATTAGCTTGACTGAACAAAATAGTCAGAATGTCGTAAAGATTGCCAATCGTAGTTAAACATTCCACGTTCGTGGTCGGCACATTGTTCGATTGGACAAAAGCAACTCGATCTCCACGAAACAGATCAGTCTGTTCAATCAGGCGTCGCACACATATGGCCATCACATCATCTTCGTCCAGAGCTATGATGTCTCCCTTGGTGACTGGTCGCGCGGTCTTGTTAAGAGTAGTGAATAGCCTGCGGGTCCGCTCCAATCCTGTAGTCGTCCGTTCGTGGGCTACCAAGATTACAGATACTTCATCGTCCATCGCTGGCTCGTATCCTTCACTAACCACCGATTTGATGCCTGCCAGCCGATGCTGGCCATCCAGGGCGAATAGACGTTCGTCGCCACGCAGCGTCAGAAACCCTACTGACTCTACAGTTTCCGGGTCCAGATTCTCGAGTAGGCTGTCTAATCTCCTGTTACGTACGTTGACAAGGGCATGCCAATTGGGCTCACCACCGTAAACTGCGATAACGAGGGAATTGAAGAAACGCTGTGGTTGTGTCCTGATGTAGTCAGCAATTTCCTGCCTACGTCTTTTGACCAACGCGCGCTGGATCATGCTGGACAGACCTTCATGCTCATGGATATCCCTTGCGAAGCTAACCCGTGAACTCAATTCACCGAGTTGCATGAGACAGGAGTAGTAAACCCAGTTACCCATCACTCCTCTCAGAGCAGGGAGGATCATTGGTTCCGATTTTGTCTGGGTCACCGCCATGCTCTCCTCTTTTCTCGGATGTCAGCTTCAATATCCTGTTCTGAATAAGGAGGAATGAGGGCGGTGTTCAGTTGAATCTCAAGACGCTTTAGGTCTTCAGTCGTGAAAGTGGCATCGACGGGTGCAAAAATAAACTGAAGTACCTGTCGCCAGTTGCCTATCACTCTTGCAATCCCTCCTCTTTTTCTTACCATTCTAGGAGAAAGATAATCTCGATAGCGTTCCCTCAAGGGACGATATGATCGTCGGCCTGCCATGCCTATGTACATGATGTATCCGTGGGGAGGCAGCACCTGACTCTCGACCCGAATCGCGAAAGCGTAGACTCCTCTCTTATCGTCAGGTATCTGTTCTATTTCTTCAGCCCCATAGTTGATCGCCCGCCATTCAAGGTTCGGAGTAACAAAGTCATCATTCAGCATCCTGTCAGGGTTCAGAATAATGCTATGGATTGCATAGCTAGCTATTTCCTCGTTTATGGCCCTGTTGAAGTCGATGACTTCATCCCAGCTCATATAGGTCATCCTTTATGTACCGGTCGATTTTTTCTTTAGTAGGAGTCTTTTGCTAGGCTGGGCACACGTGTTGGTATGCCAGTGATACTGACTTGTATGGAACGTCGTTTCTGATCATTGGTCTCTTGAGTTCAGATACCGCACAGTCCTTCGCACTCTTCCAGCATCAGGTCGTCGTAGCTAGGAGTCTCTTCGAAATCTACTTCCAACAGCGGGACTCTTGATCTGTGGAGATAGGCTTCACCCTTGACTGCGGTCCTGATGGACGGGACTTCTCTCAGTGCCTGGTCGATGAAGACTGCATCTTGGAAGGACTTGGGGTCATTTTCTTTCAGCTGTTTCCAAACTGAGTCTGTATGATAGGGACAGCCCACACAGGAACTAGAGGGCAACTGGCGATCTGGATAATTCTCTCTAAACCACTTGAGCAGTTGAGCACGAGTGAACCCATGTTCTATGAGTGGGTATCGCTTCGTGACCCATTCTTCTTGATCCGGCTTCTGACGAATCGCCTCATCCGCGCTTATGCCTAGCCACATCTCAACCTGAACGCCCATGGGGGCTCTTCTTCTAGGTTCGATACCCAATCGATTTCGCAGGTATTCATGGATCGGCCTAGTCTTATAGTGGTTAGTGCACTGTCGATGCAAGATTCCGCGACTTCCGTCCGGATTCTTAAGAAATGCCGGGATGCCTAAGAAACTCGAACCGTCGGGCATTCGCCCCTGCAGAATGTTTTCCCGGATGTTCCCGCTGCTTACCCGGACGACCTCATAGGACAGCTGTGATTCCAGCCAGTCAAGGTGGTCGTAGACCGCCTGAGGCTCCCAACCCGTGTCAGCGAAGATCGCGACATCTGGCCTTGGAAGCCCATATTCTCCACACTCGGCCATGAGTGCCAAGCATGATGATTGGACACCCGCTCCAAGGCTTAGGACACGGAAGGGCTTGCGGTTCCTGAGCCTTGTCCTATCTGCCACGAATTTGGGGTCCGACATTATGTCGTCGACGTGGCGATTGATGAGTTCCCGCAAGTGCTCCCTTGGTATTGCATCCAGAAGAAGGAGCCCGGCATTTAGGTTCATGCGCTTCCATATCTGGTCAGACCCTACTCCTGAAATGCCTCTGGCTTCCTTCATGAGTGCCAGTAGCAACTCCGCACATACGAGAGGATGTCTGCTGAAGTTTGAGTCCATCATGTTATGGTAGTGTCGAGGATGGGTGGCGAAATGATTCATCGCCTCTTCTTCGGTGAATGCGCCTCCCGATGCCTTAGCTGCCTTGATCGCTGTATGGGCAATCCACCATGTTCGCGATGCGGTATTGTTTTGCCGTAAGGCATCTGACTCGTTACCGACGAACCAATGGTTCCTGATGTAGTTGGTCAGGTCGCCTTGCAAGCGCCAGCGTCTGATGCTGTACGAATGTAGTCTGAAGTGGGTCATCCAAGTCCACATCAGGCCATCAGTAGCTGCACTTGGAGTCATGTCCGGCATTGAGTAGTAGATGCCCAGGGCTTGCCAATCTGCACGATTTGGTGGACCGCTCTGCATAGGCGTTAGTTCTATCGGACGGTTCGAGAATATCCCCGTGTCTTCCGTATGGTTAGTAATACCACGGCCAAGTAGCACCTGTTCGAAGTCCGTCTCTGCATCCAGGTAGGCTTGAGGATTTTCCCTAGAGTACAGAGCTAGCTGGTCGTATGCCTCTTGGGTGAGCCTAAAGATTGGGTATCGTTCTGCTGCCATCTACCTAGCTATCCTCTTCACGGCTGAGGGCCGTCATGAGTGTCCCAATAGGTTTTTCCATAAGGGTCTGAGCGTGGGTCAGAGCATTTGAATTTAACTCTTCATCGTCCGCGACGATATTGCGACGCTCAAGCGCCCTTCGCATAGTACGGCTCCAACGATGCTCAGGATAGTCGGCCAAGTTACGCAGCGCCTCCGCAACCGCGTGCAGGTAGACAGAAGGGAACAAAACTGCCATTTCCCAGCTGTGCTGGCCATGCTGTCGGAGTGCTTCGATCCTAACCTTGTCTTCTGGGGCCATGTAGACCTTTATCCGATTGTCATCCAGGTCTACCTTGAAAGTGCCCCTGTCCACTGTTGGGTCTGCAACTAAATCAATAACAGAAAACGGACTTCCACCCTCTTCCAGTTCTATCTCTGTAGAATTGCCAACAGCTAGTATTGATCCCGCCGAGATTTGGAACCCATCTGGTTTGATATGGGTAATTTCCATTGCAAACTCAGGGGACGCATACACTTCGATGGGCTGCTTGGCAACCACATATGGGGTAAGTTTCAACTCCTCGGAAAAGTCCTGGGCGTCCAATATGCAAAGGTCATCCTCGTGGTCACAGGGGTATGAGTTCCTGCTGAACGTCTTGGCACACGCTATCAGGCTGACGTATTGGGCCTTGCCTTCTGAAATCAACTCCTGGAGAGAATGGCTGGTGAGGTGATATTTGATTGTCAAGTTGATTTGTTTTCCATTGTTAATCACGGCGTGAGGCACCTGCGCCGTAAAGCTGGCTTCTGTGTAGTCGTCTGTCCAAGGAGCCAGCAACGGGTGGGGGAGCAGTCGGTCGTTCCACGTGGTCATTGCACTCAACCTATCCTGAAGGCGAAGTCATTAAGTGTATCGCTGGTCTCGATCTCGATTACGACTCGTTCGTTGGGCTCCGTGGTCAAGTGCACAGCTCCATCTTGAACACGCGCCTCCTTGTCGACCGGAGCTACAACTCTGGCGCTGACGATCTCAATTGGACTCTCGTTTCCCCACTCTCCACCTGCTGGTCTCAACCTAATGGCTACTTCTTGTGCTGCCTCAATGGCTGGCGTAAAGGCCACAGTGGCCAGAGTCGGCTCAGTTGGTATTAGACGCGGGCGCTCGATTCTCGGGCGTCGACGTCGCCTCTGGCTAGGCCCAGGACCAGGGCCTGGTCTCGGTTCGGGAGCCGGCTCTGGCTTGGGCTCAGGTCCGGGGCTTGGTGCGGGGCCAGGACCTGGCGCAGGTTCAGGTTCAGGATCGGGGCCAGGTTCAGGCCTGATCAGTTGGGGTATCACAAGACGAGTATCTGTGGTCTTAGTAGGTAGCATTTTGTTCCCTGGAGTTTCAGGGTCAAATTCGTCGGGGAACATAGTAGCGAGTTCGCTCAGGTTGGTTGTATCCCCATACTTCTGAATCTGAGCTGCATCATCGATTATCTTGCTAATTGCACTTCTAGTTTGCCTGAACCAGCGCACCGCGTCGTTGAGTTCCCTCCCTTCGAAACATTGCCTTGGAGACATGGCGTCATGGCTCGCATTTTCCGTCTGCCTGATCCACTCGTCTCCTTTGTCAGTCTCCGGCGTTACCACAACACAGTAGTCAGGCCATAGACTCCTGCCACGAGGAGCAATCGGGTTGATCTTCTGCTCACGGCTGTCGGTGACTAACATTCCGTTTCTGTTAATGTAGGCCGTTCTCCGAGGCCCCGTTCCGATGAAGACATGCACGTTGAGTGGCCCGATTCTGCCGACTGGTTCCGTCAGTGTCGATTCCTGGTCTCTTATTGCCCTATAGTAGTGAACCTCCAAGCTGCGCTCGCTCTCACGCTCAAAAAGCCAGTCGAGTGTCTCGTGATTGATATGGATGACATCACCGGTATTGTCCCTTACCCGAACGACCAGTCTCTTGTGGTGTACGGCGTAAAAGAAATTCCTGATGACAGCAGAAGTGACTTCTTGGCTCCAGTCATTCGATCTGGGATTAAATCCCATGATGAAGACCCCAGTTCCCACATCGTCGAGCCTGAAAAACTCGGGAATCTGCGTGGTTAGAACTGGCTCCCCTTGAGGCATCGAGTAGAACCCCACATGCTGAAGGCTCTCGCTCTCGTTGCGGGGGTTGGGGTGAACCATCAGGGTTGCTTTGCCTTGGAGCTTTTCGACCCTGCCTTCTCTTCGCTGTACGTATCGGGTGCCGTAAAACACAGTCCTAAGGTCGCTTACATTGAGGACCGCGTTCTTGCCTACCCCGTTTGAACCGCCAGGCGCGCTGCCCGGTTTCTGGACCGAGCCTTCCTGAAATACCAGAGCATCCCAACTGGGTCCTACTAGCCCGAGGGTTCCAGTGTCCACTATTTGAAGACAACGGATCTTCTCGGGTTGCAGCGCTTCAATTGCTCTGACATAAAACGCATGAACATTCTTCCTATCTTCCCGTCGAGCTCGCTCTAGGCATGTGACCAAATGCTTTTCCAATTCCTCAGCACCGATCACTTCCCTATCTACGTAGGTATCTGCTATCTCCACATCTACAGGACCGCCCAAATCGATGTGTCTGGCATCTAGGGAATTTTGAAGAACCTCCCTAATCATTTTCGGAATGGGGTCGTCCCTAAAGTGAGTGCTGGACGAATCTTGGATTACATCCAGCCCCCACCCTCTTGGTGGAAAGTGCCATGATGGGTTGTTAGCCAAGTGATCTGCTCCGAGAAGTGTGAGCCAATGCCTTACAGTCGTGCGACCGCACTGTCTGTGCGCCTATAGGCAGCGTCAAGTAATCTTCCCTCGCGGGTGACACGCTTCTCAAGGGAAAGTTAGAGCCACTGTTGGTAACTCAGAAGACGCCTTTCAATAGCGCATTGGTACCTACGTATGCAGCTCGATGATGTCGCGGTCGGTTAGCTCGTGGCTGCGGCCTACGTGCTGGCCGTCGAACTTGCCGGAGTCGCCCCAGAGGACGGCGTACCGTAGGCCCTGGGCGAGGTCCTTGTGGAGCTGGGTGGCGGCCTCGATCACGGTCGCGCCGATGGGGAGCACAAGCGGCTCGGAGGGGTCGTAGTCCTCGACCCTGACGCGCGGTGACTTGGTGTAGACGCGGATCACCTTGAGCGCCTCGAAGATCTCGTTTGCGATCTCGTCGAAGCCGACCTCTTCCTCGGCGCTTGCCATTATCACCGGGTAGCGGTCGCCGAACGCGGCCTCGAGGTACTCGTACTGGTCGAGCGCGCCGGGGATGTCGGCCTTGTTGCCGACGATGATCGTGGGCTTGTCCAGCCACTCGTTGCGGTTGTTGGGCCAGTTGTCCCTGCCCAACATGCTGAAGTTCCACTCGCCGAGCGCGGTGAAGACGTCGTCGGCCTGTGAGACCGAGTCCATGGACATGTCGACCACGACGACGAATACATCGGTGTTCCTGAGCAGACCGTAGAGGCGTCCCTGTGTGGAGGGGTTGGAGATCGGGGGCGTGTCCACGAACTGGATGCGGACGTCCTCGTAGTTCAGCATCCCGGGCACCGGCTCCTGCGTGCTGAGCTCGTAGGCCCCTACCCTGCTCCTCGCGCCTGTCGAGCGGTTGAGCAGGAGGGACTTGCCGGTGTTGGTGGGGCCTATGAGCGTGGCTCTGCCTCCGCCCTCCTTGGGCATGGAGAAGGGTTCGGTCCTGCCGCTGCTGGGGCCCCTGGACGACGCTCCCTCCAGCTCGCCCATCAGCTTGGACAGCCGCGAGCGCAGCTGGGCCTTCAGGTGGTCGGTGCCCTTGTGCTTGGGCATGATCGCGAGCATCTCCTGGAGCGCGGCGATCTTTGCCTGCACCGTTCGGGCCTGTCTGAACCTGTCCTCGGCCTCTCTATACTGAGGAGGTACGTTAGTGGGCATTGCTGCAACCTCCTTTTTGAATGTCTGGCATCGAAGTTGGCGGGTGGAGGTTTCACCCTCACCCTAACCCTCTCCCGTCAAGGGAGAGGGGATCTGTTGGCTGTCGCTTGTGCTTCTCTGACACTCTCACCCTAGACTTGGGTTCCCGCTTTCGCGGGAATGACGGGTTGGGAGAGGGGATAGCTTCGCTCCCCTACGGCAGCTGTCTCAGCTGCGGCCGAAGCCGCCGGAGGTGGTGCGGCCGGCGGCGAAGTCGGCGGTGGCCTGGTCTATTTCGCGTGACCACTCTCGCTTGAGGTCGTCCTGGACGTTGATCGTCAGCTTGTCGAGTCCGTCGATGTGCATCTCGATTACGTCGCCGTCCTGCATCGCGCCGAGGCCCTGGTGGTTCGTGCCGGTCGCCAGGATGTCGCCGGGTTCGAGCTTCGTGATGCCGCTCGCCCACTCGATGCAGCGGGCGATGTTGTAGGCCATGTCGCTGGTCGAGAAGTTCTGCCGCAGCCTGCCGTTCACCCATAGGCGGACGTTGAGGTCCTGCGGGTCGTCTATCTCGTCGGCAGTCACGAGGCACGGGCCGGTGGGGCCGAAGGTGTCCCAGGACTTGCCCTGGAAGAAGCTGTTGCCTCCCACTCCCCGCGCGGAGCCGTCGATGAAGTTCACGTATCCGAAGATATATTGATATGCGTCTGCAGCGTCGACGTTTACGGCCTCGGAGCCGATCACGACGCCAAGCTCGGCCTCGTGGTGGAAGATGGCCGCGGGTGCATCGGGAAGCACGAGCGTGTCGCTGTCGCCGATGATCGAGTTCGGGGACTTGAGGAAGGCGTTGATCAGCGCGGGCGCCTCGCGCGCTCCGTGCTCCATGTAGTTCGCGGCCATGGCGACGATCTGCGTGGGCCTGGGAAGCGGTGAGCGGAGACGGACGTCGGCACGGTCGACGCCGTCAGACGAGGAGACGAGGTCTTCAATGCCGCCCTTCAGGGAGTCGAAGTCCGCGATGATGCCGGACATCAGCTCCTGTGGCGACATGTGGGGGATGTCGCTGACGGCGGAGGAGATGTCGACGACGCGATTGCCGTCGAGGACGCCGGGGACGAAGTCGTTGAACATTACGAGTTTCATTGGGTTACCGTCCTGATGTTTTTGGTTTCTTGTTCAGTGGGTGAGGAGGCTGCCTTTTTGACTACACCTTGGGGGGAAGTCTACCTATCACCCTCACCCTAACCCTCTCCCTCAGGGAGAGGGGACCTCCGCTCTTGCAAGTTAGTCGCTGGCGGCGGCTTCTCTCATCTCTTTTTCGAGGCGGGTCTCTCGGGGCCACTCTCGGTGGAGGTCGTCCTGCACGTTGAGGTGGAGGACTCCCAGGCCCTCGATCTCCATCTCGATGGTGTCGCCGTCGTGCAGCGGGCCAAGTCCGCGGTGGTTGGTGCCGGTGGCGACGACGTCGCCGGGGTCGAGCGTCGTTACGTCCGACGCGAACTCGATCACTCTTGGGAGCTTGTGGGCCATGTCGTCGGTGTTGAAGTCCTGCCTGAGCACGCCGCTTACGGACAGCTTGACCGCGAGGTTCTGGGGGTTTTCGACCTCGTCTGCTGTGACCAGGAACGGGCCGAGCGGGGCCGACGTGTGCGGCGACTTGGTTGGGAAGAAGCTGTCCATCGGGGGCGCTCCGAGTCCCCTGGAGGAGACGTCGATGAAGTTCAGGTATCCGAACACGTACTCTTCCCAGTCGTCGGCGCTGACCTTGGAGGCGCGCTTGCCGATGACGAGACCTAGCTCGGCCTCGTGCTCGAAGATCGTCGCGGGCTCCTTGTTGAGCACGACGGTGTCGCCGTCGCTGACGACGGCGTTCGGGGATTTCAGAAAAGCGTTGATGGGCGCAGGCGCGTCGCGGGTGCCGTCCTCCATGTAGTTGACGGCCATGCACACGAGCTTGCCGGGCTTGGGAGTCGGGGGCCGGAGCCGGACGCTGTCCAGCGGCACGCCTTCTGAGGACGCGGCGGCCTCTTCTATCCTCGGCCTGTACTCGTCGAACCGCTCGATCAGGCCGTTGATCAGGTGATGCGGGCCCAGGTGCGGGATGTCGGCCACGGCGTCAGACACGTCTTTGACGCGGTCGCCTTCCACCACACCCAGTTTGAAGTCGTCGAAGAACACCAGCTTCATCGGGGAACCCCTCCTCGCAGGGCAGGCCCTGCACCCGTAAGAAATAGCAGTTATTGATCAAGCAACCAGCCGCGCGGACTTGGGCGCCGTGCGTCGGGTCATGGTCTTCGCTGATTGTATCAGAGGCGTGAGGTATCTGAGCGTCTGCGGCTGCTAGCTCCAGATAGGCGCTGGCGACGGCGTAAGTTTGACCTTGGGTTGGCCGTTCTAATATATTGGCTTGCGAGTATATTGGCTTGCGAGCGTTCACTTACAATAGAGGGATGTGGACTTGGCGAGATGGTTATGCGTGTGCGGCGCCCCTCCAGTGTCAGGAGGCGCGAGATCATCGAGGCTGCAAGAGTGGTCATAACCGACCACGGGATGCAGGCGCTTACCATTGGCAGCCTGGCCCGCACGGTGGGGGTCAGCGAGGGAGCGATCTATCGCCACTTTCGCGGCAAGAAGCAGATTCTCGCAGGACTGATCGAAGACATAGACGGCAGACTCAACCGCAGGATCGACCTGATCGACGGCGATCCGGACGCGGGCCTGAAGCGCCTGGAGGAGGTGCTGAAGGACAACGTCGCGCCGTCGACGGTGACCGGCGTCTCGTTCATGGTGATAGCTGAAGTGCTGATGAACGGTGACGACGAGCTGAGAAGGCTGATGCAGACGGCCATCGACAGGCACCTGTCGATGATCGAGGCGCAGCTGAGCACGGGTGTTCAGAAGGAAGAGGTCAGGGAGGATATCGACCTGAAGGCGGCATCGCTGCAGTTCTACGGGCTGATCCAGGCGGTGAATACGCTGAACCACTTCGGAGACGTGGACTTTCCGATCGGCGACAGCGCCAACCTGTGGAGCATATTCAGAAACGGGGTTTCGACAGAGCGGGCGTGAGTTGCGCTGCGCGCTGACGAGAGAGAAGAGAGGAGTTAGGAGTGAGAGCCTCCTGTTCTCACCCCTGACCGCCAGTCATTGAACAACAGAGAGACATTCAGAATTTGGAATGAAGGGTAAATAGCAAGGAGAGTAACCACAATGAAGTTACCTGACAGTAGGTTCAAAGCGAGACATCTGGCCATCTTCGGGTTGGCCATTGCGCTGATCGTCGCGCTGGCGTGCTCGAGCGACCCGGAGCCTGCTCCGGCAGCTCCGGCAATAGACGAAGCGCAGTTGAGCAGAGTGGTCGCCGAGGCGGTTGCCGCGGCGCAGCAGCCCGCGCCGGAGCAGGTCTCCGCAGCGGAGATCCAGTCGATGGTGGAGGCCGCCGTCGGAGGCGTCCAGATGCCTGATCTCCCCGAGCAGGTCTCGGCAAGCGAGATCCAGTCCATGGTGCAGGCTGCCGTTGAGGGAGCAGCCACCGAGGACGCGACTCCTGAGCAGATCCAGGCGATGGTCGAGAGTGCGGTGATGGCCGCGACAGCCGACGCAGTCACCGGTGAAGACGTGCAGTCGGCAATCTCGATGGCGGTCACAGAGGCTCAGGCCGGCATGATGACCACCGAAGACGTCCAGGCCGCCGTGATGAAGGCGACCGAGGGCCAGATAACCGCCGCCGACGTGCAGGCTATCGTGGACAGAGCGGTAGCCATGCCTGCACCTACAATGGCGATGGGCGACGAGCCGACTGAGGGCGGCACCATCCGCCTCGGCATGATCGCTTTCAACTCGCTCGACCCGATGCTCGCCGGCCTGGCCCAGGCGGAAGCGCCTTACAGCGAGCTAACCTATGACAGTATCGCCATGTACTGGTACGACGGCGAAGTGACGCCCTGGGCGGTAGAGTCTTTCGACGTAACCGATGACCTGTCCCGGTACACTTTCAAGGTGCGCGAAGGAATACAGTTCCACAGCGGAAAGCCGCTCACGTCCGCAGACGTCAAGTACACGCTCGACCGTGTTCGGGCACCGGACTCGGCATCACCCCACAGGGACAACATTGCATACATAAACACCATTACAACGCCTGACGACACCACGCTGGTGCTGGATCTGGGCGACCCCAATGCGTTCCTGCTGGGCGACATGACCGACTACCACCTGCGGATCGTTCCGGAGGGGACTACCGGCGAGCAGATCACTACCGGCGAGTACGGCTCCGGCCCCTACACGCTCGGAGAGCACAACCCCACCGAACGAACAGTGATGCACAAGAACCCCGACTACTGGCGTGAGAACAGGCCCTACGCGGACCAGTTCGTCTTCTTCTATATGCCGCAGTCGGTGACGCGCATCGAGGCACTGAAGACGGGCGCGATAGACGCGGTGCTTTCGCCCGATTACTCGTCGCTCGGCTCGTTGGCGGGCAACCCAGACATTCGGATTGTCTCCGCCCCCACCGCGGGCGTTGGCGTGATAGATATGCACACCAGCTACGCGCACCTGCAGGGCAGCGAGGCTGAAAACTTCGCGCCGTTCCAGGGGCTGGAAGAGCCGCTCTTTGCCAACAAGGACCTCCGCAAGGCCCTCCAGTACGCGATTGATCGTGACTTCGTAGCGGAAGCCGCACTCTTCGGACGCGGTTTTCCCGCCAACGACCACCCGGTCGGTATCAACGACCAGTACTACTGGGACGAGCAGCCGATCGTCAAACAGGACGTCGAAAAGGCTAAGCAGTACCTGGTGGACGCCGGCTACCCGGACGGCATAGACATTACTCTGAACACGTCCGACTTCAACCAGATGCAGGACGTCGCGCTGGCGGTCAAAGAGTCAGTTGAGGCGACGGGAATAGGCATCAACATAGACGTCGTCTCACATCCCGAGTCCACCTACTGGACGGCGCAGTGGATGAACCCGTGCTGCCCGCTTGTGTCGAGCAACTGGGGATCGCGCCCAGCCAACGCCTCCATCAACGTACAGCTCAGAAGTGGCGGCACCTGGAACGAATCGTTCTACAACAACCCGCGTCTCGACGAGCTCCTTGATCTCGCGGCCTCCGAAGCCGACTTTGAGACACGCAAGGAGTACTTCCGGGAGATGCAGGAAATCCTCATAGAGGACGTGCCGGTGCTGTACCTCACGTACAATCCCATTCTGCACGCGCACCGCGCCAACATTCACAATGTCCAGGCGCACACTGCGCTCGCGCACTGGCTGTTCGAGGAGTGGTGGGTGACTGACAACTAACCCCAGTTAACGAACACACGTAGGGGCGGTTCGCGAACCGCCCCTACAGGGCACATACACATGCAGGGCGCCCGCAGGGGACGCCCCTACGGACATACATGGCAAGATTTCTCACAGTCAGAATATCGCTCATAGTAGTAACACTACTCGCGGTGTCGGTCGCTATATTCCTGCTGATAGAGCTGGTGCCCGGCGACGCAGCCCAGGTGATGCTCGGACAGCAGGCGACTCCTGAGAGCCTCAGGGGGCTGCGCGAGCAGATGGGGTTGGACCGCCCACCGCACATTCGATACCTGGACTGGATATGGAACGCGGTTCGCGGCGATCTGGGCGTGTCTGCGAAGTCGCCGGACATCGCGATATCCACGGTCGTCGGCGGTCGGCTGGCAAACTCGGCGCTGCTGGCGATAGGGGCCTTCGTAATCGCCGTGCCGTCCGCTCTGGCGGCGGGCGTCTGGGTCGGCACGCGCGTTGACACGAAGATAGATCGTTTCCTGACGTTGGGCAGCCTAATAACCATCTCGCTGCCTGAATTCGTAACCGGCGTGATAATGATACTCGTGCTGTCGTCGACGCTAGGGTGGCTGCCCTCTTCGAGCATTATGATGCCGGGCGAGTCAATACTGGGCAATCCACAAGTGCTGATCATGCCGATTCTGACGGTCACCGGCGCGCTGTTCGCCTACATATTCAGAATGGCGCGCGCGAACGTGATCGAGGTCATGGGCAGCAATTACGTCCGTACCGCGATTCTCAAGGGCCTACCGATGCGAACGGTGGTCATCCGACACGTCCTGCCGAACGCGATGCTGCCAACAATAACGGTAATAGCCAACAACGTCGGTTGGATGTTCGGCGGGCTAATCATCATCGAAAACCTGTTCGCCTATCCGGGCATGGGCAGCCTGCTGATACAGGCGATAAACACGCGCGACATACGCATGCTGCAATCGGCGGCTATGGTAATAGCGGCGGTGTACGCCTTCAGCAACCTCGCCGCCGACCTCGCCTATGGCGCGCTCAATCCCAGGGTGAGGCTGGCATAATGGCAGCTGGTGATTCCCTAGTCCGAACGACCGAGGAAGTGGCGCGAAAGCCCGGGTCCCACTCCAAAGTGGGCGACGCGCTCCGTCTCGTCCTCCGCACTAACACCGGACGCGTGGGCTTTGCCATCGTGGCAGTCCATCTCTTCCTAGCAATAGCGGGGCCGTGGATCGCGCCATACGACCCGCTCGAATACCACCTGCCCGACCGATTCAGCGCTCCCTCAGATGCGTACTGGCTGGGTACGGACGACAAGGGCCGCGACATCCTGAGCCGAGTGCTGGCAGGCGCTCGATCTATCATCTGGATTTCTACAATAGGCACAATTTTCGGTGTGACGCTCGGCACCATAGTCGGCGTTACCAGCGGCTACGCGGGCGGCAGGGTGGACCAGTTCATAATGCGAATCGTGGACTGGTTCCTCGCAGTTCCGTCGCTGTTGCTGGCGATCCTGGTAATCAATATGGCGACGCAGCGGTTCAGCGGCATAGACCACTCCTGGATCGTCATATTCATCATAGGCATCTCGTTTATGCCAAACAACAGCCGGGTGATTCGCAGCGCGACATTGGGGGTAAAGCCGCTTGAATTCGTTCAGAGCGCGCGACTGAGGGGTGAGCCAACCCTGTACATCATGTTCCGCGAGATACTGCCGAACGTGCTGCCTGTAATCGCGGTCGAGGCCACGATACGTCTGAGCTTCGCACTGCTGCTCACCGCAGGACTGGGCTTCCTCGGTCTCGGAGTTCAGGAACCAACACCCGACTGGGGGCTGATGGTGAGTGAGAACTCCGAATACCTCAGCACTGTCCCCTGGGCTGCGCTCGCGCCCGGATTCGCCATGGCGTCGCTGGTGGTCGGGATCAACCTGCTTGCGGACGGCATTCGCCAGGCGCAGAACCTGCCTGAGACCGGAGACAGATAGCCAATGACCCAGGCGCTTCAGCAAGACGCTCCACTCATGGAGGTCAAAGACCTCGCCGTGACCTTCTACAGTCCGAACGGCACGTTCCGCGCGGTCAGGGACGCATCTCTGGAGATCGCACGGGGTGAGGTGCTTGGGCTGGTCGGCGAGTCGGGCTGCGGAAAGTCTACCGTCGCGTTCGCGATGATGGGCTACCTGCCGGGCACAGCAGAGGTCGAAGGGTCGGTGCAATTCGAGGGCGTGGACATCACGACGCTGTCGACATCGGAGCTGATGGAGCTACGTGGCAACCGGATCGCGATGGTGTACCAGGATCCCGTCACCTCGCTGAATCCGTCGATGCGGGTCGGTCCGCAGGTCGAAGAGGTTCTGCTGCAGCACCTGGACATCGACTCAGACGCCGCCTACGCCAGGAGCGTGGAGCTGTTCGAGAGCGTCGGCCTCGCCGACCCGGACCGAATAGGCAGACGCTATCCTCACGAACTCAGCGGCGGTCAGCAGCAGCGCGTTGTCATCGCGATGGCGCTGGCCTGCGACCCGCACCTGCTGATAATGGACGAGCCGACGACCGGGCTGGACGTGACCACCGAGGCCACCATCCTGGACCTGATCGTCGAGCTGAAGGACCGGGTCAACGCGGGCATCCTGTTCGTCAGCCACAACCTTGGAGTGATCGCAAGAGTCGCCGACCGGGTCGCCGTCATGTATGCCGGCGAAATCGTCGAGCAGGCTCCGGTGCGTGAGCTGTTCAAGAACCCGAGTCACCCCTACACTGCCGGGCTGCTCTCGTGCGTCCCGCAGCCGCCGGGCGACGACGGAGTCGAGCGCCAGCTAAGCAGCATCCCAGGCACCGTGTTCGACGCCCAGACCGAGCAAGCTGAAGAGTGCCTGTTCGCGCCGAGGTGCCCGCTAGCCCAGGAGAACTGCACGACGCAGTCGCCGCCGCTGGTCAATACTAGAGCTAATGGTCACCCTCACCCCAACCCTCTCCCATCAAGGGAGAGGGGGCATCCTTCGACAGGCTCAGGAGACCACCTGTCGAGATGCTTCTTCCACGGGGACGTCAGGTCGGACATCTGGGGCGAGGCGCTGGCCCGCGTGGAGAAGCCGCAGGAGCGGGACGCCGAACCGGTGCTCAACATCGAGGGACTTCGCAAGTTCTACGGCGGCGGACGCAAGAAGTACATCCTGTTCGGCCCGCCGGTGAACCCTCCCGTTCGTGCGCTGAACGACATGGACATGCGGATCGGATCGGGTCGCACAATCGGCATCGTCGGCGAGAGCGGCTCTGGAAAGAGCACCGCCGCGAGGGCCATAGTCGGGCTGGAGCCCAAGGACCGTGGAGACCTCCAACTGCACGGCCAGGACCTCGAAGGCGACGTTCACGACCGTACCGAGGACCAGCGATCCGCGATGCGGATGGTCTTCCAGAACCCGACGGCGTCGCTGAATCCGAAGCTACCTGTAGGCCACGCTATCGTGAGGGCGCTGCGCAAGTTCGCCGGTCTGAACAAGCAGGAGAGCAGCGAGCGTGCCGAGGAGCTGATGGAGGCAGTCGGCCTAGACCCGACGTTCCTTGACCGTCAGCCGACGGAGCTGAGCGGCGGTCAGCAGCAGCGCGTCGCGCTGGCGAGCGCGTTTGCGGCGAACCCGGACCTCGTGGTCGCTGACGAGGCGGTGTCGGCGCTGGACGTGTCGGTGCAGGCCCAGGTACTCAACCTACTCGAGGAACACCAGCGGGAGTCGGGCAACTCCTACGTGTTCATCACCCACGATCTCGGTGTGGTGCGGTACATCTCGGACGACATACTCGTGCTGTACGCGGGTCACGTTGCGGAGTATGGGCCGTCGCAGGCAGTGCTGAGCGCGCCGTCGCATCCGTACACCGAGGCGCTGCTTTCGGCGGCGCCGGTGCCCGACCCGGACGCCGAGCCGACTCACATCAGGCTTGAGGGCTCAGTACCCACCCAGCGTGGGGCGTTCTCGGGGTGTTTCTTCGCGGGAAGGTGCCCCAGGAAACTCGGGGACATCTGCGATACTACTCCGCCCCCGACACAGGTCGGGCCAGATGGCGGCAATCACTTTATCAATTGCCATATCCCCATATCGGAACTGGAATCCCAGCAGAGAGCGGACTCCGGAGAGCCGTCGCTAGCTCGGTAGCGAACCCGGCTATCTCCGATATATTCGTCGCGCGTGAACATAAATCACATACGTGTTAGGATTGTCCCACCTTCCCAATCGAGCAGTCTATGGGTTTTCCGTCCCCGTCTTTGCAGGATTCGTTCATTCTTCCCCGCTGGCTGCACACCAAGTCAGGGCGGTTCTCGAACCGCCCCTACCCGGTGACACACACCCGAGCACACGCAGGCTGAGCGAGAAATGAATTCCACAGATCACCAGATCGAAGTCGCCGGGCTATGGAAAGTTTTCGGCGACCAGCCGGAACGGGCCGTAGACCCGGAACACGACAGCAAGAGCCGTGCCGAGATCCAGGATGAGATGGGCCTCGTGGTCGCGCTTCGGAACGTCAGTTTCAGTGTCCCCCCAGGCGAGGTGTTCGTGGTCATGGGCCTCTCGGGCAGCGGGAAGTCGACGCTGGTCCGCTGCCTCACCAGGCTGATTGAGGCCACCCAGGGACGGGTGATGTTCGACGGCGAGGACATCCTCGAGTACACACCTGAGCAGATGATCGAGTTCAGGCGTCAGAAAGTTGCGATGGTGTTCCAGCACTACGGGCTGCTCCCCCACCGGCGCGTGATAGACAACGTGGCTTTCGGCCTGGAGATCCAGGGAATGGAGAAAGAGGAGCGATACGCGGCCGCGACCACCGCGATCAAGACTGTTGGTCTGGACGGATGGGAGGGCTACTACCCCAGGGAGATGAGCGGAGGAATGCAGCAGCGCGTGGGGCTCGCGAGGGCTCTTGCGGTCGACCCCGACGTGCTTCTCATGGACGAGCCGTTCAGCGGTCTCGACCCATTGATAAGGCGTGGGATGCAGGACGAGCTCACCTCGCTCCAGACCGAGGTCCACAAGACCATAGTGTTCATCACCCACGACCTGAACGAGGCGTTGAAGATAGGCGACCGGATAGCCATCATGCGGGACGGCGAGATAGTCCAGCTGGGTTTGCCGGTCGAGATCATCAGCGCGCCCGCAGACGACTACGTCGCCGAGTTCGTGCGAGACGTCACCGAGATAGGCGCCATTCGTTCCGATGGGACAGCCGAAAGCAACCGGGAGGACTGACATGGCACAGATGGAAGAAACTCAGTCAGGTCTTGACACGTCGTCCACAGGCTTCGCGCTGTCGGGACTGCCGACGAGGACAACCTGGCTGGCCGGACTGGCAGCGATCCTTGTCGCACTGGCAGTGTGCCTCGTGTTCTGGGGACCGGGCATGGAGTTCCCCACGACGGTATCGACGTCTGAGGTTGCAACCGACGGCGGGGGCTCAGTGACGCTCACGAAGACAGTGCGGCAGGTCACCGGCAATGCCATAGACGAGGCCGTGGACTGGCTCACGATTGAGGCAAGCTGGCTGTTCAGCACTCTGAGCGACTGGGTGACGTATGCGCTGGTCTTCATCGAAGACGTGCTGAAGTGGATACCGTGGCCGGTGATCGTGCTTGGGCTCGCGCTGCTGTCATTCGCGGTGGGACGCTGGTCCCTGCTCGGGTTCACCACAGTCGCGCTGCTGTTCGTGGGATTCATGGGCCTGTGGGAGAACACACTGGACACGATTGCGCTGATGGTAGTTTCGGTTGCAGTGTCGGTATCCATCGGACTCCCGCTTGGGGTGATTGCCGCGCGCAGCCAGCTGGCCGACAACATAATGCGTCCGGTCCTGGACGCCATGCAGACGATGCCGAGCTTCGTTTACCTGCTTCCGGGTGTGCTGTTCTTCGGACTTGGCGCCCCGGCTGGGGTTTTCGCGACTATCATCTACGCCGTCCCGCCGGTGATCAGGCTCACGAACCTGGGCATAAGGCAGGTGTCGGCTGAGGCTGTCGAGGCGGCGCGCTCGTTCGGCACCACGCCGTTCCAGCTGCTTACCAAGGTGCAGATACCGATGGCGCTGCCAACGATCATGGCAGGCATCAACCAGACCACGATGATGGCTCTTGCAATGGTGACCATCGCAAGCATGGTCGCTGCCGGAGGCCTGGGCGACAACGTGCTCAGAGCACTGCAGAAGAACCAGCCCGGCAACGGCGCGATTGCAGGCATTGCGATAGTGTTCCTTGCTATCATCATTGACCGGCTCACTCAATCGGTGGCCCGGAAACGGCAGGACGCTCTCAGCGTCGGATAGGTAGTCTCACATAGGAGAGCGAAGACTAGCAATCCGAACGACGTTTGTCCGAGTATAAGAAACAGGGGAACAAGCCAAAGGAGGAAAGGAAAAAGGACATGAGTACCAGAACGATAATGTTGATTGGGGCGCTGCTTGCGACCTTCGCGATCGCGGCAGTAGCGTGTTCATCTGAACCCGCAGAGCCCGCAATCTCCGAAGCGCAGATGCGCAGCATCGTGGCGGACGCAGTAGCGCAGTCACAGCCCGCGCCGCAGCCGCAGGTGTCGGCAGACGAGATCATGGGAATGGTCAACGCCGCGATGTCCGCGATGCCTCAGCCGGAGATGCCGGAGCAGGTGTCAGCGCAGGAGATCAGCTCGATGGTGCAGAGCGCCGTGGAAGGCGCAGCAATGGAGGGCGCATCGCCTGAAGAGATCAAGTCGATGGTCGAGAGTGCGGTCATGGCCGCCACTGAGGATGCGGTTACGAGCGAGGACGTACAGTCCGCGATCTCCATGGCTGTCATGGAGTCCCAGGCGAACATGATCACCAGCGAGGACGTGGACAAGGCCGTCTCCTCCGCGGTCATGATGGCCACCGAGGGCGCGCTCTCAGCCGAGGACGTAAGATCCATACTCACAGAGGGCGCACAGGATGCGCTGACCGAAGAGCAGGTTGCCGCCATCGTGTCGAAGGCGCTCGAAGACCGCGACATGATGATGGAGATGGAAGACAGAGAGACCATCATCTTCTCCGACCTGAACTGGACCAGCGCGCAGGTGCAGAACCGTATCGCCCAGTACATCGTCGAGAAGGGCTACGGCTACCCGACGGACGTAGTGTTCGGCGCGACGCTGCCGCTGTTCAACGGCCTGCGAGCCGGTGACACCCACGTGACGATGGAGATCTGGCTGCCGAACCAGGATGAGGCATGGATGGAGGCACAGGCAGAGGGCCAGGTCGTATCCGTTGGCGAGAGCCTCGGCAAGGACTGGCAGTCCGCGTTCGTCATCCCCGCCTACCTGCAGGAGCAGTACCCTGAACTAGACAGCGTCGACGACCTCAAGAGCGACGAGTACAAGATGCTCTTCGCCACCGCCGAGACCGGCGGCAAGGCACGGCTGGTGTCCTGCGTGATCGGCTGGGCGTGCGAGGCGGTCAACGCGGCCCAGATAGATGGCTATGGCCTTGGCGACCACGTACACGTAGTCAACCCCGGCGACGGAGCCGCGGCGAATGCCGACCTCTACGGCGCCTACGATAAGCAGGAGCCCTGGCTCGGCTACCAGTGGGGCACCAACGACCCGCCGCTGCTGCTCGACCTCGTAAGGCTCGAAGAGCCCGCGTACAGCGACGAGTGCTGGTTCACCACCAAGGCGTGCGCCTACGAAGACGCGACGATCCTGATCGCGGTCCAGCCTGAGATTCTGACCCGCGCGCCGGACGTAGTCGGCATGCTGCGCAACTGGGGATTCAACATCGACCGCTACAAGGCCGTCGCTGCCTGGTCCAGTGACAACATGGAGGCAACCGCCAACGACGCCGCTCTGTGGTGGCTGAACGGCAACGCCGATGTCTGGAGCGAGTGGGTAACTCCCGAGGCCGCTGCCGCGATCGACGCCGCGCTGATGGCCGGCGAGATCCCCGACGGCTGGCCGACCGAGTAGAGTCGCCACCTAAAACCGAATAGCTTAGTCAAAGTAAACTGCCCCGGGTTAGTGGGCGGGCCTCCGGGTGAGGCCCGATGATCGCCGAGTGCGATGTCCACCAACCGGGGCAGTTTTTGATCTGGGACTTTCTTGCGTAGCTTCAGGCAGGATGAGGGGTTGTGGATAATGCACAGAGGCTACGGATCACAGGCAGTTTCACCCTCACCCCGGCCCTCTCACTGAGGGAGAGGTGGTCTTCGCTTTTGTAAAAGTGCTGGACTATTCCCAGAGTCTGTCGTAGATTAGGGGCCGGACTGCGGTGTGGTTGTGAGGCCTGATTTCAGTCAGGTTCGGCAAGGCGAGTCACACGAAAGCGGCCGGTCTTCCATGGACTTTGACAGCTACGATCTCGATCCGTCCATATACGACGAGATGTTTCTGCCCGACGGTACTCCCAGGGAGCACTGCGGGCAGCTATACGAGACGCTGACCGAGATCTCATCCGAGAACCTGGCCAGCATACAGGAGAGGGTCACGCGCTCGTTCTCGAACGAGGGCATCACCTTCACCGTGTACGGCGACGACGAGGCGGACGAGCGGATCATTCCCATAGACTGCCTTCCGAGGGTGATGTCGGCCTCGGACTGGCAGAGTCTCGAGACGGGTCTGACCCAGCGCATAGCGGCCCTGAACCGCTTCCTGGACGACGTGTACGGCGACGCTCGCATCATCTCCGACGGAGTCATCCCAGACGATATGGTGTACGAGTGCCCCCAGTTCCGCCTGGAGATGCGTGGCTTCTCCGCGCCGCATGGGACGTGGGTCGGCATCTGCGGCACCGACCTGGTGCGCACCAACGACGGCTTCAAGGTGCTCGAGGACAACCTGCGCGTGCCGTCGGGCGTGTCCTACATGCTCGCGAACCGGAACGCCACCAAGACAACCCTGCGGCGGCTGTACCGGAGCTCTCGCGTCAAAGAGGTCGAACACTACGGCCGGGCGCTGCTCGAGACGCTGCAGGAGCTTGCGCCGGAGGGGCGGTCGGAGCCGTCCATCGCGCTGCTCACGCCGGGGGTGTACAACTCTGCCTTCTACGAGCACATGTTCCTTGCCCACGAGCTCGGCGCAGAGCTGGTCGAGGGCCAGGACCTGATGGTGAATAACGGCTTCGTGTACATGCGCACCACCGCGGGCCTTCAGCGCGTCGACGTCATCTACAGGCGCGTGGACGACGACTTCATCGACCCTCTGGTGTTCCGGGCGGACTCCATGCTCGGCGTGGCAGGGCTGCTGGAGGCGTACAAGCTCGGAAACGTGTCTCTGGTCAACGCGCCAGGGACGGGAGTGGCAGACGACAAGAGCGTCTACGCCTACGTGCCGGACATGATCAGGTACTACCTGGGCGAGGAGCCGCTGCTGGACAACGTCGAGACCCGCCTTTGTCGCAGGTCTGAAGACCTTGAGTACACGCTGGACAACCTGCAGGACCTTGTAGTGAAGCGCGTGGGAGAGTCCGGCGGATACGGGATGCTGATAGGTCCGCACTCGACGGCAAAGGAGCGGGATGAGTACGCCAGGCAGGTGGTAGAGAACCCAGCCGACTTCATATCGCAGCCGGTGCTCGACCTCTCCCGTTCACCCTGTCTTATAGAAGGCGCCATCGAGCCTCGCCATGTGGACCTGCGCCCGTTCGTGCTGACCGGGCGCGAGACACGCATCGTGCCCGGCGCGTTCTGTCGTGTCGCCCTGCGCCGGGGCAGTTTGGTGGTGAATTCGAGCCAGGGTGGTGGCGGTAAAGACTTCTGGGTATTGGAGTAATGAAGCTGTGGATTGCCGAGCTGTCGAAATCAACGCTTTTCACCCTCACCCCAACCCTCTCCCGTCAAGGGAGAGGGGGTTATGAAGAGATCTACTTTTGTGGGAATGACGGACTGACGACTTAAGGCGGTGGAAAAGAATTCTGGGTATTGGAGGAACGAGGCCCCCTATGAACAATAACGTTCTGACTAGCATACTTTTGAAGCGTCGTCCGCCAATGATCCTGGCGGTTAGCGGGGTAGTCGCGCTGATCGTGTTCATTGCGAAGCCGCACGTGGCCCACGCGTCCGGCGTGGACCCTGAGTCTCAGTTCGTATTCAACACACTGTCGTTCCTGATCTGGGGCGTGCTGGTGATGTGGATGAGCGCCGGATTCACGATGCTGGAGTCCGGTTCGGTGCGCACCAAGAACGCATCGATGATCTGTCTCAAGAACATCGGCCTGTACTCGATTGCAGGCCTGGCATACTTCTTCATCGGCTATAACCTGATGTACGTGGACGTGAGCGACTTCGGGGGCATCATAGGTGCGCTGAAGTTCATGCGCGTACCGACGCCGGAGGAGGTGACGCTGGTCACCGGCGACGATGCGGCGTCCGCGGCGGCGATTAGTGGCGTTGTCGAATCCGGCTACTCCACGATGTCCGACTGGTTCTTCCAGATGGTGTTCGTGGCTGCAACAGCGTCGATCGTATCGGGCGCGGTTGCAGAGCGCGTCAAGATGTGGTCGTTCTTCATCTTCGTGCTGGTGCTGACCGCGGTGATATACCCGGTCGTGGGCGCGTGGACATGGGGTGGCGGCTGGCTGAGTGAGATGGGTTTCCAGGACTTCGCCGGCTCGACCATCGTCCACTCCACGGGAGGCTGGGCCGCGCTCGCGGGCGTGATAGTACTGGGGCCGAGGCTCGGCAAGTTCCGAAGCGACGGCAGCGCGAGAACCACTCCCCCATCGAACATCCTCGTGGTGACGCTCGGCGTGTTCATCCTGTGGCTTGGGTGGTTCGGGTTCAACGGCGGCTCCGTGCTGGAACTCGGCACTGCAAAAGCGGCCGTGTCGATGGGGCACGTCCTGGTCAACACCAACCTGGGGGCTGCAGCAGGGGTGATGGCCGCGCTGTTCGTCTCGAGGCCAATACTCGGGCGCATAGACCTGTTTGCAGGGCTAAACGGCGCGCTCGCCGGACTGGTGTCGATCACTGCGGGGCCCGATATAGTCGACCACTACTGGGCCGTGGTCATCGGCGCGATAGGCGGCGTCATCTGCACCGGCGGGATCAAGCTGCTCGAAGTGGTCAAGATCGACGACGTGGTGGGAGCGATTCCCGTCCACCTGTTTGCGGGTGTCTGGGGCACGATAGCGGCAGCCATCGCCGGCGGCGCCATGATAGGCGTGCAGATCGTCGGCATTGTCGCGATCGGCGCTTTCGCGTTCATAGCATCGTTCGTGGTGTGGAAGGCTCTGGACCTGACCCTGGGAGTCCGGGTGTCGCGCGACGTCGAGGAACTCGGTCAGGATGCAGGCGAGCTCGGCATGGAGTCCTACCCAGAGTTCGTGCTGATGCCCGAAGAAGACTTCAACGACGACTAGGTCCGGTATGCTCTCACGCAGCGCACAGGGACTGTACTGGATGGGCCGCTACCTGGAGCGGGCGGAGAGACTATGCCGCCTGCTCCAGCTTCAGACCGAGGCCCTGGTGGACCGTCCGGTCCGGGAGATCCACTTCGGCTGGATGCGCATCTACGGCAGCATGAACGAGGAGCCCCCTGTAGCCGGTCTTGAGATGGGTGGTGAGGACTTCACGCTGGCCGACTCGTACACGCTGGCCGACCACCTCACCTTCGAGCGCACGAATCCTGACTCGGTGTGGAGCTCCTTCTCTCTCGCTCGCGAGAACGCGCGCCAGATGCGTCACTGCATCAGCGGAGAGATGTGGACCCAGATGAACCTGGCCTACCTGAAGATACGCGAGCTGGATATCCAGGACATCTGGCCCACGTCTCCGGAGAGCTTCTACGCGGAGACGGCGGCAGAGATGAACACCTTTATAGGCGTGGCAGAGTCCACCATGTACCGCGACGAGGGCTGGAGCTTCATGCAGCTCGGACGATACATCGAGCGGGCGCAGCTATTGACCACGCTGCTGCTGGCCCAGCTCGATGCCGAGAGGTCGGGTGTGGCCGACCAGGGCACGGGCTGGACGAGCCTGTTGCAGGTCTGCCACGCCTTCGACGCGTACAGTCGCAGGTACAGCGTCGAAGTGGTGCCTGGGCAGGTCCTCGACCTTCTCGTCACCGATCGGTTGCTGCCCAACTCTCTCTGCAGGTCCCTGGACATCACGGGCTCGGAGATAGCGTCCATAGGCCCCGGCCCGGACGCCAGGCTCAGCGACTCCGCCCGGCGACTGACAGGCCGCATGAGCGCCCTGGTCCACTACGAATGGCCGGACCGCGAAGACCGGGAGGGCCTGCTGAGGCAGGTGAACGAGTACTGCCAGGACCTCCACGAGCTTGTGACGGAAATCTATTTCTACTACTCAGTAGACTACCCCTTAGGAATTTTCTATGATCCTGGCCAGGTTTCTTTACAACAATAGAGTCGAGTGGGGAATCGTCGACGGCGACGACGTGCTGTCCGTCCAGGGGAGCATCTTCAGCGGAGCGGAGCCGGGCAACCGGCTGTGCGCTCTCTCAGAAGTAAGGCTCCTCGCGCCTATCGACCCGAGGGCCAACAAGGTGCCGGCCATAGCCGCGAACTATGGTGAGCGCGACGAGCGGGACGGTCCGGGCATCTTCATGAAGCAGCCCGGCACCGTCGTGGGGCCTGGCGAGCCGATCGTCTATCCTCGCATAGGCCGCTCGATCATCCACGAGGCTGAGGTCGGCATCGTCATCGGCAAGTCGGCCAGGCACGTCAGCGAGGAGGACGCGCTCGACCACGTTTTGGGCTATACGTGCGTTAACGACGTCAGCGCGCGGGAGCTGGCCAGCAGCGACCTGGGTCGGGGCACCAGCATGAGGTGGAAGCACTTCGACAGCTTCTGCCCCATCGGCCCGTGGATAGTGACCGGGCTCGCCGGCGACAACCTCGGTATCGAGTGCCGGGTCAACGGCGAGACCGTGGTGGAAGGCTCTACGAGCGACATGCTGTGGGGAGTCGCGAAGCTCATCAGCTGGGTGTCAGAGGTCATGGCGCTGCACCCGGGCGACATCATCCCGAGCGGGTGTCCAGCCACGGACGAGATTGCAGTGGGGGATACCGTGGACGTGGTGGTCGAGGGCATCGGCACGCTGAGGAACCCTGTGGTGGCTGATCTTTAGGGGCAGAGTCGCCTGTGGTTGCAGAGTGGCAGGCTAATCGTGCCTTTCACCCTCACCCCAGCCCTCTCCCTGAGGGAGAGGGGTCTGCTCATTACGGGGTTGGTGGCGGGCCGAGTATGCGGTAGCCGAGGTTTTCGTCGTTTCGTTCTGACACGGGGAGTATCTCGATGACCACGTTGGACAATCCTACGACGTCGCCGTTCTCGTCGAAGCTGTAGTTGTCCCCTATTGCCCCGCTCCAGGTGATGTCGTACAGGCAGTCGCGGAAGCCGTCGGCGTCCTGGTCGTCGTTGGTTTGCCCAAGGCACTCGGCAGCGATGTAGACGTCGTCGTAGGCGGAGCCCTGGAACCAGGGCCACGGGGCGGTGCCGTCGTAGCGGGCCTTGTAGTTGTCGAGGAACTTCATGCCGATGTCGGTGGAGAGGTCGGGGTTGGGCACGACGGCCCTCATTCCGGTGGCGGCCTCGCCAGCTATGCTGAGGGCCTCGGGAGCGGTGGGTACCACCTCTGAGTAGATGGGGCCCTCGTAGCCCAGCTCGCGGGCCTGCTTGAGGATGGTCCCACTGGACGCCTCGCCCTGGGCTGCGAGCAGCAGCGCGCCTGGGTTCTCCGCCAGCAGCCTGGTCAGGCTGTTGCGGAAGTCGATGACGTCCGACAAGTAGCGTTCGGACGCAACCACCGTTCCTCCAAGCTCCTCGAAGCGCGCGACGGCCATGCGGCGCACACCCTCGACGTAGTCGGTGGACTCGGTGATCGAGGCGACAGTGCGGATCCCGTCTGCCCACATCGTGTTGGCGATGTCGATGCCCAGAAGGCCGGAGTTCATGGCGGTGCGGAATATGTAGTCGCCGGCGTTGGTGATGCCGGGGCTGGTAGAAGAGGGTGAGAACAGGACGATCCCCTCTTTTTCTGCGAGCGGCGCCACGCCGAGAGTCCCGCCGCTGCACGTTGCTCCCAGGATGATCTTGACTCCCTCAACGTCCACGAGTCTGCGGTAGGCGGCGATTGCGTCTTTGGCGGTGCATTTCGAGTCCTCGATGACCAGCCTCAGCATCCGGCCGTTGATGCCGCCTGCGGCGTTTATTTCCTCAACGGCGAGCAGCTTGGACTGAGACACCGGGAGGCCGTAGGACTCGCCGACGCCGGTGAGGGAGTCGAGCGCGCCGATGACGAATGGGTCGGGCATGACGGGCTCAGTTTCTACAGGCGCGGCAGTGGGCTCAGGTGCTGCTACTGGGGTTGGGGCCGGGTCTGATCCGCATCCGACGAACATGAGAACGGACAGGCAGAGCAAGACGGCTGTCTTCCAGGGCATGGGCGGTCGTTCACCTCGCGAAATATGACATTTGCCAACCTGAAATCTTAACAAAGTATGAGATTCAGTCACAATTGCCGTCCGCATCAGACTCGAAGCGTCAATGCGGCCTGATGCATAGAGACCCCTCAGCGAATTGAGGCGTCCGCACACAAGCCGGATTCCGTGTGGGGGATGCCATGTGTCCAACGTTGCAATTTTGGGGTTGATGCACGTCTATACCTCTCCTACATTGTATATAGAGTTATATAAATATAACAAGGCATCAACTATGAAGAATCTTTATTACAGCTTCATCCCTGCCGCTATTCGAATTTCAGTGCCCAAGAGAGCATCGCTTAGGCAGAAGGAGGTACTGGGCATGGGTACCATGCGTAGAAGACTCAGAAGACCGGGCATCAGGAAGTCGCCGAAGCTGGGCATGATGGCGGTGTATGCGCTGCTTGGACTCCTGACATTGGCCGTGATGATTGGTCTACTGGCGACGCCGCGAAGCACCGTGTTCGCGGACTCGACAGTCAAGAGCACCACGGCGTTGCTGCGAATAGAGTGCCTCGAGACGAGGGTCGAAGAGGGAGACGACTTCGAGGTCAGGGTACACAGGAACTTTGGCTCCGACGGCTTCAGGCCCACCATGAGGGTGTTCTGGCATACGACGCCGGTGACCGCAGATGAGTCAGACTACGAACATCTCGATGGCGTGCGCCAGGTGAGCAACGCGTTCGAGACACTAATGGGTGAAATGGACCGCACCTTCCATACTAAGGAAGACCGGTTCTCTGAAAAGACTGAAGAATTCAGGGTCAGGTTCACCTACGGCTCCGATGGCAATAGCAGCGGAGCGTGTCCGATCAGAATAAAGGACGATGACGGCGTCGGTATCCACACGCTCGAGATAACGTCTGAGCCCAGCGAGATTCCCTCCGACTCCGAGGACGAGGAGACAACGATCGGATACACCGCGGGAGATGTCATTGAGATCACAGCCCACTTCACTGGTCGGGTGACCACCCGGAACCCGGACACGGGCAAGCGCGCCGACTACGCTGGCCTGTACATACAGGTCGGAGAGAACCGCAGGCTCGCGGAGATGCTTCGCGGCAACGGCACTGACACTATCGTCTTTGGGTACACGGTGCAGCCAGAAGACGCTGACGCTGACGGCATCAGCGTGGAGCGCGGTGGAACGGACACCGGACTCTACTACAACGCTGACACCCAGGATAGAGGACTGTGGTCCATCGAAGAAGAGTGCGGGTGCATCAACCGGAATTTCCGAGGTCTCAGTGATGACCCCGAGCACGTCGTCGTGCCTGTCGCGGTAGCGAAACCGAGAATAGTCGAGCCTGAGCCTCCGGTTGAAGTCGCAGCCTCGATCTCCGTGGGACTGATAGAGACGATGGACGGCGAGCTCACCGCTGAGGATGACGGCAGAGACTGGATCAGCGTCGACCTAACCGGCGGAGAGAACTACATCATCGAACTGAAGAGCAAGATGGAGTTCATCGAAGCTGAAGACGGTGAAAGGTGGTGGCTCGGCGGCTATTTTGACTATGTGGAGGATCGGCTTATCGATCCGAGCATCCTGGAGATGGTGAACAGCGAGGGAGAACAGGTGCTGGGCGAGCACGACTGGGGCGGGTTCATGGGATTCTTCGCCCGGGCGTTCTTCGTGCCTGACGAGGATGGAATGTACTACATCGCGGTCGGCGCTGGCAGCCAGGACCCCGAGGGCACCGGCCTCTACACGCTGTCGGTGCGTGTCGACGACCACGCCGATGACTACAGGCCAGATCCGGATGTAGCCTTGGTTCCCGGCCAGAGCATCACCGCGAGGATAGACAGCGACGTCGCGCCCGATCATCCCGGACTGAATCAATGGGACTGGGCGGCCCACGATGGCGAGGGGATCCCGGCTTTCGGAGTAGAGTCGCTGGACGACCGGGACGTGTTCCGCATGGAGATCACCGAAAGGGGCAACTACCAACTGTCGGTGAGCGACGGGCCGGCGGGGGTAGGTATCTGGGGCGTGCTGAACTCTCACTCGTGGATGCACTCTGACCATCCGAGGACCGGCCCAACGGAGTCCGTGGTGTGTGAATTAGGGCCCGGCACGTACTACGTAGAGATCGGGACCCCGTACCAGAGCGTCGGCAACACCGGCTCCTACACGGTGTCACTGGATGAGGTGGCGGACGGGGGTGCCCACGTCAGGTTGTAGAGTCCGCCCTTTCGTAGACAGACACGTGGGAGCGGCTCTGCGACGAGAACGGAGAACGTCGCCAGTCAGCCCACCTCTTCCGGAGGCGGAGTCCGGCCAGTCGCGCCATGAGGTCCATCTCGGATGGCCATACGTAGCGGAGGCGGCCGGGATACATTCGGACGCCCTGCTCAGTCAGGTCAACGTGTCGGAAGTCCACCACCTGGTTCATGGCGTCGTGGATGGACACGTTGAACCGGACCGAGGACAGGTCAGGGAGATCGGCGCTCAGGTGTTGCCCCTGGTCATACATTGTCGGGTCAGGGACGAATGCGTGGACCAGGAAGACGCCTGACTCGTCCAGGTGGGATGCGACGTTCTGGAAGCATCTCACCTGTTCCTCCTGTGACGTAAGCATGTAGAAGGTGTTTGAGATGACGAACACCAGTGAGAAGGCGCCCTCTACATCTACGTCCGCGAAGTCGCCGATGGTCGTAGGCATGGCCTCGCCGCCATCCTTGGCGCGGAGCTGATCGATCATTGCGCTTGAGGAGTCTATACCGTGTACCTCGACGCCGCGAGCCGCAAGGGGGAGTGCGTAGGTGCCTGTGCCAACTCCCAACTCGAGCGCCCTGCCACCGGATGCCAGATCCTCGAGGACGTCGACGCGCTCAGGTACGTTTGCGGGCCCGTAGAACTCGTCGTAAACGCCGGCGATGCGGTCGCCATAGGTTGAGGGAGTGTAGTCGTTCATGGGTGGGTCTCCTTTCCTAAACCCTCACAAACAGCAAGGCCTCCCGCGTTATGGGGAGGCCCCGTTAACTTGAGCTATATCATCCCGGTGGCGGTGACCGCACCCAACCATTTACTCTGTTGCAAAGGGGTTACGCTTGCTTGTCACTTAGAAGTGGGCCTACTGCTAGTATATACAGGAGCGGCTCTGGAAGCTCCACCCTTGTACCTTACGGTGGAGAGAAGGAGAAACGGAGTGAATACTATGAAACCAGTCAGGTGGATGGTGACCTTCTGGCATCCCGATGGTAGGTCAAGAGACGAGAGCGACTTCCCGCAAGTGGAATTCTGGCACGCTAACAGGGCTCGCGCCAGAGAGGAAGCCGCTCGTGTGCTCATTGAGCTAAGGGAGGAGCGAAACGACTCTCGGGACTGGGTTGCAGCAGGACACCCTGATCCACTTGAAGTTGGCGCCGGACGTCACCCCGGCGGTCAATGGATTCTCCGATACCAAGATCTAGGCCGCGAAGCTGCTGGCGACTGGGAGTCTGCAACAGATGGAGAGGAGATGAAGCGAGTGTTGTACGAAGCCCGAGGTGCCGGATCCCGGGCATAATTGCACTCATGACAAGATGAACTATCTGGTGGACACAGATTGGGTCATTGACTATATGCACGGTCGTCAGCAAGTGATACAGCGCTTTGACGAATTGTCTTCCCAAGGTATTGGACTAAGCTACATTTCCCTGGCTGAACTTTACGACGGTATGTTGGGCGCTCCGGACAGACTGGAAGCTGAACAGGGGTTGCAGAGCTTCCTTGATGGAGTCGAAGAGATCCTGCCTCTAAACGACCCCATCTGCCGAGTTTTTGCCTCGGAACGCCGCCGCCTTAGGCTCTCTGGCACTCGAATAGAAGACTTCGATCTTCTGATTGGTTCCACAGCATTACATTACGGTCTCACGCTACTCACCAATAACCGTCGACACTTCCAGAGAATTAGGGGACTGAGCATCATTTCCGCATAGCGAAAATGACACCCCCTGCTTCGTGAACCCGCCTCGCTGTTAAACCTCCTTCCTCTCTGTATAATGTGCCTCATCGTTGCGAGGGAGGTTGATGGCTGACGGCACTATGACTCTCAATGGGGTCAAGATGATGCTCGGCGTGGACGTGCCGATGCGGGACGGGGTCGGGCTCTCTACTGACATCTACCTTCCCGACGTCGATGGGCCTGCGCCCGCGATACTGATACGGACTCCGTACAACAACAACGACGAGGGCATGGTGAAGGACTGCATGTACTTCGCCAGTCGCGGGTACGCGGCGGTCTGCCAGGACGTGCGCGGACGGTGGGACTCTCCGGGAGAGTGGTACCCGTTCAGGCACGAGGCCGAGGACGGCTACGACACGCAGGAGTGGATCGGCTCGCAGGAGTGGTGCGACGGAAACGTCGGGACTGCGGGCGGCTCGTACGTCGCGATGGTGCAGTGGCAGGCCGCTCCGCTGCGCAGTCAGTACCTAAAGGCGATGGTGCCGAGGGTCGGCTACTCGAACTTCTACCACAACTGGGCGTACACCGGTGGCGCGTTCCAGCTAGCGTTCAACCTGCGCTGGATCGCGATCCAGATGCACACTCGCACCAACCAGGTGCAGTACCTGTGGCTCCCTGAGAACAACCACATATCGAACCTGTTCTGGCACCTGCCGCTGAACACGATGGACGAGGCCGCGGGTCGCAACAACAGGTACTGGAAGGACTGGGTGGCGCATCCCAGCTACGACGACTACTGGAAGGGCATGAGGCCGACCGAGGAGCGCTATCACGAGATCGACGTGCCGACCTACGGCATGGGCGGCTGGTTCGACGTGTTCCTGCAGGGCACGCTCAACAACTACATGGGCGTGAAGAAGCAGGGCATGGAGCCCGGCAGAAGCAACCAGAAGGTGGTCATCGGGCCTTGGATACACAGCCTGGGCGCTGGCGGCACGGAGACCGTCACCGGCGACGTCGACTACGGCGACGCGGTAAAGTTCGACCTGATGAACGAGCATCTGCGCTGGTTCGACTACTGGCTCAAGGGCATCGACAACGGCGTCACCGACGAGCCGCCGGTCCGGGTGTTCGTCATGGGCGCTAACGAGTGGAAGTCGGCGTCCGACTGGCCCATCCCGGGTACGGAGTACTCTCCACACTACCTGCACAGCGGCGGCAACGCCAACTCGATGTTCGGCGACGGGACTCTCGACAGGACGGCGCCGGGTGCGGAGCCTCCGGACGAGTTCGTGTACGACCCGAATCACCCGGTGATGACTGTCGGCGGAAGCACATGCTGCGGCGAGGAGCTGACGCCGGTGTCTATGGGTCCACGCGACCAGCAGCAGGTGGAGTGGCGACCGGACGTGCTCGTCTACACCACGCCACCGCTCGATCAGGACGTAGAGGTCACAGGGCCGGTGAGCATGACGCTGTACGCGGCGTCGGACGCGCCTGATACGGACTTCACGGCGAAGCTGGTGGACGTTGCGCCGACAGGAGTGGCGTACAACGTCGCGCAGGGGATCATCCGCGCGAGGTACCGAGACTCATGGGAGGAGCCGACGCTGCTGGAGCCGGGCGAGGTGTACAAGTACACCATCGACCTGTGGTCGACCAGCAACCGGTTCCTGAAGGGACACCGGATCCGCGTCGAGGTGTCGAGCAGCAACTTCCCGCAGTTCGACCGCAACCCGAACACGGGTCACGAGTTCGGCGCGGATGACGAGACGAGGGTCGCGAATCAGACGGTCTATCATGATGCTGAGCGGCCGTCGCATATAACACTGCCGATAGTGCCGGTAGAGTAGACCCCCAACCTCTAGATTCCCGCTTTCGCGGGAATGACGGGTAGGCGCACCGGGATTGCCGTCCCCTTACACAATAGATCGTAGGAAAAGTCAGAGAGGTACCAGTAAATGCAGATTACCGACATACAGATCAACCTGCTCACACCGCCTGCGGATGCGCCGGCTTCGTTTGTTGGCAGACCGGGGAGGATGCTCGTTCGCGTGTTTACGGACGAGGGCATCACCGGCATCGCCGAGGGCTCACGCGGGTATGGCGTGTTCAACGCGTACCTGGAAGACGTCATCAAGCCGCTGCTCATCGGCATGGACCCTCTCCAGCCGCGCAGGATATGGGAGCTGCTGATGCTCGGCGACGGTGAGCGCGCCACAAGACTGCCGTCGCAGATCGTCGGGTCGATAGACGTCGCCATCTGGGACATCATGGGCAAGGCGGCGGGAATGCCGCTTCACAAGCTGCTCGGAGGCGCGGCGCGGACCGAGATCCCGCTGTACTGGAGCAGGGGCAGCGGCTGGCGGAAGTCGCCGGGCGAGATGCTGGAAGAGGTGCAGGAGGGATTCGAGCGAGGCTTCCGCGCGTTCAAGATTCGCATGGACTGGCGCGACTACAGGCAGGACGCCGACCCTGACAAGGACTTCGCGATCTTCAAGGCGGTCCGCGAGTGGCTGCCTGACGACGTGCCGCTCGGATTCGACGCCAACTGCGGCTACTCGGTGTCCACGGCTATCCTGCAGGGTCGCAAGATGGAAGAGGTCGGCGGGATCGCTCACTTCGAAGAGCCGCTGCCGCAGTACGACTTCCCCGGACTCAGGCAGGTGGTGGACGCGCTCGACGTCCCGGTCTCGACCGGAGAGCAGGAGCTCTCTTCGTGGCGATTCAGGGACCTCATAGACCTCGGCAACCCCGACATACTCCAGCCCGACATCCTGAACGTTGGCGGCGTGTCGGAGATCATGCGGGTTTACGAGATAGCCGTGGCGCGCAACAAGGTGATCATGCCGCACAGCCCGAACATCGGCGCCAACTCGCTGGCCAGCCTGCACGCTTACAGCACTGTGGGCAACGCAATCAGGCCGCACGAGTTCTCCGAGGAGTTCACGGGGCCGTCGGAACAGGTGGCCGAGCTGTTCGTCGACCCGATCATCCCTGAGGGCGGGACGATCACGCTGTCGGACAGGCCGGGACTGGGCCTGGAGGTCGACGAGAACGCGCTCGCGAGGTGGACAGCGGACTGAGTGCGAAATTCGGCCAGCACACGAGACAGCATCCGGTTATACTAAATTTACGTAACCGTAAATGTAAAAGAAGGGACAGGTAACCCAAAGCCGTTTGTGGACGTGTCTATCCGCAACGAACGCCCCTCCTGACCCTGGACTGCTAGGCGGTCCGCCGCGGCTAGTGGATTCCCGCTTTCGCGGGAATGACGGTGAGGTGCCTTGAATGGCGGTGAGGGCTTGGAATGACTGCGATGGGTTGCTGGCGAACCGCCACTTCGTCATCCTTATGCGGTGCTATTGAAGGGAAGGACTACGTGCAATGAGACTGCGAACCATCGGTTTTGGCGCATTGACCGGCGTCTTCCTCACGGCCCCGCTCGTAGCCATCCTGTACCTCGTCGACAAGTGGATCGACCTGTCGTTCCCGCCATTCGACACGTTCGACTGGGTAGCGCGCATACTGCCGGGCCCGATGGTGACGTTCGGCATCGACCTGATGGTCGACACACTGATGGCCGTAGGACTGAGCGTCAAGGACTTCGCGAAGACCGCAGAGCAGATCATGGCGGTCATGATTTTCCTCGGGGCCGGAGTCGTTGTGGCGATCGTCATATTCGCGCTCATGGAGAGGCGCATCTGGGGCGCACGGACGCAGTTGGGCGCGCTGGTCGGCCTCGTCATCGGGATACCGATCGCGCTCATCACGTTCAGCATCGGCCAGTCGTCCCTGGACCCGACCATCAACTTCATCTGGGTGCTGATCGCGTCAGTGCTCTGGGGAACTGCGACAGCGCTGGTCGCCCGCCGACTGGTGGTGCCGGAGCAGGTCATCGTCTCCGAGGACGGAGAGCGGTCGGTCGAGGTGCTGGGCAGGCGCCAGTTCCTGGTGAGAATGGGAGTGGCGACCGCGACCCTCACCGTGGCCGGGGCCGGAATCGGGCGCGTCATGGCCGGAAACGAGCAGCGAAGGCTCGAAGCAGAGCTCGAAGCAATGAAGCAGCGGGTCGCCGACAGCGCGGCGGCAGGGATGATCGAGCTTCCCAACGAAGGCGATCCTGTGAAGCCCGCCCTCGGCACCCGACCCGAGTACACCCAGGTCAGGGACCACTACAAGATATTCATCAGGTCCCAGCCGAGCATAATCGACGGCGACACATACACGCTGCCGATCACCGGCTCCGTCGAGAATCCAATGTCGTTCACCCTCGATGACATCCGCGACAGGTACGAGCCGAAGAACGAGTTCGTCACCCTTGCCTGCATCTCGAACCGGGTGGGCGGAGACCTCATCAGCACGACTTACTGGACAGGCGCGAGCCTCCAGGACATCCTCGCGGACGTGAAGCCGCTGCCAAGCGCGACCCACCTGTTCATCGAGAGTGAGGACGGCTTCTTCGAGACCGTCGCTCTCGACCTGATAGCGTCAGACCCCAGGATCATGCTCGCGTACAACTGGGACGGGCGCCCGATCCCGTTCGACCACGGTTTCCCGCTGAGGATATGGCTCCCCGACCGCTACGGCATGAAGCAGCCGAAGTGGATTACCAACATCCAGGTCGTCGACGAGTACAAGCCCGGCTACTGGGTGGTGCGAGACTGGGACGAGGTCGCGCGGATGCACGCCACGGCGGTCATCGATACCGTGGCCATTGACGCGGTCGTCGAGGAAGGCGACCAGAAGCTGATACCGATCGGCGGAATCGCGCACGCGGGAGTCAGGGGTATCTCCAAGGTTGAGGTCCGAGTCGACGAAGACGGGATGTGGCACGAGGCGGAGCTTCGCACACCTCTCTCCGAGGCGACCTGGGTGATCTGGAGGTACGACTGGCCGTTCGAGGAGGGTAGACACACCTTCGAGGTCCGCACCTACGAGGGCGACGGCACGCCTCAGACCGAGGAGGTCAACCCGCCCAGACCCAGCGGCGCGACCGGCTTGCACTCCAAGAGCCAGACGGTCTAGTCAGCCGGGAACGCGTAGGGGCTCGCCGCAGCGAGTGGCTGCCCAGGCCAGTAGTCACAGACAGGGTGCCCACAAGGGGCACCCCTACAACCGGGCCGCCTAGTGCCAGTTCTGCCTATACCTTCACAGTAGTGATAACATCCGTAGGGGCGGTTCGGGAACCGCCCCTACTTGCATATCATTCATCGAAGGTATCCGCCATGACAGAACTCTATGAACTCACGGCTCGAGAGGCGGTCGATCAGCTCAGGTCCGGGGCGGTCTCGACATCGGAACTGATAGACGCCGCGCTCGGACGTATCGAGCAGACCGACGGCGTCCTCAACGCGCTCCCGATCATGTGCGCCGACAGGGCGAGAGAGCACGCCGCAAGGCTGCAACATCCCGATCCCGGCGACACGCCGCGCGGCTACCTGTACGGGCTGCCCATCGCGATCAAGGACATGAAGGACGTCGGCGGTGTGCTGTGCACGCAGGGGTCGCCGATCTTCGCAGACCGCGTGCCCGAAAAGTCCGACCTGCTCGTCACCAACCTGGAGTCGAGGGGCGGCGTGGTGCTGGCGAAGTCTAACACCCCGGAGTTCGCCGCCGGGGCGAATACGTTCAACGAGGTGTTCGGCAAGACACGCAACCCGTGGAACACCGACCTGACCTGCGGCGGCTCGTCGGGAGGCTCGGCGACCGCACTGGCTGCCGGTCAGGTGTGGCTGGCGTCGGGAAGCGACCTCGGAGGCAGCCTGCGGATTCCGGCAAGCTTCTGCTCGGTCATCGGCCTGCGCCCGACGCCGGGCAGGGTCGCGCACGGGCCGAGGTCGATGCCGTTCGGCACGCTGTCGGTCGAAGGGCCGATGGGGCGCACGGTCGGCGACACGGCGCTGATGCTGGACGCGCAGGCCGGCGCGTATCGCGAAGACCCTCTCAGCCTGCCCGCGCCTGAAAGGTCATTCGTCGACTGGGTGGACAACCCGACGACGCCAAGCCGCATCGGGTTCACGCCTGACCTGGGACTGACCGCGGTCGACCCGGAGGTCGCCGAAATCTGCCGCAGAGCTATGGACCACTTCAGGGACATGGGCGCGGAGGTGGAAGAGGCGTGCCCCGACATGGGCGACGCGGAGTGGGTATTCCAGACGCTCAGAGGGGCGTCGTTCGTCGCAAACTACAGGACGCTGCTTGCAGAGCACCGTTCGGAGCTCAAGCCCGAGGTGATCTGGAACGTCGAGCACGGACTGGGACTGTCGCAGGACGACGTGGCGCGCGCCAAGCTGGAGCGCGGGGCGCTCATCAATCGCACCGCGGAGTTCTTCGGCGAGTACGACCTGCTTGCGTGTCCGACGGTGCTGGCTCCGCCGTTCGACGTGGACATCCGATACCTCACCGAGGTGAACGGTGTGGAGTTCGACACCTACATCAGCTGGCTGATCATGACGTTCGCGCTGACGCTGACGAGCGCTCCGGCGATCTCGGTACCGTGCGGCTTCACAGAGTCGGGGCTGCCTGTAGGATTGCAGATCGTCGCTCCGTGGAAGGAGGAGGGCTACCTCCTGGGGGCGTCGGCGCTGTTCGAGGACGCGGCGGGGCTGAGCGGCCTAGTGCCGATGGATCCAAGGACGGCGGGGTAGCAGGGGCTTACCCCCTCTCCCTTGAGGGCTGACAGGGGTAGGTAAGGGTGCACAAACAAGCACAGATGACAGCCAACAGTCCCCCTCTCCCTCAGGGAGAGGGTTGGGGTGAGGGTGAAAAGGGCTTGATCACGAGCCACTGGGCACCACCCAAACCCCCTGGATTCCGGCTTCCGCCGGAATGACGGGTAAGGAAAAGGAGAATCAACATGGCGCGTCTTGAGGGCAAGGTTGCGGTGATTACCGGGGCCACTGGCGGTATCGGACGAACTGCGGCGAGGCTATTTACGGACGAGGGGGCGCGAGTGGCGCTTGTCGATCTCGATGAGGCCGCGCTCCGGGAGGTTGCTCAGTCGATCGGTGAGGACAGAGCAAGCTACACAGCGGCCGACGTGACCCAACCCGACCAGACCCAGGCGTACATCGACGCGGCTGTGGAGCGCTGGGGCGGCATCGACATCCTCCTGGCCAACGCTGGAATCGAGGGAGAGCTGGCCCCGATAACCGACTACTCCATAGACGTGTTCGACCAGGTCATGGCGGTCAACGTGCGAGGACCGTGGCTGGGGGTCAAGTACGTGATGCCGGTGATGAGTCGAGGCGGTGGCGGCAGCATCGTCATCACGTCCTCAGGCGCCGGCCTTAACGGGACTCCCGATATGTGTGCGTACGGCATCAGCAAGCACGCGGTCATCGGACTGATGCGCACCGCCGCGCTGGAGGGGGCGCCGTTCGGCATCAGGGCCAACACCGTCAATCCGGCTCCGATCGAGACCCGCATGATGCGGTCGATAGAGAACATGCGCGTGGCGTCCATGGACGACTCGGCGGTGACCGCCGACGTAGTGAAACAGGCCGCTGCATCGCGCATCCCGCTGGAACGGTACGGGACTCCCGAGGAAGTGGCGAATCTCATGCTATTCCTCGCCAGCGACGAGAGCAGCTTCTGCTCAGGCGGTGTCTACACAGTGGACGGAGGCCGGTCGGCGGGCGTGAGGTAGGGGTCTCTTTCCTGCGATCCTTTCAGCTACCGAAAGGGTCGTGTACAGTGGCCTGCGTAGCCTTCTGATCGAGGTTTTCACCCTCACCCCAGCCCTCTCCCATCAAGGGAGAGGGGGTCTTGCGAAGCTGGGCCTCCCTACGGCTCTGGGGGCATTTGGGTGTGCCAGTCGGTGGCTTGTTCGTAGGCGTGGCCGGCGCGGCAGAGGAGCTGCTCGGACAGGTGCTTGCCGACTAGCTGGAGGCTCAGGGGCAGTCCGTCGGAGCTGAAGCCGCAGGGGACTGAGATCGTCGGGGCGCCGTTGAAGTCGTAGGGCACCGTGAACCTCTGGAAGGCGGTGCCGCGTCGCGCGTCCATCTCGCCATAGAGCATCTCGGGGGTCACCGGATACGCCGGGCCTATAGTGGACGGACACGCCATCAGGTCGATGTCCTTGAACGCCTCCCTGACGAGGCCGTTGCACTCGTCGCGCATGTTGTTCGCCTCGGCGTAGTCGGCGCCGGACTTGGCCGCGCCCATGTCGAGCCATCCCCTGAACCACGGACCGTAGTCTTCACGACGGTCGGGGTAGTTCTCGCGGTGGGCCGCGACGGCCTCGGCTGAGCACAGCACGGGCCACGCTGGGAGATACCTGTCGACGTCGGGCATCTCGATCTCGACGATCTCCGCGCCCAGCTCGCTCAGGACCTCTATACCGTTGAGCACGGCCGCTGTCAGTTCGGGATCGACCTCGTCGGAAATGTGGCTGAGATCGTAGCCAATCCTGACGCCCTCGATGCCGTCAGCGATCCCGTCCATGTAGTCCGGGACGGGATCGGAGAGCGAGGTGGGGTCGTTCGGGTCGTAGCCCGCGATGGCCTGGAGCATGATTGCCGCATCCGCAGTGCTTCGAGTCATGGGACCGACGTGGTCGAGCGACTCGGCGAGAGCCAGCACTCCGTAGCGGCTGACCCTGCCCCACGTCGGCTTGATCCCGACGATGCCGCAGGCGGCTGCGGGGAATCGGATCGAGCCGCCGGTGTCGCTTCCAAGCGAGCCGTAGCACAGTCCGGCCGCGGTCGCCGCGCCGGAGCCGCTGGACGACGATCCAGTCCAGCGGTCGTTGTTCCACGGGTTGAGCGGGATCTGGAACTCGGGGTTGTAGCCGCCCATCGCGCCCTCGGTCAGGTTGAGCTTGCCGAGCAGCACGGCTCCGGCTGCTTCGAGCCGGGTCACGACGGTGGAGTCGAACGACGGGACGAGGTCGGCGTTGACCTTCGAGCCTCCCATCGTGCGGACCCCGGTGGTGAAACACAGGTCCTTCACCGCTATGGGAACGCCGTGGAGCGGGCCGCGATAGCCGCCGTCCGCGATCTCCTGCTCGGCACGCCGAGCGTTGCCGATGGCGTGGTCCGTCATCACGGTGGCGTAGCTCTTCAGGTGGCCATCGAGGCTGGCTATGCGGTCGAGCTGCGACTGGGTCGCCTCGACGGGCGAGATATCGCCCGATCTGATGCGGTCAGCCAGATCAGTGATTGTCAGGTAGTGCAGCGGAGTTTCAGACATCGGTTTCACCTATCCCGCGACCATCGGGTACACGTGGCGACTGCGGGTTAGCTCTCCGGGTAGCTGCGAGCCGGTCCAGGTCTCGCCGCCGTCTGAGCTCTCGAAGAAGTGGCCGTAGCCGGTGACGCAGTACACGCTCGACGGCGCGGCGCGGTCTATCGCAATCTGGAACATTCGACTCGGAGGCGTGTCGCCGATGTCGAGTCTCTGCCAGGTCTCGCCTATGTCCTGGCTTCTGAACAGAGCGCCAGCTTCCTGGGTGCCTGCGGGTGCGCCTCCGCCGCCTGCGCCCGCAGCGAGGTATAGCGTCTTCGGGTCGTCAGGAGCGACGATCAGCCCGCGGCAGTATGAGCCGCCGGGGAACATCTCACCGAACCGTATGTGCTCCCAGTTGGTGCCCCGGTTGCGGCTCCTGAACATCGCCACCTGGGCGATGATGAACACGGTGCCCGGAGCGGCCAAGCTGACCTGTACGCCGTGCAGGTCGACGGTGTGGTTCTCAGTGTAGAGGCCGTCGGTGATCGAGTCCCAGCTATCGCCCCCGTCTCTGCTGGCCAGCAGTCCGCCAACCTCGACGGATGCGTACATGTCCGACGGGTCGGACGGGTCGGCGGCAATGCCGATGACGCGCTTCGCCAGCGGCGGCATGTAGGTCGTGACGTTTGGGTACTTGATGCGATCGGTGTTCATCTGCGTCCAGGACTCGCCTCCGTCCTCGGTCCTGGAGATCGAGCACGGCTCGTACCCAGCGTAGATGACATTGTGATCGTTCGGGTGGAACGCGAGCGACCAGACGTCCATGCCGTCGCCGGGCGACTGCAGAGCTTCCCAGTGGTCGCCGCGGTCGCCGCTGCGGTAGACGCCATGCTGTGTTCCGGCGTAGACGACTGCCGGGTCGTCAGGATGCACAAGCAGCGACCTGACCTGCGGCTCGTCGGGGAGTCCGTTCGTTATGCTCACCCACTCGTCGTCGCCCTCAGCGCGCCTGAGCATTCCGCCCCCGGCGATGTTCTCTCCCTCACCCGCCAGTCCAACGTAAACGTGCGTTCGATGCCCGTTCGATGCCATAGTGGTCCTCCTCTTGCCCGCCGTGGCGGGTCCGCCTGTTTACCAAATTGCCTCCTCTCCCTTGACGGGAGAGGACTGAGGTGAGGGTGAATGTAGATGAACAAATCCCCCTCATTCCCGGATCAAGTCCGGGACGGGCTCTAGCCTTCTCCCACCAGGGCATGCCCCGTACTTGATCCGGGGGAGAAGGAACTTATCGGACAGACCTAGTCGACCGGAATCGCGACTGAGACCCTCGGCACGTCGCTGACCGCGTGGGTGGTGTGTCCCTGTCCGGTCAGGTCGTCTGCCAGCATCACGTTGCCTGCGCCGAACCGTCGCAGGGTACCGTCGCCGAGGCCGATCTCGACCTCGCCGGACAGCGTGATGATGAACTGCCGTCTCGGCGCGACGTGCCAGTCGATGAACTTGCCAGGCTCGTCGTGTCTGAACATCACGCCGGTCGCATCCTTCAGCTCGCCCCACGGATACGGGCCGATGTCCATATCCAGTTCCTCGAAGTGCGATTGCCCGTCGTCGCCAGTGTAGAGTCTCGTAATCATGGATGTCCTCCGACATTTGGGTTACGTGCCTATACTACAACGGGCAACACCTATTGGGAATCGCATCGGGATGTGGCTACAGGGTCTTTCGATTGTCACATGGATGCCAAGAAGTTCGTTCGTGGTGAGCTTGTCGAACCATAAACGGGCGGCCCTTCGACAAGCTCAGAGCCTGCCCCGGACTTGATCCGGGGACGAACGCGGAAACTATCATAATCACAGATAAATGAAAGGCCCTGGATGAAGCTATGGAATAGGCACGGATACAGACAGCCTCGGCTCGTCTCCAACCGTCCGTGTGGTGTGTCCCTGACCTGTCAGGTCGTCCGCGAGCAGCACCGAGCCGGGGCCGAACTGTCGGAGCGTCCCGTCGGCGATGCCGACCTCCATCGCGCCGGACAGCGTAATGACGAACTGCCTGCGAGGCGCGTTGTGCCAGTCGCTGAACGATCCGACCTGCGACCTGTTGAAGATCACGCCGGTGGCGTCCCTCAACTCGCCCCAGGGATGGGGCCCGGTCTCCATATCAACCTCTTCGAAGTGCGACTGTCCATCGTCGCCGGTGTAGATTCGTACAATCATGGCCCACCCCGCTGTGTAATGTGGTGAGTATGGTACAACAGGAGGCGGCGAGGGCGAGGGGATGCGCTCCAGCCAGTCAGTCGGCGATCTCCTTCAGGGCTGCCAGCAACCTACCCGTGGCGTTCAGACCGTCCAGCACCGAGTCCTCATCCAGGAAGTCCTGGTAGAAGTTGGCGTGGAGGGCGTTGACTACCAGCAACTGCTGTCTATGGGCAGAGGCGTCGTCAGTTGACTGAATCAGTCGAGAGGCGTTGAGATTCAGATCACGATGTGTGCTATGGGGCCAGTCGCGCATCTTGGCAACAGCGTTCACGTAGTGTGCAATAGCTCCCCAAGCCTTCTCCGACGCCTGAAGCAAGTCGCCACCTTCGAATTCCGCATAGGCCTGCTCCAGGAGCCGGTCGCTAATTTCGCGGTGTCGTTCCGCAGTGGTCACAAGTTCACCTCAGGTTAAGTGGGAATCGCACATGGGATTATCGTAAAGTACACACATGCTACCTCACAAATGTTTTCGCTACAATGGACGCATTGTGGTCACAATCACACGCATTCTGATATGTATTCATGGCATATCCATAGGGCAAGAGCCCCAGAAGGGTTGGACAGTCTCGGTGTAGAAGTGTTCGATGGCAGCCCGGCCAGGGTTCGAACCTGGGCTAGAGGTTCCAAAGACCTCTGTGCTACCACTACACCACCGGGCTGAGTTATGTCGGAGCGAGCGTGGACGCTCGGGGGAGACTGTCGAGACTCGTGGGCAGGGCCTTCGACGGTCGTTAGTAAGCTACGGCAGTTCGCTGCGTTGGTCAGACTGGATAAATCCCATGTCGCAGCCTGCCTGGTAGAGATTGATCGACCAGCCAGCGCCAAACACCGTGGGGGTGATGACCCGCGGATCGTCAGGGTTCCACATCCGCTGTCGCACGCGATCTATCGTCGGCACCCGAAAGTCGAACGGGATGCCGTAGTAGCGTCCGTGCGACTTCCCCTCGCGGTAGGCGTGGACTGCGGTGGCCGCGAATGCGGCGGCTATGGTTACCTGTACAATCTTGCCGAACATGCTCGCATCTTCCGATTAGAAGTGTGACTAAACTATAGCGCAGTTCCGAGCCGGCTGTCAGCGGACACTGCATTGGATGTCACACCCTGTGTAGGGGCGGTTCGCGAACCGCCTCTACGATGCGCACTCGTTAGCCTCAAATTCGACGGCCCTGGCACTCTGTTAGAATCCTGCCCATCCTGTAGACCCTGAGGTGACTAACGTGAAAGGACGATTGGCGCTGGTCGGCGGAGACGAGTTCAGGTCGGGATGCGATTCTATGGACGCGGCGATACTCGCAGCCACTGGCAAGTCCAACCCTGTCGTGCTGATCGTCCCGACAGCGGCAGCCTTTGAGAACCCGGCCCGCGCGGCGGACAACGGCGTTCGCCACTTCAGGTCGCTCGGCGCCGATGCCAGCCCTCTCATGGTGCTGAATCATGACGACGCGATGGACGCTGGGACCGCTGCTGAGGCCGAGTCAACGGACGTCGTGTACCTGACGGGCGGCAACCCTGCTCACCTGCTCGACAGTCTCCGCGACTCGCTGCTGCTGGAAGCCATACAAAACAGGCTGGATGACGGCGGGACACTCGCGGGTTCGAGCGCGGGCGCGATGGTCATGGGGAGCTGGATGAGGTTCAGGGGAGAGTGGACGCGCACGCTCGGGGTTGCGGCAGGCATCGCCACCCTGCCCCATCACGAGAGGTCGGACCCGGATACGGTACTCGGTGAGCTGAGTTCAGCGCCTGACGGCCTGACGGCTGTGCTTGGAGTCGACGGGGCTGCTGGTGTGTTGAGCGGCCCCGACGGCTGGACTGCACTGGGTACTGGCCGTGTGACCGTTTACCAGGACGGCGGCTGGAGACAGTTCGAAGACGGAGAGAGCTTCACGAGAATTGCATGAATCTCTGATGCCGTATTCAGCGGGGCGGTTTGGGGGAGGCTCTCGCTCCTAACTCCTCTCCACTCACTCCTCGATTGACCAGTCCGAACGGCGTTCATATAATCGTCTAGCCCGGCACAGGTAGCAAGAACACACAAAACACCTCGGAGAATGCAAATGGCAGGAGCCAACCTCAGTCCGTCAGCGATCATCGATCAGTTCAAGAAGAACGAGGTCTCGCACGTCGTCTGGCTGCCGGACACAGAGACCAACTTCATGTACAACCAGATCATCGCTGACGACGACCTTCAGCTTGTGCCCATCTGCCGTGAGGGGGAGTCCATGCCCATTGCTGCTGGCCTGTGGATAGGCGGCAAGAAGCCGGTGGTGCTAATTCAGAACACGGGTATGTTCGAGGCCGGCGACTCGATCCGGGGTATGGGTATCGACCTGGGCATACCGATGGTGATGATGGTGGGCTACCGCGGCTGGATGGGCGAGGGCGGCGAGATGACCGACTCCGCCGGCGTGTTCACCGAGCCGATCCTCAACGCGTGGGGCATCGACTACTACATGGTAGAGACCGACGATGACGTCGAACAGATCTCAGAGGCGTTCGAGCACGCTGAGCGAGACCAGACTCTTGTAGCCTGCCTGCTGGGCGCCGAGTACGGCTAGGCAGGGCACAGCCCTGCACCCGTAAAGGGAGTTACTTGCATAACCCCCTCTCCCTCAGGGAGAGGGCTGGGGTGAGGGTGAAGACGGCCCATGCGCTAGCCGCTGATCCTCCCCTATACCCCTCCTGGATTCCGGCTTTCGCCGGAATGACGAAATTATGCAGAGCCGTCTTACAGCGAGTCCCTACCCAAAGTTCGACTCCATGTCGAGCACCTTGTCTAGCCGTCTCTGGAAGCGGTCCTCGGGGTCGAACTCGGCTGACAGGAACGCCGTCGCCAGCTCCTTGGCAACCTCGATCCCGACTATCCGCGCGCCGAGGCACAGCACGTTCATGTCGTCGTGCTCGACACCCTGGTGCGCCGAGTAGGTGTCGTGGCACACGCTTGCGCGGATGCCCCTGACCTTGTTGGCGGCGACTGACGCGCCGACGCCGCTTCCGCAGATCATGATCCCGCGATGGGCCTCGGTCGAGACGACGGTCTCGGCCACGGCCTTGGTGAAGTCGGGGAAGTCGTCGGCCGGGTCGAGCTCGTGGGCGCCGACGTCGACGACCTCGTGACCGAGGGATTCGACGAACCCCTTCAACTCGTCCTTCAGAGCGTATCCGCCGTGGTCTGCTCCTATGGCGACGCGCATGTTTGCTTCTCCCCGTGTGGTATCGTTGGCTGAAGTGTAGGAAGCCCAGCCGCAAAGCGTCAACCCGGTTCTAGGAGTGAGTGGAGAGGAGTGAGGAGTGAGAGCCGTTCTAACTGACATCGCTATGGAAGTAACCTGATCTGCCTGCCCAACCGTCGTTCCGGCGTAGGCCGGAACCCAGAGGCCTCGGAGACATGCCAAATGAAGATCACGGACGTCGAAGTAATCGTTCTGGAGCACAACTGGGGGCCTCCTGAGGAGGGGGTCACGCGGGAGTGGCCGCTGATGCTCGTTCACACAGACGAGGGCATCAGCGGACTCGGCAGGGGCGGCGACCCGGCCATCGTCAGGAACGAGCTCGCGCCGCTGCTCATCGGGCAGGACCCGCGCCGGACCGCGATGCTGTGGCAGAAGATGTACGACCACGCGTGGAGGTTCCGCGGGCCAGACCGCGCCGCCATGACGTCGATCGGCTCGCTCGACATCGCGCTGTGGGACATCGTCGGCAAGGCCTCCGGTCAGCCCGTGTGGAGGCTGCTGGGCGGCTACACGGACCGCGTCGAGGTGTACGCAGACGGCATCGGGTATGTCGACGAGGACCCGGAAACCGTCGCTGGACTCGTCAAGAAGCACGCGGACGAGGGCTACTCGCACGTCAAGTTCCACCTGAGCGGCTACGACGACGATGCCGCGCTGAAGAAGGTCAGGCTTGCGCGTGAGGCTGTCGGGCCGGACGTGCGCGTCATGCTCGACGCTCACCGGATGTGGCACGGCACGGTCGCGGCGGAGATGGTGCGGAAGTTCGAGCCGTACAAGCTCTACTGGATCGAGGAGCCGGTACGCGGGGACGACGAGCCGCGCTTCTACAGCATGGTCCGAGAGGCCACGAGCGCGATGGTCGCGGGCGGCGAGGGCGACGGCACTCTCGGCGGCGCGCGTCGGCTCATCACCGAGGGCGGCCTCCAGCTACTGCAGACGGACATCATCATCGGCGGCGGCTACACGGGCCTGCTGCGGTTCGCCGCGCTGGCTCACGCTCACCATATCCCTATCGCGCCGCACGGCGCGCAGTACCCGGACCTGAGCAGCCACCTGGTCGCAGCGGTCCCCAACGGACTCATCATCCCCGCCTGCCCGGACGTGGAGCCATACGAGATCTGGTCGAAGCTCTACAGCCCGAGGATGGAGATCAACAACGGCGTGATAGAGATGTCAGACAGGCCGGGCCTGGGTCTGGACTTGGACTGGGATTTTGTGGATGCGCACCGCAAAGAATCCTAAACATCTCTCTGCGTTCCCTCCAGGGCAATCGCATCTAATTGGGCAAGCGAGGTATCGAAAACTCCCTCTCCCTCAGGATAGGTAAGTGCATATAGACAAACATGAGTGGCAGCCAACAGACCCCCTCTCCCTCAGGGAGAGGGTTGGGGTGAGGGTGAAAACCTCGAATACCTACCCCTGTAAGCTCCCTCAGGGAGAGGGTTAGGGTGAAGTATTCCACCTACCAAACTGGTACAACATCGAGAATTATCCTAGCCATTGACAAGCAACGTGGAGAACGATAACCCGGACGGCCGACATGACCTTCCAAGATACCGAAACCGACCCTGACGACCAACTGTTGGGTCGAGCGCTGCCTGCAATAGCTCGGATGGAAGCATTGCTGGCTGACGAGCGCGAGGCATTGCGCTTGGCTGTCCATTCAGAGAACCTTCTGGATTCCCTTACCAAACTCGGCCGTGCCATCGCCAAAGAGCGCGAGCAGTTAGACGCCATTGATCTTATCGCTCCTCGCAGGTGGGAATACGAGGAATTCCACTCCAGGATCATCGGCTGGCTTCTGGACCCATCGGCTCACCACCGGCAAGCCGAGCGCTTCATCGCCGCCCTGCTCGAAGCCACGAACGCTCCACAAGGGTTGCTAGACGCGGATTGGAGCGCCGCCCAAGTCTACAGGGAGTGGAAGAACGTCGTCGAAGGAAAGGTGGGCTACCTGGACATCCTGATCCTGAATCAGGACTGCCATAATCTCATCGCCATCGAGAACAAGACCCGTTCCTCGGAGCACAGCGACCAGCTCACCCGTTACCGCCGCGCTCTGGCCGACGGCTATCCCAACTTCGACAGACACCACGTCTTCCTCTCCCCCGACGGCAATCCGCCCGACCTAGAACGCGACCGAAAGTATTGGCAGCCCGCCAGCTACTCCGCCGCACACAGCGCCATCCAAGAAATCCTGGAGATTGGCGTCGCGGACCCCGACGCGAACGCCCTGCTTCAGATATACGCGACGACCATCAGGAGAAACTTCATGCCCGATACCGACCTCGATCAACAGGCGCGCCGCATCTACCTCGAACACCGTGAAGCAATCGAACGCATCGTCGCCAACAAGCCTGACTGGAAAGACGAGACCAAGCCGATGCTAAGGGAGGCCGTCGCCAAGCACCACTTCTGGAAACTGGAACATGAAGATGCCTGGCGCATCCGCTTTCGCGCCGCCAACTGGGACAAATTTCCCAGCAGCAGGACCGGGACGGGCTGGATGCCCCATTCCGACGCGCTTCTCCTCTTCCAACTTCGGTTCGACGGTGAGGACCGTGACAGGCCCTACCTCGATCTATGCCTCTCGCCCACCGACCCTAAAGACGCCGAGATCCGGAAAATCCTCTTCGATGCCATCAGGAAAAACCCCGCCGTCTTCAAACCCACCGAACACTCCCTCAGCCACGGTTGGATGCACCTGCATAAGGAACAGGACTATATCCTCGAACCAGGAGACTATGGACTAGGCTGGGACGACGGCACCGCCCGGCGCAAGATCGAGGCTTGGGTCGACAGATTCGCAGTCGAGCAGTTCCCCGAAATGAACCGTATCATCGTCGCCTGCCTGAGACGCCATCGAGAAGCCTGACGCCGGTCAAACCATATTCTCATTGGCCGACTCAATAGCAACAATGGTCCAGTTCAGCATACTCCGAAACAACGCAGCATCCACTATCACCGTGAATACGCACACACTCCACCTCTTCCTCATAGTGGCAGCAACAAGGGCAGTCGTCTTCAATACCAAAGCTGTCCGCTAGAGCCTTGAGTATAGAGCTATCTATTTCCATCGCCTCTCCCATCATTTCCTAGTGTATCGACAATTCAGTTCTGACGGTCACAACCGTTCGTCCTGAGCTTGTCGAAAGACGGTGGCCGAAAGAGCCGCCTACAAAACTGACCTGGCATCCCGCTCAGACAACCCTCTTGACACAGCCATCCCATGCCCACTACCATCACTATCAGAACATATATTCTATGCACAGAAGCACCACCCATGTCACTAGCCCAATTCATCAGAGACAACACCAACGACGGCACCGACATCGCCAGCGTCCTCATCGACGTCTTGAACGACCGCATCGACGGCTGCTCCATCAGCCTCCGGCTCACCGCAGCACGGCTGCTCATCATCTACGGCCACGACGACGCTCCCGGCTTCATCGCCGACAACACTCCCGACAGAGAACCCGACGACACATGGCGGAAGACCATAGACCCGGAACTCCGTAAGTTCGTCGCGAGCAAGACCGACGACGGCAGGGACATGTGCAGGCTCCTCATAAACGTCCTGCACGGACGGTTCGAAAAAGCCACCCTCGGACACAGAGTGTCAGCCGCAAGAGAACTCCTCGGCAGAGCATTCGGTAAGACCCCAACCAGACCACTGCCCAGACCTCAACACTCAAACCTTCATACCACCAACGGTCAGCATCCAATGGAGGATGGAGAGGCCCTTACTCCTGTCTCCTCTCCATCCACCCCTCAGAATGAAGACCCCCTGCACCGTAATACCGCTAACGGCCGGTATCCGGATGGGGATGGGGAGGCTCTCACTCCTGACTCCTCTCCACTCACTCCTCAGCACCAATCGCTCCCTCTCACTCGTGACTTCCCTCCACTCACTCCTCGAGACCCGGAGGCCGAGGCCAGACGCCGCCAGGTACCGTTCGACATCAACAACGACCCCTGGTACACCATCCTGGACTCCCAGATCTACGCCCTGATGTGCGAGTGCGAGCACCCGGACTTCGACCCGCACCTTGCGGCCTTCGATGAGGACTACTTTCAGTCATTCACCGACTGCACCGACCCCGAGTGCGTGGTCCACGGCGATTCTTCAGAGATCGACTTCGACCCCAACGACTTCCACTACTGACCATCACGGTGCGGGCCATCCTTCCCGTTCCTCAGCAAGGTGCTACAATCGGGGGCGCAGATTAACGTCACCCCGTACCCTGATACGGGGCAGGAAAGAGGTAAAGCCGTTGCCTGTAACCAGACTCGAAATCACCAGCGCAACTCCGTTTGCCGGAGGGCAGACCTTCGGCGAAGTCGGAGCGTACACACACCTCAAGGGCACGGCCCACTTCGCGGTCGATCCGCTCCACGCCAACAACCAGAACATCACCGACCTCGAGATGGCTCCACGTGACTCCGAAGGCCGGGTGCAGTTCTCATCCGACTTCGAGATGCTCCAGCCTGCAGACCCCGACCGGGGACGGGGCAGCATCATATTCGACGTCGTGAACCGGGGCCGCAAGACCATCCTCGGTTTCAACAGCGCGCCGAGGGCGATGGACCCGGGCGCTCCTCTCGAGCCTGGCAACGGGTTCCTGATGCGCGAGGGGTACACCATCGTGTGGTGCGGGTGGCAAAACGACGTTCCCGACGACCCGGACCTGATTGGCCTAAACGCGCCACAGGCGCTCAACCCGGACGGCACTCCGCTCACCGGCAAAATCCTGCACCAGTTCCAGTGCAACGAGACCACCAACGTCTTCCTGCTGGCCGACCGGACTCACGTCCCGCATCCGCCTGCAGACCCCAATGAGGCCGGAGCGACTCTCTTGGTCAAGGACCATCCCAACGAAGTGGCGACTGAGGTAGTACCCAGGGACCAGTTCCAGTTCGTGCGCGTCGAGGACGAGCAGATAGAGCCTGACCTCAACCACGTCTACCTGAGAGGAGGGTTCGACCCGGGTCGCATCTACCAACTGATCTACACGAGCGTCGGAAGCGAGATCGTGGGTCTCGGCATGGCGTCCGTGCGCGACATCGTGTCGTTCCTGAAGTACGAGAGCGAAGAGGACGGCAACCCATGCGCCGGAACTATCGAGCGCGCCCACGCGTTCGGAGCGTCGCAGAGCGGCCGATTCCTGCGCACGTACATCTACTACGGCATGAACAACGACGAGCAGGGCCGGATGGCACTCGACGGCATCGTCCCGCACGTCGCGGGGGGTATGCGCGGCGAGTTCAATCTGCGCTTCGGCCAGCCGTCCAAGGACGTCTGCTACATCATCCCCGAGCTGTTCCCGTTCGCTGACACCGAGCTCAACGACCCTGTGACCGGCAACTCGGGTTCGCTGCTCACGCGGATGGAGGACAGCGGCAACGTTCCGAAGATCATGTTCACCAACACGTCGGCCGAGTACTGGCGCGGTGACGCCGGGCTGATCCACACCGACTTCGAGAACATGCGAGACGCCGAGGAGTCAGAGAACGTCCGCCGCTACCACTTCGCAGGCACCATGCACGGGTCGGGCACGTTCCCACCGCAGAGCATCAGGGTCATGGATGGCCTCAAGGGACAGCTTCCGTACAACGCCGTGGACTACTCTCCCCTGCAGCGTGCGCTGCTGACCAACCTCGACAACTGGGTACGGGACGGCGAACCTGCCCCAGCCTCGCGGCATCCGAGTCTCGATGACGGCACCGGTGTGGAGTCGTACACCCTCCGGGAGACGTTCGAGCGACTTCCGGGCGTCGACTTCCCTCCGAGAGTCACGTGCGCCATGCGGTTGGACTACGGAGAAGAAGCCCATCTGGGTCGGACCACCAAGCTGCCGGCCGAGCAGGGTGATGAGTACCCGTCGGTCGTGTCCGACGTCGATGACGACGGCAACGAGGTCGGGGGAATCCGCCTGCCGTCGGTCAGCGTGCCTCTCGCAACGAACACGGGCTGGAACCTGCGGCATCCAGACAACGGCAACCCGGACCTTGTCATCGGCATCACCGGAGGTCTCGCTGGATGGACAGTGCCGTTCCCCAAGACTGAGGCAGACCGCAAAGCGGCGGGCGACCCGCGAGTGTCCATAGAGGACCGATACCGGTCGAAGGACGACTACGTCGAGCAGGTCAGAAGCGCCGCTCAGGAGATGGTCTCAGAGGGCTACCTGCTGGAAGAGGACATAGAGCGCGAGGCCGAGATGGCTGCTACCCGGTACGACTTCTGGATGAACGGCGGAGGCTAGAGGTCGCCGGGCACGTGGACTGACAGCCCTTCGACACGCTCGAAGTCGCGGTCGTTAGTGGCGATGGTCGTGATGTCGTGTTCATCCATCAACGCAGCCGAGACAGAGTCGTTTACGAGGAGGCCATATCGCTGCCGCCAATGTAAAGACGATTCCAGTATGGGAAGTCCAGACTCCAATACTGTGATATTGGAGTTCTGGATCATGTGAACCCAGTTCGAAGATTCGGTCAATTGGCTGATCAGTTCTGGATGAGACCTCAACTTCGATGGAACGTTGCCGCTGGACACCAAATTCTTGGTCACAGCCTCAAGCATCATAAGGCGATGCGCAACCTCCATGAGTACGTGAATACCTGTGACGCCGCTCAGGTCAAGATACTCACAGCGATTAATCAGCCGCCGACATTCGTCAGATTGTCCAGTGAAATTGTAAATGAAGACATTTGCATCCACATAGAGCGTGACCCCACTCTCGATGTCTTCAAACGTCAAGGTTACTGGGCTCTCTAAGGACTGCTTCGACAGTTTCACGATCCGCAGGAATGATCCCCCAAGTCGAATCTGCGAAGCTCTTCGCTTCCCCGTTGCTACGACTTCCGAGGTGGCGGATCAACGCCTGTTCGATCAGGACGCTGACAGTAACGCCGTCTTCTGTTGCTGCCTCTTTCACCTTGAGATACAGATCATCGCCAATTGAAACACCAACCTCTACGCTCACGTGGAACCTCCGTCGAACAGACCACAGGGTCGGAGCCGGCTACGATTCGTTCCGTACTCCGAGTGAGCCATCGTTACGAATCACCATTATGAGTATTGTAACATGAGACGATAAGACATATCTGAGGTGCCGAAAACGACCTTATCCCAACGATCTAAGTCTCCGACAACCCGGCAGTTGTCTAAGCGCGCCGTCCGGGGGTTGCTGGATGAGCTTGCCGTCGAAGGCTGCATCGCGACGGTTTGCGTCTCAGCGGAGACGCTTGGCGCGCGTGACTACGACCACCTACTGCCGGAATCGGAGCCGGAGAGATCGCGGGCGGCTGAGGCGCTGGCTGAAGTAGGATCGAACGACACCGGTGTCTCGGTGTTCTTGGCGCCGGAGAGGACTGTGGCGGTCCAGCCTCCGTTTCCGCTGGCAGTCGATGTCAGGGCGTCGGGTGTTGAGTCGGGGCCTGTGCTGGACGTGCTGGACTCGCAGCCGGTTGTCGGAATCGTGCTGCTCAGGCTTGGGAGATACGCCATCGCCGTGCTGCGCGGCGACAGGCTGCTCGCGACCAAGACGGACACTCGGTACGTCAAGAACAGGCACCGCAAAGGGGGCAGCTCGCAGCGACGGTTCGAGCGCAGTCGCGAGCGACTGGTCAGAGAGCTCTACGACACGACCTGCCGCATGACGCGCAGCGTGTTCGAGCCGCACCTGCGGGACATCGACTACGTGATGCTCGGCGGCGAGAGGGGTACGCTCAACGGTTTCGTCAAACGCTGCCGGCTGATGCAGGACCTGGAGCCGAAGACCCTGTCACGCCTGCTGTCCGTTGACAGGCCAAACCAGAAGGCGCTGGAGTCGATCTCCTACGAGGTGTGGAAGAGCCGCGTCACGTTCTTGTGAGCGAGGGGCTGTGCAGTTTGACAGACGAGAATTTCACCCTCACCCCCGTATCAAGTACGGGGCAGGTTCTAACCCTCTCCCGTCAAGGGAGATCCAAAGGATAGGCAAGCCGACAATTCGTTCGTCCTGAGACTGTCGAAGGAAGCTTATTGAAGAGGACATGTCCGTCCAGGGTTCCATCCAACAGGTACGCTCAATACAGTGTTCAGTACTTCTCGGTGTCCATTTAGCACTACCACCAGCCGGAAATCTACCTGTCTGAGAAGTTCGCATCCAACAGGGATTTCCTCGCCTGCCACATAGAGTACATCTTCCACGTGTGAAGTTGGCAGCAGCCATCAGGGCGGACAATCTACTCGGGAGTTAATCGCATAAGCCTGAACTTGCGGTTAGCAAGTTGCGCTTCGTCCCTTTCGATGGCTATTCGCTAGACCTTACCCAATCTTCACACTTCTTAGGATCGTCTTGAGGATTTGGCAGCCTAGGACAACGTGTGCTACTTTACAGCGTCATGTTTTCGGCAGGGGCAGGCAGATACCACAGAAGGTTCCTTCAATCCAAGGCTGTCGCACACTGGTACTCACGTCGGCCAATTCAAGGGGCAGAACGTCTGCCCTCTGAACTCCTTACATCGTATTGAATCTGGAGTGCCTCTTTTGACCCTACATATATCTGCTGTTTATAGGAGCGCTCGAGTTGTACCGAACGATATATGACATTCTTAACGGAAACGAGTTCTCAGTCGTTGAGTCTTTCGAGATCCAAGGCCAGCCAGCGAGGTATTCTGAAGTACCGCAGTTCCTCTTTGAGTCTCCGGTTGGAGAATACCTAGAGAGCCAGTTCCCTTCAGGAGTGTGGACCCATCAAGGTGAAGCGCTACAGCACTTAGGGAATGGCGAGAATGTTGTAGTTTCTACCGGAACTGCGTCCGGGAAGAGCCTTGTTTTCCGTGCACTCGCTTTGCACAAGATCTTGCTCAATCCAGAGAGTCGTGTTCTTGTCTTTTACCCGCTAAGGGCATTGATTGAGGATCAGCTACGAGGATGGAGAGGCATGGCCCGCACGATGGGGATGGACCCCAACATCGTTGGACGTATTGACGGCACGGTAAGGCCCTTCCAAAAGCGCGAAGAGATTCTTGAGCAAGCGCGGATCATCGTTATGACACCTGATGTCTGCCAAGCATGGCTCATGTCACGCCTAGCTATGCCGCTCATCAGAACTACGGTCGGTGCAATCTCAACGCTGGTAATGGACGAAGCTCACACTTTAGAAGGGGTGTTCGGCAGCAACTTCGCCTTTTTGATTCGCAGGTTGCTAGCGGCGCGTGATCACATAATAGGTGCTACTGACAATGACCAACCCGTTCAATTGGTAGCAGCTACGGCGACAATTGCAAATCCTGGTGATCATCTGAGACGACTAACCGGCTCCGAATTCACAGTGGTAGATCACACGTCCGATGGCGCCCAACGACATGAACGCATTGTTGCTCATGTTGCCTGTCCAGAGGGTGGAGAGCTTGAAATTGCTCGTGAATTGCAGCAGCGGGCGATCGCCAATGAACAAGATGGCACATTCATAACTTTCGTAGATTCCAGAAAGGGGGTTGAAACCCTTGCCATGGCAACTGACAGAGCTATGGCAGATCTCTTAGACGATCCTGCAGTAAGCCCCTATCGAGCTGGCTACACACCCCAAGAGCGTCGCAAGATTGAATCCGACCTGCGATCAGGTGTCATCAAAGGTGTAGTATCAACCTCCGCGCTAGAGCTTGGAATAGACTTCCCATCCCTCACAGTAGGGTTCAACGTGGGCATACCCACGACTAGAAAAGCTTATCGACAGAGACTGGGCCGAGTGGGTAGGAACGGACCAGGGGCATTTGTAGTTGTGGGATCCCCAAACGAATTCCACCAGTATGGTACGACTCTCAAGGAATACCATGAAATGTCAGTCGAGCCTTCCTATCTGTATCTTGACAATCGGTTCATGCAGTTCGCTCATGGCAGATGCCTAGCGGATGAGCGAGAATCTCTGGCGGCTCCCGCACGAATTCCCTCCTACATGGATTGGCCCAATGGCTTTACCGACTCTTATCAAGCTGCTAGACCAGAGGGCAATCGGCCTAGGGAATACGACGCAGTCGCTCAGTTAGGCGGTGACATCCCCCACTATGGTTACCCACTGAGAAATGTTGGCGAGCGAAACTTCCAAATCAAACTACACGAAAACTCCGATCCATTAGCAGGCTGCTGAAAAAGGCTTGCTGAAGCCTCGTTCTCCAGGTTGGCGGGATACAATGGACTCACCAGTCCAATCGCCCAGGAGAACACTCCATGAGAGGCCGCCGCAATCCCCAGTCCACCATGCTCGCATTCGTCAACCTCGACGAGCGCGTCCCACCGGACCATCCACTCAGGATCATCAAGGGAGTCGCTGACGGCGTCCTCGAGCACATGTCAGGCGACTTCGACAGTATGTACTCGAAGATCGGTCGTGCATCGGTGCCTCCCGAGCGTCTGCTGAAGTCTCTGTTGCTGATCTCGCTGTACTCGATCAGGAGTGAGAGAGCGTTCTGCCAAGAACTCGACTACAACCTGCTCTATCGTTGGTTCCTGGACATGGACCTGATGGAGCCGAGCTTCGATGCGACTGTGTTCACCAAGAACCGCAGAAGACTACTTCGTCACAAGGTGGGAAGGAAGCTGTTCGAGGAGGTGGCGTACGAGGCAGACCGTCGTGGACTGATGTCAGATGAGCACTTCAGTGTGGATGGGACGCTGATAGAGGCTGCTGCAAGCATAAAGAGCTTCAGGCGTCGTGATGACGACGATGACTCCATGGGCGATGCAGGAGTGCAGACGGAGGACTTTCGGGGAGCGAAGCTGACCAATGCTACCCACAGGAGCACGACCGATCCTGATGCAAGACTGATGAGGAAGGGTCCGGGCAAGGAGGCGAAGTTAGTCTTCATGGCCCATGCGCTGATGGACAATCGGCATGGGTTGGTGAGCGACTTCAGGTTGACTGAAGCGAACGGGAAGGCTGAGAGGGATGCCGCGCTGGAGATGTTGACGATGATCCCCGGGAGTCGGCAACTGAGTGTGGGAGCTGACAGGGGTTACGATACGAAGGACTTCGTCACCGAGTGCAGGGAACTCAACATCACACCGCATGTGGCCCAGAAGCGAAGGTGGTCGGCGATTGACGGGAGGACCACACGACATGAGTCATACAGAGCTAGTCAGAAGGTGCGAAAGCGGGTGGAGTCGATCTTCGGGTGGATGAAGACCGTTGGAGGGTTCCGCAGGAGTCGGTACATTGGGTTGGAGCGGACCGGACTGTGTGGTGAGTTGGTTGCGACGGCGTACAACCTGGTGAGAATGTCGAGGTTGATAGCCGAGCAAGAGGCCGAGGTGCCTGTCTTCAGCTAGTGTTCCGTGGTCGAGGTGCGCCACTCAGACCCCGATCGGGGCTCTGAGGGCGGCAAATGAGAGTGTCTCAGTTCGAAAATCACCGAAATGAAGGGTCTTATGCGGCCATCGCGCTCTCTACGCCGCGCTGATACCCGTTCTTCCGCAGCCTGCTAGTGACTATCTTTGATCAGACTTACGGCAGTTTGAGATTCACAGAGGGTTTGTATCTCAATTTTGACGATATCCTCGATCGACTGAAGAAGGCGGCCAAGACAGATCCGCCCGAGGGTGCGATCAACTTGGAGGATGTCGTGGACAAAGTTAGAGCAAGAATTTCACAGTACGCTCCAGCTAGTCCATTTAGTGCTGACCTCGTCAACCCTCCATCGGGTTACGAGCAGGTTTTCAAGCCTGGGTCGCTAGTATGTTACCGGGAGAGTGGTTTTCTGGCGGAAGACGTCGAGATCATCCAAGTCACGATGATGGATGGGGCATTGAGGTACCAGGTTAAAGCCAACACCCCTCCTGGTCAGCCGGAGCTTCGCCGTTGGATCCCAGCGTTAGCCACCGAGCCGTCCGCCGACGCAGACTCCTGGGAGTTGGCATGGTGGAACGTTGCAAATGAGTCGTTTGAAGATCCACCAGACGAGGACGAGATTGCCTAGAACCTAATCTTGCGTGGGACATCTGGATTCGACACTTCTGTGTTGCAGGTGCAATGCAGCGGCATGCCTCTTATGGATCAGCCATTGCGGCTTCGCTTATACACCGTTGAGCCTGACCCTAATTCACGTAACGCAGCCTTCGCACTTGGTACTTGACCCCACTCCCCACCTCCCCTATACTCACTAATAGAACATCTATTCTGTATTGCAACGACCTACCCGTGTCCATAGCCACCTACATCCGAGACAACACAGACGACGGACGCAACATCGTCCGCTTCCTTATCGGCGTCATGAATGGCGACATCGAAGGCTGCACCCTGAGCCAACAGCTCACCGCAGCCAGACTGCTCACCATCTATGGACACGAGAACGCTCCCGACTTCATTGCCGACAACACTCCCGATAAGTCGGAAGAGACTAACGGCCGCAAGATCTGGCTGGAGATAGATGAGGGACTCAGAACACTCATCAAGGCGAGGACCGATAACGGCCGTGTCATCTGCATGTTCCTGATCGATGTGATGGAGGGCAAGTACGAAGGAACCCGTGTTGGACACCGCGTCTCGGCAGCCAGGGAGCTTCTCAGCAGAGCGTTCGGCAAGAGCCCAGGCAAGTCGTTGCCTCGTACATCAAAACCAGCGACTCCCCGGCGCTCGACTCGGAAGAACCAGATGACTCCCAAAAATGACCACTTCCAAGCCGCGGTCGACGACAGACCTGCTGCTCAGACGGCCGTGCTGGACAAGGCTGAGCCGCAGGCCCAGCCCGAAGCTATCGACATCGCTTCGATCTACATAGATTCCGAAGACGACCCGCTCTACGAGAAGCGGCTCTGGTACTTCGAAGCGTGCTACGACGACAACTTCGACCCATATGAAGCAGCTGCGAACCCAGCATATGCCGAGTCATACAAAGACTGCCCGGATCGTGAGTGTGAAGTCCACGGCAATCCACCACCACTGGACTTCGACCCCAACGACTTCCACTACTGACCTCGCAGCACACTCTCCCAGGCAACGGGATCAAGGCCATCACAGCAATCTGACGAATCACAGTTCAGACATCTGCCGGCATCCACACGCTTGAGGTAAACCCTCCAGGGCCTCTCAATTCTTGGTCATCTTGCAGGCTCTCGTTCGTCCTGAGCTTGTCGAGGGGCACCCCGCCCCCTGGATTCCCGCTTTCGCGGGAATGACGGTTTGTGAATACCTACCCTTGTCAGACCATCAAGGTTGAGGAATCGCTACCACGCCGTGTAGCCGCCGTCGACGGTTAGGGCGATGCCGGTGACGTGGCGGGAGTCGTCCGAGGCTAGGTACAGCGCGACGTTGGCGACCTCGCGCGGCTGGCCGAGTCGGCCCATTGGGTGGAGCGAGTTGAGCCTCTCGAGCATCTCCGGGTCTGAGGTAAGGCCGCTAGTGAGATTGGTCTCGATGAAGCCTGGACAGAGACAGTTCACGCGGATGTTCTTTCGCGCGCTGTCCACGGCGAGGGTCTTGGTGAACTGGACCACGCCGCCCTTGGACGGTGGATATGGATTGAAGCCTCCGCCGATTCCGACCGGGTAGCCCACGAGGCCCATTGTGGACGCCAGGTTGATGATCGAGCCGCCTCCGGCGCTCTCCATCGCAGGGACGGCGTACCAGCTGACCATGTAGGTGCCTTTGAGGTTGACTTCGATTACACGTTCCCAGGCCTCCTCGGGAGAGGCGCCTTCCAGGGATGCGTGACGCGACGTGAGGCCTGCGCTGTTGACCAGCAGGTCGAGCTTTCCAAAGCTCTCGACGGCGCTTGCGACCATCTTCTCGGCGTCAGAGGAGGCCGTCACGTCGCCGGCAAGCGCGATAGCGCGGCCTCCCGCAGACGTGATCGTATCGACCGTCGCCTGGGCGCTGGCGCCTGTCAGGTCGGCAGCGACCACGGCAGCGCCCTCCTCGGCGAACAGGATGGCGGTCTCGCGGCCTATTCCCGACCCCGCTCCGGTGATCAGCGCGACCTTGTCCTTCAGGCGCATTGTTCAGAACCTCCGTAGGTCTCAGTGCTAGAATATCAGGCCTGAACTTCCCGATGCAGGCTAATGTGGGTAGGTAAACGAATCAGTCGTTCGTCCCTGACTCTGGGTTCCGGTTTACGCCGGAACGACGATTTACAAGCTACCCACCCCTGTTAGCCCAATGCAGGAGCGCACACCTTTGCCTATCGCACGTCCCACGAGCCTTGCTGAAGACCTCGGAGTCCTCAGGCGGGTTGTCGTGGTAGGCACGTCCGGCTCTGGGAAGACCACATTCGCGCGAGAGCTGGCGTCCAGGCTGGGCGTCACCCACGTCGAGTTCGATGCGTACCGTCACGGCCCGAACTGGACCGAGACGCCCAATGACATCTTCAGGAATCATCTGGACGAAGCTCTGTCCGGCGACGGCTGGGTGGCCGACGGCAACTACAGCGTCGCCAGGGACGTCGTCTGGCCCAGGGCGACGGCGCTCGTATGGCTCGACTACAAGTTCCCGGTCGTGTTCTGGCGGCTGTGGTGGCGCACATGGGGACGCGCCGTGCGCAGGACAGAGCTGTGGAACGGCAACCGTGAGAGCCTCTGGGGCCACTTCTTCACGAAGGACTCGCTATTCTTGTGGGTATTCAAGACTCACTGGTCGCGCGGCAACAGGCTCGAGGGTGCGTTCGAGCAGCCGGAGTACAGTCACCTGCACGTGCTGCGATTCCGCTCGCCCAGGGAGACCAGAAAGTGGCTGGAGTCGTGAGCAGCTAGACGTCCATCATCTTGTCGGGCGTCATGAGTTCCATGAACTCGATGCGACTGCCCTCCGTGTATTCCCGGACCTGGGCACCCACCTCGAGCGCGGCCTGCGGAAGGTCATTGCCTCCACGCATGGGAGACATCAGCGCCTCGTCGGTCCACTCTAGAACGACGACGTTTACGTCGCCGGGCACGGTGCCGGGGTTGAAGTACACCTTGAACTCGCTGCGATGGCCGGCGTCATGGTAGATCTGGGCCTGCTTGTGGACCAGGCTCGCAACCCGTCTCGCTTCCCCAGGCTTGGTGTTGAAAATCCTTCTGACCAGGTACATCGTTTCGCTCCTGTCTTGGCTATTAGTGAACGCTGATATGATACCGAATTCAGGGACGGCAGGGTGATAAACTACTGAACGCAATGGACCATCCGGCACAGCCACACCTGCAGGCAAGTGGGCTTCACAAGAGCTTCGACACCGGCGACGGTCGAATCCACGTCGTAGACGACGTCACGCTCGAAGTCGCACACGGCGAGTTCATCTCGCTGCTCGGTCCGAGCGGCTGCGGCAAGTCGACGCTGCTGCGACTGATCGCGGGTCTCGTCGAACCGGACTCAGGCGTCATCACAATCGATGGGCGCACACCGGAGCAGGCGCAGTCGGACAGGGAGATCGGGTACGTGCTCCAGGAGCCGGCACTGCTGCCGTGGCGGACCGTCGCCGCCAACATTCGGCTGCCGCTGGACGTGGACCGGCGTGCAAAGTCCCTTCTCACCCCGTCTCGAGTACGGGGCAGGCTCTGGTGGGAGAAGGTTAGGATGAGGGGGAGTCGTTCCAACTCTTTCACCCTCACCTCAATCCTCTCCCGTCAAGGGAGAGGAGGCTCTGATGAGCCGACATTGGCAAGACACCCTGAAGTCGATGATCTGCTGGATATGGTTGGACTCGATGGCTTCGCCGACTACTACCCTCACCAGCTATCGGGCGGGATGCAGCAGCGCACCGCCCTTGCTCGGGCCATTGCCGTCAGGGCATCGCTATTCCTGATGGACGAGCCATTCGGCGCGCTTGACGAGATCACGCGGGCCTCCATGCGATACGAGCTTCTCAGGATATGGGAGGCCGACAGAAAGACGGTCATGTTCGTCACCCACAGCATCGCCGAAGCGGTGGCGCTGTCGGACAGGGTCGCGGTCATGTCGGCACGTCCGGGCCGCATCGTGGCGGTCATCGACATTGATCTCCCGCGTCCGCGGTCGAGCGAGATGGAGCGGGAGCCTGACTTCCTGGCATACACCTCACGGCTGCATGACCTGCTTGCCCAGCGAACTCCCATTGGATAAGCCCAGTGAGGAGTGAGAGCAGAGGAGCAAGGAATGAGAAGGGTGTGGCCGGAACTCTCTCTTCTCTCCCCTCTCCACTCTCTTCTTCGTCCGTGCTGCTGTATGCGCTGCCGCCCGCAGTTGCGCTGATAGTCGTCGGAGTGGTCTGGGAGGTCTGGACGAGGGCTTCCAACACACCCGAGTACATCATCCCCGCGCCGTCCGTGATATTCGCTCGACTATTCGAGGACCCGGGGTTCTTCGCCGGACACGGCATGGTGACGTTGGTGGAGGCGATCGGCGGGTTCCTGCTCGGAACGGCGGTTGCTCTTGCAGGCGCGACACTCATGGCCCACTCACGCATCATCGAGCGCAGCCTGTACCCACTGGCCATACTGGTCAAGGTGACGCCGGTGGTCGCGGTCGCGCCGCTCTTCGTGATCTGGTTCGGCTTCGGGCCTTTCCCGAAGATACTGATAGCGGCGCTCATCACCTTCTTCCCGGTGCTGGTCAACGGGGTGACCGGATTCAGGTCGGTCGACCCCGGCGCTCTGGACTTCCTGAGGTCCATCCGAGCGTCACGACGGCAGGTGTTCGTGCTCCTGCGAGTACCAAGTGCGACGCCCTACCTGTTCGCCGCCTTCAGGGTGGCGGTCCCTCTCTCAGTCATCGGTGCGGTGGTCGGAGAGTGGTTCAGCGCAGACCGCGGACTCGGCAGCGTCATCATTGTTGCCCACAGCAACCTCGACATGCCGACGCTGTTCGCGGCCATAGTGGTGCTATCTGCAATGGGCATCGCGCTCACGATTCTGACATCGGTCTTGGAAAAGAGGGCTCTGTTCTGGCATGATGTTGAGCTAGGAATAGATAACGTTTAGTAATCTCCTCAGAGTCATTCCTAAATGCCCATCAGATCAATTTATGTTGTCATAATTATTCCTGCCATTATGACGCTGTGCCTCGTCGGATGCTCATTCTCATTCGGCGAGAGAGAACCCGAGTCCATTACCTTCATGGCCGGGTTCAGGCCCCAGGCCAACCTGCCCTTCGTCGCTGCATACGTTGCACAGGAGAAGGGATACTTCGAGGAACAGGGGCTGAACGTCGACATTCAGCACTCGACGGGCGAGCACCTCAACCTGCTCATGGCAGGGGAGGTCGACGTCACCACGCTTGATGGCAACTCCGTACTTCAGCGGCGCGACGACCCCGGCCTGCCCATAGTGGCGATCGCGCTGTTCGGGCAGCGAGGTCAGCAGGCGTTCCTGGCGCTGTCGGATACGGGCATCAGCACTCCGAAGGACTGGGAGGGCAGGACGTTCGGGTACAAGGTCACCATTCCGGTCGACTACCTGGCGATCCTGGAGGCCGAGGGTGTCGACCGTTCACAGATCCAGGAGGTGCGTGTTGGGTTCGACCCACGTGTCCTGACCGAGGGCCAGGTCGACGTGCTGGCGGCGTTCAAGTCCAACGAGCCGAACGTCATCCGCGGTCTCGGTTTTGACGTCAACATGTTCGACGCCGCTGACTACGGAGTGCCGACGCTGGGCCTCACCTACGTCGTCCGGCAGGACCATATCGACGACGATCCAGAAACCGTGGAGCGCTTCCTGAAGGCTACGATGAAGGGGCTGGAGTTCGCGGCGGCCAACACCGAGGAGACGCTCGACATAGTGCTCAAGTACGCAGAGGGTGCTGACCGAGAGCACATGCGCTTCATGCTAGCTGCCGAGTTCGCCGACGCTGTCTCGCCTCTAACCGACGCCAACGGCCTCGGCTGGATGACCGAGGAGCAGTGGCAGGAGTTCCACGACTCGCTGCTCAAGTACGGCGCTCTGCCCTCCTCACAAGACGTGAGCGGCGCGTTTACCGACGACTTCCTCGACGAAGTCTACGAAGACGGCAAGGTGGAGTGGCCGTAGGTTTTCCCGAATAGGGGCCTTGGAGCCTCCTCTCCCTTGACGGGAGAGGACTGAGGTGAGGGTGACCCGCCGCGGCGGGCAATCCCCCTCATCCTAACCTTCTCCCGCCAGGGGAGAAGGGATTATAGGGAAGCCTCTCTCTAGGCGAAGCTCAACCTCACCTCCACTGCTCGGCGTTGTCCTCGGGCTCGTAGCCGATCAGCTCGCGTGAGTTCGAGATGTCCCAGAAGCGCCAGGTGTTGTTGGAGACGCCGTAGAAGATCGCGAACCTGACCGAGTCCGGCGCGTCAACGCACCTGCGCACGAGCTGTACGAGGTCGCGGTGCGACAGCAGGGTCGCGAACTGCCTCGGAGCCATCGGCCTGCCCTCGCGGTTCAGCGTCCCGATTCGCAGGCAGATGACCGACAGTCCGAAGTGGTCTGAGTAGTACCGACCCGCCGCCTCTCCGAACGCCTTGCCTATCCCGTATGGCCCATCAGGTCGAATCGGCATGTCCACCGTCACGCGGGGGAAGGCGGCCGGGTCCAGTCCGTCGTAGTTTCCAGCGACGATGGAGGCGTAGGGCTCGTCGTCCTCGTAGTTGCCGGTCGCGTGATTGGAGCTGGCGAAGACCACCCGCCTCGCGCCGGCCCGTCGCGCGGCCTCCAGCGCGTTGTACGTCGAGGGCAGGTTGTTCACGTAGACGACATCCCATGGGCTGTCCTGGTCGGGCACGCTGGCGAGGTCGACAACGGTGTCCACACCCTCGTAGGCAGGCAGCACGGCGTCGAGGTCTGAAGTGTCAGCCACCAGACTGGTGAAGCCGTCGACCGGCCTGATGTCTACGCCGGTCACGTTGTGCGAGCCCTTAAGTCCGTCCTGGAGCAGGCCGCCAATCAGCCCCGCCGCCCCGGTTATGAGTACGTTCTTCTTTTCAGGCATTTGGTTCTCCGTGAGTCTGTAATCAGTCAGTCGGCGCTGATTATATTTGAATGACACGCACGATGGCTGCAAACTTTGCCATGTGACTTCGTTACGGCGAAATCGTTTAACATACAAAGACTGAGAACAGTCTGAACATACTGATTACGAATATCGGCTAGAAGAGTCATTCCTTATGAACAATCACCTTCTGCGCCACCTCATCGCCCACGTGGTCATGAAGCTCACTGACATGGGTGTAGGTCTTGGCAAGACCAAGATGGTCAAGTTGCTCTACCTGATGGATGTGGAAAACTATCGCATCCGGCATACTACGATTTCAGGACTGGAGTGGCGCCTGTACCACTACGGGCCGTACGCATTCGAGATTGACGATGTCCTTAGAGAGATGGCACTGGACTTTCCCCAAGATGCGGTACGGACTGGCCAAGGACACAAGGCCATTGTCTTCCGGCCGAACCGCGAACATCGTCCCAGACTTAGCGAACACCTGCCATCGTCGAGAGAACTCCGAATCGTGAATACAGTTATTCGGGACTGGGGCGAGGTGGAACTTAATCCCTTACTCAATCACGTGTACTTCTACACAGAGCCGATGGAACATGCCGAGAGAGGTGACGTGCTGGACTTCTCGACAATCCAGCGCCGCCACCCTGCTAGAGCGGCCTCCCACGAAGACTTGATGCCACAGGATCGTCTCGATGAGTTTAGATCCCGGTTCCAAGAGGCAAGATCCAAGCGCGTTCAACGCCCCTTACATCCCGCTCCTAGATTCGACAGTGTTTACCAAGCTGCACTTGCACGAATGAGGTCGGAAGAGACCGCTGGTGTCGCGGCTGGGTCTGTAGAGATACGTGATGAAGTGAAGGAACACCTCAGAGACAATCGGGACGGCGAGGTCAGTGGTTGAACTCGTAGGTGATTTCTACCACTCTGTCACTCGCGCCGAGGCAAGGCAACTCAATCGTGGCCAGATCTGTTGGGGGCCAGTAAGGTATCTGTCGACCCAGTTCCAAACCGTTGACCTTAGCTCATACAATCCCCGCGATGAACGGCTCAACCAATATTCCCTGGCGACTCACGAGCCGAACGACCTCTCACTATTCGACCATCCCCCTATTCATGAACTGAGATTGCAGAGCGACGAAGTTTTGCTCGTCAATAAGGCTAAGTTACGTCCAGTTGTGGTCATGTCGGAAAGAAATCAATACTGGCAAGGTGGCGGCGGAAGACTTTCCGAGCGTGGCCTGGTGTGTCTTCCGATGTACAGCTTTCAGCGGAATGACTCTCAGGAGTTCCGCAATAGGATACGAGCGCAGGAGTATCCGTGGTGGCTCTATCTCCCGGAGTATCGGTCTCTTCGAGAAGGATTCGCTCGAATTGATCGTCTTCAGACAATTGAAGAGCTACAACTCCAACCCACCCAATATGCGCTGACCGACAGTGCACTATGGTTTGCGTCGGAGTGGCTTAGATACTATCTGACCGGAGAAATCGACGAGTTGCTATTCGAGTACCGCGAGGAGGCGGTGCGCAGTCTCCAAGGTAGTTGACGCTCGAACGACAGTTCCTTCAATGCTCTACTGGACAACCTACATCAACCCCTTGTGTCAGAGCCAGTGGTGTCAAATCATCGTCTGCGAGGAGGTCTTCCCTCTGGATACCGGCTTTCGCCGGTATGACGATTGCGTAAAAGTCTGCTCTCGCAGCAATCACAAATTAGGCAGTGCAATCTCCCCTGTAATTGACCCACCAAGCCCGACTATAATGGAGAACAATTGTTTTCTATAGTGCTATTTTCAAAGGGAGGACAGAAGTGCTAGACCGAGTCATCAAGTACCTCACGATCATCAGCATGGCTGTAGGTATTGTCGTGGGATTGCTACGCATTCAACAGGCTCTAACAGAGCGGCGGGCCCGTGAGTTGGCCCAAGACCAGAGAGGCCAAGTCACATAGCACTTCAGCCAGCTGCTGTCGTGACTCCAATCTGACTACGGGGGTGACATGACTGACTCTCAAGCTCAGGAAATCATGGACATTGCTATCGATAGGGGCGCGCTCGCGTTTGGTGAGTTCAGGCTGTCTGCGGGCGGGACTAGCTCGTACTACTTTGACGGACGCATCCTGTCGCTCGACCCTGAAGGCAGCTACGCGGTCGCGAAGGCGTTCCTGCCTATCATCAGGGAGTCCGGAGCGCAGGCGGTCGCTGGTCCAACGCTGGGAGCCGATCCCATAGTCGCCGCGGTATCGGTCGTGAGTCACCTCGAAGGGCAGCCGACGCCCGGGCTGATCGTCCGCAAGGAGTCCAAGGACTACGGTGGACAACGCGCCATCGAAGGGCCGACGGCCGGATTCGGAGAAGGCACGCCTGTCGCTGTCGTCGACGACACATGCACCACCGGCTCCAACCTGTTCCACGCGATAGACGCCGTCGAAGCTGCTGGATACAAGGTCGTGAAGGTGCTGTCGATCCTCGACCGCAACGAGGGAGGGAGCGACGAACTCAGACGCAGAGGCTACTCCTACGAGGCGCTGCTGTCGGCTGATGCTGAGGGGAAGATAACCCCAAGGTAGGTATTCAAGGTCTTCACCCTCACCCCAGCCCTCTCCCTGAGGGAGAGGGGGAAGATGTTTGGTTAACCAGCATGCCCAGCAGCAATTAAGTGGTCCGAGCGTCAGGCCACGCCTTCCCAGATCAGGCGGATTCCAAGTACCAGCACGACCAGGATCAGCATTCCAAGCACCCACACGCCACGAACGCGGCCCGAGATCCTGGCTCCGATCTGTCCGCCGATTACAAGGCCGACGCCTGAGAGCACGAGCATCTGAAGGTCTATGTGCCCCAGCGATGCGTGCGTTATGGCCCCGACAGTGCCGTAGATCGCCAGAGCGAATACCGAGGACGCAGCGGCGACCCTTACCGGAAAGCTGAACGCAAGCACGAGGATGGGCGTCCTCAGGAACCCACCGCCGATGCCGAAGAAGCTGGATATGAACCCCAGGACCACGTTGAACGCAGTGGCGAAAGCCTCGTTGAACTCGTACCTGTATTCCTGGCCGTCGCTAGTGCGGATGTGCCTGCTGCGGACGGTGGCATTGAACCTGCGACGCGGGTTCTCCGACCGAAAGAGCCGGAGCAGCCATGGGCGGACCGCAAGCTGGATCCCCAGCAGAACAAGCAGCACGCCGAACGCGACTCTGAGCATGTCTGACGAGACGAATTTCACGCCGAGCGCCCCGATCACCGCGCCTGGTACGGCTGCGGCTGCGAAGAGCAGTCCGCTTCGATAGTCTACGATTCCGACCTTGCGGTAAGTCCACGCCACAAATGCGCCGTTGATCGCTATCGCGGCAAGGACGGTGCCGGGGACATCCTTCGGGTCCGAGACCGCCATGAGCAGCAGGACCGGACTGAGGATGAAACCGCCGCCGGCGCCGACCAGAACTCCATACGTCCCTGCGCCGACGCCCACGAGGGCGATTATCAGCCAGCTAAGATACTCCTCCAACGGGCCTCCTGACGTTCAAGTCAGCTCATCAGGCCGCTTAGGACGTCTTCCACCAGCTCATTAGGTACGTCGTTACGGGTGGTCGCGTTGCCGATGCCGTCGAGCAGCACCCACCTGATGCTGCCGCTCGCGACCTTCTTGTCGGATCGCATCGCCTCCAGCACGCTGACAGGATCAACACTGGGTGCATCGAGGGGCAGGCCGTAGGCCGAAAGTATCGACTGCTGTCGATCAACTTCGGCGTCGGACATGAGGCCCACGCCGTTGCCGATCCTGGCCGCTCCCATCATGCCGATGCTGACGGCCTCGCCATGCAGGTACTGACCGTAGCCGGTCGCGGCCTCGATGCCGTGGCCGATCGTGTGGCCATAGTTGAGCAGCACGCGGATGCCGAGCGTCTCGCGCTCGTCCTGCGACACCACGTTGGCCTTGATCGCCATGCTGCGCCTGATCACGTCCGTGGCGATCTCGGGTTCGAGCGACTGGATAGCGTCGGTCTGGCTCTCGAACGTGGAGAGCAGATCGTCGTCCATTATCAGACCGTGCTTGATAGCCTCGGCCCAGCCGGAACGCAGCTCCCTCTCGGGCAGGGTCTGGAGGACGGAAACATCTGCCAGGACGAACCTGGGCTGGTAGAACGCGCCGACGAGGTTCTTGCCCTGCGGCAGGTCGACGGCCGTCTTGCCGCCGATGGCGGCGTCCATCATCGCGAGCAGGCTCGTCGGAACCTGCGCCAGCGGGAGGCCCCGCAGGTAGGTCGCAGCGACGAACCCGGCGAGGTCGCCGACTACACCGCCACCGACCGCGAGGATCAGGTGGCCGCGCTCCGCCTTGAGGTCTGCGAGCCACGTGTAGACGTGCTGGGCGGTTGCGAGAGTCTTGTTCTGCTCACCGGACGGCATGACAAAAAGGTGCGCCGCGATGCCGGACATTTCGAGAGAGTTCTGCGCGCGCCTGGCCTGCTGGTAGACGCCCTCGTCGGTGATGATGTAAGCGACGCCGGGGTCCATGATGCGGCGAATGCGCTCGCCGACCTCGTCGATGATCTGCCAGCCGACCCACAGCGGGTAGTCGCCGGCCGAGGTGCGGACTTCGGCTGCAAGTTCAGGATCGTTCATCTTTCACCCTCGTCCCTGCCCTCTTCCACCGGGAACTGACAGAGGTATGTATTCGTACCTTTCACCCCCGGATCGAGTCCGGGGCAGGCTCTCAGCCCAACCCTCTCCCCGAGGGAGAGGGGGTAGTTGACTACCTATCGTTCTCAGCCCTCTCCCGTCGAGGGAGAGGGGGAAGTTGACTGTGCTGCGGATTCGGCCCTGTTGAGTGAGGCCCTGACCATGTTGAATCCTCGAATGACCTCCTCGGCGGCCTGTGTCGGCGAGAGGAAGTCCGTGTGCACCGTCCAATGGGCGCGAGTATAGTTGAACTGTCGTTGGGCCTTCAAGGAATAGATGCGCTCAGAGAGATCGTCGGCATCGAGCATGGGCCTGGCCACGAGGTCGTCGCCCTCGTCTGCCTCCTGCTGCTCAAGGCGTGCGAGAAGCGTCTCGGGCCGAGCTTCGAGAAGTACGACGACGCCAAACTGGTCCATAACGGCCCTGTTTTGCTGGTCCATGATTATGCCGCCGCCGGTTGAGACCACCTGACGCTGAGACTGTGCGACCGACGCCAGCGTCTCACGCTCGATGCGCCGGAACTCGTCCTCGCCGTACCGGGCGAAGATGTCCTCGATGGCCATGCCGGTCGACTCGACGATCTCGTCGTCGGTGTCGACGAACTTCCAGCCGAGCAGACGCGCGACCTCATGGCCGGTCGTCGTCTTGCCGGTCCCTGAAAAGCCCGTGATGAATACGTTGTCTCTGCTCAGCGTACGCTCCGATTGTCCAGACAGTAAACAGGCAGGTCATCAAGACCTGCCTGTATAGAACCATTTGACCGCTCCCTCACCGAAACGGCATCTGTCGGGGTGGGTGCTGTGAACCCAATCACCCTCACCCCAGCCCTCTCCCGTCAAGGGAGAGGGGGTAGGTAATCACTCTCATATCGTCATTCCCGAGAAAGCGGGAATCCAAGTACAGGGAGTCCTTCGACAAGCTCAGGACGAACGATTGTAACCATCAGGACTGAGTGCTCAATACACCAGTCCCTACTAGTCGATTCCGTTCGCAACGAGGTAGTCGACCGCCTGCTGGACGGTCTGAATGCCCTCCGCGTCCTCGTCGGAAATCTCCAGCGTGACGTCGTCGGTGGAGAACTCCTCCTCGAACGCCATGATGAGCTCGACAAGGTCGAGAGAGTCTGCGTTGAGGTCCTCGGTGAAAGATGCTTCTGCTACCACCTCGGACTCATCCACGCTGAGCTTCTCAGCGACTACTTCCTGCACTCTCTCCATCAGGCTTGCCAATGCCATACCTCCGGTGGGAATTACTTGTTTGCGAACTCGAGCTGCGTCTCCAAAACCGACCCCAGGACTCCGTTGACGAACCTTGGGGAGCTTTCAGACCCGAACACCTTGGCCACTTCGACGGCCTCGTTGATGGCCACCTTGGGTGGTGTCTCGCCGAGCATCGCCATCTCGTAGATCGCCATTCTCAGCAGGTTCCGGTCGGTGACCGCCATCTGGGAGATCGGCCAGCTTGGGGCGAACTCGGTGATTATCTTATCTATTCGCTGGATGTTTTCAAGGACGCCCGTGGTCAGGACGACGAGAAACTCGGTGGCCGACTTCGAGAACTCGTGGGAGCTGTTCGCGTGGTCCAGCACCTGGTCGAGGCTGTGGTTGACCATATCTATCTCGCACAGCGCCTGGAACGCGGCGACGCGCGTCCTGCGCCTTGTGCTTGCCTGGTTTGTTTGGGCCATCGTCCGCTTGGGGTCCTGGCGCTCAACCACTTTCGAGCTGATGGACGTTTTCACCCTCACCCTAGCCCTCTCCCGTCAAGGGAGAGGGGACTTTTCATGATTATGAAGAAGAAGTGCCGACACTGCCTAGAAGCGAAGGCTGAGAATCGAGTCGAAGTCCGCGACGTTCGAGATGTTCGCCCTGCGGTTGATGCGCTTGACCATGCCGCTCAGCGCGCGTCCGGGGCCTATCTCGAGGAACCTGTCGACTCCTGAGCCGACCATGTAGTCGATCGTGTCTTTCCACTGGACAGTGCTGCATATCTGAGAGAGCAGCTCCTGCTTGATGTCGTCAGCCCTGGTCATCGGCTTGCCGGTGCAGTTGGCGACTATCGGGACACGGGAGTCGCTGAAGTCCATCTCCTCGACGGCTTCTTTCAGGCCTGCCCTGGCAGGCTCCATGAGCCCGGAGTGGAACGCGCCGCCTACCCGGAGGGCTATGACCTTCTTGGCTCCACGCGCGTCGCACAGGTCCATCGCCCTTGCGACTGCCATGCGGTCGCCGCTGATGACAATCTGGTCTCCGGTGTTGACGTTGGAGATCCACACGCCGGTCTCACGCGCGACCTCCTGCAGGGCGACGCGGTCGAGTCCGATGACGGCCGCCATGGTGCCGGGGTTCTGGTCGCAAGCCTCCTGCATGAGCCGGCCGCGCTCCTGGACTAGCAGCGCGGTCTGGTCCACGGACAGCACTCCGCCAACGGCGAGGGCCGTGTATTCGCCCAGGCTGTGGCCCGCCATGACGATGGGCTGAGGCATGTCGTCTGCGTCGAGCTGGTCTTCCATCGCCTTCACGCAGGCGAGGCTGACTGCCATGATGCCTGGCTGGGCGTTGATCGTCTCTTTGAGGTCGTCTTCAGGCCCTTCGAACATCACGTTGGTAAGCGAACGTCCGAGCGCCTCGTCTATCTCGTCGAACACGTCCCGCGCGGCGGGTGAGCTTTCGTACAGCTCCTTGCCCATGCCGACTGCCTGCGCACCCTGTCCGGGAAACAGGTATGCGACTTCGGGGCCCTGAGCTTCGGTCTTGAATGTAAGGGTCATGGGGTCATCTCCCTCGGGCGTCGTGCGACTCATGAGTTCAACCGGCAGGGTCTACTTCCGGTTAGACTAACTCGGAGTCTGAGATAATCACCTCGCGCCCGTTGTAGTAGCCGCAGTGAGCGCACACGCGGTGGGGCAATCTCGCTCGCTGGCACTGGGGACACCGGGACAGTGACGGTCGTGCGAGCGCATGGTGCGCGGACCTTCCGCCCTTTCGTTTCCTCGAGTGCTTTTTCTTTGGAAGGGGTGGCATTTCAGTTCCTCGCGTGGGGTCTAGTCAGTTCCCGTATCGGAGTACGGGACAGGCTCAGCCGCGCCGGGCATCAGCTCAAGAAGAGGCCCCCAGCGGGCGTCCCTCGCCACCTCGCAGTCGCACTGCTCGTGGTTCAGGTCCGCGCCGCAGCCCGCGCACAGTCCGGCACAGTTGGGCTTGCATAGAGGCTTCATGGGGTCTTCCATAATGACGTACTCTCTGACAGGGTCTGTCAGATCGAGAATGTGGTTTTCGTCTATCAGGTAGTAGTCACTGCCGTCGGAGGGAGGTGTAACTCGCTCTCCGGTCAGCGGGTTGAGAGAGGGTATGTACTCCTCTTCAAGCTGAAACTGTATCGGATGACTGTATTGAGTCAGGCAGCGACCGCACTCGGAATCCAGCTCCGACCGCAACGCAGCGCTGACCCAAATGCTCTTGTTCGTCCTCAGCATATCGACCGTTCCAAACACCCTGACATAGTCATGTCTTTCGGGTAAGAGGAGCGGGTCATCCAGCTGGTACTCGCGGCTGGAGCCGCTCGGTTCCATCAGCAACTGTGAAACGTTCAGCTCCATTCCCAGCCTCACATTCGGGCAGGCTAGCGATGCTGCCTATTCAGCAAATTCTAGGTAACCCACTGAAATTGTGTCAAGTTTCACATAGCCTGGCGCGTCAGTCCTCCAGCTCCGCCAGTATCTCTCTCACGTAGTCCACCGACTGCCTATCTTTGTGTAGCTGATCTCCGGTGTTTGTGCCCTCAAGGGCGAAGTAGCCGTCGTAGCCGGCCTCGTGCATCGCGGACAGCGCGAAGCGGTAGTCGATGTCGCCATCGGGCAGCGCGGTCCTTATGAAGTAGGAGTGGTTGAGTTCGGGGATGTGGACCCTCTGAAGGCTCTTGCAGTGCCAGTACCTGGAGTGGGGCGCGAGCGCGACGATGCACTCCTCGGTAGACTCCTCTGGCTCTTCGTAAGTCCACAGCACGTTGCCGAGGTCGGGGTTCGCGTGCACGTTGGGGCTGTCGGTCAGTTCGAGCAGGTGCAGCGTGGACCACGAGTTGTCGGCGATCGAGTGCTGGTGGACCTCGATGGTGATGTCCGCGCCGACGTCGGCGGCTCGCATTCCCACCTCGCGCAGCACGTTCGCCGTCTGAACGAAGTCGTCAGCCGTGGCCAGCGCGCTCGACCCGTGCGAAGAGGGCTCTCCGTTGGGCCCTGTGTCCAGCGTGGCATCTCTCGGCGGCGTGCCCAGCGCGGTGTTGACGATTCCGACGCCGATCCAGCCCGCTACCTCCACGGCCTTCTCCAGCCGCTTACGATTGTCGGCAGCCACGTTGGGCTGGGCCAGGCCGCCGCCCGCTCGAATCGCGACGCATGGCGTGCCGGCGTCTGAGAGGACCGACTGGAACTCCGTCGCCGTCTCCCTGGTCGCCTCGAATCCGCCGAATGCCTCGAAGCCCAGCTCGATGCCGTCGAAGCCCATGTCGTTGACCTTGCCCAGGTACTCGGTACGGGTCTTGGGGTCATCCGGGATGTTCCACGCGGCCCCGGCTATGAACGGGTAGAAAGTACCCCGGCGAAATGCATAACAGAGCTTCAACGTCTAAACCTCCAAATTCGTTAATCAAACCCGTTGTTCCGGCGAAGGCCGGAGTCCAGTGGGGTGTGGGGGGAACTCGATCTCTCTTACCGAGCCTTTCACCCTCACCCCAACCCTCTCCCTGAGGGAGAGGGAGGTTAATCACTACGCCTCGCGCCAGCGTCCTATAGATTATCCGTCCAGGTCGAAGGACTCTTTGGCGATGTCCACGATGTACCGGCTGATGGACAGCGACGACGTCGCGCCCGGCGACGGCGCGTTCAGTACGTGTATCGCGCCATCCGTCTCTGCGATGCTGAAGTCCTGCAGCAGCCCGCCGTTGCGGTCGACGGCCTGCGCGCGGACGCCCGCGCCCGGCTGGTAGAGGTCCTCCCCCTGTATCTCAGGCACCAGTGTCTGGAGCGACTTTACGAATACGGACTTCACCATGGAGCGGTACTGCTCGTTGAAGCCCGTCTGCCAGTACTTCGCGCTCATCTTCCAGAAGCCGGGGTAGGTCAGCGTACCGAGAGCGTCGCCGATGGCGAAGCTGGTCTTCGAGTAGCCCTCGCGCTTCAGCGCGAGAACCGCGTTCGGTCCGGCCTCGACCGAGCCGTTGATCCGCTTGGTGAAGTGGACTCCAAGGAATGGCAGAGTGGGATCGGGCACCGGGTAGATCAGTCCCTTCACGAGACTGGCCCGCTCGGGCCTGATGGAGAAGTACTCGCCCCTGAACGGGATGATCTTCACACCGATGTCGACGCCCATCAGCCCCGCGACCTTGTCCGCGTGCAGTCCGGCGCAGTTGATGATGCTCTTGGCAGACAGGTCGCCGGCTGTCGTCTCCAGGTGGATGCTTCCGTTGCTCCTGGAGATTGAACGCACCTCGGCGTTTGTGACCAGGTCTCCCCCGCCCTCGCGCATCTCTGTCGAGTACGCCTGCGACACCTTGGTGAAGTCGATGATGCCCGTGTTGGGGGACCATATCGCCTTCACGCCCGCGACGTGCGGCTCGTGCTCGCGAAGCTCCTCTGGGCCGATCAGTTCGAGCCCCTCGGCGCCGTTCTCCGTGCCCCGGCGGAACAGCTCTTCGAGTCCGGGGATCTCGGAGTCGTCAATCGCCACGATGATCTTGCCGCACATCTCGTACTCGATGCCGCGCTCGTCGCAGAAGTCGCGGAGCAGCCGTCCGCCGGTGGAGCAGAAGTTGGCCTTCTGAGAGCCGGGGGCGTAGTAGATGCCAGCGTGGATCACCCCGGAGTTGTGTCCGGTCTGGTGCTGGGCAATCGCGGACTCTTTCTCGATGACCACGACCCTCTTGTCAGGGTGCTCCTGGGTCAGACGCATTGCCGTAGCGAGTCCGATAATTCCAGCGCCGATGATAGCGATGTCGTAGTTTGAGGAGTTCATTACTTCACCCGGGGGTCTAACACGCCCCAGCCCCACGGAGCGATCTTAGAGGGAAAGAGAGGTGGGTTGGATTGTAACACAATGAGTGACGGGGTTTGTTGCCCAACTTTACATCACCGTTATATTTATTGCAACTTATTATATCCTCTCTTATCATTAGTTCTAAGATACCTACTTCAGCGGTTGTCCGGTCGTCGCCTGGATCACAGGGGTTACCCAGCTCCAGTGAGGGAGAGACTGGCCTTTCGAGGAACCAACGCCTACTGAGGATTATTCGGACCTCTCATTGATACACACACTTCTCAGGCCTGTTACAGGGAGCAAGATTCCTCTATCCAAGAGGCGACCCACGGAGGATGAGCCAAGTCGGCTCTTCTACGGCTGGGTGATCGTCGCGGTGATGGCCGTGTCCGGCGCTGCCAGCATGGCGAAGGGAACTCTGAACTTTGGCCTGTTCGTGAAGCCGATGGGCGACGACCTCGGCCTCAGTCGCGCCGCCTTCGGGTGGGCGCAGACCGCCCGTCGGGGCGCCGGGGCGCTGTCCAGCCCAGTTGCAGGGCCGCTGATAGACCGTTTCGGATCACGGGTCATTCTGCCCGTTGCCGCTATGATGACCGGACTCGCCCTTATCGGATTGGCCTACATAAGCCACGAATGGCAGCTGATTCTGCTGTTCACTGTCATGGGGCTCGTCGGCATGAGCGGGCCGGGCGCGCTGGCGATGTCCGTACCCGTACTGAAGTGGTTTGTTACCAACAGGGGCCGTGCCCTGGCAATCATGTCCCTGGGTATTCCCGTGGGCGCCGTATTGATAGTCCCCTTTACCGAGTACCTCATAGAGACGGTCGGGTGGCATACGGCCTGGATGATTCTGGCCATCATCAGCATGGGCGTGATCATTCCGCTCTCAGCCATATTCGTACGACGACAGCCCGAGGACATGGGGTTGCTGCCCGACGGAGACACAGGACCGGATTCCGGAGGAGATGACTCAGCCACGTCAGACGGGGTTTCGGACGAAGTCTCGTGGACCGTAGCCGAAGCTATGCGTACCACGACGCTCTGGAGACTCGTCATAGTGTTCAGCGCCGCCTCGCTGGGCGCCGGCATGGTCGATCTTCACAGAATACCGGCGTTCATGGACAGAGGGCTGGACCCCGCTCTCGTGTCGCTCGCCACCGCATTCAACGCCGTGTGCGCGGGGGTCGCAACGTTCACGTTCGGCATGCTGGTCAGGTACATTCCCGTCCGCATACTTGGAGCGATCGGATTCATGATGCTCGTCCTGGCCAGCGGCATGACGATCTACGCAGACAACATACCGTTCATGTTCGCGTCCATGGCGATATTCGGACTTGGAAACGGCGGGATGATGTTCTTGCAGGACTTCATCTGGGCCGACTACTTCGGACGCGAAAGCGTTGGCAGCATCCGCGGCCTGGTTAACCCGATCAGCCTTGTCGTAGGTGGGTTGGGCCCACCCGTAGCGGGATACGCCCACGACTTCATCGGCACCTACGATCCGGTCTGGTGGGTGGCAGTTGGACTACTGGCCCTTGCCGCCATGCTCACAGCGTCTACACCCGCGCCCAGAAGGTCAGTCGGGAGGATGGTGGAGCGAGTTTTGCAGACGGCGTGAGCGGTGATCGCAGAAGTCAATAAGCTGCCGCTCGCCGGTGGAGCAGAAGTTGGCCTACTGGGAGCCTGGGGCTAGTAGATGCCAGTGTGGATCACGCCGGAGTTGTGTCCGGTCTGGTGCTGGGCTATCGCGGACTCTTTCTCGATGACCGCGACCTTGTGATCGGTGTGCTCCTAGATCAGAGTCATCTTCAATCTGATAGTTGCTTATATGGGCGAAGCAGGAGCAGGTGTTCGGGTTTTGGACGCCCTCAGCGATAGTAGGCCGAGGTAATAGCGTGATGAAGAGCCTCCGCCTGCCTTTTTCCTCATCTCCAATTCGTCGGCTTGGTCAGAACGAATCCATCGGGCTTGGCGATGGTGTCCGGCAATTGGCTCTTGCTTAATACACCACGGCCCACGGTGAATGCCACTGTCGCCTCCGCCTTGAGTTGAGACGAGTGCCTTTTCGGCGGGAAGACAACTACGACACGTTTCTGAGGATGACGCTGCCGAACTGCCCGGACTGGGCCTGTGAGATCGCTATCTGCTGAGACTACGATTGCTGTATCGAACACGTCATCCTGAGCATCTTCTAGCAACTGTACGGCAATGTTCACATCGGTCATCTTTTCCTCAAATGTCTTCCAAGTCGAGCCGCACACTGAGCACCTACGAGTTTTGGCCATGTGAAACCCCTCGTGAATGCTCACGCTTGGCAGCGTCTCCAAAGCTTCCAAGTAAGTCTTCTGTCTAATTTCCCTACCCGGGTCCCGTTGGTCAGGACGAACTCTGGCGGTGAAATATCGCACTTTCACTAATCGCTGTCCAGGCCGTAGCAGTTGCTGAGCAAGCTCCCAGAGGTTAAGCCAGTAGTAACGCTTCCATCCCTTTGCTCTGAGACCGTAAAATAAGTTAAGCCCATCAACGTAGACCATTACGCGCTTCATTAGACGAGCCCTTTCGTTTCCCTAGCGACCGTGGAGATTTCTTACCCTGCCCGAGTGAATATCCGTAACAACTATTGACAAATACGCGTGTGTATATATAATGGGTATACCCCGCCAACAAAAGCATTGTTGGCCCGACGTCCCCTAAAAAATAGGGGACGTTTCCTTTTGGACGGGCCTGAGTCTCATGAGAGGACTCGCCGCCTTAGAGGCCTGACACGAGCCGCTCGCAAACTTGCTGAGTCCCGACTCCCAATCAAATCACGAAGGCCACAGGCTTGCCCCCTCACTGACAGTGACTTTCTATCACGACTCCGCAAGAGACAACAGCGACCGTATCCACTTGGGATACACTTCTGAGTGCACTGCCCGGCACCAAGGAGCATCCCTGAACGGTCTTTCTCGGGTTCCGGGATACGTATCATCCTCATCTCTCCACTGTGCCGTTTGCCCCAGAGACGCGGACGGCTCTCCTTAGGATCGCAGAAGTATACATCCTGTCATCCCTGATCACCGCCATCTATTGTCTTGCAACTGCGCTGCCACACCCAGCCGACCGGGCATCTCAGTAGTCGGCTCTTCTTCGTCTGCGGTCGAACTACTCGATTTATCCAATGAATTCATGCAGCACCCCTCCACAACTTTCTGCAATAGTCGCCTCTATATAAGCATCCTAAACAGAAATGAACTCGAATGTCGGCAACGAAACTCTCTCGAGTATCTAAGTTGCGATGCAACATACCGCAAATCACTGTCATCTCTTCCGGCAGTTAAATCAATGCACCTCTCCAGCGAATCCCTCGGCCTGAGCGACGTGTCCCCATGGTCGAATAGGACTCCCTTGATCTGACCCATACACACTCCCTTGAGACTTGGGATAGGATTGCACCGACTTCCTAACGATCAACTTCCCTAAGGAGCCTTGCCTTGACCTATTCCGCCATTATCGTCGGCGCTGGACACAATGGACTCGTGGCGGCCAACTACCTGGCACGGGCGGGCGCGAGAGTTCTCGTGCTCGAACGGCGCGACTTCGTCGGCGGCGCGTGCATCACCGAGGAGCTGTTCCCGGACTTCCGAGTGTCGTCGTGCTCGTACATCTGCCACATGCTCCAGGACAAGGTGATAGACGACCTGGAGCTCAGGAAGCACGGTCTCGGCATCCATCCGGTGGACCCGTACCGATTCCAGCCGTTCCCGAACGGCAACTACATGCTCCGCTGGCACGACGAGAAGCGAAACGTCGATGAGCTTGCGCGCCTCTCGCCCTCGGACATCGACGGCTACCACAGGTTCCAGCAGTTCATGACGCGAGCCGCGACCATCATTCACCGGTACTTCCTGGAAGAGCCTCCCACGCTCGCGCAGGTGGCCGCCGACGTCCAGGGCACCGCTGACGAGGCCGTCTGGGAGCGGCTGCTCACAGGCAACATGAAGGACCTCGTCGAGGAGCACTTCGAGTCGCCCGAAGTCCGCGCGGTGTTCATCGACGCCGAGGACGCGCAGGACATTCGCGCGCCGGGCTCGATCATGGCGGTCGCCTACAACGACACCGACATGTTCACCGAGGCGCGCAACTTCGGCATTCCACACGGAGGCATGGGGGGCATCACGCAGGCGATGGCAAGGGCCGCTGAGTCGCTCGGAGCGGAGATCCGCACGAACGCGCCCGTCGACCGGATCGTGGTCAGGAACGGCCGCGCCGTAGGCGTGCGGCTTACGGACGGCGAGATCATCGAGGCCGACGTCGTTCTCTCCAACGCCGACCCGAAGCGCACGTTCCTGTCGTTGATGAACGAGAACGATCTCGCGCCGGACCTGGTCAAGAGCGTCCGACGGCTCAAGACGGATGTCTCCTACCTCAAGTTCCACGCCGCGCTTGATGAACTGCCGGACTTCACCAACTACCTCGGCGACAGGTACGACGAGAACTACCTCGTGCAGGTGCGCATCTGCCCGTCGGTAGAGTACTTCCAGCAGAGCGGGGACGATGCGCGCGCAGGTCGGCCTTCGACTGCGCCGGTCATGCACATCCAGATACCGTCGGTGCTGGACAAGACGCTCACTCCGGAGGGCAAGCACGTGATGTCGATATGGGTGCTGTACGCGCCGGTCAGGCCCTACGGCGAGTCCTGGGACAACTACCGCGAGCAGACCGGGGAGGCGCTGATCGACAAGATCGGCGAGTTCGCGCCGGGCTTCCGGCAGTCGGTGCGCGACTGGGAGCTGTTCACGCCTCAGGAGCTCGAGGAGCGTGTCGGGCTGACAGACGGCAACATCCGCCACCTGGACATCACCACCGCGCAGATGATGGCCAACAGGCCCAGCTCGCTGATGTCGGGATACCGGACTCCGGTGGACAACCTCTACCTGTGCGGAGCCGGCACCCACCCCGGAGGCGAGGTCACCGGCGCGCCCGGCCACAACGCCGCCCACGCAGTGCTGCGCGACTGGGAGCTGGCGTAGGGGCTAGGTCAGGCCGTGCTTGAGGCTGGTTGCGATACGCAGATGTCAGCCACTCGCTCTCTGAACAGAGCTTCGTCAGATGCCCCGTCCCAAACGTAGAACATCTCGGCTGCGACGCCGTCTATGAGAACCCGGTGCTCTCCCTCCGCATCGGGCGCGAGTTGAACAATGTGCCTTTCCAGCGCCTGAAAGTCCAAGTCGCCAGCAAGATAGAGTCTCAACGCTTTGAAGGTCTTGTCAATCATGTTAACTCCGCCCTCCGGACGGCCGACAGTCACAAGCCCAAGTATGGGCCAAGTTCCCGATGGCTTAACTCTATGCTCCAATCGGTTATCTGGTTGAGTCGCCTCGCTCCGCCTGGCAGCAACCTGCCACCCCGCGTTAGGAATGCAACGTTTACCGCACGCTTGCCAAAGTCCTTTACGATCTCAACTGCGGGGACAAAGTCCTGATCACCTGAAAGTATGATCGCAACATCATAGATATCTCTCAATACTATGAGATCAGACGCGAGTTTCACATCGACAGCCTTCTCCTGCCGGAAGCGTCCTTCGAAGAGGTCGAATGTGATTTCCCCGGCCCTCCTAAACTCAATCGCCTTGTGACGACGGCATATCCCATCCTGGACAATGGTCTGGCCTTCGAAGTTTCTCAGCCACCAATCTCGGTGACGTGTGAGTTCACCAAGGATCATTGTCATCTCACGCTCAAGGTCATCGCCTTCAAGTGAATCGAGTCGAGTCTTGAGGGGTTGATGCCTGTTCAGAAGGCGGCGAAGGCTTTCAGTTTCGTCTTGGACGTCGGGAAAACGGTAAGGGCTGAAGCTAATCGACTGACTGACGTACCAGTAAGTCCTAAGCCGGATACCACCTTCTGTAGCTTCTCTGACTATCCAGTCGAATAGAGCAGTCCAATCGGCAGACTTGGGTAGATAGTCGGATCGTTGGAAGTTCGGGAACAGATCGTTAATCGAATATCTGAAGTTCTCTCCATCAACGAACAGACATACACGATCAGCCATGAAGTCCTCAGAAAAATAACGGCGGCGGGCACGCAGCCCGCCGCCAAAATGCTATCTCGCTCAGGACGCACCTGAACGTCAATTAAAGACTACACACAGATTGATAAGTTGTCAACGATTGATAGACGATTCGCTTCAGTATCCTATACATTGATCGAGGCTATACCCCAAAGTTGTGCGGAATTAGCCTTGACAAATATGTCCCCACTCCCCGGCAGTCCATTGCCGACTTCTCGCCCCTCGCCATACAATGGCGCCACGTTTAATCCAGGTACATTGGGAGGCACACGACAATGACCCAGTCGGAGTACAGAAAGCCCATTCCGGTCCCTGTTCCAGAGACCGAGTTCTTCTGGCGCAAGGCGAAGGAGCACGAGCTCTGGATCCAGCGTTGCATCCAGTGTGACGACGCGTTCTTCTATCCAAGGCTCAGGTGTCCGCTGCCCGGCTGCATGTCCGACCAGGTCGAGTGGTTCCGGGCCTCGGGACGCGGGACGCTGTACACGTACATGATCAACCACCGGCCTGCACCCGGATTCGAGACCGATGCGCCGTACGCCATCGCGATCATCCAGCTCGAAGAGGGCCCGCGCATGATGGGCAACATCGTCGGCATCGAGAACACGCCGGAGAACCTGGTGCTGGACATGCCGCTGAAGGTCGTCTTCACGGACGCGACGGGCGAGATAGCCATTCCGAACTGGGAACCGGCGTAGACGGGGAGTGAGTGGAGAGGAGTGAGGAGCGAGAGCCTCCCACACTCCCTCTGACCACTAACCTCCAGCCATTAGTACCGCGTCCAGGCAGTTTCGTCATACTTGGCCTGACGCGAACTCTGGATACCGGCCTTCGCCGGTATGACGGAAAACACAGGAGCCTTACGAAAAATGTCACTCAGATACAAGACGGCCATAGTCGGCGCCTCGGAGACGACGCAGCTCGGCGTCATTCCAGACATGTCGGAGACCGAGCTCCACATCGACGCCGCGGTCAACGCCATGCGAGACGCCGGCATCGAGAAGGGCCAGATCGACGGCATCTCCGCCACCATGAACCCGGCGACGCTCGCCCACAATCTCGGCATCGTGCCGAAGTGGGTGGACAACACCTCCGTCGGCGGAACGTCGTTCCTCATACACATGCGACACGCGGCCGCGGCTATAGCCTCAGGCCTCGCGACCACCATCCTGTGCTGCATGGGACAGAGCGGGCGGAGTCGTGTGGGTGTCGGCGGCGCGCGAATCGGGACGGCCGCGGGCCCATCAGGTCCGAGATACGACGAATCGTATCCCGGACAGTTCGAGTCGATCTACGGCGTGCTCGGCCCGACCACGCAGTTCGGCATGGGCGTGCTGCGATACATGAAGGAGACGGGGACGACGATCGAGCAGCTGGCGTCGGTCGCTGTCGCCCAGCGCAGGTGGTCGAACAAGGTGCCGCGCGCGATGTTCCGCGACCTCGTCACCGTGGAAGAAGTGCTCAACAGCCGCATGATCTGCTACCCGTACCGCCTGTTCATGTGCTGCCCTGTCACCGACGGCGGCGGCGCGTTCATTCTCACCAGCGCGGACAGGGTCGACGACTTCCCGACGAAGCCGGTGTACATACTCGGCACAGGCGAGTCGGTGGAGACGCCGGTCGTCAGCCAGATGTACGACATGACGTCCTCGGCGGCGTTCAAGACCTCCAGTTCGAAGGCGTTCGAGGAGGCGGGCGTGTCGCACGACGACATCGACCACATCCAGATCTACGACGCGTTCGTGCACCTGCCGATCTACGGACTCGAGGACCTCGGTTTCGTGGGACGCGGCGAGGCCGGCGCGTTCATCGAGGAGGGCAACACATCGCCGGGCGGCAAGCTGCCGCTGAACACCAACGGCGGTGGGCTGTCGTACACGCACACCGGCATGTACGGCATGTTCGCGATGCAGGAATCGGTCCGGCAGGTCAGGGGCGAGGCGGCGCACCAGGTGGAGGGGGTGAAGACGTCGTTCTGCCAGGGCGTTGGCGGCATGTTCATGGCCGCCGGCAGCCTGATTTTCACGAATGAGCCGCCACATGACTAACGTACAATAGGAGGGCTGCCGGCGTTTGATAGGAGGGTGTGGGTGACCTCATTTGGTTAAACCTCGCCGGGGCTTCTCATCCAGTCGGGAGATGCAGGTATGGGGCGAACATACGCCACCGCAATGATAATTGGAGCCGACTCCACACGGGAGTACGATTTCCTCGTTGATACCGGAGCGACTCACATAGGTCTTCCGCAGAGCGAGATAGACCAACTCGGCCTCGAGCCTATCCCCCAGAATGGCATGCTCCAAGTTCGGACTGCCGTCGGAGTAGTAGAACTGCAAGCATACGGAATCACTGGTGTGATCGATGGACGTGGGTTTGTGGCCATGGTCACGCCCGCACCGATTCCACTGCTTGGATACGAGCTGCTGGAGAACTTGGGATACAAGGCCAATCCAGTCTCCCGATCACTCGAACGGGGCTCTCCGGACGAATTCGGACCGCCATTCATGCTAATGCATGAGGAAAACTCCGATTGAAGGAGGAATGGTGACATGACAACGACTGAAGAACGAGTCAGCCGACTCGAGGGTGCCTATGAACAAGTAGATCGTCGGCTGGACAGCATCGACACTCGACTCAGCGAAATGAACAGCCGTCTGAACACTATGTTAACTGTCATGCTCGGTTTGTGGGCAACTTTGACCGCTGGCATCATAGCGGGCTTGATAGCCCTGTTTATCACTCGGTGAGATGCACATGACCGACATACTTTGCTACGAAGACAGCTATCTGAAGACCTTTGACGCCACGGTGACCGCTGTCACCAACCGGGGCGTGGTGCTCGACCGCACCGCGTTCTATCCGGGCGGTGGCGGGCAGCCCACAGACTCTGGGACGCTCACGGCTGACGGCGTGGAGTACGCCGTCAAACGTGTCCGGCGCGACTCTGGGCAGTACGTCCACGAGATCGAGGGCGACGCGCGACCTGAGGTCGGCGCGCAGATCAGTGGCGCAGTCGACTGGGACCGCAGGTACCAGCTCATGCGCACCCACACCGCGCTGCACATCCTCTGCGGAGTCGTCTGGCGCGACTACGGAGCGCAGGTCACGGGCGGCAACATGGAACCGCTCAGGGCGAGGATGGACTTCGAGCTCGAAAGCATGTCCGCCAACTTCGCGGAGCACGTAGAGGAGCTGATCAACGGCGAAGTCGCTGCAGAGCGCGACGTCCACGTCAGCGTTCTGCCCCGCGAGGAGGCGTTCCAGATACCAGACCTGATCCGCACCAAGATCAACCTGCTGCCTCCGCAGATAACCGAGGTCCGCATCATAGATATAGAAGGTCTCGATCTCCAGGCCGACGGCGGCACGCACGTCGCCAACACACGCGAGGTGGGCCGCATCCACGTCGTCGGCCACGAGTCCAAGGGCCGCATCAACAAGCGCCTCAGGATCGCCGTCGACCTCTAGCTGACGGCCGCATCTACCAAAAGTTGCCAGAACTATCGAGACCTACACTGATTACGACGGAGTCGAAATCCGCCTGACGGATGAACGCGTCAGGCACATCAGACAGCGTCACAGGCGAGTCTTCCGAATACCTCGCGCCATAGAACTCACTCTCGCAGACCCTCAGCTCGTAGATCGCTCCTACCGTGGCTCAATGGTCTATCGCAGACATTTCGAGTCCGTGGACAGATGGGTTATAGTCGTAGTTGCCATGAACTCTAGCGATCCCTTTATCGTGACCGCGTACACGGACAGTAATACATGACGGAGGAACTAATGGAGGCTCCAGATAAGGTCTATGTCTGGTTTGACCCGGAAGGAGACTTCCTGGAAGTTACCTTCGACGCGTCAAAAGATGGCGACATGGAACAGACCGCAGACGACAGGATAGCTGTGAATATCGACGATGATGGCAACATCATCGGATTTCACATCCTTAACGTCAGCAGCCTGATGAAGGATAAGCTCACTCCCTTTGAGGTCGATCTGACCTCCAGGCAATCTCTCGGTGCGACCGTGTCGAGTTGAGCCGGGAGCGTCGCCGCATGAAGTCATACGTGAACTAATACTTGGAGTAAACACCTCATGCAGAAAGTGCTTATGACCGGAGCGTCCGGGTACATTGCCGACCAGCTCCTGCCGACGTTCAAGGAGAGCTACGAGATGGTGCTCGTCGACGTCGTCGACACGAACCGGCGCGGCGAGCGAGTTGACGGCGTTGTCATACAGGACCTGATCGACCCCGACCGCTCCAAGTACGCCCACCTCTTCGAGGGCGTCGACGCGGTCGTCCACCTCGGCTACAAGCGACGCCAGGGCAGCAACCCGCTCGACCACTTCTACGAAGAGAAGGAGAACGTCGAGATGGCGTACAACGTGTTCCGGTCGGCTTACGACTCCGGCGCGTCGAGGGTCGTCATGGCCAGCTCCAACCACGCCGCCGACTGGTACGAGCACAACCTGATCCACGCGAGGAAGATGGAGTCGCTCGACCCGTACCTGATTCCGCTGTCTGACAACTTCTACGGCTGGGCGAAGGCGACCTACGAGCACATGGGCTTCCTGTTCGCGTGCGGAGCGATGGACTTCAGGACGGCGGGCGGAGACCAGGACCACACAGGCGCGTCGCAGGTGCAGCAGCGCAAGCTCGAAGTGGTGATGGTGAGGATCGGCGCGCCGCGCGAGATCGAGGCTGCGCTCTACGTCGGCAACACCGCCAACTACAAGCGCGACCTCGGCGCGTATATCAGCCCGCGCGACATCGCGCAGCTGTTCCAGAAGGCCACCGACGCGCCCAACATCGAGAACGAGCACGGCATCCCGTGGCAGGTGGTGTACGGCATCAGCAACAACACGCGCGCGTTCTGGTCGCTGTCCAACGCGCGCGAGGTATTGGGGTACGCGCCGGAGGACGATTCCGAGGTGAAATACGCCGACGACATCCGCAGGATGCTGACCGGTTCCGACGCTGGCGGCAGAGTTGGTGGTTAGTTTCTAGAATTTGTCCAAAAAGCCTTGACAGTACTCACGGCTGTGGGCTAGGATTTCAACCTGCACCTTAACAACTGGATAGTGGAAAGAACCAAAACCCAAAACAAATCCGTAGAGTTTGATCCTGGCTCAGGACGAACGCTGGCGGTGCGCCTAATGCATGCAAGTCGAACGGGCGGAGGGGCTTCGGCCCCCGAGCTAGTGGCAGACGGCTGAGTAACACGTAAGTGATTTGCCCCGGAGAGGGGGATAACCCGGAGAAGTCCGGCCTAATACCCCGTACGCTCCCTTTACTGCGGTAGAGAGAGGAAAGTTCCGGCGCTCTGGGAGAAGCTTGCGGCCTATCATGGTAGTTGGTGGGGTAAAAGCCTACCAAGCCGAAGACGGGTAACCGGTGTGAGAGCACGATCGGTCAGAGGGGGACTGAGACACGGCCCCCACTCCTACGGGAGGCAGCAGCAGGGAATCTTGCGCAATGGGCGAAAGCCTGACGCAGCGACACCGCGTGGGGGATGAAGGCTTTCGAGTTGTAAACCCCTTTTCCCGGGGATGAGAAAGGACAGTACCCGGGGAATAAGGTTCGGCTAACTACGTGCCAGCAGCCGCGGTAATACGTAGGAACCGAGCGTTGTCCGGATTTACTGGGCGTAAAGTGCGCGTAGGCGGTCCGTTAAGTCTCATGTGAAATCTCCCGGCTCAACTGGGAGGGGTCATGGGATACTGGCAGACTTGAGTGCAGCAGAGGGGAGTGGAATTCCCGGAGTAGTGGTGGAATGCGTAGATACCGGGAGGAACACCAGAGGCGAAGGCGACTCCCTGGGCTGTGACTGACGCTGAGGCGCGAAAGCGTGGGTAGCAAACCGGATTAGATACCCGGGTAGTCCACGCCCTAAACGATGGATACTAGGTATGGGGGGTATCGACCCCCTCCGTGCCGCAGCTAACGCAATAAGTATCCCGCCTGAGGAGTACGGCCGCAAGGCTAAAACTCAAAGGAATTGACGGGGACCCGCACAAGCAGCGGATCGTGTGGTTTAATTCGATGATAAGCGAAGAACCTTACCAGGGCTTGAAATGCATCTGACAGGCTGGGAAACCAGCTTTTCCTTCGGGACAGTTGCACAGATGTTGCATGGCTGTCGTCAGCTCGTGTCGTGAGATGTTGGGTTAAGTCCCGCAACGAGCGCAACCCCTGTCGCTAGTTAGGATGTCTAGCGAGACTGCCCCCACTGGGGTGAGGAAGGTGGGGTCGAGGTCAAGTCATCATGGCTCTTACGTCCTGGGCTACACACACGATACAATGGTCTGGACAGAGGGTTGCAAAGGCGCGAGCCCTAGCTAATCCCACAAACCAGGCCCCAGTTGGAATTGCAGGCTGCAACCCGCCTGCATGAACGCGGAGTTGCTAGTAACCGCAGGTCAGCACACTGCGGTGAATACGTTCTCGGGTCTTGTACACACCGCCCGTCAAGTCATGGAAGTCGGTAACACTTGAAGTCGCTGGGCTAACCGCAAGGAGGCAGGCGCCGAGGGTGGGACTGGTGACTGGGACTAAGTCGTAACAAGGTAGCTGTACCGGAAGGTGCGGCTGGATCACCTCCTTTCTAGGGAGACAGGGATCGCCACAGGCAACATCCAGCCAACGGCGTGACCAGGTCGGTCGGCGAGCGAGCGGACCAAGGCAGAGGGTAGAGCAGGATTCAGCGCCCCGGCATCGCCGGAGCGCGTCGAAGGAGCTCCCCAAAGCCCCACACCCGCTCCTGACGTAAACTCGTCGTCATCCAAGACAAACACAGTAACCTACGGTTCGGCTCTTTCCACTATCCAGTGTTAAGGTGCCTTTTTGTGAGGTATCGGCAGCCCGAACACATCATCCGGCAGACGCCGGCATCGCGGGCAGATACCCCACACTCCCCTCAACAACGTGGGGCTGTAGCTCAGTTGGGAGAGCGCCGCTCTTGCACAGCGGAGGTCAGGGGTTCGAATCCCCTCAGCTCCACCAGGGCCTAGCTTGAGCAGACTGCATTCATAACTCCCTTGCTCAGGACGACGTATACGACGTAGGGCCCCTAGATTCAGTCTTTTTCCTTATCCCATATCCGAAAAAGTGTTAGAATTCGCAATGTGGAAGTACACTTTAGACGAGGTGAACTGTGGGAGATACGGAGACCCCAACGCATTCTCAGGAAGAGAGTGTCGCACCGCATCCACGCCGGCCCCGCAAGGAGGCGGTGCGCCTGGGCAAGGAGATATACGAGCGGGACATACTGCCTCAGGTCGAAGCCAACCACTTTGGTGAGTACGTCGCCATTGACGTTGAGACAGGGGAATGGACCGTAGCGGACACCACGCGCGTCGCGGTGGAGCGTCTGCGAGCACGGTGTCCCAACGCGGTCGACGTCTTGTGTGAGCGGGTCGGCTACCGAGCGCTCCGCAGTTTCGGAGGCGGGTCTGTGCTGAGGACCAGGTGATCCAAGGTGCAGTAAACGCCGCCTACGAAGCCGTCGTGCCCCTTCCCTTGCAGGCCCCAGAGGGATGGACGCGGGACATCGAGGCCGTGGTGGACACCGGCTACAGCGGTTTCCTAACCTTGCCGCCTGAGTTGGTTGATGAGTTAGGACTGCCATTCGCTTACATGGGCCAGGCGTTTCTGGCCAATGATGCCGAGGTGGATTTCGACGTTCACTATGCCACTGTGCTCTGGGACGGCCAACCGCGAGACATCGAGGCCGACGCGACGGGCAGCACCCCGCTCGTGGGTATGCTGCTGCTCGACAAGCACAGCCTGAACATCGAAGTTGAGAGGGGAGGCCGCGTCGTCATACAGGCAAGAGCATAGCTTTGGAAGGCGACGAGGCACGACGCAGGCAGGTAAATCAGTCCAGAGAAGTCGAGCAATGCTGGAGTACAAGGGCTACGTCGGCAAAATCGCCTACGACGATGTTCTGGAAGTGCTCCATGCCAGAGTGGTCAACAGCGGCCCATACTCTGTCGCGGAGGCCGAAGCGACCGACGTAGAGGGTGTGAAGAGGGAGTTCCGCAAGTCCATCGACTTGTACCTGGCTTCATGCGCCGAGGACGGTGTCGACCCGGTGCCTCCAACCGATGTACCCGTCGAGTCCCTGGCGACTGCTGGATAGCTCAACTCCCTATGAAGAAGGACATTACTGAGCTGCCGCCGGTCGTTCAGGCACAGATTCGGGCGTTAGAGGATCTGCCCGAAGACGAGGTCGACACGAGCGACGCACCAGAGATTCTCGACTGGTCATGCGCTAGGCGTGGGGTATTCTACCGGCCGGTGAAGCAACAGATTACTATCAGGCTCGACGCGGACATCATAGCTTGGTTCAAGGCCAATGCTCGTGATGGTCGCGGGTACCAAACAGACATCAATGGAGATCTATGTGAGCATGTTCAGAGGATGGCCTATACCGATCGATAGCCTAGACAACAGGGGCTTACGACCCGCCCTCTCAACAACGTGGATCTGTAGTTCAGTTGGGAGAGCGCCGCTCTTGCACAGCAGAGGTCAGGGGTTCGAATCCCTTCACCTCCACCAATGTTTGACACCCCGTATTCCTCTCCCGACCAATCTGGTGCACGAAGTATGACGATTTCTTAATTCCGGCTAGCTTTGAAAGCAGAAAGTGCCCCTAAAGCTTACTGTACATAGTCCTGCCGTTGAATCCATCTGTCCTTCCACTCACCTTCGGCGTAGACTTTCAGCTTGCCATTTTCGTCGAATATCTCTTCACTCAGCCTTATGTACTCTGTCCTTTCTCTATTGATCCATTCCCGAATACTGCCTTGGTCGTATGCTGCCTCTCTAACCGGAGTCCACTCACAAGCCTCAAGCCATAGGTTTAATTCAAACTCATCTGTAAAGAAGACCCTGTACATTGTCCCAGTCAGTGCTTGGAATCGATTGAACGCCGGATGGCTGGCAAGCAATACCTGCTGAATAGCATCTTCCCCGCCCTTTCGCTCTTCGGTAAAAAACCTCACCAGTTGCTCAAGTGTTCCCGACACTGACTTCATTTCCTCTAGGGCCCTAATTTCTTGGCGGCGTTTTTGATCTTGGAGGAAACTTTGAAATAATCCTGCCCACTGATTTCGGAGGTATTCAACAATATCGTAGGCGGTCTGAAAAGGCTGGATAGGATTGTTTCTCGGAAGATCGTTGACCAATTCGATGAACTCATAGACTCGATGGTCATCAACAAACTGATAATTGATGCCAGCAGTCTCCTTGTTTATCAAGTAAGTACCGTATTCCGAAAAGACATTCTGTTCAATGAATATGAAGACTTGGACTTGATTGTCTAGAGCCGTTCTTAGCTCCGTTTGAGTTATCGAGGAGCCCGGCTGTTCCTGTGATTCTGTGCCGTAACGGCCCCCAATGATGCAGATCAAGATGTCACACATTTCTATTTCACGATGGACATATCCCTCTGGAGGTCTATCCTTACCATATGCTACGTCGCCTGCTTCGAAGAGGATAGTTTCGTAACCTAGCCCCGAAATAAACCTGTCGAGATCTTCTCGAACCTGCCTCAAGTCATAGAAAGTAGAACTTACGAACACTCTTGGCTTAGCCACTATTACCTCTCGACCTCCACTTAGAGCAAATCACCGACATACAACTAGCGCATAGGCTAGAAGATTTTAGGAGATGAATTAGCAAGTCAATAGAGCAGACTGACGACATGATAGTACAATAGTTTGACCTCGCAATGAAAAGGCAACTTCTGACTCCATTGCGGTGCACCGACCTCACCCGCGGCCTGAGGTTAGCCGAGACACCGCCCGTGAGATATTGCCAGGTTCATCGAACGGATAGGAGAGGGCTGATGTTGAAGTACAAGGAGTACGTCGGCGAAGTCGTTTACGATGATGAGGCCGAGATCCTGCACGCCAGGGTGATCAACAGCGGTCCGTACCCGATCGCTAATGCCGAAGCGACCGACGTCGAGGGCATCAAGCGCGAGTTCCGAATATCGATTGATGTCTATCTCGAAGGGTGTGCAGAGCTTGGCATCGAACCCATGGTACCGACACCTGTACCCCATGAAACCGAGGTCAGCTGACCTTCACGCCGGACGCCTACCCTACCGTCACACCTCAAGCCGCAGCCACACCAACTCGTACCTATCCAAGTACGTCCTCCCCACCTCCCGAAATCCGAGCTTGTGATACAGCCCAATAGCCAGCTTCTGTGGGGTGGTCGTGTTGAGGACCAGGGTGCGGACTCCGTGGTCGCGGCACCAGTCGATGGCGACCTCCGTCAGCCGGGCGCCGATGCCCTGCCTCCACACGTCCTCGGCGACCCGCATGAGACGTAGCTCCGCAACGTCGTCCCGCTGGCGCAGCTCCTGGCTCAGGGGATGATCGGCGGGCATCTCGGACAGGGCTGTGGGACTGACGACCTGCACCGTGCCGACGACCCTGTCTTCTCCCCTACCTGACGGCACGACGGCCACCCAGTTCTCCAGGCAAGTCGGTGGGAGGACGTCCGACTCCATGGCATCGAGACTCTTCCACCTGCTGTCTCCCGCATCCCTGGCGCGGAGAGCCCGCTCGTACATCGCCTGGACTTCGGGCTCGTCTCCGGGACGGTACGGACCTAGTCCCTTCCAGAGCGCCTCAGCCTGAGATTGGTCGGCTGGCCGCATCCTGCGGATGGTGACTGACACAGTGCTTATCAGTTCACGTGAACTGAGGTCCGAACTGAACTAGTTCTTCTATTATCTCAATAGCGCGTGGGCAGTCGAGGTCCACACCGGGACGCAGCCGGCCGCGAACAGTGACAGGTCGAAACGCCTGTGGTTCAACAGGTTTGCCATCTTGGGAAATGTTCGTTCTCATCCTCAGAGGGTAACATGGGAGAGCCAACGTAGGCCTGCGAACTCAAGCCCCGTCGTTCCGGCGAAGGCCGGGACCCAGAGGGGTGGGGCGTCCTTCGACAAGCTCAGGACGAACGAATGCGAGCAAGATACCCGCGCTCCAAATAAGAATCTGAGACAGGCTCATGAACCTCTCCGTCATCATCCCGGCCTTTAACGAGGCGGGCTACCTTCCGTCCACGCTGGACTCGATCCGGCGTGCATCCGAGCACCTGCAATCGCAGACTGACGTCGGCGTGGAAGTGATCGTCGTCGATAACAACAGCACGGACGACACCGCCGCTATCGCCGAGTCGATGGGCGCGACGGTAGTTGGCGAGCCGGTGCAGGGCATCGGGAGCGCGCGCAATCGCGGGGCGAGCGCTGCCGAGGGCGATGTGCTGGTGTTCGTGGACGCGGACGTCACTGTGCCCGTCACGCTCCTCGAAGTCGTGCATGAGGTGATGAGCGACCCTGACTGTATCGGAGGTGGCGTCGACGTTGAGTACCGTCCCCGGCGGCCTGTCATCAGGGTCTACCTGCGATGCTGGCGGCAGCTCGCGCGCCTCACCGGGATGGTCCAGGGTGCCACGCAGTTCTGCCGCGGGAGCGCGTTCGAGGCTGTCGGCGCCTACGACGAGAACGTGTGGATCGGCGAGGACGTCGACTTCCTCTGGAGCCTGAGGAAGCGTGCCAGAGAGACAGGCCAGCACGTCCATGTCGTGCACTCTCCGAGGGTGCTACCGTCGACCCGGCGATTCGACAAGATGCCGGTCTGGAGGGTTCTGCTGTTCACCAATCCACTCTTCATCGCGCTGTTCCGACGGTGGAAGGCACCGTGGGCCGACTGGTACAAGCGACCGGTGAGATAGGCTGCTACAGCCTCTCCCGCATCTCATAGGACTCCATCAGGTATTGGTCGAAATCTTTCATCTAGGTCACTCCGTGGAGCTCCGAGCCGGGAAGACCGGCTGCGTCCAGGCGCGGGGGCCGGAGGAGGAGATTACCGTGGCGCGGACGTAGTCCTCGTGGCCGTCGGGCGTGTACTCGGCGGTGAGGCCCGTGACTTCGGAGAGCAGCTCGCCGTCCTTGCCTGTGAACCGGGTCGTGTATATGAAGTCTCGATCCTGGTCGATCTCAAGCGAGATACCCTCGGCGGAGGACTCCAGACGGCTGAGCGTCACGCCGGTCGAGGCGTAGAACCTGCCCGACGCCAGGCCGTCAACGATCGCGTCCTGCGTCAGCTCGTCGGCCTGCACCATCACCCAGCCGCGTCCTGGATTGGACATCCACGGCGCGAAGTCGTGGTAGTTGTGCGAGTCGTCGGTCGCCACCCCGAAGATCACTCTGCCGGCGCTGAGGACGCCGTCCCAGATCTCCTCGCAGCTCGGCCTGTCGGGCGCGCCGAACAGATTGGCGCCGGGGTGTCCATTGAACACCTCCAGCAGGCTGGCCCCCTGGACCTGGCTAATCACGTGGTGGTCGAACGCCCACTGGTAGTTCGGGTGGTTGATGGACGCGATGCCGCCTGCCTGGACAATCGCGTCGACGTTTGCCTGCAGCGTCGACACCACGTCACCGGCGTCGATGGGCTCAACGATCCGCGAGATGCCCACGCCGTTGATGTGCACCGGCATTTCGCCCCCATGTATGCGGACGCTGACCTCCTCGCCCGGCACCATCAGCGGCCTTCGGAAGCGGCGACGACCCGAGCCGTAGTCCAGCAGCGTCAGGTGGTTGTGGTCGCTCAACACCAGGAAGTCGTAGCCGTGCCTCCGGTACCAGCTCGTGACCTTGTGCGGGTCCTCGTCGCCGTCCGACTCGGTCGTGTGCGTGTGGATGTTGCCCTTGTACCACTGTGCTCCGCTCATGTCGTACCGCCTTTCAGTTAGACATTTGCCCATCTCTCGGTGCCCAAGTATACAGGTCGACCGGGTAGCAGTTCGGCCCTCAACGAAAGCTGAACCGTCTGTTACCTTAGGCCTTGGCGAGACTCCGTCATCGGGTACGGTTCAGCCAGAAGTACACATGCAAGGAGGGGAGCATGAAACTCAAAATCGACAAGACCCAGCGCCTGGGCGTCATCGAAGACCTGCCGTACGCGGAGATGATCCGTGACAATGAACTGCGTGAACTCGTCTACGACGCCTGGGCGATGTCTCTCTCATCGAGCAGCTTCGACAGGATCAACGACATGCCCTGCTCCGGCGGTCCCGGTGGACCGGAGCTGAGGGGACGGGGCCAGGCGGCTCACCTCAACGGAGTGGCTCGGATCGGCGTATCCATAGCGCAGGGGCTGAAGGACGAGGTCGGCCACTTCCGGGTAGACATCGACGAGGTGATCGCCGGAGGTCTGTGCCACGACCTCGGCAAGGCGTGGGAGTACGATCCCGGCAACATCGAGAGGTGGAGCGACCCCAGGATCACGGGCGCACCGTCCATGCGCCATCCGGTGTTCGGAGTCTTCGTCGCTCTTACGGCCGGCCTGCCCGAGCAGATCGCGCACATCGCCGGCGGCCACTCGGCCGAGGGCCTGAACATCACCAGGAGCCTGGCCGGCGAGATAATCGCGATCGCGGACGAGACGTTCTGGAAGGTCCTCGCAAGCGGCCATCTGCTGGAAGGCTAGCCTGGTGCGGCAGCCTGTATCAGTTTGGTCGGTGTCGCATTCCGGGACCGACGATCCCCTCTCCCTTGAGGGAGAGGGTTAGGGTGAGGGTGAAATGTTCGCCTACTAGATTGGTACAGCATCGATCGCAGTTGGCGTATAGTATCCTCGTGAAAATCTGTGGTACCACAGGCAATCTGAACACTAGGAGAAGGGTGTGACATCCAACAGCGCGAAACGCCGCATGTTAGTGGGAAAGCCTGCGATCGGCGCGGAGGTGGGACTCGGGTCGCCGCTTTCGGCTGAGATTGTCTCCCCGATGGGGTTCGACTTCGTCCTGGTCGACACGCAGCATGGGAGGTGGGCCGACGAGGGCGCGATGCTCGCGTTCAGGGGCATCGCACTCGGGTCGGCTGTGCCGATGGCCAGGGTTAGGCGCAACGACTACGGACTCATTGGTCGCCTCCTGGACATGGGCTCCATGGGAATAGTCGTACCCATGGTGAACACAGCCTCAGACGCAGAGGCGGCGGTGTTCGCAACGCGGTACCCGCCCATCGGAGGCCGCTCGATCGGCCCGTTCGGCGCGGGTTTTCACGGCGCGGACTACGTCGAGAAGGCCAACGACGAGATCTTCCTTGCGGTCCAGATAGAGACAGACGAGGGTGCGAAGAACGCCGAAGAGATCATGGCGGTGGACGGGATAGACGGCTGCTGGATCGGCCCGGGCGACCTCAGCAGGTTCATGCGGCTCGATCTCGACACCGAGGAGGGAAGAGAGACCCACACAGCCACCATTCGCGGGATAATCGAGGCCTGTAGAAAGACCGGCAAGATCCCCGGCATTTCGACGGGGGCCGCCGAGGACGCGCAGCGATGGATTGACGAGGGCTGTCTCTTCGTTACCGCGGGCGCAGACCAGGGGTGGGTGGTGGACAAGGCGCGCGAGACGCTGAGCTACCTCGGCCGGTGATCGTACCCACTACTCTCAGGGCTTGCGGGCCACCCAGATCATCTCGGTGCTGGTCTCGTCGAAGTCGGAGAAGTCGAAGTCGCCGTAGAGGGCTTCGATCTCGAATCCGCATAGCCTAAGCATGTGGTGGGCCTCCCAGCGGTGACAGTAGCGGAGCTGGTAGTCGCGGTACATGCTGCGGCTGACGACGTTGTTCCGGTCGAGCTCTTCGATCAAGATCCGCACGCTGACGATCTGGTTGTGGAAGTCGTACCGGCTCTGCTGGTACAGGATGCGGGTGAGGCCGGTATCCGGGTCGGTTACGTCCATGAGGTGTCGCAGGTCGTCGCTCTGCTCCAGCGCCATGTTCGGGTCTGGCACGAATATGTTGAAGAGCAGTACGCCCCCGGGCTGGAGGTGCTCGTGGATCCGGCGCAGGGCGCTGAACTGGTCCTCGACAGTCAGTAGGGCGAGGAAGCCCCTGAACGGTATGGTGGCCAGCGCGAATTTTCTCTTTCTTCCCTCTTGATCGAGTAGGGCCAGGTCACGGACATCTGCGGTGATCAACTCCAGGCTGCCGGCATCGTCGCCGAGGTTCGCGATTTTGCGGGAGGCGACAGCGAGCATGGCCTCGGAGTTGTCCACGCCGACGACGTCTATGCCAAGCTCGACCGTGGGGACCGCGACGCGGCCTGTGCCGACCCCTACCTCCAGTACCGGGCCGCCCGACTCTACGGCAGCGCTGGTGTACATGGGCAGGTCTGAGCGGACGTATGAGTAGACCGAGTCGTAGATCTCGGCCCAGGGGTCGTATGTGGACTGGTTCATATCACGTGCTGGACAGGTGCTCGAGAGCGACCCTCATGCGCTCCTCGTCAGAGACTTCAGGGTCGGTCCTGGTAATTGCATCGTGGGCCTCGGTGTAGCCAAAGCCGAGGGCTGTGAGAGCGTCGACGAGGTCGGAGTCCACTCCCCCACCGTCGGCGCGACCGAAGTCCAGGTCGAGCTTGCCCTTGAGTTCCAGCACGATCCTGCTCGCCGTGCGGCGACCGACTCCGGGCACCGTCGACAGCGCCCTGGTGTCGCCGGCCTCGACGGCCTGCAGCAGCGACATTGGGCTGAATCGTCCCAGCATGGCGAGAGCGAGTCGAGGGCCGATGCCGCTGATGTTCAGCAGCGTCTCGAAGGTGTGCTTCTCGTCCTCAGTCGGGAAGCCGTACAGCGAGATGCTGTCCTCCCTCACCTGGAGGGACGTGTACAGAATCACCTCCTGCCCAACGCGGCCGATGCTGTCTACGGCAGTATCGGGAACGCTGACCCGCAGCGTGATGCCGCCCATGCCGACGTCCACCCAGTCCTCGCCGGTCCGCTGGAGTGTGCCAGAGATCGATGTGACCAGTGACGAGACCATCGGCTACTCCCACATCTCGATGCCGAGCGTCTGCGTGGACTGTACGTGGCAGATGGCGACTGCCAGCGCGTCCGCCCTGTCCGGCGGATCGAGCGGATCCGAGAGTCCGAGCAGGGCCTGGACCATTCCCTGGACCTGCTCCTTGGAGCTTCCGCCGTAGTCGGTGACGGCCTTCTTGACCTCACGCGGCGCGTATGTGGCGACAGGCACGCCGTGGGACGCGGCGGCAATCATGGCGACAGCCTGCGACTGTCCGACGGCAACGGCGGACTTGACGTTGCGGGACACGAATGGCGACTCGATCGCGACGATCTCGGGCTTGATGTCCCGCACGATGGAGTCGAGTCGCTCGTGGAGCCACGCCAGGCGCTCGGCGATGTCGGCCTTGCGGGGCGGGTTGAGCGCCGTGGACAGGGTGACGGCGTACTGGTCACCGTCGACCTCGACTGCGCCGACGCCCATGCTGTAAGTTCCAGGGTCTATTCCAAGTACGATCAATGGTTTTCCGCCAGTATGACTTACGGGATTATCCACTAAGGGCACAAAGATACACAAAGGTGGGTAAAGACCAACCTGGCACGTCTACTAATCCTGGTCGGCGGAGTCAGCCGCTCGCTGCTGGTCGTCGCCACGACCTCTTGAGCCATAAACAAACACGCTTGCCAGCCCCACAAGGCTTACTCCGATCATGGATGCCCCGGCCCAGTCGTGGTCGGTGGCAACGAGGTAAATCCCTCCACCGATTACGACTCCAGACAATAGAAACCCCGCAATCAAGCCCAAGTAACTCCGTCTGGAGTCACCACTGATAAGAGCCTTTTCCATCTGCATCCGATGCTCGCTCTGGCGTTCTACAAGTTCCAGGATCCTGTTTGCGGCTCCCGGGATGACGCGTTCGTAGCCTTCCAAAGTCTGCGGTGGAGGAAGTGGGCCTTCCCAGCTAACCAACATCTCCCTGCGTTCTGACGAAACAATATCAGCCTGCCGTATGGCAGGCTGATCCTGAGACTGTCTCTGTGCTTCAGGTCCCTCGTTGGCCACCGACTAACTCACGGACGCACGTTCATCTAGCTGGGTTTCGTCTAAGTCACGGATGACGGCTCGAATGTCGTCGCCTACGGTTATCCAGTCCGAGCGAAGCGCGAGCATGTCCTCTTCGGCAGATGAGCGGTATCTCACATACCTGTTCATAGTATTACCGAAGTCCATTATCCGAGCCATCCCTTCAAAGAATCCGGGTCTGGCGTAGCGAATAAACTGTCTTCTCCTCACAGCCACCTGTTTCGCTCCTGTGAAGTTTCTCGTCTCCTTCATTATAGCAATTCTTAAGACATTTCCTGTGAATCCACGAAGCTTCACGATGGGCTATCAGCCAAGATACCTCTACTCAAAGGCTCCAGCGACTATCGGATGGCTTGGTACCAGGCTGGCAGGTCGTCTTCGGCGCCGGACCAGGTTGTCTGGCATTGGCAGTCGAGGTCGGTGGGCAGTTCTGCGATGGCGCGGTGGATAATGGGGGCCAGGTTGTCGGGAGTGATCATGACCCAGTCGGTTGCGTCTTCGACGCCGGCGACGTCACTCAGCCAGGCCAGACCGGCGTAGCACATCTCGAGCTCCCTGAAGTAGACGACCTCAGGGTAGATCGTCGTGCAGATGATGTCCGCGCCCCAGATGCGGTAGGCGTCGATCTCGGCCGGGGTCTCGTTGTGCGGACCCTGGACGCAGATGTTGACCCCGCCGTCGTGGACGCGGCGGTCTGACTCGGCGCGAGCGGAGTCGACCAGCGCGCGGCGCAGTCCGGGACAGAACGGGACGTTCAAATTGGCCCTGAACCAACCCTCGTCGCCGTCGAAGACCGTCGTGGGAGTGCGCTCGCACATGCGAATGAAGTCGCTGTAGACGACGAGGTCGCCGACACCGTAGTCCCTGTTGATCGCGCCGAAGCCGTTGAGGGTGATGACGCGGCGGACGCCCAGCTGCCTGAAGGCGACGGAGTGGGCGGCGTGGTTGACGAGGTCGGCCTGCAGATTGTCGTTCGGCCCGAAGCGCCGGATGTAATAGACGGTGGCGGCGCCAATCTCGCCTTCCAGGACGCTGACGGTGCCGAAGCGAGTGTCGACGTCGGTCCTCGTACCGCTGCGTTCGAGGATTGGTTCATAGGTAGATGCGCCGAGTATGCCGATGTTCATGGTGTTTCCTGTGTCTGGGGGTATAGAGTCTTGCCTTCCGGGTCTGCCTTCACCCGGCACCATGATAACATCCTCGACCTCATGCTCTTAGACACTCGCACCGCTCTGAGTGTTCTGTACTATAATGGCCGCCACCGGATTAGGAAGTGGAGAGGGCGGTGATCTGCTTTGTTCGTTTGCGGTGTCTGCCTGTGCTTGACCTGAATGAGCTTGATGACTGACGTTCACCGCAAGGCTATGGACTTTGCGGCGAAGGGTCTTATGGCTAGAATGCGTGGCGATACCGAGGAGGCCGCCGCTCACTTCAAGCAGGCTCTCGAGAACGAATTGGCTGCGCTCAACGAGATCGAGAGGCTGGGTGACAAGGTCGAACCCACTTATTCCGTCTTGCATCGGAGCGCGGCGACGTTGGCGCTGGATTGCCACGACTTCCGCCTCGCTGAGAAACTCGCTAGTAAAGCCCTGGCATCCGACCCGCCCCCAGCGATCGCCGATGAGTTGCGCGACGTGCTCAAACAGGCATTCACACAACTGCGGCGCATACCGGAGGACGCGGCCTAGGACCGCTGGGAAGGAAGGTTATCAACCCGGCGGAGCTATCCTGATTACTCGGACCAGACGCGGTTGATTGTGTCCTGGATCTTCTTCTCAAAGCAGGTGATCTTAGACTGCGCGTCTTCAATGACCTTCTGGTATTCCTCTATCTCCGCTACTATCTCCCGCTGTACATCAAGTGGAGGTAGAGGAACACGGAGCCCAGCAAGAGACTTTAAGTTGAGGTTGGAGATATTAGTCGTGGTCTTCGCATTTCTCAGAAAATAGCTACGAGTAGACTCCGTTCGAAGACAGTGAACTAAGTATAGATCGAGGACTCTAGTATTAGGTCGAATCACCGACATAAATGCTCCAAAGGACATCGGCTTTCTGACCTCTCTGACATGCGTGGTTCTTCCAAGCAAACGGAGGCTATTAGCCATTGAGATTAAAATATCTCCAGGTTGCAAAAGCTTACGGTCATCCTTCAAGAGGGAGCGTGGAATGTGATAAAGGTCATCCTCAACGATTCCCGCTTCTTGTGAAGCCTTTGTTGTTGCGACGCGTAGTGAATCTTCGGTGGCTTCTTCCAGTTGATCCGATTTGCGAAAAGTGATGCCCCTGATCAGTGTTGCGATTTCACCCAAGGGAACCAACGGATAGTCACTACTCCCCGATACAGTTATGTAGTATCGATCCGCACTCAAGTTATAGTCGCCGTCTTCCGAGATTTCGGTCTTCGGAGTGATTAGACCGATTCGTGGATGTAAGTCCTTAGCTTGTTCGCCCGAGCGCAAATGTCGCAGATACTCCGCTACTTCTGCCTGTACCTCGGGTAGATCATCTTGGTTAATTGGACGTCGCTGGTCACCGAGGTCGTATCCATCGTTCTCAACTTTGAAGAATGCGATATTATCGGTTTTCGTCGCCAAGGACTTGTCGAGGATGAAAATTGAGGTTTTGGCGACGGAATAGGGCCTGAACACACCTGCTGGTAGAGATATCACAGCTACTAGGTAGTTCTCTACAAGCATCCTCCTTAGTTGCTTGTAGGAGTTCTGGCTCTGGAAGGTGATGCCTTCTGGCACGATGATCCCCGCACGGCCCATGTAATTTAGGTGCTCAGCCATGTAGTCCACAAAGAGTGGTTCGCTACGTGTAGCCTTGATGGAGAACCGGTTGTGCGGGCGAATACCTCCCTTCGGAGACATGAACGGGGGATTGGCGAGGATTACATCAGAATACTCATCCCAGCGGTCCTCGCTCGTGAGGGTGTCATATTCAAAGATGTGAGGGTCCACCAAGTTGTGAAGGTACATGTTAACCAGAGATAACCGCATCATGCCCGGGTCTATATCGTAGCCTTTCAAGTTATCGGCCAGACGTCTCATTTCGTCGGGTGTCAGCGTGCTGTTGCCGTCTGAGTCTGTGTTGGCGGCACGAATGTGCTTGTACGAGGAGATGAGGAATCCGGCGGTTCCGCAGGCGGGATCGAGAATAGTCTCATCCTTCTTGGGGTCTATAACTTCGACGATAAAGTCGATGATGTGGCGTGGAGTGCGGAACTGTCCGGCGTCGCCCTGAGAGCCGAGGACGGACAGCAGGTACTCGTAGGCGTCTCCCAACTCTTCAGAGTCGTCGTAGGTGAACTCGTCGATGATCTTGAGGAAGGCGCGGAGGGTTTCGGGGTCGCGGTACGGCAGATAGGCGTTGTTGAAGATGCTCCTGAACAGGGGCGGGATGCTCGGGTTTTCGGGCATACGCTCGATGGCTTCGGCGTAGAGGTTCAGCATCTCGTGACCGCCGATGCCGGGCTGCATGAGCTTCGCCCATCCGTAGCGGGCGAAGTCGCCGGCGAAGAACTCGCGCTCACCGCCGAGCTCCTCGGCTTCGGCGTCGATGTCGTCCATGAACTTGTAGATCATGGCGATGGTGATCTGTTCAACTTGGGACTTGGGGTCGGGGACCTTGCCGACGAGGATGTCGCGGGCGGTGTCTATGCGGCGTTTGGTGTCGGCGTCGAGCATGGGGTTTCCTAGTTGATTATCCACTAAGGGCGCGAAGGGTTCTAAGTTATTTGTCCAAGGATAGTGGTTTCCGTCCTATGGATTCCCGCTTTCGCGGGAATGACGGGGGCTGTCTTATGAGAACTGGTTGAGGGAGACGTAGTCTTTGATGTACTCGGGGACTATGTCGCGGTACTTCTTGGGGACGGCCAGATAGTTCTGTCTGGAGAAGACGGGGTTAGTGGCCAGGCTGGCGTAGCGGCGGTTGTCGATTATGTCACGCAGATAGCTGTCGGTGGCGTATGCCTTGAAATAGGTCTTGATGGCGACGACCGAATCGGCGCGGTCGGGTTCATGGTCGGCGACGAACCTGGCAAACTCGTCCTCGAGAAGCTCATCCCTGGACTTGAACTTGGGGATGAGGTCGAAGACCTTCTCCAGTATCTCGCGCAGTGTAAGGCGACGGTCCACGTCGACCGCGCGTCTCAGCTTTTCGAGAGTGTAGTACTCTTCGGGCTTGTCGAAGACCTCACGGGAGACGTAGTCGATGGCCCTGTCCCACTGTCCAGCCTCGACCGCCTCCTTGACGATTGAATCGACTCGGACCGTGTCGGCGAACCGGTCGAACAGCATCCGGTCGATCTTCATTCCCTGGTAGCCGATATGCTCTTCCTTGATGGACGCGAGGATGTCGGCTCCGAGGTGTTCGAAGCCGTAGATCATCGGCGCGTCAGGGCCGAGATCATCGCCGTCGGTGTCGCCGCCATCGCCGGGGCCACTGCCCTTCGCCGGCAGCTTCAGCTTCTGATCGTAGTCGAACTCGGTCTCGAAGTACTCGCAGTTGGCGAAGAAGTCGAAGAACTTGAAGGTAGTCTTTTCAGGTTGAGTGACATCCTCAGCCATACTTGCGTCGTGCAGCAGATCGGTGAAGGTGTGCTTTCTTGTGCCCCTTCCCTTGATCTGGACGAAGTCGGTCGGTGAGAAGATGGGCCGGAAGAGGCCGAGGTTGAGGATGTCGGTGCAGTCGTAGCCCGTGGTCATCATCCCAACCGTGACGCAGACTCTAGCCCTGCTGGTGCGGTATGCGTCGTAGAAGTTGCCCGAGCCCATCAGGTTGTTGTTGGCAAATCTGATCGTGAACTGCTGCGCGTCCTGAACCTGGGACGTGACCTGAACGGCGAAGTCGGACTGGTACTTGCCGGGGTACATCTTGTCGGCGATCTCGTTGAAGGTCTGTGTCAGCCGAGCGGCGTGGTTCTGGCTTACCGCGAAGACTATGGACTTGCCCAGCTCATTGCTGATGGGGTCGCGCAGCGCGTTCTCCATGAAGGTCTTGCAGAAGAGCTCGTTCGTAGCCCTGGAGAAGAACCGCCTCTCGAACTCGCGCTGCTTGAACGTCTCCTCGTGCTCCTCTCCGAAGTCGTCGGTAAAGGTGGCAACGAAACCATCGTCGGCGAGCAGTTGGGTGGTGACCTCCGTTCGGGCATCGACGACCGTGGGGTTGACCAGGTAGCCGTCCTTCACGCCGTCCAGAAGTGAGTACCTGAAGGTGGGGTGCCCGCTGTCGCAGTCGAAGGTCTTGTAGGTGTCGAGCAGCAGACGGCGCTCCACCTCGCGAGGGTCTCGAACGTTGGACGCCTTCCTGCTGAAGCCTCTCAGGTAGTCCCGTGGGGTCGCCGTGAGTCCGAGCTTGTATCCGACGAAGTTGTTGAAGACCGCGCGGGAGTTGCCGCTGATGGAGCGGTGAGCCTCGTCTGAGATGACGAGGTCGAAGTCGGTTGGAGAGAAGAGGGTCTGGTACTTGTTATTGAACAGCAGGGACTGGACGGTAGTGACGACGATCTCCGCGTGTCGCCACTCGTCACGCTTCTCCTTGTAGACGACGGTGCTGTAGTCGGCGGAGAGAAGCGCCGTGAATGCCTTTTTTGCCTGCTCCTCGAGTTCGAGGCGGTCGACCAGGAACAGGACTCGCGACGCGTTGCCCGAACGCAGGAACAGCTTGATGACGGCCGCAGCGGTGAGCGTCTTGCCTGTGCCTGTGGCCATCTCGAACAGAAAGCGGTCTTTGCCGTCTTTCACCGCGCGCTGCAAAGCGTGGATAGCGCCGAGCTGGTATGGGCGGAGGAGGCGCAGGCCGTTCGACTTGATGAAGTCGGGGCGCTCCTGCTCGTTTATCCAAGCCGCCTCTGTCGCGTAGTTAGGTCGCTGCGTAAGGACGATGTAGTCCTCGTCAACCCTGGCGTCCACCAGCTTCTGCGGATCGGGCTTGACTCTATGGTAGCCAGCGACCGAGTCGGGGGCGGGAAACGACGTGATGATGTGTGGGTTGCCTCGCTCGAGGTCCCAGAAGTAGTGGATGTTGCCGTTGGAGAGAATGACGAAGCGACAATCGAGCGTGCGTGCGTATCTGCGGGCCTGTTCCTTTCCGACGAGAGGGTCCTTGTCGGACGACTTGGCCTCCAGCACGATAAGCGGGAAGCCGCGCGAGTCGAGCAGCAGGAAGTCGACATAGCCGTTGGAGGACTTCTCGAAATCGTCTCCGAGTCCGTCGAGGTCGGACTGGGAGACCGTTACGCCCTGCTCCAGGCTAACGTTGGCGGGCCTGTCTCCGTTGGGAAAGAAGCGCCAGCCAGCCTTTTCGAGGAGACTGTTGATCTTGATGCGGGCGGTGGCCTCGTTCATGGGCTATACGGTAGCGATTCAGGCGAAATGCGTCTATATGGAAAACGGAGTTGAGCGGTGGATTGCCGCAGGAGTTGAGGGCGAGAATCTCACTCCTCTCCACTCTCTTCCAAAACAACCTGCCCCAGATTGGTAGGCACCCACAATTGGAGCACCGGCATTTTGCCCCCATCCGTTCATCCTGCGCTTGTCGAAGGACGGTTGCCTCTTGCGCCGAATACTAATCTGGGACAGTGTCCTCCCAAAAATTCCTCTTGACCGCGGTGGATCATGTTCATTATCATCTCCATCAGAACTAATGTACTGTTTATTGAACGAGAACAAACATGACACTCTCACAGATAATCGAGCACAGAACTAACAACGGCCTCGAAATCGTCGACTTCCTCGTAGAAGTCATGCACGACCGCTACGAAGACTTCCAGATCTGCCACAGACTCCAGGCCGCCAAGCTCCTCACCACGTACGGCAACGAAGACGCACCCAGCTTCATCGACGACAACACCACCGACTCGTCATCCAACACCCGCAAGCGCAAACCCCGACGACCAACCAGGTTCGACACCGAGCTGGCCAGGGTCATCAGAGAAGACACCGACGACGGACGCTCCATAGCACGCTTCCTAACCAACGTCATGGTGGGAGAGCTCACGTCATTCAGACCCCACCACCGCATGTCCGCTGCCCGAGAACTCCTGGACCGAGGCTTCGGCAAGTCCGCCCGCAATGAGAAGATCGCTCATCCCGTTGAGAATCCGCGGCGGCGGGAGCCCACCGAAGGACCCGATCCAGTTCCCGCCGCTCGTCCTGAGCCTGTCGAAGGACCCAAGCCCACCGACGAACAAACTCTCACTCCTCACTCCTCTGCACTCACTCATGGACGAGAGGACCAGAGCTGGGACACTCTCACTCCTCAAGACAACGAGTACTGGCTGGGCATCTACGACTCCCCAATGTACGAGTTCATGTGCGAGTGCGAACACCCGGACTTCGACCCATTCCTCGCCGCCGTCGACGAGGACTACTTCCAGTCATTCACCGACTGCACCGACCCTGAGTGCGAGGTCCACGGCGATCCCCCGGACTTCGACCCCAACGACTATCACTACTGACATTCCGAGGCCTCACCTAGCCACGCGATAGACTGGTTGAGCCACCCGAAGGAACGTCACCCCGTACTCCGATACCGGGCCGAACCCGGCATCCAGGGACGAAAGATCTATTGGTTTACATACCCCTCTTAGCCCATCAAGGGTCGCAGATGCGCCTTGGCGTGAGAGGGGACAAGCTGAAGGCACTTTCGCTCTCACACCCATTCGGAGAACGCTATCCCCCTACCCCTCGTAGTTGGCGAGGGCCTCTTCGGGGAAGTCGGCGTTGGAGTAGACCTGCTGGACGTCGTCGATCTCTTCGAGCTGGTCGAGGAGGCGCAGGATCTGTCCGGCCATGCGGCTGTCGAGAGACACGGTGTGGCTGGGGATGAGGGAGACCTCGGACGAGCTGATGGAGGCGTCGCTGGACTCGAGGGCGCTTCGCACGTCTTCGAGTGTGGTGGGGTCTGAGAAGACCTGGAGTATCGAGGCGTCGTCGGTGTCGACGTCTTCGGCTCCGGCGTCGATGGCGATAAGAGCGAACTCGTCAGCCTCGTCTTCGTCGGCCTCGACGGTTATCACCCCGCGCTTCTCGAACTGCCAGGAGACGGCTCCGGCCTCGGCGAGGTTGCCTCCGGCGCGGGTGAGCGTGGTGCGCACTGCGGACACGGTGCGGTTGCGATTGTCTGTCAGGGTCTCGAGCATGATGGCGACGCCGCCCGGGCCGTAGCCCTCGTAGACGGCCTCGATCATCTGGACGCCGTCGCCGCCCTCACCGGTGCCGCGCTTGATGGCGCGGTCGATGTTGTCGTTGGGCATGTTGGCGTCCTTGGCGTGCTGGATCGCCATGCGGAGCCTGAAGTTGCCGTCGGGGTCTCCACCGCCCTGCTGCGCGGCGACGATGATCTCACGCGCGAGCTTGGTGAACAGCTTGCCGCGTCGCTGATCGGTGATCGCCTTGGCGTGCTTGATCTGCTTCCACTTGGAATGTCCAGCCATGTCGAAACTCCGCTGTTGGCGCTGCTCCGGGTGGGCGAGAGTTGATAGCTACGGACTCTGGGGAGTCCCCACCCCTGGATTCCCGCTTTCGCGGGAATGACGGAGCGGTAGCGCGTTCCAATCTGGGACAAGCTCCACTCCAACGGAGGGGTCGGCCCAAGCCCGGAGAGGCGGGTGGGATTGGGGCGAATTTTAGCATAGATTCGAGAATATGGTGGGGGATTGTGCATGGATGGACATGAGGGAGGGCCAGGTTTTCACCCTCACCCCAACCCTCTCCCTGAGGGAGCTGACAGGGGTAGGTAAAGTATGAAACTGGTATAAGAACTTGGAAAGCGCATGGCTTTCGGGCATCTTTTTGGTACGAATCAGAAAGGTTGCCAGAGATTCGCCATGCGCCTCCCGCCCGAATGCTATCAGATGAAACAGACCGTTGAGCAGCACATGTCCCATCTCAGACCCTCCCAGATGACGGGAGTCGTTCTGTGGGTTTATGGGACGATACTGGCCAAGAGTGGCTGTCAGAACGCCGTTGCTGGAGCTCTGACGACCGTGGGTAGCTACAACAGCGTGCGTCAGTACCTCAGAGAGTGGCTCTACGATGGTCAAGACCGCTCCAAGCCCTGCCGAGTGGAGCTCGACGTGAGGACGTGCTTTGTGCCGCTGTTGAGGTGGGTGCTGTCGCTGTGGCAGTCGGACAGGCTGGTGTTGGCGATAGACCCGACGATGAAGGCAGACCAGATAAACTCCATAGTCATAAGCGTGGTCTATCGCAGTTGCGCCATTCCTGTTGCGTGGCACATCCTGCCCGCCAACAGGCCCGGACAGTGGATAGCGCCTGTGGTCGAGTTGGTGGAACTGCTCTCTTTGGCTGTGCCTGATGATAGGACCGTGCTGGTGATGTGTGACCGTGGTCTGAGGAGTCCGAGACTGTGGAAGCAGATATGCTCTGTGGGTTGGCATCCGTACATACGACAGTCGATCAACACCGTGTTCTGCCCTGACGGGGGTACTCGACTGTCGGCACGGACTCTGGTGCCGGGTCCGGGTCATGCATATGTGGGATACGGCACAGCGTTCAGGGATAGTTCCAAGCGACGGCGTGGAACGATGATCGTACTCTGGGACATCGATCAGGATGAGCCGTGTGTGGTGATGACCGACCTCAGACCTGCTGAAGCAGGTGTGTGCTGGTACGCACTTCGCTTCTGGATAGAGTTGGGCTTCAAGGCGCTCAAGAGTGTCGGGTGGCAATGGCAGAAGACTCGAAGGACTGACCCCAGACGAGTCAGCCGTCACTGGCTGGTGTTGTCTGTGGCAACACTGCTGACGCTGGCATATGGGACCAGAGTCGAAGACGCCAATGATCTGGGCAGAACGCCGGATCGTCTCAGAGCGCCGCCAAAGGTGCTGTCGCCTGCTGCGAGCAGACCTAGAAGAATCACAAGCGTACTGTACCAGGGCATCACCTGGCTGAGTCGCCTGCTGCTCAAAGGCAGACTGTGGAAGAGGGTCTGGCTGCTTCCTGAAGACTGGCCCCAACCATCGCCCAACCTCAAGATCATCTACCATCCTGATACCTGACACCACACAATACCTACCCCTGTCAGCCCTCAGGGAGAGGGGGCCAGTTGGGTGGTGGGGAATCTGTATCATCCTGGTCGGTGCCGCGCTGGGGTAGGGGCAGGTTTCAAACCTGCCCCTACGGACGGTGGTTGCCGACCTCTGGATTCCGGCCTGCGCCGGAATGGTGAACTGTCGTCGCCGACTAACTTGATACAGGCTCGGTGGTGGGCATGAACTGGTACGGCGTCTGGCGGGTCGTGTAGGATTGGGCTTTCCCCAAGCAGTGCGGGCGCGGTGTTATGTCTCAGATTGTCGTTGAGGACCTCGTCAAACGCTTTCGGATCGCGGGGCGCGACCCGGGGCTGGTTGGCGCGCTGCGGGGTGTCGTTCACCGGCGGTACCGCACGATCGATGCGCTGGATGGTGTGTCGTTCTCTATAGAGCCGGGGGAGCTTGTGGGCTACATCGGGCCGAACGGCGCGGGCAAGTCTACGACGATCAAGATCATCTCGGGCATCCTGGTGCCTGATTCGGGCAGGTGCGAGATCCTCGGACGTGTGCCGTGGCGCGAGCGCCAGGAGCACGTGCGGGACATCGGGGTCGTGTTCGGGCAGAGGACGCAGCTCTGGTGGGACCTTCCGGTGATCGAGTCGTTCGACCTGCTGAGGGACATCTACCGTGTGCCACGCGACGTGTACGCGCGCAACCGCGACGAGTTCATAGAGGTGCTGGACTTGGGGTCGCTGCTCGACGTGCCGGTGCGACAGCTCAGCCTGGGTCAGCGGATGCGATGCGACCTGGCGGCCGCGCTGCTGCACTCGCCGTCGATCCTGTTCCTGGACGAGCCAACTATCGGACTGGACGCTGTATCGAAGCTGGCGTTCAGGGACTTCATCCGGAGATTCAACAGGGAACGGGGGATCACGGTCATCCTGACGACCCACGACATGGATGACATCGAGGCGCTGTGCGACAGGGTCATGGTAATCAGCAGCGGGCGGATACTGTCGGATGGCGGTCTGGACGATCTGCGTCGTCGGATCTCCAACGAGCGTCGGCTGGTGGTGGAGCTTGTGGATGAGAACAGCGACATATCTGACCCGGACGCGAGGGTCACGGAGCGAATCGGGCGGCGCGTGGCGCTGAGCTTCGATCCGGAGTCGGTGTCGGCGGCTGAGCTGATCGGTCGGGTGACGTCGGCGCATCCGGTGCGGGACCTGTTCGTGGAGAACCCGCCGATTGAGGAGATCATTGCGGGTATCTACGAGGCTGAGGGTTCATCCAAGGAGTGAGGGAAGAGGAGTGAGGAGTGAGAGCCACCCCCTGACCCCTCTGGATTCCCGCTTTCGGAGACCTTTGCATAACCCCCTCTCCCTGAGGGAGAGGGTTGGGGTGAGGGTGAAAAGGTCATCATCACAAGCTAGCGGACTCCTCGCATACACCTCTGGGTTCCGGCCTTCGCCGGAACGACGGTGTTATGCAAAGGTCTCCTTTCGCGGGAATGACGGCTGGTGCTCATCGGATGACTAGCTATTGGGCGGTGTTGAGCGCGCAGTTCAGGGCGATGCTGCAGTACAGGGCGGCGGCGCTTGCGGGGCTGGGCACGCAGGTGTTCTGGGGGCTGATCCGAGTGATGATCTTCCAGGCGTTCTTCCGGTCGACGACCGCCGAGCAGCCGATGGCGCTCGATGACGTGCTGACGTACGTCTGGCTTGGCCAGGCGTTTCTCGCGATGCTGCCATGGAACCAGGACAACCAGCTGCGCGCGCTGATACGCACGGGCAACGTGGGCTACGAGCTGCTGAGGCCGGTCGACCTGTACGGATTCTGGTACTGTCGCTCGCTGGCGTTTCGCACCGCTCCGACGCTGCTGAGAGCAACCCCGCTGATCGTGTTCGCTGGGCTGTTCATGGGCATGAACCCACCGGACTCGTGGGGCGCCGCTGGAGCGTTCATGGCGTCGATGATCGGGGCGGTCCTGTTGAGCAGCGCGATAACTACGCTGTTCAGCATCACCATGATGTGGACGATCTCCGGCGACGGTGTATTCGCGCTCGCGCCGGGTGTCGTCGGTATCCTCTCCGGGATGATCGTGCCGATCCCGCTGTTCCCAGACAGGGCGCAGACGGTACTGAACGTCCTGCCGTTCAGGGGACTGGTGGACACACCGTACCGCTTCTACCTCGGTCACATCCCAGCGACCGATCTGCCGGTTCTCATGGGGCACCAGCTGGTGTGGATCGCGGCGATCGTGCTGTTCGGTCGCTGGCTGCTGTCACGCGGGCAGCGGCGACTGGTGGTCCAGGGAGGATAAGAGAATTGCACAGGTGCAATTCTCAGGAGAGAGAAAAGAGGAGTAAGGAGTGAGAGCCACCTACCCCTGCCCCGAGCGGGAGCTAATGGTACTTTCCTGGATGGGGCAGAGATGCTGAACACGGTCTACCTGTATGGGCGATACCTGTCCGTCTCGGTACGCAGCCAGATGCAGTACCGCGCGTCGTTCGTCATGCTGGCGCTCGGGTACATGGTGACGACTGGCCTGGAGTTCGTGGCGATCCTGGTGCTGTTCGACCGGTTCGGCACGCTAGTGGGATGGAAGCTGCACGAGGTTGCGTTCATCTACGGGCTGGTGAACATCTCGTTCGCGTTCGCTGACGCGATGTCGAGGGGATTCGACCTGTTCGGCACGATGGTGAAGTCGGGCGAGTTCGACCGGCTGCTCACACGGCCGAGGTCGACCGCGCTGCAGCTCGCCGGTCAGGAGCTAACGCTGAGGCGCGTCGGGCGGCTCGCGCAGGGGCTGATAGTGCTGGTGTGGGCGGGCATCGGGCTGGAGCTTGACTGGTCGGTAATCACGGTCGGACTGCTGCTCGCCACGGTAGCGGGCGGAATATGCCTGTTCATGGGGCTGGTGGTGCTGCAGGCGACGCTGGCGTTCTGGACGACTGAGACGCTGGAGATTATGAACACGGTCACGTACGGCGGTGTGGAGACGACGCAGTACCCGATCTCGATCTATCACCCGTGGTTCAGGCGGTTCTTCACGTTCGGGGTGCCGCTGGCGTGCGTCAGCTACTTCCCGTCGCTAGCGATCATGGGGGTGGCGGACCCGCTTGGGTCTCCAGTGTGGTTCGGGTATGTCTGCCCTGCTATAGGGGTCGGGTTCCTGATCGCAACGCTACAGGTGTGGAAGTTCGGCGTTCAGCACTACCTGTCCACAGGGAGCTAGGGGGAATTGGATTGTTTCATGTCAACGAATGTTGATACGAGCTACACCTCAGTCCCTTCGTTCAAAATGGAAATGTAAGCATCGTAGAGGAATACACGATTACGATCCCTACCCGTCGCCTCATGCACAACTCCGAGTTCGGTCAGCCGGCTTAGAGCAGAGGACACAGTGGGAAAAGATAGTCCCGTGTCGTCGCTTATACTTGAAATCGATGCGACAGGGCGTTGGGTGAGAGACTGATGCACCCTCAGCGCCGATCCCGCCGCTCTACCGATGTCTTGGATTCTGTCTCGGTCCTGCTGGAATAAAATGGTCAGACGCCTCACGGTCTCGACAGCGCTTTCAGAAGTCTCCCTAACCCCTTCCAAGAAGAATTCGAGCCATGCCTCCCAGTCGCCATTCAACCGCACGTTGTCGAGCAGGTTGATATAGTCATCACGATTTCTCTTGAAGTAGAGACTCAGGTACAACAGTGGTTCCGCCAGCACACCTTCATGGCATAGAAGGAACGTAATCAGCAGCCGACCAACGCGTCCATTGCCATCAAGGAATGGATGGATTGTCTCGAATTGGACATGCGCGATACCCGCGCGAATAAGAGCAGAGCCACCAGCATCAGAAGAGTGAAGAAAGCGTTCGAGGTCCGACATACAGTCCTGCACTGCCTGAGGAGGCGGTGGCACGAAGTGTGCGTTCCCAGGGCGAGTACCCCCAATCCAGTTCTGCGAGTTCCTGAATTCGCCAGGCATTTTCTCGCTGCCGCGGCCGCGGCTCAGGAGAATTCCATGAATCTCCCGTATGAGTCGGTTGGAGAGTGGAAAGTCCTCCCGAAGTCTGCGCAGTCCGTGTTCCAGCGCAGCCACGTAATTGGAGACTTCTACCACGTCATCCATGGGTGTGCTAGGTACTTCTTCCAACTCGAACAGAAGCAGGTCTGACAAGGTGGATTGAGTACCCTCAATCTGCGACGAAAGGACAGCCTCCTTCCGAATGTAGGTATACAGGAATAGGTGGGGGTCAGGAAGAATCGTTGCGATGCTGTCCAGACGTCCCAAACCCAGCAGGGCTCTTTCAAGGGGAGCCTGTAGACGAGACATGTCCAGAGCTGGTGACGGCGGCAAGGAATTCGGAATGAATGCCCGTACCAACTCTCCGGTACTGGTAGTTATTTCGTACCTGCCAGTATCTGCGCGTATCACGACAGAGTGTCCTTATTAAAGAAGTTTTAGTCTGGCGCTATGTTATTAAACATTTAGGGCATAAGTGTTAATAACTCGCCGGTGCGCGACAAGGTGACCCAATACGCGATTCGATGTCAACGCGCAAGATTCCGCTGGGCCTTAAGACGCGGACTGGGCGAGTTTATGAGGTGCCTTGCTCAGCCCTGTTCGTGGAAGAAGACTACGTCGTCTGCGAAGGGTTGGGGGTAGTCTTCGGAACCAGCGAGTCCGATCTGTCCTCGGCCTGTGACGTTGTTCTTGGCGCCGTCCATGCGGGGATCGACGTAGGTGTCGTACCAGGCTTCGAGGTCGAACCGCAGGCTTGAGACGCGTCCCGCGTGTGCGGCATCGTCAACCAGGTTGCGGGTCTCCGTGGGGTCGTTGACGAGGTCGTAGAGCTCGTTGGGACCATCGGGGTAGCGGTGGACATACTTCCAGCGCTGTGTGCGGATCATCCGAGTGGGGCCGTACTCGTCCAGCACGAATACGGGGGTGTCCCCCGCCATCGACTCGCCTCGCAAGACGGGCGAGAAGTCCCTGCCTGGAAGCGGCTGGTCTGAATCGGCCTCAAGTCCGAGGTATCCGAGGAACGTGGGCATGAAGTCGTACTGGCTCAGCAGCCTGTCGCAGACGAGATCCTGTGGGACGTGTCCGGGCCTGGATACCAGCGTCGGGACCTTGACGGCGGTGTCGAACATGTTGGGCGGGTAGGTGCCGTTGCCCTTGCCCCAGATGCCGTGGTGACCCATGTTCATGCCGTTGTCGGCGTTGAACACGACGAGTGTGTTCTCCCTGAGACCGTTCTCCTCGAGCCAGTCGAGCAGGCGGCCGATGTTTCTGTCCATCTCTTCGATCGCGGCGAAGTAGCCGCTGAGGGCGAGCCTGCGGTTCTCGGGAGTGTCGCCGAGCGTGGCCGCGCCGGGTTCCTTGTCGAGCTGATTGCGGTGGATCGGCTCGTCCGGAACGGAGTCGAAGGCACACTCGTCGTGATACCTGTCGAAGACGTCCGCTGGGTGGTGCTCCCTGCCCCACGGCGCGTGCGGCGCGGTGTAGTGGACATTGAGCGAGAACGGCGCATCAGATTCACGCTGCGCGTCCAGGAACTCGAGGGCGTGGTCGGTGATGACATCGGTGACGTAGCCGTCGGGTTGGTAGAAGGATCCGTCCTCGATCATGGGTGCGCGGTAGTAGTTGCCGCCACCTTCAGCGTGGACGTTCCAGTAGTCAAATCCAAGCTGCGGCAGCGCGGAGCGTCCGAGATGCCACTTGCCGCTGAGTCCGCAGGCGTAGCCGTTTTCGGCGAGGACTTCGATGTAGGACCTGCGTCCGCGCATGTACTCGATCTCGACGCCGTCCCGAGACGAATGGGTGGAATTGCCCTTTCTGAGGAAGTCCTGGACTCCGTGCTGGGATGGGATCTGTCCGGTGAGGATGGAGGCTCGGGCAGGCGAGCAGACCGGTGAGGCACAGAAGAAGTTCTCGAACCTGATCCCGGTGGCCGCGATGCGATCGAGGTTGGGGGTGTCGAGCTCGTCGTTGCCGGCGCAGCCCATCGCCCACGCGCCCTGGTCGTCGCTGAGTATGAAGATGATGTTTGGGGTCTGCGGATTGGTGCTAGCCAAGGATTCTCCTTCCGGCCCTCCAAGGCGCCGCCCAGGGTGGGGTTGCCCCTGCGGCCGTTTCAGTTGCTACGCGTCGTTGAATTCCTGCCAGTCAAGGCCGAGCTTTCGGATAGCTGACCGCAAAGTGCCGATCCTCAAATCGTCACCTCCCCAATCCGGAACCACTGTGCTTCGACGCATGTTTGGGTTGATCCACTTTCTATGAGACCCTCTTGTCCGTTTGGAATCTTCGTGGCAGCCGAGACGGGCCAGTTTCCGGGCAACATCCCTGTATCTCAAGAGACTTCTGCGACCTCAGTCTCCACTATTTCAGGACGTTCGTCGAGGTCGACGAACAACATACCTTCCGGCAATGAATTATCGCTGTCTTCATACATTTCAACTACCGTTGCAAAGCAGTCCTGCACGTGTGCCAGCACCTCTTCGATAGTGTCGCCTTCGGTCAGGAACTCGGGCAAGGCCGGAGAGGTGACTGTCCACCCGCCCTCCGGCTGGGGTTCGAGAGTCAAGGGTACTGTTGCGGTCAAGGGTATCTTTACGATCATCTGTCAACTCCTCGTTTCTAGATCTCCACGCTGAGGGCGCCGGCCACCGTGTCCATGTCCTTGTCGCCCCTGCCGCTAAGTCCGAGCAGGATGATCTGCTCGCGGTCGAGCTTTGGCGCAAGCTGCGATATGTAGTAGAGCGCGTGTGCGGGCTCGAGCGCGGGAATGATGCCCTCGGTGCGGCACAGAAGCTGGAACCCCTCGAGGGCCTGGGCGTCGGTGACGTTCACATATTCTGCCCTGCTCGTGTCCTTGAGCCAGCTGTGCTCCGGGCCGACTCCAGGGTAGTCCAGACCGGCGGAGATGCTGTGCGGCTCGTGGATCTGTCCGTCTTCGTCCTGGAGCAGGTACGACATGCTGCCGTGCAGCACACCGACCTGGCCGGCGGTGAGGGTCGCGGCATGTTCGCCGGTCTCGACGCCGAGTCCCCCGGCTTCGACTCCCACCAGCTTCACGCTCTCATCCTTGACGAACTCGTAGAACAGGCCCATCGCGTTGGAGCCGCCTCCGACACAGGCGACGGCGTAGTCGGGCAGCCTGCCTACGGAGGACATAAGCTGCTCCCGCGCCTCACGTCCGATGATGGCCTGGAAGTCGCGCACCATCATGGGGTACGGGTGTGGGCCGACGACGCTGCCTATCGTGTAGTGGGTAGTCTCGACGTTGGTGACCCAGTCGCGGATCGTCTCGTTGATGGCGTCCTTGAGGGTGCGGCTGCCGCTGGTAACGGACCTGACCTCTGCGCCGAGCAGTCGCATCCTGAACACGTTGAGCGCCTGGCGACGGATGTCCTCCTCGCCCATGTAGACGATGCACTCCTGTCCGAGCATGGAGCAGACGGTGGCGGTGGCGACGCCGTGTTGTCCGGCGCCGGTCTCGGCGATGATGCGGCGCTTGCCCATGCGCTGCGCGAGCAGGCCCTGTCCGAGCGCGTTGTTGATCTTGTGCGCGCCGGTGTGGGCGAGGTCCTCGCGCTTGATGTAGATGCGCGCGCCTCCGAGCTCACGAGTCAGGTTCTCGGCGTAGTAGAGAGTCGTCGGCCTGCCCACGTAGTCGCGGGACAGGTGCTGCAGCCTGGCCTGGAACTCCTCGTCAGCCTGCGCGGCGCGGTACTCGGCCTCGAGCTCGTGGATCGCGCCCATGAGCGTTTCGGGCACGAACTTGCCTCCGAACTGGCCGAAGCGCCCTCTCTCGTCGGGTAGGGTTTCCTGTAAAGTCTGCGTCATAAGTGCTGTCCCGTGTGCTGATGTGGCCTGTGCGAACATTGTGATTATACGCATGGACTGGGATGGGCGGACAGTGGACGAACGCTGGGACAGGACTACAATGTGCCACCGTCAGCAGACCTCGGCGTCACCACGCTGATCGAAGTGCGGATCGAGGACTGGAGCGGCAAGGCCCGGCGCGGAGGCCCGACGGGCCCGGACGACGACGATCCCAACGCAACGGGCTCAGCGGGGGTGATCGAGTTTAGAGAGGTCTAGGGCCGGGGCCGCAGCTCCGGGCTAGGTACTCTCACAACTGGAAGTTCTTATCCGCGCTCCATCCGGTAATTATCAGTCCCTCCGACTACGCCATGCGTAGGGGGTCTCGGGTCGGCAACTCAGAGAACAGTGAGAAGTCTCTGTCCCTGGTCAGCAGGACATCGACGCCATGAGCTACGCAGATTGCCGCCACACGCGCATCATGCACGACTGCGCCTGCAACGTGTGGCCTATCGACGAATCTATGGAGAATGTCGAGAAAGTCGCCAGTCTCGCCAATGAGCCGATTGGCAGGCGAGTCAGCCCAGGCCTCGATCTGCTGCCAGGCCTGTTGAACCGGTGTCGCCCTGTCGCCCCAGATACGCCGGTTGGTGACCACACTTAGGAATTCGTAGCAGCAGGGCCACGGTATAGCCCATAGGATGTCACTCTCCGCCAGAGACGCGATCAGTGATGCTGCCTGAGAATGGTACGGCGAGTCTGTCCTATGAGCATATACCAGTATGTTGGTGTCAACGGCGATCAATGTCCAGCATCGTCACCGTAGATGATGTCGCGTAGCTCAGACCAGGTGTAGGCAGCCAGGGGATCATGAATACCTGGACCGCCGTAGCTGCGGTCCGGAAGAACGTAACGATCGGTACGAGTATCTTTCGACAGGACCATCCTGAGTCCTTCCTCGACCACTGCCCGAAGCGGGCGACGGGTTTCCTGCGCATGCTGCTTGGCCCTGGTCAACAACTCGTCGTGGATGTCCAGCGTCGTCTTCATGTTACCCATGCTACCCATAGGCAGTACTATGGTCAATACATAAAGCATGTTAGAACGCCTGGCCAGCGTGGACTGAGCTAGCTCGGCTTGAGCGTCCCGTCTGGCTGGAGGATGTGGAGGCGGGTGCAGTGGTCGCATGAGTACACGGTGCCTTCACTCCCGACATCGGGACGGTCCACCAGGAAGAAGTAGCGCTTCATGAATCCCGGTCTGCCGGCACATCCCACGCCCTTGCACGGTGAAATCAACTCTTTCATGTGACCATATTCTTCTGCCAAGGATTTCCACTCCTCCGGAAGAGGTCGGTTTGGTCGATTGATCAAGAGTCAGGGAGCACATTCGCTTTGGAGAAGCCCCGGCTCCAGAAGAACGCCAAGGACCATCAGGTCAGCCCTCACCACCCTCGACCTCGATCCCCGCCTCCACCTCTTCTACACTGACCACACCAGCAGACAAGTTAATCGCCGTGTATGCGCCGACAAACAGGGTCCAAGCCAAGAAGAGAAGGCCAGCGCTGAAAAACAACCAGCCCTCGATACGGCGTAATCGTCCCAGGCCCTTTTGCCTGATGGAGGACAGGCCGGACACGACGAACGCCCCAGACGCACAGAGAAGAGCTAACAGGACCCACCCGAAGAGCAGAGTTTCCACTTAACCGGTTCTCCCTTCTCCCTGGTCGTCAGTCGTCCCAATCCGATTCGAACGAGCCGCTGCGTGTGGATCCCGTGTCAGTTCCTCTCCATTCTATCATCACCGCTTACTCGGCCCAGACCTCAGGTAGCCGGGCCATCGCCTCTGTCGGAAGCGGCCCTTTGGCGGCGAAGTCGACGGCCTTCTCCAGGTGCTCCAGGCTCGAATAGCCCACCAGCACGCAGCTCACACCGGCGTTGGTCAGAGCGAATCGCAGCGAAGCCTCCACGAGGCTGTCCGCGTATCCCTCCTCAACCAGGAAACGGAATCCGTCTGCCCTCGACAGATCCTGATCGTAGTCGCGACCTGAGCCTATGGGCGCGACGCTCGGAACGGCGACGGGATGTCTCGCAGCCTCTCCGGTCAGCGCTCCCGCGGCCAGCACCCGGATCACCAGCACGCCCATGCCGTTCGCCGAGGCGCGCCCGATCAGGTTCCCAAAGTCGTGCATATCGAATCCATGAGGGACGTCCGATCCGGAGCTTGGGTTGACCAGGTTGTACACCGATTGGACTGTGTTCAGCGCTGCCGAGTCGATGACACGGTGCAGCGCCTCGGTCTCCCCCACCCCGGTTATGCCCCAGAACCTGACCTTGCCCTGGTCGCGCAGATCTCGCAGCGCGTCCACCACCTCGCCCAGCGCCTCTTCGGGAGTGACCGAGCCTCCGTCAGCCGTCGACGCGACATGGTTGTGCATCTGGATCAGGTCGACCTGCTCACGCTGCATCCGGGTCAGGCTCTCCTCCACCGAGGCGATCACGTTGCCTTTGATGCGCCCCGGCTCGTGGGTGGTGACCCTGAACTTGGTGCCGACGTAGACTTCGGCCGACAGCTCACGCAGCACGTTCCCCAGATTGATCTCCGATTGACCGCCGCCGTAGGAAGAGGCGGTGTCGAAGTAGTTGATCCCCAACTCCATGGCCCGCGCGACAGCCCTCACCTGATCGCTGCGCTCGCCACGGACCATCAGGCCGCCGACGTCGCCGCAGCCAAAACCGATTTCGGAGACCTGGATCCCGGTGCTGCCCAAGGGTCGATAGTCCATCGCGTTACTCCATTCAGTCTTTCGTGTGTACTGATGGTATGTCCGCGATACAGGTGCGGGCAACCGTCCGGAGCCCCTGATGGTTTGAGGCCCCGGTACGGTCTCTCGAATCGGTGAGGAACGCCGTCAGGCGGTGACCTGGTAGGCCCAGATGCGGTGTACTACCTCGGGCTCCCCCTTGGGCAGAGGGTGGAAGGATTCAGATAGCTCGGCCAGCTTCCACTTGCCGGCACCTTCCAGGCCCGCCTGATACTCTTTGAACCCACCCTCTTCATACAGGTCCACTCGCAGGCTGAACACTATGAACCCGCCGGGCCTGGTGATGCGAGCAAGCTCGTCGAAAGCATGAGCCGGAGCGTGGCCCGTGGTGAACACTCCCACGCTGATTACAGCGCCGAAGGAGTCGGTGTCGTAGCCCAGGCCCTCCCCGAGAGTCATCTGGCGCAAGTCTTTGTAGAGGCCCTTCCGACGGGCTTCCTCCATCATCCCCAGAGAGAGGTCCATGGCGTGGAGGTCCTGGTACCCCATCTGCACCAGACATTCGCCCACCAGTCCGGTGCCCGCTCCTGCGTCGAGTATCTTCGTCCCGGTGGGGACGTGCCTGGCGAACAGCTCGGTCGCTGTTTGCGGAGCGTTCCAGGCGAACTCCTCAGCCAGGTCTTTATCATACTGTGTTGCCCACTGGTCGTAGCGCTCTTCCAACTCCTGGTTGGTGGATGAGGCGTACACCCATTGGACTCTGTTGTGACTGTCTGGCATGTTACTTCCTGCAGATGAAGAGACCCCAGCCCAATTCGTCTCTATCGACGGAGGCGGCAGTCTCGATGTAGGCGGTGGTTAGCCACTGGTAGTGTTCGGCGTCATCCAGAGTTTCATCCTTGGGCGTACGCTCGGACAAGCACAGATAGCTCTGCTTCAGGTGTGGGGACACATCCAGGGCCTCCAAAACGTCGAAGCCCTCGTCCTTCAGGGCCTGCCTGTACGACTCGAAGGTGAATTCGGTGTCGAACAGCAGCCTGTCGTAGACGTAGGTCTGGGCCTGGGGTGTGATGTCCCGCTTAGGTCTGAACAGGTCGTCGAACACGAAAATCCCGCCGTCCTCAAGGACCCGGTGGACTTCGCTCAGGATCTTACGTTTATCCGGCACGTGGTATATCACGGCCTGGCTCCACACATGAGTGAATGAGCCGTCAGGGAAGGGAAGGTCAGTGGCAGAGGCCTTCTCGAAGGCTAGCCTGTCCCTGAGTTCGGGGCGTAGCGCAGCCCGTTTCTCCAGTGCGTTTTCGATACGGACTCCGCTGATGTCAATGCCCGTCACCCTTGCGCCGGTCTCTTCAGCCAGCCAGATGGCGATGGTCCCGTTGCCGCAGCCCAGGTCCAGGACCGATGAGTCCTGGCCAATGCGGCCCTTGTCGGCCATCGTCCGGTTCAGCCTGTCGCATGCTTCGAGGAAGTCCCTGTTGCCGTTTCCGTCGAAAAGGCCCCAGTGGACGCTTCCTTCTTCGTCCCAGACCATCTGGTATATGACGTCTTGCGAGTCGTAATATGCTTCGGTTTCCTGTTCAGAAAATCTGCTTACCATGTTTTGCTCCCCGATGTGTTCAACGAGTCGGTTGCCGTTGGTGATTCGGGATCTTCCACGGAACAGGCGTGCTACACTTCTGGCGACACGATTCCCCTGAGTGAATAGGATAATTCTGACCTGGCTGTACGCCGTTCGACGCAGGGCTGCAAACGAACCAAGGCGTCACGAAACAGTTGGTGCTTAGAGAAGCCGCAGGTTGACCCGGCAGTAAGAATGAGGCCAGGGAACCCGGGAGAATGGGCGGAAAACCCCAATAGATGGGATGGAGCAGCTAAGGTTCGCAGGGATACCTGTATCGCTCGCGGCCACGATAGAACAGCAAGTTTGGGAGGCTTTGCCCCGGTCGGACGCTGGTGAAGGGTATCTGCATGTTGCGTATTAGAGTCCCTGGGCGAGGAATCTTCGCAAGATTCCCCATCGATAACAGCCCACTGGACTACGCCGGAGGCTATCATCAATTCTGCGACGGTGTCAAAGTCGCGCAGATCCCGTAACCGTCCCATAGTCGGTGGGAGATTTGGGAGTGGCTTGAAAGAGTCATCGGCGACCAGGTTTCGTACTTGTATCTAGGCAGCGATCAGCTCGCTGAGATCGAGTCCCTCCTGACCGCTCCACACCCACTGTGTGAGTCCCAATCCATTCATCATTCCCTTCTCGCTCTTGTACCCTCTGACTGTCCTGTACCTGACCTTGCTCCTTCCTATCGTTCGCTCTGTGCAGTTGTTGGTCTGTGGCATCCCTCTCACTCGCTGGTGACATGTCAGAGACCGCCACTTATCACATAACTCCACCACCAGACGGTGAAGCTTCGGGTGTCCGCGAACACGATGCTCCATGTCGAGCAGTTCTCGACCGCCTCCCCTGGGCAGTTCGGTCATCAGAAGCCATATCCTCGACTTGTACCAGTCCCACCCACCTATCTCTCTGAGTCGATTCCACACCCACTTCCTGACGTGTGCGATACATACCTGGTGGTCCACTCCGAGATGTTCGACCACTGGCTTGTAGGTGTTGAGGTCGTCGGTCACTATCGACTCCACTCCGAACCCATTTACATACCTCTCAAGCCACCTGACGAAGCCGTCACTGTCCCTGTCAACCAACACGTCCATTCCCACAAGCTGTCCACTCTCAGCATCTGTGACGAACCCGACCACCGTCTGCTTACCCCGCACCTTGATCACAGTCTCATCGGCTCCCATCAGCCTCACACGACTCTGCCGCAGCGGACTCAACCACCCATCCAGTGCGTTTGATCCCGACTCCTGAACGTCTCGCCATACACTCATCCTCGACAACTTACATCCCAGCGCACTCAGCAGATGACTTACCGAACGCAGCGACAGACCCAGGGCCCAACTCAAGGCCGCCAGGGCCCTGAGTCTGTGACTCTGATCGTGACGGTCAACTCCCTGAGGATAATGTCTGAACGTGCAACCACAGTCGTAACATCGGTACCTTTGCACCGTGACCTCACTGACATAGAGGTCTTTGATGCGTTTTGTGACCAGTCCGTGTCGACTCAGGTACACGCTGCCACAGTATGGACAGGATGACGGCCTGGTATCTGGAAAGAGCTTGACCTGGGGAAGTGTGAATCTTACTCTGGGCATCGGCGGGGTCTCTTGGTCTTGGTCTCTTTGGATACCGAAACCTTACCAAGTTTCCCCGCCCTCTTCTTTCCACACCGACTATGGGACGGTTACCAGATCCCGGAGCCTGTGTCAGTTTGGTAGGTGATCACTTCACCCTCACCCTAACCCTCTCCCGTCAAGGGAGAGGGGATTCTCGATCCTGCAAGGCGGTGCATACTAAACTGGCACAGTCTCCAGCTCCCGCAGACCGTATCATCAACAAGGAGGTAGCACGATGACTGTAGACGTGAACCTGGATGGACAGGTGGCCATAGTGACTGGGGCGGCCCAGGGCATCGGCAGAGGCATTGCCCTCGTTCTGGCAGAGGCCGGAGCCAGCGTCGTCATCGGGGACATCCAGGAAGCCGACTCCACGGCGGAAGAGATCCGCGCCAGTGGCGGACAGGTGACCACCATGATCATGGATACGAGCAGTCCCCAGCAGGCCGACTCGCTGGTGGACCTGGCCCTTGAGGAGTACGGCCGCCTAGACATTCTCGTCAACAATGCAGGCATAGACGACCCCGATGGATATGCGTGGGACCTTTCCGACCACGAGTGGCAGAGGGTCATAGACGTCAACCTGAGCGGCGTGTTCTACTGCTCCAGGGCAGCCCTGAGGCCGATGCTGGAGGCTGGAAGCGGATGCATCGTAAACATCAGTTCCCAGTCCGCGAGAGTGGCAAGGAGGGACGGCTCGCCCGCCTATAACGCCAGCAAAGCAGGGCTCATAGGCCTGACCGCCGGCTTCTCAGCGCAGGTGGCCGACAGGGGCGTGAGGGTGAACGCAATCATGCCGGGGCTGGTCATGTCCAGGGACTTTGGCTGGTCTCCAGAGCATACCGCTGCCCGGCAGAGCCAATACCCCCTGGGCGCTGGACAGCCGAGAGACATCGGTCACGCAGTCCTCTACCTGGCCAGCCCTCTCGCAAGCTGGGTGTCAGGGACGGCGCTCCACGCTACGGGCGGGTATCAACAGAGCGCACACTGGTTGTAGCGCTTCAACTTACTTTTGGCAGATATGTTCGTTCGTCCTGAGCTTGTCGAAGGACGGTTCGCCAGCCAAGCTGGTCTCCTATAACTGCCTGGAACGGTACTAGTAGACCCCGGGAAGTATCCGGTACCTCACCCGCGCCTGGTACTCCGCCCACTTCTCCTCGCCGTACTTCTCGGCACACAGGCTGTCGTCGAGACGCTGACGCCACGTGAACAGCGAGACGATGAACACGAAGTAGGTCCACGCCCACGGGTTGGCGAAGTAGCCGAATACCAGCCCGATCGAGAAGGAGGCGAATCCCTCACCCAGATAGTTGAAGTGGCGGGCGAAACCCCACAGGCCGCTGCACAGGATCTTGCGATCGCCTGCCTGGATATACTCCGGCTCGATGATCCCGAGGAACTTGCGGTCGGGCCATCGCTTGAAGGTGTACTTCTGCATGTTCGCGCCGCGCGAGATGCCCCACCCGACCAGGAACAGCGTAGCCGTCACGATGAGCCAGATATACGTCCACGCCGGCGAGAAGCCTGGGTCAGGATGAACGGCCATTCCCCACAGCGGGAGTATGTAGAGCCACCCGTAGATCACGAGTCCGCCCCAGATCAGCTTGAAGCCGAGGCGCTCATGGATGAGGTCGTAGGTGTATAGCTGTACGCGCTCGAAGACGAAGTAGTCCATTACGTAGAACGTGAGGAACCCCGCGTACAGGAATACGCCCGGGTTGGAGTTTTCGCCGAAGAGACCGTAGTGGTACGCAGCGCCGGACAGGGCGTTGAGCACCAGCATCGTCCCGCCGACGAGATAGAGGTACATCTTCACGTCGAAGCGCTCGTTGAAGAACGGCAGCTCCAGGGCGCGTCCCTCCCACAGCGCGACGAGCGGGTTCTGTATCTCGCCCTTTGGCCGGCTGTAGACCGCCCAGAGTGAAAAGATGAGACAGAAGACGGTCCCACCAGCCACGGCATATACCGACGAGCGGTAGAACCAGTCGCGCGGCATCCCGGTGATCTCCGTGGCCCACACGACTATCGCGATTACGAACACCAGTATCCCGTTCAGGCGGTAGTTGCGCGGCTCCCCGGTCTCAGGGTTGACGACGTACCCGGTAACCCGCCTGGCAGGCAGGACGATCTGCGCCACGAAGAACAGCGCGAAGATCGCCAGTGGGGTGAGAAAGCCAGCAACAGCTTCCATCCCGGAAAGCTCAAAGAGGTGACTGATATCAAACCACTCAGTCATGACCGCATACCCCTCGCTCAGGTTATGGAGACATTATCTGCGGAGACACAAAATAGGTCAATGACATAATGCGCAGTAAATGAAGTAATGGCAACGTGTCTCGGGTGAATCGTTCATGGATTTCACACGAGGAGGCGTATGCGGAGCACCGTTAGCTGCTGATTTCGGGTGCTGACTACGTTCTGGAAATGCAGAAGGCAACTTGCCCCCTACCGACCACCGAGTGACTGTTATCAGAGTATCATCGCAGACCGCGACAGGAACTCTGACGTCAGCTCGACGCGCACATCTGCTGCAACCCAGAGTTCATCCGCGTAAGTGGACCGGCTAACAGCAGTACGACCGGGGCCATGAAAGAGCCAGACCGAGATGCCTTCCTGTTTGGCCACCTCGACGGCGGGTATGAAATCACTGTCCCCCGCGATCAAAACCGCGTGAGTAATCTGCCTCTTGCTGCTGAGGAGCGCAAAATCGAGTCCCAGCATTAGGTCAACGCGCTTCTGTTGGAACATTGGCCGGCCACTATTATCGTAGCCACGAAGTGCCAATCGCCCCTCCCTCACTTGAAAACTCTCAATGCGTCTCAGTGCCTCGAAGAACCTGCGTTTCCCAGCAAACCTTTCGCTTTCCTCTTGTGTGGGCGGGTCACTCTGATATGGGAGACTGTCGTAGTAATAGGTCCGCAACAAGTCGAGGGTATCAGGCGTCCTTGCTGCGACGGTGTTCCGAACTTCATCAACGAAGTCTGCTAAGTCAACCCTGATGCCGAGCTGACGCGATATCTGGTCGAAATACCCGCCGTCAATATAGATCGCCAATCTAGCCATATCACGCCTTCGATAAAGTGCCCAGACAAACAGAGAGCCGAAGTGTGTTTTCTTCGGCTCTCGTACTTTTGACCTGACATGCCATCGGGCTTTGCCCGACCACCTGTTGGCGTAACTGCCTATGGATGAGTGACGGGCTCCGCATTTGAGGGGACGCCAGGGGGTATGTTGTTAGAAGTTGTAGCATGGTCATCCGTGGATGTCAATGGAAATCCCACGTGCGAACCTGCGCAGCATTAGTAATTGCTGCTTGCAGAAGCTGATACGCCACCTTCCGTCATTCCTGCGATTGTCGGAATGACGGAGAGTAAGTCCTTGCGCCTCATGAGTTGCCTAAGGACTTCACGCAAGGGATTGTAGCCAGGCCTTCGAAGTATCGCGCTACCGTATACGCCACCTCGAACGTTGGGACATGGGCGAGTCCGAGACAAAGCGGTTGACAAGTCACAACAGCATCTTCAGTATATCGTTTACCGATATATCGTCAGACAACATAGACGGCTTCGATTGCATAAAGTAATGCTTGGACATCGATGGACGAACCCCCTACAGACCTGCTTCCTCTCCCCACCGCGCAGCTTCACATCCTGATGGCACTGGCCACTGGAGACAAACACGGCTACGCGATCATGCAGGAGGTGGAACTCTTCACCGGCGGGGCGGTCACCATGGGCCCTGGCACCCTGTACGGCGCCGTCAAGCAGATGCTGACCTCAGGCTTTATCGAGGAGAGCGACGAGCGTCCGGACCCCGAACTGGACGACCAGCGTCGTCGCTACTACAGGATGACCAACCGGGGCGAGCATGTGCTCGACGCGGAGGTCGGAAGACTGGAACACCTCGTATTGACCGCCAGGAGCAGACGACCGGCATCCCTGCGGAAACAGGGTGTCTGACATGCTGTCGGAGAAACTCTACAGAGCGCTGCTATTAGCCTACCCAAGGGAGCACCGGCGCGAGTACGGAGAGCTGATGGCACAGCTGTTTCGAGACCGCATGCGCCGCGATGGCGGTGGGATGGGGATCCTCAGAGTCTGGCTGGCGATGATCATCGACCTTGTAACCTCAGCCCTGAAAGAGCACAGCAACGGAGGAAGCATGACCGCAGGAGCATGGTCCGGCATGGAGAACGCAATTCCCACCCCGGAGGGATACACGGACCGAATACGACAGGAGCTCGGAAACTGCCTCACTGAGACGAATATCTCTCAAGGTGAGAAGTTCACGGGTAAAGTGCGGGATAGATACGATCTTGGGGATCGCATGGTACTCATCACCACCGACCGGCAGAGTGCATTCGACCGGGTGCTGGCCGCTATCCCATTCAAAGGGCAGGTGCTCAACATGACGAGTGCATGGTGGTTTGAGCAGACCCAACACATTGTGCCGAATCAGGTCCTGGACATCCCCGACCCAAACGTAACAATCGCCAAGAAATGTACCGTCTTCCCGATTGAGTTCGTGGTGCGTGGATACATCACCGGAACGACAAGCACCTCCCTCTGGACAGTCTACCAGAGCGGTGCGCGTCAATACTGTGGCATCGACTTGCCCGAGGGCCTGGTCAAAAACCAGAAGCTCCCGACGAATTACCTCACGCCAACCACCAAGGAGGAGGACCACGACCGTCCGATCAGCCCGGACGAGATCGTGTCCGAGAACTGGATGACGGCCGATGATTGGGAACAGTGCAGCCGCATCGCGCAGGAACTCTTCGCTTTCGGTCAAGCCAGGGCAGCGGAGCACGGCCTGATTCTCGTCGATACCAAGTATGAGATGGGCCGCGACGAGAACGGTGAGATCGTTCTGATCGACGAGATCCACACCCCTGACTCCAGTCGCTACTGGATCGCCGACACTTATCAACAGCGCATGAGTGAGGGACAGGAACCCGACAACGTCGACAAAGAATTCCTCCGGCTCTGGTTCACGGAGAACTGCAACCCCTACGAGGATGAGGTGCTGCCACCAGCGCCAGACGACCTTGTAAGCGAGCTCTCAAGACGCTACATCTACCTCTACGAGAAGATCACCGGTCGCTCTTTCGAGTTTCCAGAGGCGGACCAATCGATCCAGACACGATTGGAAACCAACCTTCAAGGAATCAAGTGATCGAGCACAAAAGTGAAGAAATACATTCTCTTCGACCATGATGGGGTCTTGGTCGAAACGGAACAGTGGTATTACCTCGCAAACAAACGAGTGCTGGCATCTCTCGGAATTGACCTCCCACGAGACGAGTATCTGGTGAATATGGCCAATGGAGTTTCCGCGTGGGAGGCGGCACGAGTTTCAGGAATATCCGAATCTGAAATTGAACGTGGCCGGGAGCTGAGAAACCGGTACTACCAGGAATACCTGGTGACCGAAGACATCGAAATCGAGGGTGTCCTGGAAACGCTGGACGTACTTGCAGGTGAGTACAGGATGGGCGTAGTCACTACATCCAAACCACCCGATTTCGCCCTAATACACGAAAGGCGATCCATCCTGGATCACATGGAATTCCACTTGACCCGGGAGGACTACGAGCGAGCCAAGCCACATCCCGAGCCCTATCTGAAAGGACTCCACCGCTTTGGCGCTACTGCCGCAGAAACGGTGGTTATCGAAGACTCGGCGAGAGGGTTGAAGTCGGCAGTAGCGGCGGGCATTGACTGCATCGTGGTCGCGAACGAGTTCACCGCATCTCACGATCTGTCCAAGGCAACCGCCAGGGTCGCTACGTTCAGGGAATTGCCATCTGCCATTGAGGGCTTAACAGGTTAAGCCAGGAACCTATACCAGACCCGTGAAAGGGTGGTCATGAAGCAGGACAGGTCGACGCTTGTCGTTCCAAGTCAGCGAGCGTCGTCCTCGGATACAATTGCGAGTCTGTTACTGAGACGTTAGCAACGATCTCCAGAAGCTCTGCGCCTTTCGGAGATTGTCGCGAGTCATGAGTTCCGAAGGTGAGAGCCTCAGCATCGGGTCGCCGTCGTGCCACGAGAACCCCGTCGGCTCGATGGTGGCCTCAACCAGCTCTCCGTACAGCCGGACACGTTCTTCATGGTCTCGTTCCCAGTAGCAGCGCATGAACAGGTCGAGGTACTCCGAGTCGCTCTGCTGCCAGTACCGTATCGCCTCCTTCTCACCTGACCACGCCATTCCGCGAAGTGTGAAGTAGTCAACCATCAGGTCCGCAAGCTGGTACAGCATCCTCAGGTCGACTGCCTGCTGGTAGACAGAGTCGGTGGACTGCGACATCCGCCGAGTCTGCGCCAGGTTGTAGAGCGCCTTGTCCGCGAGACTGAGCGACTTCCCTTCGGTCAGCGCGGGGCCGACTTCGTCACTCACCAGCCTGTCCCGGAGCCGTCCCAGGCAGCCACTTCTGTCGAGAACGATGCGGCCGGTGGAGAACCAGTTGAAGAAGGGGGCTCCGTAGTCGTTCAGCGAGATGGAACCGGGCTCAGTGGCGGCCAGTTCCTCGATTCTGTCTCGCATCTCTATGATCAGATCGACAAGGATCCCTTCGCAGAAGATCGCCCCATTTGTAATTGTAATCGGGCGCTCGTTCAGGACTATCAGCAGGTCGCGGTCGCTGTGCTCGTTGAGAGCCCCCTGAGCAGACGAACCAATCAGCATAAGTCCGTCCACTACGGGGCTCGCTTTCAGCCTCTCGACCAGCGTTTCGAAGCGCATTTCCACTCCTTCCCCCATGCTGCTTCAATTGTAACGCCACGGCATCCTTCCTCGATTTCAGTGGGTCTCATATACGCAGCCGTAACCCAGCAATGGCGCCCCCTTGAGGTACACCGTCGACCAGCAGACAAAGTTCGTCTGATTTGGGGCAGGTGACGCGGGTGGGAGCCACCTTCGCTTCGATTATTTCTCCAGCTGCCTTGACTTTGGAGACCTCTTCAACCAGCCGGTAACCGTAACGGCCGGGACTATCCTGAGGAATTACCTCCTGCCCGGGATAGGCGTCGTACTCTTCGATGCGCAGTACGTATTCGTAGCCGGGTTCGTGGGTGAACCCTTTGATCTCGTGGTAGAACTGCCGTCCGTCCACCACCAGGCACATGCGCGGGAACGGTCCATAGCAGTGCTGGCGGGCTGGGCCGACGGACACCTCCTGCGCGGAGGCCGTCTGATCGGACTTGCGACCTGACGAACTCTCCGGCGCGGAGTCTACTTGACCGGGCAGAGCCTGGCAGGCAGCAAACAGAGAGATCAGAATCCAGACTACGAAAGCGGGAAACACTACTCTCTTTGATATGGAGAACATCCGGGTACCTCTCTTTCCTCGATTTCAGTGGGTTTCATATATAAAGACGTAACCCAACGAGGATTTGTTCCCTACAAAGCCGGCCAGACCTCTTGCATAACCCCCTCTCCCTCAGAGCCTGCCCCAGACTTGATCCGGGGGCTGACAGGGTAGCTAAGGGCGCACAGACAAGTATGAGTGGCAGCCAACAGACCCCCTCTCCCTCAGGGAGAGGGCTGGGGTGAGGGTGAAAACACTGCCTGCCAAACTGACACAGTCTCCTACTCTCCACCCTGAACGATGCGTTCGCCTGCGTGTAATATACTGGGCGAACGTTGAAGGAGAAGGAGCACCCCAATGACCGCCACACCGGGAACGGAACTGATAGAACTCGAAACCGGCGTCTTCGCGCGACTGCACGAGGGCCTTACCAACGCCGGCATCATCATCGGAGACGATGGCGTGCTGGTGATCGACTCCCTGCGCGTCCCCTCGTTCGCAAGGGACCTGATCCAGGACGTCAAGCACATCACCGACAAGCCGATCCAGTACGTGGTGGACACTCACTCACACTGGGACCACGCGTGGGGCAACGAGGAGTTCCCCGACGCCACGATCATCGGGCACGAGAACTGCTACAACGAGATGGTGGACGTCGAGTGGAACAGGCAGTGGCGCGAGAACGTGATGAGCTCCGGCGACTCCTGGTCCGAAGAGGCCGGAATCGTGAACATCACGCCCCCCAACCTCACGTTCGAGACCAGCATGAGGCTCTACTTCGGCGGGAGGGAGCTGCACCTCAGGTACCTCGGCAGGGCGCACACGGGCGGCGACACCCACATACATCTGCCGGACGACGGCATCGTCTTCTGCGGTGACGTCGCGCAGGACGGCGGAGTCCCCTACCTCGGCGACTCCTACCCGGACGAGTGGCCCGACACCGACGACCGGCTGGTCGGTCTGCCAATCGAGCGGTTCATGTCCGGACACGGCCCGGTTGGAGAGCACTCCGCGCTGGAGGAGGCGAGGGACTTCATCTACGACCTCTTCGGCAGTCTCAGGACCGCCATCGACGAGGGCAGGAACGCGCAGCAGGCCGCGACTTCAGTTGTCGCCGCACTCACCCCCCGCTACGGAGGCTGGCGCAGCTTCGAACGCCTCGAGGAGACCCTCCCCGACGTGTACCGCAAGATGGCGTGAGTCGCCTAAGTCACTCAGGGTCTTTTCGTATTCAGTAAACTGGTTGATAACGCAACGTCCATCCCCTCTCCCTTGATGGGCTGACAGGAGTATGTATTTCGCATACCGTCGTTCCGGCGGAGGCCGGAACCCAGGGCCCAGGCCGCCAGGAGACATCAACTTGAACGAGACCGCAGCACTCAGGGGCAGCCAGCGCTGGCTTCAGATTGCGGTCAACCGCTGCCCGGCCGTCATTGACAATGCCATCTCCAGGGCAATGAGCCTCGGTCAGGACGAATCTATCGAGTGGCGATCACCATTGGAGTCCGAGGACTTCATCGAGTACCAGGACCAGGCATTCCTGGAACGCCTCAGGCTGAGACCACAGCGCCGAAAGCTCTCCGACTTCTGGCCTCCGAGAGGGCCAGTATGGGACGGCCTGGCCCGAACGAGCGCCGGTCGATCTCTCCTGGTTGAGGCCAAAGCGAACATCCCGGAGTTCAACAGCAGTCCGACCGGCGCGTCAGGACGGTCCCTCACAAAGATACGAGAAGCGCTTGACGAGACTCGGTCGTTTCTACGAGTCAGTTCAGATACGGACTGGACCAGGTGCTTCTACCAGTACGCCAACAGGCTGGCGCACCTCTACTTCCTGAGGGAGTTGAACGAAGCCGATGCCGTTCTTGTATTCGTCTACTTCACCGGCGACACTACTGTCCCCGGCGTCGACCCGATCTCTCGCGAGGGCTGGAAGGCCGCAATCAGCCTGGCCACAAACCACCTCGGCGTTCGCCCGAGTTCCCCATGGATTCGAGAGAACGTCGTCGACGTCTTCATCGACGTAAATGACCTCAGCCATATCCCCTGGCCGTAGCCGACGAGCTAGATGTTCGCGATCATTGGATAAACTTCCTATTGTTGACGACCGTCCACCGACGTAGAACGAACCTGCCGTTCAAGTATCACTGTCTGAAGATATCCCCTACACTTTCAATCTGCACGGTTTCGATCCCGTCTCACTGAAGCTGCTCCAGTCACGCTTCACCGATATCAACTGCAACGGTAATGCCGTGCATTGTGTGATAGTGATTTGCTATTTTCAACAGACGTCCACTGCCTCGACGGTCAGCAGGAGAGACACCCGAGGAGGAATTCATCAGTGCAAAGCGAATATCAAGTTACCCTAGCTGAATCCTACACTTTGATGCTACTAGGCATCATTGCCGTTCGAGCGGGCTACCGTGACATCTTGTATCGTGCCGGAAAAGACGTTAGCGACGGCAGACGAAGTGTGGTCAAATCGGGCAAAGGGCAACAAGGGCAATCTGTCGATTTTACGGCTTGGAAGGGTTCAGCGTTGAATACCGACCCTTCCAAGCCATTAGAAAGAATGAGAGATTTCAGGAATCACCTATTCCACGGCAACTGTCACATCGACAGGAACAACGGCACACTAACGATTCGTGACTCTCGGGAAAATCACTGCACCTCGGCGTGCAAGTTCAATGAAGACGCTCAAGTCGCCGAGTTTACGCCGGATGAACTCTCGGCGATCGCCGGCTGGTTCGTTGCTCTGGACCCAGAACGTTCGGTTCGGCTAGAAGTATCTTTCACAGAACAGTGTTCAAAATGTGGAGCAACTAGGACCGGGAATCAACTGCAGGGTCCGCTCTGCGCATGTGGACAGCAATCCTGAGTCGCTAGATCTGGACCAATTCCCGAATTACGTGCCTGTCCATCTCCTTCTGACCACGACCCCGGTGGTCATGACGGCCTCAACTTCGGGCAGCAGTGCGTTTGCGCGACCGTTGCAGAACTGATCTTTCTCGTCCAGTTTGCGGAGTGGGGCCCCAGTTGTTCGGATGCAACACTTCCCCATCCTACTGCGGTGTCAAAACAGTAAGGAACAAACTTGTCCAGAGTGAAAGGGACGCAATTCTTCAGAATGCAAACTCTGTTGCTTCGCCACCAATCGAACAACTGCGTAAGTCAGTCGGAAGGTGGTAGCGTGTTGCAGATGCAATCATCATCGAACCAGTAAGGAGTACTCAAAAGGAGTCAATGCCATGGCCTCCAACAATTTCTCTGACGCCGCAAGAGAAACCCTACAGCACTACGTCTACCGACTCGTTGATCCCAGAAACGGAGAAACCTTTTACGTGGGACGTGGTCAGGACGACCGCGTATTCCAACACGTTGGCGGCTCAGTCAGAAGCGCTGGCACAGATGAACTGGACCCCAAGTTCAGCCGCATCAACCAGATTCAAGCCGAAGGACTGGAGGTTCAGCATATCATCCATCGCCATGGGATGGACATGGACACTGCCAGAGAGGTCGAGGCAGCACTGATCGATGCCTACCCGGGTCTCACCAACCGTATGGGTGGCGCTGGGTCCAACGACCGCGGTGTCAGACACGCCGACCAGATTATCAGAGAACACGACGCTCCCGAATTCGAACTGAAGCACAGACTCATCATGATATCAGTAGGCAAGACCTACGAAGAACGAGGTATCTATGAAGCCGTCCGTGCTGTCTGGGACATGAATCGAGACAGAGCCCGTAGCTATGACCTTGTACTGGCTCGTGTTGGTCGCTTCATCGTCGGCGCATTCAAAGTCGAGAAATGGATCGATTGGGCTCCGAACGTGTTCCCCTACGACCCAGAAGGCCTGGACGGGCGAATTGGCTTCGAAGGGACCCCAGCGGACAAGGAAATCCGGGATCACTACGAGAACAAACGAGTGCCGGCTAATCTGCTTCCAAGAGGCGCCCAGAAGGCCTTCCGCTATCTGCAACCGTCTGCTGAAGGTGGTGAAAGCGATGAATAAGACTATACCTCTACTGGCTGCCTGAGTTCGTCGATGTCATAGGGCTAACTCCGATATGGGCGGCCATACCAGCATCTTCGTCGACAAAAGGGGCAAGCCCATCATCGTCCCGGTCAAGAGTGGACACGGCCGCGGGACATGATCACCGCCCCCAAGGACGACATGGACTGTGAGAACGCCGGGGGCGGCCTGTTCATCACGTTAAATCGGCCCGAGCGCCCTTTGGAAGACGCCCTAGAACATCGTTACACGCACCCCCAGATAATCACAATCGAGTCGCTGGTCGAGTGCATCGAAGCGGAGCATCCCCACTTTGCCCCCGATTGCACGATGACACCGCCCTTCTTCAGGAGGCGGGCAGCGTTCCTCCCGACGTTGCCGATAAGGTCGATACCGGCCCTGTGGAACACTGGGGCTCGCGCCGGATTCGATGGCAGCAACGTTCGCGACGTTGATTACATCGACTATCACTGAGAGGTCAGACCCATGCCCATGAAGAATCCACCACATCCCGGACTGTCCATCCGTCACGACTGCCTTGAGCCTTTAGGCCTCAGCGTCACGGATGCTGCCGCTCATCTTGGAGTCAGTCGTAAGCAACTTTCCGACGTACTGAATGGTCGCTCAGGGATCTCAGCGGAGATGGCCGTACGTCTGGACAAGGCGTTCGGCGGCGGCGCATCGACCTGGTACCAACTACAGGCGGCGTATGACCTGGCACAGGTGCTAAAGAGGGCTGACCAGATCGAGGTCGAGCGTGTTGCCTGACGATTGAGACTGTAGCGGTTTGGTAGGCACCTGGATTTGGAGCGCGGGCGTCTCGCCCGCATCCGTTCGTCCTGTCGAAAATCCGCAGCGGCGGGAGCTTGTCGAGGGGCAGCGCACTCCTCCAAACGGAATCTAAGGCCCCCTCTCCCTCAGAGCCTGCCCCGGACTTGATCCGGGAGAGAGGGTTGGTGTCGTAGATACACCGTGGCGTGTGAGGGTGAGAGCCTTGAATATCTACCCATGTTAGCCCCGACCATCAAGGGCTACCTCACGGAACGTCCCGTCCTTTGGACGTGCTCGCGGAGCGCTCCATTGATGTCCGTCTGGTATCCTCGACCGTCACTGGCATTGGCTTTGAACCAGGCAATGATGTCTGCGTCGATCCTGATCGTAATCTGCTGCTTCACCGGCCGGTAGAATACCCCGCGTCTGGCGTCGGACCAGTCGAGAATCTCGGGGGCGTCGGTCGTGTCGATCTCGTCTTCGGGCAGATCCTCTAACGCCTTTATCTGCGCCTGAACATCTGTCGGCAGCTCAGTAATATCCCTCTTCATATGCCTCCCTCTCCCGTCTCGTCGCCTTACGTGCAGAGATGATCCGCCCGAACCCTTCACCGGTCTCCATATAGGGATCGGGCCATGTGTGGACTACCATCAAGACTTGAGTGCCTACCATGCCTATGGTCCGCCATCTCTGTTCATGTGGATATGGATCTTCCTGAGTCGCGGCCATGGGATCGTCGAACACATAGAGAGCAGCCTCGAAGTTGAGGCCGTGTGCCCGAAGATTCGCCTCATTTTTTGCCTGATCCCATGTCCAACGCAAGTTGTAGCTCTTCCCACCTGCACTACATAATTGTAGTTACAGAATCATCCAAATGTCCATACTCAGTCAGCCCCGTTCGGCGGCGGCGCATCGACCAGGTATCAACTACAGGCGGCGTATGACCTAGCACAGCCCCCCTCCACGCCCGCGATTTGAGGATACTCACAACTCGCAATACAATGTGCGAAGAGTCCCCCTCGTTTCGTGGGCAGCCAACACAGTCAGGAGGGTCCCCGCCATGTCAGACCAGGACAATGCGCTACTGGCACACCTTATGCGACGCGCCGGATTTGGCGCGACACCCGACGAACTCGACCGCTACGCCGGCATGGGATACGAGGCGACCGTCGAGGAGCTGCTGCATCCCGAGAACATGCCGCCCGCGATGGATGACGAAGACCTCATCCGCCGCTACCACGTCGACCAGAACGGCCTGCTGATCGTCGACAGCTGCCAGGCGCACCTCGTCTACCGCATGATCAACACCTGCCGCCCGCTCGAAGAGAAGCTCGCCCTGTTCTGGCACAGTATCTTCGCCACCGGCTACACCAAGCTCAACCAGCCCAAGTCCATCCTGAACCAGATCGAGATGTTCCGCAGGAACGGCCTGGGACGCTTCCGGAATCTGCTTGTCGACGTCTCCAGGGACCCGGCGATGATCTTCTGGCTCGACAACAAGGACAACCACAAGGACGCTGTGAACGAGAACTACGGCAGGGAGATCCTGGAGCTGTTCTCGATGGGCGTCGGCAACTACACCGAGGACGACGTTAGACAGTGCTCGAGAGCGTTCACCGGCTGGACCATCCGCAACGCCACGCACCACACGGCGCGCGCGTCGGTGGACTCGGTGTGGCCCTACGGCCGTCTCGACTGGCAGTACGAGTACCGCGACGACGATCACGACGATGGCGAGAAGACGTTCCTCGGGCACCAGGGCGAGTTCAACGGCGAGGATGTCATCGACATCATCTGCGACCAGCCCGCGACCGCGCGCTTCATATCGCGTCATCTGTACAACTTCTTCGTAGCCGACGAGGCGCAGGTGCCCGCGTGGGAGACCGTGCCGCCGCGAGACCCCGACGCGATCGACACGCTGGTCGACAGCTACTTCGCGAGCGGCGGCGAGATTCGCGCGATGCTGCGCACGCTCTTCAACTCCGACTTCTTCAAGCGCGCCCGGTTCGAAAAGGTGAAGAGCCCCGCTGAGATGGTCGCCGGAGCCGCGAGGCAGTCCGGCGGATTCGCCTTCCCCGAGATCGAGGACATCCAGCTCGCTCTCCAGACCGGCAGCATGGGCCAGATGCTCGTCGATCCCCCGAGCGTCGAGGGCTGGCACACAGGCCGGGAATGGGTCACCACTGCGAGCCTCGTCAACCGCGTCAACTTCGCCGTGCAGCAGTTCGCCGACGACACGAAGCCGGGGGTCAGGTCCATCGTCGAGCGCGTTCAGGCTCGTGGGCCGGGCCTCACTCCAGAGCAGTTGGTGGACAGCTGCCTGGAGCTCATGGGGTCTATGAAAGTCTCGCCGAGTACTCGCCAGGAGCTAATCGAGCACGCGGCGGGAGGCGACGGTGAATCATCCGAACGCGTGATGGAGCTGCTGCAGCTGATTGTCGCGACCCGCGAATACCAGATGGCCTGAGGCCCGGAGGCACGCCATGGTCGCTATCGACCAACTCTACAGTTACAGCCACACGATAGGCCTGTATTCGCTTCAGGGGCGTGGGTTCAACAACCCCGTCGACGTCGCCATAAGCAGGGACGGCGTGATGTACGTGCTCAACCGCGCCGGCCCCGAGGTCGCGTCGAGGCTGCCCAACAAGCGGGTGTCCATGTGTACCGTGGACGAGGAGTTCCTGGGCGAGTTCAGCACCGGCGGCGTGGAGGACGGCCAGATCATGTGGCCGTCGTCGATCGCCCTGGACAGCGACGGCAACGTGTACGTGTCCGACGAGGCGCTGCAACGCATATCGATCTTCGACGGCAGCGGGCAGTACCTCGGCAAGTGGGGCGTCAAGGGCCGCGGTGACGGCGAGTTCAACCGTCCATCGTGCATAGCCTTCGACGCCGACGACAACCTGCTGGTCTCCGACAGCCTCAACTGCCGGGTGCAGCGCTATACCCGTGACGGACGCTTCCTGGAGTCGTGGGGCCGTCCCGGAAAGGCGGACGGCGAGTTCAACCTGCCCTGGGGCATACACGTAAGCCCGCAGAGCGGGGACGTGCTCGTGTCCGACTGGCGCAACGACCGCGTGCAGCGATTCGACGCCGACGGACGGCACAGGGCCACATACGGCACGCCGGGCGACGGCGACGGCGAGTTCAATCGTCCGGCAGGGATCACAAGCGACGCTGACGGCAACATATACGTTGCCGACTGGGGCAACGAGCGTGTGCAGGTGCTGCGTCCAGACGGGAGCTTCCTCGCCAAGATGCGCGGCGAGTCGGGCATATCCAAGTGGGGCTACGAGTACTACGACGCCAACGCCAACGAGCTGCGCGAGCGTATGCAGTCAGACATGGAGCCGGAGCTAGGCCCCATGACGCAGGGCAGCTCACGCGAGGAGTCGGCGAACATCGAAAAGCTGTTCTGGGGCCCGACCTCCGTGAAACTGGACGACGAGAGCAGGATGTACGTCGTAGAAAGCTGCCGCTACCGCATCCAGGTGTACCAACGGGCCTAGCCGGACGTTACTGTTAAGTCAGGCGTATGCCTTGATCATGAAGCCTCGGAAGGGTGAATGACTGCCAACTTCCCGCCAGATGAGTGGACTTCAAGCTCGTGCGAAGTGCGATTGTCACCACTAACTTACAACGGCCAGAATTGTATCCCAATCTTGTCGCCGAGGCTGTACCCCGAGATCCACGACGAGTAGTCGAAGGAAGGCAACAAGAGAGACTTCCCCTGTCGGAAGATGTGCCTCCCGAATTTCAGGACGACCGATCTGGGCTCCCTGGTTCAAGTGTAAATGGGGCGTTACGACAGGACTGTTACCGTGGGGATGCCAGTGGTAGATTAGGATCTCTCTGATATCCGAGTCGTAGATAGCGTAATTGTAGGCCGCTATTTCAACTCGATATGGCCGCCTTGGCGTACCGGTTTCGACTATCCGGTAGCCCTGTTGCAAACTGAACATGAGCCTTGACGACCCGCGAAGAGCAATCGGGTCCCCGCCGTTAACAACTAGGGTGTGCGGAACTGTAGAGATATGATATCCGCCGCCGACGTCGATCACAGAGTCCGTTACGCACGATACAAGCCTCTGGATGCCGCTCAGATAGTTGTTGACTGCCTCTGCCGCGCTTCTGCCAAGTGTCAATCTGTCCAGTACTCGGGCAGCATCATTGCCAGACTAACGACATCACCGTGCCTCTCTGGGTCGTTGTCAAACTCCCCGGCCTTCCACGCCTTCGTAAACTCCTCCAGGCTCATGCCAAATCTCTTTTGGGCGAGTCTTTCCTTCATCGCCAAGAATTCCTGCTCGTCGAGGATACGGACTTGGGGGATCTCTTCAGTTTTCTGTGAGGGCTTGGTCAGCATGTCTTTTCCTCGCTGAACACGGTTCTTGGCGACTCTCCCATGGAGGCAAGCCAAGCGCCTTTCGGTGCCAGGGTTTTTCCGATTACCGCCGCATCGATCTTATCTTATCACGCTTACGAGGGCCGAGCCTCAAGCGGTCGACTCTGGGAGAAGCGCAAGATCATCCGTACAATGTCCGCTACATGATCAATACGACGTTGCCAAAGAGCCTGTACGTCTTCCACGTCCAGGCACTCTCGTGGCCCCGTCACTACTGGTCCTGAACGCGCAGTCCCCAAAAGGAGCTGGAAATGCCCGAAGATTCTCGCAAAGCTGAGCTGCTGGAACATGCAAAGGCGCACCTGTTCCGGTCTGCGAAGGACTTCGGCGAGCCCATCATCGCTCAAGGGTGGGGCGCGACCGTGGTCGACATAGACGGTAAAGAGTACCTCGACTTCGGCTCCGGTCAGATGGCTGCCAGTATCGGGCACAACCATCCCGCCATCACCGACGCTCTAAGGCGCAGCTCCGAGCGCATCCTCCACCTCAACACCAACCTGGTCAGCGAAGAGGTGATCGAGCTGGGTAAGTCCCTGGCCGATCTGCTGCCGCCACAGCTTCAGAAGGTGCTGCTACTCAGCACCGGCGGAGAGTCCACTGAGGTTGCGCTGAAGGTGGCGAAGATGTTCACCGGCCGCTTCGAGGTCGTTGGGTTAATGCAGGGATACCACGGCCACACGGGCGGAGCGATGAGCGTCACCTTCTCCAACCGCAGAGGCGGGTACGGGCCCTGGGTGCCGGGCGGCATCGCAATACCGACGCCCTACTGCTATCGATGTCCCCTGAACCTGACATACCCGTCCTGCGACTATGCCTGCGCGAGGCTCGGCTTCGACATGGTAGACGCCCAGTCAACCGGATCCCTTGCAGCCTTCATCGCCGAGCCCATCCTCAGCGCGGCGGGCATCCTGGAACCTCCTCCCGGCTACTTCCCGCTCGTGAAGCAGATGTGCGAGGAGCGCGGGATGCTGTTCATCCTGGACGAGGCGCAGACGGGCATGGGACGAGTGGGGGCCACCTTCGCGTTCGAGCAGGACGGCTTCGTGCCGGACATCCTGGCGCTGTCCAAGACACTCGGAGCGGGGCTCCCTCTGTCGGCGATGATCACCTCCGACGAGATAGAGGAGACCTGCCACGACAAGGGGATGGCCTTCATCACCTCCCACCAGAACGACCCGTTCGCCGCGGCGGTAGGCCTCGCGGTGATAGACGTGCTGGTGAAGGAAGGGCTGGCGGACGAGGCGAGGGCCAAGGGTCAGTACCTGAAGGACGCGTACATGAGGATGAAAGAGGACCATCCGATCATCGGAGACGTGCGCGGACGCGGACTGCTGCTCGGCATGGAGCTGGTCAAAGACCCGGAGACGAAGGAGCCGGCCGGGGAGGAGGCACAGCAGCTCACCAGGAAGTGCCTGGAGAACGGCCTAATCCTCCAGCAGGCGTCCTACGCCGCAAGCGGCAACGTATGGCGCATAGCGCCCCCAATGACCGCAACCTACGAAGAACTCGACCGCGGCGTGGAGATACTGGACAGATCGATGACGGAGCTGGGGTTGTAGGCTGAGAGCCAGCAGGCAGCGAGCCATCCAGGCGCCACACATGGGGCGGAAGTCCACAGGCCTGAGCATAGGTGATGCTGTACTAGTTTGGTCGGTCATACACATGTAGGGGCAATCCCTTGTGGTTGCCCATGTCGCCCATCATGCTCAAGGCGCCCACAAGGGACGCCCCTACGTTTGGGCCTCCGACTAAATTGATACAGTCTCGAGCATAGGTTCTGCCTTTGGCGAACTACCCTAGCCCTGGTGTACAATTCAATTGCGTCTAGGAGGAGTCGCCAAGCGTCTCCACTCGGGGCTAATGCCCCGACCCTAGTCGCCCCCAAGTCCCTCCATGTATCTCTGCTATATCGATGAGTCAGGTACACCTGACATCCCTGGCAACACCTCTCACTACGTATTAGCAGGACTCTCAGTCCCCGACGAATACTGGAAGAGCCACCACATGCAGCTTGAGGCGATCAAGCAAGCGTACGGCTTGGCAGAAGACGAAATCCATGTTGCCTGGATGATGAGACCTTATGTCGAGCAGGAGTCTATCCCAGACTTCGCAATACTGGACTGGCCTCGAAGGAGGTCAGCCATCTTCAGAGCGCGAGCGGCAGAGATCCTCAGACTTCAGAAGGCAAACCCAAAGGCTGTCAAGCAGACAAAGAAGAACTATCGCAAGACCGAAGCCTATGTGCATCTGACTCTTGCGGAACGGCGCGGTATCATCAGGGAGTTGGCCGAGCTCATATCTTCTTGGGGAGTCGTCAGACTCTTTGCGGAGTGCATAGACAAACTGCACTTCGACCCATTCATGACGAACAGCACTGTGCATGAGCAGGCATTCGAGCAGATTGTCTCCCGCTTCGAACAATTCCTCTACAACACCCAGGGTGGCTACGGTCTATTGGTCCATGACAACAATCAAACAGTGGCCAGGAGACATACTGAGTTGATGAAGTCCTTCCTCAGAAGAGGGACCCTATGGACCGAGATCCACCATGTGATTGAGACTCCCATGTTCGTGGACAGTCAGTTGACAAACATGGTCCAGCTAGCAGATCTCTGCGCCTATGCTCTAAGGCGTTACCTTGAGAATGGCGAGACTGAACTCTTTGATCTGATCTTCGAGAGAGCTGACAGGGTCGGTGACGTTGTAGTCGGAGTCAGGCACTTCACAGGTGAGAACTGCTCTTGCATGATATGTGCCCTCCACAGCTTCCCGAGCCAGATTTCGGGTGGGGAAGCTACTTAGAGGGCTATCTTCACAAAAAACAGTCCCGTCGAAAACCTATATCAATGCGATACGGAGGAGACATAACCAAGGCATCTACCGCCCTTAGGACGATCGTAGCTGGCGATATGGCGCCGGACTTTGAGCTGCCGTCTCTGGCGGGCGGCTCGGTGAGGCTCTCGGACTATCGGGGTAGGAAGGTCGTCCTGTTCATGTGGGCGTCCTGGTGAGGATGCCGGGAGCAGCTGCCAGTCTGGCAGCAGTTTAGTGAAGAGAACAAGGGACGCGGTGTCGAGGTCCTGTCGGTAGCCATCGACGCGCAGTCGTCCGACAAGCCGCGACACTACGTTGAAAGGGCCAGCGCAACGTTCACCACGGTCGTCGACCAGGAGAACGTGTTGAGCGACCTCTACGGCTTCAGGGCCATTCCAAACGGGTTCCTGATCGACGAGGGCGGCATCGTGCGCTTCAGTGCGCTCGGCGGCTTCGACATCCGGCGCAGCGAGACGGCTGAGGTCCTGGAACGATGGCTTTCAGGGCAGAGTGAGGCGCCGGGTGGAGAGGAGTCAACGGACGTGGACTCCGGCCACTCGGAGGCCAACGCGATCTTCCGCGAGGGACTAGATCTCTTCAACGCCGGCAGCACCAGCGAAGCCCTAACCCGATGGCGACAAGGACTCGAACTCGACCCGGACAACTACCTCATCCGCAAGCAGATCTGGGCCGTGGAGAACCCGGAGAGGTTCTACGAAGGCGACGTCGACTACACTTGGCAGCAGGAGCAGGTCGCCCGGGGGCTATAGTTTGGGTACCCGTTGGTGCAGCCAATGTACTGTCCACGCAGTTGTGATGGTCGGTGAACCGCCCTTCGACAAGCTCAGGACGAACGGTTTCGGCCGTCAGAACGAGCTATTGGTACGCTAGTTGTCTAGCGGTTTCGCATGGGACGGAAGAACTCGCGGATGTCTTCGGCTAGAAGCTGCGGCTCCTCGAGGGCGGCGAAGTGGCCGCCTCGCGGCATCGGCGTCCAGCGCTGCAGGTTGTAGGAGCGCTCGCCCCACTCTTTCGGTGGGCGGCTGAGCTCGAACGGGAAGGCCGCAACTCCAGTCGGGGCCTGTATCTTCTCGTCGCGCTCCATCGTCCACGTGTATCGCTGGTTCTCCTTGTACATCCTCGTGGATGAGCCGATGGTCGCGGTCGCCCAGTAGATGGTGATGGTGGTCAGCAGCTCGTCCTTGGTGAAGCGACTTTCGACGTCGCCATCGCAGTCGCTCCAGGTGCGGTACTTCTCCACTATCCAGGCGGCGAGTCCGACGGGAGAGTCGTTCAGGCCGTAGGAGAGGGTCTGCGGCTTCGTGCCCTGCATGTGCGCGTAGGCTCCCTCGTTCTGCTGCCACTCCTCGCGCTGGCTCATGTGGGCATTCTCGGCCTCTGTCAGCGGCACGGCCCCCTCACCCAAGTACGGCATTGGCCTTGTGATCGACGTTAGGTGAATGCCGATCATACTGTCGGCGTGGCCGTAGCCCAGATTCGCGGTTACGCCTGCGCCGATGTCCCCGCCGTGCGCGGCGAATCGTGGGTACCCAAGCACCTGCATCATCAGCTCCTCCCAGAGCACGGCTGTCCTGGCTACCTCTACGCCGGGTTCCGTGGGATGGTCCGAGAAGCCGAAGCCGGGCAGCGAGGGCGCGACCACGTCGAAGGAGTCTGACGCATCGCCGCCGTGCGATGCAGGATCGACCAGCAGCGGGATGAGCTTGTACATCTCGAAGAACGTTCCGGGCCAGCCGTGCGTGATGACCAGCGGCATCGGGTCGGGACCCTGCCCCCGTTCGTGAACGAAGTGGATCCCCAGCCCTCCGACCGTCGCCTTGTAGTTACTGAACGAGTTGAGGAGGCGTTCCTGCGCCCGCCAGTCGAAGTCGTTGAGCCAGTAGTCGACCAGCTCCTTCATGTAGTCCAGCGTGGAGCCGTAGTCCCAGCCCACACCGTCGAGCTCGTCAGGCCAGCGGGTGGCGTTGAGTCGCCTGCGCAGATCTTCAAGCAGGTCGTCACTGATGTTCACGTGGAATGGTTCAGGCTGCACTGTCTCTCTCCCTTGCATGTATTCCCTGCGAATACCGAATTGAACTTCCATAGACTACGCAAAATAATAGCCTTAATTTTATATGTGAAGGCTATATCAATAAATCATCCTTAATTCCTTAGCAACCAACGAAAGGAGACGCCATGACAGCCGCCAACACAGTAACCAGCAGAATGAAGCCACTGATATTCGCCTTCGGTGTCGCCCTGGGTCTGGTGGCCTTCTTTGCGATGGTGCTGGCTCTAACATGGACAGCAGTCGTCACATTCGAGAACAACACTGTTTTCGCAGAGTCACCGTCTGCAAGTCAACCTGACCGTGTGCAGGGGAGCACGGACGCAGGGGGCGCCATCGAGGGGAATGGGATCGAAGTCTGGCTGACCAGGCTGGCAATCGGGCTGAGCTCCGATTCAGCCGTATCCTACCTCTCGTACGGATACCCCTACCTGCTCCCGGACGAGGTCGCTGCCGTGGCTGACTCGCCTGCTGCTGAGTGATTAGGACGAGTGCGGGATCCACTGGTGGCAGACTCGTCACTCCCACGCAAGGGGGAGTCCACAACAGCAGCCTTGGTCGCAGACCAGTGGATTCCCGCTTTCGCGGGAATGACGGGCGGGATTCGGGATTCCGTCCTTATACCAGACTAATGACTCTCACATTGACACTCGTTCGGCCCACGGTGATAATCGCGGAGACTTCATTCGGGGGGCGAGGGTTTGGCCAAGAGTGTCGACGTAGTTGTCATTGGGGCCGGAGTGGTCGGCTGTTCGGTGGCGTACTACCTTGCCCGTGAGGGTGTCAGCGTGACCGTCCTGGAGCGGGAGGCCATCGGAAGCGGGGCTTCGGCTCACGCCACCGGCTCGCTCAGCCTGCTGGGCGCAGAGTTCACACCCGGGCCGTCTTTCGAGCTTGCCCGGGCCTCCTTCTCAGAGTTCGAGGGTATCGTCCCTGAGCTGGAGTCCGCCACGGACATGGACCTGCTCTACCAGCGTCGTCCCTCTCTCCGGCTGGCGCTCGACGATGAAGAGGCCGACCTGATCAGGGGCATGATGGCCTGGCAGCAGCCGCACGTGAAGATGCACTGGATCGACGCCGGGGAAGTCCACTCCATCGAGCCGCGCCTCTCCCCTTCCGTCGTCGGAGCCGTGTACGAGGACGAGTCCGCGCAACTGGACAGCTACCGTCTCAACCTGGCCCTTGGACGCGGCGCAGAGCTCAGGGGCGCCGAACTCATCTACCGGGAAGTGACCGGTCTCGTCACCAGCGGCTCCACTGTCACCGGCGTCAGGACCGCTTCCGAGGAGATACACTGCGGCACCGTGGTGGTAGCCGCAGGCACCTGGAGTCGGGCGTTCACTCCCTGGCTGGACTTCCCCGTTCCCGTCCGGCCCCTGAAGGGAGAGCGCCTGCTGCTCAGCTATCCCGGCGACCCGCTTCCGGTGCTGATCAGCTCACCCAAGCGCGGTCACATGATCAGCAGGATGGACGGCTTCACCAGCGTCGGCAGCACCGGCGGTCGGGACTACGACCGGAGACTACTCTTCGCGGGCGAGGAGTTCGACCGGCAGCCGACGGCAGCCGCACGGATGGAGCTACTCCAGCGCGCGATCGACGTCCTTCCAGACCTGGAGCACGCCGAGCTTGTGCAGCAGCTTGCCGGGTCACGCCCGCTGAGTCCGGACGGCAACCCGATCATCGGCCCGGTCCCCAGCTGGGAGGGAGTCCTGCTGGCCACCGGTCACACGACCAAGGGCATCCACCTGGGGCCGATAACCGGGCGTATCATCGCAGACTACGTCGTCTGTGGTTCGACGGACGCCGTCTCCGACATGGCCGAGTTCCTGCCTGATCGCTTCGCGGACTTTGCGGATGCTGATTTTCTGCCAGCGGCGCAGGCGGTGGAGGAGTAGGGGTTGGCTGTTGAGGTCGGGCTTGGCAATGGAGTCTCCGACTTGAGCCTACGATCTCGGACTACCCCGCTACGGCCCTGAGATCTCGGTGTCCGAACAAGCACATTGGTTTAGGAACTGGTCGGAGGCGAGGACAATCAACGCCCTCATGCATCAGAACCCAAGCTCTTCGCGGAGCTCATTTACTAACTCGTTGGTGACTGGCTTACCGCCCGCCGAAATGGGCCTGAAACCGTAAAGGTCCTTCGTCTCTCCCTGGTATCTTCTCCGCACCGAAACGGGTGTCGGTCGTCCTGAAAGGGAGGCTAAACACTCCATTTGGCCTCTCTTGACCTCGTACTCGTGAGACGAGGCGTCGTCGGCTGGGTATCTCAAGGGTCTCTCACTGTCGCCCCTAGACTCATTTTTCACCACAGGGGGACACGTTGATCATAGCACGCTGCCGTTGGAAAACCGTCCGGGCCTGACTAAGTCGAGAGACCTTGTCAGTTTGGTAGGCAGTGTTTTCACCCTCACCCTAACCCTCTCCCTGAGGGAGAGGGGACCCCAAGTCTCGTAGGGAGGCACCCACCTATTTGACACAGCTTCCTAAGTCGATAGCCTACTGAGCGGTCCGGCCTTCGACGTATTGCTGCACTTCGGACAGCAGGGCCGGGACGTCTCTGGAGGCGGCAGACAACACAATGTCGCTTGCCACGAGCCACGGCCTGTGGACCAGAATCGCACGCATTGCGAAGAGACCGACCCAGTTGACACTCGGGAGTTCATCGCGGACCTCGGAGTGTAGACCCCTTGCCGCGTCAGCCAGGAGCCCAATCGCGTGGTACATTGCGAAGCGGGACCTGAGATCGCCGTTCAGATAGTCACGTCTGTGGTTGCTAGATAGCCAGATCACCACCTCGCACCAGTGTTCCACACGGCGAATGTGGTCGTATGGCTCTGGGCCGAACTCAGACGGCTGTGTAGATGACGTCACGGCTGTCCTTCTCGTGCCGAGCCCACTCGGCTCCGCCCGCGACGTGCCTTTCAAGGATGCCCTTGTCCGTTATCCACACACTGCTGCCCAGCAGCTTCTCAAGGTCGTCGACCACGTCGAAGTGATGCTTCTTGAAGCCCCACTCGTAATCGCCCGGGCCGAAGTCGGCAATCAAGTATAGATCGACAGCCGTGAACGGGTCAGCATCGCTCGCGTGTGCAGCATCCGCCGGTGGACGATGCTGGCTGGTATCAACTGACAACTCAACCAGATTCCACCGCTGGCAGATCTCGACAACCTGGTCTATGGGCAGGTCTTCCCTGGTGAGAAGCGACTTCTGTCCCGACGTGATCACGGCCCTCTCCCTGGGACGGGCTGGCTGTCCCTATGGCCTTCTGTAGAAGTGAGTCTACCAACTTTCCCAATTACGGTGAAGGAGCATCATGGGTCGTGTTGGCCAGGAGGCTGTGTCAATTTGGTAGGCAATGCTTTCACCCTCACCCCAGCCCTCTCCCTTAGGGAGAGGGGGTCTGTTGGCCGCCATTTGTGCTTGTCTGTGCTTCCTTGCCTACCCCAATCAGCCCTGAGGGAGAGGGGACATTAGCTTCCGAGTGAGGCACCCACCATATTGACACAGATCCCATGAAGGCTATGCGAGTGACTTCCGCCCTGATGCTGTCATAACATTGGCTAGTGGGGACCAAGCCTTGACCATTCTCAGGAACCAACACGGAGTAAGAAACATGGATCTCTCAAACCCTGATCTTGATTACGACGTGATCGTGATCGGAGCTGGAATTGCAGGTATGTACCAGCTTTACAAGCTGCGGGAGCTGGGTCTGAACGTCCGGGTCTTTGAAAAGGGGACGGGAGTGGGGGGCACCTGGTACTGGAACCGATACCCGGGCGCGCGGTTCGACTCGGAGAGCTACTCCTACGGGTACTCCTTTTCGCAGGAGCTGCTCGATGAGTGGGACTGGACCGAGCGCTTCTCTCCACAGCCGGAGACTCTGCGATACCTCCAGTACGTGGCCGACAAGTTCGACCTTGAGAAGGACATCCAGTTCTCCAGCGACGTTAAGTCTGCGGTCTACGACGAAGATACTCGGAGCTGGGAAGTCGGACTGGAGGACGGGAGTACTCACAGAAGCCGGTTCCTGATCACGGGCGTCGGCATCCTCTCTGAGCCTACTCTGCCGAGAATCGAGGGGATCGAGTCTTTCGACGGACCGTCCTGCCACACCTCCCAATGGCCTCATACCCCCGTGGACTTCTCGGACAAGCGGGTGGCGGTTATCGGCACCGGGGCTACGGGAATACAGACGATCCAGGAGGTGGCCAAGAACGTCGGGCATCTCACCGTCTTCCAGCTCAGACCTGAGTGGTGCGCCCCTCTACACAACTCGAAGATTGAGCCGGACGAGATGGAGGCCATCAGGGCCGGATATGACGAGATGTTCGAGCACTGTGCCCAGACCTTCGCCGCATTCATACATAGTGTCGACCCCAGGGGCACTTTCGAGGTGACCGAAGAAGAGCGGTATGAGTTCTGGGAGCACCTGTACGCCAGTCCGGGGTTTGGGATCTGGCAGGGAAACTTCAAAGATGTCCTGACCGATGCCAAGGCCAACAAAGCCCTCTCGGACTTCATAGCCGGCAAGATACGGGAGCGCGTGAACGATCCACTGATAGCGGAAAAGCTGATTCCAAAAGATCACGGCTTCGGGACCAAGCGCGTGCCTCTCGAAACCAACTACTTCGAGTCCTACAACCAGGAAAACGTCGAACTGGTAGACATCAGCGAGACTCCCATCAAGAGAATCACTCCGAATGGCGTTCTGACCTCTGAGAAGGAGTTCGAGGTCGACTTCATAATTTATGCCACTGGGTTCGACGCGGTATTCGGTAGCTACAACAGGATAGACATCCGAGGTGTCTGTGGGCGCAGATTAAAGGAGCAGTGGGAAGAGGAGCTGGCGACCTTCCTGGGTCTTCAGACCAATGGCTTCCCCAATTTCTTCATGATCATGGGGCCCCATTCAATGGCGGGAAACAACCCTCGCTCCATTGAATACCAGGTGGACTGGGTGACGGAGGTCATTAGGTACATGAATGACCGCGACCTTACTCGCGCCGAAGCCACCCCGGAAGCCCAGGATGGCTGGCACCAGTATGTGCTGGACCAGGGCAAGGACCTGCTGAGGAACGACGTAGACTCGTGGCAGACCGGCATCAACATCAACCTGGAGGGCAGGCAGACCCGGATGACCCTCATGTATGCCGGCGGTCAGCCATCGTTCAGGCGCCGCTGCGAAGAGGTGGCGCAGGGTGGCTATAGAGAGTTGAATCTCAGGTAGGTTGGAAAAGCCTGTTGAATTTCGAGGTGTAGAAGACATGATGATTTACACAGTCGCAACCGCCAGGAGCAAAAGGGCTATGGCGGTGTCCGCCATTGCCGCCATGATTATGGTTTTTGCGGTGGCGTGCGGAGATTCGTCCCCCTCCCCGACCGGCGAATCTGAAACAGCTCCCCAGGCGATGACAACAATGGCGGATGAGGGGAATCCGGGCATATTTGACGACCGGATTCTGTTCGGACAGTCTGCCGCGTTCAGCGGCCCGGCGCAGGCTCTGGGCCAGGGGATGCGGTTGGGTATCCAGGCGGCGTTCCACGAACAGAACCAAAAGGGCGGGGTGCATGGCCGGACGCTGGAGTTGACGACTCTTGACGACCAATATGAGCCGCACCTGGCTTATGGCAACACGTTCAGTCTGATTAACAGAGAGCGCGTTTTCGCGCTGATTGGAGAGGTGGGAACACCCACCTCCCGCTCGGCGTCACCACTGGCCAACGCGGAAGACGTGCCATTCATTGCGCCCTTTACCGGCGCCGATTTCCTCCGGGAGGCCGAGTTGGAGAACGTGGTGAACCTGCGGGCTTCGTACCATCAGGAGGCTGAGGAGATGGTGGCGCGCCTGACTGAAGACCTGGGCATAACCCGAGTCGCCGTGATGTATCAGAACGACTCCTACGGCCAGTCCGGGCTGGACGGTGTGGTTGACGCGCTGGGGCAGCGCGGCCTGGAGCCGGTAGCGTCCTGGTACTACCAGCGCAACAGCGACGCGGTAAAGGCCGCCGTCTTCAACATCGTGGATGCCAATCCCGAAGCGATCATCATGATTGGCGCGTATGCTCCGGTTGCCAAGGCGATCAACGTGGCCCGTGAGGACATAGATCCCATATTCATGGCGGTGTCATTTGTGGGCAGCAACGCATTGGCGCAAGAGTTGGGGCCGGATGGCGCCGGCGTTTACGTCACCCAGGTAGTGCCGCTGCCCGATGACACAAGCGTTCCCGCAGTCGTCGCCTATCGCGCCGCGCTGACGGCGTTTGACCCCTCTGCTGTGCCGGGGTTCGTCTCTTTGGAGGGCTACCTGGCGGGGCGACTTGCAATCGTGGGTCTCGAAGAGTGTGGCAGGGAGGTCAGCCGCGACTGCTTCCTCGACGCACTGCGAAACTCAGGGACGATCGACCTTGACGGGCTGACCCTCCAGTACGGCCCGGACGACAACCAGGGATCGGACGCGGTGTTTGTGACCGTTATCGGAGATGACGGCAATTATCACCTGGTCAGCAACCTGGGAGGTGCGCAGTGATGGCACAACCCCGCATTACTGCGCCCCTGCTCATTGGGGCGCTGGGCGCGCTGGCAATAATCATCGCCTCGGCATTGGCCGGCTGGCTGGTCATCAACGACCTGGAGTCGCAGAACCGGGACAGTGGAGACGCCGAGATTCTGGCTGACATCGCCGCGGTAAACAAGCTGTCGAGCACACTGGCGTCTGCGGCATCCGTGGCAACCAACGCCCGGATGACTCCTGAAAGCATAGCTGAGGCGAGGAACGCCGTCGCCAGCAATGAGGCCGAGCTGGCCGAACGGCTGACGGCCCTGGAAGGGCGGGGTTATGGAGTCAGGGTAGAGCGAATACGTCAACAGGTCGATTTACTCACTGCCAACGTGACGCTGATTGAGGATGAGCGTCCGGCTTTGTTGGAGGCCATCCTCGCCGGAGAACGCAGCTGGCAGCAGCTTCTCTTTTCCACCAACCAGAAACTGCTTCCGGCCATCAGTTCCAGTCTGGACAACCAGTTCTACTACGTGATGACGGGCAGGAGCGAATTCAGGGATGCTGAGCCGGCATCCGGTACTCTGTCCGAGGAGGAGTATCTTCGTTACTGGCACCTGGCCACACTGCTGGAGTGGACATTCAGCGCGCACCGGAGCCTGCTGGCCGCAAATCTCAGCAGCCAGGATGACCCAACGCGATTAGCCAACAACGAAGAGAGTTTTGACACGGCGTCCCAGCGTATGAGCCACAGCATCGCGTATCTTGCAGAGAACGGCGGGCCGGACCTGGTCCCTGAGGTGATTCCCCTTGCCAACCGGCTGCTGGGCGCCGGGGCCGGAGAGGACAGCGCCCTGAACGCCATGAGGCTGAGAGCGTCAATGGTGGCCCGGGAGCGCGAGCTGATTGAGTCCAACAGGCGAATTCTAGCCAGGCTACAGGACGAAGTGGACGGCCTGGTTGCAGAGGTCAAGCAGAGTTCGACGGCTGCGGCGGACCGATACGGGCAGGCGGTGTCCAATGGGCGCAACATTATACTGGCAATAGCCATCGTTGGAATCGTCGGGACGCTGCTGGTCGCCGGGTACTCCGGCTTCAGGTCGCGGCGCATATCTGCAACTCTGGCCGTCAGCTCCCTGGGCGTGCTGGCAATAGTCATCGCCGCAGCGGTGGCAGGCTGGCTGGTCATTGAAAATCTGGAGACTGAGAGCCGGGGCAGCGACGACGTTGAGGTTATGGCATCGGCGGTGGAGCTAACTCGACACTCGAGTTCGCTGGCGTCGACGGCATCCGTGGCCAGCAATGCCCGGATGACTCCCGAAAGCGCATCTGAGGCCAGGGCAGCCATCGCCAACAATGAGGCGGAGCTGGCCAACCGGATGACGACCCTGGAAGGCCGGGGATATGACAGCAGCGTGGCGCGCATAGGTCAGCAGGTCAACCTGCTAACGGCCAACGTGTCGAGGATTGAGGATGAGCGACCGGTCTTGTTGGAGGCCATTCTGGTCGGAGAGCGGAACTGGCAGGAGCTCAGCCTCTCCACGAACTATGAGCTTCTTCCCGCCATCGGTACGAGCCTGGACAACCAGTTCTACTACATGATGACGGGCAGAAGCGAATTCAGGGATGGCAATCCTTCGGGCTCTGACCATCTGTCCGAAGGGGAGTACCTTCGTTACTGGCATATGGCAACGCTGATGGAGTCGGTGTCAAGGGGCTACCAGACGCTCGATTTTGCGAACAAGTTGACTATTCCGGCGCTGACGGCACGGGTGGAAGAGACCTTCGATACTGCGGCCCAGCGGATGGATCGCAGCATCGAGTATCTTGCGGAGAGCGGTGGGCCGGACCTGAATCCTGAAGTGATTCCCCTTGCCAATCGGTTGTTAGACGCCGGCACTGGAGAGAACGGCGCCCTGGACGCCATGAAGCTGCGAACGTCAATGGTGGCACGTGAGCGCAAACTGATTGGAGCCAACAGACAGATTCTGGCCGGACTGCAAGGTGAAGTGGACAGCCTGGTTGCAGAAGTCAGGCAGAGTTTGGAGGACGCATCGGCTCGCTATGAGCAGGCAGCGTCCAATGGACGCATTATCATCCTGTTGATAGCCGTCGTTGGAGTCGTTGGGACGTTGCTGGTGGCTGGCTACAGCAGCGTCAGGCGTTCGCCAGGCTGAGGCGCGTTGAACTCACAGTCCACGGCTAGCGGCATACGCCGTCACGGTTGGAGCGTAGCTTGCGGAGATGTACATCTCGCAACTCTCCCAAGTCTCGAAGTCGACGTCGTGCCCCGTGTCAGCCACGTGGGCCGAGACCCCCATCACGGAGACATCAGGGGCTTTCTCGTGTGGCCGCCAGCCACAGTCAAGGCAATTCGCATGCCTGACCGTCACACGGCTGAAGGCATGCACCCTCATGGCAACACGAACGGCATCCGCTTTGGTCACCAGCCAGTCCACCCGTGGGGTGAACTCTCCAATCTCCGGTCCGGCGTTCGGCAGACCTGCCCGGCAGGTCTGGACCGTGCTGAACCAGACGCCATGCCCCGCCAGGGCGACGTGACCGGCAATTGCCGACAGCGTCGGGGGTCTGTCGTCGTATAGACGCCAGTCGCAGACTTGGCACTGCACATCCCGCAGCATTGGGGCACCTGTTGGCCCTACTGTTACGGAATGTCGCAGCATCGCGGAATCTCCCCCAGTCCGACCCTTAAATGGCCCCTTCCATGAACGTACTTATGGATAGCATCACATGGCTCGCCTGAGTGCAAGACCATTGTCCATCGTTCAGACACCGAAACGAAGAGGTGGCGAAGGGCGGCTATATGGAGCTGAATCTCAGGAAGTTCGGACTGCTGACTCGTAGACCGGGGTCGAATTCAGTTGACATTCACATCCATCCCCAATACTATCTGACCACTTATATGACTATAGGCACTAAAGAGGTCAGTTGTGGATGGCGACAATATCGAAGAGCAAGCTGAAGGCCAACATGCTTCGGGTGTTCCGCGAGATAGAGGCCAGCGGTGAAGAACTAATCGTCACGGACCGCAATCGACCGGTCCTTCGAATACTGCCCATTGAGGACAGGAAGAGCGTTGAGGACCTGTTCGGGCCATTCCAGGGACAACTTGTCTTCCACGAGGACGTCGACGCTCCGACCACTGGGGAATGGGCCGAAGTCTAGTGATCGTACTGGACACGTCAGCTCTTCTCTTCTGGACTCTCCACCGTGAACGACTCTCGGAAGCGGCGTCAGGTGCGATCTCAGAGGCCGACCGCGTGCTGGTCAGCTCGATCTCCATCTGGGAGATTGGCATCAAGGTCGACAGGGGAGGGCTGTCCATCCCGCTTTCTGTCCGAGAGTACTCTCAACGACTGGTGCGAATAGCACGTGTCGAAATCCTTCCGGTCGACACGGAGATCTGGCTGGCCAATCTCGATCTCTCATGGGACCACCGAGACCCCGCTGACCGTACCATAGTAGCGACCGCCGTGCTGAACGACTGCCCGCTGGTGACATCCGACAGGACCATGCGAAACTTCTACCCCCGAGCGGTCTGGTAACTCTCCCAGTGTTGCGGTGTGGTCGATATCCAGAGTGCGAGCAGTGCGGCAGTAACCACAGTAGACGCAGGTATTGTCCTGGCGTCTCATCAGTTCCTGCTTCAGTCCCTTAGGCCAAGTCACTCGCTTGGTAGGTCGAATCCTTCGTTCATTGGAACGACCTCGGGGCATCACCCAGATGAGCCCGTCAGCCAGTAGTAGCGCAACCATGACGACCCAGGCGCACGTCTTTGCAATGAGTGAAGTCCAGGCAGGTTGTCTTCGTGTATTCTAACTCGGTGTCTGGACCTCCAAAGTCGCAGAGGGCTGATCTACTTGCTGCGCAGGTGAGTATAACCTCCGCCCATGAGCAGACATGACCGATACGATCCATCGGCAACTAAAGGGTTGTCAATGGGCCCGGAGCACATAGACCGTAACACCCCTTAACTGCCACACTGGTTGGCAGCATAGGGGGCGTTGAGAGATGGCTGGCAGGCCGAACTGGTACTCAGATCACCCGCCCGCGTGTACGTGTGCGAGGTGTAGAGGTCCCGGCCGCTCTCGCAGGCGGCGGGGCAGGAGCCGCTCGTATGCCCCAAACTACAGCGATGGCATACGTCAGCACCGGCCGACTGGAGAGTACTCCAGGCCGGCGTTCCAGTTCGGTCGTGCGGTACGAACCACTGTGAAACTGGGAGTAATCGCGGCGATCGTGGTAGGCGTACTGTGGTTTCTTGGCAACGACGACGCCAGGATCGCGGTAACCGACTGGATCAGTACCCAGGCGGACGCTGTCAACTCCAGGGTGCAGGAGCTTTCGGACTCGACGGAATCCCGCCCACCACCAAGACTGCCCATTGCGGCCGTGAGTGAGACTCCCCGATTACCTCCCCGGCCGTCTACCTCGCCTCCAGGACTGCCCAATGCGGCTGTCAGTGAGACTCCCCGATTACCTCCCCGGCCGTCTACCTCACCTCCAGGACTGCCCAATGTGGCTGTCAGTGAGACTCCCCGACTACCTCCCCGGTCGTCTACTTTACCCAATGAACGCCCTTCGGAGCCGTCACTCAGGTACCCAGGAGAGGGTCCACTGGACAGGCGCGATGTCGAGAAGTGGATTGTGCTCTTCACGAACGCCGTGCGGCAGAGGGCCGACCTCGATCCATTCGTCTATGACCCTGACATCTCCGCCATCGCGAGGGCCCACAGCGAGAAGATGGTCCGGTTCGGCCTCACTCACGTAATACAGGGCAAGGATCCCACCGACAGGGCCCTGGCCGCGGGTTACGACTGCCGGGCGTTTAGAGGGGACGGCTCGTACTCCTATGGTCTGAGCGAGAACGTCGCCGAGCATCCGCGGGTGACCGAGTGGTCTGGTGTCGGATTCTCGGGAGGGCCGACCACGTGGCGTCCGGTTGAGTTCGACTCCGACTCCCGTGCCATGGCTCTCGGGCTGGTAGAGGGGTGGATGGAAAGCCCCGGTCACAGGGCCAACATACTGGATCGGGAGGCACGCAAGATCGGCGTCGGGGTGGCCATCACAGAAGCCCCCGAAAACGGCTGGACGCACGAGACCGTGTTCGCGACCCAGAACTTCTCAGCGTGCAGGTAGGAACAGCCAGGCAGTCTCCTCGTAGAACTCGATTGTGAATGACCTTTTATAAACTTGCGACAGGCTTGCGACATTTATCTAATTCTACCGCCGGTTGCCCTCGTCGTTTAGGGTACTGAGATGGGCTTCAGTGCCGCGATAAGCGGACAGGTAAGGGGAGCCTTTATACGATCTCCTCGTAGATCTCGGTCTCGTGGGTGGACGCCAGCACTGGGTAGATTCTCTCGAAGATCTCGGTGATCGATCGCGTGGCACGGACCTGATCGCGTGAAGCGTCGTAGGCCGCCACGGACTCCCATTGCTGCACGGTGACCATCGTCCCGTGAGGGCCGAGCACCTTGCGGTATACGCTGAGAGCGGGAAAGCCGGCCTCGACCGTGGCCGCTTGAAGGTCGCGGAGGTGGCGCTGCAGTCCTCCCCCGCCGGGCTTTGGTGTGTAGGTCCGTCGAACGACAATCATGAGAGTCTCCTTTGTGATTTGAGTCTGAGGCAGTCTAGCCCTTCTTCTCATCAAGAGCTACAGTTCTGTGTCAGTTTGGTAAGCAGTGTTTTCACCCTCACCCTCTCCCTGAGGGAGAGGGGAAATCAGATTCGGTACGGAGGCTCCCACCAAGTTGACACAGGTTCAGGAGTGACGGTGCAGTTGTACCATCGGCATCGATAACTGACAATAGGGCCGTCCGCCAATTGGCGCCAGGGGCATCGTTATCGTCTCCGCCCGGTGCAGTCACCAAGTCCATCTCCCAGGAGGGCCTCATGCCAGAACCTCGAGTGATCTACCTGCCCAAGCCGGGGAGTCCGATCGACGTTGACCGGGAGTTCTATGGACGAATCGGCCGGGAGACGGAGGCCCGGGAGCTCGTCGAAGAGTTCGTCGTGCCGATTCGCTCCGGCAGGGCGTGGCCGGTGCTGGCGGGCCAGATATGCCGCATCGTCGTGGTGGAGGGCGCTCAGGTCGCCGACTTCAACGCGTGGAACCTGAACAACCCCCGCGAGCGGTTCTGGGCGGCGCGCACCAAGCAGCTACACCGGGCACACGTCACCAAGTTCGACCGGCTGTGGTCGTGTCTCCCCTACCTGCGACCCATGCTGACCATTACCGGCGACTCGGTGGACTACGGGCTGGACGAGGACGGCGCCGGATGTCACGACCTGCTCGGCACTCGATGCGACCCGTACGTACACAAGCTGCTGAACGGCGAGGACTTCGACTACTGCTGCCACTCGAACCTGGTCCGGGCGGTCACTCCGTACCACCTCGACGAGAGCGATGTCCACGACGTGCTCAACATCTTCCAGGTGACCGGACTCACGACGGACGACCGCTACTTCGTGAAGCCCTCACCGGCGAGGCAGGGAGACTACTTCGAGTTCTTCGCCGAGATAGACCTGCTCTGCGCGATCTCCACATGTCCGCACGGAGACCTGTCGGTGCAGGTCTGGGGTGAGGAAGACGCCGTCGATCCCATCGAGACGTGCAACCCGCTGGGCGTCGAGATCTATCAGCCTGATCCGGGACTGCTGGAGGGGTGGCAGTCGCCTTCGACGATCGACTACAGGGGGATACATGGGCTTGATCGCGGGTGAGGTTGCGGTAGATTGTGACCAGACGTTTTCACCCTCACCCCAACCCTCTTCCGTCAAGGGAGAGGGGGTAGGTAAACCAGTGAGTCGTTCTTCCGCAGGCTCTGGGTTCCGGCCTCCGCCGGAACGACAGTAGGCGAAATACCCACCCCTGTGAGCCCTGAGGGAGAGGGGCAATAGACCTCTTGTGAGGGGAGTAGCCGGAGGAAGAGATGATAGTAGTAACCGGAGCGGCGGGGAGGCTGGGACGTTTGGTGGTGCAGAAGCTGGTGGACCGGCGCCGGGACGTCCTGGCGACGGACCAAGTGGCTGCCGATGACCTTCCGGCGGATTTTGTTCGCTGCGACCTCGTGGACGCCGGGGCGGTCACTGACATCCTCAAGGATGCCGAGGCCGTCGTTCACATGGGGGCCATCCCAGGGCCGCTGCGTGATCCGCCGAGGGTCATCTTCGACAACAACGTGGCCAGCACCTTCAACGTCATGATGTCGGCGGCGGAGCTGGGACTGCGGCGCGTGGTGTTCTCGTCAAGCGCCTTCGGCATGGGGTGGGCGCACGAGGGCGACGCCTTCGTGCCGCTGTACCTGCCGCTCGACGAGGAGCATCCCATGATGCCCTTCGAGCCATACGGCCTGTCCAAGCAGGTCGGAGAGGACATCGGCAGGATGGTCGCCCGCAGCTCGGACACCACCGTCGTCAGCCTGCGGTTCACCAACGTCGCGCTTCCTGAGGTCATAGCTGAGTTTCCCTGGCCGGCTCCGACACCTGAGGAGCCGCTGACGCTGGTGATGTGGGCCTACGCTGAAGCCAGGAGCGTTGCCGAGGCGCACGTGCTGGCGCTGGACGCGGAGATCGAAGAGTACGAGGCCTTCATGATCGCGCAGCCATCCAGCCGATTCGCAGAGCCCACGATCGAACTCGTCAGGAACAACTTCGGAGACCGGGTCGAGATACGTGAGGGACTGGACGGCACCGCCAGCGTGATCAGCACCGAAAAGGCTCAGCGGCTACTGGGCTGGAGACCACACCACGACTGGCGGTGACGCACGGCCCGCTTCTCCTCCCGTCTTTTTGCTTTAGCGCGCCTCATCACCTAGTATCGACGCCATCGTGACGTGGGTTCTGCGGAGAGGAGGAGACCGTGACTGCGAACGTACCGAACATGGCTGGCAAGGTGATGACCGTCCATGGCCCCATGGACCCGGACGTGCTGGGGCCCACCCTGATGCACGAGCACCTGTTCATCGTCTTCTACAGGGGCGTGCTGCCGGACCACTACACGCCAAGTACCGACTGGGGCCTGTGGGAGCAGGAGCTCACCATCGACAGGCTCGACCTGATGCGGGCCCGCAAGCCACTGCGGGACAACTGGCTGCTCATCGACGAGAGGGCGGCGATAGATGAGGCCATGGAGTTCCGGTATCGTGGCGGCGGCACCATCGTCGACGTCACCAGCATCGGCATCGGGAGAGACCCGCAGGCCCTGTCTCGCGTGTCCTACGCCACCGGGCTCAACATTGTCATGGGCGCGGGCTGGTACCAGAAGCTCTACCACCCCGTCGACATGGACGACAAGACCGTCGAGGAGATGACCGACGAGATTGTCCGGGACGTTACCGTCGGCGTCGGTGACACCGGCATCCGCTCCGGCATCATCGGAGAGGTCGGCATCGAGGGCAATCCAATCACTGATAACGAGGTCAAGAGCATACGGGCGTCCGGCAGAGCCAGTCGCGCCACGGGCGCGCCGGTCTCATTTCATCGCGGAGGCGTTGGACGGGAAAAGCTGGCGGTGATCGGTATGCTTGGTGAAGAGGGCACGGATATGTCGCGCGTGATCTTCGGTCACAGCGACCCCATCGCCGGAGACCTCGACCTGATGCTGGAGCTTCTGGGTCACGGGGTGTATATCCAGTTCGACCTGCTGGGTCGATTGGGCGCAGACCTGCGATACCTGCCGGACGGCGACGACTTCGGCACGTTCTTCAGCAGCGCCGGAACGGCTGCGGTTGCTGAGGCGATTCCTCAGCTCATAGAGGCGGGATATGCAGACCGCATCCTGCTGGCCCAGGACGTGTGCGGGAAGGTACAACTCAAGAAGTACGGTGGAACGGGCTACTCCTTCATCATGGAGAAATTCCTGCCTGAGCTGCGCTCACGGGGGGTCGCTGAAGAGCACATTCAGATGATGATGGTGGAGAACCCGCAGCGGATACTGACGTTCGTGGAGCCTCGGGGGTAGGGAAGAAAGCCTTGCCATCCAAGACATGGTGTAGCCCAAAACTATTAGGCCAGAAACGACTGTTGCTAGCCATTTCACCTAGTCGGGTGAATAGCCGTTACGCACTGGGCAATCATGTCGCCAATAGTTTCCGCGAAGAACGTGTCGGGCTGTGGCAAACCCGCGAGCTCGCAATGTGTCGGGTCTTCGTTCGGATATCTGGGTGGCTGAGGAGGTGAGGGCCTGTGAAGAAATCGAGGATCGTCCAGCTCCTCCGAGAGGTGCCGTACCACGTTACCGACATTCAACTCCGCGAGTCCTCCCGTTGGTCGCATGTCCCTATGAATCAGTTTCCGAACCCTGTCTACCTGCTCGTCCTTGGGCAACGATTCGAAGTACTCCAGCCAATTGCCAGATAGGCCTTCGCCTCTCCCATCCCAAGTGAAGGCTATTGCCTCCACCTCTGCCGAGCCCATATCCACAATTTGGGAGGGCTTGGCATACAGGACAACATTGTCAGGGTCAGGGAGCAATCGGTCGGTCATGCACTCACAAAGGTGAGCAGGTCCAATTCACGGAGCTTGTCCACCACAGCATCAAGTTTCGCAACATCTGCTTCCCGGAAAGTCTTCCGTCCGTCCGCGTAAGGCTTGAACATCACGTACAGAACGGATCTGTCTCCCTGAAACTCCAGACCCACGTTGTGTCCAGCCTTGTCTCGCCACACAGCCCTGAGATTGCCGTTATCCTGCAGCACCAGTCCAGCACGTCGCGCAAACCCCGTGCTTTCCATAAAGACCCAGAAGTCCGTGATGGAATCTTCGTTGACTTCCTCAATGTCCTCATCGTCTTCGGCGATTTCGCGAAGCTCCAGTATGCGGACTTGATAGGCATCATGGTGAGCAACATGCTCAGGATTCGCGGAAATATGCGTACTCTCCGCCTGATGCTTGCGTTCTGAATTATATTGCCGAACTTCGTTGTTATATCCCTGAACTGCTTGCTGCCGCTTAGATTCAGCCTGTCGAAGTCTAGACCGCTGTTGCGACATATTGACCCTGCGAGGCATGCAAGATTCCTCCGTATGTACCGAACACTAAGCTGTAACCATTCTACCATTCCGTGATGCAAGAGAAGTTGTCGCAGAGGCCTTGCCTGAACTTGTACGTCTCGTAGGGCAAACTCCCTCTCGCCTCAACTCCTCCTCGTCCTTTGCTTTCCCCTCCCCTATCACTTACCAGGCGTCACAGAAGAGCACACCCAGATGATGATGGTGGAGAATCCGCAGCGGATACTAACGTTCGTGGAGCCTCGGGGGTAGGGGGCTGATCCGAGGATAGGGACGTCGGGTGCTCACTCCAGTTCTAATCGCTTCTCGATAGAGTCTCCAATTTCGGAAATCCCGCATATGCTTACTGCACTATCCGAAGCGAAGCTCATGACACTGGGGGGAGTCTCATTGAACGCGTCGTCGGGGACGCAGAGAATCACCGGGGCATCAAAGTACTTGGAATACTCACGAGCCTGCATTACGCCACCGAGAAGTATCGGACGGGTCTTGACCTCCACAATGAGAAACCTGTCGCCACATTCAACGAGCAAATCGGGCCTGTATCTCAAACCGCGAAACAGTGAAGCCGGGGCATCCTGCCACAGACTGCGTCTAGGGATCTGGGAAGGCTCACGAGTCACCTCATATCCGAACTCTTGAATGGCGTCAGCAACCTGAGGGATGAATTGTACTTCCAACATCTGGGCCATGTTCGCTAGCCTCCGAAGGCTGCCCACTGCAGGCGGGCACCTGCTGATGCACTCGCCAGAATCGTAAGTCCCCACTTGGCCCAGCAGATACTAAGAGCACCCATCGTAGTGTCCCAAGGATCAAACCCTCCACTGACACTCTGAACTGAGTGCCCCATTTCAAGATCGATATCGCAAGCTACGATCTCTATTGAATCGCACGACAGGTTGGTTGGCAAAACACTCACCTTCATCCTGGTAGAGGGGTATTTTCAACCTAATGGGGTGGGGCAAGCTGAACTGGCGTCGGAATGTGCTGGGGCATCATCAGGAAAGTCGGCATTGAGGGCAACCCGATCACCGAGAACGAGGTCAAGAAGTACGGAGGTACGGGCTACTCGTTCATCCTGGAAAGATTCCTGTCCGAACTGCGCTCCGGGGATCGCTGAAGAGCACATCCAGGTGATGATCTTGGATAGTCCGCAGCGAATACTGACGTTCGTGAAACCGCTGGGGTAGAAGGACGTTTCGGCAACAGGCCGGGAGTACCTATAATCCTCCTGGAGGGATTGATCCAATGAGCGGACGACACTCATTTCGAGAACTGACAGAAGGCTTCAGCCCGGAACGGCGCCAGCGAATCAAGGTGATCAAGGAAGAACTGCTTGCCGAGGCGCCACCGAACGAGCTGCGGCAGGCGAGCTCTCACACATGGCAGGATCTCGATAAGTTACTCAACCTGAATCAGCCGTCCGACTGCTAGCTCAAGCAGCGTGTGGACATGTGTCTTCAGCTTGCGTTTCTACGTAGAAGCTCAAGGAGGTAGGCTCAAGATCAGTGTCTGCGGCACAGTGGATGTTTCTTCACAGTGATTTGTTAGAGAGAGCCAAGAGTCTAATGAGAAACCAGACCCGTAACATTGAAGATGGAATTGAAACCGAACCTAGAAATGCTTCGGAATTGTTTGTGGAAATGCCAAGTCCTACAACGCTCGGAGACTTCTGGCAGTGGGCCTATTCTGACATAGTTGGCAACATAAACCGGGGGATATTGGCCGAATTCATCGTAGCGAGGGTCTTGGGATCGCCTGAAGCGGTGCGAACCATTTGGACTTCGTACGACTTGGACACATCTGCAGGAGTCAAAGTGGAAGTTAAGTCCGCGGCCTATTTGCAGTCTTGGTCACAGAAGGAAGTGTCTCGGCCTATGTTCAGTATCGGTAGGACCTTTGGGTGGGATCCTCAGACTGGGGAGTACACCAAAGAACGCCGACGTCATTCTGATGTGTATGTCTTCTGTCTGCTGGCCTATAAGGGTGACAAACACGATCTGAACCCCTTGGACTTGAGACAGTGGGAATTCTACGTAGTCGCCACTTCCAAAATAGAAGCCGAGTTTGGCAATAGAAAACAGGCTAGTCTACCCCAAATCCAGCACTTGAGCTCGCCCTATGCTGCAGGCCAATTGCCTAGCGTGGTAGCAGGCTTAGGGCAGCACATCCTAGATAACACGTCTGAATAGAAAGATAAGAGAACTTTTCCATCGAATGCGTTAACTGCAAGCCCGCGGTGTCTGATCTATCAGGACGACATTTCTGACAGAGAGCAGATACGCATCTCACCTGGGAGTGGGGCTGCGACTCCCCCCATCCCCTACCATCGGCGCCATCTTGACTTGGGTATTGCGGTGAGGAGGATTCCGTGACTGCGAACGTTCCAGACTTGGCCGGCAAGGTGATGACCGTCAGGGGGCCTATCGACCCTGGGCAGCTTGGCATCACGCTGATGCATGAGCACCTGTTTGTCGCGACTACCAGGACGTACATGCCGGACGACAACACTCCGGCTACGGACTGGGGCCTGTGGGAGCAGGAGCTGACCATGGACAGGCTGGACCTGACACGCGCCCGCAGGCCGATCATGGACAACTGGTTCCTGGCGGACGAGCAGACGGCGATAGATGAGGCCCTGGAGTTCCGAAATCTCGGGGGCCGAACGCTGGTCGAACTCACCAGCATCGGCATCCGGCGCGACCCTCTCGCCATGGCCCGCGTGTCCCACGTCACCGGTCTCAACGTCGTCATGGGCGCCGGCTGGTACATGAAGCTCTACCATCCTGACGACATGGACACGCTCACCGTGGAGGCGATGACCGACGAGATCGTCCAGGACATCACCGTCGGCGTCGGAGACACAGGCATCCGGTCGGGCATCATCGGAGAGGTCGGCATAGAGGGCGCGCCGATAACCGAGAACGAGGTCAAGAGCATTCGGGCGTCCGGCCGGGCCAGCCGCGTCACCGGCGCTCCCATCACGTTCCACCGAGGCGGCCAGGGACGGGAGAAGCTGGCGGTCATCGGCATCCTCGGTGAGGAGGGCACGGATATGTCTCGCGTGATCTTCGGTCACAGCGACTCCCTAGCCAGCGACATGGACCTGATGCTGGAGATGCTGGGCCATGGGGTGTACATCGAGTTCGACCTGATGGGGCGGGTGGCCGTGCCGCTGCGGTATGCGCCGGACGGCGATGACCTCAGATCGTTCATGAGCAGCGCCGGAACGGCTGCGGTCGCCGAGGCGATTCCCAGACTCATCGAGGCCGGTTATGTCGACCGGATACTGCTGTCCCAGGACGTGTCCGCCAAGATGCAGCTCAAGAAGTACGGCGGAACTGGATACTCATTCCTTTTCGAAAAATTCCTGCCCGAACTGCGCTCACGGGGGGTCTCAGAAGAGCACATCCAGACCATGATGGTCGAGAACCCCAAGCGTATTTTGACGTTCGTGGAGCCGCAGGGGTAAGGGGAGTATTCCCGCGACAGACCAGTTGGGGGCGAATCTACCTCTATGCGTTAAGGCGAGCCTACGGACGGCCTAGTCAGAAGCACCTTGGCAACTAGGTGAAGGTACGGGAAGGATTGAACAGCATGGCCTAAGCGCCCCACGAATCTGCCACTAATTCCAAAGAGGTCAGCGGCGACGTTGCCGTCTTTGAGAGCGACCTTGTTGAGGAGGATTATTCGGAGGAACAGGAGTTACTGCCAACTGACCGCCGAGCGTCGCCCATGTCCGGCCAAGGTGGTTCTCAATGATTTTCAGAGACGGAGTTCCAGAAAAAGTATGCATCGTCGCATGATGGACAGACAGCACCGCGTCTTGGAGTTTATGGTCCTCTTCCAATGCCGATACCTTCAACCCAAGCTCACGAGCCTTTTGAAAATCGACTGGACGAGCATGTGACAAAAACTCATCGTAGTCTGCGAAGTATGTGGCCACCCGGGATGCCTTAGCATCAGCGTCAGATTCCTCGGCAAACATGTAATCTTGCAGCCACTGACCGACCAATTGCTCGGCGAGCATTTGGGAATCTTCACACTGCGTTAATAACCCAGGCAGGTATCCTCTGAGAATCGGCAACCAGGCAGCTATGTTCTGAGGATTCCTGCACTCGTTCTTAGCCCTATCGAACTGCTTGAGTATCGCCTTGGCCGGGGCTGACCGGGGACCCTCCGGCGTCATGATGCTGAACTGCGGGTCGATAGGTCCCAATTGGGAATGCTGACCCATGACGATTTCGTCTGCACTTAGGACAATCATGGTAGCAGCAGACATTGCTGCCAACGGGACGATGGCCCTGATGTGGACGAATCGCTTTCTCAAGTAGGAGACGATAGATTCTGCAGCCTCTGCAGAACCGCCTGGACTGTGAACTATTAAGTCCAGAACGGAACCGTCTATGTTGGACACTGTCTCCATGAAACCCTGCATGTCCCGGAGACTGATCTGAAGAGTTTCTGGAGGAGCATTCTTGTCGTCCAAGTATGCTGACGAATACAGAATTGCCGGTCTGCCAGTCAGTCTACCAAGTCGAGAGAGATACTTACGTCGTACCTTGTCATGGTCTGGAGCGTTACCTCCAGGAACACGACTTCTGTTTAGCTCGCTGAGTATCTCCCCCCAGGTTGGCAAAGCTAACAGCTCGTTTCCGGGATTTCAGAGTAGGCGTTGGTCGAATCGGATGTGGCAATGTTGTAAGACATTGCTGAACTGGCCGAAGCCTCAGCGTAAATGGCTTCTACGCCAAGATACAGGTCGACCAAATCCATGACTCCTGGCTCTCTCACCTCAAGGTCCTCTTGTAGTCCCTCAATCTCCTTTTCCATCGTTGCCATGTCGTCCTCCTAGGGGCGGAATCCTAGCACTGAGGCCGGAAGCTGGTCAATGTTACTGCGGCGCAAGTCGATCTTGACGCTGATCCTATCCCCTTATGATAGCTCCTACCAACTGGAGTCTGTGCCCAAGGTACTCAACTGGTGCACAACGGATTCAGCAAATGGCTGAATCACACTTTGGCTGAATACGTAACGGCACGGTAGTCTAACATCCTATCCACCGAACCCCCTCCCCTCTTTTGCTTTCCCCTCTCCTTTCGCCTAGTATCGGCTTCATCGTGACGTGGGTTCTATTTGGAGGAGGAGACCATGACTGCGAACGTTCCGAACATGGCTGGGAAGGTGATGACGGTTCGGGGGGCCATCGACCCGGGCGAGCTTGGGCCCACGCTGATGCACGAGCACCTGTTCATCACGCTCTACAGGGCATTCGAGCCGGGCCACTATACGCCGGCGACGGAGTGGTCTCTGTGGGAACAGGAACTCACCATGGACAAGCTCGACCTGGCACGCCACCGCAAGCCGATCCGCGACAACTGGGTGCTGGTCGACGAGCAGACTGCGATCGATGAGGCCATGGAGTTCCGCTACCGTGGGGGCGGAACGATCGTCGAGGTCACCAGCATCGGCATCCGGCGCGATCCTCAGGCGATGGCCCGTGTGTCCCACGCTACCGGCCTCAACGTCGTCATGGGCGCGGGCTGGTATCAGAAGCTCTACCATCCGACCGACATGGACGAGCGGACCGTCGAGGACCTGACCGACGAGATTGTCAGGGACGTTACCGTCGGCGTCGGTGACACCGGCATCCGCTCCGGCATCATCGGGGAGGTGGGCATCGAAGGCGCGCCGATTACGGAGAACGAGGTCAAGAGCATTCGTGCGTCCGGAAGGGCCAGTCGTGCAACCGGCGCTCCCATCTCGTTCCACCGCGGCGGCCGGGGACGCGAGAGGCTTACGGTGATCGGCATCCTCGGCGAGGAGGGCACGGACCTGTCCCGCGTCATCTTCGGTCACAGCGATCCCATTGCCACCGATACGGAACTGCTGCTGGAGCTTCTGAGCCACGGGGTGTACATCCAGTTCGACCTGCTGGGGCGGACAGGTGTGCCGCTGCGATACGCGCCGGATGGCGACGACCTCCAGTCGTTCATGCACAGCGCCGGCACTGCGGCGGTGGCCGACGCGATCCCCAGGCTCATAGATGCCGGATACGCAGACCGGATACTGCTGTCCCAGGACGTCTGCACGAAGATGCAGCTCAAGAAGTACGGCGGGACGGGGTACTCATTCATCCAGGAGAGATTCCTGCCCGAAATGCGCTCCCGAGGAGTCTCGGAAGAGCACATCCAGATGATGATGGTCGACAACCCGACGCAAATCCTGACGTTCGTGGAGCCGCAGGACTAGGCACGCGTCCAGATGGTCTTGGCATATTAGCTTGGCTGGCATACCGCCCTTCGACAAGCTCAGAGCCTGCCCCGGACTTGATCCGGGGACGAACGATCATAGTCACCAGAATTAAATGGAACCGGTATTTGGCCCATCGGTGAGCAAAGCTGGCTGGGGCTTCGAGACTGTGGAGGAGTTGGCATGAAGGCGATCACTGGGGCGACGTTGATAGATGGCACGGGCAGCGCGCCGGTGTCGGACGCGGTTGTGCTGATCGAAGGCAGCGACATCGTCGGCGTGGGGGACGCAGGATCGGTGCAGGTCCCGGATGGGGCGGAGGTGATCGAAGCATCGGGAATGACGCTGATGCCGGGCCTGATAGACACCCACGACCACCTGTCGTCGTTCAGCTACGAGATCGCCAGCAGGTGGGGCATCACGGAGCCGCGCAGCACGCGCCACCTGCGCATCGCGTCCGTGCTGCGTCAGACGCTCGAGAGCGGCTACACGGCCGTGAGAGACGCAGGCGGACTGGCCGCGGGATTTCGGATTGCCGTCGACGAAGGACTGGTGCCTGGGCCGCGCCTGCACTGCGCGCTGGGCTTCATCACGCCGACCGGCGGCATGGCCGACAGCGTCAGTCCGCTGGGTTACAGGGCGCCCGCCGGTGAAGACTCGGGTCTGCCCTGGGGAGTGGCCGACGGGCCTGAGGCGATGCGCGCCAAGGTGCGCGAGATGGTCGGCGCGGGCGCAGACGTCATCAAGACGGCGACGACCGGCGGCGCAAGCTCCGGCGCGGGACTCGGCCCGAAGGACGTGCTGTTCGAGCGCGATGAGCTCGAGGCGCTGGTCGACGAGGCGCACAAGAGAGGCCGGCGGGTGATGTGCCACGCGCTCGGAGGACCCGGGCTTCGAATGGCGATCGAGGTTGGCGTAGACTCCATCGAGCACGGCTCGTACCTCTCCGAAGACCCGGAACTGCTGCCGATGATGGCGGAGAAGGGCATCTGCTTCACTCCGACCTTCGGGGTGTACACGTTCCACGCGACACGGGGCACACCGCACGGCAGGGCGCGCGCCGCTGCATTACGGGAGCACCACGTCAGGAGCGTGAAGATGGCGCTGGAGCACGGCGTCACGGTGACGGCGGGCACCGACGAGGGCGGCTGGGAGCACGGCAACAACGCGCACGAGATAAGCTGTCTCGTCGAGGCTGGGATGACTCCCATGCAGGCCATCGTCGCCGCCACGGGCGACGCGGCCGACTGCATGGGTCTGGGCGGGGAGATCGGTCGCGTCGAGGTAGGCAAGAGGGCCGACATCATCCTCGTAGACGGCAACCCGCTCGATGACGTGACGATGCTGGAGCGCGGCAAGGCCGTGCGGTTCGTCATGAAGGACGGGGTTGTGTTCCGGGACGAGCGTGGGGCTTAGTCCGGATCGGAGAGCTACGCACAGCTTTCCCCCTCGGGGAGGAGTGAGTGGAGAGGAGTGAGGAGTGAGAGCATCTCCGCACGAGACCATTGAAGACGCTCCGAGCCTTGGGATCATGTCTTTTCACCTTCACACGTCAAGGGGACAAATTGACACCGGCTGTCGGCGTTACTAGAGTATGACCCCAGTCGTGAGGATCACTGACGAGATTCGGAGAAGCGAGAAATGTCCAAGACCACGCTGACATTCGAACTCGGTGGGCGGGTCGAGCTAAAAGAATTCGAGGAGGGAATCACGCTCTTCACGCGTCTAGTGTCGAACTTGACGCCAAGGAGTGGAGTGACTTGGATTGTGGAAGATCTGCAACCTGGGAGTGCGATCGTAACCCTCCGCGGTGAAGCCGATGATCCAGTTAAGGTCGAGCGAGTCATAGATGACTACGAGAAAATCGGAAGCGCTCTCTCTAGACATGAAGAACCAGACCACCCAAGTAAGAGGGTGATCCAGACAGCGGGTGCAATCGCAACTCTCGCCAAGGCCAGAGAGTACGTTCGGTTTGGAACATCAGTCGTGGACTGCACAATTTATGGAAAGAGAAGCCCAAACAACGACATCCCAGTATCGCCTTCAGTCAGCATCGGTGTGATTACGGGACAGGTACAGACCCTGAGCAGCCGTTCCGGATTGAGATTCAACCTCTACGATACTGTCCACGACAGAGCTGTTGCGTGCTATCTCGAACCTGGACAGGAAGAGATCATGCGTGAGGCATGGGGCAACCTCGCTACAGTCGTTGGCAGAGTCTCAAGAGACCCCAAGACGGGGGAGCCGATCTCCATACGCGACATCAGGCAAGTGGAACTGCTCGACGACGTGGCTCCAGGGACATATCGGCAGGCCAGAGGAGCGGTTCCGTGGGAACCCGGAGACATTCTGCCTGAAGAAGCCATTCGCCTGCTGAGAGATGCCTGACATCTCGTCAATCATCTATTGGGACTCATGTGTATTTCTCTCGTACGTGAACGAGTATCCTGACCGCATCCAAACTTTAGAGGCACTACTTGAAAGAAGTGCCAGCGGCGAAATCGACCTGTATACTTCCGAGATTTCCAGCGTCGAAGTAGCGTTCGCAGCTTCCGAACAGAAGCGACGAAGACTGGACCCCGAATCGGAGCGGAGGATTGACTCTCTGTGGGGTGATTCAAACGTCATAGTTTCAGTCGAGTACCACAGAGCAATCGGTCAGATCGCCAGAGAACTCATGCGCGAGGCCATCACCAGACGTTGGAGCCTCAAGCCGCTTGATGCAATCCACTTAGCGACAGCTCAGTGGCTGTCAAACACAGGGATTGTAGTGGACGAGTTCCAGACCTATGACAACCTCTCAAGATACGCTGCCGTCGTCGATTTCGGTATCTGCGAACCCCATACTCCACAACCAAGAATGCTTTAGCTACTAGGGACACGTGACAGAGGACGAGACTGTATCCGAGGACTCGACTGGGACATCCCCAGAGACCGGAAATCGGATCGGCAAGTCCCCTTCGCCGAATCCGAGGTTGAATAGTCCATCCCCGGATCGCTTGGTCGTTATCAAGTAGATTGTGATCTGGGCTTTTCACCCTCTCACGCCAAGGCGCATCTGCGACCCGTCAAAGGAGAGGGGCCTGTTGGTTGGGGATCAGAAGAAACCAGAGACGCTCTCCTGGTACGTAGAGCCTGTGTCAATTCAGTCGGTCAAATGTATGTCGGGGCTCGCCCCGGCGAGTGGTTGCCCGTGTTGGTCAGCGTGCCCAGGGCGCCCACAAGGGACGCCCCTACGGACCGATCACCTACCAAGCTGACACAGTCTCGCCTCCGTAGTCCAAGTTGCAATACAAACGCTTGATGTTAGGATAGGTCTGTGTCTATGCCTTGTTCAAAATGCGGGACTTGGCGTTGACGGCAATTGCGGTGGTCTGGGAGCCGGCCAGATCTGATGGACAACTCCGATGACAGGGGCAGCGGGGGGCGTATTGCGCTCCAGGTAGCGATGCCTGAGGAGGCTATGGCTCTGCTCAGCGCGGGCGACTGGAGGCGGCTGTCCTCGTCTTCCGCGTACACGGCCTATGAGGGCCACATCGGCGGGGTCACGGTCGTTCTCTCGATCAGCGGCGTCGGCAGGGCGCGCGCTGAGGCCGCCACTCGGTCGTTCATCGAGGAGGTCCGGCCTGTTTCGATGCTCTCCCTCGGATTCGCCGGTGGACTGGTCTCGGGTCAGCGCGTGGGAGACCTGGTAGTTGCCGAGACGCTGCTTCCAGTCCGCGGCCCTCGGAACGGCGGCGGCGATGCATCCAGCATGGAGCCGATTGCCTCACACGCGGCGCTGTCCGAAAGCGCGAGGCAGGTGCTGAACCAGATGGCCTTGCGACACCAGACCGGAGCGAGCGTTACCGCGTCGCGCGTCGTCTCGGAGCCGGAGGAGAAGAGGCGTCTCGGCGAGTCGACGGGCGCGCTGGCCGTGGAGATGGAGAGCTACTGGACCGCGGCGGTCTGCGGGGAGTTCCAGGTGCCATTCCTGGCTGCGCGGTCGATAGTCGACGAACTCGACAGTCCACTGCCCGGCTACATAGTGCAGTACGCGCTCGAAAGCGGTTCCCAGGGAATGTGGAGGCACGTGCTTCCCACGCTGCTGCGACCTCACCATGCACCCGGCCTGATCAACCTGGCATTTGCCGCCTCTGCGGCCCGGAGGTCGCTGGCCAGGTTTGTGAGAGCGTTTGTCGCCGCGCCTGTCAAGGCAAGTCTCGTCTGAGCAGGCCCCTACGGGGGTAGGAGGTCCTTCGACAGGCTCAGAGCCTGCCCCGGACTTGATCCGGGGGCGAACGACTAGCCTCTTTCGATGGGCGGCCCTTCGACAGACTCAGAGCCTGCCCCGTACTTGATACGGGGGCGAACGGATGCGGGCAAGACGCCCGCGCCTCCATTCCTCGCGATGCGCACTCTTCCCGTTGACACTCTACAGCGCCGTTCATATCCTTCATTTATGGCTAGATAAGGAGACACGCCTGTTGACCACCACCCAGTCCACAACCGGTTACGAGAACCAGCTTTGGCAGATGGCCGACGCTCTGCGCGGAAGCATGGACGCCGCCGAATACAAGCACGTCGTCCTTGGCCTGATCTTCCTCAAGTACATCTCCGACGCCTTCGAGGAGCGTCACGCCGAGCTGATCGACGAGTGGGGTGAAGAGGCCGCCGAGGACCGCGACGAGTACATCGCCGAGAACATCTTCTGGGTACCTCCCGAGGCTCGCTGGGAGAAGCTCCAGGCGCAGGCGCACCAGCCGACCATAGGCCGCGCCGTCGACGACGCCATGGTCGCCATCGAGCGGGACAACGACGCCCTCAAGGACGTGCTGCCCAAGGACTACGCGCGGCCCAACCTTGACAAGACCCGGCTGGGACAGGTGGTCGACATGGTGAGCAACATCAAGGTCGGCGGAGCAGAGGCCCGCGCCACGGACGTGCTGGGCAACGTGTACGAGTACTTCCTGGAGCAGTTCGCCCTGGCCGAGGGCAGGAAGGGCGGCGAGTTCTACACCCCTCGCAGCGTCGTCCGCCTGCTGGTGGAGATGCTGGAGCCCTATCGAGGCCGGGTGTACGACCCCTGCTGCGGCTCCTCAGGCATGTTCGTGCAGTCCATCGAGTTCATCCGCGCCCACGCCAGCGGCAACGGCAACGGAGGCAGGGCCAGGGGCGACATCTCGATCTACGGCCAGGAGTCCAACTACACGACCTGGCGCATGGCCAGGATGAACCTCGCGATCCGTGGCATCGAAGGGCAGATCGAGCACGGAGACAGCTTCCACGAAGACCGCCACCCTGACCTTCGCGCCGACTACATCCTCGCCAATCCGCCCTTCAACGTCTCCGACTGGGGCGGCGACCGGCTCCGGGACGACAAGCGCTGGGAGTACGGCGTCCCGCCCGTCGGCAACGCCAACTTCGCGTGGGTGCAGCACTTCCTCTATCATCTCGCGCCGCGAGGCACCGCGGGCTTCGTCCTTTCCAACGGTTCCATGTCGTCGAACCAGTCAGGCGAGGGCGAGATTCGAAAGAACCTGGTCGAGGCCGGTCTCGTGGACTGCATAGTGGCGCTGCCAGGTCAACTCTTCCGGTCCACCCAGATACCCGCCTGCCTGTGGTTCCTGTCGAGAGATCGCCGCAACCGCAGCGACAGTTCCCTGTTCATTGACGCCAGGGACATGGGCAGCATGATCGACCGCACCCGACGTGATCTGACAGACGACGACATCAGGCGAATCTCCTCCACGTACCACGCCTGGCGCGACGGCAAGGACTACGAAGACATTCCCGGCTTCTGCAAGAGCGCGACACTGGAGGAGATGCAGAAGCACGGTCACGTGCTGACGCCCGGCCGTTACGTCGGCATCGGGCTGCAGGATGACGACGGCGAGCCGTTTGAGCAGAAGATGGCCTACTTGACCGCCAAATGGAGTGAGCAACAGGTGGAGACGGCAAAGCTCGACGCGGAGATCGCAGCCAACTTGGAACGTCTTGGATTCGGTATCAAGGCACCCTATCAATGACTTCAGGTGGACTATCGAGGCAGGACAAACCCAAACTGATGGCAGGTGGGACACGAGCCAATGAATGGCGCGTCCTTAATTTGAACCAACTTGGCCGGATCGTGACGGGGAAGACTCCCCCAACTCGCAACACTTCTTACTTCGGAGGAGACATTCCATTTGTCACCCCGTCCGATTTTGATGGCCGCAGGAGAATAGGATCTACTAAGCGCTGCCTCACTGTAGCGGGTTCTGACGCCGTTGCCGGTGCGAAAGTGCCGAGTGGAGCTGTGATGGTATCTTGCATCGGTTCAGACATGGGGAAGAGCGCCATAACACTGCGACCATCTGTAACGAATCAGCAGATCAACAGCATCATTGTTGATGATCCAGGCATTGACCCTTTATTTGTCTATTACAGCTTGAGTAATAGAAGAGATGAGATACGTGCCGCTGGGGGTGGTTCGGCGGTGCCCATCATGAATAAGTCAGTGTTCGGGAATTTGGAGATTGTTCTCCCACCCTTCCCCGAACAGCGCGCCATAGCGCACATCCTCGGCACACTCGACGACAAGATCGAACTCAACCGGCGGATGAACCAGACACTTGAGGAAATGGCCCGCGCCATTTTCAAAGACTGGTTCATCGACTTCGGCCCGACCCACGCCAAGATGGAGGGCCGCGAGCCGTATCTGCCTGCTGACGTATGGGACCTTTTCCCAGATGGTGTCGTGGACTCGGAGCTTGGTCCTATTCCCGAGGGGTGGGAAGTGGAGCAGTTTGGAGCATTGCTAGACGATGTAATTGGTGGCGACTGGGGGAAGGATAGACCAGATCCCACCAATACAGTAGCTGTATCGATCATCCGTGGCACGGATATACCAAGCATTGCTCAAGGTGGTACTGGTTCCGTTCCGCTGAGATACACAACTGAAAAGAAACTGGACAGGCGTCTACTTGAAGATGGAGACATTGTCATCGAAGTATCTGGCGGTAGCCCAACTCGGTCCACAGGTCGGTCGATTATGGTTACGGATGACATACTTGCAAGATTTCCGGTGCCAGTTGTTTGTGCAAGCTTCTGTCGCAGGTTCCGCCCACGTGATAAGTCACGAGGACTGTTTGCCGCGCAGCACCTTGATTTTCTTGATGTGACGGGCAAGATGTGGCAGTACCAGTTGCAAAGTACTGGGATTGCAAACTTCCAGACGAAGCGGTTCTTGGAGGATGAGAGGATCGCATGGCCGGGCGACGCTCTTGTTAGTGCCTTCATGCGTCATGTAAGGCCGTTTGTTCAGCGCAAATCCGGGAACGAGAGCATCGGCTTGGCTGGTCTAAGGGATCAGCTACTTCCAAAGCTTGTTTCTGGGGAGTTGCGGGTTGCGAATGTCGAAGCTCTGTTGGAGGGTCCGCCTTGACCATGCCACAGGATGAGTTCGAGGAGATTCTCGCCGACGATACCAAGGAGATCTCTCAGAACATCGTCTGGGTGGATGATCCGGACCATTCACCAGCACAGGAGTTCAGGGCTGAGGTGACTTCGGGTTCAGGTCATTCCATGTTCATATACGGCCGATACAGCCCGTTGTCTGGAAAGCTGTCGTACTCCATGATTCATCGTGGCACAGGTAGAATCTACGGACTCGACCTGGGCGCAGATCATCGCAATCCTGACGGCGTCCGCGTGGGTGAGAAGCACAAGAATCGCTGGCGAGATGGTGCTCGTGACAAGTGGGCGTATGTGCCCGAAGATATTACTGCGCCTTGGGACAGGCCTGCAGAAGTCTGGGAGCAATTCTGCGCCGAGGCCAACTTGAGACATTCAGGTACAATGTCCCAACCCGAAGTACAGATGGATCTGCCGCTATGAACTCCCACGACATGTGCACCTCCATTAGCAAGTCGCTGCCGCCACTGTTCGAATGTGCCCCTGCGGCTCATGAAGGCGTGCGTGTGCGAACGCCTCTCATGTACCCGGATGGCGGCATCGTGGACGTATTCGTGCTGGAGCGTGCTGGAGGTTATGTAGTCACTGACTTCGGCGATGCTCTGGGATGGCTCCGCACGCAATCGGTCAGTGCTCGGCGTTCCCCACGGCAGCAGTTTCTGATAGACGACGTGTGCCAGACCCTGGGCATAGAGATGAAACGGGGCCAACTGGTGCTTCGATCTGGCGAGAGTGATACGGTGGCGGAAACGGTGGTTCGTCTCGCACAGGCAGTCGTGCGTGTCTCCGACCTGTGGTTCACTCTCAGCAGGCGGGTTGGGGAATCAACGTCCGATGAAGTTGACGAGTGGCTTCGTGCAAAGGGGATACCCTTCGACAAGAAGGTAAAACACACGGGCAGGTCGGGCCGAGACTGGACCATAGACTATGAGACCCGCACTGACGAACGAATGTCCCTGGTGTTCCTGCTCAGTACGAGCGCACGTGGCGCCGTCCACCGAGTCTCAGAACACGTTCTGGCCGGATGCGTGGATCTCAGTCACCTGAAGACCGAGCAGCCCAACCTGGGGTTCGTATCCCTGTTCGACGACACCTCAGACGTCTGGCGGGAAGAAGACTTCGCGCTGGTCGAAGATCACTCCGAAGTTGCGCTGTGGTCTCGTCCAGACCAATTGGAGCTGCTGCTGAGGCCTGGATGACCACCCTCTCCGAGTCCGAAGTTGAACAGCTTACCCTCGATTGGCTTGAGGGACTCGGCTGGGCCACAGCCTATGGCCCCGGCATATCCGACGCCGAACGCGACGGCTACGACCAGGTCGTCCTGGAACAGCGGCTCGCCGACGCCATCGACAACCTAAACCCCAGTCTCCCATATCCGGCGCGAGACGACGCCCTTCGCAAGCTCATCCGGCCTGAGGGCGCGACGATCGAGACCCGCAACCGAGCGTTCCACCGGATGCTCATAGATGGCGTGACCGTCGAGTACCGCGCGCAGGACGGCTCGGTCCGGGGCGACCAGGCGAGGGTGGTCGACTTCGATAACCACTGGAACAACGACTGGCTGGCCGTCAACCAGTTCACCGTCACCGAGAGCGGGCACGAGCGCAGGCCGGACATCGTTCTCTTTGTGAACGGGCTGCCGCTCGGCGTGATAGAGCTGAAGAATCCTGCCGACCCGGACGCGACGATAACATCGGCGTGGAACCAGCTTCAGACGTACAAGTCCGAGCTTCCCACACTGTTTTCCATAAACGAGACGATGATCGTTTCCGACGGTGTCGAGGCACGCATGGGCACGCTAACCGCCGGCATGGAGTGGTTCAAGCCGTGGCGGACGATCTCCGGTGAGACCCTGGCCGACCCGCACATGCTGGAGCTGCAGGTGCTCCTCGAAGGCGCGTGCGACCCCGGTGGCTTCCTGGCGCTGGTGCGGGACTTCATCGTATTCGAGGACGACGGCGGCCCGCTGGTCAAGAAGATGGCTGGGTACCACCAGTACCACGCCGTCCGCGTCGCGCTGGAAGAGACACTTCGGGCCGCGCGGATGCAGCAGGCGGACGAGGTACAGGAGCGCCGTGGGCGCTATGAGTCCGGGCGCAGGCCCGGCGGCGACCCTGGAGACCGGCGAATCGGTGTGGTCTGGCACACGCAGGGCTCGGGCAAGAGCCTGTCGATGGCGTTCTACGCCGGCGCAATCATCCGTGAGCCGGCGATGGCCAACCCGACGGTCGTCGTGCTCACCGACCGCAACGACCTGGACGACCAACTCTTTTCAACGTTCTCCAAATGCCAGGACCTGCTGCGCCAGCCGCCGGTGCAGGCCGAGAACAGGGCCGACCTTCGGAGCAAGCTGTCGGTGAACGCCGGGGGCGTTGTCTTCACGACCATCCAGAAGTTCTTCCCAGAGGAGAAGGGCGACAGCTACCCAGAACTCTCCGAGCGCGGGAACATCGTCGTCATCGCCGACGAGGCGCACCGCAGCCAGTACGACTTCATCGACGGCTTCGCTCGCCACATGCGCGACGCGCTGCCAAATGCATCGTTTGTCGGCTTCACCGGCACGCCCGTCGAGCTGAGGGATGCCAACACGCGCGCGGTGTTCGGGGACTACATCAGCATCTACGACATCGAGCGCTCCATCGACGACGGCGCGACCGTGCCGATCTACTACGAGAGCCGACTTGCAAAGCTGGAGCTCGACGAGGACGAGAAGCCGCAGATCGACCCCAACTTCGAGGAGGCGACAGAGGGCGAGGAGGTCGAGCGCAAGGAAGAGCTCAAGACCCGGTGGGCGCAGCTCGAGGCGATAGTGGGCTCCGGGAAGAGGCTGAAAATGGTCGCGAGGGACATCGTCGACCACTTTGACGAGCGGGATGAGGCGATCAAGGGTAAGGCGATGCTGGTGTGCATGAGCCGCCGCATCTGCGTCGACCTCTACCGCGAGCTGACCGCCCTTCGTCCCGACTGGCACAGCGACCGGGACGGCGAAGGCACGATCAAGGTCGTGATGACCGGCTCGGCGTCTGATCCGCTGGAGTGGCAACAACACATCCGCAACAAGCCCAGGCGGGAGGCTCTCGCGCAGAAGTTCCGTGACCCGGATGACCCGTTCCGGGTGGTCATAGTTCGCGACATGTGGCTCACCGGATTCGACGCGCCCAGCCTGCACACGATGTACGTCGACAAGCCGATGCGCGACCACGGTCTGATGCAGGCCATAACACGGGTCAACCGGGTGTACAAGGACAAGCCCGGCGGTCTGATTGTCGACTACATGGGCCTCGCCAACGAGCTCAAGAAGGCCGTGAACACGTACACGGAGAGCGGCGGCGAGGGTCGTCCCACGCTCGACCAGGGCGAAGCTGTGGCCGTCATGCAGGAGAAGTACGAGGTCTGCTGCGCCATGTTCCACGGCTTCGACTGGAGCGACTGGACCTCGGGCGATTCCGGGAAGCGTATGGCGCTCGGGCCACCTGCCCAGGAGCACATCCTCGCGCAGGAGAACGGCAAGGACAGGTTTGTTGCAGCGTTCAGGGAGCTTCACCAGGCGTTCGCGCTGGCCGTGCCACACGAGGAGACGAAGAAGATCCGCGACGACGTGGGGTTCTTCCAGTACGTCCAGTCGGCGCTGGTGAAGCCGTCGCCCCGCGAGGTGCAGTCCGAAGAGGCTCTCGACCACGCGATGCGCCAGATCGTCTCCCGCGCCGTGGCGCCCGAGGGCGTGATCGACGTATTCGAGGCGGCGGGACTCGACAAGCCGGACGTGTCGATTCTGTCCGACGACTTCCTCGACGAGGTGCGGGACATGCCCCACCGCAACCTCGCCGTCGAGCTTCTCCAGAAGCTGCTGAAGGGGGAGCTGGCGATCCGCAGACGCCGTAACGTGGTGCAGGCGCGCTCATTCGCTGAGATGCTGGAGCGGACGCTCCGGCGCTACCAGAACCGCTCGATAGAGTCCGCGCAGGTCATCGAAGAGCTGATCGAGCTTGCCAAGGATATGCGCCAGGCGAACGAGCGCGGCGAAGCGCTCGGCCTGAGCGACGACGAGCTGGCCTTCTACGATGCCCTAGAGACCAACGACAGCGCGGTGAAGGTCATGGGCGACGAGACGCTCTGCGACATAGCCCGCGAGCTGGTCGAGACCGTGCGCAACAACGTCACCATCGACTGGACGCTGCGGGAGAACGTGCGGGCCAACCTGCGGCGTCTCGTTCGCCGCATCCTCCGCAGGCACGGCTACCCGCCTGACAAGCAGGAGAGAGCGACTCAGACGGTCCTGGAGCAGGCTGAGGTACTCTCTGCTGTCTGGGCTGCGTGAGCTTGCCTTAGACTTGATCAGGGGGATGAGGGAGCGCCTTGCAGGATTTTCACCCTCACCCCAACCCTCTCCCTGGGGGAGAGGGGGTCCTTCGACTAGCTACGGTAGCGGACTCCAGCGGAGGCCGAGGCCGACTGCGGATACCGTTAGCAGCGCGCTTATGGCGGTCAGCACCGCCGAGACCTCCATGCGGACCTTCTTCTTCTCGGTCTGCACGGGGATCGTGGCGAAGACTTCCATTAGCTCGTCCTCGCTACCGGCGGCGTAGTACTCGGCTCCGGTGATCTCCGCCACGTTGACCAGCGCCCGCTCGTCGAGCTGCAGGTAGTTCCGGCCTCCGAACCTGCCGCCGAAGGTCCCGAATCCGCCGGTCCCGATGCGGTTGTTCAGCTCATCGCTTCCAAGCTGCTCAGGAGTACACCTCATTACGAGCGGACTCTCAGTGCCGAAGCCGATGGTGTAGACGCGCACTCCGCGGTCGCTCGCCAGCTCGGCGGCGATCACGGGGCTGACGCCTCGAGTGCTGGCGCCGTCCGTCAGCAGCACGACGATATCGGGTTGAACTATGTCCTCCTGCCCTGGGTCCGACTCGCTTTCATCGAGATTCTGGAACACGGTGACGGGGGAGATGTCGGGGTTGATCTCGGCGAGCGCGTCGACGGCCCGTATGATCGCGCTGCCAACCGACGTCCTGCGGGCCGTGATGAGGTTGTCGATCGCCTCGGTCAGCGCGTCCGTGTCGGTCGTGGGCGGTACGATTAGCTGAGCTATCCCCGCGAAGGCGACGAGGCCCACCTGCGTCCCCGACTCCTGGCTCTCGATGAACCTCTTTGCGGCTTCCTGGGCGACGGTCAGACGGTTGGGTTCGACGTCGCTGGCGCACATGCTCAGCGAAACGTCCAGCGCCAGCACGACGGTGGTCCTGCTTGAGGAGACGGTCACGTTGGCGAAGGGGCGGGAGAGCGCCACCACGAGCAGCAGGAGGGCGAGCACGATCAGGGCGAAGGGCAGGTGTCGCTTCCAGCGTGTGCCGCCGGGCATGGCCTGTCTCAACAGCGAGAGGCTGGAGTAGTGGACGGCGAACCGCCTCCTGCGCCTGAGCACGAGGAAGTACGCGAGCACAACCAGGGGTATCGCGATCAGCAGCAGCAGGTACGCCGGCCAGAGCAGTCCCATCATCCCCTCCTACGGCACCCGGCCGAACCACAAGAGCGACAGGCCTCCGCCGATCAGCAGCACCAGCATGCTTACGGCGCCCAGTATCGACGTGATCTCGATCTCTCTCGACTCGATGACGAACTCGGTCTCAAGCTCCTCATATACGGGCGGCGCATCGTCCATCTCTTCGATTCTGAAGTACTCGCCCTCGGTCAGAAGCGCGACCTCCTGCAGGACCGGCTCGTTCAGACTCGTGGAGAGGTTGAAGCCGTCTATCTCGACGACCGCCCCCGCCGAGGTGCCCAGCCCCACGGTGTACACTCGCACACCGTGGTCGATGGCCAGCTGCGCGGCCTCCAGCGGATCGGGCGGGTCGGTGTTCTCCCCGTCGGTCAGAAGCACGATGATGGACGGCGCAGGGGCGGCCTGGGGCGCACTCCCGGCCAGCGGTGCCGTGCCGTCGGAGCTGAGGTATGACTCAGGATAGACCATATTTAGCGCGGTCAGTATCCCGCGTCCCAGCGACGTCCCGCTCTGGGGCACCAGGCGGTCGATGGTGGCGAGCAGCGCGTCATCATCGTCGGTCGGCGGCTGCACGACCAGCCCGCCCTCTCCGAAGGCCACTACCCCTATCCTCGCGCTGCCGGGTCGCTGCTCGACGAGGGTCCGGCCGACCTGCTTGGCGACGTCCATGCGTGTGGGTTCGACGTCATCGGCGGCCATGCTGGCCGATACGTCGAACGCCAGCAGCACGGTGCCCTCCATGCGAGGGACCGGTATCTCGATCTCAGGTCGTGCTGATGCAATCGCCAGGAGCGCCACTCCAGCCAGCAGGATGGCCGGTGGGACGTGGCGTCTCCACCCAGGCCCTCCGTGGCGGGCTGCACCCTCTGTCACTATCCCAAGCGTGCCCAGGCTGGCCGCGTCCCTGCTCCGCTTCTGCTGAAGGCGAAGGTAGACGTAAACGCAGACGGGTATCGCAAGGAGAGAGACGAGGACCCAGGGCCAGATGAAAGACACTACCTGCCCCCTGGCGCGGGTTGGTTGAAGGGCCGCATCCGGCTGCGCAGTGCGACGAACCGCACTATGGACTGCACGATGTCTTCGTCGGTGGACAGCGGCAGCTCGGCCACGCCGGCGCGCTTGAAGGTCTGCGACAGCTCCTCCTCGCGGCGCTCCGCCGCTTCACGGAAGCGTCGTCTGAAGCCCCTGTCGCTCGTGTCGACGCTGAGCTGCGCGCCAGTCTCCGAGTCCTCGACGAGCACGACGCCGACATCGGGCAGGTCGATCTCGCGCGGGTCCCACAGACGCACCGCGAGCAGCTCGTGCTTCCTGCCAAGCCGGTCCAGGGCCCTGTCCCAGCCGGGCAGACAGATGAAGTCGGACACCACGAAGACCAGCGAGCTTCGCCTGATGCTGTTGAACCCGGACTCCAGCAGCTTCGTCAGGTTGGTCATCGTCCCACCGGGAGCCTGATGCTGCCTCTGGATGTCGTTGATGAGGCGGAGCACCTGAGTCCGGCCGCCGCGGGGAGGTATCGCAAACTGCTCGTCGTTGTCGTACAGGATGGCCCCCACCCTGTTGCCGTTTCGCGTAAGGAGGCGCGCCAGCATACCGACGAAGTCGACCATGACCGACTCCTTGCGCCTCTCGACAGCGCCGAAAGCCATCGAAGGGCTCATGTCCAGCAGGAACCATGCGGTGACCTCGCGGTCTTCCATGAACTGGCGCACGTAGGGCCTGTCCATCCGGGCCGTCACGTTCCAGTCGATGTGGCGGACGTCGTCGGGTGGCTGATACTCGCGCAGCTCGGCGAAGTCCAGCCCTCCGCCCATGAAGAGGCTGCGGTAGTCCCCCTGGACGATCCCGTCGAGACGGCGCAGCACCTGCCACTCCAGGCGCTGCAGCACCCGTTCGGGCGTCCGGGGGCTATCTGAGAGGACGGGCGCCTGCATACTCTCTCAACGGCACATCCGGCATCGGGATGGCATCCATTAGCCTGCCAAGAATATCGTCGCTTTCGATGTTGTCGGAAAGGGCCTCGTACGAGAGCACGAGACGGTGTCTGATGGTATCGAGAGCGACGTCGCGGACGTCCTCCGGCAGGGCGTAGTCGCGTCCACGTACGAAGGCGAGAGCCCTTCCCGCGAGTATCATGTTGATGGACGCGCGGGGGCTGGCGCCGAACAGTATGTATCGCTTCAGGTCTTCGAGGCCGTACTGTCCGGGCTCGCGAGTCGCGGTGACCAGCTTGACCGAGTACTCGATGAGAGCGGGGTCCACGTAGACCCTGTCCGCCTGGCGCTGGAGTTCCAGCATCTCGTCTACGCTGACCACCGGCTGCACGTCCTGCAGCACTGTGGTCATGCGCTCCACGATGACGAACTCCTCAGTCGCGCTCGGGTAGCCGACGAGCACCTTCATCATGAACCTGTCGACCTGCGCCTCAGGCAGTGGGTAGGTGCCCTCAGCCTCGATCGGGTTCTGTGTCGCCATGACCAGGAATGGATTGGGCACAGGGAAGGACTCGCGTCCAATGGTGACCTGCCGCTCCTGCATCACCTCGAGCAGTGCGCTCTGCACCTTGGCGGGCGCGCGGTTGATCTCGTCGGCCAGCAGCAGGTTGGTGAAGACCGGCCCCAGCGATGTGTTGAACTCCCCAGTCCTCTGGTTGTAGATGCGTGTGCCCACCAGGTCGGCTGGCATGAGGTCGGGCGTGAACTGGATGCGCTGAAACTCTCCACCGATCGCCTGGGAGAGCGTCTTGACGGCCATCGTCTTCGCCAGACCGGGCACACCCTCCACAAGGATGTGGCCCCTGGCCAGCAGCGCCACCACCATGCGCTCCAGCAGGTGGTCCTGACCAACGATGACCTTCTTCACCTCGTAGAGGACCCGTTCCATCGGTTGATTTAGCCCGTTATTGGTCATATATGCTCTTCACCTCTCGGTAAACTACTGTGCCGGCCCTCCGGCGGCGCTCGCTGCCAAGTCGATCGGCACCGCGAAGCCAATCCCAATAAATACACCCTGTTCGGAAGGGTTGACCAGTCCCGTGACTATGCCCACCACCTGGCCGCGGCGGTCCAGGAGCGGGCCGCCCGAGTTCCCCTTGTTCACCGCAGCATCGAACTGGATCAGGTCCTGGAGGACCTGATCGCTACCGGACACTTTGAAGTCGCGGTCCAGCCCGGACACCACGCCAGCGCTCATCGAGGCTACCAGGCCCAGCGGGTTGCCTACCGCAAACACTTCGTCCCCCACCCGCAGTCCGGACGAGCTGCCCAGGGTAGCCGGAACGATGAGGCCCGGCAGCGAGGTGGGCGTCAGGACCGCGATGTCTCTCTCAGGGTCAACACCTGTGACAATGGCGGGAGACTCGCTCCCGTCCGCAAAGGCAATCCGGACCTCCGACGCTCCATCGACGATGTGCAGTGACGTGAGCACAGTGGCATCGGCATTGACGACCACGCCAGCGCCGATGCCAAATCTGTCTTCCTCGTCTTCCATGCCGGTCTGCACGATGACCAGGGACGGCAAAATGACCCGATACACCAGGGCCGAAATGGCCGGATCCGACGTCTCCGCCATGGAGGCCAGGGCTTCAGCAACCGCCTCGTCAACATCCATGGCGACGGGTTGAGCATCGTCGCCGGTGTACGTTCTCCAGAGCAGCAGCGTAACCAGCAACAGGATTGCCACAAGTCCGAGATACATCCAGAACGCAGGCTGCCTGGGCAGCGTCCGGAATCGACTCGCCCACGATGGCGATCGGTCCTCCGACTCCCCTGCCGGCAGAGGCTCAGAGTCAGGATTGTAAGACTGGATAATTCCGCGGCGCAGTACCGCCTCCTCATTGCTACTTACACGCACGCCAACCGCTACAGTGACTACCTGAGAGTAACATAGCAGCATCGACTCAAGGCGATGCGCCCCGGAACTTGGCGCGTAGGCAGCTATGCCTGTAACGTATCACCAGCGGCCGGGGTTAGGATTACGCCGTTCCGGGACTAACCCCGGGAGCCGAATCGCGTTTACATAGTTGGCAGCTTTACCTGTCACTTGAGGAGACAATGATTAAGAGAACAGCAGGTCCACTCCCATCCCCCCGGCAGCATGGGGGATACCGCATCTTTCGTCTCGCCATGATGGGTGCAGTGCTCGTCCTGGCAACTACCATCGTGGCCGCCTGCGGGTCATCCACGACTCCAGTCGAACCGGAAGTCAGCCAGCCTACGACGGCGGCGCCTGCCGACACTCCCGTTTCCGAGCCTACGCAGGAGCCCTCCCCTGTTCCGACCGAGGCTCCGGCTACCGAAGCGAGGTCTGTTGGAGAGGTGGAAGCGGTCACGTTCACTGTTGGAGAGGGCTCGAAGGTCACCTTCTACGTTCGAGAGGAGCTGGCGTCCGTTCCGCTGCCATTCGATGCCGAGGTAAGCACGACCGAACTCTCGGGTGAAATCCACCTGGACGGGCGTGACTCGGTAATCGAGATCGACCTGCAGAGCCTGAGCAGCGACAACTCCTTCCGGGACCGCTACATCCGTTCGAGAATGTTCGGACAGCACCCCACCGGCGTGGTCACCGTTAAGGGGATGAGCGACCTGCCGAGCGGGTTCACTAATGGGGAGACCGTTACCACTGAAATCGAAAGCGAGTTGCTGATCCGGGAAGTGACGGCCCCGCTGACGTTCGAGGTCGAGGCGCGCGACGATGGGAGCGAGATCTCCATAACGGGTAGCACGACGTTCACATGGGACGACCTGCAGATGCAAAAGCCCTCGGCCAGATCGGTCGTCAGCCTCGCCGACGAGGTCAGGGTAGAGGTGGTGCTGTCGGCCGTGCCCGGGAACTGAGGCGTACTTGGGAAACGTCGCAGGTACCACTAGCTCAGTCTGTCACTGAGTATCCTGCGGGTTCTTTTGAAACTGGGCAGATGTGATTCGAGTGTATCGGGACTGAGCTTACCCAACACCTCGTATGACCGGGGGCCTTTCGCATAGGGAGCAGCACAGTCCCTTGTGGCGTTCTCCAACTTCCTCTGCACCTCACCCCTGGCCCTGCGTTCCAGGTTAGTCAGCGGAGGGAGCCTCTCTGGTCGAAGATTCCGGCCGAAGTGGTCCCTTAGCGCGCTGCGGTCTGCCACCATCCACGTCTCCATGCAGGTGGTCATCAGCAGTACCTGGTCATCCCCGACGCCCCGTGGTCTCTGCCAGGTGTCGCTCCGGCGCAGGTGCTCCCACGTCTTCTCCACGTCTGATACGGGGTCCTCGCTGTCGATCAGCAGTGCGACGTACTCAGCCCCGGAGGCATTCGAGAGGGCCGTCTTGAAGTTGTCGAAGGCGGTGTTTCGGCTTCCGCTGGCCACGAGTCTGGGCATGCGGCCAGACAGGCCACACTTTTCCAGAAGTTTCCTGAAACCTTCCCTGCGTCGAGTATTGCCTTCAGATCTGTTCCCGCCTCCCTCCAGGTAGATGCGGGCGCTCACCACCTGACGCCTCCCAGCTCCCCGCTGGTCCACAGCTGTCCGAGGCGATAGCTCTCCAGCCAGTGCGCAAGTTCGGAGCTATCAAGCCGTTTCATCGTAGTGTGTCCATCGTGCTTCTCGCACACGACCACTGAGTCAGGCCGCTCCGACAGCGCGTCAATCAACACGTCCGAGTGAGTCGTCACCACCAGTTGGCAGCGGCTCGACGCGTCTACCAGGAGATCCGCGATCTTGGGTATCAGGTCTGGGTGCAGACCCAATTCGGGCTCCTCTATTCCGATCAGCATCGGCGGGTCCGGATCCAACAAGAGGGCTAGCAGGCAGAGATATCTGAGGCTACCATCAGAGAGACGCGACGCCGGAACGGCAAGATCGCCCTCTGCAAAGTACACCCCCACGCTTCCGCCCTGGAAGTCCAGCTCGAAGTCGGTGAGCCCTTCGTAGGCATCAGAGAGTTTGTCGATCAACTTGGCCTTGGTGGCGGGGTCCTGGCGCAGCCGGTTCAGAAACATCCCCAGGTTGGAGAGGTCCGGCTCCAGCGGACTCTGACGAACGTCAGTGAGTTGAGCCTCACGTATCACGTTCCCTAGGCCAAAATACCAGTCGCGGTATAGCCTGACCGTGCTGTACATCCTGCGCAAGTTGTCCAGTTCAGGAAACTGCCAAGTACCAGTCGGCTGAGAAAGTATGGATTCGTCAGTCGCGACTTTATCAAGGTGGACTCTCGCTAACTGGTCCTCCCGACCTGATAGGTGGAAGTCAGACTGATCTCCACGGAATACGTACGAGAAATACAGTTCGTCAACACGGGATGAATCTACGGTTCGATGTTCGATCTGCTCATCCACCAGCGTGAACCTCTGACTCGATTCGGTGAACCCAATCGCGTGCCACATTCGCTGTTGGCATCCTGGCAAATCTACAACCGCCTCAACAGTGGCGGTGTTCTTAGGCTGTCTTCGCCAAAGCCAGTTCCGGATCCCTCCACCATTGCGGACAGGCCACGCTATACCCGTCGGGGCGGCCTGCAGCAGTCCCAGAACCTCGAACAGATTGGACTTCCCCGAGCCGTTCGGGCCTATCAGAACGTTGAGGGGCTTTAGTTCCAGCCTCAGCCCCTCCGGTCCGAAGGAAAGCAGGCTCTTGGCTGCGACCTCACGCAGGACCGGTCTATTCAGATTTCCAGTCTCGTTCATTCGCCAGAACCGACCGTTAAATTCGGAGGAAAATAGTACTACTGTGGAGGCATGTGCAGACCTGATTGTACACGAGCGTCATGAACGACAGCACGGTGCACTCCGCTCAGAGACTGTGCAGTTTGGTAGGCGGCCTTTTCACCCTCACCCTGAGGGAGCTCACAGGGGTATGTATTCGAGGTTTTCACCCTCACCCCAGCCCTCTCCCTCAGGGAGAGGGGGCCGTTGATTGGTATTCACGCCCGCCTGCACACGTTTACATACCCCTGTAAGCCCTGAGGGAGAGGGGGCTTTAAGTTCCCCTGGGAAGGCTTGCCACAGCTTCTCCGCTCAGCGCCGGGTGGGGTACATGAGCCCGGCGGCGATGCCGATTGAGCTTGCAAGCGACATCGCCACGAGTCCGGTCTGCAGGGAGCCGGTGAGCTGCGCCACCGCGCCCGCGATCATCGGCCCAACGGCGAATCCAATCGCCGACAGCGTGACTACCAGCGCGCTCATCGCCGCCACCTCGCGGGGGGCTATGTCCTCGAACTCGAACGGCAGCATCTCCAGCGCGGGCACCGCCACCCACACCAGTCCCATCCCGGCAATCAGCGCCGCGAGTGGCACGACGTCCTGGGTCAGCGCGATTCCGAGGGCGAGCACGACGTTCAGGGTCGCCGGCACGGTGAGAAGCATCCTGCGGTTGGTTGCCTTGCGGTTGACGTAGCTTCCGAACAGCGCGCCCGGTATCAGGCCGTAGTACAGGAAGCCGAGCAGCGGTCCGCCGACGGTCAGGGGTATATTCCTGTCCTCGACAAGCAGCGTGGGCAGGAAGGTCACGATGGCAGTCCACGTTGCCGATAGCGAGAACATCACGACGCCGACGAGCCAGCCCTGCGGGTACTTCCTGAGAGCGGAGAGGGGCGCACGTCGAGCGTCGTCGAGGGACTGTTCGAGTTCCTGGGCCGGAGCGCGACTCTCGCGGGCGACGACCATCCACGCGATCATCTGACACGTCAGAAACGCTCCCTGGATGAAGTAGGCCAGACGCCAGCTTCCGAGCGCAGTGATCAGCATCGCGCCCGTGCTGATCGCGATGGCCAGCAAAAGGCTGTGCTGGGACAGCCCCACGGCGTTGATGAGCGTGTACTGGCGTCGGGCCGCCCACTGCTGGAAGAGCATCGGGCGAGCCGCGAGGCCAATCATGTGGAACAGCGCGGCGAATAAGCGCGCAAAGAACAGGCTCAGGAAGCTGAACGCAAGCCCCTGCGCGAACAGGAACGGCGTCACCAGCAGCAGGGAGACCAGATTCATCGGGACGGGGCGGAATCGCGACAGCCATATCCCGAACGGAAGCACCGCGACTGCTGCCGTCAGCCACCAGACTCCCTGGAGCAGTCCTGCCTGGAGTGGGGTCAGTCCCAGGTCGTCGGTTATGAACGGGAGGAAGATGCCAAGGACGAACGAGGACAGCCTGAGGCTGCTGATCTGGAGGTGGTGAAGTAGGAGTGTCGCCCAGCCGCGCGGTTGTGTGTCTTCGATTCCTTCAGATAGGGAAGCGGATGTCATTGGCCGGCTGGGAAGGGTGTTGGGGTGTAAAGGGGGTGGCTCTAAGATGTCGGCCAGTCTAGCAGATGTCCTGGGCCCAATCGACGCTAGTATGGACCAGGAAGCTGTATCATCCTAGTCGGCGCCGTGCTTGGGTAGGGGCAGGTTTGAAACCTGCCCCTACAGACGGTGGTTGCCGACCTCTGGATTCCGGCCTACGCCGGAATGACGAAGTTACTCAACGGAGGAGAGCAAATGGACCTGATCGTCATTAACGGCAGAGTGGAGACCATGGACGCTGGCAGCAGTGTGGTGCAGGCAGTGGGTATCCGCGACGGCAGGATTGCTACGCTCGGCACCAACGACGAAGTACTTGCCGAGAGACATAGTCAGACGACGGTCATCGACGCTGACGGCAGGACGGTGCTGCCGGGGTTTATCGAGCCTCACAACCACATGGTCGGGTACAGCACCAACCTGCTGGAGGTGGACGTCAGAACGCCGCCCAATCGCAACATCGGCGACATCGTTGAGCGGCTGCGAGAGCGGGCAGCCGGGACGCCGCCTGGGGAGTGGGTGCGCGGTCGTGGCTACGACGACACCGGCCTCCAGGACATGCGGCACCCCACCCGTCACGACCTAGACGCCGCGTCGACCGACCACCCCATCGCGATCGTCCACAACTCCGGGCACATGCTCGCGGCCAACTCCACGGCGATCGAGATGGCAGGGATCCACGATGAGACGGAGGACCCGCCCGGCGGACGCATCGGCAGGTTCCCCGCCAGTGGCGTGCCGGACGGGATGCTGTACGAGACCGCGCAGGCGCTGGTACACCAGCTTCTGCCCGCCTACACCGAGGACGACGTGCGGACGGGCTTCGTCCGGGCGCAGGACGAGTACCTGCGTCGCGGCATAACCACCATTCACGATGCCAGCGTCGGCAACGCGCGAGGCGTCGACATCATGGGCGCCTACCATCGGGCACGTCAGGAAGGATTCCTGAAGTTCAGGGTCAACATGTTCATGCAGTGGGAGTACCTGAAGCGAACGGACTTCGCCCTGAAATCCGGCGACGGCGACGAGTGGGTCAGGGTAGCCGGATGCAAGATCATCTCAGACGGGTCGATCCAGGGAATCACGGCGGCCCTGCGGGAGCCGTATCACTGCGACCCTGATGAGCAGGGCTGGCTCATCTATGAGCAGGACGAGCTGAACGACATGGTGATGACCCTGCACCGTCGGGGCTACCAGATAGCCACCCATGCCAACGGCGACGCGGCCATTGACGCTGTGCTGACAGCCTACGAGAACGCGCTGGGGGCCTTGCCGAAGGCCGACCACAGGTTCCGTATCGAGCACTGCCAGGTCTGCCTGCCGGAGCACATCTCGAAGATGCGCGACCTTGGCGTAATCCCGGACTTCTTCCCGAACCACGTCTACTACTTCGGCGACCGGCACCGGGAGCGATTCCTGGGCCCTGAGCGGGTGACTCACCTCGACCCCATTGGGTCGGCGGTCCAGGCTGGGATCAAGCCGCTGCTCCACTCGGACTGTCCGGTGACTCCGGTGAACCCGCTCTTCTGCATCCAGAACGCCATCGACAGGGTTACCAGCTCTGGCGAGGTCCTGACGGAAGCTGAAAGAGTGCCAGTGAGGGATGCCATCTCCATGATGACAGTGAACGCCGCACACGGGTCCTTCGAGGAAGACGCGAAGGGCAGCCTGGAGATCGGCAAGCTCGGCGACCTGGTGGTACTGGAACACGACCCGTTCCGTGAGTCGGCCCGTGAGCTGGGTCAGATCGAGTCAGCCGCCACAGTGGTCGGGGGCCAGGTCATGTACCAGACCGACGACCTTTCTATCGGGTGAGATCAGAAGGCCTGGACGCCAACGCAACTGCCGGATGCAGGCACTTCCTGCCTCTCGTCCTCGGCTCCTCCTATGTCCTCTACATACCAGGGCTTGTAGCTGGTGTCGCCGGCAGGCCACGCGCAACGCACCCTGGCATGGTCGTGGACCGGCGGCACGTCGCTTACCTCCGCCAGGAAGCTAAATCCGAGCGCGAGCAGCAGGATGGCGAAGTATACGAATGGACGCGCTGCGACTTGCATCCGAAGCCTCCATGCCGCCAACACCCGATTGGGCCTGATCAGGGTCCCCGCGCTGCTTCCGAAGGATACCACTCTCCGCCGCATCGTGTTGGAGCGCGGTTCCGGTTGACCCTGTATTGGCCCGAAACTAGAATATGGTTAGCATCCGGTTTTCCGCAAAAGCGTCCCGCGAGGGGGATCAACCATGCCGATCTACGAGTACGTCTGCAACACGTGCAGCCACAGGTTCGATAAGCTGCGGCCGATAAGCCGAATGGACGACGACGCGCCCTGCCCCATCTGTGAGGGCGACTCAGACAGGAAGCTGTCGGTGTTCGCGGCGTTCTCGTCCGACGACTCCGGCTCGGTCGGAGCGATTGCGGGCGCCGGCGGATGCGGCGGGTGCGGTCCGGGCGGCTGCGCCTGTTCAATGACGGTGTAGCGCATGACCACCGTACAGGTACTGCTGACCATACACGTCCTGGCCGCCCTGGTCGCGGTCGGGGCGACGGTATCCTACTTCTTCTGGCTGCGCCGCGCGGTGCTGGCGCCGGAGTCGAGGTCGTTCACGCTGGAGACCGTCAGGATGATGGAGCGGCGGATGGTGATTCCCGCCTACGTGATCGTCTTGCTGACTGGACTCGGTCTGATCGACCGTGCCGGCTGGGCGTGGTCGACGCCGTGGCTCGAGCTCGCGCTCATGTTCCTGGTCGTGCTCATGGGGCTCTCGGGGCTCTACGCACGTACCATCAAGAGCCAGATCGCGCTGACCGCAGACGGCTCAGCAGACTCGTCCGACTACGAAAGGCTTCACGCGCGTGCCCGGATAATCCTGGCGCTCAAGGTAGTCCTGATTGTCGCCACGGTCTACCTGATGGTGTTCAAGCCGGCGCTGTGGGGGTGAGGTAGGACTAAACCCCACGCCCCACGCCTTCGGCTACCGCCCGGTCGTAGGCGGACTTGGCGGCGGCGATGTCCCAGAGGGCCATTCCGAGGGACTTGAAGAGGGTCACGTCTTCGGGTCCGTGACGGCCTGGTGTCCTGCCACTTACCAGCTCCCACAACTCAACCATCTGCTCCCACAGCACGAGGCCGCGGCCTGCGGCCATCATCAGCTCTCCGGACTCGATCCTGGCCTGCGCCCGGTCGTCGACGACTATCAGGTCCGCTCGCTGCACGGCGGCATCATCCAACTCAGTGACGTAGGGGTCTGCTCCGCCGACAGCGTTGACGTGCATTCCGGGCTCAAGCCACTCGCCGAGCAGGACGGGAGTGCGGGAGCTAGTGATCGTGATGACTATGTCCGCTCCTTCGACCGAAGCATGGGCGGAGTCGACTGGGGAGACTTCAAGTCCGAGTCGATCTGACATCTCGGATGCGTAGGCGTTTCGACCCTCGGGGTTCCGGCTATAGACCTTCGCCGAGGTCAACTGGCGGACCTTGCTGACGGCCTCGAGCTGTGTCCTGGCCTGGAATCCGCTGCCGATCACCCCGACTGTCGCCGACTCAGGTCGCGCCATGACGCTGGTCGCGACTCCGGTGGCCGCGCCGGTGCGAAGCTGTCCGAGTCGGTTGGCCTCGACGATGGCGAGCAGGTCGCCGGTGCGGTTGTCCGACAGGAATACGAAGAACCTGTACACGCCTCCAGCGTAGGTGTACGTCTTGAAACCGAATACCCCCAGCTCGCTGTCGGAGGCCATCATGGTGTTGACGTGTGTGTCGGGAGCGGCCATGAGGCGCTGCCTGGGGAGGTTTAGAGCGGCGGCATCCGCCTGTCTGCGCAGCACCGATTCGACCGCAAAGAGAGCCGCCTCCATATCCAGGAGGCGGTCGACGTCTTGTTCTGTGAGGTAGAGGGCCAAACTTACGGGTTGGTCCAGAGCCTGCCCCGGCCTTGAGCCGGGTACGTACTCTGCCTACTTGCGTACGGCCACGATGTCCAGCCAGTTGCGGGGGACGTGCGTGATCTCCATCTCCTCGAAGGTCTGGTGCACACCCGTCTGAAGCGACGCGCTCGCCTCCTTCAGCGGGACGCCGGGCATGGTGCCCACAATGAAGTCCTCGAAGGTGCTGATGTCCAGCCAGCCATCGATCGGCACCTGGACCCTGTCCTCCACCTGGCGGATGACAGTGAAGTCGTGGCGTTCCAGCAGCTCGCGGTACTCTTCAGCGGTCAGGTGCTTACGCGACTCGACCTTGTCGGCCCGCTGCGGGGAGAGTCCGTACTCCCTGCGCAACACTCGCGCCGACTTGAACATCCACTTGCGGTAGAACTGGAGCGACTCCGGCACCTGTCCGCCCTCGTAGAACGAGGTGTTGAACGCGAACTTCCCGCCCGGGTTGAGCGTACGGGCGATCTCGTCGATGAGGCCGTCCTTGTCTGGGATGTAGTGGATGGCGTTGCAGAAGATGACGGTGTCGGCCCGCTCCTTCATCGACTCTGACACCTGCTCGACCTGGCTCTGAACGAACTGGACGGCGTTGTCCCTGTGGGCCTTCAACTCCTCCATGGCCTGCTTGAGCGCAGTGGAGGAGTGGTCCACGGCGACGATGACGGAGTTCCGCGCGCCTCGAAGCTGAGCGAGAATGAGCTTGGTCACACCGCCGGTGCCGCAGGCGAGGTCTACAATCCGCTGACCGGAGCTTGGTTCGGCCATGGCCACCAGCCTCGCGTTAAGCGCCTCGTAGAACGGGTTCTGAGAAAAGGTGGCAAATGAGAATTCACTTGATGTCATGTCACCTCTCCTGGGGGCGAGGTTTAGGTTGGAGGCTGAACGCTGCGCATACTACGCCCGATTATCGACCGCTAGGCGCATTATACCCACTCCCTAGAAAAAAGGCTAACCAAAGTTCGCAAGTTGTCCGCAGTATCTCCAATGTGGTGAGTCAGGATGGATTCGTAGAATCGGACTCTGAGGAATCACGTAAATGTCGATCTACATTGCTGTGCTAGAATCCGAGTGAGTGCTTGCGGTGACCGGTGGCGGATCCTCAACCTTAACTGGGCACGATAAAAGAGTTCCTGAGATGGCGACAATTAACACAACCGAGGAACTGTTGGAACTGCTGCGCGAGAATACAGAGTTCCGGGAAGCTGTGCGACGGGAGGTTTTAACCGAGGATCTCATTCGACTGCCACGTGAGTTCACTTCAATGGCAGAGCGCGGGAGCAGCACAGAGAAAATTATCAGGGAGATGGTTGATATCCAGAAGCGCACGGCCCAGCACTTGGCTGATTTGCAGCAGTCTCAGATCAGGGTGCTAGAGACCCAGAACAGCACACTCCAACAATTGTCTGATTTGCGGCAGAGCCAGGCTGAGATGTCGAAGACCCAGAACAGCTTGCTAGAGACCCAGAACAGCACACTCCAACAATTGTCTGATTTGCGGCAGAGCCAGGCTGAGATGTCGAAGACCCAGAACAGCTTGCTAGAGACCCAGAACAGCACACTCCAACAATTGTCTGATTTGCGGCAGAGCCAGGCTGAGATGTCGAAGACCCAGAACAGCTTGCTAGAGACCCAGAACAGCTTGCTGGAAACTCAAAACTCCATGTTGAGGCGCTTGGACAATGTTGAGACCCGTGCTGAGCGCATGGATGGCGCCTTTGGCAACTTCCGCGGCAACTATGCCGAGGCTGCAGCCAGGAGGAACGTCGCGAGCATCGCGTTCGGCTTAGACGAGGTCAAAGACATTGGGCTGGACGAGACCAGGATAGCTATTCTTACACGCGAAGACGTACTCACCCTGGCGCGAAAGTACGATTCCGAAAAACTGGCGGCCATCGACAGAGGCCGTAAGGAAAGCCTGTACAAGGCAGACCTCATAATTGAGGTGGCGAAGAAGGGAGATTCCTCTACATCCTACATTGCGGTGGAGGCTTCCTACACCTGCGATGAGAGGGATACCCGCAGAGCAATATCACACGCAGACCTGCTGAAAGAACTCACGGAGAAGGAAGCATGGCCTGCGATTGCCGGAGTCCGCAAGGACGATAACATTCAGGCGCAGATTGATAGTGGTCAGGTCTTCTGGTATCCACTCGACGAGAACAGTCTGGGTCCAGATGCTCCCAACTAGAATACAGTCATATACCGTGCAAAGCTGGAGTCGCTAAGAGCCTATCGGAAGTTGGGCTGGACCTGGCTCCACGCCCGAGGGCGGCTGCCGCGCCTGCTAACGCTGATGATTGACGGAGTGTGAGATGCGATTTCCATCCGCTTCTCGCCGTCTCGCAATACCATCTCCGTCATCTTCTGCGGGCCTTCGGAGGCTGCAATCGGATTCCAGTCAGGAACCCCGGGGATGATCACGACTACCAAGTCGGAACTCACAGACATTTCGACTTGCTTCCAAGCAGCTCGGTTCCCCTCACACATGTATTCAACTGTGGCTAGCACAGCTCTGATGCTCTTGGTTTTGGCACCCTGCTCTTTCAGTCGCACGACGAGCCGCATCAATAGAAGGTCGTCGTAGGTGTACGTGTTTTCAGACCTCTTGCCCGAGGCGAACTTCCGAGGACGTATCAGGTCAGCCTTGATCCAAGCCTGAAACGTCTGTGGCCGTACCCGGGCAACTCACGCCGCTGTCCGGGCCAAGTACCTCTCCATAACCTAACCCGTAAGCCTGTCCTTACTCTGGATACGATGACACGACGCCCACAGGTAGGCCGGAATGCAATTGTTCCAACTCTATCAGCAGAAAACCTGGGTTACATACACGGCGTCATATCCTCGCCATCTGCCGAACGACGCGCCGATGCCAGTGCGGTCATAGTCCTTGCCCAAGAGATTGGTGCGGTGCCCTGGGCTCGTCATCCAACTCCGAACAGCGTTGCTGGCCATCCGGTCGAGGCTACTGTCCATCAGTTCAATTGTTAGGTTCTCCGCCACGCCGTAGTGACTATCTTTCCAGCAACTATATCCAGCTCGATCAATGCGTTCTGACGGGCCAAGGCCTTCAGGTGTGTCGTGGTCGAAGTAGCTGCGCGCTGTCATATCCTCACTATGGTCCCGCGCCACAGCTCCAAGCTTGTCGACCCACAGTAGCTGAGGTGAAACACCATTGCTGGCTCGTGCTGCGTTAATGCCAACGTGAATCTTCTGCTCCAGTTCTGCAACTCTCTCTGCTGGGTCGGCGTTCTTATCAGTTCGTACGTTGTCCTTCGAAACTGCCTGAGGCGCCTCTCTTGTGATTGGTCTGGGCGTACTTGCAGCGACAATCTCCGCAAGGGAGTCGGGAACCTGCTCCAACGCCGAACGCTGCTCCTCCAACTGTATAATCAGGCCTTCCGGCACTTTCAGTTCAACGTCTGGATTCTGGTACAAGTAGAGTGCGCTGGCGGCTGCCAGTCCCACAACGATGGCGACGAAAGACCTCATTTCCAGAGTCCTGTTGTCTCTTCAGAGATCCGATCAGTCGTCAGCGCCATCGGCGGCGGTATGATACACCCGTTGCAATAGCCAGAATTCCCGCAAACTTGGAAAACGGCGATCTGCGTCGGATGGTCACCTGTAAGCGAATCGCTGCCTGGTGCAAAATCAGGAGAACTGCCACTCCTGTGACTACGTTTAAGCCCTCGTGCGTCGCCCTTACCAGATTCTCTGTAAGGTAGATGATTGCGAGAACCATCGCCAGCATTAGAAGTGGCGTCCAGGGGGTCGACCTGCGGCTATAGTAGCGACTCCCCGTAATAATGGTAAGAAGTACGACTGCGACTGGACCGATAGTGACGATTGCAGCTTGAACGGGATCAGCTTCGAAGAGATAGCCCCTGATAGGTGAAACCAGTAAAGAGATCGAGGTGACACCAGTGCGAATCTCGCTGGAGCCATCAAGTGTGACCCATGGCAAGAACAGAGCGCCGAATGGGACGAGGGCGACGCCAAAGGCCACGAGCCTGACGGTTACGGTAACGACTTCTCCGACACCGGCCTTCACGGCTGTTGCACCTCGAAAGGCGAACCCGCGGCCAGCTTGATATTCTCGCTGGCAACCTGGAAGTCAAAGAGCTGCTGATTCAACTCATGAATTGCTCCGGGTACTTCATTGAATGCTGACGCATCGAACACAAAGTCGGCGCGGAGTTCCATCTTCTGCAGGTTGGAGTCCATATCGTCCAACTGAATGACTATTTTGTCGGCAGACTTCAAGGCAGCGTCAGCCCGTGCCTCCCACTGCAGGTAGAGTGCCATTTCCGCTTCGTCTTCCAATTGTGCCTTAGCCCTGTTGTTCGGATCCCGCATCCCTTCGGTTAGAATCTGCTGCTGAGCGAAGTATTCCGCTGCGCGACTCTTGGCATTTGTGATGGAGGCTTGGAACTTTGCATAGGCCATCTTGGCAGTCTCGTATCTCGGCCTCCATTCAACCAACAGGTCTTCAAGGCTCGTGATCTCTGCCACACCCACCGACACCGGTGCATTTATGCGGGAGGAGTCTGTTCCCTGAGAGACAACGGACTGCCCAGCCTCTCCAATAGTGCTGACATCCGTCAATGACTGGTTCATGTTCTGGGCCTGGGCTTGCGCCATGTGAACAGACTCGGACATCCTGGCGGACGCAGGTGAGATCCCTTCTCCATACACTGTCCAGGCTATATACCCGATCACTGCCGCTGAGAGGGCTATGAGCAGAAACTTGAGCACATCTTGCATTGGAACCCACCTAGTATGACTCTTGGGTGCCGGGAAAGTCATGACGCATTCCGTGGTTCGGACAGGTTAACTGATACTGATTCATTCTGCATCCCCTAAATGTGCATGACGTATCGTCAAGACAGTACACGCGCACACAGGTAATCCCCCAGAAAATGCTTCACATCGACTAGCTGTCGGACGCTCACCTCTACGCTATAATACCCCCAGCCTGAGTTTCCGGAGGTACGACTATGGCTACGGCCACTCGATTGCAGCACACTCTTGTCGATCCCACGACTAAGCCCATCATCCCGACGTTCGTTCCCGCTCCACGGCTGGAGTCGCTGGAGAACATGCGGCTCGGACTGATCGACGACGCCAAGGACGGGGCGCGAGAGCTGCTCGAGGAGATCGCCGACGTTCTCAACGAGAAGTACGGCGTCTCGAACGTCGTGTACCACCGGAAGCCGTCGGCATCCAAGCCGGCAGAGCCCGATGTCATAACCAACATGGCCGAGGAGTGTGACTACGTAGTTGTCGCCATCGGCAGTTGAGGGTCGTGCAGCGCGTGCAGTGTGCACGACGGAATCCACGCAGAGAAGGCCGGAATCCCCTCGGTTACGATCTGCACCGACATATTCGAGGTCACGGCGAGGTCAATGGCGCAGATGTGGGGCGCTCCGGCATATCCGGTCGTCCTGACACAGCATCCGATCGCCGAGCTGACCCGGGAACAGCTCAGAGCGAGGGCTGAGGACATGCTCGCGGAGATGGAGTCGATACTCCTCGGCGCTCCGGTTTAGCGTCGACGCGAAAGCCTCCCCAGTACCCCGATAGGGGACGATCAGGCGCCTTCGGACAGCTGCTGGAATATCCCGTGCCAGACGTCGGGACCGCCGCCGCCCATCTTCTCACGGTAGATGATGATGCCGTCCGCGCCGAAAGCCACCTTCGTGGACTGGTTCGTCACGTGGAGCTTGAACAGCACCTCGCTGTCGGAGTCGGCCATGGGCCACGGATACCCCTGGTTCTTACCGAAGTTCTCCAGGTCCTCCAGGCCGTCGGACGGGTCGACGTTAATCGCGTAGAAGTCGACCCTGTCGGCGTACTCAGGCCAGATGTCCTTCAGGCTCCGCAACTCGGAGCGGCAGATCGTTCAAGTCGTGGCGAAGAAGAACAGGAATGCGGGCCTGCCGTTCTGGAGCAAGCCTGCCGACGTGATCGGGGAACCGTCGGTCAGCACTATCTCGAAGTCAGGTATGCGGTCGCCGATGTTGTTGCCGATCTTGAAGTCTATCGCGGACGCTCTTGGGACGACGGTGGGAGACGGCGCAGCGGGCTCCTCGGAGCCGCAGGCAGCGGCCAGGACGACGGCTATGGTAGCCATGCAGATCGTAAAGACTCTTTTGCGCAAGTAGATAATCCGTTAGAGTTAATTCGTGCTTACGCCTGAAGTTTAGCAGAGTTGATGCCAACTACCAGAGTGACTTCCCAGCGTGCTTCCATCTTCCAGGAGGGAAGACTCTCCAGGAGTGTGTCTTTGCAGGTTGATCGTGTTGGAATAGCTCTAGCGGTATTGATACTGGCGTCGTTCGCCCTTCTCGCCTGCTCGTCCTCGTCCGGGGAGAGCGCTGCTGTGCCTGCAGCGACTGAGCCTCCGGCTTCAACTGCCAAGACGGGTGAGGAGATATTCACCACCACGTGCATCTCCTGTCATCAGGCAGGTGGAGTGGGTCAGCCTGACTGGCACATCCCGAATGAAGTCGGCATACTTCCCGCCCCTCCTCTCAACGGCGACGGCCATACGTGGCACCACTCGGACGGCTTCTTGTACAGGTACGTCAAGAACGGCGGGAAGATGCTGGAGACCCCCAGCCTGCCGGACTTCAAGAGCGGCATGCCTGCATTCGGCGAACAGCTCAGCCACGAGGAGATCGTCGCAGTGCTCACCTACGTCAAGAGCCTGTGGGGAGACAAGAGAAGCCGGGGCACGTCCATTGCGGAGTGGCAGGCCATGGGGAGTGTCGAAGACCCGTTCCCGCCCGCTCCGTAGGCGCTGACTAGCTGCTGCTCAGGTCCTGGAAGACCTGCGTCCACGTGCCAGCGTTGCCCTTGCCGAAGCCGTCGCGGTACACGATTACACCGTCTGCGCCGAAGGCTACCTTGACCGAGTGCTTGACGATGTTGAAGTTCCTGAGCATACCCTCGCTGGGATGAGCGACAGGGAACGTCCAGCCCTGGTTCTGACCGTACTGGGCGGCACTCTTGAGACTCTCTGAAGGATCGGCGTTAACCGCGTAGAAGTCCACGTCGCCAGAGAACTCCGGGTAGATGTCTTTCAGGCTCCGCAACTCGGAGCGACAGACCGGTCAAAAACTGGCGAAGAAGAATATGAACGTGGGCCGATCACCTTCCACCAGGCTGGCCAAGGTCACGGTAGAGCCGTCAGCCAGCGTGAGCTCGAAGTCCGGGGCGCGCTCGCCTACGTTGCTGCCGATATTCACGGCGACCACCGGAGCGGCTGTTGGCTCTGGCGTGGATGTAGGTGGCACTGCTGTGGCTGTCGGTGGGACAGCAGTCGCTGTCGGCGGCACCGGCGTGGAAGTCGGAGGAACGGACGTAACGGTTGGCGCTGGGGGAGGTGGCGGAGTGGGCGTATCCGGCGGTGGCACCTCGGTCGCGGTAGGCTCGGGAGCAGCCGTTGCCGTCGGAGCCATAGGTGCACTGGATGGCGCGCCCGTGTACACCCCTGCCGGAGTGGGAGACGGCTCGGGGACGGGCGTATCGGTAGGCTCAGGGACGGGCGTGTCGGTCGGCTCCGGAGCCGCTGGAGCAGCAGGGGGCTGGGGAGTAGTGGTCGGCTCAGCGGTCGGGACGCTGGTGGGCGTCGCCGTGTCCTGGACGACCGCCACTGCGGGGGCCGTAGTCGGCGCGGCGGGTGCTGCGGGCACAGTCGTAGGTGTCGAACTCTCGATAGTGACTGTGACACTTTCGCCGCCGCAAGCTACCGCGAAGGCCGCTATCGCGATAAGCACGATGACTACAAGGCTTGTGGCTGATCTTCTAGTGAACAAGTGTCAGTACCCGATCTCCAACGAGTTACCCAAATATACTACGCAGGAACTCACCAGCCGGTTTCTCACGATTTTACATGTGCAGCTTTAAGCTGCCGCGATATCCATCACTTTAACGAGGGTGGCGAGGTCCGGCACTTCCAGGTCGGGCTGCGCGTCAGAGGGGCGCGTCGCCCCGGCGCCCTCGCGGCCGTGACCGCGGTTCACCCATACCGACGAGATCCCAAGCTCGTTCGCAGGGCCGATGTCGTGATACAGACTCTCTCCGATGTGCAGCCACCGGCTCTTGTCGATGTTCATTCGCTCCAGCGCGGTGTGGAAGTTGCTGAGGTCGGGTTTGTAGCTCCGCACCTGCTGGGCCGTTACGACGGTGTCGAACGGTACCTCCAGTATCTCGGCGGTCTGGGCGAACAGGTCGTCGTCCACGTTGGAGATGATCGCGAGTTTGTAATGCGATTTCATGGCCCTGAGCGACGGGATGGTGTCGTCGAAAATTGGCCATGAGGGCAGAGTATCCGCGAGGCAGGTGAGGTCGGACTCGTTGAACTGGAAGTCGAGCTGGATGCCTATCATCGCCATCACGCGCCGCAGGACGCGCCTGTACTCAAGGTACCCGGTGCCCACCTGGATCTGCGGCTCGACCTCAGCGAAGAGCTCCAGGATCTCAGACCTGGACATGCGGATGTCGTGTGAGCGTAGCGCAGCGTCGACGGCGTCGGATATACCGGTCTCCCAGTCGACCAGAGTGCCGTAGCAGTCGAAGCTCAGCCAGTCAAATTCTTTGAAGTCAAGCATTGGGTTTCTTATCTACTCTTATCTATTTGATGGCGAATCGGCATTAGCGATTCATACACTTTCGCCCGCGAATCCTACCACACCGGCAGGCGGCTAAAGTAATCCGCCGAACAGCTATTCCTTCCATGTGAAGCGCGTTACGAGAGTCGTTCTAAAGTCGCCCGGCAATGATAGGTATCGATGAATCTTGCCGTGTTACACGGCCCAGTCGTCAAGAGTCTCACGTCCCAAGACACCTTTGTTTACGAGGATCGACTGGATCATCAGAGAGGAAACATCAAAGTGTTGCGCCGCATCATCAATGTCGTCGCTGCCAGGAGTAGTCGTACCCAGGTACTCCTCCAAAGCGTCGAACGGACAGAGAAATGCTTGGGCGAAGGCACGCTGAAACTTCTGTCTACTGGTAAAAGAGTTAGTCCCCGGTAGCAATCTGTCACTATCGTCTGCGGCGATATGGTCCCCGACCAGCCGCACCAAGCCGAATCGGCGTGCAGTACTGTACTTGCTGTTGAGGGACACGCGGAAGTTCTCACGAGTGACATCATCCCTGAATCCAGCCATGTATGAACGCCATCCTTCAGACTGGTCTGAAAGGTAGCCTATATGCGAGATTTGCATGAGTTCACAGAGGTGCTCAGTCGAAACAGGCGGAGCCACATCCCATACAGACCGGACAATATGTGCAGCCATCTCTGCACGCTGCCACGGGACACGTACAGTGGCAGTTGAATCTTTGATCAGGGTGCGAACATCATCGTAGCTTGGTACACGAACCACCACGCCATGGTGACGTGCTCCACCCCAGAGATCCCGCAGATCCGATACTGTGCTCTGCTTGTACGCCACCGCCATCTCCCTGATGGCGCTGCTCCCGAATACCCCCATCTGCTGTTGCAGACTGTCTAAGAGATAATCGGGGGCCTCATCGGGGTCAAAGCCCATGCAGGCTTCAAGTATGCGCATCTCGCAACTCGTAGGGTCGGCACGTTCGGCAGACACCTCCTCCCAAAGTATGCTGAGGTCGGATCGTGTGTCCTGAACGTGAGACAGTCTTGCAATGGTCCCATTGACGAATCTCTCGACTCCAGTCTCGAAGTCGGTTGCAGGGATGTGATAGTCAAAGTGGTTCAAATAGCGAATGGGCTCGGCCCTACGCGGCGCGGTAGGTCGACTTGCAACATGGATAGATTCCCAATCGCTGTCAAAGGTGAGGTCCGGCCAGACGTAGCCGTGCCCCACATTACCCATCCGGTGGCTCTCACGCCACGAATATGTGTTGGCTCTCGGCTCCCAAAGCAACCTCCACCAATTGGCAACGAACCACTCGGCAAGTCGGGATGCGGAAAGACGGGCAGTCAAGCGCACAGTCTTGGCCAAGGTGTCCTCTACGTGCGTGGCGTGCCAAGGGCCAACACTTATGCCGAGAGAGGCATCCTCGCTTTCGTCTGTCAACCAGTCGTAGCTGATTTCGAAATCCGTGCTCATCAACGGTTCCAGTGCTCGAGGACTACATCTCCAAAGTCATCGTTCGAAGCAAGGGGATAGCCATGGTAGGCACCCTGCACACGGTTTTCCAACTGGGCCTCAAGAGGGACGCCATCTCCGGTCACAGACCATATGTTTACCGGGAACCCTCCATCACGCCGAACACTGATCAGACCCTTCCTCACTCCCCTTTTGAGTAATCGACATGCTTCCAGTTTGGATGTTATGCCAGCCTCGTCGCAGAGAGTCTTGTCCGGAAGTGGCTGTGCCGGAGGGTTGAGACCAAAATCCCCCGGATCCCGTTTGTGATACGGGCTTCCTGTGTACCTAACACGTTCTGCAAGTAGAGTGAGTTCGTGCGAGCTGTCGGCCTCAGCGATTCTACGCTTGGGATTGAAGTGTATTCGACGTGGCATTGTGCCTCAGTAAGGAGTTTCCTGGCTCCCAATACCCTCAGATCATATTGGTTCCTACGCTGAATAATCAGGTAGCCGCGTGGGTCCAGTCAATCACTTCACATCCCGGCATGCATAGATAGGTCTTCTGTGGTGCGCTTATTCTAACCATGGTCAGTTCTAGGAGGCTCGTGGCCGATCGAAGTAGATGCTCTTGCAACCGGCCCAGATTTTGAGTGAAGACGTGGCGGGGCAGCTTGTCCCCACTCGCGAAGGCAACGCTCGCATTGTTATCCCCGAACACTGCTCCCTGTAAGCTGCCACGTTCCTGTCGGGATATGGCTTCCAATATATGGTTGAATAGGATACATCCGAGGTTGTGTCTAGACAACAATTGGGGTGACTGGCGAGACTGTCCGCTCCGCAGAGGTCCATTGGCGGAATACGTAATTCGCTCCGCTCACTGTAAGGCATAGCAGCAGACCTGACTCTAGAAGGTCTGTGTATTACAGCCGGGTGTATCGGAACTGAGCGATGGCGGCGTATAATCTCAAGCTGTATCAGCCTGTCCTGTACTCCGATACGGGAACGGCGGGAGGTAGGTCATGCGATTGGAAGGTAAGGTAGCGCTCATCAGCGGTGGTGGAAGAGGTATGGGAGCGGCCGAGGCGCGGCTTTTCGCCTCCGAGGGCGCGAAGGTCGTCTTCGGAGATTTGCTGGAGGCCGAGGGCCAGCAGGTGGAGGCGGAGATTGCGGAGGCCGGCGGCGATGCTGTGTTCGTCCATCTCGACGTGACCAGCGAGGCCGACTGGCAGAACGCTGTCGACACCGCCGTCGAGCGGTTTGGCGGCCTGCACATCCTGGTCAACAACGCAGGCATCTGGGACGGCGGCAATGTCGAGGCCCAGACCGTCGAGGGCTGGGACCGGACGATGGACATCAACGCGAAGGGCGTGTTCCTCGGTACGAAGGCTGCGATTCCGGCCATGCGGGAGTCGGGCAGCGGCTCGATTGTCAACATATCGTCCACTGCGGGTATCAACGGGAGCGCCGGCTCGACGGCGTACAATGCGTCGAAGGGAGCCGTGAGGCTGCTCACCAAGTCCACTGCGATCCAGTACGCTGCCGAGGGCATCCGCTGCAACTCGGTCCATCCGGGCCCGATAGACACGAACATGATCCGCGAGGCGTTCCCGGACGACGACATCAGGGACGCCCGCATCAGCATGATCCCGCTGGGACGGATGGGCGACATGTACGACGTTGCGAGGGGCGTGCTCTTCCTGGCGTCGGACGAAGCCTCGTACATGACCGGCAGCGAGCTGGTCATAGACGGCGGCGCCACGGCAATGTAACGAGACCCCGGAAAGGAGTCCCAATGACAACCCAAGACAAGCTACAGCGCGAGATCGACCAGTTCATCGCCAGCACCCCGGTCTCAGGACAGAAGCAGGCCGACGCCGAGGAGTACCTGCCGGGTGGAAGCTCGCGCGGCACAGCGTTCTTCGCGCCGTACCCGCACTTTATAGAGCGCGGCGAGGGCCACTACATCTACGACGCGGACGGCAATCGGCTGCTCGACTTCATGATCAACGCGACCAGCCTGATTCTCGGCCACGCCCACCCGGACGTGACCCGCGCCATCCAGGAACAGGCGGCCAGGGGAACCGCGTTCACAGGCCCGACCGACCCGCAGGTGCGAATGGCGAAGATCATGACCGAGCGGGTCCCATCGGTCGACCTTGTCCGGTTCACCAACTCGGGCACCGAGGGCACGATGATGGCGATCCGTGCCGCCAGGGCGTTCACCGGCAGGGAGAAGATAGCCAAGTTCGAGGGCGGCTACCACGGAGCGCACGAGTACGTATCGGTCAGCGTCCGGCCTCATCTCACGAAGCTAGACCCGTCAGGCCCAACGCCGATCCCTGAGCATCCGGGTCTGCCACAGAGCATCCTGGACCAGGTGATCGTGCTGCCCTACAACGACCTCGACTGGTGCGAGCGGGTGCTGCGCGAGAACGCGAGCGAGGTGGCCTGTCTCATCATGGAGCCGGTCATGTCCAGCTTCGGCTACCTGGCGGGGGACATCGAGTTCCTGAAGGGCCTGCGCGATCTGACGACCGAGCTCGGCATCATCCTGATCTACGATGAAGTGCAGAGCTTCCGAGTCGCTCCCGGCGGCGCGCAGGAGATGTTCGGCGTGATCCCGGACATGACGTCGTTCGGCAAGATCATTGGCGGCGGGACTCCTGTCGGCGCTTTCGGAGGCAGGGCAGACATAATGGAGCTGTTCGACCCCACGAAGGGGGCGGCGATAGCCCACGCGGGGACGTTCAACGCAAACCCGGTCACGATGGCCGCAGGCGAGGTGGTTATGAACCACCTGACGCCTGAGGTGTACGACCGCATGAACGCGCTGGGCGGCGAGCTTCGGGCCAAGCTGAGCGCCGTGTTCGACGAGTTCGAGGTGCCGGCGCAGGTGACCGGCGTGGGCTCGCTGTTCGGCATTCACTTCACGTCCGAGGAGATCACCGACTACCGCACGGTCGTCCGTGGAGACAGTGCCATGCGCCAAGCGCTGTTCGTCGGTCTGCTCAACGAGGGCATCCTGCTCCAGAGCGGGACAGCCGGCGCGATGAACTCGCTGACGGGCGAGTCCGACATCGACACACTGGTCGACGGCACAAGACGAGTAATCGAGCGGGTGAGATAAAAGAATCGAACGGTGAAAAGTCCTTTAATTTGGCCGCAGTTTTTGACTATACTTAGGAGATTTATTGGCTAGTGGGAAATCGGACATAGAGAACAAAAAAGGAAGGGGAAGTGTTGCATAAAATAAAGAATAGTGCAGTTTTGGTGGCATTGATAACAGTTGCCGCGATGCTGACGCTGGCGGCATGCTCGGAAGAGATGAGCGACGCCGAAATCATGGATGCCGCCGCCGGCATGGGTATGATGACCCAAGCCGAGGCCGAGGCGATGGCCGCAGGCATGGCCCCTGAGCCGGCCATGATGAGCGATGAAGAGATCAAGCAGGCCGCCGAGGCTATGGGTATGGTCATGGGCGGCGAAGACATGATGATGGGCGAAAGGCTCGCCCAGGTCAGGGAGAGGGACAAGGTCATCTGCGCCAGCAGGAACGACGTCCCCGGATACGGCTACCTTGACAGCGCCGGCAACAACGTCGGCTTCGACATCGACCTCTGCCGCGCGCTGGCAGCCGCCGTTCTCGGAGACCCGAACAAGATCGAGATCCGCCTGATCACGGCCGCAGAGCGCGGCCCAACGATCCAGTCCGGTGAAGTCGACATGCTTGTCAGGACAGTCACCTGGACGACCTCACGCGACTCGCAGTGGGGCAACTACGCGCAGACGATGTTCTACGACGGACAGGGCTTCATGGTCAACAAGGACCTCGGCCTGATGAGCGCGCTGGAGCTGAAGGATGCGACCGTGTGCGTGACCCAGGGCACGACCACTGAGCTGAACCTCCAGGACTTCTCAAACCAGAACAACCTCAACATCACAGCGCTGGGATTCGAGGACACCGATGCCGTTGTGGCCGCCTATGAGAGCGGCCAGTGCGACGCGTTCACCAACGACCGCTCGCAGCTCGCGGCCATCGGCAGCGCGTTCCAGAACCGCGACGCTCACACCATTCTGCCTGAGACCATCTCCGAAGAGCCTCTCGGCCCGGTGGTGCCTCACGGCGACGATCAGTGGTTCGACATCGTGAAGACCGTTATGGCCATCCTCATCTACTCGGAGGCCTACAGCGTGACATCCGCCGACGTGCCCAGTGCCGTCACCGGCGACACGAAGGTCGACAGGCTGTTCGGCCTTGAGGGATCGTTCGGTCAGGAGAGCCTCGGTCTGAGCCAGACGGTTGCTCAGGACGTGGTCAATGCCGTTGGCAACTACGGCGAGATCTACGATCGCAACCTCGGCCCTGGCGGGATCGACCTTCCGCGTGAGAACGGTCGCAACGCCCTGTGGGCCGACGCAACGTGCATGGACTGCCCGAAGGGTGGCCAGATCTACGCGGCGCCGCTGAGGTAACGTAACAGCCTGAATATCCAGGCCAAGCAGGGGCGACCGGCATAAAACCGGTCGCCTCTTTCTAATTGGGAACCTGAGCGAAACGCAGGCGGATGTAATAGAATCAGACGACGCTTGAAACGGCAACCGGACGGACAGCTAAGGTGACAACGCTTCGCAGTCTAACGACCTACCAGGGCATACCGGTCTGGCGGCATGTCCAGGTCATCCAGTGGGCGACCCAGATCGTGTCGGGGATACTGGTCGTCGTTCTGGTCGTCTGGTTCTTCGCCAACATAGCCAATGCCGTACAGGACCGGGAGATCCCCCACGGGTTCAGCTTCCTGGACCGCGAGTACCAGACTCCAATCGGCCAGCACTTCCTGCCCTACGAGTCGTCTGACTCCTTCCTGTACGCCTTTGTCGTTGGGGCAACCAATACGGTCATCGTCTCGATAGTCGGCGTGATACTGGCCACCGCGCTGGGCATCGTGATAGGTGTGGCGCGACTGTCGGGCAACTGGGTAGTGTCCAAGATCGCGCTGGTATATATCGAGTTCTTCAGAAACGTACCGCTGCTGGTGCAGCTCTTCTTCTGGTTCTACATAGTTCTCGCGCTGCCGCCGGTGCGACAGGGCTACGTGATAGCCGACCGTTTGTACATCAACAACGGCGGCCTGTCGATCCCGTTCCCTGTACCGAGCACCTGGGGAGCGACACTCGCCTGGTTCTTGCTTGCGATCGTTGCGGTGGCAGCCGGATTCCTGGTGAACAGGTACCTGACCCGTCGCGAGGAGCTCACGGGCTCGGCTTCGTATCCCCTTCTGTCAGGCTGGGGAACCGCCATCGTGATCGGCGCAATCGGCTGGCTGGTGGTCGGAGCAACGTCCAGCGCCGCTCCGCTGGTGATCTCAGTACCGGAGCCGCAGGGTACGTTCGGACGAATCTCCGGCGGATTCACAGTGGCAGGCGGGCTGGTAGCGCTGCTGGCCGGACTGGTGACCTATACGTCGTCATTCATCGCCGAGATCGTGCGAGCCGGTATACAGTCTGTGGGACGCGGGCAGGTCGAGGCTGCGCGCTCGCTCGGACTTCCGGCAATGGGAGCGCTGCGGCACGTGACGTTCCCGCAGGCGCTGCGTGTCATCGTGCCGCCGCTGATCAGCCAGTATCTCAACCTGACGAAGAACAGCAGCCTTGCGGGCGCGATCGGCTACTCGGACCTGACCAACGTGGCCAAGACGATGACGCAGACCGCGCCGGCAGTTTCGATATTCATGCTGATCATGGCTGCCTACCTGGCGATGAGCCTCACCTATTCGCTGATAGGCAACCTGTACAACCGGCGCATAAAGTTCTGAAGGAGTAACCACTCAAACCGTCATTCCGGCGAAAGCCGGAATCCAGAGGGGTAAGGATGATTCCGAGTAGCTTGGAATCAGGACCTTTTCACCCTCACCCCAACCCTCTCCCTTAGGGAGAGGGGGTTAAGCGAAGACCCACGATGGCAACGAACACTGACATAGGCAGAGGAGGGCCCCTCCCACCGCCGCGCTCCACCACGGGCGTGGTCGGCTGGATGCGCGCCAACCTGTTCAGCTCCCTGTTCAACAGCGTGCTGACCGCTGTGTCGGGCATCGTACTCCTGGTATCTCTGTGGTATGGACTGGGCTGGATGATCTTCAGCGCCGACTGGACGGTGATCGGCGTCCTGGGCGGGCAGATGATAATCGGCCAGTACAACATCGAGGCCGCGTGTCCCGGTCAGAACTGCTTCTGGCGGCCGCAGGCGGGACTGCTGCTGGTGTCCATGCTGCTGGGCATGGCTTGGGGAATCGCCGGAAGCGGCCTCACCAAGCGCATCGCCATAGCGGTCGTGGTGGCGATTGCGGCGTTCGCGCTGCTGCCATACGGCCTGGACACGATGGGCATGGACGTTCGCGCGCTGCTCGTCGCCAACCTGCCTGCGTTGGGAGTCGGCTGGGCGCTCGCACGCTACACACCGCTGGGCAAGCCACGCTGGATCGCGATATTCGGCGTGGTCATCTTCTTCGCGATACTCGTCCTCCTGCGCGGAATTCCGGGAGTGCCGGGACTCCAGCCGGTGTCGGTGATCTACTGGGGCGGGCTGATGCTGAACCTGCTGCTGGCGGTGGCGGGCATCGTTCTCAGCCTGCCCATCGGGATCGCGTTGGCGCTGGGCCGCAGGAGTAACCTGCCAGTCGTGAAGCTGATGTGCGTGGTGTTCATCGAGGTGTTCAGGGGAGTGCCGCTCATCACCCTGCTGTTCATGTCGCAGGTGCTTGTGCCACTGGCGTTCCCGGAGGACTTTCCGCAGAACTCGCTGTTCCGCGCCGCTGTCGTAATCACGCTGTTCAGCGCTGCGTACATGGCCGAGAACATCAGGGGCGGGCTGCAGGCGCTGCACCCGGGCCAGGCCGAGGCGGCACGCGCGCTCGGACTTCCCGGCTGGCAGACGACGATGCTCATATCGCTGCCTCAGGCGATTCGCAACGTCATACCGGCCATCGTGGGGCAGTTCATCGCGCTGTTCAAGGACACGAGCCTCGTATACATCATCGGAATGCTGGACGTGGTGGAGATCAGCCGGGCGTTCATACAGGGCAACACCGAGTACCTTGCAAGCGCGAAGGAGCTGTTCATATTCCTCGCGCTGGTCTTCTGGGTGTTCACCTACGGCATGTCATACGTGAGCAGGCGTATCGAGCAGCACCTGGGCGTCGGCGAGCGGTAGGCAGAATCAACAGCCCCCTCTCCCTTGAGGGAGAGGGTTAGGGTGAGGGTGACACAATGGAAGAGACAACCGGACCGGAGGAGATGATCGTCTGCCGGGACGTGCACAAGTGGTACGGCGACTTTCACGCGCTGCGTGGGATCACGACCACGGTGAACAGGCGCGAGGTTGTCGTCGCCTTCGGCCCATCCGGCTCGGGCAAGTCGACGTTCATCCGCACCATCAACCGGCTCGAGGACCACCAGCGCGGCGACATCATCGTCGACGGCATCGAGCTGACCGACGACGTCCGCAACATCGACGCGATACGGCGCGACGTGGGCATGGTGTTCCAGTCGTTCAACCTCTTCCCTCACCTCACGGTGAAGAGCAACATCACGCTTGCGCCGATCAAGGTGCGCCACATGCCCTCCGATGAGGCTGACGATATCGCGATGAGCCTCCTGGAGCGCGTGGGCATCCCGGAGCAGTCCGAGAAATACCCCTCCGAGCTCTCAGGTGGACAGCAGCAGCGTGTGGCGATAGCCCGCGCGCTCGCGATGCAGCCGAAGATCATGCTGTTCGACGAGCCGACGTCCGCGCTCGACCCGGAGATGATCAAGGAGGTGCTGGACGTGATGCAGGAGCTCGCGGAGTCCGGCATGACGATGATCGTCGTGACCCACGAGATGGGCTTCGCCCGCGAGGTCGCCGACCGCATGATGATGTTCGACGAGGGCATCCTGGTCGAAGAGGGCACGCCTCATCAGATATTCGAGGACCCACAGAGCAACCGGACGAAGCTGTTCCTATCGCAGATACTGTAGGTCTAGGAGCCTCGCAGACGTCCCCACAGCCACCTGACAGCCAGCGCGATCGCGCCCAGAACGCCGAGCGCGAGGCAGAGGGCGTACACCTCCAGCGTGGAAAGCATGTTCAGGGCGGCGTTGCTGTCGGACAGCGGCGAGATCGGGTGCATGTCCGAGTAGAGAAAGCTGTCCAGCAGGACGTGGCTGTAGGTGCCGATAAGCGCTCCTGACACTGCCGCGACCAGCGATACTCGCGGTTCGATCCAGAGAAGGCTTTCTCGGTCGGCGCGGACCAGCCGGTTCCACTGTCTGAGCACACGTTCCAGCAGCGGCCTGCCGATGGCGACTGCCAGCAACGCGACCACGCTGGCCCCCAGGTACGTGTGCAACAAGCGGTGGTACGGGGGATCGTCTGTGAGCAGGTAGAAGGCCGCCTCGGAGTCTATCGCGACCTGTGTGATACCAAAGATCAGAAAGCTGAAGTACCTCGGAGCGACAGCCTTCCCCGCAAACGCAGGCCCCATATGCACCGGAGTGATCGGCATGAGGATAGAGTACCAAACCTCCCAACTCGGCGGTTGACATGAAGAGTGTGTAAACTGGATACGATCATGAAACGGGCTGGGTATCCGTCGTTTAAGCCCACTAGAGTGGATACACCCTGTCAAGGAAGTATCAACGTATGAAGATATCGAGTCTTGTTGTGCAGAATTACCGATGCCTTCGGAACGTGCCGATCGACCTGGGCGACCTCACTGTCTTCATTGGTGCCAACGCATCGGGGAAGAGCACGATTCTCGATGCTCTTAGGCTCTTAGCCGAAGCTGTGCAAATGCGTGACTTCAGCACGCCGATTGCCAATCGCGGGGGGTTGCTTGAGCTAACTTGGAAGGGCCAAGGGAGCGGGGCGATAAACATGTCAGCGGCTACCGTGCCGGAGCAAGACAGAGGGTTCATATGGTATGCACAACTGAATGCGTTGAGTGGCAGCACACCATACGTCTATGAGCAAGTTCGTATGATTTCGCCCAATAAGCCTCCGTCTGAAATATTGAATGCTTCTAATGGCTTGGGTTGGTGGTGGTCTGGGAGTGAAAAAAATGTGGTAGACCTCAAGCAACCTCAAGCAAACTGCGCCTTGGCCTCTGCTTCCGTGGATGCATCGTTTCCAGCACGGGAAGTCGCCGAGTTTGTCGGACGGTGGGGGTTCTTCGACCCGAGCCCGTTGATCCTGCGCAACGACTGGAGTACTACGGGCTTAGGTAGCTTCGATACACATGGGCGAAACTTGGGAAAGACTCTTCATGATCTCTCGATGTCATCTCCTGACGTTCTTGAGAAGATCGTGTCTGCGACCCGGTCAGTCGTAGGCATTCCAACCAAGATCGAAGTCAAACAGTTCGAAGACCGCTTCTATTTCACGCAGGAGGAACCAGGGCTCATATCTCCAGTGAACCAGTGGGGTGTATCCAGCGGCACACTGCGTATCCTGGCGCTGATGACTGCGCTCTACGGACAGCCGAGCGGGTCCCTCATAGGCATTGAGGAGCCTGAGAACTACGTTCATCCTGCTGCGTTGTCCTCCTTCGTCGAGCACTTACTTGATGCTCGGGAGCGAGTCCAGATCATACTAACCACCCATTCGCCATTGCTGCTCGACTTTTTGGACGACCCATCCGCGGTAAACGTAGTACGCCGCGATGAACACATGGGTACCGTCATTACCAGAGAGGAGAACCCGGAAGGCGTTAGAAAGGCACTGGATGCTTCAGGCTTCGGCCTCGGGGAGTACCACGAATCCAGGGGATTCGGGGGCTAACCTAAGTGACGAAGCGTGTAGTAGTTATCGCCTCAGGCGAGACAGAGCGGCGTGCGCTGCCCCATCTCTTAGCACACCTCATAAATCAGGACATCGACGTTACTGTCCGCATACCGCCCGGGAACAGACCACTCAGGGTTTCTGTAGTCTATTCGCTGATTCAGTCCACGTTGTATGACTTCGGCGGTCTCCCGCCAGACAAGTATGTGATTCTCGTGGACGCTGACGGACAGGGCCCCGCCAATGTACTTGGCTCACTCAGAGTGGAGCTATCGAATCGTCTCGGCAGTAGTTTCGGCCCAAGTGTTCAATACGCATACGCACAGTGGCACCTGGAAGCATGGTACTTTGCCGATGCTGCAAACTTGAGAGATTACATCGGAAGAGCCCTGGGGAGTATCGACACTTCACATCCCGACGAAATTCAAAACCCAAAGCTCCACCTCAAACATTTGCTCAGTAACGAATTCTACACAGCTCAGGTCTCTGAGGAGATCGCTAAAGTGTTGGATTCCAGGACAATCGCGCAGCGCAGTCCCAGCTTTCAAGGCTTTCTGGAAGCGGTAGAGAATGGCACAGCAGTCACCATCGCTGAGTGACGAGTGCCCAAAGGGGCGAGCTAGGCCACAGACCCAGCTTCTTGATCTCGTCGGGGAGCATCCCACTTCGGTCCCAGTGTGCTGCCCGAGGGGTGGCGGAGAGAAGTCGGATCTGGACTGATGAATTTACACCTTTGAATTGGACAGCACTTCAATCTACGAGAAAATGTCGGCCACTGGCATGCTCCACCCCGCTACCACCTCGCCGCCGTCCAGCGTATCCGATTCAGTAAGCGTTACCACGCCCGCAGCGGAGTGCACCTGGACCGTGCGATTCCGTGGGTTGACCACGATGACCATTTCTGCTCTGGCTTCAAGCCACTCCTCTACCTTGTCGTCAACATCGGTGTAGCGGTCGTTGGGTGATATGACCTCTACGACGAGATCAGGCGCGCCGGAAAAGAACACGAACGGACGCTCCGCAGCATCTATTCGCTCCTGTCTCACAAAGCAGACATCCGGGATGCGTACATGGTCAGGATCAGTTCCCAGCAAGAATCCTGGTTCCGTGAGGGGCACTTCACCGAGTCGGTTTCGTCGAACGAATGGGAGCAGCGTTTCTACGATGCGGCTGGCATACACTCCATGGTCAAAGCTCGCAGCCGCCATTCTCTTCAGCTCTCCCCTGATCAGTTCATACCGATAGCCGTCATCGGGAATCCTCACGAATTCTTCGGCTGTCATCAGTTTCCTAGTGGTCGCCATCTCACACCTCTGCCACCCTTAGTATATGTCAGCTATCGACATGTCAGTACAGTGGAGCAGGTCACTTGAGTTTGGGAAGGTCGACAGAGGCAGCAAGACGGAAGGCTACGCCACGATCCCCTCGCTGCGTAGTTTGTCGATTTCGTTGGGGGAGCAGCCGAGTTCGGTCACCACCTCGTTGGTGTGCTGGCCGAGGGTTGGGGCTGGTCGCTGGAAGCGTCCCGGCGTCTCGGAGAGCTTGATCGGTATGCCGATGTTCTTGACCCGCCCAGCTATCGGGTGCTCGGTCTCGACCATCATCTCCCGCGCCCGCACCTGCGGGTCGGCGTAGACCTCGGCGAGGTCGTTGATCGGGCCTGCTGGCACGCCTGCGGCCTCCAGCGTCTTGAGCCAGTGGTCGGAGGAGTGCTGCGCGAACGTCGTCTCGAGCGTGGACACCAGCTCATCGAGGTTATTCATGCGGTCTCGCGGCTCGATGAACCTGGGGTCGGACGCCAGCTCGTCGCGGTCGATGGCGGCGCAGAGGCGCTCCCAGTTGGCCTGGTTCGCAGCACCGATGTTGACGTACCCGTCCGAGGTCTCGAACGCTTGATACGGCGCCGTCAGCCGGTGGGCGCTGCCCTTGGGTTCGGGGACCTCGCCGGTGGCGAAGAACATGGCGGACTCCCAGAAGGTGTAGGCGATGCCGCCCTCCAGGAGCGACGTGTCCACGTGCTGCCCCTGCCCTGTCCTGAGCCGGCTGATGTATGCGGTCAGTATACCGATCGCGCCGAACATGCCGGCGTTGAGGTCGCAGAGCGGTACGCCGACCTTGGCCGGAGGACCGCCCGCATGGCCGGTGACGCTCATCAGCCCGCTCATGCCCTGAGTGACGAGGTCGAAGCCTCCGCGCTGCGCGTACGGCCCGGTCGCGCCGAAGCCCGAGATGGTGCAGTAGACGATGGTGGGATTGATCTCGCGCACCTGCTCGTAGCCGAGTCCCATCCGGTCGAGCGAGCCCGGCCTGAAGTTCTGCACCAGGACGTCCGACTCGCGCGCCATGCGCTGCGCCAGCTCGCGTCCGGGGTCGGACCTGAGGTCGATCACGATGCTGCGCTTGTTCCGGTTGATACCGAGGAACGCGGCGGACTCACCCTCGATGAACGGCGGGCCCATGCGCCGGGTGTCGTCACCGCCGTTTGGCTTCTCGACCTTCACGACATCGGCTCCCATGTCGGCGAGCATCATCGTGCAGTACGGTCCGGCCATGATCTGCGTGAGGTCGAGCACTCGGACGCCCTCCAGGGGCAGTGTCTGTGTCATGGCTAGCGTCCCTTGAACACGGGTGTCCGCCGCTCAACAAACGCCGTCCGCCCTTCTTGGAAATCTTCGCTGTCGAAGTTGGCGAAGGGCAGGTGCTCCTCTTCCTCTGTCAGGAACTCCAAGGCGGGGTTGTCGAGGACGGTCTGGAGAATTTGCTTGTGCCTAGCCTGGGACAGCGGCGCGAGCGGCACCATCTCCTTAGCGAAGCCGTAGGCGACCTCGGAGACCTCGTCGGTGGGCACGACCTGGGTCACGAGGCCGATGCGGTAGGCCTCCTGCGCGTCGATGAGTCGCGCCGACAGCAGGATGTACGAGGCGTTTCCGGGGCCAACAAGCCTGACGAGCCGTCGCATCTCGTTGTAGCCGACCAGTATGCCCAGCCGGGCCACGGGTATGCCGAAGCGGCTGTTGTCAGCGGCTATGCGGATGTCCGTAGCCGTCGACAGCTCGCACCCGCCACCCACGCAGAAGCCCCTGATGAGCGAGATCGTCGGCTTGGAGATGGCCTCGACCGCGTCCATCGCGCCATCGAACGCCTCGGAGTAGACCTTGGCCATCGTCGAGTTGTTGCGGTACGACTCGAAGTCCTTGATATCGGCTCCCGCCGAGAACGCCGCGTCGCCCGCACCGGTGAAGACGACGACCTTGACGTCGGAGTCGTGCTCAAGCTCGACGGCGATACGTCGAAGCTCAAGCCAGCCATGGTAGCTGATGGCGTTGCGCTGGGACGGCCGGTTGAACGTGACGGTCGCGATGCCGTCGCTTGTAGATAAGAGGATGTCTTCTGTCATGTAGTTGAGCTTCTCCTTCGCATTCCTAACCATACTAGACCAGCCACCAATGCCACGGCCGGCCCTACGGCGACAGACGACCCGATTCCGCATCCGCCGCCCGAGGGGTATGCAGAGACTTCTGGAGTGGAAGCGATCGTGCCCTGGTCGGGCGCTCGCCCCATACCTAGCTCGTCCAAGTCAATTGCCGCTTCGGACAGAGTCCGTGTGCGGCTGCACAAACTCACTTCAGAACCATTCCAGGAGTATACAACGTAGTCAACACCTTCGACGAAAGTGAACCCGCAACTAGCGCCACTTCGGGGCGTTGTGAAGTACATGGTCTGATAGGCGGACCCCTTCCAAACCGTTGTGACTTCGAATTCGACCGTCGTCGGGTCCATACTGCCCCATGTCCCGTCACCTCTGTCGAACTCGCGTACCGAAACGACCTCGCCCACAAAGACCGCAACGGAATTCTCAAGCGCCTCAGAAGGCGAGCCTGGCGGGACGCAGGAGCAAGCGTAAGCCGCTTCGTGACTCGCAAGCGCCCAGAGTCCGATGAGAGCCATGGTCAGGACTATACGCAGGGCGAGCCGAGGAAACCAGTCGATGGGGACGGCGATCGTTCGACCATCACTCAGATCAACCGTCAAGGTGTAATCGTTGACATAGACTGCGATAGCATCCGGGACGAGTAAAGTACTCACGCCATCTCCGGGAGCCAGCCCCAGGGGTGGGGGCCCCACTCGGCGGTGAAGACCTCGCCGGACTTGACGGTCAGCACCGGCGTCAGCGCCTTATCTCCTCTGTAGATGCGGCTTCCCATGCTTGCCCCCGATTTGTTCGCCCTGGCCCTGTCGAAGTACGATTGGCTACTGAGTCACCCACAGCATGATACAACCTCTCCTTCAACGATACGTGCTGACAGGAAGTGAACTCTGGCACAATTGGTGCGACAGATACGAGACTGAGAATACTCGGAGAGCAGACGAATTCCACTCCTCCTGACTGGTCATATCAAAAGCGCTCTATCCAATACTTGGGAAGGTGCCTGGAAGCTGACGTTCAGCGCGCTGCTTATCGCAGCATCGCTAACTTCCACGTTCTATTCCTCACGCTCTAACTTCTCCATCTCTGAACTGGTGAACGTGCTTACGATTGGCATGATTATAAGCGGTGTTTTTCTGCTAAGTGCCCAAACGATAGCACTACGATCCAAGATTGCCGCCAACGCGGCTCTGGCGACTGTAACTCTTGCCTGCGTTTTTACAGGTTTCATTGTCCATACGGAGCTTTTCTTTCCGGCGAACAGAGTGGCTATGCTCGGGATATGCGGTGTTGCCCTCTTCGGACTATCCGTAGCCTTTCGAGTTATGGACGAGCGCCGCTGGGGAGGCCCGGCGCTCTCGGCGGCCTTGCCCGTCGCAATCGTGTGGCCAATTTTGCTAGATTTGTTCCAAGGAGTCAGCACTCCGGGCGGCATCCTATCACTGGGGGATCCCAAGCTCTGGGCAATCTTGATCGGTGTGAGCGTTTTGGGACTGGGCATCCTGTACGCGGCGGTGCGGTATGTAGACGAGTCTCACTGGGGAGGATTGTCATTCCTGTCAGTTGTGGCTGCTGGGATCGCAGTAATAGCGTGGGCTGGTATTCATGAGGGGAGAACTCCTGACTCGGCCGACTGGGCCAGGCATACCGGCATTCGGGATGTCACGTTTGAGCAGAAGCCAAATGTGTACTTTGTAGGATTCGATTCCGTGGTCCCTGAGTCCATTCTGCAGAAGTACCTCGGCGTTGAGACTACCGAATTTCATAGAGCATTTGACACAGACGGGCGTCGCTTCAGCAACCTATTCGCCAGTAGTGTTAGCACAAAAAACTCGATCAATACACTCATGGCCTTATCCCAAGATATTTTTCTAACTGAATCAAGACCTAACTACTTTGCAGGCAAACACCTGAGCCCTCTCATTTCGATTATGAGACAAAACGGATACGAAACCACGTCCATTTACAACGACTTATACTTCGGACACACTAAGGGACCTTACATCGACAACTATGTCGTCAACAGTGAAAGTGGGGCGATATGCGCCCTATTGGACGACGATGTAAGGAAGTGGGCCTTCTGGGGTTACTGTCGGATACCAAATGCGTTCTGGTACAGGTTGGAAGACTTGTCCCGGGGCGATTTTCTGGTGAGGGAACTGACCAACGTCGGGAGGGACAGGCCCCAATTCGTAATCGCCCACATCTACAGGCCCGGCCACACTTCAAAGAGCTTCAGGTACTACAACTTGAATGACCGGGAGAGATTTGCAGAATCCTATCTCCGAAAATCCAACGAGGCAGCCTCCTACCTGAGACTAATCATCGATCACCTCAGGGACAATGACCCGAACGCGATACTGTTCGTGTTCGGAGATCATGGTATGTGGCTGTCTAGGGGAATGAGGATCGATGAAGACCCCACCTTTGTCATTCAGGACAGGTTCGCTGTCTTAGGAGGTGTGTTTCCACGTGACAGGTGTGGACAATACTTCGATCAGGCGGAAGCTAAAGGGCACATGACCACTCTGGACGCAGTCCACTCTATACTAGGTTGCCTGTCAGGCGGACAAAGTGCCCTCTTGGAGCCCAGGCACGACCGCTTCTTTGGAGGAGGATTCGAAGAAGAACACGATTATCGTTACGAGGAGTACCTGTATGAGTAGAGCCTTGATGAGGGTGCTGGGCACGACGACCGTAGTCGTCATAGTGCTCGTGCAGTCGCATGTAGTTCTAGCGCACCATGATATAGGAGTCGCCTCACAGTCACCTGCAGAGGTCGAAGTGATGGTGGCCTACGTGGACCCAGGTGCGGCGGGATTCATCATTGTGTCTGTACTAGGATTCATCTCAGCCGTTGGGTATATGGCCCGCGCGTATATAAGCAAGTTGAAGCGGATGGTCCTGCGTAGTGAACGAGAAGTACGTCAAGAAGACAGAAGCGTGGCCGATGCAGACAGCTGAACGGAACATATCCGCTCCCCAAGTTTCTGCTGACGGAGGTTCCTTTAGGGATCCATCAGGGCGAGTCTACCACCTGAATAGCCTGGGAACTCATCGTGTCGTGCGTGGATTGTCCGCTTCGGCCGCAAAGACGGCTGAGAGACTCCTTTCAGAGTCTTTCAGCCAACGTCTGATCGCTGAGGGTGATGTCGTAGGGACAACCCTGTTGCCTCATGGCGATCCTGCCGTCTCTCAAATGGAGGAGATGGGTTGGGTAGCGGCAGTGGAGCATGAACCGCTGGAGTTCATTACCTGGCCATACGAGTGGTCGTTTTCCATGCTGAAGGATGCGGCGCTCCTTCAGTTGCGTCTTCTGGACACCGCCGTGCGAAACGATTGGATCCTAAAGGATGCCACTCCATTCAACATTCAATGGAGGAACGCACGTCCGGTATTCATCGATACACCATCCTTCGTTCCGTGGGACGGCGGTGAATTCTGGCAAGGCTATCGGCAGTTCTGTTCGACGTTCCTCATACCACTGATGATTACAGCTCATCTTCGCATTCCGTTTCAGCCGCTGCTGCGTTCGCGCCTTGATGGTATTCCGCCAGAGGAGGCCGCAAAGTACTTTTCAGGGATGAGGAAGTTCAAGCGCGGCGTACTGTCACATATATGGTTTCCGGCCAAGGCAGAGAGGCGAATGAGGAACAGCGGTCGGGCAGACAGGGTCGCAAGGTCGGGCCGCAGGCAACCAAAGACCATGCTCCTGGCCCTACTGGACAGTCTGATACGGCTCGTGAATCGGCTATCGTACAACCCAGGCTCAGACTGGTCCCAGTACTCTGAAACACACTCGTACGACGATACAGACTACGAAGCGAAAAAGAGATTTGTAGAGAAACACACCTCGGAGTCGCGGCCCCAACTGCTGTGGGACCTTGGGGCAAATACCGGCACGTTCTCGCTCATCGCGGCCCGTCACTCAGGAGCAGTGATTGCAGTTGACGGGGACCAGGACGCAGCAGAGATTCTCTACCAAAGAACTCTGAAAGGTGGAGAGAGGAATATCATTCCGCTCGTAATGGATCTCGCCAATCTGTCACCCGGGCAGGGGTGGGCTGGACGGGAACGTGCGGCATTCGACAGGAGGGGAAGCCCAGACATGGTTCTCTGCTTGGCCTTGCTCCATCACATGCGGGTATCAGCCAATGTCCCTGTGTCACTGTTCATAGAGTGGCTGCGCAGCCTCGGCGCTACGGCAATAGTTGAGTTTGTCGGTCGCGACGACGAGATGTTTCGCAAGCTAATCTCAGCCAAGTCAGAGGACTATCCCGACTACACTGAGGAGAACTTCCAAAGGGAAGTCGACAAGCACTTCACCGTGCGTGACAGGTTGGAGCTGAAGGAAGGCAATCGAGAGATGCTTCTACTGGAGCCGAGGGGCTTGGCCTAATATTAGGCAGCCCGCGGTTGACGCAATACAAACGGCTCCTCATTCTTCTGTCAGTCCGCCATCTCTGGGAGCCAGCCCCAGGGGTGGGGGCCCCACTCGGCGGTGAAGACCTCGCCGGACTTGACGGTCAGCACCGGCGTCAGCGCCTTGTCTCCGGTGATGGCGCCGCCCTCGGTGTCGTGGAAGCGCCAGCTTCCGGTGTGCTCCTCCAGGACGCTGATGTCCGCCTCTCGTCCGACCGCGAGACTGCCCAGGCTGCCGTCCATGTCGAGCGCGCTGGCCGGGTTGACGGTCGCCATGCGGATCACGTCGTGCAGGCTGAAGCCGAGCGCCATGAACCTGGACAGCATCTCGGTCATGCTGTGAACGGTGTTCAGGCGGCCGGGGATGGTGAGGTCCGTGCTTATCGAGCGCGGCACGACACCCTGCTCCAGCGCGGACCTGGCGACGGCGAAGCTGAAGTTCTGCCGCCCATGGGCGGTGTCCAGGAACACACCTCGCTCCTGCGCCTCCAGGATCTCGGGCACGACCTTGCCGTCGTCGTCGAGGATCCTGCCCGCGTTTCCGGTGAACAGGTGCGTGATGATGTCGCCCTCCTCGAGCAGCGGTAGCAGGTCGCGCGTGATCGTCGGGCCGTCGGTGACGCCGCGGTCGCCGATGTGGACCATCAGCCGCACGCCTCCCTCGTTGGCGGCGCGCTTGGCGAGTCGCACCATCTCAACGCCGAGAATCGGCACCGCAGGTCCGACAGCTCTGATCTTCACGCCCTGGATCAGCGGCTTGTTCGCCTGGATGACGCGGACGGTCTCTTCGAGGTCAATGTCGTCGCGGCCTGAGATCTCGGGCTGGAAGTTGAGCCCGGCCCTGGAGATGTGCAGCATGCACACGATGCGGGTCTTGACCTTAGGGACGACGTGCTCCGGGAAGCCTCCGAACGTGTAGCAGCCAGCGCTGCCGGCGTCGACCACTGTCGTTACGCCAGCGTAGACACCGGCGAGATCGGGGTCCACGCCGGTCTGGTTCACGCCATGATAGACGTGTGTGTGGAGGTCGATCATGCCGGGGACGACGAGCTTGCCGTCCACCTTCACGACCCGCGTGTCGGGGCCGGGCCTGATGTTTGGGGAGACCTGGGATATTGCGCCGTCCTGGACAGCCACGTCCAACTGGGCATCGATACCCTGTGACGGGTCGATGACCCTGCCGCCCTTGAGCAAAAGGTCAGCCACACGCTGCACCGGCAAAGTCATTTTGGCACCTCCAACAGCTTAAAGCCCGCCAGGGCGCGCCCCCGACCTCCGCCGGACAGGCTTTGCACCCGTAAGGCCGATGGTACATGAGCGTCCAAAACAGGCGCAATTACGACGGTGGTAGAATCGGCGGCACTATAGACACTCAGAGGTGAAACATGAGACTCGAAGGCAAGGTTGCGATCATCACTGGCGGCGCGAACGGGATGGGCGCAGAGGAGTGCAGGATCTTCGCTCGCGAGGGAGCGAAGGTCGTCATCGCCGACGTCGTGGAGGACGTGGGCAGACAGGTCGAGGCTGAGATAGCCGAGTCCGGCGGCGACGCGGTGTTCATGAAGCTGGACGTCACGAGCGAGTCCAGCTGGGCGGAGGCTGTCGAGGCGACCGTCTCGCGTTACGGCAAGGTCGATATTCTCGTCAACAACGCCGGCATCAGCGGCACCCACGACGAGGACACGATGAGCACCCAGGCCTGGGAGAGGTTCATGGACATCAACGCCAAGGGCGTGTTCCTGGGCATGAAGAGCGTGATTCCCCAGATGCAGGCGGCAGGTGGCGGCGCCATCGTGAACATCTCGTCCATCAGCGGCATCGTGGGACAGAGCGGGAACCACATGGGCTACAACGCGTCGAAGGGCGCGGTGCGGATCGTGACCAAGTCCGCGGCCGTCCAGTACGCTCAGGACGGGATCAGGGTCAACTCCGTGCACCCAGGAACGATGCCCCCGATGCGCTCATCCGCCGCGGCGAGGAACCAGGATGTCATCCCCGACACGCTGGACTCGGTACCGATGGGCCGCAGGGGTCGCGTCGAGGAGGTCGGCAACGCGGTGCTGTTCCTGGCGTCGGACGAGGCGTCGTATATAACCGGCGCCGAGCTGGTGGTGGATGGTGGGCTAACGGCAGTGTGAGGGGGATACGGTCAGGATTCAGACCAATCTAGTCAATCCTGCCCATCTACCGTCCATACTCGCACCTCCCCTGGCGGATTGTTGAAGCGCCTGTTTCAGGCCCTTGCCTGAAAGCGAAATGTAGCTCTAAGCGTAGAGCCGAAAGGAAAGGCGGGGGTGCTCGTAAGTGTGCTTTTTGGGGGATGTGGGCTGTCTGGGCGGCTTGAATCGTGTCGGTTGGTCAGAGGATGAGGTTTTCCTCCAGATAATAGCCTTTGGATGAATCTGGCTTCGCTTCATGGAAGCGCAACTTGGATATTCGACCTGCTGATCACGACATCTTCGTAGCCTTTGGTCATCTTGACCAGATGTTGGATGGAGCGAAAGAGCCTGTTCTGATCATCAGATGGCCCTATTCTAATCTCCGTGATCGGCAGAGGCCCGTTCTTGAAGGGTAAGCAAACATAAGGCCTCAGGAATCGAGTTCCACTCTGGTATTTGATGTCTCCGAAGGACTCTTTTTCAACTATTCTTACGATGCGCCACTCTTTTTCCTGGCTCCACACGGAACTCTTCAAGAAGACGGTACTCAGAAGGAAGTATAAATTCGTGCTGATTCGATCCTGCTGCAAGTAGGTGGGTCCCATGCGCTGGGTATTGAGAGACCTGAGATATTCCCTCTGTAACTCTTCTTCATAAATTACAGACCCTAACGCATACCGGTCTCCTTCTATGAGCTTGACTATCTCATCGCTGAATGTGATGCAGCAACCGTTACGGCCAGGGTACCTCTCCCACTGAGAGAGCATATCCTCGGACTCTGTCAAGGAGAAAACGAAGGGTTGAGTGTGATAATGGAGGATGGAAAGAAATTCTTCCCTTTTGAATTCGCGCAACCCCAACTCTCTGAGAATATTTCCCATCATGTCGAGACCGTAGTTCAGTTCCGTTGGATCATTCGAGAATGCGGCATGGCTTAGGTGCAAGGTGTTACTACACAGAATCTCTTTCACGGCGCTGAAGCTCGTATAGTGGTGAAGCTTAGGAAATGGACGTCGACGTGTCGGGTTATTCTGAGTCAAGAGGCGGCCAAAGGAAGGGGTCTCTGTAGAATCACTCATATGAACTCACCTGCTTTGAAACGGTGCGCTACTCATCCGCACCTCGATCATCTTCAACTCATGGTGCGGTGAGGCGTAACTCCTCAGTATGTACCCCACTTCAGAAGGATGTCGTGCAGTGCAGCTCAAGAGTTATGGATGCGGTGTACGGAGTTGAACACTGAGGCCGTAGCCGGTTGTTATGGGATCAATCCAAGGCGCTGTCCAGCGCATCTGCTAGAGACTGACCTGCTTCAAGGCTAGACCGTCCAACTTAGGAAAGTGTGCCAGCTAGCGGGAGATGCCCGCAACTGGATAAAGTCACCCCCATTATGTGCCACAGATCTCTCTTACGTCATCGTGCGGGTTTACCAAGTTCGTAATCTCCCTCCAACCATACGACACCTCTACGAGGTCGGCCCCACCGATGGTGATTGGCTGTCGGCCAACTCGCTTACCTCCCAGCGACTCGTAGAACCGGATGGCAGGACGATTATCCTCCAGCACCCACAGCAGCATCGAGTTGAACCCGTCGGCCGGCAATCTCCGCGTCACATGCGCGATGAGGCGACGTCCAAGACCCAGACGCTGGTACTCCTCCAGTATATAGATGGCGTACAGTTCGCCCTGGTAGGTCCTGTCACCCTTGCGCTCAGGACCTGCATTGGCGAAGCCGACGATGCCACCGGCATCAGTTTCGGCGACGAAGTAACTCGTTCCGGGACGATCGGCCGTGAGCAGATCTTTCCAATGCGACTCCCTGTTCCGGTACGAAAGCCCGGCAAGGTACTCGGCAGGGACTATGCCAGCATAGGTGGACCGCCAGGAGTCGACGTGAACCCTTGCGATGGAAGCGGCATCTTCCGGGGTGGCAGGTCTTATCTGTATGTTCGCAGCTTCTTCTTCAATCATGATCACGACTTACATATGGATGCCCAGTTCTTGACCCATGTTCGCTGTTGGACACTGTGACGCCAACATCATTAGCGGTACCATAGTCTATTAGTGACAGACCACTATACATACAGTGTCACCTGGTCCGTTGATGACAACGAGTACGTCGGGCTGTGTGCCGAATTCCCATCCCTCAGTTGGGTGGCGTCAACTCTCGCCGAGGCGTTCTCAGGTATCAGGCAACTCGTATCAGACTGTCTGGCAGACATGGAGGCTACTGGCGAAACACTACCAAAGCCAAGATGATCACCTGTTATCGAGAAAGAGGCTAGTCATGGTGCGAGTCCCCACCGATCGTGAGCCGACCCATCCGGGGGAGATGCTGCTGCAGGAGTTCCTGCTGCCGCTCGGTATGACGCAGCGCGATCTCGCCACAGCGATCCATGTGCCCTTTCAGCGCGTCAACGAAGTCGTCCGCGGGAGACGAGGGGTAACGCCCAGCACGGCGCTAAGACTCTCCAAGTTCTTTAGCACGACCCCCGACTTCTGGCTGAACCTGCAACTCCGCTGGGACCTCTATCACGCCCAACGCGCCGAGGCGGAGCAGATCGACAGCATCCAGCCCCATGAGATGGCAAGTATCCCGTAGAGCGCTTTGAGCAGCCGCGATCAGGAAGCGGATGGAGCGAGTCGTATGCCCGATTCAGGCGTCCCGGTTGGCACCTATGTGTCGGTTCCGAAGTCTTCCAGGGTCCTGATGAGTTCCTTGGCGTCCTCAATGCCCTCACGCACCGAGTCTTCATCCAGGAAGGCCTGATAGAAGTTGGCATGAAGCGCTTCTACTGATCGCAGCAGTCTCCGCTTGTGGACCGCACCGGAAGGGTCCTGCCTGATCAGCCTGGTGGCATTCTCTATTAAAAGACTGTGCGACCCCAAGGGCCATCCGCGTTGACGGGCAACGGAGTTAACGTAGTGGGAAACTGCACCCCACGCCTTCTCCGAGGCCTGAAGAAGATCTCCCCTGCGTAGCTCGTCCTCGGCATGATTCAAGAACTGAGTGCTGATTTCCTGGTGCTGCTCAGCAGTGGCCATCCTCAAACCCCTGCGTAAGCCTTGGGTTCCGTGTACTCAATGAGCGAGAACTGTCCCTCGACTACCAGAAACCGGACGGTTGTCTCGACCCCGTACACGTCGATCAGGTGGAGGGGCTTCCCTATCTCAAAACGCGCGGCCGGGTTTGCAAGTCGCCCGTCGATGGCGATGTTGTCTCCGTAAACATAACCATCCTTGTGTGGATTGAGACGCCCTGAAATCCCTGGGATGTATCCCGTGCTCCGGGTGAAGAGGAGAGCCTTCCTGTCCTCCTTGCACGGCTCCAATTCCAGGTGGACGAGTCCTGATTCCCCCGGAACAATGACCTCATGAAGAGGCAGGTGGCCTCCCGCAGCGGCAAGTACCGTCATTTTCTGGTCGACTCGGTACAGGTCCAGCTGGCACTTGCCGTCGGGGTCGGTCACGCCAGTGAGGTATCTTCCGTCTGGATAAGCCACCAGCACTTTGGCGCCGGGAACGCTCGCTCCTCTTTTAGCCTTTACCTGGAATGTCACGTTTGCCATACTTTCTCCAGCAGCGTGGCTTCGGCCACACATAGATGGCATTTAGACATCTATTCTCTCATAGTCTCGGGGAGATTCGCCACGATCTTTAGCACGACTCCCGACTTCTGGCTGAACCTGCAACTCCGCTGGGACCTATACCACGCCCAACGCGCCGAGGCGGAGCAGATCGAGAGCATCCGGCCCTATGAGCTGGTTAACGCTCCGTAGCGTCTACGGACGCGGATTTCACGGGCACTCAAACGGGGTGAGGATGAGCTCCATCATGGAGGTGTCTTCCAGAACCTCGGCGAATCGTTCCCGGCTCTCGTCGGTGCGGTAATCGGGGGCGGGCGATTCTCGAACCGAACCGTCCCGGTCCAGGTGCAGGTACGAGTAGGGCGGATCGAGGTGAGTCAGGATGACAGGAGCCACGAAGGTGGCGGGAGGGACCGGCGGACAATGGGGCGCGTGCCACACGTGGATGTCCCCATCGACGACTCGCGTGTTGTAGCCGAAGTCCGTCGGGGTCTGGACTCTTCTCTCTTCCAGGGTGGGAGTTGGTGGTGGAGGCGGTCTCCTGACTGGAGCCGCGACCTCAGTAGCAACCGCTGTGGGTGGTGGAACAGGCGGCGCGGCTGGTGCAGGTGGCGCGGGTGGCATCGGTGTGGGAGGGACATACTCCTCTGCGCAGGCGACCACCGTCAACAGCGCAAGGGTGACGGCTATCAGGATGGCCGCCCTGAAGGTTGCGTTTGCGTCCACGTCTTACCTCCGAATGTCAGCTTGTCTTCAGATGTAAAGACGAACTACGACGCCGGTCTGTTCCATCAACAGACCTGGGAGCTATTCCGGTCTTGTCTGCTGCACGGCTTTGACCCATGCCAGCGCCCGGTGTGCGTGTCGCCACATGGACAGCTCGTTGTGATAGGCGTCCCGGATCACACCCTCCGTGTCTATGACGTAGGTCGACCTGGACGTGCCCAGCCCGAACCTCCGTCTCACGTCGAACAGCCGCGCCACGCGACCCCTGCGGTCGCTGACCAGTGGAAAGTTAACGCCCTGGGCCTCTCTGAACCTCTTGAGGCGTTCCAGGCTGTCAGTGCTGAGCCCGACCGCCACGGTGTTCGTTGACTCGAATTCTCCGTGGAGTTCTACAAACTCCCTCGTCTCCAAGTTTCAACCCCGGGTGAAAGCCCTCAGGAAGAAGTAGAGGACGACGTTTGAGCCCCGGTAGTCCGACAGGGTGAATTCGTCCCCGGTCACCTGGGAGGCGGTGAAATCAGGTGCAGCAGTTCCAACTTCCAGCATACGATCCCTCTTCTGTCATTCGAGATTGGCAGCCGTTGGCCGAATGTGACTTCCGGCCCAATTTTGTACCATTTCCCGAACAAGTTCAAAGGGCTGGTGCGAAGCCGTGTGACCGGCTCCCTACGGTTCTCCGGCCCCGGCGGGCTGCCATGTGACCATCGCCCAACGATGCGGCGGCACGCCCCGGACGGTAATCCCCTCCGGGGTGTCTTCCAGCAGATCTTCCATCGCGGCCTGTAGTCGCTCGTCCTCCTCTGTGCCTTCCCCCACGAACAGGCGCCGCCGCATGTAGTCCTGTACCGAGTCTCGGTCCGCTTCCAGCACGGGGGTCACGGGACTGAGCATGGAGACATCGGGAAATATCTCCATCTCCCAGAGCAGGGCCAGCAGCATCGGAATTCCAGGCAGGGGTGTTATCGCCTCACCGTACACTCGCTCCTGGAACGGCCTGTAGACGGCTCCCGGGGTCTGCATCATCTCCACTACCACCACCCGGTCCCTGGCGTGTTCCTGCAACCTCTCGATGAACGACGCGGCCTCGAGCTGGTGGTGAAGTACCAGTGAGCAGAGCACCATGTCTGCCGACGGTACATCGGCATCTTCCCAGGGTTCGTTGATGACCGTGACGTTGGTCAGACCGGCCTCCGTCATGCGGGTTTTCAGAAGCTCCACTGAGTCCTCGGACGGATCGATAACCGTCACGTGCCTGGCCCGCGTCGCCAGCGGCAGGGCCAGGCGGCCGGCGCCCCCACCAACGTCCAGCACCTCAGTGTCCTTCCCGACGAACTCGAACAGCCCGTTGGCCACCGGGTCGTCGGTACGGTACGGGTCCAAGGGCCTGGAGGCGTACACAGGGGGACGGCCGTGTCCATGTCCGTGCCCGCCTCCACGCCTCACCTCCATCTCACGGTCAAATTTCAGTACCTGCTCGCGCCAGGCTTCATTCACTGATGTCATTGTCATTACCTCCTAAGGGAGTTGAGTTAGTTAACGGGGAACCCCTTCGTCATTCTGGCGAAGGCCGGAATCAAGGGTGGAAATGTCCTTCGACAAGCTCAGGACGAACGAATTGTCGGTTTATCTACCCCTTTTCAGCCCTGAGGGAGAGGGAGCTTTGCAAAGGTTCACGACTAGGCGCGCAGCTGGGTACGAAGCATGAGGCTCTGTCCCAGCAGGGTTACGCTCAGGGCCGTCACGAAGATGGCCGCTCCCGGAATCAGCGTGAGCGACGGCACGCGGCGCATGTACGGCTGGGCCTCTGCCAGCATCGCGCCCCAGTCCGGTGTCGGAGGCTGGGCGCCAACTCCAAGGTACGAGAGGCCGGCGATCGCTATCAGCATCTGTCCGAACCGGAGAAATCCCATCGCAAGTATAGGCCCCATGATGTTCGGGAGCACGTGCCGCCTGAGTATGAAGGTGGGCGTGGAACCCAGCGCGGTCGCCGCTTCCATGAACTCGCGTGTGTTGACCTCCAGGGTAATCGCCCTGGCGAGACGGGCATAGGGCGTCCAGGCAAAGATCGTCACCGCGAGGACGATGGTCGCGAAGCTCGGCTTGAGAAGCGACGCGAGCGCAAATGCCACGACGAGCTCCGGGAAGACGAGCACGACGTCCACCACGCGCATGACCACCTCGTCCACAAGGCCGCCCGCCCTGCCGGACATGGCCCCCACCAGCGTGCCGAATATGCCCGAGATCAGCACCGAAACCGTGGTTATGGTCAGCGAGAACCGGCTTCCCATGAGCAAGCGCGACAGCACGTCCCTGCCGAGATGGTCTGTGCCCAGCGGATGACTCGCACCTGGAAGCTCCAGCCTGTCGGATAGGACCTGCTCGTTCGGCGGGTACGCAATCAGTACGGGTGCGAAGACCGCAACGACGCCTATGATGACCAGGGTCGCCAGTGGCAGGAGCAACGACATTGACCTACGACGCATCCGCAACGTGGCCATAGCGCGCGTCATCGCCTTGAAAGGTGTTCTCTCGAGTATCCTCACGCGCATGGGGCTCACCTATCGTCTGGGGGCCTGGAGCCGTATTGCCGGGTTCAAGACGACGTAGATGACGTCCGTGGCTGTATTGATGACGACAGCGATTACGACGATCATCATCAGGCTCGCCTGGATCAGCGGCAGGTCGCTGACATTGATGGCGTCGAACAGCACCCTGCCGATACCGGGCACTGAGAAGATGACCTCCACTATCAGCGCTCCACCGATCAGACCCGCCAGCCACATGCTCGAGACCGTAACGACCGGAATCAGCGCGTTTCTCAGGGCGTGTCTCCGAACCAGCAGGCCTTCTCCCAGCCCTTTCGCCCTTGCCGTTCGCATGTACTCCATGGAGAGCGCTTCAAGCATCGACGCACGCACCACATGGGCGAAGAAAGCAGTTGGGGCAGCAGCGAGCGTAAGGGCGGGCAGGACCAGGTACTCAGGCCCTCGCCACCCTGCTGAGGGAAGCCAGCCGAGCTGAACGCCAAATACCAGGATTAGAGCGGGTCCCAGCAGGTACGACGGAATCACCACTCCCGTCTGTGAGACCACGGAAACGAGCATGTCCAGGAGCGTCCCGGGTTTCATGGCCGCCACTATCCCGACGGGCAGCGCGATTCCGAGCGAAATGGCGAGGGTAACGACACTCAGAATGGCCGAGACCTTCAGGCCGTCGAACACCCTCTCGCTGACGGGGACTCGCCCCATGAACGACCGGCCCATGTCCCCCTGGGCTACCCTCCAGAGCCATGCGCCGTACTGGACCAGGAGCGGGCGTTCAAGACCGAGTTCGCTCTTCAGACGCTCGACCGCCTCAGGCGTTGGCTGCCTGTCCAGCACCTGGGCCTGCAGCACCGCCGTCGCCGGATCGATCCCGCTTATCAGGGGTGTCAGAAAGATCAGGAACGAGACGACCGCTCCGATGAGGGGAAGGAGAAGCAAGCGACGTAGGATCAGCCTGTACACAGTTCTCCCCTCCCCTTCATCTGAAGTTGCCTCCGTTATCTACTGCGCGATGTCCAACCAAGGCGTCAACATGTAGTACTCCAGAAGGTGCGGCTGCCAGTTGCGCACGTGGTTGCCGTACGCGAAGACCTGGTCGGTGTAGTTGATGAAGACCGTGGCAGCCTCCTCGTAGAGTATGTCCTGTATCTCACGATAGATTTCGTACCGGGCCTGTGAGTCGCTAAGAGGGCGTGCCTGTTCGAGCAGCGCGTCCACCTCGGGGTTGCAGTAGTTGCTGTAGTTACTGACGTCCATGGACTCGCAGGAGTAGTCCGAGGTGAAGAACCCCTCCGGGTCGTACGCGTCGATGAGGTGTCCCCTGGACACCAGGAACATGTCGAAGTTGCCAGCGAACACGTCGTCCACCAGCGCGCCATACGGCGCGAGCCTGATCTCTGCGTTGAATCCGCCTTCGTTCAGCATCTCGTGAATGGCTACGGACATCGCCGGGAACTCCGCGCGGCTGGGGTATGTCCAGATGGACACCTTCAGCTCGCCCTCCCCGTATCCGGCCTCAGCTAGCAGGTCCTTCGAGGCCTGCGGGTCGAATTCGTACGGGGCGAGACCGGAGTTCACCCACGCCTCTGCCGGGGCGAACGGACCGACTGCAGGCTCGCCAACACCCTCGAGCACCGAGTCCACGATGGCCTGCCGGTCGACCGCGTGCTGCGCGGCCTTTCGGACATTAACGTCTGAGAACGGCCCCTTCCTGTTGTTGATGTAGAGGGTTACCGTTCGCGGCTGCTGGTCCCTGTGCACTACGAACTCAGTGCTGTCCTCGAAGAGAGGAAGCTGTGAGACCGGGAGGTGACGCACGAAGTCGGCTTCGCCCGTTTCGAGCATCGCGGACCTTACCAGTCCGTCGGAGACGTACAGGACCTCCCCTTCGTCGATGGCCGATGCCCCGTTCCAGTAGTCCTCGTTCCTGGCGACGGCGAGACTCTCGATTGAGATCTTGTCTTCAACTACGAAGGGTCCCGTACCCGCACTGATGGGACTCGGAGGGCTGTCGCCGCGGCTATCGTACGCGCCATCTGCCAGTATCGCCGTGGTCGGGCCGGCAAGCCTGGTGGGAAGCAGCACGTCTAGAGTGCCGCTCCTGATGACCACCGTGTGCGACTCCACTGCTTCCACGCTCTCCAGGGTGTCCGACGTGAACCCCCTGGGCGGATTCGGAACGCCGTGCAGGTAGCTTAGCGCCTCTACGACTGACTGGCCGGTGAAGGGCGCGCCGTCATGGAAGCGCACGTCTTCACGAAGCTCGAACTCCCATGCGCTGTCATCCCGCAGGCTCCAGGACTGCGCCAGGTACGGCTTTACCTGCCCATCGAAGTCGATCCTGATCAATGTTTCGGTTATGCCCATTCGCGACAGAAGGAAGGAGTCGTCCGTCTCGATAGCGCCGTTGTTCGACGGCGCGAACGGAGCGGCTATCGTGATCTTGGCTGGGCCAGACTCACTCATGGGAACCGCTGCCTGGGTTACGGCTGTTGGCGTAGCCACGGCGGGAGCGGCAGCAGCAGGCTGCTGGGTTGCGACCACGGCCGCCGGCTCGGACGCTGGAGCAGCAGGCTCGGTTTCGGTCTCGCCGCAGGCCGCGATGATCAGGAATAGTAACGATATTGCAATGCACGGGACGACAACCCTGTGCATCATCTTGGTGGTCATTGTCTGTGGATTCCTTTCATTTTCTTGATAGTTAATATCACTAAAATGTCGCATGACGGGCTGTCGAATAACGCGCTCGCAATGGACGACCGGGGAGCGCTCGCGTTACCCCTGCCTGGGGAAGTCTTGCACATAACCCATCTGCTGTATCCGCCGTATCCAGCCCGGACCGAGGCACAGAGCGCACCACTATGACACACTGGGAGTGCTGTCCGGCAGTCCACCAGTAAAGCATGATGTCGGTAACTAAAGTGATACTGACTATCACACTTGAGCGGCTGATCATTGTATTCGAACTAAGTGAAGGCAATCAAGGTTTCGTCTGAACGGGGCGTTGGTGTGACGCCATTCCCATTCAGACAGTGATGACAGTCAGCGGGGGTTGGTGGCCCATTAAGGGGCAGTCAGAGCCCGGCTTAGGAATGACTCCCTGGGCGCGCAGGCTACACCTGTGGAGGGATCAGGCAGAACTCGTTGCCGTCGGGGTCGGCGACCACGGCGAGTCCCTCATCCGGCTCGATGAAGTCCCTGAGCACCCTTCCGCCGATGGCTTCGACTCTCTTCATCGCGGTCGCAACGTCCGGCACCGTCACGTCCATGTGTACACGGGTCTTGCTGGTCTTCTCATCGCTGACCTGCTGGAAATAGACGACCAGCCCACTCGGCAGGGGCTTCAGGGCGCGATACTGATCAAACGCCCAGTCCCGCTCTACCCCGAGCAATGCCGAATAGAACGCCTCCGCCCGGTCAAGGTCGGCAACGTCTATGCCAATGTGAGTCAGCGCTCCAATTGGACCGGACTGCTCTGTCATGGTGTCGTCCTCCCGTATTCGCGTGATTGCAGTCCCTGGAGAGTCAACTCGGTCGCAGCGCACAGTCAAAAGGACAGCAAGCTGTCCCGAACGTTCACGGGGAAAGGCCTGGAGTAGTTACTCTCCGCGCAGCCTCCGGAGTTCCTCCTCCAGCTCACCAATCCGGGCATCGCGCTCACGTATCTGCGCCTCAGCCTCCTGGTGGCTGCGCAGATAGTCCTCAGTCTCTGGATTGTAGAACCTGAGGAAGCCGTCCTCCCAGCACACGTAAAGACCGAGAGCATTACTGTATCCGCGCCAGCGACCTTCTGACACACGCTCGATCTCTATGGGCTGATACTGTCCTTCAACCAAACGGTCTCCCGCCAGGGCAGCGTCGTAGTACGTTCCACCACTCGGATCGAAGCGCCAGTATTCTGCGATGCCGTACTCTTCGTACTTGAGTCGCTTGTCCGTGTAGTCGTTCCGCCCGGTCGTTGGGGACGCGACCTCCAACACGAAGTCCGGCGGCCTGCCCTGGCTCTCTATCGAGTAGCCTCGCTGCGCCTCGAGGAGTCCACGGTTGCACCGCAGCGACACCAGAAGGTCCGGGATACGAACGTCGGCCCTGTCGGACACAGTGGGGCCGACAGGCACCTCGCTGGCCACGATGGCATCGGGCAGGTAGGCAAGATGCAGTGTCAGGGCAGTGACAATAGAGGTGTCGTAGAGATAGCGCCAGTTCTGCATATCGTCCCTGGGTGGAAAGTCCGGGAAGGTCTCTCTGCCGCTTCCCGTGAGTATGCTGGTCTTGCTGGTCATCACGGACCTCTCAGCGATTGGTGGTGAGTTTTCGCCAACTGGGCACATTGTACCACTGCGGTGGGGCGGGCTCTGGCGGGTGGTGGCTTCTGAGTTAAGTGTGTCGACGTTGGTTGAATGAAGTGACTCGGGCAAGTCAAGACCGCCCACCCATCACTCCCTGTCGCGGCCGCTGACCCAGGCCAGGAGGACTCCTCCGATGAGGCCGAACAGGTGGCCCTCCCACGAGACGAATCGGTCGACCGGCAGCAGGCCGAAGATCAGTCCTCCGTAGAAGACGGCAACGGCCACGGCTATCAGGAGCGACATGAGGCTCCGCTCGACGAATCCTCGCGCTACCAGGTAGCCGAAGTAGCCGAACACCAGGCCACTCGCTCCGATGTGGACCCCGTCACGGCCCGCCAGCCAGACTCCCGCGCCCGCGAACACCGCGATGAACACCGAGACCGCCAGCAGCACCCCTGCGCCTCTCATGCCCACGAGGCCGCCCAGCACGACCAGCGGGCCGGTGTTGGACAGCAGGTGCCAGAAGCCGTCGTGCACGAATATGTGAAGGGGTATTCCCAGCAGGCTCGACGTGTCGCGCGGGGTGACTCCGAACTGTCGGAGATCGAGCCCCGCCCACTGGGCAACGGCGATCAGCCAAAGCAAAGCGACGAACCCGAGAAGCCAGACGAACGCGCGCATTGAGGCTAGTCGCTCTTCCGATTCCGGTCCCGTATCGTAGTACGGGATGACGTTCCTTCGTCGGAGTGACGGCGCAGGACTTTTCGCGACTGTCGCAGACCTCCGAATCGCAGCCTCAGCAGCCCCTTCATGTCCTCTATGGCAGTGCTGACGATCTTCACCCTGCTGTCGGGGTCATCCACCCAGCGCACGGGGATTTCGCGCACGCGGTAGCCGTTCTTCTCGCACAGGATGAGGAGCTCGGTATCGAAGAACCACCCGGTGTCCTGGACGAGGGGCAGCACCTGCTCCACGACGCGGCGACTCACCGCCTTGAACCCGCACTGGGCGTCGACGAACCCGGTCAGGAACATGCTCCTGAAGATGAGGCTGTAGCAGCGTGATATGAACTCGCGCTTGGGCGAGCGGCCGATGACCTCTGCGCCCCTCCTCAGACGCGAGCCGAAGGCGACGTCGTAGCCGTCGCGGGCGATGGCGGCCGCCATAGTTGGAAGCGAGGCGAGGTCAGTCGCGAGATCCATGTCCATGTACGCCATCACGTCGGCATCGCTCTGCGTCCAGGCGTGCTTGAGCGCGCGGCCTCTTCCGCGTTGCTCCAGACGCAGGTACTGCACTCTGCTTGACTGCTCGGCGAGCCGGAGTCCGATGTCCTGCGTGGCGTCGGTGGAGCCGTTGTCGGCGATGACGACTCGCCAGTCGTAGTCGGCCATGTTCGAGGTCATGAACTCAGAGAGGGTACCGACGGTGTCCGCCAGGATCCTCTCTTCGTTAAGTCCGGGGATTACAACATCTAGGGAGGTCATGGCCTTCTGGTCGCTGTTCAATGAGACGCGTACGGAGAGTTCGCTACCCGCCCCTTTACGGGTGCAGGGCGCGCCCTGCTAGTGCCTGAAGTGGCGGGTGCCGGTGGTGACCATCGCGATGCCCAGCTCGTTCGCGGCCGCGATGCACTCGTCGTCGCGTATGGAGCCGCCGGGCTGGGCTATCGCGGATACGCCTCCCTCCGCTGCCATCACGATATTGTCCGGGAACGGGAAGAATGCGTCCGAGGCCAGCACATAGCCCCTGGCCTTGTCGCCGGCTATGCGCAGCGCGAGATGGACGCTCGTTACACGGTTCGGCTGTCCGGCGCCCATGCCGACGAGCGTGCCGTCTTTCGCGAGCACGATGGTGTTGGACTTTATGTGCTTCGCCGCCCTCCAGGCGAAGGCGAGGTCGCGGAGCTGATCGTCGGTCGGAGCAAGCTCGGTGACCACCTGCCATGCAGAGGGGTCCTCTTCTATATGGTCAGCCGCCTGCACCAGCGCCCCACCGGTGACGAGTCTCAGGTCGAGGTGCGTGGCGTGGCCCTTCTCAGGGTCGATCCGGAGTATGCGCGTCCGACGTCGGCGTCTTAGCACCGCCAGCGCGTCCTCTTCGTAGCCGGGCGCGACGATTATGTCGTACAGCACGCCGCGCATCGCGTCGGCTGTCGCCCTGGTCACCGGACGGTTGAATCCAACTATGCCGCCATACGCCGAGACCGGGTCGCCCTCGAACGCGCGCTTGTACGCGGTCGGCTGGTCTTGATGGACGGCTAAGCCGCAGGGGTTCGTGTGCTTGACAACCGCCACGGCGGGCTCGGAGAAGTCGGAGACGACTCGCCATGCGGCGTCGGCGTCCAGGTAGTTCGTGTAGGACATGTCGATGCCGTGAAGTTTCTCCGCCGTCACGATGCCGCCGGACGACAGGGCCGAGGCATAGAGTGTCGCCTTCTGGTGCGGGTTCTCACCGTAGCGGAGGTCTGCTACGCGGTCGTATCCAAACGTCAGCTCAGGCCACGACGTGCTGTCGGTCTCCCCGGTCAGGTACCTGGCGACAGCCGTGTCGTATAACGCGACATGCTGGAACGCCTTGCGCGCGAGCTCGCGGCGTTCATCCATGCTGAAGGCGGACTCGGTCAGACCGCGCTCAGCGATGCGCTCGGATACCCAGCCGTAGTCGCCGGGGTCAACCAGGACGATCACCGACGGAAAATTCTTGGCGGCCGCACGGATCATCGTGGGGCCGCCGATGTCGATGTTCTCCAGCGCGTCCTGGAGAGTGACGCCATCTGCGCTCACGGTCTCGACGAACGGGTACAGGTTGCCGACCACCGCGTCGATGGTCCCGATGCCGTGCGAGTCCAGCTCAGCCTGGTGCGACTCGACATCTCGGCGGGCAAGTATGCCACCATGGACCGTCGGGTGGAGCGTCTTGACCCTGCCGTCGAGTATCTCCGGCGAGCCTGTGAGGTCGGCGACCTGCGTCACCGGCAGTCCGGCGTCGCTGAGGGTCGCGGCGGTGCCGCCAGTGCTGACGAGCTCGCAGCCGGCGTCGTTGAGCGCCCTTGCGAGGTCGGCCAGTCCGATCTTGTCATAAACGCTGAGTAGAGCTTTCATCGGAGCCTTTCGAGTACGAAATTCGCGAGTCTGCGGGCTATCTGGTAGTTGCGCTGCCAGTCATTTCTCAGAGGGTCTTGAACTTCGAGGTCGTAGTCTGCAACAACTCGAATGTTGCGCAATGTTTCCAACTGTTGCGCCGCCATCCTGTCGTGCGTGCGAAGTTCGCCTATCACACGCTGGTGGATACGGGTCCGTCCTGCAACTCCGAAGAACTCTCTTGCTGAGAGGAAGGCAGCGTAGTAGAGCCTGTCAACTGCGGTCCTGAGACTCGCTTCTGAGGTGTGGCGAGACACAAGCAGATCCGCTACTCTAACAAACTCCAGCGGATCGAAGCCTCGTGCGGTTACCAATAGAGCAGGACCCAAGTGTTGTCCATCAGTCCGCGTAGTTTCTTCGGCACTGCTTCTGGAGTCATTGCATCCGAGACGGCCTCCCAGTAACGCGAAGCCCGGTCATCGTCCTGAGTGTCGACATCGATCTCGAAAACAACGTCCTTATCCTCGCAATCGTCCTCAGTCCACACACGGGAACGAATCATGATTCGAACGATGGGGATGCCATGAGACTCAGAGAGAGCAACTGCCCGATCCAGCATCAGGTCACGGACCTTCAGCATGTCCCCCTTCATCAAGTGCTCAACTTCCGGTTGAACGACAACGGGGGGCTTCTCCCTAGTTTGCATTGTCATCTGCCTTTCGATGAAGTCGGCCTCAATTTACGCAGCACGTGATACTAAAGAATAACACGCCCCTCGCCGGTGTCGGGAGTGACCTCCCCCACCTCCAGCGCGCCGGGAACGTGGGCAAGAACGTCGGCTACCCGGCTGCGATCGCAGGTCAGCACCATGCCCAGGCCCATGTTGAACACGCGGTACATCTCGTCTCGTGAGATGCCGCCGTCTTCCTGAATCTGTATGAAGATCGACGGCACGGGCCACGAGGACGTGTCGAAGCTCGCCGACACTCCGTCGGGCAGCATTCTGGGGACGTTCTCGATCAGCCCTCCGCCCGTGATGTGCGCGATGCCGTTGACCATCCCGAACACGGGCTCAAGCTGGCTGAAGTAGGGCGGATGCGGCCTGAGCAGTGCGTCTCCGAGCGTCTCACCCAGCTCGGCCCGGTGCTCTGAGAGTGGCGCCGGGTCGGAGTCCAGTCCGTATACGTGCCGGACCAGTGAGTAGCCGTTGGTGTGCAGACCGTTGGACGGCACGCCTATGAGCGCGTCCCCTGCCCTGATCTGCGAAGTGTCGATCATGTCAGAGCGCTCGACCACGCCGAGCACGAAGCCGGACACGTCGAAGTTGTCCCCGGCGAAGATTCCGGGCATCTCCGCAGTCTCGCCGCCAATCAGCGCACAGCCGACCTCCTCGCACGCCCGCGCCATCCCCTCGACCAGCGTCAGCACCACGTCGGGCCTGAGCCTGCTCATGTTGATGTAGTCCAGGAACAGGATCGGTTTCGCTCCGCAGACGATCACGTCGTTGATGCAGGCGTTGACCAGGTCCTCGCCGATTCCTTCGAAGCGACCGGTCATAACCGCCAGCTTCAGCTTGGTACCGACCGGGTCTGTGCTTGTGACGAGCACGGGGTCTGTGTAGCCGGAGAACGAGTACATCGCTCCGAACGCGCCGACTCCACCCAGCACCTCCGGTCCATGAGTGCGTCTGACAACGGAGCCGATGCGACGCTTCACATCCTGCGACGCCTCGAGGTCTACGCCTGCCTGCCTATAAGTCTGTTCAGTCATGGAAGTTCCTGTTGGTAGGGACGGGTTTGAAACCCGCCCCTACTGTCTGAGTTTCACCAGTGCGAAGAGGTCCACCTCTCCGGTGGCGATGCGCTGGATCGTTTCGGGGTAGAGGACGTGCTCCTGCTCCAGCACGCGGGCAGCCAGCGTGTCAGGCGTGTCGTCGGGAAGCACCGGCACCTCCGTCTGCGCGACGACCGGGCCGCGGTCGTAATCCTCGTCTACGAGGTGCACGGTGACGCCCGAGACGCTGTCGCCCGACGCCAGAACGGCCATGTGTACGCGCTCCCCGTACATGCCCTGCCCTCCGAACTTCGGCAGCAGCGCGGGATGCACGTTGAGAATGCGGTTGCGGTACGCGTCGAGCGTGCGCGGGCCGAGCATCTTCATGTACCCGGCGAGGGCGACCACCTGTACGCCGTGTCGCTGAAGGGTCTCGGCAATCGCCTCGTCGAGGCTAGTGGGGTCGGGGTGGGTTGCGCTGCTGAGGTGGGCCGTGGGTATGCCCGCTCTTCTCGCGCGTTCCAGCGCCATTGCGCGGGAGTTGTTCGAGATCACCACGCGCACATCGGCATCTAATGCGCCGCTGCGGCACGAGTCAATGATTGCCTGGAGGTTGGTGCCTCCGTGCGAGGCCAGCACACCAAGCGCGAGTTTGTTCAGAGGCGCGGGCAGATTAGTCTGCCCCACCTGGGACGAACCCTTGAGCCTCCATCACCAGCTTGTCCATCTCCAGTTGGACGGGGATCGGATACTGGCTGGTGAAGCACCCCATGCAGTAGCTGCTCCCCTCGTCTTCGATGGCCCGCGACAGTCCCTCGACGCTCAGGTATCCCAGGGAGTCGGCTCCCACCAGCTCACGGATCTCCTCGACGGCCATATTGGCGGCGATCAGCTCCTTCTTGGTGGCCATATCCACGCCGAAGTGGCAGGTTGACACGATCGGCGGCGCAGTTATCCGCAGGTGTATCTCCGACGCGCCTCCCCTGCGCAGTAGCTTGACCACGTGCGGAGTCGTGGTGCCGCGAACGATGCTGTCGTCCACGACAACGAGACGCTTGCCGCGAATGATCTCGGGCAGAGGATTGAGCTTGCGCCTGACACCGAGGTCGCGGAAGTACTGGGTCGGCTCGATGAAGGTACGGCCGACGTAGCGGTTCTTGACCAGCCCCTCGCCGTACGGAATACCCGTCTCCTGTGCATAGCCGACGGCGGCGGCGGTGGCAGAGTCGGGCACGCCGATCACCATGTCGGCGTCGACGGGGTGTTCCCTGGCCAGCTCCGCGCCCATCCGCATCCGGTCACTGTAGACCAGTCTGCCGTCGAGTACGCTGTCCGGCCTGGAGAAGTAGATGTTCTCGAAGACGCAGCTTGCTCGTCTGCCGTTCGAGGCGGGATGTCTGACCGTCCTGAGACCGGACTCATCGATCAACACGGCCTCGCCTGGCTCGATGTCGCGGATGTAGTCGGCTCCAACGTGGTCGAGAGCGCATGACTCGGATGCGAGCACCCATCCGTCGCCGAGTCGTCCGAGGCACAGCGGCCTGACGCCCAGCGGGTCGCGGATGCCGATCAGTTCGCTCTTGGTGAGCACCGTCAGCGAGTACGCGCCCTTCAGTTTTCGCATCAGGTACGAGATGCGGCCCTCCCAGTCCTGGGCGGGCGCGTTTGCGAGCAGGTTGGCGATGATCTCGGTGTCGCTGGTGCCGTCGAAGCGGAACCCCTGCTCCTCCAGATCCTGTCGCAGCTCCATGGCGTTGATGACGTTGCCGTTGTGACCCAGCGCCAGTTCCAGGCCCGGGCCGCGAGCCATGACAGGCTGCGCGTTGACGATGCGGTTGGAGCCGGTCGTGGAGTAGCGCGTGTGGGCGATGGAGATGTGGCCGGGGAGATCAACGAGATCGTCTTCGGCGAAGCTCTGGCCGATGAGACCCATGGAGGTACGGTTGTGGACGCGGTGACCGTCAGCCGACGCGATGCCGGCACTCTCCTGTCCACGGTGCTGCAGCGCATAGATGCCGAAGAAAGCGACGCGGGATACGTCCTGGCCGGGGTGATAAACTCCCACCACACCGCAGGCTTCACGTGCGGTGTCTGCGTCTAAGAGCGACTGGGCCGCAGCCACAGGAGGCTCTGTTCGCAGCGCGTGTCCCGAACTAAGTCCGGGGTGCAGGCTATCAGGACTGATGGGACAACACTCCCTCGATCCGCTGCCACCAGCTTAAGGCTGGACATATAAGCGACCCGCGCAGGCACAACACCGCGTGGGCCGAAGACCGCACGGGGATTATAAGCGCGTTATTAACAGACGGTCAACGCGAGACAGGGCAATTCGGGTCCTATCCGTCGCAAAGATCGCGCCGACTTAGCAGATCTCTGTGCGTTCTGCTGACACTCCCGCTTAGCTGTGTCGTGTAGATCCGTCCTTGTGTACCACCGACGATCCGCCGGTCCCGGAAGTCGTCCTGCAGAGCATTGTCGTTTGTGAAGAGCAGCCTCGCACCGCTGACCCTGGCCAACGCGATAACGTGTTCGTCGTTAGAACGGCAGATGCCCTGAGACTGGAGTGTCTCAGTTTCGGCGTCGACCTGATCGTCACGAACTTGCCGAGCGAGGCCGAACTCCTGAGCGTCGCCAAGCCATGTCACAAAGCTGTGGTTTTGGGTTAGCTCCCTCAGAAGCTCGCCTCCCACAACGAGTTGCTTCCTATCCGGGCGTATCTGATTCAGCAGGAATGCGCCAGCTTCCGACTGACTGGGGCCGAATACTTCGTGCCCGACATTAGCATCGACGATCACACACATCTAAATGCCGATTGACCGCCTAGTCTCTTCCATGAAGAATGCGCCGTAGCTATCAGGAGCATCCAAGACGTTGCCAAGGTCATCCATCCGAATCGAGTGAATCTTCACGTCCGACTCGCCGCGCTCGAAGTAGAGCACAGAGATATCTTCGGGCTTGAGATCAGTCTTCCCGTCCCGCACGTCCATCCGCACGCGATTGACGATGTAGTCGCTGTGTGTTTCGACCACCAACTGCCGGTCAGGTCCGGCTATGGAGCAGAACAGACTTCCGAGGGCAGCCTGTGCGCTGGGGTGCAGGTGTACTTCGGGCTGCTGTAGTAGGAACATCGGCGCGGCATTTGGGCGTAACAGTTCAGTGATAATTGGCAGAGCCTGACTGACACCGTAGCCAACATCAATCAGGTTCCTGCGGTTGCCCTTGAGCTTCCCACCAAACTTGCGAATCTGAATCTGGAAGGGAGTTGCATCATCCGTTCTTCCGAAGGATTCGATCGAAACTTCATCAAAAAGGCCTGATTCAGACCCGAACTTTTCAAGTCTCTCCTTCAACTTACTCCATATGTTCGGCTCACGGCGCGACATCATAGACAGATAAGAGGGTATGTACTCTCCTTCTGGATCAGTGATGGGGCGCGATGGGTCGTAGGTGCGCCGTGGTTTCGAACGCACTGGTGCGCCGGCAAATGGCGTCTGCTTATGAAACTGCCAAGAAGTTAAGTGCTCACGTAATTCAGCGACTCGTTCTATATCCCCTTCATCGAGCGAAGATCCTGCGTAGGACTCGGCTGCTTCTCTGACTGAAGAGACAGGTGATCGGCTCGGTCCGATTGAACCCAACACACGTACCATCGCATTGTCGAAAGGCACTAGCCCTTCACGCCTAAAAGCAGATCCTACAGGCTCTGTAACATCCTTCCAGCTACGTTCTTCAAGGCCGACACGAAGTGCCACCTTGTAATCTGGTTGAACGGTGACGTGGAGCGACGTGCCATTTGCTAGCATACATCTCGATACTGGAAATGGGACTCCGTCAACGTTTTGAAAGGTGAAACGGAACGACACCGCCTCGTTGGAATCCTCTAAGCCGGAATCGCGAAACCCCGCCTGGAATGAATCGGGCTGCTCACCACGGCTGCTGTCGTTGTAGACGATTTCGCTGAATGCTCCGAGGTCGTAGGGCTCCCTACGAAAATCCGGGACCACTTCGTTGACCGCCACTTCCCACAGCGCGCGCAGGATCGCGAGGAACGATGTCTTCCCGGTGCTGTTCTCGCCGACGAGCAGCGTCAGCGGCGCCATCCGCGCCGTCTGCTCACCTCGGAAGCAACGAAAGTCCTTGAGCGTTACGCTATCCATGCTGAGAGTCTAATTGTCGTGAGGACGCGAGACAACTGCGACTATGGTCAGCGTACTGTGACCTGAATCAGCCTGTTCGTCCTCACCCCATCCTCTCCCCAAGAGCGAGGGGACATTTCGAGGAGGCCCTGACTCCAAACGCGACCGTCCTGAGATTACCCCACTATTGGCTGGGCGATAATCCAGAGGCTGGTGGCGGTGTAGACGATCATCAGGGCCAGCATCGGGACCTGGCCCCTGAGCGCGTCCGACGAGTTCGACGCGCGCCGCAGCGATATCACGTGCGCTAGGTACACTGAGATCACGTGACCCAGCACGATGGCGATCAGGCTGATGAACCACACGGCCTTCGCGCTGATGATCTCCAGGTTGAGCCTGTAGTCCGCCGTGCCGAATATGTTCCACCCGAACCCGAACGGGTCCGACGCCAGTGGGATTACCAGCTGTCCCTGGATCAACAGCAGCGTAATGAAGTGGGCGAGGTTGTACGCAAGCGCGATCGGCACGAGCGAGAACACGTACGCGCTCGCCACCTCGATCACCCCTGACTCCTCACGAGACAGCGTCTTGATACCCCAGGCGAACGCCAGATAGACGACGGCGAACAGCGCCGGAGCGAGGACGAGGGCGACCGTGTCGACCACGTCCGACGTCGCGAACGACAGCATGTTGGTGCGAATGTTCACCCAGGTCTCCGTGTCCTGGAAGCCGTCGAAGCTGACCGTGGCCAGCGCGAGGACGACGAACGCGGCGGTCGCTACCGACACGTGATTCTGCAACGCCAGTCCCACGGCGAACGGCCTCAGGTTGAGCTGCCTGTCCCTGGGCGCAGCGTACTCGTAGCAGTCGTAGCAGTCCACGCACTCGGGCTCCTGCTGGCACTCTGAGTCGCAGTCGCCGCACACCTCCCGGTTCGTTACCCTCAGCTCCGTCGGGGAGAAGCGGGAGAAGAACCCGAACAGCACGGTGAACGCCTCACCGTTCCTGAGCCAGACGTGCTTGCCGAACGCCGCCATCCCAACCCACATGACGATGGAGTACAGCAGCACCAGCACCGACAGCGTGAACGGCCTGAACGCGCCGGTGTAGACGTTCTCGGCCCACGCGAACAGGAAGAACAGCAGCAGCGCGGGCCAGACGTTCAGCCCTTCGGGATAGGTGAACGGCGGGTCTTCTGGCTCGTCGGCGTGTCCCCTTAGCTTGCGGTACCACTCGAAGGTGATCTTCCAGGGGTTGATGAATACCCACACGTTGCCAACCAGCGCGACGACGTACCCCATGCCGACCCACCAGAGGATCCAGATGAACGTGGGCGACAGGTTTTCGACCGCGCGGTCGGTGCCGAAGAAGCCCACGATCAGCAGCAGCACGAATATCAGCACCGAAACAGCCCGGATAACCGCGCCGGCTATCGTGTTCGACAGCACGGCCCCGACAACTGGGAGATGAAGTATGTCCAGGCGGGGGTAGCTGAACTTCTCAGGGTGCCGCTGGACGAACAGCCCGATCAGCACGAACGACAGGAAGACCGTCGCCACAGCACCGACCAGGAAGTAGTTCAGCGGTATCGGCAGGTCATAGCGCTGGCCGAAGGCGTGCGCCGCGACGGGGGATACGGTCAGCGCAAGTGCGCCGACAGTTACGGCTGCCAGGATTTTCAGTGCCAGCCTCCAGTGTCGGGTGTAGCAATCAGCCTTGTTCACAGCGATTCGTTCGTCCTGAGCTTGTCGAAGGACACCTCCATCCTCTGGATTCCGGCCTTCGCCGGAATGACGATTTGCAAATACCTCCCTGTAAGCTCCCTGAGGGAGAGGGGGCTTGTCGGTTGGCTGGACATCCCTGGCTTTAATCCAGATGCCGACTACTCCAGTGTCTGGATGTAGTTGATGATGTGCCATATTTCTTCCTCGGATAGCTTATCTGCCATGGGCACCATCGCAGTGCCGGGAACGCCGTCCCGGATGAACTCGAACAGCGAGCGGTCCGGGTGCAGCGGGACGTGGATCGTCAGGTCCGCCGGTGGAGGATTCAGGCCCGCTCCTCCTGGGCCGTCGCCCTTGCCCCCAACGCCGTGACACAGCTGGCAGTGCTGTTCGTACAGACCCTTGCCAAGCGTGACGGACTCCTGTGTCGGAGCGATCGGATTTCGTTCAGGCAGTCCCTCTCCACCGGCGAGCGTGCTGAACAACAGCGCGACGCCTGCGATCACGACGACCGCGCCAACGACCATCGCGCCCGCGCCACTGCGCGAGTACCAGCCGCCGATCGGGATGCTGACCCCCATGAACAGGAAGCCCAGCACCACGAACTCGATACCCAGCAGCATCCTGCCCGTGTCGGCCTCCGGCGCAATTGCCAGGCTTCCTCCACCGCCTCCGGCCACCTCGAACCTGAACGCGGCGCGCGTGTCGAAGGCGTCAGGACGCTGGACTTCCACCTCCACCTGCCACGCTCCGGCGAGGCTGATGAGCTGGTCCTCGAGCACGAACTCGCCTGGAGCCGCTTCCGTGGCCGAGTAGGGAGTCTCACCGAGGTCCACGTCGAGGTACGACAGCCTGACCCTCACGTCGGTCGCGTTGGCGATCGGAGCGCCGGCCATATCTGCCAGCGATGTGCGAATGGTGTTGGGACCGACCTGACCGGGGTCGACTTCCAGTGTCACGCGAGTGCCCTCGGCCACCTCCTCGAAGCTGAGTCCGGTCTCTATGCCGATACCCTCTCGCGAGGCGACCTGCCGCGCCGGCTCCAGCGAGGTCAGGAAACCGACTGCCAGCAGCACGATCGCCGCCATGACGATCTCAGCCGCCACCAGCCGCTTCAGCCAGGTACTCGCGGTCCCGCCGGACCGGAGTCGCGGCCTCACCCATACCAGGTTCGCAGCCGCGATCAGCAGCAGCGCCACAAAGACAGCCACCTTGACGCCGAGGACCCTCCCGTACGGGACCTGCAGGGCCTCCACGGTGACCACCTGCGCCCACGCGCTGTAGAAGCCCGTCAGAACGATCACGGCGACGCTGAGCCCGGCGACCAGCGAGAATTTTCGTATCAGAGCGGAGAGTGTCTCGCGCCGCTCGGTCCCCTCACGTGCTTTCAGAATGAGCCGCACGGCCAGGGCAAGTCCGCAAAGTCCCCCGACCCACACGGCCACGGCGATGAGGTGTACAAAGTCGTTGAGAGTAGCTGCCGCTTCGACATTTACGGTCGCAGCCGCATGGCTGGTGAGGCTGATCGCCAGCAGCGATGCGATGCCAAGCACAGCGCCAACTATGACCAGCACCAGGTTGTCGCCCCTGCGCCAGCCGGTAATCACTACCGCCGCGGATGCGGCTCCGAGCGCGACCCGCCACAGCCACAGCCGTCCCCACTCGGTGTCGAACAGCACGTCCCACACGGGGCCGCCAAAGACACCAGGGAGCGACGACTCGAATACCACTGACGCCTGTACGACCAGTTGCGCCACTGACGCAGCCAGGAACACGCCGACCGCGACGGTCGCGAGCCGGACAAGGGAGCCGGCGAGAGCCGGTATGAGAACGCCTTCGCCAATCCCACCCAGCACCGGACGGGACACCAGCAGGTGGAACGTGATCGCTCCGACCAGCGTCAGCACTCCCAGCAGAACCAGCCACCGGACGACGGGCTCTGACGGGGACTGCAGCAGCGGCTGGTCGACCTCCACGGCAGCGGCGTCCGCCGAAATCGGCTCGCCCACCGAGAAGACGAACGCGCCCCGCCTGCCGTGGCCGTCCACCGTGGAGACGTTCTTCCACGCTACCGTGTACGTGCCGTCGGCAAGACTCCTGACCGACACCGACATCACGAGCGGATCGGACAGGTCCACCGCGCTGTCACCTTCGTCTACGCGGACGCCCTGCGTGTCGAATACCTGGATCTCGCTGAGATCAGGCTCCAGCGGCTCAGTGAACCGGATCGTGACCCGTTCAGGAGAGTCCTCCAGCACCGAGTTGGCGGCCGGGTCGGACTCCACGTAGTTGGCGTGGGCCTCTACGGTCGCCGGAGGCGACACAAGGAGAACAAGCAGGGCCAGAAGGAGGAAGCCTGGAATTGGGAATTTATAATGGTGAATTGTCATCTGGGCAGAGGCCCCGTATCTAATCCCCTGGCTGACAAGTGTATGTAGACCGACAATTCGTTCGTCCTGAGCTTGTCGAAGGACACCTCCAGTCCCTGGATTCCCGCTTTCGCGGGAATGACTGAGTTATAAGCAAGACCACTCAAGGTCCCATCTGGTCCAGCTGCAGGAGGATGCTCTCAGTCGTCGGGCGGTCTGTGACGTCCCTGGACACGTGGTAGGCGACGATCTCCCCCTGCTTGTCCAGGACGAACGTCGCGGGGGCCGCGACGCCGTCGGCGTGCAGGTCGAAGACGCCGTACTCGCGGGTCACGCTGGCATCATCGTCTGCGAGGATGTGGAACCCCATCCCATACCCTGATTGGGGGTCAGCTCCAATGAAGCTGGCCATATTCATGGAGTCGAGGACGTTGTCCGTGCTTATCGCCACCAGGGCCGCGTCGCGCTTCTCGAACTCGGGGTATGACTCTGCCAGCTCACCGAGCTGGCCGCGACATATCCCTCAGAAGTACCCGCGATAGAACACCAGGACGACAGCCTCGTGGTCTTCGAGCAGGCTCGACAGAGCTACCTCGTTGCCTCCCGCTGAAGGCAGACTGAAGTTTGGAGCCATGCCACGATCGGTGGACGGCTCAACAGAGGGAGACGGGGGAATCACCGTCGGCGCTGCCGCCGGAATGGCCGTGGGAGTCGGCGGGAGCGGAGCAGGCTCCGAGCCACAGGCCGCGGCCAGACCAATCGCCAGGGCCACAACAAGACACAGCCCCAATCTCAGGTGGAGACTACGACTCTTGAATCGGGTTGACATCTGTTCTCCTTCTTCTTACGACTTTCTGCTTCGTATAACCAGCACCAGCGACACGGCCCCGAACGCGATGCCGCCCGCTCCCAGGACGATGCCGACTATCGCCATCGTAGCCGTCGCGCTGTCGCGTTCGTCGTCTTCATCGTGCGTATCCAGAGACGCCGCCTGCATCTGTCCCACCGTCGCCTGCATGTCCCCGACCGTAGTCTGCATGCCCCTCATCGCGGACTCCAGCTCGCGCGCCGACACGACCGCATCGGGGAAGTGTATCGCGGTCGCAGGCTGCACGTCGTCGAAGTCGCCGCCTCCGGCCATGGAGTCGAAGGTCAGGTCGACCTGCTCACCTTCGATCGTTCCAAAGAACCGGAACCGGTAGTGACCGGGAGAGGTCGGGATGAGATCGGCCACGTAGTGGCCGGGATCGTCGTACGCGGGTCTCAGGTTCATCGTCCTGGAGACGTTCGACGGCACGTGCGTCACCTCCACCAGCAGCGTGTTCTGCAGCCCCTCGACCCCGACGGCCTGGGCATCGTGGTGCCCACCCTCCTCCATACCGCCAGACCCGGGCACGGTCACCATCGCAGTCGCCTCGACAGGCTCGCCGTTGTAGGTCAGGTCGGCGTGGTTATTCGCGCTGAGCGCGACGCGGATCTGCCGCTCACCGGGGGCGAGTCCGGCCAGGTGGTTGACAGGTTCGTACACCATCCTGAGCAGCTCTCCGTCCACGTAGATGTGCGCGTGTCCCTCACCGGCAACGTAGTCGGCTCCGCCGGTCGACCACGTCCAGCCGTCCGTCATGATGTGAAGGTTTACATCGCCGTCGTCCTCTACGTCCGTCATGAGGCTCACGCTGATCGGGACTTCAGACTCCACGGCGTCCGTATCGTGTGACATGTCCATGCCGGCCATGCTGCCGGACGCCTCTTCATGTCCGCCTGATACCTCCTTCGTCACGCGGATGCTCACCGCGTTTCTCTCGCCCTCGTACGCGGGTTCATGGAGGAACCCCACGACGATCTTGTTGCCTCCCACTTCTTCATCGTCATGCGCGAACACGGCGGTCGAAGCCATCGCAACCAGCGCCGTTGCTATCAATATTGCTATCAGTGTCCTGGTCAAGACCAACCTCCTGTTACAGGAGCGAGAGTGTAGAAGTGAGGAGTGAGATCCACCCTGCCCCGGATCGGGCGTAAGGGCGGCTCTCTTTTCTCACTCCTCTTCACTCACTCCTCTCCTACCCTCGTCCACCACTCCGGCCACTCGCTCTCTGTTTCAGGAAGGCTCGCATGGACAGTCCGAGAATGGTCACAAACGCCAGCAGCGTCGCGAGCGTGATGATCCCTGCGATCGGGCTCGCGCGCTTCACGTCGTAGGTGAACAGTGCGGAGCCGCTGCCATCCTCACCGGACACGGTGATCGTGACCTCCCACGGGCCGTCGTTCTCAAGGACCGCTCGCGCCTCGTACAGCGTCGGGTCGTAAGAGTCCGGGCCGAACCGCAGCGGAGCGCCCGGACCGTCCGACCCCGTGGGAGCGGCAGTAACGACCGCGTCGAGTACGCGGACGCCCGTGTCCGGGTCAGCCACCTGGAGAATCAGGATCGCCTCGCCCACAATCGGAGGGTCGGGTATTGTACCGAGCAGCAGCTCATACGGCCCAGCCTGGGCCTGCTTGGTGAGTTGAAAGCCGCTGCCGTGCGCGCTCACCCAGTCCGCAGCCGCCAGTCCGGCGACAACGACTGCCACGAAGATTGCAAATGTAAGCGCATATTTCATGCAGGGTGCCCAACACACGACGCCCACCGGCGTCAGTCCAAAAGGAACGTCCTAAAGTGGCTCCAATGACCTTCCTCTCCCTTGACGGGAGAGGATCAAGGCGAGGGTGAATGATTCCCCCTCATCCTAACCTTCTCCCGCCTGGGGAGAAGGGACCTAAAGCCAGAGAGACAATGGCCACAGGCTAGGCGCGAGGCGGTCTCTCGAGGGGGGATATAGACGCAGACCTGAGCGCCGCGAACTCGGGCGCTCGCAGTGTCAGCACCGCATCGGGATCAGGAGTCAGCCGGCTCTCAAGCTCCGAGTCGGCAAGCATCGCCATGGACGGGCCAGCCGAGAAGATCTCGAGGCTGTACAGCGCGATTCCGCCCCCGGATCCAGTCCGGGGCAGGCCCTCAGCGAGCTGATCGCCGCCATGCAGGTGAAGGCTGGCATAGTTGTGCTCGTGACCCTCGTCGGCCAGGAAGTGCGAGTGATACGGCTGCCGCTCAGCGAAGTGGTGGTCGATGGCCGGCCCCAGAAACGGCAGCACCGCCATCACGACGGCAAGTCCGACAGGCCAAACTCTGACAAGCACACGATTCATTCCAAGAAGAGTATAGCAGTTTCAGATCCCCTGTCCTCGCTCAACTGTCTGAACTGTGATTTGTCTGATTATAGGATGCCCCTGATTTCCCAGCCCCACCTGACCGTCTCGCTCGATTGGAGACCCTTCGTCGTTCCGGCGGAGGCCGGAACCCAGTGGGCAGGAGCCGCACGCCTCAACGCACAAACCGCGGTTCATACAACAACGCCCCCAACCCCACTGGACTGATTCTAAATCGCAGGTACAATATTCGGTACAATATATAGACACATTAAGAAACTTGCCCGGAGTTCAGCTTGCCCCAGTTCCAGATAGTGTCCGACTTCCAGCCGACGGGCGACCAGCCGCAGGCTGTCGATGAGATCGTCGACGGCATCGAGCGCGACATGGTCCACCAGTCGCTGATGGGAGTTACCGGCAGCGGCAAGACGTTCACAATGGCGAACGTCATCGAGAGGGTGCAGCGTCCGACGCTTGTCATTGCCCACAACAAGACGCTCGCCGCGCAGCTCGCCACCGAGTTCAAGGAGTTCTTCCCTGATAACGCGGTCGAGTACTTCGTCAGCTACTACGACTACTACCAGCCCGAGGCGTACCTCCCGCGCACCGACCTCTATATAGAGAAGGACGCCGACATCAACGAGGAGTTGGACAAGCTCCGACACGCGGCCACCCGTGCGCTGCTGACCCGCAGGGACGTGCTGATCGTCGCGTCGGTATCCTGCATCTTTGGACTCGGCTCCCCTGAGGAGTACCAGGGCTTCATGGCGCACGTGCAGCGGGGCGAGATACGCAGTCCGGGTCGCCTCTCCAGGCAGCTCATCGACATGCAGTACGAGCGCAACGACTTCGACCTCGCCCGTGGGCGGTTCCGCATACGCGGCGACACGCTCGAGATTCTGCCCGCCTACGAGACGATTGGCGTGCGCATCGAGTTCTGGGGCGACGAGGTCGAGCGCATTGTCGAGCTCGACCCGCTGACCGGCGAGGTGCTGTCCGAGCGCAACGACATCGACATCTATCCCGCCAAGCACTTCGTCACCTCTCAGGAGAAGCTCCTGGAAGCCATCAGGAGCATCGAGGAGGAGCTGGAAGACCAGCTCAAGTTCCTCAACCGGCGGGGCAAGCTGCTGGAGGCGCAGAGGCTGGAGCAGCGCACCAGGTACGACATAGAGATGATGCGCGAGACGGGCTACTGCGCGGGCGTCGAGAACTACTCCCGCCACCTGGCGACTCGCGAGGCGGGCAGCACGCCCTACACTCTGATGGACTACTTCCCCGAGGACTACCTGCTGTTCATCGACGAGTCGCACATGACGCTGCCCCAGATCAGGGGCATGTACAACGGCGACCGTTCGCGCAAGGAGGTGCTGGTCGAGTACGGCTTCCGGCTGCCGTCTGCGCTGGACAACAGGCCGCTCAACTTTGGCGAGTTCGAGCAGTTCGTCAACCAGGCCGTGTACGTCTCAGCCACGCCCGGCCCGTACGAGTTCGAGCACTCGCAGCAGATGGTGGAGCAGGTAATCCGGCCCACCGGCCTGACCGATCCGGTCATCGACGTCAAACCCACCGACGGGCAGATCGACGACCTGCTGTACCAGATCAAGATGAGGGTCGACAGGGGCGAGCGCTGCATCGTCACGACGCTGACCAAGCGGATGTCCGAGGAGCTCGCCGACTACCTGCGCGAGATGGGCATTCGCACGCACTACCTCCACTCCGAGATCGACACCCTCGAGCGCAGCGAGATACTGCGCGACCTGAGACTGGGCGTGTATGACGTCATCGTCGGGATCAACCTGCTCAGGGAGGGGCTGGACCTACCCGAGGTCAGCCTAGTGGCCATACTGGACGCCGACAAGGAGGGCTACCTGAGGTCCACGACCTCGCTGGTGCAGACCATCGGACGCGCAGCCCGGCACGTTGACGGCCATGTCATAATGTACGCAGACCGTGTTACCGACTCGATGAAGCGTGCGATAGACGAGACCGAGCGCAGGCGCGAGATCCAGCAGGTCTACAATCGCGAGCACGGCATCACGCCTCAGTCCATCCAGAAGACCATCCACGACATCACCGAGCGCGTGAGGGCCATCGCCGAGACCGAGGCGACCTACGCGGTTGACTCGTCGGACATGCCTCGGGACGACATCCTGCGGCTGATCAAGGACCTCGAATCGCAAATGAAGACGGCGGCCAGGTCGCTGGAGTTCGAGAAGGCCGCCCTGCTCAGGGACCAGATCACCGATCTGAGAAAGGTGATGGTCGAATGACTTTCAACAACAAGGCGTCCGAAGGACGCTGGAATCCGTATTCGATGTAAATAGCCGCTGACTGGACACGTCGCGGAGGGAACTTTGCGCACATACGCAACAGCTCTTGCGATCCTGTCCTTCATCATGCTCGGGGTGGCGTGCTCATCCGAGGCCGATGAAGGGGGCGGCACTCTGCCCCCTGGCATCGAGAACGACCTCGTTCCCGACGTAGAGTACGACCTCTACATGTACTTCAACGCCGATACTCCTGTCGTGCTCGAACGCCAGCGCTTCCTGGGAGCAGACCAGGAGGAGGTGCTGACGCTGGGCGGCGACGATCAGGTCTCCATCACGACGGTTTCCATGGTTGCGACGTCTCTCCAGCAGTTCGGTGGCATTCTCGGGTTCGCCACCTCCAGCGACGCCGCGCTCGCCGGTAATCTGCTCGCGCAGAGGCCGGTCGATGACCCGCCCACTACCTCACAGGTAGCTACCTCAAGTGTTCGGATCATCCGGGGAGATGCCGAGTGGACGACTGATCTCTCGGACCAGTACGGATCTGCGGAGCTGGTGTCGCTCAAGGAGAGAAATCCGCAGGTGTGGAACATGCTGACCAACCTGCCCGTCTCCGAAGACGAGCCCCCGATCGCGGCGGGGTTCATCTCGACCGACGGCGACATCATCCAGGAGATAGCGGACAACGCCGGCATCCACGTGACCGGTCTGGACACCGCGTTCGGGATCGTGCGGGTGGACAACGTGGCGTTCGGCATCTACAGCGACCTGCCGGAGAGCATCCCCGAGGAGATCGGCGTCGAGATGCTGGACAGCCTGGACACCGGGGTCGTGCTGGTAGGCGGCGCCGGGTACGCAGGAGTCGCGGTCGCCTTCCTGGTGCGCTCCATCGCCGGCAAGGTCGGCATGGAGACCATAGACCTCGACAACACCAACGCCCGCTACCTGGAGCTCGAAGACGGCCACCTGATCCTCAGGAACAAGGGCAGCCTGATCTACGCCACAGTCGCCGGCACCCGGGACCGCGCCGAAGAGCTAATGCTGAGGGCGCTGGCGGAGTAGGGGCCGTTCGCAGGCTCTACGCCGTAGGGGCGTCCCTTGTGGGCGCCCGGACCTTAATGGCTAACCAGGGGCAACCACAAGGGATTGCCCCTACGACACCTGAACAGGCTCAGAGCGACCCACTCTTTTTGACACTGACCAAAGCCAAAGATACAATTGAAACTGACTTAGCTAGGCTTCTGAATAGCACACACCACAGCGCCGGAGGGCACACACTATGACTACCCAGACACTGACCCCCGAAGAAGTCTACGAGGCGCTGAGGGACGTTTACGATCCCGAGATCCCCGTCAACGTTGTCGACCTGGGGCTGATCTACGGCGTCGAGGTCGACGAGGGTAACGTGGGCGTCACGATGACCCTCACCTTCGCCGGCTGCGGCATGGGACCCTACATCGCACAGCAGGCCGAGTGGCGCATCGCAGAGATTGACGCCGTCGAGGACGTCAACGTCGAGCTGACCTTCGATCCCCCGTGGACGCCTGACCTCATCACCGACGAGGGCAAGAAACTTCTCGGTCTCGACTAGCTGCCCAACACCCGGGGCGCTCTTCAAAAAGCCCCGGCACTTCGACTCCAACTATTTCAGGGGCGCCCGATGCCGTGTCGATTCGACAGGCTTGGCGGGTCGCCCCTGAACTTTGTAACCGATGAGGCGGGTTTGAGACCCGTCCGAACCACCTGACAGGAGAGTCCAATGAACCCCCACCAGCATCAACATGCGCAGGGGAATCCGAGGGAGCCCATGGACCCGCAGCAGCAGGCGCAGGCAAGGGCCAGGGTCGAGGCCATGCGCCGGCAGTTCGAGCAGAAGCGCGCGATCTCCGAGACGCTGTCACAGATAAAGCACAAAGTGGGCGTCTACAGCGGCAAGGGCGGCGTCGGCAAGACGACGGTCGCCGTGAACCTCGCGGTCACGCTCGCCAACGACGGCGCCAGTGTCGGTATCCTGGACGTCGACATCGACTGCCCGAACGTCATCCGCGCCATGAAGGTGTCTGAGGCCCCCCTGGCTGCCGACGACCGCAAGATGATCCCGCCTGAGCGCTTCGGCGTGAAGGTAATGTCGATGGGCTTCTTCCAGAAGGACGAGGAGGAGGCGATCATCTGGCGCGGCCCGATGATCCACAACGCCATCAACCAGCTCCTGCAGTCCACCACGTGGGGAGAGCTGGACTACCTGGTCGTGGACCTGCCTCCCGGCACTTCGGACGCGCCACTCACCGTCATGCAGGCGCTCGAGATGGACGGCTTCGTGGTCGTGACCACGCCGCAGGAGTTGGCCAAGATCGACGCGATCCGCTCGGTGAACATGATCAAGAAGCTGCAGATCGACGTACTGGGCGTGGTCGAGAACCTGTCCGGCGAGATGTTCGGATCAGGCGCCGGCGAGGAGCTTGCCGACCACCTCGGCATCTCGTTCCTCGGCAGCATCGAGATGCGCCCCGACTACCGGGACACCTCCAGGCCCACGGTACTCAACAACGACGCCGTGCTCAAAGAGTACCGCAAGATCGCCGAAGGCGTAGGCACAGCCCTGGTGGCGGTAGCGTAGGGGAGCCTTCAGGCCCCTACTGCAGCAGCTCCGCCAGTTCGTCGGGGTGGCTGAGCATGGGGTAGTGGCCGGCATCCATCTCGTGCCAGTCGGCGTTTAGCCTCTCGGCGGTGCGACGCTGGTGGGCCTCGGGCGGATTGGCGCTCAGCCGGCAGCGGATCACTCGTGCAGGTATGGTCCCGGCGGTCGCCCAGAACGCGTCCAGCTCTCCAGGCGCGTCGGATGCCTCGACAGGGTGCATGGTGGCGCGGTCGGCCGCCCATGCGCGAAGCTCAGGTTCGAGGTCGGCGAACAGGCGATTCTCCATCTCTTCCCGCGTCGGACCGCGTGTCAGCTCGGTCGTCGGCATGGGCGGCGTGTTGGGGTCGCGCTGGACGATCTCAGACACCCGCTCCCCCTCCTGGGGCGCAAGCGCGTCGACGAACACGAGGCGGCTTATGCGGTCGCGAGCAAGCTCCGTCGTCTTGCACACCACCAGCCCGCCCGTGCTGGTGGCTACGAGGACGACGTCGCTGAGGTCCTCGTAGAACATCATGTCGGCGACCTCGCGAGCCTGCGCGGCGATGGTGATGCCCGGACGTATCAGGTGGTGACGCTCACCGCAGCCGTCGAGGGTGGGCGCGTAGACGGTGTGGCCGGCTGCACGCAGAACCTCGGCGGTGGGCTTCCAAATCCAGCCGCCCTGAAATGAACCATGAACGAGGACGTAAGTCGACATGGGAGTCTCTCTTCCATTGCATAACCCCCTCTCCCTTGAGGGAGAGGGTTGGGGTGAGGGTGAAAGGGCACTTGATCGCAAGCTACCCGACACCACCCACGCCCCTCTGGGTTCCGGCCTTCGCCGGAACGACGGATTGCAGGTACATACCCCTGTAAGCCCACCAGGGGAGAAGGGACTTTTGGAACTCTCTCCTAGGAGAGAGGGAGAAGCCGTTACCTGCTCGGAAGTGCGGCGACTGCGGAACCGGGCGTTGTGCGCTGGCCGTCGTGGTTCTCGAGCCAGATGTCGCACTCGACGAGGTTCTCGCCGTCTTCCTGGTACTTCTTCTTGACGACGCCCTTGCCGAAGACCGGCGTGCCGGGGACATCCATGCCCCTGTACTGGACGCTCAGCTTCTTGAGGGTGCCCCACTCGCCGATCCAGTCGGTCACAAGCTGGCCGAGGAAGGCGTTCTTCAGCGCACCGTGCAGGATGACGTCGGGAAGCCCGTTGTTCTTTGCGTAGTTCAGATCGTAGTGAATCTGGTAGTAGTCGCCGGACGCGCCGGCATACTTCACCAGCTGCTGCGTGGTCGGGTCCTTGCGCAGTACCGGTAGCTCCATTCCCTCTTCGACGTCTTCGAAGTAGACCTGCTCTGCCATCGTGTTACTTACTCCTCGTGCTATTGAGTACCCAGTGTGCTCTGCTTGATGGGCGGTTCCCCAAGGCCTCCTCTCCCTTGACGGGAGAGGATTGAGGTGAGGGTGACCCGCCGCGGCGGGTAATCCCCATCATCCCCGGTTCTGATACGGGGAGAGGGAACTCTCACTCCTAACTACTCTCCACTCACTCCTCTTCCGGCGGCTGGTAGCTGATGCCGGTCGTGCGCTGGATCGCGACCATCCTCCCGAACTGGTTCCTGTACCTGGTCTCCCGCAGGATGAACAGCATGTTCCCCAAGCGTCCGGGACGCTCGAAGACGTTCGAGACCAGCGTGGTCACGGAGATCCGGTCGCCGGGCCTGACTGGCTCGTAGTACTCCCAGTCGCTTCCGCCGTCCAGGTTCGCCGGGTACGGACTCTTTACATCCACCTTCATCGGGCCTGAACTCATTGTGCGGAAGAACGTCGGAGGAGCTACGATACCGCCGTACCTGGAGTTCCGTGCCGCTTCTTCGTCGTTGTAGATTGGGTTTGTATCCCCGATGGCGACGGCAAACTTGACGATGGCGCCCTTCTCGACCTCATTCACATGGGCCTCGGACTCCACGCCGACTGCCGCCCGCATCTCGGGGGTGATTGCTGATTCCTGTTCTTGGGTCATACAGCCCGCTCCTGAACGTAGCCGGTTCTTCCGGCCAAATCTGGGCAAAGTTTAAGTGTGAGGCTCAAGAGTGTCAAGAAATCAGACTTCGTACGCGCCTGCCCAGAGCCATCATAAACTCAGGCCTGGATGAACTCAGAGGTAGCCTCTATCTCCCTGGAGATGGTCCGCGTTATCCACTCATTGATGCTCAGGTCGTTCGCCGCGGCTTCGACCGACACCAAATTGACCGCACCGTGGTTTTACCGATAGTACCATTACACAAGCGGCTCCTCCCGATCTACCATCGGCTACTATGATGCATATGGAGGCTCTCAGCGATGACCGGCAACGATAGCCTGCTCAACTACGTCGTCCAGCGCAGTACCACAGGCCTTGAGGACGCGGCCACGAATGCCCTGTCTTTCATCCTGTCCCGACCCAGCTCCGCAATGGGTACGTTGTCCGACTTGCTGGAAGACATCAGCGGTCCCCTGCCCATCGCGACCGCGAGCCCCTGGGGGGTGGATGCACACGGAGCCGTGCCCGATCTGGCATGCTTCGATCGAGACGGCGACTTGGTGGCATTGATCGAGTCCAAGTTCTGGGCGGGGTTGACCGCCCACCAGCCGGTCACCTATTGGGAGCGACTCCCGGATGCCAGGCCGGCGGTGCTTTTGTTCCTAGCACCAGATTATCGAGTCGTACATGGCTCGCTGTGGAATGAGCTGGTAGAACGATTGCGCGACGCGGGTCATGAACTGGAGCCTGCCGAAAGTAAGGAAGGCACGCTGACGGCAGGAGCCAGAGTAGGCGAACGCCGCCTGATGCTCACAAGCTGGGAACGACTGCTAGGCAGGATGGCGCAGAAAGCTGAAGAGGACGGCGATGCCCAGACGTGCTTCGAAATCGCTGAGTTGCAAGGGCTTGCCTCCAGCGTTATCGCGGGCGACAAGCCCACACGCGACGAAAACCTTAAACGGTTGATCGCTGAGGCGGTAGAGCGTGTCGAGCAATCAGGGTGGGCCAATACCGACGGGCTGAGGACCGGGAACGTACCTGGGCACTACTACGCAAGGTATGTTCGTCTCGCAGGCGCGTCCGCTGGACTTCGCATTGACTATGAGGCCGTGAAGCAGACGCCGGACAAACCCCTGTGGCTGTGGTTTTATGACGACCCGTCCGCCAGTGTAAGCGTGGAAGAAGTACGCAGCGCCCTGGGCAGCAGTGCCGAACCTGGACTGGAATCGTGTCCTGGGGACGTGTGTGTGCCAATCGACTTCCCAGCCGCTTCTGATCGCAGCGCAATCCTCGATGCCATTGTTGCCGAACTGGATCGCATCGCTCAGACCATCGACCCCCATGGGCCGACCTACAGAGAAAGTAGGCAGACCAGTGGCAATGATCGTTCGACTGATCGACCGCAGCCGAAACACACTGCCAGGAGTCGGAGCAACGAGGACGCTGCGATCAAAGTCGTGAGCTGGAACATAGCCACGATGCACCAGCCATGGAGAGAGCTGCTTGAGATGGACGCCGATGTGGCCCTCCTTCAGGAAGTGGGCACCGTTCCCAAGGATGTTATGGACAAGGTGGAACTGAGCCCCCACACGCCGTGGCTTAAACATGACCCAACGTCCGAATATCCACCTTATGATCGGTGGCCCATGGTGGTGAGGCTGTCCGACAGGGTGAGAGTCGAGTGGTTTCGGCAGATCGGTCCAACTGGGGTTGCTGCAGAACACCCCGGAGATGTGTCAGTGAGCGGCATTGGGACCGTAGAAATCGCTCGCGTGATACCCACGGACGGTCCTGAACCGTTCATCGTGGCTTCAATGTACGCTCGCTGGTTCAGCCCTCATCCCACTGCTGCTGGGGACTGGATCAATTCCGATGCCTCGGCACACCGCATCATCTCTGACCTAACGGCCTTCATCGGCTACTATGATGCGCCAGCCAGACATCGGATACTGGCGGCCGGGGACCTGAACATGTCCTTTCAGAGCACCGACCAATTCGATCATCGAGCACAGACCGTTTTGGACCGGTTCCAAGCCCTGGGATTGGAGTACTTGGGACCTCAGTATCCAGCCGGACGCCGGGCCGACCCCATACCTCGGCACCTGAACGAGGAATCCCTGGATGTGCCCACCTACTACCACAAGCCGTCGAACACTCCCGCCGGAGCCTACGTTCAGATTGACCATGTATTTGCCTCTCGTGGTCTCCATGACCAGGTCCAAGCGCGAGCGCTGAATGAGGCGACGGAATGGGGCCCCAGCGACCACTGTCGGATATGTATAGATATTGGAGACGCCTAACCTCCGGAACTTGATCGGACAGCTGCACCTACAAAACTGATACAGATTCCACACCAATAGCCGCCAGCAGCCAGGCACCTGCCCGTGCTATAATTCGGACTCGCAGGGGCAGACGTTTCCCCGACACCGTCGGGGCTGTTCAGCGTATACGCAGTATCGGTGGTCTGCCACGCGCCCAAGCTTGGAAATTCAGACGCGAGGTGAAGTTATTTGGCCTATGTAACGCTTCGAGAGGGCGAGGACCCAGAAGCCCTTCTCAAACGCTTCCAGACGGGAATGCAGCGATCCGGGATCCTGCGTGAACTGAGAAACCGCCGCTTCTTCCGATCCAAGGGGGAGCAGACCAGGCTGGACAAGCAGCGCAGCCTGCGACGCATCCGACGCCGACGCCGACGCTAGTCACAACATCACCCTCACCCCAGCCCTCTCCCTCAAGGGAGAGGGAGCAGTTGGCTGACATTCAGCGCTACTCTCACACCCACTCGGCGACGCCGATGCGGATGAGGTCTCCGGGGTCTGCTCCGGCCTCCTCCAGCGCGGTGATCACGCCTGATCGCTCCAGGCGGTTGTAGAACTGGAGCTTCACCGCCCAGTCGTCAGGGTCGACAATCCCTGCTATTCAACTATCATAATTCCCCGCCTGTGTTCCTCAGGAGTGAGCCCTCCGGAATCGGCAACTTTCTTCCTCAATTTGCGCAGGGTCGAAATGGAACTTACGACCATGAGCTTGTTGGTTCCAGTTGCCAATTCGGTCACCCAACCTTCGTCCATCTGCCGCCGGGGAGGCTTCTCCACTCCGAGGTTAAAGGCGGCCATCGGGACAAGTATAGGCGACTCGGTGGGTGGTCCCGCCTGCTGATGAGACGCTGAGTGAGCAGCTATCGTGCACCGTATCTGAATCTGACTTTGAATCCGTGCTCTACCTCGCCACGTGGAGACTCATATCTGGTGACGAGCACATAGACGCCTTCAGGAACGTCAGGCGGCGTAAACTGTGAGAAACCTTCTCCCCCATGAGGCTGCCAGGGGTAGGTATTCAAGGTTTTCACCCTCACCCCCAGATCAAGTCCGGGGCAGGCTCTGAGGGAGCTGACAGGGTAGGTATTCAAGGTCTTCACCCTCACCCCAACCCTCTCCCCCGGATCAAGTACGGGGCAGGCTCTGAGGGAGAGGGGGCCGTTGATTGGTATTCGAACCGGTCTGCACATCTTTACCTACCCCTGTGAGCCCCCATGAGGGTAGAGCGTGTAGGCCAGCAGTATGAAACCGTCCACCCGAGACCCAGGCAGCTATTGAGTTTTGCGATTCCAACTTTCGGGGCATTCCAGAAAGGCGAGGATGTCCTCCATCAGGGATTTGTTTCCGAGTATGGCCTCAAGCCTGGCCCTAGCCGGCCCCTACTCCCAGACCCACTCGGCGACGCCGATGCGGACGAGGTCTCCGGGGCCTGCTCCGGCCTCTTCCAGCGCGGTGATCACGCCTGATCGCTCCAGGCGGTTGTAGAACTGGAGCTTCGCCGCCCAGTCGTCAGGGTCGACCATTCCCGCCATTCGCTCCGCGGGCGGCCAGTCGACGACGTAGACGCCGATGTCGTCCTCGTACTCCACGTACACCTCCGGCCTGCGTCGTCGCGGCTCCGGCCTCAGCACCGGCAGGTCCTCCTCACTGGTGTAGGACGCGCTGAACACCGGCTCCGGCGCCTCCTGCAGCATCCTGAGCACACCATCGAGCAGCGGCTGCAGCCCATCGTGGGTAGCCGCAGAGATGAAGTACATGTCCCCGCTGTCGAGCTCCGACGCGAACGCCTCGCGTATCTCGTCCTGCAGCACCGAGACGTCGTCCAGGTCCAGCTTGTTGACCGCCAGCACCTGCGGCTTCGCGGACAGTCGCTCGTCGTGCAGGCTCAGCTCCTCGTTGATCTGCCTGTAGACCAGCACAGGGTCGTCGAGTGAGCCGTCGACGAGGTGGACGAGCACCCTGGTGCGCTCGACGTGCCGCAGGAACTCGTGACCGAGTCCGATGCCCTCGTGCGCTCCCTCGATCAGCCCGGGTATGTCCACCATGACGAACGTCTCGCCTCGGTGCTCGACGACTCCGAGCGTCGGGTCCAGCGTCGTGAACGGGTAGTCCGCGACCTTCGGCCTCGCGGCCGAGAGCGCGGTGATGAGGCTCGACTTGCCTGCGTTGGGCGCGCCGACGATGCCGACGTCGGCCAGCAGCTTCAGTTCCAGACGCAGCGTTCGCGCCTCGCCCAGCTCTCCCGCCTGTGCCAGTCTCGGGAACCGGTTCGTCGGAGTCGCGTACCGGGCGTTGCCCGCTCCACCGCTGCCTCCCTCGGCAGCCAGCCATCGCTGACCCGGCTCGTCGATGTCGGCGAGCAGCACGGGCTGCCCATCGTCCTGCCAGACCTGCGTCCCGACCGGCACGGCGAGCGTGATGTCGTTGCCGTCCGCTCCGTGACGCAGCTTCCCGTCCCCGCGCCGCCCGTCGTCGGCCTTGAAGTGCCTGCGATACCGGAACGGCATCAGCGTGTTCAGATTCGGGTCGCCCTCGATGTACACGCTCCCGCCAGATCCGCCGTCCCCTCCGTCAGGGCCACCCCGCGGAACGTACTTCTCACGACGCCCGCTGATCGCTCCATCCCCACCCTTACCTGCTGTTATATGGATAACTACTCTGTCAATCATAGGATCAGTATATCCAGTAACAGTAATAAGGGTGTGGATTGCGGGGATAACATGGTTCGTGATGGCATCGACTGGAGACTGTCATATGACTCCCTCTCCCTCAGAGCCTGCCCCGGGCTTGATCCGGGGACGAACGGTTGACTGACTTACCTAGGCCAAACGTAGGGGCGTCCCTTGTGGGTGCCCTGAGCATGATCACCAACACGGGCAACCACAAGGGATTGCCCCTACGTGTGTATGACCGACCAGACTGGCACAGCATCCCTGTCAGCCGTTAGGGAGAGGATCATGGGCACCTGTTGATAACCGGTGCACAACTGTGGAATGTATGAGCGACGGGGTGTTCATAACTGTGCTAATACTAGGCCAAGCGACGGAGTTATCCCCACTGCACTCTAGTTATCCCCAATAACCAGCCAGTTATCCCCATCTTTGAGGCCGCGAAATTCATTTCTTGACTTGGTGAGAGTTGAGAAAAGGGTTAGCCGCGGGTCGGAACTGATGGCCGACTAGGAGGCTGCCAGCGTCTCGCGAATGTTGATGACGTCGCGCCGCAGGCTGGCATCGACGCTGAGCTGGTTGGTGATCCTGTCGCACCCGTGCCGGACGGTGGTGTGGTCCTTGCCACCCAGCACCTCGCCGATAGTGGCCAGGCCAAGCTGCGACTCCTCGCGCAGGAGGTACATCGCCACCTGTCGCGCCCTGGCGGTCTTCTTGTCGCGCTTGCGACCCTTGAGCGTCTCCACGTCGACACCGAAGTACGAGGCGACGGTGTCTACGACCACGGAGTCCGGAATCTGCCGCTCAGCGGCCGTCTCGACCACGTCGGCCAGGGCGCTCTTGACGAGGTCGACGGTCACCGGCGTTCCCATGAGGTCGGCGAACGCGAGCACCTTGTTCAGCCCGCCCTCGAGCTCGCGGATGTTCTTGTGGATGCGCTCGGCAAGGTAGAGCAGCACGTCGTCCGAGACCTGCTGGTCCGCCGCGGCGGAATCGGCCTTCGCCCTGAGGATCGCGATTCGTGTCTCGATGTCGGGCGGCTGGATGTCCACGACAAGGCCCCCGGCGAGCCGTGACTGTATGCGGTCCTCGAGCAGCGCGAGCGCCGACACCGGGCGGTCGGACGTCACCACGATCTGCCGGTTGGTCTGGTGCAGCGCGTTGAACGTGTGGAAGAAGCCCTCCTGCGTCTGGTCCTTCCCGATCAGGAACTGTACGTCGTCGAGCAGCAGCACGTCCGCAGTCCGGTAGTAGTCGCGGAACTCGTCCGTGGTGCCGTCGCGAATCGCCCTGATGAACGAGTTGGTGAACTCCTCAGTGGTCGAGTAGATGAGCGACATGCCGCGTGCGGCCACCTGGTGGCCGATGGCGTGCATGAGGTGCGTCTTGCCCAGTCCGACGTCGGAGTACATGACGAGCGGGTTGTATAGCTGTCCCGGCTGCCTCGCGACCCCCTGTGCCGCGGCGTGGGCGAACTCGTTGGACTTGCCGACGACGAACCGGTCGAACGTGTAGTTCCTGTTCAGCGCCGGGGACCGTAGCCCGTCGTCTGTCCTATGCGCTTGAGAGAGAGGCAGCCCACCTTCTCCTCTTCTCCCTTCCAGCCCGTCATTCCCATCTCGCCCTTCCGACCTGTCATCCCCATCTCGCCCTTCCAACCCGTCATTCCCGCGAAAGCGGGAATCCACAGCCTGTTCAGTCGGCTCCCCCCAGGCGGACTCGACCGCGAACCGCACCTCGACCTCGGCTTCTACGACGCTCTCGACGGTCTGCGCGATGAGCGAGTACATCCGCTGCTCGAGCATCTCGGCCACGAAGGCGTTGGGCGTGCCCACGACGAACTCGCCGTCAGCGTAGGCCAGGCCCGAAGTGTGCTTCAGCCACGTATCGAAGTTGGGCTTAGTGACCTGCATCTGCAACTGTCCCAGCACAGCCGCCCAAAGCTGCCCAGGGTCGGTAGAGGTCGCGACCATGATGCCCCCATCCTAGAGAAAGAGACTCGATAATATCACGAGGGTGGCGTGGGCCCGCAAGGAGGATGGGGGAGATGGTTCGGGCGATCGACTCGAGCGCAGGGGCGGTCGCGAACCGCGATTGTCTGGTGTCGGCCGGTACCCTACTCCTCAGACTGCTCCCCGCATGATGCTAGCGATTAGCTCAAAACTATCTCAGAGGATCCTTATGCTCGCAGGTGTTCGTCCACTAGCCACCTTGCAGTTCTCGCACAGAGAACTGCAAGCGTAGGCACTATTCGATAGGGCTGTCGTATCCGAGTTGAGCTAAAGCCTGAGCGATATCGTAGCCAGAACGTTCAAGAATCTCTTTGAGGAACTTGTCCTCGTTACTTTCTGGCCTAACGGGAGAAGGAGAGACTAAGTCTAGCAATCCTACCCTTCCGGTTGGCCCGTGAATGATCAGCGTAAAGAGATGAAGAAAGTCCATTCCGAGGATGACGTCACATTCATCATCAGACAGGTCGATTGCAAGGAATGTTGCGGAGAACGACCTTTGCCATTCAGGCACCTCAATAGTGCAGGTGAATTGACGTGCTGGAACACGCTTCCCATCGACAGAGAGCAGATAGGCGGGAACTTCAGGGTCAGTCTCGGAAAGGCCAAGTTCTTCGGCTAACCCAATGTCAATAATTGTCTCCTCCGCTCCTGTATCGATGAGAATAGTGACTAAGTCTGATGTTTCTTCTGTAGTCGTCCGGCCAAGGCCGTGTCTCACATACCCATAAACGACAGGGCAAGACTCAGCCATGCACTTGAATCCTTCGCGATGAGACCTCTTCGGCACGGCGTCCTATGCGTCGGACGAGGCAGGGCCCAAGTTCCAAGAGAGGCAGGGCAACTTCGGAAGCTTCGGGGTTCGTGTCGTATACGCCTATAAGATGTCCGTTCGCTACAACTGCCCATTTGCCCCAAGACTCTACTTCAAGGCTGTCACGTATCGTCTCGTAGAAGGCCACTTGATCTTTAAGAGTCATGCTAAATTCTCCAAAGGGCGCTGGGAAGGTTCCTCTCACTCGGACCACTCAGTGTCAGCATAATGACGCTAAGCGTAGTTGTCAACGATGGACAGTCGAGGTTAGGCCTATTTTCTGCATTCTGGTGTGGAAACCACTACCGCTCATGGGGATAGGTGGACTTGATCACCTACTCCCCCCGCCGCAGGATCGCCGACTCAAGCTCAGCCAACCGTGCTTCGGCCTCTAGCCGGCCCGCCTGCTCTTCCTCGTGGCTCAACAGCCAGCTCTCGGAACCGGGATCCCAGAAGCGGACCTTCTCGTCAGACCACCATAAGTCCAGGCCCAGGACTTCACTGCGTCCCCACACCCTGCCGTCGTCCCTGGCGTGCATCTTCAGACGACGATACTCACCGTCAATGAGGTACTCACCCACCAGGGCCTCACCACAGAACTCGCCGCCAGTCGCGTCGTACCGCCAGTACTCACGCACCCCCATCTCGGCATAGAGATCGCGCTTGCGTCCGAGATCTTCATCGGCAGTGCTCTTGGAGCCTATCTCCAGGGCGAAGTCCGGCGCCTTGCCGATCTCCCAAAGGAGGTGGGTGTTGCGACGCCTGATACGCTCCGTCTGGTAGCGGTATTCCGTCCGTTTCTGGGTAGACTATGGTGGCAGGTTTGGTGGTCATGGATTTCTCCTGGTCCCCTGCAATTCTACAATGAGCTCGTAGCGACACCTTGCCCCTACTCAACAGCAGTATCACAGCACCAGTACGAAATCTCCACGTCATGAGCAAGTCAATCAGCCTACCCATCATCCTGCTCGTCACGGTAACGTTCCTGCTCGTCGCAGCCTCGGCCTGTGCCGACACCTCAGCTGAACAGCCTTCCGAGACTCCCTTGAAGATCGGGCTGCTGCTCAACTTCACCGGCTCACCGGAGGCGTCTGCTGACAGGCAGCGAGCTTTCGACCTGGCGATCCAGCACGTCAATGAGGGTGGCGGCGTACTCGGGAAGCCAGTTGAAGGCGTCGTCGCGGACGCTACCCAGGACCCAGCCGCTGCCGTGGAAGCGGCGCGGAGACTTGTGGAGGTAGAGGGCGTCCACGCGATAGTCGGCCCCAATGCCAGCTCGGCGTCCTTGCCGGTCTCACAGGACGTGTCCAGGGTGCTAAACGTACCCACGATCAGCCCCTCGGCCACCTCTCCTCAGCTCACCGACGCTGAGGACGGTGACTACTTCTTCAGGACAGCCCTCTCCGACGCTGCCCAGGGTCCGGTGCTCGCACGCGTGACCCGGGAACGCGGCTTCGACAACGTCGGTCTGATCTACCAGAACGACGCCTACGGCCAGGGACTTGCCGCTTCATTCGAGGAGTCCTGGAGTGGGACGCTGCAGGTCGTCTCCGTCGCTGTGGGGCAGACCGAGGTCCTTGCCGAGTTGGGGCAGAGTGCGAGTGCAGGCGCACAGGCGTTGGTTGTCATCGCCTTTGAGGATTTGGCGCTCTCCATCGTGCGCGAGGCCATCGACATGGGCATTTACGACCAGTTCGTCTTTGGCGACGCGGCCAAGAGGGCAAGCCTTGTCAGAGAGATCGGTGGACAGCAGTTGGGCAACATGTACGGGACTGCCGGGGCTTCTTCACCTGCCAACACCGCAACGGCTGACTGGGAAGCTGCCTTCGTCGCTGAGTACGGCGAGCTACCCGTCCTCGCATACGTCAAAGAGACCTACGACGCCACCGTGGCCCTCGCCCTTGCGGCCCAGGCCGCAGGCAGCCTCGAAGGAGCCGCAATCCGCGATCATCTGCGGGGTATCGGCGGACCACCCGGCCGCACCGTCGTGGGCACTCCCGCAGGCGTCGCCGATGGACTGTCACTGCTCGCTGAGGGTCAGGAGATCGACTTCGACGGCGCTGCCAGCACGCTGGACTGGGACGAAAACGGTGATCTCCACCGGGGTTACATAGGGGTGTGGCGCTTCACATCTGACGGACGCATCGAAGACCTGGACACGGTGTTCTACGAGAACTAGGCAAACTCTCTTCGCCTCCCGCCCCGTGATACACTCGCCTGACTACCCCTCACAAGGGCAGGTAAAGGTACACGGACAAGCATGAGTGCCAGCCAACGGCCCCCTCTCCCTCAGGGCCTGCCCCGGACCTGATCCGGGGGAGAGGGTTGGGGTGAGGGTGAAAACCTCGAATACCTACTCCTGTCAGCCTGACTAGCCACACCGCGCGAGGTGACCGTCATGAACGTCATCTGGATAGTGTCCGACACCTTCCGCAGGGACCACGTTGGCGCGTACGGCAATCCGCGTATCCGCACTCCCTCACTTGATGCGCTGGCAGCGGAGGCGGTCAGGTTCGACGGCCACTACTCCGCCGGCTTCCCGACGATGCCGACGAGGGCCGACCACCAGACGGGACGCTGGACGATGTCCTTCATGGGCTGGGAGCCGCTTCCGTCCGGTGTGACCACACTGGCCGAGATCCTGGCCGGACACGGCCTGCACACGGCGGCCTCCGTCGACACTCCCTACTACCTCAGGGACGGGATGAACTACGACCGGGGCTTCCAGTCGTTCTTCATGAACGTCGGGCAGGACTCGCTGTGGTCGCTGATCCCGGAGCCCGGCTACCACCATGAGGCGCTGGACGTCAGGGACGCGTGGCGCAGCGAAGCGGACAGGAACGCGCCGAAGACGTTCATGACCGCCATTCAGTGGCTGGAGCGACACTACAAGGAGGACTTCTTCCTGTACGTCGACACCTGGGACCCGCACGAGCCGTGGGACGCGCCCTCCTACTACACGGAGCTCTACATGCCCGGCTATGACGGCGAGTTGGTGCTCCCGCTCTACGGCAACTGGCACGATATGCCCGGCTACCAGGAGTCGCAGCTTCGCAAGGCGCACGCCACATACTGCGGCGAGATCACGATGGTCGACACCTGGGTCGGCTTTCTGCTGAAGTCCGTTCAGAACATGGGGATCGAGGACAGAACGATAATCATCTTCACCACCGATCATGGCTTCTACTTCGGAGAGCACGGCGGCCTCTTCGGCAAGATGAGCTCGGACAAGTACCCGGACGGCACCCTCCGGCCATATGACGAACTGGGTTCTATGTGGAGCTATTCTCCCCTCTTCGAGGAACTGGTCCACCTGCCCCTGCTGGTCCGCGCTCCCGGAGTCGCGCCGGGCGCATACAGCGGCCTGAGCTCCGCGATCGACGTGATGCCCACGGTGCTCGACCTGCTGGGCCTGGACATCCCCGACTTCGTGCAGGGGCGCTCGCTCGCGCCCGCGATGCGCGACAGGTCGAGGTCGGGTCGCGAGTACACGGTCAGCAGCCTACCCTTCGCCAACCCGGGAGACCCGGTCAGGTCCGTCGACAACTTCCTACGCGACCTCAGGGACCCTCCCGTTACAACCGTCACATCTGGGCAGTGGAGCCTTCTCTACAGCCAGGAACCCGGGGTGTCCCAGCTATACAACCTGGATACAGATCCTCACCAGAATGACAACGTCATAGCGAGGCACATGGACGTCGCCGGAGAGCTACACCGCCTGCTGCTGGAGTTCATGCGCGAGACCGAGGTGCCCGACCGGCTGCTGCAGCCGCGCCTGGAACTGCGAATGTAGGGGTTCAGAAGTCCCTTCTCCCCTGGTGGGAGAAGGTTAGGATGAGGGGGACTACACTCTTCACCCTCACCTCAATCCTCTCGCATCAAGGGAGAGGAGGCATCAAGAACCACCTTCTGAGACTGGCTCGGTGGTGGCTGCCCCTCCGGGTCGCCCACAGAGTAACCCTACTCCGTTGGCCGCTCCCCCAGCGTTATGCTGGCTATCAGCTCCTTGTCGTCCCTCAGCGCCGTCACGTTCACGATGTCTCCCGGCTGGTGCGAGATAAGGAACTTCCCCAGCTCCCCGGTGTTGCGCAGCGGCTGGTCCCCCATGCTGATGATGATGTCGCCGTTCCTCAGTCCGGCATCGTCCGCCGGGCTGTCCGGGACCACGTGCCGCAGCATGATGCCCTCGATCTCAGGATCGAGCCCGAGCTGCGCCGCAACCAGCGGGTTCAGAGCCAGGGGCAGAACGCCGAGGTAGCCGCGACGCACGAATCCCTGGTCGACGATCTGCCTGGCGACCTCCTTGGCGTCGTTGATGTTGATGGCGAACCCGATGCCCTGCCCAACGCTGACGACGACGGTGTTGATCCCGATCACCTCGGCGCGCGTGTTGACCAGCGGTCCCCCGCTGTTGCCGGGATTGATCGAGGCGTCGGTCTGGATCAGGTCCACGATCGTGGTGTTGTGCGTGGTGTCCACAGAGCGTCCCAGCGCGCTCACGACACCCTTGCTCACCGTGGGAGCGCCGCGCAGCCCCATGGCGTGACCGATGGCGATGACGTCCTCGCCGACCTCCAGCGTGGACGAGTCGCCGAGACGCGCGGGCTCCAGATCCTCGACGCCCACGATCCTGATCACGGCGATGTCCGTCACCGGGTCCTGACCGACGACCTCGGCCTCGTGGTTGGTGCCGTCGCTGAGCGTTACCGTGATGTCCTGGCCCGTCTCCACGACGTGGTAGTTGGTCAGCACGTGTCCCTCAGGGCTGAGTATGACTCCGGTCGCGATGCCGCTCGGCGAAAACGGAGCGTTGAACAGGGTTGGAGTGGCGAGCTCGGTCGATATGTTGACGACCGACGGCGCGAGCACCTTGACGACCTCAGTGGTCGGCATGGACACCGCTGTCGAGAGGGTTACGCTGGCAGCTCCCGAGAAGCCTGTGTCTGTGGGGGCAGGCTTCAAATTTCCCGCTCCCTCAGCAGCGATCGGGGCCTCAGGCGCCTTGGGAGGCTCTGTCGCCGTTGGTTCTGGAGCCGGTGTGCCGGGCGGCTCCGCGGTCGCGGTAGGAACGACCGCCGTCACCGTCGGTGGGACGGTGGGCGATGGATCGGGCGTGGATTGTGCGACTGCCACCGGCTCCTGTGTGGGGGCAGGCTCAGATATCTGGGACGGCTCCGCCGCCGCCGGGGTATCGGGAGTGGAGACGACGACCACGGTCGCCGGCTGACTTGTCGGTGCAATCTCCTCGACTTCAGCAGGAGCTGTAGGCGTGGGCTCAGAACCGCAACCAATTACAATCAGACCGCCGACGAGCGCCAGCCCGAGCAAGATGGGGGCTATTGAACGTTTCAACATGGTGAGCACCTCTGTGCCGCGAGAATTGTGCTAACCCTTACCCGGCGAGGTGACGGCGGCTCTCTTTCCTGACTCTTCTCCACTCACTCCCTGAGAATCGCATTGGCGGAATTCTCCCGGTAGTGCCATGTAGAATCTATAACGCACTTCCTTACATTCAGACTAGCACTTGTTCAGGACGAGTGAAGTACGGAATGCCCATTTCCTACCCGTCATTCCCGCAAAAGCGGGAATCCAGGACGGCAGTGATCAGAGGCTTGCACCTCTCTACAAGAACAACACGGAGACCGTTTGATGGTAGACGAAATAGCCCGTTACAACAGGGGACGCTGGAACGAGCTCGCCAAAGCCGGAGTCGCCTACGCGCGCCCATACCTGGACCTCGATGAGGCCTCCGCGCGCGAGCTGGTGGATCCGGACGGTGTCATCGCTGAATACAAGGGCAAGGATGTGCTGTGTCTTGCGGGCGGCGGAGGCCAGCAGTCGGTTGGCTTCTGCATCCTGGGCGCGAACGTGACCGTGCTGGACCTCTCAGACGTGCAGCTCGAGCACGACCGGCAGGCTGCCAGCCACTACGGCCTGGACCTGCGCACCATCCAGGGTGACATGCGTGACCTGTCGGTCTTTGAGGATGACAGCTTCGACGTCGTCTGGCACGCGCACTCGATCAACTTCGTCCCTGACGCCAGGGAGGTATTCAGGCAGGTCGTGCGAGTGCTGAGGCCCGGCGGCGTCTATCACATGTCATGTGTCAACCCGTACTTCATCAACGTCGACCCCGAGGACTGGACAGGTGACGGCTACCCGCTCTGGGACAGGTACGGCGATGGCGAGATCGAGATCGCCGACCCGTACTGGACGTTCTCCGACTCCGACGGCGCAGACCAGCGCGTCCGCGGCCCGCGTGAGTTCAGACATACGCTCGAAACCCTCGTGAACGGCATGATCGAGCTCGGCCTGAACGTGGTCAAAATCCGCGAGTACGGAGACTACGACCCCAACGCCGAACTTGAACCCGGCACTTGGGACCACTTCCAGTCCATCGCTCCCCCATACCTGACCTTCTGGGCAACGAAGAAACCCCCTCTCCCTTGAGGGAGAGGGTTGGGGTGAGGGTGAAAGCGCCCTGCCGTCAGTCCGCGAAGATTGAGCAACGAATCCCCTCTCCCTCAGGGAGAGGGCTAGGGTGAGGGTGAAAAGTCCGCAGGTCACTCAACGTGGCGTTATGCGGTATACAGTAGAGAGTGATATGGCTCGTAGGGGCGGTTCGCGAACCGCCCTCCCTCAGTCCACGAAGAACGCCCGCAGCTCACTCAGCAGGAACTCAGGGTTGTCCCCTGTGATCCCGTGACCCGAGTCCGGCACGTCCACCCACGTCATCGACGGCTGCAGCTCGATCATCCGCGACTTGATCTCGTCTGAGAGGAAGTCGCTTTCGCTGCCCTTCATCTCCATGACCGGGCACGAGATCTTCCCCCACTGCTCCCACAGGTACGGTACCTCTCGGACGCCGAAGCTGCCGTTGATCCAGAACATGTCCGGGTCCGACTTCGTGACGTACTTGCCCGCGTAGTTGAGCCTGAGGCTGTGCTCGGCCTGGTGACGGTAGTGGTCCTCGCCGGGCCGGGAGTTGCCCTGCATCTGGATCTCGACGTACTCGTCGATGCTGCGATAGCCGAGCAGTCGCCTGTTCATGCCCGAGATCTGGTTGCGCGCCGAAACGACGCTCATCTCGGGGCCGTAGTCGAGGCAGACGAAGTGCTTGAGGTGGTCTGAGCGGTCTCCGGCGTACGCGATCCCATTGCGAGCGCCGAGCGACGCGCCGACGTAGTCGCAAGGGGCAATGCCTATCTTCTCGACGAACTCCGCGAGGTCGGTCCCGAACTTCTCGACGCCGTAGCCCTCCCAGGTGTGGTCGGAGTCGCCGTGTCCGCGCTGGTCGATGGCGATCACCCGGAACTCCTCATGCAGCGCGCGGGCGATGTGGTCCCAGTTGTGGGCGTTGCCACCCTGCCCGTGTACCAGCAGCAGATTCCGGCTAGAAGGCCCTCCCCAGTCCAGGTAGTGAATGTTGAGCCCGTTGACTTCAACGTTATGGTCGGTGGGTGTGATGTCGGTCATGGTTAACTCCGTTCAATGCTCTCAAAGCGGTCTTAGGGAAGTTCCCCTGGGGAACAAGCACCGTTGTACTCACGGCGAAATCTGCAGATGGAACTCCCACGCCTTTGACAAGGTATCAATTATCTGATCGTCCGTGTGTTCACTATCGGCGGTCCCAAGTATCAAGCCGCGATATATCTCAAAAAGAGAGACCTGTTGACTGTACTCTCGATAGTGCGCCTTGTACTCCGGCAGGATCAACTGGGCTCCTCCCTTTGTCACCACCAGGTCAGGAGTGAAATTCAGAGTGTCGGGTTCCGAAGAGTCCGGAAGGATTGTCACCCTTCTGGTTACCATGCCTATAGCTGGAGTACTCAAGGTATCCTCGCAGAGGACCATCCACCAGTCGGCGCCATGCCATCTGCGGAAGGCGCGCATCTTCGACACAGGATCTGTCGGTTTGGGCAAGTGGAATAGAGGATCGTCGAATCCCTTCAGGTCGGGTTCACCATTGTGCCTGTTAACGAACTTGACCACCGCGCGATCCACAATTTTCGACAGCTGTGGTTGCATCCGAAAACTATCACCGTATCTGATTGGAGAATGTCGTGGTGTCATCTAAGGTGCCTCCAACTCTATCCACGACCAGGGATAAGGCTCAATAGGTATAGGGTAACTTACAACCCACTGCCGCCCTCCGCCCCGACGGAAAGCCGAATCTTGTGACGGTGGCCAAGGTGGTATAGTGCCAACTAACACCGCATCATTTTCAATTCTGACCGGGATCGCAACCTCGGCTTTTGTGTTTGGTAGGGCCAATCTGTCTGTTGCCTGCCAACCGATTGTATAGGGTACATCGGTTAGATATACGAGGCCATCACTGGACGGGATAATGACCCCTGCTATAGAGATCTCCTGGGCCAGCTCCCGCGAGGTGTAGTGATAGTAGATTTCGCCGGATGGCAACTCTGGCATTGGTGATTCGTCGCTTAAGGCAGTTGGTATCTGCATAAAGGCAATTATAAGCTACTCTGAACGATCAGTGGTGCCATGTGCATTTTCTGACACAGTCAGTTCCATAAAGTGAGCCAACCGCGTCTGATAGCATGTGGCTGTGGATACGGATAAACCTGTGCTCAGAATCGGCATCCTCGGCGGGACGTTCGACCCGGTCCACCTCGGCCACCTCGCGATTGCCGAGGAGGTCCGTGACCGGTTGGACCTCGACAGGGTCATCCTGATCCCCGCTGGCCGGCCCTGGCTGAAGTCCGGTCAACGGGTGACGCCAGCCGATCACAGGCTGGCGATGGTGAAGCTGGCTGTCGAGGACAGGCCCGGACTCGAAGTATCGTCGATCGAGATCGACCGCCCCGGCCCCACCTACACGGTCGACACGCTCTCCGAACTGCGCAAGGAGTTAGACAGCGAAGTCGAGATCTACTTCATCCTGGGTATGGACTCCATCCGGGAGCTGCGCCGCTGGTACGAGCCCGAGAAGCTGTTCGATATGTGTACAGTCGTAGCCGTGTCCAGGCCGGACAGCCGCGATGTCTCATCCGGCGAGATCGAGCGCGAGTTCCCCGCAGCGCGCGGCAGGATCAAGACCGTCCGTGGCCCAATGCTCGACATCAGCGCCACAGACATCAGGCAGCGCCTCGCCAAGGGCCGTTCCGTCAGCGACAGCATTTCCCCATCCGTCGAGCAATACATCCGCGAGCATCGACTCTACAGACCCCCTCTCCCTTCAGGATGAATGTCCGTTGAGCAACCATCGCCGCCGTCCCGCCTTGTGAGTCCTCGTCCACGAGACTAACATGCAGAGACAATTGCATAGCTCCCCGATGCGCCGTCGTCGGAGTGGCCTGGGGAGGCTCTCACTCCTCAATCATCTCCTCTCACTCCGCGAAAACAGTCCAGGAGGCAGACACCCATGGCTAGCCAGGTACTGACCCGTTCCGTCCCCAACGCATTCTGAGACGGTTGAGCGGACTACGTCACCCGTGAGGTGAACGTACTGGAAGGCATCATCGAAGTGACCTTCGACCTCAGCGACCGCATGGCAACGGTCACCTACGACACCGACGTTGCCGACGTCGATGCCATAACCGAAGCCATCGACCGCGCCAACGACCTGATGCGCCCCGAAGACGACAACGCCGAAGACGCGGACAGGGTACTGGGCTGAGTGAGACTGTGGTGTAAACTGGAGACCACTCCGTCAAGCCGGAGGTATCTCAATCCCAGAGTCCTGACCAATGATCGACCAGAAGACCTTGGACGATATAATCCAACGTGTCGTTGATGCAGTCCAGCCCGAGAAGATCATCCTGTTCGGGTCCGCTGCCCGGGATGGTCTCCACGTTGCCAACGATGTCGACCTGCTCGTCATCAGGGACGGTAGGAATACCCTTGAACTCATGCGCAGCATCTATCGGAATCTGCAAGGCGTTGGGGCCGCAGTTGATGCGGTCGTTGTATCCCCTCAGGATGTCGAGCGATACGGCGATAGCCATGCGCTGGTTATTAAGCCCGCTCTGAGGGAGGGGAGAGTGGTCTATGACTGTGACAGATCGGTTACCACCTGACGATCCGCAGGAGTGGCTGAACCGCGCCAGAAGCAACCTCGCACTGGCGAAGAACCGTATTCCCGATGTTTACATGGAAGACCTATGCTTCGAGGCTCACCAAGCAGCCGAGAAAGCCATCAAGGCCGTGATGATTGGGCGTGGTATCGAGTTCCCGTATGTGCATGATTTGGGCAGGCTGCTGACTCTGCTCGAGGAATCAGGTGAAACCATCCCCTCCGGTATCCGCCACGCTGATGAGTTGACCCCATACGCTGTAGCCACGCGCTATCCCGGGACTGTCGGCCCTATCACTGCCGAGGAGTATGCTCAGGCGGTCGAGATAGCTGAAGCAGTGGTCAGTTGGTCCGAAGAACAGTTACAATCGGATTAGGCGAACCGAACTTTGAAGTCAGCAGGGTCTTGACCGGCGTGCTGGATGATGACTCCGGTATTCCTTACACAGCCGCGGGCACTCTGATTCATTTCGACATAGAAAGGGTTCACTTCTACCGGAGTTGTCATAGGTTGCCCGTTCGGATGGGTCGGGCCTGTGGATACTAGACACCTCCGTTTGGCTCTAGGAGCCTGAATCGGGCACCGATCTCCAGTGAGGAAACGGCCATTCACCAGCCATCGCACCGATTCGACCATGAGACTCTTCCAAGTGTTGACGACGATGCTGGAATTGTCGGGAAAGCGGATCTCCACAGGATCTGGATGCCCCTTGACCCAAGAAACGTCCGATAGTCTTTGCCAACCGTGCTGGTTCAGAACTTTGCCCCAATCCGCTACAGGCGGAGTCGTCTCGGCAGCTGGTATAGGTGCAGGTGCGGGGCTACGATCTATTCCGAGTGCGGAGGTAACGACTGGGGAAGATCCCTCGGCAACTGCCCCCAACTGGACGCTTGACTTCCACAATGCCAACGCTCTTAAGGAAGACTGAGAAGGCGGGTCCTCCGACAGGTTGAGAGTCGTCCTGGGGATAGTGCTGCCCGCATTGAACAACTCCCAGCGATTGCCATCAGTCAAGAGGAAGTAGCTCGCACGGGTATGAGCACAGTACAGTATTCCCTGATCCAGGGCTCTTCCACCCCGGAGAGACTCATCAAGCTTCTTGGACTCAACCACTATTGCAGGGATTCCGTCGTTGAAGAGGACGTAGTCCGCGATCTGGTTATTCGGCACCCGGTACTCCGGCACAACCATGGTAGGGTCTTCCGTGTCCCAGCCCAGTTCTCTCAGTAGGGGGTCAATGAGCGCGTAGCGGGTGAGCGCCTCGCTCTGGCTGAGGGCGGCACGATGAGCACTTATCCGCTCCCTGAGCGTTTCAACCAGTTGTAGCAGGCTTTCGAGTGGCATACTCAGACTCCCAACCCGACATATTGGGCGGATTGTAGCAAACACCCCTCTCATAGTGATGTTTAGCAGACATTCACGTACCAGGGACGGGGTGCCCGGTTCCTTCGACACGAACTCAGCGACGTGTCAGGAGATTTCTATGAACGACGCTAAGGGGTTGTCGTAAAAGGCGTTTAGCTGCTGGTGGAAGTCGCGTAGCATCGACTCGATTTCATCAGTGCCGCAATTCCCCCTGGTGATCCAGATCACCTTAGGAGGATGCCCATCAAGGATACTTCTCACATGGAAGTCGGAGTCCTTGGTGACTATTGTCAGTTCGTGGTCCAGAGCATACTGCCAAACCTCAGAATCTTCCGATTCGTGCAGGCCGATACTTCTGACGTGAGTTGAGTCCGGGTAGAGACTGGAAAGCCTTCGCACCAGCCGATGGGAGACGTTCTGATCTAGCAGCAGCTTCACAACGGAGGGATAGACGTGGACCGGCGTTCCCTGTCGGCCGCGAATGCGAGGCAGGCAAGGATGTCCTCACGCGTGAGGTCAGGAAAGTCTTCAAGAACGTCTTCATACGACATACCTGAAGCCAGGTAGTCCAGCACGTCATAAACCGTCATGCGGAGTCCGCGGATGCAGGGCTGGCCGCTCCGCTTCCCGGGCTCGACTGTGATGATCTTTCGGTAGTCCATAGTTCACTCTGCCAGCGAGGCTGGCCTGATTATAACAGTAGAGTTGACTACGGACTGAACGGAGACATCCTCGCTACTGTTGACACACACCCGCACTCCCCCTACCATTGTGCCCACTGCTTGAATAATGTCCAAAACTCAGACTAGTTGCGCCCGGAGGGTAACGCATGGATTTTGCCTATCAGTACTCAGAAGACCAGGAAGAGTTCCGCAGGGAAGTCAGGTCGTGGTTGGAAGAGAACATCCCCGATGACATGAAGGCTCCCGTCGACCGGAACGAGCTCTCTGACGAGCAATACGCATGGTGGAGAGACATGCACATGGTCCTGGCCGACAAGGGCTGGCTCTACCCGACGTACCCCAAGGAGTACGGCGGAGGCGGACTCTCCGGTGAGCACGAGACCATCATCCAGGAGGAGTTCCGACGGGCGCGCGTCGTCCCCGGCTTCACCAACGGACTGGTCTTCCCGACACTTCTCGTCTGGGCCGACGAGCCCCAGAAGGAGAAGTTCCTCAAGCCTCTCCTCAGCGCTGAGAAGATCGCGTTCCAGAACTTCTCCGAGCCCAACGCGGGCTCCGATCTCGCTTCACTGCAGAGCCGCGCCGTCCGCGACGGCGACGACTTCATCCTGAACGGCCAGAAGATATGGATCAGCGGCGTCGAGTCGCCCGACTACCTGTTCGGCCCGTTCATGACCGACCCGGACGCGCCCAGGCACCGCAACCTCGGCTACTTCATGGTGCCGTTCCCAGCAGATGGCCTCTCGCAGGAGCGCATGAACCTGCTCTCCGGCGACGACCAGAGCGTCTTCTTCTTCGACAACGTCAGGATCCCAGGCGACCACCTCATCGGTGGCGACCAGCAGGGCTGGCAGGTGACGCAGACCACGCTCGAGGTTGAGCACGGCGGACGCGGACAGGCGTTCCCGCGCGACGAGTCGATGGAAAACCTGATGCACTACGTCCAGAACACCGAGCGTGAGGGCGAGGCCCTGGGCTCCGACCCGATCATCCAGCAGGAGACCGCGTCGGCGTACATCGACTCCCACGTACACAGCCTGCTGAACCTGCGCAACTACGGCATGTACCAGGCGCGCCAGGAGATGACCTACCAAGGCTCGCAGTCGTCCATGTTCGGCAAGCTCTACCGGATCAAGAACGCCGACCGCTCCCGCGACATCATGGGCATGTACAGCCTGTGCGGTACCGATGAGCCTCGCGCCCCGTACGGCGGCGAGCCTGAGGTCTACCAGCGAGGCAGCCTCGTTGGCGCACACCCGGCGGGCACCGTGGAGATCCAGAAGGTGATCATCTCGCGCCGCATCGGCATCAGCCGGACGCGTGAGCGCGCCGCGGCCACTCCGTCCACAGCCGGAGTTGGCGGCGTCTAGCACCCGACCAACACACTCGAACGAACCAAGGGCCTCCCCAACGCAGGGGAGGCCCTTTGAGTATTTTACGGATATAATGTCCCCGTTGCCGCAGCAAGGGCGTGCGGCGGAGAGAGCTTGTCCCCGCGAAAGTGGGGATGTACAGGGAGGGGATACGATGCCGACGATAGAAGAACGATTTGCGGAAAAATTCAGCGGCTCGGCGGACTGGCACAGGCGGGGGAGAGAGCTCTTCGCGGGCGGTATCACGCACCAGACAAGATTCACGTCTCCATTCGCTGTATACATCGAGCATGGCCAGGGGCCGTGCAAGTACGACATCGACGGCAACGAACTGATCGACTACGTCATGGGCAACGGCAGCCTCATGATGGGCCACAGCCCTGAGGCTGTTACCTCCGCGGTAGCGACTCAGGCCGCGCGCGGTACGCACCTCGGTGGCGCAACCAGCCACGAGATCCGCTACGCGGAGGCCGTCAAGAACCTGATGCCGAACCTGGAACGGGTGCGCTTCACCACGTCCGGCACGGAGTCCACATACCTCGCCCTGAGGCTGGCACGCGCACACACTGGCAAGACCAAGATCGTGAAGTTCCACGAGCACTTCCACGGCTGGCACGACTACGTGACGCCCGAGTCCGGACAGGCGCTCGGAGGTGTCCCGCAGGAGGTGCTCGACACCGTGATCGTTGCTCCTGTGGATGCTGCCGCTGTTGACAGGATCCTGACGGAAGACGACGACATCGCAGCCGTCATCGTGGAGTCCAACGGCGCCCACTACGGCACGTTCCCGCTGATGAACCCGACATTCCTGCAGGACATCAGGGAGATCACCACAAAGCACGGCGTCGTCTTCATCATGGACGAGGTCATCACCGGATTCAGGCTGTCTCCCGGCGGAGCGCAGGTGCGATGGGACCTTGAGCCAGACCTCACGACGATGGCGAAGATCGTCGCCGGAGGTCAGCCGGGCGCAGCCGTCGGCGGTCGCGCCGACATCATGGAACTCATGGCCTTCAGGGACGACCCCGAGTGGGACTCCATCCACAGGGTGCCGCAGGGTGGGACGTTCAACGCCCAGCCCGTGACGGCCGCCGCCGGAATCGCCACGCTAGAAGCGATCGCGACCGGCGAGGTCAACGCACGCGCCGACGCCATGGCCGACAGGCTCAAGCAGGGCCTAAACGAGATCTTCATCCGCAACGAGGTCACCGGCCACGCTCACGGCATCGCTTCGATCATCCACGTCAACCTCGGCGCGGACTGCTCCTGCGACCGCGACCTGTGCAACATGTCGTACCAGCAGATTTACGACACCATGCCGGGGGAGATGACCCGCGCGCTGCGCAGGGCGATGCTCGTCAACGGCGTAGACATGATGGGAGGCCGCGCCTTCCTCGTCTCCTCGTCTCACGATGAAGACGTCGTCGACCGGACTCTCGAAGCCTTCTCGCAGTCCCTCAACGACCTGCGCGAAGAGGGCGTGGTGTAACCGACCCAGCGAACCATGAACTGTCCTTCCACATGCTGTAGGGGCAGGTTTCAAACCTGCCCCTACCTCAGAAATTCCCTCCGAGTGAAACGGACCGAACTTTGCCAAGATTCGACAACCAGGTAGCCATAGTCACCGGAGCTGCGACAGGCATCGGGTACGGAATAGCCCGCCGCCTCGGGTCTGAGGGCGCGAGCGTCGTCATGGTGGACGTTGATGGAGACCTCGGCGAGCAGGCAGCGAGCGAGCTGTCAGCCAGGGGAACGCCAACGCTTCTGACCCTCGGCGATGTGGCTGAGCCTGAGACCGCCGAGCGCGCCTGTCAGCAGGCACTCGACGAGTGGGGCAGGATCGACATCCTGGTCAACAACGCGGGCATCGGCGGCATCAACGGCAACATCTGGGAGCTGCCCGTCGAGGAGATGGACCGCGTGTACCGCACCAACCTGCGGGGCGTGTTCTCCTTCACCCACTCTGTCGTTCCCCACATGCTGGAGCGCGACTACGGACGCATCGTCAACATCGCCTCGGTCGCGGGCAAGGAGGGCAACCCCAGGATGGTTCCCTACTCCGCCACGAAGGCAGCGGTGATCGGGCTGACCAAGTCCGTGGGCAAGGAGCTTGCCGACACCGGAGTCCGCGTCAACTGCGTAACCCCCGCGGTGGTGCAGACCCGCATCCTCGACGAGTTCACGCCCGAGCAGATCAGCTACATGGTCGATCGCATCCCGATGGGCCGTACAGGAGAGATAGACGAGATTGCGGCGCTGGTCGCGTGGCTGGCCTCCGAGGAGTGCTCATTCAGCACCGGCGCCGTATTCGACATAACCGGAGGCAGGGCGACGTACTAGGCGCCGCCGCCAACACTGGAGGATAGATATCGACATGCCCACTATGCCCGCCGCGCTGGCAACCGGCCTTGGACAGCTTCGATGCGACGAGGTCCCCATTCCTGACCCGGAGCCCGGCAAGGTTCTGGTCAGGACGACCCTGGCTTCGATCTGCGGCTCCGACCTTCACATCTGCTACATGGGATGGAACGTGTACGAGTGGCCCCTGCCTCACGGCTACCCCGGCCACGAGGGCGTCGGCATAGTCGTCGATGGCAGCGACACCGGCTTCGAGGAGGGCGAGCTGGTCCTCACCGCCCCCAACATCTGGGGCTCCAGGACATTCGCCGGCTACCAGCTCATCGACCCGCAGTTCCTGCTGAGGCTACCGACCGACACACCGCAGGCGCACCTGCTGATGGCGCAGCAGCTCGGCACAGTGGTGTTCGGGATGCGCAAGCTGCCGTCACTCGTCGGCAAGACCGTCGCGATCCTCGGACAGGGCTCGGTCGGGCTGTTCCACGACTTCATGCTCAGGCGAATAGGGGCGCACCGAATAATCGCGATCGAGCCTGTGCAGGAGCGACGTGAACACGCCAAGCGAATGGGCGTGGACGAGGTCATCGACGTAACCGGTCAGCGCGCGACAGACGCCGTCTTGGACCTCACCGAAGGCGAGGGCGCAGACCTGGTGGTCGAGGGCGTGGGCAGCACTGAGACGCTGAACCAGTCGTTGCAGCTCGTCAAGCCCCTCGGCAGGGTCGCGGTGTTCGGCCTGCCTCCGACGATGGACAGGGTGCCGTTCGACTGGGACACGTTCTTCAGGAAGCGGCTGGACCTGCACACGGTGTTCGGCGCCCAGGACGAGCCCGGACTGCCCGCCTTCCAGCTTGCCGTGGACTTCATCCGTAACGGCGAGATCGACATGGAGCCGTTCGTCACCCACCAGTTCCCGATCACCCGCGTCCAGGAGGCATTCGACCTCGCAGACACCAGGGGCGACGGCGCGCTGAAGGTCTCCCTGACGTTCTAAACGGCTGGTATATGTAACCGTTCGTCCTGAGCTTGTCGAAGGACACCCTGGATTCCCGCTTTCGCGGGAATGACGGTTTGTGACTATCTACCCCTCTCCCCCAGAGCCTGCCCCGTACTTGATACCGTGGCTCACAGGGGTAAGTAAACGTCTGCAGACGACGCGAATACCAATCAACGGCCCCCTCTCCCTAAGGGAGAGGGTTGGGGTGAGGGTGAAAACCTCGAATACCTACCCCTGCCAGCTCCGTCAGGGTGAGGGTGAAAACCCCTAAACCCCAAACCCCGTCTGCAGCACTTCCCTGAACGAGCGCACGATCCTGTCCGGCTTCACGCTCGATCCATCCGGCAGTCCACGACCCCGGAAGTCGTGCCAGATGCCGGTGATCCCGAGTCGCTGCGGTGCCGCGACCTCCCAGCTGAGGTTGTCACCGATCATCCATGTCTCGTCCGGTCGCGCATCGAGCTGATCGAGCGCATGCAGGTAGACACGCTCGTCCGGCTTGCCGGCGCCGAACTCCTCCTCGATCAGGATGAGTTCGAAGTATCGCTCCAGGTCGAACCTGTCGATCTTGCCCCTCTGGCTCGCCGAGTTGCCGTTGGTGATCAGCGCCATCCGCACCCCGGCCTGCTGTAGCGTCGCGAGGGTTTCGACCGCTCCCGGAAACGGCTTGACTCTCCTCTCACGCTCGCGCCCGTAGGCGTCTCCCATGGAGCGCGCCAGGGAGAGCGACTCGATGCCCATCTGCCTGAACGCGCCGACCATGATCTCGTGTCGTATGTTCGACGTGCTCAGCCGGGCACGACGGTGTCGACCCGGGTCGGACCAGAACCAGCGACGGTACGAGTCGATCCCTGCGACAAGCTGCTCGACCGTCCAGTTGGGGAGCCTATCGACATGAGCTTCGCAGACGGCCCTCAGCACATCCACCGAGCCCGGCTCGTAGGCCAGGATGGTGTCGTCAAGGTCGACGAGCATCGCCTTGGGCAGACTATTCGAGGCCATCTCATGAATGCCTTGTTTGCGAAAATCGCCCTTCGACAAGCTCAGGGCGAACGGCCTTTGCACGTAAACACGTTCGTGCTGAGCCTGTCGAAGCACGCGGTGAGGTGTTTGTGAGATGGTTTCTAGTCATCAGGCTTCTCTTCGCACTGGCACAGCAGCCTGAGCGTCTCGAACGGGTAGATGCCCGTGTAGTGCGCGTCGCTCCACAGGAACTGGACAGCGTACTTCCCCACCGACAGGTAGTCCTCAGCCTGCAGGTCCGCAGGAACGCTCGCCGGGTCGAGCAGACGTCGGTTGGTCCACTCCTCGACGCACTCCGCACAGCCGCAGTTCACGCGCAGGAACGTCGCCGTGAAGTCGCATACATGGTCATCCGACCACGTCACCCGCACGTTCTGCCCATCAAGCTCGACACCCGACACACTAACCGGGGAGTTATCAACCATCTGTACCTGCTCTCGTTTCCATGACCCTGTAGCTCAGAAGTATGCGGACACCCAAGCATCGCGCATCTGACCCCCTCTCCCTTGAGGGAGAGGGTTGGGGTGAGGGTGATTACTCAGCTTCCAACCGTCGCGTGATTGCCCCATACCGGAAGCGGACCACAATGCACGAATAACTTACATGGTATCATCACGCTCATACGCGGTGGTCGCCGCCCCGAGGTCGGATATGAGGATGGAGCCTGTAACAGCTTTATAGGCTTGGGTGTTGGGCCATGTTTCAGAGGGCGGGTTCTCGCCCGCATTCGTTCGCTCTGAACCTGTCGAAGGGCGATTGACCATTGAGTCACCCACAAAATCGATACAGGCTATTGATAACGATCACGTCTCGTCGAGGATTGTATAGAGACAGACTACCGCGATCCACATGAGTGGAGTAATAACTGCACACCAAAGGCAAAGGTACAAGGACCAGGAACATGTCGTTAGACGAGAACTCATACAGCAATCTGGAGCAGCACTTTAGGGATCAGGTTATAAGGGACAGATCCCGTGTGATCCAGTGGGTTGTGAAGCATGGTTTGGGCGTCTACCTGCCTTGTGTGAAGCCGAAGAACATGGTGGATTACATCTTTGTCGGCATGGAACCGAGCTTTGGATGGGCCGACAGCGTTGAAGACGGGGAAAGGAAGGTCGAAGAGGGGTTCACGAACTTCGGAGCTTCCACCCCGCCTGACGACGCCAAGCACCCACTCGATCTCCTAAAGCTCTCAATGAAGCGGTTTCTTTGCCAACCTGGAGAAACCTATTTCCTAACGGACGTGTCAAAAGGAGCCATGCCTGTGGAGATGGCTGGCATCGACCGGAAACAAAGGTATGAAGAATGGTATCCCTTGCTTCTGGAGGAGATCGGTATAGTGGGGAAGCCGGGCGCACCAATCATTGCCATTGGCAAAGATGTGTATAACTTTCTCCGGCAAAGTGGTTTAGAGGAAGGGACAGGCCGACGCCTGTATGATGTCGTGCACTATTCACCCCAAGCAGTCAGAGCGTGGAAGACGGAGTACGATAGGGACCAGGAAGGATTTGAGGAGTTCATGAAGGCGGAGTTTGGCGAGAGGGGACGGTGGGCGAAAGACCTAGCCCTCTCCAGAATGCAACTGGTCTTCACCTACTACAAGCAATTCGAATGGATTCGGAATAGTGAATCTCAACTCCGTGCCGAACAAGGTTGACGAACTCGGCGCACAAAGGGAGTTCAATTTCGCATATAGTTTCCGGTCATCACAAAAGGCGAATGACCCCCGATCAGGAGACAGACATGGGAATCGTCTGGGCGGTGTTCATCGGGTCCGCAGTCCTATTCGCAGTCGCGGGAGTGGCGATCCAGTCACTGCTGGAGATAGCAACAGTGTCAGCCCCGCTGGCTGGACTCTTCGGCGCCACGACAGGCATGATCCTGGGGAGTCTGTACGGGTACCGGCACCTGACAAAATAGTCGAGCGCTACGACAGCCCCGACCTTCGTCCAATCCCACTCAGACCAAGGCCCTGCGTCTGAACACTGCTACGAGCATGAATATTCCGCTTGCCACCAGGGTCATTGCAGGACCGGCGGGCAGGTTGAAGTGGAAGGAGAGGTACAGACCGGTCACGGAGGCTGCGGTCCCAAGGACTGCGGCCGTCGTCATCATCGGGACAAAACGTCTGACCAGCAGGGACGCTGTGGCGGCGGGTATTACCAGCATTGCCATGACAAGTACAATGCCCGCCGCCTGAATCCCTATCACGATGACGAGGGCAAGCAGCGCCAGAAGTATATAGTCAGCCAGGTTGGATCGTATGCCGGCGACCTGCGACCCCACGGGGTCAAAGCTCGTAAACATCAGCCAGTGGTGAAAGGCGAACAGGCCCAGTATGACCACTGCGGTTATCGCCAGAGATATGTATATGCCGGTCGGAGGTATGCCCAGGATCTGCCCAAGGAGCAGGTCTTCCACGTCGATGCTGATGGTACTTACGCTTGCCATCATCACGAGCCCCAGGGCAAACGTGGTGGCAAACAGGATGCCTATGGCGGTGTCGGCGCTGAGTCCCGCACGGCGGCTCACAACCCTGACAAGCATGGCGACGGACACTCCGGTCGGGACCGCGGCTATAGCCGGGTTGATGCCGACTATAAACCCAAGGACCATTCCCGGTAGCACAGCGTGGGCTAGCGCGTCCCCAATGAAGGCGAGGTTCCTGGTGACCACGTACGCCCCAACCAGCGGACACATGACGCCAACCAGTATTGAGCCAATCAGGGCTCTCAGCATGAAACCGTACTCAAGCGGGGCGAGAACGAAATCTATCACTCTGCCACGTTACCGCCCCTCATCCACTGTGAAGTCGACACCGTGGGATCCGTACAACTCCTGCAGGACCTCAGACGTGAACACCTGGCCGGGTGGACCGCAGGCGCACACGTGGCGGTTCAGACACAGCACCTGGTCAAAGCGACTGGACAGGTTGGTCAGGTCGTGGGTGGCCAGCAGAACGATGCGCCCCTCGTCCCGAAGTGTCCGGAGGACCTCGATGAGGTCCTCCTGTGCGGCTACGTCGACTCCACTGAAGGCCTCGTCCAATAGAAGTACGCTTGCTTCCTGGGCGAGCGCCCTTGCGACGAACACCCTCTGCTTCTGTCCTCCCGAAAGCTCCGTCATGGGGGCGGAATGATAGTCCCATAGCCCCACGCGGCCCAGGCACGCCCTGACGAGCTCTCGATCTCTCTTCCCGGGGCGCCGGAACCATCCCAGCTTGCAGCACCGGCCCATCATTACAACGTCCAGCACGGACACGGGAAACCGCCAGTTGACGCTCTCGCGCTGAGGCACATAGGCCAGTGCTCCATTTCGTACGCCCACGCCGTCAAGGGTTACTCTGCCCTGGCGGACCGGAAGGAGTCCGGCAATAGCATTGAATAGAGTGCTCTTGCCGGCCCCGTTCGGTCCTACAACCCCCATCAGGGTGCCCGCCTCTACGTCGAAGGTGACGTCACTCAGCGCCCTGTACCCGCCAAGGTCGACGGTCACACCCTGAAGCGACATGGTCGCGCTATGTGAGATTGCGGAAGAGTTCACTGCAGCGCCTCAACAATCCGCTCCACGTTTGTTCGCACCATGCCGAGGTAAGTGTCTCCGCTGCTGCCAGGCTCTCCCATGGAGCCTGAATATAGCTGGACCAGCTCTGCGCCTGTTTCCCTTGCTACGGCTTGTGCCAGCCTTTCGCTGACGGTTGTCTCACCAAACACTGCCGGCACACTGTGCTCCCGGACCACTTCCACCAATTCCGCGATGTGTTCCGCCGAGGGTTCCACATCAGGCGCCAGGGACGGTATGACGAGCCCGACAACCTTAAATCCGTAAGCAGCAGCGAAGTAGGAGAAGGTGTCATGGGACGTAACCAGCAGTCTGCGATCCGGCGGTACGGCAGCGACATGCTCCTGAATCCAGGAGTGAAGTTCGTCAAGCTGCTCCCCATACTCAGAGGCGTTCTGGTGGTAGACGCTCTCGTATTCAGGGTCCAGAGCCGAGTACCGGTCAGCGATTTCGTCGATTGCGATCTTCACACGAACCGGGTCGAACCAGAAGTGAGGGTCCAGAGGGCCATGGTCGTGTGCGTGTTCGTCCTCGTGCTCGTCGTGCATGTCATGCTCGTCGTGCTCGGGATCCCCCACAATGCCGACGAATGCAATCTTGGTAGGCACGCCTTCTACGTCCCAGTGTCCGACTACTTCCAGATCGTGCGCGTCTAGTTGCAGCACCTCGCCTCCCACCGAATCGGTGATGAAGATTGCGCCAGGTGCCGTGGCCAGGTGAGGACGCGCCCAGTACCCTGTTTCCACCGGTGTCGTCAGGAAGCCGTCCTTGGACGCCTTCAGCTCCCCGTCATGGGCGTCATACAGGCGGAGTTCCCCGTCGCTCATGACCACTAACAGGGATTCCCCTCCGTGACCTAGATGGACCTGGATTGGACGGAGATCTTCTGTGGCGGGGATCAGTAGCTCCATCTCCTCATGCTCGGGCTTCACCATGTACAGCCCCACAGCAGAGCCTAGAGCAAAGAAGTGGTCCAGGTCGTGGTAGCCCCACACGGATGTGAGACGGAAGTCATCAGCAGCCATATCGGGCGCTATGAAAGCATCGGAATACTCGCCATGATCGGCCTCCACGGCCAGGACGCCCCCAATGCATCCGAATACGGCCACATGGCCGTTGCCTGCATCGCCGTGCAGCGAGTCGCAACCCTCAGATGCTGTGTACAGCACATGGCCGTCCAGGTCTCTGATTTCCGCTCCAATGGGCAGCCGGGCGTCCGGGTTGCCCGGATAATCTGGGTGCTTGATGGTTGTGGCGAACAGTTCGTGTGCCAGGGGGACCACCGCTCCATGTTGAGGACCCAGATTCATCCGTACAGGAGCATAGCTGTCCCCGTGCTCTGCCAGCTCATGTTCGTTGATAAGCACCGCCTCGCCTGAGCCGTCGTAGAAGATCGCCGACCACTCACCATCTATATAAAGGTGCACGGGACGGTCACCACTCAGGTCCAGTGGAAGCTTGCTTATGTCCCCCTCGACCAGGTCGAAGTGGTCTCCATGAGGCTCTAGGAATATCCCGCCATCGAACAGGTGGGCCGTGTTGGCATCTGAGGAAACGGCAACTGCATAGCGGCCACTTGTTGTGGGGTAGATTCGGCCGGCCCGCGAGCCCATGTCAAAGCGGTTCTGGCTCACTTCGCCAGTCTCCAGGTCTATGACGGAGAGATTTCCCTCTTCCCCATCGCCTATGAGCAACCGTCCCATGATCGCCTCATCATGGTGATCGTCTTCGTGTTCCATGCCATGGCCGTGCGGGTCAGCTCCTGAGAATTCGATGGGATCGACACTTTCACCAAGCTCGACCACCGCGGACTCATCTGCGCTGGCGTTGTGTATCAGGTCATGCAGCCACTCGGCCTCGAGGCCGAGACCGACAGTAAACACGACGTCAGCATCCGCTACCTTGGCAACATCGCCGGCTCCCGGCACGAATGAGTGTGGATCGCTACCCGGCGGCAGCAGGCTGAAGACCTCCACCCTGTCTCCACCAACCAACCTGGCCCAGTCCCCCACAAAGTTGGTGCTTGTAACCACCTTGATCTGCGGCCCAGTGGGCATGGTAGTTTCCCTACCAGCCATTGCTGCTGCCTCGATCGCCTGGTTCGTGGCGACGAGGGAGGCGTTCACGATGTCCGTCACCTGGTCGGCGGTGAGCTGGTCGCCGACCGCGTCCTCGACGGCCTGTGCAACCAGGTCCTCGATGTCGCCGCGCGTAAGCGTGTCGGATAGCCCGGCGCTCACCTGGGTCTGGACGATCCTGCTGATCTCGTCCGCGCTGATGCCCTCAGGCACTGCATCGGCAACCGCGGAGTTGACGAGGCTGCTGAGCTGGCTCACGTCGATCTCAGGCGCGGGCATTGCCCGGACGGACTGGTCGACGATCGCCTTCACGTCGGTCGCGGAGAGCTGCCCCGCCGTCGACTGGCTCACGATGGACTCGACGTCCGCACGCGTCAGACCCGCAGGCTGCGCAGCGATGGCCGCCGCTACCGACTTCTGTATCTCGGCGGCGTCGAGCACTGGAGTCGGCTCCGGCTCTTCGCTTCCGCAAGCAATAGCGAAGACCAAAGCCGCGATCGCTGCGAGTATGACCACTGACCTCCACTTCAATAGACTATGTCCCATGTCTGTCCTCTACTTCCTGTTTATTGTGGGTATTCTCGGAACTCCTGATGGTTGATCGGTCACTGTCGGGGCTGGTTCCGTCGAAAAATGGACGAAATTGCAGAAGTGGGCCACCCCCGTATCACTAAGTTGCTCATGGCAGTTGCAGCAGGTCAGTTGGAATAAGCCGGTTACTTTCTCTCGTCGGCCGGGCAGTGCCCACACTTCACGTACAGTTCGAGGTGGTGGTCGACGATCTGGCAGCAGATCTCAACGCTGATGTCGCTGAGCACTTGCTCGATGGCGGCGGTGCTGAACTCCTCAATTGAGCCGCAGCCGACGCAGACGGAGTGGTGGTGATGGTGATCAACCTGGGCCAGGCTGTACACGTAGCCTCCATCCATCATGACGAGCCTGCAGAGCGTTCCCGTCTCGAGGAACAGCTTGATGGTGCGATACAGCGTTGCCCTGCATATGGAAGGCAGCTCTTCACTTAGCGCCCCGATCGTAAAGCCGTCATGCTTCTGCTCGAGGAGACGGGCTATCGCCCTCCTGGGAGCAGTGACCCTGTAGCCTCGGTCCTTGAGTGCGGCCATCAGGCGGGAAGATGGTGTTTGGAGCTTATTATTGATATTTTAACTCAGATAGTTATATTGGTTTCTTATACTACAAACGCAATATACTGAGATAAACTATCAATACTTTGACACACCTGTCAACAGCAGTTCCAACTTGGAGGCTGTACCAGTTTGGTCGGTCATACGCATGTAGGGGCTCGCCACGGCGAGCCCCTACGTTTGGGTCTCCTACCAGACTGACACAGTCTCTGGCAGGCCATCTTGCGGAGACCGCCCGCCAGTTCTGGTAAGGTGTGAGCAACCAACCGGAGGCCGACACTTCTCATGCTAGACCTTCTCATCACCGGCGGACTCGTAATTGACGGAACGGCCAGCCCCGGCTTCCACGCGGCTGTAGGAGTCCAGGGCGACACTGTCTCCATTCATCGTGGCGACGTGTCCGGCCTCGAGGCTGCGCGCACCATCGACGCCACTGGACGCGTGGTCTGCCCCGGCTTCGTCGACCTCCACTCCCACGCCGGGCTGACGATGCTCGGCGAGCCGCACCACGACCCCAAGGTGCGCCAGGGCGTGACGACCGAGCTTGTCGGCATCGACGGCATCTCTCACGCTCCGTTCAAGACGCAGGAGGAGCTTCACCGCTACATCTGGCTCGACTCGGGTCTGAACGGCTACCCGCCGATGCCCGCCGACTGGCTGACCGTCGCCGACTTCATCGGCAAGTTCGACGGCTCCGTCGCGATCAACGTCGCGTACATCCTCGGCAACTCGCCGGTGCGCATCTGGGGCGTCGGCTGGAACGACAGGCCCGCGACGCCCGACGAGATGGCGAACATGAAGGCGGTCACGCGCGAGGCTATGGAGGAGGGCGCGTGGGGCCTGTCCACCGGACTCGACTACCCTCCCGGCGCGTACGCAGATACCGACGAGCTTGTCGCGCTGTCCGAGACCGCCGCCAGCATGGGCGGCTTCTACCACACCCACACCCGCGCCAGCCTGCTGTCGACAGGTCTGCTCGCGCCGTGGGAGGAGGCCCTTGAGATCGGCAGGCGCTCGGGCATCCCCATTCACCTGACTCACTACCGGCAGAGCGCACAGGGAGTCGGCAGCCACCTCGACTACCTCGGACTCGTCGAGGACGCCCGCGCGGACGGCATGGACGTCACGTTCGACTGCTACACCTACCCCTACTCAGGCACCACGATCACGATCGGGCTGCCGTTCTGGGCCAAGGACGGCGGACCTGAGAGGCTGATTGCCGCGCTGCGCGACCCTGACGACCGCGCCCGGATGGCAAATGAGCTGGCCCCGAACAGGCTCGAGAACAACTGGCTGACCAACTTCACCCAGCCTCAGAACGCGAAGTACGACGGCAGGCTGCTGACCGACATCGCCGAGATGCGCAGCCAGGAGCCGGCGGAGGCGCTCTTCGACCTGCTGCTGGAGGAGAACCTTGGCATCTCGACCGTCGGACTGGGCACGAACCCGCACACGCTGCACGCCTTCGTCTCGCACCCTGCGGGCATGATCGCCTCAGACGCCATCCTGTTCGGCGAGTACCCCAACCCGCGCACGTACGGATGCTTCCCGATAGTGCTGGCGGAGTTCGTGAGGGCCGAGAAGCACCTGCGTCTCCCCGAGGCGATACGTAAGATGACCTCGTTCCCGGCCCAGCGTCTCGGACTGCCCGACCGGGGCATCCTGAGAGACGGCTTCAGGGCCGACATCGTCGTGTTCGACCCCGACACGGTCAAGACCCACGCCAGGCACGGCGACCCCAGGCACTACCCGGTCGGCATCGACTACGTGATCGTCAACGGCCAGGTCGTCATCGACGATGGCGACAACACCGGAGCCCTCCCCGGCCGCGGTCTCCGCCGGGGGCGGGGTACGACGTGACGGGCAGAGCTGTCCCCGGAATTTGGTATAGTCTGTCTGAGAGGAAGCCCACAGACCTTTCGAAGAGAAAGAAGTCCGGTGCATCGGGGCCTCTCACTCCATTCCCCCCAGGCTAGGACTAACATGACTAAGTGGCATGGATTCTATTCCACACCCCAAGTCGCTCGATTGGCCAGGATACCAGTGAGTACCCTGTACAACTGGAAAAAGAGAGCGATCATTGCGCCCTCTGTTCAGCTCGTTGACGAAGACGGACAAGTCGTTGAGGAGGGATACTCCTACGCCGATCTGACGATTGTCAGAATCATGCGGGCACTTAGGGAGGATCGGCTGGACCTGACGTCAGTTGGTGTGGCACTTCGACATATGTATGAGAGGTTAGGTCCCCCGAGCGAGGGTTGGTCTGACGCCAACGTATACATTGTTGGAAACAAGATCTTTGCTGAACAGTCAGATGAGTGGCAGACAACGTCGGCCACTGGCATTGGACAGAAAGTGGAAACACGGGTGTTTGGGGAACTGTTTCCATCCTTGCGGGAACAGGAGGAAGAAGGCTCTATCCTCGTTCCACGATACTATGCCGCATATGTAGAGATAGATCCTGGCATCATGGGCGGACAGCCGGTTGTACGGAATACTCGAGTGCCTACATCCCTATTTCCTACGTTGGTCGCTAAGGGGAAGTCGATCGACGACTTGAGTCGGTTGTATTACCCAATTCCCCGGGAAACTATCGAAAAGACCATCGAGTTTGAGAGGTTCCTTGACGGCGCTGCCTAGGCTGGAACGCTTGTTATTGGACGCCGATCTTGATGTTGAGATCCAGCCCTACCTTGAGGCCGTTGGCTTTCAGACGCAGTTTGCCTTAACCATTTCAGCAGATCACCGCAGCGATGTTGATCTACTCAGATGGGCGCGGACCAACGACCATATCCTCGTCTGCCATGACCAGCACAAAGACAGATCGACACGGATAGAACTGTTCCCAGAACTCAAGGTCAATGGAGGTCGTATCCTGAGAATCACTGGCGACTCCAGTCAGGACGTGTTGACGGCAGTTGGCAAGATTTTGGTCAATCGCGAGAAGTGGAGCTCATGGTTCGAAGCTAACGATGGTCTGGTGATACTTAAGATGGATGGAGTTATCTACCGCACCGCTGATGAGTTGTACAGCACAGTGGAGCGATACCTTGACCCGGTGGCGAGAGTACGCGATCGAGAGTCAATGCCAACCTCCAGTCGACCATCCATATCCACTCCTCCCCAAGAAAATCGCCTCTTCAACTTGGATTCGCAGGACGACGAGCTCTCAGACCTTTCTGAATGAGGCTTGGCAGCTAGCGCCTCGCCTTAGTTCTGAGAGCGATTGAGTAAGTCGCGCATCTGTACTGCTCTCCGCCCCCGCCCCTCGTTGACTTGCCCCAACCGCCTGCTACACAATTCACAAATGCGACCACCGAACGCGTTTGGAGCTTTCTCTTTCACTTATATGTCCAGCTTTAAGCTGGTTCTGGCCGCGGCCCTTGTCGCGTTCGTTGTCGCGTGCGATACCACCCCCGCTGACGACACCGGAGGCGAGGACAGCGAGTCGGTTGCGGCTGTCATAGCCCCCGAATCCCAGATCGGCTCCGCAGACGCCCCCGGCAGCGCCAACGACGCTCGTACCGAGCACACCGCGACGCTCATGCCGGACGGCACTATTCTCACCGTCGCGGGCACCGGTGAAGACGATGAGCTGACCTCCGCCGAGTACTACGACCCCTCCACAGGCCTGTGGACCCCCGTCGGTTCGATCTCGACGGCGCGTGCGGGTCACACCGCGACGCTGCTGCCCGACGGCAGGGTGCTCATAGCCGGTGGAGGAGGAGTTGGGAGCGTCACGGCGGCGGCCGAACTCTACGACCCGGCCGCCGAGTCCTGGACGGACGCCGCGCCTCTCACTGTCCCCCGTATAGACCACACCGCAACGCTGCTGCGAGACGGCCGCGTACTGGTCGTCGGCGGCTCCGACAAGTTCATCCCTACTCCTTCGACTGAGATTTTCGACCCGGCCACCGGAGCCTGGGCCAGCGGCCCCGACTTGGCCGTCGCCAGGGCCGCGCACACCGCGACGCTGCTGCCCGACGGCAGGGTGCTCGTGACCGGGGGCAAGCAGGGACGTGACGCGGTTGCGTCCGTGGAGATCTACGATCCCCGCTTTCGCGGGGATGACGGGTCTGTGGGCGCATGGACCTTAGCGCCTGCGATGTCCACCGCGCGCAGTGAGCATTCCGCCACCCTGATGCCCAGCGGGCGCATCCGGGTCATTGGAGGAAGGGATGGCAGCGCCACCCACGACTTCACCGAGACATTCGATCCCCGCTTTCGCGGGGATGACGGGTCTGTGGGCGCATGGACGCCCGGCGTGCCGATGCTCCACTCCAGGGGCGGACACACCGCAACGCTGCTCACGGACGGCAGGATCATAGTGGTCGGAGGAGGCGGAGCGGTCCCGCGCAACACCGTCGAGGTGTTCGATCCTGTCTTTGACTCATGGACGAGGACTGCCAGTCTGCTGGCCCCGCGCAGGGGGCACACGGCGACGCTGCTTCCGAACGGAAACGTGATTGTCGCGGGAGGAAAGGCCGGACTGCTCTCGCCCCTCACCCGCACTGAACTGTACGTGCCCGGCTCCGGCGCGTGGGCCGCCGCGGGCAGCACGCAGCGCGCCCGCTGGGGCCACGTCGCGGTGCTGATGGACTGCGACGATTCTGAACCGTGCGCCGAAACAGGCACACCTATACTCCTCGGCGGCTACGATACAAATGGACGCAGCCTGAACACGGCCGAGTTCTTCCACGGCGGCATACGCAAGTGGCTCCAGACCGAACCCATGAGGGAGCTTCGATGGGGACACGCCGTGGCTGTCCTGTCTGACGGCCGGATCTCCGTCGCCGGGGGCCTGGGACGTCTCTCCACTCCGCTTGCGAGCGCCGAAGTGTACGACCCCGGCGGTCCCGTGTGGGACAGATACGAGGACATGACCGAGGCCCGGAGCAGCCACACGCTGACCCTGCTTCCTGCCCTGAGCTTTGACGAAGGGCCTGGCGGGAGCCTCATGGCCGTCGGCGGATGGGACGGCGCCAACGCGCTGTCGAGTGCGGAGGTCCTCGACCCCCTCACCGGTCGCTGGACTCCCGCCGCCCCGATGCGGACTCCACGCTGGGGCCACTCCGCCACCATGCTCGACGATGGCAGGCTCCTGGTCGCAGGCGGCGTGGGCTGGGACGACCGCAGCGTGAACTCATCCGAGATCTACGATCCCGCAACCGGCGCATGGACCGACACCGGCGACCTCGTCGAGGCGAGAGACAGCCACGTCGCCGTTACCCTGTCGGACGGACGTGTGCTGCTTGTCGGCGGATACGGTGCCGATGGCGTACCGATCTCCTCCTCCGAGATATTCGACCCCTCGACCGGGACGTGGTCTGCCGCGGGGCAGATGGCCGAGTCGAGGGCCGCCCACACCGCGACGCTGCTGCCCGACGGACGGGTGCTTGTCGTGGGAGGTACAAGGGACGGCATTTCGCCTCTCGGGACCGCCGAGCTGTATTCTCCTGAGCCTGCCGAAGGGCCGCGCATCGGCGCCTGGAGACCCGGCGGCGCGATCCGCGACGCAAGGTGGGGCCACAGCGCCCTGCTGATGAACGACGGCACAGTCCAGATAGTCGGCGGATTCGGCTTCAACGCGCTCCACTCAGTGGAGAGGTACACACCCATGAACGGCGGCTGGTACTCCGGCGAACGCCTCTCATGATTGAAACTCAATCAGTTTGCCCCCTCTCCCTTGACGGGAGAGGGTTGGGGTGAGGGTGAAAAACCCCCTGACCACAGACTCTGACAACCTGACAACCGGTCATCTCGTTCTCCGGCGTCTGCGCACAGACTGGCGCCTCATGGTCAGCATCTTCCTGGGCATCATGATCGCGACGCTGCTGATGTCGGCCGCGCCCGTCTATCTCGACGCCCTCGAACGCCAGAGCATCGAGAGCGCAGTGGAGACCTCCCTCGCCCGCGATGGCGAGACCTACTTCACCATTACGACCCGCTCCAACTTCATCCCGCTGGAGGCGCCCGAGATCCAGCGCACCGGCACGGCCCTGGACCAGGCAATCGACGCCAGCGTCGCCCCGATCCACACCGGCACCGAACGCCACCTGCGCACCCCGTTCTACTCCGTCATCCCCCCGGACAAGCCGACGCCCGAACCGTTGGATGTAGGGGCGGGTTTGAAACCCGCCCCTACGGAAGGCGAAGACGAACCTGAAGACGAAGAACCTCCCCGCGAGCCCGTCGAGGGCCTGATCCAGTCGTTCACCGGACTCGAAGACCACATCACTGTAATCGAGGGCAGGCTCCCCGAGGACACCGTGCTCCGAGGCACCCAGGGACCGATGGTCGAGGTGCTGGTGAGCACTTCGACCGCCGCCGCGTTCAGCGACCTCGTTCCCGGCGACGTTCTCGTCGTCGCGCCGTCTCAGGACTCGCCCGTCAAGGTATCTGCCAGGATTGCCGGCCTGATCGCTCCGGCAGATCCTGAAGACCCCTACTGGCAGGCCGACGCCGAGTCGTTCATGTTCCCCAGGATTCCGAACTCCGAGGGCGAGATAACGCCGAACTCTCCGCCCGCGCTCGGCATGTTCGTCAGCCAGCAGGTGCTGGCCGGCGCGGTAGGCACGGCCTTCCCCGGCGCGGCGGTCAACTCCACCTGGTACAGCAGCGTCGACACGACAGTCCTGAGGGGCTGGTCGAAGGCTGAGATGCGCAGTCGAATGGACCTGCTCGGCGAGGAGCTGTCCATCCTGCTACCGGGCTCGTTCGCGTTCAGCGGCATCGACATCATGCTCGCGCGCTTCGGACGACAGAGCTTCCTCTCCAGCGTTCCGCTGCTCCTGATGCTCACCGTGCTCGGCGTGGCCGTGCTCTACTTCCTGTTCATGATCGTCTCGTACCTGGTGCCGAACCGCGAGAGCGACGTCGCGCTGTTCAGGAGTCGCGGCACCAGCACATGGCGCCTCCTGAGGCTGTACCTCGGCGAGGGCGCGGTACTGGTACTGGTCGCGGCCGCGATCGCGCCGTTCATCGCCCTGCTGGTGGTGTGGCTCGCCGGACTGCTCCCCTACTTCGGCCACATAACCGACGGCCGTCCGCTTCCCGTGCACCCGAACTGGATACCGTTCGCCGCAGCGGGCATTGCCGGACTGCTCTGTCTGGTCATCTTCGTCGTGCCGGGAGTACTCGGCGCGCGCGCCGGACTGATAATCCACAGGCTCAGAGCATCCAGGCCTCCGTCCATGCCGCTGGTGCAGCGCTTCTACATAGACATAGGCTTCCTCGTGGTCGGCGGCATCCTGTTCTGGGAGCTGCAGGCGCGTGGCGAGCTCGTCTCCGGCAGCCTGTTCGGCGAGCAGGATGTCAACGAGGCGCTGCTGGTCGCCCCGGTGCTATTCCTGCTGGCGGTCGGGCTGATGTTCTTCCGCGTGTTCCCCCTGTTCATACGCTACGTCAGCGGCGAGTCGCTGGGACTCGTGCACCTCGCGACGCTGATCACGCTCCCGGTACTGGCCGGCGCCATCGCCTACGACGACGTCCGCGCCGGCAACCTCACAGGCTGGATCCCTGAGGCCACGGCGATCGGCGTCTTCGCACTAGCCTACTGGCTCTCCACGAGAGTCAGCGGCCAGCGGCCAGCGGTCAGTGGGGAACAGGGGAGGCTCTCACTCCTCGCTCCTTACTCCTCACTCCTCTACCTGGCCGTCCAGATCGCCGCCGTCGCATGGTTCACTTACCAGTCTCCTCCCCACCCGGACCAGTCGGGGCCCGTGTTCGTTGGCTCGATTGCCCTGCTCTGCCTGGTGCCCGCGCAGGTGCTGTTCCTACTGCTGGCCGAGTTCAACCGCCGAGCGCCCGTCTGGGTCTCGATGAGCATGTGGCACATGGCGCGCAACCCGCTCCAGTACTCGTGGCTGGTGCTGCTGCTCATACTGGCCGGAGGCATCGGCGTGCTGGCCACGACCGTCGGCGCGACCCTCGACAGGAGCTACGATGAGAGGGTTAGGTACGCTGTCGGCTCCGACATACGCGTGATCGAGCTCGACTCCTATCTCGGACGCAGGGACGGCCGCGTGGAGAAGAACTTCGGCAGCATCCCCGGCGTGCAGACCATATCCACGGCTCACCGCGCCACCGGAAGGATAGGAGCCGGATCGATCGGCTCCGGGTTCAGCTACCTCGCGGTGGACACCGGCACGTTCGACGCCTGGTACCGCCCCGACTTCTCCGAGAAGCCCCTGTCCCAGGTGCTGTCCACGCTCAGGCTGGAAGAGCCCCTGCGAACGATCGAGCTGCCCGAGGGCTCCCGCCGCATCCAGTTCTGGGTGAACCCCGAGTCCTTCTACCCGCTGATCTTCCTTTGGATCGTACTCGAGGACGCCACCGGAAGGATTGACACCGTGACGCTCGGCGAGATGCCCGACCCCGGCTGGCGCATGGTCAGCGCGGACATCCCGCCAGACCTGGTCCACCCGGTCAGGCTGGTCTCCATCCAGATCAACGAGCCCGGGTTCGGCGCGACAGCCACCGCCGGCTCTGCCACGTTCGACGACATTCAGACTGTCAGCGAGGCCGGCGAGGTTACTTTGGTAGAGGGATTTGAGGGGGCGTTCGACTGGGTGCCGCTCGCAACCAGCCAGCTAGGCGCTGACGAGGTCACCCAGGTCTCCGATAACAGCCCGCCCCGTGCTGGATACGGGGTCCACTCAGGCACGGGAGCCGCGCACTTCAGGTTCGGCAAGGAGACCAACGTCGGCATCCGGGGCATCTATCGCGCAGGCGGATTCGGCTTCATCCCCGCCGTTGCCAGTCGCACGTTCTCCGCCAACACGGGCGCGGGAGTCAACAATGGCCTGCTGGTCAACCTGCCGGGCGGCGTCGTTCCGGTCGTCATCACCGAGGTGGTCGACTACTTCCCGACGATGGACCCCGCTCGCGGCGGCTTCCTGGTCTTCGACATGGAGACGCTGCTCACCTATCTGGACGCGCTGAACCCGCTCGGAGCCACCTCGATAAACGAGATATTCATCGAGGCGGCCCCCGGTTTCGATGCGGAGGTGCTCCAGACTGTGTCGAGGATGGTCAGGGCGCGCGGCAGCGCGATAGGACTGGAGGACCAGCTCGCGGCCCAGGACGTCGATCCGCTCATCTCCGCGGGATGGCGCACGATAGTGCTCGTCGCGCTCGGAGTGATCCTGTTCATCTCAGGCCTCGGGTACATCGTCTACCTGCTGGCGTTCGCCGAGCGCAGCATGGGCGAAATGGGCTCGCTCAGATCGCTCGGCTTCAGCCGAATCCAGACGATCGGTCTGGTTGGCCTGGAGCACATGCTCGTCGCGCTGATCGGCCTCGGAGTAGGCACCTGGGCCGGGTTCCAGATGAGCCGCATGATGGTGGCGTCCGTAGCCGTAACCGACAGCGGAGGTCGCGTCCTGCCCCCGTTCATCCTGACCACCAACTGGCTGCTGATGGGCCCCCTCTACGTCATCCTGATCGCCATCTTCATAACCGCCCTCCTGACCTTCGGAGGCCGGGTCCTCAGCATAGACCTCCGCCGCCTCTCCCGCCTGGAGAACTAGCTAACACCGTACGATTGTAGGGGCTGTTCGCGAACCGCCCATAGGTCCCACCCTTCATGCTCTCGTTCACCCTGAGCTTGTCGAAGGGCACCCCCAGCCCCTAGATTCCGGCCTTCGCCGGAATGACGATTCGCGAAGTAGCTACCCCTGTTAATTGGAGGGCCGAGGTGATGGTGAAAGCACTGACGTTAACCTGCAACAGTGCCAAGTGAAGGTGAAGTCGTGTCAAGCCGAGTCGCTTCCATAGTCCTCATGCACTATGTACTCGATGCTCGAAACATTCACGGTGTTCAAGAGTACCCCGCCGCCCGACTCATGCTGGCTGAAGTTGAGCTCTACTTGCTCATTGATGTCGCCACCTGGAAGGTAGTAAGAATCACCTAGCCGGAAATCCTTGGACTTCTCTGAATCAAGCAGTAGCCACACGTCAATTGTATCCATCGGTGAGATGCCGATGATCACGACCAGTGCCAGGGAGGTGAAGACACATAGTATGTGAACAATCACCGCATGGTAGAAGAGTGTACCCCATGCCATGAGGACCGATCGATCTAATATTCGTGGGTAGTATCGCTGATTCGCAGTGAGTGAAATCCAACCAGGCAGGACAACTACTGCGAGAACGATGAGTGAGTTGGCCAAAGAGTAACTCTACGAAACTGGATCGTTGCGACGAGTGGTATCCCTTCTACCTCCTGATCCTTGTTGACTCTCAACCTGTTGCAGGTTCTGCCGTTCCTGCATTTCACTAAACAGGTTGCGCAACCTACCAGTCTGTGGAGGAATCGAGTCGGAGGACTTTCTGATCGATATACCCCGACCGTCTGACTTTTCGTTGTTGTTTCTGTTCTTGTTACTCATCCTTGCTGTATCCAAATTGGCGAAGTTTCTTTGACTGCAAGCACTTGATTGTGTGACTGATCTGTAGAAGAAATCTTAGGTGTACCGTGCCTTTTGGTCAATCCGGTTTACGACTTTCGTCCCAATGACGAGCTACCCAACCCCCATTCCGATCCCCAACACTCACCTGGCCCCACCGCAGTTATCGCCACACCCTCTGTCATACACTCTAACAACGCCAACTTTCTGCGACTTAGCCCCAATCTCCTAAGCACACGAACTCTCCCCCTGCGGAGGACCGCTCGGCAATCCACGAAGCCCGCTCCGTAATAGACACGCAGGCAAACCTGAACACCCCCGACGGGTCTCAGATGCGCCTTGGCGCGAGAGGGCTGGGGTCGTAGAAGCGCCGGGGGTATGAGGTTGAAAGCCGCTTACTCTCTTCAGTCCACGCCTGTGGAAAAGACCTACTGGCTTGACTTAAGTGGATGCCATAACGTCAACAGTGTGTTAGTATACGTCTATAGCGTTGCAACAGAGACCAACACCTGAAATGGGGATAGAGGATGACCACCTCCTCGGCAGGCGAGCGCATCACTCACCTCGAGACCGAAATGAACCACGTCGCAACGAAGGCTGACGTGGCCGCAGTGAGGACCGACATAGAGGCGGTAAGGACCGACGTGCAGGCGGTGAGAACCGAGATGGAGACGGTCAGGACCGACATGACCAACATGCAGGCCAGTATCATCAAGTGGATGGCTGGCATGGTGATAGGAGTCGTCCTTAGCGTAGGCCTTGGTCTCGTGAACCTACTTGCTAGGGTTCTTGCCAGCTAGCCTTCCCAATCCTGATCAGTGACAGGCGAACTCCTAGGCACGCCACCGCCTTGGAAAGTCCAGGAGCCTTCACTTCAGCGCAGCCTTGAGGGCATCCATTAGCGCACGCGATGGCGTGAAGCTCCGCGAGGCCCTGAATGAAGTGGATTCAACCTAACCCTCGGATCTTGACATTATCCTAGCCTAGACTCAACTAGCTTCGTAGTCACGCAAGAATTGCAATGCTCTGCTTATGTCGTCAGCTGATGGCTCACAGCATTCGAAGCCGTCATTAGTCCGCCATACAACTGATGCTGGAACCGAGTGAATCAACTTGATGAGGTCCTGAGCGGGCTTGCGTGGCAGAAGTACTGCCAGGTTCATTTTAGGTATAGTCTTCTCAAAGCGGCGGTAGTCTAGGAGCTGCCCGATTGCCATTCTCACTGATGTACGCAGAACGTCTCCCTTTGCCTCGTAAAGCACATGACAGGTCTTGTCAACGAGGTCGCAATAGAGTGCATAATTGGACCCATCCAGTGTGTACTTGTATCTAGTCACTATGTGGTCACGGTTCTCTAGGTAGTGGGAGTAGGCTTGTACTAGGCTGCGTTCTTTAGGATGGGCTACATTTGCGTGGTCAGGCGGGGAAACCGGGAACTGCTCGACATGCTGCGCCTCGACTGCCACCTCCTCGACTTGTCCGGGTGTAGATTCGGCAGGGTCCGCTCCAGAGTGCCCGTATCCTTCCCGAAGCGCTGAGGCGGCCGCAATAAGGGCGTCTTCATCTGACGCGTAGCGTTCCCACACCTCAGCGACCCGCTTGCCGCCCCTTCTCATACCTCGGCCATCGTAGTTAGGGTCGATCGCAGCGAAATTCGCAAGCTTCAAATTTACACCGCTTGGGTTACGGAAACGCTCCGGATCTGGACGCACGGGGTGAATCGACATGGATCTGAGAAGACACGAAAGTTCTTGTACGTCAGGATGCCCTGAGCTCAGAACACCCGAGCGAAGGTAAAGGTCCAGCGCGAGGATCAGTTCTTCTTCGGCCCAATCAGGGTTGCGGGAATGCTTCTTGACCATAGTCGAGGAGGAATTGTGGGAATCCCATTCAACATTGAAACCTAGTGATTCCAGAAGTTGGCCCACTGTGGCATAGCCGCCAGAGAAATCCTGAGGACGTAGGGGACCGATGTCCGGAAGATCGTACCCATGTGCAACACCAACAACAGCCTTGGAGTCATAGCGGTGTCCCTCATGGAAGAGAAAGTATCTGCGTGCTTTCCCAAAGCCGTATCTCTCGAGGAATGCATCCCTACCCAGCTGGTCAAATTCCAGAAGTGCCTGTTTCACGCCTTCCGCTGTCACGTCGCTCAAAGCCACAGCACACACCCCCAAGCCGAGATCCCCTCAATATGCTCGGTATAATAGCGGGAAAGCTATGAAAAGGTAATGGCTATTGTCGCTCTTCAACTTAATGTGCGTCTAGATTCGTCGATAAACCTCGGCTGGAACAGTAAAGATTGAACTGGTGAGCAACATTCTTACTCGTGATGTGGGTCGCACACTGCCTTGGGCGTGGAAAGATCACTGGCACCCCGGTAATCGCCTTATGCAGGATGCCACACGTTCACCCAATAGCTGTTGTACGTAACTCGGCCAGCAACAGAGCTTTGAGCAATCCCAAATTCAGACCCTTGACACCCCCTCCCCCCTCAACTATGCTACTTAATAGAACATTTATTCTAGCCCCGGCTCACCATGACCCTAGCAACCATAATCCAGGACAGATCCAACGACGGACTCACCATCGTCGAGTTCCTCTTCGCCGTCATGCGCAGCGAGCTGGACGGGTTCAAACCCTGCCACAGACTCGACGCAGCCAAGCTCCTCGTCAAGTACGACCTCGACGAGGCACGCAACTTCACCCTCGACTACACACCCGAACCATCCCGACCAAGACCCGACTACGGCTCACCCGACGACAACTACTTCGACGAGAAGCTCGCACAACTCATCCGCGAGTCCACTGACGACGGTCGCAAAGTCTGCCGATTCCTCATCAACGTCATGGACGGAGCCCTCAGCGCCTTCAAACCCCACCACCGCATATCGGCAGCAAGAGAACTCCTATCCCGAGGCTTCGGCAAACACGCCTACCCCCGTCGTTCCGGCGGAGGCCGGAACCCAGAGGAAGCAGAGCAGGTAGACTCCCACCTCTCAACCCCAGCTACCCAACCATCAAAATCACAAGAATCCCCCAATCCGACAAATCAGAGTTCAGACAGTGCCGAAGACGAAGACCACACCGACTGGGACGAGGTCAACGCCCTGATCGACGACGCCAGAGAAGATTCCGACCGCATCCTCAGAGAACAGGGCATAGACCCGGACAATCCACCCTACAAAACCGACTACTCAGTCTTCGATGAGGCAGCGGACAACTCCTACAAGTGGTTCCAGGAGTGGAAGAACTCACTGGACCCCGAAGAGTTCCAGGCGATCGTCAAAGAGGGAGCCGAGAGATTCGACGCCAAGATCGACCTGCGAATCAAACGCAGAAAGCAGATCAAAGCAGACCGCGCACGCAGGGAGAAAGAAGAGGCCGAACGCCAGGCCCAGCAGGCCAGGGCCAGGACAGAAGCTAGGCAGAAGGAAGAAGCTGAGGCCAAAGAGGAAGAAGACCTCGGCCCACCTCCATCTCGTGAAGACCACGAGAGATGGTCTCCCACACCCAGCATCCCGACCTCATTCAGGCTGGTCAACTGCGGACACCCCAAGTGCAGGCTGCACGACGGCCCCGTCTACTACCCGGAGGACGACAAAAGTAGCCCCTACTACTGGGACGGCCAACAGCCATCCTGGTTCGGCACCAACCGCTTCTGACCCCGTCGGGGTCACTAACTATCGCCAGACTTCCACCTTCGACTACATACCCAATAACTCAGACGGGGCCCTCTCCCACCCCAACCCCTGCTACCATAGTGCAACACTACGCAAAGCAGACCCTATCCCCCCGAAGGCCCCGAAATACTCGCCAACCTAGCCAGAATCCTGTCGGCATGGCCGATGGTCGCCAGGCGCAGCCTCGCCAACTGGCGACTGCTGTCGTCCGTCGTCATCGGCGTCGTGCTCGCGTCGACCATCATGGCCGGCACCGTCATCTACTTCGACTCGCTGCGCGACCTCGCCCTCGAGTCCGCGCTGGAACAGCACGACCCGATCGACCTGGACATCATCGCCAAGACCACCAAGGGTCCGACCGGCCCCAGGGAGTCCGACGCCGTCCGCGGCTTCATGGAGAACGAGTACAACGTGAGGCTCGGCTGGCTGCTCGAAGGCTCCGCCCGCGGCGGCCGCACTGCGACCTTCTTCATGACCGCTCCCGGCGAGGAGGAATTTGCAGGGGACGACAACGCGCGCAGCTACTTCCACTTCCTCGACGGCATGGAGGACCATATCGAGATCCTGCCGGGCGGAAGTATGCCGTCCGAGCTGCTCGACGCTTCACCTGACGGCGCCCCGATCATGGTTGAGGCGCTGGTCCCCCACGGCGTCGCGAATGAGCTCGGGCTGACCGTCGGCTCCACGCTGTCGGCTGTCCCTCACTGGATCGACGCCACGCCGTACGCCTCTGTGGTGGTCTCGGGGTTCTTCCGCAGGGCCGATCCCGATCACCCGATCTGGCGTCTCGACGACGAGATATTCCACACCTTCTCCTCGGGCAGCTTCGTCGCCGTTCCGCTGCTTGTCTCGGAGGATACGATGCTGCGCGGTGTGGGCGGTGCGTTCACGGACATGGACTCCACCTACGGATGGATGCTCCTGGTCGACCACGAGCGGCTGCGCGCTACCAACGCCACGGATGCGCTGTATTCGATAATCGCCATGCGCCGGAGCATGTCGCGCACGTTCCTCTCCTACCGGCAGGTAACCGACCTCGACAACGCGCTCTCCGACTACGATGAGCGACTGCTGTTCACCAAGCTCCAGATGTTCGTTGTGCTGATCCTCATCGCCGTCGTGGTGCTGTACTACGTCGTCACCCTGTCGTCCCTCGTCGCCGAACAGCGCAAGAACGAGATCAGCCTGCTCCAGGGAAGGGGCGCGACCGAGCGACAGGTGCTCACCGTGTTCGTGCTGGAGGGGCTGACGATTGCCGGACTCGCCATTGTCATCGCCCCGTTCCTGGCGGCTGTGTCGATAAGCGTCCTCGGACTTACACCCGCGTTCTCCGATCTCTCAGGCGGCGCGCTGCTGCCTGTAACGCTGACGCGCGGCGCGTTCATCATGAGCGCCTTGGGCGGCGCGCTGAGCTTCGGCGCGCTGATGATCCCGGCGTTCGAGGCGTCAAGGTCGCCCATGTCCAGGGACAGGCAGGAGATGGCGCGCCCGTCCCGCCTGTCGTTCGTCCAGCGCTACTACCTCGACGTACTCCTGCTCGTGGTGAGCATCGTGCTCTTCCGCCAGCTCACCGAGCAGGGCTCGCTCGCCGCCACCAACCTGCTCGGGCAGGTCGCGGTCAATCAGCTCCTGCTGGCGGTCCCGGCGATCACACTGGTCGCCGCCGCAATGGTGCTGATACGGCTCTTCCCGCTGGTGATGAGCCTTGCAAGCCGGCTGCTGGCCCCGAGGCTCCCGCCGGGACTCGTGATGGGCCTGTGGCAGATGGCGCGCAACCCGACTCACTACGCGAGACTCGCGCTGCTGCTCATCCTGATGGCCGGACTCGGCATATTCGCGGCCAGCTTCGGCGGTACGCTCCAGCGCAGCTTCACCGAGCGAGTGCTCTACTCCGCTGGCTCTGACATCCGTCTCACCAACGTGTCGATCAACAACCGGGGCGCCTCCAGGCCGATCGACGAGCCCTACGAGAACATGGACGAGGTCCTGAGCGCGGCGCCGGTACTGCGGGCGATAGGCTCGCACCTCGGGACGCTGGGAGGCGACACCTCGTTTGACGTGCTCGCAGTCGACACCGGGAAGTTCCAGGACGTCGCGTGGTTCAGGGACGACTTCTCCGAAGACCCGCTCCCCGATGTCATGTCGCAGCTCAACGGGCACCAGATCCCGCTCGGCATCCCGATGCCTGACAACGCCCGCGCGATACAGGTGCTCGTGAAGTCCGACCGGCCGTACCCGACGGTCAGCCTCGGCGCGAGGCTCAGGGACTCGAACGGGCGGTACTTCACGTACAGGCTCGGATTCCTGGAGTCCAGTAACTGGCGACTCTACGGCGCCGAGTTGTTCGAAGGAGGCAGTCCCAGGTTCAGGCTGTTCCCCTCCCGCCCGTTCAGCCTCGTATCCATAGGCGTCGGCGAGACAGATCTTGAGAGCGGCCTCAGGCCGGGCTCCATACTGATCGACACCGTCCGGGTCCGAAAGTCCAACGGGGAGATAGAGGTCCTGGACGACTTCCGTACATCTGCACCCTCTCCCTTGACGGGTGAGGATGAAATCGGTGGCTGGAACGTGCTCCAGGACTCCGGCTTCGCCAACCAGGACAGGATTCGCGCCTCCGAGGTCTCAGCGCGCGGCGATGGCTCTCTGATGTTCGCGTGGTCGGCAGGGCGCGCTCTCGTGGCCAGGGGCATCTCCCCCGGAGCAAAGCCTCAGCCGGTGCCTGTGGTCGCCAGCGAGTCCTTCCTGAGACACTTCGGACACGCTATCGGCGACGAGGTGAAGATCTCGGTTAGCGGACGACGGCTTACCGCTGAGCTTGTCGACACGGTCGACTTCTTCCCCACGCTGGACAGCTACAACGACAGGTTCCTCGTGGCCGACCTCGAGACCGTTCGCGCCCACTCGAACCTCGGCATGGCTCGCGCAGAGATCACCGCCAACGAGATGTGGCTTCGCACCGACGTTGAGGGCGAAGAGCGAACTGAGCTGATCGAACGGTTCAGAGAAGGTAGGCCGTTCCAGATAGGCAGGGCGATAGACACCGTCGAGGACCTCGCCGTCGCCCAGATCGACCCGCTGGTGCTGGCAGGCTGGAGGGCGCTCCTGCTGATCGCGTTCGGCGCGATACTAGTGCTAAGCAGCCTCGGCTTCCTCGTCCACGCCTACATCTCGTTCCGCAACCGCGAGCTCCAGTTCGCGCTGATGCGCACCATGGGCTTCTCGACGCGCCAGCTCGTGTCGCTCATGTGGCTTGAGCAGGCGCTCGTCATACTTGTCGGCATAGCGCTCGGCACATGGATGGGCGGCCGGCTCGGCGAGACGATCATGCCGTTCCTGGGCCACGACGACCGTGGAGGCCAGGTGCTTCCGCCGTTCGTAATCGAGGTCGGCTGGCAGAACCTGCTGGTTACGTATGTCGCAATGGGCCTGATCTTCACCGCCATAATCATAGGCGTAATCCTATTCATCAGACGTATGTCGCTATCCCAGGTCCTACGCCTCGGCGACGGCTGAGGGACCAAGCGGCAGTGGGGGATGATTCTGCGTTGCCTGGTTGCCCAGCGTTCGTTATCCTGATGAAGTGACTTTGGATATGAACAAAAAAGAGGATAGCGCGTTGCGAAGGAAGTCGGTCGATCCCCGGCTCGTTGACTTGGCCTCATGTAGCACGATCATCGCCTCGCTCAGGCAGGCGGGCCTCGACATGGTGGCCGACCGACTAGGATATCTGCAATCTCTGGTTGAGGACGATCCGGATGAGCCACCCATAGTGCTGGAGTCGCTGAGACAGATGGCGCTTTTCCTGGTGAGTGAACGTCAGTTGGGAGACCCGCAGATTGGTGTTAGTCCGGATGGATTGATGGGCGCTCAGTGGCGTACCGACGATGACGACCTCATAGCTATGGAGTTTCTTGCCGATGGACTCATTCGCTTTGCAGCTATCTCCGCGTCTTCGGGAGGTAACCTCGAAAGGCAAAGAGTCAGCGGCATTTTGGGCAAGTGTGAGACGGTGCAGGCCCTCGGACCGTTCACATCGAGGCTCGTATCACTTTGACCGGAGATCCGATTCCTGAGGACGATAACGTCTCGCGGTACTGTTCGCCGTTGAGGGTTGACGATCAGGGAATGCCATTACCCCAAGCTTTTCAGCTACGCAGAGGCGAGGGTTCACTCTCAGTCAACTGGCTGGAGTACTTCGCAACCGGGGATCCGCCCACCGCGATCGACTTGATTAGATCAGCTTTCCACGACAGGGGATTTTCACTTCGACCTAACGGCAGGCTCGCGGTTCTGAATGTAGCTGAAGTCAATGCAGCGGGACAGGAGAACTCAACCCCACTGCTCGTCCAACATGATCCAAGGTCGGATGATGGCTCCCACGCCAGTATTCTGGGAGTCTCAGAAGATGACCTCTTGATAGCCGCTGCGCTCGCTCAGTTGGTTCGTCGTGAGAACGTTTACCCGGCGGTAGTCTGACGCGTTCTGGATCTCGTGGGTTACGCTCCCTGGAAACAGAGGCCAGTCTCACCTGTTATGCATCGGGCGTGAGTAAGTGCTAAGGGAAAGGGCGCACCACGCTGGTGCGCCCTGAATCTGGGGGTCAGTTAGGGTAGCGCCCTACTCCCTGCGCCTAGACCTCTCGGAACTCGCCTTCGACGGTGTTGTCGTCGTCGGGGCCGGAGCCGCCTTCAGGGCCGGGTCCGGCGTCTGCTCCCGGAGGGGGCTCACCCGGTCCGGCCCCGGCGCCCGCCTGGCTGTACACGGCCTGGCCGACCTTCTGGAGCGACTCCTGCAACTCGTTCAGCGTCGTCTCGACGCGCGCTATGTCGTCGTTCTGCAGCGCCGACCGCACAGCGGCGACCTTGCCCTCTACCTCGGTCTTGAGGTCTTCGGGGATGCTCTCCGCGTTGTCCTGGAGCATCTTCTCGGCGGCGTAGGCGGCGTTCTCGGCGTTGTTGCGAGTCTGGACCTCCTGGCGCCTGCGCTCATCTTCCTCGGCGAAGCGCTCGGCGTCTGCGACCATCGAGTCGATCTCGTCCTGGGCAAGGCCTGAGCTTGCGGTGATCGTGATCCGCTGCTCCTTGCCGGTGCCCTTGTCCTTGGCCGAGACGTTCAGGATGCCGTTGGCGTCGATGTCGAAGGCGACCTCGATCTGCGGCATCCCGCGAGGAGCGGGCAGTATGCCATCCAGCACGAACTTGCCGATCGACTTGTTCTCGGCAGCCATCGACCTCTCGCCCTGTACCACGTGGACCTCCACGCTGGTCTGGTTGTCGGCCGCGGTGGTGAACACCTCGCTCTTGGAGGTGGGGATCGTGGTGTTGCGGGTGATGAGGCCAGTCGACACGCCTCCCAGCGTCTCGATTCCCAGCGTGAGCGGCGTGACGTCGAGCAGCAGGATGTCCTGCACGTCGCCCTGGAGGACGCCGGCCTGGATGGCTGCACCTATCGCGACAACCTCGTCCGGGTTGACACCCTGGTGCGGCTCCTTGTCGAAGAGGCTGATCACGGCTTCCCTGACCGCGGGCATGCGCGTCATGCCGCCGACAAGCACCACCTCGTCGATCTGAGATGCTGAGACTCCGGCGTCGGCCATGGCCTTTTGGCAGGGACCGACGGTGCGCTGCACCAGGTCGGCCACGAGCTGCTCCAGCTTCGAGCGAGTCAGGGGCATGACCAGGTGCTTGGGGCCGGAGGCGTCCGCGGTGATGAACGGCAGGTTGATCTCCGTCTGAAGCTGTGTTGACAGCTCGATCTTTGCGGCCTCAGCGGCCTCACGAAGCCTCTGGAGAGCCATCCGGTCCTGCTTGAGGTCTATACCCTGCTCCCTGCGGAACTCCTCCGCGATCCAGTCGATGATCTGCTGGTCGAAGTCGTCGCCGCCAAGGTGGGTGTCGCCGTTGGTGGCCATCACCTCGAAGACGCCGTCGCCTATCTGGAGAATGGTGATGTCGAACGTGCCGCCGCCGAGGTCGTAGACGGCGATCGTCTCGTCAGACTTGCTGTCGAGGCCGTAGGCGAGCGAGGCTGCCGTTGGCTCGTTGATGATGCGCAGCACCTCGAGTCCGGCGATGCGGCCGGCGTCCTTGGTGGCGTTGCGCTGGCTGTCGTCGAAGTACGCCGGGACCGTGATGACGGCCTGCGTAATCGACTCGCCGAGGTTCGTCTCGGCGTCCTGCTTCATCTTCTGGAGGACCATGGCAGCTATCTCGGGCGGAGCGTGACTCTGGCCCGCCATCTCCACGTGGGCGTCGTTGTTGGAGTGCCGCACGATCTTGTACGGCATAAGCTCTACGTCTCTCTGCACGCTCGCATCGTCGATCCTGCGGCCCATGAACCGCTTGATCGAAAAGACGGTATTCTCCGGGTTGGTAACCGCCTGGCGCTTCGCGGTGGTGCCCACGTACCGCTCGTTGGATCGCGGATTTATCGCGACCATCGACGGCGTGGTGCGGCCGCCTTCAGCGTTTTCGATTACGCGCGGTTCGCCGCCTTCAATGACGGCCATGCAAGAGTTGGTGGTACCGAGGTCTATTCCGAGTATTTTCGCCATCTACTGATTCTCCTGTTGGCAGCGGCAGGGCTCGCCTCCGGATCAAGCCCGGGACAGGCTCTGCACTCGTAAGTGTTTGACATTCGCGGGACTGTCGGTCTTCGGTCAAATTGTACTGTCATCCGTTGTGGCCTGCCCTGTATCGGGATACGGGGCGGACTTCTCTTCCGGGGCCTGTGCGACACTCACCTGCGCCGCCCTCAGTACCCGGCTGTGGAGCCTGTATCCGTCTCGGATGATGCGGGCCACGGCTCCTTCGCTTACTTCGTTAGTTGGTTCGAAGAACACGGCCTCGTGCTGCGACACGTCGAACGGCTGACCGATGGTCGCCTCGATGCGGGACAGCCCCTCGGACTGGAGCATGTTCTCCAGGCTCCGCTGTACGAGCTGGACGCCCTCGTACCAGCTCACGTCTACCGCGTCTTCAGGCAGGAAGTTGACCGCGCGGTTGAAGTCGTCGGCCACGCCTACCAGCTTCAGCAGGAGCTGCGCGTTGGCGCGCTCCCTGGTATCGGCAAGCTCCTGTGTGGCTCGCTTCTTGTAGTTCTCGAGGTCGGCCCTGTATCTCAGGGCCATGGACCTGAACTGGTCTTTTTCGCGCTCAGCCTCGTCCAGGCGAGCCTGGAGGTCCGAAACCTCGTCCAGTTCGGCGTCCATCTGCTCTTCCATAGTCTGACTCTCGTCAGACTGCCCGTCTTCTGTCATAACTGTCGATCCTCCAGTGTCGTTCCCGTTTTCACGGGGACAGGTTTGCATCAGCCGGCGAGAATTTTGAACATCTCGTCCAGGCTTTCGTTTAGAGCCTCTCTGAGCGGCTGTCCTTCCAGCTGGGCCAGCTGCGACCGCATCCGTATCATCCTGTTGAACAGCTGCATCGCCACCTTCACACCGGCCAGATTGAGGCCGAGGTTTTCGACAAGATGCTTGATAAGCTGCAGACGCGCGATGTCCTCGTCAGAGTAGAGCCTGGACATGCCCCCGGTGCGCGAGGGCAAAACAAGGCCCACTCTCTCATATTTTCGTAAAGTTTGGGGATGCATGTCCAGAATGCGCGCGGCTACGCTTATGACGTATACACCTTCCTGCATGGGACCTGCTCCCTCCGTGTTTGCTGAATTGCGGGGCTCTCCCCGAAACCGGGACTAACCCGCGAGCCGTTCCGACGTTACAGACTCTGGACGGCTCATAATCACTTCACAATCAATCGTAGCTATTGATACAGAGCGTGTCAAGTGATATACTGTCAATAATTCATATTAACTCATACGAATTTCTGGAAACACCAATGGAGGGAAGAGATGCTTGAACTCAGAGCTTGCCCTCGGTGCGAGGGCGATCTGCACACCAACAGAGACATGTACGGGTCTTACAAGCAGTGCATTCAGTGCGGCTACATGCGTGACCTGCCGCACGCCGACCAGGTGCTAAGGTCGCTTAAGCTGTCTGACTTTAACAAGAAGAAGGTGGCCTGACCAAGGCGCTTGATGCGCCTCAGAATTGCTCCTCCTCAAGTAGGACGCCCCCTCATCCGAGGGGGCGTCCTTTTTGCATATGACGGCGCGTATCAGGGAAGAGAAAGAGGGCTGTTAGCCGACAGTGTCGGCAGGTGAACTTCAACATCCCCGGAACCCAAATCAGGGCCTTTTTGTTTTTGAGTGTCACCTGATCAGTCCGTTCTTGGTGAGACGTTCGCCCAGCTCACGAGAGCCTTGTCGAACCATGAACGGGCGGCCCTTCGACAGGAACGATGAGGCGAAAACGAAAAGACCCTGGAAGCCAAATGGGATTTCCCGCCGCCATTGAATACAATGGTATTGTGTGAAGGAAGTGGAGATGCCTGAAATCAGATCAATTGACGACATAATTGAGGCAGTGGAAGGCGCTGATCCGGCGACTCGGCAGCGTCTCGTCACGGCGCTCCTGCCGTTGGACATCAGCATAGAGGAAGACGACGAATCTCTGACCTTCGAGCAGAGGACGAACAGGAGCTTCAGGATTCTCAGTCGCCTGGTGGCCACTCAGGCTGGAAACATCGAGGCATTGAACACGACCATCGAAGCCCAAGGTCGGCAGTTGAGGGAGGAGATCTCTGGCCAGGGTAAGGAGTTTAGGCAGGAGCTCTCCGCTCAGGGTAAGGAGTTCAGGCAGGATCTCTCCGCCCAACGCAAGGAGTTTAGGGAGGATCTCTCCGCCCAGGGTAAGGAATTGAGGGAGGAGATCGCTACCCAGGGTAAGGAGTTGAGGGAGGAGTTCTCTGCCCAGGGTAAGGAGTTGAGGAAGGAGATCGCCGCTCAGAGCAAGAACATTGATGCCTTGGCCAAGAGCATCGTGGTGCAGAGCAAGAACATCAACAGCCTCAGCGACAGATTCACGACCGAGTTGCGAGCCCAATCCAGCTATCGTGGAAACTATGCCCAGAACGCCGCAGAGGCAGACGACGCTCAAGTCGCCGCACTGTTTGCCACACGTCATGGACTTGACCCAAACTGGATCAAGACACGGCGACTCTCCAGGATGGAACTTGATGAGTGGAAGAGCAGACACGTGGAGGTACTGAGGCCACTCAGCCTTAGGCGAGACAACGCTCTGGTCAGTTTCACGAGTCCAGACCTGATCGCGGAGGTTAGATACATCCGTGCTCCATCAGACAGCCCCCCAGCGTATTACATTGCTGTTGAGGCATCCTACACGGTCGAGCAAAAGGACTACGACAGGGCAATCGACAACGCCAGGATCATAGGGGAGGCATCGGGAGCCGTCGTCTATTCGGTGGTTGCCGGGGTCCTGATCTCGGATGAGCTGGACGAGGGGGTCCGGGACAAGATCCACGAGGATGTCGATCAATTCCTGGAGTCCAGCGAACCGGGCGCAGCGTATTGGCACCGACTTGACTCAGCAGACCTGAAACCGCCTGAACTCAGCGACTAGATGACGTAATGTTCCGAACCCAGTCGGGTAGGTCTTCGATGTTTCTCATGTCTTGGGGGAGCTTTGTCCGACTATGCTACTCCAGGCCTAGCTGGTAGTGCTTGCCCTCGGTCTTGATGGATGGGGCTACTACTACCTCGGCGACCTCGTGCATCTCGCGGATGTTCTCTGCGCCGACCATGCCCAGGCAGATGTTCAGCGCGCCGACGAGGTTCTGGGTGCCGTCTACCACCGAGCTGGGTCCGAACAGTATCTGCTCGAGTGTGCCCTTGACGCCGACCTTGACTCGCGTACCGCGCGGGAGGTTGGGGTCGGGGTTGGCCATGCCCCAGTTGTAGCCCCTGCCAGGGGCCTCTTCGGACTGTGCGAGTGGAGTACCGATCATGACGGCGTCGGCTCCTGAGGCCATCGCCTTGCAGAGGTCGCCGCCGGTGCGGATGCCGCCGTCGGTGATGATCGGGACGTATCTTCCGGTTCGTTCGAAGTAGTCGTCGCGCGCCGCGGCGGTGTCCATGGTGGCCGTGACCTGCGGGATACCCACCCCGGTCACCTCGCGCGTCGTGCACGCCGCGCCCGGTCCGACACCCACCAGCACGCCGTGAATGCCCGTCTCCATCAGCTCTAGAGCGACATCGTAGCTCACGCAATTGCCGACGATCACGGGGACGTTCACCAACTCCAGCAGCTCGGGAAAGCGCAGTCCGCGCTCGCTCTTGGAGATGTGGCGCGCGGTGGTGACGGTGGACTGTACGACGATCATGTCCGCGCCGGCCTCGGCCGCGAGAGGCGCGAGACTCTTAGTCCTTGCCGGTGTAAACGAAACGGCGCACTTTGCGCCGCTTTCCTTGATCTCTTCGACCCGCTCGCCGATGAGCTCCTCGCGGATCGGGGCTGAGTACACCTGTTGGAGCAGGGCCGTCACCTTTGCCTGTGGCGTCTCGACGATCTCCTCGACGACGCTCAGCGGGTTGTCGTACCGGCTGTGGACGCCCTCCATGTTGGTTACGGCCATTCCACCGAGCCGGTCCATTTCACCAGCGAAGCTGGGAGACGATACGGCGTCCATGGCGCCGCCGAGAACCGGTGTCGACAGGGTGATCCCGTCCACCGAGAAGTCGGTGTTGGTCAGCTCGGGGTTGATCGTTATGGAACCTGGCGCGATCGCCACCTCGTCGAATCCATATACCCTTCGTAGCTCTCTGAGGTGTGGGACCCCCATAGCGCGAAAACCTCCTGCGATTATGTTATTCCCGGTCTTCGCCCGGGTAGGCTCTAATCACCCTCACCCCAGCCCTCTCCCTCAAGGGAGAGGGGGTATGTTGAGTCATTTCCATAGCTGTTTGATACTTTACGTACCCCTGTGAGGGGGTGAGGAGATGGGAGCGCTGTGCTCTGAGGGACTCAGATTCGCGCCAGAATAGCGGCCATCATGTCCTGAAGGTCAGGGAACAGATGCGCGTCCGGCAGGTGCTGGTGGGATGCCACAAGCTCACCGTCGACGTAGATGTGGAACATCCCGTGAGTGCTTGGGATCAGGTTGAACTCGGAGATCGAGTCACCGTTGCGGCTGAGGGCTTCTCCCGCCATCCAGGCGGCGCGCAGCGCGTGGCCTCAGTGCTGACAGTACTCCAACCGGATCCTGAGACCATCGTCCGCCATGTGCGCCCACCTCCTGCGATGGTATTACAACATGGTATGACTTGAGGCCGTGTTGGGTCAATGGCGTGGAGGCTTGTGGTTCTCCTAGATTGGCCGGTTGGAGAACCACAAGCCCCCGACAGTCTCTCGTCAGTTGCTGGACTCGATCTCGACTGCCTGCCCGATCAGTGCATTTAGCTCCGCGACGTCCGTTTCCTCCGGCATCAGCCTCAGTACTCTTTCGGCCTCAGTGGCGACCGACTCAAGGCTGCCCTCTCGGGCCCAGTAGCTCTCCCGCAGAATCTCGGCATACTCGGCAACCACGGCCGAGAGCTGGAAGCTCGGAGACGCCTCGTCGAACTCGGAGGCTAGATCGCTGCTCTCCAGCGCCTGCTCGATCTCCGTGACTTCTCCGCTATCCGGGTCTGCGTAGCGCACGTGGACAGTTGCCAGCGTGCCGTCTGACTCCTCGTGCAGCTTCACCTCGTAGAGGGCCGTTACGCTGTGCCCGGCTCCCACCTCTCCGGCGTCAACGGTGTCGTCACGGAAGTCCTCGTCTTTGACATCACGGTTCTCGTAGCCCAGGAGCCTGTAGCTGCGAACGACTTCGGGATCGAAGTCCACCTGGACCTTCGTATCCTTGGCGATGTTCTGCAGCGTTCCGACGAGGTTGTCGACGAACACTCGCCTCGCCTCTGTGAGCGAGTCGACGTAGTGGTACGTGCCGTCACCGTCATTGGCAAGCTGCTCCATCAGGATGTCGTTGTAGTTACCCATCCCGAAACCGACGGTTGTGAGCGTCACGCCCTCGTCGACGTGTTCCCTGATCTGCTTGAGTATGGAATCGGCCCCTGTTCTTCCGACATTGCCGACGCCGTCGGACAGCAGCATCACCCGTGTCACACGGCCCGGCTGCACCCGTTCCGCCGCCATACGGTATGCGATCTTCAGGCCGTCCTCGACGTACGTGGACCCGCCTGGGCTCAGGCGTTCGATCGCCCCCATGATCGAGCTCTTCTCGCCACCGTCCGTTGGTTCGAGTAGCACCGACCCTCTATCGCCGTAGATTACGATTCCGACTTCGTCTGCGGGTCTCAACTCATCGACCAAGAGCCTGAGAGACTTCTTGACCAGTTCCAGCCTGTCCTCTCGGGCCATCGATCCGGACACGTCTATCGCAAATACCAGCGTCGCGTCTTTCCGGGCCTCTTCAGAGACGGTTTCGCCCTGCAGACCGACCCTGAGCAGCCAGTGCTTCTCACTTCCGAAAGGCGACGGTGATCCCTCGACGTGTATCGCGAATGCGCCCTCTTCAGGTGCTTCGTAACCGTAGTCGAAGTAGTTGACGAACTCCTCGACCCTGACCGAGTCCGGGTCTGGCATGTTGCCATCCTGCACAAACTTGCGCGCCACAGTGTACGACGCCGTATCCACGTCTATTGCAAATGTGGAGAGGTGGTCGTCCTCGGTATCGATGAAGGGGTTGACCCCGTAGTGCTTGAAGAAGGTGAGGTCGTAGGCAGCGTCGTTGACTGTCGCGCTCCCTCCGATGGTGTTGAAGCCCTCCGGCTGGGCCGTCTGAAGCTGCTGTTGTACCGGCGCGGGCGCGGGTGCCGCCGCAGCCGGTGCCGCAGGCGCTGCTGGTGCGGGAGCTGGTGCGGATTGAGGGATTTCTGCTTCCTCCGCACTACAGGCCACCATCGCCAATATCAGCACCGCGATTGCCGCCAGGATCTTTACTCTACTAACCATGTTTCTTGCCTCTCGTCTGTGATTGCTTCTACCGGAGAGCCGACCTCTCCGCCGGGCCTTCGCTTGTCTCAGGCCACGGTCAGCATCACATGGGATAGGGTACAATCCGAGATACATTTCTGTTGCATTCGCCGTGAATCGCGTTCCAAAGTTGTAACACTTGCAGACTTTCGCCGAACTCCTGACCTCCTACATGGAAAGGACGGGAATCCGCGACGCCGAGCTCGCCCGTCGAATTCCAGTAAGTAGACAGACCCTCGTTCGATGGAAGGAGGGGGTGACCTCCCGACCGCGCTACCGCGAGGACGTAATCCGATGTGCCGAACTTCTCCGGCTGACCGACGCGGAGACGGACGAACTGCTCCTTGCGGCGGGGTTCTCCCCTGAATCAGTTGCCTCTGAGCCCGATGTCGAGGACCCGGATCCTGTTGGTGCCGAGGAACAGACTGAAGAACCACCTGACACCCCGGCCTTACCGAGCCCGCCTCAGCCTGTTCCGAGGAGAAGGCGTTCGCTTCTGATTGCAGGCGCGGCGCTGGTCCTACTGATTGCTGTTGTCGTTGTTGGCCTAGTTCTCAGGTCCTGGGACACCACAGAGTATCCTGCTGCCGTCGGTGGCGAGTCCCTGATAGTTCTGTCCCCGTTCGTCAACTACACCGGAGGGGGACAGGGATTCAACGTGGTTGGCCGGCTCAGGGGCGCCGTTGACGACGAACTGGAGACCGCTGGACTCACTTCAGTGCGGACTGTCGAGTGGCCCAGGGAGATCGACGAGGTCCCGGAGGCCGAGGACGCGATCAGGCGCTCGAACGCGGCGCTCGTAATCTGGGGCGAGTACGACAGCGGCAGGGTCGTGGCCCGCTTCACCGCCCCGGATGATCTCTCCTCGTCGCTTGGAGAGCATGTTGTCGACATATCATCCTCGCCGTCAGATCTTCCGGCAACAATCAACATTGGACTTACAAACGAGGTGCGATTCGTTGCCCTGGCGACCCTGGGGCAGCTCTACCTCGAGAGGGATGAGTTCGACAGGGCCAAGACCCTCCTGATTCGCGCGCTCGATCCTCCGCCTACGGAGGCGAGCGCTCTGGCCAACCTGAGGTTCCTCCTCGGCAGCGCTTTCCTGGGAGGGGACCTTGCCGACTACGATGAGGCTATCTGGCTGTTCACACAGGTGCTGGCTGTCGAACCCAGGTCCGTGGAAGCCCTGAACAGCCGCGCACTGGCCTACCTGGGACGTGGCAGGGTCGGCGACCCGGATCTCGCCATTGACGATCTGAATCGCGCTACGACGATCAGGCCCGACCGGGCCGGAACCCACCTGAACCTCGCCGTGGCCTACATGGAACGTGGGGGCGCCGGCGATCCGGATCTCGCCATCGAGAGCCTGGATGAGGCCATATCCATCCAGGCCGACTACCCCAGCGCTTTCGTGAACAGGGCCGCCGCGTTCATCGTCAGAGGCGAGGAGGGCGACATAGGTAGGGCACTTGAGGACATCGAGACTGCCCTTGAGATCGATCCTGACCTATCGGCCGCGTATCTCAACCGGGGCAATGCTTACGTTGCACGGGGGTCAGGTGGTGACCTGCAGATCGCCCTCGGGGAGTTCAGCAGGGCCTTCCGACTTGCCCCAGCTTCTCCGCAAGCTCTGTTCAATCGTGCTCTCGTCTATTCCGAGCTTGGGGAGCTGGACAGGTCGCTCACTGACCTGCGCCGTGCCCAGGAAGTGAGTCCAAACGAAGAGGTCTACAACAGGACACTCTGCCGGCAAATGGCCGTTACAGGAGACGCTGAGGCGGGAAGGGACTTCTGCAAGCTGGCCCTTGAGTACGGCCCCGAAGGACTCTCCAGAGATGCAATGGGACTGGCCAACGCTCTGTCGGGACGAGTCCCGCTTGCGATTGCGGACTTTGAGACATTCATCGAGTGGGTCGATGAGTCCCCCAGACCGGCCTGCAAGAGCCAGTACCTGGAAAGCCGGGTGTCGTGGCTAAACGCACTCCGTGGCGGAGAAGACCCGTTTGACCAGGCCACACTCTACGAACTGCGGGCAAGACCCGCCCCACCGGGCGCAGCTTCCTGCTGAGCCCGGGCATGGCGGAAACGGGGCTTCATGAAGTCTAAGTATGGGCCACATGTCGCCGGCCAGCATCGCTGACGCGGCCCAGAATAGGGCAGCGGCTATTCGGCCACACCACGGCTCAAGGTGAGCCACCAGACCGAGCGGGGCGTAGAAACTCCCTCATACCAGTCTGCTTGGCGATGTCAGGACGAGGGGAGGTCAAGTATTATGACACACGTAAGAAGAGAGGGGAGCTGTGATCCTGACCCTGATCATATCCACTGACCTCAACTCTGGACAGTCATACCACGGCGTCACGGCCATGAACCCCTTTGGGGCTGGGGTGTAGCTTGCCTGCGTTGGAGGACAGGGTAAAAGCCCTTGCGCTTGAGATTGGGTTTGACCGCGTTGGGATAACGAGCGCGGAGCCGTTCGTGCGGGATGAGGCGGCGGCGGTTGAGCGGGTGCGCTCGGGGCTGATGGACGGCCTTCCCTGGTATACCGAGGAGCGGGTGCGCCGGATGAACCGGCCCACGGCGCTGCTGGAAGGCGCGCGGTCGGTTGTGTCGCTGGCGCTCAGCTACAACACTGGAGAGCCCTCGGACGAGGCGCCAAGCCCGCGTGGCAAGGTCGCGCGGTACGCCTGGGGACGCGACTACCACAGCCTGATCAAGAGCAGGACAAGGCGGTTCGTGCGCGAGCTGCCTGACGTCGTCGGAGGGCCTGTGCGAGCCCGTTACTACGTCGATGACGGCCCGATGAACGACCGCGCCGCTGCGGAGCGCTCAGGCGTCGGCTGGTTCGGCAAGAACACCAATATTCTCACTCCGACGCACGGCTCGTGGGTGTTCCTGGCGGAGGTGGTGACCGACCTCGACCTCAGGCCCGATCCCCCGCTGAAGAAGACCTGTGGGGAGTGCGTCCGCTGCATCCCGGCCTGCCCGACTGACGCGATTGTCGCCCCGTTCGTAATCGACAACCGCAGGTGCATCTCGTTCCTGACGATCGAGCTGCGCGGGCCGGTCCCGAGCGAGCTGCGTCCGCTGATGGGCGACTGGGTGTTCGGCTGCGACATCTGCCAGGAGGTGTGTCCGGTTAACCTCAAGGCCGCACCGAGCAGAGAGGTGGAATTCAGAAAGCGGCACGACTTCGACGCGCCGGAGCTTATTCCCCTGCTCGACCTCGATGAAGACGGTTTCAGACAGCGTTTCAACGGCAGTCCGATCCGACGGGCCAAGCTGGCCGGGCTTCAGAGGAACGTGTGCGTCGCGCTGGGCAACATCGGCGACCCCGTGGCGGTGCCCGCGCTTGTGCAGGCCCTGAAGTCGAGCGAGCCGCTGGTGCGGTCTCATGCGGCCTGGGCTCTGGGTCAGATCGGCGGCGAGACGGCGCGTGAGGCGCTCAGAGAGGCGATTTCCAGCGAGAGTGACGCCGAGGTGGTGGTGGAGCTTAACGACGCTCTGGCGTGCGCAAATTCACCCTCACTCGTCAGGGGCTTACAGGGGTAGGTATTCGTACTTTTCACCCTCACCCCAACCCTCTCCCCCGGATCAAGTCCGGGGCAGGCTCTGAGGGAGAGGGAGTCCATGAGCTGGGGGTGTCCTTCGACAAGCTCAGGACGAACGGATGCGGGCACCTGCTAATCTTGGACAGGTTCGGGATGTTGAACGGGCCTACCGCTCGAAGAAATCGAGGTCGATAGCGAACGCGGCGGTCAGCAGCAGGAACCTGAACTCCTCCGACCTGTCCGGGTCGTTGAACAGCACCTGGAACGTATCGGCGTCGGTGAAGGCTTCTCTCCCGAAGCCGCCCCACTGCTTGGTTACGCGGCCGATCTCTTCGCCGCTGAGGTCATTCACGAAGAACGTGTAGGGCCTGAACATGCTGCCGGTAATCTCTCCAAGGGGCTGATCGTTCTGGCCTGTCAGAATAAACCTGCGCTTGAATCCAAACTGACGGTTCAGCGCACCCACATGACGGCCAGACTCGTCGTTCATGTTCAGATGAGAGAGGAACCAGAAGAACTCGCGACTGGCAGTCAGGATCGGGCTGCCGTTCGGGTCGACGACGTGGAGTTCGAGGGGACGGTGCGACTTCAGAAAGAACCTGGAAAGGCCGCCGGACTCCTCGTAGGCGTACATTACCTGCTGGCCGTCGGGAGTCAGCACTTCGTAGCGGTTCTGGGTCTCGAATCCAGTTATCGCCTCGAGCCCCTCTACTATCTGGCGTACGATCAGTTCGTCGTGGCGTGTAATGTCAATCAATTCAGATCGTACTCCATGGTTGCTGAAAAGGCTTCAGAAAAGAGAGGGAGGGAATATTCCCCCGCTATCGCGGGGACACCCGGATCAGGGCGGCGATGTCGTAGCTGAACACCATGTCACCGTCGCCGCCGTCGAGCGTTATGACGCCCCGGGTCTTCGCGGCCTCCTTGACGTCAACCTCTCTGCCGGGTACCAGGTTCTGTTCCACGAAGTACGTTAGCAGCGCGTGGTCGTCCTCGGGCACCGAATCTATGACGAGCTCCTCGCCCTGCCTGGCTTCGTCCAGCGTCTTGGTGTTCTTGTTCGGTTTGTAGCCGCTTCCGGGGATGGGGTGACCGAACGGGCATGTCGAGGGATTGTTGAGCGCCCTGACGATCTTATCCTCGAGGTATTCGGAGATCGCGTGCTCGAGGCGATGGGCTTCGATGTGGGCCAGGTGGAGGTCGATGCCGAGCAGGTCCACGACGAGGCACTCGGCGAGGCGGTGTCTTCGAACGATGCTCTCAGCCGGCTTTCGTCCCTTGGTGGTAAGGACCACTTCCTTGTTGGCGGTCGTCTCGACCAGCCCTTCCCTGGAGAGTCGCCGTATCATGCCGCCGACGGACGGCAGGGAGGTGCCAAGGCCCTCGTCGGATGGAAGTGTCTTGAGGTGGTCTGCGAGCACTGTCAGGGTGACGCGCACGTTCTGCTCTTCGAGCCGGTAGATGGACAGCAGGTAGTTCTCCGCGGCCATCGAGAGGCGCACGGCGGTTGCCCTGGATTTTCGGCTACGCGAGGTGGAGCGAGATGTCATCGCAGTTGCACTAAAACTGTTTAAGTGAAGTCCTGCTGCGATTATATCAGACCGTATCCGAGTGGATGGGTGGAGGGTGTCTATCAGAGACTGTGTCAGTTTGGTAGGCGGTGTTTTCACCCTCACCCTAGCCCTCTCCCTGAGGGAGAGGGGACCGCAGATTCCGTAGAGAGTCACCTACCAGATTGACACAGCTTCTGTCTTTCGGCGCTGGGTTACGCGGTGGCCGGAGTTGATACGGCCTCCCTCAAAGACGGCTCGCGAAGGTAGGCAGTCAGCTTGTCGGCGTCGGAGCGGACCTGCAGGAATTGACTGATCGGCTTTGAGGCAAGGAGATTGGCTAGATCGTCGTCCACACCGCTGAGCTCAATGCCTCGTCCTGAACTGATGTGGTGCATGAAGTTGAATATAGTAAGGCCTACGGGAGCACTTCCGTCCGGCTCCAGTCGCAACAGAATCTGATCTGAAATCTGGTAGCCTGTCGCGCCTCTCGGCTGGCCGAAGGCTATGTAGAGGGTGTCCCCCTCAGGGTCATAGGTTATTCGGACCGAGTTCATCAGGATCGGGCACTCCGTCGTCTGATCTGGTATGCCGTAAGGACGAAGTTGTTCTCATCACCGTCGGCACTATAGCTGAACCTTACAACTACTACCACCGTCGTGTTTCCATACGGTAGCCCAGCGTAGTCTGCGTAGTACAGGTAGACATGAGGACGAACAGAATCTTGGAACCGCCGACCCAGTCGAATTGCATCTAACAGTTCAGGTTCATGATCCAACATCTCTGGATGTTCATCGCAGATATGTTGCCAGCGCTCTTCGGTTAAGTATATCTCATGACCGCGTCTGTCTTGCGTGGCCATTCGCATTTCTAAATCAGACGCGGATTAGACTGAGTCCTGGGGCCTAACCTACCGCTTTGTCCACTGCTTGGCCTTGCGTGCGCGGGCGAGGCCGTACTTCTTGCGCTCTTTTTCGCGGGCGTCTCGTGTGAGGAGGCCGGCCCGCTTCAGCGGCCGCCGAAGGGAGGGATCGGCAATCTGGATCGCCCTGGCGATGCCGTGCCGCAGCGCTCCGGCCTGGCTCACGACTCCGCCTCCGCGTATCTTGGCGACGACGCGGAACTGGCCGTGGGAGTTCGTTACGTCAAACGGCTGGTTGATGAGCTGCTGCCAGGAGTCCCAGGGGAAGACCTCTTCGAGCGGCTTGCCGTTGACCTGGTGGACGCCAGAGTCGGTGTACAGCCTGACCTGGGCAACCGAGGTCTTTCGCTTGCCCATGGCGTAGTAGTAGTGTTGCTGCTCCTGGGCTACCATTTATGCCTCCGTTTGGCCTGATACCTGTGCGGCGTGCGGATGGTCCGGGCCGACGTACACCTTCATTCGTTTCAACATCTTTCTGCCGAGCGAGTTCTTGGGCAGCATGCCCTTGACGGCCTGCCGGATCACGCGGTCTGGATGCTTCTCCAGCATGGCGGCGAGGTTGCGCTCGGTCAGACCGCCGTGGTACCCGCTGTGCCGGTAGTACATCTTCTGCTCGACCTTCCTGCCGGTTACGCGGATCTTCTCAGCGTTGGTGACGATCACATAGTCGCCGGTGAGCAGGTGCGGGACATACAGCGGATTGTGCTTGCCGTTGAGGATGGTCGCGATCCTGGTTGCCAGACGCCCGAGCGTCTCGCCCTCGGCATCGACGACGTGCCACTTGGGCTTCAGATCGGAAGCCTTGGTCTCGTAGGACTTTGACGTTGCTACCATTTTGCTCTGTTCCTGTTCTGGATGTATTCGGCCGCTTTGTGTCTTATTCCCTGGGGGAGAAGGTTAGGATGAGGGGAGATTCTCTGTATCACCCTCACCCCAGCCCTCTCCCTCAAGGGAGAGGGGGATGTTCACACTCCTGATACCTCACTCTTATCAGGCACAGGCCCTGAGGGGGGAGCGCCCGTGCCGGCGGTGCATCGCCGGCCAATGAGATCTGCTTTTCAACGTCGCTAACTGTCAGTCTGCCCGTTCCGACGTCCACCAGCGCGCCGGCCATTCTGCGTACCTGGTGGGGGAGAAACGCGTTTCCCTCCACGTCGATTGTTAACCGCTGCGGCGGGCTGTCGCTCTCGAGGTAGATCCTGTCGACTCTCCTGACGGTGCTCGCCTCCGGGTCTTCCAGGGCGCCTCCGAATTTGGAGAAGTCGTGGATGCCCTCCATGTGCGCTGCCGCTGCTCTCATGAAATCCAGGTCCGGCTGTTGGTGGACCCTGTGGGAGGTGCGTCTCATCAGCGGAGACCTGGTGGCGGACACCAGCAGCGTGTACCTGTACAGTCTGCTGGTCGCATCGCGACGGGGATCGAACTCCGGCTTCGCCCGTCGGGCCGACCTCACTGCTATGTCGTGTGGGAGCCTTGCGTTCAGCGCCCGCAGGACCGTTCCGGGGTCGTACGTTGCCTCCGTGTCGAACGCCACGACCTGTCCCATCGCGTGGACTCCGGCGTCGGTGCGACCCGCCGCCTTTATCCTGACCGGCTCTCCGGTGAGCGACTCTATTGCTTTTTCTATCTCCTCCTGGACCGTGCGGGCGTTCTTCTGGTACTGAAACCCGCTGTATTCCGTGCCGTCGTACTCGACGATCAATGCCAGGCGCATCTTTTGAGGAGTGAGTGGAGAGGAGTGAGGAGTGAGAGCCACCCGTCACCACCCACGATCCTCTCGACGTGCCCAGTTCCTTCGACAGGCTCAGTGTGAAAGGCTGGACTGTCGGCGCTTAGTTTTCGACACACTAGCTCACGAGCTCCACCATGGCCATGTCGGCTGCGTCGCCCTTGCGCTTGCCCAGCTTGTACGAGCGGGTGTAGCCGCCCTCGCGGTCGGCGTACCGGTCGGCAAGGTCGTCGAACACCTTGCGCACCGCCTCCTTGTCGGTTAGCAGCGCCGCCGCCTGTCTTCGATGGTGCAGCGTTCCCTTCTTGCCGAGGGTGATGACCTTCTCGGTCATCCGGCGCGCCTCGAAAGCCTTGGCCTCGGTGGTCCTGAGCGTCTCATTGAGCACCAGGTTGGTCACCATGCCCCTCAGCATCAGCAAGCGGTGCTGAGTGGGGCGGTTCAGCTTCTTACCCGATAGTCGATGTCTCATTTGTCTTTCATCCTCGTCCCGGCCCGTCTCCATGAAGGAGAGGGGGGATTTCGAATCAGGCTGTTTCCTGTGCCACCTGCTCCTCGGCGGATTCTTCCTCGACCTCTTCTTCGGCACTGGCCAGGTTGGGGTCGAGCTCCGCTGGGAGGAGTTCGTTCTCTCGCAGTTTGTCAAACAGTTCGGTGTAGGACTTCTCTCCGAAGTTCCTGATCTTGAGCAGCTCCTCCCGGGACATCTGGAGTACCTCGCCGACCCGGTCGATGCCGGCGCGCTTCAGGCAGTTCAGCGTGCGCGAGCTGAGGTACAGCCGCTCCACCGGGATGCTGAAGTGCTCGGGCGGGATGCTCAGCGTGATGGCCTGGCGGCCGTTCACGCCGTCCTCACCGGTCTGGTCGGTGCTGGCGAACATGAAGAACTGGTTGACCAGGACGTTCGACGCCTTCTTGATGGCCTCTACGGGCGTCAGGGAGCCGTCTGTCCAGACCTCCAGGATCAGCCGCTCGAAGTCGGTGCGCTGGCCGACACGGGTTCGTTCGACCGTGTAGTTGACCTTTCTCGTAGGGGTGAAGATCGCGTCGACTGGAAGGACTCCAATCGCCTGGCCTTCGCCTTCTGACGATTCTCGGTACCCCTTGCCGCGCTCTACGTTGAGCTCGACGGATATCCTGGCGTCCGTGGAGTCGAGGGTTGCGATGTGGTGTTCGGGGTTGACCACCTCGAAGTCTGCCGACGCCATGATGTCGGCGGCGCTCACCTGTCCCTCACCGGCGACTTCGAGTCGCAGCTTGCCGGGCCTCTCCACTTCGGAGCGCAGCCTGACCGCCTTGACGTTGAGAAGGATCTCCGTGACCTGTTCCCTGACGTTGGGGATTGTCTGGTACTCGTGCTGGACGCCCTCGATCTTGACGGAAGTTATCGCCGTCCCTTCGAGGCCGTTGTAGAGCACCCGTCTCATCGGGTTGCCGAGCGTTACACCATATCCGGGCTCCAGCGGCTCGATGACGAACTTGCCGTACTCGGGTTCGTCCACCTCCACCGTGATGGAGGGATCGGGAACGACTATCTCTTCCTCTTCGGGTACGTCGTACAGCATGAATGTCGGATCGGTTGTCATGCACCACTCTCCTTCTTAGCCACTGTATCCCTTCTCTTCTGTGGGAGAAGGTCAGGATGTGGGGGTATGGCCAGCATCACCCTCACCCCAGCCCTCTCCCTCGAGGGAGAGGGGTTTTGCTTTGCTCCTACTTCGAGTAGAACTCGACCACCAGTCTCGCGTCGATGCCGGTCTCGATCTCAGTCACGTCAGGCAGGGATGCGACCTCGCCAGTCAGGTTAGCTATGTCGAGTCGCAGCCACGTGGGTACCGGGCGCTTGGGCAGGCCTTCGGTCAGGTCCTGTATGAACTGAGGAGTCGAGCCGTTTCTGCCCCCGCGCTTCCAGGCGATAACGTCGCCTGGCTGTACCAGGTAGGAGGGAATGTCCATCCGCCGGCCGTTTACGGTGAAGTGGCCGTGGTTGACGAGCTGTCTTCCCTGCTGTCTCGAGTCGGCCATTGACAGCCTGTAGATGACGTTGTCCAGCCGCGTCTCGAGTACCTGCAGCAGGTTGTCGCCGGTGACGCCCGGCCGCACGCGCGCTATGTCGAAGTACTTCCTGAACTGTCGTTCGAGCACTCCGTACGTCAGACGCGCCTTCTGCTTCTCCCTGAGCTGCAGTGCCCAGTCCGACGGTCGTCTTCGCCTGGGAACCGAGTCTCCCGGAGGGCGGCGCCTGCGCTCCACAGCGCACCTGGGCGTGAAGCATCGCTCGCCCTTGAGAAACAGCTTTTCACCTATGCGCCTGCACTTGCGGCACTTGGCATCCTTATATCTCGCCATTGACTTTCCCTTCTACAGGTTCAGGACAGGCCCTTCGTCAGGCTCAGGGCAGGCCCTGTCCTCTTTCCTTACCCGTCATTCCCGCGAAAGCGGGAATCCAGAGGGGTGTGGGTGGCGCACCAGCTTGCGATCAAGCCTTTTTCACCCTCACCCTCACCCTCTCCGGTCAAGGGAGAGGGGACTTCATTCTGAGATTTCTTCCTTCAGGCTGGCGCGAACCCCATCTCCTCGGAGAGTCGCGACACGTTGTATCCCTCTTTGCGCACTCTTAGATCGTAGTACAGCAGCGTTGCCGGTATGTAGGTGACCGGCAGCACGATTGTGATTCCGACGGTCGCTCCCACCGTAACTGCTATCTGGCCGATGAGGGTGAACTCCTCGCTTCCTGCTGCTGTAACCGACGCCACGATCAGGAACGGCAGCACGATGACTATGAGCAGTCCCAGGGCGAGCAGCGAGTAGACCAGCAGGTTCAGGAATATCCTGAACTCACTCCGGCGGGCCACCGCAAAGCCGCGGCTCAACGCGGACAGCGAGCGATAGCCTTCGACGATTACCGCCGGCGCCGCCGTGGTCATGTAGATGGCGAACATCAGCATCAACACCAGCAGCACCAGCGCCACCGGGATGATCAGAAGCTGTTCGGTCTCGATCATGACCTCCGAGAGCGTCAGGAACGTGGCTCCGAGAGCCGCCTGCATTGCTCCAAGCATCAGGACCGATTTGCCGCGCCACAATACCCTCGTGTAGGACACGCCCACGTTGACCTGGCCGGCCACGTAGTGCTGGCCTACCGCGAATATCGCTGCTCCGTACACGAACGTCAGAGCGATGAAATTGATAAGGTTCAAGATTATGCCGAATATCCGATTGTCGACGGGAATTGCCGCCAGCAGAGCGACCGGCAGTTGGATTACCGCGACCAGCACGATGAATCTCTTGAAGTGACTGCCGTAGATTACGAAAGTCTCGTTGAGAATGTCTCCAAGGCCGCGCTGACCGAAATGCCGCTGCGACGACTGCTCTTCCACACCCGTTCCCGCTGCGCTAGACCCTGCGCCGTTTCGGCGGTCTGCATCCGTTGTGCGGGATAGGGGTAACGTCCCTTATGGACGTGACCAGGATGCCCGCTCCCTGAAGCGCTCGTATGGCCGCCTCGCGACCCGAGCCGGGCCCTCGCACGAACACCTCGACCTGCCTGACGCCGTGCTCCATTCCCTTGCGGGCCGCGTCCTCACCGGCGCGTTGTGCGGCGAACGCCGTGGACTTGCGCGACCCTCTGAAGCCGACTGTACCGGAGCTGCCCCAAGTGATGGGGTTGCCCTGCGGGTCTGTGATCGTGATTATCGTGTTGTTGAAGGTGGACTGGATATAGGCCCTGCCCACCGGAACCGACTTGCGCTCTCTGCGCCGTGATCGTGGTCTTCTTGCCATGTCCTGCTCTCAGCTTTACTTCTTGTTGGTGGTGCGTCCCCGTCCGGCGACGGCGACCCTCTTGCCTCTCTTGGTCCTGGCGTTGGTCTTGGTGCGCTGGCCCCTGACCGGCAGGCCGCGGCGGTGTCTGAGGCCGCGGTACGAGCCGATGTCCATCAGCCGGCGTATGTTCATGTTGACTTCACGCCTGAGATCGCCCTCGACCACCTTCTCGCGGTCGACGATCTCTCGAATACGGTTGAGCTGCGTGTCCGTCAGGTCTCTGACCTTCGGGTTGTCGAGCACACCGGCCCTCTCGCACACGTCCTTGGCCTGATACGGCCCGATTCCGTAGATGCTGCGCAGCGAGACTTCGACGCGCTTGTTATCAGGGATGTTCACTCCTGAGATTATGGCCATTGTCCTACCTACCCCTCAGAATCTTTCGTAAGAGCCGGTGTGTCTGTTCCTGCCCCGCATTGGGAGAACTCTCACTCCTCGCTCCTATTTCCTCGCTCCTCGAATTACCCCTGCCGCTGCTTGTGCTTTGGATTTTCGCAGATGATGAGCACCCTTCCGTGCCGGCGTATGACCTTGCACTTGGCGCATCTGACTTTTACTGATGCGGACACCTTCATGTTGAACCTCAGATCTCTCGATGATCCTGCGTTACTTTGTCGGGGGAGGAGTCTCACCCTCACCCCCGTATCAAGTACGGGGCAGGCTCCAGCCCTCTCCTTCAAGGGAGAGGGGATTGTTGATCGCGCACTCTGGTGGCACGGCTACGCCATACCACCGCGGAAAGCCACCGTCGGAGGACGTGATACCGGCCGGTCTTCTCCTACCTGAAGCGGTAGGTGATTCGGCCTCGTGTCAGGTCGTAGGGAGAGAGTTCGACGAGCACACGATCGCCTGGCAGCACGCGAATGAAATTCAGCTTCAGCTTGCCGGACACGTATGCGAGCACCTTGTGCCCGTTGGCCAGCTCCACCCTGAAGCTGGCGTTGGGCAGGGACTCCGTAACGGTACCCTCTACCTCGATTGCCTCCTTTTGCTTCCTTGCCATCAGACTCCTTTCGAGTCGTTCCCGGTCCCGCTGGGACTCAGTCGGGTTGTTACAACCGGGCCATCTTCAGTGATTGCGATCGTATCTTCGAAATGCGCCGACAGGCTTCCGTCCGCGGTCGATACCGTCCAGCCGTCAGCTTCCACCAGGGTTTCGGAGGTCCCTATGTTGAGCATGGGTTCTACGGCTAGAGCCATCCCGTGGCGGATCATCGGTCCGCGTCCGGCCCTTCCGTAGTTCGGGACCTGCGGCTCCTCGTGCATGTTGAACCCGATGCCGTGGCCCACGTACTTCTTGACCACCTTATAGCCGAGGCCCTCAGCGTAGCTCTGGACCGCGTTCGAAATGTCTCCGATTCTTCCTCCGGCCCTTATCCTTGCGATTCCCCTATCCAGTGACTCGCTCGTCGCATCCATCAGGCGCTGAGCCTCTTCGCTCATCTCGCCGACTCCCATGCTGAAGGCGCTGTCTCCGTGCAGTCCGCCGTAGATGGCTCCCACGTCCACCTTGAGAATGTCGCCCTCTTTCAGTCGCCGCTTTCCGGGTATCCCGTGAACGATCTGCTCATTCACCGAAGCGCAAATCGTTGCGGGGAACGCATACGGCATCGACATTCCGGGGTTGTAGTTCTTGAACGAGGGCACCGCACCCAAACTTCTGATTGTCTGTTCGGCAATATGGTCGAGTTCACGGGTCTCTATTCCCGGCTCGACCGCCTCAATCATCTTCTCCTGTGCGTGGGCGACTATCTGCCCTGCCTCGAACATAAGACGAAGCTCTTGGGCGGACTTTATCGTTATACCACTTGGCCTACGGGCCATCTGCTAAGCGTCCTCCCTTATGTGCGGTACGCCGTGCCGTTCTCCGATTCCGACTCTCTGCTGCTGCAATCGGCGAATCCGTCACCCGTGACGAGTGTCCGATGTGCAGGTTTCACCCCATAAGGGCTGTTTCAGTGAACTAATCCTAAAACACGTAATAGTCAGTTTACAAAAACCCCAACTACCCAACAAGGCGAGTTCCGACTGTGGCGACTTCACACCCTCACCCTAACCCTCTCCCATCAAGGGAGAGGGGACTGTGGACCGCTCCGGCCAGAGCCGTGGCGACATCATCTACGGACTGTTCGCCATCGACCTCCGAGAGGTTGCCGGCCTGGCGGTAGTAGTCGACGACAGGCTCCGTCTCCTCGTTGTACACCTCGATCCGCCTGGCCACCACCTCGGCCTTATCGTCGTCCCGCTGGTAGAGTTCGCCGTTGCATTCATCGTCGTCGCACTGGCCCGCCACGGCGGGAGGCGACGAGTTCAGATTGTATGGTCGCTGGCACTCCCTGCAGAGCACCCTGCCGCCGAGCCGGCGGACCAGCTCGTCGTCAGAGACACGGATGAATACGACGTGGTCGATTCCGCCGCGGTCTGACAGCGCGTCGTCGAGCGCCTGAGCCTGCGCGTGGGTCCTCGGGAAGCCGTCCAGGACGAATCCCGCGGCGTGGTCGGGGTCGTTGATCCACTCGGTTATCATGCCGATGGTCACGTCGTCGGGCACGTAAACGCCGCGCTCCATGTAGGAGCGGGCAAGCTGTCCCAGCTCCGTGTTGCGCCGCTGGTGGTCTCTGAACAGGTCGCCCGATGACACGGCGTGGATCGACAGGCTGTCAGCAAGGTTCGCTGCCTGTGTGCCCTTGCCGGATCCGGGCGGTCCCATGAGTATGATGTTCATTTCTTCTGTCGATTACCTATGTGGCTAAGGGGGACGTATGCCAGTGCTCCCCATCGCTTCGTCCCGTGTTAGTCGTCCTTCACACCCTCACCCTAACCCTCTCCCTGAGGGAGAGGGGATTTTGGCCAAGAGGATCACCTTATGAACCCTTCGTAGTTGCGCATCAGGAGCTGCGCTTCGAGCTGTCTCATGGTGTCCAGGGCCACGCCGACCATGATGAGCAGGCTGGTGCTGGACAGCGTCAGCGCGCGCACGTCGGTCGCCTGAGTTACGAAGAACGGAATGATCGCGATGATCCCCAGGAACAGCGCGCCGCCCCACGTTATGCGGATAATCACCCTGTTGAGGTACTCCTGCGTCGGTCTCCCCGGTCTGATGCCGGGAATGAACCCGCCGTTTCGCTGCAGGTTCTCAGCGAGGTTCTGCTGCTGGAATACGACAAGCGTATAGAAGAACGTGAATATGACCACAAGAATGAAGACGGCAATCCAGTAAGGAAGATTGGCCGGGTCGAGCGTATCCGTGAAGAATCTCGCCAGCCTTGCGAAGAAGGAGTCCGACAGCGGGTTCTGGAAGTAGCTGAAGATTGTCGCGGGCAGGATGATGATGCTGAACGCGAAGATCAGCGGGATCATTCCCGCGCTGTTGACTCGCAGGGGCAGGAAGGTCGATCCCGACTGTCTCTGCATCTGGCCGCCTCGGTAGATGCTCCTGCCATACTGCACCGGCACGCGCCGCTGGGCCTCGTTGAACAGCACGATGACGAATATGATCCCGAATCCGAAGACGGCCAGCAGGAGCAGTCCCGCCATCCGGTCGCTTTCGAGGAATCCCTGGCCGATGACGGTCGGGAAGTTCGCGACGATGCCGCCGAAGATTATCAGCGAGATGCCGTTGCCGAGTCCGCGCTCCGAGATGAGCTCGCCCAGCCATACCAGGAACATCGTTCCGGCGACCATCGAGAGCAGCATCGCCAGCGTGCCGATGTTAAAACCGAAGTCCACACCGGGGAGAACGCCGGACTGCCTGAGCAGCGTGAGCTGTCCCCACGACTGCAGGAACGCGATCGGCACGGTCGCGTAGTGAGTGATCTGGTTGATCCTCTGGCGTCCGAGGTCGCCCTCCTGCGAAATAGCCTTCAGGCTGGGTATCGCGGGCACGAGAATCTGCATCACGATCGACGCCGTGATGTACGGGTACACGCCGAGCGCGGCAACGCTCAAGTTCGAGAGCGCTCCGCCGCTGAACAGGTCCAGGAATCCGAGCAGCGCCTGCTGCTGGAACGCCTGGGCCAGCGCCTGGGTATCGACTCCCGGCACCGGCACCTGCGCGACGAACCTGAACACGACGAGCATGGCCAACGTGAACAGGATCTTCGCCCGCAGGTCCGGGACCCGCATCGCGTCGATCATCGACTGTATTAGCTGGGGACGCGACGTCTGCTGCTGCGCCCTCGCTGCCTGTGCCTGACGCATACTGGCTACTCGGTCACCGTGACTGATCCGCCAGCGGCCTCGATCTTGGACCTTGCCGAGGCGGAGAACTTGTGCGCCGAAACGCTGATAGCCACATCGATGTCGCCCCTGCCCAGCACCTTGACGGGGCTGTTGAGGTGCTTGACGAATCCGACGTGGGCCATCGCCTCAGGAGTCACCTCGCTTCCGTCAGGGAAGAGGGCCAGCTGGTCGACGTTGACCACGTTGTACTCCTGCTTGAACACGTTGGTGAAGCCGCGGATGCTGGGGAGCCGCTTGAGCAGGGAAAGCTGTCCGCCCTGGAACTTGACCATCGCACTGCTGCCGCCGCTTCGGGACTTCTGCCCCTTGAGGCCGCGACCCGAATAGGTGCCGTTCCCGCTCCCGTCACCGCGTCCAACGCGCTTCCGGTTCTTCTTTGCCCCCTTGGGGGAGCGCATCATGTGTTGCTGCATATCGAAACAGTCGCTCTCTTCAGTGTGGAGCCTTGTGGTTACTCCGCGTCCTCGTCTTCGACCGGGGCCACCGCCACGAGGTGTCGCACCTTGTGGACTACACCCATGATCGAGGGAGAGTCCTCATGGATAACCGTCTGGTTCAGGCGCTTCAGGCCAAGGCCTTCGATCGCCCTCTTCTGGGAGCGCTCGTAGCCTATGGCGCTCTTCTTCCATGTAATTGCTATCTTGGCCATTGGTACTTTTCTCTACTGACCTATCGCTCGTCATTCCCGCGAAAGCGGGAATCCAGGTGGGCGGGTTTTCACCCTCACCCCAGCCCTCTCCCTCAGGGAGAGGGGGTAAGTCTGCTGGTATTCAAGATGATTCAGCGGCTGCCGCCGCAGCTGCCGCTGCCTCGGCTTCACGGGCCGCGGCGACTCGCTGCCGTTCTTTTACTTCCTCGACGAACTGCCTGCGCTTGGCTATTTCGACCTCGGGCAGTCTCATACTCTTCAGGCCTTCGAACGTCGCCTTGACGACGTTCACGGGATTGTTGCTGCGGCGCGACTTCGTAAGAATGTCGCGCACGCCTGCGAGCTCTACGACAGCCCTGACCGCGCCACCGGCGATCACGCCGGTTCCTGGCGCTGCCGGCTTGAGCATGACCTCCGAGCCGCCGAACTTTGAGACTATCTCGTGCGGAATGGTAGAGCCCTTCAGCGGGACCTCGATCATGTTGCTCCGGGCCTTGACGGCGCCCTTGCGGACGGCGTCGGGCACGGCGTCCGCCTTACCCATGCCGATGCCCACGTTGCCCTGTTCGTCTCCGACGACGACCACGGCGTTGAAGCTCAGGTGGCGTCCGCCCTTTACGACCTTGGCGACGCGGGATATGCGAACGACCCTCTCTACGAGATGCTGCTCGTCCGAGTCTTCATCCTGTCGCCGGGACCGGTCCTGAAACTGCGACCGGTTCTGCTGCTGGGGCCGGTTCTGCTGCTGTTGAGATCGGTAGTTAGTGGTCATCTAGAAAACCAGACCCCCTTCGCGGGCGGCGTCTGCGAGCGCCTTCGTCCTGCCGTGATACTTGAATCCGCCGCGGTCGAAGACGACGCCCTTGACGCCCTGTCCAGTGGCACGCTCGGCTATGAGCGTCCCGACCATGGCCGAGACATCCGACTTTCGAGAGCCGTTATCGATCTTCTCGCGCACCGCCGGCTCCAGGCTGGACGCCGCCGCGACGGTGTGGCCGCGCGAGTCGTCTATCACCTGGACGTATATGTGATTGAGACTGCGGAAGACCGCCATTCGCGGGCGGTCCGTCGTGCCCGTGATCTTCCTGCGTACACGCTTGTGGCGCATCTGTCGGCGCGCCTTGCGCATCTTTGACTGTGCCAACTTGTTTTCCCCTTCAGTGTGAGACAAGAGGTGAGAGATAGGCGATTCTCTCTCCTCTCACGCTCTCCCCTATGCTCGCCTGGCGCTCTTGCCAGCCTTGAGGTGTACTACTTCGCCCTGGTACCGGATGCCCTTTCCGGTGTACACGTTGGGCGGCCTTACTTTTCTGATCTCGGCTGCCAGCTGGCCCACTGCCTGCTTGTCGATTCCCCGCACGTGAATGCGGTTGTTTCCCTCGACCTCGAGAGTGATGCCGTCCGGCGGATTGATGTCCACCTGGTGGCTCAGCATTACGCTGAGGGTGATCCCGTTGCCGTTTTGAGCGACGCGGTAGCCGACGCCGACGAGGTCTAGCGTCTTCTGGTAGCCGTCACTCACGCCGACCACCATGTTGTTGATAAGGCTGCGGGTGAGGCCGTGGAGCGCCTTGTGCTCGCCCGAGTCGCTGGGCCTGTCCACGACGACGGAGCCGTTATCCCTCACGATCGACATCTCAGGGTGGAAGCTCTGGCTCAGCTCACCGCGCGGCCCCTTGACCGACACGTCCTGTCCACTGATCTGGACGTCCACGCCCTGGGGCACCGGAATCGCCTGTTTGCCTATTCTGGACATTCTTTTTTCCCTTTACTCACCGTCATTCCCGCGAAAGCGGGAATCCAGGGTATGGCGGGGTCTTCACCCTCACCCCAGCCCTCTCCCGTCAAGGGAGAGGGGGCTGTCGGCTGGCCCACATGGTTTACCAGACGTAGCAGAGAAGCTCGCCGCCGATGCCGTTGCGCCACGCCTGGCGTCCGGTCATGACGCCCTGGGACGTGGACATAACGGCCACGCCGAGTCCGCCGTAGTACCTAGGGATCTCCCCCTTGCCGACGTAGACACGGAGTCCAGGCTTGCTCACACGCTTCAGGCCGGCGATCGCGGGTTCACTTCGGCTCCTGTAGTGGAGCTTGACCCTGATGTTGGCCTGGGGCGTGTTCGTCCTGACGAGGTCGTAGCTCTCGATGAAGCCCTCCTCGGCCAGGATTCTGGCCAGTTCGACCTTCAGCTTCGAGGCCGGTATGTTCACCGACTCGTGTCGCGCATTCACCGCGTTGCGAATGCGCGTGAGCATATCTGCTACCGGATCTGTCACTGCCATTTCTTTTTTCCCTTAAGGGAGAGTACCGAGAGCCTCACTCCAAGTTAGAAGCTCTCACTCCTCACTCCTCGTCTCTCACTCTTGGAAAATTGCTTGAGCAATTTTCAGTTTCCCTTACCAGCTGGCCTTGCGAACGCCGGGCAGGAGCCCCGTGAGCGCCATGTTCCTGAAACAGATGCGGCAGAGTCCGAAGTGCCTTATGTAGGCTTTCGGCCTTCCGCAGTTGTTGCACCTGTTGTGCTCACGGACCTTGAACTTCTGTGGCTTCTTCCAGCTCGCAATCTTTGACTTCTTCGCCATACTGTCAGACCTGTCGTTTCCTGATTGTGCCGAGGCTTTCTAAGAGCCTATTCAGATAGAGGGAAATCACCCTCACCCTAGCCCTCTCCCGTCAAGGGGGAGGGAATTTTCCTGCTGCGCTATACGAGCATTGGGTCGCGCGTTCTTGCGAACGGCATACCTAGAAGCTCGAGCATCCTCAGTCCTTCCTCGTCGTTTGGCGCTGTGGTGACTATGACGATCTGGAGGCCTCTGAGCCTGTCGATCGCGTTGTAGTCGATCTCCGGGAATATCACCTGGTCACGAAGTCCCAGTGAGTAGTTCCCCCTGCCGTCGAACGAGTTCCTGGACACGCCCTGGAAGTCTCGAATCCTGGGCAGCGCCGAGTTGACGAGCCGGTCGTAGAACTCCCACATCCGCGTACCCCGGAGGGTTACGGTCAGGCCGATGGGCATGCCGTCGCGGATCTTGAACTGGGCTATGGACCGCTTAGCCCTGGTGACCAGCGGCTTCTGGCCGCTTATGGCGGTCAGGTCCGCGGTGGCCGCTTCCATTGCGCGTGCGTTCGTGAGCGCCTCTCCCATGCCGATGTTCAGCACGATCTTGTCGAGTTTCGGCACCTGCATCGGGCTGGTGTAGCCGAACTCCTGGACCATCTGCGGCCCCACGTCGTTGCGGAGCGTCGTCAGCAGCCTTGGGAGCGGGCGTGGGCTCTGTGCGCCGTTCTGTTCTGCCTGTTCCTGCGTCATTCGATCACTTCACCACACTTCTTGCAGACTCTCGCCTTGGTGCCGTCCGCCAGACGGGTCTGCCCGATCCGGGCAGGAGAGTCGCACAACTCGCAAAAGAACTTGAGATTCGCGATGGAGACGGACAGCTCCTTCTCGATGATTCCGCCGGAGCGGAACGCGCCTGTCGGCCTCTGGTGGCGCTGCACCACGTTGACGCCTTCGACGACGGCCCTGCCCTTGTCCGGCAGCATCCTCGAGATGCGTCCACGCTTGCCCCTGTCGCGACCCTTGGTTACAAGCACGTTGTCGTTAGCCTGGAGTCGCACTAGAGCACCTCCGGAGCCAGGGAGACTATGCGCATGAAGTTCCTGTCTCTGAGTTCGCGGGCGACCGGGCCGAAGATGCGTGTGCCTCTTGGCATCTGGTCGTCGTTGATTATCACGGCGGCGTTGTCGTCGAACTTTATTCGAGAGCCATCCACGCGCCGCGAGGGGTGCCTGGTGCGCACCACGACTGCCCTGACGACCTCGCCCTTTCGCACGGCTGCGGCTGGGGCGGACTCCTTGACCGACGCGACGATCACGTCGCCAACGTGCGCGTACTGTCTGCCGCTGCCACCGGGAACGCCGATGCAGCTAATGACCTTCGCGCCCGAGTTGTCGGCGACCTTGAGCCTTGTGTAAATCTGGATCATGTCTGCTGTCTCGCTTCTATCTTCGGTAGTCCCTTCTCCCAGAAAGGGAGAGGAGGCATGTGACTGGGCTACTCGCCGCCTTCGGGTTCTTCGGAGGACTGATCCGCCTCTGCCACCCCGACAGCCTCCGCCTGTGCGGCGGATGTTGCGGCTGCCGACAGGATGTCCTCGTCGACTTCGATCTCTTCCGGCTGAACTTCGGCGATCTCTATGCTCGACAGGATCTCCGCTACCTTCCAGCGCTTCTTCCTGGAGTAGGGCCGGGACTCCACGATTCGAACCGTGTCGCCGAGGCTGCACCGGTTCTCGGGGTCGTGCGCGTAGAACTTCGTCTGGCGTCTGACCGCCTTCTTGTAGATGGGGTGTGGCTGGCTCCACTGGTAAACGACGACGACGGTCTTGTCCATCTTGTCGCTTACGACTTTGCCCACCCGGACTTTTCTTCTCTCGAAACTCATGCTTCTGTTCTCCGAGAATTGGGAAGAGTAGTGAATGAGGGGTCTATCCTTAATTCACCATTCGCTGTTCCTAATTCGTTATTCCAAGCTCTCGCTCTCGCATCACGGTCAGTATCTGCGCGACGCGTTTCTTCGTACTGCCAATCTCGTTCACGTTGGCAAGCTGCATGGTCGCGGCCCTGAACCGGAGGTTCATAAGCTCTCGACGCGACTCGTACAACTCTGTCGCCAGGTCCTCGGCGGACATTGACCTTATTTCGTCTATCGCCATTTCTTACCTTCATCGTCGTTCCGGCGGAGGCCGGAATCCAGTGGTGGCAAAATGAGTGTGATCGTACTTTTCACCCTCACCCCAGCCCTCTCCCTCAGGGAGAGGGGGAAGATTACCTCTCGCTCCTCGATTACACAGCCTGTCTGCTGACGATCTTCGTGCCCATTGGCAGCTTGGACGATGCCAGCCGGAGGGCCTCTTTTGCGGTCTCTTCGGGCACGCCCGCGATCTCGAACATCACCCTGCCGGGCTTGACGACTGCTACCCAGTGGTCAACGGCTCCCTTGCCGCTGCCCATGCGGGTCTCGGCGGCGCGGGCGGTGACGCTCTTGTCCGGGAAGATGCGTATCCACAGCTTCCCGCCCCGGCGGGCGTAGCGGGTCATTGCGCGCCGGGCGGCCTCGATCTGACGGGAGGTCACCCAGGCAGACTCTGTCGCCTTGAGGCCATACTCTCCGAAGTTGATCTGGCTTCCGGCGACCGACATACCCTTGCGCCGTCCCCGGTGCATGTTGCGGAACTTAACTCTGTTGGGTTGGAGCATTGTCCTCGCCCTCCTGTGCTGGTGGCGGCGCCACGGGTGGTGGAGTCGGTTGAGCTGGAGCCGCTGGTGGTGGAGTCTGCTGTGCCGGTGCTGCGGGTGGCGGAGCCGGTTGAGCTGGCGTCGCGGCTGGTGGAGTCTGCTGTGCCGGCGCTACGGGTGGCGGAGCCGGTTGAGCTGGCGTCACGGGCGGCTGAACTGCCGGTTGGGCCTGAGGCTGTGGAGCCGGTGTCACGGGTGCGGCCGGCGCCGCTGGCGCCGCTGGCGCGACCGGTGCGACCTGCGCCGCGGGTGCGGCCGGTTCCGGCTCAGGGTTCGGGGACAACGTGACCTCGATCGGGGAGATCTCCTCCTCGATCTCAGGCTCAGGGGCGGTCTCGGGGAGGATGTCTCCCTTGTAGATCCACACCTTGACGCCGATGCGTCCGAAGTCCGTCGCGGCCTCGGCGAGTCCGTAGTCTATGTCAGCTCTCAGCGTGTGGAGCGGCACACGCCCCTCCATCGCCTTCTCGGACCTCGCGATGTCGGCGCCGCCGAGCCTTCCTGAGCAGATGATCTTGATGCCTTCGGCTCCCGCCTGCATAGTGCGACCGAGCGTCTGCCTGATGGCGCGCCGGAACGCGATCCTGCGCTCGAGCTGGTCTGCCACGTTCCTGGCTACCAGGAAGGCGTCCAGTTCGGGCTGGCGGATCTCCTGCACGTTGAGTCTTGCGCGCCGCCTGATGATGCTCTCGAGGTCTTTTCTGAGCTCTTCCACGCGCTGTCCGCCGCGACCGATCACGATGCCCGGCCTGGCCGTGTGGATCGTGATGGTGACGTCGTTGTTGCTGCGTTCTATCTCAACCCGAGAGATACCGGCGTCCGGGTAGCTGTTGGCTATCCGGCCTCGTATCTGCAGGTCTTCGAGCACAAGGTTGCGGTACGCCTCCTGTTTCCCGGCGAACCACCGTGCCTGCCAGTCCTTGACGATTCCCAGACGGAATCCTATCGGGTGAGTTTTCTGACCCAAGCTAGAGCTCCTCGCTTTCGTCCACTACCACCGTTACGTGGCTGCTGCGCTTAATTATTCTCGTGGCGCGGCCCCTGGCCCTTGCTCGGAACCTTTTGAGCCTCGGGCCTTCGTTCGCGTATATCTCAGTTATCGTCAGGTCGGCCGGCCGTGCGAATATCTCTTCCTCGGCGTTCGACGCGGCGGACTTCACCACCCGCGCCACGAGGGCTGCGGCCGGAGAGGGCAGGAACTCCAGGGTGTCCATGGCGTCCTGCACGTTCTTTCCCCGAACGAGGTCCAGGATGGGCATCAGCTTCTTTACCGAAACGCCTGTGTTCTTGGCTGTTGCGCTAATGGGCATGGTCGTTTACCTATCTGATCGCAGAGGCGCGCTCGGACTTCGAGGAATGCCCCCTGAAGGTCCGGGTCGGGGCGAACTCGCCCAGCTTGTGGCCGACCATGTTCTCGGTGATGAACACCGGCACGTGGCGTCTGCCGTCGTGTACAGCAATGGTCAGGCCCAGCATGTCGGGCATGATGGTCGAAGCCCTCGACCAGGTGCGTATCACCTGTCTCGCCTGGCTGCTCCTGGCCTGGTCGACCTTCTTCGCCAGCTTCTCGTGTACGTATGGCCCCTTTTTAACTGACCTTGACATTCTTCTTTTCCTAAATTCCCTTCTCCCCTGGCGGGAGAAGGCTAGAGTCTGCCCCGGACCCGATCCGGGGATGAGGGGGAATTGTCACCCTCACCTCAATCCTCTCCCATCAAGGGAGAGGAGGCCGTTTTCACTACCTCTGGTATCTGCGGCGGACGATGAACTTGTTCGTCCGCTTGTTCCTGCGTGTTCTGTAACCCAGCGCGGGCTTGCCCCAAGGCGTCTTGGGCCCGGGCATACCGATCGGCGAGCGTCCCTCGCCGCCTCCGTGGGGATGGTCTCTCGGAGACATCACCACTCCGCGCACCTCCGGACGGCGGCCAAGGTGCCGCTTGCGTCCGGCCTTTCCGAGCTTGGTGTTCTTGTGGTCGAGCGCGCTGAGCTGCCCGACGGTGGCCATGCAGTCGCTCAGCACGTTGCGCATCTCGCCGGACGGCAGTCTGAGGAGGGTGTACCTTCCCTCCCTGGCCAGCACCTGCGCGCTGGTGCCGGCTCCCCTGACGATCTGGCCGCCCTTGCCGACGTGCAGCTCCACGTTGTGGACCTGTGTACCGGAAGGGATCGCCCTCAGGGGAAGCGCGTTGCCGATCCTGATCTCGGCCTGCTCACCGGCCTCGACCGGATCGCCGACCTGCAGTCCGTTGGGGGCCAGGATGTACCGCCAGTCGCCGTCCGCGTACTTGATGAGCGCGATACGGGAGGAGCGGTTCGGGTCGTACTCGATGGACGAAACCTCACCGGGCACACCGGTCTTGTTGCGCTTGAAGTCGATGACCCTGTAACGGCGCTTGTGTCCGCCGCCACGGTGCCTGACCGTGATGCGGCCCTGGCGGTTCCTGCCCGCCCGCTTCTTCAGCGGCTTGAGCAGCGACTTCTTGGGTCGCGATGTTGTGATGTCTTCTGTGGTCTGACGCACCTGGCCTCGCTGGCCGGGGGTCATTGGCTTCTGGACTCTCAGAGGCATCTTTTCTTTCCTTGTCCGATTCCGTTTTCTTGCTGAAGACTACTTCGCATCTTCGTCATTCCGGCGAAGGCCGGAATCCAGTGGGTTTGAGAGATGACCTTTTCACCCTCACCCCAATCCTCTCCCCGAGGGAGAGGGGCGTTGCGTTTACACGCCTTCGAATATGGTTATCGTGTTGCCGGGAGCCAGCTGGACTACTGCCTTCTTCCAGCTCCGGGAGGTCGAGAACCTGGGGCCGAGGCGTTTGCGCCTGCCCCTGACCATCATCGTGTTGACCTTCACCACGCTTACGTTGAACGCCTCTTCCACCGCCTCTTTGATCTGGTGCTTGGTGGCCGACTTGGCCACCTCGAACGTGTAGCGGTCGTCATCCTGGAGCAGTGTGCTCTTCTCTGTGATGACCGGCCGCCGGATTATCTCGAACGGGTGCAGGTCCATGGTCTACTCCTCCACCCCTGCCAGTTCGGCGTCGGCCTCGACGCCGTTATCGTCAGAGCTGCCGTTTGCTGAAGGCTTGCGCTCGAACCTGCCGCCGAAGGTTGACTCGGCGTTTCGGACCGCCTCGACGGTCATGACGACCGTGCGGTTGCTCAGCAGGTCGATCGCGCTGAGCGTGCGGCCCGGCTTCATCTTCAGTCGCGATATGTTTCGCGCGGCGCGCAGGGCGTCCTGGCTCGCGCCGTCAGCGACAAGCAGCACCGAGGGGCCGACGCTGAGGTTGCTGAGCGCCTGTGCGACGTCCTTCGTCTTGTCCTCGGAGAGGTTGAAGTCCTCGATCACCACCAGGCTGCCGTCCTGCACCTTGCCTGAGAGCGTGCTCAGCAGCGCGCCCCTGCGCATCTGCTTTGGCGTGTTGTGCCGGTAGCTCCTGGGGCGCGGGCCGAAGGTCACGCCTCCGCCTCTCCAGATCGGAGAGCGGATCGAGCCCGCCCTGGCCCTGCCGGTGTGCTTCTGCGGTCTCGGCTTTGCGCCGCCCCCTGCGACCTCGGCGCGGGTCTTGGTCTTGACCGTGCCCTGCCTTCGGTTCGCGAGCTGACCGACCATCACCTGGTGGACCAGCGCGGGGTTCACCTTCGCACCGAATACGTCGTCCCGGACAGTGATCGTTCCGGTCACTTCGCCCGCTAGGTTTTTGACTTCTAGTTCCACTTCAATCTTTCCTCTTGTTCCTTCTCCCCTGGCGGGAGAAGGGTAGGATGAGGGGGGAAACTCTTCTCAATGTTCATCACCCTCACCCCAGCCCTCTCCCGTCAAGGGAGAGGGGGTTGTTGGCTCTTCTATTATCTGACCAGCTTGCGCTTGCGTGTGCCGGACTTCTTGATGAGCACCAGCGAGTTTCTCGCGCCGGGAACGGCGCCCTTGACGAACAGCAGGTTGCGGTCCGGGTCGGACTCGACGACCTCCAGCTTGCGGACGGTGACGCGGTTGTTTCCCATGTGTCCGGCCATTCTCAGGCCCTTGAGCACCTTGCCCGGCGTGCTGCCGGCCCCGATGGAACCGGGGGCGCGGTGCCTGTCGGACTGGCCGTGGGTCTTCGGACCTCCGCGGAAGTTGTACCGCTTCACGCCGCCCTGGAAGCCGCGGCCCTTTGCCCGCGCCGTGGCGTCTATCAGCTCACCGGCCTCGAACATGCTGACGTCGATCTCCTGGCCGAGTTCGACCTCCGAGACGTCGTCAACACCGAACTCGCGCAGTATGCGGAAGTTCTTGTCCATGTCCCTGAGGTGTCCGGCCTCGGGCCTGTTGAGCCTCCGCACCTCGTCGTAGCCGAGCTGGACGCCGATGTAGCCGTCCGTCTCCTCGGTCTTGATCTGGGTGACTGTGCATGGGCCGGCCTGGATGACGGTAACCGCGTCCGACCTTCCGTCGTCGCGGAACATCTGCGTCGTCCCTATCTTCTTGCCGATCATTCCATGAATGGACATTTCGTTTTTTTCCAATTCACCCTCACCCCAGCCCTCTCCCATCAAGGGAGACGGGGAGGAATAAGCTAAAGTTTGATTTGAATGTCCACGCCGGCGGGGACGTTCAACCGCGTAAGCTGGTCGATCGTCTTGGAGGTTGGCTCCAGGATGTCGATCAGCCGGTTGTGTGTGCGTATCTCGAAGTGCTCCCTCGAGTCCTTGTCAATGTGCGGGGACCTGATTACGCAGAACCGCTTGATGGAGGTCGGCAGCGGCACAGGCCCGGAGACCCGCGCGCCCGTTCTCTCCGCCGTCTCGACAATCTGTCCGGCGGACTGGTCGAGGATCCTGTGGTCGAACGCCTTTAGGATAATTCTGATCTTCTGCCTGCTTTCGACTACCATCTCATTTACCTTTGAGGTTGGGGGAGCTGGATGTAGCTGGAGCTCCCACTCCTACATGTGCCGTCGCATCCGTCGCGGCGGACTATACGCTCTCGACCAACTCTCTTGGGACTTCGACGTAATTGTCGAACTCCATCGTGTAGCTCGCGCGGCCCTGGGAAAGGGACCTGATCGCGTTTGCGTAGCCGAAGCTCTCAGCGAGAGGTATCTCGGCACGCACCGACTGGACGTCACCGACGCCCTCTATGTTTTTGATCTGACCCCTGCGCCGTCCCAGGTCTCCGAGAACGTCGCCCAGGAACTCTCCCGGAGTTACTACTTCGAGCCTCATGACCGGTTCGAGCAGCGTGGGCTTGCCTCTTGTGAGCAGCGACTTGGCTGCCATGGAGCCCGCGATCTGGAAGCTTATCTTCGACGAGTCGACCTCGTGGTAGCTCCCATCGATCAGGGTCAGCTTGGCGTCCACGACGGGGAATCCGGAAATGGGCCCGGAGACAAGCGCTTCGCGCGCACCCTCTTCGACCGCGGGTATGAACTCGGTCGGTATCGCGCCGCCGGATATCTTGCTCTCGAACTGGATGCCACCGCCGCGTTCCAGCGGCTCAATGTCCATCCATACGTGGCCGAACTGGCCGTGACCGCCGGTCTGCCGGACGAACCGGCCCTCCGCGCGGGCTGCGCCCGTTACTGTCTCGCGGTAGGCCACCCTTGGACGTCCGACGTTGGCTTCTACGTTGTACTCGCGCCTGATCCGGTCAACGATGATGTCGAGGTGGAGCTCACCCATTCCCGAGATGATCGTCTGGCCGGTCTCATCGTCGTACGCCACCCTGAAAGTCGGGTCTTCGTCGGACATGAATACGAGCGCGTCCGACAGCTTGTCCTGGTCGGCGCGCGACCGCGGCTCGATGGCTACTGATACCACTGGATCCGGGAACGTGATCGTCTCCAGCACCGTGGCGTCGTCGCGGCTTCCGCAGATCGTGTCGCCCGTGGTCGTGGTCTTCAGACCGACCGCAGCGACAATCTGACCGGCCGTGACCTCTTCGATCTCCTCACGCCTGTTCGCGTGCATCTGCACGAGGCGTCCGAGGCGTTCCCTGCGGCCCTTGGTCGCGTTGAACACCATGGACCCGCTCGGGGCGCTTCCAGAGTATGCACGGAAGTAGACGAGGCGTCCGATATATGGGTCGGACACAGTCTTGAATGCCAGTGCGGCGAAGGGAGCGTCGGGGTTGGTGGGGTGGCGTTCGACCGGCTCGCCGGTGGAGTAGTCTTTGCCTTCAGTGGGGGGAACGTCGAGGGGGGATGGGAGGTAGTCGCCGATTGCGTCGAGGAGGGGTTGAATACCGCGATGTCGGAGGGCGGTGCCACACATTACGGGCACCAGCTTATAGTCAAGCGTCGCCTGTCTGAGCGCACGCTTGATCTCCTCCGTGCTTATCTCCTCGTCTTCGAGGTACTTGATGATGAGTTCGTCATCGGTCTCAGCGACCTTCTCCACCAGCACGTTGCGGTAGTTCCTGAACTCCTCGATCATCTCCTCAGGCACCGGGCCCTCTCGTGGAACGACCGGCCCTTCCTCTTCGTAGAAGATGGCCCTCTCTTCCACCAGGTCGATTACGCCTCGGAAGTCGTCTTCCTCGCCGATCGGAATCTGGATGGCGACCGGGTTGGCGTTGAGCCTGCGGGCGATCGAGTCGGTCGCCCTGAAAAAGTTCGCCCCCACCCTGTCCATCTTATTGATGAAGCAGATGCGGGGGACGTTGTAGCGGTCTGCCTGCCGCCATACGGTCTCCGACTGCGGCTGCACTCCGGCAACCGCGTCAAAAACGACGACGCCTCCGTCAAGTATGCGGAGGCTTCGTTCAACTTCGGCGGTAAAGTCCACGTGACCTGGGGTATCTATGATATTGATGGTGTACTGTTTCCATGTGCAGGTCGTGGCAGCCGAGGTTATCGTGATGCCTCGCTCCCGCTCCTGCGCCATCCAGTCCATCGCAGTCGTGCCCTCGTCAACGCCGCCGATCTTGTAGATTCGGCCTGCGAAGTAGAGCACACGCTCGGTGACGGTCGTCTTGCCGGCGTCTATGTGTGCGATGAACCCGATGTTTCGGGTGTTTTCCAGAACTTTCTTGTCCATCTCCGCCTTGCTGATTCGCCTGTTGGCGCGGGGAATTGTCCCCTTTCAACAACCATCGTAGGGGCGGGTCCGCAGACCCGCCCCTACTGAGGCATTTGGTCTTGGTTAGTTCACCACGTTTGGTGAGACGCTACATTTTGCCAAATCGTTCTGTTCGTATGGAAGACCGATAAGACCTCCGGGCGCTACCAGCGATAGTGCGCGAAAGCGCGGTTGGCCTCGGCCATTCTGTAAAGCTCTTCCCTGCGCCTTACGGCTGAGCCCTGGCCTCGAGCGGCCTCTGCCAGCTCGATTGACAGTCGCTCCGCCATGGGTCTGCCGCGCCTCGACCTTGCCGCCTGGATGATCCAGCGCATCGAGAGCGCGAGCCTGCGCTCGGGGCGAACCTCGGTCGGAACCTGGTAGGTTGCGCCACCGACCCTGCGGGACCGGACTTCGACCATCGGCATGGTGTTGCGAATGGCCTGATCGAAGACCTCCTGCTGAGGCCGGCGCACCTCTTCGGAAGCCTTGTCGAGCGCGTCGTACACGATCTTCTGGGCAACCGTCTTCTTGCCGTTGAGCATCACCTTGTTGATGAACTGGGCGAGCTCCACGTTTTGGTACTTCGGGTCGGGTATGACCTGACGCCTCTCGGCTCTACGTCTTCGCGCCATTCAATATCCTCGATTACTCTTGTCAACTTACCCCCTCTCCCTCGAGGGAGAGGGCCGGGGTGAGGGTGATCTACCCCCTCTCCCAACTAAAGGACTCCAGGGTCCCTCTTTGCGCCGTACTTGCTGCGTCCGCGCTTGCGGTCGATCACGCCCTCGGTGTCCAGTGCTCCACGAACGATGTGGTACCGAACGCCGGGGAGGTCCTTGACTCGTCCGCCCCTGATGAGCACCACCGAGTGCTCCTGGAGGTTGTGGCCCTCACCGGGGATGTAGGCGGTGACCTCCATCTGGTTGGTCAGCCTGACCCTGGCGACCTTGCGGAGCGCCGAGTTGGGCTTCTTGGGGGTCTGTGTACGCACCTGGACGCAGACGCCGCGCTTCTGCGGCGAGCCGGAGCCCCTGCGGGTGCGATTCTTAAGCGAGTTGAACGAATATCGGAGGGCCGGAGCCTTCTCCTTCTTGTTCTTTGAGCGGCGCGGCTTTCGCACCAGCTGATTGATAGTGGGCATTAACAGACCCCTGCAAGATGACAACTTTGGAAACAGACAAAAGGTAGGCCGTCCACAAGTGGCGACAAACGGGAATTTTACCTAGTTTCTTAGAAAGTGTCAAATTCCTGGGCGGCTAACCGGGGCCTTCAACTCCGGTTTTAAGGAGCCAGTTTCCTGTCGCATTTCTACAGGGTAATAATAGCGTCCAGCAAGATAATCACTCTCGTGGGAGATGGTGAAGAGCTCTCACCTGCCCGACGACATGTGCAAAATCGACCGTACGAAAGTCTTTGGTGTCGACAGTGATCGTCTTGCCCGCGACCGGCACGGGCGCTAGCTCGGTGGCGACTGTTTCCTCCAACTCCTTCAACTCTTCCTCATGGAAGAACACGCCTTCCCGAGGCCGCGACCGGAATCGCTCAAGGATTACGGAGGGATCCGCTCTCAGGAAGACCTGGAGTATGCGGCAGCCTGTTCGGCTCTGGAGTTCTTCGATCTCCCGCTCCGCTAACTCCGGGATCAGCGGCGACTCGATCATCGCCGGCAGTCCCGATGTGAGCACTATCTCTGCCTGCTGATACATCAGGGCAATGGCAGCAGCCCCTAGCCTGCGGGATGCAGCACGGTCTTCGGCTCCGAGGGCTTCACCCAACTTCTCCTTGATGGCGTCCTTGGAGAACAGCGGTATTCCCAGATCCCTGGAAAGCATGGAAGCAAGGGTGGTCTTCCCCGTACACGGTCGGCCATTGACGATAACGAGTAGTGGCTGTTGGTTCTTCATATAACCTTCCCGCTTAAGTCTGCCAGATCTTATGGTAGGATTTGCCGACTTGGAAACCCGCGAGGTGCCTCACATGCGCGACTACATCGGCTACTCAGACGGCGAGTGGATCCCGGACAGCCAGTTCAGCATTGACCCCGACGATCTCGGCTACATGCTAGGTGTGGTGGTGTTCGAGACGCTTCGCACCTTCAACGGCAAGCCGTTCACGTGGCATGAGCACGTAGACAGGCTGTTCCGGTCGATGAAGTACGTCAGAATCGACCCCGGACTGAGCAAGGATGACGTGCTTGGTATTCTCGGAGAGGCCGTTGTTCGCAACGAGCACGTCAGGCACGAGGTCGGCGACTTCAACCTGTGGCCGTCGGTCACGATGGGGCCGACGATGGACGGCCCAGCCCGCGTCTATGTCAGGGTGAAGCCCGTACCGTGGGACACGTTCACAAGGTTCTTCTACGAGGGCGCGCACGGCGTCATAGCAAAGAGTCGGAGCTACTCCAGCCAGTTCCTCGACCCCAAGGCCAAGCACCACAGCCGTCTCAACATGGTTCTTGGACACCAGGAGGTGCGCGACGTCGATCCCGACGCGCTGCCAGTCTTCATGGACATCGACGGCAACATTTCCGAGGGAGGCGGGTTCAACGTCATGCTCGTCAAGGACGGCGTCATTCGTACCCCGACCGACAGGGCGATCCTCCAGGGTATTTCGCGAGGGGTGGTCATGGATCTCGCGGACAGGTTGGAAATCCCCCTCGTCGAGGAGGACCTGCAGCCGTACGACCTCTACACTGCCGACGAGGTGTTCTTCACCAGGACCACGCCGGGCATAGTCCCCGCAGCCAGGATCGACAACAGGACGATCGGCGATGAGACCCCCGGCCCGATCACCACGCAGTTGCTGTCCGCGTACAGCGAGCTTGTGGGCCTCGACATAGTCGACCAGGCTACGCACTACGCCACGCCGTGGCGGTAGTGGGGGCTGTTGGATAACTCTCTCGCCATCAGAGTCTGCCCTGTACGTGAAACGAAGGAGAGGGCCAAATGTTCCCCGACTAGACTGGCACAACGTTCTGGATTGCAGGCCGATACAAAGTAGCGGGATCGGGTAGTCGTTCTTAGCGCGCCGAAGAATCTGGGCTACGGCAACGAGATTCTTCACTACGTTCAGGGTGATAATTAAGGGACTTTGCATAGGCCCTGCCCTGGATTACTTTCAGATTGATAGCCGAACGATTGTTCGGTAGAATGGCGGTCAATAGGTACTAGTCCGACGCACTGACCGCCTTAAGAGATATAGTACTGCCGAAGCTGGTATCGGGGGAGTTACGAACTTGTAAATTAGCCGTGATCGGAGAGACTCGAACTCAATGACCCCAGAAATGCAGATGGAGCAGTTTTCGCTGGCATACATTAGGGCGATCGCGTCTCAGGCGGGGTATCGCCTTGGCTCTGCCGACCCGGATTGGGATGGCGTGGACGGCACTCTGCTTGCGGACTGGGGAAGGCGTCCAAGAATCGAATTTCAGGCGAAGGCTACCGGCCAAGACATCCTGAGGAATGACCACATCAGCTTTCGTCTAGACATCGACAACTATGATGATCTGCGAATTGAACAGGTCAGAATACCCCGTATTCTGGTAGTTCTCAGGATGCCCAGGGATACAGATCAGTGGTTGTCGCAAAGTGATGACGAGCTCTGTCAACGGTACTGCGCCTATTGGATATCACTCGAAGGTCGGCCAGCCGTGCCAAACACTTCAAATATCACCATTCATATACCTCTGGACAACGTGTTCACCGGAGATCAACTCCATGCTCTGATGAACAAGGTCGATAGAGGAGAAGCGCTATGAGAGTAGAAATCTGCGATCGTGAGGCCCTATCGTCACTGCCACTTTCAAGTTTACGGTCATATCTCAGATCCCATGGATGGCTGGATGACGGGCCCTGGGGCGGAGGGCGAGCCACGATGTACCTGAAGGAACATGAAGGCCATACGTGGGACATTCTCGTCCCCTCACAGGATACTGTAGCCGACTACCCTCGAAGCATGGCCGAGGCGGTCGATGCTCTCGCTACCGTTGAGCAGCGCTCGCAGCTCGAAGTGTACAATGACCTGATGGGGACCGGCGCCGATACTATACAATTGCGCTCGGTTAATGGAATGGAGAAGGGAGTTCTCTCCCTGCGTCAGAGTGCAGGCCTGCTGAACGATACCTACGATATGTTGGCATCCGCTGCGCGTGCGGTAGAGAAGCCTCAGGCGACCTATCGAGGCAGAATAAGCGCGGACGTGACAGACTACCTCGATAGTGTGCACCCTTTCACGGACTATCACGAAGGCTACGCGCTGACATTACGTTCTCCTGTGCCTGCGGGTTTCGGCATCCAGGAAGACTTCTTCGGCGACAAACTCGAGGCACCTTTCTCTCGCCTTGCCACAATGAAACTTGCCGAAGCTTTGGAACACTCCATCTCAGCGATATCCGACGCTGTGACAAAAGATACGCTAGACCCATTTCAACAGGCTGTATCACATGGTGTGAGCGCCAATCTATGTGACTCAGTGTCAGCATTGGCTGAGAAGGGACACGGAATCGTCATACATCTATCTTGGGCAGATGTGCGGCCTTCTAACATCGCAGACTCCCAGTTTCAGTTTTCCGAACACTCCGCTAGTGTTCTGGCAGAGGCGGCAGCTAACTTTCGTCGCAACGAACCGTTTTTGGATGAGTCCATAATCGCTCATGTTGTCAGATTGGAAAGGGAACCCAAAGAGTTCGACGGACGAGCCGTCATCTTATGTGTGAAAGACGGACGACCACTCCGAATGAGGGTGGAGTTCGAACAATCAACTTACAATGCAGTTATTCAGGCATTTCAAGAACGTAATCCCTTAAGTGTGGACGGGGACATATATCGAGTCGGCAATGGGTATGAGTTAAGACGACCGCACAATCTTTCCATCATTCAAGAATGAACTGTTTATCCTCGGAGGGGGATTAGTGCGTCCGACATGACCACCCTCACCGAGGATAATGTTGAGCAGGCCGAGGCGCTCTCCGATGGGGTGGAATTTGTAAGTCTTGCGCTTGTCTGTGCTTCAGGTCAATTGTATTTAGACACTATCCCCCTTCGCCTTCTCTCCGAACCACCGGCGGCAGGTCGAGTTCGCGAACTATCGTGTTGAAGGCCTCGAGGTCTTCGTCGAGGATGGCCTGGAGTGCGTCCAGTTGAGCGTCGATCTGGGAGCGCAGGTCCTCGTAGACTTCGTACGACTGCCGCGTCGGTGCGCCGTCGGCCATTCCGACGGTGTCTCCGAGCGCCGCGAGCCTGGAGCGCAGTCCCCTCGCGTAGAACGCGCCACGCATCGGCGTGTCGGAGCTGACGCTTCCGAGGAGCAGCTCGTCTTCGACCGCCGACAACTTCTCTCGCAGGCCATCTGCGGCCTCCGTTACCAACTCCCTGCCCGTCGTGCCGGTGGAGCGGTCCGTCCACTGCTCCAGCTGGACGTTGATGCTGCGGACCGTCCCCACCGCGTCCGAGGACTCGGACACCTTGTCGCGTATCGCGATCAGCAGGTCGTGCTGGCGCTCCAAGTCCTCCTGGGATACGTTTACCCTCGGGTCGAGGAGCACCTCAAACCGCTCCTCCCACGCCTCCTCACCGATCTGCAGTCGTACGCGGTAGCTCCCCGGTGGGATGATGGGGACGTACATTGCCCGACCGGCCTCGGACTCGCCCTCGACGCGACGCGCTCCCTCGTGCTTCATGTCCCAGATGAACCTGTTGGCGCCCTGCTTTGCGGGCACCCTGGGGTTCCCGTCCCGTCCCGTATCGGAGTACGGGATGACGTTACTGGAGAGATGCCGGATGACCTCGCCTCCGTCGGTCATGAAAGTCAGCGTGGTTTCGTCATCAGGCTCCCCGTCGAGGAAGTACGTGACCACGACGCCGTTTGGCGGGTTCTTGCCGGAGTCGATCGGCGCCAGCGACCGCGTCCCGTGCTCCGTCTCGTCGATGCGGTACGTCGCCGGGACGCCGAGGCTGAGCTGGTAGTGCTTGGTGCGTCCCGAGGTCTGGTGCCAGTATCCGTAGGGCTCAGAGAGTACGCGGTACGTCGGCCTCGGGCGGAACAGGTGCGTGCCCGCGCCGTCTTCGACGTCTCTGAGCTGGTGAAGGATGGACAGATCGTCGAGTATCCACAGTCCCCGTCCGTGGGTCGCGACCGCCAGGTCGCCGTCCCTGATCACCATGTCGTGAATCGGCACAGGCGGCAGGGCCCGTGCTGAGTTTGTCGAAGTACCAAGCTGCAGCGAGTCCCATGACTCTCCATCGTCGAATGAGACGTACACGCCGCCCTCTGTGCCGGCGTAGAGCAGGCCCGGGCGCTGCGGGTCTTCGCGGATGACACGGGTGTAGTCGCCCTCCGGTATCCCGTTGCTGATCGCCGTCCAGGTCGCGCCGTAGTCGCTGGTGCGGAACAGGTAGGGCATATAGTCGCCGTGCTGGTATCGGGCCGCCGCGACGTAGGCCGTCCCCGCGTCGTGCGGCGACGCCTCCAGTCCATATATGGGAGTCCACTCAGGCAGGCCGCCGGGCGTGACGTCGGTCCAGGTTGCTCCACCGTCTCGCGACACGTGTATCATCCCGTCGCTGGAGCCTGTCCAGAACACCCCCTGCTGCAGGGGCGACTCTGCAAATCGTGAGATCGCACACCGCTCGAAGGGCGCGATGTTGGTGTCGGGGTCGTACTCTTCCATGTCGGACGTGTCGTCCCTCGTCAGGTCGGGGCTGATCATCTCCCAGCTCGATCCCTCGTCCACGGACCTGAACACCACGTTCGCCGCCGAGTACAGCACGTTCGGGTCGTGTGGCGAAAACACGATGGGGTTGTCCCACTCGAACCGGAACCTCCTGCCCGGCACGGTCAGCCCTGTGAGGTCGGGCCACACGGTGACGACGCGCACCTGCTCGCTGGAGTGGTCGTACCTGAGCATGGTGGCGCCTGCTCCGGGCGAGCTTCCCAGCGCGCCGGAGTACGAGATGTTCGGGTTGTCGGGCTTGACCGCAATGTGACCGCTCTCGGAGCTGCCGACCGAGTAGCAGTCCGCCCAGCGTATGGCTCCCCTGCTCGAACGGCTCGGCACGCTGATTGAGGAGTTGTCCTGCTGGGTGGCGTACAGGCGGTACGGGAACTCACTGTCCGCCGTGATGTGGTAGAACTCGCCAGTTGGCTGGTTGTAGATCGACGACCACGTCTCGCCGCCGTTGAAGGTCACACACGCTCCGCCGTCGTTGCCGTTGATCATGCGGCTGGAGTCGTTCGGGTCGATCCACAGGTCGTGGTTGTCGTAGTGGGGCAGCTCAACCGTGTTGAACGTCTGCCCGCCGTCAATCGACTTCCAGAACGGCTGGTTGAGGTTGTACAGGACCTCAGGGTTCCCCGGGTCTCCGAAGATGTGGTTGTAGTAGTGAGGACGCACCGTCATTTCGGGGTCGTCGTTGACGTGCTCCCAAGTCTCCCCGTAGTCGTCGGACCGGTAGATGCCACCCGTCCTGCCTCCGAGTTCAGCGAGCGCAGCCACGCCTGCCGCGCCGCCAACGTCGAAGATCGCCCACACCCTGCCGGGCCTTGCCGCCGTGCCGGTCACGCCGACGCGCCCCTTGGTCACGTCTGGAAGGCCGGGGTTGTCCGTCAGATCGGCCCAGGTGTCTCCCCCATCGAGGCTCCTGAATATCCGGCTGTCCGGCCCGCCGCTGTACGAGTTCCAGTAGCTGCGACGTGAGTCCCAGGTCGTCGCGTAGATGACCCGAGGGTTTGTCGGGTCCATCCATATATCGTTCGACCCTGCGTTCTCGCTGCGGAACAGCACTCGTTCCCAGGAGCGTCCGCCGTTGTCGGACCTGAACACGCCCTTCTCCGTGTCCGGCCCCTCCAGGTGGCCGAGTACAGAGGCGTAGACGAGGTCGGGGTTGTCAGGATGGATGCGCAGTCGCGCGATGTAGCGCGTCTTCTCCAGCCCGATGTTCACCCACGACCTTCCGGCGTCCGTCGACCTGTACATGCCGTCCGCGCGAGAGGTCCAGTGCAGCCTCGGCACCGCCGTGCACGACTCGCCCATGCCGGCGTAGATGACGTTGGGGTCGGACTCGGACACCGCGATCGCGCCGACGGCCGAGGTCTTGAAGAAGCCGTCAGACACGTTCTCCCAGTAGGTGCCGCCGTCGGTGGTCTTCCACACCCCTCCGGCGCACCCGAAGTAGAAGACCATCGGGTTGGAGACGTCTCCAGCGACCGTGACCACTCTCCCGCCCCGGAACGGGCCAATGCACCGCCACTCCAGCGAGCCTGGAATGAGGGAGCTAACGCGCGATGTGCCTGCGTGGTTCTGACCGCCTGACAGCTGACTTCCCAAGAGAGACCTCCGCGGCTTCCGGGCCAGTAGATTTCATCCCGCCGGGCCGCCCGCGCATTATAGAAGAAAGACCACGCGAACCTGCGGCCTGTACAAGTTGACATACCCCGTACCGAAATATCAGAATCCCACAGGGTTTAGACCAAGATAGTGATAAGGATGGGAGCGATACCTTGAAACTACCTAGATTATCCATTCTCATAGTGCCGATCATGCTGATCGCGCTTCTGGCGGTCGCCTGTTCGGAAGAGCCTGCGCCTGCCCCGGCGCCTGCCCCGACTCCCGACATATCGGGGATAATGGAGCAGGCCATGCAGATGCTCCAGGCGCAGCCTCAGGGCGCTTCTGCTGAAGAGGTCGCCCAGGCCGTACAGCAGGCTCTGGCCGCACAGCCTGGCGTGACCGAGGACCAGATGGCTTCAGCCATCTCCAGGGCCATGGCAGAGCAGCCGGGCGTGACTGAGGCCCAGGTGGCCGACGCCATCGCTGACGCACTGCGCAACCAGTCCCCCGGCATCACCGAGGCTCAGGTTGGTGACGCCATCGCCAAGGCGCTCGCAGAACAGCCTGGCGTGACCGAGGACCAAGTGGCAGCGACCATTGCCGATGCGCTCGCGGCCCAGACCCCCGGTCTAACCGAGGCTGAGGTGTCAGAGGTCATCGCCAAGGCCCTCGCCGACCGCCCAGGAGTAACGCAGGAAGACATCCAGATGGCCGTTTCAGAAGCGGTCTCGATGGCCATGCCCGCTCCCGCGATGGATGAGCCCGGTATGATGATGGACTACCCCGACCTGCTCGTCAGGGACGTCTTCTTCTTCGGCACTCTCACGCCGCCGATGGGCTGCTCCTTCTGGGGTTGCCGCGTCTCCTTCAACATGTTTGACGGACTGGTTGCCATCGACAACACGTCGGCTGCCAAGAACGTGGTCCCGAATCTCGCCGAGTCCTGGGAGATTTCGGACGACGGGAAGACCTACACCTTCAACATCCGCCCGGATGTTAACTTCACCACCGGTCGCCCGGTAACGGCCGACGCGGTCCACAAGTCTATCGACCGCGCGTTCAAGCTCTTCGAGCGGGACGGAACTGCAGACGGTCAGCCATGGTACACACTCACCGAGAGCATGGAAGCGGTCGACGATTCGACCTTCCAGTGGACTCTCACCGATCCCTACGCACCGTTGCTGCCGCTTCTGACCGCGAAGAACCTGTTGATCGTCGACGCTGAGGAGGCGATCGTCAACGAGGTCATGGACGAGAACGGCTCCGACTACGGCGCCGGCTGGGCGAACGAGCGCTCCATCGGCACCGGTCCGTTCCAGGTCGAGAGCTTCACCGCCGAGCAGCGCCTCGTCATGTCCAGGAACATGGACTACTGGGGCGGCCACGACGGTGTCGGCCCATCGGTCGAGCGGGTGATCGACCTGCACGTTCCCGAGGCTGCGGTCGGAGCGCTCCAGCTCTCCGCCGGCGAAGTGGACGTTGCGTTGCAGCTCGACCCTATCTCCTTCCAGTCGTTTGAGGGTGACGACAACGTCGAGGTCTACACCTACCCGTCGCTCATCACCTGCAACTTCCTGGTCGACCGCCGCATCGAGCCTCTCAACACCCCTGAGGGCTTCCAGGCAATTCGCCACGCCATCAACTACCAGGGTCTGCGTGACGTAGTCTCGCTCGGACTCGCAGACGTCCACCAGAGCCTGATCCTGCCCGGCATGGCCGGACACGACCCGCTCATCGCCAACAAGTACTTCCACAGCCCTGAAAGGGCCAAAGAGCTTCTTGCGGCGGCCGGATATCCTGACGGCTTCGACGTGAATATCCAGCTTCGCACTGGCGCATGCGGCTCCGTCGGTTACCAGAAGGCCCTCGAGTTCTTCCAGAACAACCTGAAGGAAGTCGGCATCAACGCCGAGATCGTCCAGTCGACAAGCTCCAGGTTCTGGGGCGAGATCGTCGCCGAAGAGCTTCGCGACTTCGGAATCTCCGGCCTTGGCGTCACCTACTTCGACTCTGACCAGCCCGCCACGTGGAGGGCGATCAGAGAGTGCAACATGCTTGGACTCGACGACGTGGTCCCGGACGTTGCCGCGAGGCTCGCCGAGTTGACCGAGATGGGTCGTGTCGAGACCGACCCACAGGCACGCCACACGATCTACCGCGAAATGTCGGAGCTCCTGGTGGACAACTGCGGTGAGATGACCGTGCTCCAGGTCCGCGACACCGTCGCGCACCGGTCGAACATCGGGAACATCGTACCAGCCGCCCACGCCTTCACCCCCGAGTTCCGCTACATGACCAAGAAGTAGTACGTAATCGCTCGCACCTGGCGCAAATCTACCGTAGGGGCGGTTCACGAACCGCCCCTACAATGAATTTCTACCAATAGCCCCCTCTCCTTCAGGGAGAGGGTTGGGGTGAGGGTGATTTGACCGACTTCGACCACAACGCCATTACCCTACAAGCCCCTTCCCTAGAAACTTGTCTCTGACCAGGTACATAGTCCGGCGGCTGCTTTTGCAGGTGTTCGTGCTTGTCGGCGTGTCGTCGCTGACCTTCTTCATGATGATTGTCATGCCCGGCGATCCGGCCACGATCATCATGGAGACGACCGGAGGCATCAGCACCGAGGCCGTCGAGAAGTTCAGAGAGCGCTGGGGCTTCGACAAGCCCGCCTACATGCAGTACATCACCTTCATGGGTAACCTGGTACGCGGAGACTTCGGCGAGTCGTTCGTCACAAGGAGGGAGATCCGCACTGAGCTTGGGAGCTTCCTTCCCGCGACTGCGGAGCTCTCCATAGTGGCCTTCCTGATGGCCGTGATAATGGCCATACCGGCTGGGATACTCGCTGCCGTCAAGAGGAACGGCCTGCCGGACCACATAGTCAGGGTCGTGTCTCTCTTTGGCACGTCCATGCCGATCTTCTGGTTCGCCATCATCCTGCTGCTGGTCTTCTTCTTCTACCTGGGCTGGGTGCCGTCTTCACAGCGAATCGGCGTCACACTCGATGTCCCTCCGACGGTGACCGGTTTCTACACCATAGACACCCTGGTCGCAGGCGACTTCAGGGGCTTCGTGTCCGCCCTGCACCACCTGGCCCTGCCGGCATTCGTGCTGGCGTTCTCAGTCGTTGGACTGCTGGCCCGCGTCACCCGCACAAGCATGCTGGAGGTGATGGGCGAGGACTACATCCGCATGGCCCACGCCAAGGGACTCCACAACAGGGTCGTGCTATACCGTCACGCACTCCGAAATGCGCTGATTCCGACGGTGACGATCCTCGGCCTGCTTGTGGGCGGCCTGCTGTCGGGGGCGGTCCTGACTGAGACGATCTTCGCCTGGCCCGGGCTGGGACGGTTCGCCGTCCAGTCGATCTTCTTCCTCGACCGCGCGGCGGTGACCTCAGTCGCGCTGATCATCGGCGTCGCCTACTCCACGGCCACTCTCATCGTGGACATCATCGTGGCGGTCCTCGACCCGCGCATCACGTACACGTAGCAAGGGCGGTTCGCGAACCGCCCCTATAGGCATCTCTACTTGGTTTCCACCCCACAGCAGCAGCAAAGTCTCGGAGACTCGATACGCGAGAGGACGCGTGCCGGTGTGCGTATCCTGAGGGCCAACCCGCCCGCTGCGTTCGGGCTTGTCCTGGTGGTGTTCTACCTGTTCATAGGCGCTGCCGGGCCGAACATCGCGCCGCACGAGTACGACAAGTTCGCGGTTGGACCGCCACTCGATGCGCCGAGCTTCGACCACCCCTTCGGCACCGACGAGTTCGGACGCGACGTGTTCAGCAGGGTGCTCTACGGGGGCCGCATAAGCCTGCGTGTGGGCGCGCTGGTGGTGCTGGTGGCGGGCAGCATTGGGGTCACCGTTGGTTTGATCAGCGGCTTCTACGGGGGATGGGTCGACGAGATCGCCATGAGGATCACGGACATCTTCCTGGCGTTCCCGGACCTCGTTATGGCGCTCGTGGTGGCGACAGCGCTGGGAACGAGCATCGAGTCGGCGATCGTGGGCATCGCAATCGTGCGATGGACGTCCTACGCGAGGCTGATGAGAAGCAGCGTCCTCGCCCAGAAGGGCAGGGACTACATGCTCGCCGGAAGAGCGCTTGGCGCGCACCCGATGCGCCTGGTGCTGCGCCACATACTGCCGAACAGCTACGCGCCGGTGCTGGTGCAGGCGACGCTGGACTTTGGACTTGCGATCCTGCTGGCGGCCGGCCTCAGCTTCATCGGAGCGGGCGCGCAGCCGCCGCTGCCTGAGTGGGGCGCGCTGGTGTCAGGCGGTCGTCAGTACGTGCAGGCCGCGTGGTGGATCCCGATCTTCCCGGGCTTCGCGATATTCGGCGCGGTGCTGGCGTTCAACCTGCTGGGAGACGCGTTGAGGGACGCGCTGGACCCGCGTCTGCGTCACCTGCTGCAGGATGCGCGGAGGTAGCTTTCACTAAGGGTGGCTTCGTCATTCCGGCGAAGGCCGGAATCCAGGGGGCGTGGGTGGTGCCTGGTAGCGAGTGACCATACCTTTTCACCCTCACCCCAGCCCTCTCCCTGAGGGAGAGGGGGTCGTTGGCTGGAGTTCGTGCTCGCTACGACGCGGCGGCTACTTCGTGGTGGGAGCGCTTTGTAGCGTCGGGGAAGAACTCGCCGAGGACTCTCTCGACGATGCCCTGGGCGTCTAGCTGGATGCTGTGACGCTGGTCGGCGGCGGTGCCGTGCTCTATGAAGAAGTCGGGCATGCCGATTCGGTGTACTGCCACGTCGTCCATGCCGGCCTCGGCGAGCGCCTCCAGCACTGCGGAGCCGAACCCGCCTGCCAGAACATTCTCCTCGACGGTGACGATGCGCGGCACACGTCGGGCGGTGTCCAGCAGCAGGTCGATGTCGAGCGGCTTGACGAAGATCGGGTTGACCACGCCGCAGTCGATGCCGTACTCGGCGAGCGTCTCCGCCGCTTCCAGGGCGGCGCTGGCCGACTTGCCCAGTCCAAAGATCGCGACGTCGCGACCCTCTCGCACGACCCGGCCCCTGCCGATTGGCATCTCTCTGAGGTCGTCGTCCATGGGCACACCTACGGCGGCGCCCCTCGCGATGCGAATGGCGAACGGCCCCTGGTGCCTGTATGCCGTGTAGACCAGGTGTTGCAACTCGTTCTCGTCCATCGGCGCGGCCACGACCGCGTTGGGCAGGCAGCGCAGGTAGGTGATGTCGAACGCGCCGTGGTGCGTCTTGCCGTCCTCGCCGACGATGCCGGCGCGGTCGGCGATCAGCGTCACCGGCAGGTCCTGCAGGCAGACGTCGTGGACTATCTGGTCGAAGGCGCGCTGCAGGAACGTCGAGTAGATCGACACGAACGGGTTGAGTCCGGATGAGGCCATACCCGCGGCCATGCTGACCGCGTGCTGCTCGGCGATGCCGACGTCGAAGACCCTGTCCGGGAACTTGCCCTGGACGCTGACCAGTCCGGTGCCCTCGAGCATAGCCGCGCTGATTCCGACGACCGACTCGTCCTGCTCCATGATGCTCGACACCGTGTTGGCGAACACGCTGGAGTAGGTCGGCGCGCCGGAGCTGTCACCGAGTGGCGAGCTTGGCTGGTGGAACCTGACGGGGTCGTCCTCGGCGGGCTCGTAGCCGTGACCCTTGTGCGTCACGACGTGTACCAGCGGCACCAGGCCGCCGGTCGTTGTCGCGGCGGTCCGGGCCTGCTTGAGCGTCTGTTCGAGCTGCTTGAAGTCGTGGCCGTCGATGGGGCCCAGGTACTGGAAGCCCATCTCGGTCCAGAACATGGTGGGCACGATGAATCCGGCCAGCGCGGTGTTGAACCGCTTGACCAGCCCGTACATCAGCTCGCCCGTCGGCACCCTCTTGGAGAGCGCCTTCATGCGTTCGATCATCGCCTGGTACTCGGGGTGGGTGATCAGGCGCTTGCGCCAGTTGGTAAGAAAGCCGATGTTCTCTGAGATGGACATGCCGTTGTCGTTGAGGACGACGACGAACCTATCCGGGTTGAGGTGGACGATGTTGTTGAGCGCCTCGAAGCTGGAGCCGGAGGTCATGGCGCCATCGCCGACCACGGCGATGGTCCACGAGTCGAGTTTCTGGTTTGCTGCGCCCTCGGCGACGCCGAGAGCGATGGACAGGCCGGTTCCAGCGTGACCGGCGGCGAGCGTGTCGTGCGGACTCTCGCTGGGCTCACCGAAGCCGGACAGTCCGCCCTCTAGGCGAATGTCCTTGAACTCGTCGCGTCGTCCGGTCACCAGCTTGTGCGTGTAGAGCTGGTTGGTGGTGTCCCAGACGATGCGGTCCCTGGGGCTGTCGAAGACCCTGTGGAGCGCAAGGGTGAGCTCGACCACGCCGAGGTTGGACGCCAGGTGGCCTCCGCGCTCGGTAATCACGGAGATGATGGTGTCGCGCGCATCCTGCGCGACCTGTTCGAGCTCCTCGTGGGTCAGTCCCTTGAGGTCGCCAGGCTCATCGATCTTGTCCAGGAGTTGGGGGGCCATGAGTGGAATCCTAGTAGAACAGGGGCTGCGACGCCACATTATATAGATAACGGCTGCGGGCGCAATAATACTTGATGCCTGTAAGGTAGGGCACCTACTAAGGAATGTCAAGGATTAGAGAATAATTCGATGGATCGAATTAAAGAGGGAGGGGGGTAGTGTATGGCTAGAATCATCAGTCAGCGACCCGTTCTGTCCCTTTCGGAGAAGCTGCGTCAGGACCTGCAAGCTCAACGCTATCTTCCAGAGCCCTTGCCCAAGGAACTGCTTTCACAGCCTCGTCGAACATTCCCGTTCTGCTCCTATATAGGTCGTTGTATCCGACTAGCTGTAAAATCACCAATTCCAAGTATTCCAGGGTCACCTGGGAATAGTTTAGCAGGCTGCGGAAGAACGGGTATCAGCGCGGCGTAGAGAGCGCGATGGCCGCATAAGACCCTTCATTTCGGTGATTTTCGAACTGAGACACTCTCATTTGCCGCCCTCAGAGCCCCGATCGGGGTCTGAGTGGCGCACCTCGACCACGGAACACTAGCTGAAGACAGGCACCTCGGCCTCTTGCTCGGCTATCAACCTCGACATTCTCACCAGGTTGTACGCCGTCGCAACCAACTCACCACACAGTCCGGTCCGCTCCAACCCAATGTACCGACTCCTGCGGAACCCTCCAACGGTCTTCATCCACCCGAAGATCGACTCCACCCGCTTTCGCACCTTCTGACTAGCTCTGTATGACTCATGTCGTGTGGTCCTCCCGTCAATCGCCGACCACCTTCGCTTCTGGGCCACATGCGGTGTGATGTTGAGTTCCCTGCACTCGGTGACGAAGTCCTTCGTATCGTAACCCCTGTCAGCTCCCACACTCAGTTGCCGACTCCCGGGGATCATCGTCAACATCTCCAGCGCGGCATCCCTCTCAGCCTTCCCGTTCGCTTCAGTCAACCTGAAGTCGCTCACCAACCCATGCCGATTGTCCATCAGCGCATGGGCCATGAAGACTAACTTCGCCTCCTTGCCCGGACCCTTCCTCATCAGTCTTGCATCAGGATCGGTCGTGCTCCTGTGGGTAGCATTGGTCAGCTTCGCTCCCCGAAAGTCCTCCGTCTGCACTCCTGCATCGCCCATGGAGTCATCGTCGTCATCACGACGCCTGAAGCTCTTTATGCTTGCAGCAGCCTCTATCAGCGTCCCATCCACACTGAAGTGCTCATCTGACATCAGTCCACGACGGTCTGCCTCGTACGCCACCTCCTCGAACAGCTTCCTTCCCACCTTGTGACGAAGTAGTCTTCTGCGGTTCTTGGTGAACACAGTCGCATCGAAGCTCGGCTCCATCAGGTCCATGTCCAGGAACCAACGATAGAGCAGGTTGTAGTCGAGTTCTTGGCAGAACGCTCTCTCACTCCTGATCGAGTACAGCGAGATCAGCAACAGAGACTTCAGCAGACGCTCGGGAGGCACCGATGCACGACCGATCTTCGAGTACATACTGTCGAAGTCGCCTGACATGTGCTCGAGGACGCCGTCAGCGACTCCCTTGATGATCCTGAGTGGATGGTCCGGTGGGACGCGCTCGTCGAGGTTGACGAATGCGAGCATGGTGGACTGGGGATTGCGGCGGCCTCTCATGGAGTGTTCTCCTGGGCGATTGGACTGGTGAGTCCATTGTATCCCGCCAACCTGGAGAACGAGGCTTCAGCAAGCCTTTTTCAGCAGCCTGTTAGGATATCGTAAAATGTCCCCCCGCCTGAGTGGGAATCAAAGTGAGATGCTCGCTTATCTCGCCACGCTTTGATGTTTACGATTCCATACATTTCGTCTTCGGAGTCACCAGGCCTAGCCGTTCCGCGTTCCCTATATTTTGGCAGCACTGTCCAACTGGTAGCTCCTTCTGGACGTTCCTGCAGTCCGATTATCTCCTCTGGTGATCTCCAGGCGTTGTTCTGGAGAGAACCGTAAGCGGAGCGTCGCTCAAGAGGTGGGATGTCTCTCTCGCGCAGGAAGCCGGAGATTTCACCAGCGTGCAGTCGATCCCGATCCGATCGTTCCAGATGCGCCTTTACTACAGCCTCAATCGTAGCGAAAGAGGCGTTGAGGGCGTCATGCGGAAGGTCCAACCCAGCTGCCCTGAGATAACCATCGAGAACTGGAACCGGCGCACCCAAACCCTGATTAAATGGAAGAGCTGGATCGTAGAAGTGCGCAGGTACGTGGTTGTCATTGTTTATTCGATCAAAGTCATCTTGGAAGTGGGATAGGAAGCTACGTGCAAATGTAGGGAAATCCATTGGCCAGCCCTGAGGGAACCAGGTGGACTTAGAGGTGAACTGCTTCGCAAGCGGTCTCGGCAACTCCGCATATGACCACCCACCGGTATCGTTGTAGCCAATGATGATGTCAACAGTCCGAAAGGCACCGGAGCAGAATCCCAGCAGGTATTCCCACAGCCGAACTATGCGGTGACCCTCTCTTTGATCGAGTTCCTGCTTGTCCGTCCTACCAAACGAGAAGCGATACTGATTCTTGTCAATCACGAACTGCCCTCTGTCGCGGAAGGAGTTCACCCGATCTATCGAGCTTTCGAGTTCGTAACTGAACCAGTACTCTACTGGTTTGGACGCGTATTGGATGCTATTCAGGATGCAGGTGAAGTATGTGCCCGGATATCCTCTTGGTGCAGTATTTCGAAGGCAGATCTTTGATTCACTGATAGGGGTTAGGTTCGGCAGGTCGTTGATTGAGAAGTGCCATTCACGCCCAGGTGAGTGCTCATCAGACGCCCACCACTGATTGTCGACTATCTCAACCAAATAGCTGCATATCCCAAGGGTGTCGTCGGGAGTGGGTGGATGGCGCTCAGGGCGACCAGCGTCGTTCAAGAAGAAGTCAGGTGCAGCGAGCATCCTAACTTTGAAGTTGTAGTGGAAACCGTTGGGAACCTCTAGTCGAAGTTCGAGCGGCAAGTCACCATAAAACCATATTGCACTCCCAGCATCGGGGAAGTGTAATCCGTCGGGGACATCGCCAGAATAGATTATTCTCGCTTCCAGGCGACCATCATCTGTCAGGTACAGCATGATGCGCTCTGCCTCATAGAAGTCGTCGTCATGCGCAAGACCACCCTTGACAGGAATTCCGCCCCGACGATGATCCATTCTGAAGGGGAGGATTTCACCAAAGAGTTTTCTCATCAGGTACATGTCATGAATCTCAAACGCAAAAGGTGGTATCGCTAGCTACCTCTGTTACTCCTCAACTCAGATGGCGGCGATTCCCACAGTCGCTCCCTTGCAGATCTAGCACTCAATCTAACTGCTGCGGCCACTACCAGTTAGATCTTTCCATCCGCCACAGTAGAACTAACTGTTAACTCTGATCAATCAGTTACCTGACTATCCTATCTGCGGAGCGGCAAAGGTGATTACCGTTGTTGATACGGGAAGTGACGGAGATGTGCATCAATCGTTCGTTATGAATTCCTTAACCGTAGCACCGGCGTTAGGCCGCCCGATAGGTCAGGGTAAAGGTTACGGTTAGATTAACATCGTATGGATTTTGGAGTGCCCTAGCCTATGTGAGGGCACGTGCAGAGAGTGTAACGAGGTTCAATCCCCGCTATTAGGTCTGACTTGGATTAGGGCGGTTTCTGCTCAGAGCCTCTAGCATGACCCTGCACCGAGAACCAATTGGCTCCAATTTGGGAACCGGCCGCATCTAACCACCTTGATTATCGACTGCAAGCACAGTTCTTGGCCTCGCTGTACCAGCTCTTGGGATCCCTCTAAGGGAACTTCTCCGACGTGGACCGCTTTGGAGCGCATGTCATACAAAACCTTGAATTCTTTCAGCAATTTCTGTCTGTCGTTCGCGTTGTCCCCAAGATACCAAGCCCCGTGCAATCTGAATCTAAAACTGAACTCACCTGCATTTCCAATGTTTTCTAAGTAGAGGGACTCGAGGGCGATGCCTAAATCAATAAATGTATCAACAACGCTCTGATCGGACTTTGACTTCACCCATCGATCAATTGACACTTTGAGGTTACGGGCTACACGCGGACTGAGTCGCATTCGCGCATCATAGAAGGAAAATGCCTCGTCGACATCAGCAGAAGTGATAGGGACAGCCTCACGTCTGATAAGAGGTTGGGAAAGGAGGTTCGGCCGATAAGAGAGTCCTCCATGCGCGTCCTCAACATTGAACATCTCATCGGGACCTATCGCGCTCCACGTAGCAACGCGCTGGATGCGAGCATTACACATCAAGGAGAGCGCATCACAAAAGTCGTCAATGCTAAATGATGGGTAGCTCGGGTGGGTTGTCGCCACATTGAACATGCTGCCTGTATTATCGAAGTCCTTAAGGTAGCTTGGATTGGCAAACACTGGATGAATCGACATATCGATCACGATCAAGGTTAGCTTCAGAAGGTCAGTTTCATTCATGAATAGGCTAATCCTTGCCAAGTAAGGAGGAAACTCTGAAGCTGACGCAGGTAGTGGAACCAGACGTATGCCTTCGCCTAATTCCAAGGTTCGTTCTAGTAGAATACCATCGATAAGTCCTATGACTTGATATGAAGCATCTGTTCTTTCGACACAGTCGTAGAATGAACTTGCCGCGATTGTGGGCCCTCGTACTATGGCGACTTTAATCATCTGTTCCAATACGCCGTTTAGTCGATTGGGTAAACCGCGACGAATTCTGTAGGCGGCGGTCAGTATTTTACCGTCGTGAATGTATTCAGACAGTTCAGTTCTGATTATGCTAATACCGTTTCAGCGTGAGTCAGCCGTAAAGAGTCTGGCAGTAGTCTAATACTTCGTCTATGCTCGGGCCAACTCATCGAGTTGGAGGGCAGCAGATGATCGGCCGACCGTTTCGTGTGGACTGGAAGCCTGAGGATACACCCGAGGCACTGAGGGCGGCATACCGAACCCAGCAGGACCCCATGCTTCGTACGCGACTGCACGCACTGTGGCTATTGCGTACGGGACGACGAATGGGCGATGTGGCGTCGGTGTTGGGAGTCCACTACCGTACGCTTCAGAAGTGGGTGTCATGGTATAGGACAGGAGGAGTGAAGGAGGTGCTGTCGCACAGGATGAAGGGACTTGGTCAGCCGAGGTTTCTGAGTGAGAGCCAGGAGCGGGAGTTGACCGAGGAGGTTGGGAGCGGACGGTTCAGGACAGGTGGAGAGGTCAGGGAGTGGATAGAGTCTGAGTATGGAGTGAGCTTTAGACTGGGAAGCGTCTACAGCCTGCTTGCGAGACTGGGATGTTCACCGAGGGTTCCGCGGGGACTCCATGTGAAGGCTGACGTCAGAGCGCAGGAGTCGTGGAAAAGGGGGGACTCGGAGAGGCGCTCCGTGGTGCGGGAGTGAGACGGGAGACGGTGTTGGGCTTTGCTGACGAGATGCGAGTGGGCCTTCGGGGAACAGTGCGCAGGGTATGGGGTCGTCGTGGAGTGAAAGTTCGCCAGCGAGTGCAGACGGTGTACGAGTGGATGTACCTGTTCTGCGTGGTGGACGGGAGACGGGGGAGACTGTTGTGGAGCTGGATAGACTCGATGAAGTCTGAGTGGATAGCAGCCGCGGTCAACGGACTGAAGCAGGGGACCGACGTTGGGGCTCTGGTGTGGGACGGTGCACGTGGACACCGGAGCCGGCTGGTGGAGACGGTTGGACTGCCAACGGTGGTGCAGCCTGCGTACAGTCCTGAACTCAACCCTGCCGAGAGGGTGTTCGAGGAGATCAGGAGATGGGTAGAGGGCAGAGTTTACGAGAGCATCGAGGAGAAGGTGGAGGCTGTGAACTCATACCTGCGCCGATTGGAGTCTGACCCTGGCCGGGTACGATCACTTGCCGGATGGGACTGGATAGACAAATCGGTCCAGAGCCTCCCATCCTGTCATGCGGCCTGCTCAGACTGAAACGGTATAAGAAGAGACTCTCTAATCTGCCGATCCGGAACTGAAGGCTTGTAGGTGAGTACATCGTAGAACATATCCGGGCGATATGAGTCCCACCACGACTGCAGGATGCTTCGATACTCGTCAACGCTGATGTACTGATCACGCGGCTCACTCTTCACGACCACACTTAGCAGCGCTTTTTCAAGGAGGTCTTCCAACACCTGTAGTTTGCTACTGTTGATTTCCTCGTACCCCTGACTACTACCCTTAGATTTGCAATCCGAACGATCGGACCACATGCTCGCATAGCGGCCCCAGTATCTCAACGCGGAATTCTAGCATAGCATCAAGGCTATTCCTTGGGCAGGGGCCAACTCCAGTTAAATCAGCGTCGTCTCGATGGACGAGTTTCCTTGCCAGCGACTAAGACAATGCATCGGGACTCCATGCGCCAGTAGATGATAGGAATAAATGAGCGTGAGGTTCGAAATGAGCAATCCCGACAGCATCACGCACAGCTCCTTAGAATTGGTGAGATTACATCTGATGCTCTGCGTGAATACCGTCTGGACGCCAGCCTCGACGTACTACAGAGCCTGTGCCAACCCTTCAACTGTGACTGATCCAGACCGAAGTTCCCCAGCAGTCCGCCCTACCGGCCAGCGACCGTGTGCGTTGGTTTCAGACTGGGGAGAGCTTACGTGAGTGAAAGCTGCATATTCTGCGACATCGCCCAGGAGTCGCGAGCAGCAAGTGTTGTGTGTGCAGACGACCTGACCTTGGCGTTCATGGATGTTCGACAGTTCCATCTGGGGCACGTATTGGTCATCCCACGAGAGCATGTCGCCGACATCTGCGAGTTGGACGAGGAAACCGGTGCCGCACTTATGGCGACACTCATACGTGTTACCAGAGCCGTTGACGCGGCATTTCCGAACGAAGGTATGAGTCTGTGGCACTCGATAGGACCTGCTGCTTTCCAGGAAGTGCCACATCTTCACGTCCACATTCATCCACACAGGATCTCGGATGACCTTCTGCGAGTTTACCCGAGTCGACCACCTAACCCGGTTAGTTCAACAAGGGATTGGTACGCGGAGAGACTCCGCACTTTTCTGTGAAAGGCGTGGGCGAGCTGCTGCTTCCTATAGTCCCCGTGCCAGATCTCACATTGATAGGTAGCCGGACCGTTCACCCTTTCCGCTTTACTCTATTCAATACGATGCCTGATGATCACTCGACAGTTGAATTAGCCGAGACGAATACCGGAATGTCTTCCGGGCACTCTCCGAACATGGGACGTATGATGGTTGGCTGATCGTCAACGCTGGTGGTTACCACCGGCTCGCAAGGTGGGTAGACATGTCTTCCTCGGTGGCGTTGTTCGTTAATTTCGATCTTGGGGAGGGGGCTGGAATCCGACGCGACGGGCCTCTTCGATGGCCTCTTCTACCGAATCCTCCGGCCCCGTAAATTCCACCTTCACATAAGCTATGCTGCTCGACTTGTAGTGCACAAACGGCTCAAGCAGTATGATCGACGGCAGGGAACCTTCGACAGCACCCTTGATCAGGTTCATGTTTAGCTGAATGGTCTCCGTCTGCTCTTCAGGTAGTTCCAGCGTGTGCGTGGTTGAGGCGCCAAAGGTTGTTGTAACCTCTATGTTCATTGTGGACATTCAGTCTGCTCCTATTCTTAGCTTCGATGTGGAGATGCTTGGATTCCCCTTATGCATTATGTCAAGAAAGTCGACTTTTGACTCTGTACCTCCGACTTCGATGTTTTCGTCCGCCCACCGGGTTGCTGACCCGTGAGTGACAGGGAGCCGGGCTTTTACTACGGCTGGGTGATTGTGGCCGTGATGGCCGTATCCAGGGCTGTGACCATGGGTATGGGGTCGCTCAACTTCGGCCTGTTCATCAAGCCCATGGGTGACCAGCTGGGAATCGGACGCGCCGATTTCGGCTGGGCGCAGACGGCACGCCAGGTATCGAGCTCCGTCACCAGCCCGGCTGTCGGCTGGCTGCTCGACAGGTACGGCGCCCGAGTCATGCTGCCAGTTGCTGTCACCCTGACCAGCGGGGCCATGATCGGGCTTGCGTACATCAGCCATGCGTGGCAGCTTGTCGTCCTGTTCGCCGTCATGGGGCTCGTTGGGTTGAGCGGCCCCGGCGCGCTGGTTACTTCCGTGCCGGTGCTGAAGTGGTTCGTGGTCGACCGGGGCAGGGCCGTCGCCTTCATGTCCCTGGGAGTGCCCTTCGGGGCGCTGGTCTTCATCCCTCTCACCCAGTTCCTCATAAACGTCGGCGGCTGGGAGATGGCGTGGATAGTGCTGGCGGTCATCGGGATAGGCGTGGTCGTTCCACTAACCGGCGTATTCGTACGCAGGCAGCCCGAGGACATTGGACTCCTGCCCGACGGCGCTGTAGCACGTGACTCGGAGGATGGTGATTCAGGCGAGCCGGTAGCGGCTTCCGAGGAGGTCTCATGGACCGTGTCCGAAGCGATGCGCTCCACGACACTGTGGCGGCTGGTGATCGTGTTCAGCGCGGTGTCGCTGGCCACCAGCACTGTCGGCCTGCACAGGATCCCCTCCTTCATGGACAAGGGACTCGATCCCACGCTTATCTCGTTCGCCACCGCGTTCGACGCCGTATGTGCGGGTATCTCGACCTTCTCCTTCGGGATGCTGGTCAGGTACATTCCAGCACGATTTCTTGGAGCGACCGGCTTCATGATGCTCGCCACGGCCAGCGTGCTGACCATCTATGCGAACAACATCACGATCGTGTTCGTATCCATGGCGGTGTTCGGTCTGGGTATCGGTGGGATGATGTTCCTGCAGAACTTCATCTGGGCCGACTACTTCGGGCGCGAGAGCGTGGGCAGCATCCGCGGACTCGTGAACCCGATCAATCTCGTACTCGGTGGAGTGGGCGCGCCTGTTGCCGGCTACATCTACGACTTCACCGGCACGTACGATCCCGCGTGGTGGGTGGGAGTCGCGCTCATGGTCTTCGCCGCCATCCTGACCATCGTCACGCCACCGCCGAAGAAGCCGGTCGCCAGTGAGGGGAAACGAGTCTCCCAGGCGTCGTGAAGTCCAGAGGGACGCCTGGACGAACCGGAGGTGAACAGTGTCTAACGAAGTCTTCAGGCTGTCGGCCGAGGAGGCTTTTGAAAAGCCGGAAATGAGCGACGACGAGTTCTACTCGATCGTCGACAGCAGCCTGCACCCACGCTCTCCCGATGTCCTGTACGACAAGCTGGGTGCGCTGATCAGTGGGGTGACTGAGGCCCGGGTCCTGGACGCGGGCTGCCGTGACGCGACGCACATGTGCGAGATAGCCGAGCGCTTCGATGCGCTGGTCTGGGGCGTCGACATCATTGAGAGCAACGTTGAAACTGCCCTGGAGAAGATCGCGGACGCCGGCCTGTCCGAGCGGGTCACCGTAGCCAGGGGCGATATACAGTCGCTTGAATTTGCTGACGGTGCCTTCGATGTGGTGTGGTGTCGCGATATGCTGACCCTGGTGCCCGACCTGAGGCGCGCTTTCTCGGAGTGTGCCCGCGTCCTGAGGGAGGGCGGGCACATGCTCATCTTCACCAACTTCGCAACCGACCTAATGGAGCCGTCGGAAGCCGAGCGGGTCTGTGGGCCGCTTGGAGCTTGCCCCGACAATCTGTCCAAGAGCTACTTCGAGGCAGCCTTTGGCGACGCGGGATTCCAGGTGGTGGAGCGCGAAATCATCGCTGGCGAGTGGAGAGAGTGGCGAGAGGAGGAGGGAGACCGTCAGACCTCCCGGCAGTTGCTCAGGATAGCTCGTTTGTTGAGGAATCGGGACAGCCTGATAGCCAGGGTCGGGCGCAAGGACTACGAGATCGAGCTCGCGGACTGCTACTGGGGCGTGTACCACATGATCGGAAAGATGTCGGGAGCGATCTACACTCTGCAGAAGGCGTGAGGGGCGCTGCAGCTGTGTAATTTTGGTAAGTGTGTCCAGTCGACCACGATACGGAGCGCGGACGTCTCGCCCGCATATCCCGTAGGGGCGGTTCGCGAACCGCCCCTACATCGATTGCCTACCAAATTGACCCAGTATCCACCCCCTATGGCGTGCCTGGGACTTCAGGCTGGTCGTCGTAGTAGCGCGACATGAAGAGCAGCCCGTCGTGGCGCACAGCCCACGTATGCGCGTACAGGACCTCTGAGGACCTGACATTGGGGAAGACGTAGTTGATCCAGGCGCCCCCGTCTGCGGCCGCCGCCATCTCACTCCCAATCTGCCGCCCGCGGAGCGTTGCAAGGTCATTCAAGTTGGTACCTATCAGGTGATTGGCGAGGGGAGCGACCCGGAGAAGGTCGTCCTGATCGGCCAGGGTCAGACCCCATTGGCCGTCCAGGCTCTCGTCCGAGCTGTACCAGGCGATTGTGGCCTCCAGTCCATTGTTCTCGTAGTACTCGATGGCCTGCTGCACATACTCTTTGGTCTGGCCTGCGGGGTCTTCAATAGGCACGTAGTAGCCTGAGGCGAAGAGCATTCCGTCCCGGCGCACGGCGTAACCCACCTTTGGGACCTCATTCAGCGTCACCGGGTGCGGCCACAGGTACTCCACCCAGACTCCCTCGTCGGTGGCCTTCGCCAGCTCGTCACCCAGTCTGTAGCCGTCAGAGCCGACCACGTCCTTGATGTCGGTGCCGATGAGGTGAGGCAACAGGGGATGGATGTGATAGATGTCCTCAGCGTCTGTTGCGAAGAGATACCACTCGCCCTCGAAACTGGCGACGCTGTTGTAGTAGTTGAGCAGGGACTCCAGGCCGTTGCTCTCGTAGCGCTCTATGGCACGGTTCACGTACTGGACCGTGTACTCCCTGGGGTCGGCGTCCCGCCAGGCCGGGGGGCCGGTCTCGGGATCGCCGGCGTAGTAGCCGGAGGCGAATATCAGCCCGTCGTGTCGGACGGCCCAGGTGACCTTCTGCTGTTCCTTGCGGGAAACGGGATGGGGCCACAGGTATTCCACCCAGACGCCATCTTCGGTGGCGAGTGCAATCTCCTTGCCGAGTTCCTGCCCGTCGGAGCCCACGACGTCCTTGATGTCAGTGCCGATGAGGTGCGGGAAGATGGGATGAGCCAGGTAGTTGTCATCATCGCCGATGAAGAACAGGTAGAACTGTCCGTCCACGCTGTCCAGGCTATTGTAGTACGCGATGGTGGCGTCGAGACCGTCGCTATCGTACCTGGCTATGGCCCTGTCCACATATTCCTTGACGGAAGCCGCTACGTCTTCCACCAGGACCGAGTGGCTGGCAGAGAACACCAGGCCGTCGTGAAGGACGACGAGGACCCGTCGTGGTTCTTCATTTTTGGTGACCGGGTTAACGCCCGGAGTCGTGATCCAGTTACCTTCCTCGGTGGCAACATCGACCAACCTGCTGAAGTTGGAGAATCGAGACCCCGGGCCAACGAATTGGCCCTGCAAAGCGGGTATGCTGCGGTACACGAGCAGTTTGAGTTCGTCTGCGTCCACCAGAATCAGCGCCCGGTCGTTTTCGGCGCCGGCCTCAGACCTGTAGAACTCGACGGTGGCGTCCAGTCCGTTCTGTCCGTAGTATTCAATGGCACTCGTTACGAATGCCTGGGTTAAGCCTTCATCGTCCAATGCGGCGGGTTCCGGAGCCGGGGACTCAGGCTGGTCGTCGTAGTAGCGCGACATGAAGAGCAGCCCGTCATGGCGTATGAGCCATGTATGCGCGTACAGGGTCTCTGAGGACCTGATGTTGGGGTAGATGCTGGTAATCCAGCGTCCATCCTCCGTTGCCGCTGCAATCGCCTCGCTGAGCTTCCCGCGACTGAACGCGGGAATGCCCTTCAGACCCTGTCCGACGAGTTGAGGGGCAAGGGGCGCTACGCGGAGTATGTCCTGTTCATCGACGAGGGTCAGGCCCCACTGGCCGTCGAGACTGTCCTTGCTGTTGTACTGGGTGACCGTGGCGTCCAGTCCGTTCTCGTTGTAGTAGTCGATAGCCTCCTGGACATATTCCCTGGTCCGGCCCGCAGGATCTTCAATCCGCTCGTAGTAGCCGGATGCGAACAGCATTCCGTCACGACGCACGGCGTAACCTACCTTTGGGACCTCATTCAGCGTTACTGGGTGCGGCCACAGGTACTCCACCCATACTCCCTCTTCGGTGGCCTTGGCCAGCTCCTCGCCCAGCCTGTAGCCGTCAGAGCCAACTACGTCCTTGATGTCCGTCCCTATGAGCTGCGGGAGCAGGGGGTGGATGTGGTATATGTCCTCGGCGTCGGTGGCGAAGAGGTACCACTCGCCCTCGAAACTGGCAACGCTGTTGTAGTAGTTGAGCAGGGACTCCAGGCCGTCACGCTCGTAGCGCTCTATGGCCTGGTTCACGTACTGGACGGTGTAGTCCCTGGGGTCGGCGTCTCGCCAAGCCGGAGGGCCGGTCTCGGGTTCACCGGCGTAGTAGCCGGAGGCGAATATCAACCCGTCGTGGCGGATGGCCCAGGTGACCTTCTGCTGCTCTCTGCGGGAAACGGGATGTGGCCACAGGTATTCGACCCAGACGCCATCTTCGGTGGCGAGTGCAATCTCCCTGCCGAGTTCCTGCCCGTCGGAGCCCACGACGTCCTTGATGTCGGTACCGATGAGGTGTGGGAAGATGGGATGCGCCACGTAGATGTCATCGGCGCCGATCAGGAACAGGTAGAACTGCCCGCTCAGGCTGTCCTGGCTGTTGTAGTGGGCGATGGTGGCTTCGAGGCCGTCGCTGTCGTACTTGTCTATGGCGTTGTCCACGTACTCTTTGACGGACTCCGCGACGTCCTGGACCAGCACCGAATGGCTGGCGGAGAACACCAGGTTGTCGTGGCTGACTACGAGGACTCGCCTTGGTTCTTCCTGTTTGGTGACCGGGTTGATGCCGCGAGTCGTAATCCAGAAGCCTTCATCTGTGGCGGCCTGTATCAACCGTCCAAATGCGGAGAAAGACGAGCCTGGACCGACGTACTGGCCCTGAATGGTGGGTATGCTGCGGTAAACGAGCAACGTGGTTTCGGCCTCGTCCAGCAGGAGCAGAGACCGCCCGTTTTCGACGCTCGCTTCAGACCTGTAGAAGTCGACAGTGGAGTCGAGTCCGTTCGCTTCGTAGTACTCGATTGCCGCTGCGACGAATGCCTGGGTCAGGCCGTCGTCGTCCATCGCGACGGGTTCTGGTGTCGGAGCCGGGGTTGCCGCTGGTACGGCAGTAGGAGCCGGAGCCGGGGTTGCTGTGGGTACGGCGGTAGGAGCCGGAGCCGGGGTTGCCGTGGGTACGGCAGTAGGAGCTGGGGCTGGGGTTGCTGTTGGTGCGGCAGTCGGGGCCGGGGCCGGAGTGGCAGTTGGTACGGCAGTAGGAGCCGGAACTGAGGTTGCCGTGGGTTCAGGAGTAGTAGCTGAGGGGGTCGGGGCCGTCACCGCGGCGGGTTCTGGTGTCGGAACTGGGGCGGGGTCTTCACCGCAGGCAGTTACAATGGCTGCAATGGAGACCACGATCAAGAGCAAGACCAGTGCGTTCACGCCGGCTGGTAAACGCCAGCGCTTCGATACTGTTTCGTTCGCCCTCGCTTTGCTCTCTTGCTTGTTTTGCCCCATTGTACATCCTCCTCGGGCTTGTGACTCCCGATTACGTTGTGATCAGTGTGCGATTCCGCAAGGGATTATACACGGGATACATGGTATCATCACAGGATGTTCGGAAGAGCCCAGAGGCGACTCGAAGTCCATTACGAACCGGATGAGAAGTGTCCGCCGCTACCGGCGATAACTTCGGCATTACAGATATTCATACCCAACACCATCAGCCTGGTGATGTTGGCGGCGCTGGTGGTGAGGGCATCAGGCGAGTCTGAAGCCTATCTGTCATGGGTGACTTTCACGGTCCTGGTAGTCACCGGCGCCGGGATGATCCTCCAGACTCTCAAACTGCGTTACCTGGGCTCGGGTCGCCTTATCGTCTCGAACTTCAACGTTCCGTTCCTGGCGATCTGCGCGCTGGCGCTCCAGGCGGGCGGACCGGGCTTGCTGGCCAGCCTGCTCGTGGCTTCCACCCTGGTCCAGTCTGTTCTAGCCCTTCGCCTTGCTTCTCTCCGCCGGATCTTTACACAGACGGTGAGCGGAGTGGTTGTCATGCTGGTGGCGGTGTCAGCGGTGCCCTTCATCATCAACAGTTCGGTTGATTCGCCGGAAGGCGAAACGGTGCTGCTCTTCATGGCGCCGGGGATTGTTGCCCTGGCTGTAGGGGTGTTTATCTCCCTTCGGGACACACCGGCCTGGCGGATGTGGATGTTGCCCGTAATGGTGGCGGTAGGCCTGGCTGTGGCCCTGCCCCTGGGCTTCTACGACTCCGCCAAGGTACTCGACACTCCATTGGTGAGCCTCCCCGATTTCTCGTGGCCGGGGTTTGATCTGTCCCTGGGGACAGAGTTCTGGGCCCTGCTCCCGGTCTTTGTGGTTGTGAACCTTACCGCCTTTATGAAAGCGGTGGGAGACCTGTCCGTGATCTACCGCGCTTCCTACCGGACTGCATCGGCAATTGACTTCCGCTCGGTGCAGGGGGGCTTGAACGTGTATGGGATTGGCACGCTTCTTTCCGGCCTTCTGGGTACCTTGCCCGTCGCCGCGCCGTGGGCGGCCACTGCCGTTTACATTAGCTTTACCGGTGTTGCGGCCAAGAGCGTCGGCGTATACCTGGGGCTGTTGACCATACTGGTCGCATCCTTCTCCAAGCTGCTTGCCATCCTGGTTGCCATTCCCAGCCCCGTGGTCAGCGCGGTGTACGTCATCATTTTCGGAATGCTCTTTATCGAGGGCGCAAAGACAGCTTTTGCCGACGACATTGACCAGAAGAAGGCTACTATCACCGGCGTCGCCATGGTACTGGGCCTGTCCGCAGGGGCCTTCAGTGGGTTCTTCGAAGGAGTTGCGAGTCACCTGGTAAGCAATACAATCGTCGTCGGAGGTATGGCGGCCATAGTCATGACTATGTTCGCCGAAGCATCCGGTTTTCGCGCAAAGAGGCTGCGGACCGACCTGTCCGAGTCTTCCCTACCCGACTTCGACAGTTTTCTACGCGAGTTCGCCGACAGTCATTCCTGGACCGAGGAGGGCAAGAACCGCCTGTGCCTGGCAGGGGAAGAGGTCATCCTGAGCCTGCTCAACGAGGAAGAAGAGGGGCCTGCCGAACAGAAGCGCAGGCTAATTGCCACAATTCGCCCTGACAGCGGGTCGGCCGAGCTCGAAATCGTGGTCGCCTCGGACGACGCAATCCAGGGGAACATCGAGAATCGCATGGCTTACCTGGGTCCTGACCAGGCGGTGGACGACGAGCAGCAGCTATCCGTCCGAATCCTGCGCCACTACGCCTCATCGGTACACCACCGCAAGTACTACGGCATAGACATCATAAGCTGCCGCGTGGACAGGTAGCCTGGCGCGAGTCAAGGGTAGCCGGTATGTGCTCCAGGGAGTATGGTTTGCAGGTACCGGATAGCATGTGAAAAACGCCGGTTAACCACTGAGGAGGTGCGACGTGGCTGATAGACCGCTGGAGGGGAAGGTGGCGATAGTCACCGGGGCCGGAAGTCCAATCGGTATGGGACGCGCGATTGCTCTGGGCCTGGTGAGGGCCGGGGCCAGGGTGGCCCTGACCGACATCAACCAGGAGTGGCTTGACGAGACCATCAACGAGGTGTTGGAAGCCGGAGGGGACGACTCCGCCATCGCGATCGTGTCCGACGTGACCGACGCGCAGTCGTGCCAGGATGCAGTTGACGCCACCGTGGCGCGGCTGGGCGGGCTGCACATCCTGGTCAACAACGCCGGTATCAACGCCAGATTCGGCGGAGTGGGGAACAGCCCCGCCAACTTCTGGGAGAACTCTCCAGAGGCATGGAGCCGTGTGGTGGCGGTCAACCTGAGCGGCAACTTCTACATGGCCAGGGCGGCGGTTGTCCATATGCTGGAGCAGGGATGGGGTCGCATAGTCGGAGTGACCACGAGCATGGACACCATGTGGCGCAAGGGCGGAGCTCCGTACGGCCCGTCCAAGGCAGGTCACGAGGCGCTGGTCGCCATCATGGCCCAGGAGCTCGAGGGCGCCGGAGTGACGGCCAACGTCCTGGTCCCCGGAGGCTCCACCTACACCAACATGACGTACAGTGGCGACCCCAACCAGAGAGACCAGATGATCGACCCCGAGGTGATGCAGGGGCCTGTGGTCTGGCTGGCCTCGGATGACTCGGCTGAGTTCACAGGTCGGCGCATAATCGCCTACTACTGGGACGACGATCTTCCCCTGGAGGAGCGGCTGGAGAAGTGCAGCGCCCCGGCCGCCTGGCCGCAACTGGGACGGCAGGCCATCCGCCTCAACCGGTAAGGGGAATCGAGAAGACGAGCTGCTGCTGCAAGGCCAGGCCCTGCGGGAGTGGCTGATCGTCTGCTGCGGGCCAGACGCCGTACGTTCTCTAGCCTTAGGAGCAGTCGATTTCCTTTACGTACACGCTGTAGGTGCCTGTCGAGTCCTGGCCTTCGACCCCGATCACGTAGTCGCCTTCCCCGCCCGCGCTGACGCGCACCTTGATGAGCGAGTTGTTGCCCGGTCCGCTGTTGTCATCACAGTAGTAGTTGCAGACAAGTTTGTAGCTGCCGGGTTGGTCGGCAGGCGTCACCATGTTGCAGATCTTGTCGGCCCTGTTCAGTAGCTCGAAGTTGTCCGGGTTGATGAAGGTCTCGTCGTAGTACGCTACATCTTGCTCGCTTGCAGGGATCCCCACGTACGCGAGGGTGTTCGGGTCGTAGAACCGCTTCTCGTAGTAGTCGTAGAACTTCATCACCTTGAGCTTGGGGTCGGTCAGCGTGCCGCCGTCGTGAGCCTGGTTAGAATGATAGCCCTTGAGCTGGATCGAATAGCACTTGCCAGCCTCGAACGATGCCATGAACCAGTCGCTGTCGCTGGCATCGCTGATGGTGCCGGTCATGGCTTCGGTGTCGTCGATCCTGATGCGACCGCTGTTCCACTGGCTGGTGAAGTCACCGAAGACCTGCTCGGACGTGATTTCGGACGCCTTCACCGTGTATGTGCCCGTGCTGGTGCTGCTGCCGTCGGAGATGACCTTGACCAGGTAGATGTCGCTTGTCGTAGCGTCGAACTCGGAGCGCGCGCCGATGTCTGGACCGCCTCCTTTATTGACGACATTCGTGGTGGTTCCAGTTGTGGTTGCCGAGCCAATCCCGTTGAGGCGTTCTAAGCCGGTGTCGACGAAGCTCTGCAATGTTCCCACCATGAGTTCCAGGTCTCCGGAGTACGTGCCGCCACTCGCGAAGTCCCTGGGACCGTTGCCCAGGACGTCGATCCTGTACCGCTTCCCCGTCTCTAAGCTGATCTTGAATGCGTCTGTGTCAGTAGTGCCAAGATTGCCCGTGGCTCCGCTGTCTCCGACGACCAGCCAACCAGTGGTCGAAGAGGCGCTGGGCAAGTCCTGGCCCGACGGCTCGGAGACGCTCGCGTCCGGCGACTGTTGTTGTGGTTGGGAGACTGGAGGGTCGGCATTCTGTCTGTATGTCAGTGTTGCCAGGACTCCCGTCGCAGCGCTGGTCAGCGTCTCTGAGTAGCCGTCGTCGTCGGTGAAGCTGACCTTCACCTTGACTGCCTTGCCCCGATCGTCAGAGGTGAGAACATACGTCGAACTGGTGGCGCCGGTGATGTTGGTGTCTGTACTACTGGCATTGCGTATCCACTGGTAGGTGTACTGGACGCCTGTGAGCCCGTTGTCGTCGCTGATGCCTGAGGTGTCTGCGGTCAGCGTCTGCCCCACGAATGCGGCGCCGGTGATGGTCGGCAGGCCGGTTGGTGCGACGTTGGATGGGCCGGCCACCGCCCCCGTAGCGGCGCTGGTCAGTGTCGCGGAGTAGCCGGCGTCGTCGGTGAAATTGACTTTCACCTTGACTGTTTTCCCCTGGTCGTCAGAGGTGAGGAGGTACGTCGAGTTGGTGGCGCCGGTAATCTCGGTGTCGGTCCCGCCATCAGTGCGTATCCACTGGTAGCTGTACTGGGCGTTGGTGAGACCGTTTCCGTCACTGATCCCCGATGTGTCAACGCTGAGCGTTTCGCCCTCCTGCACCGTGCCCGTGATGGTGGGAAGCCCGCTGGGGCTGACGTTGGACGGCGTGCCGGTGAGGTAGCGGAACTCGTAGTCGTTCCGTCCGTCCTCCCTGGCCTCAACCCGGACGTAGTACGGTTCGCTGGAATCGGTTGGGGCGAGGACGATGTTGAGAATCTCGCGCCGGTCCCCGGTCTTCTCGCTGGACGTGATCACCTCACCCTCGTGGTCTTCGACGTAAAGGTCCGCGTTGTAGTCCAGTCTTCTGATGCGGAGTTTTACCGTGCGCTGGTGGCTCAGCCAGAAGTGGAAGTAGTCCACCTTGTCGTCGGCATCGACCGTCTCGCGGCGGTTGGTTGGATCTGTGTCTGCTATGTTGCCGAGGGATACTGAGTCGTTGCGTTCCTGGTCGTAGTCGATGTCCGCAAGGGCAAGCCCTGCTCCTGCAGCGAAGATGACGGCGATTGCCACTGCAACCGCCATGGCGGTCAGCAGGCCGGTTCTGGTAATGGTGGTGCGCATGTTCTATTCCCCTCGTCTCTGGGAGTTGAGTTGAATGGGGGGATACCCCTCTGTGCCGGCGCTGGCTGCTACACAACCTGCATCACGACGACGGGGACCGCTGCTCCAGGCGCGCTCCAGAACCGCAGCTCACTGATCCCGTAAACGGTACGTAGCACCTTTGACATGAATGCCTCCCTGCCGAGAATTGCCCTGGTGGAAGAGGAATCCCTATTGGCCGCTGTGCCAGCCGGCCGCGAACACCCAGCCGTCGAACTTCACCGCCCAGATTCGCATGGACTCCGAGGTCAGCCAGGCGCCGTCTTCGTGGATGCCCGACGGATCCACTCCAATCAGGTCTTCGAGCCGAACTCCGATCCTGTCGGGGTTGAAGTGGAACACGATGCTGCCGCTCGGGTCGGCTATGAGCACCGACCACTCTCCCTCGACCAACCCGGAGGTGTTGTAGGAGGCAGCGGATGCTGCCAGTCCTCCCAGGATGCTCGCGGGGTCGTTGGTGAATGCGTCGATGACACCCTCGATCCCTGACGACCGGAACAGGTCCACGACGGTGGTGACAGTGTCCTGGGTCAACCGGTCGACGTCGATGTACCACCCTGAGGCGAAGAGCAGGTCGTCGTGTCGCACCACCCACACGTTCTTGAGCTCGACCTCGCTCAGATCATCCGGGCGTATGCCGCTGCGTATCGGGTTGCTGTATACGTAGGACACCCACCTGCCCTCCTCGGTGGCCGACAGCACCTCCGGGCCGAACCTGTATCCGTTGACGTCGATGCCCACCCAGCCGTTTAGGTCCAGTCCCAGGCGACCGGGATCGGGATGGGCGATCACGGTGTCGTCCTCGTCGATGATGAACACGTACCACTGGCCGTCGACGCTCTCCGGTCGATTGTAGTAGTCCAGCGTGGCCCTGAGACCGTCGACCTCGTACCTGGTTATGGCGTTGCTGACGAAGAACCTGGTGTAGTCCGCCTCCGCATCCCTCGGAGGTATGGTGGCCACCGTGTGGCGTGCAATGAGCTCTGCCTCCTCGTACCCGACTCCCGGCTCAGGAATGTCTCCTACGGCGGCATCGACAATCCGCCTCACGTCGCCCCTGGACAGCCCGGAGTCAGGTTCCGGTATGGCCGCGATCGCAGTGCGGATGGCGTCGTTCATCTGTGCGGTGCTGACCGTGGGCGGGATGGCCGCGATTGCAGTCTGTACGACCTGGTCGACCTCACTTCTGTTGAGCCCCACGTCGGGCTCGGGGATGTCCCCGATCGCGGCCTGCACGATCTCCTCAACGTCACTCCGCGTGGGCCCCACGTGGGGCGCGGGGATGGCCGCTATCGCCGCGCCTATTGCACTCGCCACCTCGTCGGAGGAGAGACCCTCCTGCGGCTCGGGTATACCCGCGATCGCGGCCTGTACTATCTGCTCCACTTCGTCCCTGTCGAGCCCGGGTTCAGGGATGGCGTCGACTGCCATGCGAATGGCCGCCCTGACCTGGGCTGGACTGACACCCGGCTCAGGTTCCGGGATCGCCCCAATCTCGGCCTGAACGATCTGCTCTACGTCGCTCAGCGTCAGCTCGGGTTCGGGCTGTGGCATGGCTTCCATAGCCGTGCGGATCGCCTCCTGCACCTCAGCCTCCGTGAGGCCGGGTGCAGGCTGAGGGATCCCGGCCACCTCTGCCCGGACCATCTCCTGGATCTCGGACCGTGACAGTTCCGGGTCTGCATCCCCGCAGGCGACCAGGACCACCACCACCGGAACGGTCAATGCCCGCAGGGAAAGCAGGTTTGCGATTCGGGCGAGCACAGGTCTCTACAGACCTCCGGCTTGTCCGACACTATCGGTCGCCTCGCTGGTCAGCGACTCCTCGTTGCCGTCGTCGTCAGTGAAGGTGACTTTTACCTTGATCGTGTTGTCGGCGTCCGAGGCCACCAACGTGTAGGTGGAGCCAGTCGCCCCGGAGATTTCGGTATCGTCGCGCAGCCACTGGTAGCTGTAGGTCACGTTCGTCAGCCCATCGTCGTCGGAGATTCCTGAGGTGTCCGCCGTCAGGGTCTGGCCCACCCGTGCCGTGCCGGTGATGGTTGGCGAGCCCGTGGCAGGCGAGTTGGCATTCTCCTCTCTCCGTATCTGGACCACATAGATCTTCTCGTCGTGTCCGTTCTCTGCGGTCACGAGTATTCTGACCAATAAACTCTCGCCGGGTACGTCGACCTGCATGTGCTCTTTCGTGTCGTCAGCGTCGGTGAGCACATGGGAGCCGGTGAGGTATTTGACAGTGGCCGAGGGGTGTCGTGCGGTGGCATTGAACGTGACCTGGTCGACCTCGTTGGCGATGTTGGCTGTGTAGTTCTTCCGGGTGCGGCTGAACTGCGGTGTGAGACCGATGGGGTTGTCCTCATTGTCCAGCATATCCAGCCCGGCCAGGGTTGTATCATTGCTGGCGATGATGGTGCCGAACACCTGGACCTTGAGGACGTTGGCCGTAACAAGATGCCATGAATGTCCGCCGCCGGGTATGGACAGCCTGTGGTCTGCGACGCTCCAGCCCGGGGCCCTCGATTCGTCGTCATCCCTGTCCACCGTTTGCTCGATCTGGCCTGGGGCCGGACCGGTGCCGGCTGCATTCGTTATGACGATGTAGTATGTCTGATTGGGTTTGAGGAAGGTGCCCTCAGGCGCCGTCCAGCGGTTCAGCGTGTTCGCGTTTATCGTCTCTGGGTTCGAGAGAGTTATCACCGTGTCCGGGTCGGAGAGGTCCGGAATAAGCTGGTCGGCTCGTCTCGATGCGACTCGCACCAGTACGTCCTGGCTGTCGCTGTTCTGGTTGAACTCCACCTGCGAGAGGAGGTAGCCGGTGGGGTGGGCGCCGGTCTTGAATGCCTGGGCATGTCTTGACCGGGCGGTCCGGTGATTCTCGCTCCGCACGTCGAAGTTACTGACAACCACGCCTGGCTGGGCCAGTTTGGTCAGGACTATGGTGTACGTTCCACTGCGGACGCCATCCGGCGCGGTGACCCTGATCTGGAATGTGACGTGGCCTACGCCGAGGGCCATCTGCATCCCGTCCTCGGTGTCGTTCGCGTCGGTCAGGGCGTGTCCCTGGCCGTCGAGGTAGTCCACGGTCGCCTCGCTGTCGCCGGCAGTTCCCGATAGCGTCACCTCCGTCGTCGAGTTGGTCGCGTACACCGAGTAGTGGGTGGTCTGGTACCGGAAGTCCGGTTCCAGGAAGGTTGGGTGGCCGTTGCCGGCTGTTATGTCGATTGCCGCCAGGGATGTGTCCGGCAGGGGTATCACGCTGCCCTGGACGGTGATCCTGTGGACGCTTGCGTGCGGCTCCCATGCTCCGCTTTCTGTAAACTTTATCGATCTGTTGTCGCCTATCGTCCAGTCAGCGGCGCTTGCTGAATCTTCGTCGCCTGAATTCGTTGCCCATGTCAGGAACCAGTTGGTTGTGGTCGTGTCGTAGGTGTCGGTCTCGAACACCACCCAGTAGCTGGTGTTCGGGGCCAGCACGGCGCCGTCGGGAGCAGTGAACCGGTTGTACTCGGCTCTCGAATTGGTCCCCCAGCCGATATTGGTGGGGTTGGTCAGCGTGTACAGTTCGGTCCCGGGCTCTCCCGAGCTGTCGCTGAAGATCGTCAGCTTGGGCACGCCCGTGCTGCCCCTGATGCCCAGTCCCGCCTCTATGGAGTCGAGAGTGTACCCGGCCTGGCTTCCGCCGGTGGTGAACTGCTGTGCCTGCGAGTGGGTGTAGTATACGAGACTTGTACCCACGAGGGCCGTGTAGTGCGCTGGAGAACTGTAGTTGCCTGGACTGCCATTCTTGTTGGCCACCAGGGTGCCCGGTGTCTGGTTGGCGACCAGCGTGTCCACCAGCGCCTCAGCCTTGTTCCCGTCGGCATCCTGGAGAGAGCCTGCTTCGGGTACCGTGTAGTTAATCCTCAGCTCTTCGCCGAAGCTCACGGACTCCGACAGCGTCAGGACCACTCTATTTCCTCGTATGGCCAGGCTGGAGACGGTTGTGGTTGCGCTGCCGTCCGTCTCCAGCGTGAAGGCCCCGGTGTCTGGCAATGAAAATGTAGCCAGAGCCACGTCGTACGTGAGCACCAGCCTCGTGTCCTTCACCGTTGCCGCCTCCAGCAAGGGGGCTGTCGTTCTTCCGGTGGATTGCATCACGTTATGTGTATGCTGGCTGGTCAGCGACTCCTCGCTGCCGGTATCGTCAGTGAAGGTGACCCGAACCCTGATCCGATGACCCCGGTCTGCGGCCTGGAGCGTGTAGGTGGAGTTCGTCGCCCCGGGGATAGCGATCCTATCGGCGCCACGCAGCCACTGGTAGCTGTAGGTCACGTTCGTCAGCCCGTCGTCGTCGGAGATTCCGGACGTGTCCGACGTCAGGGTCTGTCCAACAACCGGTCTCCCGCTGATCGTCGGCCTTCCCGTTGCCGGGGACGCGCGCTCAACTACGAAGGTGTAGGTCAGCGTCACGTCGGTATTCGACGCCGATACCCTGGCCCCTATGGTGTTCCTGCCACGTGCGAGCGCGATCTGCATGCCGTCTGTCGAGGTGGCGGCGTCTTCTATCTCGTCACCCTCACCGTCGATGTACTCGACCTTTGCGGTCGGATGGCTGGTGGTCGCAGTCACGGTGACCGTTTCAGTGTCACCGTCGACCACGGCGGTGTAGTGTGATGTTTGGGCGTTGAAGTTGCTCGGGGTTGTACTGACGTCGTCGCTGTCGCTATCCGTGAACGCAATGTCGTCTCCGTCGTCATCCGTGAACGCAATGTCGCTGAGGGTTGCATCGGCAGACAGTCCTCTTTTCCCCGTCAACGTCATCTTGGCCACGCGGCCGAAGCTGGACCACGAACCGCTGTTTCTGATGAGGCTGCTGTTGTCGACTGTCCACCCGTTCAACCCGGTCTGGTTAGAGGATGTCGTCATTTCGAGATGCCGGTTACTCCTGAGCCCCGATATGACGACGGAGTAGCTGGTGTTCGCCTTCAGCACAGAGGCCTCCGGCGCCTTGAAGGCCTTGTTCAGATTGCCTCCATCGCGCTCCAGGTCGTACAGCTTGTTGCCGTTCGCCGCATGGATTGCGACATCGATGTTGACCTGTGCAGTGTCCACCCTGACCTTCATTGCGGTCAGCCTGTAGTCATCGCCCTGCGGCACCCTGAACTTCTGCGCGATTTCATGCCTTCTGTCGGTGCCGGAAAGACCATTAATAATGGCACTCGGCTGTAGGAGAGTGGAGACAAGTGTCTGGGCCGACACATTGCGCGTCACGGCAACCGTGTAGATGGTGCTGGGGGTGCTGGTGGCCTCGGCGGTGACCTTCACCTTGATGATGCTGGTGACGTCATCGAGCGAGACCTGCATGCCGTCGGTCGAGGTGGCGGCGTCTTCAATCGTGTTGTCGTCACCGTCGAGGTACTCGACGGTCCCCCTGTCGTCCCTGGGGGTCGCGTTCAAGGTTATCTCGTCGACTCCCCCGCCGACCGACGCGGTGTACTCGGTGGTCTCCTCCCAGAAATTCGGAGTGATGTCGACTGAGTCGCCGTCGTCGTTCTTCAACCGGAGTCTCGTCAGCGTGGAGTGGGTTGACGGGTGCGCCGTTCCCTTCAGCTGCATCCTGACCACGAAGTGGCTGTCGCCCCACGAACCATCCGCAGTGTGCAGTCGCGAGGTGTCGGCGACATTCCACCCGGCGATCCCGGTCTGGTCGTTGGAAGTCGTCATCGCCAGGGTGCGCCTGGAGGACGCGGTAACGACCACGAAGTAGCTCGTCCCCTCGGTCAGCGTCGCGTCCTCCGGGGCCGTGAAGGTCCGGTTCCCTGAGCCCGTGTTTTCAGGTGCAGTCAGCTCGTACAGGCTGGACGCCGCCGGGTTTCGACCGTCCACCTCGTGGACTGCGACACTTACGCCGCCGGCCGATGACGAGAAGTTGAGCGTGACCTCGGTCAGGGTGTAGTCGCGCACGCGCGGCACCCAGAATTTCTGAGCAACGGCGCGGTTGCCGGACCCGCCGACTGCGGCGGTCGACCCGCCCTGCTCTCCAAGGCTACTGACCAGGACCTCCTCCTCTGCCTCTGCCAGCAGCGTGCCGGGCAGCAGCGCCCACGCCAGCAGCGCGGCAAGCCCGAGCAGGATTCCAGCAGCAAAGACGCTGCGCCATAAGGAGGCTGACATCAGGCTCGGCGCACTGGAAGTATGCGGTCCTTCCGGACTGGCGCTCATGTTCGAAGTTCTCTCTTTCCCGGCTATCCGCCGAAGTGCCCCCCAGACTCCTCCGCTCACGCTGTGCGTCGATACCTTTCTCATACTGACTCCCAGGACTCATACTTCACATTTGACGGGGCCTTGCTTCACCAATTGACTCGGATAAAGCCCTGTCTGACCGGCAAGACGCTCATTCCTGCCGGCATTCCGTGCGATCCGCTGTAAGCGCAGCCTGGGCCGCAAAGACCCATGCAGCTGCCAGATGTGGTGAGGTGGACTGGAGGTGACCTCAGGCGAGGCTGCCGACTTTCATCGGTACGGTCGTGCAGACCGAGCCCACCTTCCGCACCCTGGAATCCAGGCTCCCCATCAACTTCCCAATGAGCATCCAATTCTAGACGGCGCGTGTAATCTTGCTGTGAAGAATTGCGCGAAAATCGGCGAATTCATATGAATTCAATGTGAGCTATTGGTGGTCTCTTCGTACTGATGCGAAATCGGCCACAATCCGGGCGGGCGGCACGCAAGGCCCTTCCAATCACATCCGAGGCCAGAGAGTGATCCGAAAGGGCGGACCGCTCCTGCAAAACAGGCTCTGTGGGCTCGGATGTCGAGGCTGAGAGAGGCCGGCGTCCGTCAACTTGTGTCGGGCATTATGGGCTGTCCGGGGGCGTTGGGATCGGCATCGAGTTCGCCGATGAGGTTGACCGTGTACCCTCTACTGAGAGAACTGCACCCATTGTCATTACAGGCCTTAACGCCGAACGCATACAAGCTGCCGCTCGCGACGGCAAATGTCGTGCTCGTTGATGAGGTGATCCTTCTGGCCCGGACTGTTATGACCGCGTCTTCAAGGCGTTCAATCGCCCTGTACTCTTCCTCGGTAACAACCCCGGCATAGATCAAGGAGTACGTCGTCGTGGTCCCGGTGGCCGCCGGCGTCCACGACAACGTGATCAGGGTATCGGAGCTGGTCGCCGTTCCGAGGTCAACAGTCGTTGTGGCGCTGATGTCTGTCGTCGTCGCGCTGAGAGCGGTCGGCCTGTCGGGCACTCCGTACTGCAGGCCGGAAGTGTTGACTATCCTAAGTTTCGATAGCGGGCTGCCCAGGCCCAGCGAGTTGACCGCCTGGATCCGGTACTGGTAGCTCCGGTAGGGATCGATGTCCTCGTCGTCGTAGCTCGTGGCGGTCGTTGTCGCGATCGTATCGACCGTAGGAGTAGCCGACTTCAGGTCGGTGCGGTAAATCGTATATGTGGTGGTGCCGGTACTGGTCACGGGATCCCAGGTGATGCTGACCTTGGCAGGGTCGGTCTCGTGCAGCACTTCGACGGCGGTCAGCCCCTCGGGAGCTGCAGGGTATGAGTCAGCCGTGAGACCTGCGGGGATTTCGATTGTGACAGTGTCCGACCATAGACTCCAGCGCGGATCCTCGCCATCTGCCCGTTTCACCAGTCGCACCGCATAGTTGAACGTGACGTCTGCCGTGAGCTGCGAGTCGCGATACTCCTCCGAGGAATAACACGAAGAGGTGGTGCTGGATAAGTCGCAGTCGAAGAACGTCGGATGGCTGTCCGTGATCCAGCGTTTCACCTGGTATCCGGTTGGCTGCACTCCGCCGGTGGGGTTGGTCCAGGAGAGCATTACGTACATACTCGTCGTCGCCAGGGTTTCCGTGTTTCTGGTTCCGATGCCATCCCACAGGCTCTTGGTCCCAACTCCGTCAGAGAAGCCCTTGGTTCCCATCCCTTCCGAGTTGCCCCCGCCTAACGAATTGGCTGACCCTTGGAGCGACGCGGTCAGCCCGGTAGGGGCATCTATGTCCCTGGTGGTCGTCGAAGTGGATGTGGCCTGTATTGGCTGTTCGAGCACCTGCTGTGTAACGGTGTCCGTCCACGGGCCTGACCAGCGATCGTTGGCATACTGGCCGGTCATGTACCGGGCCCTCATCTTCACCCTGAACTCGGCTCCCTCCGTCAGGCCGGTAAGCGTCAGCGAGTTAGTGTCGCCGTCTGGGTACTCATTGCCCCTCGATGCCTCGTTGGGGAATCGCCACGATAGCCACCCCTGGCCAGCCTGCGCCCAGTTGATACGATAGTCGGAAGGAGACGGCGATGGAGTGTCCCACTCGATCGTGAGCGAGCCTGGCGCGTCGCTGGAGACGGTCAGGCCGGTCACCGTTCCCTCTGGCAAATCGGGCGTCGGCTCCGGGGTGGGCGGCGCGGCGTCAACTGCCGCCGTCGCGGCGCTTGTGAGCGACTCGCCGAACCCGGCATCGTCGGTGAAGGACACCTTCACCTTGATGTACCTGCCCTCGTCGGCTGCAACGAGAGTGTATGTGGAACTCGTCGCACCGGTGATGTTCGTGTCGGAAGTCCCGTCATTGGAGATCCACTGGTAACCGAAGGTCGCGCCGCTCAGTCCGTCGGTGTCTGAGATGCCGGAGGTATCTGCCGTCAGGGTCTCGCCGACCTGCGCGGCGCCGGTGATGGCAGGCGCTCCCGTGGCCGGGCTGTTCGGCGTGGGTTCCGGTGTAGGCACAGGATCTCCCTGCGATGACGCCGTCACCTCTTCTGTACTTGTGCTGGTCAGTGACTCCGCATACCCACCCCTGTCGGTGAATGACACACGCACACTGACGGTGTTGCCCTCGTCGGCAGCCACCAATGTGTAGGTGGAGTCGGTCGCGCCCGCGATGTTCGTGTCTGTACTTCCATCATTGGAGAGCCACTGGAACCGGTACTGCACCCGATCGAGGCCGTTGTCGTCCTGTATGCCCGTCGTATCCGCCGTCAGTGTTTCACTCACCTGGGCCGTGCCACTGATGATCGGCGCGCCACTGGCCTGCACGCTGTCAGGCCTGGGCTGTCTCCCCTGCTCAGACTGGGTTGTGGAGGGCAATTGCCTGTATGCCGACCAGTCAGAGGCGCCATGAGCGTTTCTTGCACGTACCTGGAACCAGAGCGTGGCGGTTGGGTCGAGTCCACTGATGATGGCGCCGGCCCCGTAGAAGGCGATCTCGATTCCGTTCCCCGGCAGGTCAGTCCATCCGCCGCTCTGGTAGAGTTGGACGTCGTAGGAATCGGCTCCGGGTACGTCGTTCCACTCCAGGTCGACGCCCCCAACGAAGACTGCAGTCCCCGTGGGTCGGTTCGGTGTTTCAGGGGCGGTACCCACTATGGTCGTGTCGTTGATGTCGACGGTTGCCCACTTCGGGTTGACTGAAGATACGCCTATCGGCAGTGTGCCAAAACCGAGCCTCACTTGTTCTCCGGAGTCGGTGACTGAGTCGGCGGTCGCACTGAACACCGCCGACTTCTCCGATTCCCCGGCCAGGAATTCCACGCTCGTGGGGATGGAGTAGTCGTCAGCGTCTGCCTGCGCCAGGTTGGTCGCTGTCAGGGGAATGGTCAGCGTCAATGGCGCCGCCTTGTTGAGGATCACCGGGACCGACAGGCTGTCGCCCTCGTCGACCGAGAAGGGCCCATCGCCGAACTTGACCTCCAGGGGAATCACCCTGGTCAGTGTGAACGTATAGGTCTGGACCGTGCCATCTTCGGCGGTGACCTCGATAACAAACGTGTTCTGCCCGGCCGGCATCTCAAACGTGTCTACGGGGTAGCTAAAGCTGTAGGGAATGACGACATTGCCATTGACCGAGACCTCGGCGTCGGCGCCACCGTGGTTCAGACCGACTTCGACGTAGAACGGCGCCGGGCCAGTCGTGGTCGCCGTGTACTCGGTGACCGAAGGACTGAATGCCGGAGACAGGTCAATAGCGGTGAAGTCGTCGTCCTCCAAAATGAGGTCGCTGATCGTCGCGTCCGACGACGCGGTCTTGGTCACCATTATCCTGTAGAGTGACTGCTGGCCGCCGTTGTTGGAGGTGACCAGGAGCCTGAGTTCGTTGAGGCCGGGGGCGATGCGCGTGAAGTCTGCGCTGTTTCTGCCCTTTCTGACACTTGCAATGGCGTCGAAGTAGCGTAGATTGCCCGGGTTGACGCCACTGTGGAACGAAGGGGTCAGAGTCAGTGAGTCCACGCTTCCCCCTGCGTCCGCCGTGTAGACGAACCGGTAGCGATCGAAGGTCTCGTTCAGCGTGATCGTGTTGCCGTCCCCGTCGGTCAGGGTTAATCCTGCCAGGGTCGAGTCGCTCGACGTGGTCTGGTCGTTGTTGATGATGACCCCGGCGGCGGTATCGAGCTCGCTCAGCGCGATATTGGCCGACGGACTGCTGAGCCGGACCAGGAATCGTTCGTTTTTCTCGTCGGTCGAGTCGTCGCCGGTGGCGATCGAGATCGTCTTGCTGGTCTCGCCTGCTGCGAACGTGATCGTCCCGCCACTGACCGCGGTGTAGTCGCTGTCACTGGTCTTCGCCGGCAGGTCTCCACTGCCGTCCACGGTGGAGTACTGGACCGTCGCGGTGGCGCTCGTCGGGCTGGACAGCTCGACCGTGAACTCTACGTTGTTCCCTTCGACGGCCGACGACCCGGTGATGCTTGCCCTGGGCAGCGTCGATTCGATCGGGCTGTTGAGCGACATCACGAACGGGCCGTGCGAAAGGCTGGTTTCAGTTGTGCAGCTGCGCGAGTACGGCCAGACGTCGATGCTGGACACGCGACAGTCGTCAAGGAGCAGCCAACCAGGCTGGCCGGTACGGTCTTCCTCGCCGTGCCTGGTCACGTAGGTATGCATTTCGCCCTCGATGAGGGCCAGCTTCAGCCAGTAGCTTGTCGAGGTGGCGAGCGCAAAGCCGTCGCCCGGCGCAACAAATTTCGCAGGTCCGTCGACGAACTCTGGAGGTGACACGAATGTCCCGATCAAGGCGCCAGCCTCGTTGTCGTCGTGTTCATGCAGGTGAAGTTCGACACGCAGGTTTCTGGGGTGATTGCCAACACGCAGGGGCTTGAATCGCAGAAAGGTGACGCTGCCGAGGGTACTGGTCGCGGGGCCTGTGGTGAACTGGACCACGCCAAACAGGAAGCCGGGGGACCGCATCGAAAACAGTTCCGGTTTAGCTATGCCGGGACTCTGGCTAAAACTGCTGACCAGCTCACGCTCTCTCGGGGCTGGCGTCGCAGTCGCTTCCCTGGAATGAGTGACCGCCGGGCCGACCGAATTGGCGTGGGTCACCCTGACCGTGTACTCGGTGCCGTTGGTCAGACCCTCTAGGATCACCCGGTCGCTGCTTCGGCCCATGACCACCTTGACCCGGTCGCCGTCCAGATCGGTCTGGAACTCCTCCGTGCCCGACTTCCAGGCGACCAGGTAGCGATCGTAGTTGACCGTATGCAGTCTGTTGCCATTGAGCCAGAACACATTGAGCGCACCAGGCAGCGATCCTGCGTCAGCGATCCTGACCCGCCGACCTACCGTATCGCTTGGCGGGACACTGCCCCCCCGTGCCAGCACCTGCGGCGGCACGGTCAGCATCAACGCGACTGCGAGAGTCATCGCCAGGGTGACCCACAATAGGAGAAGGCGGGTCACGCGGACTGCACGTAGCCTATTGCTCAAGGTAGGCCTCATGGCTTGGTCCACACTCCATTTGCTGCTGATTCAACAGTTTGATGAGAAGGACTGAGGGCATTCCGCCCCTGCATGTCCCTCCCGGCTCCACAATTCTAATAGGTGCGTGTTATCTGGCTGTGAAATAACATGCGAAATATGGCCAATTTATGTGACATCGGTATAAACGTGCTATGATCTCCGCGTTTTGCGTCGAGAACCGTGCATCTTTCGGGCACATTAGGCGTCAAGTACGATATGCCCCGACAGAGCCCAAACGAGGTAAGAGATTGAATCGAGAAGACGAACTGCTCCAGCAGATCCGCGCGCTGCGGGAGCGGCTGTCGAGGTTGAGTCAGGCCAGCGTCCGCATCAACGAGAGTCTGGACGGCAATACCGTCCTCCAGGAGGTCATCGACAACGCGCGCTACCTCACCAATGCGCGTTACGGCGTCATTACAGCCATGGATGGCGTCGACGGCCCGGTCTCGGTGCTGACCTCCGGGACGACCGAGGAGGAGCACCGCCAGCTCATCGAGCTCTCCGACAGGGTCAGGCTCTACGAGCACGTCATAGACCTTCCCGAGCCGCTGCGCCTGGAGAACTACACCAGGTTCGCCAGGTCGATCGGTCTGGATGAATGGCTTCCCGTAACCGTCTGGGCCGGGCTGGGCGCTCCCATAAGACACCAGGGTGAATCCATGGGGATCATATGGCTGGGTCACGACAGTGAGGACGGGAAGTTCAGCGACGAGGACGTCGAGACGCTGGTGATGTTTGCCTCCCAGGCTGCGCTGGTGATCTCGAACGCCCACAGGTACCGGGACGAGCAGAGGGCCAGGACCGACCTCGAGACCCTGATCAACACCTCTCCGGTGGGCGTCGTGGTCTTCGACATCAGGACGGGTGCTCCGGTATCGGTCAACCAGGAGGTGGAGAGGATTGTGGACGTGCTGCGGGACCCGGGCACGTCAGCGGAAGAGTTCCTGGACACCCTGATGCTCCGGCGGGCCGATGGAACTGAGGTATCGCTGAAGGACCCGACAGTGACCGGGATACTGAGCACCGGGGAGACGATACGCGCCGAGGAGGTGGTCCTGTACGTGCCCGATGGGCAGAGCGTCACGGTCCTGATCAACGCCACACCAATTCGCTCCGAGGGCGGGGAGGTACAGACGTTGGTCATCACGATGCAGGACATGACCCCCCTGGAGGCCATCGAGCGGATGCGGGCCGAGTTCCTTGCGACGGTGAGCCATGAGCTGCGCACACCGCTGGTCACGGTCAGGGGTTCGGTTTCCACACTCCTGGACGAGGGTCCTGACCTTCACCCAACGGAGATGCGTCAGTTCCACAAGATCATCCTTGAGCAGACGGAGCGAATGCGCGCGCTGATCGCAGACCTCCTCGACGTGGCCCGCATTGAGACTGGTACGCTCCCGGTCTCTCCCGAGCCGACTGACCTGGCGGTCCTGATCGGTGAGTCCACCAACTCCTTCCGTGTCGGTGGGCGCGGACACAACCTCCAGATCGACATGCCGGCAGACCTTCCCTGGGTGATGGCGGACAGGTCACGCATCGTCCAGGTGGTCGGCAACCTGCTATCCAACGCGGCCAGACACTCGCCGGAGTCGTCCACCATCACTGTGAGCGCAGCTCCGGGGGACCTCCACGTCGTGGTGGCGGTGTCCGACGAGGGCATGGGCATCCCGGCCGAGAGCCTGCCGCACCTGTTTCAGAGGTTCTCACGGATGGATGCAGAGGAGCGCCGAGGGGACACCGGACTGGGACTGTCGGTGTGCAGGGGCATAGTGGAGGCTCACGGCGGTCGGATATGGGCCGAAAGCGGTGGGCCGGGCCTGGGGTCCAGGTTCACGTTTACGCTTCCAACTGCCGAGGAGGGGGGATACATCTCCCCGGTCCCTGCTCCTCAGCTAGCCAGCCGCCCCAAGCGCAGATCGGTCCACGAACAGGTCCGCATCCTGGCGGTTGACGACGATCCTCAGGCGCTGAGGTATATTCGTGAGGCCCTTGTCGGCTCGGGCTATACGGTCATCGCCACCGTCGACCCGGCCGAAGTGCCCCGTCTCATGGAGGAGGAGAGACCCCACCTCGTCCTTCTCGACCTGGTGCTGCCCGGTGCCGACGGCGTCGATCTGATGAGTGAGGTGATGGGAGAGGGCGACGTCCCGTTCATCTTCGTATCCGCCTACGGCCAGGACAGCCTCGTCGCCAGAGCCTTCGAAATGGGGGCCGACGACTACGTGGTCAAGCCCTTCTCGCCCACCGAGCTCGTCGCACGGATCAGGGCAGCGCTGCGCAGGCGGGCGAGATCAGAGCCGGCAGCTCCCTATGTCGTGGGGGACCTGACCATCGATTACGCTGAACGGCTGGTGACCCTTGCGGGAAGTCCTGTGGACCTGACCGCCATCCAGTACCGGCTGCTAGTCGAGCTCTCATCGAATGCGGGTCGCGTGCTGACCTACGCCCAGCTACTCAGACGGGTGTGGGACTCGGACAGCGACGCCGACGTGCGACCCATGCGCACGGCAATAAGCGCCATCCGCCGCAAGCTGGGCGACGACTCAGACGATCCGTCTTACATCTTCACCGAGCTTCGTGTCGGATACCGGATGCCGAGGCCGGACTCACCGGGATCATAGCGGAGCGCAGCTCACTCCACGGTCACATCTTCGAGGCGTTCAATCGCCCTGTATCCAGGTCACCCCTTCTGGTAGACGAGGCCAGGCGACAAGAGTGCCGTCCGTGGCAATGGCCAGGGTGTGATCGGTATGGACCACAATGCTCTGGTACGTCCCGTCAGGAGCATCGGCCCTGCCGCCCAGCCCGTTACCCCAGCACACAACGGTGTTGTCGGTTGCCACGGCGCAGGTGTGATACTCGCCAGTTCTCACGCTCTGATAGGTCCCGGCAGGTGCGTCGGCCTGGCCGTGCTTGTTGTATCCCCAGCAGGTAACGGTGTCGTCAGTTGTAATGGCGCAGGTGTGAAACTCGCCGGCGCTTACACCCTGGTAAGTTCCGTCGGCCGCCTTCGACTTGCCGGTCTTATTGCTGCCCCAGCAGACGACGCTGCCATCTGTGGCCACGGCGCAGGTGTGGTCCTTACCGGCGCTAATGCTCTGATAGGTTCCGGCAGGTGCGTTGGTCTGGCCTTCCCTGTTGTCTCCCCAGCAGGCAATGGTGTCGTCGGCTGCAATGGCGCAGCTATACCCATCGCCTGTGGCGACCGCCTGGTATGTGCCTGTTGGCGCATCGGCCTGACCTTTAATGTTAAGTCCCCAGCAGGACACGGTGTCATCGGCTGCGATGGCGCAGGTGTGGTCCTTTTTGGCGCTAATGCTCTGGTACGTACCCGTTGGCGCATTGGTCTGACCGTGTCTACTATATCCCCAGCAGGTAATGGTGTCGTCGGTTGCGATTGCGCAGGTGTGGTCATAGCCGGCCGCCAATTGCTGATAGGTACCAGCCGGGGCGTCGGTTTGGCCGAACTCGTTGTACCCCCAGCAGGTAATGGTGTCGTCGGTTGCGATTGCGCACGCATGCTCGAAGCCTATTACAGCGGATTCGAAAGTGCCGGAGGGCGTGTCGGAACGGGCATCAACATTCCATCCCCAACACTCGACCGTGCCGTCCGTCGCAATGCCGCACGTGTGGCTGGTAGCAAGAGCCGCGGCCTTGAAGGTGCCTGACGGTGAGTCGGCTTGATCTTCGGAGTTACTCCCCCAGCAGGAAACTGAGTCGTCGGTGGCGATGGCACAGGTGTGATATTTTCCCGCGAAGATACTTTGGTAGGTTCCCCCAGGAGCATCGGTCCTACCATTGAGGCTATCACCCCAGCAGTCAATGGTGCCGTCCGTGGCGATCGCGCAGGTGTGATAGTCGCCCGCGCTTATGCTCGCGTAGGAGCCCGTGGGCGCTCCTGTTTGCCCTCTGTTGTTCATTCCCCGGCATACGACGGAGTCGTCACTCTTGATGGCGCAGGTGTGAACGAAGCCGGCCGTGATGGCCTTGTACGTGCCGGAAGGCAGGTTCCCCTGTCCCTGGTCATTCAGGCCCCAGCAGGAGACGGTGTCGTCAGTCATGATGGTGCAGGTGTGCTCCCAACCGATGGCCATGGATTTATAAGTGCCGGCGGGTGAGGCGTTTTGGGCGAAGCTGTGGTATCCCCAGCAGGCAATCGTGTCGTCCGTGGCGATGGCACACGAGTGTCGCGAGTGCGATTTGATGGACTTGAACGTACCTGTCGGAGGGGTAGCCTGCCCCCATGTGTCCCAGCCCCAGCAGGCAATCGTGTCGTCCGTGGCGATGGCACATGTGTGAGCGCTTCCTGAAGCCAACGCTTTGAAAACACCCGCAGGTGAATCGGTCTGACCCCGGTTGCCTTCTCCCCAGCAGTGGATCGATCCGTCGGTGGCGATACCACACGTGTGGAAGGAGCCTCCGCTCAGTTCCACGTAAGTTAACGCTTCCACCGTGCCTGTGGCCTGTGGTGTGCTCGTAGCTGTAGATGTTGCCTGAGGTGTGCTCGTAGCCGTGGATGTTGCCTGAAGCGTGGTCGTGGCTGTAGACGTGGCCTGAATCGTGCTCGTAGCTGTGGACGTGGCTTGAAGCGTGGTCGTGGCCTGTGTAGTCTGTTCGAGTACCTGTTGTGTAACGGTGTCCGTCCAGGGGCCTGACCAGCGATCGTTGGCATACTGGCCGGTCATGTACCGGGCCCTCATCTTCACCCTGAACTCGGCTCCCTCCGTCAGCCCGGTAAGCGTCAGCGAGTTGGTGTCGCCGGTAGGGTACTCATTGCCCCTCGACGCCTCGTTGGGGAAGCGCCACGATAGCCACCCCTGGCCAGCCTGCGCCCAGCTGATACGATAGTCGGGAGGTGACGGCGATGGAGTGTTCCACTCGATCGTGAGCGAGCCGGGCGCGTCGCTGGAAACGGTCAGGCCGGTCACCGTTCCCTCTGGCAAATCGGGGGTCGGTTCCGGGGTGGGCACAGGGTCTGGCTGAGATGACGCCGTCACCTCTTCTGTACTTGTGCTGGTCAGTGACTCCGCATACCCGCCCCTGTCGGTGAACGACACACGCACCCTGATGGTGTTGCCCTCGTCCGCAGCCACCAACGTGTAGGTGGAGTCGGTCGCGCCCGCGATGTTCGAATCTGTGCTTCCATCATTGGAGAGCCACTGGAACCGGTACTGCACCCGGTCGAGACCGTTGTCGTCCTGTATGCCCGTCGTATCCGCCGTCAGACTCTCTTCGACTCGGGCTGTCCCACTGATCACCGGCGCGCCACTGGCCGCCACGTTGTCAGGCCTGGGCTGTCTCCCCTGCTCAGACTGGGTTGTGGATGGCAATTGCCTGTATGCCGACCAGCCAGAGGCGCCATGAGAGTTTCTGGCACGTACCTGGAACCAGAGCGTGGCGGTCGGGTCGAGTCCACTGATGATGGCGCCGGCCCCGTAGAAGGCGATCTCAACTCCGTTCCCCGGCAGGTCAGTCCATCCGCCGCTCTGGTACAGCTGGACATCGTAGGAATCGGCCCCGGACACATCGTTCCACTCCAGGTCGACGCCCCCGACGAAGACCGCGGTTCCCGTAGGTCTGTTCGGAGTGTCAGGTGCGTTTCCCTGGGCGGATGCGATCGCTGACCCGGCTAGCACAGCAGCAAGTACTGTCAGCATGAACAACGTCACCACTATTGGCGGAGTGAATTCTTGCTTGGTCCACCGGAAATATCTCACTGTTCTTGGGTCCTCCAACCACAGGTTGCTCCGGGTCACATTGTAGACGGCGAGTATAATCTGGCCGTGATATTAGGCGAGATATCTGCCAAATTTTCGTGAATTTAATGTGAAGTTGATATGACCCCGCGTTCTGCGCCACGGAATCCATGATCACTGATTCTGCATGAAGTGCCTGTATCAGATCTGGTGAACCAACGGGACCAGGGACGACTGGCTTCCGCATGCTCCCGTTCGCATTTACACTGTATGGAACTGTAGATTCTGGCTTCAGCAGGAGGGGAACATGGGCAACTTTGAGAAACTGCAGAGCCGGCTGGAAGCGGGTGAGACGGTACTGATGGACGGGGGTATGGGCTCGGAGTTCGACAGGCGGGGGCTGACGAACCCCACCACGTGGTCGGGCGGCCCGATGCTCACGCATCCAGACCTGGTGAGGGACATTCACGAGGAATACATAGAGGCGGGGGCCGAGATCATAATTACGAACACCTTCAGCACAGGGCGTGACGTGCTGGAAATGGTCGGCCTCGAGGACAAGGTAGCCCAGGCCAACAGGCAGGGCATTGAGGCGGCGGTACAGGCAAGGAAGAACACGGGAACAGAGGACTCGGTTATCATCGCCGCCTCCGTATCTACAATGAGACCCAAGGCACACGCGGAAGTCCCGGTGCCATATGAGAAAGCCCTGGAGACCTACCGGGAGCAGCTTGGGGAGCTGGCCAAGGGCGGCCCGGACGTGGCGGTCGGCGAGATGCTGGTCCGGATATCAGACACGCTGGCGGTGATAGACGCGTCCGCGGAGTTGGGTCTCCCGGTGTGGGTCGGGCTCTCGCTGGTCCCGGATGGAGACGAGCTATACCTGGGCATCCAGGACAGACATGGAGGCGAGACCCTTCAGGACACCATGGACGCCATCAAGGACAGGGACGTCGCGATGGTGTTCATAATGCACACGTCGGTGGACGACACGGCGCCCGGGCTGGAGATAGTCAAGAAGAGCTGGTCGGGGTCGTTCGGCGCCTACGCCCACTTCCCACGCATGGGCGGCCCAATTCCGGGGCAGGGCATAGATCCTCAGCAGTACCTGGAGTACGCCAAAGTGTGGAGTGAGCAGGGGGCGCTGATAATCGGAGGATGCTGCGGCACGAGACCCGCCCATATCAAGGTGCTCAGGGAGTGGCTGTCGGGCAAGGGGTAGTAGGTATACCTACTACCCCTTGCCCCCAGGGAGCTTAGAGGGGTATGCAAACCGACAGTTCGTCCCGAGCTTGTCGAAGGACACCCGGACTCTGGGTTCCGGCCTCCGCCGGAACGACGGTATGCGAAATACCTACCCCTGTAAGCCCTGAGAGAGGGGCAGTTGACTGGTGTTCACGCCTGCTAGCTACTGTCGGGCGAGGTGGGCCGTGATCATCTCGCGGTAGCTCTCCAGGCCGGGGACATCGGCGCCGGGGATCTTGGCGCGGTCATCCCAGGTGCGGACTCGTACCTGGGACCGCCAGTTCGGCGACCGGTGGAAGTCCTCCACCTCCTCTGCCGACATGGGGCCGCCCTGCAGGCGCAGGGTCTCGACGCTGACGTCGGACAGTTTCGCGGCATAAGCGTCGTCCGTGGCGACGAGGTATCGCTTCGCGGCGACGTGGCCGCTGACGATGTCGGCGACGTCATCGGAGAAGCCGAGTTCCCTGAGAGCCTGTGCTCCGACCTCGTCGTGTTCGACGACGCCAACGCTGGTCACCTGCCGACCTTCGACGGGCCAGATATGGCCGATGTCGTGCAGAAGCGCTGCGATGATCTCCTGCTCGTCGCCATCGTCTTCGGCGGCGAGATGTGCTGCCTGCAGCGCATGTTCAAGCTGCGATACCTGCTCGCCGTGGTACTCCGCCTGTCCGGCTGAGCTGAGAAGGTCGAGAACACGGTTGGCGGTTGCGGCGGGGTCGGAGGTCATTGCGGGGCTCCTATGTCGGTTGTCGTGGGGTATAGGCATGGTCTATCTTACCGGACTCCTGTGCGTTGGTGAGATAGTTGTGAAGCTGGGGATGAGCACTCAAGACCGCGCGGAGAGATGTCCGTCGACCTACGAGCTTCAGCCATCGAATGAAGTTGTTTAAATTACCGAAGTTGCACATACGTGCAACTAATACTAAAATGGCAACTACAATGAAGATTCCGCCCGACCATCTGGCAATTGACCAGACCCTCGATAGGCTCGGTGAGATATTAAGCAGCCCTCTGAGCGAAGTTACAGACCCGGAGCTCACCGGTCAAATTAAGTGTGATGCGATTGTTACGGACAAGAAGCGTACTTTTGCACTTGAGTGGAAGAGGTCTGGAACAGTGGCAAATGTTGCGCTGGCTGCAAACAGACTCCTCCAGCAGACAAAACGGTCTAGGCCTCGAATGATTCCACTGGTTTCAGTCCCCTACATGGGTGTGGCGGGGAGGAAATACTGTGAGAGTCGAGGTGTTTCGTGGCTGGACCTGTCTGGCAATTCCAGAATAACTGCAAGAAACCTCTATGTTCGGGAGAGAGGCTGCAGAAACCGCTTCAGCAGACGGGACCCCCTGGCGAGTCCATTCGGACCGAGGGGCTCACGCATTGCGCGTTGGCTGTTGGCTCATCCAGGCGAGAGTTTCCGTCAACGAGACTTGACCGAAGCCGTAGGGCTGAACAAAGGATACACCAGCAGGGTGGTCAGAAAGCTCCTTGAGAGTCAGCTGATTACCTTGCGCGAATCAAGGGTAGAAGTGGATGACCCTGAGCTGCTCTTGGAGGCATGGAATGAGGCATACCGCTTTAGCAGGCATGCCATAACACCGGGGCATATAACTGCTAGATCAGGCATTGCTCTTACCACAGATATTGCCGACATCCTTGAAGGAAACCAAATCAAATATGCCATGACCGGCTTGCCGGCTGCATGGCTGTATACCCAGTACGCGTCGTACAGGCTGGTGACCGTTTATGTCGAGGATATTCCTTCTAATGAACTGATGAAGCAGATTCGGTTCCGGGAAGATCGCCGAGGGGCCAATACATGGTTCGTTGTCCCGAACGATGAAGGCGTATTCACCTGCGGCAGCACCCGGGCTGGAGTGAGATGTGTTCACCCGGTACAGGCTTATCTCGACCTCCAGGAGCACCCAGAGCGAGCTGCGGAAGCCGCAGAAGAGCTCAAGTTCAGACTTCTCAATTGGGAAAGGAAACAGTGAATAAGCCGTCTTCCTACATTGGCTACAGTGACGACGACTTGGAAATAGTCAGGAGATGTTGCCTGTACTTGGCGACAAAACTGGGAAGTCTGTCGAATGACATTGTCGTAGTTGGAGGATTGGTCCCTTCGCTCCTGAGTGATCACCTAAGTCCATGTGGGGTCTCAGAATCAGATTCACCCCTCACTATGATCTCAGGCACAAAAGACTTGGATCTCGGACTAGCGTTGTCAATACTGGAGGAGAAGAAATATACCGAATTAAGTGATCTGCTAAAGAGGGCTGGGTTTGTCCCAGACCAGAATAGCGACGGGAAGCAAACTCGTCAGAGATGGCGAATAACGGACCCTTACTTCGTCACTGTAGAGTTCTTGATTCAACCGAGCAGGGAAGAGGACGTTGGAGGGAACCTTCGTGACATCGAGCAGGATTTTGCTGCCTTCATAATTCCTGGACTACACCTCGCGTTCGCTGACAGGAGGAAGATTCCTATAGAGGGCTATACCCTCTTTAATGAATGGGCGGAGAGAGAAGTATGGGTCTGCGGCCCAGGTGCATTTATAGTACTGAAGGCTCTAGCTCTGGACGGCCGCGGAGAAAACAAGGATGCCTACGATCTTTGCCACATGATTAACTCCACTCTCTTTGATGAGTCATCCCTTAGAGGCGTCCTTGCGTTCTTTGAAGCCAATCGAGATGATCCAGAGGTTCGAAGAGCTATATCGATTATCGAACGCGATTTTGCCAGGCGCGATGGGATCGGTCCCATGAGAACCGCTGAGTTCCTAGGACCCGCGGCTGATGAGAACGTCGTGTCTGATGCCTTTGGGCTTGCCCAGAGACTGCTGGAGCTGGTGGACGAGTTGAACTGACAGGCGGGAGGGCTTCCATGGTCGATAGTAAGAAGGTTGTGATCGTCGGGGCGGGGCACAATGGGCTCGTCGCCGCTGGGTACCTGGCGCGCGCGGGGCTGGACGTGGAGATGCTCGAGCGGCGGGACGTGGTTGGCGGCGCCGCCGTCACCGAGGAGTGGTTCCCGGGCTTTCACATCTCGACGTGCTCCTACATCTGCCACATCCTTCAGAAGAAGGTGATTGACGACCTGGAGTTGAGACGGTACGGCTTCTACGTCTACTCCCTGGACCCGGGGCGGATATTTCCGCACCCCAATGGCAACGTGATCCGGATGTGGCACGACGACGCCCGCACTGCGGACGAGATCAGGGAGTTCTCCCCGCACGACGCTGACGCATGGTCGGAGTGGGCCGACTTCTGGATGCGGTCTGTGCGGATTCTCAGCGACTACTATCTATCCCCTCCCCCATCACTGGCGGAGCTTTCGGCGAGGTTCAAGGAAGAGGGCGAGGAGGAGCTGCTTGAGACGCTGCTGACAGTCCCGTTTCGTGATCTCATCGACCGGTACTTCGAGTCGGAAGAGGTGCGGGCCATGGTCAGCACCGGCTCGTTCGACATGGGCGACATCAGCGCGCCCGGAAGCGCCTACATCTCCGCCCTGTACAGGTACGGCGCCTATCGGGATGACATGGAGAACTACGGCATCGTCCAGGGAGGCATGGGCGCCATTACCCAGTCGATGAAGAGGTCCGTCGAAGCGAGTGGTGTGTCGATCAGGACCGGCGTGGAGGTCAGCAGGATCCTGACGGAGGGCGAACGAGTCGTAGGGGTCGAACTCTCCGACGGTGAGGTCGTTCACGCCGACCTGGTGGTGTCGAACGCCGATCCAAAGCGGACGTTCCTGGGGCTGCTTGGCGACTCGGAGCTGGACGAGGACTTCGTCAAAGACGTCCGGGCGCTCAAGACGGAGTCCGCATCCGCCAAGCTGCTGTGTTCACTGAAGGAGCTGCCGGACTTCTCGAATTACCTTGGGGTCGAGCACGATCCCAAGGAGCTGGCGATGATTGTCCTCTGCCCCTCTATAGACAATCCAGAGAAGGCGTGGGACGACTCCAGGAACGGCAGGATCCCCGAAGTGCCGATGATCCAGGTGCAGATACCGTCCGTGTACGACGACACGATAGCCCCGGACGGTCATCACGTGCTGTCGATGTGGGTCTACTTCCTGCCGCCGCACGTCGCGGAAGGCTCCTGGGACGACAGCAGACAGCAGTTCGGCGAAAGCCTGATCGACCTGGTATCCGAATACGCCCCCAACCTGAGGGACGCGATTCTGGACTGGACTCTTCTGACGCCGAATGACATCGAAGACAGGATCGGGCTGACCGACGGCAACATCAGGCACATCGACATGGTGCCGCAGCAGATGATGTCGAGGCGTCCGCTGCCCGGCTGGACGGACTACCGCACTCCGATTCGGGGCCTGTACATGTGCGGGTCAGGTACGCATCCCGGCGGCGAGGTGACCGGCGCTCCCGGCCACAATGCCGCCCACGTCATCATGGAAGACCTGGGCCTGGGGAGCTGAGGGGGCGTGTCCGGCAGCACGTTCCTGTGAGCCGGTCCCGGCTGCTGCCGCGACCATCGGGGGGACGATGCGAGAGCTCCCGGGCGATCGCTACAACCCCACAACACAACCTGCCGGTCACCACCCGCGACACGGAACGGCTGCCTACGCCAGGCTATTCACCCCGTCTTGTCCCTGTCTAGATTCGTCTGTACACATTCGAGTTGGGCTTAAACGCTCTTTTCTGACAGATGCGTCTGGCTGTCTGTACCGGTGATCTGTGTACAAATCGCCAGGTATATCTGCCAGTCTGAATCACACATTCGTATCTAGAATCCGCTCCTGAGAAGTCGGAACATAGGATGGCGCGACGCTCCTGGCGAGTGTGCCGATGGGGCGTTGTACTCCTTCGGCCCTGCGGGCACTGCCGGGTCGGGATGTGGATTGAGGTGAAGGGCCAGGTACCGGACCTGATGACAGATATGTACGCCCTGAGGAATCGGTTAGAGCGACTCGTCTCGGCCGACCCAAGCGTGGTGCGCTACGCAGCGAGAGTCATCGTCTGGGGACGATGGTTCATCGTGCTCGTCAACGTCTTCCTGATGGCCTACCGTCCCAGTTTCTGGTATCCCGACGACATTGAGCATCTGTTCCTGCACGTGCCGCTGGTGGTGTCGAACGGTCTAATCCACTACAGGCTGTTGACGAACAGGCCGGTGACATGGCGTTGGATGATGGCGCTTTGTGCCCTGGACATTGCGCTCATCTCTTCCCACGCTCTCGTCCGTGGCGGATACGACAACCTCACCTACCTGGCTTACTATCCAGCCCTTGGCGCCTTTGCAGTAGTCTTCAGTTCGTTCCGGCTGGTCGTGGCTTGGACGACGGCCACAGCAGTTGCTTACGCTCTCGTGTGCGTGATGGGAGAATCCGGACTGGACCTCGAGGTTGGCCAGGAGAAGATACTGGTGGCCAGGCTGGCGATCATGTACCTGGTCGCTGTGGGCATCAGCCTGATCGTCCGGTTCGAGCGCATGTGGAGACAGGTCGCCATGGAGATGGAGCGTCAGACGCAACGGGAACGGATCGAACTCTCCCAGTCGATTCACGACACCACCGCCCAGACCGCGTACATGATTGGCCTGGGCATAGACGGTGCGATGAAGCTTGCAGGCGACTCAAATCCGAGGCTGACGGAGAGGCTCGCGGCGACCGCCGAGCTGTCCAGATCAGCCATGTGGGAGCTGAGGAGACCCATCGATATGGGCCTGATCTTCGAGGGTCGAGAGCTGGGCCGCGTTCTTGGCTCGCACACCGCGACGTTCGCAAAGATCGCCTCCATCCCAGCCGAGATGGAGCAGTCCGGCCAGGAGCCGCCTCTGTCCACGGAGGTCCGCACCGGCCTCTTCTCGATTGCGCACAACGCGCTTGCCAACGCGTTCCTGCACGCGCAGGCCGGAAGGGTCGAGGTCAGGCTGGACTTCGAGGAAGACCACGTACGACTGTCCATCTCCGACGACGGTGTTGGTCTGCCGGAGAACTACGCAGAGCGGGGTCGCGGGTTCGGCGGCATGGAGACGGACGCTGAACGAATGGGCGGCGAACTCACCGTGGAGTCAGGTGGACCGGAAATGGGGACCAGGATCACCTGCGTTGTACCCATAACGACAGTTGAAAGGGAAGATTGAGATGTCATCGGCCAATACGATCAGGGTGATGCTTGTGGACGACCATCCCATCATGAGGAGAGGTCTTCGAGACGTCCTGGAGGACTCGGGCGTGTTCGAGGTCGTGGAACAGGCAGCGGACGGTGAGGAGGCGGTGGTCAGGGCGGAAGAGACTCGCCCCGATGTCATCGTCATGGACGTCATGATGCCGAAGAAGGATGGCGTTGAGGCCTGCCGGGATATCCTGGACCTGCTTCCGGACACCAAGGTGCTGATGCTCACTGCATCGTCTGAAGAGGACGCGGTGATAGAGGCTGTGGCTGCAGGCGCTACAGGCTATCTCCAGAAGTATTCGGGGAGCGACGAACTGGTGGATGCCGTTCGAGCGGTCGCCGGTGGGAGGTTGATGCTCCCTGACGATTCCGTCAGGCGCGTCTTCAGGCTGATACGAGAAGGGGGAGCGCCGACAGTAGTACCAGGTATCCTGACCGAAAGGGAACGTGAAATCCTCGCGCAGTTCGCCAGGGGCAAGTCGTATGCGCAGATAGCGAAGGAAAGGGGCGTCAGCATGACGACCGTTCGGAACGCCATCTATCGCATTCAGGACAAGATCGGGGTTAGATCAAAGCAGGAGATCGTAGTCTGGGCCGTGCGCAACGGGCTTCTGGACGAGGAGGGGAGCTGAGGGTCCAGGGACAGGCGGCTTGGGTTTCGGCCCTGGCACAGTCCCTACCTGCGCACTATGACGCCGCAGGCCAGGCGGGCGCCGGTGTCCGACTCCTCTTCGCCGTAGGAGTCCGGCCTTTCGTGAACGATGATGGCCGATCCGTCGGCGTCAAATACCGAGTGGCGCGGGCCCTCGTCCAGGGTGATGCCGTCAGTGAAGAAGTCGGCGCGCGCTGAACCGTCGGACGCGGCGTAGATGTTGGGCAGATCGCCGCCGTGTCCGCCACCGGCCTCACCACGGCTCCACCCCGAGTGGATAAGGCCGTGTTCGGCATCTTCGGGATTGAAGTGGTCGCCGGCGTAACTGAAATCGGGGGCACAGGCGCCGGTCTCGTGAATGATGAATGCGTGGCCGCCCGGGGCCAGTCCTCTCACGTCGGCCATGACCAGGACTCCAGAAGCGGCTTGCTGGAATGTCACGGTACCCATTGGGCCGCCGTCCGGGGATTGCAGCGCGGCCTCAGCGGTCAGGCCTACTGTGGGCTGACTCTCGCCACCTGAACGAAAAAAAGCCAGGGCCAGACCACCGGCTACTACGATCACCACGATGGCAAGTGGCCCTATGAGGATAGGCAGCCCCAGTCTATCTAACATTCGGATCACCTCATCGATGGTGAGTGGAGAGGCTCTTGCATCCGCTGTGGTTGGTGTCCAGCTATTATACAGCCATACGGGCCATCTGCAGCCGCCCATTGGCGGCAGCATTCAGATCGTAGCCAACCTGCAGTTCCAGCAGATCGGCAGTCGAGTTGATCACGCCGGCCTGGGCATCTTGGCCGATCCCGGCGTTACTGCGGCCTGTGAGCGTACCATCAGCACGGGTTCGCCGGACTCTCTGACCACGGCCTCGGCCACGCTGCCCATCAGCAGCCGGCTCATCCCTGAACGACCGTGGCTGGCCATTACTATCATGCTGGGCTCTGTGCCACGGGCCACGGCAGTTATCACCGTCGACGGCCTGCCTACTTCCACATTCATCCGGACTTCCAGTCCCTCATCCTCAAGCCGCCGCGCGATTCCGGTCAGGTACATTCTTGCCATGGCGGCCAGCTCTTCCCTGTTGGCAACAACGTCTTGACCGCCGACATTGCCATCGCTGTAGACGAACTCGTTCGTCGGCAACACGTGCAGCAGGACCATCTTCATATCCATGCCGCGACAGAGGGCGACAGCGTGCGGCAGGGCGGTCTCGGCAAGCTCGGAGCCGTCCAGCGGGACAACCACGGTACTGATCCCGCCTTCGGTCGTCCGGTGATGTCCGGCCCGTTCAGGTGTGACTGCCAGCACGGGCATCGGCGATTCGTGCATCGTCCTGTAGGTCACACTTCCCAGGAGACCGCTGCTCAGAGCGCCGCGGCCCCTGGTAGACATCGCTATGAGATCGCAGTTGGAGTCCGTGGCCATGCGGATGATGGTCTCCGACGCCAGGCCGAAGCCCACCATGCCGGACGCCGGCACTCCATGATTCGTCATTCCTCCGGCCAGCTTGTCGAGGCGGCTTCTGGCGTCGCGTTCGGCGCTCTCGTTCGACGGGCCGGAGATCGCCTCCGCGGTCGGTGACGGAGGCCCCCCAATACCGCCGCGAATTCGGTCGAACAGCCCTCTTGGCGTGTGGTCCTGGTTAATGGCGGTGGCAAGGACGACTTCCATGTCGAGGCCCTGTGCAAGCTGAGTGACGAGGGGAATGATCCCCTCTGAAATCTCGGTGTTGTCCAGCGGGACAAGGACTTTCGTGAACATATTCCTTCGTCTGAGAGTGGTGTTGATCTTCGGATCCTAGTCGTCGTCTTTGCTCTCTCGCGTGACGCTTCTGTAGGGGTGTACCCAGTTGGCGAGCGCCTGTGGATTCCGGGACTGCACCCACAGCCGGCCGTGGCCTCTGAATCTCAGCAGCAGCTGGTCGGAGAACAGGAACGATCTTATCGACCGGCCGCGTGTGATGTCGTATCTCAGCGTTGGTTCCCACGCCACGGCGTATCCGTTGTCGACTATGTACGAGCCGTCCACCTCCACCTCTTCGACGTCCCCGTATCCGGAGAAGAACAGAAGACCGCTACCTGATGCTCGCAGTATGAACAGTCCTTCGTTGAACAGCCCCCGGAGGCCATCGAAGTTGGAATCTATGTCGACTCCCTGCTCAGATGCCAGGTAGGCGCTGTCCTCCATCAATATATCGCTGTCTTGGAGATCGACGGCTACTATGTCGCCCGGCTGTCCGGGAGAGAGCCCCACGAGACCGGGGAAGTCTTGCGCCTCGAAAACGTTCTGGAAGAAGCTCTCGCCGCCGAGCACGGACCTGCGCAGACTCTTGAACACGCCGCCGCGCGCCGAGGTGGAGAGCTGAATGGAGTCGCTCATCCAGACCATCGCGCCAGACTCCGCCACGATCGACTCGCTTGTGTCGATTGTCACCTCCAGCACGCTATAGGCTGGTCGGTTCTGTATCTCGTACTTCACGTTACTCCTTCCTTGGCGGAAGCAGCCCGGCGAGGCTGCGTGCCCATTCGTCAGGGTTGTGGCTCTGGACGTACAGCTTCCCGCGCCCGCTGAAGTTCAGCGTTATGCCCTCACTCGCCAGGAACGACTGGAGACGGCTTCCACCGGCCTTGCCCAGCGAGTATTCGAGCGAGTCCTCGAACGCCACGACGTGACCTGTGTCAACGGTGATCGCGCCGTCGACGTCGATTTCCCGGATGGCACCAAAGGCGCTCACCAGCAGGAGTCCCATCCCGTCGACCTCAAGGAAGGACAGAGACTCTCCGGAGAAGATCCCGCCGAAGCCCTGGAACTGGGTGTCCAGGCCCAGGTTTTCCGACGAGCCGACGTAGCTTCCACCGGCGCACACCCACTTTCTGCGCCCTGTACAGTCTATGATCGCCATGCTGCCCGGCAGCCTTGGCGCGAGGCCGACCTCGCCCTCACTTCCGTCCGTAGTCCGGTACTGGGACAGGAAGAAGCTCTCCTGGGCGAACATCCGCCTGATACCTGAGAGTAGCCCCCCGGACGACTTTGTTCGCGTGGTGACGTCCACGTCAACGTTGCCGGATGCGCGAAACATGCTGCCGGACTCGGACATGAAGCTCTCGCCTGGCCCGATCCTCACGAGAGCGGCCTGGAACCCGCCGCCTCCGGTTATTCTGCAAGTCGCCATTTCAGGTGTTCCTTTCCACGAACTGTCAAGATTTGGTTTCTCTTCCCGGCAGCGTCTTTTCGTTTTCCAATGTCTCTGGAGTAGTCCGTTCGTGGTGAGCTTCTGGAGTAGTCCGTTCGTGGTGAGCTTGTCGAACCATTAGCAGGCCGCCCTTCGACAGGCTCAGGGTGAACGAATAGGCGAAAACGAAAAGCCCCTGCTCTTCCCGGACCACTTACTGCGGCAGGAACGGCATGAGCCAGTTGGCGGCGGAGTCGAGAGTCCTGGTCTGAAGGAACACTTTGCCCTGTCCAGTGAAGCGCATCGCCAGACCCTCCCCCGACGTCAGCGTGCTCTTGAGACTGCCCATGCCGCGTATCGAGTAGCTGACGGTGGACTCCCACCCGACCACGTGGCCGGTATCGACGGTGAATCCGTTCTCGACCTCCCTCTCTATCAGCGCCCCATAGGTGTTGAAGAACAGGTCGCCCCGGCCGCTGCACTCCATGAGAAACAGTCCCTCGCCGGAGAACAGCGCCTTGAGACCGCCGAACCTCGTTCTGAGATTGATTTCGGGAGTGGACGCCATGTACGCCCCGCCCGTCAGGATGAACGAGTCGTCCGCCAGCGAGCGGTGACCGATCTGTCCCGGGACACGCGGAGAGAATACGACCTCGCCGTTGGTCGGGTGAGTGTACTCACCAACGAAGAGAGACTCGCCGCCGGTTATCTTCCTGACCAGCGCGGGCAGAAAGCCGCCGAGCAGTCGCGCCTTCACATCGACGCCGTCCGACATCCACGCCATCGAGCCGCCTTCAGAAAAGACCCTGTCCCCTGGGCCAAGACTGATGACCAGGTGGCCGTAGTCCGGGTTGCCTTCAATCTGGAATTCCATCCTGCCTCCTGATGCCTAAAGGATTTCAGAAAGTTCCCGTGCCTCTCCGAACAACTCGACGCTCCACTCTGAGGGCGAACCGATCTTCTTACGCAGCCGCACCAGGCCGCTGGAGGGAACTCTGGAGTAGAGACGCACGCCTGCTTCCTCAATGGTCCTGGTGACCGTTCGGCTCCTGCGACGTATGGGTCGGCCGACGTCAGGGATCGGTGGTGCCGTGATGTAAGCCTTGTCCACAAACTTGAGGATCCGCCGAGCGCCCTGCTTAGTCGGAAGTGCGTATCCGCCTTTTCTCCACGGAGCGAGCACGGCGAACGGGCTTTCCTCCAACATCTCGGACCAAAGTCTGTCGTCTTGAGCGTCCTCTGATCCATGGTGTGGGGCCTTGAAAACAGACGCCTTGCGGCCAACACGCTGTTCATCGTCGAGGATGATCGCCCATCCTGCTTGCTCCAGGTCAGCTCCTAGAAGCACCGCCGTCTCACCCACCTCGATCAACATAACAACCGAAGCGTCGTTCGGCTCCAGAGATGGAATGCGCCGTTTCGGCTGTCCCTGACGCGGCAACAGGGTTCCCATCCGACGGAGGAATGCCTCGTACATGAGATCGGAAGGCGATAGTGACCACACTTCGCAGTCCTCCTGACTGTAGATCCTCCGGTTGGCAGAGGCCCAGGTGGTAGTGGTACCCCTCTCCACGACCTGCTTCATGACATTGTAGAGTTCGAGCATGTTGTGACCGCTCGGCGTATCCTCACTGCCTTCAAGTACACCCAGTTGGACGAGGAATTCACTATCACGCAGGGCTGCTGCACAACAGAAACTGGCTTGTGTACACGTTTTGAGCAGGTCAGCCATGCCCTTTATGTGATCGTCATGCCAGTGAGTCACGACGACCAGGCAGACGGCCTCCGCGGGGTCCACGCCCAGGTGATTCAGATAGGCAAGGGCGGTCGGTCGGTCGTCTAGGTCTTTGCAGGAATCGACGACCACCCACTTCTGATCGCCGATATGTACCAGTACGGACTCGCCATACCCGGGCCCGAAGAGACACACCTCGATCTCGTCAGCTTCAGGCGCGCCATTAGCCTCCGTCAGTCCCCCAGCGCCCGTGAGACTTTCCTGGCCCACTCTTGCCCTCTGGCGACGTCCTTGGCAGTCACGATCGGCAGGTCACGGAAGACGATCTGAGAGACACGTCTCTTCGCCCCACTGGGCGACCGCTCATATCCAATGACCCACCTAAAAACACTCCCGGGACGTAGACGTTCGAGGTCATCGTCTGCGATCTCAGAGTTCGGGATGATGGCATCCTCTTCTCGGGCGAAGTCTGGGACCGACGGGTCTGGAGCAGTCAGATCAGTCAGCCGTGCGAGGAACTCATGCTCGTCGGTCTCAACGACCCATCCTTCCCATTCCTGCAACGGGTGCATGCTGCAGGGCATCTGAGGCGGCTTTGATATCGCCTCACTTGGCCGGACGACTCCAATTGCGCCGGATAGAACCATGGCCGATGTGGAGTTGACCGCCACCATTCCATAGTTGAACGGGGGATGGCTCCAGTCAGTGGGATAGACTTCGGTCAGCTCCCGCAGGGCCGATTCTCTGTGATTGAGACTACCTCCAAACTCATCGTGTGGCAGAGAGCCATCATCATGGAATGCCCCGACGAGTTCTTGCACATGTGTCCAGTATGTTGATTCGTTGCTGTCCAACCGTGACGAGCCAGGCTGAGTGTTACCGACTGGGGTGCGAAATGAGGCCAATTCCACCATTTTCACTCCTCCCTAAGCGACATGACGTGGTCGATGATTTTCTCAGCTCGACGAATGGACTCATCAAAGCTCTTCTCCAGTAAGTCTACAATCTCTTCGGTAGCTGTGCGGCCATCCGGGTCTTCAGTCATATAGTGGTCGTTGACCTGGACGTAAACACCCCTTTCACCTTCTCCCACCCGATTGGATGGCTGTACCGTCACACCCATATGGTCTCCCGGCGATCTGCCTGGAAGTTTGACCTGGGTCATTGTGAGGGATGTCATGCCCCCATGCCTTGCATCCGGCTGGAGATCGTGACTCCACTCGCCCCAGGGTTCCACCGGTGCAAGTGTCCTGCCGATCCTGTCGCGCTCAGTGAAGTCCCTGACCAGAAAGTGGACCTGCCGGTTGATCCCGACAGCATTCAGCGGCGTGTGGAATAACTCCTCGCGGAAGATCCGGCACACCAAGTCCGCCAGGCGAACATAAGGCAATTGTGTGGTGCTGATTGAGAACCTCTCCTGTACCACCTCCAGGGTGAGCCAGTCTGCCTGGAACGCCGTGACCCTCGGTTGGGCAATCTTCAACTCTGCGGATCGTACGACCCTCTCTGTGAGAAAGCCCCGCCATCCAAACCAATCGGGCGTGAAGATCGCGGGATTGAATTTGCCAAGGATCACTAGAGATACATCGGAGATCTCCGGTTCAATTCTCACGTGCCCGTTTCCTCCTGGAGACCAATCCTACCATGCACGATCTATCGGATGTATTGTCGACTACTCACGCTCCGGGAGTGCGATGTGACTCGGAGACGGCTCGTGCTCCGCCAGCTGACTGAGTCTTACAAGTAACCAGCGTCTACCGGGCGTCTTCGGTGCGCTCCGGGTGGGGATCTGCCGACCCTGATGCTCCGTCGACCGCCCGCTGAGAGCTGGCATCGGAGGTCCTCTGCGGGCTTACGGGCTCGGCTGTGAAAGTTTCCCTGAAGGCTGGCTCCAGGATCAGGTGGAGACGGAAGCTGAACACGCCCACTGCCAGCGCCGGTGCTACCAGCAGCACCAGCGAAAGCGGCATCGACAGGCTTCCCAGGGTGAACAGGCGGACGACAAACGGGAGGGTGAACAGGGACAGCAGTCCCAGCAGCACCGTCGCCAGTCCGAACTCAACCATGGTCCGCCACGTGCTCCAGCGCTCGAGTCGTCCCGTGCCGAAGGGCTGAATCTGGGGGATGTTGGTCGCCAGGCGTGCCAGGTCTCCCAGTGAATGCCAGACGCGGATCGCAGATGGGGCGCTGAGGCCGATCACCACGCCGACGATCAGCAATCCGGTTATCCCTGTGGACCACGGAAGTAGACTGCGATGCGCCTCAGGAGTGATGTACAGCACGCCTGTCCCAGCCAGGCAGAGTAGTCCGATGATGCCGACGTTGATCAGGATCCTCCGTCCGACATCGCGGAGCTGCTCGCCGGTCTCTCCCGTCAGGGACAGAGCCGACCAGAATATATTCACACCGAGCCTGATGGAGAGCATTATCTTGCGCAGTGGGAGGGGGGTACGCCGGTTGGCCCACCTGTTCAGAGGCTGTGCAGAACGGCTGGTCAGTGGTGCGAATATCGAGGTTATGGCCGTGCAGAGGGAGAGCACCGGTCCCAGTGCTGATACACCGACGACGTTTGAGGGACTCAGGCGGCCAATCGCCAGGGAGAACTCACCCATCTGGGGCATTGTCATGCCCACTCGCAGGGCCTCATCGGGCCTGCGGCCGGCCAGTATGGAGCCCACGGTGTTGGCGGCAATCTTACCGGTCATGAACACTGCTACAACCAACAGCGCAGGCACGAGGTAATCGTCCAGGGTGCGGTAGTCAATCAGCATTCCAATGGACAGGAAGAACAGCGCGCCAAACATATCGCGCACAGGCGCAATCATTCTTGTGATCCGCTGGGAGGATTCCGTATCGCCAATCACCATCCCGATGACAAAGGCTCCGGCGGCCGGAGACAGTCCCAGGAGGGTGGCGCACAGCGCCATGAGAAAGCAGAACCCCAGGCTGGCCAGCAGCACTGTCTCGTCCGACTGGAAACGTGAAAGCAGGTAGATTAGCCTGCCCGCCAGCAGGGTGCCAATCACCAGCACCACAATACAGAACACTGCCAGCTTGAGAGCCAGCAGACCCGCGTCGGCCACGCTTGCCGTGCCCGTGGTCGCCAGGCCGGACAGTACGGTCAGCAGAATCACCGCGGCGAAATCTTCGACCAGCAGGATCCCTACGATGGTCTGACCCCAACGCACGTTGAGATTGCCGCCGTCCCGTAACCCTTTCAGCAGAATCGCTGAGCTGCTGATGGCGATAGCGCCGCCCAGAAAGATACCGTGACTCGAATCGATGCCCGGGAAGATGCTGGCGGTCCAGACTCCGAAGAGCGTCAGCACGCTGATCTCCACGACACCGATTACCAGCACGGGGAACCCGATGTTGCGAATGCGCCGCCAGCCCAGTTCAAGGCCGATGCCGAAGAGCAGCAGGATGAGTCCCAGCTCCGCCAGCACGCCGATGGTGTCCAGGTTGCTTATGAGGGGAGTCGGCAGCGTGAACGGCCCGATCACCATGCCCGCCACCAGGTAGCCGAGGACCGGCGGCTGCTTGACCATCCTTGCCAGGGCGAGGCCGGCTGCGGCGATCACCATTGCGATGGCGAAGTCCTTCAGAAGCGAGGCGCTGCCCTCTGAAAGGCCGGCAGCGGGTAAGGAGAGCAGAATGTCTATGATTCAGATCCTGGGCGATGAGTGAGCGGGCCGCCATAAGCTGGACTTCGGAAGCGCACTGCGGACAGGTGTATATATAAGACGGTAATGGTGGATAAATGGTAACGCAGCGTGACGCCAATGGGCACCTGCCATTTCGACAGAGCCGTCATCTCTCTGGGGGATCCTGGAAGTCTGCTGCCTCTATGGCCCTGGTGACCTCTTCGACGGCCTCAGGCCCGATCTGCTCGGCCGCTACCAGCGCGCTGTCCGCCATGCTCTCAAAGGCCTCCCGTTCCGAGATTCCCAGGGTGCGCGCCGCGTCCCTCGCACTTTCCAGGGTGCCTGTCACAGCCCTGTGTATGCTCGCTCCGGCCTCGTGAGCGCCGTGTACTATGCCATGCGCGGCCCCCTCTACGGCATGAGCCGAGCCTGAGGCAGTCCTTCCAACGGTATGCGCGGCTCCCAGGAGGGCTCCGCGGGCAAGCGTCTCGACGCTGTGCTCCACCTCGGTGGCCGCGTGGAGAACGCCCCTGGCCGAGTGCCTTGCAACCTCCGCTCCCACCTCTCCCATGTGCGCGACCTCCCCGGTCGCGCTTCGCACCGTTGCGGACACGGTCCTGGCTATGGCCTCCGCCGAAGAGGCTCCCCTCCCCACGGCGGTTGTGGCAGCCCTTGTGGAAGACGCCAGCTGGTAGGCTGTCACCCCAACCGCAACGTCCACCCCCGGGACGTGCCTGAGGTAGTTGTACGGCAGGTTGGCGGCTGTCCTCAGCCCGGGGATCGAACTCACCGCTCGTGTCACGTCGGCTGAGCCCGCCGTCAGTTCCTCCATCACCGTTTCGCGGTCAGCCTCGCCCTCTTCTGTGATGGTGGTGAGAGTATTCGACGCGATCAGGCCCAGCACGAACGAAACGACGAAAAGGAAGTCGTAACCCGTGAACACGAGCCCCGGCAGTCCCGTCACTCCGTTGGGGTCGAGCCACTCGAAGCTGATGCTGAACGCGCGCACGCTGAAGAAGTCCGCGAACCTCCCGCCCACGAGCGGCGCGAGGCCTGCTCCCAGGTTGGTGGCGAGCGACGCGCCGGCCAGGAACGGCGCGGCGTTCCCCCTTGGAGCGAGCTTCATGCCTATAGCTCCGGTGGTGACGTTGATACCCGCCATCGCAATCCCGGCAAAGGCGTGAAGGACCACTAGCAGGGGAATCGTCAGCGTGTACCTCTCGGGCATCGTCGTGAAGATCCAGCCGAATATGACGAGCAGCAGCAGCGAGTTGCACACGGACAGGACTACCCTGCTTCCCAGCCGGTCGGCCATCGGCCCCCATACCCGCAGGAACATCACGTTGAAGACCTGGCTGATCACCGTGAGCGCAACCACGGCGGTGAGCGACAGCCCTATTCGCTCCAGCATGTACACGGCGAAGAACGGCACCGCGAGGTTCGCGGTGAAACCCCTGAGGAACAGGAACTTCATCAGATGCCTGAAGTTGGCGTCTCTCATGGGCATCACTATGTTGTCGGCCAGTGATGGTCTCCGTCCCTCCGGGACGTTCATCTTCGGCTCGGGGACGAGTGACAGGAATACCGGACCGGCTATTCCCAGGAAGACCGCTCCGACCAGTAGGACGATCGTGTAGCCGTACACCTGGGCGTCGCCTGGGTTCTGACTCTTCCAGTAGTCCACGAAGAACGAAGCAGACAGGCCGAAGAGCACCGAAGCGAGCGTTGCGAGGGTCAGGCGTCTCGAAAAGAAGCTGCCCAGCCTGTTTGCGGGCACCAGGTCGCGCACCCAGCTGTTGTAGTTGGCGTTGCGGGCCGCTGCCAGCAGACTGCGGAGGGACACCAGTCCCAGCAGCGCCGAAATCGACAGCGCGTTCAGTCCTCCAAAGAAGAAGGGAATCAGGGCGATGGGTATCCAGGTCGCCTGCGCTCCCATCCACGTGATCACAGAGAGCGCCTTTCGAATCTTCAGACGCTGGACTGCCGCGATCATGAACAGCTGGGTGGGCTGGATCAGGAACGGCAGCGCAGCCAGGAAGCCGATCTGAAAGTTGTTGGCCCCCATCAGCAGAGCGTACGCGGTAAGAAACCCGCTCTCCGTGATGCTGCTGTACCCCATCGTGGCTGCGCCTTCCCAGGTCAGCCACTTCATGCCCCTCTCGACGTCCTGATCAGAGAGGGATGGTTTGGGTAACAGGAAACCTATCATCTACGTATCCACTGGTCGGACCGTGGCAGGGTCGTTATCCAGACCCTCTATTAGTGGCACGAATGTCTATGGCTGTCAATTAGAATCGGTGCAACCTTCCCGGAATCAGGGCCGCTCTTCTGTCGACTGCCGGGGAGCGTGGAGATCACACCCTTGCGGGTTCATGGCTGCCTCTTCAGATGCTTCTGGCGTTCTTCTGCGTAGTCTGTCGACCATCGAGGAGCCACGCTCACGCATGCTGTCGAAAGCAGGCCCCACCTGCCGGCTCGCGCTGCGAGGGCAGGCCTACTGGGTCCTGGCCTGGAACTTTCTGTTGGAAGTCGCCTCGCCGATGCTGTTGAACGGGATGATCCTGTAGGTGTAGGTCTTCCCGGTCTTGAGTTCGGTGTGAACGAACTGTGTCTCCTCCACGGTAGAGAGGTACCTCCCCCTCCTGAAAAGGCCCCCTGCCTGGCGGACTTGATAGCCCTCTATGCTCGATGCGCCGAGGTCCGGGTCTTCCCAGGCGACGGTGACGCTGGTCGGGGTCGTCTCTATGGAGCTGAGGGCGGCCAGAGGACTGGGTCTTCCTATGTACAGGTGCGCATGGGGAATGGGGTCCTGGAGGGTCGAATACAGTTTTGCGGCTTCACGCAGGCCCCTGTAGATCCGGTCGGCGGTTACCTGGTTCATGTTCGCCTGGATCGCGCCGGTTGCGCGGGAAAGCTCCTCCGACCTCTCCTTTGCGCTGTTGGCGAGCTCCCGCAATCTCGTACCGTTGGCTTCCATGCGGTCCATGGCCTCTTTCATGGTGCTGTCGGCATCGGCCACTGCACGCGCTGTCCGCCGCCTCATGCGCCGACGAAGCAGCGCGGCCACCACGAACAGGATCACGCCAACTGCCAGGCAGATAATGCTGAGATACACCGGGGCGAGCGCAAGCTCGAACCCTCCCAACGAGACTGAAACGACGCCGACCCACTTGAAGGCGCCGTCCGGCACTCCGCCGAATCCCGTAACTGCAAAACCCCCCAGCAGGGCCAGTACCGCTCCCACCAGGGCTGCGACTCCTGCGCTGACCCACCAGCCGGAGATCCTGCCTTCGCTGACTCTCTGGTCCCTGTGAGTCATCTCATCGCTGAACCAGTCTACTTCCACGACGTCCCTGGGCGGCGGAGATTCCATGCCGGTGTCTGAGAGGACGCGCCTGGCCCTGTCGTCGACGTTCAGAAGGTCCTCGAAGGCTGACAGAGTCACGGCTCTGATCGCCGCAAAGTTCTCGCCCGCCCTGTCGTGTTCGTCGCAGAGCTCCGAGTGTGTCGAAATCCGGTCCTGCATGGCGCCCTCCTCGCTGCGGCTGTCCATTGACGGTCTCCCCGGTCAGGCAACTTGCTATGACCTCGGGCGGATTACCGTCCTCCCGTTGGGGCCTGGCGCTGCGGCAGCTGCAACCGGGCTTGGTGCCGGTGACTCTGGCGAAGTCTGCAACACCTCGCGATCCTGCTGCGGCGCCGCAGACTCGGGCTGGGCAGTCTCGGCATTCACCTTGAGATCGTCTGACGTCGAGCTGGGTCTCAGAAGGCGGATGATCCCTGTTACCAGCCTGAGCACGGCCTCCAGGGCGACAACGGCAACCAGGTAGTAGATGGCCGTCTCCCAGCTGAGAGTGGCATCCTGCACACCTTCCGTCGACTCAAAGATACGGGTGACCGAGCTGTCGACGATCATGGTGCCCAGCAACGCGAATGGAAGAATCTTGGCGATGTCGGTCGAGAGGGCCTCCGTGTAGTAGGAAGATACCCTGATGGCGCCGACCACTCCCATCCCCACGAGCATCACGGTGTCGACGCTCTGATTCCTGCTCAGCACGTACAACAGACCGGCCATCACGCAGAACCAGAAGAAAACGAAGACCGGGTAGATCACCAGGAAGCGGATAACGTAGAACACCACGGAGAGCGCCTTCCTGGTCGTTGGATGTGTGGCCTGGTTATGCCTCTGGAGGTCCAGGGTGATTATGTCCCTGCGCGCAACGAACCTGTAGAAGTTGAACACGAAGACGCCGTAGAGAGTTATACCCCCAATGATTAGTGCCAGGGGGCCTATGATATCGAGTGCGTCCATCAGGTCGAATGTCAACTGTGGAAGTACCATGGCATGGCTCCTGAGCTTGATTGGGGTTGGTCAAGAAGTGGCGATAAAGCCCGGCAGTGTGGGGCAGAGATCTGAGCAGGGCGCACCGGTCCGCGGCTCCTGTGCCGGCTGCTCCATCGACACAGTGAGCGCGTTACTTTTGGTCTTCCTGGACCGTCAAGATGTGAGAAGTTCGTGAAAACGGCCATCTCGGTCCAGTATGTGACGGGGACTCCATCGATATTACCAGTGCTGTTGCACAACGTCACGGGGCCGACCAGGCCTCAGCGAGTCTGCTTAAGGGGTGAGAAACGACACCTGTGGATGGGCGCCCTACGGATTTCTCTTAACTGTCCAGGCACTTAGCTCTCTGCTAGCTATTCATGACGTTCTCGATCGATTGGGGGTTATTCCTCCTCTGTTATTGGCAGGAACGGGAACAGTTTCTCTGCGAGAGATACCAGGTTTCTGGTCTGCACCCAGACACGACCGCTCCCGCGGAATCTCATGACCAGCCCCTCGCCACCAGCTATCAGCGATCTGAGTCCACCTACCTTCCCGATCCTGTAGCTTACACCGTCTGTGAAGGCCACCAGGTGACCGGTGTCGACGGATAGATCGTCCCCTGGACTTACTGTCAGCTCCTTCACCGCGCCGTATGAGTTATAGAAGACCGTGCCACTTCCGCGCCCCGAGTGAGTGCGAATGAAGAACAGGGACTCCCCGCCCAGCAGGCCTCGCAGCCCCTGGAACTTTACGTCAGTCTGAACGTCGCCGGTACATGCGAGGAATGCGCCGTTCTGGATGAACAGGTTGTCGCCCGGACCCAGTTGAAACGACCGGATATCGCCGGGAGTCGCTGGAGCGAGGCTCACCCAGGCACCCGGGCTATCTCCCCTGAAGGTGTTCAGGAAGATCGACTCCCCCACCACCATGCGTTTCAGGCCGGCCAGTAGTCCACCACCCAGTCCCGTTCCCAGCGACACCCCCTGCTGGGCCACCATGGAACCCACCTCAGCCTTGATAGTTTCTCCCCGGTTCAGCTCCACTGTGAGCAGGGAAAAGCTCGGGGCAAATTCCACTGTGCTTCTCATAGTCTCTTCTCCTTTTCTGGTGCATGTCTGTAGCTGATGGACGTCCGTTGTGACACGATGCGGACCAATAACCAAACTGGGTTCCAGGCCGCCCGAGTCCTCGTCGTATCACGGCATGAGCTACTGGCCTCCACTGGCGCAGAGCTCAAACTGCTGAGAGCGATTGTTGCCTTCGTCTTCTTCAGGTACGTCGTCGCCCTCATCGACGATCACGAACAGACTGTGGCAGCCTTCCACGGCCGGCCAGGTGGTGAATTCGATGTACACTGACGTGTTTGGTTCCAGTGAACCTATTCTGGTCGTGTCGTAAGGCTCATCAACCCCGCCTATGTACAGTGCGGCGGTGAATCGCCTCGAGCCCCCTCGGCCGCCGTTCTCAATCCTTACTCCCACCTCGACACTGTCTCCTGCGGACGGATTGGGCCTGTCGAAGTGGACTTCGGTCACTCTAAGGTCGGACAGCGCGGTTACTACCGTCTCCTCCAGTACGTTGTTGGACTCGTCAGTTTCGGTGATCGCCCCTCGCGAGTCGGCTCTTGCAGTGAAGGTGTGAGCACCGGCCCTGGCTGTCCATGGGAACTCCAGCGACCTGGTCGCACCAGCTGCAAGCTCGTCTACTCTCCTGTTTGTATCTCTCGACACACCATCGGGCCCTGCGACGATGAGAGTTACGATAAACGGGGCTGCTCTACCCTGGCCTTCATTTCTGATGGACACATTTACGGTCGTTGCCTCGTCGACAGATGGTCTTCGGGGACTTGCAGAAACACGGGTGACAACCAGGTCTGCGGCGACGGTCGCGGCGTAGTCGATCGTAAAGTCGTTGTTGTCCTCATTGGACTCGGTCACCTCTGCGCGGGAGTCGGTAACTATCTCAAACTGGTGGGGATCAGCATCTGCAGGCCAGTCGAAATTAACGGTGGTCGACTGACCGGCGCCGATATTGACGGAGACCACCCTTTCGATGGGCGGCCATACGCTTGATGTGTCCCTGAAGCTCACATGGAAGTCGCGTGCTGACGCGTCGCCCCGGTTCTCAACCGTGGCTGTGAAGGTAACAGTGTCCCCCACAGACGGATTCTCAGGTCGCCAGTCAACCGATCGCACCCTCAGATCCGCAACTCGCGTGTCGTCATACACGAATGTCTCAGAACCATTGTTTGTCTCGTCGGTCTCAACGACGAGTTCGCCATGGTCCACGTGAGATCGAAAAGCGTGTCTGCCTGGCTCGGCGGTCCAGGTGAATTTCACCGAGCGTGAGTTCATAGAGGAAAGCCCGGGGAGCGCCACGTCTTCACCATACTGGGCTTCGTCTACGTATAGCCTTACGTTGGTTGGCAGCGAAGTGCCGTCGCCCCGGTTCTCTATGTGAACGGCTATGTCTACTGCCTCGCCGATTGCTGGGCTGACGGGGTTCCAGTTGATGTCCGTCGCAACCAGGTCGGCAAGTGCAGTCGCGTCGTAGGGAGCTTCTAGTTTATTGTTGTCCTCATTGCTTTCGATGATTTCCTGCTGAGCGTCAGCGTATGCAGTAAGCGCAAATGCCCCTGCTTGGGCACGCCAAGGGAAAGTGGTAGTTGTCCAGCCTCCTGCCGGGATGGCGACCAACTGGACCTCACCGACGAATTCTGCGCCATCTGTCGGGAGTCCTGATAGCTCTACAGTAGACTCGGCCGCGTCGAGGGTGCCCTGATTCTGGACGACCACGGAGAAGGTGACATCGTCTCCCACCGACGGGCTTGGAGGCTCCCAGTTGATTTCTTGCACAGTCAGGTCGACGAAGATGGTTGCGTGGTAGGGCATTGTGAGTTCGTTGTTGCCCTCGTCGGTTTCGGCAATCTCCAGGTCGGAATCAGCCAACACCATCAGGGTGCTTGTGCCTGCCTTTGCAGTCCACTCGAAGGTCAAAGTTTCAGACTCACCGGATGGGACTACCCGAAGGTCTGCTTCCCCAAGAAGATCGTTGCTTAGGTACAGCTGAGCCCTGGAAGGTGCAGCGCGTCCCTCTCCCTGGTTATTGATCGTCACTGAGAATGTGACAGGGTCCCCCAGCTCGGGAGACTCGGGAGTCCAGGCGATGCTCCTTACAACGAGGTCGGCAAGGGCGGTGCCGTCATAGAGAAGATTCGTCGCAGCGTTGTTGGTCTCCGCAGTCTCCTCCAGCTGGTCAGTTACGTCAACATCGATCTCGAGGGTGTGGTGACCAGCTTCGGCCGTCCAATCTAAGCTGACTTCGACGTGGTCGCCTGCCGGAATGTCCGGAACATTGATGTTCCCTTCGGATACAGGTTCAACGTGATTTGCAACTGAGTAGATGCGGTATCCGAGCCTTGACGGAGCGGCGTGGCCTCCGTGATTCCTGACTGAGATGGAGAATGTGACCGGGTCTCCAACTGAGGGCCTCTCAGGTCGCCACGCAAACGAGGCCACGTCCAGGGTCAGGTCTGGCTTCACAGGTATTGGCTCGCGGGTTGGAGTAGGCACGGTGGTTGGGGTCGCAGTCGGATGAGGAAGCACCGGGGGAATCGGTGTTGGAGTCGGGGAAGGAGGCGTGGGTATGGGCGATGGTTTGGGGACAGGTGAATGCGGAGAAGCTGCGAGGGTCGTCGATGTCGGAGCCGGAGAAGAAGGCGTGATCGTTGGTGATGGGCTGACCGTTGGAATCGGAGTCGGTGTTTCCGTGGGTGGTAGCATGGCGACTGCCGGTCCAGTGGTAGGCACAGAAGTGGGTGGTAAAGGTAACCTCGGTGGGAGACTATTCGCGGTGGACGGTGGGCCATCAGATCCGAAAGGGTCTGACTCCAGGAAATTGACGAGGCTCGCGACGCCCCAGCTAACAAGGCTGAACCCCAGAACTATCAGAAGCAGTACCGCCCAGGTTGACCTGGCGTTAGACGGCATGGGAATTCCGCGTGGGGAGGACGGCTGCTGTACGGTGGCCCGAGGCTGAGGCCGCGCTGGCTGCGCTGGTGGAGGGGGTCTCGGCTGTGGTTGTGGCGGAGGCGGCGCGCGTCCGGCTGGAGGAGGCCCCGCTGCTGCGGTCCGCATGAGTAGAGGTTCCGGGCCGGATGTCTCCGGGAACGGGTCACGCCCCCGCAGCATGTCACGACGATTGCACCATGGGCAGGCGGAGTTGTGGCCAAAGTACTGGTGACAGGAGTTTCGCGTGCAGGTAGCGAACGAGCCGACGGCCTGCGCGATTGCCTCCTCCCACTGGAACGCCGTCGGCCTGACAATCTGGTTATCGTGTCCCCTGTCGAAGCACAGCCTGAACAGCTCTGCTATCGACCCGTCAACCGTCTGCCAGGGCAGGTATCCGGGCCCTTCAACCAGTGGGACAGCCCTGCTCTCGCTATAGAGGAAGTGTCCACTCGCGATGTTGTCCTCGATAGCGGGTGGCTCCCCCTGTCCTGTGAACCTGCCGGCATAGGGATGGCGACCCTCCATCAGTAGCTGGAATACAATCACCCCCAGGCCGAACCGGTCGTGGTACTGATTGCGGTCCACGGAGTCGAACCTGTGTCCCTGCAACTCGGGAGGCGTGTACTCGGGCTTACCGACCGGGCTTCTGTAGATTGTCCCATCGTTTGGATCGATCACCTGAAATGAATCGGTGTCGATGAGCGTGACCAGGCCACGGTCGTCGACCAGGATGTTCGACTCGTTTATGTCACCGATTACGTAGTTGCGACCATGAACGGCATTTACGGCAATGGCGATGTTGATGGCTACCGCACACAGGTGTCTGTAGGTGAAATGGGGGAAGTTTCGTTTTCTCGCCGCCGGGTTGTAACACTGGCTCACCGGCTGCATGGAGCTTATACGGTGCATCAGGAACCCAACGGTGTTGTCGGGCCTGGCAGGCAGTGAGCTGTGAAGTGTATCGAGAGGCCACGCAATGGACACGTGGCTCTCTCGCTCGGGCATGGTCGGGGGGTTGTCCACCATCAGCGCCAGCTTTGCGCCGGTCTCTCCCCCAGGACTGTGATAGACCTTTGCTACAAGGTCCGGGAGTTGATCGAGAGCGTAGATCGACCCCTCTCCGCCGGAGCCGAGGAGGTTCTCGTCGCGTATGGGCGACGGCTGCCCATTGGAACGGCGGTACAGTATGCGTGATCGGGCGCCCTGCACCCGTTACTCCCTGAACGCCGCCAGAAGCAGGGTGAGGTCGTCGTCGGCCCGGCTGGTCACCCTGGGGGACTTAAGGAACGCTGCCAGCTTTTGGTCGGTGTCGACCGACCCAGGCTGAGACCCCATCCAGGCAAAGACCGGATCGAAAAACGGCGCGTGTGGGCTGTCATCGGCGGCACGCAGCACAAGGTTCTGAAGTCCGTCCGTGAACATGGCGAGCCGTGAGAGACCATTTCCTATCTGCTCAATCCTGATATCGAGCCTGGACATGGCTTCCGGCGAGGTCACGAAGTTGGTCTGATTCGCGTACTCCCCGCGCTGGGGTGTGATGAATGTCACGTAATCGCCGGCGCCTTCCGACACGACCATTGCGCCATCCCCAATTTGCCCGGCAGCCAGAATGTTCTGCGTATGGACCATGAGCAACAGGGTCGTGGCCAGTTCTCTTACATCGACGTCGAGGCACTTCGCTTCATGGTGCAGTTCCCGACGCGTTTGCTCTACAGCGCCGTAGACGACGCGCTTCAGGCAAGTCGCATGGATTGGGTGGGGAGAGTGGTCATGCGTCTCCTGAAGTAGGAGCTCGGCAGTACGGACGCTCACCTCGGCTGCAAGCGATGATCCGACATCCGACTTCGCTGCAGAACCTGCACCATCCGCGACCGCAGCTATCAGAACGTCACCGGCGACATGGTGATTGGAACTGTCCTGGCATGGAAGACCGGCCCTGATGTGACTCGTGCCCGTTACTGAGGCCCTGCTGACATGCCAGGAGTCGCTGCCCAGTGAAACGGCACATGTCGTCACAACTTTGCCCAACCTGACACGTCAGGGAGGTCAATCTCATCGTCCACCCTTGACGACGAGACGCGAGTCATCGAGCCGGAGAGCCATACGAAGAACTCTCGGAATGCCATACCGTCGAGCGGAAGCGCGCCCCGCGTGCCCATGCGGTCCAGTTCTTCCATGTCCGCACCCTGCACACCTACACTGAAGAACGCAAGCTGCTTTGCTTCCTCTGCCTGGCGTACACGCTCGGAGGCGGCGTCCATCTCCTGCCTGCTTTCAGTGGAGGCGCCGTCTGTGATCAGGACGATCCAGGGACGATAGTACGGCACGCCGGCGTCCCTGTATGACTGCTTGCGCTCCTCCACCCTGTCGATCGCGAAGTTGACTGCTGTAGCAGTGCTGGTCGCTCCCCGTGCGTCAAGCTCCGGGGTTGCCAGGGCGTCGACGGTTGCAAAGTCCTGCACCAGCTGGACAGAGCTGTCAAAACTGACTATCGCGGTCTCCACACGGAGAGACGCCAGCGAGTCGCCTTCGAGCTCCGTCTTGAACGCGCGGATTCCTTCGTTCAATGCCTGAATTGGAGGACCGTGCATAGACCCGGATGTGTCCAGGAGCAGAACGCACGCACACCTGGGCTCGGGATTGTCGGTGAACTCAACCATGTCTTCCAGGTTGAGGTCGTCGCCTCCCGGCATCCGGTCATCGTCACTAGGAATCACCATCACACTCCTCCCGGTCCAGATTGCGGCTCCATGCTGTGGGCTTCACGCTATCATACGCGATTCATAGCCTCAATACTCGCATTCACATAGCGGTCTCTCGTGAGAATACTGGCCAAATGTGGCTATTTTTACAGTCTGGCCCATCCCGAAACGTCGGGGAGATTGACCTCCTCGTCGATACGCGAGGACGAGACAGTTGACAACGAAGCTGATAGCCACCTGAAGAACTCCCTGAACTCGTAGTCCTTCAGAGGCATGGCTCCCCTGGGCGTGAGACGGTCCAGTTCAGCCATGTCGGCGCCCTCAACACCAACGCAGAAGAAGGCCAGGCGCTTGTCAACCTCGGCGCGCCGGATATTGTCGGCTGCCGCAGACATCTCTTCCAGGCTATCCGTGGACTCGCCGTCCGTTATCAACACCAGCCAGGGCCTGTAGTAGGGTACGCCCGATTCACGGTACGCCTGCTTGCGGCGTTCAAGAAGGTCGAGCGCCTCACTGATCCCCTTTGCCATGCTCGTCCCGCCGGAGGCCCTGAGCCGGGTCGGTGACATCTGGTCAACAGTCGCGAAGTCCTGCACTACCGTGACACGACTGTCAAAGGTCACTATGGCAGTCTCAACCCGGAGGGAGGCGAGCGGGTCTTCTTCTACCGCTTTCCTGTAGTCCTCAATGCCATCGTTCAACTCATCAATCGGAACGACGGTGTCCTCCTTCGACACCCTTCCCAGCGGCACGCCAACTACGACGCCGTCGACGACAGATTCTGATTTCAACTCAACGGGTACCAGAGACACGGGCACCGACATGGACTCGGATGTGTCCAGGAGGAGGACGCAGGGGCACCTGGGTTCCGGATTCTCAGTGAAGCCCACCAGATCCTCAAGAGGCAGCACGTCGCTTCCTGGAGATCGGTCACTTTCACGCGGGCCCAATTCGAACCTCCTTGACGGGCAGGTCAGCGCTCGTATTTCGCGCATCGTCTAGCCCGGCAGGGTACTCTCACACGAGTTGCAGAATCTCTGCCCACGGCTGTTCTGAGCGCCGCAATTGCTGCAGAACACGCTGTCACGAACTGAGCCCGGCCTGCCAGTGTCTCCCGGCGCAGTCTCGGTCGTATTCCTTCCTGCCGATGCCCCCATAGTATTGCTACCTGCACCGGGCCTGGCACTCGGCCTACGATCGACACGACTCCCAGTCGGACGATCTGAGTCCGCAGGACTTGACTCGACAGCCCACCTGGATGGAGGCCAGATGCCGGCGAAGCTTCTCCCGCCTGATCTGAAGAGGTTGATCAGGAGTAGAATGGCGCCGGCGACCGCTGCGCCAAGCCAGTAGATCAGTAATAGTGTGCCCAGTATCTGCCAGAAGTTGAACGGAGCGTCCGGTTCAGGCGTAGCAGTCGCGAGGGCAATTACTACAAAGAGAATGCAGGCGACCACTGCCGAAATCAACAGCAACGTGCCGATCTTCACCAGGGACATAGGGCCGCTCCTGCCAGAGAGCATCTAATCGCGGGGCGTACTGGCGAGATTATATACTCAGCGGCTCGAATCTGCTAAGTGGATTCCTTGCCAGAATCGGCTCGCGTCTCGGCGACTTCAACTCGCGAGCGCTCTTCATAGCACCTCAGCAACCAGCCTTCGGCCGGAGACAGGAGGACGGTTTCGTACCCTAAAGTCCGTGAGTTGGAGCGTCATGAGCATCGGTCTCCTTGCTGAATATGGCCGGATTATATTACGGCGGCGGCTTTCGTATCAGGGTTTTCCCCGTGATCGTCGAGGGACGGCCCAGCGTGATCTGCAACTGCCGATTGACGGCGTGGCCCCTGAACTCTAATCTAGGCTTATCCAGACATAAAGCTAACTGGCGAGAAGGAGTGAGGCATGACGTCAAGCACACGGACCACCTATGAAGTCAAAGTCGAAGACGTAGAATACCTGCGACACGGTGACAAGCCCTTCCTGGCGCGGCTCTTCAGGCCCCAGGGCGATGGGCCGTTCCCGGTGATGGTCGAGCTGCACGGCGGCGCGTGGGTGAACGGCACCCGTGAGAACGGCAACGTCGCCAACGAAGCGCTGGCTGAGAACGGCGTCATCGTGGCGGCGCTGGACTTCCGCGTGCCGCCGGAGGCGTCGTATCCCGCCTCGCTGGCCGACATCCACTATGGAGTCCGCTGGGCCAAGGCCAACGCGGAAAGCTGGAACGGAATCTCGGAGAAGGTCGGCGCGATGGGCACCTCGAGCGGCGCTCACCAGGCCATGCTGCTGGGCATGAGGCCCAACGACTCGCGCTATGCGGCGCTGTCGCTCACCAACGGCGCGTCCGACGTGGACGGCACGCTGGGCTGCGTGATCATGGTCTCGCCGGTGATCGATCCCCTGGGTCGCTATCACTACGCTCAGGGTCTTCGGGAGGACGTCAAGCCTCCCGCGTCGATAGGCGCGAACACCGTGGCGATGCACGACATGTACTGGGTGACTGAGGAGGCGATGGCGGAGGGCGCTCCGGCGCGAATCCTGGCCGCCGGCGAGCGCACGGAGCTGCCGCCCACGCTGTGCCTGGCGCGGGACTACGAGGCGTCTCACCCGCGGCCGGACCTGGACGAGTTCATCAGCCAGTACCGCAAGGCCGGTGGGCGTATCGACGTGACGATCTTCGAGGAGGAGGGCGCAGGCCTGCTGGCGGACCTCTCCACGGACGTCGCACAGCAGACCCTCGAAGAGATGACCGCCTTCATCGAGGAGCACCTGGCGTAACCAGATCAGCCCAGACAACAGAGACAAACAACGACTGTGTGCCGCGCAAATTCAATTGGTAACAGAGTCGAGAATTTTCCTAATCTGAGTAAGGGTATTTCGAACATCCTTGGATACTTCATCAAGTTCAGGTGACACCTGTGGGTCTTGGCCAAGTTCTCTATGCAACGCCACCACGATCGGCTGAAATGGCTCAATCGCACCGGTACTCTCGATCAGTGACAATCCTTCGGCCGGTTCAATTGTTGCAAGGTATTGGAGCAGGATGTATATGGCTTCGGTGGGTAACACAGTGAGACCTTGTTCCCCTACGTCGTAGAGCAACTGCTCTGCATAATCCTTCCCAATAGTACAACCCTGTGTCGCCAGCAACAGTCCGTTCATCACGATCGTTAGCATGCGCAATTGGCGGTCACTATCCTCAATACAGCTTCCAAGACGCGTTAACACGGTATGGGTATCACAGATTGCAGCCTCGACATTCCCAAAAATGAGCAAGGTTAAGGCTCGTAAAGCGATTCCACCAGGATGCACTGAGATGTCATCAACACCCAAGTCTGTTTTGACTATTGCGTCCGCCGTGGTGACGCTAAGGGTTTGGTCACGGTCAAAGAAGCTGCCAGCTACTGCTTCGATAGCTTCGTCGTTCCGGTCCAGCTTCCTCATCAAACTGATCTTCTTTAACGTCGCTACACCCCTAGTGACGGTCAAGTCCTCGTCGTCACCTGCTACACGGATAGCTTCTTCGCAAAGACCGAGCGCCTCGTCCAAGCGTTGCTCTGATTCCATGGCTTTCGCCTTGACGATCAACGCTTTCGCGATTGGTTCAAGAATCTCAGGTGACTGGGTGGAGCCAAATGCGTTCACCACAGCATCCTGCGTCAGTAGCTCGATGAGCAGGTTGCCCAGTTCAGGCAACGCAATCAAGTGTCGAAACGCCGTGGCTTGGATTTCCTTCAGCCGTGGATCATTTCGGTCCAAGCCCTCGGCCATTCCGACACCTATTTGCACGATTTCGTCCGGCGAATAGTAGCTCCCCATGAAGCGCACTAGCGCGCCCACCATATGACTCTCGGCGCCAGGACGCCTCAACAGGTAGTAGATGTTGTACATCCTTTCGGCGACGTGGTACGTTCGCCGCCGTTTAGGTCTGTCCTCCATCGACACAGCGCCGCGGTCGACTAACCGTCTAAGTTGGGCACTGCACTTGTTGACGTTCACGCGAGCTTGGGAAGCGACCTCTTTGGCTGTCGCTGGTTTCCACAATCTTGCCAACGCGAGGTAGACTCGTCTTTCTTGCGCCGGAAGAGCTTCAATGTGGCTCTTGAAGTACTCGGTATGTTCATCGACCAGGTCCAATAGGTTAGACATGAGTTCCTTGAACGAGTACGTTTTCTCGAATCCAGCTACCACTGAGATCAAACGCAGGTTCCCTCCAGTTAGGATTTGGAGTGGCCTGATCTGCTGACTTCCTCTGGATTGTCCTGACAGTGATGACCAGAGGGTGTCGCAATCGTCAGAGTCGAGTGCCGGCAACGTAACTACCTTGAAAAGGTCATACAGCGCGTGGTCAGGATGGTCAATCTCGTCAAACCGGCTGGTAGCACTCCCAATCAGGACAATGCGAGGCTCAGTCTGTAGTGTGTGGCGCAATCGCCATCCGGCGTCGGGATCCGCCATGTCGGCGAACAGCATGGTTAGGTTCTCCACTAACAGCAGCAGTCGCTTCGCATGGCGATCCGCATAGTCCAGAATGGTTCCTAGGCAACGTCCCGCAAGATCCCGGTCATCCCCTGTAGCGCTCAGGTCGCTGTAGGACAGCCTTAGATTGGCACGCTCAACTTCCGGGGCTTGCTCGGCCAAGTGATTCAGGCACTCGAGCCAGAATTCCCCGACCGTCGCAATCTCGTAGCTCTCTTCAGGGAATACGATCGGGTAGAACTTCGACAGTAGGTCATCGCGGCGAATCTCAGCGGCCACTCGCAACAATAGGTGGGTCTTCCCACTGCCCCGGGGACCGATAACGATGGAATGCGCATTGGAATTACCATCACTACTAGCATGCAGAGATTCTAAAAGAGACTCGAACTCGGCATTTCTAACGCAAAACGACGCCACGATCTCATCGTCGGTGAGGAAACCGGGATTGTACTTCTTTGGGCCGACGACCATGGCGAGCCTCCCACTCTGATCTACCGAAGGGTTATTGAGGTGAAACTCTCACCATGCCTGGCGCGCCACCAGTCCTCAAGCAGACCCGACACGAAAGCGTATCCGCCTTCGCATTCCTCGAGATACCCATCATGTTGAAGCACATACAACACGTTAGTGACGCTATCGTCTTTACCCATTTCGGCTGCCTCGTTACGATATAGTTCGATCACCTTGTGGGTTAGCTGTCCACCGTTTACGACGGCCTCTGACAAAAGACTTAAGGCATCGATATAATCCTCGTCTCCCAGAACCATCCTCAGGCGTTCTTCGTAGTGAACCAAACTGGCTTGCCCCCTCACGCTGAGTAAGTCCCGGCGATACACTTGATCCACATCGTCCAGTGTGGCCTCGTTCCGCTGGTCCCTGACTAGGTACTCGTAGAGGTGGTGGAAAAACAGCTGCACGTGATGTGGCACGCAACAGCGTAGCCGACGGCACATTTCCCGCCGTATCTCATCGGGAAGGCCTACCCTCTGTCCCCGAGCTAACGCCATCAAACACTCCACTGCAACATCGTGGGACCAGGGCTTCAGGTCAAAGGGTGTATAGACATTTGCATGGGCACTTAGTCTGGCTTGGCTGAGAACCGGTTCCAGCCCGACGCTGCCAGAGATGATCAAGCAGATCTTGCCATCGTGGCTCTGGCAACACTTCCTCAACCAGCCCATGAAACCGTCCGTCACCGCCAAGCGTTCACGGGTGACGCGGTACTCGTGCCCCTTCAGTAGGCGGTTGACCAATACGGGCAACTCGTCGATAGCCAAGACAACTGGTCGGTCATTGGCCGCCAAGTCCTCGAAAACCTGGTCCCCGATTCGTTGCCAGTTGCCAGCGTCCAAACTAGCGCGCAACCTCACGCGAAGTTCGGAGATGCCTAGTTCCTCAATATTGTCGCGGACGCCGCGAACACTATCTCTCAACCACGATGTTGTCCGATCCCGGACGCCCAGAAGCGAGCGCGCCTGTGTGGCCATTTCGGCGACTGCGTCCGCGGCATCCATAGCCCCTTCCAGGTCAACGAATACCGTAGCGAACTCTCCGTCTTCATCCAATCGACGTAGCAACTCTCTTACCAAGCTCGTCTTGCCCATCCGGCGCTGCGCGGTCAGCAGCGTATGCGTGCCGTTCACCGCACGCTCCCGTAGCAACTGTAGTTCCACCTCGCGATTGAAGAACCGATGTCCATCGACCCAGTTGCTGCTCATAGGTAGTGTCGTCATCTCAGTTCCAACTCCAGTTGATCCTTGATTTGGTTACAGTATAGAATGCCAACAGTTTGGTTGGCAACAAAAGTGTTGGTGTATTCCTGAGAGGGTGGGAGAGGCTGTTGAAAACATTCGTATTGAGCCGACTACTCTTAGGGATCGACTTAGCCTAGTCTGACCTCTAACTTTCCTACTGAATATGAGATCATCCTTGGCAAGTTATGACATTGGTGCTTGGTTGCCTGGGCATGAGGCCCAACGACTCGCGCTATGCGGCGCTGTCGCTCACCAACGGCGCGTCCGACGTGGACGGCACCCTGGGCTGCGTGATAATGGTCTCGCCGGTGATCGATCCCCTGGGTCGCTATCACTACGCTCAGGGTCTTCGGGAGGACGTCAAGCCTCCCGCGTCGATAGGCGCGAACATCGTGGCGATGCACGACATGTACTGGGTGACTGAGGAGGCGATGGCGGAAGGCGCTCCGGCGCGGATCCTGGCCGCTGGCGAGCGCACGGAGCTGCCGCCCACGCTGTGTCTGGCGCGGGACTACGAGGCGTCTCACCCGCGTCCGGACCTGGGCGAGTTCATCAGCCAGTATCGCAGCGCCGGTGGGCGCATCGACGTGACGATCTTCGAGGAGGAGGGCGCTGGCCTGCTGGCGGACCTCTCCACGGACGTTGCACAGCAGACCCTGGAAGAGATGACCGCGTTCATTTAGGAGCACCTGACGTAACCACATAAGCCCGAACCACATAGGCAACCACCAACGGCGGACCGGCCCACTGGGCTGAGTCCGCCGTTGTATTTCAGGTTCTGCAGACTGGTGCCTAAGCGGGCAGGTCATTCCTACTGGTCTCAGTCGAGAGCCCTCGTCCATCAATTGGGTTAATATGTACTTTGGCTACACATTAGCGGTTCGGGACAGTCAGTATGAGAGTTGCAGGAGCAGGCGATAACATCCGCTACGAAGCGGATGAGCGGTGCCCGACCCTGCTATCCATTGGCGTCGCCCTTCAGGGTGTGACGATCGCCCTGGCGAATACAGTGCTGTTCGTGACCATCGCCTTTCGGGCCGCCAGCCTGGGCGATAGCTACATCTCGTGGGGCATCACGTGCTCCCTGCTAATCGGCGGGGTCATCACCGTTATCCAGGCGGGTCGCCTCTGGCGGTTCGGAGCCGGGCACATCCTGATAACAGGAGCCAGTCCTCATTTCATAGCCATCTCCGTTCTTGCCCTGGAGCTGGGTGGGGTCTCCACGCTCGCGAGTCTCGTCGTCGTTGCCTCGCTGGTCCAGTTGGCGGTTGCCGCGTGGCTGCCGCTGCTTAGACGCATCATCAGCCCGATCGTCTCCGGCACGGCACTGATGCTGATAGCGGTCACGGTAATGTCCATCGTAGTCGGGAAGCTGGGTGACGTGGCCGAGGGCGCGCCACCGGCTGCCGGTCCGGCCATGGCCGTCGTAACGCTGGTAGTCGCAACGATGCTGGCGATGCGAGCCACGGGGCTCCTGAGACTGTGGGGGCCGCTCATCGGAATGGCATCCGGCTGCGTGGTGGCCGGGCTTTTTGGGATCTACGATGTGGGGCGGGTGATTGAAGCCTCCTGGCTTGACCTGCCTGATTTCGGGGCATGGCAGGGGCTCGACCTGACACCAACCGGGGACTTCTGGGCCCTTCTGCCCGTGTTCCTGATCGTGAGCCTGGTGGGAGCAATCAAGACGAGCAGCGACAGCGTCGTAGTCCAGCGGGTCTCGCGGAACAGCCCGCAGGCCACCGACTTCCGTCTGGTGCAGGGCTCGGTCAACACCAACGGTCTGGGCACGCTGCTGTCCGGAGTCGCGGGCACACTGCCCACCATAGCTTACTCGCCAACCAGCCTGGCGCTCATCAACCTCACCGGAGTCGCGGCTCGCAATGTAGGGTATGTGGCAGGGATCATCCTGCTGGTGCTGGCGTTCCTGCCCAAGGTGGCGGCCATTCTGCTCACGGTCCCGACTCCCGTCGCGGGAGCGTTTCTGCTGCCGATTATGGGACTTCTCTTCGTCGAGGGCATGAGGACAGTCCTCCAGGACGGACTCGACCCTCGCAGGGTAATGGTAGTGGCGGTCTCCCTCTCGGTTGGAGTGGGACTTGTGACTCAGGACATCCTTGTTGAACTGCTGGGCAGGACGTGGGGCACGCCGCTCGACAACGGACTGACCGCCGGGGTGCTTGTCGCCATACTGTTGACAGCGTTCATCGAACTCACCAGCCAGCGGAGGCGACGCCTGGAAGTCACCCTGGAGTCATCCGCGCTGCCCAAGGTGGACACCTTCCTCTCCGAGCTTGGCTCCCGAATCGGATGGAGCGAGGCTTCAACCGGGCGGCTCCGCGCTGCGGGTGAGGAGACGCTGTCGAGCCTGCTGCAGTCCGGTGAGGACACAGACACGGACGCAGTGCCGCGCCTCATAGTCGTCGCTCGCCCCGGCGAGACGGTGGAGCTTGAGTTCATGGCGGTCTTCGACGAGCAGAACCTCGAAGACAGGCTGGCACACCTGAGCGACCAGGCCGAGGTCCCGGAGGAGCACGAGATCTCCTTCCGACTGCTGCGGCACTACGCCTCTTCGGTGAGCCACAGAAAGTATCACGGTATAGACATCGTTACTGTACAGGTGGAAGGATAGGACCAGTTCGTTTCAGGTATATGCACGCTCGTGCTTGGGCGTTAAATGCATTCAATAACGTTAAGGAGTGTTTGCAATGGCAGGATATGTACTAGTAAACGACGACATCACGGACGAGTCGGCGTTCGCCGAGTTTCGGGAGCGGGTCGGAGCGACCGTAGAGGCGCATGGCGGCAGATACCTGGTGCGCGGCGGTGCTACCGAGGTGGCTGACGGCGACTGGACCCCCGACCGTCTTGTGGTGATTGAGTTCGACAGCGTTGAGCAGGCGCGGGCCTGGCTGAACTCACCGGAATACACCGAGATCAAGGGCATTCGCTCAAGATCCGCCAACGCCAGCGTCATAATCGCCGAGGGCGTGTAACGGGGAACCTGACGCGGGAGTCGCTCCGATTGCCCGCAGAAGAGGTCTCAGACCAGGAGATAACCATGGCGAATCTTAGTGGGAAGCGCGTGATCGTCACAGGCGCATCAACCGGCATAGGCCGAGCCACCGCAATCCGAATTGCTTCGGAAGGCGGGCGCGTCGCGTTGTTCGACGTCAATGACTCCGATGCCGAGTCCACGCTCAGAACGATTCAGGATTCCGGCGGCAATGCCCGATACTGGCATGTGGACGTGACCGAGGAGCATGAGGTCAGCAGCGGAGTTGATGAAGCTGTTGACTGGCTGGGCGGAGGAATTGACGTTCTGGCACACCTGGCCGGCATTCTGAAGGGGTCCGGACTAGAGGTGACCCATGTTGACGAGTCCATCTGGGATCCTGTTATCGAGGTCAATCTCAAAGGGTCGTACATTGTCGTCAAGCACGTCGCGGGACATATGATCCCCATGAAGAGTGGCGTGATCATACTGACGTCGTCGGGGGCCGGTGTAGTGGGAGGAAGCTCGTCCGTCGCTTACGGCGCCAGCAAGGGCGGCACTCACGGCCTGGCGATGACGCTGGACGGGCACCTGTCCAGGCACGGCATCAGAGTTAACGACGTGCTGCCGGGGAGCCTGGATACACCTCTGAAGGTCGGCGCTACTGAAGAGCAGCTGGCCAACACAGGTAACCGAGAGAGGTACGACGACATCATGGCCGGTCTGTCGTCTCCCGACGGGGTCGCAGCAGTCATCGCATTCCTGGCTTCGGACGACGCAGACTACGTTCGGGGCAGCGTCAGGACCATCTAGTTCGGACGCCGTCTGACTTAGTTGCGCTATCGGGTGGGGACTTGACTAACCCGGAGGACTTACTCACATGACAGACAACGGCAATTCACAGAGCGGTTCCCAGCGCCCGAACATCCTCTACATTGAGTCCGACCAGCACAATCCCAACATCTCCGGCTGCTATGGTGACGACACCGTCCGCACTCCGAACCTGGACGCGCTCGCAGCCCGGGGCACGGTTCTCACGAACGCCTACTGCGCCTCTCCCATTTGCGTGCCGTCACGCATGTCCCTTCTGACAGGACGATACCCTTACGAGAACGAGGTATGGTGCAACACCCAGATACTGAACTCGGCGATCCCGACCTACGCCCACGCTATGGGAGCGGCGGGCTATCGCCCTGTGCAGATAGGCCGTCTCCACTTCGTTGGCCAGGACCAGCTTCATGGGTTCGCCGAGCGCCATGTGGGAGACCACAGCCCGAACTACATGGGCAGCCTCCATCCGGTGGACCACGGTGTTCTCGAAGGTACCGCTGGACCGCAGCGCGTCGCGCTCGAAAAATCGGGCTACGGCCAGAGTGCGTACGAGGTTCACGACGAGTACGTGACCGCGGCGACGGTGGACTACATAAACAGGCTCGGCATCAGGAAGCGTTCCGGTTTCGAAGTTGAGCCGTTCTCCCTGTCCGTCGGAATGATGCTTCCACACCAGCCTTTCGTGGCCCGCAAGGAAGACTACGACGAGTACGTCGGCAAGGTGCCGATGCCCCGGATCCGCGAGCCCTATTCGGATCGTCTCCACCCATATTTCCAGTGGTGGAGACAGAGGACTGGCATAGAGGAGGTGACGGAGGAGGAGATAATGCGCTGCCGCACGGCGTACTGGGCTCTCGTAACCCGGACGGACGCGCTGATTGGCGAGATGCTCGACGCCCTTCGGCAAAACGGGTTTGAAGACAACACGCTGGTAATCTACACGACGGACCATGGAGAGCAGGTGGGAGAACACGACCTCTGGTGGAAGCAGACCTTCTACGAAGACTCGGTGCGCGTTCCTGCCATCGTATCCTGGCCGGGCGTTCTGCCTGAGGGAGGGCGGTGCGACCGAGTGATAAACCAGTTCGACCTGAACGCAACGATGTTGGAGGCGACTGGCTCGCCCTCGCTTCCGCGCTCACACGGTCGGAGCCTGATCAGTCTTCTGAACGACCCTGAGGGAACGTCCTGGGAGGACGTGGCCTACTCCGAATTCGTGATGTATGCGCAGAGGGAAGGTCTGCCGTTCGACGTGCATTCGCCGCCCGACGGGTCGGTACAGCGGATGATCCGCTACGAGGAGTGGAAGCTGAACTACTACCACGGCATGAGGCCGCAGCTCTTCAATTTGGCCGAGGATCCCCAGGAGTTGAACGACCTGGCGGAGGTCCCGGCCTACAGTGCAATAAGAGATGAACTCGTTGCGCGTGTGCTGGATGGTTGGGACCCTGAAGAGGTCACTCGTAAAATGGCGATGGCCCAACGCGACGAACAGGTTATGAGAGGATGGGCGGAGACCGTTGACCCTCCCGACACCTACAGGTGGGACCTGCATCCTGAGATGGACTACGTGGACGGGCCATAGTCGCGCGCGCCTGCTTCATTCGTAACCCGCGTGACACTCCCCGGTCGGGCCTGCGTCAACAGAATAGGGTCTCAGGCCAGTGGAGCTATGTCTCTACTGAGTAATTGCTGTCCATCCACTCCGCGTAGGAGCCGTCGTAGAGTCGGACATCGTCGCCCAGCCCTGCTTCCCCAAAGGCGGCGGCAAGCTGCTCCGGCTGGCCGATACGGGTGACCGCGAGAGATACGACGACATCATGGCCGGGCTGTCGTCTCCTGACAGGGTCGCAGCAGTCATCGCCTTCGGCGCAACTGGAATCCCACGATTGACAGAATCACTAAGGCGACGAACATCAAACTCCCTACAACGAAGAACCCTATCTCGCCGGAAACTGAGCCCATGCAGTTAACAGGCATCGGAACCAAGAATGCAGCAATGAGTATCTTGCCAGCGTTGCGTTCCAATACGCTGTCGACAGAGGACCGATCCTCCCATCTTTCAGGCTCAGACTGTACGGGCATACGATCCTCACCAAAGTCGTAGCCACAGTCACACACCACAGCATCAGGCGGATTGAGAATCCGGCAGTTAGGGCAGGTGTGGGAAGCTGACATCAGGAAGCCTCCTTTGGTTCATTTCCTCCGAGAGATTGTCATATTTGGAATCGAGGCGGACTAGTTTAAGAACCTTGGCTGGCTTTAATTCACTTCATCTGGTGGGACAGAACGGCCGGAATTGTCCCGGATCCGGCTTAGTGCTAAAAGCAAGTAGGACTTGGCTTACTCGTCGACGAATATCCCTGCACTAAGTAAGTCATTCAATCGCCGCCACATTCGAGCCGTAAGCAGACCAACGATCAAGAGCCAAGTCCCACCAACCAAAGCCCAGAACTGAATCTCCAGGGCGAGCCACTCTTCCCCAGCCGACTGAGAGGCATACCAGCACACCAATCCTTGAAGAGCGACTCCGGAGAGAGCGAATGCGGTCAGAACAGTCAGCCGGAATCGACAAGCCGACCCTTGTCCTATTGGCTCAATTGCTTTCTCTAGCTGTTTCCGCTCTTCTGCCATTCCTTAGTCATCATTCTCACAGAGAGTATCTGCTGTTCGGTATCCAAGAGCCGTTAGCTCGAAAGCGTGTTCGAGGGTTCGAGCTGATGCTGATGACTGCTGAGCTAACTGGTGCGGACTCACAAGTTCGCGCGCGGATTCCTAGTATTCTTGATACTCACGGTGGGACATTAATGCGCTACCAAGAGTTTGCCCTCCAACAATGCAAGGTTACTCAGCCGCACCAATATATCGAGAGGCATAGAATTGGATCTGCCCCGTCTCACTCGCGGAAGAACTAGCTACGCAAAGGATTTCCTGAATTTTGGCAGAGAGTTGGATGTCTGACATTGGGTACCTCCAGCTATTGCTGATCCGGTGGTGAGTGAACGAAGGCTACGAGAGTGTCGCCGCGTCCTCTTCTTCTTGTCCGTTGGCCCCCTAGGTCGTCCTATCAATGTCCTAAAGACGATCACTGCCGATCGCAGTGATTGACCGGATACCTTCAATCGGTCAACTGGAACCGACCACTTTCGTCAATGGTCAATCCTCTGTCTTGCTCGCGATATGGAAGCAGCGGTCCGGTCAATATTCGAAGCCATAACTCTCAGTTCGTCACTGCCTAAAGTCACAGCACGGTCAAGTCTTCTTTCAAGTTTTGGGAGACTTGTCATGGAATCGGCGAAGGATATGCAGCTAGCCTTTGCCTCTACTGCGGGTTGTTCCAAGCTCTCTAGCAGCTTATAGAAGTCGTCCAACTCAGACTCTGAAGTGTATGGGTTCTCGAGTAGGAAAGCGACTATGTGTTCCAGACTACCCTCAGTTTCCTCGAGGATATCCCCGTATTCTGTGTTGGCATTCCTGAGCGTGAAGGTAAATTCACTTATTCTCTTAGCCAAACGACGAAATAGGCTGCGTGCGGCTCGCGCTGAGGTTGTAGTGGGATTAGAGCCAATTGAGTTCACCTCGGCAGTAGCGCCCTCCACATGCTGGGTTAAGGTCAGCAAGTTCGTCGTAAACGTGTCCAGAATTCCAAGGATGCGCTCATTGCCTTCTTGCAAAGCTATCTGATGGTCGAAATACCCTGGTGCGTCTTCCTCATCCTCAGTGATTTGCTCCGATGACACGTCCTTCACATCCGGCGGATTACCAGTCGAAACCTGAAGTGCCAAGTCATCGGTGGGCACAAAATCGGTAACAGGACTTCCAAAATCAATGCTCCCTACACGGCATCGTTGAGCAAAACTCCTTAACTTCTCTTTAGCCTCTTCAATCTTGGCAAAGTGCGTGCTGTACTCCAGGAGACGGTAAGGTCTTAGGTCAAAGGGAACCTCTTCTATCGTCTGTGTGAGGAGGAGCACGTTCCTCCTGAATGCATGTGCGATGCCAAGTTCATAAAACACATTGGGATTCAGGTCTGTAAGGTCAGCGACAATTAAATCACTGCTCCTAATGTTATTGAGGATGTCCTTTAGAATATTCTGCTGGCTCTCTATGTCGTCTGCCCGTTCAACAGCAAAGCCCTCCTCTTCTAGGATAGGCCTGATTAGTAGTTCGTAGACGGGTTTGAGCACCTCATCGAGCGGCATAATGACGAATGCAGAGGGCTTGTTCGACATGTGCTTAATCTCCTGCTAGTCCTCAGACTTCGGTGTCTGGCACTCTTGTGCTCCGCTACGAGGCAATTGGCTCTTGATATTGCCCTGTTTCCTTCCGATGTGAGTTGACCTCGTCAAGCTGTCTGAGCATCGGTGGCGTATCGCCTGAGTCGTCAGACTCCACCTCCATCTCGTCGATTGGAATAGCCAGCCTCCAATAGCCCGGTCGCTCTCGAATTGGTGTGAACCTAGAGTCTCGACTCAAAATCGAACTTAGGCTCGCCATCTGCTTGCGCGAGTCTCCATCACTGCCAACATGAACATCACGAGCCAAGACTTCGTCAAGAAGTTCCCTCCGGTGTATCACCGGAAGCCGCGACAGCATATCAGCAGCGATGTTTCCGATAATGTCCGCGTGAGTGCCCGGCTTCTGCGTGCCGGCAGCATTGACCGACTTCCGTTCAAGCATGGCTAGGAACCCGCGTGTTGATTCCAAGTCTTTCCCCAGCACCTCATATTCGTTCTCAAGTAATGTCAGCCTCTTACGAACCTCATTGATCAATGCCTTATCCTGCATGTTGCTAGCCTCCCTATGCCCCATACGACGCGTTGTAATTTTCTGCCATGAGACAAGATTGACGTACAATCCTCAGCGTCTATACTTTTAGTGAATAGAGTCCAGGACGGGACTTGAACCCGTAGTCTTCCGAGATGCCAACCGGATGTCTTACCATTCGACCACCTGGACTTGATTCACACTAAGCGGAAGGGAGCGGAGTCGAACCGCAATGCTGGCAACATCCCTCGGTTTTTAAGACCGTGCCCCGCACCAGCGGGGATTCCCTTCCGCAAACAAAATAGCCCTGACGAAGTTGCCACACCTAGTCAGGGCTATTTTAGCACACTCAAGACGTATGCATGACGGTAATCGCCGCAGCTTTTGGGCCATGAATGCCTAGTACCGGAGCCACCTACCGTCCAATCCTTGAACCATCGTCTTGATCGAGGTCCACACACACTTCCTGCAACCATGGCGATTACTCAATGCCATGCTAGGGAAAGAATCTGTACCCAGTGGACTCGTCATTACTGAGGATCACAGTTCCTGTACGTCCCTCATAAGTCATAGTGAAGTAGCGCAGGAATGATCTTCCCATTCTTGCCCTTTGGGACATTTCCCCCTCTTTGTCCCATGTGGCTTTGCACACGAACCGGCTGATGTCCAGGCTGGCGAAAGGATGCGGTCGACTACCTTATCTTTGACCTTATCTTTGATGGAAGGGAGGCCGCGTGGTAAGTTGCCCTACCCCGCTCCGGTCCGCTCTGCGGGGCGTTCGGCCATCCACAGGCCCTCCACGTCTCTTACCCGCAGGTGCTGGTCGGTCACCGCCATGGGGTCCATACGACGGGAATCAGCGACGTGCCTGAAGGTCTGCACTGTCCGGAGCCGCCAGAGGTCCAGAACGTCGGACGTGGGGCTGACTATCTCATGCAGTTGAGAGGGGGACTTCGCGCTCCTCCAGCCTCCAGGCAGCGTAGGCCAGGGACTGGTCAATGTCCTTGCACGACATCTTTTTCTACTGGGTGACTGCTGTCCATCCACTCCGCGTAGGAGCCGTCGTAGAGTCGGACGTCGTACCCGGCCTGCTGCATGGACAGGTAGGCCAGTGAAGCCCGGACGCCGCTGCGACAGTATGCCACGACCTCATCGCCGGGCGTGATGCCGACTTCTGCCAGCCGCCGGTTCAACAGGTCCGGCTCGATGAGCAGTCTTCCTCCGGTCCCGGACATCTCGGAGTGAGGCAGGTTGACGGCGCCGGGAATATGCCCGGGGCGATGGTCCATCTCCGTCTGTCCGCGATACTCTTCCCGTGTGCGTGTATCCAGGAGGTTCGATCCGCCTCGGGTGGCGAGGTCGTTCATCGTAATCCGCACCGACGGGTTGAGACGAGGCACAAAAGCTCTGGGCTCCGTTGGGACGGGGCGGTAGAGGACCTCCCGGCCCTCTTCCTTCCAGGCGTCGAACAGCAGGTCCATCACGTGAACGTCGTCGCGGCCCAGGTATTCCAGGACCCAGGCCGCCATTGCAGCGTTGCGGCCATCCTGATGGTCGTAGAGCACCGGGGTAACGCCGTCGCCCAGCCCTGCTTCCCCAAAGGCGGCGGCAAGCTGCTCCGGCTGGCCGATACGCCCATCCGCCCCCTGCAGTTTCTTGAAAGGGACGCTGACCGCCCCTCTCAGATGGCCCATCAGGTAGCGCATGGCCGACCGGGGGTCGATTATCAGGTATCCCGGCTGGTCGATACGTTCAGAAACCCAGTCCGCGGAAACAAACGTGACCATCAACCAACCATTTCAAAGTCGGTCTCGACGGAGGTCTGGTTGGCAACAGACTGCGTGACGGGAGAGCCCTCCACCGCCAATCGCCAGATTTCCTGCAGGGTGTCCTCGTCCGCGTCGGCGCGCACGAAGCACTTGGCCGAAATCCTGCCATAGCCGGGGTTGCCCTCGTCCTCTACTCCGGCCCACTTGCGTATGTTGTCGAAGTAGCCTTCCACGGCCACTTCCAGGTCATGAATGCGGACTCCCTGTTTGGTTGCGTTGACCACGAATCCGACGGTCATGCAGCTGCCGACAGCCGACAGCAGCTGTTCGTGGGCGCTGGCGGCGACGTCGGTGGCGGTCAGGTCGCCCGGCTCGTCCATGTCGACCTGGTGATTCCGCATGTAGGCGCGCGCCCGCATCCCGTCCTGCCATACCACCCGCGACTTCCACGGCCCGGTTACCGCATTGAATACTTCCGGGTCACGAAAGGAATCCAGGACTTCTGTCAGCTTTTCACGGGGCAGCCCGTTGAGGTCTCTCTCTTCCGCCATTTCAAACTCCTTTGTGAACGCCGATTGATCTTAATTCGGCGAGAACTCTGAACCCCGGCATTACCGATACTCAGCCCGTACCTGTTCGGCGCCGGCTGAGATTGCCTGCATCTTCTTGAAGGCCATCTCGCGAGTGTTGACGTTTCTTTCGGCGAAGGTGCCAAATCCGCAGTCGGGGTTGAGGTATATCTTGTCCGGGTCGAAGTACTGAAGAAGCTCCTTGACCCTGGCGACAATCTGATCCGGCGATTCGATGTCGTCCGACCTGGGGTTCACCACTCCAAGGCCGATCTCCTTCTCGTTCCTGTACTCCTTGAACACCTCCATCTCTCCGGCCCTGGGCGTTGCGCACTCCAGCACCAGCTGGTCGATGTTCATCTGGGAGAGGTAGGGAAGCATTGGCCCATAGTTACCCGAGAGCAGCACGCCTTCCTGCCGGCTCCAGTTGCCGCGACAGACGTGCACGCCGGTCCTGATCCCTGTGATTCCCTCTAGCGTCTCGTTCATCAGCCGCACTGCAAACTCCAGTTCGTCAGTGGGGTCCCGGCGGTTGGGCAGAGCGGCGCACATGAAGGTCTCTGTGCTTTCCTCGCCGAACACAACCTGGCTGAGGATGGGCTCATCCAGCTGCACAAAGTCGCAGCCCAGGTCACGCAGAGCGACTATCTCTTCCCGGAGGATCTCCACCACGTCGGCGGCCAGGTCTTCGGGGGAAGGGTACACCGAGTCGGAGAGGCCTTCGAACCAGCTTGAGCGAGTCAGCATGTAGGGGCCGGGCAGAGGGACCTTGATTTGCCGGTCTGTGTGTTCCCGCAGGAAGGCCAACTCATCGAGGGCCAGGCCCTGTCGTTTTCCGAGTCGGTCAACCGCGATGGGACTCTTGATGGCAAAGGCCGGCACGTCGAGGGCCCGCAGCATCTCTTCCATTCGGGCGCGGTCCCGGGAGTAGTCCATCACTTCCGACACCTTCATCAGGCGCATTCCGTCCAGCTTGTCAGTGACGAAAGAGTAGAAGTTGTCCCGTCGCAGCTCCCCGTCGCTGATGATGTCTACTCCGGCTTCCTCCTGAGCCCGGATGCAGGCCAGCACTTCGTCGTCGGCCAGAGCGTTGAATTCGTCCAGGGTGATCTCGCCGGCTTCCTTGCGGCGCAGGGCCCTGACCAGTTCAGTGGATCGGGGCCAACTCCCAACGACCGTTACTGGGAACAAGGGGGCGTTTGCCATTTGGTCTCCTCCAGGATGTGGGCAACGCGAGAATCTGTCGCCTGCCCACGCGGCTTGCACCAGTGTATCCCAAGGTGCAGGCAGGAACAAATTGCGAATCAAGCTTGAGACTGTGCCAGTTTAGTATGCGCTGCCTTGCAGGTTCGAGAACCCCCTCTCCCCTGACGGGAGAGGGCTAGAGCCTGCCCCGGACTTGATCCGGGGGTGAGGGTGAAGTGTTCACCTACCAAGCTGACACAGTCTCATCATCCCAGAGTATCTGGAGTATCTCATGTTCGCGCTCTCGCGGGTGGTACAATGTGCGCAGTCGGTAATCCTCAACTCACTTGGTTACGAGAGGACCGCGATGACCAGTAAGACGACTGCGATCACCCAGATAGAGGAAGGGCTGGAACGCTTCCCGGAGTATCCGCCGCGAGACGACATGCAGAACTGGCTCCACCTCTACGAGACCTCGATAGTGACAGCTCTCGCTATTCACTACGCTGGCGATCCTGACGTCACGGTGGCGAGCGAGGTTCCGGTCGGTCCCAGTGTGTCTGTGCGAGGCGACGTGCGAATCCCGGACCTGGTGGTAATGCGTGGCGACCGTGATCTCGTGGAGGAGCAGCGGGGGTATGCGATAGACCGCCAGGGCAAGGCTCCCGACTTCGTGCTGGAGGTAGCATCACCCACCACTGGGAGAGCGGACTACACGGAGAAGCGTCGGGACTACGAGCGATATGGTGTGTTGGAGTACTGGCGGTTCGATCCGAGTGGCGGTGAGTACCACGACGCTGCGCTTGCCGGTGACCGTCTTGTGGATGGTGTGTACCAGCCCATTGACATCGAAGAGATGGGCGAAGGTCGTCTACGAGGATACAGTGAGTCGCTGGGGCTGTACGTGTGCTGGGAGGAAGGGATGCTGCGGTTCTTCGACCCACAGACGGAGACCTACCTCCGGTCGCACGAGGAATCTGAGGCACGTGCAGAGACGGCTGAAGCTCGTGCCAAGACCGCCGAAGCCCGCGCACATGAGGAAGCCGCCGCGCGCAGGAGCGCCGAGGCTCGCGCCGCCGAGCTTGAGGCGGAACTCAGACGGCTGCGTGGCAAGTAGCGACTTTTCCTCCGCGAAGTACCTGGCGGCCCGCAAGTCCACATTTGCAAAAAAGCCGGTCAGGCTCCACCATGTGACGTGACGCCCCTGGAGGAGGACTCGTGCAATGAAGCTTGGAATGCGGCGGCTCACCAAATCCCACTCCGAACAGGACTCAGAAACGAACGGCCACGTCACGGCCGCCGAAATGTACGATGTGCAGGACTCGTACGTCCGGTTCAACCAGAGAGACCACATGGGCTCGCAGATGATCTGGGATGCCCGCTCCAAGGCTGAACGGGACAAGCTGAAGGTCAAGCAGCGACAACTCACCGAGAAGGGGCGCGCCGGATTCGAGGCGCCTGCGTGGGGACTGGAATACGCGGCAGATTCGCTGCTAAACCTCATGGACTTCTCGAAGAACCAGTCGGACAGGCCAGCCAACGCATGGCAGTCCGATATGGAGCCCTCGCCCACGGGTCGCCCTGAGACCTCTCCTGAACAGGCCTCGCAGATTGTGCGGAATGCCGCCCAGATGTTTGGAGCTGACCAGGTTGGCTTCGCTGAGCTGGACCGTCGCTGGGTGTATTCCCACTACTTCGACGATGAGACGAAGGAGGCCTACCCCATCAGGTTCTCCGATGAGCCTGGGTACGAACAGCACGACAAGCCCATTCGGCTCGCAGATGGCACCCGCGTCATCCCCAAAGAGATGAAGTACGTCGTGGTGATGCTCCACGAGTGGGGCAAGGACATGGACGGCACGGAGTACGCGCCGGCCTTGCTTACTGAGGGACTCAGCACGCTGGCATACGCCCGTATGGCGCCGACCCTTTGGATGACGGCTGAGTTCATACGAGGGCTGGGGTACAACGCCATCCCCATGGCCAACGACACGGCGCTGAGCATCCCGTTAGCTGTTGACGCGGGCCTCGGGCAGCTTGGGAGGCACGGCCTTCTGATCAATCCCAAGGTGGGATCGCGCTGCCGCATCTCCAAGATCTTTACCGATCTTCCTCTGGAGTCCTTCGGAGCCGTCGATTCCGGCATCACCGAGTTCTGCAACGCATGTCAGAAGTGTGTCCCGAAGTGCGGCACCAAAGCCATCACAACGGAGGGCCGGAGTTTCGAACCCCTGGCCAGGAGCAACTCAACCGGGGTGCTTTCGTGGAAGGTGGACGCGGAGAAGTGCAGCACGTTCCAGATCCGTGTCGGGAGCACCTGCAGCACGTGCGTCCGCAGGTGCGCCTGGACCAAGCCGCCCCACAAGATGTACGCGATACCACGCTTCTTCATCAGGAACTTCCGGTGGAGGTGGCTGAACAAGACTTGGGTGTGGCTCGACGATCTCGCCGGACACGGAAAGTTCGACAAGAAGCCAGATGACTTCTGGATGGCGGACCGTCGATAGGTCCAGCGCAGTCTGACGAGCGGCGCGTGCGGCTAGCGGACAGCGCAAGTCGGCAGTTTCAAAGGAGACAGGATAGGTGACACAGGCGAACACACCGCAGCCGCCGTACTACGCGGCGATCTTCTCCTCAACGCACACCGGCAATCACGAGGGCTACGCTGAAGACACTGAGACCATCCTCGAGCTCGCCAAGCAGCAGCCTGGCTTCCTGGGCATCGAGGCCGCCGGTGACGACGACCTGAGCATCGCCGTGTCGTACTGGGACAGCGACGAGTCGATACAGGCCTTCAAGCAGCTCGCGGAGCATCTCGTAATTCAGCAGCGGGGCCGCGAGAGCTACTACAGGAGCTACAAGGTGCGCGTCGCGCGGGTCGAACGCGACTACGGCTTCAGCACGTAACCCACAACCATCCCCTGATTGGGCAGGCCCTTAGCGGGGCTTCGGCAAGTACCCCGCTAAGGCCCCCACGTCACTACTGCTGGCCGGTGGCCTTTCGTGTCCGTCCCTCGGACGGACCTGGTCGTCGAGCAGATGGCGATTCGTCAACCGGAGGCGACTCCGGCTGATAGCGCAGTCGGAGTTTCAGCGCCGCCAGTGCGCCGATCACGGCCATAGACCCAATCACTGGAGCCTCCACAAAAATTGGCGCTGGCAGCACGAAAATCAGCTAAGTGACAATTCAGCTGCGCGACCCTCTTCCGTTTTCTCTCGCCGCCAATTGAGGTCTCTGCCCATGGGACACTCTTTGCCGCCACGGTATGAGGTTAAGTCCGGGCACGGCTACGACGCTAGGAGACTTTGGTGCGTATTCTAGATGTGAGAAAAGTCAGTGTATGGACAGGTATGCCGATCCGCTGTAGAGTCCTGTCGAGAACCTGCCGCTACCAGATGGAGAAGCGACTCAGGTGGCTGCGTTGACCATCTCCAGGAGCTTTCCCACAGTTCTCCAGTTGCGGGACGTGCTGGTTGTCGAGAGGCTGGAGTCGAAGTAGGCGTTCGTGAGCTTGCTGCGGGCAACCCCGTTCGGACAGTGGAGAAAGATCTCGCGCCCCAGCACCGCGAACTCGTCGCCGGGAGAGCGATTCGGGTCAAGCGCGTCAACGCGCGCACTGTCCGGTAGGTCAGCTAGAAACATGACGTGCAGCCTGTTCGCTTCGGCTCCAATTTCGGCAAAGGGGTTGGCCTGCACGACCTCCCGGAATTCGCCGGCCGTGCGTGTGACCACCGGAACGCTATAGCCGAACTGCTCCATGATCGACGCACTGATCAGGGACGGGATGTCCCCAGCCAAGGCTGCGTCGGCGCGAAAGACGACGTTCCCACTCTGGATGTAGGTCCGAACGTCGTCGCACCCTGCCTCCCGGAACATGGCGGCAAGGTCCGCCATCGGCAGCTTGTTCTTCCCCCCAACATTGATCCCACGAAGCAACGCAACGTTCGCGCCTGTCATGCTGTCATTGGACATGGTTTGCCTACCTTCTTGTCAGGCTCTGAGGCCCCGTCGACAAATCCGGGGCGTTCTCGTCCAGGGCAGCCGCTCCCGCATCGTACCGGTCCACCCGGAGCTAGCTGCTGCACTCAGGCCGAATGTCCCTGGAACTCCCGACTATCGGACCGTGTTCACCTCAATCTGAACACCCTCGTGCTCCTGTATGCGGCCGATGACCTCGAACAGGTTGCGGGCGTGCGGATTGCCGGACGGACCGAACATCCGCATCAGACTCTTGGGCGACTTATCGGTCAGCAGGCCCAGTTCCTCGAACCCGATGGTCGCGTTGATGTAGTCGCGCAGCACGATCTTGCCCGCATCGACGTCACCTGCAAGCAGGCACTCGACGCCCTCTTTCAGCAGCTCTTCCCGAAACGCCGGGTCGCGCGCGGCGCGGGCCTGCACAGTCTCCTTGAAATCACGTGTTAGCGGCATGTTTCACATCTCCTGCTGCTTGCGACGCCTGTACTCCTGCCAGAGCTCACGGGCACGCTCGATGTCCCTCTGCTGACGTGCCTTGGTCCCGCCGCCCAGCAGGACTATCAGGGTATCTCCGTCTCTGCCGAAGTAGACCCTGTAGCCCGGGCCGACATTTATACGGCACTCCAGAACCCCTCTGCCTACGCCTCTCACATTGGACAGGTTTCCAGCCTCCATGCGGGCGAGTGAGGTTCTCACCCTGGCCGCTGCCCCGGCATCGAGATCGTTGAACCATCGACCGAATGGACTGCGGCCCCGGTCGTCCATGTACTCTCTGATCTCGATCATACCACTATGGTAACATCAAAGTTACCACGAGGCAAAGGGCAGGCCAGTCAGGGAAACTCCCCTAGAACCCCGGCATATTCGGACTCTCGCCCAGCAGCAGCGCGCCGCCGTCGGCCAGGGTCGCGGGACGCATGGCTACGTGTGCGGCCACTGTGTGTACGTCGCGGAACAGCCGCTCCACCGGGAGTTCCCTACTGGAACTATCATGACTTAGCAGAACTTCAGCAGCGTTCGGCGGCCTTTATTGGGCAGGTGCCCACAACCGGTTTTCTGGACAACTTCAGGTTGAACCATTAGCATCCCGAGCATGAACCTGATCGCATCTTCATTAACGCAGTTTCAGCCATACGTCTCTTCAGTAGAACGTATGGCTATGGTCGTATTGGGAGATCAACCATACCAAGAACAAGAGATGTCTCTGTCCTCACTTCTCGACGGCGAAGCTGCCTCGAGACTGCGGGAGGCGGTTCCTTTGGAGATCCGAAGGAACAAAGGAGCATTCTTCAGCAGCTCCCAACTGCGCTCAGCTGCACTCGATCAGTGGCCTAAAGGGATCAAATCAATTCCCCCTGTGATAGACCCGTCTGTCGGGGCTGGAGACCTGCTTCTTGAGGTTGCTAAGTTCCTGCCCATCGATAAAGATCTTGTTCAGACTCTAGAGAGATGGAGCCCCATTCTTCATGGTCGAGACCTTGAACCAGCGTTCGTCAGACTTGCGAAGGCCCGATTAGTCCTTTTGGCGGCTTCAAGAGGGGCTACCTTGAGGAATTCTGCGGGCGTTGCCTTGGATGACGTGCTAACTGAGATCCGTATAGGCAACGGTCTTAATGTTCTCAGAGAGGGTTGGTCGGGTGGACATATTGTCATGAATCCACCATTTACCTACGGTCAGGCCGACCAGGGAATCCCATGGGCCAGCGGACGAACCAATATGGCGGCGGTTTTCTTGTCTGCCGCAATTGAAAACGCACTGGCGGGAACACGCCTGACTGCTATCCTACCTGACGTTATACGCACGGGATCCAGGTACGATCGACTTCGCTCAGTTGTCTCTAGCCGTTTGCATTCACCAGAAGTTGAACCATATGGCAAGTTCGACCCTTGGACTGATGTTGATGTTTTCATTCTCCGGGGCACGGTCAGGGACAAGACGCCGACTCAGTCTCTGATCCAGTGGTGGGACAGTCCGACTGGCATAAAGCTGGGGGACAAGTTCAATGTGGTCGTTGGCCCCGTCGTTCCACACCGGGATATTGAGTCTGGCTCCCCGAAACCCTTCTTGGATGCACGTTCAACCCCACTGGGAGGTGAATTCGATATATCAAAAGCTGAACGACGAGGATATGAAAGTAGGGAATTCGTCCCGCCGTTTGTTGTCGTTCGTAGGACTTCAAAGCCGGGGGACAGGCATAGAGGTAGTGGGACAATTATTGGGGGTGATGGGCAAGTCCAAGTTGAGAATCACCTCATTGTGCTGATCCCTAGTGATGGCTCACTTGACTCCTGTCGGAGTGTGGTTGATCTGCTCGGCTCGAGTCAGGCAAAACAGTGGCTCGATGAGAGGATTCGCTGCAGACACCTGACGGTTCAGGCGATCAAAGAGATTCCTTGGTATCCATCATGAGTACTGCAACATTTAGGGTCTCAACCGACATCCTTCAGAGACTGGGAGAAGAACTGATATCGAGCTTCGACCAGGGAATCGTGGAACTCATCAAGAATTCGTACGACGCAGATGCACTGAAGTGCACTGTCGAATTGAAAGACACGGATGGACCAGGTGGGACTGTCGTTGTAACAGACGATGGCTATGGAATGTCGGGAGACGATATCCGGGATGGATGGCTGATCTTGGGACGATCCCGCAAGGTTGCTCGGGAGCGCACTCCGCGCAATCGGCTGCCGGCGGGCAGCAAGGGTCTGGGTCGTCTGGGAGCACTGAGAATGGGTGAGGAGGTGCTATTAGTCACTAGGCCATGCGACGAGTTGGATACGGAGTATTCCGTTCGCATTCTGTGGGATGACTTCGCCAAAAGTGACGTAGTTGAAGATGTGGCTCTTGATATCCAGCGCTCCAGATCGACATCAAAACCTGGGACACAGGTCGAGATACGCGGCTTGCATAACCTGGTTACTCCTCGCGAAGTGGAGAAGCTCGCTCGTGAGATGATACTTCTCTCGGACCCCTTCGATGATCCGGCTGGCTTCACTTCAGAATTGGTTGCACCTGAATTCAAAGAACTGGAGGAAGTGGTCAGCAGGGCATATTTCGATGATTGCGAGTATCGACTGCGCGCCAGCCTGGATAAAGGAGGAACGGCATCTGCCCAAGTCTTTGATCGTTCCGGCGCTGCCCGCTGGACGAGCAACAAGTCCGAGTTTCCTAGGCGATACAAGGCACCGTCAGCCACTTTTGAGCTGTGGGTCTATCTGTTGCAGGGCTCTTCGTTCGCGAGTCGCTCTTCAACTGTAAGAGAGGTGCAGCAATGGCTGCGGCAAGTGGGCGGGATCCACCTGTATCACCGCGGGCTTCGTGTTCGTCCTTATGGGGACGAAGGACACGACTGGCTAGATATGAATCTCGCGAGAGCTAGAGATCCAGAGTTACGTCCATCAACGAACACTTCTCTTGGGCGCGTTACCGTAGTTGATGAGGAGGAAGAACTTCTCCAGAAGACGGATCGCACTGGATTCGTCGAGAATGAGGCGTTTCTCGAGTTACGCAGATTCTCAGTCGACGTTCTGGAATGGATGCACGACAAACGTCTTGCTGAGAGGGAAGAGGGAAGAACCGAGAGGAAGCAGGAAACCGATCGACGTACTAAACAAGCCGACGCTGAGCTAAAGCGAACAATACAAGATTTGCCTTTAGAGATCCGGCAGGTTGTGGAGGAGGCGGTTCTTGAGCTTGAGTCTGCGCGGGTATCCGAGCGAGAACAGATTGATGAGGAACTCAGTCTGTACAAGACTCTTGCGAGTGTCGGTACAACTGTCTCTGTTTTTGCCCATGAGATCGACGGGCCAGCTACGGATTTGACCGCCTCTGTGAGGGCGGTGGAAAGAAGGGCACGTAAGGCCCTTGGCGAGTGGTACGAGGTGCAGGTCGGGCAACCAATTCAGGCAGTCAAACAGTCGAGCAGTCTACTTGCCAGATTTGCAACTCTACCGCTTCATCTACTCAGGCGGAACAAGCGAAGACGCACCACAGTGGAGGTTAATGGAACCGTTGGGTCGACAGTTGAGCTGTTCCAACCCTATCTGAAGGATGCTCAAGTGGAAATCGTCTGTGAATTCGCTGATGTGAATCCATTGGTACGCGGTTCTGTTGCGGCTATCGAAGCCATCGTCTCCAATCTCATCACGAACTCTGTGAAAGCCTTCAAGAGGCAAGGTGCAAGGCTTGACGACAGGACACTGATCTTTCGTACGAGTACTGTAACCGACCGTGTGCTCATCTGTGTGCTTGACAGTGGGCCGGGGATCAATACCATGCCCTTAGATAGAATATGGCTCCCTGGCGCTACCAGTGATGAGGATGGGACTGGGCTTGGATTAACTATCGTACGCGACACTGCCATGGAACTGGGAGGTCGCGCAGACGCGGTTGCGCAAGGAGAACTTGGAGGTGCGGAGTTTATCATCGAGCTGCCGCTGGCCGGAGTTCAACAATGATAGGCGAAGGGACACGAGTCGCTGTTGTAGACGACATCAGCCGATATGCGGTAACAGCAGCAGGTATTGCTGAAGAAGCCGGTCTAGTTCCTTCTATCATCACTAGCGAGGCCCATGGACCATTTGGCCATACAGGTCAGCTTGTCGAGCGAGTTAGGGACCTTAACTGCGACGCTGTGATATGCGACCATCGTCTCTCCCAAGTCCCCTTCGCGGCATTCACCGGTGCCGAATTCGTGGCCGAACTCTACAGCATGGGGATTCCGGGCGTGCTCCTCTCAACATTTTCGGCGATTGATAGTGACACTTCAATCAGACTTCACAGAGCGCGCATTCCGTCCCTTCTCGGTAGAAATGACCTTGACCCAGATCACATACTCTATGGGCTGAGCCTCTGCGATGATGAACTGAAAGGGCGAATTGTGCCGGAGCGTCGACCGAGACGAACGCTGGTTCGAGTAGTCGATGTTATAAGTGAAGGAGGCGAGCCGCTAGTTGATGCAATCCTGCATACATGGAATCCTACCGAGGCAATTCGTTTTCCCCTGAGGATTATTGAGGATCAGCAAATCTCTAGATTTCTGACTACTGCCTTTGATGGCGAACTACGTCTGTTCGCAAAAGTCAATGTTGGCTGCCAAAGTGAAAGCGATCTCTTCTTACGCGAATTTGAGCTAGCTCCCGAGCCGGACGTCGATGGCCTTGAACCGTAGAGCGTGGATACTCGACGTCGGACACGGGAATTCGACCGTCGTGGAGGAGTCAGGTCAAGTAGTTGTCATTGACGGTGGCAGTCGGGATACTCTACTACAATTCCTTGCTGAACGAGGAATCAGTCGGGTAGACACGGTCATTGTGTCCCATGTAGATGCCGATCACTTTGGCGGAATCTCTCTGTTGCTATCCGACTTGGACTTCCAGGTTGGAGAGGTCTTCCTGAATCCTGACCCACGCGACACCGACCTTTGGCGGGACTTTGTTTCAGTGATGCGTGATGCCAGAGCACGCGGCGTACGGTTCAATCTCGAATTGACTGACGAAAACCCAGGTGAGTTAGGTCTTGGCCAGCTACGTTTTGAAGTATTGCACCCGTCGCAGGAGCTTGCGTCCAGAACTGTAACCGGTCTCACTTCAGACGGGAGACGATTGAACGCAAATGCCGTGTCCGCAGTAGTAAGGGTGTGGAGCGGAGAAACTCCGAGGCTCCTCCTAACCGCCGATATCGACCGATTCGCACTGAACCATCTAGTGGACTCTGGTGTCGAAATGAGTGCGGACGTGCTCGTGTTTCCCCATCACGGGGGCATTCCAGGCAGGACCGATCCTGCCTCCTTCGCGGAGTTACTGATAAGTAGAGTTGGTGCCGAGTTGGTCGTGTTTTCCATAGGTAGAGGGAGTTACTCAACACCTCGACCTGAGATCATTTCAGCTATTCTCCGCACCGCAAAAGACATACATGTCGCGTGTACGCAACTATCAGCCCACTGTGCTGCGGATCTTCCGACAGCTGAGTCGGATATCCACGCTGCTACTTCTAGAGGACTAGCCAGCAATGCCTGTTGTTCAGGAACCCTAGAAATATCGTTAGAAAACGGAGTCACTTACACACCAGAGCGTAACCTACATCTAGAGTACATCGAAGCTAATGCTCCGACCGCCCTCTGTCAGAGGGGGGCCTAAGGTATGTCCCATTGTGTGGGTGACTGGCATGCTTTCTTGGCTATTCTACTGAGGCCAGTTCCCACGCGATTGCGGCCCGGGAAGTGATGGGCATTACACTCCGACCAATCAGGCCTGCCGAGGAGCTAAACTCCCCTAGAACCCCGGCATGTTTGGCCTCTCGCCCAGCAGCAGCGCGCCGCCGTCGGCCAGGGTCGCGGGACGCATGGCTACGTGTGCGGCCACTGTGTGGACGTCGCGGAACAGCCGCTCCACAGGGGACGAGACGTATACGGAATCAGTACCCCCGGCGCGGTACACCCGGTCGACAGCCTCGACTGAGGCGGTGCCTGCATTCGTGCAGGCCAGGCGGAAGCGGGCTCGCAGCTCCGAAGTCAGCGGTTCACCGGCGGTGATCCTCGCCCACACCTGGCCCAGCGTGTCGTACAGGTAGGCCCGCGCGCTGCCCACCAGTGCTTCCGCGGCTCCCAGGTCGCCTTGCTTGTCAGTGTTTATTGTCGCCGGACGACTGCTCGGTAGCTCCTGCTTCCCTTTCAGGACTTCGATCAGACTGTCGACCGCGCCTCGTGCTCCGCCCAACGCAACAGCCGCCATCACGGCGACGACCATTGCGCTGTAGGTGTAGTGTCGACTTTTACGAAGGCTCGGAGCCCGCAGCGGGTGCTGGGACACCATCTGGTCGGGGACAAAGACGTCGTCCATGGTGTAGTCGTGGCTGCCGGTGCCGCGCAGGCCCGTTGAGTGCCATGTGTCCAGGATGCGGCAGTCGCCAATTGGCGTGTAGAACACCCTCCAGGCGGGGATGTCGCCGTCCATGATCGGCCCTTGACCGTCGTGGAGCCAACCACCGCTGGCCATCCAGTCGGCATGGTGGCAGCCGCTGCCCATGGGCCACTGCCCGGACACCCGCCAGCCGCCGTCCACCCTCAGCGCCTGTCCGTGAGGCACCAGGTTGCCGACCACGTTCACCGGCGCTCCCGGTGTGAAGATGTCCCTGACTGCCTCGTCCGGCAGCACCCGCGCGGTCCAGAAGTTCGTGGACGCGACGATCATCACCACCCAGCCGACCGATGGGCTTACTGTGGATAGCGTTTCCACCACCTCGGCTGCGGTGAGCGGGTCGGCCTCCAGGCCACCCAACTCACGGTTCAGCAGCATACGGAAGAACCCGGCGTCAGCCAGCCTGTCCACCAGCCGGTCCGGCAGTCGGCGAGCATCATCTATCTCATCGACCATGTCCCGGATTTCGGGGAGCAGGGAACGCGCCGATCCTATGAGGGCGTCGCCCAGGGGCCCATCTGCCCCGTCAGTTGCGTTGTCGCTCATTGCCAGTCCTGCGTCAGTAGTCTAAGGGTCGAGGATCCTCTCCAGTCGGACTTGGTTGATCACCAGGAGGCTCCGATAGGCAGCACGTGCCTCGGAGAGAATTCGCTGCGGATCATGCTGGTACTCAGCCCACACTGTCCGGGTCAGCTCGGCCACTCTCCCGAGTCCCGCATCCGGTACGGACGGATCGAGCGAGTCGAAGTTTCCTTTACGCATCCAGATGGATGCCTCAGAACGTTCCGTGGCCTCTGCAAGCTCTGTGATAGCAGGGTCAGACTGACTCATGCCCCTGTTGCGGAGGTAGAGCACAGCCAGGTCTTCTTCTCGTGTCCACTGCCGTCGAGTCATCGGGTCCTTCCTGAACTCTTCGAATCAGGGCCGTCCCAGCATTGACTCGAACATCTCCGATGCCTGGGCCAGTCCATCTAGCGTATAGGATGCCGTGTTTATGTTACCCATGGAATGACGCTAACGAATGGGGGGAGCGTAGATGATGCCACCATTGCTCCAGAGGTTGTTGAGCCCCCGTGGAAGCGTGAAGGATGCACCGTCAGGCCCCATGTATCTGTCGTAAACCTCGCCGTAGTTTCCCACCGCCCTGATCACGTCGACAGCGAAGTCCGGTTTCAGACCCAGATCGGCCTGTCCGAACTCGCCCTCGGTACCGAGCATTCGCCTGACTCGAATGTCTTCGCTGTTCTTCATCTCCTCCACGTTGGCTTGGGTGACACCCAGCTCTTCGGCATTGATCAGCACGTAGAAGACCATCTTGACCAGTGACGTCCACAGGGAATCACCACGAGGCACCATGGGCGCCAGCGGCTCCTTGGATATCGTCTCGGGAAGGATAACGTGCGCGTCGGGATCTGCAAATCCACTGCGGACAGCCGCCAGTTGTGACTTGTCGATCGTGGTAGCGTCGCACTGCCCCAACTCGTAGGCGAGGTACGTTTCTGATGTCTCTTCGAAACTCAGGGTCTCCAGCTTCATGTTGTTCTGGCGGAAGAAGTCTGCCAGGTTCAGCTTTGTCGTGGTGCCTTCGGCCACACACACCGTGGAGCCGTCCAGGTCCAGCGCAGTGCTTACTCCGAGGGACTTCGGCACCATGAAGCCCTGGCCGTCGTAAAACATGGTGATGGTGTAGTCACCCCACTGCGCCTCCCGCATGGTGGTCCACGTGGTTGTGCGGGAGAGGACGTCGATCTCGGCGGCCTGCAGAATTGGGCCTCGCTCGGCGTAGGTGATGTGACGGACTTCCATTGCCGCTGGGTCACCGAAGATTGCGGCTGCAACCGCCCGGCAGAGGTCAACGTCGAAGCCGAGTGTATTAGCCGAAGAGTCCATGTAACCGAACCCCGGTAGATCGGTCTGAGTGGCGCAGTTCAGGTGTCCTCTGGACTTCACCAACTGGATACGGGAGAACCCCGGATCTGATACTGGGTCACCGTCTTCAGCGTCTTCACCACTGCCAATGAAGTTGCAGGCGAGTATCAGAGACGCCAGCAGACAGATCGTACCGAAGAAGGCGGTTGCCTTGACCAACTTGATGGTGAAACTCCCCATAGACTTTCAAATCCCTTTGAAGAAGATGTGGGTACAGCGCCAGTCGCCCGGTAGGCAAGGCTTGCCAGGTGGCCCAACAGGCCGGGTCAGAGCTTGCCCGCGCCGGCTATCTTCCGTCGCTTCACCCCACCGCCACCCGCCGCCCCTCGTCGCTGGACTGCTGGATGGCGTCGATGAGTCGGTGCAGTCCCACTGCGTGCTCGAAGTCCGGCACGCTGGGTACTCCTGCGTGGGTCGTGTCGTGGATCGACGCTGCGAACTGGCTGTAGAGCTGGCCGACGTTGTAGGGTGAGCCGTCGGGTATCTCTGGCGCAAGATGCAGCTCAGTCGGTGGTGTCAGGTCCTCCAGGTCGTTGCTGCCGCCCCGCGCTCCCCGGATTCTCACCTCCTGCAGCTGGGCCGAGTCCATTGAAACAGCCACCAGTGTCCCCTCTTCGCCGTAGACCTCCATGCGGTATCCGCTGCCCGCCCAGGGGACGCTGCCGATGTGCACCGACGCCACGCTGCCGCCCTGAAGGTTGCCGCTGACCAGGATGTTGTCAGGCGACGTCACCGGCAGGTCCTTCCCGGTGTCCGACTCGTGCCAGGTGGGAGCCTGGGTGCTGACGACGGTTGCGACGTCCGCGAACTCGCCGACCACGCTGCACAGCGCGTCGATGGTGTGTCCGCATGCGATGGTCAGGGTGTTCGCCCCCAGCTCGACGTCCCGCTGCCACGTTCGTCCCGAGACCCGTGACAGCACGCCCTCTCGCATCAGCCGAACGTGACAGGCCATCACCCGGCCCACGTAGCCGTCGTCTACGAGATTTCGCAGGTGGATGATCGCGGGATTGGCCCGCGCCTGCAGACCAACCGCCGTCTTCACACCCTGCTGCCGGGCGACTTCGGTCATCTCGACGGCCTCGGCGGTGGTGCGGCCAAGAGGCCACTCGGTGAAGGTGTGCTTGCCGGCCCGCAGCGACGCCATGGTCGGCTCGTAGTGCGCGGGCACCCGTAGCGAGATCGTGGCGGCGTCGATGTCGGCGTCGGCCAGCATCCGGTTGTAGTCGTCCCACGCGCTGCCAGCGTTGAAGGCCGCCATCGCCTCGTCCGCCGACTCCTGTCGCGTGGTACAGACGGCTGCGAGGTCAAACCCGGGGTGCGCCTGTAACGCAGGCAGATGCGCCCTCGGCGACCAGCCCACGTGAATGTTCGCTCCGATCAGTCCAACCCGAATCGGCTGCTGCGTGGTCATGTATAACCTCCTGACCCGCACACGGATGGCGCGGTCATCGTAATCGCGGTCATGCTACGGAGTCCTTCACAGTACCGGAGCCAACTCCAGCAGTCTGCCCCGGGTATCCAGTCTGGCTAGCGTACTACAAAGGGCGACCTGAGTTCGGGTGCGGTGAGCAGCTGAAGCTGTGTCAATCTGGTAGGTGGCACTCTCGGGAATCTAGGATTCCCTCTCCCTCAGGGAGAGGGTTAGAGTCTGCCCCGGACTTGATCCGGGGGTGAGGGTGAAAACACCGCCTACCAAACTGACACAGTCTCTGAGCAGCCTCGACTCATGCGGCAGCGTTCTGAACTCATCGAACCAGGGCTGCCCCAGCCTCGGCTCGAACATCTCCGATGCCTGGGACAGTTCAACCGACGTATACAGATGCCTTGTTCATGTTCCCGCACTGTCTTGAGCGTGGGGGTGATTGTTGGGAGATCCAGAGAAGAGAGAAGGGAGAGCAAGATGATTCATTGTCATTCGCCACTTTCGGTTAGGGTAGTGGCCTGAAGCCGAAGGCCCAGGGCACTTACCACTTTGAGCACGGTGGCGAACTCCGGGTTGCCATCGGCAGAGAGTGATTTGTAGAGGCTCTCCCTACCCAGACCCGTCTCCTGCGCCACAACCGCCATTCTCCTGGCGCGGGCGATGTCGCCAAGGGTCGCCATAATCAGGCCGAGGTCGCCGTCCTCCAGTGCGACGTTCAGGTATGCCGCCATGTCCTCCTCGGTCTCCAGATGCTCAGCGGGGTCCCACGGCCTCGTCTTTGTCTTTTCCATGGCTCTGCTCCCTCCTACAGTCCCCGCGCCAGCTCAAGCGCCCTTCGGATGTCCCGTTCCTGACTGTCCTTGTCGCCTCCGGCTAGAAGGACTACCAGGGCCTCTCCTCGTTGGATGTAGTACACCCGGTAGCCTGGTCCATAGTTGATCCGAATCTCGGATACCCCTTCACCTACCGGTCTTACATCGCCGGGATTGCCCAGGGACAACCGACGTATGCGGATGTCTATTCGTACTCTAGCCTGCCTATCCCTAAGTCTCCTGAACCAGCGGGCGTAGACGTCGGTCTGACGAATCTCGATCATCACACAACTGTAGTCTACAGGATACTTTCACGCAAGGAGGCAGCCTGTATGTAACCGTCCCATAGTCGGTGGGAGATTTGGGAGTGGCTTGAAAGAGTCATCGGCGACCAGGTTTCGTACTTGTATCTAGGCAGCGATCAGCTCGCCGAGATCGAGTCCCTCCTGACCGCTCCACACCCACTGTGTGAGTCCCAATCCATTCATCATTCCCTTCTCGCTCTTGTACCCTCTGACTGTCCTGTACCTGACCTTGCTCCTTCCTATCGTTCGCTCTGTGCAGTTGTTGGTCTGTGGCATCCCTCTCACTCGCTGGTGACATGTCAGAGACCGCCACTTATCACATAACTCCACCACCAGACGGTGAAGCTTCGGGTGTCCGCGAACACGATGCTCCATGTCGAGCAGTTCTCGACCGCCTCCCCTGGGCAGTTCGGTCATCAGAAGCCATATCCTCGACTTGTACCAGTCCCACCCACCTATCTCTCTGAGTCGATTCCACACCCACTTCCTGACGTGTGCGATACATACCTGGTGGTCCACTCCGAGATGTTCGACCACTGGCTTGTAGGTGTTGAGGTCGTCGGTCACTATCGACTCCACTCCGAACCCATTTACATACCTCTCAAGCCACCTGACGAAGCCGTCACTGTCCCTGTCAACCAACACGTCCATTCCCACAAGCTGTCCACTCTCAGCATCTGTGACGAACCCGACCACCGTCTGCTTACCCCGCACCTTGATCACAGTCTCATCGGCTCCCATCAGCCTCACACGACTCTGCCGCAGCGGACTCAACCACCCATCCAGTGCGTTTGATCCCGACTCCTGAACGTCTCGCCATACACTCATCCTCGACAACTTACATCCCAGCGCGCTCAGCAGATGACTCACCGAACGAAGCGACAGACCCAGAGCCCAACTCAATGCCGCCAACCCTCTGAGTCTGTGACTCTGATCGTGACGGTCAACTCCCTGAGGATAATGTCTGAACGTGCAATCACAGTCGTAACATCGGTACCTTTGCACCGTGACCTCACTGACATAGAGGTCTTTGATGCGTTTTGTGACCAGTCCGTGTCGACTCAGGTACACGCTGCCACAGTATGGACAGAATGACGGCCTGGTATCTGGAAAGAGCTTGACCTGGGGAAGTGTGAATCTTACTCTGGGCATCGGCGGGGTCTCTTGGTATTGGTCTCTTTGGATACCGAAACCTTACCAAGTTTCCCCGCCCTCTTCTTTCCACACCGACTATGGGACGGTTACGGGGCTAGTTGAGTGGTGAACATGCTTGCCTTCGCAGCTTCACCTACGCTTGCAGGCTAATGGTGCTACTGGGTCTGGGCGAGGCGGAGTAGCTGGTCTACTATGTCCACGCCTACGCGTTCGCTCCAGGCGGCCAGGAGCTGGTTGGTGACCGGGCCGGGGGCAGACTCGTTTAGCTCGCGGTTGTCGATTCGGCCTACGGGCAGGATCGAGTAGGGCGTGCTGCAGAAGAACGCCTCGTCGGCTGTGTAGAGGTCGTAGGGTTGCAGGTCGTCCTCGACGGCGGGGATTCCCAGCGTGTCGGCGATCTCCATGACGGTCATTCGAGACACCCCCTGCAGCGTGGAGCTGTCGCGCGGGGTCTTCAGTGTGCCGTCGTTAACGATGAAGAAGTTCGCGCCAGTGCCCTCGCTGACCTTGCCGTCCATGTCGAGCATGACCGGCAGCGCGATGGGATCGACGTCCCTGGCCTCCATCTCTGCCAGCACGAAGTTCAGTCGGCTGTAGTGCTTGACCTTGGGGTCGAGCGCCTCAGACGGGTATGCTCGGGTCTTGGGAATCACGGCGTGAGCGCCGCCGCTATAGGCGTGGGCCCATCGCGGGGCTCCGAGCGGATCGATCCAGATGGAGATGTTGGGGTCGGTGTCTCCGCGCTGGCCGTTTCCGCCGGTGACGATCTGGGTGATCATGTAGTCGTCGTTCATCTCGCGGCGCAGGTCCTCGTTGTGGGCGACCACGTCAAGGGTGATGCGCTCCATCTCGTCGATGGACATGCCGGGGTCGATCCTCACGTACTTCAGGGACCTGTAGAGCCTGTCCAGGTGGTCGCGCAGCTTGAAGACGGAGCCGTTGAACGTCCTGGACGTGTCGAATACTACGTCGCCGATGCGGAAGCCGCGATCGAGCATAGGGATTTGGGCCTTGTCCCGGTCTGCATACTCGCCGTTTAGCCAGATCTGGTATTCCATCTTCCCTACTCCCTACGCCGGGGTTCTCTCCCTGTTGAACAGAAGGTCTCTGATTACTTCGAGCGCGCCTTCAACCCTGGCGAGACGCTCTCCCTGTTCAACCTGTGTCGCTTCAATTCGTTCGAGACGCTTTTCGATGCTATTTTCGAGGCGGCTTATCATCGTAACCATCAGAGCCGCCAACGCAATGCCCACGGTGATGATGCCGATTAGTTCCGGTGTCATGTTTTCGCATCCTTCCCTGTTCCCTATCTTACCATCTACGGGCGGACGGCTCGTTTGGGTCGCTGGGCAAGCTTCTCGAGCATGGGTTGTGCGAGCTTTACGTACCTGCACGCGAGCATCCGGGTGTCGCGTGGGTCAATGAGGTCGACGACGTCTCCCTTGTAGGCGGCGCGGAACGGGGAGCGCAGCCTCAGGAGGCGGTCCTCGATCATGGCGCGGTGAGCCTCGGGGTCGGGCGCGTTTTCGATCTCGCGCCTGTAGGCGGCGGCTACTCCGCCCTCGATCGGGATGCCTCCCCACTCGCCCGCGGGCCAGCCGAACCGCAGGTTCAGGCCGTTCGGGTGACCGAGGCTGTGCGGGGCGTCGGCGGCCACGCCGTATGCCTTGCGCACGTTGAACTCGATCTTGGGCACCTCGGCCTCTGCGCTGGCGATCAGGGCGCGGACGCCCCTGCGCATGGTGGCCTTGCGCTCGGCGTGAGAGCCGAGCATAAAGCCGGGCATGTCCAGGAATATGACAACGGGCAGGTTGAAGGCGTCGCACAGGTCGACGAAGTGGGCGTATTTCTCGGCAGCCCAGCCGTCCATTGCGCCCGCGAGCGACCTGGGATCACTGCCTATGACGCCGACGCTGTAGCCGTCCAACCTCGCGAAGCCGGTGATCACCGCTCCGCCCCAGTGGCGGCGCATCTCGAAGAACTCGCCGTTGTCGACGACCAGCCTGATGAGCTTGCGCGGGTCGTAGGCGCGCTTACGGTTGGCCGGGATGATGGTCAGAAGCTCTTCGGGCCTGCGGTCGGGTGGGTCGCCTGTCTCGACTCGTGGAGCGACGTCGCTGGTAGTGTTGGGCAGGTACGAGATGAACGTCTTGATCTGCTCGAAGGCGTCCTCCTCGGACTCGGCCTCGTTGTCCACCTGGCCGCTCTCGTGGACGTGCATCTGGTGTCCGCCTAGCTCTTCCTTGTCGAGCATCTCACCGATGGCGCGCTGTACCACGGGAGGGCCTGACGGGAAGATCTGCGACTGTCCCTTCACCATGACTGTGAAGTGGGACATCAGGGCGAACGCGGCTGGCGCGCCAGCTACCGACCCCATGATGCCCGCAGCGACGGGCACGCGGCGCAGAAGCTCTACGTTGCGCCACCAGAGGTCGCCTCCGGGCAGACCCATGTGTCCGGCGGCCTCGTCGGACTTGGAGCTGTGCCCCACTCCCTCGACGAGCTGTATGTACGGGATGCCGTACTGGATCGCGAGGGGCTGGGTGAACTGCCGCGCGCCCTTGCGGACGTTGTGCGGGCTGCCGCCGGAGATGGTGAAGTCGTCGCCACCGATGGCGACGGGTCTGCCGTCCACCTCCGCGAGTCCCATGACGTACGCGCCGGGGGTGAACTCGATGATGTTGCCGTCTTCGTCGAACTCGGCGGCGCCCACCATGGGGCCCGCCTCGAGGAAGGTGCCGGGGTCGGCCATCTTCTCGATCCGCTCACGGACCGTGTAGCGTCCGCCGTCGTGCTGGCGCTTGACTCGGTCAGGGCCGCCGAGCTCCTTGGCAAGGCCCCGGACGTACTTGATGTCGTCTACGGCCTTTTCCCAGCCGTCTCCGGGCTTCCAGCTCTTGCGGTTCAGGTCTACTGGCATTTTTCTTTTTTCCTATGGGGGAGCTGATGGGGTATGTATTCGAGGTTTTCACCCCCGGATCGAGTCCGGGGCAGGCACTGAGCTTGTCGAAGGACACCCCCAGCCAGTGGATTCCCGCTTTCGCGGGAATGACGGTTTGGTGAATACCTACCCCTGTCAGCCCTGAGGGAGAGGGGGTTTCTGTGCTGATAGAGTGCTACTCGACCTCGACGCGCTTGATTACGGCTTCGTCGAGCTCGACACCGAGGCCGGGGCCTGTTGGCGGCGTGATGAAGCCGTTCTCGAACACGAGCGGCTCCTTGAAGATGACCTGGTGGAGCGGGCCCTGGTTGGCCTCCTGGATCAGGAAGTTGGGCGAGCAGGTGTCGACCTGTATCGCTGCCGCTGCTGCCACGGGTCCGCAGGCCATGTGGGGCGCGATCATCGCGTAGTGCGCCTCAGCGATGCTGGCTATCTTCTTCGCCTCCATGATGCCGCCGCACTGTCCGACGTCGAGCTGGATGATCTGGGCGGCCTGCTTCTCAAGCAGGTTGGAGAACTCGTACTTCGTGATCAGTCGCTCGCCGGTGGCTATCGGGATGCTGGTGTGCGCCGCGACGCGGGCCATCTCCTCGACGTTCTCGGGAGGGACAGGCTCCTCGAACCAGAACGGATGGTACGGCTCAAGGAAGTCGGCCACCCTGATCGCGCTGTACGTCGTGAGCTGGCCGTGAGTGCCGATGCCCACCTCGAAGTTGTTTCCGACGGCCTTGCGGATGCTCTCGAAAATCCTGGCGGCGTTCTCGATCTCCCAGAGGGGGATGTCTCGCGGGAGCGGGAAGAGCGGCTGGAAGGGGTCGAGCTTGCAGGCAGTGTTGCCCTCTTCGAGGAGCTGCTGTGCGATCGCGCCGGCCTTGTCGGGGTCCTCCCGGAAGCCTCCCTCCGGCATGTAAGCGTACGCGCGGAGCTTCTCGTGGTACTGTCCGCCGAGCAGGTTGTAGATGGGCTGGTTGGCGGCCTTGCCGACGATGTCCCACAGCGCCATCTCGATAGCGCTGAGCACTGGCGTAAGCTGGAGGCTGGGGTGTCGGAAGTCGTGGCGAGCGCTGTACATGCGGTCCCAGATCAGCTCGATGTTGAAGGGGTTCTCGCCGACCACGTACATGCTGGCCATCTCGTTGATGAGGCTGATCTGCGACTTGAGGTCGCCGACCCTGTCGGAGTAGGTGTTGCCTGTGATCCTCTCGCCGAGGCCGGTGATGCCCTCGTCGGTCTCGACCTCCAGGAGCAGCAGGTACCTGCCTCCCCGGTACGGGGGCAGGTTCTCGATCACCATTGTTTTGACGTCTGTGACTTTCAATTGTCCGTCCTGTATAGCTTGGGTTGCGGTCTGAGGTGCATTCTACACAGAACGAGGAGGTGGTGGGGGTGGGAATGGAGGGAGGGCCTTGGAAGACAGGGGCCACATAGCTGGAGAGCAGGATACCCTTTGGGAGCCGCACTGTGGATTCCCGCTTTCGCGGGAATGACGGATTAACCTCGAGTCTGACGTCTGTATGCGGGTGAGGGCTACCCGCTGCGGAGGCGGGGGTCGAGGACGTCGCGGACGGCGTCTCCGAGGAGGTTGAAGCCGTAGACGGCGAGGCTGAGGGCGACGCCGGGGGCGATCGCCATCCAGGGGGCGAGCTCGGCGTACTGGCGGGCCGCTCCGAAGAGGTCCCGTCCCCATGAGGGCGTGGGCGGTGGGATGCCCATCCCGAGGAAGCTCAGGGATGCCTCGGTGGTGATTGCTCCGCCGAGGGTGATGCTGGCCACGATGATGTACGGGGCCATGCAGTTGCGCGTTATGTGGTGGAGCATGATGCGCCAGTCGCCTGCGCCGATGGCGCGCGCGGCTGTGGTGTACTCCATCTCCTTGACCGCCAGCACCTGCGAGCGCACGACACGCGCCGCCGATGGGATCACGACAATGCTGATCGCGAAGATCACGTTGCGGGTGCTTGAGCCAATCACAAAAACAAGCACCATCGCGACTATGAGCGATGGGAACGCCCACAGGATGTCCATGAAGCGCTGTGTGATGATGTCGACCTTGCCGCCCCAGTACGAGGTAGCCACCGCGATTACAGCCCCCGTGCCGGTGCCGAGCAGAGTGGCGGTGACGCCAACCAGCAGGGACACTCGTCCGCCCCAGACGACACGGGCGAATACGTCGCGTCCAGTCGTGTCCGTACCGAGCCAGTGAGAGCCCGATGGGCCCTGCAGGATGTCCACCGTGAGAGTGTTGGGATCAACCGGCGCGATCCACGGGGCAAACACGGCGAGCACCGTAACCAGTAGCAGGAGCAGCGCGCCCGCGAAACCCAGCGGCTTCTGGCGGATCAGCCGCCTAGACGTCCTGAGGGCCGAAGCGATTCGTCCCGTCTCGACGAGCTCACTGGTGGTGTCTGTCTGGTTACTCAACTCAGGCGTACCCCGCGTCTACTCGTACCGTATGCGTGGATTGAGCCAGGCGTAGAGAATGTCGACGATCAGGTTGGCCATGGTGACGAAGATGGCGATGGCGAACAGGCTGGCCTGCACGACGTTGTAGTCGCGCCGTATCGTGGCATCGAGCAGGAACCGTCCCGCACCGGGCAGGTTAAACGCCGCCTCGACGACCACCAGTCCTCCCAGCGCGAAGCCGAACTGGAGTCCCAGTATCGTGATCACGGGCAACATCGCGTTTCTGAGCGCGTGACGCTGGATGACCAGGCGTTCGATCAGTCCCTTGGCCCTTGCCACCTGTATGTAGTCTTCCCGCATGACCTCCAGGAAGGAGGACCGGGCCATGCGGGCGGTCGAGCCTATGAATGCGAACGCGACGGCAAATGCCGGGAATATGCCCTGGATGAAAGCCCTCTGCGGGTCTTCCCAGAACGGTATGAATTCCAGCGGGGGCAGCCAGTGAAATACACGCAACAGGAAGATGATTATGAGGCCGGCGACCCAGAAGTTGGGCATCGACAGACCCGATATGGAGATGATGCGGGCCACGTAGTCGATTGCAGTGTCCTGTTTCACTGCTGACAGGATGCCCAGGGGGATCCCTATTACGACGGTCAGTATGCTGGCTATTATCACCATATTGATGGAGATGGGCAGGCGCTGGACGTACTCATCGACCACGTCGCCCCCGCCCCATGAGGACTCCCCGAAGTCGAAGCGGAGTGAGTTGATCAGCCACGTCGAGTACTGGACGTGGAGAGGCCTGTTCAGGCCAAGCTCTTCTCTCTTCTTCTCCAGTATCTCCTGCGGGATGGCTTCGCCCCTGCCAGGCTCGGCAAGGGCTATCAGCGCGGGGTCGCCAGGAATCAGGCGCATGAGTACGAACACGAGCGTAACTACGGCGTAGACGGTGACTACCGCCAGTAAGAGCCTCTTGATGATGTAGTTGCGCATTTTTCCCAGGAGTGAGTGGAGAGGAGTGAGAAATGAGAGCCTCCCTGCCACCGTCAGAGGTGGCAACGGGAGTATGTATTCACCCTCACCCCAGCCCTCTCCCGTCAAGGGAGAGGGGGCTATTGATGGGTATTGTACGAAGGGGCTAGCGTTCCTCCATCCAGACCTCTTCGAGGGTCACGTTGTTGTAGTAGGCGGGGTCTACGTCGTGGAAGTTCTTGACCCACGGCCACCATGCCATGCCCTCGGCCACCCACCTGATCTGAATGTGTGGCAGGTCGTTGAACAGCTTGCGCTCCATTGCCCAGACGAGCTTCAGGCGCTCTTCCTCGTCCTGTTCGGAGAGCTGTTTCTTGTACATTTCCTCAAAATCATCGTCACAGTAGCCGCTGAAGTTGTTGGATGCGTCGCACAAGTAGATGTTGCTGTAGAACAGGCTGGGGTTCAGGACTGGAGCCACGCCTCCGGCACTTCTTAGCTGGAAGTCGAGGCGGTCCTGCCTGTCCGTGTAGGCGGCGCGGTCGACGATGTCCTGGACGATCTCAACACCGATGAGCTTCAACTGGTCCTGCGCGAATGCGGGGGTCAGTCGGCTCTCCCTGGTGTTGAGCACCAGCCAGTTGAGCTTCAGCTCGCCCTCGCCGTAGCCGGCCTCTTCGAGGAGTTTCTTGGCCTGCTCTCGACGGTCCTCCATATCGGAGCCGTCCTTCTTGCCGATCTTTTCATCCAGCTCCTCGCGTGGCAGGCTCCACTTGCTCCACGGAGGCTGCCATCCGCCGGTATCGCCGGCGCCCTGGTTCAGAATCACTGTGGACTGACCGCGATCGAGGGCCAGATTGAACGCCTGGCGGACCTTCACGTCGCCCCACACCGGGTCTGACAACTGCCCAGATACGCTATGCCACCACAGTCGCGGGATGATGGAGACGTTGATGGTGGGGTCCTGCTCCTTGAGTATCTTCCCCTCCTCCGGGTACAGATACTGCATGAGGGAGTTCATATCGAGCTGCTTCGCGCGGAAGGCAGCGAACGATGCGGTCTCTTCGGCGAAGACGATGTCCTCGATGCCGTCCATGTAGGGAAGACCGTCGCGCCAGTAGTCGGGGTTCTTGGTGAGCTCGGCCTTGCCGCCCTTCGTGTACCCCTGCCATACGAACGGCCCGGTGCCTATCACGGTGGTCTCAAGGTCTTCGTAGGGAAGCTCGCTTGGGAATATCGAAGCCCAGCCGGCGGCCAGCATCGAGATGAGTCCGGCATCTGGCTGGGTCAGCTTGATGACGATGTCCTGCGAGCCAGCTCCGCACTCGATACTCTCCACCGCGCCAAGGTCCTTGGCCCTGCGGCTCGTATCGACGTTGCGGTACTTGTCCAGACTGTGGACCGCGTCCTGACAGTCGAGGTCGCTGCCGCTGCCGGGCACACCCTCTATGGTGTGGAACTTGATGCCGTCCTGGAGCGCGATGTTGTAAGTGAGGCCGTCGCCGGAAGCATCCCAGTCCTCAGCAAGGTCAGGTAGGATCACACCCTTCTCATCGAAGGCGTACCGGAAGAGCCGGTTGTAGGCGGCCCCAACGCGCTGCTGGGTGCGGACGGTGGTCTGGACCATGAAGTCGAAGTGGACCAGGTCGTCACCCGCGCTCTTGCGGAGGGTGCCCCCGTACTTTTCGTCACCGGTGGGGGCGGGCGCGGCGGGTACGGCGGTCGCGATGACCGGGGTCGCCTCCAGCGGGACCGGTGTCTCGGTGGGCGCCGGAGCGGGCGCCGCTGCCTGCGGTGCAGGCGCCTGTGCAGCAGGGGCCGCGGCTGGAGCCGCCTCCTCAGGCTCTTCCTCACTTGCGCAGGCAGTCGCCACGAGGGCCACTACGATAATCAGCGCAAGTACGCAATATAGACCAACAGACGACTTTCTTCGGAATCTCATGAACATCAGCCTCCCTGTACGCAACCTGAATCAGCTTCGTGCCCTACTGGTGACCGTATGCGCATCGGTGAGGTCATACGAGAAAAGTGGACACTGACATCGGTGTTTCACAGCGACGTATCAGTGTCGCCATGCCGGGTAGAGTCGAATGCCGCGACTAGGGGGGCGGGCGTAGAGGTCGTTCGATCGTGTCAGGGGCGATTAGAGACTCTGCCCGTAGCCTCTGCGCGATCTGCCGGCAACGATGGGGGAAGCCTCGGTCGAGTAGATTCCAGCCTTCTCCATTTGGCCCGCCCACTCCCCATCTGCCGTTGGCCGCAGTATATGAACAGTTGCGTAGGGTGTCAATCAGGTCTCGCAGGCTGCTGTGTCGTGCAAGTACAATGGCTTTGGACTACGATTGGGCGGCGCGTAACCGCCCCTGCCGATAGGAGATGTGACTTGAAACTCGGACTGTTCCTAATGCCGCTGCACTACCCGGACAGGCCTCACGCGGACACGTACCAGGAGGACCTGGAGCTGGTGGAGTACGCCGACGGTCTCGGATTTGTCGAGACGTGGGTAGGCGAGCACTTCCTGCTGCCGTGGGAGAACATGCCGTCGCCGGAGCTGTTCATCGCGAGGGCGCTTGGGGTGACCAAGAAGATGTCGTTCGGCACGGGGGTATCGCTCGCGCACTTCCACAATCCTGCACACCTGGCGCACCGAATCTCGCAGCTCGACCACATGGCACGGGGTCGGATCTATCTTGGCGTCGGCGCGGGTGGCTCGACGGTAGACTCAGAGCTATTCGACATCGACGAGGACAAGGGCACTCACCGCGAGCGTATGGCGGAGTGCATCGACCTGGTCCTCAAGATCTGGGAGGGCGAGCCGTTCGAGCACAACGGACAGTTCTACACAGTGAAACTGGCGGAGGCCCAGCCTGAGAACCGCATCGGCTTCCACATGAAGCCGTACCAGGAGCCGCATCCGCAGATCGCCGTGGCGGGCAGCAGTCCGTACTCGAGCACGCTGGAGATGGTGGGCGAGAAGGGCTGGATCCCGCTCAGCAGCTCGTTCATGCACGAGACATACCTGCCCAGTCACCGCACCGTGTTCGAGCGTGGCGCGAAGCGCGGCGGCAAGCCCGTGCCGACAGACGAGTGGCGAATATCGCGCGAACTGTTCGTCGCGGACGACGGGCAGAAGGCCAGGGACGAGGCTCTGAACGGGCCTATAGGCAACTTCTTCGACGACTACTGGATCCCGCTGTTCGGAGGCGGAGGTCCGGGACTCGACCGGCTAAAGCTCGATTCTGAAATGCCGGACACGGAGCTGACCCGGGAGTACATGCTCGAGAACTTCTGGATCGTCGGCGACCCCGATGAGTGCGCGCACCGGATCAAGCGCATGTACGACGACGTGGGCGGGTTCGGGACGCTGCTGCTCCAGTGTCACGACTGGGTTGAGGACCGGCCGAAGTGGTTCCGGTGTCTTGAGCTGATGGCCAACGAGGTGCTGCCGAAGGTCAACAAGGCCATAGCGGCGTGATTGTTCGGGTTTAGCGGTCAGTGGTACACCCTCACCCCCGTATCAAGTATGGGGCAGGCTCTTAGTGAGTTCACAGAGGTAAGTATTCGAGCTTTTCACCCTCACCCCAACCCTCTCCCTGAGGGAGAGGGGGCCGTTGATTGGTATTCGCGCTGTCTGCACACCTTTACCTACCCCTGTGAGCCCCCGGATCAGGTCCGGGGCAGGCTCTGAGGGAGAGGGGAGATTGATTGCATTTCAGGCTCAGTGACGGGAGGATGGGGCCAGCGTTTGCGCTGGTGGGTCTGGCAGGCCTGGTTGTCGCGGCGGTCGTGCTGAGTTATGCAGCGCCGGAGCCCGATCCGAGCTTGGAAGACGATGGGACGGCTGATCTCCGCGAGTACGCCGGACGGCTGTCGGAGTCGGGGGACCCGTACTTCGGCACTAGGCAGCTTGACTACCTGCTCGGGCAGTTGGAGAGTCCCGTCTACGACACCGACACCTGGCGCCTGACGATACTCAGGCAGCTTGCGTTTCACCGGCTGAGACTCGGGCAGGTGGACGAGTCGATTTCGCTGCTCACAGAGGCCGTGGAGCTTGCTGAGCGTTCTATGCCGGACAGCCGTGACCGGCTCGACGCGCTGGAGGAGCTTGCGGTCGCGTACATGAAGCGCGGCGAGATCCAGAACTGCGTCAGCCCGGAGGGCAGGCTAGTGTGCGCGCTGCCGCTGGACCCTGAATACGCGCACGAGGACTCGGACAGCGTCTCGCGGGCGATAGAGATACTCGAAGACCTGCTCGTGCTCGACTTCGACAAGCTCAGCACAGGGGAAACTGACAACGTGAGACGGAGGTGGCTGCTCAACATCGCGCACATGGCTCGGGGGACGTATCCGGCTGGCGTGGACGAGGAATTCCGGGTGCCGCCTTCGGCGTTCGAGCCTGAGCACGAGCTTGGCGGACGGTTCAGAGAGGTGGCGGCGGACATCGGGATATACTCGGTCGACCTCGCGGGTGGAGCTATAGTCGAAGACTTCGACAACGATGGGTTACTGGACATCGTGACATCAAGCTGGGACCCGTCGCAGAGCCTCAGGCTGTACCTTAACGACGGCAGCGGGCGGTTCGTGGAGCGAACCAGCGTGGCGGGCCTGTCTGACCAGACGGGTGGTCTGAACATCGTCCAGACCGACTACGACAACGACGGCTGGATGGACATTCTGGTCATGCGCGGCGGCTGGCTGATGTCTAACGGGCAGATGCGGATGTCGCTGCTCCGCAACGATGGGGACGGCACGTTCAGCGACGTTACGCACGAGTCGGGGCTGGCGACTCCCCCGGTCCCCAGCCAGAGCGCGGCGTGGGCGGACTACGACAACGACGGCGACCTCGACCTGTTCTCGTGCAACGAGTCGATGCCCGAGACCTCCGAGGACGGCGCGGCGATGATATTCCCCAGCCAGCTTTTCGAGAACGACGGCAGCGGCGTGTTTACAGACGTTGCCCGCCAGGCTGGCGTTGCCAACATGCGCTACTGCAAGGGGAGCGCGTGGGGTGACTACGACAACGACGGCGACCTTGACCTGTACGTATCCAACTACGCCTACGAGAACCGGCTGTACCGGAACGACGGGAACGGCACGTTCACCGACGTGGCCCCGGAGCTCGGCGTGACCGAACCGGTCGAGAGCTTCCCGACGTGGTTCTGGGACTATGATAACGACGGCTGGCTCGACCTCTTCGTCGCGGGATACGCCAGGGACATCGACTCGGTGGCTGCGGACTACATGGGGCTGCCAAGCGACGGGGCGAGGCCAAGGCTGTACCGGAACACCGGCGCGGCCCTTCGACAGGCTCCCGCCGCAGCGGACTCTCAACAGGGTGCATGGTTCGATGACGTCACCGCACAGGTGGGCCTCGACGACGTCAACCAGGGCATGGGAGCCAACTTCGGGGACTTCGACAACGACGGGTTCCTCGATATATATCTCGGCACCGGCTTTCCGGCATTCAATGCGCTTGCGCCGAACGTGGCCTATCGCAACGATGGTGGTACTTTGTTCTCAAACGTAACGTTCTCGGCAGGGCTCGGGCATATACAGAAGGGTCACGGGATAGCGTTCGGAGACCTCGACAGGGACGGCGACCAGGATATATTCATGCAGGTCGGGGGGTTCTATCCGAGCGACGGGTTCGTGAACTCGCTGTACGTGAATCCTGGGTCCGGCAACCGCTGGACATCGATACGTCTCATCGGAACGCAGTCGAACCGGGCGGCTATCGGCGCGCGTATCAGGGTCGACGTGACTACGAGCGGGGGTACACGGGCTACCCACGCGGTAGTCGGCAGTGGTGGTAGCTTCGGAGCGTCCAGCCTGGAGCAGGAAATTGGGTTGGGGCGTGCTGAATCAATCGAGTCTGTCGAGATATGGTGGCCTGCGTCCGGGACGAGGCAGAGGTTTGAGGGCGTGCCGCTGGATACGGCCATCGAGATAGTCGAGGGAGAAGATGGGTACAGGGTGGTGGAGCGTCGGGGATTCAGGATTGTCCCGTGAGTTGGTGCTAACAGGATGAGGGTATGCGTATCATTCACCCTCGCCCCAACCCTCTCCCTTAGGGAGAGGGGGCCGTTGGTCGAGGTCTAGGTTGGGAGCTGTATCAACATACCGCTGCTACCTGAAAGGGACGTGAGCGATGGTGGCTGAGTCGGGGCGGGCCTTGGAGAGGGCGTGGATGTGCCGGGTGTGCTCGCGTCCGAACGTTGAGGACGCAACACGGTGCGCCAACTGCTGGGCGAACCGGCCTGAAGACGTCGAGCTGCTGGACATGCCGGACGCGGACGCGCTGGCAGCGCGGGTCCGGAGGTCGAGGGTCAGCCGGCGTGTGCTGCGGTGGGCTGTGGGAGTCGCAGTCGTGGCCCTCGCTGCCGCCTGGTTCATTCTGCCGCACTTTGGTGTGGCGCTCTTCCAGTCCGAACCCTCGCTGGACATAAGCTCGTCTCCGATTGGCGGCGACTGGCCGATGTACCAGCGTGACCTCTCCCACAGCGGGGCAGCGACCGGCAATGAGTTGGCACTGAAAGGCCGCCTCAAGTGGGAGTACGATGCCGACGGTCCGATGTACTCATCTCCCGCCGTGGTCGATGGGAGGGTCTACCTGGCGACGGGGGCAGGGTCGATTGTCGCTCTGGACGCAGAGACGGGCGAGGAGGTCTGGAAACACACTACCGGAGGGCCGCTGAACTCGTCGCCCGCGATTGCGGGGGAATGCTGTTCATTGGGCGTTTCGACGGCGGAGTAGAAGCGCGCGACCTGGGAACCGGGGATGTCCTATGGGAGTTCATGACCGGGGCCAGGGTGATTTCGTCCCCAGCCGTGGACCGTGGCGTCGTGTACATCGGATCCGGTGACGGCAACCTGTACGCGCTCGACGCGGGCACAGGTCAGGAGCGTTGGACGTACAGGACACGGGGCTGGATCAGCAGCTCGCCGACCGTGTTCGATGACTATGTGGCCATCGCGTCGTTCGACGGCCTTCTGCACGTGGTACACAGGGACACTGGGAAGAAGCGTCTGGACTTTCATCTCTCCGAGACGCCTCGAAGTTCGGCCGCGTACGGGGAACAGCACCTCATAGTCGCCGACGGTCGGGGCCGGCTCAAGGCCGTGGACTGGAGGGAGCGTACGCTGCCGCTGGAATGGCTGTGGCTGAAGGTCCGGGTACAGCTCTTGTACTGGGGCATGATCGATACGCTGTCGAATCAGAAGGGCTTCATCTGGGGGACCTCCACGGAAGACGCCTTCATGGGTACGCCTGTGGTCTCAAACGGGATCGTGTTCGCGGCGAACTTCGGGGGAACGGTGATCGCGGCTGACGAGAGCACGGGGGAGGTCGTGTGGCGGACGCAGGTCGGCGCTCCGGTATCGGGGTCGATGTCGGCAGTCGCAGATGTCGTGCTGGTTGGAGACACGGACGGCATTCTGCACTCACTCGACGCAGAGACAGGCGAATCGCGATGGCAGTTCAGGACGGATGGGCGGATCAGCGCGACGCCGGTCGTGGTGGATGGGGTAGCTTACGTTGGCTCATGGGGCGGGGCTCTGTACGCGGTTGAGTAGCGCCGTCAATCTGACGCGTCATCGGGCCTTATGGAACATATCGCTGCTCACGAACGTCTTGAACACTTAGATGCCCAGTCTGGAGCGTCCTGAACGTACTTCGCCCACAGCGCCGGGAGTAGAGGCAATGAACAGATTAGTGGCAGCAGTGCTCGTGCTCGCCTTCACGGTCGGACTGTTTCTAGTCGCCTGCGACGATTCGCCATCTACGCCTGATTCAATCGTGATGCCAGACAGGGCCAAGCCGTCGGCCGCCGAGTCTGAGATCGACGATCTGGTGCGGGGAAACAGCGCATTCGCGTTCGACCTCTACCAGACGCTGAACTCCGAAGACGGGAACTTGTTCTACTCGCCCTACAGCATCTCGATTGCCCTGGGGATGACATACGCGGGAGCTAGGGGTGAGACCGAGAGTCAGATGGCGGACACACTTCACTTCACTCTTCCCCAAGGCACTCTCCACCCAGCGTTCAACACGCTGTACCAAGACCTCGACTCTCGAAATGATGACGACCCATCCGCATTCCAACTGAGCATCGCGAATGCTATGTGGGGACAGCAGGACTACCAGTTCCTGGATGAGTTCACCACTGTAGTTGGTGAGAACTACGGCGCCGCTGTGAGACCGACGGACTTCGTGGGGCAGCCTGAGGAGTCACGACTCAGGATCAACGATTGGGTTGCTAACGAGACCGAGGACAGAGTCAAAGACATGATTCCTGAGGGGAAGTTTGAGGACGTGCCGCCCGTGCTGGTGCTCACAAACGCCATCTACTTCAACGCGGCCTGGGTAAGTAAGTTCAATGAGATGTCGACACTCACCAATTTTCACAGGCTTGATGGGGAAACGGTGGCCGTACCGATGATGAACCGGGCAGAAAAAACGAGCTACGCCAGTGGGGACGGATACCAGGCGGTCGACCTGCGGTACAAGTTCGGCAATATATCCATGACGGTTCTGATCCCGGACTCCGGATCATTCCAGGCGTTTGAGAAATCCCTGGACGACGAGCTGGTGGCACGAATCATTGACGACCTCGAGACAAGGCAGGTCGTGCTGACTATGCCGAAGTTTGAGTTCGAGTCGACGCTTGACCTCGCCGACACGCTCAAGAGCATGGGAATGACCAACGCATTCGAAGAGAGAAGAGCAGACTTCTCCGGTATGGATGGCAAGTCATGCATGGCAGGAGATGTCCCATGTCTGCTTCTCTCGGACGTCATTCACAAGTCGTTCGTGGTGGTGGATGAAGAGGGAACCGAAGCTGCCGCAGCTACCGCGGTGGTAGTCATATTGGAGAGCGGAGCGCCAGACCCTCAGGTTGAGCTAGTCATCGACCGGCCGTTCATCTTCCTGATTCGAGATAACGGAACAGGCACAATCCTGTTCGTGGGGCGAGTGCTGGACCCCAGTGCTTAGTGCGTCTGACAGCTTATCTCAGCGCGACGCCGGTCGTGGTGGATGGGGTAGCTTACGTGGGATCGTGGGATGGGGTGTTGTACGCGATTGAGTAGGACCGAGCCGATTTGCCGCATCCACCAGCCGTCATGGAACAAATCGCTGCTCACGAACGTCTTGAACACTTAGATGCCCAGTCTGGAGCGTCCCAAGGGTAAGACGCCGGGAGTAGAGATGATGAACAGATTAGTGTCAGTGGCAGCAGTGTTCTTGCTCGCGATCATGGTCGGACTGTCGGTACTCGCGTGCGAGGATTCGCCGTCGACAACTGCTCAAGACGTGTCATCGGATAAGGCGGAGCCGTTAGTCACACCAGTTCCAGACGTAATGCCAGACAGGGCAGAGCCGTCGGCTTCCCAGTCTGAGGTGGACGAGTCGGTGCGTGGAAACAGCGCCTTCGCCCTCGACCTCTACTGGACGCTGAGCTCCGAAGATGGGAACCTGTTCTACTCGCCCTACAGCATCTCTATTGCACTGGGGATGACGTACGCGGGCGCGAGGGGTGAGACGGAACAGCAGATGGCGGATACTCTGCACTTCACTCTTCCGCAAAGCACTCTCCATCCAGCCTTCAACACCCTGCATCTCGATCTCGACTCTCGTGGCGGTGACAAGGATGACAACGACCCGTCCGCCTTCCGGTTGAACGTCGCTAATGCGCTGTGGGGACAGGAGGGCTACCAGTTCCTGGACGAGTTCACCGCTGTCGTCGGTGAGAACTACGGCACTGCAGTGAGACGGACGGACTTCGTGAGTCAGCCCGAGGAATCACGAGTCAGGATCAACGACTGGGTCGCTAATGAGACCGAGGACCTGATCACGGAGATCATTCCACCACGGAAGTTTGAGGAGCAAGCGCCGGCACTGGTGCTCACAAATGCCATCTACTTCAATGGCGCCTGGACGCGCAAGTTTAAGGAAATGCCAAGGCCCACCGACTTCCACAAGTTGGGCGGGGAGACTGTTGCCGTGCCGATGATGAACAGTTCGGACAAGAGGAGGTACGCCAGTGGCGACGGGTACCAGGCGATCGAACTGTCCTACAAGTTCAGCAGCATGTCCATGACCATTCTGCTCCCGGACTCAGGGACATTCCAGGAGTTCGAGGGCTCACTGGACGACAAGCTCGCGGCGCAAGTCACCGAAGGCCTTGAGTCCAGGATGGTCAACCTGACGATGCCGAGGTTCAAGTTCGAGTCTACCTTTGATGTGATCGACATGCTCAAGAGCATGGGAATGACCAACGCATTTGACATCAAGAAGGCCAACTTCTCCGGCATGGACGGCAAATCGTGCATTGCAGGAGATGCTGATTGCCTGTACCTGTCGAATGTCTTTCACAAGGCCTTTGTTGATGTAGATGAAGAGGGGACGGAGGCCGCGGCCGCTACCGCGGTAATCGCCGTGCCATCAAGCGCGCCACCAGGCCCACCTGTCGAGGTCATCGTGGACAGGCCTTTCATCTTCCTGATCAGCGATAGAGCGACAGGCACAATCCTGTTCGTGGGGCGAGTGCTGGACCCAAGCGAGTAGTGCGCCAGACGGCTCATCGCGAGCCGCGAGCGCTACATCCGGTGGGCGAGCTTGGGGTCGAGGATGTCACGGAGGCCGTCGCCGGCGAGGTTGATGGAGGTCACGGTGATCGCGAGGACGAGTCCGGGGAAGAAGATCACCCACATCGCCTTGTGGATGAAGCCGCGGCCCTCGGCCATGATGTTGCCCCAGCTTGGGTTGTCGATGGCGGGGATTCCGGCACCGAGGAAGCTCAGGTAGGCCTCGGTCAGCATCGCGCTTGCGGCGACGTAGGTGCCCATGACGATGATCGGCGCCATCAGATTGGGGATGACGTGGCGTATGAGAATGCGGCCGTTGCTCGCGCCGATTGAGCGCGCGGCATCTACGAACGGCTGCTCTCTCAGGCTCAAGACCGACGCGCGGGCGATGCGGGTCATGCGCGGTGTGTCTACGATCACGATGGCTACGATGACGTTCTGGAGGCTCGCGCCGAGCATCACCATCAGCGCTATCGCCAGCAGCACCGTGGGGATCGCCATCAGCCCGTCCATGACGCGCATGAGCACGGCGTCCACCTTGCGGAAGTATCCGGCGAGTGAACCGAACGTGGCCCCAAAGATCATCGTCAGTATGGCGACGGCAGCGGCCACGAGGAGCGAGATGCGTCCCCCGCTCATGGTGCGGCTGAACACGTCGCGCCCGAAGGCGTCGGTGCCGAACCAGTAGCTCGCAGACGGGGCGTCGAGCCGGGCGTCCATGTTGATCTTCGTCGGCTCGTTGGCGATGACGAATGGCGCGAACACGCTGATGAGCACCAGTATCGCGAGGAGCGCGAGGCCTATGGTCATCGTCGGCTCTCGCACCGCGATGCGAAGGGACGACCTCCAGGCACGCGCAGCCAGAGAGGAGCTCTGTTCAACCAGTGACTGTCCGGTTGCCTGTGCCATCAGTACCTGATCCTGGGGTCTAGGAAAGCATAGAGAATGTCGACAGCCAGGTTGATGAAGACGTAGAAGCTGCCGATGAGGATAATCATCGCCTGGATTATCGGATAGTCGCGGGTTGCTATTGCCTCGACAGCGAGCCGGCCCAGTCCCGGGATGGCGAACACGCTCTCGGTGACGACCGCTCCTGACAGAAGCCCCGCCAGGCCCAGCCCGATAACGGTCAGTATCGGCAGCGACGCGTTGCGGAGCGCGTGCCGGACCAGTACGGTCCTCTCAGTCACTCCCTTCGCCCGCGCTGTCCGCACGTAGTCCTCTTTCAGGACTTCCAGGACGCTCGCCCTGGTCATCCTGGCGATGAGTGCGATGACGACAAGGCCCAGGCTCAGAGCTGGAAGGATGAGATGACGCACGTACTCCCAGAGATCGTCTGTGAGCTTCACGTAACCCGCGACGGGCAGCAGGGGATTGTCCATTCCGAACGCCCACAGCCCGAACAGCCATATCAGGATGAAGCCCAGCCAGAATATGGGGACCGAGAACCCGACCGCGGCGAACACCATTATGGAGCGGTCAGTTATCGAATTAGCTTTCCACGCGGCAAGAACGCCCAGCGGTATCGCAACCAGTACGGCTATAAGCTCGGTTGCGACCGTCAGGGAGACCGACGGTCCCACACGACCCTTGATCAGCTCGAAGACCGGCCGTCCCGACCTGATGGACGTTCCAAAGTCGCCCTGCATGATACGCCCGGCCCACTTGCCCAGCTGGACGTAAATGGGATCGTCGAGTCCGAGGCGTTCGCGGATCTTGACGTACTCTTCGTGGGTGGCCTCGTTACCGGCGATGACCGCGGCCGGATCGCCCGGCGTGAGACGCAACAGGAAGAACGTGAACAGCCCGACGACCACCAGAACAGGGATCGTAGCCAGCAGTCTGCGGACGATATAGGCGAACAAATTCTTCCTTCACGCAGTTGGGCTAAAGTCTTCGTCCTCAGCTTCCGTTTAGCATCAGGGGACTGCGAGGAAATGAATACTTCAACAGTAGATTGATGCGTAGGGGCGGTTCGCGAACCGCCCCTACAATTTACTGATCGGACGTTTTAGCGAGGATCGTCGGCCCTGCGGGACTCGTCGCCCCACCATACGTTCAGGAAGAGCGGGGAGCCCACGGGTGCGCCGCGAATGTCGACGTCGTTGAGGTCCTTGTCGTAGATGCGAAGCTGGAAGAACTGGCCGAAGGTGACCCTCCTGGGGTCGGCCCAGGCGGCGTCGGCCATCTTGCGGGTAACCGCGAACTGCTCATCAAGGGTCGGCGCGGCGGCGAACTCGGCCCTTAGCTGGGTCATCAGCATTCCGGTCTCGGAGTCCTCCGCATAGTTGGTCTCGCCGACCCTGTAGTGGGTCGCGACCAGCGGATGGTAGAGGTTGCTGCTGTTCCAGTTGGTGAAGATGTGCCAGCCATCCACGCCTCGGAATGTCGCAATCTGTCCCGCCCAGTCAGTCGACTTGACCTGCGCGTTGATTCCGACCGCCGAGAGCTGTTCCTTGAGCACCGGAGCTATCGGGTGGATCGTCGGGAAGTCCGTCGGGTCCAGAATGATGATCGGCTCACCGGAGTAGCCCGACTCGGCAAGCAGCTCCCTGGCTCGCTCGGGGTTGTTCTGGTTGTACAGGTCTGCGTTGTCCGTGTGCTCGGCCCAGGGTGTGCCGCACATCTGGAGCGACGGGCAGAGCTGCCAGAGGCGCGAATCGCCGTAGCCCTTCATGATGTCTTCGGCATTGACCGCTGCCTGCATCGCCTGACGGAGCTTCTTGCCGCTCTCAGTGAAGCCCAGCAGCGGGTCGCGCGTGTTGAAGCCGATGTCAGGCTGCGCGCCGGGGATGCCGATGTGGATCGACACCTGGTCGGAGTTCTTCAGCGCCTCTTCGTAGAAGTCGGAGGAGACGACGTCGAGGAAGTCCACGGTGCCGGTCAGAACGGCGGCCACGCGGGTCTCCTGGTCGGGGATCTCCTTCATGTGGAGGCGGTCGAAGTAGGCGAGCTTCGCGCCTGCACGGTAGCTGGGCTCCTCGCGCCTGGGCACGTACTCTTCGTACCTGTCGAGGATGATCTCGTTGCCGGGATCCCAGCTGATGTACTTGTAGGGGCCGGACGCGACGAAGTCCTGGATGAGCTCACCCGCCGGGTACTTCTCTGCGGTCTCCTTGGGCATGATGTTCGGCTGCGTGCCGCCTACATAGCCCAGGGCCGTCATCAACAGGGCGGACGGCTCGCTCAGAACTATCCTGAACGTCTTGTCGTCAACGGTCTCGAAACCTTCCCAGATCTCGTTGAGGATCGGGCTGAAGGACGTGTCCTGCTCCCGGAACCTAGCGATCGACGCCTCTACGTCCTCGGGAAGGACCTGAGTGCCGTCGTGCCACATGAGATTGTCGCGGAGAGTGAAGGTGTACGTGCTGCCATCCACCTCCCAGTTGTCGGCCATGTCAGGGTTGATGAACCCCTGAGAGTCCCACTGTGCGAGGGATTCCCAGAAGTGCCAGGATACGCCTCGGCCGATGGCCGAGCCGGATGTCATGGAGTCGAGGTTGCCCACGCTTCCCTGCGGGACCCAGACCAGCGTACCGCCGAACCTGTCTTCGGAGAAGATGTTGGTGTCGGCGTCGGATGCCACCATCGGGCGCGAGGTGGTCCTCTGCGCCGCTATGATCGGCTCAGCAGCTTCCGGAGCGCCCGGAGGCGGCACGGCGGTCGCGGCCGGGGCGGCGGCGGCAGGCTGCATTGGAGCCATGGTCTGCGTGGTCTGTCCTGCCACGGCGGGTGCCGCCGGAGCGGCAGGCGCGGGCGCCTGCGGGGCCGCTGGCGCGCCGGGCTCTTCGGCCGAGCACGCCATCGCAAGCAGGCCCAGAGCCAGGGTCAGCACCATGACGGGAATTACAAATTTCAATCGTCTCATTCACTCCTCCCAGAGCGTTTCATGAATTCCGCAACAGAGTTGCGGGTGTTAAAGGGAGTTTAACCAGTGTTTGGGGCTGCGGTCAAAAGGTGTGGGCGGTTCGCGAACCGCTCCTACGTTGGCGATACGAGGGTCAGGACGCGCCTGGGGTTTTCGACCATGATCTGGTGCTGGAGTTCGTCGCTCACGCCGAGGGAGGCGAGGTATGGCAGGAAGGTCTCCTGGATGTAGGTGTAGCCTGAGCCGCCGTACATCCTGAGGTGTGACTTCCAGCAGACGTCCTGGGACAGGAGGATGCGGTCACCGTATCCGGCGTCGATCATCTGCGGGATGGCGACTGCCACGTTGTGATCGCGCGCGGGCTCCTCTGAGGTGCGTACCACGCCAAGCGTGTCGAACTGAATGTAGACGCCTCGGGAGAGCAACTCCAGCATGAAGGGCACGTCGTCGGCCATGGAGCAGGAGTGCCCCAGGATGGTGCGGGTGAGGTCGGCTCCCTCCTCCTCTACGATGTCGAGAACGTCCTGCTTCTCGGACTTGATAGGCGGAGAGTGGAATGAGATAGCCGCGCCCGTGATCAGACTTGCTCTTGCGGCGGCACGGATGCTGCGGGTCTCGTTGTCGGTGATGGGGTCGCCGTTGATGCCGATCTCTCCGATGATGCCGGAGCGGATACCCGTGTCACCGACTCCGGCGGTCACGTCGTGGACGATCTCGTCGGTCAGAGTCTCGACGCTGCGGGAGTCCATGTCGTCGGGGTGGAAGACCTTCTGGTACCAGCCGGAGCCCATGACGATGTTGAGTCCGGTGGCGGTCGACGCCCTCCTGAGAGCGTCTGGGTCTCTTCCGAGTCCCCTGCTAGTGACGTCGACTATCGTCTGTCCGCCAAGAGCGCCGAAGTGGGACACCTCGGCTATGGCGCTGCCCTCGCTGTCGAGAAGGTAGTTGTCCTGCAGGGGCAGGACGCGACGGGCGAGGTGGAGGTTGGACAGGTCGACGTCCGCCTCCCACAGGGCGCGTTCGTCGGGCGTCAGGTCGGGGTCGGTCGGGTGGTTCCTGCGCAGGTCGAGATAGAGATGCTCGTGCATCAGGGTGAAGCCGAGGCGGTCCGGTTCGACCGCCCCGAGTACTGTCATTGCCTTGCCGACGGAGTATGTCATTAGTGTGTCACCCTCACCCCCTGATCGAGTCCGGGGCAGGCTCCAACCTTCTCTCTTAGGGAGCTTAGAGGGGTAGGTATTCGAGGCTTTCACCCTCACCCCAGCCCTCTCCCTTAGGGAGAGGGGGTCTGTTGGTTGGTATTCAGGGTTGGCTGCACACCTTTGCCTACCCCTGTCAGCCCGTCAAGGGAGAGGGGGCTGTTGAGTACCCTGTCAGCCCTGGACGCCTCCGTAGTGGAGGGCCTGGCCGACTATGTCTACGTCGACCATCTCGCTGTGAGCGGCCAGGAGCTGCCGGGTTACCGGACCCGGGGTCTCGTCGCCCACGGGACGGAGGTCCACCATGCTCACGGGCACGATTCTCGGGCTGGTCCTGGAGAAGAAGACCTCGTCGGCGGTGTACAGGTCGTATGGCTGGAGATCTTCCTCGACGAGGTCGATTCCGAGCTGGCCGGCAACGTCGAAGATCACGCTGCGGGAGATTCCCTGCAGGATGCTCCTGTCGGTTGGGGTCTTGAGAACGCCGTCCTTCACCAGGAATACGTTGTAGCCGATGCCCTCGGTGAGGTTGCCGTCCTGGTCGAGCAGGATGGGGGACGCGCCGGGATCTACGTCGGACGCCTCGAGCTCTGCAAGCACGAAGTTGGCGCGGCTGTGGTGCTTGACCTTGGGGTCCATCGTGTCGCTGGAGTAGCTGCGGGTGCGGGCGATGACGCCGTGGGCGCCCTCGACGTAGAAGCGCGCGAACGACTCGAACGCGACCGGCTTGATCGCGATGCAAACGGTGGGAGACACGGGGTCGGCGACGCCGTGGCCCACGCCTCTGGTAATGAACGGGTGAATCTGGAAGTCGCCTGCCTCGTCGAGGCGGTCGAGGTTGCGATCGACGGCCTCTTCGCAGGCGGCGGTCATCTCGTCAGGCGTCAGGCCGGGGTCGATACGCATGTACTTCAGCGAGCGGTACAGGCGGTCGACGTGCCGGTCGAGAACGAACGGCTTGCCGCCAAAGGTACGTGCGATGTCGAAGACCACGTCGGCGACCACGAATCCGCGGTCCTCGGGCGAGATCCTGACGTCGCCGTATGGAATCCACTCTCCGTTGAAGTAAGCGGTGAAGGTGCTGCTGTCGGACATTTTGGGATTTCTCTCCTAACTTGCTGCCAGTGACTTCCTAACTCGATTCTATCGAGAATACTAATGAAATTAACCTACCAGGCCAAGTCGACGCAGGTCTTCATGCTGCCAACCCGCGTCCGTGATGATTCCCCTCAGAGTTCCGATAGGGAACGTATCGCTGAGGCGATGGTAGGAGACAACGATTCGACGACCGTCGGCATGCCTGTAGATGCGGTGGCTCCCTCTGGTCCTCTGTAGAAGAAACCCGTCATCGCGCAGCGCTCTGACAAGTCGGCGCGCATTGACCCCTCGGGGAGTGGGACCGGTCACACACTAACTACCAGTTCAGAATGCACTTGTGTTGCGCCCTCATCAGAAAAGTCGTCCTCGGGAATCTGCTCCCCATTTGCTACGACATCTTCGACGTAGAGCGCAACCGCCTCTTCTATGTTGGCAAGAGCTTGCTGGTAGGTGGTCCCCCAAGTATGACAGCCGGGAAGCGCGGGACAATTCGCATGGAACGCCTTGACGCCACCCTCGAATCTGTCCTCTTCAATTACAACACGAAACGTGTAAGACACCGTACGACACTCCCGGATATGCGAGTACATTGTAGCACCCTGGCGCGCGACTACGTACCTCGGAGGCGGGGGTCCAGTACGTCCCTGACGGCGTCTCCGAAGAGGTTGAAGCCGTACACGGCCAGCGACAGCGCGAGGCCGGGCCAGATGGCGAGATACGGGTAGATAGGGAACCAGTCGCGCACCGGGCCGGTCAGCATTCCGCCCCAGGATGGTTCGGGCTGCGGCACTCCCAGGCCGAGGAAGCTCAGGGATGCCTCGGTCAGGATGGCGATGCCGAGCGCGCCGGTGGCGATGATCAGCCACGGTGCGACGCACTGAGGGGTTATGTGCTGGGCCATGATGCGAACGTTGACAGCACCTATCGCGCGCGCGGCGTCCACGTACTGCGATTCCTTGACCGCCAGCACCTGAGATCTAACCACGCGATTGGCGCGCGGTATCTGGACGATTCCGATGGCCAGGATGATGTTCCACAGGCTGGTGCCGAGCGCAGCGGTAACGGCGAGCGCGAGAATCAGCGTGGGAATCGACATGAGCGCATCCATGATGCGCTGGATGGTGTTGTCGACCTTGCCTCCATACCAGCCGCTAATGACTCCGATGACGCCGCCCAGCCCAGAACCGAAGGCGACAGAGGCGAAGCCGACAAGAAGAGACACTCGCGCGCCGGTCATCATGCGAGCCCAAAGGTCCCGGCCCAGTTCGTCGGTGCCGAGCCAGTGGCTCGAGTTGGGCCCCTGGAGCTTATCCGGGAGGTTATGGGCCAGTGGGTCCCACTCGGTCATCCACGGCCCAACGATCGCCATAAGCACCATGATGACGATAATCAACGCGCCCGCCGCGCCAAGCGGCTTGCGTGAGATGAAGTCCACAAAGGGCTTCAGGGGGTTTCTCCTGCGGGGCCGCCCTAGCGTTGGAATATCGCTCTGTTGGATTGCCATTCGGTCCCTCTCTCCAGGGTTGCTGTCTTTCTAAGGTAGTGAGGCTACGACGGTAATCTCTTACTGGTACCGCACACGGGGGTCGAGCCATCCGTATGAGAGGTCCACGAGCAGGTTGACCACAATGACCGCCGCCGCGAAGAACAGCACCATCGACTGAACCACCGGGTAGTCTCGCTGTAGCATTCCGTCAACGATATAGCTACCAATTCCGGGGAGTACAAACACACGCTCCATGACCACCGATCCGCCCAGCGAAAGCGCGGTAGTGATTCCTATGACGGTGACCACCGGTATCATGGCGTTCTTGAGCGCGTGGCGGGCGGTAACCACAGCCTGCCTCAGCCCCTTGGCGTGTGCAGTGCGAATGTAGTCCTGCCGCAGCACTTCCAGCATGGTCGAGCGCATCATGCGTGCCTTTGTCGCTGCGCTGATGTAGCCGATCATCAAGGCCGGCCAGATGAACTGGCTCAGATTGCCCATCGGGTCATCGACAAACTCAATGTAGCCCAGCGGCGGATTCCAACGGAAGAAGTACGCGCCAGCCACCAGGAACAGGATCGCGCTCCAGAACGACGGTATGGAAAGTCCTGCAAGCGACGCTATCCGGACCGTGTAGTCGGTCCGGGTGTCCTGTTTCAGTGCCATGAGAACGCCCGCGGGCAGGCCTATGGCGATGGCAATAATCTGTGAGATGATCACAAGCTCGACAGTGACCACCACCTTCTTCTTGAATTCGGTAAACACCGGTCGCTTGGTGAACAGGGAGTTGCCCCAGTCTCCGATTACGAATCCACCCATCCAGTCCGCATACTGGATGTAGAGAGGTCGGTTGAGCCCGAGCGCCTCACGTATCTGTTCCAGCTGCTCCTCACTGACGGTACCCTCTTCACCACCCGCCTGTTCAGCGGCGATGGACTGGGCTACGTCGCCGGGGGCGATTCGCATCAGGGCGAACACGAGAAGTGACACAAGAACCGCCGTCAGCACCCCGTAGACGAGCCTTCGAGCCAGGTATTGTTGCATTTTGGTTCACCCTTTTTAAGTACATACCTGCCCAACGACCTCATCGAATTCGTCGGGTTCACCCTCACCCCAGTATCTAGGAAAGTCAGGCCTAGATACTGGGGTGAGGGAATCTGCAGGCAATTCGTATGTTCTAAAGGCGCGCCCGCAATCGCTGGTGCGATGCGCGAGCGCGCCCATTATTCGCCTCAGTCAGGTAACTGCTCTGGCTACCTTGCAAGCCAGGCGCGTTCCCAGCCAGACCACTTGATCTGGGACGGGTGGTTGAACATGCGCCAGCCGCGCACGTCCGTGTGCCATGCCGGCCAGATGATCGACCAGGGCATCGGGACCATGTACATGGTCTCGATGGACAGGCGCTCTATCTCGTGGACTATTTCGCGACGCTTCGCCGGGTCCAGCTCCACCGCCTGTGCAATGGAGAGATCAAGCAGCTTCTGGGCGTTTTCAGGGTCTGCCTGGAAGCGCCCGGTACCGCGGTGGTACCAGCTCTCGGTCTCTGGAACCAGGAAGATGTTGTAGAAGTCGGACGGGTCGGCTACGTCGGTCCTGGCCTTGGAGCCATAGTGCACGTCGTAGTCCGGCGGCTCGCCGTGGCCGGTCTGGCCACGCTGGCGCTGGACCGCGGTTTCAACTACGTCCACATTCAACTCGATGTCGAGGTTCTTCTTGAGCTGGTCCTTGAAGTACAGGCAGCCGTCGATGAATATCTGCGCCGGTGTGGTCATGCAGCCAGCGGTGAAGCGTGGGCTGCCAGTGAGACCTGCCTCGTCGAGGAGACGGTTGGCCTCGTCGATGTCAGCCTGCTTCTCACCGGGGCCGTTGCGGAATCCGGGCAGAGCCCAGAGCTCGTCATCGGGCAGCGCCCAGACCGTTCCCGGAGGCATCCAGTTCGTAGGCCTGATTACGCCCACGACGTTTCTGCCGCCGCCCTCGATCCTGTTGATCTCAACCCAGTCCTCGCGGTCGATTCCGAGGTGGATGGCTCGCCTGACGCGAACGTCGTTGAACGGTTCGCGGTGCAGGTTGTACTGGAGGCCCTTGCCCCACAGGTGGAGCACAGGCTCCAGGTGAATGTCGTCTGAGTATCGCTCGAGCACCTGGCTGACCTGGCCTGGCAGCAGAGAGGCGCTGCCCTCGCCGTAGTAGTCAGTCTGGCCAGTGATCAGAGCGGTGAAGCGCGTGGTGGCGTCCTCAATCTCGAGGTGGTCCACGCCTTCGAGGAATGGCAGACCCTCACGCCAGTAGTCAGGGTTGGCGCGGATCTTGGTGCCCACGTCCTGCACGCGGTCGACGGGGATGAAGGCCCCGGTGCCGGTGCCGTAGAGGTAGGTCTCGTCAGTGGTCTGGTCCCAGCAGTCCGGGCATTCGGCAGTCCACCACGCGATCAGATCTTTGTCCATGTTGTTCGGCATACCGGTGACGCCGGCGAACTTGCCGATCGTGCCCGCGCGGGCCTCTTCGAACTCAGCTCTCAGCGTGTAGCCCATGGGGCCGTCCGGGCAGGTTGCTCCACCATCCTTGAGGTGGGACAGACCCAGGCGAGGCCCTGCGTGGGTTACGCCGACGTCCTTGAGGGACTGCGGAGGATAGATAGCGAACTGCAGGCTGGCTGCAGCGTCCTCACAGGTGAAGTCGTCGCCAGCAACATTTGCCTTGACGTGGTCAGGCAGCGTGCTGTGCGGGTTGTCCTGGAACCGGATGCCCTCGCGAAGCTGGAACGTGACGACCGTTCCGTCCCCGGACATGTCCCATGTCGTGGCGAGGTCGGGCAGGATGGGGCCTCCGAGGCCCTGCCACGGGTCGAACTTGATCAGCGAGTTGTACGTGGGCAGGAACTGCGGGCCCTCATAGGTGTGGCCGTAGTTCGGGTCGTGCCCGTTCAGCTTGAGGTTCGCGCCGTAGCGGAGGATGCCGCCATAGACGGGCTCACCCCACTCGGGCTTGTAACCCGCGCTGGAGATGTACTCGGCAACCCAGTCGCTGGTCTGCATCATGACCGGTGTGGGTACCGGAGTTGGCGGCGCCAGCTTCTGCACCTGCGGAGCGACCGGTACGGCCGTGATCGCCGGAGCAGCCTGCGCTGCCTGCTGAGGAGCCGCGGGCGCCTGCGGAGCGGACGGAGCGGTTTGCTGCGCAGCCTGGGCCGGTGCAGCCGGAGCTGCGGCGGCCGGCGCCTGCGGAGCGGACGGAGCGCTCGGCTCGTCTGCGGCACAGGCCATGGCTAAGACTGTCAGTAGCGACAGCGCGCAGACGATTCCTAGTAGTCTGACACTCTTCATATATTATCCCCCCACATATATTCATAAAACCGATGTTGTGCATCGGCTCACACGATGAACGTTGCAGATAAATAACACAGAAATGCGCATCCGGTCAATATGCGACCGATTCAGGAATCGCGCCGCAGCTTGGGACTTCTACCAATCAGTTACCCAGAGCAGCTCATATTCCCCACCCACCGGGAGCCCGGACCCGGCTGTTATATCTAATGATGACGTCCGCATCCGCGTGTAGAGATCGAAGTCCATGTAGAGCATGCCCCTTGTTGTCAGGATGAACGGTATGTGGCCCTCCTCGAGGAGGCGCTTGAAGTCGGCGTCGTCTATCAGCGCTTCCAGTTTGTACTCTGAGTAGAGCGGAAGGACGGGTTCTCCTGTAATCAGAGCGACCACCGCCCCAGTGTTGTAAGTGTCGGTTGCGAGGAGGTAGTGGGAGTCCCCGCGACGACTTCGAACGTACTCCAGGGCGGCCTCGAGCTGGTCCAGCTCGATCCTGACAATCGCCGTAATCAGCGCGCCCTGTCTCTGTTTGCGGCGCTCATCGCGGGTCAACTCTGGTCCCCTGAAGCCGGGGATGTCGACCTGGTCGAAGCCGATTCTGCCGAGGGTGTCGTCGCGCGGGTTGGTGAGGTTTTTATAGGTGACGCTGGCCGTCAACGCTACTGCGCCGAGGCAGACCACCACCAGAGTCGCGGTGGATACGTCGAACCCGAATGGCCGCCACCCGAAGTACACGAACACAGCGGCGACGGCAATGGCCAGGCTGAACACTAACGCCAGGTTCGAGGCGGTACTGAAGTATGGAGCAACCTCGCGCACCTGTCCGTACACGGCCGCGCAGTAGAGCAGACCGGCCAGCGCTCCGAGGAATACCAGCCATGCGGCCACACTACCCCTTCGCAGCAGCGCGGGAATAGACGCCACCCCGATGCCGGCAAGCGCGGCGATGGCTGGGGTCGTGACCGTCCAGTAGGTCGCAAGCCTGATTGATGCGCCACCGAATCCGACAAGGCCCACTCCGAACCAGACAAGCCACAAGACGCCGAGTCCCAGCCCGGGCAGAGCGTCAGATGGCGCGGGTCTGGTCGGACTCGGGGCGCGACCCGACACGAGCTCGACCAGCGAGCGGGCACGGTCGGCGAGCCGGGGAAAGCGTCGGCTGACTGAACTCCAGTATCTCGCTCCGGTCTCAGATGCGCGGTCCCGGACGCTGACCAGGACGGCGAAGACTCCGATCAGGGCTGCCGGAACGAGCGAGGCGCCGAAGTACACGCTCATCGGGCCGGTGACGAACCACAGTATGTCTCGCCTGTGGCGAGCGCCGTACTCGAGCTCGCCGTATCGCTCGAAGAGGTTCCATCCGAAGATCATGTGCCAGACGCTGTCGGCGTGCATCACGGCGTCGTACGCGCCGGGAGTCAGCCAGACGATCACAGGCCACCAGAAGGCGGTAACCAGGAAGACCGCCGCGCACTTCAGGCCGACCTTCACCAAGTCGGACCACGGCTGCCATCTGTACGCCAGCGCGAGCAGCGCGAACGCGGGTGCTGGCAGCAGTCCCTGCCACAGCTTGACCATGAACGCCAGGCCCAGGATGAACGCGCCCGCGTAGTAGAAGCCCTCCCGCCTCTCCTGCACGGCCCTGACGACGAAGTATGCTGCGAACAGCATGGTCGCGGTCGTCACGGGCTCGATGAACGTCGCGCGGGAGTAGTTGACGTCGATGGGCATGATCGCGAGCGCGGCTGCGGCTATCAGCGCCGGAACCGTCCCGCTGCAGCGCCTGACGATCACGTAGAGCAGCACGACTGAACAGATCCCGGCAAGCGCGACGGGCAGCCTGAACGAGATGTTCGAAGGTCCGAGCAGCGCGATGAACAGTCCCTGGTACCAGAAGAACAGCGGGGGCTTGTCGGCAAGTATCGAGCCGTCCGCGAACATGTTGGGGTAGAACCAGTTGTGGAACGACTTGTAGGCGTGCGACGAGATCGACGTGTAGATCGCAAGTCCCGGGTGCCCGTGACCGAGGTCGTACAGCCGCACGAATGCCGCGAGGGCCAGCACCGGCGCGAATGCGGCGAGGTGGAGGTGGCGCGACAGTCGGGATGCTCCGTCTCTCGTGCTGTCCTGTGTGGTCGACAAGGTGATTTCGTACTCACTTAGCGACAGGTGGTCGCAGTCCCACGATGCTATTCGCCTTAGGCCGATAATGAAAAGACCCTATGGGTAACTGTCTCTATATTGACCCCATCCCCACTGATGTGTAACCTGCATACACACTATATCCCAAGTGAGATGTCACAATGGCCAGGGTCCAGCTAATAATCCCCGATGAGGATCGAGACCGCTTTGTTCACCAGGCGCGCAAGGAGGGCCTGACGTTCAGCGCGTGGCTGAGGGCCGCCGCTCACGACAGGGTGGAGGCGGCGCAGCGGGCGAAGCGCTTCAGGACGCTTGAGGATCTAGAAGCCTTCTTCGAGGCTTGCGACTCCTTACCGGGCCCCGAGGTCGAGCCGGACTGGGAGGAGCACCTCCAGACAATGCACGAGTCGATAACCAGCGGCCTCCCAGACGTATGATCTTTGTAGATGCCAACGTCTTCATGTACGCGGTTGGGCGGTCTCACCCGCTTCAGCCTCGTGCCCGCGAGCTGTTCTATGAATCAATGCGCGACCGCAAGCAACTGGTCACTTCAGCTGAGGTTATCCAGGAGTTGATGCACGTCTATCTGCGGACGAGTAGGCCGCACACCCTAGACTCGGCGTTATCCCTCATAGATGGATACGGGGTGGACGTATGGCCCCTGGAGCGCGAGGACGTCATCGCCGCCAGACAACTCCATCTCCAGTATCCGCAGCTTAGCGCCAGAGACCTCTGTCACCTCGCAAGCTGTCGAAGGCGCAACGTGCGGGAGATCGTGACATTCGATCGTGCGCTCGCATCCGTGTTCGGTAGCCCGCCAATCCCGTAGCCGCCGGGCTCGAAAAACTCAGCTAGACCGTTAGACCGCTGGAGGAGATGCGGGCTAATGTACCGGGGTTGGATTGAGACGGGGGAGCTACTGGAAGAGACTATGAGGAGTTAATTCACGATGGTTGGAGAACCCATCACAGTGATCGAGTTACAGAAGTCCGTCCCACTTAAGCTCCGTGAGCCAACGGTCGATTCCACGGACCCCTGGGCGGACGATCTCCTCACTCGACGGGACATTGCGGTACGGCTGACAAACCTGATTGCAGTTCAGGAGCCTCCCCTGACCGTCAGCATCCACGGACAATGGGGAACAGGCAAGACCTTCATGCTCACACGATGGCAGAAGGAACTAGAGAATCTAAACTTCAGGGCAGTCTACTTCAATGCGTGGGAGGATGACTTTTGTGATGACCCACTACTCGCGATACTTGGGCAGATGTCTGAGTACTTCAAGGAAGATGATCTCAAGGCTTTAGCTCACCGCGTTATTCAGACTGCGATCCCACTAATACAAAAAAATGTGCTGGGTGTCCTATCAAAGACTACAGGGCTAACATTAAAACTTGAGGAAAGTCGGGAGGCTGAGCGAGATCTCTTCAGCGAGTATCTTGACCAAAGAGCAACAAAGGATTCACTGAGAGAGAGCCTAGAGGCAATGTCGGCAGCAGTGTTTCAGGAGACCGAACACCCCCTGGTCTTCATAATCGACGAGCTTGACAGGTGCCGTCCCACATTTGCTATCGAGCTTCTCGAGAGGGTAAAGCACATATTTGACGTCCCACACATTGTTTTTGTGCTTGGCCTCAACCGAGATGAGCTTGCCAAGTCATTGTCGTCAGTTTATGGAGACATCAACGCAGACGTTTATCTCAGACGCTTCTTTGATTTTGAATTCAACCTTCCAGAGGCTGACTCAAGAGCATTTGCCGCCCACCAAATAGCAAGACTCAATCTTCAGAGCGTCTTCCTAGGACTTTCCGAAGCTGCCAACAACGCAGTCCATGTACACGACTACGACAACTACCACATAGTCATCCCCGGCCTCTGGAGCGCCTTGGGCCTCTCCCTTAGAGACATTGACTACGGCATACGTCTGCTTGCCCTCCTTGCTCGGAATGTAAAGGTGGGCACCTTCACTCACCCATTCCTACTTGCCATCCTCATTGCGATGAAGTTCAAGAATCCAGATATCTATCACTCGCTGGTGACAGGAAACTTCCGAACTAGAGAGGTCATGGGTTATATCGAAGAACAATTGAGACGAGACTTGATTGATAGGGACCTGTCTGCCCACTTGGACAGGAGTGAAGGCTTCCTCTATTGCGCCGACAGTGCCAATGCCGCATCCCAGATGGTCGGTGAGACCGCCCTTGCTGAATTAGAGGGAGTATTGGAGAGGTCTCCTAGCATGGACTTTTTGGTGATTTCTCAAAGAGCGCAGGATGCTGATCGACATCAGTTAGACAGAATCAGACAAGCGATCCTCGACGGATCCAATTTGAGCATAAGTCGGAGGGTGCTAGGCAACCTAGCTACTCTTATCGACACATATCAGACACAATTGAGACGTTAGCCAACGCCTTGACGGCCGTGAACCGCACACATCACGCGAACCATCTGGCAACGCAACGCGAGGTGATGACATGACAGACTGGAACACGTGTCCGGAGGTGGAGAGTGTGCCAGACAAGGTCAGTGGCACCTGGGTGTTCACTGGCACTCGCTTGCCTGTGTATGCCCTCTTCGAAAACCTTGCAGAGGGTGCGTCGATACACGACTTCGTTGATTGGTTCGACTCGGCAGACGAGGAGCAGGTGAGGGCGGTGCTGTTGCACGTGGCACAGGACCTTCGGTCCTCGGTCGCCCATGTGCATCCTCTTCGATAGCGTCCTCCATCGGCCAGAGCCTGACACCGCCTGTAACGCACTTCCTCGGGTAGCCTAACGCGATACCCCACTCCCCTAGTGGATTCCCGGTTTCGCGGGAATGACGGCGAGCCCGGCGAGGTGCGCGAAGTCCCGATTTAGCTACGTCGGTGCATCGGGGCGGCGTGTTCTTGTATCATCAAGTGTTATGGGAACCGTTGCCATATGCCCTGCATGCGGGCAGTCTAACGAACTCGACTCCTCGTACTGCCTCCACTGTCGGGTGGGACTCGCTCGCGCTGAGCACGTAAGTCCAGAGGAAGCCGAAAAGCGCGCTCGCCGGCGGAGGCTCAGGTTGCTGCTCCGGCGCGGGCTCCGGTGGGGCCTGATCGCAGCGGTCGCGCTGGCAGTCGGCTTCTGGGTGTTCTGGAGCCTGGGCCCCAGCCGCAACCCGCCGGCGCCGAGCTCTGACGTCACCTCTGCTCCAATGAGCGAGGCCGACTGGCCTATGATCGGACGAGACCCGTCTCATACCGGGTTGAACTCGTGGCCGGGCGGTGTGCCCGAGGGCAGGATCGTCTGGCAGCTGGAGACCGACGGGCCATTCGAGTCGTCTCCGGCAGTAGTCGACGGAACGGTCTACGTGAGCACCGGGGACAAGCGGGTCGTGGCCCTGAACGCCGAGTCGGGCGAAGTGGTCTGGGAGACCGACGTGGGCGGCCCTGTCGCATCCTCTCCTGCCGTGGCGGGAGATCTACTTTACATCGGACTCCGAGACAACCGGGTCATCGCGCTGTCGACAGCAGACGGGGAGCTAGTGTGGGAGCATCTGACTCGCGGCTACATCGTGGCCTCGCCGACCGTGAGAGAGGGCATCGTCTATATTGGGTCCAGCGACGAGAGGCTGTACGCACTCGACGCGCAGACGGGCGAGGAGTTCTGGAGCTTCAAGGCAGATGGCAGGCTCCAAGCCGGGCCTGCGGTCTCTGACGAGGTCATTGGCATCGTCTCCCAGGGCCGAGCTGTCCAGATACTGGACGCACTCACCGGGAGGCTGCGGCTCGACTTCAACATCGCGGGAGAGTCGATAGCTCCGCCTGCGCTCGACGATGATCTGCTCTACGCTGCCGACAGTCGTGGGGCCATCGTAGGCGTCGACTGGAGGAAGGAGCAATTGCCCCTCGAGAAGCTGGCGCGCTGGGTCCGCACGCAGCTGTATGTATGGCAGTTCGTCGGCACGCTTCCCCCGCCGAAGGGATACGTGTGGAACTTCCGCGCGCGCCGCCTGAGATTCCAGTCCGCGCCAGCGCTTGGTCATGGACACCTCTTCGCAGTATCTGACACGGGATTTCTGTTTGCCCTGGACCGCTCCGACGGTACCCTCGCGTGGCGGTCTCAGCTGGACAGCGGGGTGATCGGCAGCCCATCGGTAGCGGGCGAGACCGTTTACGTGGGCGACAAGGGTGGGGTCCTGTACGGTTTCGACGCGCTCACGGGCGAGGAGCGCTGGCGGTTCACTGTGGACGCCGGGGACGAGATCGTATCGACACCCGTGATCGCAGGCGGCACGATCTTCGTGACCACCGAGGACGGGGTACTGTACGCGATCCGATAGGGGTCAGTCGTCCAGATCCGGCGTGTCTCCGGTGATGCCCCGGCCGACCATGCCATCGACCTCATCGACCGACCGGCACAGGTATTCGCGGAGCACCTCGACGCTGTGCTGTCCGAGCTTCGGTGACGGCCCTTCCAGCCTGCCGGGAGTGCGCGACAGCTTCCAGGCAACGCCCGCGTACTTCTGCGTTCCGGTCTCCGGGTGGTCTAACGACTCTATGAAGCCGCGCTCGCGAAGCTGCGGGTTGTCGGCCAGCTCGTTCGCCTTGAGGACAGGCGCGCAGGGAATCCCCTCGGCCTGTAGAAGCTCCGTGACCTCGTAGGCGTCCCTGTCGCGAGTCCACCCGGAGATGATTGCGTCGAGCTCATCGACGTGTTCCAGCCTGGCGCTCAGGTCTCTGAAGCGGTCGTTTTGTGCGAGATCGGGAGCATCCATCACGGCGCACAGGCGCGCCCACTCGTCGTCGGACCGGACCGAGATTGCTACCCAGGAGTCGTCGCCTGCGCAGCGGTAGTTGTTGTGAGGGGCCATTCGGTCGCTGCGGTTGCCGCGTCGCTCCAAACTCTTTTGCGAAAAGCCGTTCATCGAGAACTCCATGACGCGGTCGGCTATCAGTCCGATGGACGTCTCCTGCTGGGAGAGGTCTATCTCCTGCCCCTGTCCGGTGCGGGCGCGATGGTGGAGCGCGATCATGATGGCGGAGGTCGCCATCATACCGGCGAACGGGTCGGTGTGCATGACGCCGGAGTTGATGGGCGGGCCTCCGGGGTATCCCAGGAGCGAGGTGATGCCGGACATCGGCTCTATCGAGCCTCCGTTGCCCATGTAGGTTGCGTAGGGGCCGTCACAGCCGTAGGCGGGCATACGCAGCAGCACGATGGAGGGGTTCACCTCCCGCAGGGCGTGGTACTCAAGTCCCAGGTTGGGAAGTACTCTTGCAGAGAAGTTCTCTGCGAAGACGTCCGAGATGCTGACGAGTTCCATCAGCGCGTCCCTTGCCTCGGGGTAGTTGAGGTCGAGGGTGATGCCCTTCTTGCCGGTGTTGACCGAGTTGTAAGCGGCGTTGCGGTCGTAGGGCCGGTCTCCCGGAACCCGGTCGGGGTAGGTGCCTGACAGCCGTGGCGGGTAGCCGCCGCGCCAGGGGTCTATCCTGTTCAGCGCCTCGATCTGGATGACCTCGGCGCCCATGTCGGCGAGCAGGCGCGTGGCGTACGCGCCGGCCCACGCCTGTGTGAGGACAGTGGCGCGCAGGTGTGCGAGCGGAAGTCGGGTTTTCTGTAAGATGTCAGCCGGTCTCTCGTCGACTAGGAGCGTCACAATCGCCAGGGAGTAGTTCTCTCAGATGTCGATTATACCTCACCGCCTGCCAGCGCTAACTCGCGCTTGAACGTTGGAGCCTGTGTCAATTCAGTCGGTCAAATGTATGTAGGAGCTTGCCCCGGCGAGTGGTTGCCCGTGTTGGTCAGCGTGCCCAGGGCGCCCACAAGGGACGCCCCTACGGACCGACCACGTGGTTCGCCTAGTGGCGCAGGTAGGTGAGGGCCTGTCGTGCGGCCTCGGTGCCGGCCTCGTCTGAGGTCCGGCCCTTGCCTGTACCGAGCACTCTGCCATTGACCTCAACCACCACCGTGCAGGTACAGGATCCATCCGACTTCTCCAGCCTGACCTTTCGGTACCTGGGTGTCGTGAAGAAATGAATTAACGCGAATCCGTGCAGACGGCTTCTGGGGCGAAAGTCGATGCTGCCGATGCTGTCGGGGTCGTCGAAGGCATCGCCCATGACACGGACAACAAAGTCTCGACACGTACTGTTTCCTCGGTCCAGATACAGCGCACCGGCAAGGGACTTCACAGCATCCGACAGACGCTGGGGTTCCAGGCCCTCGCCCCTCTCACGCACCTCCACCAGCCATCTGCTGAGCCCAAATGTCCGTGCGATCTCAGCCAGGTACTCCTCTTCCATCAGCAAGTTGCCAAAGGTCACAGCACGTTGTGTCGACCAGAGTGGGAATCTGCTTGTGATCTCCTGTCTGACCTCGGACAGCAGTGCCCTGTTACCGATGGGTACGAGGGCATTGTCTCGAAATCGGAGCTTCACACGCCCGGAGCCCTTGCGGCCTGCGGTGGTACCAAGCGCCAGACCCAGCAGGGAGAGGTCATGGAATCTGAGGTCCAGACAGGACGCAATGTCCCTGAGCTCAGTCTGTGTGTAGTAATCCGTCCAAAGGCGATGAGTGTTCTGGCGATCGTCTTTCGACAAGTCGGCGCACATTCAAATTGTGCCTAGCAATTCAACAGTGGTGCTGTACCGAGCAAGACAGAGATGATGGATGTCCCTTCGGCCATGAGTGACTGCAAGCTGACACAAACGTGTCATATGAGTTAAATGTAGGCCGCGCTAACCTACGTTCTGATTACGGGACGTTACATCAATAGTCCTCTGAAGTCTGTACGCAGACTGGAATCGGACATATCCCACTACGAGATGTGCGTGAATTGACGAAGCCCGAACGCGATGTGCAACGACTGAGATCGGCCCAAGTGGGCTTCACGATGAGGGCATACCGCGAGTCCTTCGTGTCGGAAGATGGTCATAGGGGGCTGACGCAGGAGGGACTGCTCCAACGCATGGCGTCCGTTGACAGCGAATACGGGGAGCGGTTCAGCCATGCCACGGTCTCCCGGTGGGAGTCTGGTTCGACCCGTCCGAACCTGCAACGGTTGCAGACATTCGGAAAGGCGCTCGGTCTATCGCCCACCGAGGTGGCAGGCCTGGTCCTGCTGGCAGGCCTCGCTCCTGATTTCCAAACAGCCTCAGACCTGTCCGTCGGTAGCGAAGGGTTGCGACCCGATGAACCGTCTCCGACGGTTGCCGAGGATGTAGAAACCCAGGACCACGAGCTCATCCCGAGCCTGCTCTCAGCCGTACTCAGGTTCGTGTTTCTCAGGTGTCTGCCGCTAGGTATATTTATCGTCGCCAGCGGCTATGCTCTGTCACACTTCAGTTGGGATGATTCCTGGATACCCGCCGTGTACGTATGTATTGTCATAGCTCTGGTCACGGGGCAGGGGATCTTCGCTCCCGACAGGGACGCGGGATTGAGGGAGTTCTTCTGGGTCTCAATGTTTCTACTACTGAGCACGCCTCTCTTGCAGTTCGCGCCGATACACATGGACCACTACGGTCTCTACAGGATCGGAGACTTTGCTGGCACTCATATGCCCTACATGCTGGCCCTACTGTTGAACCTGGCGCTTGCCGCGTCCGCCGGACTGATGTTTCACCGGCTTTGGGTGCGGCATAGCTCGCAGAGTAGCGTCGATGGCAGGGCCCTTCAGCGGGCAGTGTCGGTGGTACTCCCCCCCGTTGGATTGGTTTATGCCGTAGTTATCCTGCTTTCCAACGTGTCGGTCTGGATACAGTTTGCAGTGCTGATGCCAACGCTCGGGGGCATATTCTCGGGTCTGTTGATCCTGCGTGATCCTTCGATCAACCCCAGTGATTCTGACCGGCAGTTTCTTCTTCGGACCATTTCCACGGTCGCAATCGTCGCGTCGACCATGGGCCTAGTGGTTGTCGTATTGATCTACGTTTCGCCGGACCTACCGACGGTACTTCCCGACCACAATCTGTTGCGCTCCTGGGACCTCGATTTCGATGAGCTCGGATACACCGAGGAGGAGGCACTGGAACGCCTGAACATGGGGTACATGTGGCACGCGATGCTGGTCTTTGCCTACATGGGATTTGGCGTGGGCGGAAGTTTGCTCGTGGGGTTATACCGGCTGGGGAGTGTTAAGGCCGGAAGGTCGGACGTGGGATATTCGGCTGCAGAATACTCAACGTCGAAGGGATGATAACCCACCGGGGCGGGACGGGACGGCTCTGAATGTTAGACCTCTACCTCGACGGTAATGACATCGATGTCATGGAATTTCTGATGACGGACTGACGAGGCGTAGTGTCGAAGCAGTCTGAATGAGACCTCGTGCTCATCAAGAAGCTCGGGCTGCTCACTCAGGTAGACCATTCTGTCCTCGAGATTCTCAACGTCGTAGGCAGCTGACAGGAACTCCAGCTCAAGGATGGAATCGTCGGCCTGGAGGTTGATTATGAGTCTTCGCTCCTTGCCTGAGGGGTCTTCACTTTCGTACAGCGCCATGATTGCGAGGGTCTCCTCCCCCACAGCACGGATGCGGTTCGTCATCTGCTCGTCCCAGTTCCGACCCTCCGAATATCGTTGCATGAAACGATCAACTTCCGGAAAAGAGGCCACGTCCAAGTCGACCTCAAGCTTCTGCCGACGTGCTGAAGTCAGTTCGACGAATCCAATCATGAGGGCGGCAGCCAGGCCGCCTGAGGTTACGCTGTTGCTAAGAATCGCCTCCCATGTCCCCGACAGGAGTTCGGCGAAGATGGCCTGGTTCTGAAACCCCATGCCCACCCAGAAGGATACGGCGACAACCACGGCCTTCCGAGGGTTCATTCCATCCTGGGAAACAGTCTGGACACCCTCGATGAACACGAGCCCCATTACAACGAGGATGTAGGCAGCGGCAACCGGCGCGGGAATCGCGAGCAGGACTGCGGTGAATTTCGGCATGAACGCCAGTAGCACGAAGATAATTCCGGCACATACTCCGACACTTCGGGACGCCACTCCCGTGAGGCTGATTATCGCGACACTCGGTGAGGCTGTCATGGTGGGTATCGTCCCCGCGAGACCGGAAATCAGATTGCTCAGGCCATTTACGTTAAGGCCTCCCTGGACCAGCCTGAAGTCACTTGCGAGCGGCTGGCGGCGGGAGACACGCTGCACGGCCCCAACGTCGGCGACTGCCTTGAAGGAAGTGATAATCGTGATAACTACGAATGCCGGGAGAAGCGCCCAGAACTTGAGGCTAGGGGTGAAGTCCAGTCCCGGCCACGCATTTTCAGGCAAGCCCAACCAGGCCGAGTCCTGGACAATGCCGAACTCGTACAGTCCGAACGGCACTCCAACGGCGCATCCGAACACGATTCCAATCATCGGAGCCCATACCTGCAATGCCCTCCGCACTCTCAGCAGCATTAGCGCAACTACTGCCAGTGTCACGATGGCCGCCAGAGGCGCAGCTATAGTCGAGGAGTCGTCCGGGACATCCGTCAGAGTCCTGAAGACGGCAAGAATCACAGTAGCCGCGATGAGCATGAGCACCGTGCCTGAAACGACGGGAGTAATGATCCGCCGCAGCAGCGAAAGTCGAAACGCCACGGCAAACTTCACAATCGATGAAAGGACGATCAGGCTCGACATCATCGCCGGCCCGCCTTCCATCAGGGCGGTGATGCAGATGGCAATCGCGGGTTCCGCCGTTCCGATGACCAGAACATGGCCAGTGCCCACCCTGCCCAATCGAAGTGACTGGAATATAGTGGCGGCTCCACAAATCACCAGAGATGCGAAAACCGCCCACGTGAGGTAGCTTTCCGGCTGGCCGGCGCTGCGCACTACGATCACCACCGGCACAACCACCAGCGCGATCATGACGACGGCAAGCTGAAAGCCAGTTATCGAGGCTGTCAGAAGGGGACAGGACTCTTCGGGTTCAAAGTGGATATTGCTGTTTATGCTGCCTGCTGCCAAGTGAATTCCTGCAAGTAGAGTGCATATTACCAGATGATGACACGCCAGACATTCCCTGGCTCCGCGATTCACAATTTAGGGGTCGCGCAAGTGAAGTGCATGTTACCAAGTGATGACACACCAGATATTCTCCGGTTCTGCCATTCCCATTTTGGGGTCGCGCAAGTAGTCCTGGAGCGGTTGTCGGCGTCAAAGTCAGCCAGGAGTCCCTGTTGCATTCGGCAGCTAGCAACCCGGTTTGTACCTGGAGAACCTTTTGGGTATGCTCACCGTATACAGGATGGGATATATCAGCTTGCGAAGGTGAGGGCATGACCACTAGAGTTTCAATTTTCCTCTTACTCGCACTTGGGATGACGGCGGCCCTTATTCTCGGCTGTGGATCAGCTTCAACCGAACAGGAAGCCGGCAGCGCGTCCGCGCCAAGCGCGCCACAGGCCGCCGCGGTCGTCGAGAGTCAGCCTCAAGCCGAGATAGTGGAAGTCGGTTACGAAGTGGGCCTTCGCGCTCCAGAGTTCGGCATGAGCCTGCTCGACGGCTCGAAGGTCACGTCCGCTGGGCTGGTCGAAGAGGGCAAGCCGGTATTCCTGTACTTCCACGCGACCTATTGACCGACCTGCCGCTCCGAGTTGCGGAGCCTGAACGACCAGGTCGGCACCGACTATGGTGACAAGGTCGCTTTCTACATCGTTGGCACAAGCCCAAACGAGAGCGTCGAAGAACTCGACGCAGACCGGCAGAAGAAGGGTCTCCCCTGGCCCGTGGCCTACGCGGATGAGGGAATGCTGGCCTCGCTGAACATCAGGAGCCAGGCCTCGAAGATCGCCATCGGAAGCGACGGGACCATTCTCCACCGCGCCGGAGCGGGAACGGCTGGCTTCGCCAGCTGGGCGGCACTGTTCGACGACATCGCCGCCAACTAGGGGGCTGTAGGCTCAGACGGTCCTCGCATGACGTTCAAGGCCAACGTGCGCGCGAACCAGTGTTTCCCGAACCTGCTGCAGTAGAAGTTTGACTAACTGCACACTGGCATATACCCTGCAAACTAGTAGAGTCACTGGTGACTCCCCACGGGAGTCAGTTCTGGCTCTCTTCTTTTGTCATGGGCGGTATGTACTATCCCCCCTAGTAGTGGTCTCGGGATAGTCGATGTATGCCCAGCCTGTCGTCACCTTCAGGCGTTGTCAGGTCCACGGTCTTCTGCTCGATTATTCTGTAGTTTGGATTCTGCAAAATCCATTGACGGTGTCGGCCGCCAACAGCGAGGACTTTCCCTCGGCAGCTACATTGACCGAATGGTACACTACGGTACGTCCAGCGCGGGGAAATTCCGGAATTGAGGAGGCTCCAAGAGCTTTGCCCCTGTTCATCCCTTGGAACTCTGAGGGCTTCATACCCCCAATTGGATCAAGTGGTTCTACTTCACACGACAGGTCGCCTTATGTCATCTCATTAAGTGACCTGGTCCAAGACTTTGGACACACCTCAACTCGCCAACGTCTACTCTCCGGGTTTCTGAGTTATAGAGCCATGCTGCACCAAGTGGGAATTACGAGGGGATTCCAATGGATTAACGGCAGTTTCCTCGAGAACGTTGAAGAACGTGATAGCCGCGATCCCGAAGACATAGACGTGGTGACATTCTTTAGCCTTCCAAGTGGGTATACTGAAGAAACCCTACTCGACGCGGACCAATCTGCTTTTGATCCGACCTACATTAGATCCAGATACGAGGTTGATGCTTACTATGTAGTATTGAATGCTGAGCACATGGACTACATCATAGAAAGTTCCACATATTGGTACAGTCTCTGGTCTCACACCCGTGATGGGCAATGGAAGGGCTATCTGCAAGTTGATCTGGCCAATGTTGAAGACGAGACTGCCCGGACTGAAATTGGTAAGGGCGTGGAGGAAGGGGGACAGCCGTGAACGCACACGAATTTCGCCTCCTGCTTTCGGAACGTGCAGCGTTAAGAGATCTTATTGATCGCGCTCCGCCCGGCAACGTAATTACAAAGATGAGCTTTGAGAACCGCCTACGACGGGTTGAGGAGCAACTCGAATCCTATGAAGGCTACTCCCCTCATGTTGTCAACGCGCGTCTTACGTTCAGAGGGAAACCAGTTTTGGGCAGCCGTGCGGTCGACGCAGGATTTGGTCTGGACGCAGCGAAGGCATTCGTGGAGGCGGTTGCTAACGTCGGGCGTGCTTGGGGCGGTGGCGATTCGGATTTTAGGTTGCTAATTACCGGAACTACGCGGGGCTCTTTCGGATTCGAAGTTGAGGATGCCACTCAGACACCAGCTCTTGAGGGTGAATCAACACCAGTGGAGCGGGCGCTGGAACACGTCAGGGACATTCTGAAAGCCACCACCGGGACCGACGACCAGTTGGCTGATGCGATAGAAGACACCGACGATAGCACTCTCAGGGCGATACACCTGTTCCTCAAGACGGTTGCAGACGGCGATGCGATGTGCGCGCTGGAAATACAAGATGACAAGTTCAGTTTTCAGAGTGCTGACCAGGTCGAGCGAAGCGCAGGACGGCTGGACCAGAGAAACATCAGCATTGAAAACGTTGAACTGAGTGGACATCTCCAGGGAATCATGCCCAAGGGGCGAAGAGCGGAGTTTGTCGTGAAAGAGACGGGGGACGTGATTACCGCTAGGGTTCAGGCACCGGTGGCGGAATCGGTTCTCACCGCCGAGATGATTAACCAGCCTGCGAGAATCAGGGCTCGGACCCGGCGAGTGGGCAACAGCAGGCCAACTTACATTATTACCGATTTCGATTCGGATTCTACCTCGTAGTAAACCCACCTCACCTGCGTTCTACTGAATTGTAGCGCACCGCACACCTCCAAGCGTTCGCTGGGTTAGGTGCGCCTCACTCAGTCTCTACTTCATACTGGCCTATAGGCTCATCCCCGGCCTTTCGACAGCATCTCTCATCATATCCACCACATCTTCCCTTTGCCTGTCGGCCTGCGCAGTTGCATCTGCGCCAGGACGACTGTTCGACAAGACAGTTTCAGAGCGACCACGCCTACGCCGCACGATTATGAATATCAACCCGCCCCAGATAAGCGCAAACACGCAGATCATGAGCGACAGTTCCAGAAGCATTCTCACGCCGTCCTATCTTGCTTCCACGGAAGAGTCTGCTGGTAGGCTAGCATGAATCCCCGTTTTCTTCACTGGCCGTCAGGACTCAGAATCGAAGTCTACACAGGCGACTGGTGGGAACTCAATGCTTGCTCTATGCTCTGAGCAGTTCGGTAGATTGGAGGCGAGAGTGCCTATAGGCAGGTTTATTGCGATGGTGGGGTTCCTGGTGTGGCGCAGGAGCGACGGGAGGTACCTACTGCTCAGGAGGTCGCCTGACAAGGACTTCGCGGCGGGTGAGTGGGAGACCGGCTCGGGCAGACTCGACCAGGGTGAGGGGTTTGCGGACGCGGTGTTCAGGGAGTCGATGGAGGAGCTGGGCACTGAGGTGCGGATCGAGTGCATCCTCGGGACCACCCACTTCTACCGGGGTGAAACGACCCCGGACAATGACATGGTGGGCGTCAGCTTCGGATGCTCCATCCCTGACGAGTCCGGGCTGTCCCTAAGCGGCGAGCACTCCGAACACAGGTGGATGACTGCCGCAGAGGCGGCGGAGTTCCTGGCGGATGGACACTGGCTCAGCAGGCTTGTCCAGCGGGCAGATGTGTTCCGCGAGCACATGCCACGTGACGTCCGCAAGCTTCACTGGAGCGGCAACTTCGAGACGCAGTAGGTCGCTACTGAGCGGCCACTCCCAGAACACGGGCGGCGGTGCCTCCCATTATGAGGGCGAGGTCGTCGTCGCTCAGACCGGTCGATGGCGCGAAGTGGCGTTCGAGCCAGTGCCGGGACTGCCGGTAGGTGCAGAAGCGATTCTGGAAGGGCATGTCGGTACCGTACATTAGCTGTCCAGGCCCGATCCGTTCGACCATCGCTTCCATCGTCGGCCACACCTCGCGATAGGGGTAGTCGAAGATGTCGCCGATGCGGACTGGAAAGCACACCTCCAGGCTCAGATTCGGGTTCTCGAACGGCTTCCATATCTCGTCGGGCACGGATATGCGGTCGCCGTCCAGGTACACACGCCATGGAAAGCCGTGGGTGAGGCTGCACACCATGTGGGGGTAGCGCTCCATGAGACGCATGAGGATGCGTTGCTCGGACAGGTAGCCTCGCTGCCCTTCCGGATCGGGACCTGCCTCCCTCGCGCGGGCCGGGCCGGTGACCAGCGTGAGGAATACAGGGACACCCAAAGTCGATACGACCTCCCAGAACGGCGCGTATGGTCCGCTGTCCCACGGCTCGTCGCTGACGATGTACCCACCTGCGCTGAACTTGATCGCATGCAGGCCGAGTTCCCTGATAGCCGAGGTGACGCTGGCGATCACCGAGTCGACGTCGGTGTGAATCATCTTTTCATCGACCGCGGCCATCGAGAGCAGGCGGTCGGGAAATCGCCGTACACACTCGGCCTGGTACTCGTTGCTCCGGCCCAGCATGGCGTTCGTGTGCAGCAGCGTCATGTCGATGCCAGCGTAGTCCATCTCTCCAATCAGGCTGTCGGGGGTGAACTCGAGATTGCGGAGGTTCGGCGGATAGTAGTGCTTCGTGTATGTCTCGCCCTGGTAGTCCCACAGGACGCGGCCGGCAGCGTGGTCGACGCGGAAGTTGACGTCCGGTAGGGCATCCAAGTTTCCGTCGGCCCTCGGGTCGAGCACGCCGGATGGGCCTTCAACGCGGTCTCGGATACGAAACGCCGGCTGGTGATGCCTGGCGTACGACATCTGCACCTCTAGCAGGTGCTCCCGAGAGTCGGCGTAGCCGCGAGGACTGTCGGCAGGCTCGAAACAGTATGCGTGTGAGTCGATTATCATGGGCACGGAATCAGATCCTTTCGAGACCATCGTATCACTCGCACCTTCGTCGCGACATCGAGGAGTTTCAACTCAATGTCAGCCCAAACCCAGACCCCCGATTCCGGCCCCGTCCGCGAGTCGGCTCGCATAACCAGCCTCGACCTGATTCGTGGAGTCGCTGTGCTCGGCATCCTGCTGATGAACGCCGTCTCCTTCAAGTTCGGCCCCGGACCCTACTTCAACCTGAGCGCGGGCGGCTCTGAGACGTGGCTCGACTGGACAGTGGGCATCTTCGGCGAGGTCTTCGTAGACCAGAAGTTCATGGGTCTTTTCTCGCTGCTGTTCGGAGCGGGGATGATACTCTTCATCGACCGCGCGGCCGGCAGGGGAAGGCGGGCGGTCAGGCTGAACCTGTGGCGGAACGTGCTGCTACTGATCATCGGCATCCTGCACACCATATTATGGTACGGCGACATCCTGATGGCCTACGCGATAGCCTCGTTCTTCCTGGTTGCAATGAGAAGGCTGCCGAACCGGGCGCTGATCTCAGTGGGAGCTATCGTATTCGCACTGTCCATCGGATGCTCACTACTCGCGCAGAACATGGCCAACACGACCGACGTGTCGCTGTCAGGTATCTGGACACCGGGCGATTTCCCCGCGCAGGAGCTGATCGGACTTCCCTTAGTGCTGGGCTACTTCCTGCGTGCGCTGGGGCTGATCCTCATCGGAGCGGGCCTGTATCGCACTGGCTTCGTGAACGGCGGGATGCCGGCGAAGACGTATCACCTGACCGCAATCGTCGGACTCGCCATCGGCCTGCCGCTTGCCGCTGCCGGTGTGGTCATAACGGCATTGAACGACTACTCGAGCGAGATCGCCTTCATCGGCCAGGTCCCCAACACGCTGGGCACGATTCCGGCATCGCTGGGATACATGAGCCTCATCATACTCTGGAACAACCGCGCGGATAGCTGGCTCAAGGGACGACTGCGCGCAGCCGGAAGGATGGCGCTGACCAACTACCTGACGCAGACGGTGCTGGGTGTGCTCGTTTTGACCGTACTGCTGCGCGACGTCGAATTCGTGAACCGAGCTGCCGTGCTGCTATTCGTATTCGCGGTGTGGGCGCTACAGATGTGGTGGTCGCAGGCGTGGCTGAGTCGCTTCCTGTTCGGACCCGCGGAGTGGATCTGGCGAGTCGCCACGTATCGAACTGGACAGCCGCTGCGGCGCGTTGGGAGTTAGCAGCACTAAATCTCCTCGTCGTGCTGACCCAACTCCGGGGCCTCCGACCTCAGCGTCCATGGTGTCGCGCTCATCTTGAACGGTGCTCCTGGCATCGTACCACTTGCATGTCCAGCTTTAAGCTGGTCGGAGCGGACGAAGAAGTCGCGCTCGTCCAGGTGGGGATCGACCAGCAGGCGATCGACGGTGAGGGTCATGCCGATCAGCAGACGCAGCGGAGCCAGTCCGTGGAACAGCTCCTCCATCGTGTGGCGCTCCAAATGTGGCCGAAGCATCTTCTCGATCTCAGCCGCGTGCTCCCGACGGGCGGCCGCAGTGGCGTACTTCGGGTTGTAGGCTATATCGGGATCATCGAAGAAGAGCCACATGTACTCCCACGTGGCGTCGTGGCGGACATTGAGCGACACATAGCCGTCCTTGCACGGCAGCAGGGGCGTCGACCCTCTCGTTTCCGGGCCTCCCCGGTGCATCGCGCCGAGAAGCTGGGGGCTGAATGCCGAGACGCCTGCTTCCTGCATCGACACGTCTACGTGCTGGCCCTCGCCGGTCAGATCTCTGTGCGCGAGCGCGGTCATCGCGCCGAGAAACGCGCACGCCCCGGCCTGGAAGACAGACTCGTCGCCCGGCTCCTTCAGCGGCTCACGATCAGACGAGCCGTTGACGTAGGACTGTCCCGACGCGCCGTACATCACAAGGTCCGTCGCCTGGTAGTCGCGCCACGGGCCGGTCTGTCCGAACGGAGAGACGGATACGAGGACGATTCCGGGATTGGCCTTTGCCAAGTCGTCGTAGGCCAGGCCCAGCGAGCGTATGTGGCCCGGGCGGAATGTTTCGACCACTACGTCGGCAGTTGAGCAGAGTTCGCGTAGGCGCGCCAGTCCGTCTGGCGAGTCCAGGTCGATGGCGGCACCGCGCTTGTTGGTGTTCAGGAATCTGAACATGCCGCCGGTGTCGGAGCCTGGATCGTCGTTCGGGAACGGGCCCAGCTTGCGGGACGGGTCGCCATCGGGCGGCTCTACCTTGATGACGTCCGCGCCGAAGTCGGCGAACATCTTGGCGCAGAACGCGCCTGCCAGCCCCTCGAACACTCCGACAGACAGATCGACAACCCGCAGGGCCTGACCCCGGCCTGAACGGGCGTCGGAGAGTGCCATCACCGCCGGTCCCCGAAGTCGCCGAACCTCTTGTCGCGCTCACGGGCGCGATTGATGCCGATGGCTCTCTCCTCGCCCAGAGCATCGTCGCGCTCGCGACGGTACGCGACCGACAGCGCATGAGTCTGAAATGCGCTCTTGACGCCGGACCTGAAGCCCATCTCGTCCTGCATCTGGTTGACCGAGTACTTGGAGATGCGCACGGCGAACGGGTCCTGGAGCGCGATGCGCTGCGCGAGCGCCATCGTCTCCTCTCCCAGCCTGTCAGCGGGAACCACGCGGTTGACCAAGCCGAGGCGCTCTGCCTCGTGCGCGTCGATCCAGTCGCCGGTGAAGAGGTACTCCTTGGCCTTTCTGAAGCCGATCTCCCACGGCAGGCTGGCGAACTGCACGTGCGGGCCTCCCCAGCGGACGGTGCGGTCGGAGAAGCGGGCATCGTCTGCGGCGACAATCAGGTCGCACGCAGTCGCGAGGATCAGCCCGCCCATGATGCAGTAGCCCTGCACCTGCGCGATGGTCGGCTTGGGGAAGTCGCGCCACCGGAGCGTGTTCGCCATGTTCAGGTCCCAGCTTCGTGCGTACGCCCCGGGTATGCCGGGCGCGTAGGGGCGCTTCTCCCTGTCGGCAAGCTCCTGCGGACTGCCGAGGTCGTGCCCCGACGAGAAGTGCTCGCCCGTGCCGGCGACGATGACGACACGGATTGAGTCGTCGTCAGCCACGCTCATGAGCGCGTCGTCGAACTCCTCCAGCATCATGCGGCTCTGCGCGTTGCGGACCTCAGGCCGGTTTACCGTGATGGTCAGGACCGAGTCGGTACGGTCAAGCAGGATGTTTTCGTAGGTCATTGGTCTGTCCCTATTCGGCGGTGACTTTCTCGCCTTCCAGCCCTTCGGTCTCCACCACCTGGGCGGCGCGCTCGTGCTGGTTGATGTTGCTCATCCTGGCGTCGTTGGCGCGCAGCCACGTCTCGCGGCTCTCGTTGACCCACTTGTACGAGTCGAGGTAGTCGTCGAGCAGGCCGTTGACCTGCGGGACGACGTACCGGGCGACGAGGTCCCAGCTACGGCGGGTGTTCTCGCGGTTCGCCCAGTCGTGGACGAAGCCGATGACGCAGCCGAAGCCGCCGGTCAGCTCCATCATGTCGTGGATCTTCGCGACGAGGTCGTCAGGCGTGCCGATGACCGCGGTGCTCTCATCGGAGAACGCGACGTCGTCGACAGCCTCGTCCGGTGTCTTGTAGATCGTCCCCTTGCCCGCGGCGAGAGTGCCGACGGTGTACTCGTTGTTGTGCCGCATCAGCCCGTCGCGCGCCTGCTCACGTGCCTCCTGGCGGGTCTCGGCGATGTGCCAGTTCATCACGATGCGCCAGTCCTTGCGGTCGACCTTATTGCCGTGCTCGGCGGCCGACTCCTCGGCGAAGCTCCACTGGGTCGGGAGTGAGCGCATTCCGGCCTTGGTCATGGAGCCGATTGAGAGGACTCCTGCCTCGTGCTTGCCGGCGAGGGTCATGCCTGACGGGGTCAGGATCGAGGCGACGGCGAACTCCATCTTCTCCTGGAACGGCTTTAGCTGGAGCCTGGCATCGCGCAGGGTGAACCACTCGGACTCGTAGGTGAACCGGTCGTCGGTCTCGAACAGGCGGCGGATGACACCCATCGCCTCGTCCTGCCTGTCGCGCAGCACCATCGGGTCCATGCCCAGCGTGTGAGCATCTGACGGCAGCGCGCCGGGGCCGGACCCGAAGATCACGCGGCCCCTGGACTGGTGGTCGAGCTGGACGAGTCGCTGAGCCACCATAAACGGGTGGTGATAAGGCAGCGACACGACGCCTGTGCCGAGCATGATCCTGTGAGTGCGCTCCGCAGCGGCCGCAAGGAAGACCTCCGGAGAGGCGATGATCTCCCACCCCGTTGAGTGGTGCTCACCGCACCAGAACTCGTCGTACCCGAGGTAGTCCATAAGCTGGACGAGCTCCAGGTTGCTCTGAAACTGAAGTGTGGGGTTTTCGCCTATGGGATGATGCGGCGCAAGAAACGCGCCAAAGCGCAGGGCAGGCATGGTCTTCCTCTCAACCAGCTTAAAGCTGGACATATAGAACGTGGCTAGCAGTAGGACTCGACGAAGGTTATTGTAGCCGACGGTGGGGTGGCAAGTGGGGAGGCCTTCCGTCGTTCCGGCGAAGGCCGGAAACCAGAGGGGAGGTGAGCATCCCGTACAAGCTCAGGTGCCGACCAGCAGGCCCCCCTCTCCCTTGACGGGTCGGAGATGCGCTTTGGCGTAAGAGGGCTTGGGGTGAGGGTGAAGACCTCGAACGCAAACCTCCCGAGTCCCGCATGGTACAATCATCGCGAACTAGTCTTTTGTCTAGTCAGTTCCTTTGATGACGAAACCAGTACTGGAGGAACGCATGAGCAGGGTTTGGCAAGTTCAAGAAGCCAAGGCGCGATTTAGTGAGATGCTTGAGACGAGCCTCACGGAAGGGCCTCAGATTGTAACCAAGCGAGGTGTCGAGGCCGCCGTGTTAGTACCAATCGAGCAGTGGCGCCAAATGGAGAGGATGGCGAAGCCGAGTTTGAAGGACCTGTTACTTGCGCCGGAGGCTCGCACTGAGTCACTGACACCCCCTCGCAGAGAGCTTCCCAGGCGCGCTGTACCGCGCTTCGAGTAGGACTCGTGTACCTTCTCGACACCAACGTCGTTTCGGAGCTACGCCGCTCCAATCCACATCCATCGGTTCTTGATTGGATTCAACACACTCCCACCGAGCATCTCTACCTATCAGCTGTCACCATAGGCGAGATTCAAGCAGGGATCGAAATCACACGGGAACAGGACGCAGCCAAGGCCGGAGAATTGGAAGCCTGGTTGGACCGGGTACTCAACAGCTACAGCATACTAGCCGTGGATTCAATAGCGTTTAGAGAGTGGGCCAAGCTGATGCACCATCAATCTCCCACCCTTACACAGGACGCTATGATCGCTGCAGTTGCCACAGTCCACAGGCTGATCGTGGTTACCAGGAACGTGCGTGACTTCGACAGGCTCGGCGTGCAGGTACTCAATCCGTTCGCCGGTCAAAATAGGAGTTCGTGACAATTCAGAAACACTCTAAGTGCACTTCTCCTATCCCCACCTGCTGAATGGCCAAACACAATGTTGATATGAGCCGACCAGATTCAATACCTACTGATTTACCTTCCCGCGGTCAAGCCATCTACGAGGAACAGATTCGACATCTGGTAGACCTTCAGCAGAAGGGTAAATTCGTCGTCATCGACATCTACAGCGGTGATTACGAGGTCCACGAGCGTGACGCAGATGCGGCGCGGACACTACTCAAGCGCCGACCGGATGCGGTGACATGGGCAGTACGCGTGGGCTACCCAACACCGTACGTCTGGCTTGCTGCTCAGCCTAGTTAAGCAGGCTCCGCCACGAATACAGGGATCTTCCGGCTTGTGCGCTCCTGGTACTCGGCGTAGGGCGGGAAGGCCTCGACTGCGATGTCCCACAGTCGGGCGCGCTCGCCGTCGTCCTCGACCTCCCGGACGGTCATCGAGTACACGTCGGTCTCATCTCGGATCTCGACACTGGCGTCGGCTCGGAGGTTGTACACCCACACCGGATGCGTCGGCGCTCCGCCTCTCGAGGCCACCAGCACGTAGTTGTCTCCGTCCTTGACGCGCATCAGCGGCGTCTTGCGGATCGCGCCGGTCTTGTTTCCCCGGTTCGTGACGATGATGACGGGCAGTCCAGTCTCCCGGAGAGTCGTGCCCTCGGTGCCTCCGCTGCCCTCGTACTGCTCGACCTGATCGCGTACCCACTCAGTGGGTGAGGGTATGTATTCAGCCATGGTTGTGTGTGCCTCCTGAGTTGGTGGTGGTTGGGGGTCATGATAGCTGGAATTGGGGCTGCGCTCTACTATCTTTGTTGATCACCGTAGGTTCACGAGAGTCGAGAAAGACCCCAGCGAACGCATTCTCGCTGTTCGCCTGTTCTCCCCCGTCCGAGTGCCGGAAGGACACATGGCTCAAGTCCTGACGCTGTTATAATCACATACGAGACCGGGAGGGCGAACATGGTCACGACACCAAAGCTGACCTACCAGGACTATGCCAACCTCGAGGGTGACGAACGTTATGAACTCCTCGACGGAGAGTTGATTTTGGTTGCAGCGCCCAACGAGGACCATCAGACCGTCAGCCTGCGGATGATAGTGCGGATGAACAGTTTCGTGGAGGAGCGCCACTTGGGCCGCATCTTTCACGCCCCATACGATGTTCTGTTCAGCGACACCGAGGTCGTGCAGCCTGATCTGCTGTTCGTCTCGACGGAGAGGGACCATATAAGGACACCAGCCAACATCCAGGGAGCGCCCGACCTGATCGTCGAGATTCTGTCGCCTTCGTCGTCACGGCGTGACTGGCGTGATAAGCGTGAGCTGTATGCAAGGCATGGCGTGCTGGAGTACTGGATAATCGACCCGACGAACAGGTTAGTGTCGGTCATGCAACTTCAGGACGGTGTCCTGGAGATCGAACAGACCTGCGCAGAGGGCGACGTGGCAACGTCCACGGTCTTGGATGGCTTTGGGGTCAGCCTGGACGAGATCTTTTCGTAGGTGCGACTGCCGGAGTCGGCCGAGGACGACCGACTGGAGATCGACTTCCCACAGGCGGGCTCACCGTCGTTCCCGACCTCCTGCGGGGTCATTGAGTACACGTCGGTCTCGTCGCGAATCTCGACGCAACCAGCACGTAGTTATCTCCGTTCTTGACGCACATCAGCGGCGTCTTGCGGATGGTGCCGGCCTTGTTCCCCGGTGTATCACGATGACAGACAGGCCAGCCTCCCGAAGCGTTGTGCTCTCCGCGTTCTTAATCGCATTGCAACAAATGTGCTGTGCCACTAAATCTAGTATGCCAATCTTCGCATTCTCACCACCTACCACCTAAATTCCCTCTGGAACTGACTTTGAAGGAAGGCAGTAAGAGGTAACACGGGAGTCTTCACCCGATGAATAAGTTTCAAGAGATGTTTGAGTCCGCACTAGAAGAGAGTCTCAATGCTGCTGACTACGATGTCAGCGAAGTTGATCTAGGACTAGCGCTGGCCGACGAAATACCGGAACTTGTCGAATCAACTGCCGAGACAGTTTTGGCAGTTATCAAGAGGGATGCACTTTCCGGACAGAAAGCCAAGTGGCAATATCAGCAGCAGTTTGAAGAGAGACTTAGGAAACACTGGCAGAAGCCATTGGATCTCCTTGACCTGTTTATCTCTATAGCGACTGAAGCGGGCGATATGTTCAATAGCGAGTTCCGCAGGAATGCCGTGGAAGATGGTGACGCCACATTCGAAGCCCTCGTTAGACTGCACGCCAGAGCGTGCCAAGTCTCAGCAGCGACCCTTGTACTTTTGCGCGCTGGCTATGCAGACGACGCTCATGCGAGGTGGAGGTCCCTTCATGAGATTTCAGTCGTCAGTTACATCATCAGCCAGTGTGGACAGGAACTGGCTGAGAGGTACCTGCTCCACGAGACCATACAGCAGTACAAATTGGCACAGAACCATCAGATGTACGCCGAGCGGATCAATGAAAGACCAATCTCACAGGACGAGTTTGACTTGCTCAAGGAAGAACGGGATCTACTCATCGAACGATTCGGCACCTCATTCAAGGAAGAATATGGTTGGGCATCAACAGCGATCGGGAAAAACCGCCCAACCATTAGGGATATTGAGGAGCACGTTGGCCTAGACCACATGAGGCCATACTATAGGATGGCCAGCGACAATGTTCACGCAAACTCGCATGCTGCATACTTCCGGATGGGGCTAGACCCTGATGATGAACAGGTGCTCCTTGCTGGTGCGAGCAATATGGGCCTCGCGGACCCTGGTCACTCAACCGCTATTTCATTGTGTCAGATAACCACTAATCTGCTCATAGGCAGATCGAATCTTGACGGATTAATTGTATCTAGAGTTCTCTCGATGTTGATGGAGGAGATTGGACAAGCGTTCAGCGAAGCACACCACGACCTAGAGTTGTCCGCCCAAGCTGACGCCTCCAGCGACAATCTTTAACTCAACCAGATTGGGACCTCGCAGGTTGGAATAGGACGCCCGGCCTAGTGCGATCTGTAAACTACTCGGGGAGTTCGACATGAATGGATTAAACTTCAACGCGATAGATGTTGAGACGGCCAATGCTGACCGTTCGTCAATCTGCCAGATCGGGATAGTGCATGTCCGGGACGGACAGATACGCGACAAGTGGGTGTCCCTAGTCGACCCGGAAGCTTGGTTCGACGCTTGGAACGTAGGTATCCACAGGATAACAGAGGAGTTGGTCAATGATGCACCAACCCTGCCAGCATTGGAGAGCGACCTCCGCTCCCGACTCGGCGAGTCAGTTGTCGTCAGTCACACCTCCTTTGACCGCGTGGCTATCGAACGCGCCATGGGAAAATACGGGTTGATGCAGCCTAAGATTACGTGGCTCGACAGTGCCAAGGTCGTTCGTCGCGCATGGCCAGACCGCTACTACCACAGGGGCTATGGGCTGGCCTCGGTCGCCAGGGACTTGGGGATAACTTTTCAGCATCATGATGCCCTTGAGGATGCCACCGTAGCGGCAGAGATTGTGCTTCGAGCCTCAAGTGAAACTGGCCTAGATACAGCCGGGTGGCTCGAACGTACCGAAGGGCGCATCCTACCAGGGGGAGAAAGCGTACCAGACGCGGGGCGGGGCAAGCGCATCCAGATTGGCGATCCGAGCCCGGACGGAGACCTCTTTGGAGAGACAGTGGTATTCACCGGAAGCCTGAGTGTATCTCGCCAACAGGCCGTTGACCTAGCGACTCTGGCGGGATGTAAGGTCCGGGGCTCAGTGACGAATCGCACCACGATACTAGTAGTGGGGGTGCAGGACAAAGAAAGGTTAAATGGATACACCAAGAGCTCGAAGCACAGAAAGGCTGAGAGTCTTGTCAGCAAAGGTGCTGGTATACAGATTCTATCCGAAGCAGACTTTCATGCGATGCTCAGTGGCAGAAACAGTTAACCATCGAAGGTCACATTAAGATGATAGCCCCAACATTTGTCTAGGCCCAATTCTTGAGCGACTGAACGACGCCCTGATATGGTACTTACAATCCTTGGCAGCGCATTCCAGGAGCGCAAAGGAGTGGGGTGATGACGACCGTATCGGAATTGCAGGACGCCATACTGGGCCTGTCCGAGGCCGACTACTCTGAGCTGCGCCGCTGGCTGCTTGATCAGGACTGGGACAGATGGGAGCGGGAGTTTGATGAGGACGTGAGGGCTGGCAAGCTAGATGCCCTGGCGGCCGAGGCATTGGAAGCCAAGGCAAGAGGCGAGTTGACGGACCTATAGTTGCACAGAACAAACCCTCACTTCTGGCGGCGATTCGAGGAACTGCCTCCCGCAGTGCAACGGACTGCCCACCGGAACTTCGAGCTGTTGAAGTCGAACCCCAGACATCCGTCCTTGAGATTCAGGAATGTCGGACGCTTCTGGTCCGCGCGGATCGGCGCTGCCCATAGGGCGGTGGCACTTAAAGACGGCGACGACTTCATTTGGTTCTGGGTCGGCGACCACGACGAGTACATACGGATCATTCGTGGGTAGCCAAATCCCGGCCATCACGACAAACCGACGAATCATAGTTCAGACATCTGTGCCCCCTCGCGTGCTTCGTGGATGACCCGAACACCCCCACGCCCCTCTAGATTCCCGCTTTCGCGGGAATGACGGTGGCGCCGTCTGTAGTCACTTCCCAGTCTTGGACATCGAGTCTGCTCCAAAATCGAGTTGACTGTCGTTTAGTCTCGTTACTAGAATAGTGCTGTTGTCCAAGAGGTTTTTACAGTGGCTAACTACGCTATCGTCCACACAGGCGGGAAACAGTACAGGGTAACCACCGGAGACACCATCCGCGTGGAGTCGATACCCGGCGACTTAGGTGACACGGTCGAGCTGACCGATGTCCGTATGCTGTCGCAGGATGGGCAGGTCACGCTCGGCGCCCCCACCGTGGACGGCGCTCGCGTCGTCACCGAGATCACTGACAGCGGCAAGGGAAAGAAGATCGTCGTCTTCAAGTACAAGTCCAAGGTCCGGTACCGCAGGAAGAAGGGACACCGTCAGCTGTTCACTGACCTGACTGTGACCGACATTCTGATGGACGATGACGACTTGGTGGATGATGACGCCGAAGTAGAAGTCGAAGAGGATCCGGGCGAGGACTCCTAAGCTACCAACGGAGGTCTAGCATGGCACACAAGAAGGGCGGCGGAAGCACCCGAAACGGCCGAGACAGCAATTCCAAGCGTCTCGGCGTCAAGCGTTACGACAACGAGATGGTGAGCGCGGGCACTATCATCGTCCGCCAGCGCGGCACTCGCATCCACCCCGGCAACAACGTCGGCGTCGGCAAGGACCACACGCTGTTCTCGCTAGTAGACGGCTCGGTCAAGTTCGAGTTCGCCCGGCAGGGCCGCAAGGTCGCCAGCGTCTACCCGGTGGGAGGCTAGTTGAATTGAAGACTGGAATCCACCCTGAGTACTATGCCGAGGCGACGGTTATCTGCAGCTGCGGTCACAGCTACGTGACCGGGGCGACCAAGCCTGAGCTGCGGGTCGAGATCTGCTCGCAATGCCACCCGTTCTTCACCGGCGAGCAGCGCATCGTCGACACCGAGGGGCGCGTTGAGCGGCTGATGCGCAGGTTCAACCTCCAGCAGCAGCAGTAGTCCCCCAAGACAACCCGAAAGAGGACGAAGGGGTGGGACCAGATGTCTCACCCCTTTTCTTTTGTGAATAGATGACAACGCAGAACAGACCGACATACGGCGGACAGGCGGTGCTCGAGGGGGTGATGATCCGCGGTCAGACGCACATGGCTGTCGCCGTGCGGCGTCCGAACGGCGCGATCGCGACCCACCTCAGGCCGCTCAGCACGCTCTATACAGGCACGCTCAGGCGTCTCCCGCTGGTCAGGGGTGTCATAACCCTCGTCGAGACGCTGAGCCTGGGTATGAGGGCGTTGAGCTATTCGTCCAGTGTCAGCCTGGAAGACCCGGAGGCCGACCCGGACTCTGAGGTCGAGTCGGAAGAGCTCAGCAAGGGCGCGCTGGCCAGCATGCTGCTGATCTCGTTCGGGTTCGCGATACTGCTGTTCTTCCTGCTGCCGCTGTTCGCGAGCCGCCCGCTGGAGGGCGCGTTCGGCAACGACATACTTTCGAACATCGCAGAGGGCGCGATCAGGCTGGTCGTGTTCGTCGCCTACATCTGGGTGATCGGACGGATGCCCGAGATCAGGCGCGTGTTCATGTACCACGGCGCGGAGCACATGACGGTGCACGCCCAGGAGCGCGGCGATCCGCTGGAGACCGAAGCGATCAGGAAGTACTCGCCGGCGCACCCAAGATGCGGCACGGCGTTCCTGCTGACGGTCATGGTGGTCGCGATACTAGTGTTCGTGTTCGTGCCGAGAGAGCCGCTGTGGTGGCTGATAGCGTCGCGGATCGTGTTCATCCCGCTGATCGCGGCCGTCGCCTACGAGGTGATCAGGTTGAGCGGCAGGTACGAGGACAACCCGCTGGTCAGCCTCATCAGCACACCCAACCTGCTGCTCCAGAAGCTCACAACCCGCTGGCCCGACGACGACCAGATTGAGGTAGCCGTCGCCGCCATGAATACCGCGCTGGAGGCGGACAGGGAGATTGCTTCACAGTCCTCCTGATTGGTTGGAGACTGAGTTTCACCCCCAGATCAGGTCCGGGGCAGGCTCTCACCCCAACCCTCTCCCCCGTGTCCAGCACGGGGCAGGCTCTGAGGGCGAGGGGGCCGTTGATTGACATTCGCACCTGTCCGCACACCTCTACATACCCCTGTGAGCCCGTCAAGGAAGAGGGGGCGAATGACCGCCAGTTACGATGTAGGGGCGGTTCGCGAACCGCCCGCCTGACTACCCCCGACGCTCTCTGAGCTCTGTCCACACCTGTTCGGGGCGGACCCCTGATGCGGACATCATTACGAGGCAGTGGTAGAGAAGGTCGGCCATCTCGGACGCCACGCCGTCGCCGTCTTCCTTGGCTCCGGCGAGCGCAGCCTCTCCGGCCTCTTCGATCACCTTCTGGGCGATGCGGTCGGAGCCGCCCTGGAACAGGCTGGTCGTGTAGCTGCCCTCGGGCATCTCCTCCCTGCGGTCCTGGATCACCGAGTACAGCTCTTCCAGGATGCCGGGGCCCTTCTCAGGCGCTTCGAAATCGGGCATGTCGTCGAACGGCGTGAAGAAGCAGGTCGGTTCGCCGGTGTGGCAGATCGGGCCGTCCGGGATCACCTTGAGCAGGATAACGTCGCCATCGCAGTCGACCGACGCCGATCTGATTCTCATGTAGTTGCCTGAGACCTCGCCCTTGTGCCACATGTCGGCGCGGCTGCGGGAGTAGAACCAGACCTCGCCGCCTTCGAGGGTGCGCTTCAGCGCGCCGGGGTTGATGTAGCCCAGCATGATGACCTCACCGGTCTCGGCGTGCTGGCAGATAGCTGGGGCAAGGCCCTTATCGTCGAGCAGGACTGTCGGCATTTTTCTTTCCTCCGATGGATCTAGGTTGAGGGTGCTCAAGGCTTTCACCCTCACCCCAACCCTCTCCCTGAGGGAGAGGGGGACTATTGATTGTCACTCTACTGGGCGAATGGGTACTTCTTGGTCATGTAGGTACTGCTTGATGTCTTTGACCCTGTAGGCGCCGAAGTGGAAGACGCTGGCGGCGAGCACGGCGTCGGCCTTGCCGTAGTCCAGGGCGTCCAGGAAGTGGTCTGGCGTTCCCGCGCCGCCGCTGGCGATGACGGGGACCGTGACCGACGACGAGATGGCGCGGAGCATGTCGAGGTCGTAGCCGGTCTGGTGGCCGTCGGTGTCCATGCTGGTGAGCAGCAGCTCGCCTGCACCGAGTTCGTTGACCCTAACCGCCCATTTGAGCGCGTCGATGCCGGTGGGTGTCCTGCCGCCGCGGACGTAGACTTCCCAGCGAGAGTCATCGTCAATGGCGAGGGTGGGGTCTTCGCAGATGACCCTCTCGTCGCCTGGCTTTATCGCGGTGGCGTCTATGGCGACGACGATGCACTGGGAGCCGAAGTGGTCCGACGCCTCAGCAACCAGCTCCGGTTCGCTGACTGCCGCCGTGTTGAGTGAGACCTTGTCGGCCCCCGCCTCTAGCATCCGGCGCACGTCGGCGACGCTCCTCATGCCGCCGCCTACGGTGAACGGGATGAACAGTCGCTCTGCGACTTCCCGCACCACGTTCAGCATGATGTCGCGGGAGTCTGAGCTTGCGGTGATGTCCAGCAGAACAAGCTCGTCCGCGCCCTCGGCGTCGTAGTACGTGGCGAGCTGCACCGGGTCGCCGGCGTCGCGTATCTCGATGAAGCTGATGCCCTTGACGACGCGACCGTCGTCGACGTCGAGGCATGGAATGATTCGCTTGGTCAGCATATGTGCCCTGTGGTTCCGCCGATGACGTTGACGGCCTCGGCGAGGTCTATGTCGCCGGTGTACAGCGCGCGTCCGATGACCACGCCTCCGACTCCGATGTAGCTGAGGTTTCTGATGTGGTCCACAGAGGCGATGCCGCCAGCGGCGATGACACCGTCTCCAGCGATTGCCACGAGGCTGCGCATGAGATCGTAGTTGGGCCCTGTGAGCGTGCCGTCTCGTGATATGTCGGTACACAGGAACGTGCTGACGCCCGCGTCCATCATCAGGCGGAGCAGGTCGGTGGCAGTGGTCTCGCTCCCGGCTGTCCAGCCTGAGACCTCGACGTTGCCGTCACGAGAGTCTACCGCCACCAGGACGGCCTCGGAGCCGAAGCGCTCACAGGCTGTCGTGACCACCTCGGGGTCTCGAACAGCCACGGTGCCCAGCATGACGCGGTCGACGCCGGAGTCCAGCACCTCTTGTACAGAGTCCAGGGTGCGGACGCCACCTCCCATCTGCACGGGAAGGCTCACGGCATCGGCTATGCGGCGTATGACGTCGAGGTTCTGGGGAGTGCCTGCTTTGGCTCCGTCCAGGTCGATAACGTGGATGCGTCCTGCGCCAAGTCGCTCCCAGCGAAGGGCGACCTCGACGGGGTCGTCAGAGTAGACGGTCTCCTGGGAGTAGTCGCCCTGGTAGAGGCGCACGCAGCGGCCGTCGATAAGGTCGATGGCTGGTATGACCTCCATCACCCTCACCCCAGCCCTCTCCCGTCAAGGGAGAGGGGGCAATTGGAATACTCCATCTGCACCGCTCCCCGTCAGGACTCGCGTACGAACCGCACGAAGTTGTCGTAGATCTTCAGCCCGATGCTGCCGCTCTTCTCAGGATGGAACTGGACGGCGGCTACCGAGTCCCACGCCACCGCGCTGCAGAACTCGACGCCGTAGTCGGTGGTGCCAGCGACGATGTCGGAGTCCTCAGGGTCGGCGAAGTAGCTGTGGACGAAGTAGAAGTGAGAGCCGTCGGGCACGCCTTCGAAGAAGGGGTGGTCCCTGTGCCACGTCACCTCGTTCCAGCCCATGTGCGGGATCTTCTGACCTCCGGGAAGTCGCCGACACCTGCCTCCGACGACACCGAGACAGGGCTCGTCGCCCTCGTCTGATGCGTCGAGCAGGAGCTGGAGTCCAAGGCACACGCCGAGGAACGGCTTACCGCTGGAGATGTAGTCACGTATCGGGTCGATCAGTCCTCGCTGGCGCATGTGGCGCATGGAGGAGTCGCAGGCTCCCTGGCCGGGGACGACGATGGCGTCCGCTGACGTAATGCTGTCGATGGACGACGTGATCTCGGCGTTGGCGTCGAAGCGCTCCAGCGCCTTCTGGACGCTGCGGAGGTTGCCAGCGTCGTAGTCAACTATGGCTATGGTGGGGGCCACGGTGTCAGTCATCCTTATCTACAATCAACTAACCCCCTCTCCCTGAGGGAGAGGGCTGGGGTGAGGGTGAAAAGCACGAATACCCACCCCTTCTCACTCCTCACTCCTATTCTCTCTCTCCTCCTTCAGGTCGCTGGCCGGTGACGATCTCGAACGGCAGATGCCGGTCTTCGTAGCGGGCAAGCATGAAGAGCAGGTCGGAGAGCCGGTTCAGGTAGACCAGCAGGTGGATGTTCGGTAGGAGTCCGGCGGTCTTCAGGTCGACGACGCGACGCTCGGCGGTGCGCACCTGGGTCCTTGCCAAGTCGAGCGCCGATGACGCTATAGACGCGCCGGGGATTATGAAGTTTGGAGGAAGCTCGACCTCCTCACCGATCTCGTCGATGAGCTTTTCGAGCCGGGTGACGTGAGACTCGTCGACGATCTGGAAGTGTTCAAGCAGAAGATGCCTGTTGGATGGGTCGGTGGCAAGCTCGGCTCCGATCATGAACATCTCGCGCTGGACTTCGAGCAGGATGTCCTTGACCCTGTCCTCGGTGGCCAGGGCGCGGGAGAGTCCGATAGCGGATACCGCGTGGTCTGTCGAGCCGTACGCCTCGGTGCGAACGTCGGACTTGGATACGCGCCCGCCGAACAGCAGGCCGGTATCTCCCTCGTCGCCTGAGCGGGTGTATATCTGCAAGTGGCTCGTACCTCCGGGCGGTATTATAGCAACGGGTGTGGGTGGATGGCATGGGGAGATAGTCTGCAGAGGGTGACACCATGGTCGTAATCGACGTTTTCACCCTCACCCCAGCCCTCTCCCTGAGGGAGAGGGGGCCGCTAGAGGGAAAATGAAGAGAGGGCGGCATCCATGCGTCGCATTTCGGCGAATGGGTCGAATCTCTGCATCGTCATATCTGTCTTACCTCCGTGTATGCTGGTTATCGATGAGATTGTGGCCCTGTTGCCACTCGGTTGATACATGGATTGTAGGTAACATATCAATTCTTGTCAATATATATGATATGGTTCGTATCAATATAGAGATAACGCTATGTGGCATATGTTATAATTCGCATATCCCATAGTATTGGTTGGCGGACCCAAGTGGCAGATTACTACAGCGTTCTTGGCGTAGAGCGGGGAGCGGAACAGAATGACATCCGGCGAGCATTCCGGAGGCTTGCTCGGAAGTACCATCCTGACCTAAACAAGGACGACTCAGACGCCGAGGCCAAGTTCAAGGAGGTCAACGAGGCGTACGAGGTGCTGTCCGACGCTGACAGCCGTAAGAAGTACGACGCCTACGGAGACCAGTGGAAGCACGCTGACGAGATCGAGGCGCAGCGAAGGGCCGCGAGCAGCACCTATGACTTCATGGGTGGGGCATACCGGGGCAGACCGACTTCGGAGAGCGACCTCTTCTCCGGCCTCGAGGACATTCTTGGCGACGTGGGTCGCTTCCGGGGCAACCGCCACGGCGCCGGCACGATCCGTTCTGAGACGTCGGTGACCGTGTCGCTGGAGGAGGCGTACAGGGGCACGACGGTCAACGCCAACTACACCGTGCGCGGCAGGAACCGGCGGTTCGAGGTCGACATCCCCCCAGGCGTGGACAACGGCAGCACGGTGCGGGTGACTCCTGAGCCGGGCACCGAGATGCTGTTCAGGGTGTCCGTATCGCCCAACGGGCGCTTCAGGCGTGAGGGCGCAGCCCTGTACACAGACGTCGACATCCCGTTCGAGCAGTGCATACTCGGCGGCGAGACGCAGCTGCGGACGCTGGACGGCCGGACGATCTGGGTGAAGATCCCGGCCAACAGCCAGAACGGACAGAACATCCGGCTGCGAGGCCAGGGGATGCCAAGGCTGGGGTCGCCGGACACCAGGGGCGACCTGTACGTCACAGTGAGGCCGCAGATGCCGAGGTCGCTCACCGACGAGCAGCGCGAGCTGGTCGAGAAGCTTCAGGAGCTGCGGTCGGGGGCTGAGTAGGGCCCGCAGGACTTTCCAGGCTCAAACGCATTCCTCCATATAGACAGGCTACGTGACGCATTACGTGCACTCCTAACATTCCTATGGTAGAATACGTCGTGATTGGACAGAAACCTTCATGGCCTCAGCAGAACATCCAATAACTCGTTCAGAGCTCCGAGAGGAGCTGCGCCACTACGCGACCAAGGATGACCTGACCAGCCTAGAACTCAGATTGACTAGGGAGATAGGCGATCTCAGGGCTGAAGTAAAGGGAGAGATTACTACCCTCATCAAGTGGATGGTGGGTGTCCAGGTTGGTGGGGTCGCGGCGATTGCGGCAATCGCGTCCGCTGCCATTGCCATTGCGAAGCTTGTAGGTGTATGACGGCTTCACTCACGGGTCAGCTTGAGGATTGTGCCATTTTCGCCGACTGCCCAGGCGGTGTTGGGGTCTGAGAAGGTGATGGCCCTGAGCGTGGAGTCGGTCACTGAGGGTTCCTGGGACCATGTCAGGCCTCCGTCGATGGTGTGCATGGTCTGACCGGATGAACCGACGGCCCAGCCCTCCTGGGCGTCCACGAAGGCGACGTCCCACAGGAACTTGCCGGTGTCGGCGTCGACGCGAGTCCAGGTCTGTCCACCGTCCGTTGTGTGGGCGACCATTCCGTCGGTGAGATACTTGACGAACTGGACGCCTGACGAGAGCCCACGTTCTTTGCCGCGCCATCCGGCGATCCAACCTCTGCGCTCGTCGAGGAAGTAGATGCCGGACGCTCCTATTTCGACTTGGTTCACACCTCCAAGCAACTGCCAGGACTCACCGGAGTCAGTGGTGGCTACAACACCACCGGACGTGAGTACGACCCACGAGTGACTGTCGTTCAGGACGAAGGCGTTCGATCTGGCCTGAGCAGTATCGAAGAACTGGCGCGTCCAGGTCGCGCCGCCGTCGGCGGTCCTTAGGGTGAAGCCGCCCCGCTCGGTGACGATCCAGCCGGAATCGGGGTTGGTGAAGCTGACGAGAATCAGGTCCAGCCCGAGCGCGGCCTCGTGCGCCGCCTGCACCCATGTCTCCCCTCCGTCAGTGGTGTGAAGAATCAGCCCGAGGTGTCCGACTGCCCAGCCGGTTTGGGCATCCACGAAGTCTACGCTGCGGATGGTCAGCTCGAAGCCGGAGTCCTGAGCTTGCCAGGTCTCGCCGCCGTCGGAGGTGGCGATGATGGCGCCGTCCCGCCCAACTGCCCAGCCGTGGGCCGGGTCGACGAAGTCCACGGCGAAGAGGGTTGAAGTTACGCCGGAGTGGATGGGCTGCCAGCGGTTGCCGGAGGAAGGTGCAGCGGAGTCGTCTATGTCCCTGGTGAAGTAGATGGTGGAGACGATCAGGGCAACGGCGAAGAGCAGCGCTACAGCGACTGTAATGGAGGTGGGGTTTCTGAGGCATCGGAATGTCATTCCGGGGAGGTCAATGTAGCCAGATAGATCACCCTCTCCCGGAAGGGACTAACACTGGCAGGCACTCGGGACTTTCACCCTCACCCCAGCCCTCTCCCTGAGGGAGAGGGGGCCGTTGATTGGTGTTCACGCCTGTCTGCACACGTTTACATACCCCTGTGAGCCCGTCAAGGGAGAGGGGACTTGGTGGACGGTCAGCTGGTCACGCCGGGGCCGTACTCTCGGACGTCGTTGATGTCGCGGATGGCGTCTCCGACGAAGTTGACGGCGAGGACGATCAGCATAATGACAAGGCCCGGGAAGGTCGCGAGCCACCAGGCGCGGGTGAAGAACGGACGCGCGTCGTTGAGTATCGAAGCCCAGGTGGGAGTTAACGGAGATACGCCGAGTCCGAGGAACGTGAGTCCGGCCTCAGCGAGAATCGCGGCGGCGACGAACACGCTGGCCTGGACGATCACGGGCGGCATGGCGTTGGGGAAGATGTGCTTGAACATGAGCCTGCTGTCCGAAGAGCCCATCGCGCGACCGGCGATCACGAAGTCTTCTTCCTTGAGCATGAGCACCATGCCTCGAATGACGCGGGCGAAGTCGTCGACGTAGGCGAGCGCGATGGCGACTATCACGTTGGACAGTCCGAGGCCGAAGATTGCGACGAGCATGACGGCGAGGATGAAGTTCGGGAATGCCCACAGGATGTCTATGAGCCTCATTACCAGCATGTCCATCCAGCCGCCGTAGTAACCGGCGGCGACGCCGAGGACTATGCCGACCGCTGCCGCCAGGATGACCGTGCTGAGGCCGACGACCATCGATATTCGAGCGCCCACGATGATCCTGCTGAGCACGTCTCGTCCCACGTTGTCCGTTCCCAAGGGGTGTCCGATAGTGGGAGCAGCTAGCAGCTCGTAGTCCTGGGCGTCAGGGTCGTATGGCGCCGCGAACCTGCCCAGGAGAGCGCACAGCACGAAGATGATGATGATTACGAGGCCAACCATCGCGCGCTTGTCGCGCCTGAACCTGCGGGCGAAGTAACGGAAGCTGCGCCTGTTTTCGCGCTGGCCTTCCAGTTCTGCCTGTATGGTGTCCTGCGCCATCTAGTCGGTGTACCGGATGCGCGGGTTGATGATTGCGTAGAGTATGTCCACGAAGAAGTTCATGAAGATGAATATGAAAGCGACGAGCAGGATAACGCCCTGGACGACCGGATAGTCGCGACCCAGTATGGAGTCGATAAAGAGCCTTCCCAACCCTCTTATGGCAAACACGTTCTCGGTGATCACGGCGCCATTGAGAAGGATCGCGAGAGCAATGCCCATGACCGTAACCACGGGAATCAGACCGTTCCTGAGCGCGTGTCTGAAGATGACCACGCGCTCACGCATACCCTTGGCGTAGGCAGTACGTATGTAGTCCTGCGAGAGGACCTCAAGCATGGCCGAGCGGGTCTGACGGGCGAGAATCGCGCCGAACCCGGTGCCCGTCGCGAGCGCGGGCAGGATCAGCTTGCTTAACCAGTCCCATAGCCCGTCAGAGATCGGCGAGTACCCGAACACGGGCAGCCAGTCGAGCTGCACGCCGAACACGATTATCAGCAGAATCCCCAGCCAGAAGCCAGGCATGGCGAGCCCAAGGAACGCTATGAGCGTCGCTGCATGGTCCCAGATCGAGTACCGCCTGATGGCTGAGATTATGCCCGCCGGTATGCCGATGAACACACCTGCGGCGAACGATACCAGGGACAGCGATAGGGTCCGAGGCAGCGCCTCCATGATCTGTCCGGTCACGGGGAGGCGGCGGTAGATGCTATCGCCAAGGTCCAGGGTGGCCATGTTCCTGATGTACAGGAAGTACTGCACCCAGACCGGCTGGTCCAAGCCCAGACGCTCCTTTATCGCCTCGATCTGTGACGGGTCTCCCTCCTGCCCGACCATCGTGGTGATGGGATCGCCAGGGAGGAGACGCATGAAGATGAACGTCACCGTTATGGTCGCCCAGATGGCGAAAATCGAGAATATGAACCTGCGTATCAGATAGCGTTGCATATCGTAGTGGGCCGATCAGTAGGGGCAGGTTTGAAACCTGCCCCTACGATTAGCGGGTTACTAAGCTATCTGTCCAGCCAGACTGCGCTGAGCTGTCTGAGGGCGTGAATCCACACATAGCCGTTGACGTCGCTTCTGTAAGCGGTCGTCTGCAGCGGATGGTGTGTGAAGACGCCGTGGAAGGTCTCGTCCACCTGGTCGCTCAGGTTGAGAATGTGCAGCAGCCGGTCTTCAAGGTTGACCGAAGCCTTCTGCTTCAGGTTGAGTCGAGTGACCTCAGGATCGTCGTAACCAAACAGGTTGAACTTCGAGCCCGCAGCGAACCAGTCGTCAATGGCGTCGTCCGGATCTGGGTCGCCGCCGCTGCCGGACATGTAGGCCTGGAACTCGCCCGCTGAGATTCGCGGCTGGGCCACGGATGCCTCCTGAATGTCAGGAACCAGCGTTACGTTGATCTCTTCCTTCAGCAGGGCGCCGAGCACTTCAAGAGGCACTTTGTTCCCGCTACCGATGAGGAGGACCTGTATCTCAAACCCATCCTCGTATCCGGCAGCTTTCATCAGTTCTCTTGCGCTGTCGGGATTGTAGGTCCTGCGGCTGGTACCGCTGAGGTCCCTGAAGTAGTACTTCTGTCCCGGAGGTATCGGGCCATACGACGGAATGGCGCGACCCTGGAAGGCACGCTCAATGTACTTGTCACGATCCAGTGCACGACCTATGGCATACACGACGTTTATGTCGTCCCAGGGAGTGGACTGGAATTCATCACCGAGCTTCTCGGCGCGGTCACCCCTGACGTTGAGGGCCAGCATCTGGAAACCGACGTCCGGAGTGGTGTCGATGACGACGTCCGGGGACTCATCAAGCTGGTCATAGAACTGGGTGGGGAAACCGTAGATCATGTCAACGTCCCCGGTTATCAACGACGCGATTAGCGTGTTGTCCTCAGGGATATTGAACATCGTTACATTATCGACACACGGCACGGCGGGGTCGTAGTAAGTCATGCGTGCGGCTTCAAGCTCGAGCTTCTCACCGAAGGAGTGCTCAGTAATCTTGAATGGCCCGACGCCTACCGGCATGCGGTTGAATCCGCCCTCGCCAACATTGGCTATGGTCTCTTGATCAACGATGGTCATGACGCGGCCGCTGGCGCGCTCAACCACCTTTGTCAGGAATGAAGCTCTCTGGAATTCGGTCGTGATGCTGACGGTGTGATCGTCAATCTTCTCAGGACGTCTCACGCCCTCCAGTCCCTTAACGTGAATGGACTGGGTGTCCGGGTCGAGCTGGTGGTCGTATGTGTAAACGACATCGTCAGCGGTGAACTGCCTGCCAGTGTGGAACATGGCATCTTCACGCAACTTGAAGGTGTACGTGAGCAGGTCGTCTGACACTTCCCAGCTTTCGGCGAGATCCGGGGATGGTCTCAACTCAGGGTCCAACTGCACCAGTCCGGAGAGGACCTCAGCCGTAATCGAGAACTGGATGACTTGGTTGATGGTCGCCGGGTTCAGGTTGGTGAACTCGGACACACGGTTACCGAGTTTGAGGTGTCCACCCGTACTCTCGCAGGATGCCGCGAGTTCGCTCCAGAAGGTGAGGCCTGACTCTTCCATCATTGAATCGCCTGAGTCCATCGCTGGAGCCGGAGCGGCGGGCACGGCCTTGGCGACTGCAGACTCGACGGCAGCGGCAATGTCCTCCTGGGTTACACCAGGTTGCTGGGCCATCATCGCCTTGGAGATGGCTTCTGCAACTTCTTCCTGGGTAACTCCCTGCTGACCTGCCATCGCCTGTGCGATCGTGTCCGCAACCTCTGCCTGCGTTACGCCAGGCTGGGCCGCAAGGGCCTTGGCGATCGCGTCCGCCACCTCTGCCTGGGTTACGCCAGGCTGGGCTGACATAGCCTGCTGGACCGCTGAGGCTACGTCGGCGGGAGTGACTCCCTGCTGCTGTGCCATTGCCTGGGCGATCGCGTCGGCGACATCGGCCTGGGTTACACCGGGCTGGGCTGCCATAGCCTGCTGAACAGCAGCTGCCATTTCCTGGGCGCTGACTCCTTCTTGCTGAGGCATGGCCTGCATGGCCTGCTGCATCATTTCAGCTACGTTGATCGGTGTGGGTGTCGGTGGCGCAGGAGCTTCCTCAGCGGCGCAGGCTGCCGCGAGCGCTGACAGAACAAGCAGCGCAACCGCCATCACACCAAGTCGTACTCTTACCATTACTCCATCCTCTCACTATTGCTGCTAGCTATGGAGACACTGGCTCCGATTGGCGCATTCTATCCACAAGAAGCGAAATTGGAAACCCCTACTGTCGAGATTGAGACTGTCCCTAATTAGTAAGCAGCCCTGCGCGAGCCGCCCCTCCCATCCCTGGATACCGGCCTCCGCCGGTATGACGAAATGGAATCGCCTACCAATCTGGGACAGGTTCACGGATGCGTATGTGACTGCCCCGCGAACTTAATCTGTCGTATGATAGCCGCGTTGGAGGGATTGCGACGCTTTCGCCAACCCGGTCTGGTTTCAGGACAGACTGCTACCGGCGACAAGCTTGCGAAGCGTTACATCAGTGCTAATCTCCCGGGAGAGTCCAGTGATGCGAAACAATGGCGTTGACGGGACAGCGAAGACGTTCAAGAGACCGCTGACCAGGTTGTGGACATGGGCTGCCGTCTCCTGCTTGCTCGTGGCACTCGCGTTTGGATGCTCAGGGGAGTCATCCGGCACAGAGTCGGATGCAGGACAGGCCTCGGCAAGTTCAGGTGAAGGCGGACCCTTGGGATGGACTCTCCTGCCTCAGTTCCCGCCCCGTGAGCAGGTGATCAGCAGACGACTCCTGGGAGTAAACGACATCCAGATGGTGGACGCGAACACGGCGTGGGTAGTCGGTACGGACGGAGCGATCGGAAGGACCACAGACGGCGGAGCCGCCTTCACGGTGCAAAAGAGCGGCACGGCGATCAACCTGACCGGCGTGTGGTTCGTGGACACAAGCAACGGCTGGGCCGTCGGTACAGCCGGGACAGTGCTCCGTACAACTGACGGCGGCGCCAACTGGGAGATCCTGCCTTCGGTGCAGGGCGTGTTCGCGTTTGAGAGCGTGTACTTCAAGGACACCCAGGCCGGCTGGACGGTGGCCGACTCCGGCGCGATCTATCGCACCTCTGACGGCGGGGCAAGCTGGTCGGAGCAGGAGTCAGGCACGAGCGAGGACCTGCTCGACGTCGCGTTCCTGTCAGACGGCAGCAAGGCGTGGGCAGTCGGTTACGGTGGCGCTATCGTGCACTCCAGTGACGGCGGCGAGAGTTGGGCGGCACAGGACAGTGGTGTCGACGATACACTCAACTCGGTGTCGTTCCCGTCAGAGAACCTGGGAGTCGCAGTCGGGCCGGATGGCCTGATCGTCAGGACCACGGACGGTGGAACGACGTGGACGAGCGTCGATCCCGGCATAACCGAAGACCTGTACGGGGTGTTCTTCCTCAACGACAATGAGGGCTGGGCAGTGGGCGCAAAGAGCAACGTCATCCACACGTCAGACGGCGGACTGACCTGGAACCCGCAGGAGGTCATCACGTCGGGCGACTCGCTGAACAGTGTGATGTTCACAAGCTCGAACAACGGGCTGGCAGCGGGCAGCGGCGGGAGGATCTGGAAGTATGGGCCAGCGCCGGCGCAGTAGTCCCTGACAGCTACTCCAGTTCGATGATGGGGGCGCCGTTCATGACCTGCTGGCCGACGGTCACGAATACTGACTTGACGATGCCGGACCAGTCGGCTCTCAGCACCTGCTGCATCTTCATCGCCTCGAGGATGCAGATGGCGTCGCCGGTCACGACCTGATCTCCGGGGTTGACGGAGAGTGACAGGATCACCCCGGGCATGGGGGCGGCGAACACCTTCTGAGGGTCCGGTGGACTATCCACGACTGCGCCCGGGGGTGGGACTGTGGCAGGTCGAGGGGGAGCAGGAGCGGGAGTCGGCCTGGGCGTCGAGGGTCGGGATGGTCGCAGCGTCGGCTGGGCCGGGGCGGCGGTTGCTTCCTCGACTGGGTCCGAGAGGTCTACCTCGACTACGTGGCCGTCCACGACGGTCCTGACGGGGCGTTCGGTGAGGTCACCGACTTCTACGGTGTACCACCTGTCTTCGAGTTTTACTTTGACTGTTCTGGTTGTCATCTTCACTGGTAGGTATTCGAGGTTTTCACCCCCGGATCAAGTCCGGGGCAGGCTCTCACCCCAACCCTCTCCCTGAGGGAGAGGGGGCCGTTGATTGGTATTCACGCTTTCTGCCCACCTTTCGACCATGTCGCGAGAGGGGCTTGGGACGGTGCTCCGTCAGCCTGCGCCTAGCAGGGATATGAAGACGCCGGCGACTACGGCGGAGCCTATCACGCCGGCGACGTTGGGCCCCATCGCGTGGGGCAGCAGGAACGTGCGTGAGTTCGATTGCTGTCCGATGTGGTGCGAGATGCGGGCCGCCATCGGCACCGCTGAGACGCCTGCCGAGCCGATCAGCGGGTTGATCTTCTCCTTGAGGAAGAGGTTCATGACCTTGGCGAACACCAGGCCGCCCATTGTGCCGCAGGCGAATGCCACGAGTCCGAGTCCAAGAATGATCAGCGTGTCCAGCTGGAACACCCGCTCGGCGGATAGCTGCGTGCCGATGGTCAGCATCAGGAAGATGGTGGCTATGTTGAGTATCTCGTTCGAGGCGGCCGAGGTGAGCCTGGGCACGGCGCCGCTCTCGCGGAACAGGTTGCCGATCATGAACATGGCGATCAGGGGCGCTGAGCGGGGCACGATCAGGATGATGGCGATCATCGCGATGGTGGGGAAGAGAAGCTTCTCCAGTCGCGAGACCTCCCTGGGAGGCGCCATCTCTATCTCGCGCTCTTTCTTTGTCGTCAGCAGCTTCATGAGAGGCGGCTGTATGAACGCGACGGCGGCCATGTAGGAGTAGGCGATGACCGCGGTAATGCCGAGCAGTTCGGGGGCAAGCTGGGCGGATAGGAAGATCGTCGTCGGGCCGTCGGCTCCGCCTATGATGCCTATTGAGGCGGCTTCGGGAAGCTCGAAGACTCCTGTGGCAAGCGCGCCCCAGAACGCTACGAAGATGCCCACCTGGGCGGCTGCTCCGAGAAGAAGCGTCTTGGGGTTGGAGATCACGGGGCTGAAGTCGGTCAGCGCGCCGAGTCCGAGGAAGATGATCGGCGGGAGGATGTTCCAGAACGAGAGGCCGTAGTGGAAGATGATTCCGAATACGCCGGACTCCTGGAAGCCGGTGCCCTCGACGGGCGAGACGAGCAGACCGGTAAGGGGCAGGTTGGCGACGATCACGCCGAGGCCGATGGGTAGTAGCTCGTAGGGCTCCATGTCCCTCGCGGTTGCGAGGTATATGAATACGAGGCCGACGGCAATCATCAGCGCCTCGCCTGGGCCAATGGCTGACAGGCCGGTGGAACTGAGGAAGTCCAGTAGTTCGTCCAATTAGGTCCGGTCCTGCTCTACTGGTTCCGAGTGCACTGACGAGGGCTAGTCTTCAAGTCATTCACCCTCACCCCAACCCTCTCCCGTCAAGGGAGAGGGGGCAGTTGAATACATTCATAGTTGGCTGTAGGTATTCGCCCATGTCAGTCCCGGTCGCGGCGGCTGAGATGGGGTTGTGTTTCGATGAGTGCGGTGACCGCTATGGCGGCGGCGCGTGCGCGGTCCCTGTTCTCAGAGCCTGCTTCGGGCTCGGTCGGGCCATCCGCGGGTTGTGCCGGCGTCTCGTCGCCATTGCCCGTGTACTTATTGCCCGTGTACTTGTCGATGGCCCAGGAGATGAGTCTGATGATCAGCACGGTGACAAGCAACAGCACCAGCACCCCGAACGCGGTGCCTATTCCTATCGCCGTAAGTACGAGAGCGTCGGGATCTCCCACATGCCACCTCTGCGAATTGACCTGCCGATTTTACACGGTGCGGGTGTCGGGTGTCAGGTGTAGAGGTGCTGACTCCTAGACTGGTGTAGGGGCGGCCCTTCGACAAGCTCAGGACGAACGAGAGCGAAGCTCAGGACGAACGAGAGCGTAAGGGTGTGTCGTTTAACGAACCGTGGGGTAGCGTGGGTTGAGTCGACTTCACATGGAGACTACAATCTCAGTCAATCTGAGTGGTAGGAACGAACATGTTTGGACTGGCGCTTCGCGCCCTGCTGCTGGACGGCAGCGTATTCGAGGAGATCAGGGAACGTCAGGAGACGATGTTCTCGGCGCTGGGCCTCGTGATAATTTCCGGGTGCGCGGTTGGTATGGCGTTCTGGCTCTCGGGTAGAGAGCTGGACAGCGTGGGCCTGGACCAGGAAGAGTTGCTTGGTCTGGCCATGTCGGTCTCGACCATCCTGAGCGGGTGGTTCGTGTGGACGGTGTTCGTGTGGATCCTCGGAATCCGGCTGTTCCAGGGGGACACTGGATTCAGGGGGGCGCTGAGGGCACTGGGAATATGCAGTCCACCGCTGATACTGTCGGTCTTCTACAGCTACGTGCCGATGTTACCTGCCGTGGGTATATTCTGGATGCTGGTCGCTGGTGTGGTGGCGGTGAAGAACACGCTGGACTTCGAGTGGTGGAAGGCGGGCATCGCGGCAACGGTGGGATGGGGCTGGGCGGTCGGTTTTTCGGGGGTCATGCTGGCCTTCTACCACAGCGCGCCTGCGTAGTCGCTACGAGTTCTGTCGAGTGACGCCGGGGCCGGGCACGATGTTGAACCTGACCGCGCGTTCCTGGGAGTCGTTCACGCGCGCGGTGATGACGTAGGTGCCGAGCTTTTCGAACGTTGCGTCAAAGTTCACGACGAACTGGGCGAGTTGGGGCTGTCCGGCCGGGATGCCTGCGGGGCGTCCGACCTCCGTTGCGCCGTTGACGCTGACGGTCTGTTTACCGTCCTCGTCAGTCATGTCGATCTGAAAGGAGTGCTGCCTGTTGGTCTCGTGCCACGGGACTCGCAGCGCGAGCGCGACGGCGAGGTTTCTCTTTGCAGGCTGGGAGTTCACTGTCAGGCGGTCCCAGCCGCCTCCCATCAGGTAGAGCTTGCCGCCGACTACCTCTGCGGCGTCGGCGAGAATCAGCCACTCGATGGAGGTGGTGGCGTCGAGCAGATCTTCGATTTCGTTCATCGAGTGGGACCTCTGTTTACAACTGTGTATCTAAGTGTACAGACTTATCAGATGGACTTGGATTGCCGGAAGAGGTTGATATGACAGACGAACGTCGAACAGACCGTCCCGAGGACGTTGGGAACGATTGGGATATAGAGAATGCTGTGCGTCGACCTGGCGTCAGGCAGAGTAGCGTAGTGGTGTCCGTGCGTCTGAGAGGAAGAGATTTCGACAAGCTAGCGGAGCGTGCTGAAGCGGAGGGGATGACCACTTCGACATTCTTGCGAAATGTAGCTGTTGAGATGGTAAGGGAGTCCTAATCACCCTCACCCCAACCCTCTCCCTGAGGGAGAGGGGGCCGTTGATTGGTATTCGCGCTGTCTGCGTACATTTACCTACCCCTGTGAGCCCGTCAAGGGAGAGGGGGCTATTGGTGGACGGTGTCCTGTTTGTTGGGGATGTTGAGATTCTGGATACGCTGGTCTTGTAGGGGTGGGGTGTCGGGGATGGCGTAGGGGGTCTCGGTGTGGAAGTGGGCCAGGTACTCGGCGAGGGCGTCCTGCTCGGTGCCGGGGTTGGTGAAGGTGGCGAGGCCGGGGTCTGTGAGCACCGGGGCGTCTATGACGCCGTTGCCGTTGCTGTCGGGGAAGTCTGCGTTGGGGGAGTTGGGCTGGCCGGCCTCGCCTGAGAGGTCGATACGACCTGGCGCCGGAACCGGGAACGGGTAGCCGTCTCCGCCGTTTGCGACGAAGTTGAGGGTGACCATCTTGATGGTGCGATCGGGGTCGCCGACCAGCTCACCGTCCTCGACAACGCTGTCTGTTACGGCCCCGTTGTCATCGACGATGGCCAGGGAGCGTACCCTGCTGCCGGACGGCGCCGTGAGGTCGAAGCTGAAGCGCATTCCACCGACCTGCGGGAAGCGTCCGTGCCTGACCTCTCCTACGCCGTCGAATGCGACCGAGTGCTCAACGACCTCTACGAACTGCGCTGCGGTGAGCGGCACTATGGCGATCCCGTTGTTGAAGCGGAGAGTGCCCTCGAGGTCGAACTGGGAGATGTCCCCTTCCCGCCTGCCGACGGCGCTGTCTGCCGGTGGAGGCAGGAACATCACGTCAGATGGGTCCGTCGTGCCGGGCGGCTGGATGACGATGCCTATGTCCTCGCGGATGCCTCCACTATTCTTGAGTGAGACCGACACTTCCGGGTCCACCTGTCGGGCAAGCCACAGGTTGGCGTCGGCCACCAGGTTTCCGAGGTTGGTCTCCTGTGTCCGGACGTCGCCGCGCCTGCCGTTGAGGTAGACGTTCGTGCTGCCCAGTACGTTGCTGCCGCGCTCCCTGAGCACGCTCCTGAGGGAATCGACGATGCGGGTCACCTCAGCAATCGGCTGACCGCCGGACTCGCGCGCTCCCTGGTCGTCGGTCGCATAGGCCCCGTTGGTGGTCGGATCGAGGCTATCGGGCATCACCACGCCCTCGTCGTCGAATCCGACGACCAGCCGGCCCAGGTACCTGTAGTCGGCGTCGGTGTTGACGACCAGTACAGGCTCGCCAGCGGGGGACTCGTACTGGAGCGGGTAGGTGTCTGCAGCCTTGTCGCCGGGGCGCAGGCGGTCGCTGTCGTCGGCAAGGATGGTGTTGGAGCCACCGGCGACGATTATGTCGACGTCGTTCAGACGGGTGGCGAGCTCTTTCTCGACAGCGATCTGCTGCATGTGGGCGAGCAGGATGACCTTGTCGATGTCCTGAGCGACGAGGGAGTCTACGGCCCGCTGGATGATGGCGGCCAGGGCGTCGACGTCGGAGGCGTCGTCGGGCATAACGGTGATGCCGCCGACGCCTGCAAGCCTACCCAGATGCGGTGTAGTCGCACCCACGACTCCGATGCGCTCGCCGTCGACCGCGACGATGACGCTTCCGGCGAGTCCGCCCGCGACCTGCGAGGCATCCTGGCCGTCAGGGACAACCAGGGGGGCAAGGTCCTCGTCGCCGGTGAAGACCAGGTTTGCCGAAAGGTACGGGAACGACGCGCCAGGGTAGTCGCCGGAGTCGCCTGTCTCGGCGTCGATGATCGGGGCGAAGACGCCGGTGCCCAGGTCGAGCTCGTGGTTGCCGAGAGCAGACGCCTGCAAGCCCATGGCGTTGAGGAGGGCGACGTCTCCCCGGCCATTACCCGACACGCCAAGGACGGGGTCGTTGGCGCTGTCTCCGGCGGCGTAGAAGCGCGGGCCGGGGACGTAGTTGTCACCGGAGCTGAGGACGAGGGTGCTGTCGGGGTACTCGCTCCTGAAGGCGTCGAGCACCGCGGAGAATGTCTCGACGTTGTCGAGCGCGCCCGTCGCGCCGTCCATATCAGAAGCGTGTAGTAGCTGGAGGGTGAAGTCGGGTTGATCGTCGAGGTCGCAGGCGGTGAGCAGCAGCGCCGCCAGGGCGACCGCTAGGACAGAAAGTGTGATTCGTATCAAGATTGCTCCACATAGGCGGGTGTTTCGAGGATACAAGGCTAGCAATCGTTGCTATCGGCACATAGTGGGAGTGTTGCATGGGAACAACACAGCGGTCTCGGTGCGTGTTAGAATTGCGTCAGCGCACCTTGAGGCGAGTGAAATATCAAGTGTGCGCAGAATCCTGGGGCATTCGCTATGACACTCAAAGTTGAAAATTTTGGCGAACCTATTTTGCTGCTACGGGCCGGGGGGCGCATAAACGCGCTGAGGGCTGACAACTTCTACAGCCAGGCGCTTATGGCCATAGCCACCAGCGAACATGACGTGATAATGGACTCGGCCGAAATTGTATACATCAGCTCGGCCGGGTTGCGAGCCGTGCTGCACATTTCGAGGGCGCTCCAAGCTGAAAAACGCAGCCTCCATATCTGCGGTCTCAAGCCTCACATTGAAGAGACGTTCAAGATAATCGGCTTCCACAAGATCGTGCCGATTCACCCGGACATGGAGTCGGCAATGGCTGCCGTGCGGGGTGATGGAGAGTAGGGAGCGGACTCGGGGTAAGACGCCTGCTGTTGCGGTGATGGCGGTGTAGATCGGGGTGATGCGGGCAAGACTGTGGGTCTTTCCACTAATAGCGACCTTTGCCCGTGGCTTCCAGACTCAAACACAGCAGGCGACAGCACTGTATTTCGTTGCGCATTGCGTCTGGACGGCGTAAAGTAGATGTATCGACTCTACTCAATGGGGAAGCGCAGTGGCCCTCAACATCAGAAACGAAGAGACTTGCCGTCTGGCTCGTGAGCTCACGGAGCTGACCGGCGAGACGATGACGGATGCAATCACGGTCGCGCTCAGGGAGCGGCTGGAGCGGGAGAGGCTCGTCAAGGACCTGCACGCCATAGGCGAGCACTGCGCCAGCCTGCTCAAAGACGGCCCCTCTGCGGTCGAGCACGGCGACTTCCTGTACGACGAGCACGGTCTGCCCAAGTGATTGTAGATCTGCCGTTTACTGGTCGTGTGCGGCTAGCAAAACCTTTTGGGACGCTCTTGAGGCCACTTTCACCGCCGATGCTTTTCTGACGCGGCTGAGCCCCTAATTTTATAGTTGTGAAAGAGCCATTTGGAAATGGTTAACGGAGCCTGCTAAGGTAAAACCCCTATGTTCAAATCCGGGAGGATCGAACAATGACGACTACCGTAAGGCCCGTAGACGACACGGATGAAGACAAACGCTACGAAGATCAACAGGAAGATGTCGATGAATTCGTAGATTATGACATCACGGCTACGCCAAATGACTTTAACCTGTCTACGCTTGTCAGCTTTATAGATGCCGGTGTCCTGGTTATTCCCGGATTCCAGCGGAATTACGTGTGGGATCTCAAGCGTGCCTCGAAATTGATTGAATCACTCATTCGCGGGCTACCTGTACCACAACTGTTCTTGTATGAAGCGCGAAGGAACCAATACCTGGTTATCGATGGACAACAACGAATGATGTCTATCTATTACTACTTCAAGCAACGGTTTCCCCGTCCTGCCGCACGACCACGACTCCGGTCTATATTCCAGAAGGAAGGACGCATCCCCGATGACGTGCTGAACGACGACGAATACTTCAGCGACTTCAAGTTGGCTTTGCCGGTGAACGAGCCTGGAAAATTCAACAGGCTGAACGGCATCAACTACGCTTCACTTGGAGACTATCAAGTTGAATTCAATCTCAGGCCGCTTCGAAATGTCGTTATTAGACAGAACGCACCGGACGATGACGATTCCGCCATGTACGAGATCTTCAGCCGCCTTAATTCAGGGGGGGTAAATCTGCGTCCCCAAGAATTGAGGCTCAGCCTCTACCACTCTCCATTTTACGAAATGCTAGAACGAATCAATACGGAGCCAGACTGGCGACGCTTTCTTCATAATCCTGAACCGGATATCCACATGAAAGATATCGAGGTGCTATTGCGCATGTTCGCCATGTTGCTCGATGCAAACAAATATGCACCTTCCTTGGTGAAGTTTCTTAATCGGTTTTCCAAAGACTCCCAAGATAATCTGCCAGAACTGAATGAATATCTTGAGGAGCTATTCACCTCTTTCCTGATGGCCATAAGGCACTTTGATCGCGACACATTCATCAACAAAGGGAACAACCGTTTCAACATTGCCCTAATGGAGGCAGTATTCTATGCGGGCTGTCGAGACGGATATAGCAAGGGTGACTTTGTCAGCAGTCCTATAGATGAGGAACTAGTCAATCAATTGGGCAGTAACCCAGAGTTCGTTGCAGCAGCTTCAACAAACTCCACATCTACTCGCAATGTCAAATTACGACTTAGCCTCGGAACTTCCATTCTAGGCTCGGCTTAGGGGCGCGAACGGTGGTATGGGAACAGTCCGTCGTCGATAGGCTGCACGTAGATTTCAAACAGATTGTGGAGCACCTCGGTGCCACCGAAATATCCCTGCAGACTTCCGCAGAGGAAATCTTTCGAAAGAATCTCCTGTTAGCAGCAGCCAGTTATTTTGAGCGACGCATTAGCGAGGGTCTACTTGACTTCATAGGAAGAACTGGAAGCCCCGACCTGGTCGTGGAATTCGTTCGAAAACAGGCTATCGAACGTAGGTACCATACTCTGTTCGACTGGGATAGACCCAATGCAAACAAATTCTTTCGGCTTTTTGGAACTCCCTTCGGTGAATATATGGAGCAATACATCAACGACCATCCTGACTTTGGGGAGTCAGTGAGAGCATTCATGGAGATAGGATCTGAGCGTAACCGGATTGTGCACCAAGACTTTGGGTCGGCTCCTTTAGAGAAAACTACTGATGACATATATCGGCTCTACTTGCGAGCTCTTCTATTTGTAGAGCAGATGCCTCTGCGGCTGGACGAACACATCCAAAATGGAAAGGGCACCGAACAGTAATACGGAACTAGTTATGGAGAAGGCAACGCTTTGGCTGAAGAACGCGACGCCTGCACGATGTTGGTTTAGCGAACGGGCCTCTCTTCACGATCACTGACCTGAGGGCATTTGCGGTCTGCTAGTTTCGCCTCCCTCGTATTACCAAATGACGAGTTAGTGTTGCCTGCCAGTCCGAGGTGGATTGATTCGCCAAGACATTCACCCTCACCGCGGCCCTCTCCCCAAGGGAGCGGGGGAACTTGGCGGATGTCTCAGTTTGCTGTTGGGACCTTGAGCATCCCTGAGGGGCGACGGCGACCCGTGTTGCGGGCGAGGAACAGTCACTCCTGCGAAAGCAGCCATTCTAGGAGTGCGTTGGTGAAGGTGGTGGTGTAGCCGGGGGCGTGGTGGCTGCCTTCGGATGTCCAGAGCTCGATAGTGACTCCGGTGGCGCAGTTTGATTCGAGGCGGTAGGCCTTGGTCTCGGGGCCAGGGACGTACTCGTCAAGGTCGAGGGTGGCGTAGGGGTCGGGGTCTTCGGGCCAGTTGCAGCCGGCTCGTTGGCTCCAGCGGGTCACCATGTCGTGGGCGCTGGCGTAGAAGGCCCGCTCTCCGTTGCTCTTGGGATCAGGATGGGTCTCGTCGCCGTCGAACAGGATCACGCTGTCCTCGGTGCCGTGGATGTGAAGCACGGACACGGGCGGCGCGCCTGTGCAGGTGGAGTCGTCGACGTAGCTGGTGCCGGACAGGCTGGCGACAGCGCGAAGTCCGGGCAGGCCCTTGCAGGCCATGTGGTACGCCATGAATCCGCCGTTGGAGTAGCCGAAGAGGTACACGGGCCCGAAGTCCCTGATCTTTCTCGCTTCGGCAACCAGCTCGGTCAGGTAGGCGACGTCGTCCTGGCTGGCCTTGCCGGTCTTTTCCGTGAACGTACCGTCGGTGGGATTCCAGGAGCGGTTGCCCTCGCTGTCGGGGGCGCCGTTGGGCAGCATCAGGGCGAAGCCGTGGGAGTCCACTTGCTCGTGGAGGGGCACGTACAGGCTGTGATAGGCGGAGTCTGCTCCGTAACCGTGGAGGGAGACGATGAGCGGAGTACGGCCGTCAACGAATTCTTCGGGAAGTACCAGGATTGTCGGTTCTTCGCGTCCGGGGTGGTCGACGTAGTGGACCTCGCCTCCGGAGCCCTCGGCGAGCCTGGTGGTCCTTTCGAGAGTGGTGCCGTTGGGTAGCGACTTCCACTCGTCTTTATCCTTAGACCACTGCTTCTTGGCGGATTGGGCATTGGCTTCCGTGGCGGATGTCTGCTCGTTGTTGGGGGGTTGTTCGGTGTCGCTGGTACAGGCGAGGAGGGTGGCGGCAAGGATGATGCAGGTCGCCAGTGTGGCGAGATGTTGGAGGATTGCTGTCAGGGTGTGTTTGCTGAGCATGTTGTCTTCATGATTACTCTCGCGGTGGACGGGGTGCAATGTGACCCTGACACAAGCAGAGGAAAGATACGTTGCCTGTACATTGGGTCGGTGGTGATTTAGCATTCTGGAAGAACCAAGTGTACATGGACTGAATCGCGTCAGACGTACTGCTGCAAGTGAGGAGACAATTGCATTAGTCCGTCATTCCGGTGAAAGCCGGAATCCAGAGGAGCGTGGGAGGTATCCGGTAGCTTGAACGAATGAGCTTTTCACCCTCACCCCGACCCTCTCCCTGAGGGAGAGGGGGTTATGCGAAGGTCTCAAGTGAGATTCGCGAAGTGAGTTTCCCAGAAGGGAGCAGATGCGGTATGCCTACCAAAACACTGACCGCCATCATCGAGCGTGAAGGCAATTGGTACGTGGCCCTTTGCCCGGAAACTGATATTGCAAGCCAAGGCCTCACGGAAGAGGAAGCCCTTAGCAATCTGCGAGAGGCTCTTGAGCTATTCTTTGAAACAGCTTCAGATGCCGAGATCGAGAGCCGGTTTACCCCGTAACTTGTTCGAAGTCTGAACCACCACCAAGAAGCATGGTCTGAGGGGGTCACAATGTTGGATACGATTGTTGCTGGTGGACGGGTTGTGACTCCGCAGGGGGTGGTGGTGGCGGACGTTGCCATCGCGGACGGCAGGATTGCGGCACTGGCGCATCCGGGGGTGCTGGCAACTGAAGGGGCGCAGGTGATCGATGCGTCTGGGTTGATCGTGCTGCCGGGCGGGATCGAGCCTCATACGCACATCGGTATTCCGGTGCCTGAGAAGTGGGCCGGTCGACCTGAGGTGTTCACCCAGCCTCCTGAGGCGGCGACGCGGGCCGCGGCGTTCGGGGGCGTTACCACGCTGCTCGACTTCGCGGGGACTCTGCCGGTGACTCCTGACGACCCCGTGTCTCCTGACCCGATCATGCGGCAGATGGAGGCGCGTCGGCAGGCGTTCGACGGTCACAGCTACATCGACTTCGCGTACCACTACATCCTCGCCGGCGCGGTGAGTCCGCAGACGATCGGGGAGATCGGCGAGTCGATCCAGGCCGGTCAGGCCAGCTTCAAGATCTTCACGACGTTCGGCGGGCGCGTGCCGTACGGTCACCTTCAGGCCATCTTCGAGGAGGTCTCGAAGTACGGCGGCATCATGGCGGTCCACGCTGAGGACGACGACATGGTGACGTACATGGAGGAGAAGCTGAAGCGCGAGGGGCGCGACCAGGGTCACAACCTGCACCTGGTACACAGCAACATCTCCGAGGACGTCTCGTTCCGCAAGGTGATCAGGATGGCGCAGCACGCCGAGGTCGGCATCTACTTCGTCCATGTCACCGCGAAGGAGGGCGTGGCGGCTATCGGAGAGGCGAGGGAGCAGGGTCAGCCGGTGTACGGCGAGGCGCTGCACAACTACCTGGAGTTCACCTGCGAGGACTACAAGAAGCCGAACGGCACCGGGATTCACACGTACCCGGCGATCAAGTTCGCGTCGGACAGGGACGCGCTGCAGCTTGGGCTGATGGACGGCCGGGTGTCGACCACGGCCACTGACGAGTACACCACCTACAAGGACATAAAGTTCTGGGGCGATACCATCGAGTCGGTGTGCGGGGGTCACAACGGCATCGAGACGCGGTTGCCAGTGGCGTTCACGAAGTTCGTGTCGCAGCAGGGCATGTCGCTGACTCGGTTCGCAGACATCACTTCGACCAACGCGGCGAAGATCCTGGGGATGTACCCGCGCAAGGGTGTCATCGCGCCGGGCAGCGACGCCGACCTGGTGTTCATCGACCCGAACATGCGCAAGACGCTGACGCTGGACGACCTGCACGCGGACTCCGACTACAGCATCTGGGAGGGGTTCGAGTGCGAGGGGTACCCGGTGAAGACGATGCTCAGGGGCAAAGTGATCGTGGAGGACGGGAAGCTGGTGGGCAGCTCGTCCGATGGTGAGTGGCTGCCGAGGAAGGTGTCGCCCGAGACGCTGGCGAGGCCGGTGGTTTAGGGGCTGCTTAGAGCATCAGTAACTCGTTCGTCCTGAGCTTGTCGAAGGACGGTCCTGCCTGCCCCGTGAGAGTCGGCGGATCTCGTCCCAGTCACCTCGGATCAGCGCTTCTTTCTTTCGCCGAGACCATCCCTTGATTCGTCACTCCATCTCCAAGGCATCGGCTCGTTCTGAGAACTCGGATGAGTACACGAGCTGCACAGGTCTTCTGCTGAACGTGTAGCCCCTCATGGTTCCTCGTTGGTGAGCAACAAGCCTAGCCTCAAGGTCCTCTGTGTGTCCGGTGTAGTATGAGCCGTCAGAGCAACGCAGGATGTATACATGGAATGAGTGCATGGACTGTATGTGAATGCCTAGATTGTCTTGTGGCCTGTCCTTCGACAAGCTCAGGACGAACGATTCACCAGTCTACATACCCCTCTCAGCTCGTCAAGGGGCTTCTGTAGTGCCAAACGACCTTGTGCAACTGGCATCCATTGTCATAGACGCTGTTGTGCCGGGGCATAGGCTGGTGTCGGTGACTCCGGCGGAGGCGGCGTTTACGAACTCGGTGCAGGTGCTGGACACGCTGTCGCCGGGAGGCAGCAGGCTACGGCTTGTCGTCAAGCGAATGACGGACGAGCCTGACCCTGAACGCGCCACTGCCGACTTCCACGGGCTTCGGATCGCGCGGAAGCACGGCATCCCTGCGCCGGAGCCGGTGCTGCTCGACGCCACCGGGGAACTGCTTGGCGTGCCGGGGATCGTCACGACGTTCGTGGAAGGGACACAGAACGCCAATCCGGGCGATCCAAAGGCGTGGGCAAGGGACATTGCGGAGCTGCTGCTAAGAATCCACGACGTCACGCTCGATGACTATGACCGTCGCCACATATACGACGGCAACGAGCTGGCGCTGTACTTCCTGTCGGGCGATTATCCGGAGCGCATGTCGGGACACCCGCTGTCGGATACTATCTACGACACGGTCAGGGAGCTTCGCGGTGGGCTGGTCGCGGACCGACCGGTGTTTCTCCACATGGACTTCTGGCCCGGGAACATCCTGTGGGTCGACGGTCGAGTCTCGGCCGTGGTGGACTGGGATGCGTCCGGCTATGGCGACCCGGCGATCGACGTGGGCTACTTCAGGATGGACGCATACCTGCGCGGCATCAAGGAGGCGGCTCAGCCTTTGCTGGAGTACTACGAGGCGTCGTCGGGGCCTGTTCGGAACCTCGGTTTCTGGGAGCTCGCCAGGGCCGCGGCCCCACTGCCGGACCCATCGGCGTGGATACCGGAGGCCGGGGACCTGGGGGACCTAGTGGTGCCCGTCGAACGGGCGCACACGGACTACTACGAGTTTGTGCATGACGCGCGGCAGCGGGCGTACGCGGGGCGGTGAGGTTTCCTGCCTCATCTGAGCAATTCATGTAGTGCGGTCGTGGATATGCAGCAGATCAAGTAATGGAGTCTTGTCGTCATGCTTGAATCATGCTAGCATCATGACATGGCTCATCTACAGGTAAAGAACATTCCCGATGCACTCCACGAACGCCTGCGTCGTCATGCGCTGGAAAACAACTGCTCCATGAGTTCGGTGGTGTTGACAGCTTTGGAGCGTGAGCTGGCATGGGCGGACTGGAAGAAACACCTGTCCCAGCGACCAGAGACAAACCTCGGAGTGGACGCGGCAACTCTTATTGCCGAAGCACGGGCTCAGCGTGAATTAGAGACAGAGTGGCTGGGTACGTAGTCGACGCATCGGTCGCGGTCGAGATTCTGCTGAGGACACCGCTCGGGCTCTCGTTGGCCGACACTCTCGATAACGCTTCACTTTTTGCCCCAGAATTAATCGACGCAGAGGTGCTGTCTGCCCTGCGACAGAGTGTGCTACGTGGTACGCTAGAGGAAGCGCGGGCACTGATGGCTGTGGAGGATCTGGTGCGGTGGCCTTTTGCCCGCATCTCCCACAGAGAGCTAGCCTTGTCAGCGTGGCAGCACTACCACAACGTCAGCGCTTATGACGCCTTCTACGTCGCGACCGCTCGCGCTTATGGCCTACTTCTGCTGACTGCCGACGGGCGACTTGCTAGGGCGCCGAACCTCGGTATTGTGGTGCAGACTGTCCGCATGGGCTGACAGAGGTAGGTATTTCACGGATCGTCATTCCGGCGAAGGCCGGAACCCAGCTGGTGGGCGTACCTCGTCAAGCTCAGTGCCTGCTCCGGACTTGATCCGGGGACGAACGATTTATTGGTTTACCTACCCCTGCCAGCCCATCGACGGCGAGGGGATTTCCGCGAACGCACTCCATCCGGCGTAGGGGCGGTTCGCGAACCGTCCCTACATGCATCTGACCAATGGATTGACAGATGTCCGGCCGAATCGTGTTTCCCCACAAGGGTTGGGGCGATGGGTATAATGTGTCGTGCTTCGACAGGCTCAGCACAGGCTTCGAGGAGGACCCAAATGGCGCTCGACCTTAACCGCATCCGCTCTGACTTTCCGGCTCTGGGAGAGTCTATCTACATGAACACGGGCGGCACGGGGCCGCTGTCGCGGCAGATGGTAGACTCCATCACGAGCCAGTACAGGGCCGCCATGGAGAGTGGGCCAGACATCCCGTCGGTCAAGGGGCCTATCAGCGAGGAGTTCGAGAGGGCGCGCGGGACGGTCGCCAACCACTTCGGGGTCACGCCCGACGAGATCGCGCTGCTGAGGTCGGTGTCGGAGGGGCTGAGCACGGTCGCCTACGGCATGGACTGGAACGCGGGGGATGAGGTCATCGTCACCGACGAGGAGCACCCGACTGGGATCATGGTGTGGCTCAACCTGGCGTCCGAGCGCGGCATCAGGATCAGGAAGATGCCGCTCCCTGAGGACCGTGAAGAGATGCTGGCCGGTCTGGACGCGCTCATCAACGAGCGCACCAGGCTGGTGTGCATCAGCCACGTGACGACCGACACCGGAACGCGGCTGCCAGCCAGGGAGATATGCGACCTCGCCCACGAGCGGAGCGTGCCGGTAGCGATGGACGCGGCGCAGTCGGCGGGGCAGTTCCCGATCGACCTGCGCGACATGGACGTCGACTTCTACGCAGGCACCGGCCACAAGTGGCTGCTCGGTGGATGGGGCACGGGCTACTTCTACGTGAAGCGAGACTGGATTGACCGGCTCAAGGTGTCGTGGACGGGGTCGCAGGCGGGAACGCTGGACCGCACCACGACGGAAGACCTGCAGTTCCTGGACTCGGCGCACAGGTTCGAGTTCGGAGGTCGTCACACCGTCCTGTTCGGCGCGATGGGCAGGGCGATCGAGTACATCGACGGCGTCGGCATTGATACAATCGAGGCGCGTTCGCTCCAGCTTGCGGACAGGTTGAAGGCGGGCATTGCCGAGATACCGGGCGCGGTGCTGCGAAGTCCTGAGAGCCACGAGTTCTCGACCGGGATCGTGACGTTCTCGGTGGACGGTATGGGCGGCGACGACGTCAACTCGCAGATGCTGGAGAGGTGGAACGTCCTGGGGCGGCCCGCGCTTCAGCAGAGCGCGATGCGGCTGTGCTGCGCGTTCTTCACCGAAGACCGCGAGGTCGACACAATACTAGAGGCTATAAGCACCCTGGCGAACGAGAGTCGCTAGGTCGACGGAAAAGTACGAACACCAGCCAACATACCCCCTCTCCCTTGAGGGAGAGGGTTGGGGTGAGGGTGAAGAGTACGAATACATACCCTTGTCAGACTCCTTGAGGGAGATGGGACTTCTCACACATACTCTGAAACCACTAGCAATAGGAGGAAACAGTGACACTGAAGATTTCAGTCATATCGGGCAGAGGCGAAGCAGACACGGAGCTGATCGAAGAGCAGATCCAGGGGCTCGACTACGAGCTGGAGAAGTTCGAGTGTGCCAGCGATGGTGAGACCATCGAGGCGATGGCGGGCGCGGACATCGTCATCAACGCCGGCGTACCGCTGTCGCGCGAGGTGATCGAGGAGACCGAGGGCGTGCAGGCGATTCTCGTCGGCAGCCACGGCTTCAATCACATCGACCACGAGGCCGCCACGGACCAGGGGATCATGGTCGTCAACTCGGCCGGCTTCTGCACCGAAGAGGTATCGAACCATGCGATCCTGCTGCTGCTCGCGTGCGCCAAGAAGCTGGCGCAGCTCAACGACCTGGTGAAGGCCGGGAAGTGGGGCGCGGAGACTCGCGCGGCCATCATGCCGATGGTGCCGATCTACGACCAGACGCTGGGGCTGGTGGCTTTCGGCAACATCGCCCGAGCGACGGCGCGCAAGGCGCAGGCGTTCGGCATGGACGTGATCGCGTACGACCCCTACTGCCCGCCCTGGATCGCGAGAGAGTACAGGGTCAGGCTGGTCGGCAGCCTCGAGGAGCTGGCTGCGGAGTCGGACTTCGTCTCGGTCCACACGCCTCTGAACAACGAGACTGAGGGACTACTGGGCGAGAGCTTCTTCAGGGCGATGAAGCAGACGGCGTACATCGTGAACACGTGCCGCGGCCCGGTGATCGACGAGGCCGCGCTGATCGCTGCTCTCAACAGCGGAGAGATCGCGGGCGCGGGCCTCGACGTGTTCGAGGAGGAGCCGACTCCGGCAGACAACCCGCTGCTGAAGATGGACAACGTCGTGGTGTCACCTCACTCGGCAGGCACGTCGAACATGTCGCGGATCAGGTCGGGCGTGCAGGTCGGCCAGGAGACGTCGCGTCTGCTGAACCGCACGTTCCCGATGTCGATAGTCAATCCCGAGGTTAGGCACGCAATCGAGGGCAGGCCTGCGGCTACTAACGTGTAGCGTCAAGAAATAGGTCAAACAGTAAGGGCGCGTCGTGTGGCGCGCCCTTTCTTGTCTCATCGCAGTCTGTTCATCCCAAACTAGAGCGAGTTCCACTCCTCCCGTGAAACACCCACATCACGTATGATCTTCCTGATTAACCCGACGCCGACATCCCGACTTCCGTGCGCAGGTATCGGTATCACCTGTCGAGTTTGAGGGTGGACCATATGAACGTGTCTACCCCCAGACATCGGACCGGAGAAACCAAGCGCGCGAAGCTTGCGGACTACTTCACGTGACCTAAGCGGAGTCAGTCGCGACAACTTCTGTCTTTATCTCAACGCCTGGCATACTTGGTATCTCCCAACCCATCTGGAGGGCGATCATAACGTTGCCCTCAATGGCATCCAGAAGGTTGGTTCGAGCCTCTTCGTAGGACTCGCCCTCTGAGTAGAAACCCACACAGTCAGGGACGCAGGCCACGATCATGCCATCTTCGTCCTGCTCGTACTCAGCACAGACGAGAGCGGCCTTCAGGTAGTCCGCCAGAGAGAATGACTTGAGATTAACAGTACCCAACTCGACACCCCAAGACTCTTAGCAGTCTGAGCTCGATAGTCTACTCACACTATATCACCAGCTGTAGGGCGATGTCCGGGTACGCCCTCCAGGCTCTCAGTATCGCCAGGCCCTCCAGGCTAAGGGCGAAGTCTCCCAGCTTGACATACTCATTCACCTTTGTGTCTCCTCAGCCTGGCCGGACTTCTTGTGAAAACCGGGCTCGGCGTGGTCTATGTATTCTGTGTACTCAGGAATCTCTCTCACGTGCTGGTGGAGAAAGGGCGGGGGCAGGTTAGCCTGTTCGATCTCGGCCAGAGGGATCCACTGGAACACGGTCCCTGACTTGCCGCCCTCAAAAGTGCCGTCCCGATCGAAGACACTTGAGCCTGGGGTATAGTCGACCAGGAAGTACAGGGAGACCTCCTGGAACCAGTGGCCGTCGAGCTCGAACAGGTTGTCTGCGACCAGGAGGAGACGGCCAATCGTCGCCTCCTCGCCAAGCTCTTCGCGCAGATCTCTGGACAGCGCCTCGACTGCGTTCTCGCCGTATTCGACTCGACCGCCGGGGGCGAAGCGGAAGCCGGGCCTCGCATCGTGCTCGACTGGCATGTGTCCGTCGTTCACTGCGATGACCCCGACTCTGGTCCATTGATGGTATCGCCGCCAAGATCCAACCTTGCGTCAAGGGTTGTGGGAAGGGCCTCGAGGTCCGGATTGCTCAGGACAGCCTCGAGGCATTCCTGGCTGCCCCCAACATAGGTATCGTAAAGGTCGATGTCAGTCGCTACGCACCAGGCCCGGTCCTCCGGCCACCAGATGTTTGGCGAGTCTCCCCAGAAGGGACCGTCTCTGTGCAGGAAGGCCATGACGGCATCCAGAGGGCCGCTGAACAACAGGTAGTCTCGTCCCGGTGCTCTCACACGTGAGTCAGTTTTGTACAGACGTGTGTCGATGTTCCCATAGCCCTCCCAGAGGCCGAAGTAGCATCTGCCGGGAGTAGAGGTGAAGTTCCTGAGCACTTCGACCAGGGTTTGGCACTCAGCTTCTGGGATTGATCCTTCGTCCGGATGCGAACCCCACGGCGGATCTGGGTAAATGACGCCAGTGTCTTCATCAAGTCCTGCGATGCGTTCGAACTGCATCAACGGGTGGACTTGTCGCCCCGTCCACGAAGCCACCGTACTCCACCGCACCGGCTGCATCTCCTCACCAAGGTATGCCGGATGGAAGATGCGAGCGTAACCGGCGAAACCCCTGGGGAGCATGGAGCGAAGGGTCCCGAAGTCCGACAGGCTCTCCTCGATCCAGCGTGCGTGGGAGACGTCTTCCAGCCACTCCAGTCCTTCCGGCGCCAACTGTGTCTGCTCAATCGGTATTCCGCCCCCGGTGGATAGCCATGCCATGCTGGACATGGTGTCTCCACCTTCTCCCAACAGCCTGCGCAGCTTGTCAATCGGGGATTCTTCAGAGGAGTCCATATGTATCCTGTTTCTCCACGTTGGCTACTTGAGCGTACAATCGCCCACTCATACACTCCATGTTGCCAGCTTGGATGTACTGTAGCTTAGATGAATCAAAAGGCAGTGTTACAATTGGTGTGAAAGCGGTTGTTGGGCGGTGGGATCAGCGATTTGGTCCGGTCGCCGTTGGAGAAGGGTGACGCAAATGACAATGAGTCGCAAGATTACCGACATCGTCTCATTTCTGGCTCTTTATGAATATGGAGCGAGTCTGCCCCGTCCATCCGGCAGGATGGTTACCCTCGTCATCGCCTTTGCGATCTTTTTGATTCCCGGCATGGTAGGGCTTGCGATTGCGATTATGAGGGCCATGTTCTGACCTACGGGCTGGCCATTCTCAACCGATGAAGCTCCAATCGGTCTTCCCTTCCCAGGTTGGTCCAGAGGTATGTCCCACATCGGCCAACCCTGCGGCTACTAACGTGTAGCGTCAAGAAATAGGTCAAACAGTAAGGGCGCGTCGTGTGACGCGCCCTTACTTTTCTCATCGCAGTCTGTTCATCCCGAACTAGAGCGAGTTCCACTCCTCTCGTGAGATTCCCACATCACGAATGATCTTTCTGATTAACCCGACGCCGACATCCCGACTTCCGTGCGCAGGTATCGGTATCACCTGTCGAGTTTGAGGGTGGACCATATGAACGTGTCTACCCCCAGACATCGGACCGGAGAAACCAAGCGCGCGAAGCTTGCGGACTACTTCACGTGACCTAAGCGGAGTCAGTCGCGACAACTTCTGTCTTTATCTCCACGCCTGGCATACTTGGTATCTCCCAACCCATCTGGAGGGCGATCATAACGTTGCCTTCAATCGCATCCAGAAGGTTTGCTCGGGCTTCTTCATAGGAATCACCTTGGGAGTAGAACCCCGCACAGTTCGGGACACTGGCAACGATGAGACCGTCTTCGTCCTGCTCGTACTCGGCACATGCAAGAGCGGCCTTCAGGTAGTCCGCCAGAGAGAATGACTTGAGATTAACAGTACCCAACTCGACACCCCAAGACTCTTAGCAGTCTGAGCTCGATAGTCTACTCACACTATATCACCAGCTGTAGGGCGATGTCCGGGTACGCCCTCCAGGCTCTCAGTATCGCCAGGCCCTCCAGGCTAAGGGCGAAGTCTCCCAGCTTGACATACTCATTCACCTTTGTGTCTCCTCAGCCTGGCCGGACTTCTTGTGAAAACCGGGCTCGGCGTGGTCTATGTATTCTGTGTACTCAGGAATCTCTCTCACGTGCTGGTGGAGAAAGGGCGGGGGCAGGTTAGCCTGTTCGATCTCGGCCAGAGGGATCCACTGGAACACGGTCCCCGACTCACCGCCCTCAAAAGTGCCGTCAATATCAAGGAGCTTTGAGTCGGGGGCGAACTCGATCAGGAAGTAGAGGGAGACCTCCTGGTACCAGTCGCCATCGAGCTCGAACAGGTTGTCTGCGACGATGATGAGACGGCCGATCGTCGCCTCCTCGCCAAGCTCTTCGCGCAGCTCTCTGGACAGCGCCTCGACTGCGTTCTCGCCGTATTCGACTCGACCGCCGGGGACGAAGCAGAAGCCGTGTCGCACGTCGTGCTCGACAAGCAGGTGCCCATAGTGCACGGCGATTCCCCCGACACGATACATGAAGGTGAGTCCCCTGCCTGAGGACATGATCATTTCTGAGCCTGTCATGAGCTTGCCACTGGACGCCGTACCCACCACATCATGATTGCACCAATCGCGAACAGGGCCACGAAACACCCGAAGGCGAACTCGTAGCTCCCCGTGGCATCGTAAACGAACGCGGCGAACATTGGGCCGACCAGTCCCGGGAGCAGACCAATCGGACCCATGAGTCCCTGGATGGACCCCAGGTGCCGTCGGCCGAAATAGCGAGCCCAGATGAGAGGGCCCAGGACTGTCAGGCTTCCGGCTGTTAGTCCATACGGCAGCGCGAATCCCAGGTACAACATCAACGGGCTGTTCACAAAGAAGAGTGCTGAGAGCGCAGCCGCACTGCCCATCAGAACCAGGACCAGCAACAGACGCATCTCCACGCGATCTGCCATGTACCCCCATATCAGTTTTCCACTCAGCGCCGCAAAGCTGTGGATGACCAGACTGACGCCGGCCGTCGCACTGGAAAAGCCCAGGTCGATTATGAACGGGGTCCTGTGGATGATGACCGATCCCTGAGCCGTCCCGTAAACCAGCTCGGTGACAAACAGTAGCCAAAGCGTCCTGCTGCGAAATGCATCCTGGACTGTCCAGCTGACCTCATCGGTGCGCTCTTCGGCGTCCTGCTGGTCGGTGTCTAATTGCGACGTTGATGTTTGCGGCGCTGGGTCGCCATCAGGGAGCAGGCCCATATCCTCCGGCTGCCTGCGGAGCCATATGAGCGCCGGGGGAATCACGAGGACCATCGGCAACAGTCCCAGATACAACCACGCCGAACGCCAACCGTACTGATCGATCAGGAAGACGATGAGCGGAGTGAAGGCCGCCACCCCGACATTCAGCCCACCGGTGGCGATACCGGCGGCACGTCCCCGCCTGCGAATGAACCACTTGGCAATCGTCGGACTGGTGACGCTGTATGCCAGTCCTGCAAAACCGAGTGCACCGAGGACCCCGAGAAACAGCACGAACTGCCACAGATGCCGGGTCTGAGACAGGAGCATCATCGAGGCTCCCATGCAGACGGCGCCTCCTGCCATCAGCAGGCGAGGTCCATAGCGGTCTATACAGAACCCGATTAGCGGTGCGACCATCGCGCCCACGACGTTCTGAGTCATGAGGGCGCCGGTCAGCACCGCACGCGACCAGCCGAGTTCCTCGGTCAGAGGCTTGATGAAGAACCCGAATGTCTGGTTTCCCAGCCCAGCTCGAACGCCCTGGCTGATGAAGCAGCAGACAACGATGTACCAGCCGTAGAAGAAGCGGGGTTCAGTCAACAGGGACAGCTACTCGTGAGCAATTAGTCAGCGCCGGCGCCCACCAGGACGCCTTCGTGGGTCAGTACGCGGCCGTCGGTGAGGACTATGCCGTCTTCGCATAGGGACTCTACGAGGCCGCCCTGGAACTGCTCGTTGAACAGCGCTGCGTAGCGGCCGCGGAGCTCCAGGAGCTCCTGGTGGGTGCCGTACTCGATGATGCGGCCCTCGTCCACGACGTAGATTACGTCTGCGGACATGATCGTGGACAGCCGGTGGGCTATGGCGATGGTTGTGCGTTCACGCATCAGCGGTTCCAGCGCCATCTGCACGTGGCGCTCGCTGGTCGTGTCCAGCGCGGACGTGGCCTCGTCGAGGACCAGGATACGGGGGTCGTGCAGGACCACGCGGGCGATAGCGAGCCGCTGACGCTCCCCGCCAGACAGCCGGTAGCCGCGCTCCCCGACGACGGTGTCGTAGCCGTCGGGTAGTGTCTCGATCCAATCGTGGATGTAGGCAGCTCTGGCAGCGGCCTCGATCTCGGCCTGCGTGGCGTCCGGCTTGGCGTACAGCAGGTTGCTCCTGAGGCTGGCGTGGAACAGGTAGCTCTCCTGCGTGACGTATCCGATCATGCCTGCGAGTGAGTCAAGCTTGATGTCGCGGACATCCATGCCGTCGATCTTCACGGCGCCCTCAGTGGGGTCGTACAGTCGCGGGATCAGGTACGAGATGGTGGACTTGCCCGCGCCGCTGGGACCGACAAACGCGGCAAGCTGGCCGGGCTGCACCTCGAAGTCCACGTCGTTAAGCGCCCAGCGACGGTGGCTATCGTCGGTGGCCTGGTCGCCATCCAAGGCGCGCCCTGGTGGGCCGTGTTCGGGGTTGTAGGTCAGCCTGACCGAGTCGAACGTCACGCGGCCGTGGACGTCGCGGGGGTCAACGTCGACGGCGTCAGGACGGTCCTCGATGTCGGGCCTGATGTCGAGGTAGCGGAAGATGCGGTCGAACAGCGCCATAGAGGACTGAAGCTCAACCGAGATCTCCATCAGATTGACTATTGGGAAGTACAGCCTGAACTGGAGCGTGGTGAACGCGACGATGGTACCAGCAGAGATGGCCGGTGTCGCAGTGCCGGCTATGAGGTAACCCGATATCAGGTACACGACGACAGGCGCGACCGAGAAGAAGATCTGCATCACCGTGAAGAACGACTGGCCGGTCATCTGGGTCCGTACGGCGAGGTCGGCCATGCGCTCGTTCTCGTTATGGAAGCGTTCGATCTCCTGGTTCTGCCTGCCGAACAGCTTGGCGAGCATGATGCCGGAGATCGATAGCGTCTCCTGTGTGATGGCGGTAACCTCGGCAGCGGCCTCCTGGGACTGTTCGGTCACGCGCTTCCTCCGGTCTCCAACGAACTTCGAGATGACCGCGAAGATCGGGATTGCCGCGACGGACACGGCCGTGAGCTCCCACGAGAGGATGAACATGGCCGCGAGCGTGCTGATGAAGATGACGGTGTTGGATAGCACGCTTGAGAGCGTGTTGGTGACGACGTTCTGCACGCCGCCGACGTCATTGGCGATGCGCGACTGTATCTCGCCGGTGCGAGTGCCTGTAAAGAAGCCGAGCGACTGTCGCTGGAGGTGTGTGTACAGGCGGTCGCGCAGGTCGCGCATCACGCGCTGGCCGACCTCGTTGGTCAGGTACGTCTGGAGGATGCCCAGTCCGCCGCTGACGACGGTGGCGGCGATCATGATGCTGGAGAGTATCCACAGCATCCGCATGTCGATGCCGCCCTGAGGGAAGAGCGCGTCGTCGAAGACCGAGCGGATGAGTACCGGGTTGACAACGCCAAGGCTGGCGGTCACGAGGATCAGCAGTACGACCCCGACAACCTGCCACGTGTAGGGGCGGAACGACGCGGCCGCCCTTCTGACGGTGGCCCGGTTCGAGCCTGAGTCGATCTGGTCCCGCTCCATAGCTACGACACCCCTTGCACTCACTATATCTGTGAAGGGGGCGGGATGCTACTGGGGGCTTGCGGGTGTGGCTGTATCAGTTTGGGAGGGCGGTTCGCGGTGCCGCCGAACGAGGCGCGGGTGTGGAGGTCATGGAGGCGCGTATCACGCACCTGGCGTACGCGCCGGAGATCGCGTCGGCGATGCTCCAGCGTCAGCAGGCGGGGGCGATCATCGCGGCTCGCAGCCAGATCGTCGAGGGTGCGGTGAGCATGGTGCAGATGGCACTGGACGACCTGTCCAGCCGGAACATCGTCGAGCTGGACGAGGAGCGCAAGGCGGCGATGGTGAGTAATCTGCTGGTCGTGCTATGCGCGGACAAGGGCACGCAGCCGGTGGTGAATACGGATAGTTTCTAGGGGACCTCACGAGTTCGGGGCTGGTGGGCGCGGTCGATCCAGCTTGGCTGGTTGCACAAATTGAAAGTAGTACTTGCAGATTGTGCAGCCAGTTGTTAAATAGAGGTCAAGTTGGGCGCTACTGTATAGAACTTCGTATTTTCGACCGAGGTGATGTGCGCCTGAGAAGACTGTTCTATGTGGCGGCGAAACTCGCAAACCAAAAGCGGCTGCGACGTGATGCCAGCGAATGAACTGGCCGGGGCGCTTGACCGGCTTGAGGTCGACCGAAACGGCAGCGGAGGAAATGCATGAGCGATTCTTGGGAATGGCCCGGTGCTCGGTGGTGGAAGTTTGACTTTCATACCCACACTCCAGCCTCTGTCGACTACGGTAAAGGTCCTGACCAGAACCAATTGCGCCAGATTACGCCCAAGGAATGGCTGCTGGGGTTCATGCGCGCCGAGGTGGACTGTGTGGCAGTTACGGATCACAACACGGGTGAGTGGATCGACCCTTTGAAAGAAGCGCTACAGGAGCTGGAGCAGGAACAACACCCGGAGTTCAGGCCCCTATATCTGTTTCCCGGGGTAGAAGTCACGGCTAACGGCAGTATCCACATCCTAGCAATTTTCGACACCGACAAGGGCTCCTCTGATGTGGAGGCGTTGCTTGGCGCTGTTGGATTCTACGGCGAGAGAGGAGCGAGCGACATTGCAGCGGATTCAGCGTCCATTTCCGTCGTAAAAGCCATCGTGGAAACAGGTGCCATCCCTATACTCGCCCACGTAGATGGGCCATCTGGAGCTTTGGGACTGCCTGGAAACACATTGGGACCGCTGCTCCAAAGTGACGGCCTGTTTGCAATGCAGGTCATCGATCCTAGCACCCCAAAACCCGAACTCTATCGGCAACGTAGGCTCGCGTGGGCCGAGGTTCTTGGGTCGGACTCCCATCACCCGTCTGGGAAGCATGGAGCAAAATTCCCTGGCTCGCACTACACGTGGGTAAAGATGGCGGAGCCGTCCCTCGAAGGACTGCGCCTAGCGCTGCTGGACGGAGGAGGATTCTCGATCAGAAGAAGTGACGATCCGGAACCCTTCAATCCATTTGAGCGGCCAGAGCACTTTATAGAGGAAGTGCAGATCGAAAACGCTCGCTACATGGGACACGGTCAACCAACAAAGTTAACGTTCAATCCCTGGCTCAACGCCCTCGTGGGTGGACGCGGTACAGGGAAGTCCACAGTTATCCATGCGCTGCGTCTTGCATCTAGAAGGGAGCGGGAGTTAGATCGTCTGGTAGTGGAGAGCGGCCCCCGCTCAACATTCGATCGGTTCAACCGAGTCCCTGCCGACCAAACGAAAGACGGTGGACTGTTAGACGAGACGAGCATTCAGCTAACTGTAATGCGCGACGATGTCCGACATCGCGTACATTGGCGGACGGATGGCACTGGCGTACCAGTGGAGGATGAGTTGGGCTTCGATAACTGGAAGCCATCTTCCGCGCAGACCGTTACACCAGAGCGATTTCCGCTCCGGATTTACAGCCAGGGTCAGATCACCGAACTGTCTGGGGATAATCACCAGGCGCTGCTTGGCGTGATCGATCAAGCGGCGGGGGTGGCAACCTTGTATGGGCGACTGGATGAAGCCCGTAACACTTACTATGCGACAAGAGCACGGATCCGTGAGTTGGACAGCAAGCTGGAGCGTCGGGACAACCTGACGGTCGATCTCCAGGATGTCGAGCGCAAGCTGGGTAGATTCGAGGAGGCCGGCCATGCCGCGGTACTGACAGCGTACCGGCGCCGTGACCGTCAGCGTAGAGAAGCGGAACGGCAGTTCGATGTAGCTGAGGAGGTATCCAATCGTATAGAGAGTGTCGCGGACGAGCTTCAAATCGAAGATCTGCCGAACGGACTATTCGACGAGGTTTCGGATGAAGATAGGGCCGTTGTCGAGATCGTGGCCACTCTAGGCGCTGCTGTAAGCGCGGCGAGGCAGAGGTTGCATGAGGCCGCGCATCGTCTACGGGAGGCGGTTGGAACACAACGCGCAAAGTTGATCGCGAGTGAGTGGCAGAAACTGGCAACTCAGGCAGCCGTCGACTACGACAGCTTGGTGGGAGTGTTGCAGGAGGAAGGAGTAGCCGACCCGAGCGAGTATGGTCGTCTAGTGCAGGAAAGACAAAGGTTGGAGGGTGAAGTAGTTCGACTGGTGTCGGAGATGGAAGATCGCGACAGATTGATTGAGCAATCACAAGAGCAGCTGATGGAAGTGGTGGACGCTCGCCGCGCCATGGGCGATGTCCGCAACGAGTTTCTTTCTGCAACTCTTGCGCGGAACGACTTCGTACGGATCGAAATCAGTCCTTACGGCGGCGATCCTCGGGTGATTGAGCGCTCCCTAAGAGAAGTCCTAGATGTTCTTGACGACCGCTTCGAAGGCGACATTCTATCAACGAAAGAAGACGGCACGACTACCGGATGCGTCGCTGAATTCCTTACGGACATGTCATCGGACTTCACTATTCGCCGTAGCGAATTCGAGTCCCGTCTTGAAAGGCTAAAACAGCGGTTCAAGTCAGCCTGCGCTGGTCAGGGCGACTTCGGCGGGCACTTCAACAACTTTCTCAAGCGTCAATTTGATCGTAGCCCTGAGTTCCTCGACAAGCTCTTGACCTGGTTTCCCGAGGATGGATTGAGGGTTGAGTATAGTCGCAGCGGTGATGGCAGGGATTTTCGGCCAATCTCTCAAGCCTCGGCTGGCCAACGGTCGGCAGCGATGCTAGCGTTTCTTCTTGCACACGGCAATGAACCGCTGATCCTAGATCAGCCGGAGGACGACCTAGACAATCATTTGATCTATGACCTGGTGGTGCGCCAGATTCGGGAGAATAAGCTCAGACGACAGATAATCGTCGTCACCCATAACCCGAACATCGTAGTGAATGGAGACGCTGAGATGCTGCATGCGCTCGAGTTCCGACAAGGGCAATGTGTCGTTGACCAGTCAGGATCGCTCCAAGAAAAGGCGATGCGGGAGAAAATCTGCGAGGTGATGGAGGGGGGACGCGAAGCTTTCGACCGCCGTTACCGGAGGCTGGGACCAGAGTAGGGCCATGTTCGATAGCAAGACGGAGTTACTCGAAAAGATTCGGCTAGGAGAGAGCTCTTTCCTGGAGTACAAGGAGGTGCGATTCAGGGGCAACAACGTCAGCGGCCCCGCCAGAAACGATCTTGCTGATGAACTTGCCGCATTCGCAAACAGCCGCGGCGGAGTATTCTTGTTTGGTGTCGACGATAAGACTCATGAGATCATTGGAGTACCCGTTGGTCGGCTAGACACTGTCGTCGATTTCGTTCGGGAGGTGTGCACCGACTCCATCGATCCGCCAATTGAGAACTTGGTGGTAGACAGATTGTCCCTGCCAACACTCGAGGGTGAAGACGTGGCAGTGGTTAAGGTAGATATACCACGCAGCCTGTTTGTTCACCGGAGTCCCGGCGGCTTCTATCATCGCGTCGGAGACTCAAAGCGGCCCATGTCCACAGAGTATCTGGCCCGCTTGTTTCAACAGCGCAGTCAGACCCGCCTCATACGTTTCGATGAGCAAGTTGTAGATGGAGCCAGGATAGAGGATCTGTCTGCCGATCTGTGGGAGCGATTTCGCACGCCACGATCGGACGAAGACGCAGACACCTTCCTGGACAAACTCGGTATGGTGGGAACTAGTGAAGAAGGTAGGTTGCGTCCAACGGTCGCTGGCGTATTGATGGCGACAGGTGATCCCAGACGCTGGCTACCGAACGCCTACGTGCAGGCTGTGGCATATCGGGGCGATTCAGTCCGAATCGATTCGGGAGATGATCCCTACCAACTCGATGCTGCAGATTTAACTGGACCGCTAGATCGTCAGATCGTCAGCACGTGTCGATTCGTGGTCAGGAATATGAAAACTTCCGCAACCAAGACCATCGGCCGAGTAGACCGGCCACAGTATGATATGGCGGCAGTCTTTGAGGCGGTGGTGAATGCTGTCGCCCACCGAGACTATTCGATCTATGGCTCCAAGATTAGACTGAGAATGTTTGAGAATCGAATCGAACTATTCTCCCCAGGCATGATTGCGAACTCGCTTACCGTCGAGAGCCTTCGGTACCGGCAGTCCGCCCGCAATGAGGCAGTATGCAGTCTACTTACGAAATGCGCCCTGCCAGACGAGCCGTGGCTGGATTCTGGTCGAGTGAATATTATGGAGAAGCGAGGTGAAGGCGTTCCAATAATCTTGGACAATAGCGAACGGCTCTCCGGCAGAATCCCAGAGTATACCTTGATCGACGACAGCGAACTCCGACTGGTAGTCTGGGCTGCCTGAGCAGACGGGCTGCGTAGGGATCATTCTCCTCCCAGCAAGAAATTAACGCTCGCGCCAAAGACGATCATGGCCGACCGTTGTTGCGCATCTCTCGGAGGGTCTCCTCGCTGAGGTCCATTGGGCCGATAGACCCGCGCCGCAGCCGTATCCGCTTGAGGAGCCTGTCGATGTCCGCCTGTTCAGTGCGAACCGATGCGGTGAGTATTGCGATGATCTCGCTGTTGAGGCAACGTCGATTTCGCCTCGCGGCGGCTCTGAGTTCCTGATATAGCTCGTCGGAGAGCCCACGGAGTACTAAGTTGGGCACGGTGACATCCTTCAGATTCTGCCTCCCTGTGTGCTATAATACTAACAATTATATATCGGATTGTTTTGTATTATCTACAGAAGTAATTCTGCTCCCACAGGATGAATGTGAGTGGACGGGTCTGATCGAATTGCTGAACTGAGGGAAGAATACACCGATGCGCTGGTGGGTGGTGAGGCTGTGCTGGCGCGGTCGCTGGTTGAGAGGGCTGTGAGCAGCGGTGTGAGCCATATCGAGATGTATCTCGAGGTGCTGGCGCCGGCGCAGGTCGGGATTGGGGTGCTGTGGCACGAGGGCCGTGTCAATACGGCGCAGGAGCACCTGGCAACGACGATTACGCTCGGCATCATGGACCACCTCAGGCAGGGCATGAAGGCGCCGACCGGACTTGGCGTGCGGGCCGTGGTGACGCCGGTGGAGGGCGATCAGCACACCGTCGGGGCGCGGATGATCGCCGACCTGCTGGCGATGGACGGGTGGGAGGTCGACTTTCTCGGGACCGGGACCCCTTCAGAAGACCTGGGCGAGTTCGTCCGTAATCGTGATGTCGACCTCGTTGCGATCTCGTCGACGATGTTGGAATTCCTCCCTAACGTCAGGGCTGCCGCAGACGTTATACGCGGAGGGGATTCGCCAGGACCCAAGATCATGCTGGGCGGCGGAGCCCTGCTGGGTACTTCCCAAGATCTGGATGAACTGGGGTGCGACGCCATCGTTGTCGACACACTTGAGGCCGTGAGCGAAGCTCGCCGTCTGGTTGGCCTGACAGATGAGAACCTGACGCTCGGAGAGCACCTGGCGCTGATGGGGCAACGTGTCAATGCAGCGCGGACTTCCCGGAGGATGACTCAGCAGCAGCTGGCGGATGCTGCCGACCTCGATCGCACGTACATCAGCCTGGTCGAGCATGGCAAGCAGAACCTTTCGATTGGGGCAGTGCTGAAGATCGCGAATGCGCTCGAGGTGCCGATGGGTGATCTGCTGGCGCTTCCGTTGCCGGGATCCCAATTGAGGCATAAGTGATGCCTAATACATACTTCAAAGATCTGTATGGCAGCAGCCCAACTGCGATTGCTAGCCTTTATGTAGAGCCTTTCGACAGCCCCCGCGTTTTGGAGATAAGACCTTGATCAGATTCATCACAGGACTTGCGCTGCGTCGCAGGTCGGTCACCGTACTTGCCGTCATACTTGTGCTGGCGGCCGGCATATTCACCTACCGGTCTTTGCCGGTGGAGCTGTTCCCGGAGATCGAGTTCCCGCTGGTGACGGTGACGACGTTCTACCCGTCAGCGAACCCGGACGCGGTGGTGCGAGACGTCACCGTCCCCATCGAGAGCGCCATAGGCGGAGTCGATGGCCTCGACACGATGCAGTCGATATCGACCGAGAACCGGTCGATCATCCTGGCGTCGTTCGAGTTCGGGACAGACATGGCGGACGTCGAGAACGTCATCAACTCGAACGTGAGCGGACTCACGTTCCCCAGTGGGGTCAACGACCCCATCGTCGCCCGCATCGATCCTGACGCGTTCCCGGTGCTGCAGCTCAGCGTCATCGGAGGAGGCGACGTCGCGGAACTGCAGCGCATAGTCGAATCTCGAATAGTGCCGGAGATTTCGGCGGTCGAGGGGGTGTTTGGTGTCGAGGTGTCGGGGGAGGTAGAGCAAAGGGCGCTCGTGTCCGTCGACCTCGAGAGGGCGTCGGAAAAGGGCGTGTCGCTGTTCCAGATATCGCAGGCGCTGCGTGAGAACAGCATCACCCTGCCGGGAGGCGTGATCTCGAACGGCAGCAAAGTGTTGCCGATCAAGACGACCAACTCGTACTCGTCACTTGACGATCTGCGCGAACTGGTTGTGAGCAGTCCAACCGCGTTTGGTAGTCGGCCAGTTTCGCCCTCACCCCAACCCTCTCCCTCAAGGGAGAGGGGGCAAGAAGCTGCTGGACAGCCGTTCGCCCAGATGCCCCCACCAGTCACGCTCGGCGAGGTGGCGGACATCACGCTCGGTTCCGGCATTCCGACCAGCATATCCAGGACTAACGGTCAGCCTAGCATCGGCATCGGGGTCATTAAGCACCCGGACGCCAACACTATCGACGTGACGACGGCCGTCCAGGATGCGCTGGACGACATACGCGGTGACCTGAACGGGGCGGAGATCCTGACGTTCAGGGACCAGGGACCGAACATCCAGTCCCAGATCACCACCCTGGAGCGGGAAGCCATCCTGGGACTGACACTCGCCATCTCAGTCGTGTTCCTGTTCTTCCTGACAATCAGGCCATCGGCGATCCTGGGCATCCTAAGGACGCTGCGCCCCACGATTGTAATCGGGCTTTCGATACCGCTGAGCATATTCACGGGCGTACTGCTCATGAACTGGCAGGGACTGGCGCTCAACTTCATGACGCTCGGCGGGTTGGCCATATCGGTCGGCAGAGTCGTGGACGACAGCATCGTGGTGCTGGAGAACGTGTATCGCAACATCGAGGGCGGAAAGGAGCGGTGGCGGGCCGCGCTCGACGCGACTGTTGAGGTCGGCCCGGCAATCACGGCGTCCACGCTGACGACAATCGTTGTGTTCCTGCCTCTCGGCTTCATCGAGGGGCTGGTCGGAGCGTTCTTCTTCCCGTTCGCGATCACGGTCAGCTTCGCGCTGATCGCGTCGCTGGCGGTCGCGCTGACCGCCGTTCCTGTGCTTGGAGCGTACCTGCTGAGGCCTGGGGACCTGCCGGAGGGCGCTGGCGAAGAGGATGAATCCGGACTTCTCCCGAGTGGCGGGTCGGTTGCGTGGCTGCAGCGCGTTTACACGCCGATACTGGTGACCGCACTACGCCACAAGGCGATCACGCTAATCGTGGCCATAGTCATCACCCTGGGCAGCCTGAGCCTGCTGGGGATCATCCCCGTGAACCTATTCGGGTCAGGCGGCCCGAGGTTCGTGCAGGTCAACATGAGCCTCACGCCGGGCACGCCACCGCAGGCGACGTTGAGCGAAGTGGGCTTGATCGAAGACGAGCTTGCCGGGGTCTCAGAGGTGTACATAACGACCGTGGGCAGTCCCGCGGCGGCGGCGTTCGGCGGAGACGGGCCGGGCGGATTCAACCAGTCGACCACTCTGGTCCGGCTCAGCGAGAACGCCCCCGAAAATACAGCCGAGTTACTGAGAAACAACCTCAGAAGCACTGACGAGCGGACTATAAACGTACTGGAAATAGTGGATGGACCACCCCAGGCGGGTCTCGACATCATCATCACCGGCCCGAACTACTCGGACATCTCAGCAGTGACGGTCCAGCTTGCGGATGAGCTGAGCAGGTTGCCGGGAGTCGAGAACATCACCAGCGACGTGAGCGAGGCGAGAGACGAGATCGTAATCAACGTCGATCCGGCTCGGGCGGCATCCGTCGGTCTGAGCGCCCAGCAGGTCGCGTTCCAGGTGAACCAGCTGCTGACAGGGCAGACGGTGACGCAGATCGAGGTCGATGGAGAGCCTGTTGACGTGGTGCTTGCCGCCAGCACCGACGGTATAGACAGCCTGGAGTCGCTCAGCGACATGATGGTCTCAGGACCGCTTGGGTCGAGCCCCCTGGGCGAGATCGCGTCAGTCGAAGAGATCGAGGGGCCTGTGACCATCATACGGACCGACGGCAACAGGTCCGCGTCCATCACCGGGAGCATCACGTCCGACGACACGCAGGCCGTGGGCCAGGAGATCCAGCAGATAATCGACGGGCTGACGCTGCCGTCGGGTGTAGGTGTAACCAACGGTGGCGTGTTCGCCCAGATAGCCGAGGGCTTCGAGGCCATCTTCATAGCGATGTTCGTGGGCGTCATAGGCGTCTATCTCGTCATGGTTGCCAGCCTCGGTTCGCTCAGGAACCCGTTCGTGATAATCACGAGCCTGCCGCTGGCGATCATCGGTGCGCTGGCTGCGTTGGCGATAACGGGCCGGTCGCTGGGTCTGCCCGCGATGATGGGCATACTGATGCTGATCGGGATAGTGGTCACTAACGCGATCGTGCTGATCTCGTTCGTCGAGCAGCTCCGCGAGCGCGGTCTGAGCGTGTACGACGCGCTGATACAGGGCGGACGGGTCCGGCTGCGTCCGATACTGATGACTGCGATTACCACGAGCATCGCGCTGCTGCCGCTGGCGGCATTCGTAGAGGACGAGGGCGGCATACTCAGCGCTGAGCTGGCGACAGTAGTGATAGGCGGCCTGGTAAGCTCAACGGTGCTGACGCTGGTGGTCGTGCCTGTCGTGTACACGCTGGCGAACGAGAGCATTCCTGGCCTGTTCGGGCGGGTATTCAGGCGCGGAAGGGCTGTTCCGCAGCCTGAGGCTGCCCTGGGGGACTGACCGCAGCATATACTGGGTGGTGATGGCCATCATGAAACACTCACCACGTCAGCTTGCTGAGATCGCGGCAGCGCTGGAGCTCGAATTCGACGACATCTCTCTGCTGGAGCAGGCGCTGGTACACGGCTCGTTCGTAGCGGAGTTCCCGGGCGTATTCGAGGAGTCGAACCAGCGCCTGGAGTTCCTGGGGGACGCCGTACTGGGGCTGATCGTCGCGCAGGAGCTGATGACCAGGTTCCCGGAGTGGCCTGAGGGTCGCATGACACAGGTGCGAGCCACGCTGGTCGACGGGCAGTCGCTGTCTGAGATCGGCGCAAGGCTCGGGCTCGGCAGGTGGCTCGTCATGGGCAAGGGCGAGATCGATAGGGGCGGCAGCGAGCGACAGTCAAACCTCGCGGACGCTTTCGAGGCGCTTATGGGAGCGCTGTTCCTCGACCAGGGGTACGACGCCTCGCGCGAGTTCGCACTTCGTGTCATGGATCCTGAACTGGAGCTTGCCGCCGAGGCGGATACGGCTCCGCGTCACCCAAAGTCGCTGCTGCACGAGGCGGCGATGGAGCGCGGCTATGGACCTCCGGTGTACGAGACAGTGGATATGGAGGGGCCGAGCCACGATCCGACGTTCACGGTGCAGGCGGTAGTCAACGGCGTCGCGATGGGGACGGGTCAGGGTCGGAGCAAGAGGTCAGCGGGTGCTGAGGCTGCGGTGGAGGCGCTGGGCGTGCTGGGGGGCAGGTGAGGTCTTTCCGATCTATACAGACAGCCGGCTCGCTCGGTCGTCGGTAGGCTCCAGTAATATCAACACCTCTTCCAAGCCTTCCCTCTCCTGTGCCGAGCGCCTCTGCTGATCTGCGATGCGGTAGCCATAGACCACTGGAATCGTCTCCTGTGAATACAGCTTCCTGAGCGCCGTCGCAGACTCACGAGCGCGGCGGATGTCTCTCTCGCCGATCAGGCCGGATATCTCAGCAGCTACCCAGAGCCGTGTCCCTTCAGGCACGCGAATAGCCCGTGCGATCATGTCGGTCCTGTTGAGTCTGCCCTCTTCTTCCAGGGTGATGGTCCCATCATCTGCACCAGATTCAACGTCGATGGTGAAGTTGTCCATTCTATTAAGTGGCGTGGCGAATCCACCGGGCATCCAAATCACCTGGAGCCTTCTTATGCTGAGGGAATCGCTAAGAAGTTGGCACAGGTGAGTTGGGGCCTTTCTCTCCAGTGCATCGCCTCGCAGTCCGTCCACATCAATCTCCACGTGTTCCAATCGAGTTTCTACCCTATCTAGCTTGGTCTCCACGCCATCAAGTCTAGTTTCTACGCCATCAAGTCTGGCCCCCATACTCTCCAATTGTGAGTCGACCTGCTTGACATTTTCTGCGAACTTCTCAGGCAGCTCCAGTAGTTCACTGGTCAGGAGTTCGCGCCTGGACGCGGCACGAAACTCGCCGTCTTCGTGCCACAGGCTCAGCAGATCCTCTTTTGTGCTAATTTCGTTAGTCATCCGACTTACTCATGACGAGATCCATTGTACCATATCTGGAATCGTGTTACTGAATTCGCTCGATAAGAGTTTTTAAAGTCCATCATATAAGAGAATCACTCACGTGTATGGTGTGCACCACTCGCCCAGCTATTCTTTCAGGCGGAGCGTATTCGTCAGTCGCCACTCTCGCGAGTGTGCGACTGATGCCTCACTATTTACTCGGTCTGGGCTTTGGTGGTTGCGGCTTCGGCCTGGGCGGTGGAGGTGGCGGGGATGGCTGTGGATTAGGCCTTGGCTTCGAGTCCCTGACTGTGTGCAAACTCAGCCGGAATAGTTGCATAGGAATCTTCTTGAGCTCTGGCATGAAGGTCCTTGTCGATGGGAATGTCGTAGCCCGCACCAATCCTGTCGCTGGCGCTGCGAAGTGCGTAAACCTCCTCAGGGGTCGAGTCGCTGTACCAGAGTCGCCGCCACTCGGTTGCAAGGTGATCGTACTGTTCGCTGAACAGGCGAGCGGCGACAGCTTTTCCAGAGTAGTCCTTGAGATAGAGCCAGATCGCAACCGCTGAAGCTATCAGCAGAGCGACTGCTGCGATGGCGTCCGGCAGGCGAGCGAGCAGGGACGCGGCGGAACTCGAAGCTGACACGACGACCACGCAGGTAAGGCCCAGATGCCACCGGCTGTACTTGTCGGAAACCATCCCGTAGTAACGACCAAGCCGGTCCGCCTCAAGAATACCGGTCCAGATCTGCTCTCTCATGGTGTCCGCTCCTGGTGGCCTTGCTCTCGCTCGACATCGCTGGTCCCTGTGCCTAATGCCCTGATCTCCTGGATGAGCCTGCTGGTGTGAGAGCTTATCAGCCAGACGTTTATCACGTTCCATAGGACGATGGCGGCCATGACTACCAGCAAAGAGATCATTTCGCGGGTTTCCAAAGTAAGCCCGTCTTCATTAACAAGGTATCCAACCGTCATCTGCGAGGAGTTGAGTGTCTAACTTGTAATGAATTCGTCGATCTAAACAGTAGTCCACACATCCGCTCTTAATTCAAGAGTAATTATAACACAGATTAGGCTGAATTACGTCATTCGTAATTCATACAACCAGACTACAACCTCGAGTGAAGGACATTTTCACTCAGCTGTTGCGTACTTATGCCCCAGCTCTTCTTCCCAGCGGAGGTAGTTGACCATGTCGGCGTAGCCGCGGTCTGGGCCCATGGGGAGGTTGTCGTTGGGTGGGGACATCACTCCGGTCAGGCCGACCTCTACGTCGCGGCCTGAGGCTCGCCATGCGGCGGTGCCGCCTTCGAGGGTGCTGACATCGGTGTAGCCCATTTCGGTGAGAGTGGCCGCTGCCAGGGCGGACTGCGCTCCGCCGTCGGGGCAGGTGACGACGACCGGGGCGTCTTTGTCAGGCGCCACTTCGCCGATCCTGAACTCCAGCCAGCCTCTTGGAATCCACGACGCGCCGGGTACGTGGCCCTGCGCGAACTCGGCGCTCAGGCCGACGTGGATGATGCGGGTGGAAGAGGAGGCGGCAGCAACGTCGTCCGCCATCACCTTGTTCACCGACCTGGCTGAGACGGGCTGCATTCCAGTGTCGGGAGCGCCGCTCTCGAGGACGCGATCGGACGCGGCCCACGCGGACGTTCCGCCCCAGAGCGCGTAAACGTGCTCGAAGCCCATCTGTCTATACCAGGACGCGGTGAACGCGGCGCGTGCCCTGCCGTCGCAGCAGAAGACGATGGGCGCGTTGTGAACGACGGCGACCTCGTCGGCGCGCTGCACGGCCTGGCCGCCGGGGAACCACCTGAAGCCGGGGATGTGACCCTCTGCGTACTCAGAGTCGGTGCGGACGTCTACGAGATATACGGCCTCGGACGTCCTGCGCTCCATGAGGGAATCCAGCTCGGCCACGTCGATGTAGCGGACGCCGTCCTGCTCGACGAGCTGGTCTGCGTATCGCTCAGCGGCGACTATGCCCTCTTCCGTGGGCTCAGGGAGGTCGAGACGGTCCGCGCCGTACTCAAGCTGGTACCCTGCGAGCACCCATCCGGCGGTACCGTTTTCGAGTCCGACGACGTTCTCGACGCCCATGCGCTGGAGCAGCCGCGCGCCGATGATGCTGCGGGTGCGACCGGCGCAGTTGATGACGACCGTCGTGTCGTCGTCCACTTCGCCGAGGATGTCGCTTATGTGCAGCGCGAGCTCGCCATTGGGGACGCTTCGGCCGCCGGGGATGCAGTTGCGCTGGAACTCCTCGGGCGTGCGGGTGTCGAGGATGACCATCTTGTCGCCGCGGTCCATCCTGCTCCTGAGTTCGACGGCGTCGATCTCGGGTACGTGGTGCTGGACCTGGACCTTTTCGCCGAAGTCCTTGCTGGGCACGTTGACGCCCCACTCAGTGGGACGGCGCTCGGTCACCCAGCGCGCCATGCCTCCGCTCATCGCGACGGCGTTGCGGTAGCCGAGGCCTCGGAGGGTATCGGCGGCCAGGGCGGCGCGGCGCCCGTCATCGTCGCACAGCACGACAGTCGCGTCGGCGTACGGGACTGAGTCGACGATGCGCAGCTCAAGCTCCCTGCGTGGGATCAGGCTTGCTCCGACGATGTGCGAGGAGTTGTACTCGCCGGATTCGCGGACGTCGATCAGGGCGAATGGCTGGTCGCCGGCGAGGAGGTCGGCGACTTCGGCGCATGAGATGGTTGGTGGCATGGTGGTCCCTCAAAAGTGGTCTTTGGAATCCCATGACAGACCCGATTCAATTCGAGAGACTAGGCATTCACCCTCACCCCAACCCTCTCCCGTCAAGGGAGAGGGGGGCCTGCTGGTTGGAATTCACGCTTGTCAGCGTCGGTCTGGCTAGCAGTTGTCGAAGCGGGTGGTGGCGAAGTGTTTGACCTCGCAGGTATCCAGGTTGTACCTGCTGCGCTGGAGGCCTCTCAGGTCATTGCCGTAGACGTGGATCTCGACGGTCGGGGTATCGGAGTAGTTGTCCATCTGATGGATCTCGTCGACCTCGGGGACGAGCAGGCTGACGTCGCCTGGAAGGACCAGCGTCTCGCGGTCCTTCTCGATCTCGGCGTAGTCGTCGCGGGAGCGGTCGTCGTGTCGCTTGAAGCGGGTCTCGGTGATGCCGTTGTCCATCACGCCGATCATGCCCCATGTGCAGTGGTCGTGCGGCCCGATGTGGTCGCCGGGTCCCCACACGACGGTGGTGACCAGCAGACCGTTGTCGCCGTAGTGGAGCAGGAACGTGCCGTGATTGCGACCGGGCGCGGGCATCCGGTACTGCTCGGGGATCGCGTCGGGGTTGACGATCAGCTTCTCCAGGTACGAGGAGCCTCGGTCGAACAGACGCTCCTGGTCAGGCTGCTCGTCGACGAGCGCGCTCATGTCGTGGATGAACTCATCCAGTGCGTACTTTACGGTGGTCATGGTGGTCCCTCCTGTGTGCATTCCTCGCCAGTCTGGCCATATTCATATGGTCTCAGTATATATCCAACGGGGCATTTACATAGTCCCTTCTCCCTGGGGAGAAGGTTAGGATGAGGGGAAATCGTACTTTCACCCTCACCTCAATCCTCTCCCATCAAGGGAGAGGAGGCATTCTGGTCACTATCCAAGTCTACCACTCACCCGCCCTGGGTAAGGATCTCGCGTAGGCGGTTGGCTACTATCTCTTCTTCGCCATCCATGACGTTGACAGGGACAAATGAGAAGCTGTCGTCGATGCGTGAGTCTCTGATGCGTATGCCGGGGTCACCGTCGTGGAGTTGCTGGACGATCTCGGCGATGGACGGGCCGGTCCACGACGGCGTCAGAGTGACCTGTGCGCGGGCGGTGTTGTTATCGGGCTCGTCGAGTTCCGGTCGCGCCTCCACCAGCTCGACGTTCAGGCCGTCTATGTCCTGAAGCCGATCGACTACGTGGGCAGACTTGGCCCTCCAGTTGGCCTGAACGGCGTCGAAGTCGGTGTCGACAAACATCTCCAGCGCGGTTACGAGACCGGCAATCTCCTCCTTGCAGACCTTTGCGGCGCGTCCGATGGCCTCGGAGTTCGGGGCCGAGTTTGCGTAGGCCGCCTCGATGAGGTCGGCGCGTCCGGCGAGAATGCCGGTGGACTGCGGCCCAAGCACGCCCTTGCCACCGCTGAAGCTCACCATGTCGGCGCCCTGGTCGATGAACTTTGTCAGGTTCTCGGGCGGCGGCAGCATGGCGGCGGCATCCACGATGACAGGGACGTCGCGCTCGTGGGCGATCTCGACGACCCTGGGCAGCGGCAGTGCGCCTCCTCGTCGAGGACCGAACACGTAGGCTACGGCAGCGGTGTTCTCGTTGATGGCGGACTCGAGCTCCCACTCGTGCGTGGTGCCGGTGTTGCCGATCTCGATGAGCTGCGCGCCTGTGACACGGAAGCTGTGATCGTAGTTCACGCGGTGGGCGCGGTGGATGACGATCTCGTTCTTCATGCCGGTGGTGTCGGGGAGCTGCCATATCCTGGCGGGGTCGTTGCCCGCTATGACCGCTGCGGACTCGAGCACCATGCCCGCCGCTGAGCCTGCGGTGACAAGGCCTGCCTCGGCGCCGGTCAGCCGGGCGATGACCTCACCGGCCTTCTGGTTGAGCTCGTGCAGGTCGACGAACCACCGGGAGGCCTCGTTCATCGACTCGACCACTGCGGGCGGCATGATGCTGCCTCCGTGCACGGTGATCCAGCTAGCAGCGTTGATGATGCGCTTGACGCCGAGGCGGTTGTAGAACTCGTTGGTCTGGCTAGTCATGAGGGTCTCCGTTCTTCAGGTCGCTTGCGCTTGGCGGCGCTCTGGTCTCGGCTGAGGGTGGCGCGGGCATATTCGCGGTAGCGCTCAATCTCGGATTCAAGATCGGCGATCGGCTTCCACTCACCCTGTTCGGAGGATCTCAGGAAGTCTTTTTCTTCGCTGTCGAGGTGGTCCATTTCAACTTGTCCTCGTGGGAGCCCAGCGTACCATATTTGTGGTGCTCCGAATGGCTCGCGAATCGCCACATCCAGCACGCATGAGGTAGGGCGTACTAACAGACGTCTGTATTCCTCTGTCCAGTTGTGTCCTCAGGCGTCTCTAACAAATGTCGCGACCAGTTTATTCAGGATCCCCTCCTCGATATTCGGAAACAATGCTCGTAGATCGTCAACTGTGACATCACTGAGGCGCCCAACTCTTTCTCGCACGAGCTTGCCGGCTTCGAGCGGCCCACCAGGAAGCGCACAAACTAACTGTAAGGCATCGATGTAGGATTTCATATTTGGCTGGATGTCGACGCCGTACGCTGGTTGGACGCTCACAGAGAACGCAACAGCAATCCCCTCCTCAAGGTTGTTTGTATTGCCGGGGATAGGATCGAGCAGATGGACGGTTTCGTGGGCCAATTCGAAAATTACTGTGGGCCAGTAGAACTCTCCATTCCGACTCAATTCGGCGAATGCCCCATCCAAGTTCGGCGTGTTGCGCGTCAGTGGACAATCGCCGGTGAACTGCGGCTGGTATATCGTCTTCGATATATCGCGCGACCCAAGAGCAGTCTCAGCTCTAGCTAGTAGATCCAACTGGAGTGCCCATAGAGAGCTCGGATCTTCTCCGGGCACAGTCTGAGGTAATCTCATTTTCTAAAGGTAATGATCACTTCGCTTGGCGCAGAACTAAAACGCTTACGACTCGCGTCGCCGAAGGTGGTACTACCCATCTAAAGTCTTGTTTTGTACGGGAAGCCGACCCGTCCGGCGCCTGTATCCAGCGATCTTCTTGGCCTCAAGGTGTTCAGCAGCCTTACGAGACATCGGCTTCGATTCGACAACCAGCTTGCCGCCGCGTTTCAACTTGCCTGACTTCACGTGCTGCGCAGCACGCCGCTCCGGGTTGTTAGTGGAGCCGACGTAGGTACGCTTTCCTCTGGAGTTATAGAGCGAGTAGGCGACTACATCGCTCCGATCTGTCTTGGTGTCTCTAGGACCTCTACTCGAACCGGACGTCGACCTTCTGCGGCCGCCACTACCGCCCGACCTACTGCCGAATGAGCGGCGACTTCCAAATCCACCTCTGCGGAATCCACTTCTGGCCATAGTACATCTCCTCGGAGGCTCACACCTACACCGCTCCGATTCTACCGTGCCGGTGGTGGGTTGCCCTACCGCCCCACGAACGACGGGGTGCGCCTTTCGGCGAAGGCTCGGATGCCCTCCTGGGCGTCTTCGGTGCGCTGGAGGCGGCGGTTGACGATGCCGGCGAGGCGGACGCGGTCTTCGAGGCGCATGTTCAGCCCTCGCACCGTGACCTCCTTGATGGCGCGCATGGCGAGGGGCGCGTTGTTCATCAGCGTCTCGACGTACTCCTGGGTCGCCGTCTCCAGCTCGTCGTGCGGTACGACCCTGTTGACCAGGCCGAGTTCGAGGGCGCGGTCGGCGGAGATCATGTTGCCGGTGAATAGGAATTCGAACGCGAAGTTGAGCGGGACGCGGTGCGCCAACATGCACGGGCCGCTGACTGAGCCGATGCCGCGTCGCGCCTGAGGCCAGCCGAACTGCGCCTGGTCGGAGGCGATCCTGATGTCGGACGCCAGCGCGATTCCGCCCCCCTGGGCGAGGCAGAAGCCGTTGATCGACGCGATGATCGGCTTGTAGATCTGAGTCTGGTAGACGTAAAGGTCCTCGGTCGAGATCTCGTCCTCGTAGAGGTCGTCGCCGCGACCGGACATCGAGACGAGGTCGTGTCCGACCGAGAAGGCCCGACCGTTGCCGGTAATGACCGCCATCCAGACGTCGGGGTTGTCGTTGACGTCGTGCATGACGCGCCAGATCTCGTTGCGCATCTCAACGTCGATCGCGTTGAGCTTGTCCGGCCGGTTGAAAGTTACGTACCCGACCCTGTCCCTGATTTCGTACTCGACTGTCGACATGGTTCACCGTCCCATGGGTTGTATTGCGTCGCTTCGCTACCTAGCGAATGCCGGTAAGGTCGAAGCGCGATGCAATTATAGGGGAACAGGGACGGGGTGGTCGGGACAGACTTGGGAACGAGGCCCTACTGGAAGATGCTGGCGAGGCTGACGGTGAAACCTTCGAGGACGGTGGATGTGGCTGTTTCGTCCTCGGTGTGAGTCTGTTCGATCTCCAGCACGCCGTCCTGGAGCAGCAGGATGGACACGATTCTATTGGTGGGATCGACTATCCAGTACTCGCGCACGCCGTGGGAGGCGTACAGCTCTCGCTTGTTTCGCCAGTCCCTGGTGGATGACGACGGCGAAAGGATCTCCACGATGAGGTCAGGGGCTCCCTGAACATTGGCGTGCGTCAGGATGTGCTCGCGTTCGCTTGAGATGAACAGGATGTCCGGTTGTGCGACGTCGGTGTCGGTGAACAGCACGTCGAAGGGGGCGCTGTACACCCAGCCCAGATCGCTCTCCTCAACAAACGAGTACATCCGGGTCAGTAGGCGTACGCTGACCGACTGATGATCTCTGTTCGGCGATCCAACCAAAATCAATTCTCCATCGAGGAGTTCATAACGTTCGTCGCCCTCTAGGGCAGCGTAGTCCTGGTAGGTCAGCTTTGGTGTCGTGACCATGTTTCACCCTCACCCCAGCCCTCTCCCTCAGGGAGAGGGGGTCTGTTGATTGAATTATGGGGCCGGAAGCTATGCTCGCCTACCTCTGTCTGCCCTAAAGAAGAAGAGAACATGCAGGGAGCCTAGTGTCAGGATTATAGCATTCGACATGAGCGTGCTAGGATAGGTCGCCGCCAGAACTAACTGGCACGGGACTTTCGATTGAGACTGACCACCACGCTGAGCCGGGCTTCGTCGCCCCTGGGCGTCTTTCGATACCGCAACTTCTCTTTCGTGTGGAGTTCGACTGCGCTGGTCGGCATCGGCACGCAGATGGAGTCGGCGGTGCTGGGGTGGTTCGTGCTGTCGCTGACAGACTCCCCGTTCCTTGTCGGCTCCATCGCGGCGGCGCGCATGGCGCTGAACTTCCTGGCACTATTCGCCGGGGCCATCGCGGACCGGCTGCCCCGCAACCTGCTGCTCGTGTCGGTGGAGTTCGTCATGGGGATCATGGGCATCCTGATGCTGTCGCTGATCCTGACCGACCTGCTGGAGGTGTGGCACATCTTCGCCATCACGCTGTTCATGGGCGTCGTCCGGCTGTTCCAGATGCCCGTCGCGCAGTCGCTGGTGGCCGACACGCTGCCTCGGGAGCGGGTGAACAACGGCGCGGCGTTCAACACCGTGGCCATGAACATCGCCATGCTGTGCGGACCGGTCATCGGAGGGCTGCTGTACAAGGCGTTCGGCCCGCAGGGGGCCTACCTCGCCATCGCGTCGCTGTACCTGGCGAGCGGGATGGTCGCCGTGGGCATCAGGATCGACCGCTCCACAGGCAGCCGACCTACGGAGCCGGTGCTGCGCACGGTGACCAACGGCCTGAGATACGCCGCCGGCAACCAGGTCATCTGGGCAGTACTGACGGCGGCGGTCGTCATCAACCTGTCGGGATGGACGGTACACACCAGCCTCGCCCCGATCTTCGCGCGGGACGTGCTGGGCACCGACTCTGCCGGACTGGGTCTGCTGCTGTTCGCGTTCGGATTCGGGGCGCTGAGCGGGTCGCTGGGACTAGCGATGCTTCCCAGACTACCCCACACGGGGAAACTGCTGATCGTGGCGATAGTCACCTGGCACACGATGGTGCTGCTGTTCTCGTTGTCCAGCTCTTTCTACCTGTCGATGGGGCTGTTCGCGCTGGTGGGGGTGGCGTTCGCTTCGACGCAGGTGCTGATACTCACGCTGCTGCTGCGCACCACACAACAGGAGTTCCGGGGCCGGATCATGGGTCTGCGATCGTTCGCGATCCTGGCCTACAGCTTCGGAAGCATGGCCGCGGGGGCCATCGCCGGAGTCTGGGGCGCGCCGGTAGCGGCCCAGGTGGTGGGGTTAACTGGCATCACGTTGGTGCTAGTGCTGGCGGTGCTGGCGCCGAAGCTGCGGGGGGCGTGAGGGGGTTTTGCTACCCGAGGGGGCGCTGACTCCCCTATGAGTAATACCTTTTACATGGAACCGTCTGATACCAAACAGTAACAAATGTTGACAGTCGTTTACATCGTGGCTACCATAATTAGTACTATTGCTCGTACGCAATAGTTGGAGAGCTTGGAGGGCAGGACGGGATTCGAACCCGCGGGGGCCGATGTTGAAACTGACCCCGCTCGATCCTAAGTCGAGTGCCTTAAGCCTCTCGGCCACCTGCCCTCTAGGCTTATTATACCCCTGAAGTCGACACCCTTATGGTCACGACTTCCCAGTTAGCAACCGGGTATTCTAGTTGCGTGCGCCAAGGCCTCGGTGAGCCAGCATACTCATCGAGCCTGTAACCGTAAGCTCCATGTTATTCTAGCGTCAATGCGCGCTACCAATGAATTTTGATCCTAGGATTTCCTTGGCTACTGCCAGAGTTATGCCTAGTAAGGCAATTCCCCCTCTCGACTCCGACGGTCTAAGTCATCCCATATATGCAGAAACGCTGCGATTTGCCCGGTGAGGCCCAACTCTAAGTCCCTAGCAGGCCTGATTGGAGGAAGGATGTTCTGTCTCCTGATATCCCAAATAGCCGAATACCAGCGATCACTCCACCATTCACTTTGCTCTTTGGCTCTATCCATCAGGTAGACAATGATTTGGCGAGCTTGTCGAGTAGGCCGATCTGAGTTGAACCAGAGTTTGAGTGCCTGATAATCCCGCCCGGTTCGCAAACCTACCTCTGGGCGCACAGTGATTGTTAGACCCGCAATCGTCACATCGGTAGGAGGGACTGCGAAGTAGTCTCCATCTACATTATGCCAATATGCAATGTAGGCTTCGCTCAACCTCCTGTAGTGATCTCTCCTATCGTCGAACTTTTGACTCTCCAAGAATAGCTCTAACCCATCCTCAAAGTCATTGATGTCACGAGTGGTCCAGTGAGTGGTCCGCAGCTGATTTCTCAACAGGCCATAATAGTCACGGACAATGTAACGCTCAGGATCCATAAGGCGCATCCTAATGTCCCTTACAATTCTTACCTGTTCAGCTGGCCTAACTTCGTAGAATCTAGCAAAACTCGACATGGGTATTCTGGGCATAGCAGGCCCCGCTTTGGATAGAGTCCTCCCTATTTCTTGGGGGGGTACCCAATTATAAGGGCCGCCCTCCTCATTTTTCAATATGGGTGGCGATGCCCATATCCTCAGAACCTTTCTCCCATACAGCACGTCTTCCAAATAGAGTGACATGCACTTCTGGCAAGGAGTCGACCGCGGGAGCTGTTTGGACCTGTGAGGTTCGCCGCCTTCGCGAGACTGGTTGTCGCAGATTCGGCGATAGCCGTCCTGCTCAAACCAAAAATGGGTTGTGGAACCGCAAAAGTCTGTATCAGGCCATATGGCAATGTCATTCACTGTAGTACGGCTGCATACCAACTGAGATAGGCAATCAAGTCAGTCCATCTCAGACTCTTCCCCTTCTATTCCTGCAATCACATCCTGAATCTGATCAGTGGTACCGACAAGTCTAGCATTAGGCCTACCCTCTAATTCAGCGGCGTCCGTGTCCAGACGCTTGACACTGACTTGATAGTACGTCCGCCTGTATACGCATGTCAGCGTTGTACGGCAGTCTCACAAGATAGGGTGTACGATGGGGCACGAAACTCTAGCACCATGTCATCACACCCAGGAGGCCGACTATGACTGAACTGCACGATCTGACTGTTGCCGCGGCTGCGCAGGCCATCAGGGAGCGTGAGGTGTCGGCGGAGGAGCTGATGTCGGCGCTGCTGGCAGTGTGCAGCGAGCTGGAGCGGCATCTCAATGTCTGGGTGACGCTGGACGAGGATGCTGCACTCAACGCTGCGAGGGTACGCGATCAGGAGCTCGCGTCGGAGGGTCCACGCGGACCTCTGCACGGCGTGCCGGTTGGAATCAAGGACATCTACTACACGCAGGGCGTGCTGACGACTGCCTGCTCGAAGATCCTGGCCGACTTCGTGCCGGACTTCGACGCCACCGCCGTCGCCAAGTTGCGGCAGGCCGGCGCGGTCATCATGGGCAAGACGGTCACGACCGAGTTCGCGTGCGGCGATCCGCCTCCGACTCGCAACCCCTGGAACCACGCGCACACGCCGGGAGGGTCGAGCTCAGGGTCGGCTGTCGGCGTCATCGCGAAGATGTTTCCCGCGTCGCTGGGGTCGCAGACCGGCGGCTCGGTGCTGCGTCCGGCGGCGTACAACGGCGTGGTCGGACTCAAGCCCACGTTCGGCAGGATCAGCAGGTACGGCGTGGTGCCGGTATCGGCGTCGCTGGACACGATGGGCCACTACGCACGCTCTGTCGAGGATACCGCGATGCTTCTCGATGCCATGTCGGGATACGACCCCAACGACCCCGGCTCGGTGGACGCTCCTTTATCCGACTACCATTCCGCGTCGCTGGCGCCGCAGGCAGCTCCGCGCATCGGGCTGGTGCGCACCCACTTCTGGGAGAAGGCTACGGAGGAGACGCAGGAGCACGCGGACTCGATTGCGCAACGATTCGCCGAGGCTGGCGCTGTCGTGGAGGATATCGAGCTGTCCACAGGCTTCGAGGAGGTCCTGGGGGCGCAGCGGATACTCATGTCGACCGAGGGCGCAGAATTCCACCGGGAGTGGTTCGCGGACCGGGCGGACGACTACTCGCCCAAGGTGCGCGTGATGATCGAGGATGGGCTGCAGGTGAGCGCGGTGGACTACCTGAGGGCCAAGGACTTGCAGGCCAGGTTCACGAGCGACTTGACTGAGGCGATGCGGCCATTCGACGTGGTGATGACGCCGTCGACGCCGTCGGCCGCTCCTCGCGACCTCAGCACGACGGGAGACCCGATGTTCCAGTCGCCGTTCACGTTCGGTGGGTTCCCGACGATCTCGCTGCCGTCGGGGTTCGACTCGAACTTCATGCCGCTGGGGGTGCAGCTAGGCGCTCCGCACTGGGAGGAGGCGAGGCTGCTGTCAGTCGCGGCGTGGTGCGAGGGGGTTTTGGGGGGCTAGGAGCGGTCCAGGCTAGTCAGCTGCTACGGCCTGGTTCCGCATCCTGGCGGCCTTGTAGGCGGCGGCCATCTTCATGCTCTGGCGGATGATGTCCCGCTCTTCCTTGGTGAAGTCGGACCAGTCGTGCTGACGGAAGAACATTCGGATGTCGGGGTCCTCGACCTCGAACACCTCTTCCTTGCCCTCGATCAGCCACTGCACGGAGCGGCCCAGCATCTCGGCGGCCCTTGGTATCTCGCCGGCTGAGAGACCGATCTGTCCGGCCTCGACCTTCCACGCCCAGTGTCGGCCCGTCCGGCCCATCATGAGAGCGAAGTCTTCCTGGCTCACGTCGATGGCTATCCTGGCCTCTTTGATGCGGGCGCCAATCTCGTTCAGACGACCCGAAAGGTCGTACTGTTGCGTCATGTGTTCTACCCCAGTTGTCGAAATGAATCACGGAATGATAGCGAACTGCGTAAGCTTGGTGGAAGGTTTGGGGGAGGGCAGGGCCTTTCGATTGTCACATGATGCCGAGAAGCTCGTTCGTGGTGAGCCTGTCGAACCATGACCGGGCGGCCTTTCCTCCAAGATACAAGGGCGAACGAGGAAAATATCGTAGTCACAGATAATCGAAAGGCACTGGGCGGGGAGGTGGCAGACTCAAACGAACAACAGTCTCGTCACTCTTAAGGAACCGTTAATATTGAATCGGGAACTATGTGCCTGTCTACCCATAGCAAGAGACCCCGCCAATAGGCGGGGCCTCTCTGATTCACTCTAGTCCTTAGACTTCCGTTGTCTCTTCCGCTGGCGATACGTCTATCCGTGACGACATTGTCTTTTCTGTGGGCGACCACTAGGACGCTCGGATCTCATGCAGGTTCCCTAGCCGCAGGCTCTCTACAGTGATTCAAGCTCAGCGATGAAGGAGTCTAGGTGTACACCTTCCCATTCAAGGTATTCGTAGAGATCTCTCCGCCTGATGTACCCACGACTAAAGTCCAACGTGATTATGTGGTGGCTTGCTTCTGGCGGGTTGAACGTCAATATATCATCATCATGTGAATGAACGTTGTGTCCAAGACGAACTAGCGCCGTAAAGACATCATACTGAGATACGCGATCACGCAAGTACCAGTTCTCTCCGAACGTGCATTGATGACTGCGTTGTTGCTGACGATATCAGAGGAGGTGCGGTTACTTCCTCCACTGGACACTCGTCAGGGATGTCTATGTTCGCGTCTTCTTCTGGTTCGACTTGATCCCAGTCGACGGTATAGGCTATATCCCGCGTTTTCAGGTAGTCGAAAATATCGCCACGATCCTCGTAGGCTCTCAGATGCATCGTGGTTGCTACATGGGCTCGCTGTACTATGCTATCGATGTCCTCCGCAAACACAATCAAACCTAGCGGCTGCACCGTTGCGGCTAGGTGATCGCCTCTAGGATCAATATGCAGCGTGATGTCAAATTTGACAACAGGATCAACGTGTCTTGCCATCACTGTGCCTCCTTGGTTCTCTATGGTTCGGCAGTATATATATCCTAACAAGATTTGACAATGCGACAAGGAGAAAAACGCGCGTGAGGAAGCTGCTCGATTCTCCAAGCAATTAGGTTGTCACATGGAAGGCCCCCTCACATCTATTTCCCTAGCCACGGCCTCCATCTGTACAACGGTTCAAGGGGTCGCCAGTTATGCCATCCTTTGAATTCATTGTCGTAGTGACGTAGGTGCAAGGCGCTCATCTTGTGGTAAGTCCAGTACATGCACGCTTTAAGATCCCCCCTACAGGGATTCCTCGCTGTTCGTGTGGGCAATGCCCGGTAGTTTAGTATCGAACCATTTCACCTTCACCCCAGCCCTCTCCCCCGTATCGAGCACGGGGCAGGCTCTGAGGGAGAGGGGGTCTGCTAGCTGACATTTGGGCTTGCCTGAACAGACTCATAGCCTTTAGGGAGCAGGCGTTATAGTCAGAACGCCGGTGTTGTGGTCGCAGTTGGTCTCTTCGATGAAGAAGGTGCGGTAGGCGTCGAAGACTAGGCGGTCGAGGTCGTCGGTGCTTGGGGTGAAGTCGGGGATGCGGAGTACGTCACCGGCGCGCACGCGGCACAGCGGCCACTCGATGCCGTCGGAGTCCCAGACGCGGTTGATGGCGAGACCCTCGGCACTCGGTCTTAGACTGGAGCGCAGGTTGAGCTCGGTGTCGCGACGCTGGACGGCGGTCGCGCCCGTGGACTCGCCGATGTTGGGGACGTGCCGCTCTCGACGAATGTGCCTCGCGATGCTGCGACTGTCGATGGCGTGTGGCGTTCGCATGAACTCGCCATCACGCTCGTAGGTGACGGACACGGCGTTGGCGACGTCGCTCCAGTCCACGCGCAGGGGTCCATCGCCAAGCCCGGGACGGACGACTCCACCACCGTTCTCAGAACGCATGTAGCTGTGCCAGACTCTCCCGTATGTCGAACGTTGCTGGTAGTGCAGCTTGCGGCCCTCCCAGACGGCGACGTCCATCCCCGCACCTGCGCCGGAGCCGAAGGAGGCGACTCCGCGCCCGCGGTCGGTGAGGATGCGCCAGATCGTCCAGTCGTCGGTGTACTCGTGGACGATGGTCGGGCCAGCGGCGACATGCTCCGTGGAGGTCGATAGCTGGCGCGCCTGGGGGTGGATGTCTCCGAGCAGGTCGGCGACGATCGAACCGCCCGTGTCGGAGCCGCTTACGTAGCTGCGGTTGCGGACGGAGTCGGTCAGGTTCGACCAGTAGCCGCGTGCGGTGAGAGACGCCTGCCATCTGTCGGCGAGCGCGACGGCCTCGACTCGCCCCTCCCAGGTGGTCCGGCCGGATGGCTCCTCCAGCGTGAGGCGGCCGAGCAGCCGGTGCTGACGCCACTCGCGGAACTCGCTCTCGGTGGCGGCGAGGGTCAGGTGCAGCTCATCGAAGCCGCCCGGCAGCCGGGTACCGTGCTCCAGGGAGCGGATGGTGGTCGGGTCTATGATTGCGATGAGGTCGCCATCGGATGATGGGGTGGGTTTGGTGTGTAGCTTCAGGTGCTGGGGGATTGTCTTTGGCATGGGTGTTTCCTTTCCAGGAGTGAGTGAAGAGGAGTGAGGAGTGAGAGGTTTTCACCCCCGGATCGAGTCCGGGGCAGGCCCTCACCCCAACCCTCTCCCTCAAGGGCTGACAGGGGTAGGTATTCAAGGTTTTCACCCTCACCCCAACCCTCTCCCTGAGGGAGAGGGAGTCCATTGACTGGCCCTCATGCTTGTCCGTGTACCTTTACCTACCCCTGAAACCCTCAAGGGAGAGGGGGATTAGAAGGCACTAGCTACACTCCCGATACGAGAGGCGTGTATGTTGCGTTGATCGTGAACCTGACTGCGGTTGGGTCGGATGGCTCGTCGCGGACGACGTAGATGCGGGTGTCCTCGGCGCCGAGGCTGAACGGGCCTCCGGTGAAGTCGGCGTATCTCTGGACGACGTCTGCGGCGTCGAGCAGGTACACGCCCGGGGAGTCGCTGAGGCTGTCGATCAGCACGCGGTCGGTGGTGTCGACGCCGTCCACAATCACAGCCCCCTCGTCGATGGGCAGCAGCATCACGTAGTCGACGTCCCAGTTCACCGAGTAGTACCTGCTGTTCACGCTGTCGGTGAACGGAGCGGGCGGCGTGAATATGCCGTGGACCCTAAGGCGGAGGTCGGGGCTGACGGCCGCGGCGGGCTCGGGCATTGCCATCGGAGGCACCGTCAGCTCGCCGAGGTCGACCGTCTGGAAGCTGTCGAGCTCCTGCAGGTACACGCGGTCGTCCGTCGAAGGCTCTCTCATCCTGCCGCCGAACGTATATCCCAGCCCGAACGCCATGGCCGTTTCGGTCTCATGGTGCTCATCCACGAAGGGGCCGGAGTACGGGTTGCCGCCGACCCTGACGCGGGCGAGCACGCGGAACAGTCCACGTGGGAGGGACGCGCCGGGGATGGTGATCTCGACGTATCCGGCGGGGGTGTCGTCCGACACGACCTCGTACTGGCTCACGCGGGTGGACCACATCATGCGGGCGACGTTGCCTCCGGAGCCGCTGGCTTTGGGATCGGCGACGTCTGCACCGGCCCAGGTCGGACTGCCCCCGACGAACGGAGGCTGGCCGGACGCCGTCGCGCCGGACTCGCCCTGGAAGAACAGCGCGTCCGCCCTTCGCGATCCCGAGCGTCGTGCAATCCACATCCTGGCAGGTCCGCTCCAGCCGCCGGGGTCAGCGACCTTGAGCCTGAGCTTCGCGCCGTGTGTGCCCCCGATGCCCGTGAGGTCGAGGTAGTTCCTGGCGACCGTGTGCTGCTCGTTGTGTATCGTCGCCTCAGGTACGGCGACCTGTGCGAGCCTGCCGAACGGCTCTACCAGCAGCCTGAGTCTCGCGCCGGGTACGGCGTGGGCGGTCGAAAGCGCCGGCTCCTGCAGCAGGCCTGGAGGCAGGACGAGCTCGCCCCTGAGCACGCGGTACCCGGCTGTGGGGCCGTCCTCCGACAGGCTCAGGTCCTTCGACAAGCTCAGGATGAACGATACGGGTGGGCCGCCACCCATTGATTGGCGACTCTCGGCGGCGGAACACAGCGACTCCAGGTCGCGGAGCGCGCGTCGCAGCGACGGGATGTCGTCGGCCCTCAGGTTGAGGTCGGTCTCGACGACGCGCGGGGAGTAGTGGACGCCCCGTAACGTCTGTCCGGCGAGTACCGGCGTGGCCTCGGGCGGCCCAATCTGCACCGGCTGGCTCGCGCGGTACGGCGGGGCAAGCAGGTCGAGGGTGGTGCTGCCGTCGGTGAGTTCCAGTGTTGCTGGCATTTTCTTTCTCTTTCTTAATAAGGGTGGAATACTGACACGACCGAACCGTCATTCCCGCGAAAGCGGGAATCCAGAGGGGTGGGGCATGGGTTTCACCCTCACCCCAGCCCTCTCCCCCGTATCAGGTACGGGGCAGGCTCTGAGGGAGAGGGGGCAAGCAGAGAGTCAGTGCACACCCCTGGCGATGCTGCCCTCCACCCTGAGCTTGGCGGTGTAGGAGACGCGGTCTCCGGCGGTGGGCGACACGTCGTAGCGTTCGACCCAGCAGAGGCCGGAGTACTTCACACTGCCGGGTGATGTACCGGCGGGCGCGTAGCTGAACTCGGTGGACGATTCGTGGCTGAGCAGCGCTCCGAGCACGTCGTCGGTATCGTCGGCGAAGATGCCTGTGAGTGTGACAGGCTTGGAGTCCGTTCCTGCAATGTACACGGGGCCGTCGTCGGTCAGCGAAGTGACGTCGATCAGGGAGCGTGAGCCGGGGATGCCGTCGATGTCGGTGATGGACGCCGAGAGGTCGTGGCTCGTGCCTGTCGCGTCGGCTATGTGGAATCTTGAGATGCTGCTGTCGAAGAAGGTCATTTCTGTTTTCCTGGTTTCATCCCGCTGTGAACCTTAGGTGGAGGTCGGCGGTGGCGTGGCGCTGTGAGTTGATGGTCCTCACTCCGATGTTTTCCATTCTGTCGAGGATGATGTAGTGGACTGCGTCTCCCAGCTTGGGGTCCGCGGTCAGAGCGGCGTCGACGGACTTGATCAGCGGGTCGAGGTCGGCGAGCGTCTCCGTGAGGTTGGCGCCGCCGGTTATGAGCGTGACCTTGATCTCGCCTGTCAGCGTGGAGCCTGACAGGGTGGGACCGGCCTTTACGCGCGCGAACGAGACGACTGCCAGGGGGAAGTCGTTCCAGGTGTCGGGCGTGTAGTCGAGGACGCGGAGGCCGGGGATGTCTTGCATTAAGCGCTTTAGGTCGCGCCTTATATTGGTGATGTGGTCAGTCATATTTCACCCTCACCCCCAACCCTCTCCCATCAAGGGAGAGGGAGTATGTTGGCTGCTCGTCATATCGCCAGCCTCCGGTATGGTGACAGCAGCTCTCTGACGTCCGCGCTGGGTCCGCACACGGGGTCGGACGGGCTTGCGGACCTGCGCAACAGCCTGACCGACCTGATCAGCGTCGCCTCTGAGACAGGCGCGGGGTACTCGAAGACCGAGATGCCGTCGCCGGGGTCGTGTCCTGCTGACTCGGTTCCGTTGACTCCGCGCATGACGCTGAGGGTCCGGGCGCTGATGCCGCGCACGTACACCTGCTCGTCGCCTATCTGCAGCGTGTGGCCGACCTGAATGTCCGCCAGGGCGCCTACGACGATCTCGGCGCGATGTTCGTCGACCGCGCCCGACAGCGTCGCCGAGACGCGCCTGAGCCTGCGCCAGAACCCCCACTCGCCAGTGATGCGCACCGTGAGGTAGCCGTGGGCAAACCTGCGGCCATTCACGGCGTCCACGCTCCAGTAGGGACGGGACGCATCGTGGCCGCCGGTGGGATCGGCGTTCGCGGGGTGGAGCACGTAGTCGGACTCGCCCCACGTGGTCTCGAATACGCCGTCGCGGTCGTCGTCAGTTGCGAGGCCGCCGGGGTCTATCGAGACCAGGTCCGGTGGGCGCAGCTTGGCGGATCCGTCGCCATCGAACAGGCGGGTGGCGCGCAGGACGTAGAAGTGTCGACGGCAGTAGCCGTCTATCGAGCGCGAGACGCCTTCGATGAGCGACAGCAGGCGGGCGTCGTGGTCGGTGTCGCGTATGTCGAGGGCGCTGGGGCCCTTGAGTGTCTGGAGTGTTATGTATGAGTTCATGGTGTGTTTCCCTGGTGTGCTTCCATAGTCCCTTCTCCCCTGGTGGGAGAAGGTTAGGATGAGGGGGAAAGGTATGCGAGACTTTCACCCCCGGATCGAGTCCGGGGCAGGCCCTCACCCCAACCCTCTCCCCGAGGGAGAGGGGGTCTGTTGGCTGGTGCCGTCACTCTTCACCCTCACCCCAGCCCTCTCCCGTCAAGGGAGAGGGGGTTAGTTGGTTGGGTTTCGGGTGCTGGCTACGCGATGCCGGTGATGTTGTACTGGAGGGCGGTGTGGGTGGCCTTGGTGCGGTCGCCGGTGCGCTCGGTGAGCGCGTGGCGGAAGCTGACCGTCACCACCGTCTGCCGCTTGCTCGCGTCGCGGGTGGCGTCCAGGGTGAGGTTCCTGCGGAAGCCCTGCGCCCACTGGTTGCGGTTGAACAGCAGCAGCCTGCCCGTATTGGCGGTGTTGCCGTCATTGCTCACCTTGCCGTCGGTGTCAGCGAGGCGCATCTGCTCTGAGACGATCACGGGAATCCCCTCGATCGAGCCCAGCATCCCTGTCAGCACCGTGGCGTTCGGGCCGAGCTTGTCCATCGTGCGGAAGGTGGTGATCGACTGCGCCCGGATGAACGTGTTGACGTCCATCACCCACGCCAGCTCGGATGGGCGGACGCCGTAGCGGCCCATCTTCGCCCTGATCTCGTTGAACATGTCGTCAGAGACGGCGTCGGAGTGGTCGTTGGACATCCCGGTGTTCTCGATCAGCGGCAGGTGGATCAGGCCGTCGTAGCCGATGAGCCAGTGTGCCTTGCCCGCGTCCGACTTGGTGATCGCGGCGTCATCGGAGTTGATGCCGTTGGCCGCGGTGGTGTCGGCGTTCAGGATGATGTCGTCGATCACCTCAGCGGTGTTGCGGACCAGGGAGCTCCTGATCTCGCCGAGCAGCGACGGCAGCACGTTGTCCTCGTCGAGCGAGAAGCTGAACGGCACCTGCGCGACGAGCTCGTGCGCGGTGAGCGTGACCTTCCCAGTCGCGAGCGCAGTCTCAGTGGTGGCCGTGTTCTCCGCGCCGGGGTAGAAGTTGACGTCGCCGAGCTGTGTCGGGATGTCGAACGGGTTGCTCGGCATGTTGAAGTTCGGTATCAGGCCCATCACGAGCGCCTGGAGGTTGACGTCCATCCAGAGCTCGGCGCGCTCGAGGGTCGGTACTAGCTCGTCGCCTGCCCCGGCTGTAGTGGAGTCCATCGCGGCGCGCATGGCGACCTCGCGCATGTGGGCCAGCACCGGCTGGATTACCTGCCTGTACTGCATCTCAGGGTCGCGGACGTGCGCTCCCGAGACTGGCGCGGCCACGTACGCGCTGCGCAGCCTGCGCTCGATGCTCTGGAAGTGGCGGTCAACGATGTCGGGCGTCAGGTCGGTGACCATCGACCGGGTGGCCTCGCCGAGTTGGGCGACCCACGAGCGCGCGTGTGGCGCGTCGGGATCGTCGCGGTGCGAGTACGCGAGCGAGCGCATGACGCCGATGTCCAGAGGGCTGCATCCGGCGAATCGGCCGGCGGTCACCCTGATGCCGCGCTCGGTGTCGTCGACCCTCGCGATCTCGGACCTGCGCCTCGCGCGGCGCTGCTCCTGCAACGCTGCGACGTCGGAGCGCAGGCGGTCGTTCTCCTCCCTGAGCGCGGTGAAGTCGCCGGTCAGCGCGTCGGTGCGCTCACGGACGAACTCCCCGATCTCGCTGATCGTGCGGTTCATGTCCTGGATCTCTTCAATGGTGGTTGGCATTTTTGCTCCTTAGAATCTCGTCATTCCCGCGAAAGCGGGAATCCATGGGGGTGGGGCAAGGTGGATTGAATCAAGACCTTTTCACCCTCACCCAACCCTCTCCCTGAGGGAGAGGGGCTCTCATAGCTGTCCGCGCGTGGCTGCCTACTCCTGCCGATCAGGAGGGTCACGGCAGAACTCGGGGTTGGCGGATTCGGGGCGCACCGTGCGGCTGAGGGTTTCGAGAAGGCTGCGGGTCTCGGTGAGGTCGATGTCGGGGTCTGTAGGGGCAGGTTTGAAACCTGCCCCTACCGCGATGTCACCTGTGTCGTCATACGTCGCAGGGCGTTCGTTCGCGATCACGCCTTCTTCCGGGCAAGGCTCAATCAGCGCCTTCATGACCCGGGTGTAGGCGCCTCGGAGGGCGTCGGGGTCGGCGGGAACGGCCACTATGGACCACTCGATCAGCTCGGACTTCACGATGCGGAGTCCCCTGCCGCGCTCGCTGGGCCGGGCCTCGATGGCTCTCCAGCCGATGGACGCGCCTCGTAGAAAGCCTCGATTCCAGGCGTTGCGGACGCGGTCGGCGAACGGGTCGCCGGACAGGAACTCGAAGTCGGCCCTGATGCGTCCGTCGGGAGTGCGTCCCAGGCTCACGGTACGGCCAATGGGGAGTCCGCTCGACTCGGTCCTGCCGCTGTAGTCGTGCGCGAACAGCACGACGGGGTTCTTGCGGTAGTTCGAGAAGTCCATGCCGTCGATGTCGACGCTGACGCCGTCCCTCGACAGCTCGTTGGCAAAGATGGTGACGGAGTAGAGGTGCCGCCCCGCTTTCGCGAGGCCAGGCTCAGTCTCCTCGTGGTCGGTGAGCGTAACGGGTGTGTGGGTGATGGCGGTCATTCTTTCTCCTCTGATTCGAGTCCGATAACCCCCTCTCCCTCGGGGAGAGGATTGGGGTGAGGGTGCAGACGCTGTGTTGCAGGCTGCTCCACCTCTCGCCCACTGGGTTCCGGCCTCCGCCGGAACGACGGGTGCTTTGGCTGGAAGCCCAGGGGCCTGAAACGAAAAACGGCCCTCCCGAAACACCGCGTTGGCAGTTCGGAGAGGGCCGTTTACAGACCTGTTGGGGACGGTCCAGCCGTCTGATATTTTGCTGTTTTTGTGTAGGGCGGTAGGTCTAGGTGCTACCGACTACGGAGGGGATTATGGCATAAGAACAGATGTGCTGTCAAGAGGTGAGATGTCGATTTGACACCTCTGTTCCCTGTAGATGTAATGAGCGGAGATGAAATCGTAGGGCAAGCCTAGGGTCTTAACAACAAACGTAAGGGGAGGAGGAACATGAAGACGCCTTTAACGAAAGTTGGTCGGGCCGCGTACTATCCCATTTGGCTGAGCTTGGTGGGGCCGGTTCTCGTGATCATTCCTAATGGACTGCCCTTAGTTCAACGAGGTGGCTGGTTTGTCAATATGCTGCTAGAGCACGACGCAACCTTGTTCGCCATGTCGCTAGCTGTATTGAGTTTCGTGATAATCAGCCTGACGCACATGTCAGACAGGGAGAAAACTGATCCTGTTGTAAGAAACGCCGTTGTGTTGGGTTTCTTGATGACACTGCTTGGGGGAGCAGTGTCAATGTGGGGCACTAGAACACCTACTCTGGGCGCAAGTGATCAACATTGGTGGTTGATAGCCATTGTCATGCTACTCACACTTCCCCCGTTGATCGCACTGCGGCATGTTGATTCAAAGCTGAAGAAACATCATCTAGCCGGGATAGAATAGTTGCTCACAGAAAACGGCACACAGAAGTTACGTACCTAGCAACTTTGACTCGACCTCGATGTGCGCTCCTCTCGAATGAACTCGGCAGAGTCTCCGGGGAGCGCTTCGCCGCCGAAAGTAGCTTCTCGCAGCGCCGTAAGTCGGTCTATGGCTTCGTGTCCGAAAGGCAGGGGTGCCACGGATCGAGCCTCGTTCCTGGCTAGTTCCTTGTCGATGGCAGCCTGGCAATACTGGACCATGCTTATTCCCCTGAGCGCGGCGGTTGTCTTCAGCCGATGCTCCAGATGAGGATCCAAGTCCAGTGTGAGGCGATTCTTCTCGACTGCCATTTCACTGTCTCCACAAAGATGGGAATACTACCGACTCTATGAGCAAATACAGACTACCACTGGAGAGCCTCGTTCTGACAGACGGCACCCAGTTTGGAGGGGTGTTCAACGAGCTGAGGCAGCGCCTGCCGAATGAGTCAAAGCATCTGATCAACTAGACAGTTACGAGAATAGCCTACTCAACCAGTCCGTGAAGCGGGTGCAGAGGGGGCCGCTGGTGTCCAAGTCACGGGCTCGGATGGCAAGTCCCATCTGGCGCGGGTCTTCCCTTGCCGCCAGCCAGGCGTGAATCTTAGCGCGTAGGACTTTGCCTGAGGCGAACTTCCTGTCCCCTGCTGGTATGCGGCTGATGTAGTCCTGTGACAGCGGCCACACGGGGTCGTTGTCGGGAATCATCTGGGCGACGAAGTCCTCGAGTTCGCCGAGTGACTGGTTATCAGGCATTAGCCAGATTCCTATGCGTGGCGTGTCATCGGTGGCAGCTATGATCGTGCCGTTCGTGTCCGGTGCTGCCGGGGCCTGGATGCCCACGCTGGCGAGGCGATCGGAGATTGACTGCCACCTTGTAGCTGGACTGTCATTCGCATCTACAAGGATGCCAAGAGCCTGACGTCCCGGGGCATTGACCTCATCCCGGATTGATTCGATGACCCCTGCAACCCCACCCCGCGGCGGGAATTGAAATGGGATGCCCCGTCCATAGAGTCGCTCCCACAGGTGTCGAACTACATGCTGGTCGTCTGGTCCTTCGACCAGGAGGAGCCGGTCTGACGGCTCTGACAGAGGGCGATTCACAGACTAGCGGACCTCAATGCCGTGCTTGGCTGCGACTCTGAGGTCGTCCTCGGTGTACCCCACTGCCCTGATGCGGTCGTCGTAGCGATCAAGGCGGACGAGTGCGCCGTCCACTTCCTCGATCTCGGTTGCTGCCATTGCGAAACCGGCGACGCAGTCCCAGCTGTGGGTTGTCGCCAGGACCTGGACGTTGTTCTGCTGCGCCGCCTTCAGGATCATCGTCCAGAAGTCGCGCTGAATCGAGTGGTGGATACCGTTCTCGGCCTCGTCGATGAGCAGGAAGCCGTCCTTGCTGTTGGCGAGGGCCAGAGCGACACCGAATAGGCGCACGGCACCGTCGCCGAGGCTCTTGAGGGGGACGGGACGAGGTTCGTCGCGTAGTTTCACAACTGGCCTTCTACCTGTGCCTCTGTAGGCACCTACGTCGTCTCCTATCATGGCAACCCGTTCGGCCTTCGCGGAGTTAATGAGGTTGAGTGCGTCAACCGCCCTCGACTCTTCTTCAGTTAGTGCCACCTTGTCCCAAAATCCCGCGAGTTGGTGGCTACTCGGCAGATCAGGCCCGAGCAACTCGCATGGCTCCCCTGGTGGGCGCTCCCATTCACTCAGAAGATCTCTTTCATGTTGCTGTCGTGTGGTGAGATAAGTAGGAAACTCCTGCTTGAAGCCCTGGTAGTTAACTTTTATCCCCAAGAACTCACCAGGGAACTGAGGGGGAATGCCAGAGAGGTCCTGCTGATCCAAGATTACTGTGGCCTCTATGCCCAGTTGGTTGCCAGTGGTCGGCCCAATTGAGATAGGTGAGTACGGATTTATCTCCCTACCATTAAACAATGCCCCCCATCGCGGCGTCAGAATCTCTTGTTGAGCTTCCACGTCAGTCATTAGCACAGTCTCTTCGCGATCCCATAGCACGCTGGCGAGGATAACGGAACGACCTCGGGCCGCGTAGCCTCTGACAGCATCGAGAACGGAAGTCTTGCCCACTCCGTTCTTGCCAGTCAGCAGCGTCACCCGTCCGAGGCGGGAGATGTGAAGGTCCTTAATTCCCCGGAACCCCTTGATCTGTAGGTCTGGGAGGTGGAGGTCGGTATCGACTGGAGTTGCTGTGGACATGGGGCTATCAGCCTGGTGTTTCGCCTGAGTCATCGTGATTAGCGTAGGGTATGGGGTGGGTGTTTGCAATTGGTGCAGGGGTTGAGAGTTGTCGGGTACAACACCAGACTCCGGCTTCACCTGCGACCGCAGCGCCGTCATCCGGCAAGCTTTGAAGTTTGGAGAAATCGCCCTTGGATACCGAGCGGGTAGTCATAGTCGGTGGAGGCGCTGCCGGACTCAGCGCGGCCTACACACTCAAGAAGCGTGGGGTCTCGACCGTCCTGTTGGAGGCGAATGACCACGTGGGGGGACGTCTTGCCGGTGATCGAGTGGACGGCTTCTCCATCGACACGGGCGCGAACTTCTTCTGCTCCTCATACGATACCGCTTTCCGCATATGTGAGGAGTTGGGACTGTCGCTGGTCCGCTCCGGGATGAAGACCGGCTGGTACAGAAACGGCCGGTGGGTCACAACCACGCCGGGCCCGTACGGCAACCTGGGCCGGAATCTGCCTGCGCTCCTCAGGCTGGGATTCCTCTCGCCACGGGCTATACGGCCCGTCACGAACCTGTTCCGTGAGATTCTCAGCCAGTCCGAATACCTGACTTTCGCCAGCGACAGTCGACTCTCAGAGCTCGACGGTGAGGAGAATTTCGGCGACTACCTGGACAGGCTTGGCGTGCCCGAGTCGCTACAGGTCGCATTCATGGGATTCCTGAAGATGACGATGGGTGAAGCCGAACTCTCCGGCCATGCATACATGCGTACATACCTGAGGGAAACGCTACTGAAACCCGACGAGCTCTACGTGCCGGAAATGGGCGCTGGGGCGCTGTCCTACGCGCTGGCGGATGCCTGCTCGGATGTCATTCGCGTCTCCACGCCCGCCAGGCGAGTGGTCATTCAGGACGGAAGTGTGACAGGTGTGGTCGTCGACGGTGGCACTGTCGAAGCGGACGCGGTCATCTGCGCTGTCCCTGCTACGAAGGTTCCGGCGATCATTCCCAGTCTGCCGGATGGTGTTCGACAGGCGTTAGGCGACATCACATACTCGACGGGGTGTCGGGTCGTGATCGGTCTTGAGCGCCCGCCGCTTCCCTCTGGCTGGAGTGTCGCCATCTACCCCGAGGACGACACTCCTCTACTGATGGACCGCTCCGTCAACCTGCCCTCCTGCATGCCGCCTGGGAAGAGCACTCTGGACATGACCGCCGGTCGCGACCGCGCTAAAGAGCTGGTCCTGCTGGACGATGAGGAGATCAAGCGCCGGATGCTTCACGGCGCGCGGCGGAACGCTCCTCCCGGTTCCGACCTGCCCGACGACGACGAGGGGATCTTCAGCCGGGTGTACCGCTGGGAGGATGCAGTGTGTATGGCGCCGCCAGGGATGTTCAACGCGGTCGCTGACATCCGTCGCCAGATCAGTCGGGACGTGTCCAATCTCTTCCTGGCGGGCGACTACATGGGAGCGCCTTCGGTCAACGGCGCGTTGGCCAGCGGCGTCAGCGCAGCCGAAGAGGTCGTGGGGCGTCTTCTAGCGACCAGCCCCACATAGGCGGGGGTTGCGATTGACTACGCTTGCACCAGATGAGCGTTGAGTCTAGGGTATGGATATGGAAGTTTCGATCAGCGAACAGAACCTGGCTCACATCATGCGCAAGGTCGAGTCGGGCAAGTACTCCTCCGCGGATGAAGTGCTCGACAGTGCGCTTGCGCTGCTTGACGAGCGAGACATCGCTCTCGAGTCGGAGCTGAGTGAGATGCGTGAGAGCGTTCGGAAAGGCACCGACGAGGCCGATGCCGGTCAGGTCGTGCCCGCATCCGAGGTGTTCAGCGAGTTGAGGGAACGCAACGCGGCCGCAGCGACGCGGAGCGGGTAAGTCCCTACGTCTTCACTTCCGGAGTTCGTGCCCTTCTCATGATAGGAGTTGGCCCTTAGCAGTAACGGCTCTGGCGACATCCGTTGCTTCGACTCGATAGATCTCAAATTCGTCGATGTTAGAGTCTCTTATCCCAATCTGGTATTCGATACCGCCGCGATGTTGTGGACTCAAGGATGGGTTGTTCTTCACGTCATCGTTCGACATGACCCAGTACACAATCCTGTCGACCCAGACCCCAATGAACACGAACACGTCGCAGATGTCTAGTTTCAGCTGCTGATAGTTCATCCAAAACGAAGCATCCGACTCCCAGTTGAGCGCCTTCTCAGGCAGTGGCGCAGAGGAATCAGATCTCACAGCTCTTGAGGATTTTGCTTCAACTCGAAGACCGCGAAACCACAGGTCGTATTCTCCATCGTAGTTCGGGTCCAGACTTCTCGACGGCTTTTGAAATCCCTCGTCTAGATCCTGAAGATGCCTTTCTCCCCAAGTTTGGCCGAAAGAGCGAGGGCTAAGACTGAATAATTCAAGGTACCGATTGGCAGAGACATAGTCCTCGCGTAATGTCTCGTATTCAGAAAATGACAACACTCCCCGATCGAGCAAGAACGCGATTATGTACTCATACTCGTTGAACGGAAATACAGAGACGATTCCACGAAGACGCGCTCTGAGCAACGACGAATCTGAGTCTTCCATGGAGTCGATAATTCGATTCAAGTATTCCAGGAGTTGTTGCCGATTCATCGTGTCTGTGTTCTTCACTCCTCTAGATCTATTTCCGGGAACGGATTCCGCCACTGCCACCCGGTCTTCCCTGTCATGCGATAGCGCTCAAGGCGCCTGATTGCAATCTCAGCAAAAACAGGGTCGATGTCGCAGGTGAACGCCGTCCGGCCAAGCATCTCCGCAGCCAGAAGGGTCGTTCCAGAATGAGCGAATACATCAATCACGGATTCCCCTTGGGCGCTACTTGTCTCGATCAGCCTCTGTATAGCGGAGAGCGGCTTCTGTGCATAGCAACCGGGGACATTCTCTTCCATCCGGTAGAAGACCTGCTGGATATCCACCCATACGTTACCAGGCCGGATAGTCTGCGACTTGCTCCGTTCCAGGTTCTCAGTTACCCGGCCGCCTACTGTCTTTCGGTAACCCCTAAGAATCTTGGGAATCTCGGTGTAAACTACCCTGAATCGCGGTCTCCCGATAGTGTAGTGCAGCAACTCCTGACGCACCCACATCCAGTTTTCCTGAGTCCCATAACCGCGTTGATTCCTAACTGTGATGAAGTTGCGCGGTTTGAGTTCGTTGAACTCTCGCATCAGGATCATCAGGTCTGGCATAGGTTGGAAGCTGTCACGGTAGTCAGCTCCGGTCCAGAAGTAGAAGTGCGCGTCCGGGGCGAGAGTGCTAGAGACAGCTGAAATCCACGACTTTGAGAATTCAAGATAAGACTTGAGGTCAGACTTCGATAGTCTCTTGGTGCTGGTACCTCCTACTGGGATGTTGTAGGGCGGGTCGTTGATAGCGAGATTGGCCCTGGAAGATCCCATGAGCCTTTTGATGTCATCGTCTGAGGTTGCATCAAGAACGCCAACCCGATGTCCGCCTTGCGGGTCTTCCCACACCTCACCGTGTTTCAGTCTGCACAGGGGCAGAAGACGCTCCCTCAACTGTGGATTACTGTCGAGGCGTGGTAGCTGCTCCGTTGTCGCTCCTGGGCGGGAGTATTGCTTGGTTTGCTGAGTCGCATTCAGCAACAATTCCTGCTGCATACTTTTCTGTGCCATACGGCCTCGCCTCCCTACTCCGCCATCCCCGTGTACTCCCTCTTCACCAAATCCCAGTCGATCTGGTAGCCGAGGCCGGGTTCGTTGGGGGCGTGGACTACGCCGCCGGTCATGTCGATGTCCTCGACCAGGCCGTACATGTTCGCGCCGGTGCAGGGGAAGAACTCGAAGAACTCGCAGTTGGGGACGGCCATCGTGATGTGAAGGTTCGCGACGTTGTTTAGTGAGTTGCCTCCGTGATGAATCTCGCACTTCATGTTGAAGCCCTCGGCCATGTGGCACAGGCGCACCATCGGCGTGATGCCGCCGGTGACCGCCACGTCGCCGCGCAGGATGTCGGTCGCGTACTGCGTGATCCACGGGGTCATGCCGTAGTAGCGACCAGGCGCGTACTCTGTCGACATGATCGGGATGTCGAGCTTCTGGTGCAGCTTTATGTAGTTGTAGATGTCCTCCTCGACGAGCGGGTCCTCGTACCAGTAGAAGTTGAGGTCCTCGATCGCGCGGCCGACTCGCATCGCGTCCTCGTACTGGTACGCCCACATCGAGTCGAGCATCAGCTTCATGTCGTCGCCGACGGCCTGGCGAACGGCCTTGCTGATCTCGATGTCGAACATCGGGTTGCCGTGCGGGTGGATCTTGTGGGCGGTCCAGCCCATGTCCTGGAACTTGACGGCCTCTTCGGCGTACTCCTCGGTGGTCGCCCAGTACGCGGTGGACGAGTAGACGGGTACGGACTCCTTGCAGGTGCCGAGCAGCCTGTGGATAGGCTGACCGGCGATCTTGCCGTTGATGTCCCACAGGCAGATGTCTATCGCGCCGATGGCGTTGGTGGAGACCGAGCGGTTCATCTTCCACATGTCCCACCAGATCGCGCCGATGTCCTGTGGGTTGCGCCCCATGACCAGCGGCTTGAGGAACTCGATCAGGCCGAGCGAGTAGTGGTCGGCTCCCATGCGGGACGAGCCCAGGAAGGCGTTGCCGCTGACTCCCTCGTCGGTCTCGACGGTGACGATTCCGAGCTGTCGGGTCTGTCCGAAGTTCATGCCGACGCCGGTCATCCACGGCTCCGAATGCCAGTTGAACATCTCTACCTTGACGTTTGTGATTTTCATCGATGCGCTCCTTTGTGGTGTTGTTTACTTTTGTCACTGGACACTTGACTGCCTCCGGCATTCCGGGAAAGGCTGGGATCAGGTGGTGCGTAGTGCGTCGTTTTCACCCTCACCCTCAGGGAGCTCAGAGGGGTATGTATTCGAGGTTTTCACCCTCACCCCAACCCTCTCCCTTAGGGAGAGGGGGCCCTTGATTGGTATTCGAACCGGTCTGCACATCTTTACCTACCCCTGTAAACCCCGAGGGAGAGGGGGCTACGCGAGTGTCTCGTGTCGTGCCAAGGTTATCGCATTATCCGATCACGGTGTAGGACGCGGTACCTGCGGCGATGGAAGTATGCTGAATCTCTTCTTCAGTATCCACAGTTCCCGAATCGTTCGATGTATCTCATCTGTGTCGATCAACTAGCTCGTAGGCAATTGTCAGCGTGGGAATTCCATGCTAGGATTTGCACGTGAGCAGATACGGACGAGGATTCAGATGACTATGACAACTCAGGGAATGTACATGGAGGTCTCGGTCACAAAACCCCAGACGCCCGGGGACGAACCTAGCATCTACTTCCAGATGGGAAACGACCGGTATCTGCTTGGGATCGACGCTGCCGCTCGGCTTAAGCAGGCTCTGGATAAGGCGATCAGCGAAGCCAAGGGCTATCAGCATGTACCGAGGTGACCCCGAGAGAATCTCCACGATACTTCAGGAAGTTGTCGAGCAGTCGCGCCGCCTGAACGAATCGCCAATCACTAGGTCAGACCTTCAAGACGCTCTCCGACACTACGCAACGCAGGCTGACCTCGAGCGGGCGAAGAATCAGCTAATCGTGTGGGTAGTCGGGACCGCAGTTGCGGTATCCGGCCTGATCGTTGGTGTGCTGAAGCTGTTTCCGTCAGGATCGTAGGGTTAGCTCATCCTGATCGCTCGATTCTGTTTCATCCCATTCCAAGATAGTCGTCACTGAGCGCATTCCAGTTCACGACTGGTCCTAATCTTCCGGCTTCGCCGGGGCCTTCGTTATTGCTACGTGACTCTAAATGAGCGCATGTCGGTGGGAATTCACACGACAGAGATATAGTGTCACTGTTCCGCGTGCAAGAAGGGTGTATTTGGCATAATATTCTGCTCATCTCTGTTGAGTCTCGCATTAAGGTGAGGAGAATCTGAGTTTGTGTAAGACCCTGGGGCGCGGGCTGGCGATCATTGTTTCGTTGATGGCTTTGCTGTTCGTGTTCGCCGCGTGTGCAGAGGCGGCTCCGACCCCTACCCCAACTCCACCCACACCGACTCCCATGGTAAGTGACCTGCTTACGAGCGCCGGCGAAAAGATGGCCGCCATATCGTCGGTAAAGGTCGGCATGGTCGACGAGACCGAGTCCGGCGCCCCATTCTTCACGATGACTCTCAAGAGCATGGAGGCGGAGATCAAGTCCCCCGACAGGTTCAGGATGATCGTGAACGCTGAGTCCAATGCATTTGGATTCTCCGAGCTCGAGATGATGGCAGTCGGGGACGTGGCCGTCATGAAGTTCGCGAAGGACGCGCCCTGGGTACCCCTCCCAATCGACCTGGTGCCTTTCAACTTCGCCGGACTGGGTCCTACCTTACGCGATGTGCTCTACGCGCTCAGGGACGGGGATGGAAGTGTCACAGGCAGTGAGACCATAACGGGTTCGATGACCTCTCGTGTGCAGGGGACTGTTCTTTCAGAGCAGCTCTCAGACCTTATCACGTCCGTGGACGCGGGCCATGAGGTGGAACTGACCTTCTGGATTGACGATACCACTCATGTCGTGCGGCAGATGAGAATGGCGGGGCGGATATTCGATGACGACGGTGCGGAAACCACCCGGCTTATGACTATCCTCGGCATCGACGTCCCGGTTGAAATCGAGCTTCCGGAAACAGTATCCGGTCAGTGATAGTCCTCAGACGACGTCTCACCTCCTGGGGATCTTCCCAGTCGGCTGTATTGGCCATCATCTGCCTGGCGGTCTTCTCGACCGCCCTCGATCAGACTGTGGTGGTCGCCGCCCTTCCAAGGGTAATGGTGGACCTGGAGATTCCACTCACGAGCCTGGACCGGGCATCCTGGATCATCACCGCCTTTCTAATCAGCTACACCGTGTCCATGCCGCTGGCAGGGCGTCTGTCCGACGTCTATGGCCGCGTCAGGATGTTCCAGGCGGCGCTTGTCGTGTTCGCCATCGGGTCGGCGCTGGTAGCAGTGTCGCCGAACTTCAACTGGGTCGTTCCGGCCAGGGTGTTCCAGGCCCTGGGCAGCGGGGCCACGGTCCCCATAGGTCTGGCCATGGCGGTCGCCGCCGTGTCGCCGGAGAAGAGGGGAGTCGCCATAGGGCTGGTAGCCGCATCTGCTGAAGCCGGTTCCGTCGTGGGGCCACTCTATGGAGGGGCCATCATCGAGTGGATCGGCTGGCGATGGATCTTCTGGCTGGACGTTCCCCAGAGCCTCATCCTGATTGCGCTCATGGCCGTTCTACCGAACCGCCCTAACCCTGAAGCGAAGATGGACTACCTCGGGGCGCTGGTGTTGGGGGCTGCGCTTACCGTTCTTTCTCTCGCGCTGGCCCAGAGGGGTATCTTCACAGCCGAGTCCGTCTACCCATACCTGGCGGTGCTCGCGGGAGTGTTCCTCGTGGGTGTGCTGGTCGTTCTGGAGAGACGGGCGGTCCAGCCGCTTCTGGCCTCGTTCCTGTACACCTCGCGGGCGTTCATATCGTCCAACATCACCCAGTTCCTGGTGGGAGTCGCCCTGGTAATGGGGCTGGTCTGCGTCCCCCTCATGGCAGCCACCGTCATGGAGAAGAGCGCCCTTGTGAGCGCGCTCCACCTCGTACGCCTCACTGCCGCAATACCGGTTGGCGCGATCGCCGGAGGCTACCTGCTTCGCTGGGTCGGCGTGAGACCGGTGTGCATAGCCGGACTCGTGTGCATGGGAGCGGGACTGCTGGTCATGAGCGGCTGGGATAGGGAGGTGGATGAACTCACGCTGACCCTGCCCCTGGTGGTGGCGGGGTTTGGGTTTGGGCTGGTCATCCCGCCCATAGGCGTCAGCGCTCTCAGCGCCGCGCCAAGCGACTACTGGGGGACTGCGGCCTCACTTATCACCGCATCGCGAATGGTCGGTATGGCGCTGGGACTGGCGACCCTATCCGCCTGGGGCATTGAGCGCTTCTACAGCCTCACCGCCGACTTCGCGCCCGCCGGTTCCTTCGACGAGACCCAGGCCATTCTGCTCAACGCCGGCGTCACCGTGTTCCAGGACCTCTTCACAATCGCAGGGGTGTTGTCCCTGGTCGCCATCCTGCCCGCGCTGCTGATGAAGCCGGAGGACGGGGAGGATGCCGATGGGTCAACGTGAGGAAGGCCCCAGGCGCTTACGCCATGCGAATCGGGTCGCGTGTCGGCAACTCAGGAAATAGCGAGAAGTCTCTGTCCTTGGTAAGCAACACCTCGACTCCGTGAGCCACACAAATCGCCGCCACGCGGGCATCGTGGACCACCGGTCCCAAGACATGGGGCCTGTCGACGAATCTGTGCAGAACTTCAAGGAAGCCACCAGTCTCCCCGATGAGCCTGTTGGAGGGCGAGTCTGTCCAGACGGTGATCTGCTGCCAGGCTCGCGACACAGGAGTTACACTGTCACCCCAGATACGCCGGTTCGTCACCACACTGAGGAATTCGTAGCAGCATGGCCATGGTATGGCCCATGGGATCTCGCCCTCTGCCAGAGACGCGATCAGAGAGGCTGCCTCAGAATGGTACGGCGAGTCACTTCGATGGGCATAGACGAGTATGTTGGTGTCAACCGCGATCAATGTCCAGAATCAACGCCGTAGATGATGTCGCGGAGCTCAGCCCAAGTGTAGGAGGCCAGGGGATCATGAATCTCTGGTCCACCGTAGCTGTGGTCCGGCAGTACATAGTGTTCGGGACGAGGCTCTTGAGAGAGTACCAGTCTGAGACCCTCCTCGACTACCGCCCGAAGTGGACGACGGGTCTCCCTCGCGTGCCGCTTCGCCCGGGTCAATAGCTCATCGTGGATGTCGAGAGTGGTCTTCATAGTTTACATATTACCCATTTAATAAAATATGGGCAACCCATATCGGCTGACTGGCTACGCCCCAGGCATTATGCGGCGCATGAACTCGTCGAACATGACCAGGAAGGGGCTCTCACCTGATTGCGTAGCTGCTAAGACAACTACTTAGTCATCGTCCGACCGAGACCGCTGAGCATGTTCGTATAGGCTGTCGCCATCGAGGTGTCATCGGTCCACTGGTCGGCCTCCAGTCGGAACGGTCCTCCGCCAATCATGTCGTCAATGGGCTCGAACGTTCCAGGATGCTTGAACTCGAGCGGCGTCCCAAGAGCATCACCGGTCGCCAGACCCAGAAGACAGCCGCGGAAGCGTTCTCTGGGAGTTATCTCGCTCATATCGCTGTCTCCCGATTCGTCGGCTCTCTCCAGCCTAGTACATACTCCCGCTGTTGAGACGTCTCCGGGGAGCTGCGGCCCCAGCGGGCCTTCGCCATTCCACTCCACCACTCGGCGACCTGTGCCAGCGCATCGTCTCCCGTCAGTCCGTGGCGAACCAGCCAGCAGCCGACTACTGTCCCGGTGCGTCCGACACCTCCCCAGCAGTGGAGGTAGACGGTGTCGCCGCTGTCCAGGGCCGCGTCGATGGTGTCTAGTATCCCAGTCATCTGTTCGGGGCTCTCGGGAATGGACACATCGACGATCGGATGCCGCTCCCACTGGACTTCCTTCCCCAAGAGACGGGCTTCCTCCTTGACGATCTGGTCGTACGGTTCCAGAGGCTCCTTAGCCTCGGTGAGGTCGATGAAGTGATCGATGCCGGCTTCGAGCAGATCCATCAGTTTCGTCATGCCGGCGAAGGCCGGTATCCAGAGGTGGGAGGAGCGACTCACGCAGGGCTGCCTACTAATTCGGGACAGTGTCCAGGCTCGTTCGTCTTCAGAAGGCTGTCCCTGGCGCTGTGATAAAATCGCAGTAAGCAAGGAGGAGTCCATGACCACCAGGGGCGCCACCGCGATCGTCTATCCAGAAACGGACGGAATGCCTTTGCCCGACGGAGAGTACCAAGCGCCGCTGTACGTCAGGATACTGAGCATCCTACAGGTCCACTTCAAGAACATACTGGGCGCGAGAGTGAACGGGGACACTTTCATCTACTACGTCGAGGGCAACCCCCGGCGTTCAGTGTCGCCTGACTGCTACGTTGTGCTTGGCCTGTCAGAGGAGTCGCTGGAGTCCATAGAGCGCAACAACGTCTATCTCGTCTGGGAGGTTGGCAAGGCTCCCGACTTCGTCCTGGAGATAGGCTCTTCCAGTACCGCATCCAGGGACCTGGGCAGCAAGCGCGACCTGTACGCCGAGTTGGGAGTGTCAGAGTACTGGCGTTACGACGAGACGGGCGGTGACTTCTACGGTGAGCCGCTGGTGGGCGAGCGTCTGGTGGATGGCGAGTACCGGCGGTTGGAGCTGCGCCGCGAGAGCGAGGGCGGTGTATGGTGCCACAGCGAGGCTCTGAATCTGGACCTGTGGTGGGATGACGGTGAGCTTCGCTTCTGGGACCCTGTTGCAGGACGCTGGCTCATGAGCCACGAGGAGGAGCATACCGGTCGGATCGACGCTGAAGCACTGGCGGAGCGGGAACGTACCGGTCGGATCGAGGCTGAAGCTCGCTTGTCCGAACTCGAGGCTGAGGTGCGGCGCCTGCGTGGGGAGTAGGAGGCGAGTGGATTGCGAATCTGTGGGCAGCCGATACCGCTACGCCCCTACGCCCCCGGCACTATGCGGCGCATGAACTCGTCGAACATTGGGACGGTGAACGCGGTGTCTCCGTGGCTCGGACTCCAAATCATGCCCTTGCCGATTAGCTGGCTGCGGATAGGCGCGAGCGAGGTCACGGGACGGCCCATCACACTGGCTATGTCGCCCGATCGGTGAGGTCCAGGGCCGAGGTGGGCCATCGCGCGCAGGTACTTCTTCTCTGTCTGGGTGAGCCTGTCGAACCTGACCAGGAAGAAGCTCTCGTCCAGCGCGGCCTCTGCCTGCTCTGACGCCGTCTCGACGTCCCTCATAGTGATGGGCGAGCAGCCTGCGACGTCCCACACGCGCTTTCCCCACTCCTGCAGGAAGTACGGGTAGCGCTGAGTCCTGGAGACGATGGCGTCGAGCGCCTGCGGCTCGATCTCGACCCCCTCGGACTCCGCAGGCTTAGAGATCGCCAGCCTGGCGTCTTTGCTTGACAGCGCGCCGATCTCGGGAAAGTCGAACAGCCTTTCAGCGTACGACTTCGCCCTGCCCAGCCGTCCCCGCACCTGCGGCAGACCTGCGCCGACCATTAAGACCGGAAGCTGTCGCTGTGACGTCCGGTGAAGCGCGGTAATGAGCGCGGCGAGCTGGTCATCTTTCACGTACTGGATCTCGTCGACGAACAGTGCGACGCATGTGCCGTCCGCCCTTGCCGCTGCGCCGACCGCCTCGAACAGCTGCTGCATGTCTGCTTCGAGGTCGCCGTTGTCGGCGAGACCGGGTTCGGGCTCGAAGTCGAGGCCAACCTCGATGTCGTGGTACTTGACCTTCAGTGCGCCCGCGAATCCGGCGAGGCCCCTGAGGGCGCGATTTGCCAGATGCCTTGCGGCGTCCCGGTTCGAGAGCCTCAGCAGCGCCAGTCGGAGCTGTGGCGCGAGCGTGGATGGCAGCGACCGGCTCTCCGGCGCCTCGATCCGGAGCGTGACGATGCCTCCGTTCTCGGCGTCAGCGAGAATCCTGTCCAGCAGCACCGTCTTGCCAACGCCGCGCAGCCCCACCATGATGAGGCTCTTGCACGGACGCCCGATCCTCGCGCGTTCCAGGGCGATCCTGGCCGTCTCACGCAGTTCGTCCCTCCCCGCCAGTTCAGGAGGGGGAGTGCCCGCGCCGGGCGCAAAGGGGTTGAGAATCGGGTCCATGTGCATGGTTATAGGGAAATTAGGGAGTTTATGGTGAGGGGATAAGATCGCTAAACTCGGAATAATTGGCTGAGAGAAGTCCATGACCCCCTCTCCCTAAGGGAGAGGGTTGGGGTGAGGGTGAAAGGGATGATCTCAGTTTATTAGGAAGCACCCAAACTTCTCTGGGTTCCGGCCTTCGCCGGAACGACGAGTAGCCGTGGGGATTAACGTCTCCAGCCTTCACCCGGACGCCTCCATTTGCCCCAGGCCGAGCTCGGCACGAGCCTCGTCTGGGGTTATGATGCCCTCGGAGACGTAGATCTGGATGCGCCTGGCGCGCTCGGACTCCGACTCGCGCAGCGCCTCGATGGTCGACGTGTCGAACTCGGCCACCAGGGAGCCGTCCCCGAACATGGGCAGCAGGTTCTCGGTGAGCTTCTCCTCGAAGAAGCGCAGCTCGGGCACGATGCACGTCTCCCAGAACATCCGGCGCGCGGTCTCGATGTTCGAGTAGGTCGCACGCTCCAGGTCGTGCAGCAGCGGCTTGGGCACGTTGAACACGCGGGCGACGTCTTCGACCGTCCAGCGAAGGGCGCCGATGTACTCCATGTCCTTAGGGGAGAAGCCCAGTTGCGACGCCTCCATGCCAGCGCTGAGCACGACCGGGCGGAGCCTGTTCAGGGGGCCGCTGAACCGCGACTCCCACTTCTCGATCAGTGCCTTGATGTCCTCCTCGGACGGGTTGTCCTCGGTGTGTATCACCACACCGGGGGAGCCGTCGTTGGCGAGCCCGGACCTGTTGCTCACCAGCGCGTCGCGGCCCATGTCGAGCGTCAGCCGCACCGGAGCGATCGGGGACAGTCCCCCGTACTCGTCGAGCGGGTTGAAGTAGCGTAGACGCACGATCTCGTCAACGGCGTACGCGACCTGCTCGCCCGAGTGTGCGGTGTAGAGGTAGCCGCGGATGTACTCGTTGTCGTCGGGCACGAGCCGGACGCGGTCGGGACGCAGCGGCCAAAGCTCGACCGGCATTCCGAGGTCGTCGCGATCGACCGACCAGTACGCCACTCCCCAGAGGTTCAGGTAGGTCTCGGTCGCGCGCCAGAAGTCGCCTCCGGTCCAGTGCGGGTTCACCCTGTCGAGAAGCCGCTGTGCAGGATGCTCGGGACCGACCCACTCGCGGCGCCGCTCGCCGGCGGCCGTGACTCGCCGGTACACCCTGAGGGGCGGCCTCGAGACCGCGTCGGCGCGCAGCCGGACCGCCGAATACACCGGAGCCGAGGTCGCAAAGTACGCGGCATAGTGGCTCGGAGCCCAGTCGTCCCCACCGGTCAACGCTGCGAGCGACGACTCAGCGGAAGCGCGGCCGTCCGTGCGCAAATGGAGGCGCTGCAGCTTCATGTACATGAACGCCGGCAGAATCCAGCTAAACCTGTCTATCATCTTGTCAATTACGTTGGTCATGTTGCTGTTCCTTTCTGTGGAGGGGCCCACAACCCCCTCTCCCTCAGGGAGAGGGCTGGGGTGAGGGTGAAAAGGTTCTAATTCCAAACCACCCACTCACCACCCGGCCCCTCTGGATTCCGGCCTTCGCCGGAACGACGAGGAATTGGCTCACCTTCTGTGTGAGTGACGGGGGCTACTTCCGGCTAGTCCCTGCACTTCTCACCCGGTTGCCTATCTTGATCACGTCCACGATGGCTACGTGCTGCCGGCCGTGGCGTCTGTCCACGATGACGATCTTGCCGTTGCGGAGCTCGGCCATCTTCTCCTGGCCGCAGTCGTCGCAGAATATCGGCTCTCTTCTTTCTGTTTTGCTGTCGGTGTTCAATGATGCCTCCGCTGTGGGGTGTTCCAGGGTTCCTTCTCCGCTGGCGGGCTGAAGGGGTTGGTATTCGAGCTTTCACCCTCACCCCAGCCCTCTCCCTGAGGGAGAGGGGGAACTTTCCTGAGCCTTCTCGCGCGGCTTCCCTAGACCCATATCTTGGTGATTCTGCGGTCGGTGATGAGGTCGCTGAGGGCCCATACGAGCGCGTCCATGCGGTCCGGGGACGTCGACGAACCCGGCTCCCAGGTGCAAAGCTGGTCTTCGAGCTGCGGGAACGAGCCGACGTGGGAAACGCGGCCCTGCTGGTAGAGCGCGGCCACCGGCTCTGCGCGGGCGTACTTGCCCACGCTGGCGCTAACTAGCCTGATCGGGAGCGTGCGACCGCCCGAGGCGGTCTTGAGTACGCTGCCGACGAGGTCGCCGCCGTTGTTGCGCTCGCCAATGATGCGGCCCGCAGAGTGGCGGTCGAACAGGTCTATTGCGCGCCGCGCCCACTCGTCGGGTGTCATCCTCCCAGAGCCGTCCTCGAGCACGTAGCCTCGCAGGTCGGCGTCGGTGCCGGCGACGATGATGCCGGTCTCGGCGCTGTCAGGCCTAGACGACATCGCCGGGTCTATCGCGACGACTATCCGGTTGAGGTCGGAGACGGTCTCGGCGTGGTCGATCCAGTCGCGACGCCACAGCGCGCCCTCGGCCTCTTCAAGAAGCTCGGCGAAAATCTCCTGGCGTCCGGTGTCGGTGCCCTGGTAGCGGCGCTCGATCTGGTTCAGGAAGCTCGGCGCGAGGAACCGGCGGTTCTCATACGTCGACCCGCGTGTAACGTGCACGTCGTCGCGGTCCACCAGTTCGCGCAGGAGCTCGATTGGCCTCGGAGTCGTGGTGACCACGCACTGCGGCCTCTGGCCCAGTCGCAGTCCGAACATGAGGTTGTCCCACGTCTCGCGCGGGTACTCCCAGCTTGCAAGCTCGTCACACCAGGCGGCGTCGAACTGCGGCCCGCGGAGCTGGTCCGGCTCGTGGCTGGAGAACGCCAGCGCGAACGCGCCGTTGGGCCACGTGAGCCGACGCTTGGTCGGCTCGTACCTGGGCCTGTTCGACGGAGGGCACACGCTCAGCAGACCGGAGTCGCCCTCGATCATCACGTCGCGGACGTCAGCGGGAGTCCTGGCGACGAGCGCGATGCGCTTCGCTGTGCCGGACTCGACGCGAGCGCGCACCCACTCCGCGCCGGTGCGAGTCTTGCCGAAGCCGCGACCGGCCATCAGCAGCCACACCGACCAGTCGCCCGGAGGCGCGATCTGAGTGTCGCGCGCCCATAGAGGCCACATGTGCAGGGCCGCCACGGCGGACTCGCCCCGCAGGTCGATCATCTCCGCAAGAATCCGCCTGCGCCTGTCCTGGGGAAGCGCCGACAGAGTTTCCATCAGTCTGATCCTGGCGATTGCTTCAGTCATCGGCGGCCTCCCCCTCGTCGAGCGCGGTCTCGTCGATGACCCGCAGGATCCTGTCGATGAGCATGTCGGAGGCGTTGTCTGTATCGTCCGAGAACTCGGACGAGCGGTCGGTGGCGGTGAACGGCCTTCCGAAGCAGCGGTCGAGCAGCTCTCGGGCCGCGCCGGTGCGGTCGGCGACCTTGACGCCCTCTATCTCAGCGTCCATCACGTCCACGAGGAACCGGACGACCTTCAGGCCGTCGTCGGTCTCCTCCAGGACGATCTGTTGTAGTGTGTTTGGGGTGGACTTCATCTGGTGACACTCCCTGTGTGTCGAAGATAATAGAACGGATGTACTTATTGAAGGCATATTAAGGAGTGATTACGAGTGCGTCAAGGGGAAATCGGAATTACGGGAAAGGGCTAAGGTGGCTAAGCCTTATGGCCCTCTTTGCTCGCGTCGAAATGCGGTCAGGCGGGTGGCAGGCCGCAGCGTAAGTCGGAGACGTGTGATAAAGGCGCAAAATGCGTTTCGCAATTTCAGACGACTTGATCAGGGTTCTCCGTGAGAACCCCGATTTCCGTGCTACGATCAGGCGGGAACTGCTGACGGCGGAACTGCTTGCAGTGCCACAAGGTATCTCCGCACTGCTCGAACACGCCAGAGCAACCAATCGGCGGCTAGATCAGGTGGAACGGCGATTGGACGACATCGAGGGAGACGTCAAGGTGGTGAAGAGCGATATCGACGGGTTGGGTGAAGCGTTCAGGGTAGAGATCAGGGCCCAGTCCAGCTTTCGCGGCAACTACGCGCAGAGCGCGGTGAGCAAAGAAGACCTTGATATTGCTGATCTATTCGCCGGTCTGTACGGCATTGCGTCGAGCGAAACGAGCCATGTCTCCCGGTCCGAGCTGGCGGCGTGGCTGAGAGAGAACGCCGACGTGCTGGAGGCGCTCGAGCTTCGCCCAAGGGCATTGAGGACTTTCCGACGCCCCGACATGATAATGGGAGTCAGGGACCTATATGCCGACGGAGATACCGACCCAAAGTTCTACATTGCGGTTGAGGCTTCCTATACCGCGGATACCGAGGACGTCCTCAGGGCTACAGACCACGCGAAGATTCTGCGTGCGGTTACGGGGCTGGAAGCCTATCCGGTTGTGGCGGCAGTAAGGCTTGACGATGAGATGGCCCCGGAAGTGGAAGCCAGTCTCTTCAATGATGTCGATCGATTCATCGAGGCCAGCGATGAAGATTCCGCACTATGGTATCAGCTTGAATCTGCGGATCTGAGGCCCCGGGAACCGCGATAGAACTGGCTGGAAGAGGTCGCACACATCGCGATCATGGGGAGTCCGCGCTATTGACACCGGGAGGCGGCTCATTAAAGGGCTCGCCACGTCGCTCGGCCTCTAGCCGCCGATCATTCCACTCGGAAACAAGCTGGTAAACTTCCTGGCGAACTCTCTCGTCGCGCCTTTCCTGCTGCTCCTCGCGCTTACGCTGCTGTTCCTCACGTTTACGTGTGAGCCATCTGTCGAAGTCCTTGGCCAGAATCACTATGTAACCTCCCAACTCGGTAACGCAGATGGAGACCGCAGCCGCCGTGATCGCGATGTAGGACAGGTTGGTCCATAGATGGACCCACAAGTCCCAGTCGTTCCAGGCGCGATCCGATCCTCTGTAGAGCACAATCCCGCCGCCAAGCATCTGCGTCGCGGTGAGTGCGAGATACAGGAAATAGACACCTCTGTTCTGGCTTCCGTATCTTGGCTCGGTCTCTCGATTCAAGGTCGACGCTATACTCCAGTTTCGTCGAAGATCGTCTCAAATCTCTTCATGTGCATTATATCGTACTTCGATGTGGCTGTCAGTTGGGCATTCACTATCGAGACTATCACTAATGGACAGCCATGGCGCATAGATGCCACGATGAAGCGTGTGAGTAGTGGCTTCTAAATAGATGAGGCGTGCGTGAAGTGGCTTCCAAATAGAGTGAGATGTTATATGAAACTTCTCCCGACGATACTGATAGCCGCTTTGTTCGTCGTCGGATTCTGGGGGCCTGACAGCCCGGTCGACGCGCAGAGCGACTGCGTCAGCGAGGGCGCAGTCGATCCCGGCGAGACGGCACTGGCGGCTGACTGCGAAGTCCTGCTCGACATCAGGGACACCCTGGCAGGAACGGCGACACTGAACTGGGCCGCGGACGTTCCCATCGAAGACTGGGTAGGCATCGACTTGGGTGGAACACCAATGCGTGTGACTGAAGTAGCGTCTAGCGCAGGACTGAATGGCACGATCCCCAGTGAAATCGGTGAACTCGACGGCTTGCAAGGACTGGACCTCCGCAGCAACCGGCTGACCGGCACGATTCCCACTGAACTAGGCGACCTGTCCAGTCTCACGGCGCTGCACCTCGGCGATAACGAGTTGACAGGTACGATTCCACCACAATTGGGCAACCTGACTCGTCTGGCATATGTGAACCTCTCCAACAACCGGTTGTCAGGGCAGATACCGACCGAACTGGGCAATCTCTTCGAACTGAGATACCTGAGCCTCTCAGTCAATCAGTTGACTGGGAGCATTCCAACACAACTGGGAAACCTCTCCGAACTAAGATACCTGGACCTCAGTGAAAATCTGTTGACGGGGACTATTCCCAGAGAATTGGGTAATCTCACCAAGCTCACAGAACTGTGGCTCTATAACAACGATCTGACAGGGACGATTCCAACACAACTCGGCAACCTCTCCGGCTTGCAGCTACTGGCCCTCAGCAGTAACCAATTGACAGGGACGATTCCCAACGAGTTGGGTAACCTCTCCAACCTCACATTACTATGGCTTTCAAGCAACGAGCTGACAGGGACCATTCCCAGCGAGCTGGGAGACCTCACCAACATCGCGGATCTGAATCTCAGCGGCAACCAGCTGACGGGCACAATCCCCGTGCAGTTGAGCAATCTATCCAATCTGACCTTCCTGGACCTCGGGCACAACCATCTGAACGGTGAAATTCCGACTGCAGTGGGAGACCTCGCCAACCTGGAGATACTTTACCTCCACATTAACCAGTTCAGAGGTTCGATTCCCGTCGAGTTGGGTAACCTCTCCAACCTCACAGGACTGTCGCTCCACTACAACAATCTGACAGGGACGATCCCAACACAACTCGGCAATCTCTCCAACCTGGAGAACCTTGAACTCGGATACAACCAGTTGAGCGGACAGATCCCAACTGGGTTGGGAGGTCTCTCCAACCTCGTGCAACTGGACCTAAACGACAACGAGCTGAGTGGACAGATCCCAACACAACTCGGCAATCTCTCCAACCTGGAAGAACTTGCCCTCAGCAGAAATCAGTTGACTGGTCCGATTCCCAGTGAACTGGGCCAACTGTCCAACCTCACAGGGCTGTGGCTCAAAGGGAACCAGTTGACCGGGCGGGTTCCGGGCAGCTTAACGAATCTGAGCAGTCTATCGACCTTCTATTTCTCGGACAACGCGGGGCTGTGCGCACCAACCGACGTCGAGTTCCGGGATTGGCTTCAGGCCGTAGAGCACGTTTTGGGCTTAGCTTGCGACTTCGCGCCAGATCGGGCCGTGCTCGTCGGACTCTACAACACCACGGACGGTGCGAACTGGCGAGAAAGCACGAACTGGCTGAGCGACCTGCCTATGGGAGAGTGGGACGGCGTCACCACAGACGAACAGGGGCGAGTAACCCGGCTGCGCCTCGACGGGGCCCGGCTGAGCGGGCATATACCACCCGAGTTGGGCGAGCTCACCAATCTGACGTTGCTGGACCTCGCTGGCAACCAATTGAGCGGACCGATTCCGCCGGAGTTGGGGAGCCTATCCAACCTGGAGGGACTGTTCCTCCGCGACAACCAGCTCACCGGGTGCATTCCATCAACCCTACAGAGCGTTGCATTTAGCGACCTCGATCAACTTGGGTTGCCGACCTGTGTCATGACAACGTTGAGCTCTAGCGTCGACTCTGCGAGCTACCGGGTGAGGATTGGCTCGCCGATCACCGTGACTGCCACCTTCAGCGAGCCGGTCAATCAGTTTGTCGTAAGCGATATCACCGTGGCGAACGGCTCAGCCGGTAACTTCTCAGGCAGCGATGGCGACTCGGTGTTCACCTTCGACGTGACTCCGAACGCCATCGGCGTGGTGACCGTGGACATAGCAGCCGGCGTGGCTCAGGACTCCGATGGTGAAGCCAACACGGCGGCTGTACAGCTGACGCTCGGACTTCCATACGACGACGACCACGATGGCTCGTTCAGCAGGGACGAGGTCATCACGGCCATCGACGACTACCTGCTCGACGGCCTACTCACCAGGGACGAAGTAGTGCAGATCATCGCCCTCTTCCTCTTCGGATGAACAAGACATGCAGCGTTCGCTTGTTACAGACAGCCATAGCACACACATTCCACGATGAGCCGCGTGTGCAGTCGCTTCCAACCAAAGTGAGATGTTCGATGAAACGCCATGTGGCGGTACTGACAGCCGCCCTGATCGTCGTTGGACTGTTGGGGTCTGACGGCTCTGTCATCGCTCAAAGCGACTGTCTCAGCCAGGGCGCGGTCGATCCCGGCGAGACGGCACTGGCAGCTGACTGCGAAGTCCTGCTCGAGGTCAGGGACACCCTGGCAGGAACGGCGGCACTGAACTGGGCCGCGGACGTTCCCATCGATGAGTGGGACGGGATCGATGTGGGTGGAACGCCAATGCGTGTGACTGAAGTAGCGTCTAGCGCGGGGCTGAGTGGTACGATTCCCAGGGAACTGGGAAATCTGGCGGGCCTTACAAGGCTGGACCTCAAAGAGAACGGGTTGAGCGGGGAGATTCCCAGCGAACTGGGCAATCTGTCCAATCTGACTGAACTGAGCCTTTGGGGTAACCAGCTGACCGGCCCAATCCCCAGCGAACTGGGTGACCTGTCGAACTTGGAGTGGCTATACCTCAGCATCAACGAGTTGAGCGGGGAGATTCCCAGCGAACTGGGCAATCTGTCCAATCTGACTGGACTGAGCCTTTGGGGTAACCAGCTGACCGGCCCAATCCCCAGCAAACTGGGAGACCTCTCCAACCTGACAGGTCTGGACCTCAGTACGAACCAGTTGACGGGTTCGATTCCCCCACAACTGGGTAACCTGTCCAACCTCACAGGACTATGGCTCGACAGCAACCATCTGACGGGCGAGATTCCCCGCAGCTTTACCAGTCTGACCAGCCTGTCGACCTTCTATTTCTATGACAACGCAGGGCTGTGCGCACCCAGTGATGAAGCCTTTCAGGCATGGCTTCAGGGTATAGAACAATTCGACGGATACTCCTGTGACTTCGCCCGAGACCGGGACGTCCTCGTCGATCTATACAACGCCACGAACGGCGCGAACTGGGAGGGCAACACCAACTGGCTCAGCGATCGGCCAATGGGTACCTGGTATGGTGTCACCACAGACGATCAGGGCCGAGTCTCAGATCTGGACCTCGATGGAAACCAGTTGACAGGGCAGATTCCCAGCGAACTCGGCAACCTGTCCAACCTCACAAAACTGGACCTCTCGTATAACCAGCTGAGCGGTACGATCCCCGGTGACCTGGGAGGTCTCTCCAACCTGGAAGACTTGGACCTCGCCTACAACCAGTTGACCGGGTCGATACCGGTCGAACTGGCAGACCTCTCCAACCTGAAGGCACTGAACTTCTGGAGCAACCAGTTGGCCGGACCGATACCGACAGAACTGGGCAGTCTCTCCAACCTGGAAGAGTTGGATCTCGGGGCCAACCAGTTGAGTGGAGAGATACCGGTCGAACTGGCAGACCTCTCCAACCTGAGAACGCTGGAACTCTGGGACAACCAGTTGAGTGGAGAGATACCGGCCGAACTGGCAGACCTCTTCAACCTGAGAACGCTGGACCTCGGCCAGACCCAGCTGAGCGGGTCGATACCGGTCGAACTGGCAGACCTCTCCAACCTGAGAACGCTGGAACTCTGGGGCAACCGGTTGACCGGACCGATACCGGTCGAACTGGCAGGTCTCTCCAACCTCCAATGGCTGAGCCTGGGCAACAATCAGTTGAGCGGGTCAATTCCACCGGAACTGGGTAATCTATCCAACCTGACAGTACTGCGCCTTCAGATTAACCAGTTGAGCGGCCCGATTCCTACAGAACTGGGCAATCTCTCCAACCTTCGTTGGCTGCACCTGGACAGGAACCAGTTAAGCGGAGAGATTCCGGCTGAGTTGGGAGACCTCTCCAGTCTGGTGGAACTGGACCTGCGACGTAACCAGATGACGGGGCAGATACCAACCCGGTTGGGCAGTCTCTCCAACCTGTGGGAATTGGACCTCTCTCATAACCAGCTAAGCGGACCGATACCGACAGAACTGGGCAACCTGGCCAACCTGAGGCAGATGGAGCTCGATTGGAACCAGTTGAGTGGCCCAATTCCCAGAGAACTGGGCAGCTTGGCCATCCTGTGGAGGCTGGACCTCCGTGTGAATCAGTTGAGCGGACCGATACCAACAGAACTGGGCAACCTGTCCAACCTGTGGCAACTGCACCTCGACTACAACCAGCTGAGCGGACCGATACCGACAGAACTGGGCAACCTCTCCAGCCTGACAGAACTGTGGCTCGCCCACAACCAGTTGAGTGGACCAATACCGCGGGAGCTGGGCGCTCTCACCGAATTAGAGTCGCTGTGGCTCGCCGAAAACCAGTTGAGCGGTTCGATCCCCAGAGAACTGGGCAACCTGACCAATCTCACAGGACTGGAACTCACCAAGAACCAGTTGAGCGGTTCGATCCCCGGAGAACTGGGGAATCTGACCAACCTCACAGGACTGCGCCTCTCGGTTAACCGGTTGAGCGGTCCGATCCCCGTTCAGTTGGGCAGTCTGTCTAACCTGGAGACACTGAGACTCAGCAGGAACCAGTTGACGGGTCCGATCCCCGCTCAGCTTGGCGACCTCTCCAACCTGATGGTGCTGTACATTGGCGATAATCAATTGACCGGTGAGCTTCCTCCTGAGATGGGTAACCTGTCCAACCTTACAACGCTGTACCTCAGCAGGAACCAGCTCACGGGTGAGATTCCTCGTAGCTTCCTAAATCTGACCAGCCTGACGAACTTCTTCTTCCGGTACAACGCGGGGCTGTGCGCACCGACCGATGACGAATTCCAGGCATGGCTCCAGCCCATGCAGAACGCCAGGGGTGATCCTTGTGACTTTGCCGCCGACCGGGATGTACTCGCCAACCTATACAGGGCCACCGACGGCGCGAACTGGGAATACAACACCAACTGGCTTAGCGACCAGCCAATGAGGAGTTGGTACGGCGTCACCACAGACGATGAGGGTCGAGTAACCAGGCTGGATCTTGAAGGCAACCAGTTGACGGGCTCGATTCCAACACAATTGGGCAGCCTGACCAATCTGGAAATACTGAGCCTCGGAGGCAATCAACTCATAGGAACCCTTCCCATACAGTTGGGCGGACTGTCCAACCTGACTGAACTGTATCTCTGGAATAACCAGTTGACGGGCGAGCTTCCAGGCAGCTTCACTGGGCTGACTTCGCTGGAGAGGCTGACTTTCTTGAACAACGCCGGCCTTTGCGCCCCTATAGACAACGCGTTCCAGGCATGGTTGGGAAGTCTGCCTGGCTTCGACGGCAGCAGCTGCGCACCGCAGGACTCCCAGGAGGACAGGGCTGTGCTGGCCCAGATCTACAACACGACCAATGGCGCGAGCTGGGAGAACAATTCCAACTGGCTGAGCAACCGACCAATCAGGGAATGGTACGGCGTCACCAACGACGGGAACGGTAGGGTCAGCGGACTCTACCTGTCGGATAACCAGTTATCTGGGCCGATTCCACCAGAGTTGGGCGATCTATCCGGTCTGAAGGGGCTGCATCTGCGTATCAACCAGCTGACCGGGCCGATTCCACCAGAGTTGGGGGACCTCTCGGAGATGACATGGCTGAGTCTCAGGGACAACCAGTTGACCGGAACGATACCACCGGAACTCGGCAACATCTCCAACCTGGAGGGGCTGTTCCTCCGCAACAACAAGCTGACAGGATGCATACCTGATCTATTGCAGGCTGTGGAGTCCAATGACTTCAACCGGGTTGGCCTCCCGTTCTGCCGAGAAGTGCCGAAGGTAAGCTTGGCCACCGCAGTTACACCCATCGTGAGACTCCACAAGGCAATCACCGTGACCGCTACGTTCAGCGAACCCGTCTACGGCTTCACCGAGAGCGACATAGATGTCACCAACGGCTCAGCCGCCAACTTCGCCGGCAGAGACGGAGACTCCGTCTTTACATTCGACGTGACACCTAACGCCATCGGCGTCGTGACCGTGGACATCGCTGCCAATACAGTGCAGGACTCCGACGGCAACGGCAGCACCGCCGCTGCACAGCTGATCCTCGGACTCCCTTACGACGACGACCACGATGGCGCTCTCAGCAGGGACGAAGTCGTCACGGCCATCGGCGACTACCTGTTCGGAGGCCTCCTCACCAGGGAGCAGGTGGTGCAGCTCATCGCCCTCTACCTGTTCGGCTAAACGCAAAACAGCCCGCCCCGTTTCAACCCACGGGGCGAGCTTCCACAAAGCGGAGACGCGGGTTACCAGGTGGCCCGCACAACTCCGGACCGAGGACATCCTGAGGGCTACAGACCACGCGAAGATTCTGCGTGCGGTTACAGGATTGCCCACCTATCCGGTTGTGGCGGCAGTAAGGCTTGACGATGAGATGGCCCCGGAAGTGGAAGCCAGTCTCTTCAATGATGTCGATCAATTCATCGAGGCCAACATGGACAGCTATGGCGCATAGATGCCACGATGAGGCGTGTGAGTAGTCGCTTCCACATAGATGGGGTGTGTGATAGGGCTTCCACATGGAGTGAGATGTTCTATGAAACTTCTCCTGACGGCACTGATAGTCGCCTTGGTCATAGTTTCACTGTGGGGGCCTGACAGCCCGGTCGACGCGCAGAGCGACTGCATCAGCGAGGGCGCGGTCGATCCCGGCGAGACGGGGCTGGCGGCGGACTGCGAGGTCCTGCTCGACATCAGGGACACCCTGGCAGGGACAGCGACACTGAACTGGGCCGCGGACGTTCCCATCGGGAGTTGGGAGGGCGTCATCGTAGGTGGTACGCCGGAGAGAGTAGGTCGAATCGCTCTGGATGACATGGGACTGACCGGTTCGATTCCCGGTGAGTTGGGTGGTCTTTCCAGCCTGACGGCACTCTCGTTGAGAAACAACCAGTTGACAGGCCCTATTCCCAGCGAGCTGAGTGACCTCTCCAACCTGAAATCACTGTTACTGAGCAGGAACCAGTTAACCGGGTCTATTCCGAGTGAACTAGGAAATCTACCCAACCTGACAGGTCTGAACCTAAGTTGGAATGAACTTCGCGGGTCGATACAGCCTGAACTGGGCAATCTCTCCAACCTCACAGGACTGGACCTCAGCAACAACGCACTGACCGGTCGGATTCCTGCTGAGTTGTATCGCCTCACCAACCTGGTGTGGCTAGACCTCGGACACAATTCGCTTTCCGGCTCGATTCCGAGAGGGTTGGACAACCTCTCTAAACTGACAGTCCTAGATCTTGGACACAACGCACTGGTCGGCTCACTGGTCGGCCAACTTCGGAACGAGCTGAGCAGCCTCTCCAAACTAGAAGTCCTTGACCTTAGCGAGAACAGGTTGAGCGGCTGGATTCCGTCCGAGCTCGGCAGCCTCTCTAACCTCACTGAGCTGGACCTGAGTGGAAGCCGACTCAATGGTCCGATTCCGTCCGAGCTGGGCAACCTCTCTAACCTCACTAAGCTGGACCTGAACGACAATGAGTTCGATGGGCAGATTCCAACCGAGTTGGGCAGTCTCGCTAACCTGTCAGTGCTCGACCTCAGTGAAAACTACATAGGAGGTCATATCCCGATCGAATTAAGTGATCTCGTAAACCTGACAGTGCTGCACCTGGACCGGAACTATCTGTCCGGGGCAATTCCACCAGAGTTGGGGAACCTGACAGACCTCACGGAATTGCGGCTCTACTACAACAGGCTGACCGGGTCGATTCCGAGTGAACTGGGCAACCTTTCAAGCCTCGTAAGATTAGATCTCGGGAGAAACAGGTTGACGGGAACAGTCCCGCCAGAACTGGGCAACCTCTCTAACCTGTCTGAACTGAGGCTCGATGAGAATCAGCTGACCGGGTCGATTCCCAGCGAACTGGGCAACCTCACTAACCTCACAAGGTTGAATCTCTGGTGGAACCGGCTGACGGGACCAATCCCGCCGGAGCTGGGCAACCTCTCAAACCTGAGGTTATTGCTACTCAGCCTCAACAAGCTGAGTGGAGAGATTCCTCGCAGCTTCACCAATCTGACAAGCCTGTCGAGCTTCTACTTCACCTTCAACAGTGGACTGTGCGCGCCGATTGATAGTGAATTTCAGGCGTGGTTCCAGAACATAGAAACCGTCGCAGGATCCTCGTGCGACGATGCTGGAGATCGAGCTGTGCTCGTCAGACTCCACAATACCACCGACGGCATGAACTGGCTAAAGAAAACACACTGGGTGAGTGACTGGCCTATGGACTATTGGTACGGCGTCAGAACTAATATCGGTGGACGAGTCAGTGAGCTGCGTTTTTTTGAGAATCGGTTGACCGGAAAGATTCCGTCCGAAATGGGCGATCTGGCCGACCTGACAAGACTGGAATTCGTCCAAAATCAGTTGACCGGAGAGATCCCGCCGGAGTTGGGCAACCTCTCCAACCTGACTTGGCTGAACCTCGGGGGGAACGAGTTAACCGGGCAGATTCCACCTGAGTTGGGCGACCTCACAAACCTGACTTGGCTGAACCTCAGAGGGAATCAGTTGACCGGAGAGATCCCACCGGAGTTGGGCAACCTATCCAGTCTCAAATCGCTGTGGCTTGGTAGTAACCAGTTGAGCGGGCAGGTACCACCCGAACTGGGGAGCCTCTCCAACCTCACATTCATAGACCTCTTCGGTAACCGGCTAACCGGAGAGATCCCGACTGAACTGAGTGAACTAACAAAACTGACTAGACTGCGCCTCGGCGCCAACGAGTTGACCGAAGAGATCCCGGCTGAACTGAGTAGACTCACTAACCTATGGGAACTATACCTCGGCGGAAACAATTTGACTGGCGAGATTCCAACCGAATTGGCGGACCTTACAGACCTGAGGTTCTTGAGTCTCAGTAGCAACAGGCTGACCGGCGAGATTCCAACCGAGCTGGCAAGCCTCTCCAATCTGGTGGGAGTGCATCTCTACAACAACAATCTGACCGGCGAGATTCCAACCGAACTGGCAAGCCTCTCCAATCTGAAGGAATTGCGCCTCAGCAATAACGAGTTGACAGGAGAGATTCCAGCCGAATTGGCAAACCTCTCCAAACTGAGAGTACTGTTGCTGGGCAACAACCAGCTGATCGGCTCGATTCCACACGAGTTTGGCACTCTGAAAAACCTGACATGGCTATACCTGGAAGGAAACCAGTTGACCGGGACGATACCCTGGGAGTTGGGCAATCTCTCTAATCTGACGGCACTGTTCCTTGGCGGCAACCAACTTACGGGATGCATACCGAGTGCACTGCACGACGTGGAGTCAAATGACTTCGATCGGGTCGGTCTCCCTTTCTGCGGGGATGCGCCCATAGTAAGCACGGCCACGGCAGGTTCGCCGGTCGTGAGACTCCGCACGGCGATTCCCGTGACCGCCACCTTCAGCGAGCCGATCAACGGCTTCACCGCAAGCGACGTCACGGTCGCCAACGCTGAGGTCGCCAACTTCGTCGGCAGCGACGGTGACACAGTCTTCACCTTCGACGTGACCCCAGACGCCGTTGGTGTGGTTACCGTGGACATCGCCGCAGACGTGGCGGAGGACTCCGACAGCAACGGCAACACCGCCGCTGCACAGCTGATCCTCGGACTCCCGTACGACGACGACCATGACGGCGCGATCAGCAGGGACGAAATCGTCAGGGCCATTGACGACTACCTCTTCTCACGCCTCCTGACCAGGGAGCAGGTGGTGCAGCTAATCGTCCTCTACCTGTTCGGCTAAACGTAAGACGGCCCGCCCCGTTTCAACCCACGGGGCGAGCTTCCACAAAGCGGAGACGCGGGTTGCCAAGTGGCCCGCACAACTCCAGACCGAGGACGTCCTCAGGGCTACAGACCACGCGAAGATTCTGCATGCGGTTACAGGATTGCCTACCTATCCGGTTGTGGCGGCAGTAAGGCTTGACGATGAGATGGCCCCGGAAGTGGAAGCCAGTCTCTTCAATGATGTCGATCAATTCATCGAGGCCAACATGGACAGCTATGGCGCATAGATGCCACGATGAGGCGTGTGAGTAGTCGCTTCCACATAGAGTGAGCTGTTCTATGAAACTTCTCCTGACGGTGCTGATAGCCGCTTTGTTCGTCGTCGGATTCTGGGGGTCTGACAGCCCGGTCGACGCGCAGAGCGACTGCATCAGCGAGGGCGCGGTCGATCCCGGCGAGACGGGGCTGGCGGCGGACTGCGAGGTCCTGCTTGGGGCCAGAAACACACTGCCGGGAACGGCGATTCTTAACTGGGCCGCTGACACTCCCATCGAGGACTGGGTCGGCATCTCCGTAAGTGAAACGCCGCTGCGCGTAGTTGAAATAGACCTAGGTAACAGAGGACTGGCCGGCACGATACCACCACAATGGGGCAGTCTGTCCAGGCTGGCAGGCCTGAACCTTCGAAACGGCCAGTTAAACGGTTCAATTCCCAGCGAACTGGGTAATCTCTCCGAACTAACGCATCTGGATCTCAGAGGCAACCAGCTGAGCGGGGAGATACCGACTGAGCTGGCTAGTCTTCCCCGCTTGTTCTCACTCGACCTTAGTCGGAACCAGTTGAGTGGGGAGATTCCAACTGAACTGGGTGATCTCGTCAATCTGGCGGACCTGGACCTCTCCCGCAACCAGTTGAGTGGGGAGATACCGACTGAACTGGCTAGTCTTCCCCGCTTGTCCTCACTCGACCTTAGTTGGAACCAGTTGAGTGGGGAGATTCCAACTGAACTGGCTAATCTTTCCAACTTGACCTCGCTGTATCTTGGCTGGAATGAGTTGAGTGGAGAGATACCGACTGAACTGGGAGACCTCTCCAAACTGGAATCGCTATCCCTCGGTGGCAATCAGCTGAACGGGGGGATACCAACTGAGTTGGCAGGTCTTTCCAACTTGACCTACCTGTATCTTGGCTGGAATGAGTTGAGTGGAGGGATACCGACTGAACTGGGAGAGCTTTCCCACCTGACAGAACTGCACCTTGTCAGGAACCAGTTGACCGGGGAGATACCGACTGAGCTGGGAGACCTCTCCAAACTGGAATGGCTATCCCTCAGTGACAACCAGTTGAGCGGAGAGATTCCTCCGGAGTTGGGCAACCTATCCAGTCTCGGTCAACTGGGGCTAGGGGGTAACCAGTTGAGTGGGGAGATACCGACTGAACTGGCTAGTCTATCCAACTTGACTTCGCTCTTTCTTAGCTGGAATAGGTTAAGTGGGGAGATACCGGCTCAGATGGGTCGTCTCGCCAACCTGGTTGAACTACTCCTCGGTAACAACCAGTTGAGCGGGGAGATACCGGCTCAACTGGCAGGTCTGTCCAACTTGACCACGCTGGAACTTGCCCGGAACAAGCTGAGTGGGGAGATACCGACTGAGCTGGGAGACCTCTCCAGACTGGAACAGCTACTCCTCGGTGGGAACCAGTTGAGCGGGGAGATACTTCCTGAATTGGGCGGTCTCTCCAATCTTGAACATCTGGGCCTCAGTGACAACCAGTTGAGCGGGGGGATTCCACCGGGGTTAGGAGGTCTCAACAATCTCGGATACTTGGGCCTCGGCTGGAATCAGTTGAGTGGGGAGGTCCCGGCTGAATTGGGAGGTCTGTCCAATCTTGAACACCTGGGCCTCGACAGGAATCAGTTGACCGGGTCGATTCCGCCGGAGTTGGGAGGTCTATCCAGCCTTGAATGGCTGCACCTCCACAGCAACCAGCTGACCGGAGGGATCCCGACTGACCTGGCAAGTCTATCCAACCTGATTGGCCTGAACCTCAGCGGGAATCCGTTGAGAGGGGAGATTCCGACTGTGTTAGGAGGTCTGTCCAATCTTGAACGGCTGAACCTCAACGGTAACCAGCTGACTGGCGAGATTCCGCCGGAGTTGGGTAACGTCTCCAACCTGACGCAATTGGCCCTCCAGGGAAACAGGTTGAGAGGGGAGATTCCGGCTGTGTTAGGCGATCTGTCCAGTCTTGAACAACTGCTCCTCAGCGGGAACCAGTTGAGCGGAGAGATTCCGGCGGAGTTGGGAGATCTGTTCAACCTGAAGAGCCTGTCCCTCGGCCACAACCAGCTCACCGGACCGATTCCGGCGGAGTTGGGAGATCTGTCCAACCTCGCGCTTCTGTATCTCCACAGCAACCAGTTGAGTGGGGAGATTCCGGCTGAGTTGGGAGGTCTATCCAATCTTGAAGGGCTACTCCTCAACAGGAATCAGCTCACCGGACCCATTCCATCGGAGTTGGGCAACCTCTCCGGCGTGAGGGTTCTGGCCCTCAGCAACAACCAGTTCATCGGGTCGATTCCACCAGAGTTGGGCAACCTCTCCAACCTGAAGAGCCTGTACCTAGGCTTCAACCAGCTTACCGGGTGCATCCCAGCGGTGCTTCGGAGCGTTGTGAATAACGACTTCGAGTGGGTCAACCTGCCCTTCTGTGTCATGACAAAGTTGAACTCTAGCATCGATTCTCCGAGCTACCGGGTAAGACTCAACGCCCCCATTCTCGTCACGGCCACGTTCAGCGAGCCCGTCTACGGCTTCTCCGAGAGTGACATCGACATCGCCAACGGCTCAGTCGGCAACTTCGCAGGCATTGACGGAGACTTCGTCTATACCTTCGACGTCACTCCCAACGCAGTCGGTGTGGTGACCGTGGATGTCGCCCCCGGAGTAGCTGCAAGCTACGAGGGAATCGGCAACACCGCTGCTACGCGATTACTGTTGGGCCTTCCCTACGACGACGACCATGACGGCGCGATCAGCAGGGACGAAGTCGTCACCGCCATTGGCGATTATCTTTTCAGCAACCTCCTGACCAGGGAGCATGTGGTACAGCTCATCGGCCTATACCTGTTCGGCTGACCGCAGGATAGCCCCCTCTCCCAGAGGGCTAAGTAGCGTATGTAGTCCATTAGGTCGTTCGTACCCGGACCCTGGGTTCCAGCATCCGCCGGAACGACGATGTTGCGCAAAGATCTCTGTGGGCAGGAACGGGGTACAACGCTGGAAAGAAAACGCAAGGCGGCCTGTAAGCCGAGTTCTGTATTCGCCGTGACGAATGGCGGCCATCCATCTAGGCCTGTCGTTGCCGGCAGGCTCGAGCGGCCAACCCGGGGCTGGGCCGGACGCCCTTCACCCCCTATTTGGCCTTGCTCCGGATGGGGTTTGCCTGGCTCCCATCATTACTGACAGGACGGTGAGCTCTTACCTCGCCTTTTCACCCTTACTCGCCGGGGCGAGCGGTATGTTTCTGTGGCACTTTCCGTCGGGTCACCCCGCCCCGCCGTTAGCGGGCATCCTGTCCGGTGGAGCTCGGACTTTCCTCTCCCCCTGCTCGCGGCAGAGGCAGCGACCGCCCGGCCGCCTTGCAGCTTAATTGTAGGTGTGACGGGCGGGGCCTGTCAGCCACGAGATGGAAGTGTGGACTGATACAATCCTCTGACCCACAAAAAATGCTGAAAGAGTTCGGACACCTCTACGACGACGCAGTACGCTCGGTCGCTGAACGGCGGTTCGGGCTGATGCGGGCCGGCTCTGTGACCCACCAGGGGAGCCACAGCTACGTGTACGAGTACCCCAGGGGTGGCTCGCCTGTCGCGACGGCCCGGCCAATCATCCTGAAGTTGACCCACAGCTCGCACCGGCGAGTGCCGCAGATACTGGGAGAGATCGACTTCACCAACTACCTGGCCGACAACGGCATGAACGTGTCGCGCGCCGTCTCGTCCCTCGACGGCAACCTGGTCGAGACGCTGGAGGCCAACTCGGGGTACTTCGTCGCGAGTGCATACGAAAGAGCTCCCGGCGACCTGGTGGACTGGCGCGAGTGGACGCCGGAGCTGTTCGAGCAGTGGGGCGCCGTGATTGGCAGGATGCACGCCCTCACCAAGAGCTACGAGCCGTCCGACGAGTCAGTCCGACGCAGACACTGGCACGAGAACCGGGACTGGCACCTCGATTCCAGCGTGCCGGACTCGCACGGCGAACTGCGGCTCCACGGTCAGCGCATCAAGGACTGGCTGCTGTCGCTGCCCGCCGACCGCGACTCCTACGGCCTCATTCACTCGGACGTCCACCAGTGGAACATGCTGCACCACGGCGGCGATCTCTGGCCCATAGACTTCGACAACATCCACTACGACTGGTTCCTGTCGGACTTCACGACGGTCATCATCAACGTCGTGATCTCCCAGGAGCGCAGCCACTCAGTCGGTAAGTACGACGAGTGGACCGGCGGGCGGAAGATGGACAGCGAGGAGTTCATAGGCTACTTCATGGAGCCGTTCATGAGCGGGTACCGGCAAGAGAACGCGCTCGACCCCGTCTGGCTGCGTCGCCTCCCGCGATTTCTCAACCGACACTACTTCACGTTCTTCGTGGACTCGCTGTGGGACCCCGACTTCAGGCACATTTCGGAAGAGGAGCAGGCTGCCTATTTTCCATGGCGGACTCTCAGGCAGCTTGAGGACGAAGTCGCGGGCAGCTACTGGGACAGGTTCGACTTCAGCCAGTTTGCCTGAACTCCGAGAGGATTGCACCGGTCCTAATCAGAGGCCGGGATGGGAGGCTCTCACTCCTCGCTCCTCTCCACTCACTCCTCTAGGCGCTGGCGTCAGCGTCCGATCGTCACGCGGTCGAGGATCGCGTGGTACAGTCGCTGGGGCAGGAACCGGGCTCCGAGTATCCCAAGCCACGCGTCCAATCCAACCGGATACCTGAACGATGGATTCCGCGAGACTATCGCCTTCTCGATGACCCGAGCGACCTTGACAGGGTCGGAGGCAAACCAGTCGAACTGGTCGTGTCGGCTGTTGTACCGTTCGACATAGCTCGCGTAGGGCGAGTCCAAGTCCTGTGAGCGCTCCGCATAGAGCTGGTTCTTCTGGAAGTCGGTCTCGAACAGCCCCGGCTCCACCAGCGACACGTGTACGCCGAACGGTTTGACCTCGACCCTCAGCGACTCGCTCAGTCCCTCCAGCGCGTACTTGCTGGATACGTATGCGCCGTTGAACGGTGTGCCCATCCTGCCGAGCACCGAGCTGATGTTCACGATGCGTCCTGAGCCTCTGGACAGCATCTGGGGAAGCACCGAGTGGATCATCCTGAAACACCCGAAGAAGTTGGCCTCGAACTGCAGCTTGATCTCGTCGATCGAGAGGCTGTCGATCGGCCCCCACACTCCGAAACCCGCGTTATTGACCAGCGCGTCGACGCGTCCGAACTGGGCGATCAGGCCGGGCATGACGCTCTCCACCGACTCGTCGGAGTTGGGATCGATCTCCACGCCGAATAGGTGGACGCCCTGCTCCTCAGCCTCGTCGAACAGGTCCGACAGCCGCTCCAGCTTCCTGCTCGTGCCTATGACGACATACCCGCGACCCGCCAGATGCAGCGCAGTAGCCTTGCCAATCCCAGCCGACGCCCCGGTGATAAGGACGACCTGGGATTGTGCCGGTAGAGCAGATCTGTCAGAGGACTCTTGCATCGCTGGAATTCTACTCGACCGACTCAGACGATGCGAGTCTGTTGCCCCTAGCTCCCCACCACCGCCAGGCTGTCGCTCAGCGGCCTGCCGCTGAAGGCGCGGTCGAGGTTGCGAGCGGTGTGGATGAGGCCGACGTGGCTGTACGCCTGCGGGAAGTTGCCCAGCAATGCGCCGCTGCGGGGGTCGATCATCTCGGAGAACAGGCCGAGGTGGTTGGCGTGAGACATTACCCGCTCGAAGTACTCGGCGGCCCTGTCGGCCTGCCCGGTGTAGAGGAGGTTTCCGATCAGCCAGAAGCTCAGCAGCGTGAACGCGCCCTCCTCCTGTGCGTCGAGACCGTCGTCGGTCTCGGACGGCCGGTACCGCCACACGAATGGGCCGTCGGCAAGCTCGCGCGCTATCGCATCGGCGTTCGTGCGGATGCGAGGGTCGTCGGGAGACAGGAAGCCGAGGAACGGGATCACGAGGTTGCTGGCGTCCAGGGCGTCGTCGCCATATCGCTGCCGGAAGGCCTGCTTGCTGTCGCTCCAGCCGTCGGTCAGCACCTCGTGCCTGATCGTTTCGGCCGCGCTCGCCCATCGTTGGGCCAGTCCGTCCTCCTTCAGCGTGACAGCTATCTTCGCTGCCCGGTCCAGTGCCGCCCAGCACATGATCTTCGAGTACACGAAGTGTCGCTGCCGGCCCCGTACCTCCCACACGCCCCGGTCGCGACGTCGCCAGTTGAAGATCACCGTCTCGGCGAACTTGGTCACCAGCGCCCACGCGCGCCCCAGTATCCGCCCCTGCAGCCGGAATAGGGTGTGGATCGCGAGGATCACCTCGCCGAACACGTCGAGCTGGAGGTGTCGCGCCGCGCCGTTGCCGATGCGTACCGGACGGGAGCCCGCGTAGCCCTCAAGGTGGTCCAGCGTCCGCTCTCTCAGCGACGAATTCGGAGACTCGCCGTACACGATCCTCGTTTTACGGTCGTTCAGCTTGCACTGGTCGAGAAGCCAGTCGATGTACCTGTCGCCCTCGTCGTCATCGCCCATCCGGTACAGGATGTCGACCGTGAAGCTGGAGTCCCTCAGCCAGGCATAGCGATAGTCCCAGTTGCGCGAGCCTCCAAGCGTCTCCGGCAGGCTGGTGGTCGGCGCGGCGATGATCGCGCCCGTCCTCCGGTACATCATCAGGTGCAGAACGAGCAGCGACCTCTTCACCGCTTCGGACCACGCGCCGTCGTACCTGGTCCCGGCGACTATCCCCTGCCAGAACCTGCGCGTGTCATCCAGACAAGCCTCGGTGCGATAGGTGTCGACGCGGACCGGTCTGCCGTGTCCATATGCGAGCACGAAAGACGCCGACTCACCCTGCCGCAGCGCGAACCGTGCGACGGCCCTGTCGCCGTCGATGCTCATGGGAACGCTCGCAAGCAGGCTGAGAGCCTGCCGTCCTCCACGCGCCTGCACTCCCTCGCGCAGGGGGCTGAGGACCGTCACGCCGCGAGCGTAGTCCAGTCTTGGCTCGAACTCGCACCTGACGTCCACGTCGCCGTACTCGCACCGGACGATCCTGTGGACCTCATGCGGCGCATCTTCAGAGAGTGGGCCGCGACGAACGGGCATGAAGTCCGTGACGGTCAGGCAGCCCGTCGCCGTCGTGAACGAAGTCTGCAGAATGTTCGTGTCGGGAAGGTACTCCTGCGTGCTGGACGCGGGAGCGGCGGGCGCGATCTGGAACCTGCCGCCGGACCTGCTGTCGAGCAGCGCGGCAAAGACACTGGGCGAGTCGAATCTGGGCATGCACAGCCAGTCGATCGTCCCGTCGGTGGCGACCAGAGCTGCCGAAGACATGTCGCCTATCAGCCCGTGGCTGCCGATGTCCGGGGAGTGCTCCCCAAGCTTCATCGAGTTCAAACGAAGAGGAATCCAGGAAAATTTTCGGCAATCTACCACAGGCCCAAGCCCCACGCAACGGGTCTGACGCGCTTTCCCCAGACATCTTCATGGCCCCTGTCCCCCGTATCCAGTTCTGCGCAGGTTCTGGGCTTTAGCAATCCGTTCGTCCTGAGCCTGTCGAAGGACACTCCCAGCCTTTGGATTGCCGAGCGGCGAGCCACTAAAGTGGGTTCCGGCCTTCGCCGGAACGACGGTTTGATGCAATCGCCTCACGCGCTTACAGATGAGCGTTCCAGGCCGTGTGATAAAATCGTCAGGAGCAAAGGAGTAGTCGATGACCACCCGAGCCTCCACAATTGTCTATCCCGAAGCGGACGGAATGCCATTGCCCGACGGAGAGTCTCAATCACCGCTGTTCCGCAGGATAGTGGGCGACCTCGACGACCGCTACAGGGGTGTTCCGGGCGCGAAGGTCAACGGGAACACCATCATCTACTTCGTCGAGGGCAATCCCCGGAGATCTGTTTCCCCTGACTGCTACGTGGCGCTTGGGCTGTCGCCGGAGGCACTGGAATCGATCGAGCGCAACAACACCTACCTGCTTTGGGAGGTGGGCAAGGCCCCGGACTTCGTGCTGGAGATAGGCTCCGGAAGCACCGCAGACGCAGACCTGGGCCGCAAGCGTGATTTGTACGCAGAGCTGGGTGTGTCGGAGTACTGGAGGTATGACGCAACCGGTGGGGACTTCTACGGTGAGCCCCTGGTGGGAGAGTACCTGGCAGACCGTGAGTACCACCGGTTCGAGCTTCGGCATGAGTCCGATGGACGGGTATGGTCCCACAGCGAGGTGCTGAACCTGGACATCTGGTGGTTGGAGGATGACCTTCGTTTCTGGGATCCGGTCGAAGGTCACTGGCTGCTGAGACGCGATGAGGAGCGTTCTCGTGCGGATGAGGAGCGTGCAGGCCGGCTGGCCGCCGAGACACGCATAGCTGAGCTGGAGGCCGAGGTCAGGCGTCTTCGCAACCGGTAACCGCTGCCTCATCCGCACCAGTGTGACGTCTGGGTATAGATACGATGGGATCATGCGCCCTGCCCCAACCTACGCCGCGCCGCGCACCTCCTTTGCCATGTCCACGATTCCAATTGCCTCAACTTCCCTGGTGACCATGAATCGCTCCTCGCCCGGGTACACCACGAACCTTGCCTCCGGGCCGACATCAGCGCATGCGCTGTGAAATCCGCGCCTGGGTCGGGGGCTCAGGCTCCGTTTGACCTCAATCGCCCAGGTACTCCCTCCCGGCAGGGTCAGCAGAAGGTCGATCTCGGCTCCGCCGGACGCACGGTAGAAGTTGGCAACGGCGCGGCTGGGGGCTACCGACACCAGCGTCTCAACCACGAATCCCTCCCAGCTAGGGCCGACTACTGGATGGCCGAGCAAGTCTTCCTTGGACTCCAGGCCGAGCAGGGCATGTACGATACCACTGTCCCGGACGTAGATCTTCGGTGATTTCACGAGCCGCTTACCGACGTTCCGGCGCCAGGGCGTGAGCCTTCGCACCAGCAGGAGATCGACCATCAGGTCCAGGTACCCGGAGATGGTTCTGCCGTCGACTCCCAGGCCACGCGCGAGGGACGCCATGTTGAGTGTGCCGCCCTGCGAGTGGGCCAGCATCGTCCAGAAGCGCCTGAGAGTCTCTGCGGGAATGCGCGGGCCGAATTGAGGGACGTCCCGCTCGAGGTAGGTGCGAATGAAGTTGTCGCGCCATCGTAGGCTACGGCCGTCTTCGTCGGCCAGGAAGCTGTCCGGGAACCCTCCACGTGTCCACAGCCGGTCCATATCTCCTCGGTCTACTTCGAGAGCGTCCAGGGGCCCAAGTTCGAGATAAGCGATCCGCCCGGCCAGCGACTCCCCGGATTGTCTCAGCAGATCCATCGACGCGGAACCCAGCAGCAGAAAGCGTCCTGACCGTCTTCCTCTACGTCTTCCACTATCGATCAGTCCACGCAAACTCCTGAACAGGTCAGGCGCGCGGTGCACCTCGTCCAAAATCACCAGTCGGTTTTCGTGATCCGACAGGTAGAGCTCAGCGTCGGTCAGCCTGGCTCGGTCGGCGGACGACTCAAGGTCGAGGTACACCGAGTCCACCGTTTTCGCGGCCTCGAGCGCAAGCGTGGTCTTTCCCGCCTGTCTGGGCCCGAGCAGTGCAACGGCGGGGTTTTCGGCGAGCAGGCTATACAGATCACTTTCAATGCGCCGGGGTATCATCATTGCAAATCTAGCAATATGAATGTTGTATTTGCAAGGTTGGGGTTCCAGCCTCCGCTGGCACTCGCGACGCGCGGCTGTCGTACTGCGTGTGCTACGAGGACGGGACCCGCTTCCCTGAGTCCGGCTGGCTGGAGGGGTCTGTCGAAGACCTCGCCGACCTCGTCCGGCTTGTGTCCGTGCCTCAGCGCGCGGTGGACGAGGCCGCAGATGCGCTGGAGAAAGGCATCGACCGCGCAGCTGCCATACTCGGTCAGCTTGCCGAGTCCAGGCCGGACGTAGTCACCAGCATCGCGGGACTGCTCGGAATGTCGGAGGTGTTACAGACGTACCGCATGGCAGGCGCAATCGTCGCCAACGCGATGGTGTTCCACGAGCGACTTGCCGGACTGCACGGCGTCAAGCCGCTGTCGCAGCTATGCTCGACGTCCGTAGCGAACCCCAAGTCGAACATCCTCGACGCCTGGACGCAGATCCTCCAGATCAACTACTGGCCGATCTTCTCGATTGCGCGAGACATCGTCGAGCAGCTTCCGGCGGCAGAGGCGGCCCAGCTCCTGACCAACCTCGCCGACGCCGGTCCCAACCGCGCGCTTCTCGACCGCCGCGTCGTCTGCGACCTTCTCGGATTCGACGAGGGCGTGTACGAGGCAGTCCGAAGGCTGTCCGCCAAGTGGTGCGCCGAACCCTCAGTCCACGGCGGCAAGAAGAGGCCACGCGGCGCGAGGCTGGTGATGTAGGGTGGGGGAGCCTCACTGGAATCTCTGCATAACTCCGTCATTCCGGCGCAGGAATGGTCACCCCGTTCGGCTCTTTGCCGGAATGACGAGGCTACGTCAGGGTCTACAATCGAGCGAGACAGTCAGGTGGTCTGGAATATCAGGGGTATCATAGAATCACACAAATCACAGTTCTGACAGTTGAGAGCCCCTGTGCACTTACACCAAATAGACCAGGGAACGAGTTCCAGACTAGGTGGCAAGTTGGTCTACGGGGGCTTCGCGGAAAGACGGTATGTTAGGATTGTATAGGGTTTTGGAGCATTATCTAGTGTGAGAGATATGCCTGTTCCCGCCAGGCCCAAGATATACCACATCGTCCACGCTGATCGTCTGGCCTCAATTATCGCGGATGGCTACCTTTGGTGCGACTCCGATATTGTGAGACGTAGATCCCCGGGTACTACCATCGGGATGAGCTCCATCAAGCGGAGAAGATTGAACCTCTCGCTAAGCAGTCATCCCAGATTAAATGTGGGCGATTGTGTACCTTTCTATTTCTGTCCCAGATCAGTGATGCTTTACCTGTTGCATCGGGGTAACCACCCTGAACTCGAATATCGGGGAGGTCAAGAACAGATTGTCCACCTACAGGCCGACCTGCGCGACACTGTAACTTGGGCGGATAACAATAACCTGAGGTGGGCATTTACCCTCTCCAACGCAGGTGCTCGCTACTTTGAGGATCGCAATGATCTCGCCCGGTTAAGTGAGGTCGATTGGAATGCTGTGCGAGCCAATCAGTGGAGCGGAGACTTCAAAGAAGGGAAGCAGGCCGAATTTCTTCTGGAGAAGTCATTCCCCTGGGAGCTTGTTACAACGATAGGCGTGCATTCTCAAGAGGTGTATGCTAAGGTCGTAAACACATTTAGAACAAATGTACACAGGCCGGAGGTGAGGGTCGAGCGCCGATGGTATTACTGAGGGGGAGAAAGGAGCGTCGGCATGATTGAATACAAGACTGGCGACATACTTTCTGAAAACGTGGAAGCTCTGGTCAACACTGTCAACTGCGTGGGCGTCATGGGCAGGGGTATCGCACTGCAATTCAAGAGAGCCTTCCCTGAGAATTTCGAGGTGTATGCGAAGGCTTGCAAGAGAGAGGAAGTGCGTCCTGGCCGCATATTCGTGTTCGATACGAGGCAGTTGTCCAATCCTCGGTATATTTTCAATTTCCCGACAAAGCGCCACTGGAGAGGCAAAAGCCGCATTGAAGACATTGAGCTAGGACTCGATGCACTCGCACACGAAATACGGGAGCGAGGTGTTCAGTCTGTAGCTATTCCGCCGTTGGGCAGTGGGCTAGGTGGACTTGATTGGAATGAAGTGCGCCCTCGTATTGAGAAAGCGCTCGAAGACATTGATAATGTCCGTCTCATCGTCTTCGAGCCAGGTGGCGCCCCTGATGCGGAGAAGATGGTTCGTAACCGAGAAGTTCCAAAAATGACAGTCGGCAGGGCCGCGCTAGTCGGGTTGATGCACAGGTATCTATGCGGGCTTCTGGATCCATATATCAGTCTGCTCGAAGTCCATAAGCTGATGTACTTCTTACAGGAATCCGGCGAGCCCCTGAGACTCAAATTCCAGAAGGCAGAATATGGCCCATACGCAGAGAATCTGCGCCACGTCCTGAATGCGATTGAAGGGCACCTTGTATCTGGCTACGCTGATGGTGGTGACAGACCCGATAAGAGGCTTGAACTTGTTCCCGGAGCAGTCAGCGACGCTGAAGACTTCTTGGGTAAGAACCCAGGCATCCAGCCTCACATTGATAGGGTGACCGCTCTTATAGACGGATTCGAATCTTCAATTGGCCTTGAGTTGCTCTCGACGGTGCATTGGGTAATCGTGAACGAAGAGCTCGATGCATTTGATGACGTAGTGTCACATTTCTATTCATGGAATGCTCGCAAGAGACGCTTCACCGAGCGTCAAATTGGAATCGCAGTGAATGCACTCAATCGTGAGGGTTGGATTAACGTGGCAGCCCATGACCAACGGCGACAGGGTTCACTTAATATCTGACTCTGCGTGACGCGCTTCAAAATCAACGATCTTCCGCGTTGCATGTCGTCTGTGACTTTCTCGGATTCGACCAGGGCGTGTACTATGCCGTCCGAAGGCTGTCCGCCAGCCTCCCTACGGGCACGGGACGACCTCGCCGCCGTCGATGCAGATGTCTGTCCATTCCCCATCGGCATTCTTCGAACTCAGCTTCATCCCCTGCCTGGTGCCTGCGACAATCTCTCCGACAATCTCGTCTGTCTCTGATTCATGCCACCTGATGTCTGCGACCTTGTTTCCCACACCCCCACGAATGACGATGTATCCGACCCCGCCTGGAACCCGGATGATCAGCTCCTCAACCTCCAGAGAGGTCAGGACGTCGCTGATCTCACCCCCAGGGCCCTGGGGACCCTCCGGCCCCTGCTCCCCGCGAGGGCCGGTCTCTCCACGTGCACCCCTGGGGCCTGCCTCCCCTCTGGGCCCAGCCTCGCCGGGCGGGCCAGGCTCACCTGGAGCGCCGGCGGCTCCAGGCTGACCCGGAGGGCCAGCATCTCCGGATTCACCCTGGGGGCCAGCGGCTCCTCTTGGGCCTTGAGGGCCAGCCTCTCCCTGGGGACCGGGGGGACCTTCAGGCCCCAGACGGCCGATCTCTCCCTGGATGCCGGTCGGTCCCCTGTCACCTCTTGGGCCCGGCGGACCTGGCGGGCCAGCGGGTAACTCGAGACTGCCGATCTCAGCCTGGACTATCTCCCGGATCTCCTCATCACTCGGACCGCAGCTCACGAGAGTCAGGGCAGCTACTGCCACACTTGCAACAACAAGAGCACTGACTGACTTCAAGTTACTTCTCCTTCAGAAATCTCATGGGCGCCACCTCGGTGTGAATAGTCGCCCCGACACCAAAGGTAGCGCACCAGCCCCCACATTGCGAACCCACCTGCTCAGTGCTAAGGTGGAATTGCGCGCCACTCCTGTCCCAAGGGGTCAACATGTACGACTACGGACTCATAGGCGACATGTCCTCGGCAGCGCTGGTCGGTATGGACGGCTCCGTCGACTGGCTTTGTCTGCCCCGCTTCGACTCGCCGAGCGTCTTCGCCGCGATCCTCGACCAGGACATTGGCGGCAGCTTCCGCATCAGGCCCAGCGCCACGTACGCCACTGAGCAGTCATACCTGCCTGATACCAACATCCTGGAGACCGTCTTCGCCACGGCCACCGGCGTTGTTTCCATAACGGACTTCATGCCCATCCAGGACAATGACAGGGACGGCAAGCCTGACAGGAACCCGGCCAACCCGCCCGAGCTGCATCGCATCGTCAGGTGCATGTCCGGCAGGGTTGAGATGGTGTGCAGCTACGAGCCGCGACACGACTACGCCCGCGCCGTCCCGACGTTCCGAGCCGTGAGCGGGAACGGCAGCGGGCCCGCCGTCGAGGCGCAGGGCGGCGGTCAGACTATGATGCTGGTCGCCAGCGTTCCGCTGCGCGAGAGCGCGGACGGGGTGGCCGGTACATTCAGGATGTCCCAGGGCGACACCGCGACCTTCGTAATGGCGTACGGCCCCGACCGTCCGACCACGCTGGAGCACTACCGCACGCGGGACAAGCTGGACCTCACGCAGCGATACTGGAAGGATCTTGTCGCGATGATGCACTACGAAGGACTGTGGCGCGACCAGGTGGTGCGCTCCTTCCTCGTGCTGCACCTGATGATCTACAGAGGCACAGGCGCCATGGTCGCAGCGCCGACCACCAGCCTCCCTGAGACGATAGGCGGTTCGCGCAACTGGGACTATCGCTTCTCATGGCTGCGCGACACCAGCTTCGCCGTCGACATCCTCTACCGGCTTGGGGACCTCTACGGAGCCGACTTCTACATCCAGTGGCTGCTGGAGCAGTGCCAGCTCAACACGAGCAGGACGCGCATCCTGTACGGCATAACACAGGAGTCGTCGCTAGAAGAGCAGGTCCTCGAACACTTGAGTGGCTACGAGAACTCCAGGCCCGTGCGCATCGGCAACGGCGCCGCAGAGCACCTGCAGATGGACGTGTTCGGCGAGGTCATCGCGTCCATACACTCGCTGCTGGTGCTGCACGGCGAGATCCCGGAGGAGGCGTGGGACCTGGTGTGCTCGCTGGCCGAGGACGTCGTCAACAACTGGCGCCGCCGCGACCGTGGAGTATGGGAAGTCCGAGGCGGGATGCAGCACTTCGTGTACTCAAAGATGCTGTGCTGGGTGGCGCTGGACACGGCTGCATACATCGCCGCCGCCGTCGAACAGCGTCAGTACTACCGGCGGTGGTCCCAGGTGGCGTTCGACATAAAGGCCGAGCTGCTGGAACTGGGCTGGAGCGAGTCGAAGCAGGCGTTCCGTCAGCACTACGCCAGCGACGCGCTGGACGCCTCCAACCTGGCGATCCCGTTCTTCGGCCTCATCCCGAGCGAGGACCCGCGAATACGGCAGAACGTCGACGCCATCGAGCGCGAGCTGACTGACGGCCCGCTCGTCTGGCGCTACCTCCCAGAGGAGACGGACGACGGGCTTGACGCGCAACCTGAGGGCGCGTTCACGATGCTGAGCTTCTGGCTGATGGGCAACCTGCTATACACCGGCCAGATGGACAGGGCGTTCGACTACTTCAACGAGATGATCACGCGGTGCTCAAACCATCTCGGACTGTTCGCAGAGATGTTCGACCCGGCAACGGAGCGTCAGCTGGGCAACTTCCCGCAGGCGTACTCGCACATCGGCCTCATCCACACCGCCCTGAACCTGTCCGGCTACATAGTCGACACCCCCACCCGCCTAATCCGAAGGCGGGACCAGGGGTAGGGGGCGGCGCGACTGCGCTGTCCACCTGAGCCCCCTCAGCCTGACAACGCGACAGGGCATTACCGCAACTCTGTCAGATCACACCTTGGGAATCTCCTGCTAGACTGAAACAGGCACGTCCCCAAACATCCAACTCCATCGGTAGGGTACTTATACGTTGACTGTCTCATTCGACGCTTCCGAGATTAACAATTGGGCGGATATGGATACCGCCCCCGCCAAGCTACCGGAACTCATAAGAAGACTGGTACTGTCCACTCTCTCAGAATCTCCCAAACGAATTCACATGCCTAGTGGGAGTTCCGTCAGACTGCCGGGTTGGGACGGCTTCCTTGTAGTCGGTCAAGGCAACGCATGGATACCCGACGGTGTATCGGTGTGGGAGTTTAGCTGTGAAAAGGGGGTTACAGCCAAGGCTAACGAAGACTACGAGAAGCGCTCAGAGAACCCCCTGGGTCTCGACATGACCACAACCACTTTCGTATTCGTCACTCCCCGAAGGTGGACAGGTAAGTGGAAGTGGGAAAGGGATCGCCGTGCAGAAGGTCAGTGGTCTGATGTAAGAGGGCTGGATGCCGATGATCTAGTGGCGTGGCTAGATCAATCACTTCCGGTCACCAATTGGTTCGCTCAATTGATCGGCAAGTGGTCACCAGACGACAGGATTTTAGAGAGGATTGAAGATCGCCAAATTCAGATGGCATCAGGCTTCTCTACTCTGACCTCGACGGTACAATCCCTGTCTAACTCCATAGTTGCTCCACCAGACATAGCCGATCAGAATGCCGAACGATACGAAGAGCACCAGATTCTGTCAGTGAGGATAGACTCCGCACGTGACCTTATACAGCTAGGACAAGTCGAGCTAGCCAGTTCGCAACTACAAGATCTGCTGGAGAGTACGGACGACTTACCGGGTGATCTCAAGTTCCGCATAGTCACCAATTTGGGAGCCTGTGCTCTGGGCAGTGGAATAATCGATGAGGCCTGCGCTCTCTTCGACCAAGCCTACGATATCCAACCAGACAACCCGTCTGCGATGGCGAATGCTGCTACAGGCGCTCTGCTTCAGAACGATCCCGAGCACGCACTAGAACTCGCTCAGATGGCCCGGTCATCACCAGAACCTCAGGACTCAAGTGTAACGGCCACATACATTCGGGTCCTTTGGGAGATGGATCAGGATGAACAGATTGATGAGTTAGTTACGTCTGAGAAGTGGATCTCGGAGGACTCGAAAACCTCTTTTGCCTTGGCATCCGTTCGAGTACAACAGGAACGCTTCGACGAGGCAACCGAGCTATATCGCGCGCTGGTTCGGGCTGATCCAGAGGACGCCAATGCACAACTGGCGCTAAGTCAATGCTTACTCAGCTATGCACAGGCTGTCAGCGGACATGGGGACGAATGGCTCGCGAGAATATGGGAGGCTAAGACTGCTGCAGCCCAAGCTGTAAGAATCTTGCAGGACACCCAACTGAGGGCGAGGTATAGAGAGGCTCGCATCGTCCATGCTGCCGCCTGCCGGCAACTGGATGATACGGATAGTGCGCTTCGTGAACTAGACACGGTGCTCGCCGAAGAGCCGTCTCAGTCGCAGGCAGCTTTCAACAAGGGGATCTTACTTCTGCAGAAGGGCAGGATCGACGAGGCTCGGGCAACACTGGAGGGGATTAGAGACCCTGAGCTGCAAGCCGACGCGACACTTCCACTTGCAGAAGCATGTTTACTATCTGGAGATGTCGCTTCTGTGTTTCGTCTGCTTGAGGGCAGCCTTAACCTCGAAGACCCCAGTTGGCAAGATGCTCTAGGAGCGGAGTTACTGCTGCGGGCCGAACTGGAAGTTGAATGTGGAGACTCTGTGAGGGCTAGCCTTGATGCTGCTCTTGAAAAGAATCCTGATGATCCACGACTTCTTGTACTAGAGGCTATACGCAGCCAGTTGATTCAAGATCTTGAGCGGGCCGAGAACACACTCATCAAAGCCATCGAACGAGCCGACGAGCCGGACCGCAAATCCATCCAAGTAAAACTTGCCACGCTTTACGAAGGCCAAGAACGGTTCGACGAAGCAGCCGACCTATTCGGCGAAGTTACCGGAGATAACGTATTCCATCCAGCTGCGCTTCCTCACCTGATTTGCCTGCACCTAAGCGAGCGTCGCCAAGAGGCACTCTCCTTTGCAAGGAAGGCCCGCGCTACTTTAGACCCGGTACCAAGAAGTGCTCTCGAGGTTGAGGCGCAGATTCTAGAGTACATTGGAGACATCCCGGCTGAGGTTAGGTTACTAGAGCAGATGTGCTCCAGATCCGACGCAACTCCACTAGACCAAGTCAGATTGGCTGCGGCCCAGTTCAGATGCGGTAACCGGAACCAAGCATTGGAGACCATCCAAACTATTGACGTTTCAGAACTCCACTCTGATCCTCAGTCCATAATTAGGCTGGCCAACATGAAACAATTCCTCGGAACAACCGACTATCTTGAGAACGCATACCTTGCCCGTCGCTATGGCCCCAATGACGCCGAAGTTCAGATGGGATACTTCAGGCTGTTTCAGGGCACGCACAAGGACTGGCATGAGCCGTCGACAGTGGCCACTGGTTGTGCAGTTCTTATAAGGGTCGGAGGAGGAGAGCAGTGGTGGCATATTCTTGAGCAAGGAGAAGAGCGATTAGGTTCACACGATCTCTTCGAGGAGGATGACCTAGCTAAACGCCTTATTGGGCGAAGTGTCGGGGACACCGTCCAATCGCGACAGTTTCTCCAAGACCAGACGTATGAGATCCAAGCCATTCAGAGTAAGTATGTCCGCGCGTACCAGGAAGTCACCGAGGAGTTTCCAACCCGGTTTCCCGATGACACATCTCTGTCGCTCATCACCCTAGATGACAGTTTCACTCAGATATTCCAAGCTGTGGAGTCGCGAGACCAGTTTGTCAGCAACATCGAGAGCCTATACAAAGCAGCGCGGATACCATTCGCCACTTTCTGTTCCACTGTCGGAAGATCCGTGCTTGAAGTCTGGCCTGAATACATAGTGCAGCCATCCACCCTTATCCTTTTTGGAACCGGTAGTGTTAGTGAACTGAGCGAATCCATCGAACTGTTATCAGGTGCCGACTGTATTGTGCTGGACATGATCGCTCTACTAACCGTACATAAGCTGGGACTCGCCGAGCATCTGAGGAGACGTTACTCGCGTGTTGCCACTCCTCAGCAGGTGTTCGAAGAAATCCAAAGCGTCGTCTATACCTTGAGGATGGAAAGTGTCCCTGTAGGCACAATGGGCAAGGATGAGGAGGGAAGATACACCAGAACTGAAATACCTGAGAGTGTATGGGAGGAGAGGCTCAAGTACATGAACTCCGTATTGGATCTGGCGGAGTCATTTCAACGGGTAGCATCCTACCCCATGCTGGATGCTGACGATCCCGAAGGGTACATTGATGCACTGACGATCGCTGGTGCAGGAACCGTATTCGCCGGAGGCGACGCTACTACAATTCGCCATGTTCTAGTTTCAGACGATCTCGTTCAGTCCGCGGTATCTCGATCTCTGGACGTTGGAACAGTCAACACTCAGGCACTCATCCTGGATCTGCTTCGTTCGGAAATCATCTCCGACGACCAGTACTCTGAGTGGATTGAACAGCTTGTGCTCATGAACTACTGGCTCGTTCGTATACGGCCAGAGGACATCCTGCGAAGTCTTGAACAAAATAGTTACCAGACTACGGAAGGCACAAGAGGAATGCTCAGGACACTCCAGGGACCTGATTGTCCTGAAGACTACGCTGCTGCTGTCGCGGCAGAGGCTATAGCCGCTCTTGCAAAAGAACCGCTCCTCCAGCAGCAATTGGATTACATTCTGTCGCTGGTGCTCACTGAGATTCGTCGCGGACGGCCAACAAACTTGGTCTTGCTCAAGTTCAAGAGTGAAGTATCCATGAGACTTAACCTTGTCCCCTTGGTACGAGACCGGATTCTCAGATCGGTTGACTTCTACATGCAGACATGATTCCCACCGGCGATGATCAGGGAATCTCTGACTAGCACGCAAAAGGGCTTGGCGGCGTGTGCGAACGGAACGCTCGCAAGTTTTCTAAGTGTACAGCCAGCCCTACTCGCATCTGGACGGTAATCTGCCCTCTGATTCGGGATAACTGAACAATTCGCCCAAATACCGTATCGAGCCAGGTCCGCAACCAAACTCAACCTACTGACATTCTGAAAGCCTAGAGGCCTACAAGAGACGTGCTAAAGTGGCTTGTTTATAAAGACTACTCCTTGTTCAAGTGGGACTCTGCAGCCAGACTGGGACTACGCAATGATCAAGCGCAAGCTAGGTCGAAAGTATCCGAAGGGACGATCTCATGACTCAGCAGCAGAAGCAGCGGATGATATTTGTGCTGGCTGGCCTAATACTATTGTTCCTAACCGTTGCATTAACTGCGGGAACTGTTGAGGCCTATTTGGCTGGGGACGGATGGTGGTCATATGTGGCTCAATTGTCGCTCGCGGTGATCGCGATATCACTCACAATTGTCATGGGCGTATACACTCTTAACTCACCTTCGCCCTCCCAGGAGGCTATCCAACAGGCAGGTCGCTTGCACTCACGGTCTGCATTCCGGCGTGTGAACGCTATACACAGAAGCCTGCAACGACTTTCCGAGACAATAAAGTCAATGCAAGGTGAGAACCAAGATGTTAGATTGGATGTAATCCAAGCCATCGTGCAAGAACAGATATGGACGGCGCGAGACTCGATAGAAGACTGGCGAGACATAATCCCAGACGATGTCAATGAGATTCTGAAAAGTACTAACCAGTACCCCTAGGCCTTGGAAAGGGAAGCCCATGACCGTCTTTCACGACTACTCGCACACGAGGTACGAGATTCTCGGCCATCGAGGTCAACATCGGCCTGAGCGACGGCTCCTGATGCTCAGCTTCTGGCTGATGGGCAACCTGCTATACACCGGCCAGATGGACAGGGCGTTCGACTACTTCAACGAGATGATCACGCGGTGCTCCAACCATCAGGGTAGGGGGCAACGGGGAGAGTGATGCAGCCACCAGTGTCATATTCGTCTGAGAAGACGATCATATTCATGGTGAGCGCCGATCCAGAACCAGATAATCTCACCACCGTCGACCACGCCCAAAGCACGATAGTCTAAGGTCACCCGTACCGAATAAACCGGACGGCGACGCCCGACGCGTTTGAAATACAGGCTTGGGTGCTGTGGGTCTGCCTCGAAGAGGCGGTAGGCTTCGCGAGCTTGCCGCTTCACACGTTCTGGGAGTCGCCGATAAGCATCCCAGAAGCTCGGCAGCGTGTATGAGCGCACGCCTATAGGGCTTCTACATCCAGAGGTTGCGTTCGCCCGGCTCTGTGTGCGTCCAAGGCCTCAACCGCCCACTTATCCAACAAGTCGTCCGATTCTGGACGGCTGAACATTTCGTCCCAACGCCGTTCAGAGTCCAGCTCGGCGAGAAGGAAACGCGCAAATTCATCCTGCTGATTGTCCGGCAGTTCGGATGCTCTGTCAAAAGCCTGCTGGAGAAGCTCGGTCATCGGTACCGCTCCTTGGCGCGAGGGGAGAAAGCCTTTGTTCGTATCATATGCGTAGCCTCAAATTACCATGCGATCCACTGGGCTACAAGCCACGACCGTCACCAGAACGAAGTGCACAGCTCCAGGTTCCTACTGTCATTCCTGCGGAAGTGGGAATCTGGAGATGGTGAGGGTCTCTCAGACAAACCACCTATTCTGGGATGATTTCACGAGTAGCAACCCTTCGCACAGCGTCAGCATGGTCGGCTACAATTGAGACTGACTCAGAGACAATACCGATGATAACCATCGACAACATAGCCAGCGTTCACATAGACAACAGGATTGAGGACGATCTGACAGAGGACACTCCGCAGCCGCTTGACGTAGACCACGAAACCAGGGTGTTCTGGTCAAGACTGCCAGAACTGGAATCGCCCGATTAACAATACAGACGTCAACCAGGCTTCCCCGAGGGCACAATCCATCCCATGACCACCATATCCGACATACGCGCGCGTGAGGTGCTCGACTCGCGCGGGAACCCGACCGTCGAGGTCAACATCGGCCTCAGCGACGGCTCCTGGGGCAGGGCGCTCGTGCCCTCGGGCGCGTCGACCGGCGCGAACGAGGCCGTAGAGCTGCGCGACGCCGACCCCAACCGCTTCCACGGGCGCGGCGTGCTCAAGGCCGTCGCCAACGTACACAACAGGATCGCCCCCGCGCTGTTCGGCAAGTCCGTCATGGACCAGCGCGCCATCGACGACCTGCTCCTCGAGCTCGACGGCACCAGCAACAAGAGCGAGCTTGGTGCGAACGCCGTTCTCGGCGTCTCGCTCGCAGCAGCCCGCGCCGCCTCCGAGAGCAGCGGACAGTCCCTGTACGAGTACTTCAACAACGGCGAGCCGATGACGCTCCCGGTGCCTATGTTCAACATCATCAACGGTGGCCAGCACGCCGAGAACTCCACCGACTTCCAGGAGTTCATGGTGCTGCCGCTCGGCTTCGACACGTTCAAGCGGGCTATGCAGGCCGGAGTCGAGGTCTACCACTCGCTCATGACCGGGCTTCGCAACCGCGCGCTCGGCACCAACGTGGGCGACGAGGGCGGCTTCGCGCCTCCGGTGACCACCAACCGCCAGGCCGTCGAGCTGCTGATCGAGGCCATTGAGAGGGCCGGCTACACCCCCGGCGAGCACTGCTTCATTGGACTGGACGTTGCGGCTTCTGAACTCAGCAGCCGCCCGGCACGCTACACACTGCCGCAGCGCGAGACCTCGCTTAGCTCAGAGGACCTCGTCGACATCTACGACGCCTGGATCAGCGACTACCCGATCATCTCCATCGAGGACGGCCTCGCAGAGGACGACTGGAACTCCTGGGACGCGATGACGCGACGCCTCGGCTCCCGCGTGCAGCTCGTCGGCGACGACATCTACTCGACGAACCCCCGCCTGATCGAACACGGCATCGAGCGCAGCACGTCAAACGCGGTGCTGGTCAAGCTCAACCAGATCGGCACTGTGAGCGAGACGCTCGACGCCATCCGCATGACCCGCGAGGCGGGCTGGGGCATCGTAATCAGCCACCGCTCCGGCGAGACTGAGGACTCCTCCATAGCCGATCTCGCCGTCGGCGTCGGCGCAGGCCAGATCAAGGCAGGCGCGCCCGTGCGCGGCGAGCGCACTGCCAAGTACAACCGCCTGCTTCTCATCGAGGAGCAGCTCGGCCCCGACGCCAGGTACGCAGGTCCCGAGGCCTACGAGAAGTACATGCCCCGTTCCTGAGGGGACGACCTGTAACAGTCGCCACTGCCCGGCACAGGCTGAGCACCCACCAGTGACGAACCAGGTGATACATTGACGACGGGATATCTCGCCCGGGCATCCCGGAGCGACATCCCCTTGATTACAGGGTTTAGACACGAGGTGAAGTCATAATGCCGACCGATGAGAGGGTGGCGCCCACAAAAGGGCCCTTGGCGGGAATCCGAGTCCTGGACTTCACATGGGTTCGAGCGGGCCCCTGGTGCACCCGCTGGCTGGGAGCGCTGGGCGCAGAGGTGATCAAGGTCGAATGGCCGGAAAGTCCCAGCACCCGCGGGGCCACGAACACCACAGTCGTGTACACAACTCCCGATGGCTTGTCGATCAACCTGAACACCGGCGGCCATTTCAACGACACCAATGCCAATAAGCGAAGTATTACGGTTAACACCAGGACCGAACTAGGGATCGATCTTATACGGCGCCTCGTGACCGTCTCGGACATCGTCGTAGAGAACTTTGCTTATGGCGTCCTGGAGCGGTGGGGGCTCGGCTACGAGGATATGAAAGAGCTCCGGCCCGACATCATCTATCTCTCGATGTCCGGGTTCGGGCATACGGGGCGGGACCGGGAATACAAGACTATGGGGCCCATTGCTCAGGCCCTGTCTGGTTTGACGCACCTGTCCGGACTGCCGGGAAAGCCACCCGCCGGTTGGGGTTGGTCGTACATGGACGATACGGGCGGTATGTATGGCGCCATATATGCCCTGAGCGCCCTGCATCACCGCAACGTCACAGGCCGGGGCCAGCATGTCGACAAATCCCAATGGATCAGCGGAGTGGCACTCAACGGCCCCGTGTTCCTGGACATCCAGGCCAACGGGCGCACAACCAATCGAGAGGGTTATCCGCCGGGTAACCGAAGTCACTGGCCTGGCACGCCCATTGTAAACAACTACAGGGGCAGTACTGCGGCGCCTCACAACGCCTACAGGACCAGCCCCGGAGGGTACAACGACTGGTGCACCATCGCCTGCTTCTCCAACGAGGAGTGGCGGAGGCTGGTAGACGTAATGGGCTCCCCTTCCTGGGCTGCGCACCGGAAGTTTGACACGCTCGAGGGTCGCCTGGAGCACCAGGAGGAATTGGACGACGGTATTGAGGCGTGGACGAAGACCCTCGGCAAGTACGAGATCATGGAGCGGTGCCAGGCGATGGGAGTGCGGTCCATGCCTGTCCAGAGTAGCCAGGACAGGCTGGAAAACGATCCACAGCTACAACATAGAAAAATGTACATGGATGTGGAACATCCGGTGTTGGGGACCTGGCCCCTCCAGAATGCCCCATTCAAGATGTCGGAGACACCGGCGATCAATAGCCGCCCAGGTCCACTGATCGGCCAGCACAACAGGGAGGTGTTCGAAGGACAGTTGGGTGTCAGCCACCAGGAACTGGTCGACGGCTTAGGGGACGGCACCTTCTGGCCGAAGGACTTGAGCATGGATCCTTATCCGTATCTCAGGGAGATGCTGGACCCGGACTCGCCGGCAGAGTGGGCTGGAACTGAGGCGGAGCCTAGCCTCGTTCCGGCGCCAACAAGAACCCCGGGGCCAGACCCGACGGGCGCCTATGCCGGGTTGCGGGTGCTGGAGCTTGTCGACGAGACGGGCCAGTGGTGCGGCAAGCTGATGGCTGACATGGGTGCGGACGTTATCAAGATCGAGCCGCCCGGAGGAGAGACCGCCCGGACGATTGGACCGTTCTATAAGGACGTGCCTCACCCGGACCGGAGTCTGTCCTTCTGGCACTACAATACTTCGAAGCGGGGCATTACTCTGAACTTGGAAACTGAGGCTGGTCAGCGACTGTTCCGGCGGCTGGCGGAGAAGGCGGATGTGATCCTGGAAACGTACCGCCCCGGCTACATGGCCTCAGTGGGGTTGGGGTACCAGGACCTGAAGAAAGCCAACCCCGGCCTGATAATGTGTTCTCTGACACCCTTCGGCCAACAGGGGCCATGGAAGGACTACCAGACCAGCGACCTGCTCCACCTTGCCGCTGGCGGTCAGATGGCCTCCTGCGGATATACCGAGGACGACGTGCCCGATGCACCACCCATCGCTCCTGGGGGAGGGCAGTCCTGGCACATTGGGAGCCACTTTGCCTGCATTGCCATAGGGGCTGCCCTGGTGCATCGGACGGTGACTGGCCAGGGGCAATACATCGATACCTCCATCCACGACGCGTGCGCCCTGACAACCGAAGCAGCGGTGAACCACTATATCTACACCCAGAAGATTGTCCGGCGCCAGACAGGCCGCCATGCCTCTCCAACGCCCACCGACACCACGCAGCACCGTTGCATGGACGGAAAGTACGTCAATGTCGCCGCTCAGATCCTGAACCGGCTGACCTCGGATCGCCTGGATGTGCTGGGGGAGTGGATGGACGAAATAGGACTGGCGCGCGATCTGCTGGATGAGAAGATGCGGCACCCTGATGCTGTTACCGACAACGAGCTGTTCCTCTATCTCATCGGCAATATCACCCGGGACGAGATGTATCGCGGCGGGCAGAAGCGGGGCTTTAATATAGGGGCGGTCTGGTCTCCCGACGAGGTGATGCAGGACCAGCACCTCGAGGATCGGGGGTTCTGGGCAGAAGTGGAGTATCCAGAGGTGAGCGAGACGTTCCGGCACCCAGGCCCCGCAGGTATCTTCAACGGCTCACCCTGGGCCATCTCGAGGCGGTCGCCTCTTATAGGGGAGCACAACGAGGAGGTACTGTGTGGAGAGTTGGGCCTGACAAGGACGCAGCTGGCAACTCTGGCCGAGACAGACGCTATCTAGTCACGCTTCTCTCTGACGGACGCTCCTGCAGGTCCCGCCCCGACAGAAGCGCCCACTGACCGGAGCGTCCACATGAAGACCCGGTCGAGACCCCTGTACTACGGTTGGGTTGTCACCGCCGCGACGGGCGGCATGGGATTCGCCAACGCCGCCACCGCAATCTCGATACTGTCCATCTTTGTGGTACCCATGTCGGAGGAGTTCGGCTGGGGGCGGGCGGAGATAGCCGCAGCCACCACCCTTGGCGCGCTCCTGGGCGCATCGCTGGCCCCGTTCGTCGGACGGCTGGTGGACCGGTTCGGCTCCAGGATCGTCCTCGTGGTCGGCGGGACGATCATCGGCCTGGCCTGCGTGTACCTGTCGGTGATGCAGACCCTGGCCGGGTTCTACCTGGCCTTCACTACCGCGAGGGTAGCCGACCAGGGAGGAGTGAAGATCGGGACTTCGGTCACGACGGGAAAGTGGTTCCAGCGATACAGGGGCCGCGCCACGGGACTGGTGTTCTTCGTCGAGACCCTCGGGGTTATCACTCTGGCCCCACTGACCCTCTTTGTAATCTCACAGTGGGGATGGCGTCCCGCGTGGCTGATGCTGGCGGCGCTGATGTTCCTGCTGGGCGTCCTTCCGTGCGCCCTGTGGGTCAGACGGCAGCCTGAGGACATGGGGCTGAAGGTCGACGGCGACAGCGGTTCGGCGCCTGTCGGGGACGAGGGACCCTCCAATCGCCCCGCAATCACCAGGGACGATCAGTCTCTGACCCTCAGAGAGGCGGCTGGAGCGTGGGGCTACTGGCTGGCCCTGGGTTCACTGTTCATCGGCAGCATCGCGACCTCCGGTGTAGGACTGCACCTGGTGCCGTATCTGACTGGGCAGGGGATCAGCACCGCTGCCGCAGTGAGCGCCATCAGCATTATGGCTACCTCCGGGGCTGCGGGCGCACTGCTGGCCGGCGCGTCGGGCGACCGCTTTTCGCCTCGCTGGTCGATGGTAACTCTCAACTTTGTTACCGCAGCGGCTCTCGCGCTTCTGGTGAGCACTGACACTCTCCTCGACGCATACCTGTTCGTGCTGCTGTTGGGGCTGGCGAGCACCGGGATCAACACACTGGCGCCGATAATGTGGGCCAGGAACTACGGACGCCGGTCCCTGGGCGCTATCCAGGGGGTCGGCCGGGCAGCCCAGGTAGTGGGGTTCGCCATCGGCCCACTGGCGTCGGGAATCGCCTACGACGTCACCGGCAGCTACAGATCGGCTTTCGTGGCAATGGTCGGCCTCGCGCTGCTGGCGGCAGCGCTAATGGCAGCATCCAGAACGAGGACTGGGTCAGCTACAACTTCAGATCAGGCAGACTAGTACCACGACCAGATGAATTTGACAGAGGTTTCAGGCCACTCGTCATTCCCGCGAAAGCGGGAATCCAGGGGTCGGGCCGGGTTATGTCTGGCAAAACCAACTGGACTCAGTACTAGTGGTGGTCTCCATAACACACCGCTCTACCTTGAGCCATATCGTCTGATGCCATCCCGTACTGAAAGGTGCTTCAAGTTTAGCCTAATCTATTCAGTAAGCCATTTACTCTCTTGAGTAAAAATACTCAGGAGCGTAACATCATTGCATGAACGACTACAGACGATCACAAGTTTCGGTGCTGCTCCAAAGGCTGGCTGAGCGGCCACGGTTCATCATTGCCATCTTCGGCCCGCGCCAGACCGGTAAGACCACGTTGGTACGCCAGGCACTGACGTCCACTGATAGGCCTCATCTATACGTGTCCGTGGATGAGCCTGAACCATCGACGCTATCGTTCACACTTCCCATTGTGCCAGAACCCTCGTTTCCCGTATCACCACCACATGATACGCGCTGGCTCGTTCAAAGGTGGGAGGAGGCTCGCTATCACGCGGATCGTGAGCCAGGTGGCTTTGTACTGGCAATTGATGAGATCCAGAAGATTCCAGGCTGGTCAGAGGCTGTAAAGGGCCTGTGGGATGCCGACCGCGCCGTCGATCGCCCTCTGCACGTCGTCATTCTCGGATCTGCACCTCTCCTCATGCAGGCTGGCTTGACAGAGAGTCTGGCAGGGCGCTTTGAGCCAATACAGGTCACGCACTGGGACTTCCAGGAGATGTACGACGCGTTCGACTACAGCCTGGAACAGTACCTGTACTTTGGAGGATACCCTGGTTCTGCCTCGCTTATTCATGAGGAGCAGAGATGGCGTGACTATATCTCGAACGGACTCGTCGAACCGAACATAGAACGAGACATCCTTGCGATGACCCGCGTTGATAAACCAGCGCTTCTCAAGCTCCTCTTTGAGCTTGGCGCATCGTATTCCGGTCAGATCCTGTCGTTCACCAAGATGCTGGGACAGCTCCAGGATGCAGGAAACACGACCACATTAGCCCGTTACCTGGAACTGCTCTCAAAGGCAGGCCTGATAGCCGGACTTCAGAAGTGGTCTAACCAGGCAGTTCGACGCCGAGCGTCTAGTCCCAAGCTCAATGTACTCAACACAGCGTTGATGACCGCCGGGGCCGGGTATACGTTTGGGGAGGCGCAGGCCGACCGCACGTTCTGGGGACGTATTGTCGAGAGCGGGGTTGGCGCCCACCTTGTCAACACTGCAAGCTCTGACGTCAGCGTCCACTACTGGCGTGAGCAGTCATACGAAGTGGACTTCGTTCTTCAGCGCGGCGACAGGGTGGTCACGGTCGAGGTGAAGAGTCAGCAGGGTGCCGGAGCCCTGCGAGGCTTGGAGGAATTTCAAAAGCGGTTCAGCCCGCAGAAATCATTGCTGGTCGGACCCGATGGTATACCGCTCAACGAGTTCCTCACCATTCCAGCGGCGGAGTGGTTTTCGTGAGCCCGGCCACCAATGTACCAAGGACTTGCCTCGTACAGACTCCTGAAGGGGGAGTAGAGAATGAAGCTCACCCCCTGGACGACTTTCGACATATCCCAGCCTACGTACTTCTCGGAGATCCGGGCGCAGGCAAGACAACCGCATTCCACGAGGAACGAAATGCCCTAGGTGACCGAGCCGAGTTTCTGACCGCCAGACACTTTCTAAGGATTGACCTGAGTGCACATCCTGAATGGAAGGACAAAATCCTCTTCATCGATGGCCTCGATGAAGTGAGGGCAGGTCAGACCGACACACGGTCGGCTATTAATGCCATTGACAACGTGATCCGTCGTCTCGATGCGCTCGGGAAGCCCTGCTTCCGGCTTTCCTGCAGAGCGGCGGACTGGCTGGGATCTAACGACCTGGCAAACCTGAGTGAGGTCGCGCCCGAGGGCGAAGTCAAGGTGCTTCACCTTGCACCTCTAACCCATGATGACGTTATACAGATTCTTCAATCACGCCTGGTCGAAACCGACCCCAAGGTCTTTCTCTCAGACGCTCTTGAACGTGGGCTCTCCGGCCTTATTGACAACCCGCTGACGCTCGACATGCTAATTCGCCTGGCCAACGCAGGCGAGAGACTGCCCGAAAGTCGCGGAGCTACCTTTGAGAGATTCTGCTTACTCTTGGCCGAGGAGCAGAATGAGGAACACAAGATCATCTCGCAAGACGAGGACACACAAGCAGTCCTTGATGCCGCCGGGCGCTTGAGCGCCGTTCAGTTGCTCGCCGGGATGTCCGGTTACACCACTGGTCGCGAAGTACCCGACGAGAGCTATCTGAAGTTGGGAGAGGCAGGTTACGAGGATAGACCGCTGCTGCGGTCCGCCATTTCCACGCGGCTCTTTGTCTCTGAGGGGGAGAATCATTTTGCGCCAGGTCATCGCCACATCGCAGAGTACCTGGCAGCCCGTCATCTCGCTGCTCTGATAGCAGGTGGCCTCCCACACAAGCGAGTCGTTTCATTGATGACGGGTGTCGACGGTGTTGTAGTGACCGAACTGCGAGGGCTCTCAGCCTGGCTCTCAGCCCTCAGCCCCGGAGCTCGTCGGTCGCTGATCGACGGCGACCCCATTGGCGTCTGCTTGTATGGCGATATTCACGACTTTACACCTAAGGAGAAGCGGGAGCTCCTGAGTTCACTGAAGAAGAGAGCTACTTCGCTCTATGTAAGCCTGCCGCCGGATGCTGCAAAAGGCCTCACATCCACAGATTTAGCCCCCGCGATCATGGAAGTACTGGAGGATGCGACCCGTACCCGGGAACATGAAGAGATCACCCTCTTCCTGTTGGATGCCCTCAGCAAAGGCATACCCTCACAGGAGTTCTCCGATGTGCTGTTCAATATCGTGCTTGACAGCGAAAGAGGCTCCGAAATTCAGCGCTACGCTCTTCGGGCATTCCTGCACAACACTGAGGTTGAGGCGGCACGCACGGAGAAACTAACAGAACTTCTTGCTCGTATTCGCTCAGGAAGCCTATTGGATCCCGACAGGACGCTCCAGAACGCCGCTCTGACTGAACTCTATCCGCACAAGCTGCAGCCTTCCGAAATCTGGGACCACTTGCCCGATATAGGCCGTCTGGGCTCGCCAAGGCCGAATCTTGGTTTCTGGCATCGACAGCTCACTGAGAACCTTTCTGCTGAACAGGTCGGCGTCCTCATTGAAGGTCTAGTAGAACGGATGCCGACCGTTCTGGATGTCATCGAAAGGCAACGTCTGAGTGAAGTGCCCCTCCGAGTCTTGGAGCAGGCTCTGGAGGTGCTTGGGGACTCCGTCGACACCACAACCCTCTATGAATGGCTGGGAATAGCGGAGCGAATGCGGTGGCGTGTCTATGAGGGGGGGGCATCGCTAACCATGATCCGCGCCTGGCTCACGAAACGTCCTGACATTCAGAAATGCCTTATGCTCGAAGGTTTATCCAGGAGTTCAGGATTGGACGATGTCTGGACCTGGGCTTGGGACGCTAAGGCTCGCCTATGTGACACCGACTTTCCTCCCGACTATAGGCCTTGGTGTCTTGAACAGGCGGTCAACCTGGTGGATGACAGACCCTGGGTCGCAGAGTTTCTCCTACAGGAGGCTTTCGCACATCGAGGCGAGAATGAGGGTGGTGGCCTTTCCCTCGATGAGATCCGGGTACGCATTGAGGGACGCGACGTTCTGGAGTCCAAACTAGCGCGGCTTTTGAATCCTCCTCCTCCTCCTAAGTGGGAGTTAGAAATGCAGGAACAGGCGCAGCGGTGGAGGACAGAGAGGGACCTTGAAGAGGCCAAAGAACTCGGCTACATCCGGTCTCAGATGGACTCACTCAGGGAGAACCGGGCCTCGCCCGCGCTGCTGCACCAACTGGCGGAGGTCTATTTCGGGTATCAGGTCGGAAGTGATCGGGTGACCGGAAGGGAGGCACTTGAGTCGTATCTAAAGGGCGATCAAACCCTAGTTCAGTGTGTACTTACGGCCCTCGAAAAGACAGTCGACAGGTCGGATATTCCAAGTGTGAGTGAGATACTGGTGGTCTGGTCGCAGAGTCGAATGCACTATCTGAATCTTCCCTTCCTGGCCGGCATGGACATTCTGGATAGTCCAGTGTCTGCAGATCTGTTGGAGCACAAGGTCGAGCTGTACCGGACGGCCCTGATGTTATACTCCTGCGGCTTCGTGAGGGGGGAATACACTCCTAAGTGGTACGGACAACTCCTCGCCTCGCGGCCGGACATTGTTGCTGACGTTCAGCTTCAGTTCACTAGAGCGGAGCTAAAGCGCAATGGCGACCACGTAGGCGGACTGTATGAACTCGCTGATGATCCGAGCCACGCAGAGGTTGCAAGACGCATCAGTCTGCCCTTGCTGCGCTCTTTTCCAACCCGCTGTAGAGCAGGCCAACTCGGATCTCTGAAGTATCTGCTCTGGGCGGCAATTCAATACGCGGACAGAGATGCCCTTTCAGGACTAATCGCCGACAAAGTTGCCCTGAAGAGTATGAATGTCGCTCAGAGGGCACATTGGTTAGCGGCGGGACTGGTGGTCTCATCTGAAGGGTTCGGGAAACTGGCTTCTGATTTCGCTTCAAACAGCTACAACAGGAGCCGCGGCATTGCCGATTTCTTCGATGGAGGTGAGCATCTCTACCGCAGCGGTCTGATGAATCACTTGGATCTGTGTGCCGTGGGAACCATTATCAGCATGGTAGGACGGCACTTCGGTCCGGAACTGTTGAATGTTGCTGGCAGGGTGACCCCGGCGATGGAAGCATCGCGACTGGTGTATGAGTTGGTAGCTCATCTTGCCGCCTCCACCTCCCTTGAAGCCGGACAGGTACTGGAAACTCTCTCGTCGGACACCAGCCTCTCGAAATGGCGGTTCCGCATAGACTCTGCCAGGGAGGCCCAAAGGGTTACTCGAAGGGACACGCTATATAAACATCCTGCACCCGAGAGAGTGGTGTCAACCCTCAGTGGCGAGACTCCTGCCAATCCAGGCGACCTCACCGCCCTGCTGGAGGACCTGTTGGAAGACCTCGCGTGTGAGATACGCACAAGCAACACCGACGATTGGCGCCAGTATTGGAACGAGAACCCAGGTGAAGACTCTCCAAGTCCCAAGCACGAGGACCAATGCAGAGATGCCCTGCTCTCGGATCTAAGGAAAATACTGCCAGATGGTGTGGACGCTCAACCTGAAGGGCAGTACGCGAACGATAGACGAGCAGACATCAGGGTAGCCTATGGTGCAGCCTTCAATGTTCCAGTGGAGATTAAGAAGAACCAACATCGGGACTTGTGGAGGGCGATCCACAATCAGCTGATCAAGCACTACGTGAGTGACCCGAACACCGGGGGATATGGCATCTACCTCGTATTCTGGTTCGGACCAGACTTCACGAAGACTCCCCCTCCCCAAGGACGCCGCCCAAAAACTGCCAATGACCTCAAAGAGAGGTTGGAAGAGACTCTGTCTGAGGATCAGAAGCGCAGAATCACCGTGAGCGTTGTCGATGTGGCTCGGAGGTGACGAGGTCTGGACCAGCGCTTTCCAGTCGGTAAACTGATCCCCCTATCCCCACACCTTCCCCGTCGGATAACATAGTCCCATCAGACCAACGTCCAGCCCCCATTTATGTCCAGCTTTAAGCTGGCGGGAGGAGTTCGCATCATGGCAACCCGCATCGGCATCAACGGCTTCGGACGAATCGGCAGACAGGTCCTCCGCGCCATCCGCGAGAGGCATCCCGACACCCTCGAAGTCGTAGCGGTCAACGACCTCGGCAATCCCGAAGACAACGCCCGGCTGTTCAAGTACGACTCCACCTACGGTCGCTACGAGGGCGACGTCGAAGCGACCGACTCGGGCATCAGGATAGACGGCGACGAGATCGCCGTGCTGTCAGAGCGCGACCCCTCCAACCTCCCGTGGGGCGACCTCGGAGCCGAGATCGTCGTCGAGTCCACCGGCATCTTCACCGACGCCTCACAGGCCGGCGGCCACATCGAGGCCGGCGCGAAGAAGGTAATTATTTCCGCCCCCGCGTCCGGCGAAGACCTCACCGTCGTTCTCGGCGTGAACGAGGACGGCTACGACGCCGAGAACCACAACATCCTCAGCAACGCCTCCTGCACCACCAACTGCATCGCCACGATGGTCAAGGTGCTGCACGACAGCTTCGGCGTCGAGCGAGGGCTGATGACTACGGTCCACGCCTACACCAACGACCAGAACATCCTCGACCAGGTACACTCAGACCCGCGCCGAGCGAGGGCCGCAGCGCAGAACATCATTCCCACCTCGACCGGCGCAGCGCGCGCCGTGGGACTCGTCCTGCCGGAACTGAACGGCAAGATACACGGCATGGCCATGCGGGTGCCCACGCCCACGGTCTCGGTGACCGACTTCGTGGCGACGCTGAACGGCTCGGTCTCCGTCGAGGAGGTCAACGACGCCTACCGCGAGGCCGCCGCCGGCAGACTGAACGGCATCCTGGAGTACACAGACGAGCCGCTCGTAAGCTCCGACTTCAGGCAGGACCCGCACAGCGCGATCATCGACGGCCTGTCCACGATGTCGATGGGCGGCAACATGGTGAAAGTCGTCGGCTGGTACGACAACGAGTGGGGCTATTCCTGCCGCACCGCCGACCTGGCCGCGTTCCTCGCCGAACAGGGACTGTAGGTTCCTGTTCATTGTTTGTGTACTCGTTCGTGCTGAGCCTGTCGAAGCACAGGCTGGCGAACACAATTTGCATGTAAATCCGTTCGTGCTGAGCCTGTCGAAGCACGGGCTGGCAAACTAAGATACTCAAGAGATGGCTTCCAGTCGACAACCCATATCGGTAGAACAGAAAATCCAGATCATCCGCGCGCTGTCCAACGACATGGCGGGCTTCCTGCACACGCTGCCCGAGGATGTCTGGCGCGACGCCGACGTGTACGCCAGCGCGTGCGACCGGTGGAACATGGCCGACGTCGTCGCCCATCTGATCGACGTGGCAAACAACTTCACGATGAGCATCGAGCGCGCCGTCAGCGGCAACGTGTCGCCCCCCATGGGACACAGCGACCTCACCTCAGAGGAGTGGATCGAGTCCATCATCAGCCTGCGGGACAACTACGGCGAGGACCTCTTCCCGGAGTTCAACGTGTCGTGCCTGCGGTTCAATCGCCTGATAATGGATCTCGAGCCCGACCAGTACGAGCTTCCTGCGTGGCACCCTTTCAGGGTCATGACCGTCGAGCGACTCATTGACCTACGTGCGATGGAGCTTGCCGTACACGGCTGGGACGTCCGCTACGGCATCGACCGCAGCGCGGCGATCAATCCGGTCTCAGTCCCGTTCCTCAAGGTCTGGGTCCACAGGTGGCTCAGAGCCTGCTTCCGCCCACGTTCCGATAATGACCCTGAAGCCAGGCTGCGCTTCATCCTCACCGACACCGCAGACGAGTCCTACGACCTCACAGTCGGCTCCGACGACTTCTCCCTCGACGCCTCAGACCGGACAGCCGATGCCACCGCAACCCTGGAGCTCGACTCAAGCTCCTACATCCTCTTCCTGATGGGCCGCCTGCCCCTCCGCCGCTCAGTCCGCCGAGGTCGCATCGCCCTCGACGGCAACCAGGCCCTCGCCGAACAGTTCCCCAACTGGTTCCCAGGGGTCTGAGAAGGTCGAATACCCCCGTCGTTCCGGCGAAGGAACGTCACCCCGTACTACGATACGGGGCCGGAACCCAGAGGCCTTGAACCGCCAAGTCTGACACCCGGCTCCGGTGCTAGAATTGGCTGGGCAACAATCCAGTCGTCCCAGACGCGCGCCTGATGCTGTCAACTCGTGATACCGGCTATTGGAGAGATGCGGTGGCGATCACCAAGCTCACAGTAGAGAACTTCAAGAGCTTCGACAAGCTCGAAGTAGAGCTGCGCCCCTTCAACATCGTCGTCGGGTCAAATGCCTCTGGCAAGTCTAATTTCCTGGATGTGTTCCGATTCCTGCGCGATATAGAAGCCACTTCACTAGAGAACGCCATTGGAATTCGTGGCGGCGGGGAAATACTGAGGAACTTCAATCTTGATTACAACCAAGTCTTACGCATCTGCGTGGAAACTGATGATTTTCGGAGACATCTGGTACGCCTGAGGCCGGGTGGCGTGGGCATTTTCGGAATGGAACGAAATCGTACAATCTACGACCTGTCCATCAAATTTGACGAATCTGATGCAGGATTTGAAGTCCTAACAGACAAGATAACCGAACAGTTCAGACTGCTTGAGCTTGACTTTGCAGAGGATCCAGATGATCCGAATGCGGAGCCGTGGGAACTACGCAACTGGGAGTACTCGGGTTTCATCTCGCCCCTAGGGTTCGTGGAGTTACGTGATTTCGGTCTTGGCAAGGTGATGAACCAGCGACAAGGCAACCTGATCGAGTGCCTTGTCGACCTTCCCAAGGGCGTTCCGCTAAGGAACGAGGAAATCATGGTGTTTCCTGGCAACAGATTGCCGCTGGGACACCCTCAGGGAGTGACTCTGGAACGTACACATCGGACATATCTGCTACCGGAAACTGCCCGCTCATTGGCAAGCATCTCAGCCTACGACTTCGATCCCTCAAAAGCCCAACTAGCAGTTCCGCCCTCAGGATCACGGGAACTGGATGCCAATGCCGAAAACCTGTCTGTCGTTCTTCGGGAAATCCTCAGACGGCCGGATGCGAAGAGACGCCTCATTAGCCTAGTGTCGGTACTCCTTCCTTTCGTTCACGACCTTGATGTCGAGGAGTTCGGCTTTGGTCAGCTTATGACTACACTGACCGAACGCTTCTCTGACAAGGGTCACCGACTTCCAGCGGCCTTTGCCTCAGATGGGACGATCGCATGCCTCGCCCTGGTCGTCGCTCTGTACTTCCAAGAAAGCGCCGTTGCAATATTCGAAGAGCCGGATAGACACGTTCATCCTCATCTCGCCAGCCGGATCATGCAGATGATGAACGAGGTGACCGACGAGATGCAGGTCATCGTAACGACGCATAACGCGGAGCTGCTGCGTCACGCGAATCTGGAGGACATCCTGCTGATGACACGGGATTCGGACGGCAACTCTCAGGTCACACGCCCGGCAGATAGCAAGGTCGTAAATCTGTTCTTACAGAACGAACTCGGTGTCGAAGACCTGTTTGCCCAGGACCTACTCGCCCTGTGAATTTCGAGTATCGCCGATTATGGCTGCTCGTCGAAGGGACGGACGATAGTCGGTTCTGCACGGAAGTTCTCAGACCGATATTCAGAGACCGATACGATCACATTGAAATATGGGAGTACAGCCAAAAGAAGTTATCCAGGCTGTCTGAATTACTTCAAACCATCAGATACATGGACGATGACTATCTGCTGATTCGAGACATGGACGATCGGCCTTGTGTCACGGCGACGAAAGAGGCAATAGCGTCCCGAATCTCTGGCCTATCCTGGGACCATGTGGTCGTTGTCCCGCGAGAGATTGAAGCGTGGTACTTAGCCGGGCTCGACGATGCTGCCTATAGAGAGCTTGGGCTTGATAGGGTTGCGGAAGTCGATTCTGTCACTAAGGAGTAGTTCGACCAACTGGTCGGAGGCAGACGTCAGCATCAACCCACCATGGACGAAATCCTCAGACACTACGACGTAGAAGTCGCCCGCCAGAGGAGTCCGTCATTCCGATACTTCTGGCAGAAACACGTCGAATAAGAGCGCAAGGACGCTTCCAGTCATGACAGACCCCAGCAAGAAGAAGACTGGCATCAAATCGATAAGTCGAACCGTTTCCAAGCGAGCGAAGTCTACGAAAGACTCCGCTGGACAGGCGATCGAGGCAACTAGAGATGCAGCCGTGCGGAGCAGCGAGGTAGCTGGCAGCATCACCGCCGATACCAGAAGACTGCTGAGAAAAGGCGTCGACTCTGCGAGACAAGCGACTCCATGGGAGTCCGTCCCGAAAACCGAAGTGTTGAACACCCTGTCGTCGTCCCTAACGACCTCAAAAGCCCTGAGCGCGACCGCGAAGCGGAAGCTGACCGCGCAACTCGATCCCGCAATGGAGTCTCTATCGCGTAAGGGAGCGAGTGCACAGGCACAGACCCTCGCCACGGTACAGGGCCTGCTGGCCAGCGCGGAGTTGTCACGCTCAGTGAACGCCTGGCTTCAGAGTATGGTCTCAGGGGCTCCGACCATCTATGACAAAGCAATGGACGCCACGTACAACGCCACGCATGTCGGCGGCGGTCTTCACAGGATGTTCGACGGCAGTCACACCATCCCCGGAGCATTTGAGGCCGTAAGGAACGCATCTCCCGACGACAACATCTTCCAGGAGGCCGCGGGTCTGCTTCAGGCTCTGGCGAGGGACGCTACAACGCCAATGGGTCTGCCGCTGGTCAACTGGGACCAGGACACCTTCAATGGGTTGACTGACACCCTGGGAAACCTCGGCATCTCCAGGGACTGGCTCATCGATCTGGTCAACTACGATGCCGTCGAGCTTGTGGGCTCTTCCATAGGCGTCGTCGCGATCGCACTCAACTGGAACAACGAGGACATCGAGGAATTCACGACCATTGTGGGGGGAATGGGCCTTTCCGCCGCTGTCGGCGCCAACCCACTGCTGTTGATAGTGACAGTCGTCGCTCTCGCCAAGGCATTCCACACCGCACGCAAGACCGGCGACTGGAAAGAGTTCACCGACGGTCTCGCCAAGGGTGGAATATGCACCGGCGCGGTACTGCTCGTGACGAGCACGGTGAGCGGCCCTGCAGTGGTCGTCCTGCTGACCGGCATCTGTGTGGGAGTCGCGACGCACAAGGCGACTGAAAACGTCAGCATCGTCGAGGTGGGCCAGTTCGTGGTCCGCCAGGTTACCAACGCGCCGTCCATGACAAAGGGCGCCCTGGAGTCGATCAGGAAGCAGTAACTGCCCTTACACGTGCTGGTCCACGAGGATCGGGTTGCGGTCGGGGTCCAGCGCAACGAAGCTGGCAGGCCCTTCGCCATCTTCATCCGCCTCGCTGACCAGTTCCACGCCCTTCGACTTCAGTTCGCGCTGCAGCTCGCGGACATCGGTGAAGGACTCGACGTGTTGGGCCTCGTCGTCCCACCCTGGATTGAACGTCAAGATGTTCTTCTCGAACATCCCCTGGAACAGGCCGATGGTGTGGCCGGAGTTCCTGAGGATCAGCCAGTTCTGAGAAACGTCGCCCCCAACGACCTCAAACCCGAACCTCTCATAGAACTCCCTTGAGGCTTCGATGTCTTTCACTGCCAGGCTGACCGAAAACGCGCCGAGATCCATGTTCCTGTTCCTCTCTTCTTTGGCACCACTGGATTGCTATCACGATAGGCAGCGTAGCCTAAGAGCCAACGACCTGAGTTTCAAGGACAGCGACAGCGCTGTTTTGAAAGAGGCCCACCTGGCCCCCTGAAAGGAAGGACGCATCTCATGGCTGTGATAAAATGGCAGCAAGCAAGGAGGAGTCCATGACCACCAGGGGCGCCACCGCAATCGTCTATCCAGAAACGGACGGAATGCCATTGCCCGACGGAGAGTACCAAGCGCCACTGTACGTCAGGATACTGAGCATGCTGCAGGTCCACTTCAGGAACATTCTAGGCGCGAGGGTGAACGGGGACACTTTCATCTACTACGTCGAAGGCAACCCCCGGCGGTCCGTGTCCCCCGACTGTTATGTCGCACTTGGTCTGTCGGAAGAGGCGTTGGAGTCTATCGAGCGCAACAACGTTTATCTCGTCTGGGAGGTTGGTAAGGCTCCCGACTTCGTCCTAGAGATCGCCTCTCCGAGCACCGCGTCCAGGGACCTGGGCAGCAAGCGCGACCTGTACGCCGAGTTGGGAGTTACCGAATACTGGCGGTACGACGAGACGGGTGGTGAGTTCTATGGCGAGCCTCTCGTGGGCGAGAGACTGGTCGATGGCAAGTACCAGGGACTGGAACTCCGTCGCGAGAGTGACGGCAGTGTGCAGGCGCACAGTGACGTTCTGGGCCTGGACCTAATGTGGGATGAAGGCGAACTCCGATTCTGGGATCCCGTGGCCGAATGCTGGCTTCTCAGCCACGAGGAAGCGCAAGCTAGGGCCGGCGAGGAGTACATTCGAGCCGAGGAGGCGCAGGCTCGAGCCGACCAGGCACAAGCTCGAGCCAACGAAGAGCTCGCTGGGCGCCTGTCTGCGGAAGCACGTGTGGCGGAACTAGAAGCCGAGCTTCGCCGTCTGCGAGGCGAATAGGCAATCCATCCCCCACCTGTGATAGATTCCGTGCGGCTGACTGCAGCCATAACTAGCACGGAGGCACACACCATTGATTCACAGCGACTTCAGATGCGAGTTCTACTTCATCAGGCACGGCGAGTCGGAGTCGAACGCCACTCCAGGCTTCGCCGCAGGGGCCAACCACGACGCGCCACTCACTGACCTCGGGAAGACCCAGGCGACCCTGCTCGGCGAGCGCCTTCGCGCAGAGGGGGTCAAGTTCGACCTCGTTTACAGTTCCACCCTCGACCGGGCAATCAATACGGCGCGGCTGATGCTGGACGCGATGGGCGAGCCCGATCGCGACTTCCCGCGGGTGGAAGCCATCATGGAGCAGCAGATGCCAGGTTGGCGTGGAGTCCCGCTCGAAGAGGCGTTCACCACCGACGTAATGCTCTACAGGGCGGCGAAGGGGCCCGACTTCGTGCCTCCACAGGGGGAGTCGCTGCGGATGGTGCAGCGGCGCATCTCCGCGTGGCTGGAGCGGGAGATCATCTACAACGAGGAACTCACGTCCAGGCCACAGGACCTCAAGGTCGCCGTGGTCGGACACGGCCAGTCATCGCGCTGCCTGTTCCAGTACATCATGGGATTCAGGGACAGCCTGCTGTGGCAGCTGGCGATAGACAACACGTCGATAGCGCGGTTCGTCTTCGATCGCTACGGCTGGTCCGTGGTGAGGCTCAACGATGCGCACCACCTGACCAACACCGAACCCAGCTTCGAGGCCCGACCCTAATCCGGAACCAGGCCCTCTCCAATGAACAGCTCCTCCGCCTCCTCTAGCGTGAGGTCGGGCTCGGGCAGCACAACGTCGGACTCCACAAGTTCATCGATGGGGACGGCTTCGCCGTTGTTGCGGACGAGGTCGAGCATCTCCTTGAGGGCCGCCTCGAACCCCTCGCGGTCCTCCTGGGCGATGATGTCCACGAGCTTGTTGTCCAGGTCGTTCAGGTCGTCCAGATACTGGCCCGAAAGATTGTACTGGCCCTCTGTCCGTATCCGAATAATCATCGGTTAAAAGTCTCCAATGCAGAACAACTGCCCCCTCTCCCTTGATGGGAGAGGGCTGGGGTGAGGGTGAATAAGACTTGATTGTAGGTTGTCGGGCACCACCCGCGCCCCCCTGGATTCCGGCCTTCGCCGGAATGACGATTGGTCAATCAACTCTAGCCGCTGGGAAGCGACCTGCGCTCCGGGCCGGACGGCAGGCTGGTCCTGAGAGAAGCGAGCTCGTCTTCGACGTTTTGGTCGGCGGTTAGCTGGGCAAGTTCCCGGCTCAGGGCGTCGCCGCTGCCGGCCGATAGCTGGTCGTCCAGCACGCCGGAGTCGGCTAGCTCGTCGATCGCGCTGGCCTTAGCCCTCATGCCCTCGGTCTTGTGCTCTGCGCGCTCCACGGCAAGCTGAACGTCGCCCATCTCCTCGGATATGCCCGACAGCGCGGAGCCGATCCGCACCTGCGCCTGCGCGGCGTTGTACTGCGCCTTGATGATCTCCTTGCGAGACCTGAACGACTCCACCTTCGCCACGAGTCGCTGCTCGGCGTTGACCAGTTTCTCCTGCTCCGACTCGAGCTGGGTAATCTGCTGGTCGAGACCTTCAAGCTCGATGAGCGCAGCCTGCTTTCGCTGAAGAGCAAGCCGTGCGAGGTCCTCGCGACCGGCGGCCATCGCCTGTCGTGCCTGGTTCTCAACGTTGGTGATGCTGGCGCGCACCTTCTCCGCCTGAAGCTGGAGTCGCCGCTTGTTGGTGACCATCTCCACGATGCCCCTCTTGACGTTCTGGAGCATCTGTCGCTGCTGGTCGTAGGCGTAATCCAGAGTCTCCCGCGGGTCCTCGGCCCTGTCCAGCAGCCGGTTCATCTTCGACTTCACCACGGTCGACATCCGTGACATAACACCCATCGATCCCCCTCCTGGTTAGTGTTGTTCTGCTCTATTGTAAGAAAGTATTCTCAGTACTCCGATCGGGGATCAAAAGTCCATCGACCCGCGTCGGCCACCCGAAAACATCTGGATGACTCCAATGACAAGCAGGACGATTCCAAGAATGATCAGGATGAGCCCAGTAATGTCAATAAGCCACTTGATCAGGCCTGTCCTGAGCACGAAGCCCAGGAAGGCGAGGACAATTCCCGCGATCACCAGGCCGGAGCCCCCCAATTTGCCCATGTTAGCCCCTTCTCTTTACAGCGCTACGTGCAAGACCGACGCCTCGCCGCACTCGGTTATTCTGAGAATATCATAACCGAGCACCCACAGTACGAAAAGCGGAACAGCGACCGGTGCGATTGTGATTTGGTAGGCAACGTGTTCACAGATGTGGCCCGCGAACGCCCCTACAGCCTTGTGCTCGTCAACTACAAGTGCGACTGGCTTAACTAGGCGCCATCGTCGGTCCTGGGGGGCGGCTCAATCCCATGCTGCCTCAGCAGACGCTCCATCTCATCGCGTGCATCTTCAGCTTCCTCACGAGCACGCCGTTCGGACGCCAATGCCCGCATCGTCTCCTCGCGAGCCCGGGTGACCTCGTAGATATCGGGCAGGTACTCACCCGACTCGGGGTCGAAGAACCGGAACCATTGACCCTCGGCATGAAGCTCAAGACCAAGCACCTCACTCGCCCCGACAAGTCTGCCGTCCACCTCGCGCACCTCGATCGGCTGGTACTCGCCATCGACCAGTCGGTATCCGCGAAGACGGGGCTCGATGACGCCCTCCTCAGTCGGATCGTACAACCAGTACTCGAGCACACCGAGGTCCTGGTACAGCTCGAACTTGGTGACCGTGTCCCGGCGCACCGATGTCACTGACATGACCTCAAGTACCAGATCGGGCACTCGCCCCTCCACCCATGTCTGGAAGATGTGGCGCCTGTGCCTCTTGTGAGTCTGCGTGACCACAAAGACGTCGGGTGTAACCACGCTGGAAGGGGCACCCTCCTCGTAGTAGAGGAACATGTCTGCGCCGACCCAGGTTGTGGGATCATTCCCAAACCAGCTGGTCAGGGCCCCATGAGCGTAGGTCAGCGGAAAGAGCTGGTGCTCGGATTCTGCCAAGGGTTCGTCGTCGTCAAATGGGTAGTGGACTTCGTCGAGATGAGTCGCGTCCTTCTTGAGTCTGGGTGTGGTCATCGTGAAACCTCCATCTGATGGCAGATATAGTCTATCATACGAAGAGTGCTACGCAATCCGTATCTTGAGCCATCCGGAGCGAATTTCGAACTATGGCATAATGGCCCACTCGCGACTATAGTACGACATAGTCACACTGACAGCGATGGAGTTAGCCACCACCTTGAAAATCACCGACGTCAAAATCGAAGTCGTACGCCGCACGCTCCCCGATACCGGCTTGGACTCCGACCTCGGCCGCTTCCGCGGCAATGTCGAACAGGGCGTACTTCGGATACTCACCGATGAGGGCATCGAGGGCAACTGCTTCGTCGGCGACTTCAGGGGCGGCGGGCACGGCCAGTTCGGCCCGATCCTCAACGTGCTCAAGCCCGAGATCATGGACCGCAGTCCGTTCGAGCGCGAGCGTCTGTGGAGCAGGCTACCGATTCTCAGCGGCAGGCGCGGACTCTCGATGAACGCCTGGGCGCCCGTCGACGTCGCCCTGTGGGACATCGCCGGCAAGACCGCGGGAGTGCCCGTCCACAACCTGCTAGGCACTCGCCGGTACGAGACCGAGGTGTACGCCACCTACCCGCCGCGTCATGAGAGTCCAGAAGGCTACGTCGGTGAGGCGATGCAGATTCGAGCCGCCGGTCACCGCGCCTACAAGATCCATCCAGGAGTCATGGACACGGCTACAGTCTTCGAGATGATGGCGAACGTCAGGGACGTCGTGGGCGACGACATGGAGCTGATGCTCGACCCCAACAACGGCTACGACTTCCGCAAGGCGCTCGACGTGGGCAGCGCGGTCGACGATCTCGGCTTCTACTGGTACGAGGACCCGATTCCGCCGCACGAGTACGACAACATCGCCGAGCTAAGCAGGAGACTCATAACGCCCCTGTGCATGAGCGACAAGCCCGAGAACCAGTTCCAGACCGGATACCACTACATTCGCCACAACGTCGTCCGGCTGGTGCGGGGGACAGCGCGCAAGCTGGGCATCACCGGACTGAAGAAGCTGTGCTCGATGGCTGAGGGCTTCGGTGTCAACTGCGAGATCGGCACGGCGGGCAACTCGCTGCTTAACATTGCCAACCTGCACGTGATCTGCTCAGTACAGAACTGCGCATACTACGAGTACTGGATGCCCACCGAGGCCCACCAGTTCGGGCTTGTCGAGGACATCAAACTCAACGACGAGGGCGTCCTGGAGGCTCCAACCGAGCCTGGCCTCGGTTTCGACCTAGACTGGGACTGGATCAACGCCCACCGCGTAGCGACGCTCGACTAGCGCTACGATTGCACCAGTTCCCTCTTCCTCAAGGCTGACAGGGACATACAAGGAGCACATCGTTCGTCCTGAGCCTGTCGAAGGACGGCCCCAGCCCCTAGATTCCGGCCTTCGCCGGAATGACGGACTAATGCAATCGCCTCGGCGTTGGACATTTCGATCATCATCAGACATACTGCGTGATCGAACACCACTTTGGTGTACTTATGTACAGTCGAAGCATTAAATTCGGTGACACAATGAACCTGCGAAAACTTGTCATTCCTCTCATAGCCGTTCTGGTGATCATGGCCCTGGCCGCAGCTGCCACGACCACCCTGGTGGTAGCATCCCCATCTGCACAGGCCGGGCCTACCCCCGTGCCGGACATCGTCCTGGTGATTCCTCCCAAACCAACGGACCCGCCAGAGCCAAAGCAGAGCATGGAGGGGTTTACGGAGGAGAACACGGAACCCAAGGCTGCGCCCAAGGCAACTCTCGACAGGGGCCCCAAGGGGAGCCGAATACCGCCAGGACCGGTGGTGGCGCTGTCATCCCTGTCAACCTCAGGGACGGAAGACTCCTCGGGCAAGGGGAGCGCCTCCGGCAGTGTGTACACCTGGCAGGATGGTGACCGCACTCAACGCGTTGTGCTCCAGAACGACCTGGTGGCCCAGAGCAAGTCTGACAACACCTCACAGGACGTCATCGTCGCCGAGATGGGCGCCTACAGCATCGTAGAGGCGGAGTACAAGCAGGGTTCAGGCACACAGCCGGTGTTCAAGCCCGAGTCGGGCGGGGGACTGATGACTCTCCCCGGCGGGGTGATGCTGTCCCTGGACCCGGACTGGGACCAGACAACGGTGGACAAGTTCCTTGAAGGGAACGGCATTAACCCAGACCAGGTGTCGGAACTGGACTTCCTGGAAAACACCTTCTTCATTGAGACCGACCCGGGCTTCCCGTCACTCGAACTGGCCAACTCCCTGGCAGATCATGAAGGCGTGGTAGTTTCCAGTCCCAACTGGCAGCGGCAGTTCGAGGCGAAGTAATGCCGAGGAACTCCACCAACGATAACCACTGCCGGCGCACCCCAACTTCCCATAGGACACGAGTTATGGTTACTTTGGCCAGGTTTATGCCAGTTCTACCACTGAGGCAAGCAGGACTCCTGACGGCCCTGCTCGTCTTGTGCTTCATTCTGAGTGCCGGAGAGTCCCTGGCGCAGACGTCAGACGACCACGGCAACACCACCGGTACAGCAACACCCCTGACCCTGGGGACCACTGTGGACGGTGTCATCGATCCCGCCGCCGACGTCGACGTCTTCAGCTTCGAGGTACCCGATACTGTCGAGATCATCGACGTCTGGGTCTACACCGAAGGGAGCATTGAGGACACCGCCGGGGGGATCTTCGACAGTACAGGGATACTCATCGCAGACAACGACGACAGCGTCCTCTCGGAGGACGAGTCCCATTTCTATACCGGAGCAAGCCTCACCCCAGGTACTTACTTCGTGCTCGTAATTGGCAATGGAGAGGACACCGGGGAGTACAGCCTGCATACCATGACAGGGGAAGACCAAGGGGACACCCGTGAGGAATCGTCCCCCTTGGACGTGGGGGCTACGGCAGAAGGCATAGTTGGCCCAGCAGACGATAGCGACCTGTTCAAGATAGAGCTTTCAGAACGGGCCGACGTTGTCATGTACACATCGGGCGATGGGGACACCGTCGGAGTGCTTCAAGACTATCGCGGTGCCGAGGTTGCGTCCAACGATGACAGCTCGATGTTTGAAGCGGACTACAACTTCTTCATTGGGGACAGCCTTGAACCAGGCGTCTATTACATTGAGGTTACTGCCTATGACACAGGGCCGTACCGGCTGCACGTCGAACAGGCGGCCGACCAGAGCGCCGACCGTTCCCAGGCCACTGAACTGGCCCTGGAGTCCTCGGAGCTTGGCTTCATAAACCATCGCAACGATGAAGACTACTTCAGTGTGACCGTTCCCGAAGCGACCGACGTCTGGGTCTATGCGGTGGGGCCCACGGACACCGTCGGGGAGTTGCAGGACAGCAGCGGCAGCAGGGTTGCATACAACGACGACAGCGAACTATCGTCAGGCCGCAGCAGTTTCTTCATGGCAAAGAACCTGCAGGCTGGGACCCACTACCTCAATGTAAGCGGTTACGCGGGGAACCGCGGCCCGTACCGTGTGTTTGCTACCGAAGCGCCGGACACCGGCGACACCATGGCAACGGCGGACGCACTGGAGCTGGGAGCCCCGCAAACTGGCCTGATCGAACCCTCCACCGACACCGATCTCTACGAACTGAATCTCTCTCAGGCCGCCGAGGTGGTGGTCTACACTACAGGAGACGTGGACACTACCGGGGAGCTACTCTCCAGCGACGGTTCGACCTTGACCTCGCTATCCACCGATGACGACAGTGGTACCGATTTGAACTTCTCCATGCGCCAAGTCCTGGGACCTGGGACTTACTACGTGCGAGTCGGCAGCTACGGGTCGGAAACAGGCGCGTATGCCCTGTCTGCCGAACCGGTTAGCCAACTCACTGTTGACGGTCGGGGCCTGGTGCGCCGCATAGCCACAGGAAACGATGAAGAATACTTCAGGCTGCAGCTGGATACCCCGGAAGACGTATGGATATATGGCTTCGGGTCTATGGACACTGTGGGGACGCTGTATGACAGCGACTTCAACGTGATTTCGGTCAATGACGACAGCCTCCTCAGAGGCGGGTATCGGGCTTTTCATCTTCGGGAAAGCCTTGAGGTGGGCACCTACTATGTGAATGTGCAAAGCTTCGGCACGGGCACAGGACGATTCGGGATTGGCGCGGAGACTATCCCTGACCATGGCAACAGCATGGCCACCGCTACTAATTTGACCCTCGGCCCTCTGGTTCCCGGACGAATCGTCTCCGACGGAGATGTGGACTATTTCCGCTTCGACCTGGAGGAGAAGACCAACGTCTTCCTCTATACGAGATCATCAACCTTGACCCGGATGTTGGGAGATGTGCTGGACAGCAACGGCGAGGAAATCAGCGTCAATATCTGGCCAATTTACTTCCAATACCCGCTATTTTCAGACGGCTTCCTGATCCTGGACGATTTTGATACTGGCACCTACTACGTAAGAGTGACCGCAGACTCATCCGCAGACTACACGCTTCACGCCCGTCATGACTCCTCGTATAACGCCTTCATAGACGTATGCCAGGCAGCGACTGAAGACCCTCTGTATTCGTGCCAGTGGCACCTTCATAACCTTGAAGACGAAGATGAAGACATAAACGTCGAGCCAGCCTGGGCCGACGGCATCAACGGCACTGGCATTAACGTCGCGGTAGTTGACGACGGGATAGACCACTACCACGAAGACCTGGCCCCGAACGTTGACAGATTCCTCAACCACGACTATTCGGGAGGCGATGACGCGCACTCGCCCCTGGAACACCACGGCACCTCCGTCGCCGGCCTGATTGCCGCAAGGGACAATAGTGTTGGAGTGCGGGGCGTTGCCCCAAGGGCCACCATCTACGGATACAATTTTCTGAAACTTTCGACTGACTTGAACGGCCTGGACGCCCTGAGTCGCAACCGGAACATAACCGCAGTGCACAACAACAGTTGGGGCCCCGTGGGCGGCCCTAGGCTATCGCCAGAGCCGGCGTCATGGGAACTCGCAATCGAGGCCAGCGTCGAGAAGGGGTATGGAGGCAGGGGAACCTTCTACGCTTTTGCCGCAGGCAATAGTGGTGACGAAGGGGACGACGCTAACCTGAGCGAACTCGCCAACTTCTACGCGGTAACCGCAGTGTGTGCGGTGAGTGAAAGTGGTGTCAGAAGCTCCTACTCGGAAACAGGTGCAAATCTGTGGGTCTGTGCTCCATCAAGTGACGCGCGTCGCGGCCTCCGGGGTATCGTCACCACTGACAACTCTGACCGTTACGATAACTCCTTTGGTGGCACGTCTGCGGCCTCCCCCCAGGTCGCCGGAGTGGCCGCGCTGATACGTCACGCCAACCGGGATCTGACCTGGCGGGACGTGAAACTCATCCTGGCCGGCTCCGCCCGGAAGAACGACGAGGAGAACACGGGATGGGATGAAGGGGCGTTACAGTACAGGTCTAGCACCGAAAGGTACCACTTCAACCATGAGTACGGCTTCGGCATGGTCGACGCGGGCGCGGCCGTTGACCTGGCCAGGGACTGGGTCAATCTCCCGCCGATGGAGAGCACGGAAGTTTACTCTGGAAACCTGGATGCATCTGTGCCCGATGCCACGTCGCTGGAAAACACCACGACGGTCGAGCAAAGACTCACGTTGAATACCGACATCGAGTTTACCGAATTCGTCGAAATCGACCTGGAATTCAGTCACCCGTCTTTCAGGGACCTGGAGATCGAGCTGGAGTCGCCTTCCGGCGCGGTATCGACACTGGTGGGCTCATTTGAGTCCGGAGAACTGGTGCCGCTGTTCGGGGAGTTCCGCTTCGGCTCGGCCAAACACCTGGGTGAAGACCCCAACGGCCAGTGGACCCTTAGGATCACGGACGAAATCCCCGGTCTGGACGGTACCCTGGAATCATGGACCATCAAGGTCTACGGACACCAGGTGACCTCTGTACCACCTTCGGTGGACACCATCACGCCTGGGCCCGGCTCCCTGACCGTTGCATGGTCCGCTCCCACCTCCATGCGTGGCGGTGCCATCACGTCTTATGACCTGCGGTACATTCCCACTGCTGCCGACGAGACGGTGGACTCGAACTGGAACGTACTTGAGAGGGTCTGGCGTGACGGCGACGGCGCACTGACTGCGGATATCACGGGACTGGTTGGAGGCATGAAGTACGACGTTCAGGTCCGGGCTGTCAACGCTCAAGGTCCTGGCAACTGGTCTGCCACGGCGACCAGCATGCCTGCCGCCAGCACAGCCAGATGTTCCGGAGGAGGCGCGACCAGCAATCCCAGCCTGCCCAGTTGCGATGTACTGTTGAGCGGCCTGGCCATTGACCGGGCAACTCTGACCCCAGCGTTCGACCCCGACCACACGGCGTACACGGCAGTGGCGGAGGTCTCGCGGATTACCGTGACTCCCGCCAATGACCACGAGGCCACCTTCCAGTTCCTGGACGCGAACGATGCTGAGATAGCAGACTTCGACAGCAACCGGGACGGACATCAGGTCCCACTGGCGATTGGGGAGAACACCATCAAGGTCAGGGTGGTCTCATCGGTCCAGTCTGCGCATCACGCCTACACGATAGTGGTGACCCTTGCGGATGCGGTCAGCCGCTACGATAGCGACGGCGACGGGTCGATCGTCAGGACAGAGGTGTTGGACGCGATTGCAGACTTCCTCGACAACCTGATAAGCAGGGATGAGGTGATCACGGTCATAAGTGCCTATCTCAGCCTTTAGAGACGACAAACACCAGCCGTAGACGGCACTGGAGCGCCAACCTTGCTCTCTCTTCTACTCAGAAGACCGTTCTACGGCTGGTGGATCGTCGGCGCTGCCCTCGTGGGGCAGTTCACGTGGATGGGAGTGGGCCCGGCAGTCGTCGGCGTGTTTCTCAGACCCATGGTCGACGACCTGGGCTGGCAGGTGTGGCAGTTCACGCTCGCTACGTCTATAGCCGCTGCCACCGGCGCGGTGTCGGGCATCATTGCGGGCGAGGTGGTGGACAGGCACGGCCCGCGTCCGCTCATGCTGCTGGGAGCGGCGGTTACGACGCTCTGCTTCCTGGGAGTGAGCATCCAGTCGGAGCTCTGGATCTTCCTCGCGCTGTACGCGATCACCGGTTTCGCCGGCTGGACGCTCTTTGGCGCGCTTGTGGTCAACGCCGCCGTGTCCAAGTGGTTCATCGCGAGACGCGGCTGGGCGCTCGCCATCGGCTCGATAGGCGTCTCGCTTGCCGGGATGATCTCGCCTGTAACCGTCACGTTCATCGTCGACACTTGGGACTGGCGAGTGGGATACGCCGCCCTTGCGGCGTTCGTGACCCTCGCCGTTGTGCCGGCCGCGCTTGTGATGCGGCGAACACCCGAGGACCACGGCTTGCGTCCCGACGGCGACGCAGGCACCGCAGTTCCAGCCTCCACGTCGCCATCCGGCGGTGTGGAGCCGCCGTCACTAACCCGGTCCCAGGCCTTGCGAACGAGCAGCTTCTGGCTGCTGACCCTGGGATTCGCGCTGAACTACACCGCTATGACCGTGATCCTGATTCACGCGATACCGTTCGCCACCGAGGCCGGGTTCTCACGTGCAGTCGCGGCGACCGCGCTGGCGGTCAATGGCGTGGGCAACCTGGCTTCAAAGGCCTTCTGGGGCTACGGGCTACAGCGTTTCGAAGCCAGGCTGCTGCCGGCGACTGCCTACACAATCTCGTCCATCGGCGTCGCGCTGATGATCGCCGCGGGTGTGACGGGACAGTGGGCGATCCTGTTCCCGGCCTTCTTCCTGTACGGATTCGGGTTCGGCGGCACGATCCCGCTCAGCGAATTCCTGTGGGCGCGTTACTTCGGACGCGCTCACATAGGCGCTATCCGCGGGATCGGCAATCCCATCGCAGTGGTGGGGACCGGCGTCGGCCCGGTGCTCGCCGGAGCGTGGTTCGACATTTCCGGCGACTACAATCCAGCGTTCATCGCCGCCATCGCCGTCTACATGACCGCCGCGGTGATCATCGGCATTTCGAGAAACCCTCTAGCAGGCCAACGCTAGCCGCGTCACACCCCTTCGACGATTATCATACTGGTGTTGGCGCCACCTAATCTAAGATCTATAAGCTCACGGTACTCAGGAGAATTGATCCACCCCCGAGCCCGCTCGACACTCTCGAACTCGATCACGACTACGCGATCGGGTGTCCAGTCACCGGCTATGACCTCGACAGAGTCGTTGCGCACAATGTACTTGCCGCCGTGCGCGGCGACGACGTCCACGATCTTCTCAGCGTATTCAGCGAACCTGTCTGCGTCGGTTATCTCCAGATTAACGATTACATATCCTGCCATATCAACAACCTCTCTTCTTGATTTCTGATTTAGAGACCTTAGCATAACCCCCCTCTCCCTCGAGGGAGAGGGTTGGGGTGAGGGTGAAATAGGCTTGGCCGCAAGCTGCCAGGCGCCACCCATGCCCCTCTGGACTCCCGCTTTCGCGGGAGTGACGAGACTATTTTCCTCTGATTTAACCCCTTACGGTGATCGACGTGTGTCGAGAACGGTGCGGCGCTCACTACGAATCGCGCGAGCCCTCGACCTGCACCGCGACTATCTCGATGCCATGATACTTTCGGTGACGCACGGAAGACGCGTAGTGACGAAGCAGCCGGAAAGAGACCTCGCTCACGTCCGGCGTCTCAGCCTGGTCGCTCATGAACGCGATCCTGTCCTCGATGTTCTCCTCGGCGAACACTGCGAGAAACTCCATCTCCACGGCCCCACCTCCGGGACGCGCGACAATAACAAGACGTGGCGACCCCTCTCCCTCGTAGTCGTCACGCAGTTGCAACATGCTGGAAAGCGTCTCTTCTCCCGCAGCAGACAGTCGCTCTATCGAAGCCTGGTCCCATCTCATGCGGGAACCGAGGTCGCGAAGGAACGCATCTACGCCGGGCAGGGCCTCCATGTCCAGCTCAGTCTCGAGGCGTCTGCGGCGCGAGACCGTCATCTCCAGGACGGCCGACATCAGCACGGCGGCCAGCACGCCGACAACGACACTGTTTCCGAATGCCACTCCCCACGGGTCGCCCAGAAAGCTCGAGACAACGTTGTGACTCTGCAGACCGACCGCAATTGAGAGCGACATCCCCACGATTAGGGCCTTCTGCTGATTGAGGCCGTCCTGCAGGACAGTGCGGACTCCTTCCACGAAGAGCAGGCCCATCACGATCATCAGCAACGATCCGGTTACCGGGCGTGGAATCGTGATAAGAAGCGCGACGATCTTTGGCAGCAGCGCCAGCCCGATTACTATTGCCCCCATGGTGTATCCCACGCGACGGGCGGACACCCCTGTGAATCCTATGAGCGAGATGGTTGAGGGCAGATAGGCGAATACGGGAACCGTGCCGGCGATTCCCGCCAGAAAGATCGCCACCCCACCGACGTTCAAATTGCCCTGTACGGCCCTGAAGTCTATGGCGCGCGACCTGCGCCATGAGACCTGCTGAATCGCCGATCCCTCATTGCTGGTCTTGACGGCGGCTACGACACCTATGACGACGAACACGACCATAAGTGCCCAGAAGTCCCCGTCCAGATCGGTACTCAGGCCCGGCCACGCAGAGAAGTCCGGGAGAGCGAACCACGGGGCTTCGAGTAGCCGAGTGAAGTCATACAGTCCAAACAGCCCGGCGGCGACACAGCCCACCAGGATCGCGATCGGCATCGCAAAGAACCGTAGATACCCTGAAGTGCGCAGTATCAGGAGCGCGGCCGCGGCCAGTGTGGCCGCCCCAACCGCAGGGCCAGAGACCGGAGACGCGCCGGCTGGCACGTCGTTCAGCCTTGTAACAGCTATGGGCATGGCGGAGGCGGCTATCATCATGAAGGAGACCCCCGCAACCACGGGCGTGATAACCCGGCGCAGCTGCACCAGCCACGCGGCCACTGCGAACATGACAAGTGACGACGCCACCACGAGGCTCGACATCACAGCCAGACCGCCTTCGTTCACAGCCAGTACGCAGGCCGCCAGCAGAGGCACCCCCGGGCCCATCATGAGTATGTAGCCCGCTCCCAGTCGTCCGAGTTTGGCCGCCTGCAGAGCCGTAACGGCCCCGCCAATAAGCAGCGCCGTGAACACCGCCCACGGCAGGTAACTCTCGTCAGCGTCGAATGCCAGGGCATAAACGGTCGAAACCATGATCGTGTTCGACACCATCAGGATGACGCCCTGGGCCGCAACACCAAGCGTCATTAGGGGAGGAGAGCCGTCATCCGGTTCGTAAAGTATGTGCTCGTTGACGCGCATGGATCCGACGATTCAGTAACCCGCGCCAAGACTTCGCAGGTCTAAGTGTGGGTAATGGGCCCCATTCTACACTTAATTGTCACGAATACCACGCGTGATAGCCACGAATATAGCGTGACACCCGCGAGTCGAAGAGGCGTTAAGCGTAGCGGGCTATTGTGGACGAGAGGGCGAGGCATGAACTCTCGGCAGGCTGCCGATACAGGCGCTAGAGAAGCTCCTCGTTCAGCGTGACCCCGAACCCCGGCGCGTCCGACGGCTCCATGAAGCCCCCCTCAGGGAACGGTTCGCCTATCCACAGCTCGTCTTTCGGAGCGCCGCGCATCCCCGGCAGCACCTCCGCGAGGTCCATGCAGTCGGACGAGGCTATCAGGTGCAGCCCCCACACCTCTCCGCCACGATGGGGCGCGACGGGGATCTCATACTCCCTCGCAATGTCCAGGATTCTCAGCCCGGCCGTGATGCCGCCGCACCAGGTGATGTCCGGCTGCCACAGGTCCATCGCGGCCGCCTTCGCCGCGGCGTCGAACCCGATGTGAGTGAACTCGTGCTCGCCGCCCGCGATCAGCGTCGGCTTCACCAGCGGCCTGAGCGCAGCCTGACCGTCGAGGTCGTCGGGCGTCAGCACGTCCTCAAACCAGAAGATGTCGTACGGCGCGAGAAGCTCGCCCATCCGGACGGTGGTCTCCGAATCCCACGTCATGTACGTATCGATCATCAACCGGGCCTCAGGCCCCATGATCTCGCGGGCGCGAGAGGCCGACTGCTCCGCAACCTCGAACTCGGCAGGATCACCTGTCCAGCGATGCGGAAACTTGTGCGCCGTGAAGCCCAGCTCGCTGTACCACTCAGGGTCCGCGCCTGTCGCATACGCGCTTATCTTGCCTTTCGTCCTCGGCCCGATGACCGCGTGTACGGGCACGCCCTCCGACTTCGCCAGCAGCTCCCACAGCGCGAGGTCGATGCCGCTCAGCGCCATGACGCCGACACCCTTGCGACCGTACGGGATCGACTCGTAGTACACCGCATCCCAGGCGCTGAAGATGTCGTCCCTGTCGTCGAGACTGCGTCCTACCAGCAGGTCGCGCATGTGACCGTTGACGACCTCCACCGCCGCCTTGCCACCGCCACCATAGCCAAAGCCAACCTCACCCGTGTCCGACTCCACCCGCACCACGATCTGCCACAAGTGCGTCCTCCACGACGGCGCTACGTGCCGGTAGTTCGGATAGACGGCCTTAACGTCAGTAATGCGCATGGGTCAAAGCTCCTGGGCTCACGAGCGGCTAATGGATTTCCGAGTGCATGGTACAACGGAGTGCCGAGTGCGGAAATACCAGCGAAGATGTCAACCAGCTGACCCCCTCTCCCTCAGGGAGAGGGCTGGGGTGAGGGTGAAAATACGGACACCTACCCCTATCAGTCGTGTGCGGGACAACGCTCACTTTCAGGCGCCACCTACCATAGGCCTCATGCTAGACTTTCGGGTAACGACCACGTAGCCGGACTCTCAGGACACCGACATGTCAACACATACGAACTCCAGTAACGATCTCCTCGACCAAGCCTTTGCCATGATCGAGGAGATGGGAGGGGCTCACACTCTGATCAAAGATCTGGCCGAGTTTCGCCAACTCCGCATTCGCGCGAGCGAGGAGCGTACTGCACTGATCGAACAATACCCAGATCGGTGGGTTGCGGTCGGGTTGGATGGCCTGCTTGCGGTAGGAGACTCAGAAGACGAAGTCTTACAGGCCATTGACGACAAGGGCATCCCCCGATCTGAAGTCGTGGTGGAGTATCTCGATACCGACCCACCGGTGTTGATTCTGTGATCACTCTAAAGTCAGTCACACTGGTGTACTCTGCTCAAAAATAGTGGTATAGTAAATACTCTCTTAGGCTAATGTGGCGATATTAGGTTAGTTCGCTGAATCAGAGGCGATATTCGCAACAGACGGAATAGTCCTCCAATCACCACCTCACCCAAGACGGAATCCCGAGAAAATGACCATCGACCTCGGCGCCAACATCTCCATCATGCTGACGATCATCAGCGTCGGTATAGGGTTGGCCGGGCTGATCTGGAAGCTCCACCGCGACACCCAACAACAGATCAGTGAACTTGACAGTCGCATGAGGTCCTTAGAGAGCGGACAGGCCGAGTTGAAAGGCTTTATCCAAGGCCTGCTCGACAACAGGATGCGCGCCTCGCCCTGATCTTGTCGAGGGCACCTGACCTCACCTCCCCACGACAGTCCCTCGAAGCACCCCAATTCGGGTAGAATTACCTCCGGTCGACACTGCGACCAGCTTCCAGCACACTCTGCCCGAGGAGTCCCAACATGTCCCACGAAACGATCCTGACCGAGGTGAGAGGCCGCGTCGGCCTCATCACCATGAACCGGCCCGACAGGCTCAACGCCATGAACCCGCAGATGAACCACGAGATCCGTAAGCAGATCGCCGAGTGGAACGCCGACGACTCCGTCGGAGCCATAGTGTGGACCGGCGCTGGCAGGGGCTTCTGCGCAGGCGCCGACATCGGACGCTTCGAGGCGCGACGCGACGGAGAGAGCACCGACGACGTCGTCCCCGAGCCCGAAGACACCTGGCACGAGATGGTCAAGGCAGCCAAGCCGATCATCGCCGCGATCAACGGAGTCGCCATCGGCGAAGGGCTGACCCGCACGCTGCCGTGCGACATGCGCATAGCGTCCGAGAGCGCCCGGCTGTCCTTCAGGTTCGTCAGAGTCGGGCTGACCCCAGAGTTCGCGTCAACTCACTACGCCCCCTACCTGATCGGACTCGGTCGCACGCTTGAGTACATGCTCAGGGGCAACCTGATACCCGCTGACGAGGCGCTGAACGCCGGCCTCGTCAACTACGTCTATCCAGACGACGAGATGCTCGAGAAGGCGATCGAGTTCGCGACCGAGATCGCCGACAACCCGATCTGGCAGCTCTCGCAGGTCAAGAAGCTCGTCCACCAGGACTACCTCGAGCACGACGTGGACAAGGTACTCGCCGACGAGGGCGTAATCTTCAGGACCGCCATGGGCACCGACGCCCACAAGGAGGCCCTGCTCGCCTTCAGAGAAAAGCGCCCACCCAACTTCAATGGTTAACGGAGCTAGCGGCGCCGACCGCCCTCTGATAGCGGTAACCGCAGGCAAAGTAGACTCCCACCTCCAGAAGTACGTGGACGCAGTCGAGCGCGCCGGCGGCGAGCCGTGGGTGCTCACACCCGACACCGGCGTCAACTCTACGGGTGTAGGGCACGCCCTGCCGGCCGAGGTCATCCACCGCGCGGGCGCTCTTGTTCTGACCGGCGGGGAAGACATCGAACCGTGCCGATACGGTGAGCAGCCGTCGGACAATATCGACTACATGCCCTTCGACAGCGCGAGGGACGAGATGGAGCTGTCCATCACCCGCGCCGCGCTCGACGACGACCTGCCCATTTACGGCATCTGCCGCGGGATGCAGCTTCTCAACGTGGCGATGGGCGGCAGCCTGGTGCAGCACCTGGACGGGCACTCCGGCACTGAACTCGACGACAACGAGTGGGAGGCGTCATACCACCACATCTACATCTCGCCAGGCAGCAAGCTGGCGGCGGTCGTCGGCTCCGGCGGGTTCGTGCGGGTCAACAGCCTCCACCACCAGGGGGTCAGAGAGGCCCAGAAGTCGCCGAACCTGCTCGCGTCGGCCTACTCGCTCGAAGATGGCCTTATAGAGGCGCTCGAAAGCCCCCGCCACAGGTGGGTGATTGCCGTGCAGTTTCACCCCGAGCGGCGAATGGAGGTCCCTCCTCACTTCGACCGGCTGTTTCAGTCGCTCGTGGAGCGCGCAGCGGAGCGTCTCGCCGCCCCGCGCTAGCTGCGCCAAGTGTGAATTCGACAGATTTTAGTTTCATATGCCGTTAAGAAAACGTCTGAAACTTGGTATAATAATTACGTTCAGATGTGGTATGGCATCCAATTAAAATCACCCTTTCGGACCACCCGCTCCAGACTGCGTTCTGGAGCCCTGAGATGTCTGACTTTCAGCACCTGATTTGTCCTCTTTCAATCTATGCCCCCACGGCGACTTGAGCCTCAGGCAGCGGCTCGAGCCTGCTAATCGCTTCCAGAGTCGGGAGAGCCGCACATTTACATGTGCAGCCTAAAGCTGCCGCACTTGTTAGGAGTTCTGCATGGTAACGAAGACTGAATTCGGATATATCAAGCCGACGCAGATCGTCGACGAGATGCGAAGCTCGTACCTCGACTACGCCATGAGCGTCATTGTCCAGCGGGCGCTGCCCGATATTCGTGACGGACTCAAGCCCGTCCAGCGGCGCATCCTGTACGGGATGCAGGACCTGGCCATGAGGCCGAACTCCGGCTACAAGAAGAGCGCAAGACTCGTAGGAGAGGTGCTCGGAAAGTGGCACCCACACGGTGAAATGGCGGTCTACGATGCGCTGGTGCGCATGGCGCAGCCGTTCACGCTGCGCGCTCCCCTGGTGGACGGCCAGGGCAACTTCGGCTCAGTCGACAACGACCCGCCCGCCGCGATGCGGTACACAGAGGCGCGAATGGCGACCATCGCCGAGGAGATGCTCGCCAACATCGACCAGGATACGGTCGACTTCGCGGAGAACTTCGACGGCACCCTCCGGGAGCCGGTGGTCCTCCCGGCGAGGCTCCCGAACCTGCTCGTCAACGGAGCTTCGGGAATCGCGGTCGGAATGGCGACCAACATACCGCCGCACAACCTGACAGAGGTATGCGACGCGCTGATCCACCTGGCAGACCATCCGAACTCCTCGGTCGAAGACCTCATGCAGTTCGTCAGGGGCCCTGACTTCCCGACGGGCGGCACGATCATGGGCACATCCGGCATACGTGAAGCCTACGCCACCGGTCGCGGCCAGATAGTGGTGCGCGCGAAGGCCGAGATCGAGCCCATGCGCCGCTCCAGCCGGATGCAGATCGTTGTCAACGAGCTCCCATACCAGGTCAACAAGGCCGCACTGGTTGAGAAGGTCGCCGGACTGGTCAAGAGCCGCAAGATCGAGGGGATATCCGACCTCCGCGACGAGTCGGACCGCGAGGGAATGCGCATCGTGTTCGAGCTGCGGTCAGGCGTACAGCCGATGGTCGTGCTCAACAACCTGTACAAGTTCACAGCCATGCAGAGCTCGTTCTCGGCAAACATGCTCGCTCTCGTCGACGGTATGCCGAGGGTGTTCACGCTGAGACAGGCGCTGCAGCAGTTCCTTGAGTTCAGGCGTGAGGTGATCCGCCGCAGGACCGAGTTCGAGCTTGCCAAGGCCCGGCAGCGCGCCCACATCCTGGCCGGACTCAGGATCGCCATCAGCAACCTGGACGCCGTAATCCAGCTCATCCGCAACGCCGACAGCGCGCAGGACGCCAAGCAGCAGCTAATCACCAGGTTCGGCCTTGACGACGACCAGGCCCAGGCGATCCTGGACATGCAGCTGCGCCGCCTGGCAGCACTCGAGCGCCAGCAGCTCGAAAACGAGTACAACGAGCTTCAGACCGCCATCCGCGAGATGGAAGAGCTGCTTGCCTCTGACCGCAAGATGCTGACCGAGGTCAAGAAGGAGCTCCGCGCACTCAAGAAGAAGCACGGCGACGACCGCCGGACCGACATAAGCCACGAGGCGTCCGACCTCTCTCGCGAGTCGCTTGAGCCGCACGAGCAGATCGTAGTCACGCTGAGCCAGGCCGGCTACATCAAGCGAATCCCGGCCAGCACCTATCGCAACCAGCACCGCGGCGGCAAGGGTGTGGGCGGAATGACCACCCGCGACGACGACGCGGTCAAGCACCTGCTCGTCGTCGACACGCACGACAAGCTGCTGTTTTTCACCAACAAGGGCAAGGTGTACTCGATGACCGCATACGAGCTGCGCGCGGACACGTCGCGCAACTCGCGGGGCGTGCCGCTGATCAACGTCATAGCCATGAGCGACACCGAGACCATCAGCGCGGTGATCGGCATGTCGCCAAGTGACCTCGATACCGACGACCGCTACCTGGTGCTGGCAACGTCGAAGGGACGTATCAAGCGCACCGCGCTCAGCTCCGTGGACAACGTCCGCCCATCTGGCCTGATCATTATGGGACTCGTCGCAGGTGACGAGCTCGTCTCAGTAAGACCCGCCGGCACAGACGAAGACATCGTCATGGTCACAGAGCGGGGCATGTCCATACGGTTCCAGATGAACAAGGTCCGCCCACAGCAGCGAAGCGCCCGGGGCGTAATAGGAATGCGCCTGGACAAGCGAGACAGGATCATCTCGATGGGCGTAGGAACGCCCGAGGCCCGCCTGCTGGTCATTAGCAAGCTGGGCTACGGCAAGATCACCTCGCTGGACAAGTACAGGGTCACCGACAGGGGCGGCAAGGGAGTCAAGACTTTCAACATCAGGTCCAAGACCGGCCCTGTGGCAGACGCGCAGATCATCGACGACAGCAAGGAGGTCTACGTAGTCTCCGAGAAGGCGCAGGTACTCAGGACGAGCCTCTCCGAGATACGGAGCATGGGCCGCGCCACTCAGGGAGTGACGATCTTCAAGCCCGCCGAAGGCGACGCCGTAGCCTCGATAAGCTGCGTCAGCGATCTCAACCTCTCTGACGAGGCAGACAGCAAGACATCCACCAACGGAAGGCGCAACGGACGCACAAACGGCACCACACCCAAGCTGCTGTAGAGGACAGAGCGGCGCCGATGGCTACGCTGGAGATCAGCGCCCAAAGGCAGTTTGGCCATACTGGGGACCTGCGCGGGTACCAGGTCCCCGGTAACGACCCACGTTACGCCGACTTTCACTGGGATTCGGTCAGGATCGACTTGAGCCGTTGCACGTTCATTCGACCGGCGGGTGTCCTGTGGTGCATCATCTATCCTCTGCTGGTGGCTGAGAGAGACATTCCGTGTGAGGTGGTAGTTCCATACGAGATTGGAGTCACGTCTTATCTCAACCGACTCGGGCTGTTTGAGACTCTACAGAACGCTGGCATCAGGGTCGACAATCTGGGTATGCCAGCACCACAGCAAGGTCACCTTATGCTCCCACTTACACGATTGACTACAATGTCACAGGTTGAAGTCTTGGGAGAGGCAATAGTTGAAAACCTGATGGATAGCAACATCAGTTCCGCGAACGTGTATGAACACGTCAACATGGTTTTCGGCGAACTGGCCAACAATGCAGTTGAACATGCCGACTCTCCAATCGAAGCTTATGGATACGTACAGCACTATGCTTTCGAGGAGCATCCAAGGTTCGTGTGTGCAATTGCTGACGGAGGGATTGGCATCAGGGCATCACTTCTGAAGAATCCCGATCACGTGGGAAGGGTGCAAAGTGACTGGCAGGCGATCGAGTACGCTCTCCTGGAAAACATCAGCGTCCACGGAAATACGCGGGGACTCGGACTAGCTCATATTGTCGAGTTAGTCCTCCCACCCAACCGAGAATTGAATATTAGTTCGGGCAGTGCGTTCCTGCACTATGATGGCAGGATCAGAATACCCTCTCCAAGATCGGCTAATTTGTTCCCTGGTACTTTGGCATCTGTAAACATACCGGCTTAGGGCTTTGACATGGCATCGGTGCTCAGTCTCTACAACACCAAGAAACGTCGAGTACTCTCGTCCCGGGAGACGGCTCGGGAATTGGCCCCAACGGTCAGCACCTTCTTGTCTCGCGACAATGGGGACACCAGTCTGACCATCGATCTGGCAGACATGGCGACCGTCACCCCGTCATTCTTCGACGAACTCCTGCATGTCATTAAGGACAGCGTGGGGCCGGAGAGCGGAGACACCCCTGTTATCCATCTAATGAATACATCCGATAACCACTCTGCACGATTCCGTGCGATATGCAGGGTACACTCATTGCAGATGGTGCAAATTGGTCCCGGTCATTGGTGCATCTCACAAGCGTAGCCTGAGATGATTCAGCCTGTTCTCTGGCTGTCTTTGCCATTCTGTTTGAGCTTTCGCTCTACCTCTTCCCGCATTTCTGGATCGAGCACAGCGAGTATCTCCCGACGAGCTTCTTCACGCCCCTCTCTGCGACCTATCTCGCGTTCTCTGCGAGCATATCTCTCAGCCAACATGTTGTACCCCTCCACTCCGGCGTACGCAGATGCGCCTGATACCACGACTACAACGTCCATTTGGCGCACTACGCCCAGTATGGTGCTGACCAAGTCGTCAGATGTCTTGTAACCGACCTCGTGGATCAAGGCCAGAGTCAGCCCGATAGCTGATAAGGTAAAGAACACTATCAGGTACCATGCTTCATTCGCCTTGGTTAGCTGCATGTCACCGGGCTAGCCGGTGACAACCGACGTTCCACGCCTATGGTATCTTCCAACTCAGGCTACACCTTTCCAGTCTAGTGATATTAGAACGCCTCATCAATCCTTGTGGCAATTCTCAACCTTGGGTCAACCTGGCTTGGCTCACTCCCCACTGGATACCATCTTTCCCTGGCATGAAGGCTGTGCCGAGGTCGCAATTTGCGGGAATAACTGAAGGGCAATGTCGCTAATCCGGCGCAGGATACTAGAGTTAACGAGGCCGGCGGAGTGCTGACCCGGCTGGCGGCCTTTGTCATCAGGCTCCGATGGTGGGTCATCGGGGGCTGGGTGGCGGTGTTCCTCGTCAGCATCCCGTTCGCTCCTCAGGTGACCTCACAGCTCAAGCACGGCTTCGGCGACCTCGATACCGAGTCCAGGGCCGCCCTGCGGCTGATGTCCGAAGAGCTCGGCTTTACCGAGTCGTCCATCACCCTGGTGTTCTCGAGCGACACGCTCGAAGTCGACGATCCCGCCTACGTCGAGCAGATGGAGCGGGCGTTCGCCCCACTGAGGCAGAGACCCGAAGTGGCACGCATCGTCACGTTCTACAGTCTTGCCCCGTACTCCGATACGGGGGTGCCTGGCGACACGTTCGTGTCCGAAGACCGCCGCACCACGTACGCGTTCGTGGAGCTGAACGTATCGGTTGATGAGGCGGTCGACCTCGCGGACCCGATTCGGAAATCTCTCGGCGAAACCGACCTGGACGTATGGGTCACAGGCGGGATCGCGCTGTTCGCCGACCTCAGCATCTACTCCGAGCGCGATCTCCAGCGCGCTGAGATCATCACCATACCGCTGCTCGCAATACTGCTGCTGATCGTGTTCGGCAGCGCGGTCGCCGCAGGACTGCCCGTCGCCATGGGCGCGCTGAGCGTGGTCACGACGCTTGCGCTCGTGTTCCTGGTCGCACAGGCCACGGACATGTCGATATTCGTACTGAATATCGCGTCGTTCCTGGGACTGGGCATGGCCGTCGACTACTCGCTGTTGATGGTCAGCAGGTTCAGAGAGGAGCTTCAAAGCGCGGACCGTGATGTTCGTGTAGGGGCCCTTGTGGTTGCCCATGTCGAAGGGCCTGTCGCCTCGGCGGTAACGACCACCATCGAGACCTCCGGCAAGGCAATTGTCTTCTCCGCCGGCACGTCGGTAATCGCGCTGTCCGGGCTGCTGTTCTTCGACTTCATGATGATGCGCTCCCTCGGAGTCGGCGGCATCACCGTCATATTCTTCTCGATGCTGATTGCCCTGACCCTGCTGCCCGCGCTGTTCGCGGTGCTGGGACACCGTGTCGACAGGCTGTCCATTTGGCGGAGGCGCACAGTCAGGGGCGGCTTCTGGTTCAACCTGTCCCAGTGGGTGATGCGACACCCGTTAGCCGTTATCATCCCGACCACGGCCTTACTGCTCCTGCTTGGACTTCCCTTCCTGAACGTCAACCTGGGAAGTCCGTGGGCGTCTATTCTCCCCGAAGAGGCCGAGTCGAGACAGGGACAGGAGCTGGTCAACGAACGCTTTGGTCCGGGCGAGCTGGCCCAGGTGATCCTAGTAGAGAGCTCGCCCACGTCGACGCTCTCTCCCCGGAACATTGCCGCGAACCTCGAGTTCGTCGAGCGCATGGAGAACGATCCCAGGGTGGTGCGCGTCGACAGCATCTACGGCGCCGATCTGACGGACATCGTAGGGTCGGGTTTCAACCCCGGCGGGACATCCCCGGCCGTAGGCGACGAGGCACTGACGGCGATCAGCGAACTGGTCAGCGACGACTTCCGCACCCAGATGATCCGCGTCGTGCCCATGCACTCTCCGACCTCTGAGGAGACAAAGGCGCTGGTGTCCGACATCCGCTCCAACCCTCCGGGCGGAGACATGACGGTGCTCGTCACCGGAATAACCGCGGACCAGCTCGACAACGTCGACAGCATGTACTCCGACTTCCCCCGCGTGATCGTCTACGTCGTGATCGTCACGTACATAGCGCTGCTGCTTCTGTTCAGATCGGCGCTGCTGCCCCTCAAGGCGGTGGTGCTCAACGCGCTCAGCATCCTCGCGAGCTTCGGGGCGCTCGTGTTCGTCTTCCAGCAGGGAAACTTCGAGGGGCTGCTCGGCTTCACCGCAGACGGCACCATCGAGGCGACGGTACCGATACTCGTGTTCTCGGTCGTGTTCGGGCTTAGCATGGACTACGAGGTGTTCCTGCTCAGCCGGGTCAAGGAGGAGTACGAGCGCACCGGCGACAACACCCGCGCCGTGGCGGTCGGCATGGAGCGGTCCGGACGGATCATAACCAGCGCGGCGGCCATCCTTATCGTCGTCTCCTCAGGCTTCGCCACCGGCGACATACTGATCATCAAGATGCTCGGACTGGGCACCGCCATCGCCGTCCTGGTCGACTCCACAATCGTACGAGCCCTGCTCGTGCCCGCCCTGATGCGCGTAATGTCCCGCCTAAACTGGTGGGCGCCCCACTGGCTGCGCCCGGCTTAGGGAGTTTAGGAGGTACTAGACTCCGAATTCCTACCCGTTGACACCCCACAACGCCGTTCATATCCTTCATTTATGGCTAGTGTCGCTTCAACTTACTTTTGGCAGATATGATCGTTCGTCCTGAGCTTGTCGAAGGACGGTTCGCCAGCCAAGCTGGTCTGCCCCAACTGTCTAAAAACGGTACTAGATAAGGAGACACGCCTGTTGACCACGACTCAGTCTACAACCGGCTACGAGAACCAGCTCTGGCAGATGGCCGACGCTCTGCGCGGAAGCATGGACGCCGCTGAGTACAAGCATTGTCAGCAGAAATCGGGTGGTGTCTAGAATGAAAGGTAACCAGTACCGGTTGGTGGTCGATATTTTCTATCCGGGCCGTCAAGTGTAAATACGATTCATAGGCACCCACACTGAATACGACCTCATAAACGTTGAAGAGGTATAGATATGGTCAGTGTAAACCCGATCCGTCCGTACCGAAGAAGACTACGACGCCGCGATGACCTGAGGGGGAGACACTTGAGACCCGTAACTGTTCGTTCCACGGATGCTCATGAAACGTCGGCACCCATACAATGTCAGATGTGGGACCACAGGATCCATCCATGACGAACCGTGACGATAACCTCCGGCAAAGAATTCTGAGCGGCCGGTCAGATGCGAATATCCGATTCAACGACCTCCGCATGTTCCTGCTGCGCCTGGGATTCGTTGAGCGGGTACGTGGAAGTCATCACATCTTCAGGAAGGGAGGCATCCGCGAGCGGATAAATCTGCAGCGTGATGGAAGCCACGCCAAGCCTTACCAGGTGAGACAGGTTCGGCAGGTAGTCCTGAGACATCAGATTGAGGAGAGGGACTAATGCACAAATACGAGATTATCATCTACTGGAGCAACGAAGACGACAGCTTCGTTGCCGAAGTGCCCGAACTTCCGGGATGCGCGGCCCACGGTGACACCCAGGAGGCAGCGTTACAGCACATCAACGACGCCATGGACTTGTGGATCGAAACGGCACGGGAGTTTGGAGACCCGGTTCCAGAACCCAAGGGCGAACGCCTGATGCTGGCATAGGAAAGCCACATGACCTCCTTCTCCGAATCCGAAGTTGAAGAAGCCGCCCTGATGCGCGTAATGTCCGCCGCATAAACTGGTGGGTGCCCAGGTGGCTGCACCCAGCCTAGAAGATTCTACGGAGCGCGAGACTGCGCACCCCCGCGCGGCTTTTCAGTATAGACCTCTGAGATGGTGTCTCCCGATAGGAGCTTGCACGCATCACATGCTCGTAAGTGTCTAGGTCTAAGTCATTCGCACAGGTAACGACACAAGGTCGCCAGCCCCCAGTCGTCTCTGACATTCCGAACAGCCAGAGTCGCTTCGCGGCACTTCGACCGTGACGTATGGCTGACAAGGGTCAGCGGACCGATACTTTAGCCAGTGGATGTCCTCGGGCGTATCTTGCAGTTCCAGAGTTGAGAAGAGGTACTGGTCGACTGCGTGGGCGGAGGCTACAGCATTGAGTGTGATTACACTTGGAGCAGGCACGTCGTCGACATAGCGCTGCGCGTCTCGTTGCTGTGGTGACACCGCCTCTTCCGCCAGTCGAGTAGAGTTTATGAGTCCGTTACACCACAGGCAGGTCTTTCCCGGGACGAGTTGTCGAACCACCGAGAACACATCCTGTATTCTTCCCGCGGAATCGCTGTCCACTTTGGCCCCGACCTGCCAGGTGGGAATGAGGTACTGGTGACAGACCGAGTTGACTACAAGGCGTGCCTGCATTGTGTCGGCAGCCAGGAATATGGCATCACAGTCCAGGAGTCGCCTCGCCACCTGCTGATCCACCACGCTTCCAATTATGGCCTCATATCGAATATCGGGGTTGGCTTCTCTTGCCACTCGCTCAGCGATGCACACTTTGGGAGAGGGCTGCCAGTCCAACAGTCGAGCGAGAGGTCGAAAACGATACCAAGGCCTCAAGTCGCTGACACGTGCTCCCGCGACCCTAGGACTGTTGGAGTCATCCAGGCGATCGTCGTCAACGACGATAATATGTCCGACACCAAGGCGGGCAAGATACTCGTTGATCAGGGAACCAGCCCCACCCGCCCCTACGATCGCGACCTTCTGAGCGGCAAGAATCTCCTGTCCCCGGTCTCCGAACAGGCGAACCTGACGGTCGTATCGCACCTCAAAGCCCGAAGGCTTCCGGGGCGAGGGGTAGCGCAGTCTCTGGGATCGGCCGGCAATGACGGTATGGTCCAACTCCATCTGTCGATCGGCGGATACCCAGAGGTCCCCAGCAACGGCTCGCCGCGCGAAAACGAGCGCTCCCGCGGGTGGCCCATCAAGGATGTCTATCAGTGCCGGGTATCCCTTGCGATGCGATTCCATGTCAGTGTCAGAGAAAGCAACCCTGTCATCTACCAGATGATTGTGCACGGCCAGATAGGCGAGTCCTTCTTCTGAACAGGCGAGGGTACAGCGAAGAACGAACTCCGGTGTGAGCATCCGGTAACCGTGTTTGCCGGGTACGTAGTCAATCCCATCTTCGGCCAGGAAGAGGCGACGGCCCAGCAGCCGATACCCCCGACTCGTTTCCAGCACTGCAGCACCGATTACTGCACCATGCTCATCGTCGTCACCGGGGAAGAGATGGGATATCAGCCTTGAAGCCATCTCCGCCGGCAACCGGAGGCTGACAGGGGCTGCTACTGCTCGTTGAGCCATTGAATTACCTTGGTGACCTTGAGCGTTGCGGTGTCGACATCAGGATTGAGGTGATTGCTGCGCCTGGACAACTGTAGAGCTGGACTGCCATCGAATGACCCTTCGGTTATGCCCTCGCTGTGGGGACGACCGTCAGAGCGCCTGACGTCAGAGCAGATGAACAACGGATAGATGTCCGCATGGGGATACTGGAAACTAATCAGGAACTTCATCCAAGTCTCCTGAGGTATATACACCGGACCGAGGTGGACGGGATCGATTGTGATAACCGCACCTCCATCACCAGTATCCTTGGCTGTGACCTCTGAATCGCTGAAGCAGTTCCGAAGTTCATCGAAGGCCTGTTCAACTTGAGGTGTCATGCAGAGAGTTTCCTGCCTACGAGTTGTCATCGCCGCGAGTGGCGAAGAATGTCTTGAACTCACTCACATCCACCTTGTCCGCGTCGCCGACGATGATGTGCTTACCCTTGGGGTCAACCTTCGCAAGCTGAAAATCGAGTCCAATGGGGACTCCCTGTTCAATGGCAGATTCCTTGACTGTCAGACCTGTTGTCAGAGGTCCGTCTACATCAACCGGTTTACGGTTGACCTCCACTTGGAACTTCTGCTCGGGCTTATCCTCAGGCTGCTTGGTTGCTATCGTGGTCATGTGTGGTAACATCCTTTCCACATATTGCGATTGCGGTGCATGATTGCGATCCGCGAATTCCAGTATAGACTGCTATTTGCGATAATGCAATCGCTGGAGGGCAAGATGGCAGAGAAATACGGCACATTCGACAACGATGGTTTCTACGACGCACTTAACGCTACTCGACAAGCCAAGAAAATGAGTTGGAAACAGGTCGCCGATGAGACCGGCGTAAGTGCATCGACCCTCACTCGTATGGCGCAGGGCAAGCGTCCTGATGTCGACGGTCTAGCTGCGCTGTCGTCATGGTCAGGGATTAGAGCTGACGAATTCGTGCGTTCGGCGTCGCGACAAGGTGAGCCTGAGCCGCTGGCTATGATCTCGACCTATCTTAGAGCAGACAAGAACCTCACCCCGGAGGGTGCAGCAGCGCTCGACGAAGTGGTTAGAGCGACTTATGAAAGGCTCAGAATCTCAGAGTAACCTATGAAGCTGCGACGCGGATTTAAGGCCGAAGCCGAAGCGCTGGTGAAGGAAGTCAGGGCCGAGCTTGGACTGACAAAGTTGGATCCTCTCGACCCTCATCGACTAGCCTGTCACCTCGCGATTCCAGTTATTACTCTTAGCGACCTGCCGGACAACTTGGACGGAGCCGGGTACTTCCGATCTATTGAACGGGAGGCCTTCTCCGCCCTTACTGTATTCGACCGTCATCGCAGAATGATCGTTCACAATGACTCACACTCTCCTGCACGCCAGAACAGCAACCTGGCTCATGAATTAGCACATGGACTCCTTCTTCATGAACCTGCCCCTGCACTGAAAAGACTGACGGGCTGCCGCAACTGGAATGACACGAATGAAGCGGAAGCTGCTTGGCTTGGGGGCGTGCTGCTCGTAACCGACGAAATGGCTCTGGCAGTCGCCAGGGGGAGGTTTACAAGACAGCAGGCCCTTGAACGGTTTGGCATTAGCGAAGACATGCTCAGATGGCGTCTCGCCGTTACAGGTGCCAATAAGCGAGCAGCACGCGAGCGTGCTCTGCGCCAAAACAGAAGGCATTGATGAATCCCAATTGGCTCTTCTATTGAAAGCGCCTTCGATTTCACTCCAAGCCCCCAGCCAGCCTGATCCGTCGTCTTGCGATCCCTCATTCCCATAAATCCACCCAATCTCCACATTAGCGAACTTCCCTAACACCCCCTGTTGTGGCTGGGTTACGCTGGATGTACAGATGCGGTTGGCATCGTAAGCTGCCGGAGAACGGACGCCGATGGAGTGTTCAGTCACAATCGTGGATACCCTGATGTAACCGGCTCAGCCAGAGATGGCGGGGCGTCTCACTCACCGCCTCAATCCGCCCGGAACTACGGCGCAGATGCGTGCAGCCACGTGCGCCCATGATAATTATGGGACAAGTCCTGCACGCCGCAGTCGCCCTGGCCGGGGCGGCCGTCGTCCTCGCCACGTGCAGCAACCCAGCTCCAGCGGCTCCACCGGCTGCGGAGCCGAGCGCGCTGGCGGATGAGGCATACGCCCTTCTCAATGTGCTGACCACGCAGTACAGCCCACGTGAGATCGGGTCCGACCGGGAGATGGAGGCGGCGCTGAGCCTACAGGGCAGGCTCAGCATGAGTGGCTACGACACCTCCCTTCAGGAATTCGGCGCCAGCTACACCTTCCGCCCCAGCTACATGTTCTATACCGACACGCCCCTGGAGTCCGGTGTGGACGAGGCCATACTGAAGCCCATCAGACCGCATCTGCATCATGGACTGCCGTTCAGCCCGCCCAGAGGCTATTTCACCGGGATTCTGACTCCTGTCGGAGACACATCCCAGATGGACGTCCTGGAGAGGAGTCTCGAGGGCAGGATCGCACTGATAGTGCCCGGTGCGAAGTCAGACGACGAGACTCTCAGACGTGTCACGAGGGCGGGCGCGGTTGGCGCGATAATCATCGTCGACATGGAGGACACCGAAGTGTCAGACGAGATAACCGTTCCCACTGCGAAGGATATGGATCCCTATAGCACGCCACCGGACCCGCGGATCATAACGGTGGTCTCCGTCGGCAGGGGCAAGGGCAACGCGCTGCTGGAACTGGTCGAACGGACGGAAGTGACCGCATCCATCAAGGTCGACGTGGTGAAGCGACCGCTGTGGAACGTGGTGGCGAACATGGGTGGAACTGAGAAAACCGGCCGCAGCGTCATACTGGGGGCACACTACGACACGGTTAAGGACACGCAGGGCGCGAGCGACAACGGCTCGGGCGTGGCTGTCCTTATGACCGTCGCCAGGCACATCGCAGAACGAGACTACCCCTTCGACGTCCGAATCGTCCTGTTCGGAGCAGAAGAGGAGGGACTGTTCGGCAGCAAGCAGTACGTCGAGAGCATGAGCCGTGAAGAGATAGACGGCACGATTGCGATGCTGAATCTCGACGCAGTGGGGTCTGGGACCTCGCTAACCGCGACTGGCAACTCCGACCTCACGTCTGAAGCCATAGAGATCGGCCAGGAACTCGGAGCACCCATCACCTTGAGAGTTGGCGAAGTGGCAACAAGTGACCACGAGCCATTCGAAGAGGCCGGCATCCCGACGCTGTTCCTGTCGTCCAACGACCTCTCACGCATCAACTCCCCCGAAGACACCATCGAGCACATCAACCCGGACCTGCTCGGCTACGCCGCCGAGATCGTAATCGCCATGATGGACTCGCTTGCAAAGTAGGGGCGGTCCGAGAACCGCCCTTGCGACGCTAATGTACCCTAACACCATGAAACTCCTCACCAAGGCTCTCCCTACTCAACTCCTGGTTACCGTTGCAGCAGTCGCAGTCATCCTTGCCGCGTGCAGTGATCCTGCACCGGCGAGCGATCCCCGAGCGGCAAGCAGTCCCACTTCGGTGAGCGAACCCTCGCCGGTGGCAGAGCAGTGGCCTACGGCTCCAAGACCCACCCCTACGCCCGGTGGGGCGCTGGCCCTGCCCACGCCGGAGCCTAGCGAGTTGGCGGACGAGGCATACGCCGTTCTGAATACGCTGACCACGGAGTACAGTCCGCGTGAAAGCGGCACCGACCAGGAGCTGGAGGCCGCGCTATACCTTCAGAAGAACCTCGACGCACTTGGCTACGACACGTCGCTCCAGGAGTTCAACACTCCTCAAATCTACACGCCAGACTTGCACCTGGTTTCCAGCGAAGGAAAGCCACTAATGGAGACCGAGGACTCCCATCTGCACGCTTTTCCGGTAATGCTCCCGGGAGACGGCTCTGCCACAGGGCTGCTGACGTACGTGGGTGACGCACTCCAGGAAGACATTCCCGACGACGGACTGGGAGGCAGAATTCCAATCATAGACCTGGGCAAGACTACATTCCGTGAACAGGTCAACCGTGTCGCAGAGGCAGGTGCTCTGGGCGCGATAGTCGCCAGTTCGGATATGCACAACGTTTTTATCCCGTTTACCTACCGCGCCGACATACCGGTAATGTGGTTAAGCTCGGAAGAGGCTGGCGCGGTGCTTCGCCTCATCGAAGAGGACGAAGTAACGGCAACTATTGAAGCCAATAAGAGAGACGCGGCAGTTTCCCAGAACGTGGTGGCAGACATGCGCAAAAGCGCGAACGATGATCGCGTGGTCATCCTTGGTGCGCACTACGACACGGTTGAGGACACGCAGGGCGCGAGCGACAACGGCTCGGGCCTGGCCGCGCTGCTAACCGTCGCCAGGCACATCTCAGTACGAGACTATCCTTTCGACGTGCGGATAGTGCTGTTCGGGACGGAGGAGTACGGCCTGATGGGCAGCAATCACTACGTCGAAAACATGAGCCAGCAGGAGATAGACGGCACCATCGCGATGCTGAATTTCGATGCGCTGGGCTCGGGTACCACCCTTCACGTGATTGGCGACTACGACCTCACGTCCAAGGCTAGAGAGATAGGGCGAGATCTGGGCGCTCCGGTCTTACTCCAGGGCGGTGGAATGGCATCGAGCGACCAGGCGTCGTTCGAAGAGGCCGGCATCCCTACGCTGTTCCTGTCGTCCAACGACATCTCCCGCATCAACGCCCCAGAAGACACCATCGAGCACATCAACCCCGATCTGCTCGGCTACGCCGCCGAGATCAGCATAGCAATGCTGGACTGGCTGGCTGAGTAGGGGCAGGTTTAAAACCTGCCCCTACACCTCCGGCACGCGTTCAAGGTCGAGTTCGACCCAACCAGGCCTGGGGCGAGCTCGTTGTAACTGCAAATACGAAAGCTGTAACCTCGCACCATGAAACTTCTTCCTAAGGTTCTCGTCCCCGTACTCCTGCTGCTGGTCATCGTCGCGTGCGGCGCTGAGGAGACTCCGCCTCCGGTAGCCGCCGCTCCTACGGAGACCGCCGCGCCTCCCACTGCGACGGCTGCACCCCCAACAGCGACCGCCCAACCGGGGCCGACGTCGACGCCAAGGCCATCACCGACTCCGATGCCGATGATGCCCACCCAGACGCCGCTTCCCCGACCCACCGCGACTCACGCGCCTGCGCCGCCAAGTGTGCTCGCGGACGATGTGTTCGAGACGCTTAAGCAGTTGACTGAAGAGTACAGCCCCCGTGAGAGTGCGACCGACGAGGAGCTGGTAGCCGCCGAGCACCTGCGAGGCAGGCTCAGCGACCTCGGATACGAGACGTCGATACAGGAGTTCAGCGTCACGCTCCCGGTCGCGAAGGTGGATCTGGTGCTGCCCACAGGCGACGCGCCCGAGTCGCCGAGGTCGATCCCGATCTCTACGTCCATCCACGGGATAGCCACCGGCCTGCTGACCTACGTGGACCGCGCGTTCGAGGACGACATTCCGGCCGACGGACTCGATGGCCGGATCGCGCTGATAGAGCGGGGAAGCATTACGTTCGAGGAGAAGGTCAAGCGAGTCGCCGACGCCGGCGCGGTCGGAGCCATCATCTTCAACAACCAGGAGGGCCTCTTATTCGGAAGGTTTGCCAACCAGCCGAGCATCCCGGCGGTGGCCATCAGCCGGGCAGACGGCCACGAACTGCGCGACCTCGTCGACCAGGACGATCTCGGAGCGACCGTGTCAGTCGGCGACAAGACCTCGCCGTCACGTAACGTGATCGCAGACAAGCGTGCTGCCGCAGACACCGACCGGACGGTCATAGTCGGGGCGCACTACGACACCGTGCCGAATTCCCAGGGAGCAAGTGACAACGGCTCGGGCATCTCGGCGGTGCTGACGATCGCGGAGCACATAGCCGATCGCAGCTACCCGTTCAACGTGAGGGTCATCCTGTTCGGCGCGGAGGAGATCGGGCTGTTCGGCAGCCGCCACTACGTCGCAAACATGAGCCAGGACGAGATCGACAACACCATTGCCATGCTGAACTTCGACGCGTTCGGTTCCGGCAGGACTCTCCAGGCCGCCGGCGACATCCAGCTTACCGCCGAGGCGACCCGGATCGGGAGCAACCTCGGTACTAACCTGGGCACCTTCTCAGAACAGCAGTGGCGGGGACTCGGTGGAGCGAGCGATCACGGGCCGTTCCGTCTGGCGGGCATCCCGGTGCTGTTCCTGATCTCGGACGACATATCGCGCATCAACTCGCCCGCAGACGAGATCCAGCACATCAACCCCGAGCTACTGGGCCGCGCCGCCGAGATCGGCATCCTGATGGTCGAGTGGCTAGGCGAAGAGAACTAGGGGCAGGGTCCAAGCTATCGAGTATAATTCCTCCGCAAGAAGGGGAAATCGTCATGGCAGAGCCAACAACCTCCAGTTTGCCGATGGATTATGCGCTGAAGAAGCAGGTGCTCGAACAACTGGGCGATCCTGCTGCTATCGCAGCAGAGCTAGAGCAGTTTCAGGACCTCGCCATCCGCATGGATGCAGAACACTCTGACCTGCTACGCCGGTATCCCGACCAGTGGGTGGCAATGGGCAAGGACGGTTCCATTGTGGCTACAGCGAACACAGTGGACGCTCTGTTTCAGCAACTAGATGAGAAGCAGGTCCCATATGAGGACGTCGCTCATGACTACCTGGATTCCAATCCAAGGACGCTGCTCCTTTGATTGAGGGATGGTTCGATAGGAATGGCCATCCCTATGTCACAGCTGTTCTGGTCCTGCCCCGCCTGGACTTCAGACGACTGAGGCTTGAATTCCTGTCCCGCGCCGGGGTTAACCGTGTATTCTTTGGATAAGACAAGGGGCAGGTCCGAGACCTGCCCCTACTTAATTCGATTACGAGTTTGCGACTGCTACTCCATGCGGGAGCCGCCCCAGGCGCGGGATACGCCGCCGGCGGTCGGCTCTACTATCGCGTTGATGACTGCGGGCTTGCCGCTGTCGAACGCGCGCTGGAGAGCGGGCTTGATTTCGTTGGGGTCCTCGACCCTCTCGCCGTAGGCGCCGAGCTCACGGGCCATGCCGTCGAAGTTGGTGAAGCCGAGCTCACGTCCAGGCTTGCGCTTGTCTGGCGTCCGGGCGGTCCAGCCGGCGTTGTTCGAGATCACGGTCACGACCGGGATGTTGTGGCGAACACAGGTGTCCAGCTCCATCGCGTTCATGCCCATCGAGCCGTCGCCGTGCAGCACGAGCACCTGCTTGTCGGGCTTGGCGAGCTTCGCGCCGATGCCGTACGGCAGGCCGACGCCCATGGTGCCGGTGACGCCCGAGTTCAGCCTGTGACCGGGCTCGAACGTCGGGATGTTCTGGCGTCCGATGTGCAGAATCTCGTTGCCGTCCACCGAGACGATTGCGTCGCGGTCGAGGAACTCACGGATCTCCTTGCACAGCCGCACAGGGTGCATTGGCATCTGGTCGGAGTTCTGCAGCGCGGCTCCCTGCGCAGCGCGCTGGTCTTCGATTTCGCTCAGGCGCAGGATCCAGTCGGACTCGATGCGGCCTGCCCAGTCGGCCTCGCGATTGCGGGCCTCATCGAGAAGCTGGGACATGACGGCCTTGGCATCGCCGACGATGCCGAGGTCGATGTCACGGTTGTGTCCAAGCTCGGCGGGGTCGATGTCGATCTGGACGACCGTGGCATCTGGGTTGAAGCGGTGTCCATACTGGACCATCCAGTTCAACCTGGTGCCTACGACGAGAACGAAGTCGGTCTCGCGCATGGCGGTGCTTCGCGCGGCCTGGAAGGATACGGGGTTGTCCTCGGCAACGAGCCCACGGGACATCGGGGCCGTATAGAACGGGGTCGAGGTCAGGTTGACGAAGTCGGTCAGCTCTTCGGCGGACCCTGAGAAGAACGCTCCGCCCCCAGCGAAGATCATCGGTCGCTCAGCGGCCGCGAGCATGTCGATGGTCTCCCTGACGACACTTGCCTCGGCGGCGGGCCTGCTGCGCCTCTCGGCGCGGTAGGGCGTGATGGCGTCTTCTTCGTCGATCTCTTCGTAGAGCACGTCCGCGCCGCAGTCGATGTAGACGGGGCCGGGGCGTCCGGTCGTGGCCTTTCGGAAGGCCATGCTTACGACCTCTGGGTAGCGGGCGGCCTGTGTGGTCTGGTGCACCCACTTCATCATCGGCTCCATGATGCCGACCTGGTCGACCTCCTGGAAGGCCTCGCGTCCGATTTCGTGGACAGGGCCCGCGCCGCCGAGAATGACCATTGGGGCGCAGTCGATGGCGGCGGTATAGACGCCGGTGAGCAGGTTGAGCGTGCCTGGCCCGGATGCGGCGGTGCAGACGCCGGGCTTGCCGGTTACGCGAGCATAGGCGTGCGCTGCGAAGGCCGCAGCCTGTTCGTGCCTGAAGTCGATGCAACGGATACCGAGGTCTTCGGCAGCCATGACGATGTCGAAGTTGGGTCCGCCCATCAGGTAGAAGAGCGTGTCCACGCCCTCTTCCTTGAGCGTCCGCGAAATGAGATAGCTTCCGATAACCTTGGCCATGCGTCTCTCCTAGTTTGATCTCCCGTGAATGTGGACCTCGCCAACAGGCTGCTGACAGACCACGCAAAGGGTATCACAAACGTGAATAAAGGGTCACGGATCGGTGTGTGTCCCCCTATATCCACTAAGGACACCAAGAGGGCAGAGGGCCGGGGGTATTGTGTTCGAGTGCCCAAGCCCTTCCTATGCTTGGGAGGTTCAGGTTAGCGTCGTTCCTGAGATTCGCAGCGTTAGTGGATAATCCACTTCCATTTCGACGAAAGATGACGTATCATCTAGATCATTAGTAAGCACATCCGAGTATCGTCACTCAAGTGCAGTGATGGGAGAATAGAATGAAGGTGCCGGCTAGAAGCCTTAAGCGGCCCAAGGTAGTCCTTGTGGGACTGTTGCAGGCCCTGGGTGGAAGGGTCTTTCGGACCGATCTCATCAATCTCATGTATTTGATGGACGAGGCCAACTGTCGTTTCCGTGGCGAGACGGTGACAGGACTCTCGTACTGGCTGGACTTCTGCGGACCCAACGCTGTTGATGACGGAATCGTGCGTCTGCTGGAGGAACTAGTAGACATTGGACTGGTCACCATGACCATTCACTCAACGCCGCAGGGTGGTGAGGCTTATGGTTATGAGATCAACAGTCGATTAGACCCTTCCCATCTACCGCTGTCCGGTGACGATTGGATCGAGATTCAGACTGCTGTTCACAATTATGGTGATATGACCACGGTTCAGATAGTCAAGGCATCCAGGTCGACAGCACCGATGCAAAGTGCCAGTCACCAATTTGAGCGATTGAACCTCCAACAAGACCCTTCGCTAGTACTGACGAGCGATGACATTGCCGATGATCCACTTTTGCGGGAAGCCGTAGATGCGATGCTGTCCGATACCGGTGAAGGTATCGCACTAGAGGAACTCCAAGAGAGTATTGGCCAACCGACTTCGTATCAGTAGCGCTGGAAGAGCCCATGCATTCATCGACTCGCTGGACGGCCCAAGTCGTCAGTCGTTGCTTGAAGCCCTGAGCTACATTCAAGACATTCCCTTCGAGCATGGGAACGTCATTACGCGACGGATGATGCCGCCTGTGGTGGTGTACACATACGACGACAGTCGCTGGCGGATTCTATACTCTTTGAGTAGACCCTCAGGACAGGTCGACTACGACATCAGCATCTTCAGCATTTCTCATGCTTGAATGAGCGCTGCGCCCGCATTGTCCTGTTTCTGCGCTCAGTAGAAGTCGGAGGAGGCCGACGGCCCCGCGTCAGTGCAGCGGTCAAACGGCGAGGGCGGCTTGCTCGTACCAGCTATAGTTGCCGGAGCCGTCTGTCGTTGCGCCGCCCTGACCAGCGGGAATCACGAAGCCGGTGGGAGACATCTGAGTGGAGTAGGCTGCGTTGTTCGCGACGGCGTTGGCGGAGACGGCGTAGGCGCTGGTGAACAGCAGCATGGCGACGATTATCGCCAGGGCGATGGGGAAGACTATCGGTATGTCGCGCATGTGGCGCCCTCCTCAGGTGCGGGTGAGGCTCAGGTACTCTTCCAGGTGCTTTCTGAGGAGGACGCGACCGCGGTGGAGACGGGACTTGAAGGACGATACGGTGATGTCGAGCGCCTCGGCGGCTTCGGCGTTGGTCAGCCCCTGGACGTCTCTCAGCACGACGGCGGCCCTGAAGTCCTCTGGCAGCATCGCGATGCCCTCGCGCAGCCTGTCGCCTAGCTCGGAGTTCGATGCGAACCGGTCGGGCGTGTCGGACCAGTCGGGTATGTCCACGTCCTCGAGGCCGGTGCGCGTAAGGGTCCGCTCCCTCTTCTCCTTGCGCAGCCGCATCAGCGCGGCGTTGACCGTGATGCGGTACAGCCAGGTCGTGATCTTCGACTCTCCCCTGAACCGGTCGTATGCCCTATAGGCCGACAGCAGGGCCTCCTGGGCGACCTCCTCGGCGTCCTCGGGCCTGCCCATCATCTTGAGGGCGACGTTGTAGACGAGGTCGGAGTGCTCTTCGACCACCTGCTCGAAGTCGGCGACCATCGCCGCGTGCTGGGCCTGCTGTGCGGACTGTTCTGCCACGGTATTTCTGTGGGGACCTCGTACGAATCAGGAACGGGCTGCACCCTTTTGGGCGTCTACTGCATCCAATTGTATCTGATAGGTGGGTTAGTGGTAAGTGGAATGTGCCTGTGTGGAAGAGCCCTGATTGGGCATTACGCACAGGGCGGCCACAAGGGACGCCCCCACAGAGACCAATGACAAGGAGAGACTTTCAAAAGTCCCCTCTCCCTTGAGGGAGAGGGCTAGGGTGAGGGTGACTAGGTTCGGGACCTGCCAATGCCGCGGAGTAAGTTGAGGAGTGACAAGACTTTAGAAAGTGTCTCATTGACAAGAGACTGTTATGTTGACGGTCAGGCGGGGTTGGAATAGAGTTTATTCGCTTTGTTGGGGCGGTGACTGGGTTTACAGAAAAATGATTTCACGACTGGTCAGACTATTCAGGGGACGCGAGCTCGACTGCGGCGAGGTGAGAGCGGTGTCCTCTGACTTCATCGACGGCGAACTCAACTCAGGCGAGTCGTCCAGGATCAGGTCGCACCTTGAGCGGTGCGCCGCATGCACGGCGTTCATCGAGACGCTGAGAGCCACGATCGACATGCTGCGCTCGACCGCCGCGTCCGGCGCTCCCGCTGGATTCAGGGAGCGCGTTAGGGAGCGCATTCGGGGCGGCTGATGTCAGCGCCTCCACCCACCACCACTGGATTCCCGCTTTCGCGGGAGTGACGGATGTGGGGACTACCAGACGGCGATAGGGTAGCATTCCCATAACCCTATCTTTCGAGGCGGAGTTGTCATGAAGATCGCTGTTTGCATTAAGCAGGTGCCCGTCGTCTCGATGCTGAAGTTCGACAACGAGACGCGCCGCGTGGTCCGCGAGGGAGTGCCGAACGAGGTCAACCCGTACGACGTGCTGGCGCTGTCGCTCGCCACGCGACTCAAGGGGGATGCTTCGGCAGGCTCAGCACAGGCTGAGGTCGTCGCGCTCACGATGGGGCCGCCACAGGCGTCCGACGCGCTCGTGCAGGCTCTCGCGATGGGCGCTGACCGAGCCGTACACCTCAACGACCGCGCTTTCGCCGGCTCTGACACGCTGGCGACATCCCGCGCACTCGCGCTCGCCCTCGAACGAGAGCAGCCGGACCTCGTCATCTGCGGACGCAACAGCACGGACGCCGAGACCGGTCAGGTGGGGCCCGAGATCGCCGAGTTTCTCGGTATGCCGCAGATCACAGCCGTGTCTAAGCTCGAGGTGGACCCGGGGGCGGGCTCGATCTCAGCGACTCGACTTACGGACGAGGGCTACCAGGAGCTGGCGTGCCCGCTACCCGCGCTGGTGACTATCACGGACGGCGCGGCCGAGGAGGTCTACCCGCGACGGGAGGCGATGCAGGAAGCCGCTTCAAGGCCGATAGAGCAGCTTACCGCCACCGACCTGACCGGCGACACGTCGAAGTTCGGGCTCGACGGCTCCCCAACGTGGGTGGACGAGATCTTCTCCCTTGAGTCGACGAGACTCGGAACGGTGGTGCGCGACCTCCCACCCGATGAAGCAGTAGCCCAGATGATGGAGTTCCTCGAAGAGCGGGGCGTATTTGATCCTTCGACAGGATCGGAAAGAACGACTGCCGCCAGGGGGCCAAGGCTGGAGCCTGGTTCGCAAGGCGCGATCTGGGTTGCCGCAGAGGTCATCGGCGGTGAGGTGCGTCCCGTCACGCTGGAGCTTCTCGGACGTGCCCGCGAGCTGGCGTCGCAGATCGGCGCCAGCGTCGAGGCCGTGCTGATAGGGGACGACGACGAGGGCCGCATCCGGCAGCTCACCGCGTACGGAGCAGACACGGTGCACGTGGCAGTTGGTTCAGGACTCGCCCCTTCGACAAGCTCAGATAAGGCTACTTACGACACAGAGGCGCACACCGCTGCGCTGGTAGCTGCGATAAACGCGCACTCGCCGTTCGCGGTGCTGGTGCCGTCCACAGCCAACGGACGCGACCTGGCGGCGCGAGTCGCCGGCAGGCTGGAACTTGGACTCACCGGAGACTGCGTCGGCCTGGACATAGACGACGAAGGGCGACTCTCGCAGCTCAAGCCCGCGTTCGGGGGAAGCATCGTCGCGCCGATCCTGTCGCGCACGCTGCCCAACATGGCGACCGTGCGTCCCGGCATACTGACGGCGTGCGAGCCGGACGAGTCGGTCGAGCCGGTGGTCAACCGGATCGACGTCGGAGCGGTCGCGACGTCCGGAGTCAGGGTGCTCAGAAGCGTGTCGGACGAGTCGGCAGAGGGCGCAGAACTGGAGCACGCCACGCGGGTGGTCTCCGTCGGCATGGGCATAGGCGGACCCGAGAACCTGGGGCCGATACGCGAGCTTGCGTCGGCGCTCGGCGCGTCCATCGGCACGACACGGGACGTGTGCGACCTCGGATGGCTGCCGCGCCAGTACCAGATAGGGCTGTCAGGCAAGGCGGTCGCGCCGGAGCTGTACGTGGCGGTCGCGCTGCGCGGGCCGTTCAACCACACGGTCGGAATCCAGCAGTCTGGGACGATCGTCGCGATCAACAACAGCGCGAGGTCACAGATATTCCGCGCGTCGGACTTCGGAATACTCGGCGACTGGAACGAGATAGTGCCTGAACTGACGAGCGCGGTCAGACAGCGCCTGGGCGTGTGATAGAATCGGCGCGCAGGACCATCTAACAAATACACGATAACCGGAGGTTTTCGTATGGCTGAAGTATCAATCACACCCCGAGTGAACGGGCCGCTGCTGATCCAGGGAGACTTCAAGATCGTCGACGCCCAGGGCAACGAGTACTCCGTCGACGGAGACGTGGCAGCGCTCTGCCGCTGCGGTCAGAGCGACAACAAGCCCTTCTGCGACGGCACTCACCGACCCGCGGGCTTCGAGGCCGACAGCGAGGCGAAGTAGCGAAAAGGAAGCTGTGTCAATCTGGTTGGTGCCGCCCTACGGAATCAAGAGTCCCCTCTCCCTCAGGGAGAGGGCTAGGGTGAGGGTGAAAACACTGCCTACCAAACTTACACAGTCTCAGCGTTAAGGGGCAGCTTGAAACCTGCCCCTACCAGTTCGTAAAACATCACCCCCATGAGTCCCCGACAGTCCAAAGCGAGGCTGTGTACGGGACGAACGGGGGTGAACTATTCTCCAAGGGTTACATAGTAAGCAATCCCCATAATCTGAACCAATCGGTTACATTCAGGAATATGTGCTGTAATTCGTCACATAAGAACGCCGAACTGTGCTATGATCGAGCACAGGAGGGGAGCATGACCACCAGACCAGTCGACTCAGCTTCCACCGGCGATCTCACCGAGGTCTTCTATCCCGAATCGGACGGTATGCCTTTGCCAGACGGACATTTCCAGCTTCCTTTTTTCCAGGAGATTCTGTCCATATTCCAGATGTACTACGCTGACAACCCAGGAATTGTGGTGAGCGGCAACACCTTCATCTACTATGAGGAGGGCAATCCCCGACGCCTGGTAGCGCCGGACTGCTACATAGCTTTAGACGTCAGTATGGAGTCGATAGAGAGATTCAACACCTACCGTATATGGGAGGTGGGCAAGCCGCCGGACTTCGTGTTGGAGATAGGCTCTCCCAGCACGGCAACCACGGATCTGATTTGCAAGCGTGAGTTGTACGCAGAGATGGGGATTCCTGAATACTGGCGCTTCGACTCGACCGGTGGTGACTTCTACCGGGAGCCTCTGGTGGGCGAGCGGTTGGTGGATGGCGAGTATCAACGCCTTGAGATGAAGCTTGAGACGGACGGCCGGATGCGCGGACGCAGTGACGTCCTGGGACTGGATCTGTGCTGGAAGGATGGACACCTTCGTGTCTACGACCCCGCGACCGGTAGGTGGCTGCCGAACTACTGGGATGTCTTCGCTCAAGCCAATGCCGAGCAGGCCGCCAGGGAGTTCGCCGAATCCCGTGCTCGTGAAGAGAGAGCGGCTAGAGAATATGCCGAAGCGGAAGCCTACTCTGAGCGCCTTGCCAGGGAGTCCGCCGAAGCGCGGTTGGCCGAAATGGAGGCCGAGCTGCGCCGGCTGCGCGGCGAGTAGCAGGCCGCGTTAAGCCTCTTCGGCGGGGGTGTACTGGCCCAGGAAGACGCGGGTGAGGATGTCGGTGTCTCTGACCGACTCCGGGGTGCCGTCGTGTACGACCCTGCCCCTGTCGAGCACGTAGGCGCGGTCCACTATGTCCAGGACGCCCTTGATGTTGTGCTCGACTACGAGAATGGTCGTGTTTAGCCTGTCGCTGATCTCCGAGACCTTCTGAAACACTTCGCTGACGATTATGGGCGCAAGTCCCAGCGTCGGCTCGTCCAGCAGCAGCACCTCCGGCCCGGCCATGAGTCCGCGACCGAGAGCCAGCATCTGCTGCTGTCCCCCCGACATCTGGCTGGCGAGGTCGCGGCGCTTCTCGTGCAGGATCGGGAAGAGCTCCATCACCGACTCCATGCGCCGGTCCTTCTCTTCGGCGTCGTTGAGATAGAGGCAGCCCATTTCGAGGTTCTCCTCGATGGTGAGATGGGTGAACACGCGCCTGCCCTGTGGGACGAACGCGATGCCCTCCTTGACTATCTCGTGCGTGGCAGCGACCAGCGGCTCCTGTCGCCAGTACACGTCTCCGCCGACCACTGGAGCGAGGCCCATGATGGCCTTGAGCACGGTCGACTTCCCCGCCCCGTTGGGGCCCATCACGGCGACGACTTCGCCCCTGCTCACGCCCAGCGATATCCGGTCGAGCGCCACCACCGCGCCGTAGTGGACTGATATGTCAACCAGGTCCAGTAGCTTCACGTCTTCCCCCCATTTCAGTGGTCGGTGGCTGGGGCTAGGAGGCTCTCACTCCTAACTCCTCTTTCCTCACTCCTATTAGGTCCCCAGGTATGCCTGTATCACCTCATCGCTGGCGAGGACTTCTGTAACGTCCCCCTCCGTGAGCAGACGGCCGCTGTCGAGCACGATCAGGTGGTCGGTCAGCTCACGTACGATGTCCATGTTGTGGGAGATGAAGATGATGGAGCGACCCTCGTCGCGCATGAGCCTCATGATGTCCTTGACCTGCTCCAGCATCTGCGGGAACAGACCGGCAAACGGCTCGTCGAACAGGTACGTGTGCACCTCGAGGGCCATCGCTCGGCCTATCTCAAGCAGCTTGCGCTGGCCGTATGAGAGGTCCATCGCGAGCGAGTCCCGCTTCTCCCACATGCCGACGCCCTCGAGGATGCTCTGCGCCTTCTCGCGGTGGCTCTGCTTGCCGCGTTCCATCAGAGCGCGGAACGTGCGTCTCTCGGTCAGCACGACCAGGATGTTGTCCCAGACGCTGATCTGATCGAACAGCCTGACTTCCTGGAACGTTCGCGTGATGCCATGCTCCGGGGTCTCGTGCGCCCTCACGACCCTGAGTCCGACGCCGTCGACTATGACTATTCCGCCGTCCAGTGGAAGCGTGCCGCTCAGGAGGTTTACAAGGGTCGATTTGCCCGAGCCGTTCGGGCCGACGATGCTGGTCATGCCGGTCCGGGGAATTGAGATGGAGAGCCGGTCCACGGCCCGGACGGCGCCGAAGTGCTTGGAGATCTCCGAGGTCTCCAGGACGAAGTCTTGATGGCCTGCAGATCGCCCTTCAACAGGTTCAGTCTGAACTATCGTGGCCGTCTCCAACCTCTCTTCACTCACTCCTCTTTCCTCACTCCTCGTCATAGCCTGTACCTCCCAACCAGGCCCTGCGGCCTGAACAGCATCAGCAGCACCAGGAGTATGCCAAGCACCACCTGTCTGGCCTGGCCGATGTATTCGACCGGCATGAACGGCAGGAAGCGCATCCCCTCCTCCAGCAGGACGAACGCCATTGCGCCGAGCAGAGAGCCCCAGATCGTGGCGAGTCCGCCGAGAATCACGATGGATATGAGCAGTATCGATTCGAGCAGAATGAACGAGAACGGGTCAATGAAGCTGGTCCAGCTGCTGAACAGGCCGCCCGCGAGTCCCGCCATCATGGCAGATATGACCCATATCGCGAGCTTGTACTGCGTCACCTGGTAGCCGAAGACCTCGATCGCCTGCTCGTCCTCGCGGATCGCGGTAAGCACCCTTCCGAACGAGGACGTCACTATGAACCAGGAGATCACCATGACGATGGCGAGGCACACCAGGACGAAGACCAGGAAGTCCAACTCGCCGTCGAACACCCAGCCCCCTATGTCGGGTCGAGCGATCTCGTGTATTCCGAATGCGCCCCTGGTGAGGCCCCTCCAGTTCAGGAATACGTTGAACGAGATGATCGCGAATCCGAACGAGACGAGCACGTAGATGTCATCCCTGAACCGGTTGAACACCACTCCCACGACTATCGCCACCAGTCCGGCCAGCAGCACGCTGACGGGCAGCGCGGCGAAGAATGGCCACGCAAACGTGGGTATCGCCTCTGTGCGGAGCTGCTCGTACTCGGGGTTGGAGCTCAGAATCGCCATCGCGTAGGCGCCGATGCCGAAGAAGCCGATGTGACCGACCGACAGCAGTCCTGTGAATCCGACAACAAGGTTGAGGCTCACGGCAAGTATCGCCCAGATGGCGAAGACCGTCCCAACGGTGATGGCGAATCCTACGCCCTGCCACAGCATGAATCCGATGGCCCACGCGATGACGAACAGGTTCGCCCACAGCTGGACGTTGCCCCTGGACGTCTGCCAGAAGGTCCTGGGATCGCGGAAAAGCATCGCGAAGTCCCTGAACAGCTGTCTATTCATCAACACTTCTATTTACTTCCTTGGCAGCAGGCCGTTGGGCCAGAACGACAGGAACAGTATCAGGAGAACGAACGAGATCGCGTCCTTCCACTCTCCCGCGAGGTCCCAGATGCCGAACTGCTCGATCAGCCCGAGCACGAACCCGCCTACTATCGCGCCGTACATGTTCCCGATGCCGCCGACCACCGAGGCAATCCATCCCTTCAGCAGCAGCAGCAGGCCCATCCTGGGTTGGATGGCGGTGTCGTGACCGCTCAGCACGCCCGCGGCGGCGGCGTACATCGCTCCTATGAAGAACACGACGGCGATGACCACGGTCGTGTTGATACCCACGACCTTCGACACCTCTTCGTCGTCCCCAATCGCCCTGACCGCCTTCCCGAAGGACGTCATCTTCAGCAGGAACAGGAGGAATATGAACCCCACGAGCGCGACGCCGATGGTGAATACGTTGAACCCCTTGATGTTCGCGCCGGCGATCTTCCACGGTGTGCTGCCGAATGCGTCGGGCAGCGGTCGCGGCGCGCTCTGGAATATGATCGTTGTGAACGCGGTGATCGCGAGCAGGATGCCCAGCGTGGCCACGAGCATGACGAGCGGGGACCTCGCCCGCTCTCGCATGTAAACGTACAGTCCCCTGTACAGCGCGAGCCCGACTATGCCGGCCAGCAGGCAGGAGACTCCCCAGGTAAGGTACAGCCCCCAGTCGGGCGAGCCGGACACGGCAATGGCACAGTACGCTCCGAGAGCGACTCCAGCTATCGCGCCGACTGCCAGCACGGGTATTGCGGTGGCTCTGGGAAACACGCTCCTGTATATGGCATACAGAAGCCACGTCACAGCCACAGCGACGAGGACTCCAACGGCCGGACCGAGTACCGTGTGGATCTCCTTCGGGAAGCTCAGCACGAAGCCCATGTACACTCCGGCGGCCGCGCCGATGAGCAGGGCGACGATCCTGACCGCAGTCGTGTTTAGACGACTCCTCAAGCGGGAACCGAAGCTCGTATGGAACGACCATGCGACGACTCCGGCGGTCACCACTGCGAACAGGATGTTGAGGACCGGCTCGTTGACCTCGTAGCGTCCGCCCAGCGTGTCATGTGAGCGTAGGTAGAAGACTCCGTAGGCGCCGAGTGCGGCGGCAGCGCCGTAGTACAGGTCGAAGAACCAGACGGTGCTGTACACCAGCGTGAAACCCATCGCGAGCAGCGCGTACACGGCGCCCACGGCAAGGCCGTTGAAGGCGAACTGCAAAGCCTGGTCGGGAGACTGTGTGATCTTCCAGCCGATGTAAAGCGCGGCCAGTACCGTCAGTACGATTGCCAGGGTCGTGCTATGGTGACCACGGAAGCTGAGCAAGTGACTCCTCGAAGCCTTCTTTCCCTTGATGGGCTAAGGAGGGTGGGTATTCGTGCCTTTTACCCTCACCCCAGCCCTCTCCCTGAGGGAGAGGGGGCTAATCGAGAGTCTCTCATGGGAAGAGGGACTTATGTAACCCTATCAAGCACAACATGGGGCCTGCCCACGAGTCATCGCGGACAGGCCCCATGACACTAACACAGATTTAGTTGCCCATCATCACCGGAGCGGGGCCAAGGACCCTGTAGCCCTGGTTGGCGTCGGTGCGCTCGGCCAGAGGCAGCACCTCGACGACCGCGTTGGCAAGTCCCACAACCTCACCCTTCTCGTCGAAGCTGTAGTTCTCTCCGATCGTGCCGGTCCAGGTGATGCCGTACATGCAGTCACGGAAGCCAGCGGAGTCCTGGTCGTCGCCGGTCTGCTTCAGACACTCGGCGGTGATGTACACGTCATCATAGGCGGAGCCGAGATACCACGGAAGGGTTACATAACCGTAAGTTGCACGGAACTTGGCGAGCACATTCTGCGCCGTCTGGTTGGCGGGATCGAGCTCGGCCGTAACAGCCTTGAGTCCAGTGGCAGCGTCGCCGGCGATCTCCAGCGCTGTCGTGCCTACAACAACGATCTCGGAATAGAGTGGCCCTTCGTAGCCGAGTTCGCGGATCTGCTTGACGACCGTGCCGCCTGTGAACTCCGACTGCGCGGAGATATGAATGGCGTCCGGTGCGGCGTTGATCAGCTTGGTCAGCTGGGACCTGAAGTCGATCACGTCGGATGCGTAACGCTCCTCACCCACAATCTCACCGCCGACCTTCATGAAGTGTTCGGCTGTGGTCCTGCGGACGCCCTCGGCATAGTCGGTGGACTCGGAGATGGTAGCAAGCTTCCTGACGCCGTCCTCCCACATGAGGTTGCCAGTGTCTATACCAACCTGCGCATCATTCAGCGACGTACGGAAGATGTAGTCTCCGGCCTCGGCGATGTCAGGGTTGGTGGCCAGACCGGAGAACATGATGACTCCGTCGGCTTCGGCCAGCGGGGCCGCTCCCAGCATCGCGCCGCTGCATGACGTTCCGAGGATGATCTTCACGCCGTCGACGTCAGTGAGCTTCCTGTACGCCGTGATCGAGTCCTGCGCGTTGCACTTCTCGTCCTCGACGATCAGCTCCAGCATACGGCCGTTGATTCCGCCTGCGGCGTTGATCTCTGCGGCGGCCATCTGCTTGGCCTGAACGGCGACGTTGCCGTAGGTCTCGCCTGGGCCAGTGACCGACTCCATCACGCCGATCCTGAACGGCTTATCGTCCATCATCATCATGCCGTCGTCCATTGCCGCCATGGCCATGGACGTGCTCGGCGCCGGACCGAGGGGCTTGTAGCCCAGGTTATCGTCATTTCGCTCGGAAACAGGCAGTATCTCCACTACCGCGTAGGACAGGCTTACAACGTCGCCATTCGCGTCGAAGCTGTAGTCCACTCCAATGGTGCCGCTGTGAGTGATGTCGTTCATGCAGTTTCGGAAGCCGTTGGCGTCCTGGTCGTTTCCGGTGCGTCCCAGGCACTCGGAGGCGATGTACACCGTGTCGTACGCCGACCCCAGGAACCAGGCGAGGGTCAGGTAGCCGTACTTCTCGCGGAAGTTGTTCAGCATGTCCTGCGCGGTGCGGTTGTTCGGGTCGAGGTCCGCGGGAATGATGGACTTCACACCAGTGGCGGCGTCTCCGGCGATTTCGAGCGCGGTGGCGCCCGTCGGTACGCTCTCAGTGTAGATGGGGCCGTCATAGCCCAGCTCGCGCGCCTGCTTGATAATCGTTCCACCCGGCAGCTCACCCTGGGCGGCAAGCAGAAGCCCGTCCGGCTCGAGCCCTATGAGCTTGGTTAGCTGGGTCCTGAAGTCAGTCGCGTCGGACGAGTAGCGCTCCTCGCCGACGACCTTGCCGCCAAGCTTCTCGAACTGCGCAACGCTGGTCCTGCGAACGCCCTCGGCATAGTCGGTCGTCTCAGTGATGGTCGCCAGGTTCCTGATTCCGTCAACCCACATCGCGTTGCCGGCATCAGCTCCAAGCTGCGCGTCGCTAATTGCGGTGCGGAAGATGTAGTCGCCCGCGACGGAGATGTCCGGGTTGGTGGCGGATGGCGAGAGCAGGATTACCCTGTCCTCCTCTGCCAGCGGGGCCGCTCCGAGCATCGCGCCGCTGCACGTGGTGCCCAGGATGATCCTCACGCCGTCGACGTCGGTCAGCTTCCTATAGGCGGTGATCGCGTCCTGAGCGTTGCACTTCGAGTCTTCGATGATCAGTTCGAGCATCCGGCCGTTGATGCCGCCCATGGCGTTGATCTCTTCCACGGCCAGCTGCTTGGCGTTGACGATCGGGTTGCCGTATGACTCGCCCACGCCGGTGAGGGAGTCCATGACGCCGATCCTGAACGGCTCGGGAGTCATCGCCTCTTCGACCGCCATGGCGACAGCCATCTGGATGTCTTCCTGGGAGACTCCGGGGCGGTCTTCAAGCGCCCTGGATATTGCCGCGGCGACCTCGGCTTCGGTCAGACCTGGCGTCTGCTGTGTGAGGGCGTTGGCAATGGCGCTCGCCATCTGGTCCTCTGTGACACCGGGCTGGTCGGCAATGGCATTTGCGATCGCATCGGCCACCTGCGCTTCAGTGATGCCGGGCCTGTCCGCCAGCGCCTTGGCTATCGAGTCGGCAACCTGTGCCTCTGTCACACCAGGCTGAGCCGCGAGAGCGGCCTGCACAGCGGCAGCGACCTCGTCTGGCGTCGCCCCTGACGGCTGCGACTGCATCGCCTGTTGAATCAGGGCCGAGAAGTCCGGGGTGGGCGCGGGCGGAGGCGCCTCCTCTTCGCTCGCGCAGGCTGCTGCAAACAGCGCCACAAGCAGCACCGGAACCAGCAATGTCAAAAACCGTAATCTACTCACTTTACCCTCCTCACCGGCTGTAGAAAGGACTAATTGCATGACAAATCGGTGTCAGTTTCTACCAGATTTCCGTGTTGGGTGACATTATACACACACACACTACTGAACTGTACGAAAACACGCGCGGAATTGGCTTCAGTGCGCAAGTCCACCTGAACATCGATCCGAATGCAAAATCGCGCAATTCGATCTGTTACGGTCGGCCCGCCGCATCGCTCCACAGCCTGCGCCCGACCGACAGAGAAAGCGCCACGAACAGAGCGTCCACAATTGGGAAGTACACGATGTGGGAAGTCACCGCGTCACCGGTCTCGCTATCCGGGTTCAGCGTCCAGAACCACTCCCAGAAGAACAGCATGGTAAGCGCGATCGCGCCATAGTAGACGAAGTTGAGCCGCAGGTACTCGGTGACGATGAGCTCCTCACGTCCCGGTACGTGCTTCCGCATGAAGGCCACCACCAGGACAATCACCACGCCTGCGGCCATGAACCAGTTCAGTATCCTCCACACAGGGTAGTCGGGAGACCCGTCATGGGTCAGCGGCGTGACAATCAGAAGGGCCGCCGCCGCGATCCCCGTCAGTACAAGAAACACCGCCAGTACTCTCTTCACCAGGTCCATGTCGCCCCGACCTCCCTTATCCAGTCTTCTGTAACGATTCAGTGACTCTAGAATCATATCCCAGATTTTCCGAGGACGGGCAAGAACACGGGTTGGTGATTCGGATACAATGCAGCTGATGGAGTTGGAGATGGCCATTGTGGCGATAGCATGGGACAACCATGTGGGCCCTGACTGGACAGGGCCCTCGCGCGCCCATGCCGTCCGCATCTTCTCCCACGCCGCCCTGGCCTCAGTGGGGGAGGAGGACGACATTGCTTAACTTCGCCCGATTCCTGCTCATTGTGACGGTCCTCTACAACGTCGTGGAGGGGGTCATCGCGCTCTGGTCGGGCATCGCCGCAGGCAGCATCGCGCTGGTCGCCTTCGGCGCCGACAGCTACATAGAGGTGGCTGCGGCTTCTCTCGTGCTCTGGAGGCTGGGCATCGAGGACCATGAGTACGCGGAGACGGTTGAGCACCGCATCGTGCGGTTCATCGGCTGGACCTTCATGGCGCTGTCTGCGGCCATCGTATTCAGGTCTGTGTGGGCCCTCGCTGAACGGACCGGCGCCGAGGAGTCGCTGGTCGGCATCGGGCTCGCGATATTCTCCATAGTGTTCATGCCCCTGATCGCCATCTGGAAGCTCCAGGTCGCCGCAAAAGGCAACCTGCAGTCCATCGCCATCGAGGCGAAGGAGACAATCGCCTGTTCGTACCTCTCGCTCACCCTGCTGGTCGGACTGGTCGCCAACGCCCTGCTGGGATGGTGGTGGCTGGACCCCGCAACTGCGTTGCTACTGGTGCCCTGGCTCGTCCGCGAGGGACTCGAGGGCATCCGGGGCGAGGACCACGACGACGAGCTGCAGCTATGCTCCTGCCGCCCCTGCCTGTTCGGCCTCAGGGCCTGCACCGCCCCCTGCTGCGCCGCGTGAGGAGCCAACGCGCCAATCTTCGCCGCAACTGCGAGCCTGGCTCAGTCCTCTGGCCTGAGAGCGTAGTGGCGGATCAAATCGTCTGGAATCTCCTCCGCTGGGACGAGACGGTAGTGCTTCTCCGCAGCGACCGACAGGTCTAGATCGTTCAACCCTCGTTCAAACTCAAACAGCGCAATTAGGTCGTTCCTCAAGAACTGAGCGCCGATCGGCCGTGCGATCAGCGCTGGAAACTTCTGATCGGCGAGCGCGAACAGGTTCGCAACCTGAGCAGCACCCAATCTATCAGTCTGAGATTTCACTTCGATAGGCAGCACGTAGTGAGCGCCACGACGGTCGATCCCAACGTATAACTCGTCAATCTCGACCTGTCCGATGCCTGCGAGATTTGTACGCAGGTGGCTCTGAACTGAAAAACAGCTAAGTCTGGTGAAGACGTCAATCAGGCGATTGTATCGAATGATCGCGAGCAGAGCCTGCTCGTCGGACTGCCTGTATCGCTCGATCAGGGCCGGCGTGCTATCAGGAATTCGGGTCTCAGACAGATCTGGCGACGGCTGCGCTCCTCCCCACCGTACTTGGGCGAACTCATACTGGGCCGTACCCACCGTGCGGATGATCCACTCTCTGCCAGTCTCTGCTCTCTGCTGGATGTCTTCCGGCAGATCTCGTCGCGACCGGTATGTGTAGATCACATCACCAAGATTCTTAGGTGGTGTCAGGCCCAACTCTTCGGCGGCGTCCACAATGGCGCTGCGGGGGAACGTGAGCGCGGCGCCACCTTCATCGTGGTTAGCGAATACTCTAGAGATGATACGGTCGTACTTCGTGATCCGTGGCATCAGGCTGGCCACTTCAGTAGTACGACTTCCTCGTTGATACGGCTCCGAGTTGCGGTAGCTGCGCGAGTCCGGAAAAGGTCGATCCCCACAACCTCGTATCCAAGTCGCTCTGCGATTTCTGCCAGCAACGTACCTGTGCGGATCATGATTCTGAAGTATGACGCCTGGTCGCCCACGACATATGCCAACTGCGCCCCAGGCTTGAGCACGGTGCGTAAGGAAGCTAGATGGCGGACCATTCCTCCGAAGTAAAGTCTGGTCACACGGTGGTACATCCGCTCAAAGCCAGACGTTTTGCCCAAGTCCCGTCTCTTTTCCTCGATCTGATCGGCGAGTGCGCTGATCATCGGGAACTGTTCCAGCCATGAGTCGTCGTCGTCGAGCTTGTAGACGCTTCGAGTGTTCGAACGCACCAGGTCTCGTTTTGTGGCCCTGAGCGACTCCCTGTCGTCGAGGAAGCCGAGCAGTACCGACTCCAGACGCACCGTACGCGTGTAGTCCTTCTCGTTTGGATACGGCGGTGACGTGATCACCGCATCAACACTCTGCGGCGCCAACAGGGAATCCGACATGCGCGCGTCCCCTCGAATCACACGTGCCGGTACAGAGGCATGGACTGACCAACGCCGAAGATCATTAGCCATTCGCCGGACTTGGTCGCTCCAAACATCCACGACTGGAGCGTCGTCCTTTACGACTCCAAGACCGATCTCGGGGCCGAAGCGCAGGTTTCCGATGGCCGTCGGCAGATGCCTCGCGAGAGCGAGCCTTAGATGCGACGCCCTGCGTGTGCAATCCTTGTCGATCTCGTCCATGAGGATCAGCGTTCGATGCAACGGCAGCGGGCTAATCGAATTCTTGAGCAGCAGCTTCGTCTGGCTGGGCGAGAGGCTTTTCAGTGGTTGGCCGTCTACCTCTGCCGTCCTCACGTTGGCGCACGCTCCAATCGCCTCCGCATCACTTTCCAAAGCTGATGGATCAACTCGCCAGTCCACTTTCGTCTCTGCGGCGAAGGCAGACATTGGGACTGCCTCGATGCCTACCGATCTGATGCCTCTCTTCTTTGCTTCAACAAGCGTTGTGCCAGTCCCGCAGAACGGATCAAGAACAGTGGCATTCTCGTCCAGGTCGAACCGTTTCATGTACTCCCGAACCAGATGCGGGGGAAACGACAACACAAAGCGATACCAGTCGTGAATGGGTCTGTCTTCGTCTAGCATCTGATTGCGTGATGGGCGGGTATCAGCCAGCTCGGGCGGCATCCCCGTGAGCATGGGCTGCTCGCGCAAACGATGTTCACTAACACCGGCGCGGGGTTCATACGTCGTCACGACTATCCCCCAGATGACAGAAGACCTTGGACTTGCGCCTGATAGAGGCCAAGCCTACGCGCGCCCTCTGACAGTGTCAACGACAAGCCGGTTCTCTCAACTGGCTGAATGCTGACTGTCGCTAAAGGCATTCCTATGCTGGAACTGTCGTCGAATTGTACTATGATGGCCCCAGAACCCCCCGATCCTCGTACATCCGTGATGGGAAAACGTAGAAAGTTACTGTGTGTAAATATATTTACAGGGTTTACGGTCGGTTGTAACATCTACGGTTGTGCAAATGATTATAATTCACCCAGCTATGCATAAATATCACTCATCATCACTCCGGGGGCTGACGCGATGAACCAGGTACTCGACAGGCTGAGCTGGCTGGTAACGGTCCGTCCGTGGATCACGATAGCTGCACTCCTCGTGATGACCGTCGTGCTGGCAATGGGCGCTACGATGCGAGTCCCGCCCACGGAGGGCGCGGACGTGGCGTTCCTCCCGCCCGGACACCCCATCGTCACCGCGACACATGAGATTGACGAGGTCTTCGGTGACTCCAGCGAAGTCAGCATCGTCACGCTCATCTTCCGAGGCGACGCGCTTACACCCGGCGGCCTCTCCCAGATGGACTCCCTGATCAATGAGGTCGTCAGCGACCCGGATGTGGGCCAGCTTCTGGTGCCTGTCGACCCGATCTTCGCGCCTACGTACCTGGTCAATGCCGTGCTCCAGACAGGCAGTTTCGAGGCCGTCTCGCAGGCGGAGATCGACGCCGTGCGCAATGTCCCGGAGATCGGGGCGGCCCTGGACGCCATGACCGGCGCCGATACCGACGGCACGCCAGTCGCCATCGCCAACATCCGTCTGAACGATACAGGCGACGAGAGGATCGCGGACGCCGAGCGCAAGATCAACGAGATGGCGGCCGCGGACGAGGGGCCGCTGAGCGTGAGCAGCCTGTCTCCCATGATCGTCGAGGACGAGTACAGGGAGGCCACCGAGACCGGAATGGCGCCGCTCATCGGACTGGCCCTGGTGCTGATCGCGGTGCTGCTCTTCGTCTTCACCCGCGCCCTCTCGGATATGCTGCTGACGCTGCTCGGCCTCATACTGTCGATTACCTGGGTTGTTGGAGCAGAGGGCTGGCTCGGGCCGAATGGACTGTCCCTGATAGGTCCTCCGAGCTCGCTCACCGCGATGGTGCCCGTCATCATCATCAGCCTCACGGTGGACTACGCGATACAGGCCGTCTCGCACTACCGTGAGCAGCGACTCGCCGGTCTGCCGGTTATGCAGGCGGTGCGGACAGGACTTCGAAACGTCACGGTGCCGCTGATGCTCGCTGCCGTCACTACTATCGTCAGCCTGCTGGCTACGCTGTTCTCGCCGATCGGCGTGATTGGAGACTTCGGCATCGTCGCCGGACTGGGTGTGGGCCTGAGCCTGATCGTGATGCTGACGCTGATCCCGGCCGGGCGCACGATCATAGACCGGCGGCGCGAGTCGCGCGGCAGGCTGGCGCCCGCCCGCCCGATGTCGGGCGCGCTTCCCGGCATCAGCAGGGTGGCGGAGCACCTGGGTGCGTGGGTAACCCGCTGGCCGGCGCCATTCCTCGTCACCATAATCGCGATAACGGTCGTGATGGGCTTCGCCGCCAGGGACCTGAAGTCCGAGTTCAGCATCAAGGACGTCCTGCCACGAGGCGGGAGTGTGATCGAGGACATGAACACCCTGGAGGCGGCGGTCGGCGGCTCGACTGAGGTCGCCACCGTGCTGGTGAAGGCCGAGATCACAGAGAGCCGGACGCTCCTCAATCTCCGCGATCTCACGGACGGCTTCAACGACGAGAGCAGCCGCCCACAGGCGGCGGGAGGGCCGATCACGGGGTCGTATGAAAGGCTCATTCACGACTGGACCCACGACTCCGGCGAGCCCGGCGACAAGTACGACCCTGAGCTGGCAGCGCTCTTCGACGAAGCCGCGGACGGGGTGGAACTCGACCCGGCGCTGATGCAGGACTTCGTCGACAGGCTCATCGAGAGAGAGCCCGAGCTGGAATGGCTGCTGGTCAACGACCCGGCAGGCATCGATACCATGCTGCTCCACTTCCCGACCTACGTACACGAGCCTGAGCAGACCCGGAATCTCCAGGATGAGATCGAGGCGCTCTGGTTCGGCGAAGACGACACAATCACGGCACTCTCGGAGAGCATCGTCGCGGTCGCGGTCACCGACCAGATCACGGCCGGACAGACGGAGTCGATCGGCACCACCGTCGCAGCGGCTCTTGGCATACTCAGCATCTTCTTCTGGGTGACGCTGCGACAGCCCGCGCTTGGGTTCGTTGCGGTTGCGCCAATCGTGCTCGTGCTCGTCTGTGTGCTTGGCACGATGGCGCTGCTGGACATTCCCTACACGCTGGTTACGTCGATCATCACGGCGCTGTCGATCGGTATCGGAGTGGACTACACCATCCACGTGATTCACCGGTACCGGGAGGAGTTCGCCCGCCTGCGCAACCCTGAGCAGGCTGCAATCAGGACTCTCTCGACCACAGGCTCCGCGCTGCTGGGGTCTGCGCTTACGACCGCGTTCGGGTTCGGAGTGCTGATAGCCTCGCCGCTCCAGGCGTCGGCGCAGTTCGGCATCACGGCGACCATCACCATCGTCTACTCGCTGATAGTCTCCGCACTGGTCGTGCTGCCCGCAATGGTGGTCTGGGGCGCGTACCAGAACATGCGCCTGCGCTCCATGGTGGAACGCTACTGGGACGAGCTCGACGAGGCCCTCGAGGAAGCCCAGAGCTAGCGCGTTGCGTACTGACACAGCTTCCTGGACAACACATCTGTTGACCTCAGCATACTTCTTGTTTAGATTGAGACTATGAACGCGAGGGAACTGCAGCGGTGGCTTAGAAGGCGAGGTTGCACTTTTCACACTCACAAGGGCGGGAGTGGACACATTACGGTCAGGCTGGGAGATAAGACTTCCCAGCTGCCAATGCACGGGGGAAGTAAAGAACTGGGACGTGGGCTGGTGGCCAAGATCAAGAAAGACTTGGGGTTACAGTGATGCTTACTTATCCGATCATGCTAGAGGACGATGACAAGAGTGTACTGGTAACCTCCCCAGACTTCCCTGAACTAACGACGTTCGGGGAAGACCGGGACGAAGCCGTCGCTCGTGCCACCGACGCGCTTGAGGAAGCAATAGCTGCCCGCATTCACGACGGCGAGGACATTCCCCAACCTACCTCGGGAGTCATCTTCGCTACTCTTCCCACTCTCACCGCCGTGAAGGTCATGTTGTACCAGGGTATGAGAGAACAGGGTGTGGGCAAGGCTGAACTCGCGCGGCGACTCAGTTGGCATCTGCCACAAGTGGACCGGGTACTGGACATCCAGCACAACTCAAGGCTGGACCAGATGGACGCCGCACTCGCCGCGATTGGTCGGCAGCTGCGGGTGACCGCGGCAGCAAGAGACTAACCAGACACGCCACACTTACACAGTCTTCCAGGTCCGCCACCGCTGCACTTTAGATCCCTACGTAGTGCGCGAGGCATCACCCTGCCGCTTCGCGCTCAAAGTTCAACTCCAGCAGTCTGGCGATTATCTCCCCGTCTGTGAGATCAGCGGGCCACCCATAGGCTGCTGACACGGTCTTGTCCAGCCTCTTGTGGGCGAGCCGGAGCCATGTGGGAGGTTCGTTGTACAGGTTGGTCAGAGTGCGCCGTCTCAGCTCGCTGGGGTTGATGTCGTCTGAAGGAGGATTCAGCCAGCCTTCTCTGTGTGTATCGAGATGTTTCGCCGCCTCTGATATGTCGTCCTTCTGTTCAAGAGTCGGCTGCGGGAACGGGAAAGTCTCGAAGGTTGAAGTGGGAGTGTATCTGGGGCGCGACTCAAGTTGAGTGCCCTGATTCAGTGCCCATAGCTCATGAATGCGAGAGTGCAGGATGCCGAAGAAGTAATCGTCGTCCCGAGCGAATGATATGACAGCGCTGTCCGGCAGCGTATCTCTAGAAACCCACACGAACAGCCTGTGCTTGGAGACTCTCGGCGTCACTATGTACCGTTCAAGGCCGGACATCGCCGCACGCATTCCAGGACGAGGCTCCATATGCAGCCACCAGTGTTCCGCATACGCCTCCCGCTTACTCTTGAGTCGAGTCGGCTTCACATTTTCTACAACATACTCGAAAGGCGCTTCGTACAAGGCCGCCTCTTCCATTGACATCCCAGGCGGGAAATCGACAGTCCACATTCCCCTGGAGCGTCGGGTGATATCCGAACCGTTGATCCACGGGCGTACCACGTCGGAGTTGGATCTACCGTCAGGATTGGGCTGTGACAGAAACCGTTTCGCGTCTGATTCCGGTATGTCAAATGGGCCACCCTTGGTATCTCCCATGAAAGAGATGCCGAGGTTCTCCTTCAGCCGGCGCGCCTTCGTGACGTCCGTCACCCCTGAGCGCAGGTTCGTGTAAATCTCCGATATCTCGAGTCCATCCAGTTCGCGGTAGGTCTCTGAGCCATCGTCGAAACCGACCATGGACACGCGCACGGCCGCGCCGTCCAGCGTCCACTCTCGGTCTGACTGCGCCCAGAAGATCGCTCCACTTTTGGAGATCCGGTCCAGAACTTCGCGGTTCCTGCCGCCACGTATGCCCTGGGTGGCCAGAAGCCCCGCCCTGCGCGTATGACCCTGTTCGATCTGCACTCTGGCCTTCTCGAACCAGTAGCAGCAGAGATCGGACTCTCGCGAGACACGGCCGGCCCACACGTCGAACATCGCATCGACGTACTTGTCGCCAAGCTCCCTGCGAATTAGCTTGCCGCCGAGGAATGGCGGATTGCCGATTATCGTGTCGGCGCTCGGCCAGTCAGCTTCGCTCGGTGTGCCGTCGGCGTTGGCCTCAAAGTCCAAGAGGGCATCGGCGAGCCGGATGTTGTCGAGGGGCTGCAAGATCGGCGTCTCTCCAGTCAGGTCGAAGGCGTTGCGGTACTTCCACTGTAGGTAGCCGATCCAGACGACCGCGCTCGCCAGCTCGTGGGCGTATTCGTTGGTCTCAATGCCGAATAGCTGTCTCGGATGCACCCTTGGCGAGAAGTCGGTCAGGCCGTGAGCGAAGGCGAACGCGATAACCTCCTTTTCGAGCGCCTTCAGCAGCGCGAGGCTCACGTACAGGAAGTTGCCGGAACCACACGCGGGATCGAGCACCGTCATGCTCACTAACTTCTTCTGGAACTCGGACAGGATGACGCTAAGACGATCACGCAGAAATTCCTGGTCGCCATCCTGTTGGTTCTCCCAGTCGAGGTATGGTCCGGCCTTCGCCTTGGCCTCCTCCCACTCGGTGCGCAGCGGCCTCATCAGCACAGGTTCGATAATGAGCTCGATGTCCTCCCTGGAGGTGTAGTGCGTGCCCAGCTGCTTGCGTTTGCTCTCGTCGATGACGCGCTCGAAAAGCGTTCCGAAGATGGACGGCTCGATGTCTGACCAGTCGAGCTCGTTCAGCCGCTCGAACATCGCTATCTGGTCAGCAATCAGTGGGGGCACGTAGTCACCGTCGAACAGGCCTCCATTGAACTGCGGCACTTCCCGCATGAGGAAGCTGCCTCCGTTACTCATCGCTCCAAATAGTTCTGCAAGATACTTCCGAAAGGCGGCTGGATTTGACTTGTTCACCCTGATGAGGTCCGCGAAGGCATCCTTTGGGATCAAGCCAACGTCTGCCGCGAAGAAGCAGAAGATCATCCGCATTACAAACTTGGCGATGGCCTGATCTGAGATCGGCTCCACACTCGCCTCGTTCCAGGTGCGGAGGTCTTCTGTAAGAGTAACGAGCCGTCCCGCCGCCTCTTCTGTCAGTTTTGCCTGCGACTGATCAGGCTGAAGCGAGTCCGGATCATCGAATAGGGCCCTGAGTACCTGTATGGGAGTGAGCGTGGAGCCGCTGACGGGGCTGTCGGACGAAATGTCGGAGTTGGAGAACCTGTAGATGCGCTTGACTGTGTTGTTGAAGTTGGTGTGGACCTCGTAACGGTCGAAGTCGCACACCACCAGCAGCGGAGGGTTGCCCAGCGCCTCCCGGTACAGTTGCAGTTGGGCATAAGCTTTGCCCAGGTCCGCGTGCTGGCCCTTGTACTCCCAGGCAAAGCAGTTCTTTCGCCACACGTCGGCGAAGCCGCCTCGGCCCGACTCCTTCTTGAGGCTCTTCTCGAACGTGAAGAATTCGCCGTTCGGGTCCGCCTGGGCAGGGGTGGCTTCACCGACCAGCCGGCAGATGTCCAGGAAATGCTCCTGGGACCCGGCGCTTTCACTCAGATTCGCCTGTTCCCACTTCGTGGCAAGTTCATAGGGAGTCATACGCATACCGTACACCAGAAGTGCAACGACCGCACATTGCATACGCTGTTTTGGGACTGTATCAACTTAGTCGGCACCGCCATTCCGTCATTCCCGCGAATGCGGGAATCCAGGGGTGTGGGGTGCCTCGCGCGGAGGCCGCCTACCATACTGATACAGGTTCAGTTCAGTCGGTTCCGTTCCGTTGGGGGTGATGTAGAATCCTGGCCGCCTCATCAATGGAGTAGTCGTGTGATCTGCCCCCTCCCAGGAATCAGTCGGTGGTTATCAGCCCCTCTCGATCTTGCTGAACAGAGCACTGTTCTGAAAGGCACTGACCATTTCTCTGACTAGCAATTCTGTAGGCGGTTCCACGTACCCATAAGCAAATCCGTCCCTGCGCCTCGTGCACTCTCTGGGAATCGCAGTTAAGGGCGACTCACTATGTCCGGCCAAATAGGCTTCGATCTGCCCACCGAATCTCTCTCTGGTCGGAAGCAATACGCTCTGAATACGAAGCCGCCCACGGACATTAGTTGGTCGCGTGTAGAATTCGATGCCGTATCCATGTGTGGCATTTCGGTCAGTACCCCGTGTCCGGTAGTGGCTCTCAGGAACTTGGGAAGAAAGACCCTCAAAGACTCGAATGAAGGCCTTCAGAGATTCAGTCGAAGCATTATTAACAGCTTTATCCGGTAAGTCTTGCCGATGGGCTTCACCTTCGACCCGTTCCTCTAGGATGTTTGCCGTCAGAATCTCCAAAACGTCGTCTCTAAGTGTCAATGATCAATTCCTCTCCTTCAAAGTTTGACCCGTCCTAGCCTAAAACCAGTATCAAGGACGAATAAGTCGTAGTCAAATTCCACGTCACCCCGTACTCAGATACGGGGTCAGACAACCCCCTTGACGCCAACCCACCCCACTGCTATCCTGTCATACAGAACACTAGTTCTATTCCAAATCCACCATTCACCATTCCCAATTAAAAATGGACCTAGCACAAAGAATACAGGCCAAAACCGACAACGGCGACACCATCATCGACTTCCTCGTAGAAGTCATGACGGACCAACTCGATCACTTCAAGATGAACCACCGGCTCCAGGCCGCCCGGCTCCTCACGAAGTACGGCTGCAGCTGCCGCAAGTCACACTTGGCCCAACGGGACGAAGGAATAGCCTTCATCCTCAACAACCTACCCGAACCATCCCAGGACCAGTCGACGGCCGGCTCCTCAGACAACACCGAGTTCGACCAGAAGCTCGCTCAAGTCATCCGCCAGTCCACCGACGACGGAACCACAGTCTGCCGCTTCCTCATCAACGTCATGGAAGGCGAACTCAAGACATTCAAACCCCACCACCGCATCGCAGCAGCAAGAGAACTCCTCGCCAGAGGCTTCGACCCCCGTCGTTCCGGCGGAGGCCGGAACCCAGAGGAGAGCCTGCCCCGGACTAGATCCGGGGGAGAAACGACAGAGAGACGCTCAACCCCGTCCCACACACCACAACCAGCCAACCAACCAACAAAATCAGAGCAATCCCCCAATCCGACAAATCAGAGTTCAGAAGACGACCACACCGACTACGACGAGATCAACGCCCTGATCGACGCCGCCAAGGAAGAGTCCGACCGCATTCTGAAAGAACAGGGCATAGACCCGGACAATCCACCCTACAAGACCGACTACTCCGTATTTGACGAGGCAGCGGACAACTCCCACAAGTGGTTCCTGGAGTGGAAGAACTCACTGGACCCCGACGAGTACCACGCGATCGTCAAAGAGGAAGCCGAGGGGTTCATCGCCGAGATCGACAGGCGAATCGAACGCAGAAAACAGATCAAGGTCGATCAGGAGCGAAGGGAGAGAGAGGGAGCCGAACGCGAGGCCCAGCAGGCCAAGGCCAGGGCTGAAGCTAGGGACAAGCAAGAAGCTGAGGCCAAAGAGGAAGAAGACCTCGGCCCTCCACCATCTCGTGAAGACCACGAGAGATGGTCTCCAACCCCCAGCATCCCGACCTCATTCAGGTTGGTCAACTGCGGCCATCCCAAGTGCAAGCTGCACGACGGACCCGTCTACTATCCCGAGGACGACAAGAACAGTCCCTACTACTGGGACGGCAGTCCATCAATGACATCCTTCCACCACCGCTTCTGACCCCCCGGGGTCACACACTATCGCTACATTTCTAACACCGACCACAGAGCACAACAACCATGTTTGACACACGCCCAATTACCACGCGTCTCCGCACGGTGCAGGTTGACGATCGTCGTCTCGACACCGTTCAGGCCGCCAAACCACGCCTATCGGAAGACGCGCAGATTCAGTTCAAATACGCATGGCCCCTGGTCGCCAGGAAGAACCAGGTTCCCCCCAACGGTTCCTGGACAGCATGGATGCTCCTCGCAGGCAGAGGCTTCGGAAAGACACGCGCCGGAGCCGAGTGGGTGCGTTCCCAGGTCGAGTCCGGCAGAGTGGGCAGAATTGCCCTCGTCGCTCGCACTCCCGCAGAGATCAGGGAGACCATGATCCACGGTCCGTCAGGACTCCTCAGCATCTGTCCACCCTGGGCAATGCCTGAGTACGAGTCCACCAACAGGAAGCTCACCTGGCCCAACGGGGCCACAGCCTTCATCTACTCAAGCTACGAACCCGACCAGCTCAGAGGACAACAGTTCGAAGCCGCATGGTGCGATGAGCTTGCCTCATGGAAGTACCCACGAGACACGTGGGACACCCTCGCGTTCACTCTCAGGTTCGGAGCCGACCCCCGTGTTGTCATCACAACCACCCCAAAGCCACTAACACTGTTGAGGGAGCTTGTCGCCAGACCCGACATCGTAGTCACCAGGGGCACAACCTACGACAACGAGGACAACCTCGCCCCCAGCTTCTACTCCCACATCAGGGCCACGTACGAGGGAACGAAGATAGGTCGACAGGAGATACACGCAGACCTCATCGACCAGTCCGAAGACGCCCTCTGGGACCGCCAGTGGATAGACGATGGCAGGGTAGAGAGCGCCCCCGAAAGCCTCCGGGAAGTCGTCGTCGCCATAGACCCGGCGGTCACATCCAACCCCCGCAGCAGCGAGACCGGAATCGTGGTCGCCGGAGCGGACTCAGAGAAGCGCTGCTACGTCCTGGCCGACGGCTCAGGTCGCATGTCTCCCAGCAAGTGGGCAGAGCGTGCCATAGCTCTCTACGACAAACACAGTGCCGACCGCATCATAGGCGAGACCAACAACGGGGGAGACCTCGTCAAGGAGGTGCTCCGCACCGCGTCAGGAGGACAGACCTTCAGGTTCCGCGACGTGAACGCCAGTCGTGGCAAGTACGCCCGCGCCGAACCGATATCGGCCCTCTACGAGCAGGGCAGGGTCCACCACGTAGGAACCTTCCCAGACCTCGAAGACCAGATGTGTACCTGGACCCCCAAGGGACCTGCCGACGTCTCCCCAGACCGCATGGACGCCCTCGTCTGGGCCATCACCCATCTCATCAACCGAAAAGAAGTCAAGATATGGGTCTAATCCCTGCCAGAAAACCCCTCGCATTAGCTAAACTGTATAGACTCATGCAGCTACGTAAACTATCCAGTGGCCTGAAGTCGGCGTACCGTGGATCGGACGTCACCGGTCGCGTGCAGCGGTTAGATGGATGGACGGACAGGGCGCCCGCAGCGGGCGCCGGGGCGACGAGCTACGATCACGCCGCAACGGTCAGGGAGTACTACGATCTCTGCAACGAGTTCATGGTGTTCGGCTGGGGTGAATCCCTGCACTTCGCGCCGCTGTCGCCCGGCGAGAGCCTGGAGGACTCCAAGGTCCGGCATCAGCGACTGATGATCGCCAAGCTGGACCTGAGTGAGGGCATGACGGTGGTGGACGTCGGCTGCGGGATCGGTGGCCCGATGCGCCGTGTTGTCCGCGAATCCGGTGTCAGAGTCGTCGGGGTCAATAACAGCGAGGTCCAGCTGGAAAGGGCGAAGTCGTTGAACGCCGAGGCGGGCCTCGACCACATGGTCGACTACCTCGCGTGCAGCTTCATGAACATGGACGCCGTCGCAGACGACACGTTCGACCGGGGATACGCGATCGAGTCGACGTGCCACGCGCCGGACAAGGCGGGAGCGTTCGCCGAGATCTACCGCGTGCTGAAACCCGGAGCCCTCTTCTGGGGTCAGGAGATGTGCATGACGGACAGGTTCGATCCCGACGACAGTCGGCACCTGGCCATCAAGCAGGAGCTGATGCACGGCATCGCGCTCAAGGACATCGCTACCACGGGCGAGGTTAACCAGGCGCTCGAATCGGCGGGGTTCCAGGTCATCGAGGGAACAGACCTGGCGGTCGGGGAGAACGGCCCAACCACGCCGTGGTATCAGCCCATGGAAACCCGGCACGGAACGCTGGGCAACGCGCTGCACAGGCTTCCGCTGGGTCGCAAGCTGTTCATCGGGGCATCCAGGCTGGCCGAGGCGCTGAGGGTGTTCCCAAAGGGGTCCGCAGACGTCGTCGAACTGCTGGATCGTACCGCCAATGCCTACGTCGCGGGCGGCAGGACCGGGGTCTTTACCCCCCTGTACTGTTTCCTGGCTCGAAAGCCCCTCTAGCACTACGTCCAGATGAACATGACAGAGATTCCAGCCCACTCGTCATTCCCGCGAAAGAACGTCACCCCGTACTCCGATACGGGGCCGGAACCAAGAGTCCGGATGTCCTTCGACAAGCTCAGGACGAACGATCTATCGGTTTACCTACCCCTTTCAGCTCTGAGGGAGAGGGGGTAATTCACTAGACGGGTAGCTCGCGCCTCTGCTCGGCTATGAGGAAGTTGAGCTTCTTGCTTGGCTTCATCGACGGCAGCGGACTGAACCTGTGCTTGTACTTTGGAGGGTACACCTCGAGGTTGAAGTAGTGGGCCACCATCAGCACGTTAACAGCAAGCTGCAGCTCCATCCACCGGGAACCTAGACATGTGTGCGTGCCCAGCCCGTACGGAGCGTACCCGGGACTGTGGTGCTCGTTGCGTGGCGGGAGATAGCGGTCTATGTCGAAGGTGGAAGCATTGGGGAAGACATCGTCCATGAAGTGCGATGCGGTCTGCGCAATCACGATCTTCGATCCGACCGGCAGCTCGTAGCCCTCGACCACGCACGAGTTCATCACGTGCCGCATGGACATCGGGACGATCGGGTAGAGACGCAGGCCTTCCATCAGGAAGCGGTGGGTGACGTCAATCCTGGACAGGGTGAAGTCCTCAGGATCAGGGTCGCCGTCGTCGAACAGGGCGTCGGCTTCGGCCTGGATCCTGGCATAGAGGTCCGGCTGTGACGCCATGGCGTACAGCGCGAAGCTGAACGCGTCGCCAAGGTACACACTGGCAATCAACGCCGCCGAAAGAGCGAAGCGCAGATTCGACTCCGACATGAGCTGGGGATCACTGGCGTACAGGCTCAGCAGGTCATCCGCCAGGTCTCGAGAAGCATCGGTCCGTTGGGCAGTCGTATGGACGCCCTGAACCCGCTCCAGCAACGTGTCAACAGCCTTTGCCCTGCGCTTCATGCCCGGGGTCTTCAGCATGAATTTGGGCATCATCTTGATGATGTGAACGATGAGCGCTCGTTCTTTGTACACCATCAGGTCGTCGATGATGTCCTGGGTGTCAATGCTGAGAAAGAGCTGGGAGAGCTGCGCGTTCATCATGCGCCGGGACAGGCTCGTTGCAGGGTAGACTTCTCCAGCATTCCAGTCGGCCATGAATCTCCGGGAGTACCCATAGAGTTGATCCAACTGACCTGCCAGTCGTCCACGAGAGTACGCCGGCGACAGGGACTTGCGCAGCCGGAAGTGCTCGGCCCCATCCAGAGACGGCAGAACCCCGGACGCGCCGTAGACCTTCTCGAAGTCGCTGAAATAGTCTCTTGCTCTCAGGTACATGCGCCCGCGCCGGTGCACCCATCGATTTGTTTCGGGCCCGGCGATGCAGATCATGCGCTCGGAAAACGGAGGTCGGATCTCGAAGACCGGGCCGTACTCCTTCGCGAGGTCAGCAAAGAGCGCGGGAAGGTTGCCCGTGCGAATATGCCGGTTGAGCAGCATCTTTGCCAGGGAGACTGTCGGAATCTTCTTGCTCAGACGGGAGTGTCGAAGCACCGGGCCCGCCAGGTTGTGTGAGACGGCGGCCGCAATGGACCGGCCGATCAGGTCCATGTTGCAGATGAACTCGATACGCTCCTCGGCCTCTTCATCGAGATTGAACATGAAGCGAAAGACGTCGCACGTGTTGACGAGACAGATTATGATGACGTCTCTGGGGTCTGGAATCTCGTTGTTGAATATCTCATTCCTGATGCGCGTCTTGACGAACTGTATCCCGGTCCCCTCCTGGGAGTCGTCGAACAGCACCGTCTGTTCCACGTTGGGAGCCACCGTCCAGAAATCGCCGTCGTGGTATTCGAGGACCTTCAGCCGGACCAGGCGATCAAGGGTGGAGTCGATGATCGATTCCGCGTGATGAGAGAGCCGTTCGATCCAGTACTGGGCGTTGTGTTGAGCCGGCTCGCTCGCAATCTCCTTCAGGATGGGGTCCAGAATTGGGTTACCCGTCTCTGTATCGTCCAGAACGAACAGCGAGTCCATATCCGTATCGATCCGAGACCGCAGCGAGAGTTCACCGAGGACGGCGCCCACTATGGCGCAGTTAAGGTCCCAGCCCGGTACCTGGTGAAAGTAGCCGCTCTCTTCGTTGAGCAGCATCAGGATCAGTTCTGCGGGCAAGCTCAGGAGCTGGGTCTCAACAGCATCCTTTGTGATAGTCATTTACCTTGTCCCTCATTGACGCGCATGATATAACTATATCACATAAATTAGCTTCAATTTATGAATAGCCGTTTATATGACGGAGGAAATGATACGATTTCCATTATAATACCAATAAGGACACAAGTGTAATTACGGAATATGGGCCTCATTATTTCGAAAAGTGCCACAGGATGTGCTGAAAGATGGTAACCCCGCGCAGTGGGCCCGCTAATGTGCCGCTGCCTTCCCCGTTTCCGGAGGGCTGGTACTTCATCGCGACCCGCCAGGCCGTACTGAAGGCAGGGCTCATCCAGAAGACGTGGATGGGCGCGAACGTCGTCATCTGGTGTGACGGGAATGGGCGCGTCTGCGTCGCCGACTCGGTCTGTCCGCACCTGGGCTCCGACCTGGGACCTGAGGCGGGCGGGTGCGTGCGCGACGGCCTGCTGATCTGCCCGTTCCACGGCTACGAGTTCGACACCACCGGCCAGTGCGTCGCCACTCCCTACGCCGAGGCGCCCAGGACTGCGAAGCTGCGCGTCTTCGAGACGCACGAACTCAACGGGCTGATCTTCGCCTGGTGGGGCATCGGCGGACGGGAGTCGCAGTGGGGCCTTCCAGAAGAGCCGCCCGACCAGGCCGGCTGGTGCGACTTCGAGATCAACTCGCTCCGTTTTCCGGGCCATCCGCAGGAGACGACGGAGAACTCGGTGGACATCGCCCACCTGCGATACGTGCATGGCTACGACAACGTGGACCCCGTCCAGGAAGTGTCCGTGAACGGCCACCTGCTCGAGACTCAATTCGACTTCAAGAGAGAACGCTCCATCGCCGGAGTTGCGAGCTTCACTTTCGACGTCTCGGCCCACGCGCGAATCTTCGGGCTGGGCTACTCGTACGTGGAGATCCGCGAGCACTCGATCGGCATGGACCTGCGCCTGTGGGTGCTTGCGACGCCGATCGACGGGACGCTCATAGACGTGACGCTGGTCTCACAGGTGCGGGAGATACGCAAGCCAAAGCGGACGATAGTAGGCCTTGGGCTGCTCCCTGTGAGCTGGCGCGCGCCGATCATGAACAGGTTCATCGCGTCCCAACAGCGGGACGACGTCGAGCAGGACGTGGTCATCTGGAGACGCAAGCAGTACGTATCGCGCCCCCGTCTCTGCCGTTCCGACGGCAAGATCATGCCCTTCAGGTACTACTGCGCCCAGTTCTACCCAGACCCGCGCGGGGGCGAGGACGTTGCTCCGCCACCTCTGCGGTCTACATTCCGAGGTTCGACGGCGCCGTTCGAGACCACGGTCCTTCGCGGTTAGGTCGGGGCCGGCTCGAGCCTGACGATCTGGATTCCCGTCCGTGAGGTATAATCGACCAACGGGAGATATACGGGGCGGCTTGCCGTCCGGGTTCCCCAGACATACTCGCCAACCCCACGAGGTGCGATATGACCACATTGAAGACGACCAGGGCCCGGGGAGGCTTCCGACTTCCGGACCCGCCCGAACGTGAGCCTGACGAGATGACCAGCACCAAACACCTCACCATGACAGGTAGCGCGCACTTCCTGCTCCAGCATCTTGGCAATCCTGGCACGACACTTATATCTGCGGAACTCTACATCATTCAATCGCCAGGCCCGGGCAGAAGGAGGCGAAGAAGGCCGGATCTGCTCATAGCGTTTGACGTTGACCCCGAGGCCTACTACAGGAGCAACGGGTACATCATCTCCGAGCAGGGCAAGCCACCGGACTTTGTTCTCGAGGTTGCTTCTAAGAGCACTGCCGAGACTGACCTTGGCGAGAAGCGCGACGACTATGCTGCATTCGGGATTCCTGAGTACTGGCGTTTCGACGAGACGGGAGAGTTCCACGGCCACCGACTGTTCGGCGAGCGCCTAGTTGACGGCGAATACAGGCCCATTGAGATCGAGGAGATCGCTGAAAATATCCTGCAGGGCCACAGCGATGTGCTTGACGTCGACTTAAGGTGGCATGACGAAAGGCTGGAATGGTACGACCCGGCGACCGGGCGGCATATCGTGACGTTCGATGACGAGCGGGCTCGCGCTGATGCCGCCGAATCTCGAGTAGCACAGCTCGAGGAGGAGATCAGGCGACTGCGAGGCCAGTAGCGATCAATCGGGCGTCGGCGCTATGTAATGAAGCGAAATTCTGCGATTGATAGATCAATTGCGTTTATCGGTCTGCACTGGACGAGTCGGTGAGCGGAATCAATGATGCCGCAGCTAGCCCCTCACCCCCATCGTATGGACTTATCCTGCTAGGCTATCCTTGCACTCTTGGCAGGTTATCCGTTCAGGGTGCTTCAACACGTCAACTAGCTGCGGGTTTATGGACCTCCGAGCTTTCTCGCAGCGGTAGCTGTAGTGCTCGAAGCTAGTTGTACCGTCCGTCCCGCTGGATGTCACGTTCTTACCGTGAACTAGAGGTTGAGTTAGAAACTCCTTCCCCTCCCAGTCTGAGACTAGGGTGCTTCGGAGGTACAAGAGGTCCTCTACTATGGCGGAGATACCGTATATTAGCCTCTTCCGACAAGTCATGCAGGTAATTCCATGCATATCGATGAGAACGCCACGCATGTTCGAGGAATCAGGCTCTTCTCTGTATGCTGTCGGGCTTATGGACCTCCACCTAGGCTGGTACATGTTCCGCCCGGAGTTGATCTCCAGTCCACAGAGGGTCTTTCCCCCATACTTGAGGTAGTTCATCTTGGGAGGCATTCCGCTTCTTCTAGCGATGCCCCTCCTGTCGAAGTGCCAGAGATTGTCAAGAACGAGCCCGCCCTCGTAACCGGTGCTCAATACGCAGTGCGTGAGGTCGGGATCGTCATTGTCTATTGCCCAAAGGATTTCCAGAGGGGGATTCTCCAGAAACCTTCTCCAGAAGTCTGCGGGCTCCGAGTAGAGGGCTCCTGTATCGTCTAACTTGCTACTCTTAATGTCTTCGATCGGAGCCTCAACTACTTCTCCAATTTCTGTCATCGGCCGTCCTTTCTGATTCACGACCTGCCTGTTGCGGAATCGCTATTCACGTGGTTTTTCACTCGCTACGACGCATTGACCTAATTCGGGCCAGTACGCAGATTTGTCTTCGGTGAGACTCCTCGCTGGCCTAATTGGCGATACGCTCTCTCCTATCCTCAGCTGAGACTCCAATCAAGTGGACTCTCAGACTTCGATTCCCGATGTACCGGGCGTTAGTCGTCTTCGCTGTTTCGTGGACTCTGCTCCTACTTCCTCAGGCTACGAGTCCCGCCCATGCGGGCTTCAATTCGGTCTTACCCTCTGCGTCTGTCTTGACTCTGATCGCACTGTTCGAGTTCCTCGTTAGGAAGGTCAGAACCAGTAGGATCGGCGCTGCTGTCCTCGCAGTAATCATCCTCATCATCACGTTAGCGGGAGTTGCATCAATAGGCTTGAATACACTCGACACCCGCAACTGGGTCGACCCGGCCAAGATCGAGCCTCTAAACTCAGATCACCAGCAGGCCCTTGGTCAAGAGTACAGCGACATCGAGAAGACTCCAACGAAGCCAGAACTGCCTTGGTCAACGAGATCGTTGACGCCAGAATCCAGCTTCAGATAGATGGGGGCAAAGTCCGAGGGCTCACGATCTCACCTGCTTGATTGGGCACGCTCAGGACCTGCGAGGAAATCTTGATGTGGGGACTCTACTCTCAGGCACCAATTCAGGTTCTGGAGGAATACCTTACGTGGACACAATCCGGGTACAGTTACGTCTCTGACGACTTCCGCGCGATGGCCGACCAGAATCGTGAGGCCTCTACTCAGGCTCGAACTCAGGTTATCAGCCAACTGATCTATTGCCAATCGGCGATCTACCAGCGTCTGAGCACTGACGTGGATCTTGATGACGTGTCCGATAAGTTCTGGGTAATGTTGGGATCGACAGTTCCTCAACGGGACATCGAAGTCCACACCGCCCTCACGTGCAATCGGTTGGCGGTGCCGCGGTCGCCTTAGCTAGCGACTGTGTTAATGTGCAAAAGAGCAATTGATTTGAAGGGCAGGCAAGCCCCTTAATTCCCGCCTGCCCGGTGTCGGGGAGGCGGTGATATGCATGTACCTCATTCTCAAGGTATGCCTCGTCCCTATGGCCGTGATTGTTGGCTGGGCAATACTGGGTGTCATCCGAGACGCCCTGCTTAGGTTAAATTTCGTCAGAGGGTGCTGGAAGGAGACACCAACCGTCGCGATCTGTTGACCTCGACAACCTCCCATAAAGAACTCCTACCAGCTTAAATGGAGCCCTACGGTGTTGAAGGCTCTGGCCCCCAATGGGACTCTCTAGTTATCTAGGGTCAATATGCGGCTCTTGATCTGGCAGACAGACTCCGCAGAACGCCATCCCCACACCGAAGTCCTCTCGAATCTCCCGCACCGTATCGAAGCACATCCACCAGCGTCCAGGATTCTCAGGAATCTGACCACACCCCGACAGATGCACCATAGCCGTGAGCCGGAGGTCGTTCACTGTATCTTCAGCTTGATGCTCCGGATAGTCCCGATAGTTGTTGACTCCATACCTACCCACGTGACTGCACTTCCTTCGTGTTATGATTGAGTTTGGGCTGGGACGACCCACCTCCCAGTTGATCTGACCAGACGGGATGTGGCACGCGGAGCATAGGAGTCCCGGTCTTCATGTAGACTAGGCCAGTTGCTCTTGCCTCTTACCAAGTCCTTGAACCTCAGTCTCTTGTCGACTCCGCCGATGACCACAGTTTTCATGCGATCTTCGGTGTCGAGCGGCTTTATCTTGTTGCGCTCCGCAAACTCGGTCACGTAACGCACTACACTAAGTGTTTGGGTCTCCACCTATGATATGTTCCCATGTAGGCGCGTTTGATAATTGACCAGACGCTTTCTATCCTGTTCGTCGGTCCGTACTCACCCTTTTAGTGATTGATAGTCTGGTGGCCTCTGAACATACCTCGGTAGCCTGAGGCCTCGTCGTTAATGACTGTGGCCGTCCTAGCAGTATTGGAATGCACAAACCCCTGCATCTTGGAGCTATTACTATTCGTTATGACCTTGGCCCTGACCCTATTTGTCTCCCTATCAACCATACCGATTACTGGGATCTTCGGGAGTCTAGGTCTGCCTACCTGGTTCCGCGCTTTATCTCCTATGAAGGTCTCATCAATCTACATGGGCCCAGACAACGGAATGAAGTTATTATCTTCGAGAGGCTCCCTGGGCCTATGACCCAAATGCCACGCAGTCTTGACCGTGACTCCAAGGTCTTTTAGCTAGCTGGAGTGCGGAAATGCCTTTTGGACGTGTCACGAACAAGTAGATCGCAACTACCCATTTGCGATGGCTGAGCTTCGATGGCTGAGCTTCGATGATTGTATCACCGAGTCAGTCCGAACTCTAAAAGCGCGCTCGCAGTCGATACAGTAGTAGGGCAGATTGGGATGCCTCCCCTTCCTGCCTACTCACTCACCCCCGAATCTCGCGCATCTTAATCCGTCTGGCCACTTGGCCTTCACCAGCCATTCTTCTGCCGCCTTGTCCGAGCTGAACATCTTGAACAATTCGATTACGCTGACTGTCTTCAGTACCTCGTCCTCCTCGTTACAAGGGCAAGAGTTACTGACTGACCCTCCTAAAGCTCATCACCGCCATAGTGGAGATAAGGCACGCAGCTATTCCCCAAGCTCTATCAGCAATCCCCGCAGGTAGAGCTAGCGCGAACCGACTTAACTTGTTAGCCAGGTGCGTAATGCCATGATGGCAATGGGGCCTGGCAGTTGCGAATCTCATATCCTGCTCAGCCTCTTTCAACATGGACTGACAACCGGACAAACCCGTCTCCAGCAAGATTGTTGGGTGGTGGTGGGCGGAGAGGAGCAACATCCATGAGACGTAACGCCACCATCAGAGTGACGAAGAAACGAATGCGGCTGTCCCGACAGGGACAAGTCCGAATCGCCAACCCAGGCAAAGTGGTAATCCGACCGCGAATCTAGCAACTCCCTGAGTCTCGCAAGTTCAACCTTCAACAGCCCATTACCATGACTAACTCATTGATCGTACAAGTTAAGCGGGAGACCGATCGGGAGGGAGGTGCGCTAATGTCTAGTACCACGACCAGATGAATATGACAGAGGTTACAGACCACTCGTCATTCCCGCGAAAGCGGGAATCCAGGGGTCGGGCAGGGTTATGGCTGGCAAAACCAACTGGACTCAGTACGAGTCTGTCTCGCGACGTAGGCTCAGCCAAGCCAACCACCTACCCACCAAGACGCTTCTGCTCGGGTCTCCCTCTCAACTGCAAATCGATGAACTCTCAGTCCCATACGGTCCATTAGAAAATTTGATCGATTTCGCTTTATGACATAGCGCCCGGGCGTGGACCAGTCCCGTCATCCGAGGGACTGTGGATTTACCGGAGTCGGCATGGCCTGGACTTCCGGGAGGACCTTCTCGGCGAAGAGACGCAGGCTCTTTTCCGCCTTGTCCCTTGGCATTCCGCCGTAGAACATGTGGATCACCACCTTTTCAAGGCTGATGGTCCACTGCAGCTTACGAATCTTCTCGATGATCTCGTCCGGGGTGCCTATCGGCTGGGTTGAGCGCCGGGCCGCGAAACTGGCGTCCGCCGTACCGACGTCGGCGTTCTGGCGCTTGAGATACTCCTCGTAGCCGTGTATGCCCTCATAGCCCGGATTGTTCCACTCGAAGTAGTGGTGCTGGGCCGCCCTGAGCTGGTTGCGGAAGTAGGTCCAGCCCTCTTCGGCCTCCTCCGAGGTCTCGGCGCAGTACATCCACAGTAGCGTGGTCGGCTGGTCGGGCGGGAGTCCGAGCTCACTCCTGATCGCGTTGAACCTTCGCACCTTATCGGTCATCTCGTCGACGTCATCGCCGGCAACGAACATCTGCCCAAGGCCGTTTTCGGCAGCCATCCTTGCTGACGCCTCCGTGGAGAACGCCACCTTGATGTCCCTGGTCAGCTCGCCCTTGTGGCGGGCCTGGGGCCGGATGGTTGTCGGTGGAATGTCGTAGACCTCGCCCTTGAACTCGAACCGTTCCGTCCCGTCAGCGGCCTTGATGGCGTTGATCACGTCGTAGAAGTACTTGTGCGACTGCTCGATAGGGTAGCCCAGCGAGGCATACTCATGAGGCGCGATACCGCGACCGATGCCCAGGTGGAGCCTCCTCCCCTGCAGCAGGATGTCGAGCATGGAGAGTTCGGAAGCCAGCCGGACCGGGTTCCACCACGGTGCGACGACGACAGCCGTACCCACGTCGACCCGTTTGGTCCGACCCGCCCAGAAGGCCAGGTACTGAAGCGGGTTGGGCTGCATGGAGTAGGCGGAGCCGTAGTGTTCGGTTGCCCAGATCGAATCGAACCCGAGCGGCTCGACCAGCTCCCCCATGTAGAGGGTGTCGTCCATATTGCTGGCGTCCGTTATTGCTGGAGGACGGCTATAGTCTTCCTCCATCAGACGGGGCCAGTCGCCCTGGTTGTAGCCGGTGACCATCACTCCGCAGTGCATCTATGTGTTCCTCCGTCAGGTCCGCAAAGCCGTTCCGAGCACGACTCACTCTTCGACATGGTAATTCTTCCCGTGTATTGCGCGCGAATTCGGACGACCCGGCGGTGTCAATTTCGGCAGCCGAATGACGAATAGCCGAGGACCGATCAAGAAATCGTTGAAAGATATCAAGTTGTCCGGCATAGTGAAATTCCCCTCATCAATGCTGCCTAATATGGGCAGAGTCGGTTGGTGGGAGCATAGTACTCCTTTCACCGGCTCGTGACACACTGATTGGTGTTCCCACAACGAAACACGACCTGACAGGAGAGGAGCTTAACGACATGACTGAGTCAGGGCTTCCTCAGCATTCTCAGCCTTTCGACATCAAGATAGACGTTCAGGTCCCGATGAGTGACGGCGTCAACCTCTCGACCGACGTGTACCTGCCCAAGTCAGACGGCCCCTTTCCGACCCTCCTCGTCCGCACAATCTACGACAATCAATCTCCACAGCTGATCGAAGCCGCTGAGCGATTTGTCGACAGAGGGTACGCAGTCGTCATGCAAGACTGCCGGGGACGTTTCGACTCTGATGGAGAGTGGCAGCCATACGTGAACGAAGCCCAGGACGGACACGATACCCAAGAGTGGATCGGCTCCCAACCGTGGTGTGACGGAAACATCGGTATGTTTGGCGCATCATACGTCGGCTTCACCCAGTCCCTAACAGCCCCACTGCAGAGCCAGTATCTCAAGGCGTTGGTGCCGACCGTGTCCCAGCAGGACAACTTTGGCCACTTCTATGTCGACGGCGCCCTCCAGCTCCACGTCGCGATGAATTTCATCAACATGGCGGGACGCACAATGCAGCGAGGCAGCAGAGACGCCATGAACTCAGCCGAGTTCTACCGACGGCTGCCGCTGGTGTCGGCCCTCGACGACATCGTCGATCTACCCTTCTACAGAGACGTTATCACTCATTCGACGTTCGACGACTTCTGGAAGAGCTACAGCATGAGGTACAGGTACGAAGACGTTGAGACGCCTGCGCTCATCGTGTCCGGATGGTACGACAACCTCGTCCACGAGGCGTTCAAGCTCTTCCAGGGATGGACTACCAGGTCGCAGTCGGCCGAGACCAGGCGCCTGACCAAGCTCCTGATTGGAGGCTGGAGTCACGGCAACATTGGTTCGAGCGAACCGTTCGGAACGATCGGATTTGGGACGGCCGCCGGTATGGACTTCCTGGAAGAGCAACTGCGCTGGTACGACAGACGTCTCAGGGGCACCGACAACAGCATGGACGATGAGCCGCCAGTCCGCATATTCGTCATGGGGGACAACGAGTTCAGGTACGAGAACGAGTGGCCCCTGGCCCGGACACGGTACACTAACTACTACCTCCACAGCGGCGGCGGCGCCAACTCGCTGTACGGCGACGGCGTCCTGTCAACCGAGGCGCCTGGGGACCAACCACCAGACCGATACAGCTACGATCCCAACGACCCCGTCCCGACGCTGGGCGGCCAGATCATGGCAATCCAGATGACAGTCAGCGGCCCGTGGGACCGCAGACCGGTCGAACGACGGGACGACATGCTAGTGTACACGACAGAGCCCTTGACCGAAGACGTTGAGGTGACCGGCCCTGTGTTCCTGCACCTGTCCGCTGAGTCCACGGCCCCGGATACCGACTTCACCGGAACGCTCGTTGACGTCCATCCTGACGGCAAGGCAATCATCATCTGCGAGGGCCTGCTCCGATGCCGCTACAGAGACTCAATAGAAGAGCCGACCCTGATGGTGCCGGGAGAGACTTACGAACTGACCGTCGATATGTGGGAAACCAGCAACGTTTTCAAGAAGGGCCACCAGATCCGGCTTGAAGTATCCAGCAGCAACTTCCCCAGGTTCGACAGGAACCTGAACACCGGCAGCCAGCCAGGGATGGACGCCGAAATCGCAGTCGCCGAGCAGACGATATTCCACGACTCCCAACGACAGTCGTTCCTCACCCTGCCGATAATCCCACGGTAGCTGCAAGACTGGGATTGTTGACACGGCAAAGTCAGAGCGAACCAGTTCCGAGGCGTCGAAATTGGCCGCAGATGCTATGTCGCTGATAGGAACCCATCACTCACGACCTGCGACCGGCCCTCGAGGTCAGGACACGGCGCCGAACATCGAGATCCCTCAGAAGAGCAGGTCGAGCGGGTCCAGGGCGCTGTCTTCTTCCCTGATAGTACTCAGCAACTTCGGGGGCAGCGGGTGTGCGACAGGTGACATGCGTCCGAAACCGCCCTAGCAGGCTGCGATATGCCCGACAGAAACGGAAGTCAAGTCTCCCGATGTAGTGTAATAGCTGGTCATCGTGCTGATGTCAGTTTGGCTGCGGAAGACCGCGGGCCCGCAGGTCCGGGCCTTAGCTATTGGTATCTGAGTTCTGACCTTAGGTCCACTGATAGTGCTGTTGTGGAGGTGCCTGAAATGATTCCTCTCAAGACATTTCGGCAGTATTGTGCTCTCCCGGTTCGCTCGATCTGCCTGTGCCGGGGCCTCTGATATACTCGGCTCGATGTCACAGGAGGTCGGCAGATTGGGAACATTCAACGTCGAGATCGCCATCGGGGACTCAGCACGCGAGCGATGGGTCACGATGGATGCATTAGTCGATACGGGCGCCAGCATCACGGCAATGCCAGGCTCGATTCTTAACGAACTGGGGGTGGAGCCAGTGGCGAGTGAGAGGTTCCGTTTTGCCCAGGGCGAGGTACGCACGATGCAGATCGGGTACACGTGGCTCCGACTAGCCGGTAAGGAGATCCTGACACAGGTGCTGTTCAATGAGGAGAACTCGCCGGCACTTCTAGGGGCCCTGGCACTTGAGGGCGCTTACCTAGGCGTGAATCCAGTTGAGCAGACACTGATTCCAGTTGATGGTCTAATGATGGCCACAGACATCTGAAATCCCCTCAGTTGCCGGCCGCCAGAGGATTCTTCGGAGCGCGTTCCCGCATCGACTCCCGCACGGCGTAGAACAACTCCCCAGGCACCAGCTTGGTAAACCCCCAGCAAGCGACTTGCGAGGATGAGCGTCCAGGCGTCGCATGATTGGGCGCCAAGGGAGGCAATTATGCCGCTTGCTCGAATAGTCACAAGACGTCATAGACAATCGGCCTAAAGTCACGCTAAAGTCACGCCGAAATTACGCCAAGGGTCGTAAAATGGGCTCGCATTTTGCGCCAATAGGGTGATACCTGTCTGGCAGGGTTCGCAAGAGGCGTTCGTAGCCATGTCCCAACCCCTTTGACTTACGGATTCACTTTTCCCATGTTGAGGCTCCTGGTACATACGCATATATTACCTTTGTCCATTCTATTGGCGGCTCTGCTTTTCGGCGCTGCACCGACGGCTACGGCCACAGCCGACGATAGGGATGACTGGATCGTCCTCACCGTGGATAGGAACCCTCTGCTCTACAACGACAATGTTTTCGTTCTGCCGGTTGAGGGAGAACTCAATGCTGCCTCAGCGCCACTGGAGGACTACACAAGGCTTGTTTACGAGTATTTCCACGATGAATTCGACTTTCTGATACTCGTCTCTAATCTCTCTGTGTATGAACTGAGGCCTGAGGAGTTTAAGCTTCCTTACGCAGGCTCTTTCTTCTCGGTAATGAACGACACAAAGGGTATTGGTAAGGGGATCTATTCTCATCATAGAACGTGGGGATCAGAGGGCACGCTCCAGGGAACTATCCATCTTGGAGAAATCGAAGGCATCTCTCAAAATATACTATTGCATGAACTTATGCATAGATGGGCAAACTTTATTTTTTCATTCGCGGAGATGAGCCCGAACCCCGGCCCCCACTGGGGATTCAGCAGCGCGAATGGTCTATTGGGAGGATTTGACATTGCGGACCTCGTGGATCATGGCAATGGTCGATATACAGCCGGGCGGTTCGTTCCCGACACCGCCCGCGAAGGCGATCATAAGCCTTACAGTCCCACTGAACTGTACTTGGCAGGTCTTATACCACCAGAGGATGTCCCTGACTTATGGGTGGCAGAAAACGGCAAATGGCTGGAGGACGGATTTCCCACCGACAGGGACTGGCTGTTTTCCGCAAGCAAGGTCAGGACACATACAATCGAAGACATTATCCAGCAGCATGGAGAGCGAATCCCCGATTCCTCGCAGTCACAACGGGACTTTCGAGCAGCGGTCATTCTGCTGATCGACGAGGACTACCCTCTCACAAAGGGACGGCTGGATCAGGTGAGCGGCAGCATAAGCTTATTCAGCCACGCCGGCGCGGACGAATTCGATGCGTACAATTTCTACGAAGCAACTGGCGGAAGAGCGACGATCACCATGAACGGCCTGTCGCAGTTTCTGAAAGAAGGCGCAGGCACCGAGGGGATGGTGGCCCTGCCGGCGTCAGGCTCTCTCGTGAGCGGCGAGACGGTTACCGCGGAGCTGGTGGACTATGACATCCCCGTTCCTGGGAGCGTCGTGTGGCGGTGGGCGAGGTCTTCGTCCTCGAACGGGCCGTGGTCGGCGGTACAGGGCGAGACCTCGGCGAGCTACACCACGACGGACGCCGACGCGGGGAACTACCTGCAGGCGACAGTGACGTACGATGATGCGTCCGGTAAGGGACAGACGGCGAGTTGGGTGTCTGCCGGAAGAGTGAAGATCCACAGGTACGACGAGGACTCGAATGGGTCGATCGAAAGGAACGAGGTCGTCGCGGCAATCAGCGACTTCCTCTTCGGAAGCGGCACCACAAGGGCCGAGGTCATCGAGGTGATCAGCCTCTACCTATTCGCCTAGTCGTCAAGGAGACTTGGAAAAGCGTGCTGATCCGTCAGGCGCCCTCGGGTCCCTGACGCAGTTCCAGATGCCCAGGGGCGTTCGATTCAAACTCTGAGGAGAGGGTTGCCAGACCCGTGAGCATCAATCGTGCAAAGTGTTGCATCTGAATAACCTCCTCGAAGCTGAGCCTTATCCTTAAACTGGCCGAGAAGGCGCTGGTTTGCAGCAATCGCCCGCGGAGGAATTCATGACCAGAGTTGCTTATGTGACAATCGACCGGCGGCGATTCACTCTATTGTGCACGTCACTGATGATCGCGTTGGCGGTTGTGGCGTGCAAGAATACAGAAACCTACTACAGCCAAGGGGTCACGCATCAGGACAAGGGGGAGTACGACCTGGCAGTCGCCGACTACACCGAAGCCATCCGCATCAACCCTGGCGATGCAGACGCCTACTTCAGCCGGGGTCTCACCCATAATTACCTGGGGGAGTACGACCTGGCGGTCGCCGACTACACCGAAGCCATCCGCATCGACCCTGAGCATGCTGCAGCCTACTTCAGCCGGGGTATTATCCATAAGGAACTGGGGGAGTACGACCTCGCGGTCACCGACTTTAGCGAAGCCATCCGCATCAACCCTGAGATTGCTGGCACCTACCTCAGCCGGGGTATCGCCCATACTTACCTGGGGGAGTATGACCTGGCAATCGCCGACTACACCGAAGCCATCCGCATCAACCCTGGTGATGCCGGCGCCTATGTCAACCGGGGGGTTGCCCATAATTCCCTGGGGGAGTACGACCTGGCAATCGCCGACTACACCGAAGCTATCCGCATCGACCCTGAGTATGCCTACGCCCACTTCAATCGGGGGGTTGCCCATAACTACTTGGGAGAGAACGACCTGGCGATCGCCGACTACACCGAAGCCATCCGCATCAACCCTGAGCTTGCCGAGGCCTATGTCAGCCGGGGTGCTACCCATTATAAGTACCTGGGGGAGTACGACCTGGCGGTCGCCGACTTTAACGAAGCCATCCGCATCAACCCGGAGCTTGCTGAGGCCTACTATAACCGGGGCATTACCCATGAGGTCATGGGAGAGTACGACCTGGCGATCGCTGACTACACGGAAGCCATCCGTATCAACCCTGAGCATGCTGGCGCCTACCACAACCGGGGACTCATTCGCAGGGCAATGGGTGACTTAGTAGGCGCCGCGGACGATTTCGACCAGGCCAAGAAGCTGGGATTCGTGCCCTAAACTGCCGGTAACTGATTCGAACAAGAGCAGGAGAAGGTATACGGGCCAGAACTCCAGCGGATCTGTTCTCTTGCTTAGCACCGCTCGACCGGGGAAGACTCCAATTATGGTATGGGCAATTGCAAGCAGGATGCCCCTCCATGCCAAAGTAGCCGTTACGCGCCTGGTCGGGGTCAAATGCTGATGTCGAAATCTCCTCCGCCCCCGCCGCCGAAGTCTCCACCACCTCCGTCCCCGCCGATATCGCCTCCTCCATCGCCCCCGGCACCACCGCCGAAGCCTCCGAAAACAGCCGAAAAATCCGAAAGGTCAAGGATGGACTCCGCGATCCCCTCTCCCGGATATATGTAACTCCCAAAGTAAAACCCTGTGTAGAATCCAACCTCAGTAGCTATTCTGTCTCCCCTCGACGAGGTGGCAAAAGCCGCCCCAAGTTCGGATGGCTGCTCATGGGCCATCATCTGAGTCTCCGGTTTAGACAGATGTATGAGTTTCAATGCCGCTGCGTAAGGCATCAGTGAGTTAATGGCCTCAAAGTCCTCAGCTTGGTCTTCGTCAAGAGCAGACGACTCGAGATGTGTGGCGTAGCCTCTCCACTGCATGATCTCGGTCCGTCCCGCAGCGGTGAACTTGTTCAGCTTCGCGTTCTGCCTGCAGGCGATCCACGCCGCCCCGACGTAGGCCACGCCGACCATACTCAGACCCACCACCCATGCCAGGCCCAGGCTTATTATCCAGAGGGCCAGGCCGGCACTCATGAGCACCGATCCAAGAATGGCCAGTACCGCAGTCCAGGTTTTCTGAGTCCTGATGGACCTTTCACTTACCAAAAGGCTCCGGTGCTCCAGGTAGTCGCGTATCTGTCGCCTTACTCCCAGCTCTGAGTCGTTGATCCGTTTCAGGAGGGCAAGACGAGTCGTCGGCTCGTGTGTAGCCTCCTCTAAGACCGTCTGTTCCCATTGGTATCTCCTGCCCAATCCCGCCGCCAGTTGATAGGTCCTGAGTTGCGCGGGTCCTTCCCCCACTGAGATGATCTCAAGTGTGCCCTTCTGCAACATCTCCAACACTATTGTGAGCGGGGTGCGGTACCCGTCGTCTCCGTCCACCAGCTCTGATACCGCGGCAGCGGGAAGGTCGCTCGGCGGATGGTCTGATTGCAGTTCTGAGTACACCTTGCGCCGCATATGCACCATGAACCATAGATACGCAATCAGGGATAGCGCGATTAAAACACCCACCACTCTGCAGAGCCAGGAAACGTGGTCGAGCCAGTTGACTCCGAACTCGTCGATGCCTGCCAGCAGCTTGAAGGCCAGCACACACGCGTGCACGATTAGATAGGCGGCAAGAGTGAAGGCCGCAAAGGGAGAAATCACGCGCACGTTGATGGCAAATGCCGCCACCAGAATACCCACCACTATCATCCAAACTGAGGCTTCGGAAATCAGCCACAGGGTACATATACCGGTGATCAAGAGAACCAAGCCAGCGACGAACAGCGATTCGTTTTTGTGCAGTGCCCGCATTCTCAAATCCCCCTCACTTTGGAGGCTTCAGAGTGTTCACCCCTCGATTCTGGTCGCAACTCTGACTTTGGTCAATAGCTCCGCTCCACCCCTCCAGGGCTTGGGTGGGACTTTAGTCCACCCTGTCGCGCCGACTGAGTCAAGGTACTTCCGTACCCTGTAGATTGGGTACAAGTCGATCTGTCAGGCCGCGTCATCAATTGCCATAGTCCGATGGCAGTTCCAGTTATGAGCAGCACCTCCTGTCGGAAGAGAGTTGGTACTCGAGTTGAGAAGGTCGTCAGGACGCTTTCCGGCGGCCCCAGTGACCTCAGGAATAAGACAGATTCACGAGGAGTGATGCAAGGTGGTCTCGTGACCGGACCTGCCGATGCTGCCCAGCCGATCTCGTTGCGCCTCGTTGGGCGATACCGTACTCTACGACTCGCAGTGCAGACCAATGTGCAGCGGTGTTTGAACCCGAATCCGCAGAGGGAGATGTGAGCCAGCATGGTCGAACTAGCGGGCTTTCGCCAGATTAACGATTTGGTTGCGAGGGAGTCTCGCTTCATTCACTCGCTGGAGGCGGAGATTCGCAAGTCGATTATCGGCCAGGACCGCCTGGTGGAACGTACCCTGGTTGGACTGCTGGCAGACGGTCACATCCTGCTCGAGGGTGTGCCGGGCCTTGCAAAGACATTGCTGGTCAAGACGGTGGGACAGGCCATCCAGTCGGGGTTCTCGCGCATCCAGTTCACCCCTGATCTTCTTCCCGCCGACCTCATAGGGACGCGGGTCTACAACCCACGCTCGGGGGAGTTCAGCGTCCACAAGGGCCCGATATTTTCCAACCTGATTCTCGCCGACGAGGTGAACCGGGCGCCAGCGAAGGTGCAGAGCGCCCTGCTGGAGGCGATGCAGGAGCGACAGGTCACCATAGGGGAAGAGACATACCCGCTGCAGGCACCGTTTCTCGTGCTGGCCACCCAGAACCCGATCGAGCAGGAGGGGACATACCCTCTGCCCGAGGCCCAGGTAGACCGGTTCATGATGAAGCTGGTCGTCGACTACCCCGAGTACTCGGAAGAGCGCGAGATGATAGTGCGGCTCACGACGGGTTCGACTCTGGAGGTCCAGCCCGTGGTCGACTCCGAGTACATCCTGAATGCCCGTGAGATCGTGCGGCAGGTGTATGTCGACGAGAAGCTGGTGGACTATGTTCTGGACCTCGTCGTCGCAACCCGCGATCCGTCGTCGGCCGGACTGGACGATCTCGGGAACCTGATTTCGTACGGCGCTTCTCCGCGGGCGGGACTGTTCCTCATAGCAGCATCCCGGGCCCGAGCGTTCCTGAACGGGCGCGGCTACGTCACTCCGGAGGACGTCAAGCAGCTCGCGCCGGACGTCCTGAGACACCGCATCATAATGACCTTCGAGGCGGAGGCCCAGGAGATCACCCAGGTGGAGATAGTGCAACGCATCCTCGACAACCTCGAAGTTCCCTGACGTGCTGAACGACGAACTGCTCGCCAAGATCAGGCGCATAGACATAACTACCCGCAAGCTCGTTACGGATGGGTTCGCCGGCGAGTACCAGTCGGTATTCAAGGGTAGGGGAATGGAGTTCGACGAGGTCCGCCAGTACCACCCCGGCGACGACGTGCGCATGATCGACTGGAACGTCACCGCGCGCACCGGTGACGCGTACGTCAAGAGCTACATAGAAGAGCGGGAGCTGACGGTAATGCTCGTCGTCGACGCGAGCCGCTCAGGAGACTTCGGCACACGAGCCAGGTTCAAGCGTGAGCTGGCAGCAGAACTCGCGGCCGTGCTGGCCTTCTCTGCAACCACGAACAACGACAGGGTCGGTCTGCTGGTCTTCACGGACAGGGTGGAGCTTCTCGTACCACCCCGGAAGGGACGCAGCCACGTGCTGAGAATGGTGCGCGACCTGCTGGTTTTCGAACCGGATGGTGCTGGCACGGACGTCCGCCTTGCGCTGGAGACGGTCAGCCTGCTTCTGAAGAGACGCAGCATCGTGTTCATGATCTCCGATTTTCTTGCCGTGCCGGAATCGTACCGACAGGCCATGCTCCTGACGGCCAGGCGTCACGACCTTGCGGCGTTCGATCTGCAGGACCCGATGGAGCGCGAGATGCCGGACGTGGGGATCATACTTCTGGAGGATGCCGAGACTGGAGACCGGCGCTGGGTCGATACTGGAAGCAGGGCCTGGAGGCGAGAGTTCTCCGATAGGGTGGTCAGGCTCGAAGAAGACAAGAAAGATGCCTTCGCCAGTGCCGGCGTCGACCGTGTGCGAGTGACGACGGATGGAGACTACGTACCTGCACTGGCTGCGTTCTTCAAGGACCGTCTCAGGAGGCAGGTCCGGTGAGGACTAATCTGGGCGCCACTGCTTTAGGAGGCCCGCAGGCGTGGTTGTCAGTGGCCGTCGTCGCCCTGCTGACCATGTGGACGTCCGGCACTGCCCTGGCTCAGGACACCGCTCTTCCAGACATCAGGGTCGCCCTTGTCGCGGACCGCTCGGAGCTGACTGTTGGAGACCCCATCGGCCTGACGCTTGAGGTAGTCCACCCGGAGGACCATGTTGTTGTGGTGCCAAGGCTGGATACTGACTGGGGTGTGTTCCAGGTGAGGCGCCAGACGACTGCGAACGTCGCGCAGAACAGGGACGGAACGAGGACGACGAGCCAGCAGCTCGAGGTGACGTTGTTCGCGCCCGGAACGTTCGAGACGCCGGAATTGCCACTGTCTATCCGCCTTCCCGACGGGGGCGTCGAGAGGATGTCTCCCGCTCCTGTCCGATTGACCGTGGTGTCGGTGTTGTCCGGTGACGATGAGACGCTAAGGGACATCCGTGCGCCCGCGGACTTCTCCACACCACTGTGGGAACAGCTGTACTTCCGAATTCTGTTGCTCAACGTGGTGGTCGTTGTGATACTGGCCGTCGTGGGGCTGACGTTCTATCGTCGGACCCGCCAGGGTCAGGAAACTTCCGCACCGGCGGTCCAGCACCGGTCACCGTGGGAGGTGGCATTCGATGAGTTCGACAGGATCGAGTCACTGGAGCTTCCAAGGCGTGGCCGCCTCAAGGAGTACTACGCGCTGGTGTCCCGCTCCCTTCGAGTGTACCTCCAGTCGGCGCACCTGGGAGAGGTCGGTTCTGCGGGGGCGGTCGATATGACGACCGACGAGATAGCGGCTGCGCTGAAGGGTTCTACCCTGAGCCACGAAAATACCCTCGAGGTTGTGGCCCTGCTCACGGAGGCCGACCTGGTCAAGTTCGCAAACGACACGCCGACTGAGGCTCAGGCCCGCGCTGTTCTGGCACGTGCGAGGCGAGTCGTTGAAGACACACAGACAGACATGGGGTTGCCAGCTCACCCGGACCACAGAAGCGCTGAAGGTGGGCCGCCGGCATGAGCGGCCTGAGTTTCGAGTCTCCCTGGCTGCTCTTCCTGCTGGCGGCGGTGGTCGCCGTTGGAGTGCTTCCGTATCTGTGGCGACGGCGAATGGCCCCCCCAAGCATGAGGTACGCCGACAATTCTCTCGTCTTAAGCACCCATAGGTCGTTCCGCCTCCGACTTGCGCCGTTCGTTCCGGTGCTGCGCTTCCTTGCGCTTGCGCTGGTGATAGCGGCTGCTGCAAGGCCACAGGTGGCGGACGCACGCGAGGTCATCAGGGGCGAGGGCGTGGACATAGCCATCGCGCTCGATATTTCGGGCAGTATGGGGGAGACGGACTTCGCCCCACACAGGCTGGGCGCAGCGAAACAGATCATTGCAGACTTCATCGACGACAGGCGGTTTGACCGCATCGGTCTCGTCGTGTTCGCGGAGGAGGCGTTCATCCAGAGCCCGCCCACCCTGGACCACGGTGTACTCCTCCGTCTGCTCAATGACGTCCATCTTGCCGACGAGATGAGGATAGAGGACGGGACCGCAATGGGCAGCGGCATGGCAACTGCCGCCAACATGCTGAAGGACTCGAATGCCGATAGCAAGCTGGTCACGCTGATCACCGACGGCGTCAACAACGCCGGCGAGATCGACCCCATCACTGTTGCGACCGCTGCGGAGTCGCTCGGCATCAAGCTGTACACGATCGGCGTGGGCTCACCCGGCTCAGGGACAGTACCCGATGAGAACCCACTCGACGAGGAGATGCTCCAGGAGATCGCAGACATCTCGAATGCACGGTTCTACCGTGCCACCGACACCGAAGGGTTGAGGAACATCTACGCGGAGATCAACGCGCTGGAGAAGTCCGAGGTGGAGGTGCTGCTGTTCACGCGCAATAGAGAGCTCCTGGGATGGCTACTGGTCCCGGCGCTGGCGCTTCTGGCGCTCGATCTCGTCCTGTCCCATTCTATTTTCAGAAGAGTCCCCTGAGTGATCATGAGCTTTGGAGCGCCACAGTTTCTATACGCCCTGGTCGTACTCCCCGTGCTGATGGTCTTCGTGTACTGGGCACTGGCAAGACGGAGAGCGGCGCTGCGGCGCATAGGAGATGCAGACCTAGTCGAACAGATGGCCAGGACCAGCCGAACGCTTCGCATGGTCCGCCTGTCGCTGTGGTTTCTGGGTAGCGCCCTGATCGTCGTTGCCCTTGCGCGGCCCCAGTGGGGCAGCGAGGTCGAGATCGTAGAACAGAGCGGTGTGCAGATGATGGTCGCGCTGGACGTTTCACGGAGCATGCTCTCCCCGGACATGGCGCCCACACGACTTGATCGTGCCAAACTGGAGATCTCAGACTTGATGTCGCGTCTGAACGGCGACGCGGTCGGCATCGTGCTGTTCTCGGGCGCCAGCTTCATCCAGTTCCCGCTGACCTCAGATTACGATACGGCCAGGACATACCTGGCCCATGCAGGCCCGGACGCCATCACGCGCCAGGGTACGGCAATCAGCGAGGCGATCTACACGGCGTCCGCGGGCTTCAGCGATCAGCGCCTGAGCCAGAAGGTCATAGTCATCATGACGGACGGTGAGAACCACGAGGGTGATCCGTTCACGGCCGCGCGGGAGGCGGCAGAGGAGGGCATCGTCATATACACGGTCGGTTTCGGATCTCCAGAGGGACGGCCCGTTCCGGTGTACGACGAGCAGGGCGCCGTGATCGGCTACCGCCAGGATGCACAGGGTAGTGAGATCATCTCCCGGCTCGACGAGGGTGCGCTGCAGCAGATCGCCGAGGCCGGAGGAGGCCAGTACTTCAGGGCCTCGGACAGGGGCGCAATCGCAGAACTGGTAGACCAGATCGACTCCTTCCAGACCGAGGGCTATCAGAGCGAGCTCAGCCAGAGGAAGGTAGAACGGTTCCAGCTGTTTCTTCTCGGTGGAGCCATCGCTCTTTTGCTGGCAGAGGTGTTGAATGACCGCCTGCTGTTGTCGCCGCGCAGACGGTGGCTGGCGGCGTAGGAGCACGCATGTTTCAGCACGCCACGCTGGTTGGCGCAATTGCACTCGCCCTGTCGGTCACAGCCTGTGGCACGACCCCAGCACAGGTGAACGAGTCAGGCCACGACCCGTATCTGAATGGGGACTACGCAGCGGCTCTTGATGCTTATGAAAACGCAGGGGAGCTGGCCTCAGAGGTAGGGGAGCCGCTCTACAACGCCGGAAACGCCCTGTACCGCATGGAACAGTATGACGAGTCGTTGGACTACTACGACGAGTCACTGCGGTATGCGCGGGACGAGTCGCGCTTGCGCGGGCTGTTCAACCGGGGCAACGCGGCGTACATGATGGAGAACTATGTGGAGGCGGTCGAGGCGTATATCGAGGTGCTTAGAATCGACCCCGACGATCTCGACGCCAAGCACAACCTGGAGCTGGCTCTGAGGCAACTGCCGCCGGACAGCGACTCTCCGCCTCCGGATGAGGACGAGACCTCACCACCACCCCAGAGCGAGTCTCCACCGTCGCCGCAGGTTGAATCCCCACCGCCACAGGACGAGCCGATGACCGGAGAGCAGGCACGGCAGCTACTGGATGCGGTCGGAGAGGATGCACAGACACTGCAGGAGCGAAGAGAACAGTCCCTGGTCTCGTCCAACCCCCAGAGCGAGTTCGACTGGTAACTCGTAATGCGAATCCCCCGGTCCTTACATCACGTCCTGGCCTGCCTGGTGCTTGTCGTGGCGACCCTGGCGTCTTCTTCCATTCACGCACAGTCTCAGGGCGAAGGGCCACTGTTCGTCCGCGTCTCTGTGGACAACGATCGTCCGTACATCGGCCAGCAGATCACGTATGTCCTCAGGATCTATCAGCGTTCGGACTTCTCACAGAAGCTTCGGTACATTCCGCCCAGCTTTGCGGGATTATGGAACAGCCAGCCGACCCTGAGAGATGAGTACACCGAGACGGTCGGATCGGAGCAGTACAGGGTTATCGAGCTGCGGACTCTGCTCTTCCCGAGCGTCGTCGAGACAATCACCATCGAACCCGCCTCGCTGAGGGCAGACTCGGAACTCCCCGGAGGGTCTGACTCACTTGAGAGCGATCCCATGGTCATCGAGGTGCGCCCTCTGCCCGCAGGCGCCCCGACGGGGTTCGTGGGAGCTGTTGGCCGATTCGAGATCTCAGCCGAGGTGAACGCCACCACGGGCACGGCCAACGAACCCGTACTGCTGACCGTAAAGATCATGGGGGACGGCAACGTCGAGGCCCTGCCGGACCCATCCTGGCCGGAGTTTTCGGGATGGAGAGCCATAGGGTCGCCGCCCGCCTCCAGTGCTGAGGTCATTGATGGAAAGATCACCGGTGTCCGCACCTATGAGCTCGGGCTGCTGCCGGAGGTGTCCGGCGATCTGACTATTCCGGCGATCGTCTATCCTCACTTCGACCCGGAGGCCGAGCTGTATATTCAGTCCAAAACCGTGCCCATCGTCGTGACCATAGAGGGCGCCGATGGCGTGTCGCCTCTCGTTTCAGATGATGCCGAGGCGGAGCAGTCCGCGTCGGAAGTGAGGGGTAACAAGCCTGTTCCCCCCGAGCTCGGACGGTCGAGGAATGGTCTGACGGACACCCCGGTCTATTGGGCCGCGTGGGCTGTTCCGTTGCTCATCATCGTTGGAGGGGCGATATGGCGACGCAGGGTGGTGGCGCAGGAGGCCGCGCTGGCAACATCACGGCAGCAGAACGCGCTGAGGAACGCGCAGTCTGTTCTCAGACGAGCCGCCGCAGATGGCCTCGACACAAGAGTAGCCTCGGCTGATGCCGTCATGTCATACATGTCGGACAAGATGGATGTGACGGAGGGTGGACTGACGCGTGACTCACTGCACCATTGGCTGGAGGAGGCAGGAGTATCGTCCGACCTCGCGCAAAGAGTCGAGGACACACTGACGGTTGGAGAGGAGGCGAGGTACTCACCCGTCGGCGATGGAGGAGGCCGTAGGGAAGGCATGGCAGAACGGACGGATCAACTCCTGACCGACCTGGAGGAGGCGTTCGGGGAATGACGAGGTCACGGAGGCTTTTTGTCGGCACATTGGCCGCACTTGTCGCGCTCATGGCGGTCGCGATTGCAGCGGACGCCCAGGGTCCCGCGGCAGTAGACCTGATGGCCGAGGCGAACGCCAGATACGACCGCGAAGAGTACGCAGAGGCCGTGCAGCTTTACGAATCTCTCGTCGGCGATGGATACCATGAAACGGCGCTGTACTACAACCTCGGCAACGCCCACCTGGGTAATGGCGACCTTGGACGGGCGGTCCTGAGCTACCTACGGGCCCGGGAACTGTCCCCTCGAGACCCTGACGTCAATGCCAACCTCGAGTTGGCCCGAGAACTGACGGTTGATCGCATTGCGGCCGAGAGGGGATCAATTCTCGAAAGTGTGTCCTACGCCGGGCTCCGGTGGCTGAATCGCGGCGAACTGGGGCTTGCTGCACTTGGCATGTGGTTTGTGTGCGGAGTCGCAGTTGGTGGGCTGCTGATCTGGAGGACATTTCCAATGAGGCGTGTAGCGCGCGTCTTCGCGGTCCTCATGGCAGTTACCACGCTTGCGTCAACGCTGTTGTTCCTCAGCACGCTGTACGCGAATCCGTACGACAGCACGGGTGTCGTGATTGTCGATGCCGTGGAGGTACTCGATGGGCCCGGATGGCAGTACTCGGAGGAGTTCATCATCCACAGCGGCGCCCAGGTGCGAATGAACGACTCACGTCACGGGTGGGTTGAGGTCTCGCTCCCTGGCGGGGAGCTTCAGGGTTGGGTGTCGGCACGTACCGTGGAGGCTGTGGGGCGGGCTGATGGAGGTTGACCACAGCTTGAATTCCTAACCAGCCAACCATCTGATTCAATTACCCGTGTGTAGATGGTGAAAGTCCTCTATTCCATAGCCCCTGCATCTACCAGAATCCGTTCTATTTCAGTGTGACCTCGCCAACGTGCAACGTGCAGGAGCGACTCCCCATTGGGCCTTCGGGCGTTGACGTCTGCGCCCGCTTCTACCAGAATCCGGACAGCCTCTACCTTGTTCCTCCAGACGGCAGTGTACAGCATCGGATCGTTATCTGAATCTCTGGCGTCTAGGTCTGCGTTGGCGTCTACAAGAACCCTGAGTGCCTCCAGCTTGTCTCGCCAGATGGCGGTGTACAGCATCGGATCGTTGTCAGAATCTCTGGCGTCTAGGTCTGCTTTGGCGTCTACAAGAACCCTGAGTGCCTCCAGCCTGTCTCGCCAGATGGCGGTGTACAGCATTGGATCGTTGTTGGAGTCTCTGACGTCGACGTCGGCACCCGCATCCACGAGGATCTGCACCTTCTCGGATTCGGCCCGCCAGATGGCGGTATATAGGTAGGGGTCACCATCCTCATCGCTGACATTGACCTCAATGCCCTGAGCAACCAGGTTTCTCACTTCATCGATCGTTCCACGCCAGATTGCTCTGTAGAGTGCAGGATCGCCAGGGGGTAAAGATTCAGCTTTAGCATGTGGGGTCGGTATAGGCGGAATGGGGACGGGCGTGTTGGTTGTCTGCGGAGTGGGTTCAGGCGTCGGCTCGGGTGTGGGTTCTGGCGTCGGCTCAGGCGTAGGTTCAGGCGTAGGCTCGGGTGTGGGTTCTGGCGTCGGCTCAGGAGTGGGTTCTGGCGTCGGCTCGGGTGTGGGTTCAGGCGTCGGCTCAGGCGTAGGTTCAGGCGTAGGCTCGGGTGTGGGTTCAGGCGTAGGCTCAGGAGTGGGTTCTGGCGTCGGCTCGGGTGTGGGTTCAGGTGTCGGCTCAGGAGTAGGTTCAGGCGTCGGCTCGGGTGTGGGTTCAGGCGTAGGCTCAGGAGTGGGTTCTGGCGTAGGCTCGGGTGTGGGTTCTGGCGTCGGCTCAGGAGTGGGTTCTGGCGTCGGCTCGGGTGTGGGTTCTGGCGTCGGCTCAGGAGTGGGTTCTGGCGTCGGCTCGGGTGTGGGTTCTGGCGTCGGCTCGGGTGTTGGCTCAGGAGTGGGTTCTGGCGTCGGCTCGGGTGTGGGTTCGGGAGTTGGCTCAGGAGTGGGTTCGGGCGTCGGCTCAGGAGTAGGTTCTAGCGTCGGCTCCGGCGTCGGGCTGGGAACAGGCGTGTAGGTCGGCGCTGGGGTGAGGGTTGGCGGAGGCGTGGGCTGGTCGATTGGCACATCAGGACGATCATCAATACCCGGAGGTTCGGCAGTGGGAGCCGGGGTAAGGACATTGGCCGAAACCATCACTGGCGCCGGCGTACTGGTGGGACTGGGATTGCCGCCAATCAGACCGCAAGCCAGAAGCATTGGAAGTGTCAGCAGGCAAAAGGCCACTCGGCCCACAGCCCATGACTTACTGAGCATTATCCGGTCTGTCATCCCTTGGTACCTCCGAGTTGGTGTCCGCCGACCTTGGCGATGAATTGCAATCTACTCCTGGGCTCCAGCCTCGATGAGGATCTGCTCAATTTCCGTGTGGTCCCGCCACCGTGCCACGTATAGGAGCGACTCGCCGTTGGCCCTTCTCGCGTTGACGTCCGCACCAGCGTTGACGAGAATCTGTACAGCCCCGACTTTGTTCCTCCAGACCGCGGTGTATAGCAGCGGGTCTTCATCGGCATCGGCGGCATCAACATTCGCGCCTGCGTCGACCAGGAGTTGTGCGATCTCTGAGTGGCCCCTCCAGATAGCTTCGTACAGTATCGGATTGCCGTCTGTGTCCTTTGCGTTGACGTCGGCCCCTGCATCAACGAGCACCCTCGCGACTTCGAGATGGTCACGCCATATCGCTTCATGGAGAAAAGGGTTGCCATCTTCGTCGATTGCGTTGACGTCCGCTCCGTCGGCTACGAGCTGTCTGACCGTGTTTGCATCCCCTGTCCAAACGGCGCGGTAGAAGGCCGAGTCTATGGATACGGACCTTGAAGCTTGCGTTGGCGCCGTGGCCGCAGGGGCTACGGATCGAGTGGCGGCAGTCGGCTCAGGTGGTGGTTCTTCGGAAAAGATTCCACAGGCAGCCATTGTCAGCATGGCCAGTACCCCGGCTGCCAGTTTCAAGTGTGTGTTGGTTACTCTGCGCTCTGTGTTGAGACTGTTCATGATTCACTCAACCAAAGGTGGCCCTGTTCGCATAAGCTCGAAGCACTCTACTCGAGCCACGTGTATTCGATTTCGCAACCGGTCGGCGTCGAGAGTACTATTCCGGTGATGGCGAACGTCACAGTCTCCCCCACAGCCATATCCCCTATGGATTCAGCTCCCACTATATTTCCGTCAACATAACCCTCGACCCGGACGTGCCTCACGGCCTTGCTTGCGGTGAGGGCACCGGTGATGGTCACGTCATAAATCCCACTGAGGTTTGACCTTAATTCGCCAGAGCACTCCGAAATGCTTCCGGTTACAGTATCAGTGGCCGGCTCTTGAGGCGTGGTAGTCGCCGGCGGCGAGGTGGTAGTAGGAGGCGAGTCTGTCGTGGCGCTGGCGACATTCGACGAGGGACCTGTGCCTGCCGAGTTGATGGCAGACACGCGATAGTAGCGAGTGCTCCCAGCCGTTAGGCCCGTGTGGGAGTAGCTGGTGGCGGTGGAGCCGGTGTTTGCAACCAGATCGCTCCAACTGGAGTTGTCGGTCGAGACTTCGATCTTGTAGCCGGCGATGCTGGCTCCTCCGTCAGACGATGGCGCGGTCCAGGATAGGTCTATCTCTGTCTGTCCGTCGGCTGTTGCAGTCAGGTTCGTCGGTGGGCCGGGCTTCGTGGCTGATTGTGTGGCGATAACGGTTACCTTAAACAGGTCTTCAGACGCTCCCGACGCTCCGTTGCTGTCTCCGGCGTCAACTGCGACGATGGTTTCGCCTAAGGTGATCGCCCTGAGACTCAGAACACCAGTGTTGGTGTTAACTGTCCCGGTAAGAATTCCCTCGGTCCGGTATCTAAAGCCGTAGCTGGTTATTCCGTCGCCGTCCGGGTCCGTGAAGAGCCCGGAGAGGTCCACTGTGAATGATTCACCCAATTCAACGGTCATGTCGTCAACGTTCCCGGTAAGCTCAGGAGGCCGGTTTGTTCTATCTACTGTCACAGTCACAGCGCTCGAGCAGTTGTTCGTCGTATCGGACTCCCCGGTAACCGTTTCTACGCACACGCCGTAGTAGTAAGTGCCGAGTGCGGGCGGCGCAGAGGTTCTGGCCGACTTGTCTTCGCTGCCGGAAGGGCTCAGACCATTCACAGAGAGATAGCCTGAAGTCCCGGCTGTTGGGACTTCAGAGTCACTGGAGGTGATGGTCGCATCGGTGGAGCGGTAGTAGTGCAGTGTGGTAGGACTCGATGAACCATTTCCCCGATTCATTACAGTAACGTTCAGAGCGAAGTACTGACGGGGAACCGGGTTGCTGTTGCCGACTGTGAACGTGCTGACTATGAGGTCGGGCGCTGACGACCCGCCGACGGTGACTGTCACTGCAGACGAGCAGTTGTTCGTCGTATCTGTCTCGCCGGTCACGGCATCCACACACGCGCCGTAGTAGTAGGTCCCAGCGGAGGATGGAGCGGTCAGCCTGGCCGATTCGTCTCCGCTCTCCGATGCGTCTATTCGGGACACGTAGTCTGTATCCACTTCTGTGTCACCGGTGGTGATTGTCGAGTCGGTGGACTGGTAGTAGCGCAGGGTGGTCGAGTCCGAGCGACCGTTGCCCTGGTTGCGCACCGTGGCGTTCAGGGTGATGCTCGCTCCCGCCGCTGGAGCACTGTCGCTGACCGTGGGCGTGTTCACGACCAGATCCGGCGATGGCGGCGCTCCGACGGTGACTGTCACCGCCGACGAGCAGTTGTTCGTCGTATCTGTCTCGTCGGTCACTGCATCCACGCAGGCACCGTAGTAGTAGGTGCCCGGAGTGGACGGAGCGGTCAGGTTGATAGACTCGTTGCCGCTCCCCGATGCGTTGAGGCCAGACACTGGGTCCGTGCCGACCTCAGTATCGCTGGAGGTGATCGTGGAGTCGGAGGACTGGTAGTAGCGAAGCGTGGTCGCGTCCGATCGACCGTTGCCCTGGTTGCGCACCGTTGCGTTGAGGGTGATGCGGGATCCGGCCGTTGGAGCGCTCTCGCTCACCGTGGGCGTGTCCACCACCAGGTCCGGCGATGGCACCGCCCCGACGGTGACTGTCACCGCAGATGAGCAGTTGTTGGTCGTGTCCGACTCGTCGGACACCGCATCCACACAGGCGCCGTAGTAGTAGGTGCCCGGAGTGGACGGCGCGGTCAGGTTGATAGACTCGTTGCCGGCCCTGGATGCACTGAGGCCGAACACGGAGTCTGTGCCGACCGATGTGTCGCCTGTGGTGATGGTCGTGTCGGTGGACTGGTAGTAGCGAAGCGTGGTCGAGTCCGATCGTCCGTTGCCCTGGTTGCGCACCATGGCGTTCAGGGTGATGCGTGCGCCAGCCGTTGGAGCGTTGTCGCTGACCGTGGGCGTGTCCACTGCCAGGTCCGGCGCGGGAGCGGCCCCGACGGTGACGGTCACAGCAGTTGAACAGTTGTTGGTCGTGTCTGACTCGCCGGTCACTGCATCCACACAGGCACCGTAGTAGTAGGTGCCCGGAGTGGACGGAGCGGTCAGGTTGATCCACTCGTTCCCGCTCCTCGATGCGTTAAGGCTGGACACAGAGTCCGTGCCGACCGCCGTATCGCTGGTGGTGATGGTCGAGTCTGTGGACTGGTAGTAGCGAAGCGTGGTCGAGTCCGATCGTCCGTTGCCCTGGTTGCGCACCATGGCGTTCAGGGTGATGCGTGCGCCAGCCGTTGGAGCGTTGTCGCTGACCGTGGGCGTGTCCACTGCCAGGTCAGGTGCGGGAGCGGCGCCGACGGTCACCGTAACCGCAGATGAACAGTTGTTGGTCGTGTCCGACTCGCCGGTTACCGCGTCCACGCATGCGCCGTAGTAGTAGGTGCCCGGAGTGGACGGAGCGGTCAGGTTGATAGACTGGTTGCCGGCCCTGGATGCACTGAGACCGAACATGGAGTCTCTGCCGACCGATGTGTCGCCTGTGGTGATGGTCGCGTCGGTGGACTGGTAGTAGCGCAGCGTGGTGGAGTCCGATCGTCCGTTGCCCTGGTTGCGCACAGTGGCACTCAGGGTGATGCGGGATCCGGCCGTGGGAGCGCTCTCGCTGACCGTGGGCGTGTCCACTGCCAGGTCAGGTGCGGGAGCGGCGCCGACGGTCACAGTTACCGCAGATGAACAGTTGTTGGTAGTATCTGTCTCGCCGGTCACCGCATCCACACAGGCGCCGTAGTAGTACGTGCCCGGAGTGGACGGAGCGGTCAGGCTGACCGACTCGTTGCCGGCCCTGGATGCACTGAGGCCGAACACTGAGTCGGCACCAACCTCTGTATCACTGGTGGTGATTGTCGAGTCTGAGGACTGGTAGTAGCGCAGCGTGGTCGAGTCTGCCGCTCCATTGCCCTGGTTTCGGACCGTGGCGTTGAGCGTGAAGCTCGCACCTGCTGTCGGAGCACTGGTGTCGACAGTTGGTGTGTTCACCACCAGATCCGGCGCGGTCGCTGCGCCAGTGGTGGCGCTGGCGACGTTGGACGTGGGGCCAGTACCCTCTGAGTTGATGGCCGAAACCCGGTAGTGGCGAGTGCTGCTCGCTGTCAATCCAGTGTGGGAGTGGGTCGTTGCGCTCGATCGGCTGTCGGCAACAAGGTCGCTCCAACTGGAGCCGTCGGGTGACACCTCGATTCTGTAACCTGTGATGGCTGAGCCGCCCGTGTTCTGAGGGGCACTCCAGGACAGGTCGATCTGGGTCTGCCCGTTGGCTGTCGCAGCAAGACTCGTCGGAGCACCCGGAGCCATGCCTCTGGCTGTTTGGGTGACGGTCGCAGACCAGGGTCCGTCTCCGGTCGCATTGACCGCCCTAACCTGGATGTCGTACTGAACCCCGCCTTGCAGATTGGCCAACTCGTAGCTCAGCGCGCCCGAGCCAGTCCAGACATCCTGAACGACCGTCCAGTTGGAGTCGGCCTTGCTTGTGGCGTCGCTGCGAATGTGACGCAGATCGTAGGCGGTGATTTCAGAGCCGCCGGTCTGGGTCGGTGCCCGCCACGACACCGTCAGCGAACTGTGGCCCGACGTTATCTGTCTGATTGAAGGTGCAGACAGGCCACCTAATCCGGTGACCTCGATCGTGTAAACGCGACTGTCGAGGCCGTCCGACGTGGCGACCTTGATCTGGATGGTCGTGACCACGCCTGCAGGCACGTCCACCTGATGTCCCGCCTGCGCTCCATCGGCGTCGGCCAATACTCCGTCGTTTTGATCGAGGTACTGGAACGTCGCGTTGTGGCGACTCGCGGCACTAACGGTGATACTGGATGCAGTGGCCGCAGCAGTATATCCGGTTACGTAGGAGTCGAACCCGGGTCTCAGATCGGCCGGCGTGATGCTCAGTCCGCTCAGCAGCACGTCGCAATATGGGATTTCAATTTCCTTGAGCCGATGTGAACGGTCGGTGCTTGCAACGCTTCTCAACTCTGCCGGAACGCATCCAGTGAACCGGTTGCCGGCAAGCCACACTTGCTCCAAGTTCGTCAGGCGCCCCAGTCCAGCCGGAATCTCCCCCGTGAGCTGGTTGTCGTGAAGAGTCAGCCAGCGAAGGTTGGTGAGGTTGCCCAGCTCGGGCGGAATCGGCCCGGTCAACTGGTTGGTGTCGAGATGAAGAGCCTCGAGTCTGGAAAGGCTGCCCAGTTCAGGAGGTATCGTTCCGTGCAGGTTATTGTCATAGAGTTCCAGTCCCTGAAGGTTGGACAGCCCACTCAGTTCTGGAGGTATGGTGCCGGTTAGCTGGTTGATGCCCAAGAAAATCTGATTCAGTCGACTCAGGTCAGCCAGCTCTGGGGGTATTGACCCGGTCAGCTCATTGTCCAACAGGGTCAGTTGCTCCAAGCCGTTCAACTCACCCAATTCCGGCGGAAGCGTTCCGGATAAACCCCGGTTGGGAAGGTACAGCAAGGTAACACGCTGGGGCGTCCCCCCCATGATGATTCCGTCCCAGTCCGTGATGGGTGTGCTGGAAGACCAGTTCAGCGTCCCGCTGCCCGCCAGGGTGTCCCGCACCGCCAGCAGAATGTCGCAGTCGGCCAACAGGGCGAGGTTGTCGTGCGGGTCGATCACGGCCCCACCGGTAGAGCAGGGAGTCTCTGCAACAGTTGGCGTGCCCGTGCCTGTGGCCGACCAGGGACCGTCCTCTGTGCTGTTCACAGCCCGCATCTGTATACCGTATTCAGTGCCCGCTCTCAGCCCGGTCAACTCGTAACTCAGCGCACCTGAACCAGATGTCCAGACGTCTTCCACAATGGTCCAGTTGGCGTCGACCGTGTCATCGGTTGAGATATCGATGTGACGCAGATCGTAGGAAGTGACGGCCGAGCCTCCGTCACTCGTTGGAGCGTTCCATGCTACTGTCAGGGCGTTCACTCCGGGCGTTACCGAAACCACGGACGGTGATCCTAATAGTTGCGGTGGGTTCGGAGGGAGCACGATGAAGCCATGCCCCCATGTATTGTTGGGGTCGGTGCTCTCTCGCTGCTGTGCGTTGTCCTTCAGGTAGGACACGACCTGAGCAGGTGTGTAGTCGGGAAACCTCTGGCGCACGAGCGCGGCAAGGCCAGCGACATGGGGCGACGCCTGGCTGGTGCCACAAAAGGGACGGGAACTCGAAGCGGTTTCGCCGCAATCCGCCCCGACCAGGTCCGGCTTGATGCGTCCGTCAGGCGTGGGACCACGGCTGCTGTAGCTCTCCATGGTGTTCACGTCATTCCAATGGGCCGCGCCAACTGCCAGCATGCCGGGGTTGGCACTCTCCGCCGGATTGACTATGCTGCCGGTCTCCGGGGTATTGAAATTCAGCGATGTTCCGCCCCAGCCCAGCAACTGGATCCAGTCTGGCTCACTTCCCCCGACGTGCGCGATCAGTATGTCGGATCGCGTTCCCGTGATAACGGTCTCGTACGGGTTGTGCCAATTCTCTCCCGATTGGGGGTCGGTGCTAAAGAGAACGACATCTCCTGTTCCCGGTCTCGCAAGAAGAAGATCTAGGTTCCTGTCGGCTCCGCCCCAAGTATCGTCCCAGCGGAGGACCAGCCGCCCCCAGATGTGAGAGTTGTTGCGGAAGTCGGATCCGTCGAAGTTTACGACTCTGACCTCCTCTCCATCGACGTCTATGGTGCTATATGAAAAAGGACGGCGTTTGAACCAAGTCCTCTGGGCCTGGTTGCCCGCTGCGTTAACCCAAACGATCCCGGCTGCAACAGCGGTGTCCACGGTGTTCAGCGGACTGATAGACAGCGGAGAGGTTCCATCACCGGGCCCGTCGAACTCCCAGTGCATGGAGTGGTTGATAACCGATACACCCTCAGAAATCATCCAGTCCACGGTGGCCTTCAGATCGCTCAAGGTATCCGGATCAGCTATGTACAGTGAAACATCAGGAGCGATGTCCATGACGGACTCCGCGACCCTCGTGCCGTGATTGCCCCCGTTTGCACAGTGCTCGAGGTCCTGTGAGTGCGCGCCAACCCACTGATAGCATCTTGCCTGTACTGTTGCTGGCACTTCGCTTCCCATGAGGTCGGCGAACCCGCTGAACCCGGAGTCGATCACTCCCACCTTGATGCCCTGACCGGTGAATCCTGCCTGGTTCCAGGCCGGAGAACCGTGAACCCCGGAGCCATCTCCGGGGATTCCTGACTGGCTCTGTGGGGCTTCCGGCGGCTGGATAACGCGGACTCGAAGCACCCCTGGCTGCTCCGAGGTTTCCGCCACTTTCAGGACCGGCACATAGGCTTCTATGTAGTCGTCTCCGGAGGCGATGTTGGAGCCGCCGTTGTTCTCGAGGAAAGACACCACGCCATCGACGTTACCTGATAGGTAGATGGTGACCGCTACCGAGTCTCCACGATGCAGGGGAGCCTCCTGAGCGGCGTCCTCTGCGGAGACTGCACCTGACTCGATCCTGGCGATCAGGTCGTCCAGCATTGATCCGACCTTGGGATGTTGAAGCTCAGTCTTTCCCCCCGAGAAAGTGAACTGGGTTGTTGGCCCTGCTGCGGGTGCTGGAGTGCCTGAGGCGGGCTGCTGGGCCACAGGTGTGGATACGGCCTGTGGAGGAGGTGTTGCTGTGGGCTGTGGGACTGCAACGGGCGCCGGAGTCGGCGTGAATGCAGGTGAAATCGCCTGTGCCGGGGTTGCTGCTGGCGCCGGGGGAGGCACGGCTGTTGGATACGGGGTGGCCGTCGGATACGGAGTCGCGGTGGGATACGGGGTGGCCGTCGGATATGCGGTGGCCTGGGGCTCGATTTCTATTTCTGAACGAGGTTCACCGGCGCCTGGCGACACGGTTAGAGGTGGCGTGATGCCGGGTGGCGCAGCCGGAGTTGGTTCCGTATCGCCAGTGAAAAGGCCGCAGGCCAGCATGACCCATATGGTCAGTCCCAGCAATAGAGTCCTGGCGATGGCACCGACTCCTGGGCGCAACACGCGGCCGCAGATCACGCAGCATCCTCCCGAGCGTACGTTGTCTGAAGAGACAACCTACCAATGGCCCGCATTCTACAGAGATAAACTGGCTTTGACACTGATTATTCACACGAGTTGAAGCCCTGGGCCCCATTAAGTAACGTGCGTCAAGACTCAGTCACGTGACTGTCACGTACTCGAGGTGGAATTCACGGTGACCATGCGCTCCGACAGGCTTGCGACATTCGGCCCCCAGACGAACCACGTGACTCTCACAGCGCCAACATTGCGATGCCGGAGGAGAGTTCGTAAGGTTCTTCTGTACCCGTCAGATGCGGTGTTTCCGTACCTGCCGGCCGCGTACAACCCAAGCTACCATGACAGCGGAGCGGCGCATGTCGCAGGAGGCGGGACATGAACTACGTCGAGGCGATTCCACGCAACCCCTTTGGACGGTTCGGTCATGGGTATGACCAGAGCGACCCAGACGACTTCCGCTTCAGTATGAGGATAGCCGTGTGGGTGCGTTGGTTCCTGGTGCTCGCATGGCTGACTCAGCACAACTACAGGGTGAGTTTCGATCACCCCGCGTATGTAGCCCACACTGTGTTGGCGGTGCTGCTGCTGGCCCTCAATGCCTACGTTCACTACCGGATCGAGACGGGAAAGACCCTGACATGGCGCTGGGGTCTTTCGCTCAGTACGCTGGACATGGTGTTGCTTACGGGTGGGCTCGCGATCTCAGGGGGATTTGGGAACACCTTCTTCGTTCTCTACTACGCCACCCTGGCAATGTTCGCTGTTGTCTTCACATCCCTCAGGGTCAGCTTTGCAGGTGTGACAGTGACCGCTGGCGTGTATGCAGCCCTGAGCCTGATGGTGGATCCTGGCATCGACTTTTCCATAGAGCAGGAAAAGGTCCTGTTCATGAGGATTGTCGTTATGTATGCGGTTGTGGCGGCGGTCAGCCTGGTGTCGAGATTCGAGAGGTACAGGCGAAGAGAGGCGGTGGAGCGGGAGAGGGAACTACAGAGAGAGCGGATCGAACTCTCACAGACCATTCATGACACGATAGCCCAGTCAACCTACGTGATTGGACTCGGCCTGGAGACCGCGATCGACCTTGCGAGGGAACACAAGGAACACGCTCTCGATGACCTCCTGTCAAAGCTGGATGCCACCCATGCACTTGCCAGATCCACCATGTGGGAGCTAAGACATCAGATCGACATCGGTCCAATCTTCGAGGGTCGGGAGCTGAACAGGGTATTGCGTTCTCACACTTCAACCTTCGCCACGATCACCTCGATTCCAACGGAATTTGTCCAATCCGGCGAGGAGCCACCACTCCCTCTAACCACGAGGCGGCTGCTCTTCTCGATCGCTCATAACGGTCTGACGAACGCTCTCCGTCACGCCAGTGCCACAAAGATAGTGATCTCTCTGGAATTTCAGGGAGACAGGCTGCGAATGTCGATAGCCGACGACGGTATTGGGCTCTCAGGCGAATACGAGGACAGTGGTCGAGGCATCAGCAACATGAGAACAGACGCAGAGCGCCTCGGCGGTATCCTGGAAGTTGGCCCTGACAGGTTCGGACGGGGCACCACCGTGACCACCACGATTCCAGTGAAAGTTGAATCGTGATGGCGTATGCGGGGCCTGTCCTGCCATGGAGCCGCCCGCATACGGATAGTCCCAGGAAGTGGTCGGACACAGGGATGAGTGGGACACAACGGCAGCACTTCGACCCACAGCGATATGGTGTCTACGAGTTGCGCCCGCGGGAAAACCCGGCAGCCCAACTTTGTAGTAGTATGAAAGGCAGGCCGAATTCATCGTGGCATTCACATCCACAGGGTAGCGCGAAAGATCCCCTCTCTCCACCGGCACGGGGACAAGTTTTGCAGGGATGTCCGGTAAGGAGTCAAGAACAGAAAGCGTGACCATGCAAATCGGGATGTTCTATCAGATGCAGGTCCCGAGGCCGTCATCCCGCTCCTACGAGGCTGACCGGTTCCTGGAAATGCTTGACCAGGTGGCCTACGCTGAAGGGATGGGCCTGACCAGCGTCTGGATGGCCGACCACCAGTTCCGCACCGAGTGGTCCCACTCCAGCGCCCCCGACGTAACCCTTGGCGCATTGAGCCAGCGCACCAGCCGGATGCGTCTGGGCATCGCCGTGGTGGTGCCCCCGGTGCAGCACCCTCTCCACATCGCGGCCCGCACCGCCACCCTGGACATTCTCAGCAAGGGAAGGGTTGACCTGGGCGTGGGCCGCTCCGGCTACCCCTACCAGATGGCCGCTTTCGGTACAGACCTGGAAGACGCCACCGGAATGGTGGACGAGGCCCTGGAAATCATCCCGCGGGCATGGACCGAGGGAGAGTTCACCTACGAGGGCAACCACTACAAGATTCCCTTGCGCGAGGTCCACCCCAAGCCGGCACAGCAGCCCCATCCGCCCATCTGGCTCGGTTGCAGCCAGGAAGACACGTTCAGGAAGGCGGGACTCATGGGTTTGGGCTGCCTGGCAATGGCCGGCGGCGGAGCTACAGGATTGGCTCCTCTCGTGCAAGCCTACCGGGGCGGCATCCGGAACGCTAGTCCGACCACCGGGGTCGTCCACAACCGCGTCGCTGTAAGCACCGTGGCCATCTGCGGGGAGTCGCGCAAGAAGGTGCAGGAACGCTCCGCCGAATTGATCGACTGGTACCGCCATCAGCAGGCTCTCAGGGACGTCCGCGTGTGGAGCGAACAGGACCCGTCCCGCGTTCCCGAAGACTACCAGTGGCACTACACCCGCTCCACCGCGACCGACTCTCCAAAGCGCGAGGAAACATCATCCCTCGACCAGATAAGAAGTGGACGCTACTGCATCGGCGACCCCGACGACTGTATCCGCTACCTGGAAGCCTATGCCGAGGCCGGTGTGGACGAGGTCATGCCCCTGTTTCAAGTGGGCGGCATATTCCATGAGGAAGTGATGGATACGCTGCGTCTCTTCGGCAAGCACGTCATCCCCCACTTCAACGCCAAGGCAAGTTCGTCCTCCGGTAGCCCTGCAAGATAGGTGATCCTATTCCCTGGTCTGACTATTGTTCCAGTGTCAGAAGGTGAACCCCCTGCCGTAGGCTTGCCAAGCTCCTCGAGTGTCTCTCCATATACGCTGACATCGTACTCAAAGTACGATTCGATCACTCTCAGCCCCTTGTAACCGACCTATGCCGCGACCTAACGCCTGGGGACTCGGGAATTCATCCTGTCCTTCGCTCAGTGTCGCAGCTGCGGGTACGGGGGAAGCATTGCCCCCTAGCTAGCCTGCACCTGAACTGGTCTCGATATCTCGCTGCGTGACTGTAGAGGCCGTCTGATCCACGTCAACCATTTTGACCGCCTGTTGCCTCACTGACGAATGTTACCGAGCATTCAGCGGCTTCTAATCGACGCCCACAGGCCCAATGTCAACCGGTCGCGCCTGGATGGTGCTCAGACTGCGTTGTAGACGGCGAAATAGCGCATGTTCACAACATGTCCACACAAATCCCATGAAACCCACATGTTAGTTCATGGCAATCCCATATTGCCCCTGTAACTTGATGTGCTGATGGGATGGCCGATTCTAGGCGCCAGAAGGCGCGGGTCCGGTCTGCGCGTCCGCACCAATGACGATCCGGCTGCCGCGCCGGATGGTGCCTTCGATCCAGTTCGCCACGCCGAGCGAATGTATTGGACATGGGAAAACAGGACTTTGGACAGTCGGGGGACGGCGTTCCCGAAGGATCCATTCGTTCAGCGCAATTGCGTGCGCCATGCAGGGAGAAGTGGCAATGATTGGTCGAATTAACGACATAGACACGAATGGGTGCGAAGTGCGAACAGGCGCCCGGGATGGAAAGTCGCCGGGCCTGAGCGTCTCTCTACGGTGGCTGTGCCTTCGATTGTCGCTCGCCGGTCTCGTCATTGGATTGGCAGTACAGTTCGCCTTGCCGATCCTAAGCCCGACGGGCACGGCTCTGGCCCAAGACCAGAATACGCCAACGGTCGTTCCCCTGGGGTGGCCCCTCATTCCTGCAGGGTTGGGCCAAGGCGAACAGTTCCGCCTGCTGGCCAAGACGAAGAATCCCCTCGCGTCCTCGACCTCGACGAATATTGCCGACTACAACGATCATGTGCAGTATCAGGTCCGGAACAGGGGACACCTTTCCATCCAGGGCTACGCCGATGAGTTCATGGTGCTGGGGTCTACCGCTGCGGTGAATGTGCGAACCAACACAGGAACCACGGGGAGTGACGGTGTCCCGATCTATTGGCTGAACGGTGCGAAGGTAGCGGACTCCTACGGCGACTTCTACGACGGGACGTGGAGCAATAAGTACAGCGGGAGAGGCGTTGCGGGCGATCTGATTGAGGGAAGCCGCGCCTCGGGGCGACAACTGCTCTGCACCGGGACTGCGGACGACGGCACGACGACGAATCTTCCCCTCGGAGGTGGCGACCCGGACGGCGATGGGACCTCTGAGTGTACGGCGACGTCTATTGCCATCACTTCTAGCACCCTTGGCGGTGATGTAGTGAATGTCGCAGGTAGAGCCCGCTATTTGGCTCTGTCAAACGTCTTTGAGGTCGGAGTTGCCACCGTTGCGACAATCGAGGATGTATCGATCACATCCGATGCCGGCAGCGACAGGGAGTACGAGGATGGGGACGTTATCGAGATCACCACGACGTTCTCTGAGGCCGTCACGGTTACGGGCATACCCCGGATGCGGTTCAGGGTCGACCACCACAACGGCAGACGTCTGGTAGAGCGCAACAGAAAGGCCCAATATGACGCTGACGCAAGCACGTCGACCGAGCTGGTGTTCACCTACACGGTAAGGTCAAACGACTTCGACAGGGACGGGATACGGGTGAAGAAGGACAGCCTGCTCCTCGATGGCGGGACGATCAGGAACACGTCGGACGATACTGACGCGGATCTGGCGCACGGCGCGGTCGGAATCCAAGCCGACCACAGGATACACGCGCGTGCTAAGGCCACCGGAGTGAGCGTGGTCTCGACCCCGAATGAAGGGATGAGCTATGAGACCGGGGAGACCATAACCATCCAGGTTACCTTCGACAAGGACGTGCAGGTAATCACGGACAACGGGACACCCGTCTATATGTTGCATTTCTTTGGCGAACTCGGAGGAGGGTCCACGGTGCATCATGCTGAGTATGCGCGTGTCGTGGAGGGAAACAAGGTCCAGTTTGACTACGAGGTACAGGAGGACGATCGTGCCTCCAGTGGAATTGGAGCAATGAACCCGGCCATCACATGGAACAGAGGCATCATCACTCTGACGGACGTGGATGCCAGTATCGCATTGGCGGTGCGCGCCGATGTCATGGGCACTTACTTACTCCGCCAGGAGGAGCACAAAGTAAATCAATAGTGTAGCTTCGTGCATAATTCGATCTCGCACCTTCCGATTATGCACGGTTTGCCTTATCGCTGCTGTCGCGGGTGTTTCGCCAAGAAGTCGTCGGCCATATGGTACCCCACTCGGGGGATATGACGAACGTCTATAGTGATTGTCCAGCCTGGGAATTTAGCCAAATCTCCCCGTGTTAGTATCTGTCGGAGCAGCATTGCCGAGGTGGACAGAATGGTTTTGAAAGGCGAAGACTGGCTGGCATTGACCGCAGAAGAGACCCTGGAGCCGGACATCCCGATTTGCGATCCGCACCACCACTTCTGGGTGTCCCGCCCGGAGCCTCCCGCTTACCAGCGATACCTTCTGCCGGAACTGGCTGCGGACGTGAGCAGCGGCCACAATGTGCGCTCAACCGTGTTCATCGAGGTGCGGTGCGAATACCGTCAAAGCGGACCGGAAGAGATGCAGCCTGTTGGAGAGGTGGAGTACATCGAGACCATCGCGGCCGAGAGCGCCGCAGGCAGCCACGGTCCCACCAGGGCCGCCGCCGCAATCATCGGGCACGCCGACCTGAAACTCGGCGAGGCTGTGCGTCCGGTTCTGGAAGCCATGCAGGAGGCCAGTCCGGAGCGGTTCCGGGGTATCCGCCACTCGACCGGATGGGATGAAAGCCCCGAGCTTGTCAGGAGGGACATTCGAGGTGCTCTGTCCACTGACGGCTACCGGGCAGGGGCCAGGGTTATGGCCGATATGGGGCTGGTGCTGGAGAACTCTCTCTATCACCCCCAACTGTCCGAACTTGCCAGTTTCGCCCGCGCTGTTCCCGATTTGACCATCGTACTCAACCATATCGGCGGCCTGGTGCGCGTTGGCCCTTATGCCAACCGGGACGATGGGGTGCTGCCCGCGTGGAGACAGGGGGTCGCTGAGGTGGCGCAGTGTCCCAACGTCGTCCTCAAGCTGGGCGGCGTTGGCCAGGTGCGCTACGGCTACTACTGGCACGACCGCGAGACCCCTATTGGGTCCGAAGAGCTGGCGGGAACCCTCGGCCCGCTTATGAACTACTGCATCGAGCAGTTCGGGCCGGACCGCTGCATGTTTGAGAGCAACTTCCCGGTGGACAAACCGTCCTATTCCTACAACGTTCTCTACAACGCTTTCAAACGGCTGTCTGCCGGCTACACTGCGAGCGAACGCGCCGCATTGTTCCACGACACGGCGGCACGAGTGTACAGCATCAGCGTCTGACGCCTTTTCAACCGCTTACTTGGCGGCGGCGTGAATGCTGGCATTGACACCGGCGTCTCTCCGATACTCTCTCCCCTGATGGGCTTACAGGGGTAGGTATTCGAGGTTTTCACCCTCACCCCTACCCTCTCCCTGAGGGAGAGGGGGTCGTCGGCTGGAGTTCGTCCCTGTCTGTTCAAGCATAGCTACCCCTGTAAGCCCCTGATGGGAGAGGGCCAGAGCCTGCCCCGGACTTGATCCGGGGGAGAGAGTGATCTACATTACCGACCGCACCAGACCGCCGTCCACCAGCATCGTCGTGCCGGTGATGTAGCTCGACCGCGACGACGCCAGGAACGCTACCAGGTATGCCAGTTCCCGCGGCTCACCGATGCGCTTCAATGCCGTCTGTTCCGCCCGCTGCTCCAGTGCGTCTTCAATGGAAATCCCCTGCGTCCGCGCCCGATCCTCCACGTTCTCCATCATCCGCTCCGACATGATGCTGCCAGGGCACACGTTGTTGATGAGTATGTTCTCGTGCCCGATGTCGTCGGCCAGGTTCTTCATAAACCCGATGACGCCCATCCGCGTTGCCGCCGACAGCGCCAGGTTCGGTATCGGCGTATAGACCGTGCTGGCCAGGATGTTGATGATGCGTCCGCCACCCTGTGCCCGCAGATGCGGCAGCGCCTCCCGTGTCATCCGCGCGAAGAAGAACAGCGAGCGATTCGCCGACACCTGCCACAGCTCTTCGGTGGAGTCCTTGGCATAGGCTTGCGGCGGCCCGCCGGAATTGTTCACCATGATGTCCAGATGCCCGAAGCGTTCCACCGTGCCTGCCACCAGCTCGGCTATGGTCTCTTCCCTGTCCAGGTCGCCGGCAAAGGTGAAAATCTCTGCTCCCGTAGCGCTTCGTATCTCGTCCGCCGCCCGTTCCAGGTCTGATGCCGTGCGCGCGCACATCGCCACCCGCACGCCCTCCTCTGCCAGCACCTCCGAGCACGCGCGTCCCAGACCCTTGCTGGCGCCGCCCACAATCGCTACCTTGCCGTTCAGTTCCAGGTCCATTGTCAGCCCGGCCTCCTCAATTGCTGCCGCCGATTATAGCAAGTGAGGCTGGAACCTTTTCAGTGGCCTGGTTGGCACTCAGTCACAATTGGCGCTGGGCTTGTTGTCCTTCAAAGGTGCCTCCCCACCCGTCACGCGGCGGCAACGTACTCTTCGGGGTAGCGGTAGTGTTCAAGCGGTATCCCGACCAGCAGGTCGTACTCAATGAGCGACGTCACGCACGTCCGGTCTCGTGGGCCCAGATTGCGAGCTCGACCCGATTTCGGACATCGAGCTTTGTCATGAGGCTCGTGAGGTGCGTCTTTACGGTGCTGAGGCTGACGTGAAGCTCGCCGGCTATCTCGGCGTTGGTCAGGCCGTGAGCGACATGAGAGATCACCTCTTCCTCCCGTTCAGACAGGGGTGACGCAGGCCGAGGAAGCCTCCCCACGCCCGGACCGCGTGCAAAGGTCGAGAGCAGCCTTGCGGTTACGCTGGGGCTGATGAGCGCATCGCCATCGGCTGCGGCCTGAATAGCCTGGACCAGCAGTTCCGGACCCGCGTCCTTGAGCACGAACCCTCGCGCACCGGCTCTGAGGGCGTTGTACACGTACTCGTCGAGGTCGTAGGTGGTGATCATGACTATGGCGAAGGGTGAGTCGGCCTGCGGCCCAGCCAGTATGCGAGTGGCCTCGATACCGTCCATCTCGGGCATGCGGATGTCGAACAGGCAGACGTCGGGACGTAACTGACGGGCAAGCGCGACCGCCTGGACCCCGTCTGCGGCTTCGCCCACCACCTCTATGCCGGGCTGGTGGTCCAGGATCACGCGGAGCCCGGCACGGACGAGTGCCTGGTCGTCGGCGATCAGAACCCGGACTGCCACGTCCTACCCCCTGGTCTTGGGTATCTGTGCATCGACCACCCAACGGCCGGCCCGCCCGCGGCCGGCGCTTAGCTGACCTCCCAGCAGGGACACCCGTTCGGTCATGCCGATGACTCCATAGCCGGAACCGAGACGGGTTCCAGGCCTGACCGGGTCTCCGTCGTCCGTCACGGTCAGGTGTACGGCGTCGGCTGACCCATTGATGTGAACTGAGATCCGGCTCGCGCGGCGAGCATACCTCCGGGCGTTGGTGATGGACTCCTGCACGACCCTGTACAGTCCCGCCTCCAGAGATGCTCCCAGATCATCCAGGTCACCATCCAGATGGACTCGCACCGGTGTCTCTCCGGCACTGGTGTTGGCGATGCGTTCGATGTCGGCGACGGTGTGATGCGACTCGACCGGAGAACTCGCGTCGCGGAGTACGCCGATGATCTGGCGCATGTCCTGCAGGCTGCTGGATGCGGTATCTTCGATCGTCGCCAGCGTCTCCAGGACGGCTTCCGGGTTAGATGCTGCCATGGCGCGTCCGGCCTGCGCCTGGATGGCAATGGCAGTCATTCGATGAGCCAGGGTGTCGTGGAGCTCGCGAGCGATCTGCTGGCGCTCATTGAAGCGCGACTCACGGGCTTTCGCATGGCGCAGCTCCGCAAGATGCCGGGTGACGGCGCCGGTGATAACCGGGAGGCAAATTACAACTCCCTTGAGGACCATGACCGGGAAACTGTCCGATGGGATGTTCCAGGCGATCATCCAGCAGACAGCGGCAACGCCCAGGCCTATCCCAATGTGCCGGCCGGGAGCCCAGCGCACCAGGACATGCGTCAGCACAAGCAGGGCAGCCGGGTTCACCAGGGTACTCTCGACGTCCACGATGAACATTTCAATGTGCAGCAGGCCATATCCGCCGAAGACGATCATGGTCGCAGGAAGCGGATAGCCGCGCGCCCACGGAGTCACCAGCGGCGCGATCACGGCCACGCCGGTCACCACGGGACGCCATCCAAGGTCCGCCCGCAGGACCCCCTCCAGCAGACCTGCGACGACCAGCGCGAGCATGAGAAGCCAGTCCCTCCAGGACTGTTCCGGGGGATCAAGAGACAGGGGCAGCCCCAGCAACCTCTGCAACGCGCCCGCAAACATGCCCGAAGTGTAGCAAACGTAAATTGCGGTCGCATTGACCGAAAGTACGACCTCCGACCTGGCCGATCTGCCAGAGTGAATCGGTACCTTCTCCCGATTCGCGGCCGTCACGCACGTGTCAACATTGCGTCTGAGTTCGGTCGGCGCAGTCGTGGCCCATGGGAACGGACCCCACTCGCCGGGTGATGGGAGGAGTCCGATGATTCAGCAGGGACAGAGGCTGTACAGGAGTCGCGAAGAACGGCTCCTGTTCGGAGTTGCGGGAGGCCAGGCCGAGTATTTCGATGTCGATCCCGTCCTGATCCGTGTGGGGTGGGTTGTGCTGATCCTGGCCACTGCGGGGATCGCCGCAGTGGCCTACATCGTACTGGCGGTAATCACACCCAAGAGCAGGCAACCTGTATCCAGGGAGGTAGAAACAGTGAACGACAGCTCAAGGGAAGTCTCCGACAGGGCAGTCGGACCTGATCCGGCTGAGGGTTCTTCAAGGCGACATACGGCCAGGAACGTGTTTGGGGTCGGCCTTATCGTCGTGGGCTCGATCCTACTGCTGCAGAACCTGGAGCTATTTGGCTCGATTCGATGGGACATCGTCTGGCCCGTGGCCCTGGTGGTCCTGGGCGTGATCGCCCTGCTGCCCTCCATCCGGCGCTGAACGTTCATGAGAGCGCACCTGATAAATCTTCTATCGCGCCTGAGACGCCGGCGCTTCGTCATCCTGGGAATCGTACTTGTCATTGTGATCGCAGGAGCACTCCTGGTGCTGCGTGTCACCTCAGACCCCGATTCGGTTGTGCTGGAGGAAGAGCAGCAACTCATTCCGGTGAGACGCGGCGACCTCGTGGACGCGATCAAAGTCACCGGCAGCGTGAGTTTCCCTGACCGGGAGAACATGACCTTCGGGTCGGATGGTGTTGTCGAGGACGTGCTCGTCAAGGAGGGCCAGCGGGTCTCAGCCGGAGACCTGATTGCCACCTTCGACGCCGAAACCGTGGCAAGGCTGGAACGCGAGGTCACTGACGCCCGCGCAGGTGTGCGAGACGCGCGGTCCGAGCTCGATGCCCTCGTCGATCCGCCGGACCTCGTGGTCGTGGGGGCTGAACACAGGGTCGCAGTAGCACAGGTCACCCTGGCTGACGCAGTGGAGGCCCTCGACCGAATAACCAGCCCTACCGATCTACAGATTGCGCAGACAGAAGCCAAGGTCTCCACAGCGCTCCTGGAACTCGAAAGGGCCGAAGAAGCTCTGGCGGAGGGAGTCGCACCCACATCGGAGATTGAACTGGCCCAGGCGAGGATGCGGGTCACAGACGCCGAGATAGCGCTTGCGGAACTCGCAAACACTCCTGGCCAGTTGGAACTGGTTAAGGCAGAGTCGAGGGTCGCAGATGCCGAGGTGGCGCTTCGATCCGCCATCGAAGCTCGGGACGACTACATGGATGGTCCCTCGCAGGAAGACCTGCAGGACGCCAGTGACGCGGTTGCGGTAGCTGAAACGGAGCTTGCAAACTCCCGGTCGGCTCTTGACGTGGCGGAGCAAGAGTGGGCCGCAACGACCGACGAAGCCCAGGCCGCACTCGATTCAGCGTCTGAAACGTACTCAGCGACTTTCCAGAAGTGGCTCGGAATCCAAACGGACCTCACTTCGGTCGGCCCGGACTACGAGACTGCCTTCGCGGACTTGGGTATCGATCTAGACATCCTGTTCGCATTGCCGGAACGCTTCAGCGGCCTGGACTACAACGCACCTAATCTGCCCCCTAACGACCCGTCTACGCCCTGGGACGAGACCCAGGTATACGTATGGCTGCACTTCTCGAGGTCAGACCTCGTGGCCACATGCGACAGCGGTGACCGTCCCACCTTCGGTGTCTGTATAGAGGAGGAGTTCCGCACCGCAAGCGATGCCTACCGGAACGCCATCGGCAGAGTTGCGGAAGTTGAGTACCGGGCGTCCAACGCCATCGCCGCCGCCCATGCCAGGGTTGCAGATGCCGAGACCAGTCTTCGAGCAGCCTCAGAGAGACGCAGAGAACTCGAAGGCCTACCGGACCCGCTGGTGACCGAGCAGTTGAAAGCCGCGGTCCGTGAGGCTGAGGAGAGCCTGGGCGGTGCAGGAAGGGACCTGGCGGACCTTGCACAGCCTTCGGACCTTCTCATCAGGGGTCGACAGCACAGAATCGAAGTCGTCAGGGCGACACTGGAGGATGCCCGTGAAAGGTTCAATGAACTGATTGCGCCCAGTGAATCGTCTGAGATCGCGGACCTGGAAGTGCGGGTCACTCTCGCAAGGGCCAACCTGGAAGAGGCACGGACCGAGTTGGATGATCTGACGTCCGGAGCTAAGCATCCCGAATACGAGGCCTCCCGGCTTGCGGTCGATGTCGCTCGCGAGACCCTCGCAGAAGAGAGCGAGAAACTCGCCACCCTTACCGGAGGCCCGGACCCCATTGATCTTGCCCTGATTCAGTCGAAGCTCGATGCTGCAAGGACGCTGCTCTCCGAGTCCGAGCAGCGACTTGGTGACGCCACCCTGGAGGCCCCCTGGGACGGCTTCGTCTCACGAGTAGAGGCCAGGGCCGGCAGGGAGATCAAGGCCACGGACGTGGTCGCCGTACTGGTGGATACCAGCGTTGTGGAGATAGACGGTGACGTGGATGAGGTGGACGTGCTGAGAGTACTGATCGACGCAATCGCGGAGGTGCGCATGGACGCCCTCCCTGACCGGACAATCGACGGTACGGTCTCATTCGTGGGTGCGGAGGCAAACTCGGAACAGGGCGTCGTCAGCTATCCCGTCCGGGTCCGGATCGATCTCCCGCAGGAGCTGAAGGCCCCCGAGGGGCTCAGCGCGGCAGCCTCCATCACAATCAGCGAGCACAGAGACGTCCTTCTGCTCCCGGCCAACGCGATCCGGGGCAGCTTCACACGCCCAACCGTCAACGTCATGGTGGACGGCGAAGTGGTCGAGACGCCGGTCACCCTGGGCGAGAGCGACGACTTCTGGACGGCAATCACCGACGGCGTTCAGGAGGGAGACATGGTCGTCGCAGAGTCCGACGTGTCGATTCCTGAACTGGCCGGGGCCCATGTAGAGGCTGGGTCACAGCCGTGATGGTGCTCTAGGACGTGAACCCTCTGGACATACTCCTGACTGCGCTGACGTCCCTGGCGTCCAACAAGATGCGTGCCGGGCTGACGCTGCTGGGCATCGTGATAGGGGTCACGTCCGTCATTGTCCTCATGTCTATGGGACGGGGCGTACAGAAGTCCATAACATCGAGCATCGAGTCATTGGGCAGCAACCTGCTGGTTGTCACACCTGGGTCTCCTGTGGCCGATGACGACGAGTTCGCGTTCTTCGGCGCCGCGACCTTTGGTGGCGAAGGCGAGAACCTCACAATGGATGACGCCTACGCGCTGCTCGACCCCCTGTATGCGCCGTCCATTGCCGCCGTAGCGCCCCAGCAGAGTACCTGGGGGCATGTCGTCGCCCGTGGCAGAGAGATCGATGCGCCGGTGCTCGGGGTTACGGCCGAGTACCGTGATGTCAGAAACTCCAGACTCACGTATGGGAACTTCATCTCGCACGGACACGTGCTCGATAACTCCACGGTAGCTGTGCTGGGACCTGAAGTCTCGGACGACCTCTTCGGTCCCAGAAACCCTGTTGGCCAGCCGGTGCGTATCCGCGGTAGGGAGTTCACCGTGATAGGCGTCCTGGAAGACGAGGGCTCTGGCTTCTTCAGTGTAGGGAACGATAAGGTCCTGGTACCCCTTACCACACTCAGCCACAGGATGGTCTCCGAGGGCCCGGAAAGTGACGAGATCCTGGTCAATTCGATAAATGTACAGGCGGCCAGCTCGGATCTGGTCGAAAGCGCAAAGTCGGAAATTGCGAGTGTCCTGAGATTCCGACATCGCCTGTCGGGACCGGACGACTTCACGATCAACGATCAGCAGCAGGCCCTTCAGGCTGTCCAGAGTGTCACCGCGGCCATCGTGGTGTTCCTCGGGGTCATTGCGGGCATAAGCCTTCTGGTGGGCGGCATCGGCATAATGAACATCATGCTCGTGACAGTTACCGAGCGGACTCGGGAGATCGGAATACGCAAGGCAATGGGGGCAAAACGTCGCGACGTGCTGTTCCAGTTCGTGACCGAGGCTGCGCTGCTCAGCCTGGGCGGAGGCCTGTTTGGGCTGGCGATAGGCTTTGTGATAGCCGGCGTCATTGACGGCTCGCACCTGTTCGGCGAAGAGTCGGACCCGGTTACCATGGCGGTGACCGGAGACGTGATCGCGCTGGCGCTCGGGGTGTCGATAATGGTCGGCCTCTTCTTCGGGATCTACCCGGCGATGCGGGCCGCCAGGCTTCATCCCATCGAAGCGCTGCGTTACGAGTGACACTGCCCTTAGCGGACTGGATGGCTTGCCCAGAGCCGACTGGTGGAAGGAATGTGATGGTCCAGCAGAGACGGAGACTGCACAGAAGTCGTGACGACCGGTTCCTCTTTGGTATGGCGGGAGGGCTGGCCGAGTTCTTTGATATTGACCCGGTGCTGGTCAGGGTGGGCTGGGCGCTGCTTACCGTGGCCACGGTGGGAATCGCCGCGCTGGCGTACCTGGTACTGGTGATAGTCACTCCCGACGGCAGCCGGACCGAATCCGCGCCGGTCGACGATCAGTCTGACGAAAGTTCCAGTAGCATAGTCCATGGTGACACTGACGAAGTACTGCCGAAGAGGCACGTTGTCAGGAACCTGTTCGGGGTTGGCTTTATCATCGTCGGCATGATCGTGCTGCTCGGGAACCTGGGAGTGTTTGACTCGATCCGATGGGACATTGTCTGGCCCGTGGTCATAGTGATCCTGGGGGTGACCATCCTGCTTCCCTCCATCCGGAGGTAAACAGCCTGGAAATCTCCCCACCCGTCACGCGGCGGCTACGTACTCTTCGGGGTAGCGGTAGTGTTCCACCTCAGGTTGAGGTGCATGCGCCATTGCCAGGCCGATGGTCAGGGGGCCCAGCCTTCCGACCAGCATTGTCAGCATCAGAAGGCACTGTCCGGGGATCGAAAGCTGAGAAGTTGCCCCCGAGGTCAGTCCTACGGTGTCGAAGGCGGACACTCCCTCGAAGAGCAGGTCGAGCGAGTCCAGTCCGCTGTCCGTGATGCTCAGGCATATGAGCACCCCGAAGATCGCCGCCACGGCGACCGTTCCGATCATCAGCGCGCTCATGACCTGACGGTCCGATATCTCCCGTCCGAAGGCCGAGGCGTGCCTACTGCCCTTGATGGCCGACCATATCCCTATGAACATCACGGCCAGTGTGTTGATCTTCACGCCTCCCGCAGCAGAAGCTGAAGCCCCTCCCACGAGCATCGATCGGATCGTCCACAGCTTGGCCGCGTGACCAGTCTCGGAGTGGTCGATCAGCGAGAATCCGCCGCTCCTGGCGCTTACTGGCTCGAAAGCTGCCGTGGCGACCTTCTGGGTGGTGGGCAGGTCTCCCTGCGTACCCGGATTGCTGTACTCCAGCACCAGGAACGTGCCGATGCTGATAGGCAGGACCAGTGCAGTGACCGCGACAACCAGCTTGGTCGTCAGGCTGAAGCGTCCGAACCTGCGCCTTGTGACCACGTCCGACAGCACCAGGGCGACGAAAGCGTAGATGACTATCAGGGCAGGCGACAGGCCCCTGCGCGTCCTGCGGCCGTTCCCGGCCGAGAACGCCGGGCGCTCCAGGTCAGCCCTCCTATGTAGTCTAACCAGCCTGTCCCCCGGCTTTGGTGTCCAGCTGATTTCCACTTAATGCTTGCCTTCGCTTGAGGTACTCAGAGAGAGTCCGTCAACTCGCTGAGGCCCGGCCGACCTGTCGATTCACCACCCCGAAAGTCACTAACCACATTTCATAAAGAATAGACTAATACGGAACTAGCCTGGATCAATTGTGCTTTATGAGGATTGGCAGACAGCCGAGAGTGCTAGTCTGTTTCCGAGCCAGGCAGGTCGCACTGTCTGTAGTCGGCAGATCTGGCCATCAGTCGATGTAGAATCTGGTTGTGCCCACGATGAAGACAGTTGACTTGAGAAAGAGATGTTCCTGCGACAGGACACCTCGGATCAGGGACTCGGCACAGTGACAACCGTGCGCTGCAGACGTGAGGAATTGACATGAATCTCCGCAGATTTGCTGCCCCAAGAACCGCCACGGGTGCAGCTGTATTGCTGGGTGCTGTCACCGCTTCATTGGTGACTGTCGGGATCATCTCCCACAGTCTGGCGACGGCTGACGACTGTTCGACTGGATCTGCCGTGTCAGACCAGACTAACAATCCCGGACTGGTATCGGACTGTGAGATCCTCCTCACAGTCCGGAACACATTGGCAGGGAGCGCAACTCTCAACTGGTCGTCGGGAACTCCCATCCACGACTGGGAAGGAGTTACAGTCGCAGGAACACCCTTGCGGATCACGGGGCTGTCACTCGGTGGCAAGCAGCTTAGTGGTTCAATACCCTCGGAGTTGGGCCGTCTTTCCAACCTAAAATGGCTCTACCTCAACGGCAATGAGCTGAGCGGGCCGATTCCGCCGGAGCTGGGAGACCTTTCCAACCTAATATGGCTAGACCTCGGCCACAACGACTTGAGCAGTGAGATACCTCCAGAGTTGGGCCGTCTCTCCAACCTAACCGAGCTGGCCCTCTGGGCCAACCGATTGAACGGCGCCATACCGGCTGAGTTGAGCGATCTCACCAGACTGACGTCGCTGGGCCTCAGCGAAAACGATCTAAGCAGCCCGATTCCACCGGAGTTGGGCAGCCTCTCCAACCTGGAATTGCTAAACCTCAGCAGCAACAGTCTGACCGGCCCGATACCGGCTGAATTGGGCGGCTTCTCCAACCTGACCGTGCTCGATCTCGGCCGCAACCGGCTGAATGGCCCGATACCCCCTGAAGTGGGCAGTCTTTCCAAATTGACTTGGCTGGACCTCAGAGACAACGAGTTGACCACAGCGATACCGGTTGAGGTGGGCGGACTCACCAACCTGAATTGGCTGGACCTCAGAGACAACAAGCTGAGCGGACCGATTCCGCCAGACCTTGGCAACCTGTCCAACTTGGAGTGGCTGTACCTCGGAGGCAACCGGCTGAGTGGCTCAATTCGAACCGAGTTGGGCAGTCTTTCCTACGTGACGTTGCTGGGACTCGAAGGCAACCGGCTGACCGGGCCGATTCCACCGGAGTTGGGCGGACTCTCCAACCTGACGGTACTGTACCTCAATGCCAATGAATTAAGCGGACCGATTCCGCCAGAGTTGAGCGGCCTCTCCCATCTGACTGGGCTATACCTTGGCAACAACCAGTTGACCGGCCCAATTCCTGCGGAACTGGGTGAGCTCACCAACCTGGTGTTGCTGGACCTTTGGGTCAACCAACTAAGTGGGCCGATACCGCCGGAACTGAGCGGCCTCTCCAACCTGATTGAGCTGGACCTCAGATATAACCTGCTGAGTGGACTGATTCCGCCGGAGCTAGCCGGCCTCCCAAATCTGGAACGGCTTTACCTCATGGGTAACCAGTTCAGCGGTTGCATCCCCGTGGGTCTGCGGTCCGTTGATGAGAACGATCTCGCTGAAACTGGCACGCCATTCTGCGACCTGTTGCTCAGCAGACTGACCATCGCACCGGGATCATTGAGCCCTGCCTTCGATTCCTACGTGAGCTACTACATCGCGGAGGTTGGAAGTGCGTCTCAGTTCACCGTGAGTCCTGTCAACGACCACAACGCCGCCATCCGATTCCTGGATGAAGACTTCGTCGAAGTGTCGGATGCGAATGACTCACTGGCGGGCTACCAGGTGAACCTCGGCGACGGTACTACTACTGTCACTGTCAGGGTCATCTCACCGGACGGATCAGGGACGCACACCTATGTCATTCAGGCCAGCCGGAAGCCGGCGACTCTAAATGCCTGTGCCACCGGCGGTGCGGTGTCCGATCCGGTTAGTGATCCTGGCCTGGTGTCCGACTGCGTTGCGCTGCTGTCGGCACACGATACGCTGGAGGGAAGTTCAATCTTCGACTGGTCAGAAGAAACTCCCATCCGAGGTTGGGATGGTGTCACGCTAGGAGGGACTCCTCAGCGCGTCACGGAGTTGCGTCTTGCCTCCAGACAGTTGAGTGGTACGGCCCCTCCGGAGTGGGGGAGCATCTCCAGCTTGACGTGGCTGTCCCTCGTTGGCAATGAGTTGAGCGGACCAGTACCACCTGAGTGGGGCAGTCTCTCCAAACTGGAGTGGCTGAATCTAGCCGGTAATAAACTGACCGGTCCGATACCGCCCGAGCTGAGCAACCTCTCCAGCCTGACGGTCGCGTACCTCAACGGCAATGAACTAGACGGGCCGATACCTCCAGAGTTGGGCAGTCTCCCCCACCTGGAAAGGTTGTACCTCAGCCATAACGAACTGAGCGGGGAGATACCTGCTGAGTTGGGTAATATTTCCAGCCTGGTGGGGATGAGCCTCTATGGCAACCATCTGAGTGGCCCAATACCGCCAGAGTTGGGGGACCTCTCCAACCTCCGGTGGCTGGTACTCGGCGGCAACGAGCTGAGCGGCCGAATACCGCCGAAACTGGGGGATCTCTCCAACCTCGAGGTGCTGGACCTCAGCGGCAACGAGTTGAGTGGTCCAATGCCACCTGAGTTGGGCAGTCTCTCCAACCTGGAGGGGTCGGGCGAGTCGACCAACGTGACGGGGCTGAATCTCAGCCGTAACAGGTTGAGCGGACAGATACCACCGGAATTGGGGAATCTCTCCAATCTGAAGGGACTGAACCTCAGAGACAACGAGTTGAGTGGTCCGGTGCCGCCGGAACTCGGCAGTCTCTCCAACCTGATACGGTTGGACCTCGACGGCAACGAACTGGATGGCACCATACCATCGGAGTGGGGCAGTCTGTCCAACCTAGAGGAGCTGAACCTCGATCGGAACCAGTTTAGCGGGGAGCTTCCAGACACGTTGACCTCCCTAACCGTGCTGGAGTGGATGGTGTTCTACAACAACCTGGGGATCTGCGCTCCTGTCAATGACGAATTCCAAGCATGGCTCCAGAGCATACACACTGTGCGTGGCAGCAGCTGCGCACCGAGGGACTCGCAGGAAGACCGGGCCACGCTGGCCAAGCTTTACAACGCAACGGCAGGTAGTAATTGGGAAAATAGTTCCAACTGGCTGACCGACCGTCCCATGAGGGAGTGGTACGGCGTCACCAATGACGCCCACGGGAGAGTCATCGGACTGTACCTTGCCCATAACCAGATGAGCGGGCCTCTACCGCTCGAGTTGGGCGGGCTCTCCAACCTGAAGTGGATGGAACTTAGAGTCAACAAGCTGAGCGGGCCTATACCTTCCGAGATGGGAGGTCTCTCCAACCTGGAATGGCTGCTTCTCGGCGGCAACGAGCTGACCGGTCCAATACCCCCTGAGTTGGGCAGTCTCTCCAACCTGGAGTGGATGTACCTCTACAACAACCGGTTGAGTGGAGAGATCCCGTCAGAACTTGGGAACCTGACGAATCTGGACAGTATGCACCTCTCGTGGAACAGGCTTACCGGACAGGTGCCGGCTTCGCTGGGCAACCTTGCCAATCTGACCAGTCTGTCACTAAAGGGCAACCGTTTGGATGGACAGATACCGGCCTCGCTGAGTAGCCTCGCGAGACTGAGGTGGTTGAACCTTAGTCGAAACGATTTTACAGGCTGCATCCCGACAGGTCTGCAGGACGTGATTTCCAACGATCTTACAAGTCTGCGCCTGCCGTTCTGCTCCATGCCGACGACAGCCATGAGCGCCGCTCCCACACGTAGCCCAGTCAGAATCGACTCGCCAATCCCTGTGACGACATGGTTCAGCGAACCGGTCAACGGATTTACAGTCGATGATGTCATCGTGGTCAACGGCTCAGCAGCCAACTTTGTCGGTAGTGATGGCACCACGGTGTTCACCTTTGTCGTGACGCCAACCGGCATCGGTGACGTGACAGTAGACATTCCGTCCGGAGTCGCGACCGCCGGAACAGGATACCGAAACTCACCCGCGCATCTATCCCTCGGCATCCCATACGACGACGATCGGGACGGGGAAATCAGCCGGGACGAGTTAGTCACGGCCATCAACGATTACCTGTTCAATAACCTCCTGACCAGGGATCAGGTCATAGCTCTGATAAGTCTCTATCTCTTCGAGTGAAAGGGTCCGCCTGAACAATTGCCCCCGCATCGGTGCCACCGTACACTGTCAGCGTCTGTTAGTTCCGACCACACACCACGGAGGCGCGCTATGAGTGAACTGGACGACCGCTACGAACGAGGGCAGGAGACTCGGAGGATGTTCGGCGGCGGGCAGATCTCTGGTGGCTCGTCGCCAGCAGCGTGGGAGCTTGCGCCTGACCTGGAGAGGATTCTCGGCGAGGCGCTGTTCGGCACTATCTGGAGGCGGCCCGCGCTGACGCCGGTGCAGCGGGAGATGGTCACGCTGTCGTGCCTGATCGTCATGAACCGCGAGGTGCAGCTCAAGCGTCACCTGGGAAACGCGCTGAACGTGGGACTGACTCCTGAGCAGCTCGTGGAGCTGATCATTCACGACACCTGGTACGGCGCGGCGCCCGCGGGCATCCAGGCGCTGACGATCTGCAAGGAGGTCTTCGAGGAGCGTGGGATAGACTTCACTCCGTCCCGTGTCCACGACACCGACGAAGACCCCGACAGCCTGTTCCAACGGGGCGAGGAACTCCGGCAACGCTACATGGGCACCACCTCGCCGACACGCGCGAACCAGCCGACACAGGCCGAGAGGGACCTTGGACAGATCACTGGAGAGTACTACTGGGGCGCGACCTGGACCCGGCCGGGCCTCGATCTCCCCAGCCGCTGCATCTGCACCATGGCGTGCCTGGCCGCGCTGGGACGCGAGGGGCCGCTGCGGAGCCACATCAGGGCCGCGCTGAACATCGGGTTCACGCAGGACCAGATCATCGAGGTGTTCGGACACATGACGCTGTACGCCGGGATACCATTCGCCCGCGGCGCGATGGACCTCGCCAACGAGATATTCACCAGCGGATAAAGATGCCGATGTCCCTGTCCGCAAGCCTGCGCATGTCGTTCAGACTGAGGCGTCTCCTGTGCACGAGGGGCTATCAGTGAAGACGATAGTCCTGTCCGACCACACGGGCGACATGATCGCCATGCAGGAGCGCCAGAACAACCGGGGCTATGACATCGAGATGGCCCGGTATGAGAGCGCGACTGCAGAGCTCGAGAAGCGTATCGAGGGGGAGTACGCGAGCCGCATGTCGGCATACCGGCAGGAGCTTGTGGACTGGAACGCCATGAACTGGGTGCGGAAGCTTGCCGACGGCATCTCGAAATGGAGGGTGCTGTTCCTGCTGTGCATAGTCGTGATAGTTGGCTGTGCGTTCGCATACGCTGCAATGCCCGGAAACTGGACGGTCCTGCTGGGCATTCCAGCAACTGCCGGGTTCATTGCGCTGTTCTTCCCGACCCGCGTCCCGAGGCAGCCGTCGCGCGAGAAGATCAGCATGCGCTGGCTTGCGCCCGCACGGCCCGAGCGCATGGAGTCCAGTGACGAGGAACTGGTGTGGCAGGCCGGAAACGAGGGAGAGCGCAGGGTTGCCTCGCATCTGTCCAGCCTGCTGGACGACGACTGGACGCTGATCTCGGGATATCGAGGGCCGGGAGGCGAGGTCGACCAGATTCTCGTCGGCCCTCGAGGAGTCTGCGCCATGGAGACGAAGTTCCTCAACGGAACAGTGTTCGTGAACGGGGACTCCTGGGAGCTCGACAAGTACGACAACTACGGCAATCGTGTTGAGTCCGGTCGGGCTATCGAAGACCGCAGAGGGCGCTCTCCCAGCGAGCAGGTGAATGGCGCTGTGAAGCCCCTCGAGAGGTTCCTGTCCAAGCGGGGCCCCGTGAAACAAATCAGCCGAACCGTGATCCTGACACACGACAAGTCACGTGTGGGCAGGGTCAAGGGCCGAACCGTGGACCACATCGGGACACTGGATGATCTGGACGTCGACAGGCTGTTCCCGCGACGTACCCCTCGCCTCGACCCCGAAGCAGCGATGAGCGTGGTCCAGCGCATTCAGGGCGACCACGAATACCACAGGAAGCGCTCCAGCAATCGCTCCAGGCGTCCTGGCCGTCCCGGACGTCGTAGGGGGTGGAGTCGCAGACGCTAGCCGGGCGTGCCTGTGAAGGCGGCGATCATCTGGGCCTCCGAGGTGCGGCTCGCCTGCCTGCTAACCAAGTCCGTCAAGTGACCTCGCATCGTGCCGGTGCTATGCTGTTGGCAAGCACGGTACAGGACTGTCTTGAGACACCACGGAGGAACGGCATGACAGTTGACCAGGACCTCCTGAAGCGGATAACTGCCCGTCCAGACGTTTTTGGCGGCAAGCCGATCATCCGTGACATGAGAGTGTCCGTGGAACTGATACTGAGCCTGCTCACTCAGGGCGTTCAGCCGGAGGAAATCCTCGACGACTACCCCGACCTTGAGTTGGATGACATTCGTGCATGCACCGCCTACGCACACGCAGTCATAGCGGGAGACTCTCTGGCCGCAGTGTCCGTTGGAGAGTCGTGAGGCACTGGAAGCACGCTCCATAGTTACTGTGAGTGGCGGGAGAATCAGGATTTCCAGACCCCATGCGCTCTGAACTGAACCCATTGATGGTCGGGCTCTGATTAAGGCCGCTCAAGACCCCTTGGAAAGCGCCTTAGCATGTAGGAGCAGTGCCACGCCTCCTTGGATGCTGTACCAATCTAGTAGGCGAACATTTCACCCTCACCCTAACCCTCTCCCTCAAGGGAGAGGGGATTGTCGGTCCCGGAATGCGACACCGACCAAACTGATACAGGCGTAACCGTCCCATAGTCGGTGTGGAAAGAAGAGGGCGGGGAAACTTGGTAAGGTTTCGGTATCCAAAGAGACCAAGACCAAGAGACCCCGCCGATGCCCAGAGTAAGATTCACACTTCCCCAGGTCAAGCTCTTTCCAGATACCAGGCCGTCATTCTGTCCATACTGTGGCAGCGTGTACCTGAGTCGACACGGACTGGTCACAAAACGCATCAAAGACCTCTATGTCAGTGAGGTCACGGTGCAAAGGTACCGATGTTACGACTGTGATTGCACGTTCAGACATTATCCTCAGGGAGTTGACCGTCACGATCAGAGTCACAGACTCAGAGGGTTGGCGGCATTGAGTTGGGCTCTGGGTCTGTCGCTTCGTTCGGTGAGTCATCTGCTGAGCGCGCTGGGATGTAAGTTGTCGAGGATGAGTGTATGGCGAGACGTTCAGGAGTCGGGATCAAACGCACTGGATGGGTGGTTGAGTCCGCTGCGGCAGAGTCGTGTGAGGCTGATGGGAGCCGATGAGACTGTGATCAAGGTGCGGGGTAAGCAGACGGTGGTCGGGTTCGTCACAGATGCTGAGAGTGGACAGCTTGTGGGAATGGACGTGTTGGTTGACAGGGACAGTGACGGCTTCGTCAGGTGGCTTGAGAGGTATGTAAATGGGTTCGGAGTGGAGTCGATAGTGACCGACGACCTCAACACCTACAAGCCAGTGGTCGAACATCTCGGAGTGGACCACCAGGTATGTATCGCACACGTCAGGAAGTGGGTGTGGAATCGACTCAGAGAGATAGGTGGGTGGGACTGGTACAAGTCGAGGATATGGCTTCTGATGACCGAACTGCCCAGGGGAGGCGGTCGAGAACTGCTCGACATGGAGCATCGTGTTCGCGGACACCCGAAGCTTCACCGTCTGGTGGTGGAGTTATGTGATAAGTGGCGGTCTCTGACATGTCACCAGCGAGTGAGAGGGATGCCACAGACCAACAACTGCACAGAGCGAACGATAGGAAGGAGCAAGGTCAGGTACAGGACAGTCAGAGGGTACAAGAGCGAGAAGGGAATGATGAATGGATTGGGACTCACACAGTGGGTGTGGAGCGGTCAGGAGGGACTCGATCTCAGCGAGCTGATCGCTGCCTAGATACAAGTACGAAACCTGGTCGCCGATGACTCTTTCAAGCCACTCCCAAATCTCCCACCGACTATGGGACGGTTACCTAGCCCCCTCTCCCTTGACGGGAGAGGTCTGGGGTGAGGGTGACGATCACCCCCCAGGCGCGATCCCCGCAACATTAACCCTAACGCTATACAACCCCGTCCTCGCCGTCACGAACAGCGTCTTATAGCCATCGCCCCCGAACCCGACGTTCGCCGGCAGCTCAGGAAACACGATCGTCCCAAGGTGCTCCGCCTCCGGGCTGATCACCCACACACCGCCCGCGCCCGTCACGTACAGGTTGCCCGATGTGTCCACCTTCATACCGTCCGGGCTTCCCTGCTCAGGCGTGTCCATGTCGATGAACACCCTGTCGTTCGACAGCGACAGGTCGTCGTTCACGTCGAACAACCGCACGTTTCGCCGCTCGGTGTCGTCGACGTACAGCACCGACTCGTCCGGCGAGAACGCCAGCCCGTTCGGACGCCCGAAGTCCGACTCCAGCAGCGTGATGCTCCCGTCGCCGTCGATCCTGTAGACGCCGTTGAACCCGATCTCCGCCTCCTCAGGCTGGATGCCATACGGCGGATCGGTGAAGAACACGCTCCCGCTGGAGTGGACGACAAGGTCGTTCGGGCTGTTCAGCCGCTTGCCGTCCCAGTAGGACACTACGGTCTCCATCTGCCCGTCGTCGGCCTGTCGCGAGACCTGCCTGCCCGTGTGCTCGCACGCCACCAGCCTGAGGTCGTGGTCGAACGTGAGCCCGTTCGAATTGCGACTGGGCTGTAGGTACGTCTCGACGCTCCCGTCAGGCGTGTACTTGATGATCCGGTTCGCCGGAATGTCGCTGAACAGCAGGTAGCCGTCCGGGTGCCACACCGGCCCCTCGGTGAATTGAAGGTCGCCGATCAGCTTCTCAGGCTGCTGCTCCGGAACGATCTCGTTGAAAGCTGAAGTCATCTCTCTAAGTCCTTTGGTGCTGCGGTCAATTTGCTAACGCTGGCCCATCGTCACAGGTCACCACTCAGCGGTCAAGACGACACCCCCACTCCCCCGTAGCATATACTGTCACCTATCACCCTATAGACTATCTAAATCACGAGGAACTGCGAAACATGCCCACCTTCATCTACGTAACCGCGGCCAGCGACGACCGCATTCACATATTCAGCCAGGACACCGACTCCGGCGCGCTCGAGCATCTCGACGAAGTCGAGGCCCCGGGACGACCGGCGCCCCTGACCACCGACCCCAATCGCCTGTACCTGTACGTCGCCAGACGCGACGTCAACCAACTCTCCAGCTACCGCATCGACTCGGGCACCGGCGCGCTGACCCTCCTGGGTTCTGCGCCTCTGGAGTCCGACCCCAACTACCTCTCCACCGACAAGACCGGACGCTGGCTGCTCTCCGCCTACTACAACGCTGGCAGGTGCGCCGTGCATCCAATTGACGAGAACGGTGTCGTCAAGGCTCCGCCAGTTGAGTGGCGCGAGACGGGCAGGGGAGCCCACTGCATGCAGACCGACTCGTCCAACCGCTTCGCGTTCGTCCCCAGCATCGCTGGAGGCAACGGACCTAACACCATCTTCCAGTTCAGGTTCGACGACTCCACCGGCGAACTGACTCCGAACGATCCTCCGAACGTCCCCCAGGAAGGCGAGCTTGGTCCCCGCCACTACTGCTTCCACCCCTCGCTGGACGTGCTCTACTTCTCCAACGAACAGGGATGCAGCGTGACTGCGTACAACTTCGACCCGGACGCGGGCACGTTAACGGCGTTCCAGACGGTGCCCACGCTGCCGACCGGCTGGTCGGGCAGGAACTCGTGCGCGCAGATCCAGATCGCTCCCGACGGCGGGATGCTGTTCGCCCCGAATCGCGGACACGACAGCATCGCCTGCTTCGCTATCGACCCTGACTCCGGCAGCCTCGAGAGGACAGCCATAGTGCCCTCCGAGCGTGTGCCCAGGGCGCTCAGCCTCGATCCCACAGGCCAGTTCATGTACGCCGCCGGCCTCGACACCGGCAGGCTCGCCGCCTACAAGGTCAACCGGGCCTGGGGCGGCCTCGACCCCATAGCCCTGTACGATGTCGGCACAGAACCCATGTGGGTGCTGCCTATCAGCTACCCTTGATTGCCGATGTCTCGATGTCCGGTTGCATCATTATTTTCACCTGTTAGAATGCATGAAATCAGGAGCATGTGTCTCCTTCGGCAAGGAGCAAAGCGAGAGGACGGAACAGTGAGAACGAGAAGATTTGTTTTGGTAGCGTTTTCGTTGATGGTGCTGTCCGTACTGGCTGCGGCCTGTTCGAGCAGTGAGCCTGAGGCGGCTGCCCCCGCGCCCGCAGGAGCAACTGCGGCAGAAGTCCAGGCGGCCATGGATGCGGCCGTTCAGAAGGCAATGGAGTCCCAGCAGCAGGGTGCTTCGGCTGACGACGTTGCTGCCGCTGTCCAGTCAGCAATGGCAGCCCAGCCGGGCGTCACCCAGGCTGACGTTGCTGACGCCATAGCTCAAGCGCTTGCTGCACAGCCCGGAGGAGTCACTGAAGCCCAGGTGGCGGGTGCGATTGCGAACGCTCTGGCTGAACAGCAGGGCACCACTGAGGCCCAGGTTGCCGACGCGATTGCCTCGGCTCTAAGGCAGCAGACCCCTGGCCTGACCGAAGCGCAGGTGAGTGAAGCAATCGCCAGTGCGCTTGCCGAAAGGCCCGGCGTCTCGCAGGCTGACATCCAGTCTGCGGTCGAAGCCGCTGTCGCCAAGGCTGTCCCAGCCGAAGATGAGTCCATGATGATGATGGGCCCGAGTGGCAAGGTCACCGGCGCGGTCGTCAGCGTAGGGACTCCCAGCGGCTGGCCGACAGACTGCGTCTGGTGCGCGACCTTCCCGAACATCGGCGCGGGTGAAGTGCTTGTCACTGCTGCTCGCTCCACCACGGGCGCGTTCATCGCTGACCCATGGGTGGCAGAGTCCTGGACCCTCAACCTCGATGACATGGACAACATGTACGTCGACTGGAAGATTCGCGAGGGCATCCAGTACCACCAGGGATGGGGTGAGCTGACCGCTGAAGACGTTGTCTACACCTACAACGCTGGCAACCCCGCCATTACCCCCGAGGCCGTGCACGATACGCTGCCGAGCCCGATGATCGGAAAGCTCGAGCTGCTCAGCAAGTACGTTGCCCGGATGTATCTCAACTCATTCTCCGCAAACACCATTCTCTCCATCTCCGACCTCGGTGAGGGCGTGCCGATCATGTCCAGCCGCGTACAGGCCGAGAAGGGCACCGACTGGATGCGCCAGAACATCATCCTCTCGGGGCCGTTCGAGGTGCCTGAGTGGACGCAGCAGAAGGGTATCTACCTGGAAGCCCGCTCCGATGGTGAACACTGGAAGCAGATGCCGAGCATCGAGAGATTCGACATGATTGAGGTCCCTGAATCCGCCACCAGGAGGGCCATGCTCGAGAGCGGCCAGGCAGACATGGCCGACATCCCCATCAAGGACTGGGGCGCTCTCCTGGATGAAGGCATGGCAAAGTCGCAGGAAGGCGTCAGCAGCGCCCAGGGCGTCCTGTTCCAGGGTCACTACTGGGAGACAACGCATCCCAGGAACGGCGATGCGCTCGAGCGCATGGTTGACGACTCGAAGCCATGGATCTCCAAGATGGACGATATGGCAGGACGAGAGCGGGCGAGAGACGTTCGCGTTGCCATATCCCAGTGCGTGGACCGCGAAGCCATTCTAGACACCGTACTTGGTGGCCAGGGCAGGGTCGCGTACGTGCAGTACATCCACCCGGACACCGCACTCTACGCGAAGGTAGACGGGGACACCCGTTGGAGTATCCCGTTCGACTGTGAAGCCTCGAAGGCGCTCCTCGCCAAGCACGGTTACGAAGACGGGTTCACCATCAACGACTACTGGGCAGGCCCCAGCGGTGTCGTGGTGGAGATGGCAGAGGCCATGTCGGCCCAGTGGCTGTCTGAGCTCAATATCACCGTCGAGATCGACAGGCAGATCTACTCCACCTGGAGGCCTGGCCTGATATCACGCTCGGTGAACGGCATGCACGGAAGCTTCAACCCGAGGACTGCTCCTCCGACATGGGCGAGCGAGTGGACGTGGAGCGCTGTGGCCTCGCCAGCCGGTTACAACTCCGGCAACGAGCTGCCCAAGGCGAGCGAGACGGTAATTGCCAAGGAAGCGACCACCAACCAGGAGGAGCTCGAGCAGCTCACGCTGGACTGGGTGGACTACATCTTCGAAGAGCGCTTCGGCTTCACCGTCGGCACCATGCCCAACAACACGATCTACAACCCAGAAGTGATCTCGTCGTGGGAGATGCGGCCGATGACCAACTTCAGGGTCGGCGGCATGAAGGCGCTCGAGAACATCATTCTCGCCAAGTAGCAGATCCAGGGTCGGGAAAACCCGACCCTGTCCGCACCCAATCTGTGGAGGGGTTGCCTTCGCGCCAGTCCCTCCACAGCGTTTATCTGGTGATTCGTCAACTCAGTTCTGGTGGTCACTAACGTTCGTCCTGAGCCTGTCGAAGGGAGCTTGCGGAAGGGCGGCCTGTAGACCATCACAACTCGCCGGGACTAACGGAGGAGAGGCCATTACCACATTCGTAATTCGTCGGTTCTTCACCTCCATTCTGGCGCTGATGGGTGCGACGATTATCATTTTCGCGGCCTCACGTGTGCTGGGCGATCCCACCGTGCTGTTTCTCCCGGAAGAAGGGTATGGGCTGGACGCTGCCGAGTTGGAGGCGGCGAGAGCGCGACTTCACCTGGACAAGCCGGTGCCGTTACAGTACGCATTCTGGGTGGCCGACATTGTCAGGGGAGACCTCGGACAGGACCTCGGCGACAGGCACCCGATCTCCAGCAAGCTCAGGGACAAGCTGCCACCCACGCTGAGGCTTGCGGTGGCCGCCTACATAATCTCCACGCTCATCGGCATTCCCCTCGGCGTGCTGTCGGCGGTCAAACGGGGATCTGTCTGGGACATTGCCGGTAGGACATTCGCCCTCCTCGGCCAGGCGCTGCCCATCTTCTGGGTGGGCATCTTGGGAATCCTGATATTCGCGGTGTGGCTGCAGCTCCTGCCCGCAGGTACACAGGGCGAGGGATTCTCGCTCAAGCACTACGTACTGCCCACGCTTACGCTTGCGTGGTTCCCTGCGGCTGGATACATGAGGCTCATGCGATCGGCGATGCTCGACGTTCTCGATTCCGAGTATGTAAAGCTTGCGCGCGCAAAGGGCGTTGGCGCGAACACCATCATCTGGAAGCACGCTTTCAAGAACGCCGCAATCGCTCCCCTGACCTTCTCCGGGCTCCTGCTCGCCGGATTCGTCACGGGTTCCGTATCGGTAGAGGTCGTCTTCGGATGGCCCGGCATCGCCAGGCTCGCGGTGGAAGCGGTACAGACCAATAACCTGACCACGCTGTCGGTCATCACGCTTATGTTCACGCTGATCTACGTGGTGATGAACTTCATCGTGGACCTTATCTACGGCTTGATCGATCCTCGAATTCGCTACTCATAAAGGGGTCCGGTAACTACCCCTTCTTCCTCAATGGGAGAGGGCTGGAGCCTGCCCCGTACTTGATACGGGGGTGAGGGTGAACGCCCGATCCTTTCAGCGCATAAAAGAGAAGGACTAATGGCACAAGCGGCTCCGGAAACTACGCTAACGGGCAGAGGCAACCCTTTCGCCAGAGCCATTAACGCGTTTCGACGATGGCCGATAGTCTCTCTCGTCCTGATTTTCATCCTGTCCTTCGTGGCGATATTTGCGCCGCTGATCTCACCGGCGGACCCAATCAAGAGCAACATACGCGACAGAAACGCGCCGCCTTTCTGGTATACCGAGTGGTACGAGGAGAACCCGAAGGTTACGAAGACCTACATCCTCGGCGCCGACCCGATAGGTCGCGACGTGCTCAGCAGGCTGATCTATGGGGCCAGGGTCTCGATGATGGTGGTCGTGGTGGCCATGGTCAGCGGCACCGTCATCGGCACCGCGCTAGGGCTCGTAGCAGGCTACGCGGGAGGGATAACCGACGAGGTTATCACTCGTCTCGTCGACATATGGCTGGGACTGCCGTTCATTCTGCTCGCCCTGATTGTGGCGATCACCATCGGCGCGGGCCTGTATACCATGATGGGACTGCTCGCTGCCACGTCCTGGACTCCATTCGTGCGAAACGTGAGAGGCGAGGTGCTGACCCTCCGAGAGCGGGACTACGTGGCCCTGGCCAGGGTCGCCGGCGCGTCCCCGCTAAGGATTCTCATACGCCACATCCTGCCCGGTGTGACGAACACCGTGCTGGTCATCGCCACGCTGCGCATCGGTCAGCTCATTCTCACAGAGTCGTTCCTCAGCTTCCTGGGTGCAGGCATACCACCTCCGACACCAACCTGGGGCGCGATCATCGCCGACGGCCGGGAGTATCTCAGGGATGCCTGGTGGGTTTCGGTGTTCGCAGGGATCGCCATCGGCCTCACCGTCCTGGCCCTGAACTTCTTCGGCGACTGGATGCGAGACACCTTCGACCCCCGCCTCCGCCAGGTGTAATTATTCACGGATCGTCTGGAGGGATGATGAGTAGGTTCCCTGACGCAGCTGCTCGCATGGCCGATTCAGTAGAGGGGTTTCACCGTCACTTCGGCATCGAGGCAGGCCGAGACGGGATTGACTTTCATTCGCGACTCACCCTGCTGATGGAAGAGGTCGGCGAACACGCCAACGCCATCAACAAGGGACATCCCATCGATGAGGTCCTGAAAGAGATGGCCGACATAGCCTACGTCGCCCTGGGCACGCTCGAGCTGGCAGGCGAAGACGGCGTGGACGCGATGCTGCACGTCGTGGACAAAAACAACAGCAAGACCACCGCCACCCACGAACTGAACCCCAAGACCGGCAAGATCCTCAGATCCTGACTAATCTGCGAGTTCGATAGGCCCCCTCTCCCTCAGAACCTGCCCCGTACTTGATCCCGGGGGCTCACAGGGGTAGGTATAGATGTGCAGACCGGTTCGAATACCAATCAAGGGCCCCCTCTCCCTAAGGGAGAGGGCTGGGGTGAGGGTGAATCTACGAGCCCCCTCTTGCTGGAACGCCGGCAGCCCTCAGTCCCCGACCTCTGTACCCACATCTCTCCAGTCGTCCATCATCAGGGCTTGAATCGGATAACCCATCGCAGTCGCCAGCCTCTGCACAGTCTCCAACCTCGGCGACTGCGACGCCGCTTCGATCCGAGCAATCGTAACCCTGCCCACCCCACTTAACTCAGCGAGTTCTCGCTGGGACAGGCCTGATCTACGTCTGAGCGAGCTCAGACGATCTGCGAACCTGCGCTGACCCTCAAGAGCAGTTCTGTCAGCGAGCTTCCTGTAGTCAACGTCCCCGACATGTCTGGCAAAGTCCCAGGGAATCTCCGCAACTTCACCGTGCCTGGTCCTGATGAGTATCTCATAGGGATCGTCAAACTCGATGGAGTCAACGTCCGACAGCCCACGCACCTCTCTGATGCTGCCCCACGGCACAGCCGACACAATACCATCCGCAAAAGAGATGTTCAGCCCCTCGCCGGATGTCTCGACGCTTATCATCATCTGGTTAGCATTCTGGACTCTGGTGACCTGTACCACGATTCTCACCTATGTCCTCAGTGGGCGACCGCAATCTCGCACCCGGGGTGCGAAGACTCATTGGCGCTCGTTCGCCGTCGAGGACACAGCACAAGCTCGCAGCTGATGCGGAGAATAAGCCTTCGGACAGGTCTCCTATTGGCCAACCATTCATCCGCTCTTCCTAAAACGTAGAACCGATTCAGTTCTCATTCGAGCCGCCAATTGGTCATTTTCGGTGACCTGCGGGGGCGGCAGATATCTGTGTTCACAGGGAATCTCACGTGCATATCGATCTTCGAACGTAAACCCGGCGTCAGACGCCGCCTCTAAGATAATTCTCTCGGTGTCAACTTCAGTTCCTCGAAGAACTGAATTGCTGATCACATACACTGCATACCCATCTCGGCGTAGTACACGATATGCTTGCTTAAGGCAATTCTTCATGTCTGAGATGTAGCGAACGACCATTCGCCTGATGTCGTTTGGCGGCTGACCGACCATTGCCAATCGGATGATCTCCCCCACCCTGTCAGTATCGTGTGCGTTGCGTTGACTACTTGCTCCAACACCTTGCGTTTTGACGTCGCGAATATGAGGAATGGAGTAGCCGAGCCAAACAAGGGCAAGTTTGTGACCACGCAAATAATCAATGGCGTTCAGGTAGGGAGGGGAAGTAACAACTGCGTCGACAGATGCCGCCTTAATTCCACGCAGAGTCTTAGCATCGCCTCGACGAACTCTTCCATCGGATTCCACAGGTGAGCTCCTAAGAATCTGTAGGAGGCGTTCGAAAGATTTCGAGAACCCTACAAACACGTCAAAGTCGTTTTCTGTCCTTACCCTGTGAGGGCGGCTATGTGACGTGTCCGCCGCTACCGATGCTCCCTTTGATTTGGTAACAATGATTCGACTTAGTGCTAGATGGGCCAAATCTCTGCGTTGACCTCGCAGTCTGCGACTAGCGGCGATCAATGCCCTGAGTTGTTGACGCTGTTCCGGAAGGAACCAGAAGTCTATATATTCGGCAGTTTGCTGGTCTCGGTCTATCCAAGGAAGTTCTACATCAGTATCAAATAAGGCTGAGGCCCTTTGGGCGATTTCCAAGCCTAACTGTGGCTGAATGGATTGCGGGATCTTCTTAGTCCACACTCTAGCCATAAGTACGGCTAGAGGATCGATATCAAGTCCGATTCCTGTATGGCCGCGGTCAAGCGCGCGACGCACAACCACGCCAGACCCGCACATGGGATCCAGTACAGTACTTTTGGGTGGTAGTCCGGCAAGGGCGTTCAAAGCAACCTCGGACGCCATGCGAGCCGGAAATGGATGCACCGTTCTGGGATATGCCACTGACTCGCACCTAGTCTTGGCTAAAAAGATCTCGGTCGATTCCCATTCTGATCGAGTCGGGAAGCAGTTGGAGTTGCTCAACAAGGGCGTTCCTAATGTCCCTGGGACCAGCGCTGAGGAAGACTTGCTTGTTGTTACTTCGAACAATCGCAGGTAGAAACACGCTTAGGCCGGATACAGCGTATCTGACGTTCCTCTCTGACGGGAAGCTAGTACTTTCATATTTCGACCTTAACCGATCTGCAATGACAGTTGTTTCAAGCTCATCCGGCCCGTCAATTCCAATCGCATCAAATGCCCAAAGCAAGTCCCCTATCGGGATACGCGGTTCTGAATCAACGTCGCTAATGAATTCTTTGACCCAGCGATGAACCTCGTCAGGATCGTAAAGCTTAAACACATCCTGAAACCCCACGAAATTCAAAGTACCTGCCCTTGCCGACAGCATTAGGAGCTTTGCCAAGTCTTTTGCTCGCATGGGCGTCACTTGGCTTGCCTCGCACTCACTCTGTAGAGCGCCGGACTCAAAGTCAGGTGCAATGACTAGGGTGTAATCTGCATCATGCTCTCGGCGGTGTCTTGCCAGTCTTCCTGGGCCGATCTCCTTGTTGGCCACACGACCGTTTTGCTTGGATGTGCTCTTAGCATCGTATGTGAAAGTAAACGGACCTTTGCTAGAATCCACGTTAGGACTCAGCGGAGCCTGCGCTATGCCTTCAGGCTGGCCTTTGCCTCCGATTCGAGTAACATTGAACCCCATATAGTCGAGGGCGTCCCCAACAATCTCCTCAAGGGCTGTTGCGTTACCAGTTGACTCGTGAAGCATCTGCGCTATTTGGCCCCCGGTCCTGCGATTCAGCTGGGCAAGTAAGCGAAGAAATTCATCGCGAAAGGCACGTCCTTCGTCCAAGGTGACAGAATCAACCTCTTGTGCGATCAAGTAGAGTTCAGTTAGAAAGTCGGCAAGGACAAACTCCTGAACGAGCTTTCGCTCCTCAATTGTTCCACTACGCTCGACGACATAAGGGTGGTTGTCGTTAACTACTACGTCTCTTGTGCGCAAGTCATAGAGGGATAGGGGCAACTGGTCTCCAAATGCGTCTGCCCTTACCGATGCAATCAGGTTTCCGGGGTTATCTTCGACAGCTTGATTCCACAGATCCCTAAACTCATCCACATCGTCAATGTCTCCTCGGCTAATTGAGCTAGGAAGACCCCTGTTAGTTGCAAGACGCTCCGCCACGACCTCCGCCAGCGGCTTCATGGGAATGCTCTTCCAAGAACCGTCCAGTATGTCACCAGCTCTTGGCCATTCAGCCATAGCGGCCTCTTTCAAGGCTGATCGCGCTCTATTGAAGGTAGACAACAGAAAACGCTTGAAGATTCTTACCTGTTGACTGTCCCTTAGTCCGTTGCGCTCCACTCCAAGGTCTGAGTCAAGGCCGTCGGCCCGAATAGTAGCCCTAAATTGCGCCCATGGGCCGTGGCTCAGGTTCTCTAAACCAAAGTCGGCCTGTTCGAGGTTAATCACTCTTCCGAGGATATTGACGAAGAACCCATTTGATGGCCCTAAGTCCTCACTCTTTCCTCCAGTTATTCTAGACTTGTAAAGAGTGACTTGTCCGGAAATTCTGCCTTCAACACCATCAATCTCCATATAAGGATAGTCAGGATCGTCAAACTCAGTAACCTTGGCGCTGTCGGCTTCGGAAGAAGGGTCGACTTCTTCAAGCCCAACTTCCTCAACAGGCAGATTCCTCCCCAGTATCCAAGTTTCACAGGGATTGATCTCGACTTTGGTAGGTTCCAAGACCTCGTCGTTTAGAATGATGGATATGTCGCTTGTTAAGGGTAGAGCACTCCTAAGCATTCTTCTGATTCGCCCCTTTTGGATTGATCTTCCCGTTCCCCGGAGAGACGTCAAGAGAACCATTGTCCAAGTGCCAGATGGCTGAATCGGTGTGGGCTCAGGATGATGAAATTCCGTTACAGAGTGCCCCGACTCCACAAATGGCACATCTTGAGAGATTAAGTCCAAAATCTCCGTGCTCTCACGGATGGCCGTTAGAATCTCAGGTAGCTCGACCTCGGCGATTTCTCTTACCGTTAGGGGAAGTTGCTCAGGCCGCCAGACCCCTTGTAATTCCTCGATGTCGCGGTAGTTGACTGATACAGTTCGTATCTTGCCGTCGGCCGCCTTACAAATGAAGGTGACTTCAGAGGCCAAAATGTAGGTGGCGAGCTTGCCAATACCAAACTTGCCTATCTGTGGCCGCTTCGGATTCTCAATCTTCCTCTTGTGGTCACTTGTGATCGTCCAGAGTGTTTCTAGGCCGCTTATGTCCATCGAGGTGCCGTTATCGAGGACCCAGATACTGGCATTATCGCTCTTGAGGTCGTCTGGGATGGAAATGTACACAGCGGTAGCATCAGCGTCCCACGAGTTTGCTACCAACTCCTCGAAGGTCTTATTCGGGGATGAGTAAAGATTCTCCGAAAACAATTCCAGGAAACGAGGCCCAATTTCGATCGGGAACTGTTTCACTTGTTCCCCAGTTGAACGAACTGCTTCAAGAGTCTGTGAACTCGCAGCCATCTAACGGTTCTCTCCAATCATGCTCTCTGGGTCGCTGGACAAGGGGACGACAATTGTGTCAGCGCAAATTCTGTATGCTGCAGCCTGAGTTGGTTATTGTTCATCTGTGCTACCGGCAGATCTGCTTGTAGCTTTCCACAATAGGGCATTGCACTACGGGCGTGAGCCCCGACCCATCATACACCGCAACTTCCCTGTCAATGTCCAACGAATTCGCTCGTTTGTACCGACTATTGTAACATTTCGTCACCGAGGCGACGCTAGCAGCAGTCAACCCGGAGCTTGTGTAGGCATTGTGGCTTCTGAACGACTACGTTGACGTCCAGTGCCTAAGCAAGCAAATGCGCAGACTTCCACTCGGTCTCTACGTGTCAATGTCGGGACTAAATGAGACTCGCGAGTCGGGCCGGGCGTGCCAAGGCGATGATCTACGTAACGCCTGAAGGACGAACCAACGCTCTTCCTCTGTTAAATCGCGAAGTCGGCATCCGACGCCTCGTAAGTGCCGATGAGCAACTCCATTCTAGGGTGTGAGTGTATCCTATCTGGCGAGGCGACCTTGTTGTTGCACGACTGCTCACCCCCGTTTGCCCCTCGTACGTTGCCTAAGTATAATCACCACGGCCCCACGCAACTTAAGCTGTACAGGGCCGCCATACAGAAAATCCCACATCAGAGGTTGAACACAAATGGACCTTACGCTCAATGAAATCCAGACCATGCTCCAGACTTCCGCGCGCGAGTTCATGGAGGACCAGGTCCCCAAGACGCGCGTCCTGGAGATAGACGACAGCGAGTCCGGGTTCGACCCCAACCTCTGGGAGCAGATGTCCGAGCTTGGCTGGCCCTCCCTCGCCATCCCCGAAGAGTACGGCGGACTGGGACAGGGATGGGTCGATCTCGGAGTCGTCTCCGAGGTCATGGGCTACTACGCCTGCCCCAGCCCGCTGCTTTCGTCCGCTGTCCTCGCTGCCCAGGCGATCCTCGCCGCCGGCTCCGAGGACCAGAAGCAGGCGATGGTTCCCGCTATCGCTGCTGGTCAGCAGATATTCACCCTCGCATACACCGAGCCTGACTACTCATGGTCCCCCAGGTCCGTGCAGCTACAGGCCTCCGCCAGCAACGGCGGCTACGTCCTGAACGGCACCAAGCTGTTCATCCCCGACGCGAACGTCGCCGACCGCATCCTGGTCGTGGCGCGCACCTCCAACGGCGACTCGCCCGAGCAGGGACTCAGCCTGCTGGCAGTCGACCGCACCGCCCCCGGCGTATCGGTCCGCGTCATGGACGGCTGGATCGGCCCCAAGGCGTGCGAGGTCAACTTCGAGAACGTCGAAGTCGGCTCCGCAGACGTCCTCGGCGAGCCAGGAGGGGCATGGGGCGCAATCGAGACCGCGATGGACAGGGCGACTGCCGTCCTCTGCGCCTTCATGGCGGGCGGCACTCAGGCCGTCTACGACATGACCCGCGAGTACAGCCAGACTCGAATCGCCTTCGGCGTGCCCATCGGCACCTTCCAGCGCGTGCAGGACCACGTGATCGACGCGCTGACCGACGCCGACTCCGCCAAGTGGACCGCCTTCGAGGCGCTGTGGCAGCTCGACGAGGGCATGTCCGATGCCCCGGTCGGAGTATCGACCGCCAAGTCGGTCGCCAGCCTCGGATTCCCCCGGGCCTGTGACGCCGCGCACCACGTCCACGCCGGAATCGGCGCCGACCTCGAGTACGGCCTGACCCAGTACACCAAGCGCGCCCGCACTCTCCAGCACTACCTCGGCGACCACGTCTACCACAAGGCCCGCATGGCCCGCCTTCTCGCAATGGCCGGCTAGTTCAACAGCTCCCTCTCCCTTGACGGGAGAGGGTTGGGGTGAGGGTGAAAATGGCCACGCAAACCACACTCCCAATTCGCCGCTTCAACGTGGACGAGTACTACAAGATGGGCGAGATTGGCATCCTGCCGGAGGGAGGTTGCGAGTTGCTCGGTGGCGTCGTCTACATGAAGGGGGTCGACAGACCGTGGCGGTTCACCGTGGACGACTACTACGCCATGGCCGAGGCCGGCATCCTCACCCACGATGAGCGAGTGGAGCTCGTGAACGGAGAGATTGTCGAGATGTCCCCGATTGGTAGAAGGCACAGGTCTTCGGTCTATGCGCTGGGTCATCTCATCTCTCTGCAACTGGGAGACCAGGCGATCGTCGGAGTCCAGAACGCTGTGCATCTGGACAACAGTAGGGAGTTTCAGCCTGACGTCACTATTCTGAGATCAAGCGATGACTTCTACTTGTCCAATCCGCCCGGCCCCGAGGACGTCCTCCTGCTGATCGAGGTCTCGGATTCGTCACTCAGCTATGACAGGGACGTGAAGCTCTCGCTGTACGCCGGTGCGGGCATCCGTGAGTTCTGGATCGTAAACATCCCTGACAGTGTGGTCGAAGTCTACACCGACCCATCTGAGGGCGAATACCAGACCCGGCGCGTCTTTGGATCAGAAGATGATGTCAGCCCCACAGCGTTCTCGGACATCTCTCTGCCTGTCAGCCGGATTGTCCCGTCGTAGGAGCCCCATGGTAGACCTATCCCAGATCAAAGCCCTGACATTCGACGTAGGCGGCACCGTGTTCGACTGGCGCGGCACCATCGAGGCCGAAGTCAGCGAGCTCGCCAAACAGCAGGGCGCTGACGGCCTGGACGTCACGGAGTTCGCCATCGACTGGCGTAGAGGTATGTTCGCCAGGCTGGCGCGCGTACGCTCACGCGAGCTTCCCTGGATGAACGCCGACGATCTGCACCGAAGCGTGCTCGACGACGTTCTCGACAAGCATACCGCGCTCACCCTCTCCGAGTCCGAGCGGGACGAACTGAACAACGTCTGGCACCGGCTCAACGCCTGGCCGGACGCTCCTGAGGCAATCGCAAGACTGCGCAGCCGCTACACGGTCGTCGTGCTGACGGTGCTGAGCTGGTCGATCGCCGTCGACTGCTCCAAACACAACGGCATCGACTGGGACGGCATCCTGTCCTGCGAGTTCCTCGGCGACTACAAGCCCGACGAAGCAGCGTATCACGCAGGCGTCAGGCTGCTGAGACTCGAGCCAAGCCAGGCGATGATGGTCGCAGCCCATCAAGGAGACCTCAACGCCGCGATGGCCGCCGGTCTTCGCTCCGCGTTCGTAATGCGAGAGGGCGAGACCAACATCCTGACAGGCCTCTCAGGCGAACCCGCAGAGTACGACGTCAGCGCCAAGGATTTTCCAGAACTGGCAGACCTTCTCCTCGCGTGAGGGCAACATAAAATGCCCCCTCTCCCTTGAGGGAGAGGGCTGGGGTGAGGGTGAAAACCTCGAATACCTACCCCTGTCAGCCCGCCAAGGGAGAGGAGGCCATTAAGCGAAAGTCAACACCCTCGCCGCATTCTCCCTCGTCAGCGCCCTCACCTGGTCCTCGGTGTACCCCCGACGCCTCATCCTCGGCACAATGTTCTCGAAGATGTGCGCGTATCCATGACCGCCGTACTTGATCTGGCGGTGCCGAGTGCAGATGTCGTGCGCCATGACCACGCGGTCGTCACAGCCTAGCTCGTCCACCACCCGCTTGATGATGTCCATGCGCTGGCTGTCCGACGGCATGTCGAGGTCCGACAGCGGGTAGTGGCTCGACTCGTTGCCGAACAGGTCCCACTCCAGGTAGCAGCCGGTCTCCGCCAGCGACCTGAACGTGTCGAACTCGGCTATCGTGCGGTCGAGGTGCCCCATGATGACGCGCCCGATGTCGGCGCCCGCCTCGTCCAGTATCTCGAGGATCTCCATCGGCGCGGTCTCGTGCCGGCCGGGGTGGATCAGGATCGCCGCGCCGGTCTCGCGCTGCGCGACCGCCGACGCTCGGAGCGACTTGCGCTCGTTGTCGGTCAGCGGCCACGTGCACCCGACCTCGCCGATGATGCCTGCGCGCACGCCCGTCCCGACCGCTCCGCTCTCGATGTCCTCGACGATCCGTCTGACCAGGTCGTCCTCTGTGCGTGAGTCCATCCCTGGCGGGTGTACGGCGTCGACGTAGAAGCCCGCGCCCATGACCACGTTGATCCCGGCCTCCCGCGCTACCCTCGCAAGTCCGTTGGGGTCGCGGCCGATGCCGATCGTCGTCGCGTCCACGATCGTCCCGCCGCCCGCGGCCTTGAACGCCCTCGCCTCTTCGACAGCGGTATCCACGTCCGTCAGCAGCAGGTTCGGAAGGCTGGAGTAGTGGTTGTAGGCTATCCAGCCACGGTTCTTGAGGGTGATCTCCTCGCGCGCGAGCCGCTGCGCCTCCGCGCCCTCAGGCTCCCTGAACATGAACGTGAAGTCGATTATCAGGTGCTCATGAGTCGTCGTCTGCCCAAGGGCGGACGGCTCCACCGGCCCGAGTACGGTCTGAACTTTACCCTTGATGGCGTTGCTGGACACGTCGAGTCACCTCACTGACTTACGCAGGCTCATTCTGACGAAACCACTAATGACGCTAACTAACGCCCACCCGTCATTCCCGCGAAAGCGGGAATCCATTGGACTGCCTAGCTAGAAACAGTGGGGTATCAATGAAGAGTGGCGTTACGTGACACTGATTCTATACCACCCCTACTCCACGCGCCTGAACCCCGGGTAGAAGATCCCGAAGAGCAGCGTGATGACCGCCAGCAGAATGCCGCTGATCATCAGCGAGTCAGGCGTGCCGGTGTACTCAGCCAGAATGCCGAACGGGATCGAGCTGAGCGGCATTGCCCCGAACGTCATCATCGCGATGCTCATCATGCGGCCCCGCATCTCCGGCGCGGCCAGCACCTGCATCATGGTCATCGTAAGCGACATCGAGATCGAGCTTATCGCCCCGATTGCGAGCAGGAACGGTATCGACACCCCGTAGTTCGTCACCTGCGAGAACATCGCCAGCGAGACGCCCCACATTATGGACGAACCTAACAGCCACAGCCCCCTGCGCTTCACGTTCGGAGCGGCGGCAAGCCCCAGTGTCCCCACCAGTGCGCCGATGCCCATGATTCCCATGAGGGCGCCGAGGTCTTCGGACCCCACGTTCAGCGCCTCTCTCGCCCACGCTGGCAGCAGCGCGTAGTACGAGAACCCGAACAGCGTCGTGAGCAGCACCAGGATGATCAGGCCCAGCCGAGCGCGGTCTCCGGCGGCGTACTTCAGCCCCTCGATGACGTCGCCGCCCACGCTCCTGCGGGAGTTGGATGCAGGCTTCGTTCCGGCATTTACCAGCATCGTGGAAATCACAGAGAAGACGTATATCGCGCCAACGGTGAAGAACACGCCGTGAGTGCCGACCAGCACGATCATGAACCCAGCCACGGCCGGCCCCACGATTCGCGTCAGGTTCATCCCCGAGTTGTTCAGGCTGATGGCGTTCATCAGGCTCCTCTCAGGAACGATCTCCGACAGCATCGCCTGCCTGCTCGGCATGTTGAACGTCATCAGCGAGCCGTTGATGAACCCGATCGCCAGCACGTGCCAGAACTCCACGAGCCCGGTCATGTCCAGCATACCGATGACGATCGTCATCACCGCGTTGCCCGCCTGAGAGATGATGACCAGGTACTTGCGTGGAAGCCTGTCCGCCAGCGCACCCCCGATCGGGGACACCAGCGTCATCGGCACCGAGAAGCTCGCCATGACCCACGCCAGCGCGACCGGGGAGTCGTCCGTCAGCCGCAGCACCAGCCATGCCCGCGTGATCATCTGCATGTTCATCGCCAGGAACGACACGAACGAGCCAGCGGCCATCCAGCGGAAGTCGCGGTACTGCATCGACTCGAACATCGGGTACCGGCGATAGGACAGCAGCGAGGGTTTCGTGACCTCTTCCGAAGACGCGGCGGTATCCTCTGGGGTCAGAGTCCGTTGATCCAAGGTCTACCGCGCACTGAAGCTGAATTGCGGAAATGGAGTGCAGGTCACAATGAATCAGATTACACCCGCCACCCCAACCGGGTCAACAGAATTTGGGCGGTGACTTCCACTCTCGCCCGATGGAAGGGCCAGGACAATGGCCCCCTCTCCCTCAGGGCCTGCCCCGGACTTGATCCGGGGGAGAGGGTTGGGGTGAGGGTGAAAACCTCGAATACCTACCCCTGTCAGCTCCCTCAGAGCATGCCCCGGACTTGATCCGGGGGAGAGGGCTAGGGTGAGGGTGAAGTGTTCACCTACCAAGCTGACACAGTTTCCTGCCTGAATACTCGCTAGTACCGCGTATGCTAGTCAAGTATACTACGAATATGTAACGCTTAGAGGCAATAATGACGAATCATGCATTCAGAGACTGGGAACGTGAGGCAGTATCACATTGGAATGGGATGCGTAGCGACTACTCTAAAACGATAGTCGTGGCATGGTCTGATGTCAGTGGAATCGACGCGAATACAAAACTGGGTGGCATAGTTGACGGACGAAGACTTTAATCGAATCATGGAGCTTGGGCACGAGCTAAGCGGTGTGGAGTTCAAGAGCCCAGGTCCAATGTCCAACCGAAGGTTGGTAGCTCAAGTTATCAAGGCCATTTTGGGCATGTGCAATAGGCGCGATGGAGGTACTGTCATTATCGGAGTGGCTGACAATCAGGGTGTACTCAACCAGGTCGGTCTCACTGAGTCTGATCTAACCGAGTGGGGTCACGACGCTTTAGCTGACCAGGTCGCCCGCTACGCGGACCCGAGTGCCAGTTTCAGCCTGGATGTGAAAGAATACGATGGCAACTCGTACGTAGTTATTGAAGTGGAGGAGTTCGCTGATATTCCGGTCCTGTGCAAGAGGTCCTATGACGACGTGTTGAGGGACGGAGCCTGTTACGTCAGACCTCGCAGAAAACCGGAGACATCAGAGATACCGACTCAGGCCGACATGCGGGACTTGCTAGAACTGGCCACCGATAAGGGAGTGAGGCAGTTTCTGCAGCGTGCCCAACGATTGGGGCTGATCGGTGCACTACCGGCCGGGTCTGTTACAGTCGACCAAGAGCGTTTCGACGATCAGATGGGAGATCTGAGATGAATACCCTACTGGATAAGATTCGCTCTCGTGGGTACTGGAAAGTTGTGATACGGCCGTCCACGTTCGTGCAGAGGAGGGTAAATGACAAGAGCACGCTCCGCCATATCTTGGAAGCACGTGCAGTTGAGATAAAGGGCAGGAACTTTCCTCATGTAGACGCCTTCAGGGGGGGCGAAAAAGAAGGCCCGGACTGGATTGGTCAAGAGACTAAACTGCGGCGCACCCTTGAGTTGTGGCGGTTCTATCAGAGTGGTCAGTTTGTCCTTTACTCTGCCATGGAGGGGGACTGGAAGGATCTATCCGGTCAAGGGATGTCAAATCTGTCTGTCGAAAGCGCAGTAACCCGATTCACCGAGATCTTCGAGTTAGCTGAACGACTGACCTTCACAGAGGTTGGAGACGCGGGGACACACTTGGAGATCCTTGTGGGGAACCTTCGCAAACGTAAGCTTTCCGTACCAAATGCCTATGGACGAGAGGAATTGCACAAGGCTCATTCATCTGAGTTCATACACACACTGGATGTATCCAGTGCCGAGTTGGTCACTGGCAAGGCAGATATGGCCATAAAGGCAACCAACGAGTTCTTCAACTGCTTCAAATGGAACCCCGGTATAGAGCTGCTCCGCGATATTCAGGCAGGAGTATTGAATCGGGAGCAAGTAAGAGGCTCCTTTGTTATCAGGTAGATGACCAGCAGCATATGCGCTGTTGTTCGTCACTGGCCACCTACCCCCTCACCACCCCCAGCACCCTCTCCAGGTTCGCCAGGTACTCCCCGTACGCCCGACGGCCCTCCGACGTCGCCTCAACCCACGTATGTGGCCTGGAGTCGCCGAACTCATCCTTCACCATCGCCAAGTACTCCGCCTCCTCCAGCTTTCGCAGGTGCGTCGTCAGGTTGCCGCCCGTCAGTCCCAGCGTCTTCTGGATGAACCCGTACGCGACCCTGTCCCCATCCGCCTGCGACACCAGCATCGTCATGATGCGCAGCCGCGTGGACTGGTGAATCGTCTCGTCGAGGACTATGACCCCTTCGTCAGTCATAGCACGCCGCTCCTGCGAATCCACGCCCAGCCCGCCACGACGACCGCCAGAGTAGCCCCCGCAATAACCAGCAGGGCGGCATCGCCCGCAAAGTAGCTGGGAACGTAGAACGCCGCCGCGATGCCCAAGCCTATGACCGCGATCGCCGGACGGTGCATGATGCCGAACAGCACATACCCCAGCACGACTATGCCCACTGTGACTCGTGGGATGTTGGGGCCGTCTTCCGCGTTCCACATCCCCGCTGCCGCCGGGATCAGGAACGCAGCTGCCATGATGGCCATCCAGAACAGGAACACCCTGATTCCCGCGTTGCGGGCTGCGTCTCCGACTGCGACTTCGCTGCTGGCGCGATGTCCAATGACCGCGCTACCCACCATTCCCACTGCGCCCAGCCCACCCCATAGGAGTGCATAGGTCCACGGGCTGGTCACCACGGACTCAGACGCCTGGTTCACTATGAAGTAAACCACGAGAAGGCCCACCGACACTATCGCTCCCCAGAGCAGCAGGATCGTCGCCGACCCAGCGACGTACATCGAGCTCCTGACCCTGTCCACCGTGTCCTGGATCGCCTCCCATCCCTCCTCCGGCGTCAACGCCGCCGCATCGTCAGATCTCTGCATGACACACCTCCCTGTACTTGAATCGACCTTCGCCAATCCATTTAGTTTGCGTTACAAACCACTATACAGCACTTTGGTTTGTATTGCAAACTAACGAGGCATGGAAGTTCTGTGTCGACGAGTATGTGCTGCTGCGCTAGGCAATCAGAGGGCGATTGGCCCCCTCTCCCTCAGAGCCTGCCCCAGACTTGATCAGGGGGCTCACAGGGATCGGTAAAGGTAAACAGACAAGCATAGGCAGCAATCAACGAACCCCCTCTCCCTTGACGGGAGAGGGCTGGGGTGAGGGTGACACACTAGTGACAGACTCCGTCGGCCTTGATGGGCTGACAGGGGTAGGCAAAGGTGTGCAGCCAACCCTGAATACCAACCAACGGCGTACGCTGCCCTGCGGCAAGCTCTGAGATTGTCGAAGGACGCCCAACCTCTAGGTTCCGGCCTTCGCCGGAACGACGACTGGCGCAATACATACCCCTGTCAGGACTCTCGGCGGGAGATGGGGCACTAGCTGGCGACGGCCACTGACTCTCCACCCACATCCGCCAGGTACCGCACCGCACGCGGACTCAGAACGCCGTCTGTGGAGACGTACTCGCCCGGCTCCATGTCTTCCAGCCGGAACGTCATGTACCTACCCCAGGACCTGTCCTGGTACGGCTGCTCTCCCGGATAGTCGACCTCGCCCCCGCACGGCCAGCCATACGCGTAGTGCATAGTTCCCAGAGCGGGCTGCATGATCTCCGAGCTGACCGAGCCGCCTCGCTCTCTGCCCGGCTCTACTTCACCCTGCCCATGCGCGCAGATCGACCATCCCGTCTCCTCGAGCGTCTCGTGATCGCTCAGACATCCGGCGAGGAAGCCAGGGTCGACTCTCCCGTCGCCCTCGGCCATGAGGGTCATAATCCTCTCGTACCGGACGGCCGTCGAGTCGCACGCGTCCGGCGTGTTCCCGATTGCCGACATTGTCGGGGAGGTCCAGTGATTCGACCGTCCAACCCAGCCCGAGTCGGTCCGAGTCTCGACGTTCATCGACTGCGTGCTGACCTCGACGAGCGCAACCTCCCCCTTCGCGTCGCCAAAGAGGTAGTTGCCGTGAATCGCCCTCGGATAGCTCTCGAGGATCCCGATCGCGTCCTCGACGGACCGCGACTGGCTGAGCAGCAGCCTACCAAACTGGTAGAAGGGGAGTCCGAACGCGCTCTCGCTGTCCGGCTCGTGCTCCGGATCCGGTCTCACCGCCGACCATGTGTACGCGAGGCCCTTCGCGTTGAGACCCCGTGTGTGCATCCTGTCGAAGCTGACGGGATTCCCGTTGCTCGGAGAGATAATCTGTGTCGCGATGAACCGCTCCCCATCCGGCGGCTCCACGACGACAAGGCGAGTCCGCGTCGTAAACGGATCATCGCTGTTGCTCGCGATCACTGAGCGCCCATCAACCGTAGCAGCCCCCGTCGCCCCAGCAATCGTGCAGTTGTCATCCAACCAGTACCGCGTCGCCATGCGTCGCCCCTCCATCGCTTCCACACCGTTCCCCATCTACCCGCCACCAGTTAATGCTGCCGACGGCCAACACGCATGAAGCCACGCTGTCATCACTGAACAACGCCGTCAATGCGTTTCCTCCACCCTGAGGATGGGAATCGCATCTGGACTCTAGCCGTGACCAATTGCCGAATCATCTCGGTAAGTAAGGGTGATACCTCATACGCAGGCCTAATGCAACTCTCCAGAACCCGACAGTGATGAACTCACTTCAGACTAATATACATGGTCTAGAACACTGGCAGGCTAGCGAAGCCCGAACTCCCTGATAGTCGCAGCAGAGTCTTTCTTTGGGTGGCCGGTATTGAAATCCTGGTGCCATGACGGACAGAATTTATGGGCAATCTACTGGAGCATATCCCTTCTCACTCTGAGTGGAAGGAGCACTTGTAGTTATTGAACACCGACGGACAGAAGCCTATCTCAATCAGTCCCAATACTTGAAGACCTGGCAGATCGAGTTGTAGTCAGTTTCTCAGAGGGACGCACTCACGCTGCGAACGAGAATAGCAACAGCAATAATGCCTTCAGCAGATCTCTAAGAGGAAGTGAGCCTGGAGTACAAGGGCTTACTGACCATTTCTGTAACTCAAGACTCGACTCTGCATAGGAAGTTAGGTGATGTTCACAAATGTAAGCATGCTGGTCTAAGAATTACGACCATCTTCTATTGGGCAGTCTATATCGGTGGCTGGTCATGGCGAGAGCATTGCATCCCGGAACAGGGAGAGCGAGACTTCAAGCTTTTTCTTTGGGCAACAACCATTCGCCCAAAATGCTGTAACCCATTTCTAGATACCTTGCTGGGGCTCAGACGTTTTCAAATGACTGGCAGACTCCATGAGTTCAAGAAGACTTGACTAATCCCGAAATCCTTCCAATTGGGCTTCAATCGGCTTTTCCGTTTTTTCCTGCCAATCCATGACAGCAACTGCTAAGCATTGCTGTAGCCATTCGCAGTATTCGCGCACAGTCTCATCCATTGTCTGCTTCCACGTCAAACTGAATTGATTAACCACGCAACTTCGAAAGGCAATATCAGCAGCTTGTTCAGAATCTATGAAAGAGGCTCCGGGCAAGAGTCTGTAGATTGCAGTAGCAGCCATTACTCCCGTGAGACCTCGACCTACATTATAAAGGCATGTGACGAATTCTAAGCGCGGAGTCGTTGCCGAATATGGATTCCACTCCAAGGCAATGTAATATATTGGCTCATCTTCGCTAACGCGATAATTGGTACTTGATGTAACTGCTCGCACGTGTTCGTCATACTGGTTCTGGATCGTCTGATCAGAGTCGATTATCTTGAGGCGTGGGGTGATCTTGAACCCTTTTCTCCTAAGTTGATGCTTAAATCCCTCCTCCACAAGGCCATTCTGCTTGCTTCCGTCCTTTACGCCATTTATGTTGGTATCCAAAAAGGCCAGACCGTTTGCACGTAAATCGGAAGCAAGATGGTTGACCTGACGTCTTACTCGTTCGCTTGGTCTCCGGTTCACGCGTACTGGCATGTTTTCTATCACTCTTGCCAGCCCGCTGGCTTTCTGAACCTCCGATACTTCGTTACTGAGTGCCTGAAGGATAATGTCTCGTTCTAAATCCACAAATAGCTTAATGAGGGGGATCAGATTGTCGTCGTCGGCTTCTTCTAGAGCATCTATGTATTGATCTCTATGTTGATCTGAAACGACAATGGGGAAAAACTCCTTCTTTACTAGATGCCAAGTTAAAATCGCCCGCCCGACGCGGCCATTTCCATCTCTAAATGGGTGGATCTGTACGAATCTGTGGTGTAGCCAAGCCCCCAAGAGAATCGGATGGAATCCTACAGCGTCATAAAGGTTGTAGTACTCAATCAGTTCCTGAAGTTCATTGTCGACCTGAAGAGGCGGGCAGTACTCATGAACTGAGCCATCTTGCCGGTACGACCAGTTGTCAAGTCTCTTGAAGTTACCGAGTTCTGTCGCGTGCATCTCTTGGTCGTGCTTAAGAAATGTGCTGTGTAAGTTCCGAATAAAACTGAGATCTAACAGGCTGCGGAAGAACGGGTATCAGCGCGGCGTAGAGAGCGCGATGGCCGCATAAGACCCTTCATTTCGGTGATTTTCGAACTGAGACACTCTCATTTGCCGCCCTCAGAGCCCCGATCGGGGTCTGAGTGGCGCACCTCGACCACGGAACACTAGCTGAAGACAGGCACCTCGGCCTCTTGCTCGGCTATCAACCTCGACATTCTCACCAGGTTGTACGCCGTCGCAACCAACTCACCACACAGTCCGGTCCGCTCCAACCCAATGTACCGACTCCTGCGGAACCCTCCAACGGTCTTCATCCACCCGAAGATCGACTCCACCCGCTTTCGCACCTTCTGACTAGCTCTGTATGACTCATGTCGTGTGGTCCTCCCGTCAATCGCCGACCACCTTCGCTTCTGGGCCACATGCGGTGTGATGTTGAGTTCCCTGCACTCGGTGACGAAGTCCTTCGTATCGTAACCCCTGTCAGCTCCCACACTCAGTTGCCGACTCCCGGGGATCATCGTCAACATCTCCAGCGCGGCATCCCTCTCAGCCTTCCCGTTCGCTTCAGTCAACCTGAAGTCGCTCACCAACCCATGCCGATTGTCCATCAGCGCATGGGCCATGAAGACTAACTTCGCCTCCTTGCCCGGACCCTTCCTCATCAGTCTTGCATCAGGATCGGTCGTGCTCCTGTGGGTAGCATTGGTCAGCTTCGCTCCCCGAAAGTCCTCCGTCTGCACTCCTGCATCGCCCATGGAGTCATCGTCGTCATCACGACGCCTGAAGCTCTTTATGCTTGCAGCAGCCTCTATCAGCGTCCCATCCACACTGAAGTGCTCATCTGACATCAGTCCACGACGGTCTGCCTCGTACGCCACCTCCTCGAACAGCTTCCTTCCCACCTTGTGACGAAGTAGTCTTCTGCGGTTCTTGGTGAACACAGTCGCATCGAAGCTCGGCTCCATCAGGTCCATGTCCAGGAACCAACGATAGAGCAGGTTGTAGTCGAGTTCTTGGCAGAACGCTCTCTCACTCCTGATCGAGTACAGCGAGATCAGCAACAGAGACTTCAGCAGACGCTCGGGAGGCACCGATGCACGACCGATCTTCGAGTACATACTGTCGAAGTCGCCTGACATGTGCTCGAGGACGCCGTCAGCGACTCCCTTGATGATCCTGAGTGGATGGTCCGGTGGGACGCGCTCGTCGAGGTTGACGAATGCGAGCATGGTGGACTGGGGATTGCGGCGGCCTCTCATGGAGTGTTCTCCTGGGCGATTGGACTGGTGAGTCCATTGTATCCCGCCAACCTGGAGAACGAGGCTTCAGCAAGCCTTTTTCAGCAGCCTGCTAATGGACGGCGATTCGCAATTTGGAGGTGTACTCCTTCAATCGCGTTCTGATGATCCTGAAGAATCGCTATGAGCTCATCTGGTTTCATGTTGGTAGAGTCAGGATCAATAACGCTAACGTCTAGGCCTTTCTCAATCAGTGTCTGTGTAACGCCCTTTTCAATTGTGTATACGTTTTCAATGATTCCGGTATAGATCGCCATATTTCGAGTGAGACGTTCTTTGAAACCCTTATAGGCCTCTGGATCTGAGCGCTCGACCGAAGACTTAAGGTGCAACCACTCTTGTTGCAAAGAATCTATGTCTGCGAAGGAATATTTGGAATTCAGATCTTCTATTTCATGAAGATTCTCGATGGTCGCGAGGCTTCGCCATTTGTACGAAATGTCTTCTGTAGGACGGGTTACGACCAAGGGGGTTCTCCTAACACCAATACAATGCCTCGGAAATCTCCATTTGATGACGTTAGGCTATATGAGGAAGATAGTATTCGAACGACTTCCTAGAGTCCAGTTCCAAATGGGGAAGCACATGCCCTTGTGTTAGGTGAGACTCCAGCTTGCCTGGGCGAGCACTTACACTGCGAAACTGTTTTCGAATAGAAACTCAGTAGAGCCCTGGTGCCCTTGAATTCTTTCAAGGAACTCAGTTCGTTGTGGTGGGTAGAGTAGCATTCCTATTCACAACGGCATAGGTCCCCCACCTCCAGCAGTTATAGAAGTCCGCATCGTTAATCCCAAGGCAACGCGTTGATGTATGGAACCCAGTAGTCACTGCTTATTTGAATTCTCCAGACTCCGTTGTCAACCTCGCCCCAAGGCCCCCGAACTTGACGCCCAGCCCCCAGGACTCCCCGCCCACCTCTGGACGCTCTGACTACCTTCTCCACCTGCTCGTCGCACACTGCATCTTCGCGTCGCCCACGGCGATGTTTACGCTCATCCAGCCGTACGTCATCGAGCGCGGTGGGGCCGACTGGCAGCTTGGGATAATCTTTGGGTCGTTCGGCATTGTCGGGCTGGTCGCCTGATTGTAGAAATCGCCCAGGATCTGCGCTGATACGGCCGGATCTTCCTCACCGAGCAGTTGGAGAGCGGGACTGCGCTTGTGGTCTTCCTCGTCAAGAGCGCTGATGCTATAGAGCAGCACGTTGGTGTCAACACAGACACAGCTACGAGACTGTGTCTGTTTGGTCGGTCACCCCCGGGCGAAGCGCCCCCAGACCCCTGGATTCCCGCTTTCGCGGGAATGACGGAATAGCGGTGCCTACTAAGTTAACACAGTCTCACAACTACCCCGTTAACAGTTACCAGCCTTAAATGTCACTGCGCTATGATGGTATCCGTGAACCGCATCCGACAGACCACCCTGGTCGCTTCCCATCTCCTGATCGAACTTCAATGGCGGCACTCCCTCCCGGAGGCCCCCTGACTTGACCCCCACCGAACCCGCCCGCCTCTGGACGCGCGACTTCGTTCTCGACCTGCTCGTCGCACACTGCATCTTCGCGTCGTACACGGCGATGTTTACCCTCATCCCGCTGTACGTCGTCGAGCGCGGCGGCGCCGACTGGCAGCTTGGCATAATCGTCGGGTCGTTCGGCATCGTCGGGCTTGGGGTCAGACCGTTCGCCGGACAGTGGGTGTACAGTTTCGGAGCCAAGCGGATAGCGTTCGCCGGATGCGCCGTGTTCGCGGTCGCGACGCTTCTCCACATTCTTGCCGTAGACGTGTGGCTGATCGTGCCTGCCAGAGTGCTGCAGGGCGTCGGACTGGCATTGTGTCCCGTTGCGACCTCCACGATCGTAGCCAACCTCGCGCCCGGACACAGGCGCGCCGAGGCGATGGGCTACATGGGCAACTCGATCTCTGCCGCAAGCCTGTACGCGCCGCCTATCGCCTTCCTGGTGCTGGAGAACTACGGCTTCGGGAGCGCGTTCATCTTCGCGGCCGCCTTCAGCTTCGTGGGATGCTTCGCCGTGTTGGGCATGTCTGCGGCGCGCATCAACCTGCCCGTGCAGCCGGGGGCGTCGGGCGACAAGGTGCCGCTGATTAACAGGCAAGCGCTGTTCCCGACCATCGTGTTCGTAACCTACACGATCACCACCGCGCCGGTAACGACGTTCCTCCCACTGCTGGCAGAGGAGCGCAACTTCGGCAACCCCGGCCTGTACTTCACGATGTACTCGGTCACCTCGATGGTATCTCTGGCGATCTCCGGCACGGTCTCCGACAGGCTCGGCAGGGGCGCGGTGATCGTGCCCGGACTGCTCATCGTCGCGGCTGGCATGTTCATACTCGCGACCGCCGAGATCCGGCTGCTGTTCATGGCGTCCGGATTCTTCGCAGGACTCGGCTTTGGGATGATCCAGCCCGCGATGCAGTCCCTGATAGTAGACAGGGTGCCCCCGCGCGAGCGGAGCTCCGCGCTGGCGACTCTTCAGTCCGGCTGGGACATAGGAGGCTCAGGCGGAGCGTTCGCGTTCGGGCCTCTCGGCGCGGTGACCGGCGCGGCTGCCACGTTCGCAATCGCCGGAGCGGGCACGGTAATAGGCGCCGTAAGCTACGTGGCCGGAAGCGTCCGGTCGAAACAGAAGTCGGCTACGACGGTCGGAAGTGCTCTACCACCAGCACGGTCATCGACTCCGTCTCGGTCCACAGCCTGCGAGAAGCGTTCGCCGGCCAGCGGACCCTGAACCCGGCGGTCAGCTCGCCCTCCTCCCCTGAGACCTCAGTGAACCCGCCACCCTCGACGCAGATGACGTCGGTAGGGTAGGGCGCGGCCCGCTCCGGAATAGCGCCATCCGGCCCAAAGCGCATCAGCGCGACCGTCAGGTTGTCCAGGATCATCAGCACCTTGCCGTCGACGTTCCGCGATCCCTCGCTGCCCAGCGCCGTCCACTCCCCCCTCGGAACCGGCCGAATCTCAGGCGCCATTTCTTCTGGAACTGTATCTAAGTGCGAGTGCCGGACTCTCTACCCCCACCGTCATTCCCGCACCCCCACCGTCATTCCCGCGAAAGCGGGAATCCATCGGCCGCGTTGGGACACTCGGTAATCCAGTGACTGCATTAAGAAGAACTCCGGTCCGACACCGGAAACAGGCTCGCCTGCAGAGAGTCGCTTTCGACGCTATCTGTATACTCAACAGGCGCCAGCATCTCCTGATACTCGTCCAGCCCCTGGATATGACCCCAGATAGCCTCGAACACCGAGTCCTCGTCCCGGCTGGCGTCGACTATCACCCAGCGGTCTGGCTCTTCCTCAGTAAGTTTGAGATAGCCCCTTCTCACACGCTCGTGGAAGGCCCGCGGCTCCTCCTCGAATCGCCTGGAGCCTTCCTCATCCAGCCTCCCGTCCTGGTCAAGCTCAGAGAACTCACGCTTGTCCGAACCAGCCCGCCTGAGGCCCTCGTCCGGAGTCAGGTCCAGCAGGAACGTCTTGTCCGGCATCAGTCCCTGTGTGGCGAGCTTGTTAGTGGCATTGACCAGTTCTATAGACAGCCTCCTGCCGTAGCCCTGGTAGGCCGTGGTCGAGTCGGCGTACCTGTCAGCGATGATGACGAGCCGCTTGGTCTCCATCTGCTTTTGAAGCAACTTGGTCACCAGTTGGGCGCGAGACGCCGCAAACAGGAACAGTTCGGCTTCAGGCGAAATGGTCTCGCCCCGCCACGGTCGACCCTTGAGCAGGCCACGAATGTGGAGTCCGAGCTTGGTCGAACCCGGCTCATGGAGCTGCAGCGTCGGAACACCGACATCGGCGAGCTTGTCCGTTAGCCGGTCCACCTGCGTGCTCTTGCCGGAGCCCTCCCCACCTTCAAATGAAATAAACAGCGCCAATCAGCCACTCCTTGCGGCAACCAGAAGACAATTGCATTGCCCCCTCTCCCTTGATGGGCTGAGAAGGGCAGGTAAACCGACATTCGTTCGTCCTGAGCTTGTCGAAGGACCTCAATCCGCTGGGTTCCGGCCTTCGCCGGAGTCCAGAGAGGTGGTTTGGGGAGGCTCTCACTCCTCTCCACTCACTCCTGGACAATTACATAAATGCAGTTTTCTCCAAGCCTACCTGGGGTATATAACGACGCTGCGCCCAGGCTCCTTGCCTACGCTGTGCGACGTCAACCCGTTCTGCTCGGCGATCTCGTGCTGGACGTGTCTGGCGTATGCACCACGCGGGCTGAGCTGGACCTGGTGCTCGCCCAACTGTACCCGGCTGACCGCATCCTCGGCCTCACGCATGGCCTCATCAAGCGCCTGGTCGTGCCGGCCGTGTCGCTTGTCGCGGGTGACCGCCTTGACGAACTGCTCGATCTGCGAGGTCGTGTTGCGCCTGAGCACATACACAGGCTTGCCCTTCTGCTCGGCAGACTGGAGCTGGCTGGTCTTGCGCCGGTAGTAGTTCTTCGTCGTCAGAAGCAGGTCCGCGCTTGCCAGGTTGTCGACGACCTCGACCGGCGAGTTGGTGTGCCGCACCGCCTGCTGCAGCTTACCCCGGTTCACGCCGTACGGCATGATATGCGTGACCTTGGCGGGAGGAGTGGGCTTCCTCTCTTCGGGTGCTGGGTCCCCACGCCGGTTGCCATTGCCCCAGTCGCCGTTGCTGTTGAAAGGCAGGCCTCTTATCTGCGAGGACGCCCCGTTCTGGCCCTGTGCGACCTGCGGGCGCGTCTTCGTGATAGAGCCGTCGGCGGCGACCGTGCGCTGCTCTGGTGTGATCGGGTAGCCTCTCAGCATCCTGTCCACGGTATCAGCCACGTCCGGGTGGACGACGACTTCCGTCCAGCTCTGGATCTCGACCAGCACGTCGAACGTAGGCGGAGCGCGCCGCTCCAGCACCGTCTTCTGGGTGCGCCGGCGTCGCGCCTCGATGTCGCCCAGCGTCACCGACTGTATGCCTCCGACCAGGTCGGACAGCGTCGGGTTCATGACCAGGTTGTCGAGCGTGTTGCCGTGTGCGGTCGCCACGAGCTGCACGCCGCGCTCGGCGATCGTGCGGGCGGCGTTGGCGTCGAGCTCGATGCCGATCTCGTCGATGATGATGACCTCCGGCATGTGGTTCTCGACAGCCTCGATCATCACGTTGTGCTGCAGAGCGGGCGACGGCACCTGCATCCGGCGGGCGCGTCCGATTGCGGGATGGGGAATGTCCCCGTCACCTGCGATCTCGTTGGACGTGTCCACGACGATCACGCGGCGATGGGCATCGTCAGCCAGCACTCGCGCGACCTCTCTGAGCATGGTGGTCTTGCCAACTCCAGGCTTGCCCAGCAGCAGCACGCTCTTGCCGGACATGATGAGGTCTTCGACAACACGGATGGTGCCGTACACGGCGCGTCCGACCCTGAGGGTCAGGCCGATGACGACTCCAGCGCGGTTGCGTATCGCGGAGATGCGGTGAAGCGTGCGTTCGATGCCTGCGCGGTTGTCCTCGCCGAACTGACCGATGCGTTCGATCGTGTGCTCGATGTCGTCGGCCGTGACCTCGTCGGGGTTGAGAATGACGCTCTCATCCCTGAAGCGCGCCTCCGGCACTCGTCCGAGGTCGAGGACTACTTCGAGGAGGTGGTCGAGGTCATCCCTGTCGCGAAGCGGCGACTGTATGTGGGTCGGAAGCTTGTCGATCAAGACTTCCAGGTCGCGGTCTGTGGCTAACTCCAAGCGGCTTTCTTTGTAAACCTCACCTGTGAGAAGTGTCTGTTCACGGTACTCACCTTACAGCTTACCACATGGTGTGTGAGTACCTACGCTAACTCCCAACCATCTCCTGGACAGTCACCCCAATCTCCCCCGGCGCAGGGATGATGTTCACCCCAGCCGCCGCCAGCGCCTTGACCTTCTCGCTGGCGCGTCCAGCGCTGCCGGTGATGATCGCGCCCGCGTGCCCCATGCGCTTGCCCGGAGGGGCGCTCTGCCCGACGATCAGCGCGGCGACCGGCTTGGTGAACTCGTCGCTGCCGATGAACTCAGCCGCCTCCTGCTCCCTCGTCCCGCCGATCTCGCCGATCATCACGACTGCGTCGGTGTCATCGTCGTCCTCGAACATCCTGAGAATGTCCACGAACGATGAGCCGTTGACCGGGTCGCCGCCAATGCCGACACACGTGGACTGTCCGATTCCAAGATCGGTCAGCTGTCCCACGGCCTCGTAGGTCAGCGTGCCGCTGCGCGAGACGACGCCCACGCGACCAGCCTTGTGGATGTGCCCGGGCATTATGCCCATCTTGAAGTCCTCGCCGGGAGATATGACACCCGGACAGTTGGGGCCGATCAGCGTCGTGGACTTACCCTTCAGGTACCGGACGACGCGCACGGTGTCCATGACGGGGATCCCCTCGGTGATACACGCGATCACGTCGATTCCAGCGTCGATCGACTCGACTATGGCGTCGGCAGCGAACGGCGGCGGAACGAAGATCAGCGCAGCGTTCGCGCCGGTCTCGTCGACGGCTTGCTCGACCGTGTTGTAGATGGGGACATCGTCATCGAACATCTGGCCGCCACGCCCCGGAGTGACGCCCGAAACGAGGTCCGCCCCATACTCGCGGCAGCGCATCGCATGAAAGCTGCCCTCGCGCCCGGTGATGCCCTGCACCATCAACTTGGTGTTCCTGCCTACCAGTATGCTCATCTGTTAACTCCTGAGCCCCAGGACCTGAAACGCGAATTCGTTTTGAGCCTGGGCAAAATCTCTGTCGAATGATAGCGCGTGGGATGTCCCGCGTTCACGAATGCAGACGAAGTTTGCACAGTCGACTACGCTCCACCGCTTGTCGGAGTGGGAGACGAAGATGTCCAGCGCCTGCTGCTCGAATTGTGAGGCGTCGACTATCAATGCCCTTCGTCTTGCTACGTCGAAGAGTCTTTCGGCCAGATCATGTCTTCCGATGCGCCTGCTGTTAAGATTCGTGAGTGCTTCGTAGAGAGTCCAGTTCGTCGTTACGAGGCTTGACCGTTGTCGAGATAAGTCATTCCAAATCCGGTTGGCCAATCGACTCCTCCCGTCCCTGGGGTTTGCGTAGGCCAACCAGAAGCTGGCATCGATAAAGATTTCGCCGGAGGATCTGCCCTGAATGAACTACTCTCCACCATAGAGGTAGTACTTGAGATTGCCGGAAATGTCGACGCGGTCCTCATCCCTGATCGTGCGTGACTCCTCGGCGATGCGGTCAGTAAACTCCTGTATGACCTTCATGTCATGTTCAGAAATCTCAACACGTCTATGGGGTGTCTCTCTAAGCACTCTTAGCGCCTCTTCCTCGTCGATCACCACTGGCTCCTCTCCAGCGTAGTACCGCCTGGCGGCTTCTTCATCAGACTTTTCGACCGACTGCTCGACTAAGGCGTCGATGTCCAGCGGTTCTGAGCGGAGCGCGTTGTGCACGATCTCAATGGAGACATGCCTCTTGGTGGCGGGTAGGACGAACGCATATGTTTCTGGATGCTTGGACTCGAACACCCAACACGTGGGAGTTCTATCTAGCAACGTGTACTTGTGCTCAAGCAGCACATTTATGATACCGCTGACGGGAGCCAGGTCTTTCTTGATTGCTGTCATAGTGCCCCCTACCCGGCTTTGCGAATGGCCTCTGCGGCCTGGTTGAGGTCGTCGACAAGGACGACGTCCAGGCCGGAGTTGGCGAGTGTTTCGCGGCCCTCGTCCGAGTTGGTGCCGAGCATCCGCACGACCATTGGGCGCATCTTGTCCGGCGCGCGCTCCGAGGCCATGACGAATCCCCTCGCGGCAACGTCGCACCTGAGAATGCCGCCGAAGATGTTAACCAGGACGCGCTTCACGTTCTCGTCCGACAGCACGATCTCGAGCGACTTGGCGCACTTCTCCTCGTCCGCGCCGCCTCCTATGTCGAGGAAGTTGGCTGGCGACGCTCCGGCCGCGTGGGTGACGTCCATCGTCGCCATGGCGAGTCCTGCGCCGTTGACGATGCAGCCCACGTCGCCGTCCAGCTTGACGTAGTTGATGTCGAACTTTCCGGCCTCGACCTCGAGCGCGTCTTCCTGCTCGACGTCTCGCAGCTCAACGATGTCCCGGTGCCTGAACATCGCGTCGTCGTCGATGTTGATCTTGGCGTCCATCGCCAGCACGCGGCCGTCCGATGTGACACCGAGAGGGTTGATTTCCACGAGGGAGCAGTCGTTCTCCTCGAACAGCTTGTACAGCGAGGCCATCAGACCGGCGACAGGCCGGTTCAGCGAGTCTGCGACTCCGAGCCCGTACGCGAGCCTGCGTCCCTGGAAGGGCTGCAGCCCGAGCACCGGATCAATAGCGACCGTGAGGATCTTCTCCGGAGTGGTCTCCGCGACCTCCTCGATCTCCATGCCCCCAGCCGCGCTTGCGATGACGACTATGCCCTCAGCCGCGCCGTCGACAGCCATGCCCACGTACATCTCGGACTCGACCTCAACGGCCTCCTCCACAAGCACGCTGCTGACCGGCACGCCCTCAGGCCCAGTCTGGAACGTGACAAGGGTCATACCTAGCATAGCCTCGGCTGCCTCTGCAGCAGCCCCAGGCGAGTCGACCAGCTTGATGCCGCCGGCCCTGCCGCGCCCGCCCGCATGGACCTGCGCCTTCACGACGACCGTTCCACCGATGTCGGCCGCTATCTCCGCAGCCTCGTCCGGCGAGGTCGCCACGCGCCCCTCCGGCACCGGAATTCCATACTTCGCGAAGACTTCCTTCGCCTGATACTCATGGATCTTCATAGATTAGCTCCGTGTTGGTTGTTGTCCGCAGGACATTGTAGCGCAGGGCGCGCGGTCACGGCCTAGTAGATGAACAGGAGAGAAGGTTGCATTAGTCCCAGTCCCGTGTTGGGAAGGGAGGCTCTCACTCCTAACTCCTCTCCACTCACTCCTCGAAAATGGGTCTGTGTGGAAAGGCGTCGGATTGGCGGAGGGGGCGGGATTCGAACCCGCGATACGCGCTTAACGTATGCCTGTTTTCAAGACAGGTGCCTTCGTCCACTCGGCCACCCCTCCGAGAATCGAGCCATCAATGCCCAGCAAAGCCGACCACCCGATACACAAATTGTAGCCGTCAGATCACGCACGCGGCAATGCCAAGCAGATGATCTCATATTGGCAACACTCGGACCCTGCTCCGGCTCTCGTCAACCACGACCAATGCCCCGGCCGACAAGTCGGCCTCATGCTGAACCAGGGCGGCGATTACCGATCCTTCAAGATAGTCCGGCAGAGTGTCCTGCGTTCGGATTTGGAGCACACTTGGCCCCGTCTCATGGGAGAGTGCCAGCATCGTGCCAAAGTCCAGATCATGAGTGAACACAACGTGCTGGTGAGTGACCGCCCAATCCATGATCTCTTCGTCGCTGTCTCGAGGGTCGCCCACGGAAGACCAGTGCACTGCCTGCCACCCGTGCTTCCGTAGAACCTGTACCCATTCGGGAGACAGATTCATGTCGATGAGGAGTTTCAGCCTCATGAAGCTGAGAGAGGCACTTCGCGTTCCTCCAGCCTCCATGCAGCGTATGCCAGAGACTGGTCAATATCCTCTTGTTCAAGATACGGGTAGGCTCGCAATATCTCCACCGGTGAACGACCGGCTGCCAGCAGGCCAACTACAGTGCCGACCGTTACACGCATGCCTCGAATACATGCTTTACCGCCCATGACGGCGGGGTCGATGGTAATCCTGTCGAGCGAGTTCATCGTCTATTTGCACCTATGCTCAGGCTTTTGAGCCTCCCAGTCGCGTGTCCCCAGTATACTCCTGCTCCAAGGCCGCTGCACGAAACATCTTCTGCCCGGAACATGTCCTAGATTCGTGGGTACCCGCATTTAGAGCGCGGGCATCTTGCCCGCACCTGTTCGTCCTGAGCTTGTCGAAGGGCGGTGGTCCTTTGAATTTCCTATCAGTCTGGGATGGATTCGAGATAAGCTGTAACCGTCCCATAGTCGGTGTGGAAAGAAGAGAGCAGGGAGTCTTGGTAGAGTTTGGGTTACAACAACAGACCCAGACCAAGAGACCCTGCCAATGCCCAGAGTAAGATTCGCACTTCCACAGGTCAAGCTCTCTCCAGACACGCGACCGGCAGCCTGCACATACTGCGGCAGCGTGTACCTGAACCGGCACGGGCTGGTCACAAAGCGCATCAGAGACCTCTACGTCAGCGAGGTTACGGCTCACAGGTACCGTTGTTGCGACTGCGGTCGCACATTCAGACACTACCCACAGGGAGTTGACCAACACGACCAGAGTCAAAGACTCAGGGCACTGGCGGCGTTGAGTTGGGCCCTGGGTCTGTCGCTGCGTTCGGTGAGTCATCTGTTGGGCGCGTTGGGCTGTGACCTGTCGAGGATGAGCGTATGGCGTGACGTGCAGACTGCCGGAACGAACGCACTTGGTGGGTGGTTAGGCGGACATCGTGATCGGGTGAGGTTGATGGGCGCCGATGAGACTGTTGTCAAAGTCAGGGGCAAGCAGACGGTGGTGGGGTTCGTCACAGATGCCGAAAGTGGACGACTTTTGGGAGTGGACGTGCTGGTCAAACGCGACAGTGACGGCTTCGTGGAGTGGCTCAGTGGATACGTGAGCCGGTTCGGTGTGGAGTCGATGGTGACCGACGATCTAAATGCCTACAAGCCGGTGGTCGAACACCTGGGAGTGGACCACCAGGTGTGTATTGCACACGTCAGGAAATGGGTGTGGAATCGACTCAGGGAGATAGACGGATGGGACCGGCACAAGTCGAGGATATGGCTTCTGCTGACTGAGTTGCCCAGGGAAGGAGGTCGAGAACTGCTAGACATGGAGCATCGCGTTCGCAGACAACCGAAGCTTCACCGGCTGGTGGTGGAGCTGTGTGAGAAGTGGCGCTCTCTGACATGTCACCAGCGAGTGAGAGGTATGCCGCAGACCAACAACTGTACTGAAAGGACAATAGGAAGGAGCAAGGTCAGGTATAAGACAGTCAGGGGGTACAAGAGCGAGCAGGGGATGATGAATGGACTGGGACTGACGCAATGGGTATGGAGCGGTCAGGAGGGACTCGATCTCGGCGAGCTGATCGCTGCCTAGTCACGAGTACGAACACTGGTCGCAGTTGACTCTTTGAATCAACTCCCAACATCTCACACCATCGGTGGGACGGTTACGATAAGCTGTCGCTCTTTAGTTGCAGAAGGAGACTAGGTTACAATGGCCTTCACAGTGAGCAAACATGCGTGCTAAAGCGCCAATAGAGCAATGGGTTGACTGATGCCATCCACAATTGAGTGGACCGATGAAACGTGGAACCCGGTTACTGGTTGTACCCGCGTGTCGCCAGGTTGCGACCATTGCTACATGTTTGCTCTCTATCCACGTCTCCGTGGCATGGGCGTCCCAGGGTACGAAACCGGCCCCGACAACGTTCGCCTGCTACCCGAGCGATTGCAAGCTCCGCTCTCATGGAAAAAGCCAAGGCGCGTCTTCGTTAACAGCATGTCCGACGTGTTCCACCCGCAAGTACCGTTCGACTATGTCCTTCAAATGTTCTCAGTGATGGCGGAAGCCACTGACCAGCGAGGGCATGTCTTCCAAGTGCTAACCAAGCGACCTGGAAGGGCAGTTGCTTGGTGGAGGGAGCACCAGCAACACTTTCCCGATGGTTGGCCACCGAGAATATGGGTTGGTACATCGGTAGAAAGCCAGAAGTACGCTCCGAGGCTCACGGTATTGAACCGTCTCCCAGCACAGGTGCGTTTCGTATCCGCTGAACCTCTGCTTGAGCGGCTTGACCTCTCTTCATGGCTGGATAGCGGTGCAGTTAACTGGGTGATTGTCGGAGGCGAGAGCGGACCGGGAGCTCGGCCTATGGACATTGATTGGGTACGCGACCTCCGGGACCAATCCAACAGCGCTGGCGTAGCTTTCTTCCTGAAACAGCTGGGCGGTGTGCGAAATAAACGTGGTGGTGATCAAGCAGTCATAGGCGATGGGCGGCTGTGGCGAGAAATGCCGGACCAAGATTAGACAGCGGAAACTCAGCAACAATAGGAGGCTGATATCTGGTGAATATAAGCGACCGAGGACAGGAACTCGTAACTGCGTCGGACGGACTTCCAGCGTTGAGCGTAGCCGCACACGCCAGAGAGAAGGAGTATGCACTCCGAAACATAACAGACATCTTCACAAAAGCCATGAAGAATAAGTGGCCGGGAAGACTTTACTACGGTGACCCATTCTGCGGACCAGGAAAGTGCGTAATTAGGAACTCAGGTGAGGAGACGGACGGGTCTCCGACAATTGCCGCAGGTGTGCCCTTCTCTCACTATTTCTTCGCCGACCAAGACCAGCGGGCCGTTGATGCTTTGAAAGAGCGAGTCGAAAGAATGGACTTATCTGAGGGAGCAGTCCGCTATTTCACAGGATACGCAGACGAGACGATAGACGTAATCTTGCGGAAGCTACCCCCTGCGGGGCTGTCTCTGGGGCTCGCTTTCTTAGACCCATGGGCCTAGGACTTCTCTTTTGAAAACCTCACGAAATTGACCAGAGGCCGTCGGCTAGACATCCTCATAAATTTCAACATTGGGGATATGAAGAGAAGGTGGTGGGAACCATCTCGCAGAATGGACTCGTTTCTGAACCTACGCAGCGACCACCGTGAGGTCTTCAAAACGAAGACGCATGAAGTTCCAGATGCCCGAACCTTATTGGACCATTACGAGGGAGAATTACGAAGAATCGGCTACCACTACACGGTCGATGACAGACCAGTCACCAATTCAAACAATACGCCGCTCTACCACATTGTTTTTGGAAGCAAGCACGAGCTAGGCAAGAAGCTCAGGGATGCGGTATCTGGAAAGACAGCAGATGGCCAAATCAAAATGATGATGGGATAAAGGGTAATGCCAATCGACTGGAGCCGGCATTACCCATGAACTCTTTCACCACTTCATTCCTATCAGTATCTTTGCGAGTTTCCAAATGAGTGCCAGAGACGGCAGCCGATCGAGTCTACCGAATCTGAGCGGTGCTGTTGTAGTCGAGGGTTCTCCATATGGCCAAGTGAAACAAGGACTAGTGGCGACCAGGGATCAAGGAAGGAAGACTATGAAACTAAAATACGCGGTGGTGTTCGAGCAAGCTCCCCAAAACTACTCCGCGTATGTGCCTGACCTGCCTGGGTGTGTCAGTACTGGTGAGTCACTCGAAGACGTGCATAGGACTATTAGTGAAGTGATCGCCATTCACATCGAGGATTTGCTGGTATGCGGCGAGCCGCTCCCAGAGCCAAGGATGTCACTTGAGCAGGCTGAAGCCCACCATAACGATGTCCTCACGGAGTATGGCGTGGCGGCTTCTACACGGTTTTGTGACGTGGGTGTCGAACTACCTGCGAAGATCGGCATCGTGGAGGTCGAAACCGAGAGTTCCCTGTCTGGATCCTATTAAACCGTCGGTTCAGCCATCTCCACTGGAAGATTCTCAATGCTGACATTAGTGAGGTCCGCAAGACTGAGCTTCGAGCTAACGTCCAGGATCTCAATACCAACAATCTGTCCGTGATCATCGAAGTCCACAACGACCCCATCTTGTACATCCTTACTTCGTGCGACCTCAATCTCACGAAAGTAGACGTACAGAGCATCAGCAGTCTTGCTGTATTCGATCTTCACCCCCCTATACCCGCGTCAGAATAAACCCCTTCTCACCCCGCACACGCACCGTATTCGGCCTCGCCACCACGACACCTGCGATCGTGTTGTCGAGCTTCGACTGGTTCATCTTCCAGGTTAGCTGGACTGTCTCGACGGGTAGGTCCGTCGTCGCGAACTGGATCTCCTGGTACCTGGGCCTGTCCAGAAGCAGCACGTTCTCTCCGTGCCACTCCGCGGAGCCGGCCACGGGCTCGTCGAATTTCAGCGTGACTGAGGCGTCCGACCTGTCGATGACGACGGTCACGCCCATGCGGTCGTCGTGGTTGGGAATGGCCAGCGAGCCACGGTACTGTTCTGGTGCGGTTGCTTCTGTCATTTTGGTCTCTCTCGGATCACTGGTGTAGTTGTCGATTGTCAGCTGATCGCCGCCGCCTTCTGTTCGTAGTGGGCTGTCAGCTTGTCGTGGACGTCGGTCACCTGCGACAGCGACCCGGCAAGCGACTCGATCTTGTCTCCGGGGACGACCATCAGCATGTACTCGTCCGATATGCCGGAGTTGATTCGCATTCCTGTGCAGCCGAACGACTGTGATACGTTCCCCTGCGACAGCGCGACTGGAATCGCGGCGCAGCCGGGTCGTCCGTACACTCCAGCCGGAGACGCGGCCCAGTTCATCTGTCCCGCCGTCTCGTTGACCACCATGGCCTGACTCGGCTTCACCCAGAGCAGGACCACGTCCGGGTCCACCGGCATCTCCGCCAGCGGGCCGTACACTATCCCGCTCGACGCCTTCTCCACCTTCGGCACGTTCGGGACCTCTTCCTCCCTGACGTACTCCATCTCGCACATCATGCCGACCTCGCTCATCAGGGTATTCATCTGCTCCTCGGGAAGCTCGAATCCCATGACCATCGTGCCGAGCGTGCAGTTATAGTGGTCCTCGTCTGCGGCGTAGAACACGCCGCCTTCCGCCTCAGCCCAGAAGGCGCAGCTGGACGGAACGGCCTTGCCGGTCCTGGAGACCTCCGCAGGCTGCTCCGACACGAAGGCAAGCCCAATGGGAGGCTTCTCCAGCGGTATCCGGTCCTGGAGGTCTGAAGCGATGTGAGTACAGTCCATTGTGCGCGTGTCCCCTCGCGAGAATTCGCTTGAGAGTCAAGCATACAGAACCTACCATGTCAAATCTGAGAGTCAGCCGAAGGTGGCGCAGCATCCGTAGGGGCGGTTCGCGAACCGCCCGCTACCGCCATACCAGCGAAACACAGGCCATGCTAGACACCAGCGAAAGCCGAATCTCCTCCAGGGCACAGTGGATAGGACTGGTCGCGGCGGCGTCCGGGATGTTCCTCACGTCGCTCGACATCACCGTGAACGTCGCGCTACCGAACATCACCGACAGCTTCGGGACCGACGCGGTCACGATCCAGTGGATCATCATCCTGTACGTGGGCAGCAGCACCGCCATGCACCTCGGACTTGGCGGCGCCGCGGACGCCTTCGGCCTCAAGCGGATGTTCGTGATCGGGCTGATCGCGTACACGATAGCCGTCTTCGCCATCGGGTTTGCGCAGAGTCTCGGCCTCGTGTTCGGGCTGCGCGTGTTCCAGGCGGTCGGGAACGGACTGCTCATGGTGCTGGCCCCCGCGATAGTGACGAGGCTGTTCCCGTCCGAGTTCAGGGGAAGGGCGCTCGGCATCATGGCCGCTCTTGGCACGCTCGGCATGATGGCCGGCTCGCTCGGCGGCGGCGCGCTGGTGGACGCATTCGGCTGGAGGGCTATCTTCCTGGGCAGGGTCCCGCTCTGCCTCATGGCGATAGCGTTTTCGGCGACTCTGCTGAGGCTACCGGACGACTCAGGGCAGACCGGCAGTCCTTCAGCCCCCTCTCCCTTGACCGGCGGTTCTTCAGCCCCCTCTCCCTTGAGGGAGAGGGTTGGGGTGAGGGTGAATAGGCTGATTCCAACACGGTCCCGGGGCTTCGATCTATGGGGATCTACCACGCTGTTCACAGCGGTCGGCGCGCTTATCCTCATGTTCTCACTCGGCGGCAGGAGCGGCTGGACTGAGCTGTACGTCCCCGGGCTTGGCATCGTGGCGATTGCGGGAGTCGCCATGTTCGTGAGAGTGGAGCGACGGGCGCCGCGCCCGATTCTCCAGCTTTCGCTGCTCAGAAACAGGGTACTCGCGCCCGCGCTGGTGGTCTCCATGCTGGCGATGGTGTCCACGTTCGTGAACTGGTTCCTGCTGCCGTTCTTCGTGGTGGAGTCGCTGGGTACGAGCGCAAGCGTGTGGGGACTGCTGCTGATGCTCATGACTGTGGCCACCACCCTTGCCTCACCTGTGGGCGGGTGGCTCTCGGACCGGTGGCGACCGGCCTACACCATCACGGGAGGGCTGACGGTGGCGACGGCAGCCATGGTGTCCCTGTCGGTGCTGGATGCGGGTTCCAGCGTGGTGCAGGTTGCCGTCGGACTCCTCGGCGTTGGAGTTGCCACCGGCCTGTTCCAGTCTGCAAACGCCAACCTGATCATGGGATCGATGCCCCCGGACCGTCTGGGCATGGGCGGCGGCATCATGGGCCTGTCCCGAGGTCTGGGCACCGTGTTCAGCGTGGCGATAATGGGCGCGATCTTCTCGGCCCGTGTCGGCGCCCGAGGGGTGTCGCTGCCGGAGGACCAGGCGTTCATCCTCGCCTTCCAGGACACCTACAGGATCGCCGTCGTACTCGGACTGGCGGCGATAGCCGTGTCCTGCACCATCTGGCCCATCTTCCTGAGACGCAGGATGTGAGTCTCCGCACCTGAGTCCGCGCCGGAACCGGCCTCAGCCCCTACCCCAACAGCCCCCTCTCCCTAAGGGAGAGGGTTGGGGTGAGGGTGAAAACCTCGAATACCCACCCCACTCAGCCCCCTCAGCCCCTGCCCCGGACTCGATCCGGAGGTGAGGGCTCTCACAGGAGTAGGTAAGCGCCTACAGGCAAGCACAAATACCAACCAACGGCCCCCTCTCCCTAAGGGAGAGGGCTGGGGTGAGAGCCTGCCCCGGACTCGATCCGGGGGTGAAAACCACGAATACCCCCCAGTAAGCCCCCTCAGAGCCTGCCCCGGACTTGATCCGGGGGCTAGGCTAAATACTCTGCCCCGCGCCTCCTCAGCACCTCCCCAATCGACTCCAGAACCGAGTCCAACCCAGTCAGCACAACATTGTCCCAGTACCTGAGCACCTCAAATCCACGCGACTGAAACCACTCTGTCCTGACCGCGTCATATTGCTGCTGTTCCCGGTGGTGACCTCCGTCGAGCTCGATGATGAGATTGTACTCACGGCACACGAAATCCACGATGTACCTCCCGACCGGAAACTGTCTCCGAAACTTGCAGTTCATCATCCGACGATCGCGGAGTTTCGACCACAGCAGCCGTTCAGCGTCGGTGGACTGTTCTCTTAGCTTTCTGACTCTGGGAATCTGTGTCACTTGCTTCCCTCGAGGAGAGTGGGAATCTTACCTTACACCCTCACCCCCGGATCAAGTCCGGGGCAGGCTCTGAGGGAGAGGGGGTCTGTTGGTTGCCACTCATGCTTGTATGTACTCCCTTACCCACCCCACTCAGCCCCCTCACCCCCTGCCCCGAACTCGATCCAGGGGCTGACAAGGGTCGGTAAATGAGGCAATCAGCTACGAATGTCAACCAGCGGCCCCCTCTCCCTTAGGGAGAGGGCTGGGGTGAGAGCCTGCCCCGGACTTGATCCGGGGGTGAAAACCTCGAGTACCCACCCCACGTCAGCCCCCCCCAGCCCCTGCCCCGAACCCGATCCGGGGGCGAAAACACCGCCTGCCAAGCCGACACACTCTCCAGTCGCCCCACGTGCGTTGACAAACCCGCCGGGAGTGGGCATAATCCCATCCGAAACTGAGCTATAGTATCAAAATAAGCGTCCCATCAACACTCAACCTATTCAGATTAGGCTCGGCTCGATATGATACTTCCTATCACTTCGGGAACAACGACAGCACACTGTTCAACTGACGGAACGACGAATGACCGGAACAATCCCCCCAGGCGCGCCGGACCCTGGCGTCAACTGAGGGAGTGACAGACCACGGCCCCCGGGAGGAATCTCCGCCACGGGGGCCTCATTGGAATTCATGAGACGAGCATCTGAGAGAGGACTGCCCACGGTGCGGATCCCGAGGGGTAGGAATGCGCGCAGGGCCGGCATCTGGCTTCCCGGCTCGCTTATGCTCGTCGCCGCCCTGATCGGGGCGGTCTTCGCGTTTTCCGCAACGGCCGAGGCCCAGGCCGACACCTATGTGGACCTGTCCGTCGAGATCAGGGTGGAGGGCTTGGCCCATATCTTTACAGCCAGGAACACTGGCACGGCTATCGCCTATGGCGTGACCGTGGACATCGAACTCGCAGACCAGGTCGCTTCTCGATCCGACACTCCATTCAAACAGAAAAGCGGCACAACATGCTCCGGGAATATCCCGGGCACAACCTGCGTCAGCGGGGTCTGGACCGTGGGCGCCCTGGAGCCTGGCGAGGAAGCTGAAATTGCTATTCGCCCTCTATTGGCGTCGGGGCTGCCGTGTTGCAGTGCCCTCAACGACGAGTGGACGGTCCCCGCCCGTGCGGAGATCAGCAACACGGTCCCTGAGGAAGAGGAGCGCTTCAAGGGCGACAATACCGACGTTGGCTGGATCCTGACCACACAGAGTAGTTCAGTCAACAACAGAGCCCCGATTGGGCAATACTGGCTGGAGGAGGCCACCGTAGATGACCTCCTCCCCGACCCCGGCGATACCGTGAAGTTCAGCTTCCAGGTACGCAGCCCTGGAGGCAATAGAGCTTCTGTTTACGGCGCCAAACTGCGATTGAAGCTGGACGACGGCATGGGGACCCCAACCTCCACCACCACACCGCCCACCGGGAGCACTTTCGCCGCGGCTACGGGCTTGACCCGGACATGGGACTGGGCCTTTGATTTAGAGGATCCAACTTATATCAGGAACCTGGAGCTGTCGACCACCCTGGACAACCCGCTGCCGGGCGGCGTCGCTCGCTCTGACCTGTGCCTCACCGCTGAGCTTACGGCGGAGCGCCCGGACAATATCGCCGTGGACGTCAGACCAGGCTCCTACACCAGCGCCGAGATCTGCCTTCGGGAGGACCCGGTAACCCTCTTGCAGGAGGGGGAGACGGAACTGTTTACCATCTACCCCTGTGTTGGAGTCTCCACTTATCCCTGTTCCAGCGCTGACACGGTGGAATTGGTAGTCAACGGCGGGGCAAGTGCCCGGCTCGCAGGAATTGCCCGCGATGACGCCATAATGGATCCGGGGAATGTTGTCATACACATAAGGGATCCAGAGGGCCGGGTGAAGACTGGCAGCGACAGGTGGTGGTCTTCCGCAGATGCCGGGTTTTCAACATCAATTGACAAGAGCCGCCTCACATCAGCCGACTGGACTCATTTTCTGTGGAAAATAGCGTCCGTGCAACTGCCCACCGGGGCCAACCTCTCGATCAGAAATGACAACAACCGCGATTTTGTGTTTCTCGATACCGGGACCCAAACCCAGTTTCCCGCAGCTGGCCTTACGGCGATACAGCAGTCATTTAGAGCAGCCTTAAGCACCTACATAGTATTCGAAGATCTGGGTACATACATTGTAGATTTTACCCAAGAGACCGAGAACAACAATGGCACTGCAACCACCACGGACGACGTAGTATATGAGGCCACGGGGCGCTACACTTTCCACGTCGGCCCTGTAGCGGAGCTGGAGGTGCGGGACGGCGGACCCAACCCCGACGTGCCCTCAGACCAGCGCGCCTTCACCATCGTCGCTCTGAACAACGGCCCTGACGACGCCCCCGACGTCCAGGTTACGGTGACCGGCCTGAACGACAGCGACTACGTGTCCCACTCGGCCACAAAGGGCGCCTTCGCCACCAGCACGGGGGTATGGGACATCGGGGAGATGCGTGAGCCTGTTTACCAGCAGGCCATCAACCGCCGCGACGGGGAGACTCTGACCATCATAACCAGCGCGGCTGCCAGCTCCACCATCACCGCCTCCATCACCAACACTCAGGACTACTCCGTCTGCTTAGACAGCGGTGGCAACGACTTCGACGCCGCCGATATGGCGGCCTGCACAGCCACGACCACCAGGTCCTGGCACACGGCCAAATACTACGACTACATCAGCGACAATGATTCCGCCACGACCACGGCGAGGGCCGGCACCGGCGCCAACCTGCCGGCGCTCAAGACACCCGACACCAATACCGCCGCCATCTCCCTGGAGTGGGACGCCGTGGACACCGTGCTCAACTGGCCGGTAACCCACTACGAGGTGAGGTCGTCAGACCCGCCGTGCCAGGCGCCGCCCCCGGGGGCGACGGGCACGAAGGTCGCCGGCACGACACACGTCGACGTCGGCGTGGAGCCCGGCGACGAGATGTGCTACCACGTACGCGCCGTGAACGCGCAGCTGGTCGCGGGGCCGTGGTCCGCCCCACAGACGGGCATGGTGGAGGAGGTCGAGACTGTAACCGCCACCGCCGGAGCGCCCGACAAGCCCATTGTGAACGCCGCCCCCAACACGGCCAAGCGCCGCGAGGAGATACTCGTCAGCTGGACGAAGCCGATCGAGAACGGCTCGCCAATCGTCTCCTACACGCTTGAGGTGTCGGACACGGGCCGGGAGGACTCCTGGTCGGACAGCGGCGCGACGCTCGGCGCGAACGCCACGTCATGGCTTGATACCGGGCTGACAGGTGGCGCCACCAGGTACTACCGCCTCAGGGCAACCAACATGTGCGACGACATAGATCCACTGAGGGAGTGCCACAGCATGTGGTCTGACGCGGTGAGCGCTAAGACCGATCCGCCCGGACAGTCCGGGCCGCCCACCGGCGTGAGCGCCGTTCCCGACGGCGACAGTGCGATCGACGTGTCGTGGCTGGCTCCGGCGGACGACGGCGGCACGCCCATCACCCGCTACGAGGTGCAGTGGTCCGCAGACGGCTCGACCACCACAACGTGGCGCAGCGCGGGCAGCACGTCGGACGGCGACACGCTGACCCTCAAACACACCGGCCTGTCCTTCGGTACCACGCGCTACTACCGTGTTGCGGCGCGCAACGCCCGGGGACTGAGCGTCTGGTCTGAGCCGCCGTACGCGTCTGCGACGACGCTCGCCGGAGTGCCGGGCCGGCCCAACCTCACGGCTAGCGCGACAGACGCCAACACGATCGAGCTGAGCTGGAACACCCCGGCGGACAACGGCTCGGCCATAATCCGCTTCGAGCTGGAGTGGTCTGCCGACGGCAGCACCGGAAGCTGGACCAATCTGACCAACCTGTCTGCGACGGACACGTCCCATGACGACTCCGGCCTCAGCCCCGGCACCGAGCGTCACTACCGCATCAGGGCGGTCAACGGCGCAACTCCGGGCGAGGGCTCGTGGTCGGCGACACGAAGCGCGACGACCCCGCCGGCCGTTCCCGGCACGCCAACGCTGAGCGCGACGGCCAACGGGGAGAACTCCATCGACCTCACCTGGGACCCTCCGTCCAACGACGGGGGAGCGGACGTAACCAGCTACGAGCTGCACTGGTCGGCAGACGGCGCCGAGAACAGCTACTCCCGTCTCACCAGCCCGTCGGCCTCGGCCCGGTCGTACACCCACAGCGGACTGAATCCCGGCGACGAGCGGTACTACCAGGTGCGCGCCCGCAACAGCGCAGGCTGGGGCGAGTTCTCGCAGCCCGCCTACGGCCAGACGCTGACCGGCGTGCCGCGCGCTCCGGGCCTGACCGTCCGCGCCAATGGCTCCACCGAGATCAAGCTCACCTGGACCAAGCCCGACGACCGGGGCTCGGACATCACCGGCTACCAGATCGAGGAGTCCGATGACGGCAGCGAATGGTCCAGCCTGATCTTCCTATCCGACAGCGAGAGCGAGTACGTCCACACCGGACTGAGCGGCGGCACGACGAAGCACTATCGCGTCCGCGCCGTGAACGCCAACGGAGACGGCGAGTGGTCGTCGTCGCGCAGCGCGCGCACCGACGCCGGAGGGCCGGACGCCCCCGTGCTCACACTGACGGTTGCGGGCGACAACCAGATCGACCTGAGCTGGACTGTGCCGGCGAACAACGGCTCGTCCATCCGGGGCTACTGGGTGGAGCGCTCGGCCGACGGCAACGAGCCGTGGGAGCGACTTACCAGCAGCAACAGCACGAACTCGTACAGCGACGACGACCTGTACCGCGGCATGACGCGCCACTACCGCGTGGCCGCGTTCAACGGCGCGGGCACGGGTCCGTACTCCAACGTGGAGTCGGGGACCACCACAGGCGATCCCGCGACCGCCCCGGGGGAGCCGACACTCGTTCGCCTCAGCAGCGTTGGCCGCAGCGAGGTGACCCTCACGTGGGAGCCGCCAACCGACGACGGCGGCGCTCCCGTGTCCGGCTACGAGTACGAGGTCGCCGGTCGTCCGTGCGAGGACGACCCGCTTACTGACAACGACGAATCGGAGAGCACCTGCAACTTCGAAGGAGACGACATCAGGACCACGACGGGCACGTCGGCCAGGATCACCGGGCTCAGCGCCGACGGGAGCTACGACTTCCAGGTGCGGGCGGTGAACCCCGTCGGTAAAGGCGATTGGACAAGCGACATCCACGCGACGCTGCGGCCCTCGACCAGCGCACAGGTGCAGGTCAGCCCGACGACCATCACCGTGAACGAGGGGGCCACGATCACCTATACGGTACGTTTGAGTACGGCTCCTCCACATCCGGCTCAGGTCTACGTCCAACCACGAGGCGGAGGCGGTGATGGTGGTAGCTACAACGACATCGATGAGGCGGTCCATCAGTACACCGGCAGGGCGCTGGCGCCCAGTGGCTGGACGCACCCCGACCCGGATTCAACGGTCAACTGGCCCCAATGGAACCAGGGGATCCGCGTCACCTTCACCGCACCGGAGGACCCGGACACCGACGACGAGATCGCGGTGATAGACCACTTCGTGGGACCGGTGCCGTTCATTCACTACAGGCCGTGCCGGGAGGGAACCCAGGCGGAGCGTAACCAGTGCGAGCAGGACTGGGACGCTGACTGGGAGACCTCCCCATACCGGTTCCTCACGGGAGCAAGCGTGATCGTCAGGGTCCGCGACAACGACTAGCCGAATCGGCCATCCTGCAGAGACCTCTGCATAACCCCCTCTCCCCCAGAGCCCGCCCCGAACTCGATCCGGGGGCTGACAGGGCTAGGTAAGCGCCTACAGACAAGCGCAAATACCAACCAACAGGCCCCCTCTCCCTTGACGGGCTCACAGGGCTAGGTAAACGTGTGCAGACAAGCGCAAATACCAACCAACAGACCCCCTCTCCCTCAGAGCCTGCCCCGGACTTGATCCGGGGGAGAGGGCTGGGGTGAGGGTGAAAACCTCGAATATCTACCCCTGTCAGGAGGGCTCTCACAGGGCTAGGTAAACGTGTGCAGACAAGCGCAAATACCAACCAACAGACCCCCTCTCCCTCAGAGCCTGCCCCGGACTTGATCCGGGGGAGAGGGCTGGGGTGAGGGTGAAAACCAAGACCTCAACCAAACCCCGATTACCTCCACTCCCCACTGGGAGCGCGGGCATCCAGCCCAACGGCCCCCTCTCCCTCAGAGCCTGCCCCGGACTTGATCCGGGGGAGAGGGCTGGGGTGAGGGTGAAAGGTAAGATTCCCACTCTCCTCGAAGGAAGCAAGTGACACAGATTTCCAGAGTCAGAAAGCTAAGAGAACAGTCCACCGACGCTGAACGGCTGCTGTGGTCGAAACTCCGCGATCGTCGGATGATGAACTGCAAGTTTCGGAGACAGTTTCCGGTCGGGAGGTACATCGTGGATTTCGTGTGCCGTGAGTACAAACTCATCATCGAGCTCGATGGAGGTCACCACCGGGAGCAGCAGCAATATGACGCGGTCAGGACAGAGTGGCTTCAGTCGCGTGGATTTGAGGTGCTCAGGTACTGGGACAATAATGTCTTGACTGAGTTGGACTCGGTTCTGGAGTCGATTGGGGAGGTGCTGAGGAGGCGCGGGGCAGAGTATTCACCCCCGGATCAAGTCCGGGGCAGGCTCTCACCCTAGCCCTCTCCCCCGGATCAAGTCCGGGGCGGGCTCTGAGGGAGAGGGGACCTGTTGATTGACATTCGTAGCTGATTGCCACATTAACTGAATCCCCCCCGGTGTTGACGACCTGAAATTAGAAATATAGGATTCCTGCAATTCACTTCATATCCTTCGGGGGGAGGCTTTCTAATGAGGTATGACTACATCGTCGTTGGCGCGGGATCGGCTGGCGCCATTCTCGCAACGAGGCTCTCAGAGGACCCGGACCGGTCTGTGCTTCTCCTGGAGGCCGGGCCGGACTACGCGGACATAGACTCCCTGCCGGAAGAGGTCAGGCAGGGCTACGCCACCGGCATGGACGTGATGACCAGCGACCACAACTGGCAGTTCTGGGGTCAGCCTACGCCCATCGCCGAGCCGATGATGGTGCCGCGAGGCAGGGTCACCGGCGGATCGAGCGCGATCAACGGCCAGGTTTTCCTGCGCGGGATGCCCGAGGACTACGACGGCTGGGCTGCGCGTGGCAACGACCAGTGGACCTACGAAAAGATATTGCCCTTCTTCCGCAAGCTGGAGACGGACACCGACTTCAGCGGAGACTTCCACGGAACAGAGGGCCCGATCATCTGCCGCCGGTTCAAGGACTCTGCCGACTGGCCGCCGATGCAGACGGCGTTCTACAACGCCGCCAGGGCGGCGGGGCACCCGGACGGACCTGACCAGAACCATCCCGACGTCACCGGCATCGGCCCGACGCCGTACAACAACCCGAACGGCATCCGGTGGAGCACCAACGTCGGCTACCTGTCGATGTCCAGGCACCGGCTCAACCTGACGATCAGGGCGAACTGCACGACGCACCGCGTGATCATCGAGGATGGGCGCGCAACTGGCGTCGAGGTCGAGAGCGGCGGCGAGAAGTTCGTCGTCGAGGGCGACCAGATCGTGCTGAGCACAGGCGCCATAGCGTCTCCGCAGATTCTGCTGCTGTCTGGAGTCGGCCCGGCCGCCCACCTGCAGGAAGTCGGCGTCCCCGTGGTGCACGACCTCCCGGGAGTCGGTCAGAACCTCAGAGACCACCCCGTTGTATGGGCGACGTGGAGGACCAAGCCCGAGATCGATCTCGACGGCTTCGCCCCAAGGAGCCAGCTCATGCTGCGCTACACCGCGACGGGGTCTGACCTGCGCAACGACATGAAGATTTCGATGCAGAACTTCGCGACGGAGCGGATCAACAGGGGCGGCGACCGGATGGTGCCGCTCGGCATCAGGATGCTGGTGGTGCTCGACCTGGCCGTGAGCTCCGGAGAGCTTACACTCGCCTCACCAGACGTCTCCGTTCAGCCAAACCTGAACTACAACTACTTCTCCGAGGAATTCGACAGGCAACGCTCTCGTGAGGGAGTCAGAAAGTGCCTGGAACTGGTGCAGCACCCCGACTTCAAAGACATCATCGAAGAGCGGATCGAGCCGCTGGACGAAGTGGTGGACTCTGATGACGCGCTCGACAAGTGGTTGATGAAGGAGGCCACGACAGGCCAGCACATCTCGGGCACCTGCAAGATGGGGCCCGCTGACGACCCGATGGCAGTGGTCGACCAGAACGGCAGGGTGCACGGGCTGTCCGGGCTGAGGGTGGCGGATGCCTCCATCATGCCCGACTGCATCCGCGCAAACACCAACGTCACAACCATGATGATCGGCGAGCGCATCTCAGACCTCATAGCAGAGGGCGGCTGAGCTCTCAATATCCCCTCTCACCTGTGGGTTCAACCAACAAGCCCCCTCTCCCTTGACGGGCTGACAGGGTTAGGTAAGAGTGCACAGACAAGTATGAGTGGCAGCCAACAGACCCCCTCTCCCTAAGAGCCTGCCCCGGACTTGATCCGGGGGAGAGGGCTGGGGTGAGGGTGAAAGCCTCGCACACTACCCTCCTCAGCTCCCTCTGGATGAGGATGAAAGGGCCTGATCGTAAGCTACAGTGACACAAGAGGTTGTCATGACTACCACAAACGGAAACGGCGTAAACGGCCCAATGAAGGGCCTTAAGGTGCTGGACTGGACGATGTTCCAGTTCGGGCCGGTGGCTAGCTCGATGCTGGGCGATATGGGCGCCGACGTAATCAAGATCGAGGCGCTCGACGGCGACGTTGGACGTGCCGTCGCGAGGATGAGCTCGCGCCCGATCGCCCTGGAGGGCGACCGCAACGCCTACTTCGAGACCTGCAACCGCAACAAGCGCGGTATCGCGGTCAACCTCAAGGCCCAGGAGGGGCGCGACATCGTCTACAAGCTCGTCGCCGAGGCGGACGTGTTCATCGAAAACTACCGCAAGGGCGTACCCGAACGGCTCGGCATGGACTACGAGACCCTCAGCGAGATTAACCCGAGGCTTATCTACGGCTCCGGCACCGGCTACGGGCCGCACGGCCCCGACTCGGCCAAGCCGTCTCTGGACGGCTGCGGACAGGCGAGGTCGGGACTGATGGACGCGGCCACCGGCCCGGGCGGGACCGAGCCGTCCTACGTGGGCGGAGCGGTCTCCGACCAGATGGGCGGGATCATCCTGTGTCTCGGCGTGGTCTCCGCGCTGCACGCCCGCGACGTCACCGGCAGGGGACAGCGCGTGGACGTCTCACACCTGAGCAGCACAATGTGGCTTCAGGGGCTGGCGGTGAGTATGCAGCTGCTGTCCGGATTCCACTACCGCATGACGGACCGGAAGAACCCCATGAACCCGATGGTGAACGCATACGAGTGCGCCGACGGCAGATGGATCCAGTTCATGAGCGCGCAGTTCCAGCGCTACTGGCCGGCCTTCGCAAGCGCGCTCGGCCTCGAAGAGCTGATCGACGACCCGCTGGTCAGCTCGATACAGGGCATGACCGGCGGCTCACCCGAGCTGACCGCGATCATCGCCGAACGGTTCAAGACGAAGCCAGTCGACGAGTGGATCTCCATATTCAACCAGTACGAGGACCTGATCTTCGCCAAGGTGCAGAAGATCGAGGAGCTGGAGCACGACCCCCAGGTGATCGCCAACAACTACATCACCCAGTTCGCGCACCCGGTGATCGGCGACGTGAAAATGTGCAACTTCCCGGTGACCTTCAGCGATACACCCGCAGGCGTCTGGAAAGAGGCCCCCGAGCTAGGCCAGGACACCGAGACCATCCTGATCGACGAGCTAGGCTACAACTGGGAAGACATCGGCCGCCTCCAAGAGTCCGGCACGATTCTGTAGGAGTGAGAGCCGCTCGTCGTTGTGCTAGTCGGGGCGAGCCTGTCCAAAAGTCAGCAGGAGTACTCTTGTAGGGGTGTCCCTTGTGGGCACCCAAGCCAGCGTAACCGGACTGGGCAACCACAAGGGTTGCCCCTACGCATACTGAACTGTAACAGCATCGGTCGGGACTAATGCAAATTTTGGTTGGTGATTAGTGGGAAATCTAAATTCTGAACAGACCTGGGAGCTTATCAGCCAGCCCATCATCTCTTTCGTGACGACCATGCGCGAGGACGGCACACCTCACGTTACCCCCGTATGGCACCTCGTCGACGGTGACCCTTCGGCAGGCTCAGGGCAGGCAGAGGTGGTAATCGCGGTTGCTCGTGACACGGTGAAGGCCCGCAACGTGCGCTCCAACCCGCAGGTCGCCCTATGCGTGGCGGCTGACCAGAGACCCCAGCCGTGGGTGCTCGTCAACGGCACGGCAAGGCTGTCCGAGGAGCGGGTCGAGGAGATAGTGCGGACGGTATCGTTCCACTACCTCGGCGAAGAGGAGGGCGGCCCCTACGTCGAAGAGATCCTGCAGATGATCGATTTCGTGATCATGCGGATCACCCCGGACCGGATCATAGCGTTCGACGGCGAGTTCTAGACCCTTGGAGCTTACGGGTGCTCAGGATTCCGTCTTTTGTAGCTTCGCCATAGTCTTTGAGATATCTGAATGTCCTCGCTCTGACTCTGCTTTGTGCCACAGCCAAGAATGACTAGGCTTCTACCATCTTCGCCGAAATAGATCCTGTATCCGGGGCCGAAGTGGAGACGAAATTCCGATACACCTGCACCAACGCCTTTCACGTCGGTCAACTCCCTTGTTTCCAAGCGAGCTAATGCTGTTGACACTCTAGCAAATGCTATGTGATCCAGACTATCGAGTTGGCGCTTAACGTCTGGGTCGAATATGAGACTTGGAAATGCATCACTGCGAGCATTCCACAAAGTAGTTGAGTCCGTGAACTGACGACGAACGGTGGCTCTATGGCGCTCGCTGATTTGCTCCGCGTGAGCTGACCGGGTGAGGTTATCTATCGTTTCGGTAATTTCGGCGATGCTCTCATCGGGCAGTAGCTCTTCAAATCGTACAAGAAGAGCATCGTTATCCCAATCCAAGGTGGAAGGGAATCCGACTGAGATACCGGCAGCAATGGCGCAGAAAAGGAGGGGAGCTCCGTCTTCAGGCGGCAAGGATTTCTCTTGGCATCTGAGAAAACGATCTTCAATTTCGTCGTCGATATCGCTCAAAATGGGTGCCTTGGTGGACAAGGTAACAAGGAGCGAGAATTCCTCCTTCGCTCCTGACCGCATCAACTCCAGATACGCTTCGTACAGGGACCAATCAGATAGACAGATGATTTCCTGGACAGGCCGACTCATCCTCAGGGCTTTCTGCACGACGCTTTTGCTTCTGAGTTCAGCGATGCCGCTCGCCATATCTCTCAGCCAGCCGACTGCGGTAAACTGATCTGGAGCAGTGATGCTCGCATGGTTCAATACCATCTCACGCATGCTAACTTCGTGGTGCCAGCAATCTGACTAGATTCTCCTCATGCTGATCAAAGAAGCCTTCCGGCCACTGAGATAGCCGGCCGTCCTCGTCAATCTGCGGGGACGTTACGACAGCCCTATTGCCATCACGATCGAAGTAGTGAAAGGCAACATCCTCTGGAGAAATGAGTCCATTTCGAACGCAAATGCGTACGCCGTCCATGAAATGATCGCTGTGGGTCTCGACGAATACTTGGACACCGGCTTTAGATGCGCATGTGGCTAGTTCAGCTAGTCTGGTTTGCCCACGCGGGTGCAAATGGGATTCTGGATTCTCAATTAGGCAGAGCGTGCCGGGTGTCGCCAACAAGGCTAGGATCACGGGAAGACTATAAGACAGGCCGAACCCTACGTTTGTTGCACGAAAGCGACGCGATTCGACATCTCCAGCCCTATCAAAAGAGAATCCTGAAATAACGGCATCGGCTGGTTGCACCTCCTCTAATCTCAAGTGGGCACCGGGACTGATGTCTTGCAGCCACTGGTCAACAACATCGGATAGACGCCTTTGTCCTGCCTCAATGCAGCGTGGATCATCAGCGGCCAGTAAGTTGTCTCCATGTCGGTTTAAGTAATTCCATGCGTACTCGCTGTTTATCCCAAACTCACCACGCCTCGCCAACACGTCTGAGAGTGGATACGACTTTCTGGGGCCAACTCGCTCCGCGCTGACGTATGTAATACCGTTTCAGCGTGAGTCAGCCGTAAAGAGTCTGGCAGTAGTCTAATACTTCGTCTATGCTCGGGCCAACTCATCGAGTTGGAGGGCAGCAGATGATCGGCCGACCGTTTCGTGTGGACTGGAAGCCTGAGGATACACCCGAGGCACTGAGGGCGGCATACCGAACCCAGCAGGACCCCATGCTTCGTACGCGACTGCACGCACTGTGGCTATTGCGTACGGGACGACGAATGGGCGATGTGGCGTCGGTGTTGGGAGTCCACTACCGTACGCTTCAGAAGTGGGTGTCATGGTATAGGACAGGAGGAGTGAAGGAGGTGCTGTCGCACAGGATGAAGGGACTTGGTCAGCCGAGGTTTCTGAGTGAGAGCCAGGAGCGGGAGTTGACCGAGGAGGTTGGGAGCGGACGGTTCAGGACAGGTGGAGAGGTCAGGGAGTGGATAGAGTCTGAGTATGGAGTGAGCTTTAGACTGGGAAGCGTCTACAGCCTGCTTGCGAGACTGGGATGTTCACCGAGGGTTCCGCGGGGACTCCATGTGAAGGCTGACGTCAGAGCGCAGGAGTCGTGGAAAAGGGGGGACTCGGAGAGGCGCTCCGTGGTGCGGGAGTGAGACGGGAGACGGTGTTGGGCTTTGCTGACGAGATGCGAGTGGGCCTTCGGGGAACAGTGCGCAGGGTATGGGGTCGTCGTGGAGTGAAAGTTCGCCAGCGAGTGCAGACGGTGTACGAGTGGATGTACCTGTTCTGCGTGGTGGACGGGAGACGGGGGAGACTGTTGTGGAGCTGGATAGACTCGATGAAGTCTGAGTGGATAGCAGCCGCGGTCAACGGACTGAAGCAGGGGACCGACGTTGGGGCTCTGGTGTGGGACGGTGCACGTGGACACCGGAGCCGGCTGGTGGAGACGGTTGGACTGCCAACGGTGGTGCAGCCTGCGTACAGTCCTGAACTCAACCCTGCCGAGAGGGTGTTCGAGGAGATCAGGAGATGGGTAGAGGGCAGAGTTTACGAGAGCATCGAGGAGAAGGTGGAGGCTGTGAACTCATACCTGCGCCGATTGGAGTCTGACCCTGGCCGGGTACGATCACTTGCCGGATGGGACTGGATAGACAAATCGGTCCAGAGCCTCCCATCCTGTCATGCGGCCTGCTCAGACTGAAACGGTATAAGATGACTGCCAAAAGGGGGCGCATCCTGCCATTGAGATGGTACGTATTCTTCAATGCTGCTCTGGTCTTCGACCGATACGCTTAACTGGTCAGCGGTCGCGGAGTAGCTGAACTGCATTTCCCACTCATTTTCAATGTCGAAGTCGCGAAGCGCAAAACCTACGACATCTCGCTCCGCGTCATCGAACAGAATATCTGCACCAGTTCCTAGGTCGGCTCGTTCACCACCAAGGACAAGCCTGCCATCAAGCAATTCTCGTGTCTCAAATGACTGTCTGATAACAAGTAGCGCCTGAATGACACTGCTCTTACCCATTCCATTCAGCCCGCAAAGTAAATTAAGGGGCCTACAATTCAGATCTAAATGCTGGAAACACTTGAAATTATCCAGCTTGATGCTGCTAAGCATCTAGAATTTCCTCCACAAGCTCTTCGATCGCGTGGAAACGCCTTCTGATCCGAGTTGGAGTGCCAGTCGCAGATGAAATTACGTTGTTGAACTCAGGGTCTTGCGCCAACGTCCTAAATCTCTTCCGAACCTCGCTGCGCTTCTCGATGAGCGTATCAATCTGCTCGATTGAACAGCGTGCCAACTGGACGCTCCAAGCGTCAAACAATGCCTTGTTTACGGGACGCCTCCGGCCATTGTCGCCAGGTGGTTTTCTGAAAGCCTCCTCTCCAAATATGTCAGCTGCCGCCAGCATTGCTCTCTTGAAGTCATTGGAAAGAGCCGTTGTCTCCCGACGTCGCATTTTGTTGATTCTTCTCATGGCTTGGGCAAGGTAACCATCGAGACTATTGGCGCTGTATCCCTCCCAAGGTTCCATGTGAAATGCTAAGAATCGGAGAACGCATTCTCGATCGCCCATTCGCGTCGAGCTGATTGAGTCATTTGTAGCTTTCTTAAACTCCTTTGATGCGCCCAGCCGCTTGAGATAGTTCCGAACGTAACCAGGGTTTAATGCGTTACGAATTTCTTGCTCATTGAGTCGCATTCCCAGGGTATTGATTCGGCTGAAGACATTGAACATAACTTCATCTGGAGTACCGAATTCGATGACGTTCACCACGAGCTGAGTTTCGCTAATGCGGCGTTGCATCGGACGTGACAATTCATCGTGCCTTCTTCGATGTAGGGCATTAAGATATTCGAGATTCCGGAGAGTGAAACCACCTTTAACGTATTCATTGATCGTTGTTAGGCGTTGTAGGCCATCTACAACAGACCAGTTTTCATCTTCATCTGCAGCAACATAGAAAGCTGGTATAGGAATTCGAAGCAGAAGAGACTCGATAAGTCTGCTTTTGCGTTTGTTATCCCAGATCCCGCTTCTCCGTTGAAAGTCCGGGGCTAGGTCGATTTCCTTGTGGTCTATGCGAGAGACGATTTGATTAACAACGACGTTGACTGTTCTAATCTTGATGTCTTCGGGATTGAAGGGTTGAGTGATCTCTTCGTTCGATTCTTGTTCTACTTCGAGGCCGTCTTCTTCGTGAAGGGGATCATTGGTTTGGGAAGCTGGTTGCACGGCGTTAGAGCGGGGCATTTCGCAAGGACCTCACGTTACGGTTCTTGGAGGATGTTGCACAGGGTGCCAGCATGATATCAAACGAGAATTGAGATCGCGATTCCCCATTACTTTAAGTGCCTTTGCCTGTTAGGCCTGTGGGACGGCCCGGTTGTCAGATGAGCGCGTCGAGGAGATAGTGCGGACGGTATCGTTCCACTACCTCGGCGAAGAAGAGGGCGGCCCCTACGTCGAAGAGATCCTGCAGATGATCGACTTCGTGATCATGCGGATCACCCCGGACCGGATCATAGCGTTCGACGGGGAATTCTAGATCGCCGCGTCGCCCCGTTCTCCTGTCCTGACCCTGACGACCTGCTCTACTGGCTGGATGAAGATCTTGCCGTCGCCAATGTCCCCGGTGCGGGCCGACTCGACGATGACGTCGACTGCGCGTTCAACGTCGGAGTCGGATACCACGACCTCCAGCTTGGTCTTGGGCAGCATGTCGATGACGATCGACTGACCGCTGCGCCCAGTGTGCACGACTCCGCGCTGAGCGCCGCGTCCGGTGACAGGCGCAGTGTTCAGCCCCGAGAACCCGGCGTCCACAAGTGCGTCCTTTACAGAGTTGACTCGTTCGGGCCGGATGATTGCCTCGATCTTCTTCATGGCAAACGCCTCCTGTGTGCGGTGGGATTGTTCAACCTCGCCGAGACTCCGATCCTTCGACAGGCTCAGGGCAGGCCGGGTTGCCGTTCGTACTGAACCTCTCGAAGGATGCAGGCGTGTCGTTCATACTACCACCTACAGGTGGTAGGCCGTCTCGCCGTGCTCGGTGAGGTCCAGGCCTATCTGCTCGTCGTTCTCCTCGACCCTGAGTCCCATGACCAGCTTGATCACCCACAGTATGAGCGCAGTGACGATGAACGCCCACGCCCAGGTCGCCACGATGGATACCAGCTGTATGAACACCTGCTCCATTCGGGATACGTCCACGAACGCGGCGATTCCTCCGAAGCCGACTCCCACGAAGATGCCGGTGGCCAGCGAGCCCCAGGTCCCGCCGATTCCGTGTACTCCCCAGACCGACAGTGCGTCGTCCTGTTTGAACCTGATGAGCAGTCCCGCGGCGAAGTAGCAGACAACTCCTGCCACGAATCCGATGACGATCGATGGCATCGGGCCTACGAATCCTGCCGCAGGGGTTATGGCGACCAGTCCGGCGACCGCTCCCGACGCCGCTCCGACGACGGACGGCTTGCTGTCGAGAATCCACGACACCGCGACCCATCCCAGGATGCCCGCCGCAGCCGCCGTGTTGGTGACCACAAAGGCGTTAACCGCGTTACCGTCGGCAGCCAGCGCCGAACCCGCGTTGAATCCAAACCACCCGAACCAGAGCAACCCAGCGCCGAGCACGACCATCGGGACGTTGTGCGGCTCCATGGGCTCCGTGCCAAATCCGAGTCGCTTACCGAATATGAACGCGGCGGCCAGTGCCGCGACTCCTGAGTTGATGTGAACGACGTTGCCGCCCGCGAAGTCCAGCGCGCCGAGTTCGCTGATCCATCCTCCGCCCCAGACCCAGTGGGCGACGGGAGCGTACACGATGGTCACCCACAGCACGATGAACAGCACGTAGGAGCCGAACTTCATTCGCTCGGCGAACGCGCCCGTGACAAGCGCCGGGGTGATGATTGCGAACATGCCCTGGAACATCATGAATGCCTGGTGGGGCATGTTGTCGGCGTACGGCCCGGGTTCGGTCGCGCTCACGCCGCTAAGACCCAGGTAGGAGAGGTCTCCTACCAGCCTGCCCAGGTCAGGGCCGAACGCGAGAGTGTATCCCCACAGCACCCAGACCACTCCGACGATGCCCATGCTCATCAGGCTGTGCATGATTGTCGAAGCCGCGTTCTTGCTGCGCGCCAGTCCGCCGTAGAAGAGCGCGAGTCCTGGGGTCATGAGTAGTACGAGAGCTGAACAAAGCAGGATCCAAGCAACGTCGCCTGTGTTCATTGGGGGCATCCTCCGGCGATCGAAATTAAACTCACGGGAGTTTAGCGACTGAGGACAATAACCGTCCAGTCATCACCATGGCGGAGAGGGGCTGAGCTTACGAATTCAGATGGGACGTCAGTTTTGTGAGTACTCCGAGGATCTCGAGTCGAACCGGCTGCGACACACAAGCCCGCAGAAATAGTGCCAGACCCCGTCCCAGTACCGCTTGGTGCCCCTGCTGGGATCGAGCTCGGGAGTGCCCGCGACCGTCCGGCCAACCGGCGTGTCTATGTCTTCAGATACGTGCTTGTCGCACACAGCACACTGCGGCATTCTTGTCTCCCTGAATTGACGTGCATATCGTAAGAATCTGTGTTAAACTCTCCTAAACACGTGCCATAGATACCTTGATTGGCTAACGGGGCTATGATTCTACCGCATTCGTCAGTCGGAGAAATATGACACAGCAAAGTACACAACAGTCTCAAGTCGACCGTCTGGAACAGAGAGTTGACCGAATGACTGAGACGCTCGCCACAAAGGACGACGTCAAGATACTTCATGATCGGCTCAATGTTCAGAACGTCCTGATCATGACCGGGTTCATCGTGACGGTCACGTCTGTCATAATCACCAGGCTGCTCTCTTAACTTCACGACCCTAGAACGTCGTCGATCCCTGTATGCGCGACTCGTGGCCCTCCCACTCCGCTTCGCGCAGAATGTACTTCTGGATCTTGCCGGTGGCCGTCTTGGGCAGGTCCCTGAACTCGACGTACTTGGGTGCCTTGAATCGTGCGATGCGTTCCTGGGTGAACCGGATCACCTCTTCCTCGCCGACCTCAGCCCCGGCACGCGGCACAACGAACGCCTTGGGCACCTCGCCCCATCGGTCGTCCGGGACTCCGACCACGCAGACTTCGAGCACGCCCGGGTGCTCCATGATGACCTTCTCAACCTCCTGGCTGGAGATGTTCTCGCCGCCGGATATGATCACGTCCTTGGCGCGGTCCTGTAGCTCGATGTAGCCGTCCGGATGCCAGATGGCGATGTCGCCAGAATGGAACCATTCGCCCTCGAAGGCAGTGGCGGTGGCTTCCGGATCGTTGAAGTAGCCCGACATGACGATGTTGCCACGCATGACGACCTCGCCCAGCGTCTCGCCGTCGCGCGGGACGTCCTCCATCTCTGAGTTGACGACGCGCAGACCGGGTTCGGACACGATGAACGGCACCCCCTGACGCGACTTGAGCTGTGCCTGCTCTTCAGTCGGAAGGTCGCCCCATCCGGGCTGGATGGCGCAGATCGTGGTGGGGCCGTAGGTCTCGGTGAGTCCGTAGGCGTGCAGGATGAACGCGCCCATGCCCTCTATGGTGCGGATAACCTGCGGCGCCGGCGGAGCGCCGGCCGTCATGATGGTGACGCCGGAGAGGTCGGCGTTCTCGGCTTCAGGCGACGAGTACATCATCGTCAGCACGGTCGGAGCCGCGCACATGTTGGTGACGCCGTGCTCGTCTATCAGCCTGAAGATCTGGGATGCCTCCACGCGGCGCAGGCACAGGTGTGTCGCGCCGACCGCGGTCACTCCCCAGGTATGGCACCAGCCGTTGCAGTGGAACATCGGCAGCGTCCACAGGTAGGTGCTGTTCCAGTTCAGACCGGACTCGAGCACCTCGCCAAGCGCGTTCAGGTACGCTCCCCGAGCATGGAACTGTACGCCCTTCGGCATTCCGGTGGTGCCGGATGTGTAGTTGATCGATATCGGATCGAGCTCCGAGTCCAACGCCTCGCTGTGGATTCCTGGAGGAGAAGACGCGAGAAACGCCTCGTACTCGACAGACTCGATGTCTTCGGCCATCGGAGCAACATCGGCGACCTGCACGACGGTCTCCACGCCGGGAATCTCGCCCTCCATGGCCCGGACGGTGTCGGCGAACTCGGAGTCGAACACGAGCACCTTTGCGCCGGAGTGGTTGAGAATGTAGGCGATCTCCCGGGCGGACAGCCGGATATTGATCGCAACGAGCATCGCACCGAGACGCATCGGGCCATAGTGCCCCTCGAGCATCTGTGGGATGTTCGGCAGCATGAACGCGACGCGGTCGCCCTTGTTCACGCCGGCCTGCCGGAGCGCCCCGGCAAGCCTGTTCACGCGGTCGTTGAACTCGGCATACGTATACGTGGTGTCGTTGTAGATGACCGCAGGCTTGTCTGGATAGACAGCCGCGCTGCGGTCGAGAAATGCGAGCGGATTCAGGTCATGAAAAGAGACGCCGTTAGGCATGGTACTACCTCACCGGTCTGGGATGAGTTCGAGTTTATCAACGCCCGTTTAGAGCGTCAATTTGGAGGAGATGTGGCTTGGCGGGTCTCAGAGGGTCAGTAGTGGTGGTCGTTGGGGTCGAAGTCTGAGGGATCGCCGTGGACCTCGCACTCAGGGCCGGTGCAGTCGGTGAATGACTGGAAGTATTCCTCGTCGATGGCGGCGAGGTATGGATCGAAGTCGGGGTATACGCACTCGCAAAAGAACTCGTACAGCGGGGAGTCGTAGATGCCCAGCCAGTAGTCGGTGTCGTCTGCGATGTAGATGCGAAGAGCGGTCTCAGATTCCGGCTGCTGTCGGGGTCCTTCCAGGACGGCTGTGTTGTTTCGGGGAGTGAATGTAGAGGAGTGATGAGTGAGAACCTCCCGGCCCTCCCTCCTCTGGGTTCCGGCTCCGGATCGCGTCGGGGCAGGCTCTCCGCCGGAACGACGGGAGGACGTGAACTGTGAGGAGTGAGAGGGTGTTCATCAGCGAGCTTGGATCCTTCGACAGTGTCATAGGCTGCCCGGGACTTTATCCTGGGACGAACGACCTTCTCTGCTCGGGCGGACTTGCCGAAGCCTCGGTCCAGGAGCTCGCGGGCGGCGGCCATGCGGTGGTGGGGCCTGAACGTTCGAAGCTCTCCCTCCATGACGTTCACAAGGAAGCGGGCTATGGAGCGTCCGTCGTTGGTGTCCTCGCGGATTACCCTGGCGAGCTCGGCGTCGAATGTAGTTGGGCGTCGGGGCCTGTGTTTATCGCGGTCGGACTGGGGGGCCTGGGAGTTATCGGCTATAAAGTCGGGGGCGTCTTCGTTGCCGTACGTGTTGAGTAGCCTGGCGGCCTGGAGTCGATGGCACATCCGGAAGTCGTCGGCGCGGTCCTGCATGACGTCGACCAAGAAGTCAACGATGGTGCGGCCGTTGTTGGTCCTGAGTTTGATTATCTGGGAAAGGGTCATGTCAGCCCTCGTCCGGCATTCAGCGATTAGTACATACGTGCGCAATAGGAATATAGCCACCAGGACGTACTGTGGTCAAGGGCAATTATGTGGTGGGGCCAGTCCATTTCCCTCCCAAGTATCGATTGCGGGGAAGGTGCTGGGGAGAGGTGGTCTGGAATAGTCTCCCTTTGCATCAGGGTCTTTCGATTATATGAGAAGAGTATTAGACTCGGTGCATGAATGCGGAAGGACTGGGAGAGAGCCTACTCAGAAAGCTGGAGGAGGTGCCTGATCCCCGATCCGGTCATGGTCGTCGCCATCCACTGAGCGCGATTCTGGCGCTCTCGGTATGCGCAATGGCCAGCGGCGCCCGCAGTCTGTATGCCATCGCCCAATGGGGAAGGATGCAGGATCCTGCCACACTGAAGACGTTGGGGTTCACTAGAGACAGAACCCCTGCGGTATCCACGCTGCACAAGGTATTCAGCAGTATGGATGTGGACTCGTTCGAGCGTGTGTTGGGAGAGTGGATCGAGTCCCAGTTGGGATCGGAGAAGGAGGCAGTAGCGATAGATGGCAAGGCGCTGAGAGGGATACACGGGGATGAGATACCTGGAGTCAGACTGGTGTCAGCCTACAGCCATCGCCGAGGCGTGGTGCTGGGACAAAAAGGGGGGCGATGACCGAGAAGCGTGAGTCTGAGTTGAGCATGGCCCGAGCGCTTCTGGAGACGATGACGGTGACGGACAGGGTGGTGACTGGAGACGCGCTGTACTGTCAGAGGAAGTTGTGTGAGCGAGTGGTGGGTGAAGGCGGAGACTATCTGTTGATAGTCAAGGGCAACCAGAAGGACCTCCACGAGGACATAGAGTTGTGCTTTGATCTGCCTGTGGCCGGACAAGGATACAGATATGCCGAGTCTCGTGACAGACATGGAGACCGCGCCGAGCGTCGCAGGCTGTGGGCGACAGACATGCTGAGCGCCTATCTGGACTGGCCCGGTCACAGTCAGGTGATGAAGGTGGAGAGTTGGCGTAAGGTCAAGGACAAGACCACCCGACAGGTGCGATACGCCATCACCAGTCTCGACGCTCGGACACCTGCTGATACACTGCTCCAGCTTGTGCGCGGCCATTGGGGTATTGAGAATGGTCTGCACTACGTGAGGGACGTGACGATGGGGGAGGACGGTTCCCGTGTACGAACAGGCTCAGCCCCACAGGTGATGGCTGCCTTGAGGAACGTGGTCATAGGCATCCTCAGACTATCGGGTGCGACCAACATCGCGTCTGCGATCAGGACCATTGGATGGCAACCCAACGGCGCTCTCAGAATGCTCGGACTTAGACCTTGATAATAATCGAAAGACCCTGCCCTTTGCATAGAGTGTGACGCGGTTCGCTAGTGACCTCGGGTACAATGGGGAGCCGTACATCTGAGGTGATGATGGGCGGCGGCACCCTGTGAGTTCGGCTCTAGGCACCGTACTTGCACCTCTAGGGTGTCAACAGGGAGGATGCCGAGTACGTCGTGGACACGTTCCCGATAGTGCGTTGTCAGGAGTCGGCGTTCGACAGCTACCGGCCTGGGATATGGTGCTGGCGTCCATGAACGCTGGCGGCGGGAGACACGAAGAGCGTGGTGGCGATATGATGTTCGCAAGAACTCTCATTGAGGAACCCAAGTGCGTGTATTCGCCAGCCACAGCAGTAAAGACAAAGAGTTAGCAAGCCGAGTCGTTGAGCTTCTTCGGAGCGCTCTGAATCTCAGGAGCGACGAGATCCGTTACACTAGCGAACCAGGGTACGGATTACCGGCTGGTGCGAACATAGAACAAGGTCTGCGTCAAGGCGTGCGCGACGCAGAGGTGCTCATAGGACTTCTCACCCCTAACTCTTTGTCGTCCATATACGTGATATTCGAGTTAGGCGCTCGATGGGGGATGAACAAGACCAATATCTATCTGTACGCAAATGGTATGACACCAGATGAATTGGGATCACCACTGAAAGACTATAACGGTTTGTACTGCTCCAACACTGTGCACATGCACAGGATGGTGGAAGATGTTGCAGACTACCTGAATGTGAGGGCGGATAGAACGTCTAGCTTCACGTCCCTGATTGAACAGATCAGCCATCTAGCCTCAGTTGTGGACCATCCCACAGTCCATGCCAGCGATACAGACGTTCACCTTAGTCTGTCAGAAGAAGCGAAATCTCTTCTAAAGGAGGCTTCGCAGGATGCAGACGGTCACATACTCGTTTCTCGGACCTTTGGGGGAATGGAGCTTCGCACCAACGAGAAGAGTTTTGTTGAGACTAGAGACCCCCGACAAGAGTCCCTGTGGATAGCGGCGCTCAAGGAGTTGTGTGACCGCGGTCTCGTCGAAGATCGACAGGGAAACGATGAGGTGTTCAATGTGACAAACACCGGATTCAAAGTAGCTGACGATTTAGATGGCGACGTAGCACGTCGCCCGGGTAGTCAGTTCGTGTTCGGACAGAAGAAGTCAAGGTGGCCGCGGCTGGGTTAGCTGATACGAATGGAGAACTGCAAGCCTTCGATAAGAGTGGATGTGGCTACCAATGGGAGACGCATCTACACCGTTACAAGACAATTGAATGAAGACCACTTGGTACTTTGAAAATAGCGTCCTAGCCAGGCGTCCCGAGCTTATGATGAAATGGATTCGGCAAGTCTTAGAAGCGCCTGTCCGAGTCCAAGTACAAGAGAATGGCAGAGTACGGTATTGGGGATACATTGCCGAACGCGGTCGTTACCTCCGGGTAATTACGGAGTCTGATCGGGAGACCGTGCACAACGCATTCTTCGACCGTCGTTTTCGGGAGAGTAGATAGCGAGAGCCACTATGGAAATACAATACGATCGTGAAAGCGACATGCTCTACATTGGTCTCCTCAAGCACACCAGTACCGAGTCAGAAGAGATATCCCCCGGATTCGTCGTGGACTATGACGAAGCAAATCGAATCGTCGGTATCGAAATCGAGGGCGGGACTGTTATGGCAGACCTCACCAAACTCGACGTATCTGGGCTGCCTCTGGATGACCTCGTTCTAACTGGCCACAACACACGCCAGGCAATTGGGGACCAGTAGACCGCAGCACAAGTCACTTCGACACGTATAACAACATGCCAGGAGCGGCGACGCGACGAGGTCGTAGCGGAGTATCACATGCCGATAACCAAACTCAGATTCTCCGACGTCGGTCCATTCGACGACATTGAGTTCGAGTTCGATCCGCAGGTCAACGTCTTCACCGGACCGAACAATTCCGGCAAGTCGACGGCGCTGTGGGTGCTGGGGGAGCTCCTTGTCTACCCTTTCGGGACGCCGGCCAAATTGATCCGATCTGATCTACCAACATGGAGTCTTGAAATATCGTCATCCGCAGGAACCGATTCCTTCGGAGGAACCTTACCTACCGATACGAACTCACTGCTCGACGCCTACGAAAAGATTGGCTTTACTTGTTACGTTCCCGCCCTGCGACAGCCAACGAATTATCGCTCACAAGGACCCACTGCTGGTCAAGACCTTGAAACTCGGGTAGACGAAGAGTTAGAGGCCTTGTACCAAGATCTTCCAGCGGATGCTAGGGAGATGGGGCCGGATGCACTTCGACAAGCTTGGCGACTTTCTGCGCAGGGGCAGTTAGAGGCGCCGGAACTGGCCAAGCGCAGAAAGCTGATGATAGCTGGGAGTTCTTTGGTCAGAGACAATGCCATTAAGCAGAAGATCGTCGATCTGGATTACGCTTCCTATAGGAAAAGTCGCCCTAGTATAAGAGACACCATTGATCTTGTGGCATTGGTGGCTACTGAAATTACGGAATGCTATGAGATTCACTTCTTAAGGGTTGGTGAGGATGCCGAGGGACTGTTTCCACAATTCCAGACTCCCGACGGTGACTTGCCACTCGATGTGCTGAGCCAGGGTACGCAATCGATCATCCAATTCTTGGCACGCCTGATCTTCGGCTATGCCGAATTCTATGATTTCCCAGAGTATCTTGAGGAGAAGCCAGCCATACTGATAGTCGACGAGATCGATGCCCATCTACATCCCTCGTGGCAGAGGCGCATCATACCTTCCCTGACCAAACACTTCCCCAACCTGCAGATTTTCTGCTCCACGCATTCCCCCTTGATGCTGGCAGGTCTCAAGGCTGGACAGATGCAGCTTCTTCAGAGGGACGAAGATAACAAGGTGACCGTTTCGAGAAACGAGGATGATCTGATCGCCTGGTCAGCGGATGAGATTCTGCGCAACTTCCTCGGTGTGGGTGATCCTACGGATTGGGAAACGGTCAAACACCTGCAGAGGCTACGTGAGTTGCGACGCAAGAGAGACCTATCACCTGAGGAGTCGGCAGAGCTGGAGTCGCTCCGCGAGGTGGTCAGCCAGGACATGATGAGTGGTCCCGTAGCTGCTCAGGTAGACAGGTTTATCCAGGCGTTGGAGCAAGCCAAGGCTGGCGGCGATCTCTAGTCGGCAGAACTCCCTGTTGAGCTTAGGGTGGCACACGAGTAACCAATGCACAGGGTAGATCGTGGCCCAGAGCCGGATGGCTTGGAAGCGATTCGTGACCGCTACACGTCGCGCTGGGTCGACTTCTACGAGCATGGGACCGGGAGCCGGCCGACGGACTCTCGCTGGCGGGAATTTCGCATTGAGTTAGGTCAACGCTTTCATATGCAGTGTGGATACTGCGAGATCATATACGAAGGAGACGTGGATCACTTTCGTCCAAAGAGCAGATTCCCCGAGTTAGTTTATGAATGGGGTAATTGGGTCTTCGCTTGCAGCGTCTGCAACCAAAAGAACAAAAGAGAGAAGTGGCCTGCTATGGGATTCGTTGATCCTTGTGCTGTGTCGGAATCGTGCAGACCGGAGGCCTACTTCACGTTCGATACCAAGACAGGGGAGATAATCCCCTTGAATAGTCTGGACCAAGATGGTTTCGACAAGGCAATAACGATGATTGACGATCTCAACCTCAATAGTGACTATCATCTGAAGAGGAGGGCTGCGCTACTGGGGAAGTTAGCAGCAGGTATCCCCAACGACCCGATGGAGGCGACTGAAAATAGCGAGGCATTGCGTGGGAGATTTGCATCGCGTGACTCAGATCTGTCCAGCCTTGCGCGTGCATGGTTGATGGAGCGGGGATACTCGATAGACGAATAGAGCGAGCTCCCACAGGGTTCCGGCCCCGTATCGTGGTACGGGGTGACGTTCCTTCGCCGGAACGACGGCAGTGGGTGTGCTACACGGAAGTTAGGAGTAAAAACGATGCCACAATCTAGCCTTGTCGCGGTAGGCACATACACACGCACCACATCAGACGGAATATACATCTGCGAATTTGACGGCGAGACTGGTGATCTCGACCCTGTATCGTCCATCTCAGGGGCGGAGAACCCCTCTTTTCTCGCGCTGCATCCGAATGGGCAGACCCTTTATGCCGCCTCCGAGACCGAGGAGTTCGACGGTGAGCGACAGGGCGCGCTGTACGCTTACTCTATCGACGCTGACACCGGCCGGCTGTCTCCAATCAACGCGGTGGGATCCGGTGGCCCAGGACCGTGTCACGTGAGCGTGGACGCGACGGGCCGCTACCTGTTGGGGGCGAACTACCACGGGGGCAGCGTGTGCGTCGCGCCGATCAACGACGACGGCAGCCTGGAGCCTCTGTCTTGCTTCATCCAGCATGAGGGATCGAGCGTCAACCCGAACCGCCAGGAGCAGGCCCATGCCCACTCGATCAACCTCGACGCTCAGAACCGGTTCGCCTACGTGCCCGACCTGGGCCAGGACAAGGTGGTGATCTATCGCCTGGACCTGGAGCGCGGTGAGCTTGTGGCGAATGATCCGGCTTACGTCGACTCCGAGCCGGGAGCAGGCCCGCGCCACTTCGACTTCCATCCCAACGGCGCCCGCGCCTACGTCATCAACGAGCTTGGATGCACGATCACCGGCTACGACTACGACAGCGAGAGTGGTGTGCTGACTCCGTTCCAGACAGTAAGCACGCTCCCAGCGGCGGGGTTCGGGAGGCATAACACGACAGCCGACATCCACGTCCACCCGTCGGGCAGATTCGTGTACGGCTCCAACCGCGGCCATGACAGCATCGCTATCTTCTCGGTGGACGAGGAGACGGGGCGGCTGACGGCGGTGGGCCACGAGTCGACGCAGGGCTGGACTCCTCGCAACTTCGCGATCGACCCGTCGGGCCAGTTTCTGCTGGCGGCGAACCAGGACTCGGACACCATCGTGTCGTTCAGGATTGACGGCGAGTCCGGGGCGCTAACTCCAACAGGTGCTGTCATAGAAATCCCCATGCCCGTGTGCATCAGGTTCCTTGGTTAGAGTAGAGGTGGCGATGCACACGGCAGCTTGGTTTGCGGTTATAATGTGGGACGATCAGATACGATGGGAAAATGCGTCACCGGACCCCGTATCGAGTACGGGGCAGGCTGCACTGAGACCTGAAGGCGGGAGGATGTCGAAATGAAATCGGATCGGGGGCTTGTGGCACACCTGATGAGACGCGCCGGGTTTGGCGCGACGCCGTCGGAGCTGGACAGGCTGACGGCTGAAAAGACTTACGAAGAGATCGTTGACGACCTGGTCACTCCTGAAAGATTCGAGGAGCTGGACCAGTCGTACATCGACAGGTACTACGGCGGCGAGCCGGTGGCTGTCCACGTAGGCAAGTGGATCTACAGGATGGCCAACACGCAGAGGCCGCTCGAAGAGAAGATGAGCCTCTTCCTGCACCATATCTTCCCGGTGGCTTGGGGCAAGAGCGAGCACGGTCCGTCTCTCTACACCGAGATCGAGATGTTCAGGCGTGTCGGCCTGACGGACATGCGCACGATCCTGCTGGAACTCTCTCGCGACCCCGCGATGATATTCTGGCTGGACAACAACGAGAACCACAAGGACGAGATTAACGAGAACTACGGCAGGGAACTGCTGGAGCTCTTCTCGATGGGCGTCGGCAACTACACCGAAGACGACATCAAGGCGGCGTCCCGCGCGTTCACCGGGTGGACGTTCAGACAGCCGCTGTCCCTTTACCCGAACGGCCACTATCCGGCCGAGTTCGAGTTCGTTGCCGACGATCACGACTACGATGAGAAGACGTTCCTCGGCGAGACAGGCAACTTCAACGGCGACGAAGTCATCGACATCATCGTGAAGCAGCCTGCAACGGCCAGGTTCATCTCGCGACACCTGTACAACTTCTTCGTAGAAGACGAGGTGCAGGTGCCGTCGTGGGCGACAGAGCCTCCGAAGAACGAGGAGGCCATCCAGCAGCTTTCCAGGGTCTTCATGGAGACCGGCGGTCAGATGCGTCCGGTGCTCCGCGAGCTGTTCAGCTCAGACTTCTTCAAGGAGTCTAGAGAGTTCAAGAAGGTGAAGAGCCCGACTGAGCTGGTGGTTGGTGTAATCCGGCAGACCGGTGAGTTCAGCAGTCCCACCCCGGGTCTCAACCAGTTCGCGGTAACGACTCTGAACGGCTCGCTGACAGAGGGTCCGCTTGCGATCATGGGCCAGCGGCTGATGAATCCTCCGACGGTCGAGGGCTGGCACACCGGGCACGAGTGGATCGACTCCGGGACGCTCAGCGAGCGAATCGGGTTCGTCGAGAGCCAGTTCGAGGACCTGAACAAGCCCGGAGTCAGGGAGATGGTGGAGCGCGCGGGCAGTCTGGACGACGATCCGACGCAGCTCGTGAACCGCTGCCTCGACCTCCTGGGCGGTATAACCGTAAGCGAGCAGACGTACGAGTCGCTCGTAGAGTACGCAACGGAATTGGGTAGCATGAGGTCGGACGATTCCGTGGGGGTCCATAACCTCCTCCAGATGACCGCCTCCACCGTCGACTACCAGTTCGAGTAGCCAGGCAGCTTGAAGCTGCACATATAAGAGGTACCTTTGACGACCTAGCCGTTCGAGTGGTGATCCCCTCTTCTTGAGGGAGAGTGTTAGAGCCTGCCCCGGACTTGATCTGGGGGTGAGGGTGAAAACTCCGCCCACAGGACCGATAAAGCCCAGCCAGACCCACGGAGAAAGAAATGACTACAGAGAGCAGAGAAAAGACGCTGGTGGTGGTGCAGCTCACTGGCGGCAACGACTTCATGAACACGATCGTCCCCTATACGAACCCGCACTACTACGAGGCGAGGACCAAGGTCGTGATGGGTCAGGACGAGGTGCTGCCGATCAACGACACCCTGGCCATCAACCACAACGCCGCGCCGTTCAAGCGACTGTACGACGAGGGCAAGATGGCGATCATACAGGGTATCGGCTACCCGAACTCGAACCGGTCGCACTTCAGGGGCATGGACATCTGGCACACCGCCGAGCCCAATCGCGTTGGCAACGAGGGCTGGCTGGGTCAGGCGATCCGTGACCTCGATCCCAACGCCGAGAACGTGCTGACTGGCGTCAACATCGGCATGGGCCTGCCCAGGGCCATGGCGGTTAACGGCGTGCCTGTCACGTCTGTCGGCGACCTCGAGAGCTACGGCGTGATGACCCGCATTGAGCAGGAGCAGTTGCGCGACAAGGCACTGATGGCGTTCAAGGGCATCTACGGCCAGGCGATCGGCGCCGGCCCGGTGGCTGACTACATCGGCCAGACCGGACTCGACGTGCTCAAGGGCGCTGACATGCTCGCGGACGTCGCCGGACAGTACCAGTCATCGGTCGAGTACGCCGACAATCAGATTGCGAAGAACATGCGAGACATCGCGCGGATTCACTTCGCCGATCTCGGCACTCGCATCTTCTACACGTCGCACGGCGGGTACGACACGCACGCGAACGAGCTGCCGTCGCACCCCAAGCTGATGAACGAGCTCTCGGGCGCGCTCTCGGACTTCATGGACGACCTCGAAGAGCACGGCCGCGCTGAGGAAGTGACCATCCTGGTGTTCACCGAGTTCGGTCGCCGGATGCGCGACAACGGCTCCGGCACCGACCACGGCTCTGGGGGAGGCGCGTACATGTTCGGCAAGAACATTCGCGGCGGCCTGTACAGCGAGTATCCGTCGCTCGATCCCGCAGAGTGGGAGCACGGCGAGGACCTCAAGCACACGATCGACTTCCGAGGCATCTACGCCACGGCTCTCGAGCAGTGGCTGGAAGTGGACGCCAAGCCGATCGTGAAGGGCGAATTCGAGCAGATACACCCGTTCGTTAACTAGGCGCCAGCCGGTCGCGCCGCCCGCCAACGGGATGACGGAGGGCTGTCGCGGCATCAGGAGACGAACGTGGAAGGCTCGCTCTGGATACTCTCGGTATTCGTAGTTTACTTCGCCATCCTCATTGGAATCGCCATCCTGCGGGCGCGGCAGATGAGGGGGATGACCGACTACGTGCTGGCCGGACGCAGATTGGGGCCAATTACGTCCGCGCTCAGTTCAGCTTCCTCAGCCGCCAGCGGCTGGACGATGCTGGTCTTGCCGGCGCTGGCGTTCGCGGCAGGAATGATGCACCTGTGGACGATTGTGGGCATCATCCTGGGCGCCTGGCTGGCATGGACGGTTCTGGCGAAGCGTCTGCGCCGCTACACAATCGCCACGGGCGACTCGCTGACCATCCCGGAGTTCCTTGAGAAGCGTTTCGACGACAGGACCGGAATCCTGCGCGCCCTAGCAGCCGTCATCACCCTGTACTTCATGACGCTTTACGTCTGCTCCGGGCTGATAGCCGGCGCCAAGCTGCTGGACCAGATATTCGAACTGGAGAACCCCGGAGCCATTCAGGATATAGGCGTGCTGATAACGCTTGTCGCCATCGTCTCGTACACTTTCATCGGCGGCTTCCTCGCGGTATCGCGCACCGATGTCTTTCAGGCGATGATAATGTTGACTGGCTTCGTTATCATTCCAGTTACCCTGATTGCGACTACGGTCAACCCGTTCGCGGGGATTGGGTCCACCGTGCCCGGATTCTGGAATCCGTTTACTAACGCGGATAACCAGACGCTCGGCGTCATGTTCTTCCTGTCATCAGCCGGATGGGGGCTTGGGGCGTTAGGCTCTCAACGGATTTCGGCGCGCTTCATGGCGTTGGAACGTGAGAGCCTGGTGTCCAGAAGCCGCCTCATCGCCATCGTCTGGGTAGTCCTCATATTCGCGCTCGCGCTGCTGATGGGGCTGGTGTCCGCGCCCGCCCTCGCCGGTCAGGGCGTGGACCTGCCGGACGCCGAGCGGCTGTACATTGTAGTTTCAGAGACGTTCTTCCACCCCGTGGTGGCGGGACTGCTGCTGACGGCGGTGGTAGCCGCAGTGATGAGCACCGCTGACTCGCAGCTGCTGCTGGCGTCTGCCATCGCGTCCGACGACGTGCCGGGAATCAGGCGGCTGACCTACTCGATGAGCGCGGATATGCGCGTGTGGATGGGACGGCTGCTGCTGGTAACGGTAGGCGTCGTAGCCGCGATGATCTCCATGATCTCGCCGGATTCGATATTCGCGCTGGTCTCGCTGGCGTGGGGCGGAATGGGCGCTTCCTTCGGGCCTGTGGTGATCCTGGCTCTTTACTGGCGGCGGTTCAATCTGTGGGGCGCGCTGACGGCGGTAGCGGCCGGCGCGGGTGTATCCACCTTCTGGTGGCTGATGGGACTGCGCCACGACGGGCTTGTCGGCATGACCGAATCGCTAGGCTTCGGCGCGGCGGTTAACCGCCTGCAGGAAGTCGGCGTCTGGAACGTGAACCCCGCCACACCGGGCTTCGTTATCGCTATGCTGCTGGCGATAGGTGTAACGCTGATCACGGCGCCGCCCCCCGATGATATAGTCGAGCTGTTCGACGAGGTTAACTCGCCTGATTGGAAAGATCGGGCGCCGGGCGTGACGAGTGCGGCGCAGTAGCTTCGGACTGCGCCACTCACGCCGTTCTGATATAGTTCGAAAAGGCTAACGCCGATGGAGAATATCGGCGACAGACTGGCGGCAGACAGCCGCGCTACTAGGAGAAGACCAATGAGCAGGCCACACGGATTGCTTAGAGCCGGATACCCATATCTGAGAACCCTGGGTATGCGGCGCGTAACGAACTTCCCGTCAGACGTCGCGTTCCCAAACGGCGACCGGGAAGTTTACATCCTCATGAGGTCAGAGGGTGCGTCCACGGTCAGAATCTGGCCGGTTGACGACGCGGACGCTCTGACCGACGACCTGAAGGGATTCGGCAGCTACGGCACCGGCGACGGACAGATGGTCTGGCCGGTGCAGCTCATCACCGACGGACGGGGTCACCTGTATGTGAGCGACGAGGCCACTCACCGTATCACCAAGTTCGATCTGGAGGGCGAGTTTATCTCCAAGTTCGGCATACGCGGCGACGGCGACGGCGAGTTCAGCGGCCCGACGGGGATCGCCTTCGATCCCGACGGCAACCTCGTAGTGGTCGACTCCCAGAACCATCGCGTGCAGAGATACACCGAGGACGGCAAGTACCTCGGCGGCTTCGGATCGCGTGGGAACGGACCGGGTCAGTTCGAACTGCCGTGGGGTGTTCACGTCGACGAGCTTGGAGACATCTACGTCGCAGACTGGGGCAACAACCGCTTCCAGGTGTTCAGCCCCGGCGGGGAGGTCAAGAACGTCGTGGGCACGTCTGGCACCGGCGAGGCCGAGTTCGACAGGCCGACGGGAATCGCTGTCGACGCGCACGGGGACATCTACGTCGCAGACTGGGGCAACAGCCGGGTGCAGATGTTCAACGCAGAAGGCCACTACCTGTGGAGCTTCCGGGGCGACGCAACGCTGTCCAGGGTAGCGCGACAGTACATGTTGACCAACGCGGTCTCCAACCGGCTACGCGAGATGGGGCGAATCGAGCAGGAGAAGTACCTGCGGAAGCCCAGGTCAGTCAGGGTCGACAGCCAGTTCCGGCTGTTCATCCCGGACTACGAGTCCTACCGCGTCCAGATCTACCAGAAAGACGTGATCGAACTGGATCGCACCCAGTTCGCCGCCCCCCTGCGGAACCCGACGCTGGAGGTCACGTAGACCGGGAAACGTCGGTACGTCCAATCCACGAGTCCTGATGATATAGTGGCAGGCAGCCTCAACACTGCCTGCCACTGTTCATTTTGTGGCGGTATTTGCTGATTCGGAGAGTCTAGGGGACGAAGTCTTGAATCCGACACTGACCATCCCAAAAGAGAAGGTAGCCACATTCTGCCAAGCGTGGGGAGTCCGACGGTTGGCGATCTTCGGCTCCGCTCTCAGGTCGGACTTCCGGCAGGATAGTGACATAGATGTCCTGGTCGAATTCGAGCCTGACCGCATCCCTGGGCTCCTACGGATTGCGCGAATGGAGAGGGAACTGTCCCAGCTGTTTCAGGACAGACAAGTTGATTTGCGCACGCCGGGCGACCTGAGTCCCTATTTTAGAGAAAAGGTCCTGAAGGAGGCGGAAGTGCAATATGAACGAGAGGGATAGTGTCCGCCTTCGGCACATGCTGGATGCAGCCCAAAGTGCCCTGTCGTTCGTTCAAGGTCGTACACGGGAAGATCTAGATCAGGATGAGATGCTCACTTTCGCACTTACAAAAGCTGTCGAGATTGTTGGAGAAGCCGCCAACCAAGTCTCCCCAGCAACTCAGAGCAAGTTGTCTACTGTTCCTTGGTCAGACGTCATCGGGATGCGCAATCGTCTAGTTCATGTATATTTCGACATTGATCTGGATGTGCTTTGGCAGACCGTCGCAGAAGACCTCCCCATGCTGATTGATTTGGTAGAGCCACTTGTTCAGCAAAATGAGAGCATGTAATCTCCCGGAGAGAACCGTTCATGAAAGATATCGGTGACACAGCCGCCGCCCTCTCCAACGTCCGTATCTGCGACTTCACCGGGCAACTCGCCGGCGCGGGCGCGACACGCGTGCTCGCCGCCTTTGGGGCGCAGGTGATCCGGGTCGAGGACAGGCTCAGGCAGGGCCAGTGGGACATCTTCAGGGGCAACGGCCCGTGGATGGACGACCGGAGGGGCATCAATCTCGGTGGCACGTTCAACAACCACAACATCGAGAAGCTCGGCGTCACACTGGACATGCGGAAGCCTAAAGCCAAGGCGGTCCTCGAAGAGCTGATTTCCGTCAGCGACGCCGTAACCGAGAATTTTTCAAAAGGCGTGCTAGCGCGATGGGGGCTCTCGTACGAAGAGATGGTCAAGATCAAGCCCGACATCATCTACGTCTCCAACTGCGGCTTCGGCCACGTTGGGCCGTACTCGGACTATAAGACTTGGGGCCCGATCGTACAGGCGGTGTCGGGCCTGACTTTCCAGTCCGGACTGCCGGATATGCCTCCGGCGGGCTGGGGCTACTCGTACATGAACCACACGGGAGGATACCTGATGGCCATCGCGCTGCTGATGGCCCTCTATCACCGTCACCGGACTGGCATGGGACAGTGGATCGACATGTCCTGCACCGACGGCGCCGCGGCGCTCAACGGCCCGGCGATTCTCGACTACACGGTGAACGGCATCCCGGCGAGACGTCCGGGCAACCCCAACAGCAACCGCAGCATCTACCCGAAGATGGCTCCACACGGCATCTACCGTTGCGAGGGAGACGACAACTGGGTCGGCATATCCGTGCGCAACGACGACGACTGGCGCTCGCTCTGCGAAGTAATCGGTGCAGACGACATGGCTTCTGACACCAGGCTGACCACAGTCGATGGGCGCATAGAGCATCACGACGAGATCGACGAGCGGATAGAGGCGTGGACGTCTGTCAGGTCGCCCAAGCAGGCGATGGAGGATCTACAGACGTGCGGGGTTCCCGCAGGGGCGGTGCAGCGCCCCGTGGACCGCATCGACAACGATCCCAACACCAGGGAGTGGGGCCTATTCCCCACGGTCCAGCACCCGAAGATGGGCAATGTCAGGGTAGACGGAATGCCGATCAAGCTGTCGGAGACCCCGGCTCGGATCAGGAATGGCGGCCCCATGCTCGGCCAGCACAACCAGGAGGTCTTCGCCGGTGTGCTCGGAATCGACCAGGCAACGGTCGATTCCCTGACCGAAGAGGGGGTCTTCTAGCGTGCAGAGTCAGATGGGACAGGGCATTCTCGACGGAGTCCGAGTGCTTGAGGTGGGCGGTGAGATAGGCGCGTGGTGCGGGAAGCTGATGGGTGACGTGGGCGCCGACGTCATCAAGGTCGAACCCCCCACGGGCGACCCTACAAGGGCCTATGAACCGTTCTATGAGAATGAGCCTGGCCCGGACAGGAGCCTCTTCTTCTGGCACTACAACACGAGCAAGCGGAGCGTCACTCTCGACCTGGAGCAGGACAGCGGACGCGAGGTCTTCCAGCGGCTTGCGGCAAAGGCCGACGTAGTCGTGGACAGCCACCCGCCGGGGTTCATGGACTCGATCGGCCTGGGCTATGAAGCCATCTCGGAAGAGTCACCGGGCCTTGTCATGGTCTCCATCACCCCGTTCGGACAGTCGGGACCGTACAGCGACTACCAGAGCACCGACCTGACCGCACTGGCATTCGGCGGTCCCGTGTGGAGCTGCGGCTACGACGATCACTCCATACCTCCGGTTAGAGGGGGAGGAAATCAGGCGTACCACATAGTCTGTCACTTCGCGATCATGGGAGTGATGACCGCGCTGATCCACAGGCAGTTTACTGGCGTCGGTCAGTACATAGACGCAAACATGCACGCCGCCGCGAACGTGACCACCGAGGGCGCGAGTATCAACTGGCTCGTAGCCGGAGACACGGTGCAGCGACAGACCGGCAGACACGCGGCGGTTGTGCCGTCGGCAGACGGCCAGGTGCTGTGCAGGGACGGGCGCTACGTGAACCTGGGCATCGGCGCCCGAACAGAGGAGCAGTGGATCCACCTGCTGTCGTGGCTGGCAGAAGAGGGGCTGATTGAAGACCTCGGTGAATTCCTCGACTACCCCAGCCGCGAGGCAATGCGACGCGGTGATCGGGACGCGCGTGAGCAGCAGCGTCGCGTAGCTGATGTGATGCGCGAGTTGGCCCGAAGGACCGACGCCGATGTGCTGTTCAAGCGCGCGCAGGCCCTTGGCTTCCAGTGGGGAATCGTCAACTCACCGGAAGACGTGCTGGAAGACCCGCACTTCCAGGCGCGTGGTTTCCCCGTCGAGGTCGAGCATCCCGAGCTGGGCAGGAGCTTCATCTACGCGGGAGCGCCCTACCAGTTCCCCAAGTCGCCGTGGGCGATCGGCAGGCGACCTCCGCTACTGGGCGAGCACAACCGGGAGGTCTTCGTGGATGAGTTGGGGATAACCGCGGAGGAGCTACAGGACCTTCATGCAAAGGGAATCGTGTAAGGCAGCAACCATTCTGGTGTAGCAGACATCCCCTCTCCCCAAGGGAGAGGGTTAGGGTTAGGGTGAGGGTGAAACCCCGCCCTCGAACTTACCCCATCTTGAATCGTGCAACTCCGCTCTTGTGATGTCTTTCACACATTCTGATGCATGAACATGACCGAAATGATTGTGCTTTTCTGAACAAAGTTGACATTCCGTCACACTCCGCTACACTGAGTGCATAGGACACACCAGTGGATGCCGGAGGCCGATCATGATATCGAATGTCATTCGAAGTCGAAGACCGGACGCCGAACCAGTAAAGCTGATGGGGTCATTCATGCCCTTCGCTGGCGTACGGTACTACAAGCTACTCACCAACGTGGACGCCGCTCTTGGTGATGCCAGGATTGGGTCCGTCGGCTGGCGGTCTGAACAGACCGTCAGCGAGCAGACTGCGCCACGCGAGGCAGCCCCGGTCTAGCAGGGATAGGTGTGGGCTTAATTCCCGGGGTGCGCGGGGATCTCACCTCCACCCTGAGGGAGCTGAAAGGGGTAGGTAAACCAACAATTCGTTCGTCCTGAGCTTGTCGAAGGGCACCCCCAGCCCCTGGATTCCCGCTTTCGCGGGAATGACGGTTTGTGAATGCATACCCCTGTCAGCCCCCGTGTCAAGTCCGGGGCAGGCTCTGAGGGAGAGGGGGCTGATTTCTCCACTACCTCAGGCTGCGGAATGACGCGCGGACGTCTTCGGCGAGCAGCTGCGGCTCCTCTGCCGCGGCGAAGTGACCTCCGCTGGGCATCTCGGTGTAGCGTGCCAGGTTGTAGAACCTCTCCAGCCATTCCCTGGGCGGGTAGCTGATCTCCACCGGGAACTTCGCGAAGGACGTCGGCACCGTCACCTGGTTGTCCGACGTAAGCTGCGACGGCGCCTTCCCGCTTTCGTAGTACAGACGGACCGACGAGCTTATCGTCTCCGTCGCCCAGTAGACAGTGAGGTGCGTCAGCAGCTCGTCCTTGGTGAACCGCGACTCGATGTCTCCATCGCAGTCGCTCCACGTGCGCCACTTCTCCACTATCCACCCGGCGAGGCCAGCGGGAGAGTCGTTCAGACCGTACGACAGCGTCTGCGGCTTGGTGCGGTGCTGGTGCCCGTATGCGCCCTCTGCCTGCTGCCACCACTCGCGGTGGGCAAGGAACTCCTTCTCAGCGTCCGAGAGTTCGTCGTCCGGCGGAATCGGAGAGCCGCCTCCGGCCATGGTCAGGTGGATCCCGCTTACCGACTGCGGGAAGTTCAGCCCGAGCGTCGTCGTGATCTGCGCCCCCCAGTCGCCACCCTGCGCGACGAAGCTGTCATAACCCAGACCCTCTGTCATCAGCGTGTGCCAAAGCTCGGCGATGCGAATAGGGCTCATGCCCCGCTGCGTTGGCCGGTCGGAGAATCCGTACCCGGGCATTGACGGCGCAATCACGTCGAACGAGTCAGAGGCGTCGCCGCCGTGACTCGCGGGGTCAGACAGCAGCGGGATAATCTTGAGCATCTCCACGAACGTACTCGGCCACCCGTGCGTGATGACCAGTGGAATCGGATCTGGCCCTTGCCCCTTCGCGTGGATGTAGTGGATGCCCAGCCCATCAACGTCGGCCCTGAAGTGGTCGAACTCGTTGATCCGCGCCTCGTGGGCGCGCCAGTCGAAGCCGTCCTGCCAGTACTCGCACAGCTCGCGAATGTACGCAAGGCTGGAGCCGTAGTCCCAGCCCACGTCCTCCAGCTCGTCCGGCCACCGCGTGCGGCCGAGCCTGACCTTCAGGTCGTCGAGGACCTCATCGGAAATGTGCACTTCGTAAGGCTGGATGTTCATTCAGAAGCCTCCGGGGCTTTTCGTAAGCTGGACTGGACAGGTTGTAGGGTGGCTAAAGATCGAAGAGTTCGCTGACTGTGCAGGAGAAGCCGGGAAGGACATCGGCGCCATCGAGGGTGTCGTTTTCGGTGAGTCTGGTCGTCGAGGATCCCGGCTCATGGACGTTCACGGTGCGCTCTTCGGGATTCAGCACCCAGACGAGTCTTACTCCATACAGGATCCACATGCATGCCTTGTCGTGTACGTGCTCGTGGCGATCAGACGGAGATACGACTTCGACGACCAGATCGGGCACACCATCGAAGTAACCTGGGGCGTCACTATCCAGTGGGAGTCTCTCAGCTGAGATGAATGCTACGTCCGGCTCTCGTACTGTGTAAGGGTCACGCTGGAGCAGGATGCCGGCGTCCGTGCCAATGACTTGACCAAGCCGACGGGGGCGCACAAAACTCATCAGAATACTGATTACAATCGACGCAACTTTCCCGTGTATTCTTCCAGCAGGCATAGTCTCACAGAATACTCCTCGGATGAGTTCACCCCGGACGCCTTCGCTGTGAAGTCTGAGCAGGTCGTCGGCGGTAAGCAGTTTTTCCTGTGTAGTTGTCATGATGTACACCTACAGTAGTTGAGGTGGCGATCGCGTGATGTTGATGGCAACAGTGTCAGGTCCAGCGACTGGGGAGATTATATCAATACGAGGTTCAACGACGGGGACGCTTTTCCTGGAGCTTGCGACCGACCCGGGCAAGTTCGGGGAGAACATCTGGGTACCCATTGTGTCTACGTAATCCTCAGAACACCCGGCCATCCAGAAGTCATGTGTGATCAATTTGCCCCAATTTGACCTGCCCACTCACTCCAGCTTGATTCTGACACTGCCATGTCATTTAGCCTACTAATACTGAGTCCAGTTGGTTTTGCCAGCCATAACCCCGCCCGACCCCTGGATTGCCGAGCGGCCCGGCGAGGCGGGTGGGTTCCCGCTTTCGCGGGAATGAGGAGTGGTCTGGAACCTCTGTCATATTCATCTGGACATGGTACTAGAAAATATCGTTCAGACTGACGCTGAAGCCTTCAAGGGTAGATGAGGCTATCGTGTCGCCTTCCGTGTAGGTCCCGTCGACTTCCAGTTCGCCGTCTTGAAGCAGAAGGATTGACACGATTTGATGGACGGGATCTACTATCCAGTACTCTCTCACGCCGTGGCTGGCGTATAGACCCCGCTTGTCGTGCCAGTCACGTCTGACTGAGGATGGCGACAGTACCTCGACGATCAGGTCGGGCGCGCCCTGGATGTTGGCGGGAGTCCTGATGTGCTCCCGCTCGTTGGAGACGAACAGAATGTCGGGCTGTGCTACATCAGTGTCGGTAAACAGCACGTCATACGGAGCGTGGAAGACTTGTCCCAGATTGTTCTCCTCAACGAAGGAGTACATCCGATATCCTATCTTCATACTGGCGATCTGGTGGTCTTCGTTCGGCGATCCAACCAATATCAACTCTCCATTCAGAAGCTCGTAGCGCTCGTCTCCCTCAAGGTTCGCGTAGTCCTGATAGGTCAACCTGGGTGTAGTGACCATGTTCGGCCCTCCTGATCTGGTGACGGGATTATATCAGCGGGTGACGTGGAGGAGATTGGTAGTTAGTCTGCAGACTGGTGCGGGATCTGCTCTGTGCCTGCGGACATAGCTAGCCCCTCAGCCCGCCGCGCGACCGCCCTAATCAGCCCACTGAAGATCCACGAGTGGAACGGGTACAGCGCGTACCAGTAGGCGAGCCCGAACAGCCCCTTGGGGATGAACGCCGCGGTCTGTTCCAGTTCGCTGGAACCGTCTGGATTCTCGCGCACCTCGTACTGGAGCCAGGCCCTTCCGGGCAGCTTGATCTCCGCCCGCAATCGCAATAGCCGGTCCGGCTCGAGGTCTTCGACCCTCCAGAAGTCGAGTGCGTCACCAATGCGCAGCTCATCGGGATGACGACGACCCCTGCGAAGTCCCGCGCCCCCCAGCAGCCGGTCCGACATGCCGCGCAGCTTCCGGGTCCAGTTGGCGAAGTACCAGCCGCGCGATCCGCCTATGCCTGTGAAGACGCGGTAGACGTCACTTGCCGGTGCGGTAACGGTGCGCCTGCGACACTCGACGATCATGCCGTGCAGGGACTCCAGACGGACCGGACTTTCATCCCTGCCAGACCCGCCGGAAGCGTCACTCCACGCGGTGTCGATACGACCCTCGTCGAGGTCTCGTGTCACTCGCCTGACCGCCGTCGCAAAGTCCTGCGGCTCGATCTGCGGGAAGATCATGCCTGCGAGGTCGTTCGTGACTACAACCTCGTTCCGAAGGCCCTCGGCGAGCGCCCTGCTGATGGGGACTGGTATCGGAGTCATCCAGTGTATCCAGTAGGACGACAGCCGGGGAGTCAGCACCGGAACGGGCAGCAGCAGCCGTCTCAGCCCTCTCGCCCTGGCGTAGCCGAGCATCAGTCCTCCGTAGGTGGTGACGTCCTTCCCGCCGATCTCGATGGTACGCCCCCGGCTCTCCGGTGTGTCGAGTGCCGACACCAGGTAGTCCAGCAGGTCGTCGACCGCAATGGGTTGAATGCGCGAGTAGATCCATCTCGGGCAGACCATGGCGGGCAGACGCTCAACCAGGTGCCGGACCATTTCGAACGAGATGCTGCCCGAGCCGACTATCACCGCCGCCCTGAACTCTGTGACCGGCACACCCGCTTCCCGAAGCGCGTCCCCGGTCTCGTGCCGGGAGCGCAGGTGGCGGGAGAGGTCGGTGTCTGGCTTTCCCAGTCCGCCCAGATAGATGATGTTCTCGACCCCCGCCTCACTGGCTGCACGCCCAAAGGTGCGCGCCGCCTGGATGTCCAGATCGTGGAAGTCTGAACCGCTCGACATGCTGTGGATCAGGTAGTACGCGGTGCCCACGCCGTTCATCGCATCCAGCAGGGTAGGGTGGTCGAGAGCGTCACCCACGGCGATCTCGACGTGGTCGGCCCATGGACGCGAGTGCGCCCGACTCCTGCTCCGGACCAGCACGCGCACCTTATACCCTTCCCGAAGCAGACGCGGGACCAGCCTACCCCCGATGTACCCGGTGGCGCCGGTGACCAATACTGTACGTTGCTGCACCATCTGACTCCCTGACCTCGCTCTCTCCCATATCTAAATTGTAGGTGCGGATGCACGGACGCGCTGCGCCACTTTTCTTGTTGTGCCGACTATGCCAAACCTTTAGTATTGCGTCTGAATTTCGACGAAGGATGACTTTCATGAGCGCGCTTAGCGACATTACGGTACTGGACATGTCCCGGATACTGGCCGGGCCTTTCGGGACGCAGATCCTGGCGGACCTTGGAGCCACGGTCTGGAAGATCGAGTCGCCATGGGGCGACGACACTCGCAGCTGGGGCCCGCCGTTCGTGGGCACGGAGAGCGCGTACTATCTCTCGGCCAACCGCGGCAAGAAGAGCCTGATCGTCAACCTGCGAGACGAGCGTGGGCAGAAGATCATTCGCGGACTCGCCGAACGCGCCGACGTACTCGTCGAGAACTTCCGTGTTGGCAATCTCGCCAGGTACGGGCTGGACTACGAATCGCTCTCGGAGGTCAACCCGAAAATCATCTACGCGTCTGTCACGGGGTTCGGTCAGACGGGCCCCCGCGCAGCCGAGCCGGGCTACGACGCCGCGCTGCAGGGCATGACCGGCATCATGAGCGTGACCGGTGAGGCCGATGGCCGTCCCACCAAGGTCGGCGTCGCGTGGGTAGACATCCTGACCGGCCTGCACTCTACGATAGGCATCCTTGCCGCGCTGCATGAGCGAAAGCTGAGCGGCAAGGGGCAGCACGTAGACGTGTCGCTGTTCGACGTAGGGATCGCAACGATGGCCAACCTCGCGCAGAGCTTCCTGGCGACCAACGAGGCTCCCGGACGGATCGGCAACGCGCATCCGCAGGTCGTTCCCTACCAGGACTTCGAGGCGTCCGACGGCTTCTTCATGCTGGCCGCGAACAACGACGACCAGTTCCGACGGCTGTGCGACGTGGTCGGACTGCCTGAGCTGCCCGACGACGAGAGGTTCGTCGACAACGCCGCGCGCGTCGTTCACAGGGAACTGCTCGCGTCGATGCTGAACGACAAGATCAAACAGAACACCCGTGATCACTGGCTGACCGCCCTCCAGGAGGCGGGCATCACGGTCACGTCGATCAACACCATCGCCGACGCGCTGGACGACCCACAGGCCAAGGCACGAAACGCAGTCTGGGACGTCGACCATCCCACTCTCGGCAGCGTCCAGCTACTGGGCAGCGCACTACAGCACCTGAGCAGAACGCCCGCGTCCTCCCAGGGTCACCCCCCGCTGCTCGGAGAGCACACCGAAGAGGTGTTGCGAGAGACGCTTGGGGTGTCTGAATCCGAGATAGAGGCGCTCCTGGACGATGGCGTAATTCAAGGAGTGAGTAAACAGGAGTGAGTAAAGAGAGTCAGCGAGATGGGGGACGGGTGGCTCTCACTGCTCACTCCTATCTTCTCACTCCTCTAGAGGGCATCAGGGTGGTCGAGGTCGCCGAAGGCGTCGCTGGGCCGTTCTGCGGACGTATGCTCGCCGCGTTCGGCGCGGATGTAATCAAGGTCGAACCTACCCCACACGGCGACCGATCACGGGCTCTCGGGCCGCGTCTGCCGGGCGTGAAGGCGTCTGAGGCGAGCGCCCTCTTCCTGTACCTCAACATGGGTAAACGGAGCGTCACGCTCGACTGCAGCCCGGACTTTGTGCAACTCCTGGAGTCAGCCGACATACTCATCGAGGACTGGAACGCAGAAACCCGATCCGAGATGGGGATCGATTCCATCCTCGCTAAAAGTCCCGGCCTGGTCGACCTGTCCCTCACCCCATTCGGCGCCGACGGCCCTTACTCGAACTGGCGCACCACGCCCCTCGTGAGTCTTGCGCTCGGAGGTTTTCTCTACCTCTCAGGTGACGAGGATCGCGAGCCGCTCATGATCCCCGGCCACCAGTCCGAGTACCTGGCTGGCCTGCACGGGTATGCAGGCGCGATGATCGCTCTATGGAAGCGTACCTCGAGAGGACGTGGCGGCAGGATAGAGGTCTCTGAGATTGAGTCCCTGGCCGCGCTGCACCAGTTCACGACCGTCATGCACACGTACAGCGGACTCGTTCGCAGCAGGCACGGCACAAGGTGGGAGAACAAGGGCCCCTACGGCCGTTACCCGATCACGGTACTCCCGTGCAAGGACGGCTACGTGGCGTTCGCGGTCTCGACCGAAGGGCAGTGGGAGCTTCTGTTCCCGATGCTCGGACGTGCCGAGCTGCTTTCTGAGCCTCGATTCGAGACCTTCATCGAAAGACGTGAGCACGCCGACGAGATCGACTCGGTCCTCATAGACTGGATGAAGGATAAGACCCGCGCCGAGGTATTCGAGTTCGCGGCGGGTACGTGGTCTGAGCCTGCGTCCCCGCTGCTGGACCTCGGCGAGGTGCTCGACGACAGGCAGCTTGCTCACAGGGGGCTGTTCACAGAGATCGACCATCCGGATGCGGGCCTTCTCAAGTACCCAACCATTCCGTTCAAGATGAGCGCGACGCAGCCCCAATTCCGACGCGCACCTCGACTTGGGGAGCACACGGGTGAAGTGCTGCCTCCCACTCCTCAGGGTGATGCGCAGCCTCTCACTCCTCACTCCTCTCCACTTACTCCTCTAAAAGACGTGCGCGTCCTCGACCTGACACGCGTATGGGCAGGTCCGCTCGCCACCCGCATTCTGGGCGACTACGGCGCGGAGGTCATCAAGATCAGCGATCCCCGCGTTCCCATAGACAGGCTGTCCGGCACGAACAACAAGCTCAACCGAAACAAGACAAACCTCGCGCTGCGACTCGACCACGAGGCGGGCCGGGAGCTGTTTCTTGACCTGGTTGCGACGTCTGACGTGGTCGTCGAGAACTTCAGACCGAGGGTGATGCGCAACTTCGACCTGACCTACGACCGCCTGCGGGAGGTGAGGCCGGACATAGTGATGTGCTCGATGCCCGGCTTCGGGACCACAGGCGAGTACGCGGACTACCCTGCGTTCGGCCCATCAGTCGAGGCGATGACGGGTCTCTCCAGCATGATGGGCTATGAGGGCGGCGAACCGAGAACATCGTCGCTCGCGTATCCGGACCCGGTGGCCGCGTTGAACTCCGCAGCAGCGATCATGACCGCCCTTCATCATCGCAGACAGACTGGTGAGGGACAGTTCATAGACCTCGCTCTCACCGAGGGCCCAATCTGCCAGATCGGCGAGTACATCGCTGCGTACTCTCGAACTGGAAACCAGCCGCCACGCGCCGGCAACTCGCATCCGGTCCATGCCCCCTACGACGTATATCCAGCGGCCGGAGACGACAACTGGGTGGCGATCTGCGTTCAGTCCGATTCAGAGTGGCGAGAGCTGTGCAAGCTGATGGACAGACCTCAGCTTGCGCATGATCCGAAGTTCGGCGAGGAGTCAGCCCGCCTAACCAACCGCGGCGAAGTGGACTCGATCGTGTCTGAGTGGAGTCGCACACTCGACGGCGAACACATAGCCTCAGCGGCGCAGTCGTCTGGAATCGCAGCCGGCCGGGTCGCCAAGAACTGGCAGATGCTCGAGGATGTCCACCTGAACGCCAGGGGCTTCTTCGTGGACCTTGAGGAGCCGGACGTGGGGCGCAAGAAGTACCCCGGACAGGCGATAATGATGGACGGCCTTCGCAAGTCGGACTGGATACCATCTCCTCGACTTGGGGAGCACTCCGAGGAGATCGCGAGAGACATCCTGGGCATGTCACCCCGACGGATAGACCAACTCGAAAGCAACGGAACAATTGGAATCTTCAGAGAAGACTGAGGAGAGACAACATTGGCGGACGTAATCATTCACTCACCCATGACCGGTCGGGTCATAGAGGTGCTGGTAGCAGAAGGCGAAGAGGTCGGCGCCGGAGACGTAGTGGTGGTGATCGAGTCCATGAAGATGGAGAACGAAGTCATCTGCGACGTAAACGGCTCGGTCTCCACGGTCCACGTAGAGGAAGACCAGTCGGTCTCAGAGGGCGACAGGCTGGTGGAAGTGGCAGCGTGATTGGAAGGAATGTGCGATGACACGCTACGTTGAGCCCACTGAACAACTTGTAACTGCGATGTTCGTGCGTGACATCAGCCGGTCAGTTGAATTCTATAGCAAGTTGGGCTTTGAAGTGGTTCGGTATGATGGCGGATTCGTCGAGCTGGCATGGGAAGGCCATCTCCTCTTCTTGAACGACGAGTACAGGAACGAGTTGCCTGACTCGCCGGGACCGGTTCAGGTGAATATCCGAGTGATGGTCCCGAACGTGGATGATTACTGGGCACTGGCTCAGGAAATGGGAGCTCGGGTCGTGTGGCCAATTGCCGATCGGACCTACGGTCTTCGGGACTTCTTGGTAGCTGACCCTGATGGCTTCGGAGTCAGGTTTGCCACTAATCTGTCCGATCTGCAAGGTGGGTCCGCGACTCTCAATGAGGCCCGAGCGTCTCAAGGGACCGGCTGGGAGGGAGACCTGGATGAGATGCGCTCCAGCCGATAGTAGGGGACAACCTTACTCAGCCCGGATGCGTACCCAGGCGATTTCGTCAACAGCTTCGAAGTGTCGGTCGCCTGAAACGAGGTCTGCACCTGTCTCCATCGCATGAGCTGCGATCCAGACGTCGTTGGTCAGGATGGGCCTCCCCTTTGCTCTCAGCGATGTCGCGATTCTGGAGTAGCGATCAGAGGTTATGGGGCCGACAGTTACAAATGAGACATACGGATTCTCAAGGAAAGAACGAAGTTCCGAGACGTTTCTTTCGAATCTTGTACCGTTGCGGAATCCGTATAGCAACTCCCCCACCACTATTGCCGACAGTAGTACCTCTTCAGCAGTGCGGACGATTTCGGCGACCTGCTGAGATCCCCGCATGAGTTGTGAGTAAGCATTGGAGTCGAGGAGAATTCTCATCTCCACATTGACTCGTCGATCTTCTCAAACTCCTTGAGTGCAGTGTCGAACTGGTCGGCCTCTTCACAACTCCATGCACCAATCAGATGGTCCAGAGAAGATCCGACGGTATCAGCTCGGCTGCCTTCATCGGATAGCCCGGCCCCCCTTCTGAGCAGTTTCAGCGCGGCTCTATTCAGAGACGTCCCATCTCGCTCGGCAACTCGCCGAATGGTCTCGGCCAACTCGTCGTCGAATCCCCTCACTGTGAGTTGTTTCATTCTGTCCACTCCGGGTGACTCACTTTTTGAACTACTATGAATCATAATGCTAGTCGCAGCACACTTGACGGTCAAGGAGCCAGCAACGCAGACAGTCGTGGAATCTGTAAGGGTATAATTGCCGAACTAATCTGCCAGTGTGCAAGGTGAATTGTTCAACAAAGTCCTCATAGCTAACAGGAGCGCCATCGCCTGCCGGGTGATCCGTACTTGCCGACGCCTCGGCGTCAAGACAGTGGCGATCTACTCACAGTCTGAGGGGAGTCCACTGCACGCCGAGCTCGCCGACGAGGCAGTGCCGCTGCCTGAAACCGCGAGCCCTGTAGCGGGGTATCTCGACATCAACGCAGTGGTTCAGGCCGCCGTCGACACCGGCGCAGAAGCCATACACCCCGGGTACGGCTTCCTCTCTGAGAACCCCGAATTCGCGCGGGCCTGCGGGAATGCTGGCACCGTGTTCATAGGCCCCTCTCCGGACGCAATTACCCTGGCTGGTAACAAGCGTGAGGCGAGACAACGACTCGCCGAGTATGGCGTTCCTGTTCTGCCAGGAACGGACGTATCTCTCGACGGCGATGCAGGCATCGGACCGCGGGCCGAGTCGATCGGCTACCCCCTGATGGTCAAGGCCAGCGAGGGCGGAGGCGGTATCGGGATGAATCTGGTCACGGACCCGTCCCAACTCGAACGCGCCGTCAGGCGGACACGGTCGTCTTCTCGCCGTGCCTTCGGCAGCCAGGACGTATACCTTGAGCGCTACGTACCTGACGCGCGCCACGTCGAGGTGCAGATCGTCGCCGATGCGGGCGGCGCTATCACGCACCTGTGGGAGCGTGAGTGCTCCGTACAGCGACGCCACCAGAAGGTGATCGAGGAGGCGGGGTCACCGTCGATCACCAACGCGACGAGAGAGCGTCTGATCTCGGCCTCTCTACTTGCCGCGCGTGAGATCGGGTACACGAACGCCGGCACATTTGAGTTCATAGTGGACGCCGACGACCGGCCCTACTTCATCGAGGCCAACGCGCGAATACAGGTGGAGCACGGGCCGACGGAGATGGTCACCGGAGTCGACATAGTCGAGCAGCAGCTCAGAATAGCCGCCGCCGACGGTATCTCCATCGGAGCGGAGGCAGTTAATGGTCACGCCATCCAGTGTCGCATCTACGCCGAAGACCCAGAGACGTTTATCCCGTCGCCGGGCACGCTCGAGGTATTCCAGCTCCCCAGGCTGGATGGCCTGAGAGTGGAGACCGGATTCCGAGAGTGCGATGAGGTATCGTCCCACTTCGACCCGCTATTAGCCAAGTTGATCGCCTGGGGAGCCACGCGCGAAGACACTATTTCACTAATGGAGGAGGCTCTCAACCAAACTCACGTCGACGGGGTCAAGAGCAACGTGCCAGCTCTACAGAAGGCGCTCAGGCACCCCGACTTCCGTCGAGGCCGGTATAGTACCGCATTGATGGGCCAACTGGGATGAGGAGTGAAGGCAACTTTACTTAAGGAGAGAAAGAAATGGTTTGGCAGCCTGAGATCGAGGAGCTTGAATACCGCAGGTCTCTCGCTATGCAGATGGGCGGCGAGGAGCGTATAGAACGCCAGCACTCCGAAGGCAAGCTGACGATCCGCGAGCGCATCGACACACTGCTTGACCCCGAAACGTTCTTCGAGATCGGCGAGCTTGCAGGCTACGGCGAGTACGACGAGGACCGCAATCTCGTCGGCTTCACTCCCATGCCGTACGTGACCGGGCTGGGCAGGATAGACGGTCAGCTAGTGGTCGTAGGTGGTGAGGACTTCACCGTACGTGGTGGCACGGCCGTCGGACCTGAGCGCAGGCGTCGCAAGAACAACAGATGGGCCGACAGCTTCGCCCTCCAGTTCGGCGTCCCGCTCATCTACATGGCCGACGGGGCAGGCGCTAGTGTGCGCGGAGTCCAGTACGCACAGGGCGGACACCTGCCAAGCTCGGACGACTTCACGGACGAGGTGGAACTGCTCGGCAAGGTGCCGGTGGTGTCCGCGATAGTCGGGTCAGTCGCCGGACGTCCCGCAGGCCGTGCGATGCTGGCCCACTGGACGATCATGGTCAAGGGATCCAGCCAGATCTTTCCGGGAGGGCCACCGGTGGTGCGCCGTGCCATATCCGAGGAGATCGACAAGGAGTCTCTGGGCGGCTCACACGTCCACGTCCACCAGAGCGGCGCGGTGCACGACGAGGCCGATAGCGAGGAGGAGCTCTTTGATCGGGTGCGCCAGTTCCTGGGCTACATGCCTCCAAACGTGTGGGAGATGCCTCCACGCACGACTCCAAGCGACGATCCCAACCGGCGCGACGAGGAACTAATCGACATCATCCCGCGCAACACGCGGCGCGGCTACGACATGCGCAAACTGATCGGGCACGTGGTCGATAGGGACAGCTTCTTCGAGATACGCCCGCACTGGGGGAAGACCGCCATAACAGGATTCGCCAGGGTGAACGGCTACGTCGTGGGCGTCGCCGCGAACGATCCCAGGCATCTTGCTGGAGCGATCGACGCGGACGGAGCCAACAAGCAGACCCACTTCCTGGATGTGTGCGACACGTTTAACATCCCTATCGTGCTGTTCAACGATGTGCCCGGGTTCATGGTCGGCAGCAAGGCGGAGTTGCAGGGCACCATCAGGCACGGAATGCGCACTCTGATGGCGAACGTGCAGCTCACGGTGCCGGTGATCCAGCTACACGTGCGCAAGGCATTCGGACTCGCTGCCGCAGCCACCGGAAGCTCGGTGCCGGTCAACCTCAGGCTGGGATGGCCGTCAGGCGACTGGGGCTCGATACCGGTCGAGGGCGGAGTCGAGGCGGCCTACCGCCGCGACATTGCCAACTCCCCTGACCCGGCCGCGCGCCGCGCAGAGCTGGAAGCCACGCTGAACAAGTTCAGGTCGCCCTACCTCGTGGCCGAGGCCTTCGACATCGAGAAGATGATCGACCCGAGAGATACGCGCCCCTTCCTGTCCATGCTGGTAGAAGCGTCCCAGTCCGTCCTAAAGCGCAACCTCGGCCCAAAGCCCAAGTACGGCGTCCGGCCATAAACAATCGTCCGATTCCATTGAAGGAACGATGGCCTAAAGCACCCTCCACCAGGGCACGGCTAGTACGTCAGGAGTCAGCCAATCGACTGAGTCGCCCGTATGCAGTAGAAGTCCAGGCCGGGACACTTCGCCGTACTCGGATCTGAAGGTCCTCAGGTGTGCCGCGTCTCGGAGCCGTGGCCTGGCCGTGGCCTTCACTTCGATAGGAAGCAGGTTGTTGCCCGTCTCGACCACAAAGTCGACCTCCTCTCCGATGGCCGTGCGCCAGTAGAACAGTTCAGCCTGCTCTATTCTGGAGTCTCGCCACGCCATCAGGTCGTGCAACACGAGGTTTTCAAGGTGTGCTCCCCTCGGCTCCGTCTCCTGTGAGAGGTGCAGTGCCACTCCCGTGTCTCCCCAGTATATCTTTGGCGACTTTATCAGGCGCTTAGTGCGATTGACCGCGTATGCTGGCAGGCGTACCAGCAGATAGGATGTCTCAAGCAGGTTGAGATACCGATGGACAGTGGACTGCGGCAGTGCAACGTCGCGTCCCAGGTCAGTCTGATTGACCAACTGTCCCATGCGCAAACAGGCAGCTCTCATCAAGCGTCGGAAGTCAGGCAACGCGGAAATGGACGATAGTGCCTGCAGGTCGCGTTCCAGGTAGGTACGCACGTATCCGTCGAACCAGACTGCTCTGTCCGCATCCTCGTCGAGTTCAAGTGCGGGTGTCGGAAAACCCCCGCGACGTGTCAGTACCTTCCAGTCCTCGTGCGAGCCTCCCGACTGATCACCCACAATGTTGGGCCAATCCGTGTCCGGTGCTGAAAGCAACTGGTCCCAGATTCCGCACTGGCCGGAGCCCGCCTGTTCTCTGCGAGTCATCGGCCAAAGTGTAAGGTAGCTTGCCCTGCCGGCCAGCGATTCCGAGACACGTCGCATCAGAAGCAGGTTCGCCGAACCAGTCAACAGGTATCTGCCGGGCCTGCGGACACGGTCTATCGCACGTTTAACCGCATGAAGGAGGTCTGGCTCTCGCTGCACTTCATCGAGTGTGACTGCCTGGTCTCCCTCCAGGAGAGCGTCGGGGTCTCTTCGAGCTAGGTCCAGGACATCCAGGTCGTCAAGCGAGAAATAGCGGCGGTCTCCAGTAGTGAGATCGTGGGCTAGCGTACTCTTGCCAGTCTGCCGAGCGCCGGTGACAACCACGGCGGGCATCACCCTGAGTCTCTGCTCAAGGCTGGGTCCAACAAGTCGGGGAAGTGCGCTTGCCACCATGCCGTGAATGATAATCATTCACGGCGTGAATTACAATCTTGGTTTCCCCAAGATGGTGTATCGGTTGGTCGGCAAGTATTCCACCCTCGCCCCAATCCTCTCCCCCGTATCAAGTACGGGGCAGGCTCTGAGGGAGAGGAGGTTATGCACAGATCTCCTTTCGTGGGAATGATGGTCGGGGTTGTACTCAATGCTCCATCATCACGCCGCCGTCCATGTTGATGGACTGCCCGTGAATCCAGGATGCTGCCTCAGTACACAGGTAGGCCACGAAGTTCCCCAACTCCTCGTCAGTCCCGTTCCGCCCGATCGGCACTGACTCCGCAGTCTGCTCCCACGTCCGGTCGAAGACGTCCATGTACACGTCCCCCCGGTGAGTCTGGACGAGTCCCGGACAGACGCAGTTCACGTTGATCCCGTGCGGCCCAAGCTCCCTGGCCGACGACTGCGTCATCCCGACCACGGCGAAGTTCGCGGCGTTGTAGGCGAGCGTATTCGCGCTGCCGCGCTTTCCTGCGACCGACGCGATATTAACGATCTTCCCGCCGTCTCCCTGCTCCATCATCCGGGCGGCCGCAGCCCTTGTGCACAGGTACGTACCGCGCACCTTGACGTCGACGACGCGGTCGAACACCGCCGGCTCGAGATCGACGATAGGTGTCCTGTCCGCCCCGACTCCGAGCGCAGCATTGTTCACGAGTATGTCCAGCCTGCCAAGCTCGCTCACGGTCTGTTCCACCATCCGCTCGACCTGCGCCTCGTCGGTGACGTCTATGACCATTGGCAGCGCGCGCCGACCCTCTTGACGGATGAGATCGGCCACTGAATCCACGTCCCTCCACCCGATCTCCCTCTCATAGTCAGGGAACGTCGCGGGATCCCGACCGGTGCCGGTCACGACGACATCGGCCCCAAGCCGGGCAAGCGCGACCGCCGCCGCCCTTCCGATCCCCCTGAGGCGTCCGGCCCCCGTGACGATGGCAACCTTACCGTCTAGCTCTGGCATAGCGACTCCTTCGGTGGCGTGCGGCCTGCCGACTACAGCTTCCCAGGCATCCCGCCGTCCACGTTGACTATCTCGCCCGTGATGAACCGGGCGTCCTCACTCACGAGAAACAGCACGGTGTTGGCGACGTCTTCCGGGTATCCCTTGTTGTCGAGTATCTGTATGAAGTCGAACATCGCCTCGAGACTGTGATGTCCGCCGCCGGTATCGACCGCTGGAGTGATGATCTGCCCGGGCCTCACACCGTTCACTCGGATGTTGTGTTGACCGCCCATGCCGGCGACGTAGCGCGTGAGCGCGTCGACTCCGGCCTTCGCCGCGTAGTACGAGGCCGACGGACCGCGTCCGACGAGGTCGTACATCTTCTTGCTGAATCCACGCTGCGCGGCGACCGACGACATGTTGACGATCCTGCCTCCGCCTCCGGCGATCATGTGGGGCCACACGGCGCGGCACATGTAGAACGTGCCCGTCAGGTTGACCGTCAGCACGCGGTTCCAGATGTCGTCCGGCTCGTCGGGGAAGTTGCCTGGACCGCCGCCGCCCGCGTTGTTGAACAGCACGTCGACGCCTCCATACGTATCGACGACAGCTTGCACTGCATCGTCAACCTGCTGGCGGTCTGACACGTCGCACCTGACGAAGGTGGCCTCCCCGCCGCTGTCCTTCACAGCGGACTCGACGGCGTGCCCCTCGTTCTCCCTGCGCGCCAGGATGGCGACCTTAGCGCCCTCTCGGGCAAAGGCATGCACCGTGGCCTCACCAATTCCGCTGTTTCCACCTGTGACTATCGCTACCTGATCTGCGAGCTTACCTGGCATTGTCTTGGTCTCCTTAGTAGTCGTCGGCCTGCGCCGGGGAACATGATACTATCTTTCCCGGAACTGAAAGGGAGAGTAACCATGCTGTTTCTCGCGATAAGCACGCCGCTGCCGACACGACCGTCCGAGGTACGCGAGCAGCGAAAGCTGTACTGGCCGTGGGCGCAGGACAAGCTGGACCGCGGACTCGCGCGATTCTTCTTCGCTCGAACCGGCAGGGGAGCGGTCGCGCTGTTCGACGTCGACTCCAACGAAACGCTCCACACGCTGCTGACCGAGTGGGCCGAGATGATACCCGCCGAGTTCGACGTCTACCCACTGATAGACCCGGACGCCGCCGTGGCTTTTCTGAATGAGGCAGACAATTCTGAATAGAGAGGACCAGAACGTTGAAGATCAAACAAGTCAGGGCAGTTGAGCTGAACATCCCGCGGACGCCGCCGAAGTCGGAGTCACGCAGGCCGAACTGGAACACGCACGCGCGCCGCGCGCTACCGATCAACAAGTACCCGGAATTCCCCAGACTGCACGGACAGATGCCGGGCGCGAACACGAGCGCCGAGGTGTGGGTGCAGGTGACCGCCGAGGATGGCACGTGGGGACTCGGCCAGTGCAGCTTCGGCGAGCCGACTGCCGCTCTCGTCGACTACCACTTCGGTCCGCTGCTGGAGGGCCGCGACTGCATGGCGCTGGAGTACCTGAACGACCTGATGTGGCGCTCCACGCAGCGTTTCGGAGCAGGCGGCATAGCGACCGTCGCGCAGTCCGGTGTCGACCTCGCGCTGTGGGACCTCAAGGGCAAGCTGCTCGGCCAGCCCGTGTACTCACTCATCGGCGGTCCTTGCAGGGACAAGGCCCTCGTGTACTGCACCTCAGACGATCTCGACTGGTCGCAGGAACTGGGCTTCAAGTGCTTCAAGGTCTCGAACCCTGCCCACTACGACGAGGGCATCGACGGCATCAACATCGTCGAAGAGCACATCGCGAAGGCCCGCGACGCAGTTGGGCCCAACGCCGAGCTCATGTATAACCCCGTGATGAGCTTCAACGTCGAATTCGCGGTCAGGCTCGCCGAGCGCCTGCGACCCTACGGTCTCCGCTGGCTCGAAGAGCCGCTCATACCTACAGACCTCGAAGGCCACATCGAGCTCCGAAAGGCGATCAACTGGATCCCCCTCGCGACCGGTGAAGACCACCACGGACGCTGGACCTTCAGACAGCTCGTCGAGCACCGTGCAGTCGACGTGCTCCAGCCGGACATGAAGTGGTGCGGCGGTTTCTCCGAGGCTCTCAAGATCTACACGATCGGCGAGGCCGCGGGCATCATCACGATACCGCACGCGGCGGTCGCGTCCCCGTGGGGCCAGCACTTCGCCATCTCCATGCCGGAGTCGCCGATGGCCGAGTTCTGGATGGGAAGCGACCCCGGCATCCCGCTCGAAGAGGTCTGGCCGATCCCCGGACTCGCGGTCCCCAAGGACGGCTACATCACACCGACCGACGCCCCCGGCTGGGGAATGGAGATCAAGGAAGAGTGGATCACCCCCTGGGACCACACAGTGGCAATCGAGGCGCGCGCTAGCCAAGCGTAGCTCATCGTACATGACAAGCATGAACATCAACCGATAGACCCCCTCTCCCTCAGGGAGAGGGTTGGGGTGAGGGTGAAACGCACAAATACCTACACCTCTAAGCCCTTGGGGGAGAAGGGTGGAGCCTGCCCCAGAACTTGGTTCGGGGGTGAGGGTGAGGTTAACCATCAACTCAGAAGTGGTAGGCTCTTGGAGTTAGCGGGCTAAACACCAAGAGAGACTCAGTCACTTCATGAGTACCCGGTGACCACGCGATCGAGCGAATACTGGAGGGGTGGTTCGATGCAGAGCATCAAGTCCCCGATAGTCGTTTGGGCGGTCTTGCTATTCTTTGGCTTTCCCCTTGTAGGCGAGCTCATCATCCGGCTGTCATTGCATTTCTTCGGCGACACTTGGGATCAGAGCAGTACCGATCTCTGGACTATAGCGGACGGATTGCTCCTGACCCCTTTCGTACTCCATGCCGTCTCGTACTTGTTTGTTCGCCGTCTGGATCACCAGGTACTCTCGCACCTGTGGCTGTACGCGATCATTACAGGCGCAATTGCCATTGTGTACAGACTGGTCGTGGCTCCCTTCGATTCATTCACAGATGGTATGTACCGTTGGCTATTTGTAATCTCTATCATTTTCTCAATCGCTGATATAGCCTTGCTGGTCTGGTTCGCTAGGCGCGTCTCTGCAATCACGTTTGGACACGCTCTGCTGTTCATCGGCCTCGTTGTGGCTATGGAGTCCCCGGGGACGTTCATTCCACTGAATTTTCTGTATCCGTCGACTGTGTCAGTACCTTACTCATCGGTCTTAGTAGCTATGGCTGCTGTCCATGTTATCGTTAAGGCGGCTGGGGTGTGGTCGTTGGTGAATCAAGGGACCATCACATCGTCCATGAGGAACTTGCTGACACTCGTCTCGCTGTTCATCCTGATTGGTGGACTGCAACTCGGTGTGTCGGTTGGGTTCAATGACCCGTTCGTTGATCGAATGTCGTTGTTGATCAACATCCTGACAGGGATTGGTCAGTTGATCATTCAGTATGGCGTTGCAGCGCTGCTCGCCTATGCGGTCAGGGTCCGGGAGCCGCTCGATAGAAAGGGACGTCGTTCGACGCCCCAGGCTCGCTGGAAGGAGATAAGACGCTCCCAGACAGCATCGAATAGTGGAGGAAGAAGTTGAGACAATCACCAATCATCCAGAAGATCACGCTCACGCGGTATCGGTTCCCGTTCAACGATGTCGGCACCGACCTCGGCTTCGCCATGGGCCCGTTCTACGAGCCCGGAGGCATGGGAGGGCGGTCAGTACTCGGCATACGCATCGACACCGACATCGGCGTAACTGGCGAGTACATGAGCATCGCGCCGGGCACGTTCGAGCAAATACAGCAGTTCGGGTCATTCCTGATCGGAAAGAACGCGCTTCAGAGGGAGCTGTTCTACAACCAGGCGAAGTCGATTCTGCGTAAGCAGGACAAGATGGGCATCGGCCCCGTAGACATCGCGCTGTGGGACCTCGCCGGCAAGCTGCACGATGCGCCGATCTACCAGCTGCTCGGCGGCTACCGGAAGAAGCTGCCCTCGTACGCGAGCACCTTTCACGCCGACAGGCAGCCCGATGGCCTGAGCAGTCCTGAGGCGTACGCCGACTTCGCAGAGCAGTGCCTGGAACTGGGCTACCAGGGTTTCAAGATCCACTCATGGGGCGACGTGTCGATTCCGCGCGAGGTCGAGACGGTCAACGCCGTTGGCAAGCGAGTCGGCGGCAAGATGGCGCTGATGATCGACCCGTGCTGCGTGTACGACACGTTCGGAGATACCCTGACTGTCGGGCGAGCCTGTGACGACAACGACTTCTACTGGTACGAGGACCCCATGCGGGACGGTGGAGTATCGCTCTACGCGCATCGTCAGCTACGCAAGATGCTCAAGACGCCGCTGCTTCAGGGCGAGCACCTTCACATGGTCGAGGCGCACGCCGACATGGCCGCCGCCGAGGCGACCGACTTCTGGCGCGCCGACCCCGAGTACGACGGCGGAATCACCGGCGTCATGAAGATCGCGCACTCGGCCGAGGGATACGGCATGGACGTCGAACTGCACATCGCCGGCCCGGCTCAGCGCCACTGCATGGCAGCCATGCGCAACTCCAACTTCTACGAGATGGGCCTCGTCCACCCCAAGCTGTCCAACATCGCCTGCCCGCCGGTGTACGCCTGCGACTACACGGACCAGTTGGAGTCAGTGGACGAAAACGGCTGCGTGGACGTCCCTGAAGGCCCAGGCCTGGGCGTCGTCTATGACTGGAAGGGCATCGAGAAGTACCGCTTTGGCGAGGCCGTGATAGACAGCTAATGTGAGAGGTCTCTGGGCCCCGACCAATTTGCCCCCTCTCCCTTGACGGGAGAGGGCTGGGGTGAGGGTGAAAGCCTCGATAATCTGCCCTGTCAGAACTCGCCGCCTTCGGCTATCTGCTCGGCTGGAGAGGCGTCTATCCTGTCCGGACAGTCGTTGGGGGTAAGATCACACATCCCGCACTCCAGCGCGCTCGGCACCCTGCGCGCTGGCTGAGAGTCGGCGATGCGCCGGATCAGCGCGAACAGCTCCGACTTGAAGCCGTCGCTGACGCTGCCTCCCGGAATATCGACCACCCTGTCGTCTCGGTAGACCAGCCGCCCCTGGAAACGCCTGCCCCGGAACTGGTTGATGTACGGGAGCGCGTACATGTAGATCATGACCTGCGCGGTGTCGGATGCGCGCGGCTGGCCAGTCTTGATGTCGTAGATGGTGCCCGTGTCGTCGGGGCCGAGCGCGACAAGGTCGGGCTTGCCGCCTATGACCGTGCCCGAGCCGCCACGCAGGTTGAAGTAGCTCTGGTTCTCGGTGAGCACCGTGAGGCCGTCGGCCTCGAGCTTGTCCCTGACGTCGTTCAGCAGCGACGTGTGGTTCATCTGCCACGTGACCATGTCGAACGTGCTGGGCATCCGCTCGTAGCCCTTGTAGTGCGCCTTGAACCACGACGCCCACTCGCATGACATGTCACCTACGAGCACCTTCGACAGCCACGTGGCCCAGATGTACGGGCCTGATCTGGCTTCGGTCAACGCCGCCTACCCTAAGTCACCACGTCCCGAGGAAAGGGGGCTCGGTGGGTCTCACTCCTCACTTCTATCTCCTCGCTCCTCGCCTAGGCCAGCTCTGGCTCGATCACGCCGTAGTCGCCGTCGCGCCGACGGTAGGCAACGTTGTACTCGTCCGTGTCCATGTTGAAGAACAGGAAGAAGCTGTGACCCAGCATCTCCATCTGCATGATGGCGTCCTCGACTGACATCGGCGGCATGGAGTGGCGCTTGGTGCGGACCACCTGCCCGATCTCTTCGATTGCCTCCTCTTCATCGGCGTCTGGCATCTCGATGATCGCCTCGGGCGGGATGTCTCTGAAACTGCTGCGCGACTTCTTCGCCTGTGAGCTGTGGTACACCTTGCCCTTGAACCTGCGGATCTGCCGGTCCACGACGTCCGTTACCGCGTCGACGGCCGCGAACAGGTTGACTCCCCTGTCCTGACCTCTGAGCGTGTACCCGGCAATGTTCAGCGTCATCTGCGCCTCGACACGGTCGCGCGTGGCCCGCGCCTGCGTCATGGACACCTCCATCTTGGCGTCGTCGAGGTTGGGCAGGTGTCGCTGCAGCCTGTTGAACTTCTTCTGAATGTACTCCTCTGCATTGGGGTTGAGGTCGATGTTCTTTGCTTGAATCTGTATCTCCATGGCGACGACCTCCTTTCGTCATCGGGCGCAGCGACTGTGGTCAAAACGCCCGTCATCTGGATGTTTTCGTGGGTCAGGCTGAATCTACTCAGCTATAAGCTAATTCTATGGGCATATACCCGGTCGGGCAACAGGTTTAGCGCCTTCGGAAGATCAGGTATGTGAATGCACCGATGGCCAGGATGCCCGCAATGATCAGGATGACAATCAGCGTGGTCCGCTGTCGCGGACTCGTCATGACGGATTCCAACGCGTTCCGCATGCGTGGTACTGCATCGCCGACGATTTCAACGATGGGGCGCTCTGGCGCCACACGGACTGGTACGGAGGTACTCGTGGGCTGAGCCAGCTCTGCCGCGATCGCCGTCAAAGTCGCGTCCGCCTGCGCGAACTCTGTAACACCCGCTACCTCTACCTCAGGAGTGGCCGTTGGCGTGAAAGTGGGTGTCAAGGTTGGAGCCGCTGTTGGTGTTGGGACCGGTGTGGCTGTCGGTGTTGCTGACGGTGTGGCCGTCGGCGTGTTGGTAGGAGTCGCAGTCGGTGTAGCAGTGGGTGTTGCCGTCAGTGTAGCAGTAGGCGTGGCTGTCGGTGTCGGCACAGGCGTTGCCGTGGCCGTCACGGTGGGAACGGGCGTCTCGGTCGGTGCGGGACTCGGCACAGGCGTAGGGGTCCGGGTGTTCGTGGACGCGGGTACGACGACTTCAGTAGCCGTCGGCGCCGGTGTCGGTGTCGGGACGAGCGTCGCAGTTGCAGTAGGTGGGACTGGTGTGAATGTCGGGGTGCTCTCAGGTGTCGCGGTGGGCGTTCTTGGCGCCCTCACTGGAATTATGACTTCGGTCGGGGTTGGAGTGACAGACGGTGTGGGGGTCTCCGAGGGCGTCGGAGTGATCGTCGGAGTCGCGGTCTGAGTTGGCGTTGGCGTGATGGTCGGTGTCGCTGATGGCGTAGGTGTAATCGTCGGCGTGGGGCTTACCGTCGGAGTTGGCGTGATAGTCGGCGTGGGGCTTACCGTCGGTGTTGGAGTGATGGTCGGCGTGGGGCTCACCGTGGGCGTGGGAGTAATAGTCGGCGTGGGAGTATTCGTACGCGTCGGCGTTGGACTGACCGTGGGAGTTGGTGTGATGGTCGGCGTGGCTGTCCTGGTGGGCGTGCTGGTCGGTCGTGTCTGCGGTGGCGGTGGTGGTGGCTGGGGCCTCGGCGGATCAGGAAGGCTGGCGTTAGTCCTGCATCCTGAAGGCTTGTCTTCTTCATACCCGATCCAGTAGTCAGCACGTGCAGGGTCACTCAGCGACGAGCCCGACTTGGTACTGAGGTTGTAAGAGTACGTGCCGCTGCAGGTCGGAATATTGCGGTCTTCGAAGTATGTGACGGAGCTTCCGAAGTCCGAGTAGTGCGTCCAGTCAACGATCACATCATCGGTCTTGTCGTCGCGGTAGCCATCGTGGTGTATGCGGCGCTCGAGTCTGTAGCCGTCAAACCTACTTGGAGCGGGATCCGGAGGGTCCCACGTCAGTCTGAAGTACAGGGGGGCCGTGTCCGGATTGCTACTGAAATTCTGCGGATGAGCGTTAAAGTTTCTGGGTGGGTTGATCGTTTGGCCTGAGGCAGTCTCCGCGAGTAACAGAGTCGCCGCAAACACAGCGACAATACCCAAGAATACTATGGGCAGTATCTTGAACTTTACCTTCGAGAATCCGAACATGAACCAGGGAACAGGATGTAGGTACGTATATCAATTCGGATAAGTCTTACCTTTAATTTAGCGGTGAATGCAATGCCACGCACGGACTGCTCGACTCGATTGGCGGGTGCAACTCTTACACACTGCCAATGTGATAAATTCCTTCCACGAAATGTTGTTATGAGGCTGTGAAACACTCTAGTGGTTTTCCAATAAATGGGATTTTTGGTTAATACATGGGGCCGCATTGGCGCCCGACTTTACCTGGCCCTCGGATTCGCCGTTTTCCTGACACTGGTGTCCAGCGCAGTCGGCGTCTACTACTTCGAGCGCAGCGGCGACCTGAACTTCCAGGTACAAAATGAGTCCGTACCCGTGCTCGAGGCGTCATGGACTGCCATACGTGAGGGCGAGCGCCTGCGCACCCTCGGCCTGGAGCTGATGTCGGACCCTGACTCCGGGGTTAGTGGGACTCAGACGGACTCCGTCACTGACTCCCTGGTGCGATTGGAAGATGCGCTATCAGTCACCAGCGGCGTACCAGAGCTGGCTCCCATCGCCAGAGAAGTTCAGGACGCGGCCTATGAGCTTGTCGACGTAATCGACGAGTTGGCCGTCAACAGAGATGCCCTCATCGAGGCGAACGCTGCGGCATCCCAGGTCCGCGATCGGGCGGCCGAACTTCGTGACCACTCGGGCCCGCCAGAGGCTGCACTGTCGATAGTTGAGCTGATGCTGCGCGCCGGGGATGAAGCCGAACTGGAGGCGCTGTGGGATGCCTTTGTAGCCTTGGCCGCGACCGGAGTCGACCCGGCAGTCGAGTCGCTTGTTGGTGACAGCAACGGAGCGTTCGCCGTACGAGCCCAGCAGCTGGCGCTCCATACAAGGTCGAGCGACCTGGCAGCGACCTTCGACAGCTCCAGCCAGTCCCTGGAAGAGGCCGCCTCAGGTCTGCTTCTGGGAGCCCGTGACGAATCGTTTGGCACTCTGCAGTCGTCCGTCCGCGCCTTCGACGAAGGTCGAATGCTGCTGTTCGCAGTCAGCCTCGCCAGCGTGATTGTGGCGACGCTCGCGGCATGGCTGTGGGTGGGCAACGGCGTCGTAAGGCGGCTATCGCGCCTGTCAGAGCGTATGCGCGGAATGGCCGCCGGAGATCTGGAGACTCCCGTTCCCGAGGTGAGCCGGGACGAGATCGGTGAGCTGGCAAACGCCTTGGAGGTTTTCCGACAGCAGGCCCTGGAGGTCCAGCGACTGAACCTCGTCGAACGGCTCTACGGGGAGCTGCGCGAGGCTAACGCTGAGCTTGAACGGATGCAGGACCGCCTCGTGGCGCAGGAAAAGCTGGCTGCCCTGGGCGAGCTCGTATCCGGTGTGGCCCACGAGATCAGCAACCCGCTCAACTTCGTCAAGAACTTCTCAGAGGGCTCGCTGGAACTGTACAGCGAAATGAACGAGGTGCTGGAGAACTACCGCGACCAATTGAAAGAAGAGGACGCCGCCCTGTTGGACGAGATCAACGAAGACCTGTCCGACAGCCTCGGTCGAGTGCAGTCCAATGGAGAGCGTGTGCTGGCCATAGTCGAGCGAATGCGAGGTCTGGGCGTTGTGGGCGGCGAGCCCGAGCCAACCGACCTGAACACCGCGCTACAGACTGCGGCGGAAGCGGCGTGCAACGTCTTCATGTCTCAGTGGGAGGACTTCAGGATTCAGCCGACCTTCGATTTCGATTCGTCGGTCGGTTCAGTGCCTCTTGTCGAGCAGGACTTCGGTCAGGCCGTCGTCAACCTGGTATCCAACTCCTGCTACGCGATGCGCCTTAAGCAGGTCAGCTCGGGCGACGGCTACGAACCGGTGCTTAGAGTGTCGAGTCGCCTGGTCTATGAGACTGTCGAAGTCCGCGTTTGGGACAACGGCACAGGCATAGCCGACGACGTGATCGAGCACATATTCAATCCGTTCTTCTCCACGCGCGAAGGGGCCTTGGGCGCGGGACTGGGACTTCCTATTTCCGCTGACGTGGCCCGTCGAGCCGGCGGCGACCTGACAGTGGACACAGTGCATGGCGACTACGCCGAGTTCAAGCTGAGCCTGCCTGCAACAGCCACTGCTGTACCAGCCGGCGCGTGAGATCCTATCGCGATGGACCCCTCTCCCTCAGGGAGAGGGTTGGGGTGAGGGTGAGAGGTACGAATACATACCCCTTCAGTTCCCCCAGAGCCTTTCCCGTACTAGATCCGTGAAGAAGGCTTGGACGAGAACGGCACTTACCCCCTACGCCTCCAGCCGGTTGATCCCGTCCAACGCCGCTGTCTTGTAGCATTCAGCCAGCGTCGGATAGTTGAAGACTGCGTCGACGAAGTAGTCGATCGGTCCGCCGAAAGCAAGCACGGCCTGTCCAATGTGAACGAGCTCGCTTGCTCCCTCACCGATGATGTGCACGCCTAGAAGTTCGCGCGTACCTGTGTGGAAAAGCAGCTTGAGCAGCCCAGTGTCGTCTCCGATTATCTGGCCCCGCGCTATCTCACGGTACTGCGCCCTGCCCACCTCGTAGGGCACAACGTCCTCGGTCAGGTCCTCTTCGGTCTTGCCCACCATGGAGATTTCGGGGATCGTGTAGATGCCGTAGGGGAACAGACCTGGGACGCTCCGTGCGGGCAGGCCGAACGCGTGACACGATGCGAGGCGACCCTGCTCCGCCGAGGTCGACGCCAGGTTTGGGAACCCAATTACGTCGCCGACCGCGTATATGTTCTCCACCGAGGTCTGGTAGGTATCGTTCACTGACAATCGGCCTCTGTCGTCTGGCTCCAGGCCCACCGTTTCCAGCCCGAGTGACTCTGTGGCGCCGGTGCGTCCTATGCTGTACAGGGCCGCATCGCTCACGATCTGCTTTCCGCTGACCAGCCTGATCCTGACGTGCGGTCCCCGGTCATCGTCGAAGGGCTCCATCCAGGTGACCTCTTCGTTCAGTCTGAGCGTCACCCTCTTCTGGCGCAGGTGGTACACGAGGGTGTCGATGAGTTCGGAGTCTACGAAGTCCAGCAGCCTCGGATCGCGCTCGATGAGCGTAACGCGTACTCCGAGGGTCGCGAATATGCTGCCGTACTCCAGCCCAATCACGCCGCCGCCTATGATTGCCAGGCTCCTGGGAAGCTCGGACAGGTTGAGTATGTCGTCGCTCAGCAGGATGTGCTTGCCATCGACATTGGTCCAGTCAGGCTTCGCTGCCGATGTGCCGACTGCGATTACCACCTTGTCGGCGGTAATTGGACGGCTGCCCCTTCCATCGACTGCATCGAGGTGCAGGGTATGAGAGTCGACAAACGATGCGTGGGCAGTGATGAGTTCCACCCTGTTCCGCAGAAGCTGGTGGCGAAGCGTGTCCGTCTTCTGCTGCATCACGTGGTTGGTGCGGATCATGAGGTCGCTCATGGTGATGTCGTCCTTGACGGAGTACGACTCACCGTAGATGCCCCGCTCCCTGTACCCGGTCAGGTACATCACCGCTTCGCGGAGGGTCTTGCTGGGAATGGTGCCCGAGTTGACCATGACGCCGCCGATTTCGGCGTGGCGTTCGACGATGGCAGTACGCTTTCCGAGCTTCGCGGCCTGCACGGCAGCGCGCTGTCCGGCTGGCCCGGAACCTATGACCACCATGTCGTAATCGTATTCAGCCATCTACCCACTCTCCGCAGACCCTAGCATAACCCCCTCTCCCTCAGGGAGAGGGTTGGGGTGAGGGTGGAAAGCAGTTGACTACTATCTACCAAGCATCACCCACACACCTCTGGGTCTCTGCTTTCGTCGGAACGACGAAGTTATGCGAAGTTCTCCACTCTATTCAGTTAGTGCGTCTGTCAGCCAGCCACTCCCAGGAACTCACGGGTGGCCGCAATGAACTCGTGAGGCTTATCGACGGTGACCACGTGTCCCGCGTCAGCCACGTCGACAGAAGTAAGGTCATTGGCCGCGGCCTTCATCCTGTCCAGCACCGAGTCTGATACCAGCGGACTCTCGGAACCCCGCACCTCCAGGATTGGACACGGAATGGTCTCCAGCGCGCTCCAGTACCTGCCTATGAGCTCCGGGTCCGACATGTCGGGAAGCGGCACGTTGAACAGATCGGGATCGGCTTTCCACGTCCAGGTGCCGTTATCAGACTGCTTCATCTTGTTCTGGGCATCCTTCAACAGCCTGGCGTCTGACGCCCACGGGTTGCCGGAGCGCATCCACGCGACGGCGTCTTCTATCGAGTCGAACACCATTGGGGTCAGCGGTCGGCTGCCGGAGGCCGCAATGGACTCCTCCGACGGCTCAGGGCCGATGTCCACCATGACGATTCTCTCAACCCTGTCAGCATGTTCGGCGGTGTACAGCATCGAGTGCCAGCCACCCATCGACAGGCCGGAGAGCGTAAACCGCTCCAGCTCAAGCGCGTCCACGAATGCGGCGAGGTCTTCGACGAACCTGTCGCGGGCGTAGCCGTCCAGGGCGTGACCGGACTCGCCGTGGCCGCGCTGATCGACGGCGTACACGTGATAAGAGTCTCTCATCACCTCGGCAAACTCGTCCCAGATTCGTGCCTGGCCGGTATGACCATGCAGACAGACCATGGGCGGCAGCCCGCGGGTCCCCCAGTCCAGGTATCGAAGTCGGACTCCGTTCACGGTTACGTACTTGGAAATCGGCACCATTTGCAGTCTCCTCGGCGGCTCAGTCAGCCGCTGTCGTGTGTATGTCCAGGGTGTTGGGACTATCCCCATTCAGTATAGGCTGACTGGCGCAGTTTTTCCTACACTCCAGGTTGCTCGCTGACATCCTGATAGGGTTGAGCGCTGCCTCTATTGACTGGATCGGGCTAGCGCGCGTTTCGCAAGGTTGACGAGCGTTGGACTTCTGGACGTGCGGATGACTCTTTCGAGATCTTCTCGCCCCTCTTCGCCGCCCGTAAGCTCCATGAGTGCGGCCCCTCTGACATAGATGGCGTACAGTTGGCCGGGAGCCTGTTGCAGGACCTGTTCCGCGTCGCTCTGGGCCTTGGAGTACTCTCCCTCGTTCAGGTAGGCGAGAGCACGTCCGAGGTAGGCTCCGGTGAGTGTCGGATCCAGGGACAGCGCGGCTGTCGAGTCCGCTATGACGCCGGGGTAGTCTCCTCTCTTGAGATGGGCCTCAGCCCTGTTCGAGTAGGCTTCAGCCAGATCGGGGTCCAGTTCGATTGCCCTGGTCGCGTCTGATATTGCGAGGTCGTAGCGACCCTCCCCTGTGTAAATGTACGCCCGGTTGGAGTAGGCCAGGGCGTATGATCCGTCCTGCCTGATGGCCTCGGTCACGTCCGATAGGGCCTGCCCCTCGTTCCCCAACCCAAGGTTGGCTAAAGCACGGGCGTTGTATGCGACCGCAAGGTGCTGACCTGATTCGATTGCCTCGTTGGCATCCGCCAGGGCCTCATCGTACTGCCCAGTGCTTCTGTAGGCGTTGGAGCGGTTGACGTATGCCTCAATGTAGTCAGAGTCGCGGCTCAGGGCTTGTGTGTACTCCTTGACCGAGACATCCGGCCTCCCCTGTCTGTCGTAGGCTAGCCCACGGTTCGTGAAGGCAGTAGCCTCTATTGCGTCGGCGTCGAAGCCATGCCAGGTGACGAGTCTCGGCTCATCATCGAAACTGTCGGATAGCTCCTGCGCCAGCTCCATTGCCTTCGTGGCATCATCTATTGCCCATGCGAGGTTCCCGATGTTGCGATGGGCCTGTGACCTGTGCACATGGGCCATGACCTTGACGTATAGGGGCGGGTCAGAGTCCAGCACAACGCTGAAGTCGTCCACGGCCGTTTCGGAGCGTCCGACGTCCATGTGAGCATGGGCCCGCACGAAGTAGGCGTCAGGCATATTCGGGTCCAGTTCGATAGCCCTGGTTGCGTCGGCAATCGCCATTTCGACCCTCTCCTCCGGCGGGAGAGTCCATGCCGTTCCGGGGCGGGAGGTGATCTTGGACATGACCGCCACACGCGCGTACTCGGAGTGGCCCATGTCAACGAGCGCGGTTGCCCTGTTTACGTACGCCCGGGCGAGAGTCGGATCGAGCTCTATCGCCCTGGCCGCATCTACTATCGCGTCGTCGTATGTCTCTGGTTTCTGCAGGTGAATAACGGAGCGGTCTGCCAGGGTCCGCGGGTTGTCCGGGTCCAACTCCAGTGCCCTGTCGTACATGCGCAGCGCCCTGTCGAGTTCCCCGCGCTGGTAGGCGCTGAGTCCCTCCGCAACGTACTCTTCGGAGGTCTCAAACGTCTCCTGGCGCTGAGTGCAGCTGACCGCTGCTAGTACAGTCACAGAGACGAGCGCGACAAGGAGCGCTCCTAAGAAGTGACAGGAGATATGCTCCCTCCGCGCCACCACTACGCTCTCACTTCTCACTCCTGTCCCTGAAGCCCTAGCCGCTGCCCCGCAGTCTGGGGTCGAGGAGATCGCGCATTCCGTCGCCGAGCATGTTGAAGGCCCAGACGGCCAGGGTCAGGGCTACACCCGGCCAGATGGCTATCCACGGTGCGCGCGCCATGAAGCCGAGGGCGGAACCGCTGAGCATTGAACCCCACGTCGGGAACGGTGGCGGAATGCCGTAGCCCAGGAAGCTGAGGGACGCCTCGGCCAGGATGAACACTCCGAGGCTGATGGTGGCCATAACTATGATGGACGCGAATGCGTTCGGGACGATGTGGACGAGGAAGATGCGCATGTTTCCGGCGCCCATCGCACGTGCTGCCTCGACGTAGGTACTCTCCTTCAGGTAGAGTGCCTCACCTCTCAGAACGCGGGATGTGCTGATTCCGCGGTCGATTGAGAGTATGAAGATAATCTGCCACATTCCCTGACCCACGACGGCTACCATCGCAAGCAGCAGAATCAGCGTGGGAATCGTCATCCAGCCATCGACGACTCTCTGCACGACGATGTCTATCGCCCCTCCGACGTATCCTGAACCCATGCCGATGATGATGGCGACAAACAGGAACCCGATCACGCATGAGAAGCCCACGATCATGGAGACCTGTGCGCCCACGATTATGCGACTGAGCTGATCGCGGCCTATCTGGTCGGTACCCAGCGGGTGGTCTAGGCTGTGTCCCAGCAGCGCCTCGTCCAGCACCTGCTCCCTGTAGTCGTGGGGCGCGATCCACTGCGCGGTGAGGGCCATGATCAGCAACAGGAAGACAATCACCAGTCCGACCGCACTCAGCGGCTTCTCCCTGAAGATGCGCACAACGAACTCCACCCAGGGATTGAGCCGCTTGCGTCGGAGATCCTGTTCGATCTCTAAGCTCATGGACTGCTGTTCTTGCTGCACCTGCCTACCCTTGTGGTCCTAGTTGTACCGGATCCTGGGGTTGAGCCAGGCGTAACTGAGGTCGACCAGCAGGTTGGTCACCATAACCAGCAGACCGAGAACGAGAATTATGCCCTGGATCACGGGATAGTCTCGCTGCTGTATTGCCTTGAGCATCAACGTGCCGACACCCGGCAGGGACCATATCTGCTCCAGTATGACGGTTCCGCCGAGCGAGAACGCGAACGTGATTCCGATCAGACTGACCACGGGGATCAGCGCGTTCCTCAACGTGTGCCGGGTCAGGATTATGCGGTCTCCGAGTCCCTTGGCCCGGGCTGTCCGGACGTAGTCCTGGCGGACGATTTCGAGAATGGTCGCCCTGGTCATCCGTGCCACGGCAGAGCCCTGCGAAATGCCGAGAATCGCCGCGGGGAGCACGAACTGTTCGAGATTGAGGCGTGGTCCATCCATGAAGTGGTTGACTCCCAGCGGTGGCGACCAGTTGAACAGAATGGACCCAAATACGACAACGAGTATCGCAACCCAGAAGTAGGGCATGGATAGCCCAAGTACAGCGACACTTCGTAATATGTAGTCTATCCAGGTGTCCTGGTAAGTCGCAGAAATGATCCCGATGGCTAACCCCCAGACCACCATCACAATCATGGTGATTATGATGAGCTCGAGGGTAACGCTGTACCGCTTCTTGAGAGAGTCTACAACGGGGATCTTACTAAACAGCGACTCTCCCAGATCGCCCCGAGCTATCTCCCCCATCCATACGAAGTACTGAATATAGATCGGCTTGTCTATACCGAGCTGGGCCCGGACCTTGTCCTTCATCTCCTCGGACATATACCCGCCGCGACCGCCGCCCTGCATCCCGACTATGACTTCGATGACGTCGCCGGGCACGATCCTGACCATCGAAAAGACGAAGAGCGTCAGGAACAGAACACCGGGAATCATCAGAAGTAGTCGGCGAACTAGGTACTGCCGCATTCGACCTTTCCCTCTTACTTAACGACGGTCAATCGAGCGAAGTGCAAATACTGGGATGCGTAACGGGTTACGTGAGACCGGCCATGCACAATGGGAGACCGGGCTCGTGGGTTCGGGACTCGTCTGGTGAAGTCCCCACGCGAGTTGTGGGTTGGTTCCGAGTCATCCCGACCAGCTATTCGCCGGTCGGGATGACTGACTTACTCTGACTGCTGATGCGGTACTTCTACCGTTCGACCCACGCTCGGGCGGTCCCCTGACCGATCTGGTGGGTGTAGTGGAAGCTGTAGTTCTTGAACCACGGAGCTATGGCGACTATCTGGATCCAGTTTGTCGCATAGATGTAGTACTGCTTCTCCATCAGGTAACGCTGAAGGTCGGCAACCGCTTCAAACCGCTCTTCAGCGTCGAGCTTCTGGTTCATCTCGATGATCATTCTGTCGAGCTCGAGGTCAACGAGACCTGAGACCGGCTGGGCCTGCTTCTGCTCAGGGGAGAAGTAGCAGGGTCCGAACCAGTCCACCGGCTCGAATCCCCAGCACGGGAACTCGTAGATGAAGTCGAACTCGCCGGCTGTGCGTGCCGCTCCGCGGGCGGCGCCGTCCTTGACGTCCATCGTCACGTTAATGCCGATGTTGCGCAGGGACTCGGCGATGAGCTCCGACTCGCTGAACCAGGTTGCTCCGACGCCGTGAGTGGATGAGAGTATCGCGTCGAAGCCGTCAGCATAGCCGGCTTCGGCCAGCAACTCCTTCGCCTTCACCGGGTCGAACTCCATCAGGTCCTCCCCGCTTACGCCGTCCCCGTCGGAGTCACCGTACTGGCCGGGTTGCAGCCACCACTGGTTGCCTGGCGCCAGCGGCGTCGGGTACGGGAGACCCCATCCGATCAGAATGCTCTCCACCCAGCCCTCTTTGTCGATGGCCAGCTGCATTGCATGCCTGACTCGTTGGTCGCCCCAGGGCTTGCCCTCGCCGTCTCCGGTTTCACCCCAGTTCATGCCAAGCCCGCGCACGTTCATCGGGTCGACGAAGACCTCGAAGTTGGTATCGGGGTTGGACTTCTTTATGTCCTGGTAGCGCTGTGGGCTGAGTCCGCAGGTCTCGAGGGTGATTCCACCGAGTTTGCCGGTGCGGAACGCTGCGTCCTGAAGACGCTCGTCCTGAATTCCGTGGATGGTCATCTGGTCCAGGAACGGGATCTGGTTCCCCTGTCCGTCAGTCCCCCAGTAGTTGGGGTTCTTGGTGAAGGTGATGTGGTTCGCGGGCTCCCACTCCTCGACGATCCACGGTCCGGTGCCGATCTGTACCTTGATGTCGTTCATAGCTTCTTCAAGGCTCAGGCCCTCGTCAGCCATTCGTTTGTCTATGCCCTGGCGTCCCAGTATCCACGGACCCTTGTGCGTGAGCTGGAAGATCAGGGGAGCGGACGGCTGGTTCGTGGTGATCTGGAGAGTGTAGTCGTCCAGAGCCTTGAAGGAGTCAGGGCCGTCGATCATGTTGAACTTGGGGATGTACCTGCTGGCCTCGATACCGAAGGACATCCCTGCAGCGTCGACATAGTCCTGTGCTGTGACGTCAGCATCCAGGTCTACATCGTTAGCCAGCCAATCGTGGATTCCACCAGGATCGATGCCCCACTTGACACCCTTTCGAATGTCAAAGGTGTAGGTCATGCCATCGCTGGAGATCTCCCATGCCTCGGCAACGCCGGGCTGCGAGGAGTAGTCGACCGGGCTGTACTCAGGGCCATAATGGAACATTCCGAGGCCCTCAGCGTAGTGGCTCAGCGCACCGTTCCAGTGACCCATCTTGATCGGCCAGTCCCAGTAACTGGGAACGACCCACTCAAGCGTGCCGACCGCCGCCGATCCGCCATAGACCGGCTCGTAAGGGTCGGGTATGGGAATATAGCTCACCGGCACACCGAGCGCCTTCGCCGTCTCGGCGATGAACTCGGAGGCGATCATGGTCGAGCTCTCCACTTCTTTGGGCGCCACGACCGGTGCGGCCGTTGGAGCCGGCGCCGCTGGCGCCGCGGGAGCGGGCTGCTGCTTGACTACTGGCGCCGATGTCGGGGCGGGGGCTGGAGCGGGCTGCTGCGGTTGAGGCGCAGGGGCGACAGTTGCCACAGACTGGGCGGATGCCGGTGCCTCCGATGTAGCTGTGGAGTCTTCAGTTGACGAGCTGCACCCTGCTACAAGCGCGGCGACGACTCCAAATAAGGCAATTGTGACTATCAGTCTAACCATCTACCATCCTCCTGCCTAAGCTAACCCAGACCCGTGAAGTAAGTTTCGCCCCTCCTGTCCTGAAAGCGTCCCCTATAGGGTTCCCATATCATAAATTGACGCACATACTGGCATAGCAAGAAACCTATGTCAATAATTAGAAATCATGCGATGATAGTTAGTGATCCAGCAACTATGAACATGAAAATCGCAAGACCTTTCCAGGTTGTCCCGGGGTCAGCCTTCCAGGAGCCTCAACTGCTCCAGAACCGTGGACGTCGGCACCTGGTCTTCCAGGTCCTCTGCAGCGTGGAACCACCGAATGATGCCGTCCTTGTCGATGAGGAACGTCGCCGACGTAGCTAACTCGTCGCCGAGAAGGTTGAACACGCCGTAGTCGGCTACTGTGGTAATTTCCGGATCGTATAGAATCGGGTACAGAAGCCCCACGTTATCTATCACCCACTGAGAGTCGCCCAGATTGTCGGTGCTGACTGCGAGGATTTCCGCGTTCAGCGCCTTTATGTCTTCATAGCTCTCGTTCAGCTCCACGAGCTGGTCTCTGCACATCTCTCACCAGAAGGCGCGGTAGAACACGAGAACAACATTGCTCTCCCCACGATACGATTCGAGAGAGTGTCTTGGGCCGGCCGTGCTTGGAAGGTCGAATCTGTAAGCCGTGTCTCCGACTACGGGCAGGAGCAGTCTTGAGCTAGGCACGGCGGTCAGACACGCGGGGTCGCACCTGTTGGCTTCGTCGGTGCAATCGAGTTCCGCTACTGACGTATCAGCGGCTGTGGAAAGCGAGACAGGCTCCACCGTGGGGCTTGCCTGAGCTGTGGCCATGCCGGTCCCGCTGGTGGTCTGATCAGTAGCAGAGACGCTCTTCGCAACATTGGTTGATGCTGCTGCATCAACTGCCCCCGCCGTTGGCGAGGGAGCGGGAGGAGACGCGACGTTCTGAGTGGAGGTCGGCTGACTTGCGGGGTCTGCTGAGGCGCAGGCTGCTACGGCAGTCCACAGGAGGGCACATGCTACGGCCAGGAGCAGTCGCGTAAACGCCATCGACTCAGTCTCCCTTCCACCCGAACTCCAAATTGTTGGCGCGTCAGCTTGGCGGGATGGTATTACACGTCGAGTTGGACTTCAACCAAGACCGGAGTGAGCCCAGGGTCTTTCGGTTATCTGTAACGATGATGGTTCCCACGTTCGCCCTGAGCCTGTCGAAGGGCCGCCCGTTCATGGTTCGACAAGCTCACCACGAACGAACTCCCTGGCATCGTGGGATAATCGAAAGACCCTAGGAGTGAACCCCATACTGTCACTCCCGGCTCGCAGGGGATATGATGGCGCTGAGGTTGGAGGAGACCTGCCCAGCGCAGGTAACACAGGGGCGAGCGCAGTCTTTGGGCACTGACAGTAAGCACAGTAGGAGGACAGCACTCGTCGCATCGGTAGTGTTGGTCGTGCTTGCGATTGTTGGCGCGACGCTCTCGTGGGTACAGAGAGCAGAGGAAGATAGAGAGCAGCAGCTCGCGCTGGAGGCCTTCCTGTATGACGAATACCGGCTGCTTCCTGTACGGTTCCATCTCCTGGAGTCCAAACAGCAGGAGCCGCTTCACTGTCAACTGTCCGTCGAGGACGTAGACAGGATACTCGCCAAGGTCAACGGGATTTGGCAGCAGGCCAGCATCTACTTCTACTTGGAATCGGTCGTCCAGGAGCCTGCCGTCAATGAGTACGTGATCGGCGGATTCAGACGAACCGTGCCGCTCCAGCTCTACCCACTTATCCGCCCTCGACAGTCCATGGCACACAACATGTTCCACCTGTACTGCATTCACGAGTTCCAGCCCAACGGTGCCACGATCGGCGGCCATGACGTGATCTTCTTCAAGGACACCGCGTCGCTCATACCGGTCGAAGGGGGAATAGATGAGCCGCTGCCTCGCGTCCTGTCCCATCAGCTTGGCTATGCCCTGTCCCTGCGAAACGTCGATGATACAAGCTATCTCATGGCCAACGGTACGACCGGGACTCTATTGAGCGAGCGCGAGGTGTTCAACGCGCGCCAGGCCGTGGAGAGCATCGAGTGGCACTTGACCCCTGGGATGATGTCCGAAGCCGCCGACTCATATATGGAGCAGGGTGACACGAGAGAGGCTTGGCATCTCTACGAAACGCTGATGGCAGTTCCGGGCAGGTCGCCGCTGAAGGATGCAGCGCGGGAGAGTATGCAGGAGATCGACGGCGCCTCGAACCAGCCGTGACTTCACTTAATCGCGGGAGATTCTTCATTTGAACGCCGGTATGAACAGGGTGCTCGTGTGTCCGGTGTGCGGGCACTTCAACACCGTGGGATCGGTGCGATGCGCCGAGTGCCGGCTGTCACTGGCTGGCGCTGCGCCGGTCAGCCTGCGGGAGGCGGAAGAAAGTGCGAGGCGTCGTCGCACCACCTTAAGACGTCGCCGGACACTGCGATACGGGTTGGTCGGACTCGTCGTGGCTGCATTGGTCATCTGGATCGGCTACGTAAACCTCAACCCTTTCGCATCGCTGGACCCGCCGACGTCCACCATCGGCGCGGTGCCCAATGAGAGGGAATGGGCGATGTTCCGGCGCGACCCCGCCCACACCGGCGCCGACGTCCATGGGGGCGCTGTGCTCTACGGCGAGGTGATGTGGCAGTTCAAGGCTCATGAGCCCATCAGGTCTTCTCCTGCACTGGTAGATGGGCGCGTGTACATAGGCACTGGGGACCACAGGGTGGTTGCACTGGAAGCCAGGACAGGGGAGATCGTGTGGGAGCATGAGGCTACCGGGCCGGTGGACTGGCCGGTAGCTGTGGCGGGAGACTTGGTATTCGTGGGCCTCCGGGATGCGCGAGTGCTCGCCCTGGATGTCGACACAGGAGACGTGAGATGGGAGTACCGCACGCGCGGGCCGATACATGGGTCGCCCGTCGTGGACCGGGGCGAGCTCTACATCGGCTCTGACGACTTCAGTATCTACGCGCTTGATGCCATGACTGGAGAAGGGCGCTGGGTTTACAGGACGGGAGGAAGGGTGACTTCAAGTCCCGCGGCGAATGGGGACGTGGTCGCGGTCACGTCGGAGGACAAGTACCTGTACGTTCTGGACAGGGCTACGGGCAGACCTCGCCTGGACTTTCAGTTGACGACTGGGAGTGGTTCGCCGGTCCTGACCGATTCGTATGCGCTGGCGATTGACGGGCTGGGAAGGTTGACGGCTATAGACTGGCGAGAAGACGATAAGCCCTTCGAGAAGGTCGTGACACGGGTCGGTCTCCAGCTCTTCGCATGGGGGATCCTGGATGACGTTCCCAATCAGCGGGGATTCGTGTGGAGCTATCAACCGGAAGGGGATAACCTCGTAGGAGAACCCGCTGTGGCCTCAGGAAGGGTCTACGTTTCGGGCTCGTCAGGAGCGCTGTACGCTCTGGACACGGCGACTGGTCGTCCGATCTGGGAGTTCCACGCCGAGTCGAGTCTCGAACGCTCGCCATCGGCGTGGGCAGAATTCGTGTACATAGCCGACTCAGGCGGCATGCTCTACGCCATAGATGCCGAAACCGGCAGAAAACAGTGGGAGCTCGACATAGGGGGCCCGGCGACGGCCAGTCCGGTCATTGCTGGGGGAGAGCTATACGTCGCCTCCACGAATGGCGGACTGCTCGCGATTTTCACGCCGTACGGTATCGGACCCTAACAGGTACTCTAGTCCCTCGGAGCATCAACATGCACCGTAACTATGTCCACGCCGTGGTACTTCTGGTGATGCACTGAAGATGCGTAGTGGCGCAGCAGCCGGAACGAAATCTCCCGGTCGTCCGTTATCTCGGGCGTCTCTCCCATGTATGCCAGTTGGTCTTCCAGGTTTTCGCCATCCTGTGCTGAAACGAACTCCAGCTCCGCTCCCCCTACGCCGGTGCGTGCGTTCACGACAAGCCGGCGACCTCGGTCTCCTTCGCTATCTTGCCCATTTGAAGACATGCTCGCCAGGGTTTCCTCTCCAACCAGCACCAGCCGTTCTGCTGAGTCCGGACTCCAACCCGAACTGGACGCGAACTCTCTGAGGAAGTTGGACAGTTTGGGTAGAGTCTCCATGTCCAGCGAGGTCTCCAGTCGCCTCCGACGTGGTCCCGTCACCTCGATGAATATCATCATGACGATCGCGACGATCGCTCCCGAAGTCATGCCGTTGCCAAGCAGCGCTCCGAGGAACCCGTCCCCAATCTGGTCTGCGAATATCCACCCGTTCTGAAAGCCTGTGCCGATCCAGAACGACAGCCCGACGAGAGCCGCCTTACGGTGGTCAACGCCGTCCTGTATCACGATCTTCATTCCCTGCACGAACAGCACGCCGATGAAGACGGTGATGTACGCTGCCGCCACAGGGGTCGGTATCGCTATCAGCAGGGCAGTGAACTTGGGGAAGAACGCCACGATGATGAATACGACGCCGATGACAACTCCCACCCGTCTCGCCGCCACTCCGGTGACTTCGGCGAGCGATATGCTGGATGAGTACGTAGTGTTGGGGAGCGTTCCCAGGAGACCCGACAGCAGGTTGCCCACACCATCGGCGTTGAGCGCGCCCTGTACCACCCGGAAGTCGGTCGCGCGCGGCGTGCGCCGGGAGACCCTCTGGATTGCGACGCCGTCGCCGATGGTCTCGATGGCCCCGACCAGGGTTACGACCACGAACGCGGGTATGAGAGCCAGCAGTGTCTCGTCAGGAACGAGGTGGAAACCAGGCCACTCGCCCGCGTGAATGCCGAACCACGGAGCGTCGATCACCTGCTGCACGTCGTACAGCCCGTACGGAGCGGACACCGCACAGCCAACTACAATGCCGATCAGCGGAGACCACAGCCTCAATACCGGCGGACCCCGCAGCACCAGTCCCGCGACAGTGACGAGCGTCGCCACCGCAGCGAGAATCGCAGCCTCCGGCGGCGACCCTTCAGGTACGTCCTTCAGCGTGTCGAACACTATCGGCATGACCGTGGCGGCGATCAGCATGATGACGGTGCCGGTGACGACCGGCGTGAAGATCCGCCGCAGCAGCGACAGCCGGGCAGCCAGCATGAACTGGAACAGCGACGATATGACTATGAGTGTCGCCATCATCGCCGGTCCGCCTTTAACCAGGGCCACCACACACACCGAGATGAAAGCGCCCGATGTCCCCATGATGAGAACGTGTCCCGACCCGAAACGTCCCACTCTCACGGCCTGCAGGATAGTGGTGATACCGCTGATCAAAAGCGCGGCGAAGGCTCCCCAGGCAATGTAAGATTCTGGTTGGTCCGCGATCCGGGCCACAATGACCACGGTCAGCACCACCGGCGCCACAATCAGCATTGCCGCCTGGAAACCGGCGCCAACGGCCACCAGGCGAGGAGGGCTCTCATCCGGCTCGTACCGGACACTCTGATTTACATGTGAAGTCGTCAACAGCTAAACCTCGATCTCGTTCGAATACATACCGTGTTGGTAGTCGTATTGCGAGATACTATATCAAGAACGTGAATTGTGGAGAACTCCACAGACGCACCCCATAGACCCGTTACAAGCTACATTCGACGCGCATTGGCCGTGGTATTTGGCGCCGTATTCCTGCTGACGTTGCCAGCCACCCTCACGTTCATAGTGCTCAACGGCACTCTGCTCGATCCTCACTACTATCCCGACGTGGTACAGCGAAGTCAGGTGTACCGGTTCGCCACTGGGGAGGTGCTCACGACGGCCATCGACGAGGCACGGCAGGTGGATGCAGACCAGTTCGGCGGTATCTTCCGAGAGAACCCGATCTCCACGTCCGGCCTGTCCACGCAGCAGATTGCTGGGGCAGTCAGTCGCGGCTTCTCTTCCCGTGACCTGGAGAGACTGGCCTCTCCTGTGCTGTTTCGGATTGGCGAGTACGTCAGAGGCGATAGGGAAACACTGGTTGTAACCCTGGGGGCTGAACGCGTCAGAAGTGTGACAGGCGAGTTACACGAACTCATGCACGAGTCGGGCGCGTACGACTCGCTCATCGACCACGAACTGGAGCCTCGGGTCCGCGACGCTGCTGGCGAGATGCTGGGAGCCGACGAGAACGTGTCCGCATGGACGCTGTATCTGTTCGGCGACGCCGACGATGCTGAAGACGCCGAGGACTGGATCGTGCGGATCGTGATGAGCTCGCTGACAGCCGACTGGCTGTCCGGCCAGGTGGGACATGCCCTCGACGAGCTCACCGCCTACCTGGTGGGCGAGACGGACGACTTCGAGATCACGGTCAGGCTGACTGGCGCTGAGGTCGACAGGGCTGTCGAGGAGACCAAGGCCATCCTTCGGGAGGCGGACGCATACGAACTGGTCTACACGGGCGTGGTAGAGCCGGTGTTGACCGACCTGGTGTGGCCTGCGACCAGGCTCCCAGATGGCGCGACTGCCACCCGCGAAGAGGTGATTTACGCTCTCCGGCAAGCTGCTCCGCCGTCGTGGGTCCAGCAGGAAGCCGAAGCACTAATCGACCAAGTGGGGCCATACGTCGTCGGACGATCAGATAGCTTCTCGATGGAGATAGATCTTAGCGACAACAAACGTGAAGCTGCGGCTCGGCTGGGGGAGTCCGCGCTTGCGCCAATCCCAGATACAGTCACGTTCGACGAGGAATATCTTCGCTCCGTATTGGAACAGTCCGGCGGACAGGATGCGCTGGAACGCCTCGACTACGTCAGGACGATCACGGACGAAGGCTGGACCTACACCCACCACGACCTGAGAGCCGACCTGTCTGCCAGAGACGACGCCGTACAGACCCTGGATAGCATCCGGGCGTTCTTTAGGGACGGCTACTCTCATAAGTATCGGCCTCTATCGAGTCGTCGCTCCTCCGGCCGTGTCGGCCCCGCACTGGACGGTTCACGCGCGCGACTGGAGGCCGTCAGCAGGTACGAGTGGCCGGCCTACCTGCTGACTCCGGTGCTGCTGGTCCTCATCAGTCTGCTCGGGGGAACATCCTGGCGCAGCCGCGTTATATGGGCATCCTCGACAGTGCTGATTTCGGCAGGGCTGGTCTACGCTCTCTCATGGCCCATGCAGCAGCCCATCGCGACTGCTGCCGCCGAACAGGCCCGCGCCGAAGTGGGACTTCAGGTAGACGGCACCTTCAGAGGCACGCTACATCTCATCGACGCCAAGATAGGCGAGATCGCCATGACAGTCGCCACCGACATCGTCACCGGCATCAGGCTCTACAGCCTGGCCCTGGCAGGCGCAGCAGCCGTGGTGCTTCTCACAGCCGTTTTCTGGCCCCGGGTGGTCGCGCTTGTTGATCGCGCTCGACGGGCTGGACCTGAGTCATACAGGTAGGTACACACACGGAGCGCGGGCGTCTCGCCCGCATCCGTTCGTCCTGCTGAAAGTCCACTGTGGCGGGAGCCTGTCGAAGGACGGCGGCCCATTGAGCCCTCCTACCAGATTGACACAGTCTCCTTCGGGCTTACAGTATTGCATCCTGCATTACTTTTGATAATAATGTAATGCCGCTTGTCAACTTATCTCCAACTGGAGGATCTCTATGTTCGAGTCCACCATAACCATGAAAGGTCAGACCACGTTGCCCAAGGCCGTCAGGGAGTCACTGGCGGTGAAGGCCGGGGACAAGGTGCGCTACGTCATACTTGACGAGGGCGTACTGATAATGCCGGTTCTGCCCACCAGCCGATTGTTCGGCAGCCTGAAGTATGACGGCTCTTCCGTGAGCCTCAGGGAAATGGAAGATGCCATCGCAGGGGGAGCTGTCGAGGAGTGACTGCGCTCGACACCAACGTGCTCATACGATACCTAGTGGCGGACGTTCCCGAACAGGCTGAAGCTGCTCGCGCACTGATTGATGAATTGACCACGGACGATCCGGGATTCATCTGCCGCGAGGTCGTTCTGGAAGTTGCCTGGGTACTGGAGCGAAGCTACCGATTCACGAGGCCCCAGATTGCTGAAGCGCTGGTGAACCTGACGGCTTCGGACACTCTGGTTGTGGAACATTCGGATGACGTGGCTGCCGCCGCCCATCGCTTTCGACAGGGAGGAGTCGGATTTTCTGACCTGATGATACTCAGAGCTGCCGAACGGGCCAACTCGACGCCTCTTCAGACCTTCGACCGCAGGTTTGCCCGGAAGCGGGGAGCAGAATTGCTGGCTTGACCAACAACCAACATCAGGAAGACATACGGCGACCGACCTGTTCATGCCGTGCCCTCAGGAGGTGCTGCCAGTAGTTAGTCTCGAACCTGTGTGACTTAAGCAGGTACACATGTGGTCTCCCCCGCATCCGTTCGCCCTGAGCCTGTCGAAGGGCCGCCCGTTCATGGTTCGACAAGAACACCAAGAACGAGCCTATTGGAATCTTGTGACAATCGAAAGCCCCTGCCTATAGGACGGCTTCCACCTCCCCAACTTGCCCCCCAATAGTGCCCTGCGTTAGAGTATCAACAGCCCCGTACCAAGTACGGGACAGGCTTTGACTCAGCATGTGATACTCAGGCGAGGGCACTTCAAAGACTTCGCGGACAGGTGGCCGAGCGGCTGAAGGCGCGCCCCTGCTAAGGGCGTAGGGTCTTATAGGGCTCTCGTGGGTTCGAATCCCACCCTGTCCGCCACTCTACCAAGACACGATTCCCCGGAACTGCGACAACGTGCGACGGCTGACAGGAATGTTTCACATCATCAGCCAGGCCAACATTGCCCACATGCCATAGTTGCCTTTACGGGTGCAGGGCGTGCCCTGCCATCAGGGAGATAATGAACAAAGGCGTTCTCGAAAAGTACAAGGACCACCTTCCGGTGTCCGACGACACGCCCATGTTCTCTCTCGGAGAGGGTGACACTCCCCTGGTGAAGTCGCGCACCATCGGCCCGATGGTCGGCTGCGACGAACTCTACTTCAAGCTCGAGGGATGCAACCCGACCGGATCGTTCAAGGACCGCGGAATGGTGGTGGCGATCGCCAAGGCCGTTGAGGCAGGAGGGCGCAGTATCGCGTGCGCGTCGACCGGCAACACCAGCGCGTCAGCGGCTGCTTACGGAGCATACCTCGGACTGCAGACGACCATAATAGTGCCCAAGGGCAATATATCCAGGGGGAAGATGGCGCAGGCGATTGCCTACGGCGCCCGCATCATGCTGATTCGCGGCAGCTTCGACCACGCGCTCGAACTCGTCCGCGAGCTCACCGAAAGAAACCCCATCACCCTCGTCAACTCAGTCAACCCCAACCGCATCCAGGGTCAGAAGACCGCATCGTTCGAGATCGTCGAAGACCTTGGCACCGCCCCAGACTACGTCTTCATTCCCGTTGGCAACGCCGGCAACATCACCGCATACTGGCTCGGCTTCCAGGAGGCCTACATCAACGAGTGGACACCCGTGCGTCCCAGGATGATGGGCTTCCAGGCGCAGGGCGCGGCGCCCATAGTCAGAGGGGACGTGGTTCCCGAGCCTGAGACCATCGCGTCGGCGATCCGCATAGGCAACCCTGCAAGCTGGAACAACGCGATCAGGGCGCGCGACGAGTCGGGCGGCGCCATCGACATGGTCTCCGACAATGACATCCTGGACGCCTACAAGCTGATGGCCAGCGGCGAGGGCGTCTTCTGCGAGCCCGCGTCCGCGGCAAGCGTGGCCGGGCTGCTCAAGCATTGCAATGCCGGGCTCGACCTGGAGGGCCAGAAGGTCGTGTGCATAATCACGGGCTCAGGGTTGAAAGACCCCGACCTCGCAAACGAAATTGAACCTGAGTGGATGGAGGAGTTCCCGCCCGACCTGTCAGCGGTCGAGCAGGCGCTGCTGGTGGAGTAGAGGAGCCTTTATAGAGTGACAGTGACCACAGAGGTCAGAGAAGAGACATTTGATTCAATCTGGAATCCCTGGGAGGAGATTCTCCCGGACTGCGTAACCGATACGGTGTTCGTAACTCCGTGGTGGCAGAAGACCTGGTGGGACAACTTCGGAGGCTCAAGGGAGCCTCGCATCCTGTCCGTCTACGACGGCGACGAACTGTTGGGAATCGCCCCGCTCATGTCAGACGGGGATACGCTGACGTTCCTCGGCGACAAGGACCTGTCAGACTACTTCGACTTCGTGGTCTCGCAGGACAGAGTAGACAGGTTCTTCCCCGCGCTGTGGGAATACCTGCTCGCCGACGCGAGCTGGGCCACGCTCGACCTGCCGTCGCTACCCAGCGGGTCGCCAAGCGTGGAGCGCCTTTCGATACTCGCCAGGGACGCCAACATGAGCGTCGCGGTCGAGGAAGAGGAGACCACGCCGAAGGCGGATCTCCCGCCCTCGTGGGACGAGTTCCTGGCCGGCCTCAGGAAGAAAGACCGGCACGAGCTCAGGCGCAAGATACGTCGACTGGATAGAGAGAACACCCACCGCCAGTATGTGGCCGACGACGGCGAGGTGCTGAACGGCTCAATGCAGGACTTCTTCAGACTGCTGCGCGCCAGCCGAGAGGACAAGAACGAGTTCCTGACCCCCGAGCGCGAGACGTTCTTCCTGGACATCGCCAGGGAGTCGGTCAGCCGGGACCAGTTCAGGCTGAGCTTCCTGGAGGTCGACGGCGAGAACGTGGCCGCCTGCATCTGCTTCGACTACGGTGGTGACTATCTGCTATACAATAGTGGCTTCGATCCGAGCTACTCGCGACTTAGTGTCGGGCTGATCAACAAGGCGCTTAGCCTGCAGTCGGCCATCGAAGAGGGTCGAAAGACATTCAACTTCCTGAAGGGCAATGAGAGGTACAAGTACAACCTGGGAGGCCAGGATGATCTTGTATTCCGACTGACGATTACGCGATAAATACCATCCGTCATTCCGGCGAACGCCGGAATCCAGTGGATGGGCGGGTGAGGTGTATATGTGTAGAAGCCTGGCGCTATTGAGCTACCATGGCTGTCCCGTGGCAAGACTGGGCGAAAAGGACACCGGCGGGATGAACGTCTATGTCCTCCAGTTGGCCAGGGAGTACGCTAGAAGAGGGAACCGGGTCGATGTCTTTACCCGGTACCACGACCCCACCGACCCGAAAATAGTCGAGATCGAAGAGGGAGCCAGGGTCATACACCTTGATGCTGGCCCTCTCGACGCTTCCAAGAACGACCTGTTCTACTATATCCCTCGGTTCCTCGATGGGCTCTACAGCTTTCAAAGGGAAGAGGAGACCAGGTACGACCTGATCCACAGTCACTACTGGCTGTCCGGCATGGTTGGCGCAACGCTGAGCCGGAAGTTGGGCGCTCCACACGTAACGACGTTCCACACACTGGCGAAGACCAAGATGCGCGCCAGGCCCGGTGAGCGCGAGCCCCAGCTCCGACAGGACATCGAGGGCCACGTAATGTCCGTCGCCGACGGCATCGTCGTCTCCACGGACGAGGAGCGCCAGGACGTGGTCAGGCACTACGATGCGCCGCCTCGAAACATCCAGGTCATACCGGCTGGGGTCAACCTCGAAATGTTCCAGCCCGTCGACCGGGACGCTGCCCGCGCCGAGCTTGGGATCAAGGAAGAGCGTGTAATCCTCTACGTCGGCAGGATCGAGCCGCTCAAGGGCATCGACATCCTGCTGCGCGCGGTCCCGATGCTGGAGTACGGTCAGGATCTCAGGGTGCTGGTCGTAGGAGGCAACCCGGGCAACGACGCGGAGTTGGACAGACTGAAGTCGCTGACGGCCGAACTGGGAATCGGGGACACCGTGACGTTCACGGGGTCGGTGCCTCAGAGCACGCTCCCTACGTACTACAGCGCGGCGGACGTGTTCGTACTGCCGTCCCACTCCGAGAGCTTCGGGCTTGCCCCCCTCGAGGCGATGGCCTGCGGCACGCCGGTCGTGGTGTCCAGGGTAGGCGGCATGAAGACGTTCGTGAACAGTGGCGAGAACGGCTACCTGGTGCCTTGGAGGTGCCCTGAGTCGTTCGCCCAGCGGCTCGACGTTCTTCTCGCGAACCCCGAGCTCAGAGACGCCATGGGCCAGGCGGCCCGCGAGAAGGCACTCAGCATGGGCTGGGCCAGCGTCGCCGATCAGATGCTCGACTACTACTCCTCCCACATCGACCGCATCTCCTGGGCAGAACTAGCCGGCGACTGACGCCAACCGACTCTGGTCAACTCCCTCTGTCCCTCCAGATCCCAATAGCCAGCGTCTGGAGCGCGGGCATCTTGACCGCATCTGTTCGTCCTGAGCCTGTCGAAGGGGGGTGGTCCTTTGAACTGCTTACTGTTCTCAGACAGGCCTTGCCCTATGGGAGACTGTATCAATTTAGTCGTAGGCCCAAACGTAGGGGCGTCCCTTGTGGGCGCCTTGAGCATGATGGCCAACATGGGCAACCACTCGCCGTGGCGAGCCCCTACATGTGTATGACCGACCAAACTGGTACAGCATCACCCCACGGCTGCACGTTGACTGAACTACTCACCCTGCCAGATAATTGATTCCGTACAAGTTGTCCCGTACAGGATGAGAGACATGCCACGGCTGGACGTACGATTAGATGAAGAGAGACGGAGGCGACTCGAAGAACTCGTCGAGACGAGAGGGGTCCCCATCTCCGATGTCGTGCGCACTCTGATTGATGACGCCTATGAAGATGTCATGCGAGAGCGTCGCAGGCAGGCAGTCGAACGATTAGTCAGCTTGGAAGTCGAGGATCCCCCGGACGCGACCACGCTTTCCCGGGAGTTGGAGTTCGCCCATGAGCCCGGCGGCCTTTATTGACGCGAACGTACCCATCTACGCCGCCGGCAGAGATCACCCTTACAAGGAACCCTGCGGTCAGGTTCTTTCAATAGTCGCCGAGTACCCGGATTCGTTCGTAACTGACGCGGAAATTCTACAGGAACTCCTCCACAGGTATTTGGCTTCAAGACGGTGGGTGCTGGGGCGTGAAGTCCTCCAGAGCTTCGCCGAGCTAATGCATGGTCGTATCGAACCGGTTCTTGAAGAAGACATTCGCATGGCGGCCCGGTTAGCTGACCAGCAACCAATGGTAAGCGCCCGAGATCTCGTCCACACCGCAGTAATGCAGCGTCTGGGATCCGTTCAAATCATCTCCTCTGACACCGACTTCGACCGCCTGCCAGGAATAACCAGGCTGGACCCCGCGGATGTGACGGAGTGGATCGGTTCCGTACTAGCTACTGAGGGTTGCTGAGGATCGTGAGGAGCCGGCAGTCGTAGACGGCCTGCGTTCTGAATCTCAAAGCCTGCCCTGGCATCTATTTAGTTTCTTGCGCTTCGCTCATCGGCAGGCCACCGCAACAGGCAATTTCCCATATATTCCCTAAATGTTGACCACTTTTTTGGTACAACATTCCAATTGGACCTCGTCTATGATGAATATAGGGGGCACGTAAGACTTTAGTTCATCTAGGACGCAGGCTGATGAACGGCATTAACGGAAGCGGCCCGGAACGGGATGCCTTCCACACTAGCGAACGTGAAGCTCTCCCGCTTCGAATCAAGCGACATGTGTGGAAGTCCATCGCCCGGGGATTCCTGCTCCTCATACCTCTATTCATAACCATTCTTATACTTCGTTATTTCGTGGGCTTTGCGGGAAGCGTGATCAGCCCCTTCGTTGACTTCGTTATCAGCAGGCCCCTCCTCGAAGACATTCCGGGCGCGACGCTTATCGTCTGGACGGCGGTCACGGCTTCTGTTGTTGGGCTGTTCTACTTCATGGGAGTGCTGGTCACTGGTGAAAAGGGCCAGAACCGGGTCGCCATGGCTATCAACGCCTTTCTGGACCGAATCCCGATAGTCAAGTCGATCTACGACGTGGCCAACCAGACGACCCAGGCGCTGTCGACTCCAAGGGAGAACGCCTTCAGCCGTGTGGTATTCCTCGAATGGCCAAGACCAGGAGTGAGGGCGCTTGGCCTGGTCACCGGCCAGTGTGTGCTGCCGCACGACGAGCGCACGATGCTCGTCATCTACATTGCGACGGTGCCTAACCCGACTTCCGGTATGCTCGCGGTCATTCCCGAAGACGAGGTGATTGACGCGGGAATAAGCGTCGAGCAGGCAATGAAGATAATCTTCTCAGGCGGCATAGTGATTCCCGAAGGACTGCGGGAGACGATTACCGTGGTAGAGGGGCGGGACCGAGACCCTGTCGCCGTGGGTCAGGACTGAAGCTGAGACGCTGGCCCTAGTCCGAGTTGCCCAGGCTGGGCAGACTGCCCGGCACCGATTCCATGCCATAGTACCTGTGCCGAATCGCATCTTCCTGCATGTGAACGATCCTGATTCCTGAGGGGTCGGGGCCGAGGGGATAGCCCACAGCTCCGGTGGTGACCATCATCAGTCCACCATCGTCGGCGTAGACGTTCTTGTGCAGGTGTCCGGCAAAGACCGCCGCAGCATCGTAGTCCCGGAGAATACTGACGATGACGTCGCGCTGTTCAGTCGGCACGGTCCACATGCTGTCCTCTTCACCAGCGTGCTCCTGGAACAGTGGATGGTGGGTGAACAGAACGAGGTGCTGAGCGCCCCTTGCCCTTGCTGCGCTGAGGTCGTCGATCATGAACTGGACGATGTTGTCCCACTCTCGGGGCACGTTCACCGGGTCGAACGCCACTGAGCTGTTGATGACCACGAAGTGGCAGTCGCCGTGGTCGAAGGAGTAGTTGTCCGGGCCGAAGCGGTACCGGTACAGGGAGAGCGAGTCCGAAGTAGGCGCCTCGCCGACATCGTGGTTGCCAGGCACCAGGTGCATGGGGATGTGATCGTCCAGCAGCGCTGTGACCCTTGCGAGTTCGGCCACCTGCGCCTGGTCGGCGGCATCGTGGACAAGGTCGCCGCAGACGACCGCGAACGCGGGGCTGAGACGGTTCGTCGCCTCAATCGCGGCGGTGTACAGCCGCGTCTCGTCAGCGAATCCCGTTATTCGTTCAGGGGCCTTTCGGACGAGCAGCCCTCTGGCGTGTCGCTCCCTGATGTCCTCGTCGGTGTACTCACTGATCGAGGCGAACATGCCGAACTGTGGGTCGGCCATCTGGACGAAGTGGAAGTTCATACCTTACTTGCTCTCCGGGAATCTGCGCTCGAACCAAACGGAGTGGTGGACCTGGCGGTATCCGAGCTTCAGGTAGAGTTCACGCGCCGGCGTGTTCTCCGAGTCAACCTCGAGCTCGACGGCGTCCACTCCCTGCTGCCTGAGGTACTCCATGCCGGTAACGACCACTGCGGTACCCAGCCCGTTGCCCCTATAGTCGGGGTGGACGCCAGTCATCGAAACGAACCCTACCTTGCCGTATTGGTTTTCGTTCCTGAGCGTCCAGTTGTAACCGGCAGGCCTGTCGCCGTCCATGACGAAGATGATCCCGTCCGGGTCGGTGTTGGAGATCCTGACCCTCGCGGCGATCTCGTCAACGGTGTTGGGACAGAAGCCCCAGTGCTGACCGAAGGCGGCATTCTGGAGCTCGGTCAGCATCGCCTCGTCCTCACCGAGCGTGAACGACTTGAGCCGGAAGTTGGAGCGGAGGTTCAACTCAGGCAGGTTGCCGCCGCTCCAGCGCATCTGCCAGTAGTCCTTGACCTGCTCGAATCCCTCCGACTCCAGTAGGTGACGCGCGGCGTCAGCGTCTGCTGCTGTCTGTATGTTCAGCACCGAGACGTCGAGCGCCTCGACCCGCTCGATCGCTTCACTCAGCAGTCGTTTGCCGATTCCCCGTCCTCGGAACTCTTCGAGGACACCGCCCGCTATAACCGCGCGGCTGATGGGGACCTCGGGGAAGAGCTGGTAGTAGCCGACCAGGTCCGGGCCGGACAGTGCGAGTGTCAGATTGGTCTCAGGCTGCACGGACGGGTGCGCGAGCGTCTGCCGCACGAAGTCAGTTCCAACCTCCTTCTCGGTCCCACCAGCTCCACTAATGCGCGTGAACAGCCGTGTGACCGACTCTAGGTCGCCCCACTCGAATTTTCTCAGAGTAATGCCGTCCATATTCACCGCTTGAGTAAAGTCCTAGCCCTGAAGCCAAGCCGATTGTAACAGAGGGACGGTGCAGTCAGAAGTCAGGTTCTTTTCGTTTTCGAGTCTTACCTATGTAGTCCGTTCGTGGTGAGCCTGTCGAACCATGAACGGACGGCCCTTCGACAAGCTCAGAGCCTGCCCCGGACTTGATCCGGGGACGAACGAGAGTTTGAACGATGAGGTGAAAACGAAAAGACCCTGAGTCAGAAGTAGGGACTGCTGACAGCCCTGAAGCTATACCTGTAAACTGAGTTGTCGAATTCCCATTCCTGAACAGGAGGCCCTCCTACGACCATGGACAGACCCGAACGAGCGCTGGTAATAACTCCTCATCCAGACGATGCGGAGATAGGCTGCGGAGGAACCGTGGCCGGGTGGATTGCGGAAGGGACGGAGGTGTACTACGTCCTCTGCACCAACGGGGACAAGGGCACAAGCGACCCTGACCTGACCTCCGAACGGCTCGCCGAGATACGCGAGCGTGAGCAGGCAGAGGCCGCCGAGGTGCTGGGCATCAAGGAGGTCGTGTACCTGAGATACCCCGACGGCGGACTGGAGGACACGGCGGAGTTCAGGGGACACCTGGTCCACGCGATCCGCAGGCTGAGGCCCGACGTCGTCTTCGCAACCGACCCGCACCGGCGCAGCTTCTACCTTCACCGCGACCACAGGCTGTGCGGCCAGGTCACCATGGATGCGGTCTTCCCATTCGCGCGAGACAGGCTGCACTACCCGGAGCACATAACCGAGGACGGACTCGATACCCACAAGGTCGGCGACGTGCTGTTCTGGGGCACCGAGGAGCCTGACACCTACTTCGACATCACGGACACAATCAGCCTCAAGATAGAGTCGCTCAAGAAGCACGCCTCCCAGGTGTCCTCTGATGGCGACACCGACGTGGGCGAATTCGTGCGGGCGAACGCCCGGAGAATAGGTCAGCGGGCCGACATGCCCTACGCGGAGGCCTTCCGCAGGATACACATTCGCAGCTAATGTACGACCTCCACGCGCACATCCTGCCGGGCGTGGACGACGGGGCCAGGACTCCGGAAGAGACTCTCGAGATGTCGAGGGTCGCGGCTGAGACGGGCACAAGGGTCGTTCTCGCCACTCCGCACCGGAAGGACGTGACTGAGGAGTCGTCTGTCGCCCATCTCCGCCGGCTGATCGCGGACATGAACGCGCAGAACGCCGAGCACGGCGTCGACGTATCGCTCGCGCTCGGAATGGAGAACCACCTCGACGAGGATCTGCCCGCCGAGGTCAAAGCCGGACGCGCACTCCCGATGAACGGCAGCCGGTACATCCTGGTGGAGATGCCGTTCTTTGGCAGACCGGACTTCATCGAGGGTACGCTGTCAGAGGTCCAGGATATGGGACTGACGCCGGTGCTGGCACACCCTGAGCGCATCGAGGCGTTCCAGCACGACGTCGACCTGCTCGCCAGCTTCGTCGAGCGCGGGATGCTCAGCCAGATCACCTCTGGGAGCGTCGTCGGTACGTGGGGCGAAGAGGTCCAGGGGTTCACGCATGAACTTCTGGAAATGGGTCTTGCGCACGTGATGGCGTCCGATACCCACTCGCCGACGGGCCTCCGATCGCCCAGGCTCGGAGTCGGCATCGAGGCCGCCGCTGAAGTCGTAGGGATAGACTGCGCGATGGCCATGGTGGTGGATACGCCGTTGGCGATTCTTGAGGACAGGCCGGTGCATTTTGTGGAGTAGCCAGGCGGACCGTGTGGGCAACTGTCGTTCGACAAGCTCAGTACAAACGGATGCGGGCGAGACACCCGCGCTCCGGGGGCGCCTACCAGTCTGAGACAGGCACTCTCGGATGTGGCGAGTCGGTTCATCCGCATAGACGTGAGGTATAATCAGAGTCTAGAAGAGTCATCCAACCGACTATATCCCTTCTGGTGGGTCAACCCGCCGAGATCCCAGCATACTCGCCAACCCCACGAGGTGCGATATGACTACAACCAAGACTACGGAAGTCTCCAGCGATTTCAGGTTTCCAGACCCCGTACGAGAGCCCGATGAGATGACCAGCTTCAAGCACCTTGCCCTGACCGGCAGCGCGCATCATCTGTTCCAGCACTTCGGCAATCCTGAGACCACACTCGTCACCGGAGAGCAGTTCATGAGCCCTGTGGTGACACAGAACATGGCCGGGTTGAAGTTTCCTGACCTGCTCATCGCTTTTGGGGTGGACCCGGCTGCCTTCTATCGCAGAAACGCGTACGTCATTTCCGAGCAGGGCAAGCCGCCGGACTTCGTGCTGGAGGTCGCGTCGCGCTCCACCGGTCGGGAGGACACCGTGGTGAAGCGTGAAGCTTACGCCGCACTTGGCATCCCCGAGTACTGGCGTTTCGACGAAACGGGCGAGTTCCACGGCGCTAGAATCGCCGGAGACCGTCTCTTAGGCGGAGAGTACGCGCCGATAACGATAGAACGGCTGTCGGAAGACACGTTGCAGGGTCGCAGTGACGTGCTTGGCCTCGACCTGCGATGGCACGAGGGTCGGCTGGAGTGGCACGATCCCGCGACCGGTCGTCACATCGTGACGTTTGATGACGAACGAGAGGCCCGTATACAGGCCGAAAGTCGAGCAGATGCGGCGGAGGTCCGGATCCGAGAACTGGAAGAAGAACTCCGACGGATGCGGGGATCCTGACCACATAAAGGTCGCCGCGTATCGGTAAGGAGCCTGACTGATGGCAGGCCGCACTCTGGACTTCAGCAGGATCGTACGGGCCACACGGTACTCACTGGCGGGCCTTCGCAGCGCGATTCGGGGTGAGGCCGCGTTCAGGCAGGAGCTTATTCTCGCGCTGATTCTGACTCCGGTCGCGGTCTGGCTGGGCGACAACGGTTTCGAGCGTGCCCTGATGATCCCTTCGCTGCTGGTCGTGCTTATCGTCGAGCTGGTCAACTCCGCGATAGAGACAGTGGTGGACAGGGTCGGGACGGAGTTTCACGATCTGTCGGGCAGAGCCAAGGACCTGGGCTCTGCGGCCGTGTTCATATCGCTGATTGCGGTGCCGGTCGTGTGGGGGCTTGTTATTCTGGGCTGAGCCCGGAGCCTGTACCAGTTTGGTTGGCATAGATTCACCCTCACCCCCGGATCAAGTCCGGGGCAGGCTCTAACCCTCTCCCTCAAGGGAGAGGGGATAGTTCGAGTCCCAGGGCGACTTCTACTAACCTGACACAGCCTCATGAGACTGCGAGTCTCAAGACGATATTCGCCCCAGCGGTTTAGAATGGCGGGGACGGGGACTTCTTATTGAACTCGACTCAAGGGGGACAGCATGAGCAGACTTGCGGGACAGGCCGCGATCGTAACCGGAGGCGCGCTGGGCATAGGCGGAGCCACTTCGCGACGGCTGGCTGAGGAGGGCGCAAGTGTCCTGATAGCCGATGTCGACATGGACGCCGCTCAGACCAACGCTGAAACCATAGCTGAAGCAGGTGGAAACGCAGTCGTCATGCGGGCAGACGTGAGCCGAGGGGATGAGATCGAGGCGATGGTCGCGAGGGCGCACGCTGAGTTCGGCAGAATCGACATCCTCGTCAACAACGCGTTCTCAGCGGGTCTGTGGGGCGGAGACAGCAACCTGGAGGACATATCCGAGTCCGACTTCGACGCCGGCATGGGTATACTGGCGAAGGCACACTTCCTGACGGCCAAGTATGCAGTGCCGCACATGCGCCGGAACGGACACGGCAGCATTGTGAACGTCTCGTCAGTGCATGGTCTGCTCGGCGCACCCGGCGCGCTGATCTATGAGACCGGCAAGCACGCGGTCATAGGGATCACCCGGCAGCTTTCGACTGAGCTTGGGCCGGACGGCATCAGGGTGAACGCCGTCTGTCCGGGTCACATCGTCACCGAGCGGCTCGGGGAGCGGTGGGAAGAGAACCCCACCGGCCTCGACTACTTCGTCAACCAGTACCCGGTCGGGCGTGTCGGACGCCCTGAGGACATCGCTAACGCGATCGTCTTCCTGTGCTCCGATGAGGCAAGCTTCATTACCGGGCACGCCCTCGTTGTCGACGGCGGGCTCACCGTGCAGCTACAGGAGAACTTCGGAGTCCGTCAGGGCCACTTCATGCAGCAGAGGCCCGACACCGAGCTGCCTTACTAGAAGTATCGTCTTCACACGTTTTCTGTCCAAAGGAGCGATCCATGAGTACCGTTGGAATAGACCACATCGCGATGCCCACGTCCAATGCCGAGAGGACTATCGAGTTCTACAAGCGGCTCGGCTTCACCATCAACGACGAAGACGCCTGGCGTTCGGGTCAGGCCAGCATATTCTCGATCCAGGTTGGCGACTCCAAGATCAACGTCCATCCCGAGGGCTACACTGCCAGCCTCCGAGGGCCAACGGCAATGCCGGGCTCAGCGGACATCTGCTTCGTGTGGAACGGGACAGCCGACGAGTGCAGCAAGATGCTCGAAGAAGCAGGAGTCGAGATCATCGCGGGCCCCGGCCCCCGTCGCGGCGCCCTGAAGCACCGGAACGCCGTCAGCCTGTACGCGCGGGACCCCGACCAGAATCTGCTCGAGTGGATGGTCTACCTCGACGAGTAGGGCTGGCGCTAGCCTCGGCTCTCGATTGACGCCTCACACCTCGATTGCTACACTCGCGCCGTGGCAAGCGGGACAGCAAGTTCGTTTGTCCGCGCTTTGGCACACTGAATTTTCACGTGCATTCAATACTCCGTGGAGGGGACCATGAGCGGCACCTATTCTGAACTCAATCGCGACAGCTTCCTGTGGATGTACAGGACGATGGTGACGATACGCAGGTTCGAGGAGCAGTCGCGACGCGAGGCCGACGCCGGCAAGCTGCGCGGCATGCACTCGTCCATCGGTCAGGAGGCGGTCCCGACCGGCATCTGCGCGCATCTCAGAGACGACGACTACGTTCTCGGCACCCACAGGAGCCATCATCACTGCATCGCCAAGGGCGTCGACCTGAGCGAGATGATGGCCGAACTGCTGGGTAAGTCCACCGGCACCAACAAGGGCAAGGGCGGCACCATGCACATCGCCGACATCAACAAGGGGATGCTCGGCGCGAACGGTGTCGTGGGCTCCAACATCCCCGTTGCGACGGGTGTGGGTCTGAGCGCCAAGGTGCGGGGCACAGACCAGGTCAGCGTGGTCTTCTTCGGAGATGGTGCGTCAAGCCAGGGCGTGCTGCACGAGTCGATGAACCTCGCGAGCATCTGGAAGCTGCCGGTGCTGTTCGTGTGCGAGAACAACAGGTACGCTGAGTCGACGCCGTTCGAGTTCACCGTCGCGGGAGCGTCGGTCGCCAACCGCGCCGCCGGGTACGACATGCCGGGTGTGTCTGTAGACGGTCAGGACGTCCTTGAAATGCACGAGGTAGCGTCCGAGGCGGTTGCACGCGCACGCAACGGCGACGGTCCCACGCTGATCGAGGCCCAGACCTACCGATACCAGGGTCACTTCGGCGCCGACGACCCTCTCGGGTACAGGACCCAGGAGGAAGAAGACTACTACGAGGCGCGAGACTGCCTCGTTAGGATCGAAGCCCACATAGTTGACGGCGGCTTCGCCACCGAGAGCGAGCTAAGGGCCATCGACGAAGAGTGTCAACAGGCCGTCACCGACGCAACGACCTTCGCCGACGAGAGTCCGTTCCCAGATGCCGACGAGCTGATGACGGATGTGTATGTGAACTACGGGTAGGTAGGTCGGTCATCTCCCAATTCATAGAGTGCCTATAATCAGGAGGAACCAATGGTAGCTGAAGCCGTACGACAGGTCTCATACATACAGGCAATCAACGAGGCCATCCAGCAGGAGATGGAGCGCGACGAGAACGTCATCGTCATGGGCGAGGACATCGCCGGCGGCGGAGACAGGGAGGACAAGCAGGACGCCTGGGGCGGCCCGATGAGGCTGACCAAGGGGCTTGTCGGCCAGTTCGGTCGGGGCAGGGTCCGCGATACGCCTATCTCGGAGGCCGGGTTCATCGGCGCAGGCGTTGGAGCCGCCGCGTCAGGGCTGCGTCCCGTCGTCGACCTGATGTACGTCGGCTTCTACGGCGTGTGCGCCGACCAGATCACCAACAACGCCGCCAAGATCCACTACATGTTCGGCGGCAAGGTGACCATACCGCTGACGATCATGACAGGCACGGGCGCCGGCACAAACTCGGCAGCCCAGCACTCGGAGACGCTGTACTCGATCTTCACCCACTTCCCGGGGCTGAAGTGCGTCGCGCCGTCCGACCCGTACACCGCGAAGGGGCTGATGACCGCCGCGATACGCGACAACGACCCAGTCATAGTCTTCAACAACCGTCAGCTTATGGGCATCAGGTTCGACGTTGACGTGCCTGAGGAGTCCTATGAGATAGAGATCGGCAAGTCGCGCGTCGTTCAGGAAGGCACCGATGTTACGCTTGTAGGAATCAGCTACACGACCGGTGTATGCCTTCAGGCAGCGACGGCGTTGGAGGAGCAGGGATACTCGGTAGAGGTGGTCGATCTGCTATCGCTGTCGCCTATGGACGACGAGACGATTCTCGATTCCGTAAAGAAGACCCGCAAGGTCGTGATAGTCGACGAGGACTACCCGCGCTGCTCGATCGCGTCGGACATCTCCGCGCTCGTGGCTGAGGAGGCTTTCGACTACCTCGACGCGCCTCCAAAGAGGCTGAACGCGCCACATGCGCCGGTGCCGTACAGCAGACCGCTGGAGGCGCTGTTCGTGCCGACGGCCGAGATGACTGTCGACGCCGCGCTCAGCGTGCTGGAGTAGTACCAGCCGGTCCGCCGCGGCGGGTATGAAAGTCCCCACTCCCTTGACGGGAGAGGGAGAGGGTGAGGGTGACAGAACTGGCTACTCCAATTGTGATGCCCCGGCTGGGCGACTTCATGACCGAGGGCACCGTCGTGCGGCTCGCCAGGAGCCAGGGCGACGAGGTCAACCAGGGCGAGGTCATCGCCGAGATCGAAACTGAAAAGCTCAACTACGACCTCGAATCGGTCGCAGGCGGCCGGTTCCACCCGGTTGTGGACGAGGGAGCGACGGTAGCCGTCGACGGCCTCATCGGGTACGTGCTCGACGAGGGCGAAGAGCCTCCGGCCCAGGAAGCTGCAGCGGCCTCGGCTGCGAGGACTGCGACCAGACAGGCCCCACAGAGACGTCCTGCGCCACGCCAGCAGAGGGGCGGGGCAGTGCGCTCGACTCCGGGCGCGAGGCGGGTTGCTGCCAACCTCGATGTGGACATCTCGCAGGTGACTCCCACCGGCCCCGGAGGTCGCGTGGTCGAGGCCGACGTCCGCGCCTTCGCCGAAGCCCAGGCCGCCGCCCCCGCAGTCGTGCCATCTACTCCGGGCGCCCGTAGGCTGGCATCGAACCTCGGAGTGGACCTGTCACAGGTGACGGCCACCGGTCCGAGAGGGCGTGTTGTCGAGGCTGACGTTCGAGCTTTTGCAGATGGCCAGGCCGCCGAGCAGGCCCCTGCAATGCCTCCCGGTCTGCCTGAGCCGTCCAGGAGCGAACCGCTGAGCGGGATGCGTCGGAGCATCGCTCAGCACATGGCCGACAGCCTCAGGAACACAGCCCAGCTTTCGTACTTCCTCGAAGTCGACGCTACCGAGGCGCAGCGAATGCGCAGGGAAGCATCCCAGGATCAAACCACGATAACCCTTGCACACGTGCTCATCAAGGCGTGTGCAGAAGCGCTCATACGAGTGCCGGCTATGAACTCGGTGCTTGCGAACGGGACTATCCACTACTTCGACCAGGTGAACATTGGAGTGGCGGTCGCGCTAGACGACGGCCTGATCGTCCCTGTAGTACGTGACGTGGGCTCGATGAACATAACCGAGATAGCCGATGCTACTTTCGAGTTGGCAAACAAGGCCCGGGCGAACGAGCTGTCTCCTGACGACGTTGTCGGAGGGACCTTCACGATCAGCGTGCTCGGCTCCGTCGATGGCTTCACTCCGATTCTCAATCCGCCGCAGAGCGGAATTCTGGGAGTTGGCCGTATCGTACAGAAGCCGGTGGTATCTCGCGGCGAGGTCGTGGTAAGGGAGATGCTGACGCTCAGCCTGACCGCAGACCACCAGGTCATAGACGGCGCAGTAGCCGCAAGCTTCATGCGCCGCCTACAGGCCACCGTCGAACGCCCCGCAAGACTGTTCAGGTAGGACATCATATGGATTACGTAAGACTCGGACGCAGCGGTCTGAAGGTGTCGCGGGTGTGCCTGGGCACCAACATGTTTGGCGCAGGCTACGTGGAGGATGACCGCGCTGTCTCGGTGATCGACTCCGCGCTCGACGCGGGAGTCAACTTCATCGACACCGCCGACGCCTACAACGCTGGCCACTCTGAAGTCGTCGTCGGCAAGGCGGTTCGCACTCGCAGAAACCAGTTCGTTGTCGCCACCAAGGGCTTCATCGCCACGGGCGACGGCCCCAACGACATCGGGCTGTCCCGCAAGCACCTAATCGACGCGGTCGAGAGTAGCCTCCGCAGGCTCGGCACCGACTATATCGACCTGTACCAGGTGCACTACTTCGACCCCGACACGCCGCTTGAGGAGTCACTTGGCACCCTGGACGACATGGTGCGCGCCGGCAAGATCCGCTACATCGGCTGCTCCAACTTCGCAGCCTGGCAGCTCACTAAGGCGCTATGGGTCAGCGACAAACGTGGACTTGAGCGCTTCGAGTCGGTCCAGCCGGAGTACAACCTTGGGAAGCGCGACATCGAGGGCGAACTGTTCGCCGCCTGCGACGACCAGGGAGTTGGCGTCATCCCATACCAGATATTCATGGGCGGCGTTCTGACTGGCAGGTACGATCCCCAAGCGGGTCCGCCGGACGACAGCCACATGGCATCCCGCCACGCGCAGCGAGCCAAGGACACCTACTGGAACGACCGCACCTTCGGCATGGTCGAGTCGCTCAGTTCGATCGCGGCTGAGCTTGAAGTGAGCGTACCGCAGCTCCTTATCGCCTGGACGCTCTCGCGTCCCCAGATCACGTCAGTAATCGTAGGCGCATCGCGCCCCGAACAGGTCCAAAGCAACGCCGAGGCCACGACGATAGACCTTCCCGCCGAGGTGGTTGCCCAGCTTGACGCGCTTTAGTCTGAAACGGAATCCATAGATGCAGATAACCCCACACGTCTACAACATGCACATCGACGACGGCGCGGTCTCGCATCCCGGCGGGTCCAATAACTATTTCGTAGGGGACCCTTCCGGAGAGATGGTGCTGATCGACACCGGTGATCACTGGCGCGAGTGGACGCAGGCCATACTCGACTACTACGCAGAACTCGGTAGGCCTGCGATCAAGGCGATCCTGATCACCCACGGACACGTCGACCACATCGGCGGACTCGACCGAGTGCAGGAGGCCACGGGAGCGGCGGTACGCTGCCACCCGAAGCTCGTAGACCGGTTGCGCAAGATTCTCGGTGACGATGAAGCGGTTGTTCCTCTGGAGGACGACGAGCACGTCGAAGTGGCTGGCGTGACCCTCCGCGCCCTGCACACACCGGGCCACGAGGTAGACCACGTCTGCTACCACCTGCCCGAAGACGGTGTGATGTTCACTGGAGACACGGTGCTTGGCGCATCGTCCACGTCAGTTGGCGACCTCTCGGCATACATGGAGTCGCTCCAGAGGCTAATCGAGATCGAGCACGAGACCGTGTGTCCCGCCCACGGCCCGGTGGTACCGCCACCCAAGGGGAGCGGGCTCATCCGCTGGCAGTACGATCACAGGGCGCGTCGCGAGACCCAGGTGCTGGACGCGCTGAAGGAAGGCCACACCACCGCAGAGTCGATCACGGACTCCATCTACCCTCGCGACCTCAAAACCGGATTGAAGCGCTCAGCCCAGCGCAACGTCACCACTCACCTGGCCAAGCTCAAGGGCGACGGAGTAGTCGAGGAGACACCTGCGAACTTCCGTATGGTGTGATATACTTGGGTTTGTGACGACTTCAGACGCCAGAATCGAACGACTGGAAGATGCACTCGGCGAAATCCGCGACCAACTAGATCGCATGGATGACCGATTTGAGCGGATCGACGAAAGGTTCGAACGAATCGACGCTCGCTTCGATCAGCTTTACGAACAGATGGCTACCGGTTTTGATCGAATCCATGCGCGATTCGAGCGTGTGGATGAACGCTTTGAACGTGTGGATGAACGCTTCGAGCGCATTGAAGGACGCTTGGGTGGAATCGACGAGCGGGTTGCCAACCAATACCGCTGGGTCTTGGGAACGGTCATAACGATGTCGGGTGCGACGTTAATCGGCATGGTTACAGTTGCGATGGCGGTCCTTACCAAGGCTTAGCTCAAAGACCAATTGAAGCTGCTAGCTCCATCCCTTCAAGGTACGCCATCGCCAGCGCCTCACCCTCAGCAGTTAACTCCTCTATGTCCGTCATTGATTCCTCGCTGTGTGGTTCGAGGAACAGGAAGACCACCTCCGCCACTGACATCTCCGGCATGGCTCTCTGAATCGCCAGTGCATAGCCCGCCGCCTGTGGCCGATACTTGGCGGCAGCGGCTGCAGTCCCTTCGGCCCTCACAGAGTCCGTCTTGTAGTCGACTATGACGAGTCCGTCCGGCCCCTCATACAACAGGTCGATGAACCCTTGAAGCGACCCGTTGGCGACGGGGACTCCAACCGGTACCTCCCGCCAGTAACGTCCTGACTCGACCGCTCGCTTGACGATGTCGCTCTGCACGGCGGCTTTCGAAAACCTGACGATGTCGTCAATGCGACCGGGGATGCCTTCAGCATACGCCTGGGCACGAGCCGTCTCCTTGATCCCGTCACCCGTTGAGAGGTCTATCGTCTGGAGTACGGCGTGTACCGCTCTGCCTACGTGTGTACCTCCGCGTCCCCGCCTCCAGGGTTCGTCGTTCTCCTGCTCGTCCTTGGTGTCTTCTATGGCGACCTCTGCCAGCCTGGTGGCTGCAACCGTGTTTGGACGACCCTGTCGTGCGATTAGCTCAGATCGCGCCTCGGCCCACCGTTTTCTGGCTTCCCTGGAGTGATCGGCAACGTCCATGTCATCTGCTGACTGATCGCTGCCGCCTTTGGAGACCGTCATAAGTCCCTCCTCAGCCGGATCAGGCAGCTTGCGCCACATTTCGTCCTGTCCTTCGAAGTGGTCGGCGATGTAGGAGGCGTCCGACACGCCTTTCAACGTGCGGTACACACTGAGCACGAGGTGGTCCATCGCGCGGGTAGCAGCGACGTACAGCAGCCTGACGTGCTCGTCGTTGAGCATCGCCTTCTCATCCGACTCCAGGGCGTCATATCCTGCCGTCATGAACGGTTGGCGGCTGCTCCCGATCTTTACCTCGACTGAGTTACGCCCGCTGTGCTCATTCTGGCGACCGAACAGCACCTGCCCCGTCCGGCTCGATCTCCGATTATTCAATCCGGTGAGTATTACCACCGGGAACTCCAGGCCCTTTGAGCCGTGTACCGTCATGATGCGGACGGCGTCTTCGTCAGTCTCAGGTACAGGTGTCTCCGTCACGCGCGCTCCCTCACTCCTCAGTCGGTCGATCCACTCGAGGAAACTGCGGAGTGAGCCCCCTCCGGCTTCGGTGAACGCTCTAGCCTGCGCCACGATGAACCTGTACCTGCGCCACTGCTCGCGCCTGCGGGGATGATCGACCGCGGCGGTCATCAGTGGCCGCTCTCGAACAAACCCGTCGATCAGCGCCGCGACGGATGTCCACATCCTGCGCTTGTGGTATTCGCCGAGGGCATCCAGCCCTTCGGCCACTGGGCCGCTTTGGGGACCCGAACGAGTCAGATAGTCGAATGGCCCATCAGCCTCGTAGTACCTGAGCAGATCCACGTCCGTGCAGGCGAAGGCTGGCGAACGTAGTGCGGCGACTATCGAGACCTCGTCACCCGGATCGTCTATCGCCCGGAGGCAGTTGAGCAGGTCGCGCACCTCCTGCGTATCGAATATCAGCGAGCTGCCCTCCAGCCTGTACGGCACATCCGCGTCGTCGAGCGCGACCTCCAGGTCTCTCAGCCCTGTGCGCGTTGGCATCAAAATGCAGATGTCGGAGAACCTGGCTGCCCGATATTCCGGGGCGCTGCGGAGCGCTGATCCCTCTCCCTTGACGGGAGAGGGCTGGGGTGAGGGTGATTCCGTTTCGCCGTCGTTCGTCCGGATCTGCCAGCCGCTACTGGTGATCTGTCCAAGGGCCGACGCTATCCCTTGGCACTCGAGCGCCCTGACTTCTCCCATCAGTAGTTCGTGGGCCTCGCCAAGCTGCCACACCGACGGCATGGCATCGCTATCGGATGGGGTTTCCCACCTGTGTCGAAGCATCACGTACTCGGCCTGTGACTCGCTGGCCTCCATCCACTCGCTGAACAGGTGGTTCACCCACTCGATGATCGGTCGGTGGGACCGGAAATTCTGGTCGAGGTTGACGGGTGTCTGGTTCATACGACTCTTTAGTGTATTCAGTTGCCGGACGTCAGCACGCCGGAAGCGATAGATCGACTGCTTGGGATCACCCACGACGAACAGCCTGCCGTCCGCCGGCGATACGTTTCGCCAGTCCGTCGGACGCGACTCCGCAGGCGTGCCCTCCGGTACGTCCTCGGCGATGAACATTGCGATCTGCATCTGTATCTGGTCGGTGTCCTGCGCCTCGTCGAGCAGCAGGTGAGTGTACCGCTGCCTGAAGTGGTCTCGGACGCCGATGTCGTCCCGAAGCAGGTTCCGTGCCCAGACAAGCAGATCGTGGTACCCGGCACGCCCCTCCCGTTTGCGCTCCTGCTCATAGCCGATTACGAAGTCTCGAACAGCGCCGAGGATAGAGGGCAGCGAAGTGCTTCTGGCCTTGTCCAGCTCCAACGCAACGTCCTCATCGAGCTCCTGCAGGTAGTCCTTCAGTTGCTTGCAGGCATTCACTCCCGACGCCGGGTCCGTGTTCCAGTCGCCCTGGCGTCCCCGCGTCTGGCGAAGAGGCATCAGCCTCGACAGCATTCCAAGGGAGACTGGAGATCCCGGCTCCATCTCGCTCAGCCTTGTGATGGACGACAGCTTGGACTCGACGTGCTGGAAGAGCTGATCGTCCTCGCGCAGCTTCGAGTAGCCGCACAGCCGCTCAAGCTCGGGAGCAGCGTCAGCAAGCTTCTGAGCAGACTGGAACGTGGCCACACCAGCTGCCCCCTCCCCCTCAGGGCATGCCCCGGACTCGATCCGGGGGATAGGGTTGGGGTGAGGGTGAATCGCAGTATCGTCGAACTCGACGCCCTCGAGCAGATCGTAGTTTCTGTGGAACTGGAGCGCGACCTGCCGTAGATGGTCAGGGGTCAGACCGAGTGACAGCGCCACCGGCAGAGTCGGAATGTTGGCTGCATCATCGAGTGACCAGTCCAGCCACTCGTTCCACTTCTCGTCGAAGTCGAGGTCGCTTGCCACCTGGTCCATCGTCTCGAAAGACGGCGGAAGCCCCGCCTCCAGCGGGCGCTCGCGAAGTATCGCCCCAGCGAAACTGTGCAGCGTCGTGAACGTCGCCCTGTCGATGTCCTCTACTCCGACGGCGCACCGGTCTCTCCACACTGGATCGGCTTCTTCGTCAGAAGCAGCCCTTTCGAGCTCCTCCCTGATGCGCTCCTGGAGCTCGGAGGCCGCGGAGTTGGTGAAGGTGATCGCCGCGACCTTGTCCACGGTCGTCTTGCCAGAGCCGATCAGGTTGACGACCCTGCTCACCATGCTGGTCGTCTTGCCGGTGCCCGCGCCTGCTTCCACGAACATCGTCTCGTCCAGCGAGAGCCTTATACGGTCGCGGGCGGCCTGGTCTATGGGTGTGAACGCCAGTGTCATTTCGTTACTCGCCGACCAGGTCTCGATACCCGGATAGCATCGGATTGTCGCGTTTGTTCTCCCACATCCTGTCCCTACGGGAGGGGCAGAGCGAGTCGAAATCGCAGAACGCACAGTTTTCGTAGCTGCCCCGTCTCGGCCAGTCCGAGGGCTCGCCCGGATTTGCAACGAACACGCCACTCCTGATGCCCGATACGATGCTGGACACTACTTCGCCGAGTCTGCCGCGCACCTCGCCGGAGCTTCCGTCGACAGGTTCCTTCGGAGCGAGCACGAACGACCCCCGTGTCGTCACGAACCAGTACGCGGAGATCACACTGTCGACGTTCGTGAGACCGCCCTGGGCCGCTAGCGCGTACACCCCTAGCTGGAGCTTCCTCCCCCTGTCCGTGGGGTCATTTTCGAGACCACCGTACTGACGTGAGCTCCCGGTCTTATAGTCGATGACCAGCGCGGTGCGGCCATCCGGTGACGTATCGACCCTGTCGATGATGCCCCTGAATCGCACCTGCTCGCCGCGGTCCAGACTCCACACCGCCTCTTGCCACGGACCGTCGCGGAGACCGAATTTGACCTCGAATGAGCTTGGGATTACGCCGAACCTTGCCCTGTGAGCGTCGTCCCGCTCCAGGAACGTGTCCAGGTCGGCCAGGATCTGCGCTCTCTCGAGCTCCCACATCACCGGCCTGCCTGTAACGCCGTCGGACTCGGCCTTCGCGAAGTGCTCGTGAGCAACGCTCATGAGCACAGACCTGTGACCCGCGCTCCAGCTCTCGTGTGGCTGTGGCATCGTTCCCGACTCGGCCACACGCCTCATGAACCCATCCAGTATGTTGTGGATCAGGCTGCCGCGTTCGAGGGCAGATATTGAGAAGACGTCCTCCGGGGTCTCGACAGAGCCGATCCTGAGCACGTTGCCGAGGAAGTAGCTGAATGGACACGCGGCCCAGCGTTCCAGGCGCGTCGGAGACTGCGCCCTGTTGAGAGCATAGCCAGCATACCTGGACTCACGAGCGACGGACGAACTGTTGCCATCCCACTCCGTGAAGTTCCGGCTGTTGCGCGCCAATCCCAGTTGCAGCGCGCGGCCCAGGGTCGCGCCAGCCGCAAAGGGATGTCGCGAAACGTACTGGTCAGCCATCTTCCAGCGCACCAGGTGCCGCAGGTCGTAGTCGAGGGTGTCTGAGGCATCGACGGCGCTGCCGTTCAGCAGCGCAGACTCCGCCGAGGGAACAACGGTCAGCCAGTCGCTATCACCCATTCGCTGTAACTCGGAGGCAGTCAGTCGTGTGCCGTTCAGTTTCATCGCCTCTTCCAGAAGCCACCTGGACGCATGCTGCTCCCGTCCGGCCGACGGGTCAGCCAGTGAGACCGACAGGGTCCTGTCCAGCGCACTGCCGAGCGCGTACAGGTAGTCGAGGCGTTCCCTGGCCCTGGCGTCCTCCTGCATCTCGAATCCCGCCGCCGAACCTCCGGCGCGATGTCTTGCCGACTCCGGCACCAGTGGGTCGTCTCCCAGCGCGGGCGGTACTGCTCCCTCGATCATCCCGACCATGTACACGGCGTCGAACTGCATTCCCGCAGCGACCCGGAAGGGCGCGACGAACACACCCTTACCCATCTCGCCCAATCGCCCGGCTGGAGCCTGCAGCGCCTCGTAGAGGTCCTCACGAAATACCTGGAAGGTCGGTTCCGGCGCCACCGCGCCCGCGGCGGTCAGCTCCGAGAGGACGTCCTGGACTCTCTCCAGCGCATCCAACTCGTGCTCAGGAGTGCCCGCCCCCCTGGATACGTAGCTGTCGGCAAGCTGACGAGCCCACGCGGAAAAGTCGACCCACGACGCCCCTTCACCTCGTGCCCCATTGCCCCCTCTCCCTTGAGGGAGAGGGCTGGGGTGAGGGTGATTACGCTCCTGCGGAGGCTGAACATCGCCGTGCAAGCGCTCTATGAAATCAAGCATCTCTCGTGCTGATTCCGCCTGTGAGCGAAGACTCCTCAGTCTGCCTTCTGACATCTCCTCAGCTACGGTAGGGTCGGAGATCGACTCCTCCAGCCTCGCAGCGTACTTCTGAAGCCTGTCCCTCCACTGTTCGATGCCCCGGACGATCCCCGCCTCTTTCGACATCCTGTCCCACCTGCTCGGGTTGAGACGTATCTCCCTGGAGGGCGTCCTGACCGGGCACCCGGTCAGCCACGACGTTACGAGACCTCGCTGGAGGTCGCTGTCGGCCAGTTCCATGAGGCCTGTCAGCGTTCGGCCCACGGCTGTCTCTGCCAGGGTCGTGCGGTCCGGTCCAGCGATTGGTATGCCCGCCAGCTCCATCTCCTCAGCGATGAGCTTGCCGTAGTCAGGCTTGCGATAGAGCACAGCGATCCGGCTGAACGGCGTGCCCTCCCGCGCCAGATTGGCGATCTGCCTGATCACCCACCTGATCTCCTGGTGCGGGTCGGATGCGATGAGAATATGCGTGTGGGTCCGCTCGACCGAATAGTCACCCCCTCTCCCTTGATGGGAGAGGGCTGGGGTGAGGGTGATTGACACCGCTTCATTTGGGCCATCTCCAGTAAGCGAAAGGCTCTGGGAGTCGATGCGCTGTTCCCCCTGAACAGGCAGCCCGCTTCCCAGCGCATTCAGGGACTCGTTGACAGCGTCGTCGTCCGTGAGTCCGAGCATCACGACACAACGTTCACGCCTGGCCAAAGCCTGGACTAGCGCGATCTGGCCCGGTGTGAGGTCGCTCGGCATGTAGAACACGATCAAGCCGATGTCCCCGAACCCGGCACTGAGATGCTCGTTGACCGATTCGGCCGCGGCTCGCGCCAGGTCCTCGTCGTCGTAGAAGCCCGTTGTGTCGCTTCTGAACTGCCTGTACAGCCTGACAGTCTCGGCCTGCAGCTCGCTGGTGGAGGCTAGGGCGTCGAGTGCGGCGACGGATACGCTTCTCAACTGTCGGAAAGCCTGCTTCAGGCTGCGGAGCGTGGATGAGTGTTCGCGCAGATCACCGAGCGGCCCTGTTGCGCCGCTGGCTACAGACCGCACCGCGGCGTTCTCGATCACCCGGGTGAGTGGAGCCCGACCCTCGCTCGCCATGCGCGGCGCGCCAAGGAACTCCGCAAGCCGCGAAAACACCATGAACCTGACGTTCACGAACCCGACCCGCGCGAAGTCGTGCCTCAGCGACAGGTTGGCATAGTTGGACGGTCCAACGACCGTCACCGGCGCCAGCGCATCGTCGCGCTTCAGGTCATCGACTACGTCACGCAGTTGCTCCGGCGACTGATGGCCTAAGAGTAGCCTGTGGACAGTGGGTAGGGACGGGCGGCTCTCTTTACTCACTCCTCTCCACTCACTCCCCGGCGCGAAGCGCCCCTCACACCGCCCTCGTCACGGCCATCGAAGCCACCTTGGGCAGCTCGCTAAGTATGACGGAGCAGCGGTAGCCCGTCGCCTCAGGAGATCCGGCCCTCACCACCAGGATGTCGTCAGGCTCGGGAACGAAATTGGCGAAGACCTGGTAGTCCTGGGGGCCAACGTCGCCTTCCAGCACCCTGACGATCTTCAGATCGGCTATCGAACGGCCAATCCTGGGATGGAGATACTCGCGAACGTCGCGCTTCGTCCAGGTCCCCCAGAAGTCTGCGGCTCCACCTATCGTCACCACGAGCTCTCCCTGCCGTACGGGTGTGGACTCGTCTCCCACGGAGTCCGACGACGCAAGTGACGATCCAAGTACCGAAGCGACGTCTGCCACCGTATCCAGCACCACCTCCTGCGAGTATGCTGCCGAGCGCACCTGTCTCGGCTCCCACGACGCGAACACCGTTACCGCGCTCTGGTCGGGGCTGAACCCGCGCTCGACGTGCAGCGGCAGCCAGTCCGAGTCGGTCTCGTTCTCGGCGATGCAGTACGTGTACTTGCCGGGATGCCCGATCACCGTGCGGTCGAACAGCCCGGGAATGGACGCGCAGGCGTTCATCAGGATCAGGCGAATCGCGCGCCCGATAGTTGCGTTCGCGCGGTTGCCGGGCCCGAACAGGTTCGCGCCCGAGTTCATGCCAAGCTCTTCGACTACAGGGCCGTTGACGATCACCAGCACGGCCGCGCCGCCCTGGCTGGACGAGGGCGCTATCAGGTTGAACTCCGGGTCCAGCATCGCCTCGGTCGCGGCGAGCACCACGGGGAAGTACTCCGGCAGGCATCCGGCCATGACCGCATTCGCAGCGGTCTTGGCAACGGTGACCTCGCGCCTGCGCTCCGGTATCGAGCCCAGGACTTCGTCCGCTGGACGCCCCGCGACGTCCATGAACTCCTCAACGCGCTGAAGCGTCGGCGGCACGACGGGCAGTCCGTCAGTCCACCCCATCTCGTAGCAGCGCTCTATCGCCTCGATAGCGTCGTTCCACTCGGCCGTTACCAGGTCCTGCATGTGTTTCCCCTCTTGGTGACAGTGGGCATTCGCCACCCACATCCTACCCTTTCCCCATTGAGGGGCGCGAGGGGAAGGCACCCGCAAACCGTCATCCCCGCGAAAGCGGGGATCCAGGGTTCGTTCGTCCTGAGCCAGTCGAAGGACCAACGAACCGCAGATTTACTTACTATATATCCCGACCCCCAGCCGTCAGGAGAATCATCTCCAGAATCTCATAGCTGCTAATCGACCCCTGGAACTCTCCGGTTTCGGGATCGACCACGGGGAACACCGAAACAGAGTTCTCCTGCATACGCTGAAGGGTATCCTCCACGAGCTCGTCCGGGTCCGCCGTCGGCGTGCCCTGCCGCATGAATTCCACCAGGGAGGTCCCGGCCCACTGGCCCCTGGGAAGGTATCTCAGGAAGTTCAGCGAGACAATACCGGCCAGTTCAGAGCCATCCACGACCACGTAGTCATGCTGCTCCGAAGTCGTCCAGTTGTCGACGAAGCTCCGCACGCTGATGGACTGGTCAGGGTAGATTCGAGTCTCGTCGATTACGTCCTTTACGTGGATCCCGTCCAGGACGAAGCGGTCCATCATGTGGGGGATGTCGCTGTCTTCGGCAATGTCATCCGGGTGTCGGACCCTTCGTACTGCGTAACTGATTCCCATGGGCGTTAGCAGGATGTACCCAAACATGATCACTACCAGCAGCGAGAAGAGGGATTCGTCGATGATGTTTGCGTGCAGCATGACCAGGAGGAGGGCGATCTCCGCAACGCCCTTGGCCATCAGTCCGCTTGCCACTGCAAAGGGTGCTTCCAGGCGGACGGCGTAGGCGCTTATGAAGGCCCCGGCAAACTTGGCGGCCAGTGGCACGAAGATCAACGCCGCTATGAATCCGGGATTCAGTTCCAGGAAATCCAGGCTCAGGTTCAGTCCCGCCGAGGCAAAGAAGAGAGGAACGAACAGGCCCTCCGCCGTGCTCCTCATCCCCGGCATGGAGTCGTGCCTCAGCTGGTAGGGAAGTGGCGATAGGGCCGCGCCAAACAGCAGTGCGCCTATTGAGCCGTGTAGCCCGACCTCTTCAGCCAGCACGATCACCAGGAACAGGCCGCCCAGCAGAAGTCCGTACGAAAGCTGCGGCACCTGCAGCACCCGGTGCAGCAGCACCAGTACGCGGGGAACGATCTTGTTGCAGACCAGCCACATGACTATGGTGAAAGCGGCCAGTTCGCCTACCAGAAGGAGTACGCTGGTAACTACACTCAGCCGTCCTTCCTCTTCCAGGAAGGTGTGTTCGCTGATGGCAAACCCCACTATGAACAGCACCAGCAGCTCTGCGATTACCACGCCGGTGAAGATCTGTATCCCCACCGGGTCCTTCAGTCGCTCTTCGTCCATCAGCACCTTCGCCACGATGCCCAGGCTGGAGAGCGACAGCACACCGGCCACGGCCATGGCGTCGGTAAAGGTGAGGTCCAGTCCCACGTCGAACAGGACGCCTGTGGTCACCAGCATGGACCCAACCATGGATATTGCCACGGAAAGTACGGCGGCAACGAAGAGACGTCCCCGTATCGCGGATAGGAAGCCGGAGATATCCAACTCATCAAGGCCCACCAGGAAGAAGAAGACGAAGATGCCGATGTTCAGCAGGAGCTGAATGTCCCGATTAGGCTCCACCAGGCCGGTTACCGGCCCCAGCAGTACCCCCGCAATGGCGTATGCGAAGATCGAACTGATGCCAACCCGCTTGAACAGCCCCTCCAGGAGTTTGGCCACCACCAGCAGCAGGCCAACGGCAAACAGGGCGTCAAAAACTTCCATGCGGCATTCCTTTCGGGCAATTACCTTGCAATGAGGTCATATAGTGGGTAAATAAATCGGTAAGGAGAAGTATATGGACTGGTGACGTTGATGTCATCAGCGGGTGACGAATCGCTGCCGTTGAGGCGCCAACTACCGCTGAACAATGAGACTGTCCCAAATTGGTAGGCAGCCTTGCGCGAGCCGCCCCTCCCATCCCTGGATACCGGCCTCCGCCGGTATGACGAAATGGAATCGCCTACCAATCTGGGACAGGTTCCAGAACAATCGTCCACTCCCAGGCGATTACGATGACGTGCTAGCATTAGTGCCTTTACTGGCAACATACACGGGCCCAATCGGAACAACAGATCGCAGATGCTGCAAGTCGTAAACATCTCAAAGAGCTACGGCTCTGAAGTCATCCTGGAAGACGTCTCCTTCGTGGTCAACGCCGGAGAACGCGTCGGCCTCATCGGGCCCAACGGCTCCGGCAAGTCGACGCTGCTGCGCATCATCGCCGGCGAGGAGCAGGCCGACTCCGGGCAGGTCATCCTCGGCTCCGGCGCGTCCGCTGCCTGGCTGCCGCAGGGGTTCGAGGTCGATCCTGCCCATACGCTGGGTGAGGCGGTGCGTAGAGGTCTCACTGGCCACACGCGGGCACATCAGCGACTGCTCAGGATCGAGGTAAGCATGTCCCGCGCCGCGGGGCCGGAGTTGGACGACCTGCTTGAAGAGTACGGTCGCGCGTCTGACGAGTTCGTGGCCCTCGGAGGCTACGACGTCGAGCAGCGCATTGCCGAAGTGCTCCAGGGCCTGGACCTTGGAGACATCGCCAGCGACACGCCGCTATCAATCCTCAGCGGAGGCCAGCGAACGAGGGCCGGACTAGCCAGCATAATCGTGTCCGCCCCCGACGTCCTGCTGCTCGACGAGCCAACCAATCACCTGGATATTCATGCCCTCGAGTGGCTGGAAGAGTACCTGTCCAGTTACGAGGGCGCGGCGTTGATCGTGTCGCACGATCGAGCCTTTCTGGACGGCGCCGTGACCGGCATCCTGGAGCTTGACGCTCAGCGTCCCGGCATCGCCGCATATTCGGGCAACTACTCTGACTACAGGTCTGCCAGGGAGCGTGAGCTTGAGAAACAGACCGCCGCATGGAAGGACCAGGAGGCCGAGAGGCGAAGGATCGAGAGGGACATCGCCCAGACGAAGCAGACCGCACTTCGGACGGAAACGTCGACCACGCACGACTTCTACCGCCGACGCGCCAAGAAGGTGGCCCGCAAGGCGAAAGTCAGAGAGCGACGCCTAGAGAAGGTGCTCTCGTCTTCCGACCGGGTGGAACGCCCCAGGGCGGCTTGGACGATGAAACTGGACTTCGGACGCACGCCACGCGGCGGCACCCGCGTGCTTGCACTCGACGACGTAGGCCACGAGTTCGATGGACGCTGGCTGTTCAGAAACGTCAACCTCGTCCTGGAACACGGAGAGCGTGTGGCGCTACTCGGCCCCAACGGCTCAGGCAAGTCCACCCTGCTCAGATTCGTGGCTGGAGAAGGGGCCCCGACCCTGGGCTCGGTACGAGTCGGAGAGAACATCACGCCTGGCTATATGCCGCAGGACCAGGCCGGCCTGGACTGGAGCATGTCCGCACTGGAAATGGTCCGGCAGGCGACGGACGTATCCGAGACGGAGGCGAGGACCCTGCTCCATCTATACCTCTTCGAGGGCGACGAGCCGCTGCTGCCCGCAAGTAGCTTGAGCTACGGCCAGCGCTCCCGCCTGCTGCTCGCCACGCTCGTGCTGGAAGGAGCGAACTTCCTGGTGCTCGACGAGCCGATGAATCATCTAGACATCCCTTCCAGGGAGCGGTTCGAGGAGGCGCTTGATGCCTTCCCGGGTACGGTACTGATGGCCGTCCACGACCGCACCTTCATCGACCGCTACGCCACCGCAATCTGGAACATCGAAGAAGGCACGATCCGCCGCTACCCCGACCGGCACTCGGCAACCCGAGGGTCTCTTATCGTCCCCTCTCCCTCAGAGCCTGCCCCGGACTTGATCCGGGGGAGAGGGTTAGGGTGAGGGTGAAAAGGCCCGATCACACTCTACTGTGCACTAACCACCTCCCACTGGGTTCCGGCCTTCGCCGGAACGACGACCCCAATGACCAAATTCTTGGAAACTTCCAAAATACCACCGCAGAACGTTGACACCGCACATATGGTCTGATAGTCTTACCGTCAGAACATTCGTACGCGAGGTCAGAACATGAAGAATCGGCTCTCACAGCGGCAGCAGCGCATCCTTGAGTACATCCAGACGTTCATGGACGAACACCAGTACCCTCCCACGGTGCGTGACATCCAGAATGGCTGTGAGGTCAGCTCGACCTCGGTTGTCGACTACAACCTCCACAAGCTCCAGGCGATGGGGTACCTGAGGCGCGAGCCCGAAGTATCCCGGGGCATAGAGCTGATCGGTGAGGGGCTGAAGGGCTCGAAGCGCGACCTGCAGAGAGTCCCGGTAATGGGGAGCATCGCCGCTGGTGAACCGCTTCAGATCCCGGACGCGCCGTCGTATGCTTCTGAAAGCGTCGACACCGTCGACCTGCCGCCGTTCCTCACCAGGGACCGCCAGAACCTCTTCGCGCTCAGGGTCAAGGGCACGTCCATGATTGACGCCCTGGTAGCGGACGGTGACCTCCTTCTGATGGAACCTGCCGTTGATGCCAGTGACGGCGAGATGGTCGCGGCATGGATCAACTCGAAGGAAGAGACCACGCTCAAGCGGTTCTACATCGAGGGCGACATGGTCCGCCTCCAGCCCGAGAACGTCACCATGGAACCGATCATGGTGCCGGCCAAGGACGTGTCTGTCCGAGGCAAGGTAGTTGGCGTAGTGCGCACCATGTAGACGCGGGCCACGAGCCCTAGTACTTCATCAAACTTGGGGACTCCCAATTGAGGAGTCCCCTTTCACATTGGCTTCCAGTCCGCCGTGCTATAATTGAACCTACCCATATTGATTGGTGTAGCGTTGGCGGCCCCGTCCACTTCCCAGATCTCGCTCCAGGTCACCGGCATGACCTGTGCCGCCTGTGTCTCCCACGTCTCGGACGCGCTGAAGTCGGTCGACGGCGTGGATGATGTCGCCGTAAACCTCGCCACTGAGAAGGCGACACTTGCGCTCTCGGAGCCCATGCAGTCCGGCAACGGCTCGCCTACTCTGGACATTTTGAGCGACGCCCTCGAGGACGCCGGCTACGGCGTCGCCACCCGGAAGGTCACACTGGGCATCGACGGGATGACCTGCGCGGCCTGCGTGTTCCACGTTGAACACGCGCTATCCGGTGTCCACGGCGTCGAGTCCGCATCCGTCAACCTTGCAACCGAGCGTGCCACTGTTGAGTACGTACAGGGTGTGACCGGAATTGCCGATCTCCGGCATGCCGTTGAAGACTCGGGCTACGGCGCAACGGCCATCGGCGATGGCGAGTTCGACGAAGACTCCACACCACGCCGCCTGGCGGCGCTGAGGATCAAGTTCGCCTTCAGCCTGGCAGTCGCCGCGGTCATCATGGCCCTCATGGCGCTGCCGGGCGCGCATGACCTCCTTCCGTTCAGAATGGACTTCCTCCTGTTCGCCCTTGCGACCCCGGTCCAATTCTGGGCCGGTAGGAGCTTCTACACGTCTGCCTGGAGCGCGGCCAGGCATCTCACTTCGAACATGAACACCCTGATCGCCGTGGGCACGTCGGTCGCCTATACCTACAGCACGGTCGTCACGTTCCTTGGGGATTCATGGTTCTTCGAAGGACGCGCCACAGACACCTATTTCGACACGTCCACCGCCATCATCGGCATCGTTCTGCTCGGCAGGTTCATGGAGGCCAGGGCCAAGCGAAGGGCATCCAACGCGATCCAGGCCCTGATGGGGCTTCAACCCAGGACCGCGCGGGTCATCAGATCAACAGACTCACTCTCTCTTGAGGGTGAGGGTGAATCTCCAACCGGGCAATACGTCGACGTTCCCATAGAGGACATAATTGTCGGGGAGAGAATACTCGTCCGTCCGGGCGAGCGAATTCCCGTGGACGGCGTTGTCGACACGGGTACGTCATCCATAGACGAGTCGATGCTGACCGGCGAGAGCGCCCCCGTTTCCAAGCAGCCCGGAGACGATGTCTACGGCGCGACGGTCAACGGACGCGGCAGCCTGGTCTTTACGGCGACTCGTGTAGGCCGCGACACAATGCTCTCCAGCATCGTCAGGCTCGTGGAGGAGGCCCAGGGTTCCAGGGCGCCGATTCAGCGACTGGCCGACCTCATCTCTGCATACTTCGTCCCCGCCGTCATTGGAGTGGCAGCGTTGGTGTTCCTGGTCTGGCTCGCGCTTGGCCCGGAGCCCAGCTACGTCACCGCCATCCTCACCGCCGTCGCAGTGCTGATAATTGCCTGCCCATGCGCGATGGGACTCGCAACGCCGACCGCCATAATGGTCGGTACGGGCAAGGGCGCAGAGAACGGCGTGCTGATACGCAGCGCCGAATCGCTGGAGCGCGCGCACGCGGTCGACGTCGTTGTGCTGGACAAGACCGGGACCATCACACGGGGCCGCCCCGCTGTTACGTCGATACACGCTGGGGGCGTTGGTGAAGACCGCCTGATGTCCCTCGTGGCCTCGGTGGAGCGTCGCTCTGAGCACACGCTCGGTCAAGCAATACTCGATCATGCGCAGGAGCGCGACCTCCCACTCTACGATGCACATGACTTCACTGCCATACCGGGCGCAGGCGTTACGGCTACCGTCGACGGCGTAGATGTCGCCATCGGCAACCGCGTCCTGATGGCCGACCTCGGACTTTCGACGGACGACATGGAAGACGTAGCCACTCAGCTCGCGGCACGCGGCAGCACGCCGGTGTTCGTTGGACTTGACGGCGTCGCCGAGGGAGTCATCGGAATCGAGGATGCGCTGAAGCCCGAGTCCGCTGCTGCCGTTGCTGCTCTGCGCGACAGGGACATTGAGGTCGTGATGCTGACCGGCGACAACGCCCGCACCGCAGCAGCGGTCGCGTCAGCGGTCGGAATCGACAGGGTGATTGCCGAGGTCTTGCCATCTGACAAGGCTGAGAATATCCAGGAGATCATGGCCGAGGGCAAGACCGTCGCGATGGTTGGCGACGGCATCAACGACGCCCCGGCGCTTGCTCAGGCCGACATCGGAATCGCGATTGGCACAGGCACCGACGTTGCGATCGAGGCTGCGGACATAACGCTGGTGGGAGACGACCTCCTCGGCGTGCCGGCTGCTATCGAACTCAGCCGCGCCACCATGCGGGTGATCAGGCAGAACCTGTTCTGGGCGTTCGCCTACAACGTCGCGCTGATCCCGGTTGCGGCCGGAGTGCTGTATCCTCTCTTCGCCGGATCTGGAGTGCCCGACGCGCTTCGCCCGATACTTGGAGACCACGGCTTCCTGAACCCTGTCCTCGCCGCCGTGGCCATGGCCCTGAGCTCCGTTACCGTCGTATCGAATTCACTAAGGCTCAAGAGATTCAGGCCGCCCAAATTGCCCCCTCTCCCTTGAGGGAGAGGGCTGGGGTGAGGGTGATACCACAACCTGCAAATCGAATCAGTCGCCACTTAGAGGAAGCCATACTATGAGAATCCCACTGTTCAACAGGGGCGGCTCCGACCGCGCCACCGACCCCGTCTGCAACATGCAGGTCGACGTACGCGAACCCCCTGGAGGCAGCTACGACTACAACGGCGAGACCTACTACTTCTGCGCCCCAGGCTGCAACCGCGCCTTCCAGAAAGAGCCCGAAGCCTACCTCTCCGGCGAAAAGAAAGTCCAGATGTGAGGAGCCAGTGAGACGCGAGTCGCTCGAAGACTTCTTGGGGTACAATCTGTCCCACACGGTCGGGTGGCGTAGGCTGATTCCATTCAGCTGAAGGGAACTCACACCACCAGCAGTGTCACCACCCCGGCCGCCACCAGCGCTCCCGCCCATAGACGGTCCATGTTGAACCACGACTTTCTGAGCAGCGCGAGGCCGACCTTTTCGTACACCACCACGGCGACAACCGCCATCACCGCGAACATCGCTACCGTGTGTACACCGATTGCCGTTAGCTGCGAGACGGCAGTCGAGATTGACGGCGCAGCGCCCATCAGCATGTACTCGGAGTGCGGGAGATCTCGCGCGTCGATTGCCTGTGCCGCCGAAGGCCCGTAGCCGGGCAGGTTGAACAGCACAGGCACGAGCATCAGGCCCGCGCCGTGCGCGGACGCCATAAGGAACGACCACGACGTCAGGTCCTTAAACCCGACACGCATCCCGACCCAGCGAGGGTGGGAGTTCCTCCACAGCTTGTACAGGCCATAGGCGATCAGCAGGCCCGCGCCGACCCACTTCAGGATGTCGATTGGGATGATCGTACGGCTGGCCGACACGACCGTTACCACTATCGCGACAGATACAGCATGACCAAGCACTATCGGCACGAACGCGCGCAGGACCGCAGGCCTGCTCTGCTCCTGTAGACCAAGCGCGACGGCGAATAGCCACCCCATGGCAGGGTTGACCCCATGGTACGCCCCCAAGGCTGCCAGTGCCAGCCAGGGCCAGAGCTCAGCTATTTCCACCGCCGCGCGTCCCGTTCAGCCAGACGCCCTAGTCCGGGTAGCAGAACGAGTCGGAAGAGGAGTCTCCGCCTTCCAGCCTGATCTGGTGTGGACGCTCGTCGCCGAAATCCATGAAGAAGTCCGGGTCGACTTCCATCCCGCCGTCGGGCGATGCGTTGATCTTGGTCGTCCAGCCCCGGATTCCCTCTGGGTACAGCTGCTCGTCCCATGCGATGTACAGGGAGTTGGTAAGGTAGATCCTGCGTCCGTCGCGGCTCACCTCTACCATCTGCGGTCCGCCGTTCAGCGGCGTGCCGTTCGGGTGGGATGCCTTCCTGACGATTCCACCTAAGTGAACGGAGCCGGTTAGCTTGGGGTTGAAGGGATCAGAAACGTCGTACTGTATGAACTCCCCTGTGCCCCAGCACGACACGTACAGGAACTTGTCATCCAGGCTGAGGTTGATGTCGGTAATTACCGGCGGCACTGCGCCGAATCCCTGCAGCAGCGGGGGCAGAAGCTCGGGATCGGCAGGCTCTGCCGGCACCTCGATGACCTTTGTCGCTGCCCACTCGTCGCCGTCCTGGTGCCACAGGAAGACCGAGCCAGACAGGTCTTCCAGGCTGGTTACGACTCCGACGAATCCGTACGCCTTGCGCGGGTCGTGTGCGGGCCTCAGCTCCAGCGCCATCTGGTGCTGGGCTCCGAGTTCGATGACCTGCTTGTGTTTGCGAGTCCTAAGGTCCCAGACGTGTAGCTGGTGCCCGTACTGGCCGTCCAGTAGTAGCTCTGGAACGATTCCCGACTCGACCATCTTGGGTGTTCCCCACTCGCTTGTGATCATGGTGTCGTGGTTGAGATGCCACCAGAAGTCGTACGCCAGCTTCTGGGGACCCCGATCAAGCTCCCACGCGCCCTTTATCTCAAAGGTGTCATGGTCGAGCATGAAAATCCCGCCCGGGCCATCGCCGTCCGGCGAGCCTAGCGCGTTCATGTAGATCGCGTCTGGGCCGCAGTGGACCGTGTGAGGTCGGCTGTATCCTGTCTTCTTCTGGAATTCGTCCGCCGTGATGACCTTCGCGATCTTCGGGTTCCTGGGATCGTCCTTGGTATCCACAATGAAGATGTTGGACGATCTAAGTCCTCCGAGCAGCAGGTACCGGCGCTCGACGTGCGGATGAGGCATGTTCGGGCACAGCGACGCGCTGCAGGCGTTCCAGCCAAAGTGGTGCAGCTCATCCCCTGACTCGGGCATGTCCATCCGACCGACCACCTGTTGGTAAGTGGGAGATGACGGATCGACGTCCAGCACTCCGAGTGCGTCCGGCTTTCCATCGTCTTTGGGGTTTACTATCGCGACGTATGCGAGTTCTTCTTGGGGTGCGTCCATCGCCATCTTGGGCGATGGGTAGAAGGTCGGGTCAGGTGTCCAGGTGGCCATCTGTTCTCTTTCTTTTCCTTTCTGGTAGCTTTGCAGCAACTCTCTGGCATATAGGCTGATGTATTCTAGATTAACGGCTAGTCTATGGTAAAGGCTTGCATTCTCGGGCGAACCGGTCCCAGAACTTGGCGGCCTGATACAGGCACGATTCGACGTCCTGTTCCAGCAGGTGTCTCTCGGTCACCAGCGTCTCGGCAGCTTGGCGCACACGGGCCAGATAGTCTTCTTTGGAGGGGTATCGTTCGCTGATGGAAGGTCTGGGATCGCCGGACGCGGCGCGCTCAGCTTTGCTCTTGGCGAATGGAATTACGCCTCCGGCGAACATCAGCGGCTGGGTCGTGCCTCCGATGTCAGGGTGGCGCAGGTTCCAGCCGGTGTGGGCCGCCAGCGGAACGGACACCTCGGGCAGCGCTATTCCTGCGACCTCATTCCCGTCTGGGTCCACGTCCGACACCAGCGATCCGAACACCTTACCGACTGCGGGCGGCATCTTCGTCACCTGCTCCACGTCGGTCTTCAGCTTGTAGTCTCGTCTGTGGGGCAGTGGATGACGTTGGGGGTAGTTCGACCCCGGGATAGCGTCCATGACCCCCCTGAGCTTCGCGGGTGGCACCGCGGTACCGTCATCTAGTCTGGGATGACGACTCTCCGGCGGCTCGACGCCCTCGGCAACCCAGCGGTCCAGGTTCTCAAGGCACGCTCTGAGCAACGGCGTGTAGTCGATGACGCTCCTCAGGTTCTGGGTGCGGCTTACGCCCTCACCGGCGTCGGAGGTGTCGGTCGGCGGCCAGGTGCCGGTGCCGTGCTCGGTGCCGGTGAAGTGGTACACGCGGACATTCGGGCCGGGGTCGATGTCCACCGTGCCGTCCGGGTCCGTGTGGATGAGCGATGCGTCGCCCCTGTGGTACTCGGCCGACGTGTTGGTGTAGAAGACACGCAACCGGCTCCCCCGGGCGTCCAGTCTTCGGTGCAGCGAGTCTGTTACTCCCGTCTCGGGATCTGTCTGCTCGACGCTTGAGAACGGGAAGAGCTGGGTCAGCATGTTGTTGCGGTCCTTCGAGTTCTGGCCGAACCGCTGGTTGAACTCGCCCCGCATTCCTCCCGCGACGTTCGCGATGATGCCGTCCAGCGCCTCGCGTCCCTGCTCGTCGCGGTTGAAGTCGTTGTAGATGTACGTGCGCAGGTAGCGTCCCGTCTGCGAGCGTCCGTAGGCGTACGCGTAGCTGATGTCTATGGGCGACTCCGCCTCCTGCGACCCGTACTTGAACCACGAGACGCAGTCACGGAGCCCGGCAAAGCTGAGCCCCAGCACCGGCGCGCCGACCGTCGTATACACGATCTGGTAGAGACGCCCCTTCTCGAACTTGCCCTCGGCACAGATGTAGTCCGGGTCTGGGACGTACGTCCCGTCGTCCTCGATCCTGCCGAACCGCCAGAAGGAACGCGGCACCAGCCTCGCCGGACCGTCGGGCATGTCCCGCACTTCCAGGCGGGCATCGGCCTCGTCCATGTCGTACGCGGGGTACGCCCTGTGTCCCTTGTCTGACAGCAGGAAGTTGTGCGTATCCACGACGCTCTGGAGCTGCGTGTACACCTTCCCGACCATGGCGCCGCCGCTAGCGTTCTCAGCGTCTGGGCCGTCCATGGTGATTAGCGCTGGGAACGCGGGTGTATCCCCCTGCCAGCCGCACGCTACAACTGTGTAGCCGCGCTCCATGAGGAAGCCGTTGCCCAGGCTGATGTCGGCGTCGTCGCTCACGCTGGCATCTATGGCCAGCCGGTCCGCGCTGTTGAAGTTCGGCAGCGCGACCCGGTTCCCGCGATTGACTACGTCCAGCATCAGCCGTCCGCTGCCCCTGGTGGGGTCGGCTGGCAATATGATGGATACGTCGGACGAGAAGTCCACTCCACCCGCGCTGTTTCTAGGCGCCCGTCCGGCATCCGTGATGCGCTTGTTCGCCGGACTGTCAGGATCGACGGAGAACCGCAGCGTTCCCCGTATCTCCTCGTATGGTCCGACGTCGCCCCACGACCTGCCGTCGGCGAGTGGCCTCCTGAATTTGACATCTAGTCCGCTAACCGGCATTTGCTTCCCCCACCAGGTCTGGTCTCCCTATCTTCTGCTCAGTCTCAGCCGTTCTGCGCATGTACCTTGGCACTATCACCAGTATCGCTGCTTCAACGACCACGGCCAGCGCGATGAGCATTGTGGCGTCGAAGAAGAACCCCTGCGGGAACATCGCTATCAGGTAGTCCCGCCTGGGATCGAGCTGCCACAGGTCGTTGCTGAAGCTGATCAGGTGGAACGCTAGGAACAGCCTGTCGAATCCCACAAGAGCTCCCAAGCCGACCAACACTACCAGCGATAGCGTAACTCCTCCACCCCAGCGCATCAGCGAGCCCAGCATCGGCACGAACGAACGCCCCCAGTTTACGAAACCGCCTACGATCACCAGAGCTAGGAACAGACCTGTGATCTCCGACACCCGGTACACGCCCTTGACGAGTCCCTTCACGTCGCGCATGTGCAGCACTTCGCGTTCGTTGTAGAGGTTCATGACGCGGACTCCGCCGACCACTACGCGAATCTCGAGCAGTTCAGCGTCGTTGTTGAAATAGTCCCTGATCTGCTTTCCTGCCGAGATCAGCTCGTCCCGCTCGATTCCCGTGTATCGCACGATGTCGTATCTGTCGAATCCGTATGAGTAGAGGGGCGGGAAGTTAATCACCCAGCGGACATTGAACGCAATCAAAAAGATGGGGACCATCGCGACGAACAGGACGGCAATCACCAATTTGGCCGTCGGCGCAATGTCAATCCGGGGCGTCATGCGGTAGCATCTTATGGACGTGCTCTTGAGGGTGTCAACAAATAGGTGGAATACTTGGAAAAGTTTGAGATTCCGGCGAAAGCCGGAACCTGGAGGGGCGCGAGTCGTGTTCCGTATCCAGTAATCACACGCCTTTAATGTGCACCTGGTGGGATATGGGTTGTGCAATGGCCGCAAAGAGGTGAAAGACATTGACAGATAGTAGTTTCCCAAGCAGTTTCGAGGGAATCCAGCAGCTCGTCGCGACGCTGCGCTCCCCCGACGGCTGTCCCTGGGACAGGGAGCAGTCAGCCGACTCCCTCAAGCACCTCTTCCTGGAGGAGTGCTACGAGCTCGTGGAAGCGATAGAAGAGGGCGACGTGGAGAAGATAGCCGAGGAACTCGGAGACGTTCTCTTCCACGGCGCATCCCAGATCCAGATAGCCGAGGAGCAGGGGGACTTCGGCGGCTCCGACGTCTTCCGGCAGGTCATCGAGAAGCTCGTCCGCCGTCATCCCCACGTCTTCGGCGATGTTGTGATGGAGAATGCCGAAGAGGCTGTGCCTCGCTGGGATGAGATCAAGCGCAAGGAGATGGCAGGCACCGACAGGTCGATCCTGGACGGCGTTCCCAGGGCCATGCCCGCGATGGGTTACGCCCAGGCAGTACAGGGTCGAGCGGCACGAATGGGCTTCGACTGGGACGACTACGCCGGTGTGCTGGAAAAGGTCGCAGAGGAGCTTCGCGAACTGGAAGAGGTCGAGACCGACGACGCCCGCGAGTCGGAACTGGGCGACCTCCTGTTCTCCGTGGTCAACGCGAGCCGCTGGCTTGGAATCGAAGCCGAGACCGCGCTACGAAAGTCCAACCGCAGGTTCTACTCCAGGTTCACGACGATGGAGCGTCTGGCGCGCGACCGCGGACTAGACTTCGAGTCGCTGTCGCTCGACGTAAAAGAAGACCTCTGGCAGGAGGCCAAGCGATCCGAGCATTCCACATAACCCCCTCTCCCTAAGGGAGAGGGTTGGGGTGAGGGTGAAAAGGTCATTCGTCCAAGCTACCGGATACCTTCCACACACCATCCTGGCTTCCGGCACCGGATCAGGTCCGGCGCAGGCTCTTCGCCGGAAAGACGAGTGTGTCTGTAACGGCCAGAACTGTGACTATCTGATCTGCCTCAGAGACCTGATCCTCCACACTGCCAGCGAGAACAGCACCAGCATCGTTCCAGCCGCGATCTGCGTGGCGTGAGGCGCGCCAAATCGCTCCGCAAGGAATCCCGCAGCGAGACTCCCAAATGGGAACAGACCCCACGCCAGCATGTACAGACCGGAGACCCTTCCCCTGTATTTGTCAGGGACCGTGCTCTGCACCATCGCGCTGCTGACTGAGAACAGTGTCATCATCGCCGCGCTGATGAGCATCAGGTTCAGGTAGGCAGTCGGGAAGAAGGCGTTGAAGGAGAACAGCGCCGTCATCAGCGCGAGCACAACAGCCGCCACCAGCATCACTATATTCTTCGCCTTGATGTCACCCATGGAGGCAAGTACGAAAGTGCCGATCGTCGAACCGGCTCCAACCGCCGACAGCAGCAGGCCCAGCCCCTTGGCGTCCACGTTGAATACCTCGGCGGCATACACCGGCATGAGGCCCTGGATCGAGGGCATGATCAGCAGCGCCGGCATAGCGGTCAGCGTGAACAGCCCGATCAGCAGCGGCTGGCTGAGGACGTAACGGGCCCCCTCGCGCAGGTCTGAGAACACCGTCGGCAGCCTCAGAGCGGGCCTGTCCATCTTCCTAACCTCCAGGAAGAGCGCGGCGCCCACCGCGCACACCTGCAGGGCGGCCTCGAGAAGCAGGGTCGGACCTGTCCCAATTGCCACTATCAGAACACCGCCCAGGGCCGGTATCCCCAGTCGTGTCACCGAGAACGCCATGGAGTTCAGTGCGAAGGCGTTGACGAGGTTCTCTTTGGGAACAAGGTTGGGGATGAGCGACATTCGCGCCGGGTCGCTGATAACCCACGACAGTCCCATGAAGAATATGAACGCGAAGATGTGCCACGCTTCCAGGTTTCCGGTGATGGCGACTATCGAGAAGATCGTAGTAACCACGGCCTGGTAGCCATACACGAACGCGAGCAGCTTCTTCCTGTCGAAGCTGTCCACGAGCACACCGCCTAACGGGCCGACCAATAGGATCGGGAGCGCGTCGAGACCCAGCGCAAGGCTCGTCCAGAAGGCCGATGCGGTGACCTCGTACGTCAGCCACCCGACGACGACCTGCTGCAGCCAGAATCCGGCGGACGAGAAGACGGTCGCCAGCCAGATGAATACGTAGCTCCGGTAGCGCAGGGAGTCGAAAGTCCGCACCCGCACCGGCATGTGTACAGGCTTGATGTGGGGACGCCGGATGTGCGGCCGGAACCTGCGACGAGGCGCAGGGGCCGTTTCGATGGCGCCGGTAAGCTCCGCCGCTGGCGAGTCCTCTGGAACGAGTGTCTTTACGTCGTCAGTGGCCGCAGGCGTGTCGACGCCGGTCTCCACCGATGGCATGGCTGCGACGTCGCTCTCGGCGCCGACGGCGTCTGGCGTCGGCACGAGAGACTTCACATCAGGGGAGTCGGCAGGCGTAGCAGTATCAAGGGATACTACGGGTGAATCAGCGGAATCGCAGCCAGCACGGCTGCGAGAATGAGACAATTCTCGTGCTTCCAAGGAATTAGCGCTCCACGCAAGAGTTCAACCAGATTCGATCAAACGAGGCGGGGCGTAGAGCGCGATCCTTGTAGTCGCGTTACGGCCTCTCGCCAATTCCTATTTTAACACTTTCATGAGTCTGACTTCTCTAGTTTGGGTCAGATTTTTCTCAATTTTGTAAGAATATCTTGCTGTCGGTTCAGGCGTATTCCTTGATATGGCCGAAGATGCGCTCCAGCCGGACACGGTCCGCCTCACGGAGGTAGGGACGCTCCATCGCCCTTACGTTTGCCTCCATGTGCCGCAGGTTCGACGTGCCCGTTATGACGCTCGATATGGCCGGGTGGTCTGCCGCGAACTTGTACGCCGCGCTGATCACCGAGTCCACGTCGTCGCGCACCAGCCACCCCAGCGGGTCCCGGTCGGGGATCGAGTCACGCGACAGCAGCCCGCGTGACTTCCACTCTGCGATGGTCTCTTCCAGCAGGTCTGGTTTGGGCAGCCTGATCCTGACAGCAGCCATGTTCAGTATCCCGACGCTGTGCCCGAGCGCGAGCGGCAGCACCTCCCGCGCCATCCACTGGTTGAGGATGCCGAACTTCAGCATGATGACGTCCCAGAATTCAGGAGCGCGAGTCAGACCGGCAAGCGCGCCCCTCTGGTCTGGGTCGACGATGTACCTCAGGCTGAATCCACGGTGGCCGATCTTGCCCTGCTCACGAAGCCTGTCGAACACCGGGCCGTACTTCTCCAGGGCCATGTCGTGGTGCTCAGCCAGGAGACCGTGCAGCATCATCACGTCGATGTAGTCGGTGTTGAGCCTGCGCAGGCTGCCTTCGACCGCGCGAGCGAGGTCCTCTGGGTCCGCCGTTGGGTCTCCGTCCCTCGGATACGTCCATTTGGTGACCAGCACGTAGCGGTCCCTGGGGATGCCGTTTAGCGAACGCCCTAGGATCTCCTCGCTGTCTCCGTACCCCTCGTGGGTGTCGAACAGGTTGATTCCGTGATCGAAGCACCTGTGGATGAGCCTGTCCTGTTCAGCCTGGGTCGCGCCTCGGTGCTGACCGAACTGGCTTGGACCTCCAGTGCCCTGGCTGAGCAGAGATACCCTGAGCCCCGTCCTGCCGAGAGTGCGATAATGCATGGCTATGAGGAGACTGCACCGGCGCAGTTTTCAGGAGTGAGAGCCACTCGTCCCCTCTCTGGATCGGGATTCTTGCAGCGCATCCGGCTACATCCCGTGGCGGCCCTGCCACAGCCGTCGTTCCACGTCTGTGGCTATGGAGCCGACCAGGCTGTCAGTGAGGGGGCCGAGCAGTCGTTCCATGAAGTTGCGCTGCGGCCTCATGTACACCGTTCGCCTGGAAATGCCGGCCGCTTTGGCTGCCATGTCGACCGCGCGGTCGAGGTCACCGATCTCATCGACCAGCCCAAGCTCGGCTGCCCGGGTTGCGAGATACACCTCGCCGGTCGCGATCTCGCGCACACGCTCCTCTTCGATGTTGCGGCTCTCTGAGACGATGTTGACGAACGAGCCGTACATGTCGTCGACGAGCTCCTGCAGCTTCGCCTCCTCCTCTGGGGTCGTCTCCCGCCACGGCGCGCCCATGTCCTTGAACTCGCCGCTCTTGTTGACGTTCACGCCTATCCCGGCACGTTCCAGCAGCTCCTGCAGCGCGGGTCTCACCGAGATCACGCCTATCGAACCGACGACCGACCCGGGCGCCGCAACTATCTGGTGCGCCGCGCAGGCGATCATGTAGCCGCCCGAAGCGCCGATCCCGCGTATGTTCGCCACCAGCGGCCTGCGACGGGCGATCCGTTTGAGCGCGCGATAGATGTAGTCCGAGGCCGCGGCGTCTCCGCCGGGAGAGTCGATGTCCAGCACCACGGCGCGCATCCTCTTGTCTTCCAGGATGCGGTTGACCAGCTTCTCCATGTCGGTCGACTTGATCTTGCCGCCGATACTGCCGTGAATCTCTACTACGGCGATCTTGTTGATTACTTTGGCGACTATCATGGTGTGGCCTCGTGTAATGGACTTCAGCGCGTCAGCCCGTCATTCCCGCGAAAGCGGGAATCCATAGGCCGGTATATTGGTGAGTCTAAATGGTCAAGAGTCCCTGGACTTCAGCCGGACATGTGGGCGCTGCCGGACCTCATTGCGGGGTTCCAGGCAGGATTTATGACCGGCCACGGGAGCACTCCGCAGCGCTCGGCCCACTCTTCGTATATCCTCTCAAGCTCCTGGGCCTTCGGCCTGTTTCTGGCGTACAGGTCGTCAAGCTCTGTGCGGTCGCGCTCCATGTCGTAGAGCTCCCAGCCGCCACCGATTGCAGACACCAGCTTCCACTGTCCCTGTCGCACCGCCCGGCTCCCCTCGTGCTCCCACACTATGGGATGCTCCCGCTCCCAGCCCCTGCGCTCTATGGCGGGCAGTATGCTCTCGCCTTCGAGCGGGATTGTCTGCTGTCCCGCTCGCTCAGCTGGTTGGCTTGCTCCGGCGGCGTCCAGGCACGTCGGCATTATGTCGATGAGGTGAACGGGCGAGTGTACGATGCCGGGCTCGCCTATCCTCGCAGGCCAGCTAAGGATGAACGGAGTTGAAATCCCGCCCTCGTGAGTCCACCGCTTGAACCTGCGGAACGGCGTGTTGGAAGCGTTCGCCCACGGCAGATCGTAGCTCATGAACGTCTCCGCGCCGCCGGGCCGGAGTCCCGGAACGTTGCCGACAACAACCGGCGTCCCGTCCGGGTTTACGCCGCTGTACCGCGAAGGCTGAGGCAGGCTGCCGTCCTCGGCGAGGAACTCGGCGCACCCGCCGTTGTCCGACAGGAACATGATTAGCGTGTTGTCGTCGACTCCCGCCGACCGCAGCGCTGCTAGTATCCGGCCGACACCCTGGTCGACGCGGTCGACCTGCGCGGCGTACACCGCCATACGGATGTCCTGCCAGTCAGGGTCGTCAACGTCGTCCCAGGGAGGGCTGTCCGCATCTCGCGGGCTGATCTCCCACTTCTCGTCGAGCACGCCATCGCTCTTGAGGTTTTCGTGCCGGCTGGTGCGCAGCTCTTCCCAGCCGCCTCGATACTGCCCCTCGTAGCGCGCTATGTCCTCTTCCAGGGCGTGCAGCGGCCAGTGAGGAGCGGTGTACGTGACGTACATAAAGAACGGGTTGTCCTGGGCGACCCCCTCGCCAATCATGCTGACAGCATTGTCTGTAATGGCGTCGGTGAGGTAGAAGTCGTCGAGCTCAGCGAGCGGCACCAGCGTATCCTGGTCCATCAGTGTCTTGGGGAAGTAGAAGTTCCCCGCGCCTGTGAGAATGCCGAAGTAGCGGTCGAAGCCGCGCTGCGTCGGAGTCGGGAAACCTGGAGCTGAGGGTGTCCACGAGTCGGGGTCGGCCAGATTGTAGTCGCCGCCCACGTGCCACTTGCCGGACATGAACGTTGAGTACCCGTCGGCCTTGAGAGCCTCTGCGACCGTGACCGCGTTCTCCTTCAGGTAGCCCTGGTACTCGGGCACCCCGAGGTTGGCCACCATGTGCCCGATCCCTGCCTGGTGCGGGTTGAGTCCTGTCAGCAGCGCGGCCCTTGATGGGCAGCAGCGCGCCGAGTTGTACATCTGCGAGAACCGCAGCCCGCCCGCAGCAAGCGAGTCCAGGTTGGGCGTTCGGATCTCGGACCCGAAGCATCCAATGTCAGAATACCCCATGTCGTCCACCAGGATGACTATGATGTTAGGTCTGCTGGATCCTTCTTCGGGCATTCTATGGACTCCAGGGGCTTGTGCTACTGTCGTGTCGTATTGCGCCCGGAGTCTAAGAGTCTCAGAGAAACAGTGTCAACCCCGTGAGACCCTTACTAACCCCCTCTCCCTTAAGGGTGAGGGTGAAAACGGGCTTGATCGCAAGCTACCGGGCGCCGCCCATACCCCTCTGGATTGCCGAGCGGCGAGCCACTCCGTGGGTTCCGGCCTTCGCCGGAATGACGGAGCTATGCATATGGGTCAACCCGTGTACAGCTCCGTGTCGCGGTACCAGTCCGTCCACGCGAACCAGAAAGACAGGTGCGAAGGAAGGCGCTCCAGCCTCGCGCCGGACAGCTCGCCCTTTACGGCCAGGCCGCTGAACGCCGACCAGACTGTGCCGGTCTCTTCGTCCACCAGCTTGGTCTGGATTCCGTTCGGCTCCCCGTCGATCGAGAATGTCAGGGTGCGGCCGTCCACGGTGCGGTCGAAGACCAGCGCTGTTCCTGTAGGACCGTCCATGTACACCAGCGCGGGCTGACCGCCCACGTCATCGTTCACGACAGGGTTGTTGAGCAGAGTGGCAGTCGGATACGCCTTGGTGACGCCGTTGAAGTCCACGCCTACGACCAGTTGCTTGTCGCTAAGCCGGTCGTCCTCGAAGGCCTGCCCGATTACGCCCTTCCGGTTGCTCATGTAGTAGCCGTTGTAGTTGTCGTACCTGCCCAGACCGCCAGTCGACATGACCTGGGAATCGGGATGAAGCTCCTTCCAGGTCCCCCACGTCGTCTGGGTGACGGGTATCACGTCCAGCTCCACGTCCTTCAGTTCTCCCTCGACACCCTTTCGGAGGAACTGGCTCCAGAGAGTGCGGGTCTGGTGGTCGTACATCACCAGCGCGTTCATGATCAGCTTGCCGGATACGCCAAAGGTGTGCTCTTCGTCCCCGATGGTGCGGCTATACACGATAGCCGAGAAGCAGAGCGGTCACCACGTCACCGCGACAGGTTTGCCCCCAACGTTGTCGTTGACTATCTCGTGCGCGCTAAGAGTCGGGATCGAGTACGCCCGGTGATCGTCATTGATCGAGAGTCCGAGAACCAGGTTGTGGTCTTCCAGCTCCTCGTCAGCCACCTCGACGCTGACGAACTCAGGTTCGAGTATCGCCGGAATCGCGTCGAAGGGCAGGAGCGTTACGATCTCAAGGTCTCGCTCCTCGTCCTCCGACGTGACCGTGGCCGGCGCCGACGCATCCGAAGTTGCCGCACTCGGAGGTGCAGCACTTGCGGCCGCTGCCGTCGGGGCCGGTGCTGATGTGGCAGTCGCCGCTGCCGTGGTGGGAACTGATGTCGATGTCGACACCGCTGCTGCGGTCGGACTCGCCGGCGCTGGAGCAGTCGTGGGTGGTGGCGTTGTCGGTTGGGCACGCGCGCTCGTGGCTGGCGCCGAAGTCGGCGCCTCCTGCGGCTCCGTCTGCTGCGGAGCTGCATCCTCGCCGCTGGAGCACGCGACCGCCAAAGCGACGATACAGACTGCCGCCAGCGCCGTTATCCATAGTTTGGGCATACTGAGAAACCCCCTGTCTCGTAGGGAAAACTGCTGTAGGAGTTGTAGGAGAGGAGGGGCGCTCTCACTCCTCACTCCTCATTCAGGCTCGTTATGCCATTAGATGCCGGCAGCATCCCGCGCGGTTCGAGTCTTGATACTTAGCTGATCTGACGAGGAGAGGGCCCCCAGCGCTCTTCGTGGGAGGCCACCAGGCTATCAAGCTCTTCCTGGTACGAATCGTTCCTGATTGGCTCGGTCGTCATGATGAACGCATCCTCGCGATTGTCGGAGTAGTAACCCTTGCGCCTGCCCCGCTCCGTGAACCTGTACTTCTTGTACAGGTTCTGCGCGACGTAGTTCGACACCCGCACTTCCAGTGTCACGACTCGCGACTCCATCTCGATGGCCTGCTCGATGGCAGAGATCAGCAGCAGCTCACCCAGCCCAAAGCCACGGTACTCGCTCCGGACTCCTATCGACACGATGTGCGCCTCGTCGACCATGTACCACAGTCCCACGAAGCCCACGATGAGGTCTTCGCCTGGCTGCCAGGATGGGTTGCGACCTCGCCACATCTGTCTCGCGCCGGTCACAAGCCGGTTGAACAGTGGGCCATCGCCCGATTCTTCGGTCACGTCTGGAAGCGGGGGCAGATCGGCCTCTTCTCCCAAACTCTCTCCTCGGCGCGACAGCACGAGATACCGGGCGATCCTGTTTCGAAGCTCACGCCTGAACGAAGTGGGCGGGAAGAGTGTCGGAAAGGCGTCCTTCTCAACTTCGGCAGCCTGCCCCAGGTCGCGCTCCTCCATTGGCCGGACCGTAAACGGGCGCGCCGTCGCTGGCGACTGTCTCCGCACCGCGCTCACGACAGTTGCGTAGCCCAGGCACGGGGTGGGAGGGGGCGGCTCTCACTCCTCACTTCTCTTCACTCACTCCTCAGATCAGGGTGCATAAAGAGCCGGGCCGACTTCAGCGTGTTGTTCAGGAGCATGGCGATGGTCATGGGCCCAACGCCGCCGGGCACCGGTGTGATCGCCGACGCCTTCTCCCTGACCGCGTCGTAGTCCACGTCTCCGACGAGCCGGTAGCCGCGCCTCCGCTCTGGAGCGTCAATCCGGTTGATGCCGACGTCGATGACGACCACCCCGTCGCTGACCATGTCCGCCGTCAGGTATCTGGGCTGGCCGATAGCCGCGACGATGATGTCAGCCTGGCGCGTGAGGCCTGCCAGGTCGCGTGTGCGCGTGTGGCAAACGGTCACGGTCGAGTTCGCGTCGCTCGCCCGCTGCATCAGCAGGTTCGCGATGGGCTTCCCCACGATGTTCGACCTGCCCAGTATCACTACGTGCTTGCCCTCGGTACCGATCCCCGAGCGCACGATCATCTGCTGTATCCCGGCAGGAGTCGCCGGCACGAACCTCGGCCTTCCTGCGGCGAGCAGACCCATGTTGAACGGGTGAAGCCCGTCCACGTCCTTCTCCGGCGATATGGCCTCCATCACGGTGTTCTCGTCGAGATGGTCGGGCAGGGGGAGCTGTACGAGCAGCCCATGAATCCGGCTGTCCTCGTTAATCCGCCGCACCTCGCCGAGCACCTCGTCTATGGACGTGGTAGCGGGAAGCATCACAGATTCTGAGAACATCCCAGCCGCCTCTGCGGCCAGCCCCTTGTTCCGCACGTAAACGGCCGAGGCGGGATCATCCCCCACGAGCACCACCGCTAGCCCCGGAACGACATTGTGTTTGGTGCGCATCTCATCCACACCTTCAGCGACCTCGGCGCGTATCTCCTCGGCCAGACGTGTTCCACTGATCACACTCGCAGTCATCGCGCGACTCTCCCCTCGGCCTAGTTCACGTGTCCCAATTATAACGGCGCAACCCAATGCTGGGTATAATGGCTGGGTTGAAGAGACTGTGTCAGTTTGGTAGGCGGTGTTTTCACCCTCACCCTAACCCTCTCCCTGAGGGAGAGGGAATCCTAGATTCCCTAGAGTGCCACCTACCAGATTGACACAGCTTCTGGGTTGAACGTGGACTGAGGCAAGACCTTGCTGATAACCGGCGTGGACATAATCGAGATTCCCAGGATCAGGCGCGTGTTCGAGGAGTACGGAGAGCGATTCCTGCGCCGCATCTACACGGACCGCGAGATCGCCTACTGCCGCGGACGCGCGCCGCAGCTCGCAAGCCGATTTGCCGCCAAGGAAGCGACCATGAAGGCGCTCGGGACTGGCGTCCGCGGTATCCGCTGGCGGGACATCGAAGTCGTGCGCGGTCGCGGACAGGCGCCGCGAATCGAGCTCCACGGCACCGCGCAGGCCAGGGCCGACAGGCTGGGACTGACTGACATCGCACTATCGCTCAGCCACTCGCGAGACTTCGCAGTCGCCTCGGTGGTGGGAGACAGCGAAAAGGGCAACATACTGAACCGACGATAGTTAACTTATAGGAAGAACAGAATTGCTTTACGTATCCATACTCACATCGGACAGGACACGGGACCCCGAGCTCTGGGCCACCATCTGGCAGGGCAGCCCGCCTCCAAGCATCACGCTGATCGGGGCGTACAACCTCGGCAACGACAAGCGAGTATTCATCTGGGAAGGCAAGGCGATCGCCGACATCCAGTTCATGGACCGCTTCAACGAGGTCGGCGTGCTGGAGACCTACCCCGTCTTCGACCGTACCGAGGGCTGGCGCGCAGCGTTCGCCAAGGACATCGACGGCTTCAGGGCAAGACTTGAGGGAGCAAGCACTACGGCGGCAGCAAACGTCGAGTCGGCCGTCGACCTCAGAAGCCGGGGAATGAACGCACCAAACCGGAACGCCGCTCGTGCCGCCGCCAGGCAATGGGTAGCCGAACAGGAGTCAAAGGGCTGATCATGAGAATAGGACTTTTCATCGGAACGATGGGCGCGGCTGCCACCCTGCAGGGACAGGTGCAGCAGTCCGCTGAGGCCGAGGCAGACGGATTCGAGAGCTTCTGGACGGCACAGGTCGCCGGCATCGACGCGCTGACCCTGCTCGCGCTCTCCGGAGGCGTTACCCAGACCATAGAGATGGGCACCGCCGTGGTACCGACCTACCCACGACACCCCATGGCGCTCGCTCAGCAGGCGCTCACGACGCAGGCCGCGACCGGCGGGCGGCTCCTTCTGGGAATCGGACTCTCACACAGGCCGGTCGTCGAGGACCGCTGGGGCATGTCGTTCCACGCCCCCGCCGGGCACATGGACGAGTACCTGACCATCCTCCAGTCGCTCATGTCCACGGGCAGCGTGGACTTCCAGGGCGAGCACTACAGCGCGTCCGGCGAGATAGCGCGGATGACCGATACGCCGCCTTCGGTGTGTGTTGCCGCGCTCGCGCCGCGTATGCTGCGCATGGCGGGCTCGCGTGCCGACGGCACCATTACGTGGATGGTCGGCCCCCGCACGCTCGACACTCACATAGTGCCCAGGATCAGCTCCGCCGCAGAGGACGCAGGACGTCCTGCCCCTCGCGTGTGCGTCGGACTTCCCATCGCGGTCACTGACGACAGGCAGGCCGGATTCGAGGCCGCCGCAGGCCACTTCCAGCGCTACGGCACACTTCCCAGCTATCGCCGGATGCTCGACATCGAGGGCGTCGAAAGCCCGGCTGAGGTCGCCATCATCGGCAACGAGGCCGAGGTCGAGGAGAAGCTCAAGGCACTCTCTGACGCCGGTGCAACTGAGTTCCTCGCATCCATCTTCCCGGTCGGCGACGACGAGGACGCCTCGGTCGCCCGGACACGGGAGCTTCTGAAGTCGCTCGTGGGTCGGGTGTGACCGCTTGAAGGTAGTTACCGCCGCCGAGATGCGGGCCATCGAGGACCGGTCCGAGGAGGCCGGAGTCTCGACGGACACCCTCATGGAGAACGCGGGCCTTGCCGTTGCCCGCACCGCGCGTCGAATGCTCGGGCCGCTTACGGGCGTGCCCGTTGTCGTGCTCGTCGGCTCTGGCAACAACGGCGCAGACGGACTGGTCGCCGCACGACACATCCAACGTTGGGGCGCGAGGGTCACCGCCTACATCTGCCGCGAACGAGGCGCCCCTGACCCAAAAATGGAAGACGCCCTTCGCGATGACGTAGACATCGTCAGCGTTTCTGACGATCCTGATCTCGCTCGGCTGAAGTGTATGCTCAACTCCGCTCACCTCGTAATCGACGCCATGCTTGGAACGGGCAGGGCAAGACCGATAGAGGGCGTGTTCGAAGAGATTCTGAGTGTCCTGGCTGTCGCCCGTAGGGGCGGTTCGCGAACCGCCCAACTGCTTGCGCTCGATCTCCCCACCGGCCTGAACTGCGACACCGCCGAGGTCGACCCTGCGTGCGTTCCCGCCGACGTCACAGTCGCGCTCGGGTATCCGAAGCGTGGCCACCTGACCTTTCCGGGCGCGGACTCAGTCGGAGACCTGGAGGTGGCCGACATCGGAGTTCCCCCCGGTCTCGACGACGACGTTCAGGTCAGCCTGCTGGCCTCCGAGTGGGCACGGGCTGCGCTCCCTGAGCGTCCCGGAGACTCCCACAAGGGCACTTTCGGCAGGACGATGATCGTCGCAGGTTCGCGCCAATTCCTGGGAGCGGCATACCTGGCTGCTGCGTCTGCTGCGCGCGTCGGAGCGGGCCTGGTCACGATTGCGATTCCAGCAAGCCTGGTTTCGTCGGTGGCCCCCGCGGCCATCGAGCCTACGTTCCTCCCGTTACCAGAGAACCGCGAGGGTGTGGTCTCCCCCGATGCCGCCGATGACATCCTGGAGGCCGTGAGCGGCTACAGTTCGCTACTGGTCGGCTGCGGCCTGGGTCAGGCAGACGAAACCCGCACGATGGTTGAGCGCCTGCTCCTGTCCGGGGCTGCATTGCCCCCAACTGTTGTCGACGCCGACGGACTGAACACACTGGCACGAATTCCAGACTGGCATCGCCGCTGGCCTTCCAACGCCGTCCTCACACCTCATCCCGGAGAGATGGCGCGCTTGGTCAACAGTCCGAAATCAAGCCTGAGCATCACCCAACAGATCCCATCTCCCTTGATGGAGAGGGCTAGAGCCTGCCCCGTACTTGATACGGGGGTGAGGGTGTTGCCACGGCTCGACTTGGCGCAGGTAGAGGCACGAGAGTGGAACAAGACGGTCGTCCTGAAGGGCGCCTACACCGTCGTAGCCCACGCCGACGGCGCGTCTGAAATCGCACCGTTCTCCAATCCCGGACTCGCAACAGCAGGGACAGGCGACGTCCTCGCAGGCACAATAGCAGGTCTGCTGTCACAGGGACTGTCGCCGGAAACAGCAGCATCTCTCGGCGTGTACCTGCACGGACTGGCCGGAGAGGTCGTACGTGAGCGGCTGGGCGACACCGGAATGGTCGCAAGCGACCTGCTCCCGGAGCTGCCGGTCACGATAAAGAGCCTGAGGTAGGGGCGGACGTTGGCACAACTACGCGGCCCGGAACGCGCCCGCTACGTCACTGGCATGTTCGCCCGCATCTCGCGACGGTACGACCTGCTCAACTCGGTCATGTCCGGCGGACGCCACCACTCCTGGCGGCGCAGGGCCACCGCGATGGCCGTCGAAGGTCTGTCCGGCATGGCGCTGGACGTCGCGACCGGTACCGGCGACTTCGCCTTCGATCTCGCACGTCGAGACGAGGTCACTTCCGTAGTTGGACTCGACTTCACCCGCGACATGATGACAATCGGCGTCCAGAAGGGGATACGTCAGGGACTCGGCTCGTCGGTCTCGTTCACAGAGGGCGACGCTCACGACCTACCCTTTGTCGACAACAGCTTCATGTGCGCGACCGTCGGGTTCGGCATCCGCAACTTCATCGACGTTCCCAGGGCATTGCGGGAGATGGCACGGGTAGTCGTTCCTGGCGGCAGGGTAGTCTCCCTTGAGATCGTCCGACAGGACGGCAGAGACCCGATCAGCGCGATGGCACGTCTCCACTTCAGGTACGCTACCCCCTTGCTCGGAGGGCTGCTCGCAGGAGACCGCGAGGCCTACACGTACCTCCCCCAGTCCGCCCAGGGGTTCATGTCAGCTGCGGAGCTTACCGATGCCATGGCCGACGCAGGACTCCGTGTCACACACTGCGTGAGGCTCGCACTCGGCACGGTCGCCATTCACGTCGGAGAAAAGTGCTAGGATATACGCGCACATCATCAGGAGACGCATTTAATGACCACACAAGTAGACCCAGGACTTCAGAGCGTACTCGACAACATCCAGGTGATCGCCGCCTCAGAGGGTGGGTCCATCCAGTTCGTCGAGTCCCGAGGCGGCAAGCTCACGATTGAGTACACTCCCGGCGTCAACGAAGAGTGCCCCGAGTGCGTCCCCACGCACGACCTGATCGAGATGATGGTCAAGTCGTCCACCAGCATCCTCGCCCCCTACATCACCGAGGTCGAAGTCAGGTAGCACACACCTCGTTCGGACCTTGGCCTGCGCCTTAGAAGTCCAGGTCCTTCTCGATCACTCCGACATACTGGGCGCCTTCAGGTTCGATAAACTCGCGAACCACCCATCCTGTTCCAGCAACGATCTCTCGCATCTCATCCCTCGATACGAACAGCCAGTCGAACCAGGGTCCTTTCAGATTGCGGTAGCGTTCGCGATGACGGAACTGTCCGCTCATCCTGCCTTTCGCACGGTTCCTCGCCATGTATGCAAGTTGGACAGGGTCATCAGTAGCGTATGGGTCGGTGGTCTCGGCCAGGATGCGCCCTCCCGCTGTCGTCATCCGGTAGAACCGCCGCAGGAGCCACCGCGCCCTCTTAGGATCACTGACCAACCCGAAGTTATTCCCCGTCATCACGATGGTGTCGAACATTCCCAGCCTGTTGGCGCTGACTTGGGTAACAGGGAGAATCCTGGCGTCTTTAAGTCCGCGCTCTTGACACACTCGTATGGCCAGAGGTGAGTGGTCGACTCCAACAACGTCCACACCGTTCCGCTGTAGATGGAGCGTTACCCGACCGGCGCCACACCCGATGTCGAGTGTCCTGCCGCGAACGTCATCTATAGACTTCTGAACGTGCGGGTACCACTCTTCGTACGGCGCGAAATACCATCGAGGGCGATCGTAGACCTGGATGCAACCGTCATCCCGCTCGCCAACCTCACGGAAGTTGTCTGGGATAAGGCCGCGATGCTGGTCGTAGAGCTGCTGCCCGAATACGTCGAGAGACAAACCTGTGTATCCTCAGCTTGCTACAGTTCCAGGAAATTGAGAGCGGAGTCGGCGCTCAGGAGTAGGCACTACCGGCGCAGCTCTTCGGTGATTTCGGAAAGCAAACATGAAGAGTGTCATCCGAGGCTGCTCACTCTGTTGAGATTCAATACTTCCCGCGTTCTCGCTTCGCGGTCCCACCCGTAGTGGATGTCATGTGCTTTAGCAGTAGCCGATGACTTCTGGACCGATATCACTCAAAGCCCCACAACTTCTGTCACAGTCCTCGGCATCACCCGTTCCTCGATCCTCTCTCCGGCCTCGATCTCAGCTACACGCAGTTCATAGGTGCTCTGGAGATTCTGCCAAAGCTGCGGGGTCGTGCCGAAGTACCGGGACAACCGCAGGGCCGTATCGGCCGTTATTCCGCGCTGCCCGTTCAGGATTGCGGTGATCCTGTTTGTGGGAACGTCAAGCGCCTTGGCCAATGCGCTCGCTGACATCTCAAGCTCCTGGAGCTCTTCGCCAAGAATCTCCCCCGGATGCACTGGCCGCATACCGCTTCTCACAGTCATCACTGGTCTCCTTATCGGTGGTAGTCTACTATTTCAACGTCGTGAGGTCCGTCGTCTTCCCAGCGAAAACAGATGCGCCACTGTCTGTTGATGCGAATGCTGTATTGCCCGATTCTGTCCCCTGAGAGCGACTCCAGCCTATTGCTGGGCAGCCCTGCCAAGTCGTGAAGAGCGGCAGCATTGTCCAATATGGTCAATCTACGCGTTGCCTGATCTGCAAAGCCTTGGTAAGCCCGAACAGGGCGACCCTCGAAGAATCGTTGAGTTCTCCGATCCTTGAAACTTCGAAGCATTACGACTTACGTAATAGATAATGAAATAACTGTACTACACATTAGTCAGGTCATGTAATCAGACAGTTCAAGTGGAGGCAGTATCGGCTGATCTGGAGGGCGGTAAGCCATCTGTTCCCAACCTACACCAGCTCCAGGTACTTCAGACCCGAGCCCGTGTTTAGCAGTAGGATCCGCTGGTCGGCCCCTAGCTGCTCCGCCGCCAGTAGCTTTTCGAGCGCGGCAGCCGTGGCCGCGCCCTCCGGGCAGATAAACATCCCTTCAAGCTGAGCGACCTTGCTCATGTAGTCGCGGATCTCGTCGTCGCTGACTGTAAGCGCACCACCACCGCTCTCGCGGACGGCTCCCAGGATCAGGTAGTCACCGATAGCCGACGGCACCCGGATGCCAGCCGCGACTGTATCCGCGTCCTGCCACGGCTCTGCGAACTCGGTGCCCTGATCGAACGCCCGCACTATCGGAGCGCAACCCTCTGACTGGACCGCGAACATTCTCGGCCGCTCGCTGCCGATCCAGCCCATCGCCTCCATCTCGTCGAACGCCTTCCACATCCCAACGATCCCGGTGCCTCCACCTGTCGGGTAGATGATCGCGTCTGGCAGCGTCCAGCCCATCTGCTCCGCGATCTCGTAGCCCATCGTCTTCTTCCCCTCCACCCTGTAGGGTTCTTGGAGCGTTGATATATCGAAGAGGCCCTCTTCCGCGGCTCGCTCACGGCTCAAGACACCGGCGTCGCTAATCAGCCCGTCGATCAGGGTGAGCTCTCCGCCCGTGATGACGACTTCCTTCTGGTTCGCCTCTGGCGCGTCCTTCGGCATGACCACGTAGGAGTCGATGCCGCCCTTGGCAGCGTAGGACGTCATCGCCCCGGCCGCGTTGCCAGCCGAGGGCATCGTGATCTTGGTGATGCCAAGCTCCTTGGCCTTCGAGACGGCCGCAGACAGCCCGCGCGCCTTGAACGACGCTGTCGGATTGACGCCCTCGTCCTTGATGAGCAGGTCTGAGCAGCCCATCTCAGGTCCGAGCCGCTCGGCCTGGAAGATCGGAGTGAACCCCTCGCCCAGCGTGATCACGTTCGCCTCGTCCCGTATCGGCATCACCTCGAAGTAGCGCCACATATTCGCTGGGCGCTCTTTGAGCATGTCGCGGTCCAGTGCCGCCGCCGCGCCTTCCAGGTCGTACCGAGGATACAGCACCTTGCCGCACTCGGCGCATAGCCGCTGCGGTTCGTCAGCCGAGAACTCGGCGTCGCAGTAGGTACATTCGAGGTTGATCAGGTAGCTCTTCATGGGTTCTTTCCAGTCCTGTTATTGCTTGTCGATGGATGTCAGCCAGTGGTCGGGTACAGGGTACGCCTCGTCCATGCCGGGCCACGCCGGTGTCGTGACGATGATGAAGCACAGGTCCTCATCGCCTGTGTTTCGGAATTGGAAGTGGCTTCCAGTGTCGATGGTCAGCGCAAGTCCCGCGAACACGTCTACGACTTCGTCCTCGCCGTCGCATGATCGCCAGACCTGCCCGCGTCCGGAGATGAAGTACCACGCCTCTTCAACCGTTCTGTGCGCAACTGCCTTCGAGACCCCTCCGGGTTCCAGTGTGCAGTGCACCATACTTGATCGAGAGGTCTGGACTAGCTCGCGAATCTGCGAGCCATCCGGCGCCAGAACGGTGTGACCCTCTGGCAGCAGGGTCGTCTTCACCGCGACCCGCCTTGCGGCGGATATTTCTCCAGCCACCACTGGGCGATCTCGGTGCGACGAGCGAACCACACGCCCGGGTACCTGCTCACGTACTGTAGAAAGTCCCTTAGCGCTATCGCGCGTGACGGTCTCCCGACAATTCTGCAGTGCAGCCCGATATTCATCATCTTCGGAGACTCGTCGCCCTCTTCGTAGAGCAGGTCAAACGTGTTCTTCAGCGTCTCGAAGAAGTCGGATGGCGTGTTCAAACCGCCGCGCCAGAAGCGTGTATCGTTGACCTCAAGGGAGTACGGCACGACCAGCCAGGGCTTGCCGTGCACCTCGACGTAGTAGGGAATGTCGTCGGCGTACGAGTTCGAGTCATACAGGAACCCGCCCTCTTCGACCACGAGCTCGCGCGTGTTCAGGCTCGGCCCGTACCGCGTGTACCAGCCCAGAGGCCGAACGCCAGTGGTTCGCTCTATGGACTCGACCGCCTTGCGGATCGCCTCCCGCTCGGCGTCGCGGTCCATACGGTAGTACTCCTCCCACCTGAAGCCGTGCCCGAACACCTCGTGTCCCTGCTCGACGATTGCCGGGCCAACTTCAGGGTTGCGCTCCAGCGCAAGTGCGCAGCAGTAGAATGTAGCCGGTACGTCGAATCGCTTCAGGAGCCTCAGGACACGCCACACGCCGACGCGGCTGCCGTACTCGAAGAACGACTCGTTCGCCAGGTCGCGCTCGTCCAGGGGAAGCGGAGACGGCACCTCGCTGTTGGTCTCACGATGGGCGTCGCCATCTAGGAGCGAGTACTCGGAGCCCTCTTCGTAGTTTACGACCAGCGAGATGGCAATGCGTGCGCTGTTGGGCCACTCGACGCGGGGAGGATGCTGGCCGTAGCCGACGAAGTCTCTTGGATTGTCGCTAGCTGGTGGAGTCGTCGTCGGAGTCGTCCTCTTCTGCCTGCCCGGTCACTTCTCGTAGGAACTGCTCGACACCGGGAGCCAAGTCAGCTCCTTCTTCGTCTTCTTCCTGCTCCTGCTGTCCGCCATCGACGAGCACGCGATCATAGTACGACTCAAGCCTCCCGATCAGGGAGCGTACCTCTGGATTGTTCTCAACCGCTCGGTTCACGTCCTCGTACTGGCGACGTCCGCGCTCCCGGTCTGCGAGCGAAGTGGGCAGGTCAAACATGGCGGTCAGGATCTCGACGATCCGTGCCGCTCCCATGTGGTCCTCGTCAAGCTGCATGTACTGGGGCAGGTGCGCCATCAGGCTCGTGGTCGGTATCTCGCTCTGCGTTACGAGGTCGGAGACCATGTTGACGATGGAAGTCGGCCCCTGGTACGTGCTTCGCCTCTGCGACACCAGCCCGGCTGCCTTCGCCGCCTGGTCGTCGTTCATTGTGCCCGTCACCAGAAGCGGCCTGGTGTGAGGCACCGAGTCGTACATTCCCCCGATTCGGCAATACTCCCGGATGTCGAAGTGCGAAAGCACGTCCGAGATCGCGCGGCAGTAATCTTCTCCGAAAGCGTGCGGCTCTCGTATGTGCAGGAACATGTAGTCCCTGTCCGTAGATTCGTCGTGAGCGTGATGGATTATCGTGTTGGGAGTCGTGAAGACACGCTGCCCGTTCACGGTGCGCATCCTGGGCCGGTACCTGGTGAAGTCGAAAAACTTGCCGGGTTCGGCCAGCCTGCCGAGCTCCTGCGCGCCAAGATGGCGCTGGAGTATATTGAGCGCCAGCGTCCCGACCCTTCCCACGTCTATCCATGGTCGGAGCATGGCGATCGCGATGGGACGCCGCAACTCTGGCACCGGGTCTCTGAGTTCAAATTCGTTTATTCTCATAGCCCTATCGTGCCAAAATCGAGTCCATTCCGCAAGTCCGTCTAGTGTCTTTCGAGTGTCTGAAGAACCGCCGAGTCAATCAGTTAGGTGCTCATTCTTCCGTGATTGATTCAAAGAGGGAAGTTACTTTGCAAAACGTCGTTCGGTGGAAAAGATCACTGCTGCCGGGGTCTCTCACTGTTCTGCACTCGGCGTCGGCATATTGTATGCGTATAGTTTGCCGTCAGCATCGTCTGCTACCCAGATGGTGGTCCCATCCGACCAGATGCCTCGGGGATCGTCGTTGCCGCTGGCGTCCAGCGTGTTGAAGTCCCGGTCACGATCACGACTCTTGTCTGACATCCTGTATGCGAATAGCCTGGTGCTGAACTCGTCCGCGACCCACATTGTGATCCCGTCCGACCAGATCCCCCAGGGATGCCTGTTGCCGCTGGCGTCCAGCGTGTTGAAGTCCCGGTCACGATCACGATTCTTGTCTGACATCCTGTATGCGAATAGTTTCGATGCAATGTCGTCCGCCACCCACATGGTGGTCCCATCCGACCAGATGCCGGAGGGGGAGTCGTTTCCGGCACCGTACAGGGTATCGAAGTTCTTGGCGGGGTCTCGGCTCATGTCCGACATCCTGTATGCGTACAGCCTGGCGTCATCACCGTCCGCCACCCACATTGTGATCCCGTCCGACCAGATGGCACTGGGATTGTCGTTGCCGGTGTCGTGCAGGGCTTCGAAGTCCCTGGTGGGGTCTCGGCTCATGTCCGACATCCCGTACGAATACAGGCTGGCAAAACGTTCGTCCGCGACCCACATGGTGGCGCCGTCCGACCAGATGGCATTGGGATGGAGATGGTTGCCGTTGGCGAAAGCCAGCGGATCAAAGTCCGCGCACGGGTTGTGAGCGAAGCTATCCGCTGGTTCCCGACACACCTTGATCGCGTAGATCAGACTGCTGTTCGTATCCCTCACCTCGATCGTGTTCCAGCCCTCTTCCAGGCCCGCCTGGTGGCCGTCCGCATCTGCGTTCGAGTCCATGCTCAGGTAGGATACTACGGCACTCCTGCCGGCCCCGGTCGCGGATACGGTCACTTCGGCATCTCTGTCAGACACCACTGCTGTATAGCTCAACGTGCCCCTCGAGAAGGCCGGGGCCAGGAGAATCTCGTTGCCGTCAGCGTTGGTCAATACCAACGCGCTCAACTCCGGCGGCATGTTGTAGGCATACAGCTTGTCGTCACTGTCGTCCGCGACCCACATGGTGGCGCCGTCCGACCAGATGCCTCGGGGACCGTCGTTGCCGGCGTCCTCCAGCGTGTTGAAGTCCCTATCAGGGTCACGGGCCTTATCCGAAATCCTGTAGGCGTACAGCTTACCGTCTTCCCAGTCCGCAACCCACATGGTGGTGCCGTCCGACCAGATGCTTCGGGGGGCGTCGTTGCTGGCGTCAGCCAATGTGTCGAAGTCCCGGCTGGGATCGCGGCTCCTGTCCGACATCCTGTAGGCGTACAGCTTACCGTCTTCCCAGTCCGCGACCCACATGGTGGTGCCGTCCGACCAGATGCCCTGTGGATTCTCGTTGGCGGTGTCGGACAGGGTGTCGTCAACACCCTTCGCCACCCATACGGTGGTTCCTCCCGACTGTTTGATCCGACGATTCTCGTTGCCGGCTGCGTTCAGGGTGTCGAAGTCCATGTCGGGATCGCGGCTCCTGTCCGACATCCTGTAGGCGTACAGCTTGCCGTCTTCCCAGTCCGCGACCCACATGGTGGTCCCGTCCGACCAGATGCCGGAGGGAGAGTCGTTACCGGCTGCGTCCAGGGTAGAGAAGTCCTTGGCGGTGTCTCGCATCCCGTCCGATTTCCTGTAGGCGTACAGTCTGCCGTCATTCCAGTCCGCGACCCACATGGTGGTCCCGTCCGACCAGATGCCGAAAGGAGCGTTGTTACCGGCTGCGACCAGCGTTTCGACGTCGTTGGAGGCGTTGTGAGTGAATCCGCTCAGTTGTGCCTGTACCGGTGGCGAGAGCAGGACCGAAAAGCCGAACGCCGAGGACAGCGCGGCCAACACCGCGAACAGCACGGGGAACCGTCGTATGGCGAGAGGAATCATGTCCCCTCTTTGCTGCGAGGAGGTGATAACAATTGTATTGACTACGATTCGTCTCGGCTATAGGATGCTGTAGCTAATCAGGCGAGAAAATTGCATTAGTCCTACGGGCAGGGAGGGGCGGCTCTCACTCCTAACTCCTCTCCACTCACTCCTCGGAAACTGCACTTATACAGTTTTCTCGATTAAGCTGCCAGGGGAGTTCTTACAGAAAATGCGTAAACATGCGCTTGAGGGGATACGGGTTGTCGATTTCTCTTGGATCGTGGCGGGCCCGACGTGCACGCGAATACTAGCGGACTTCGGGGCCGAAGTCATCCGCGTCGAGAACGAGCAGACGATGGACTACACTCGACACGGGTTGGCGCCCCCAGGGTCCGACAGCCCGAACATGGGTGGCCTGTTCAACAACCTGAACCGCAACAAGCTGGGCGTTTCCATCAACGTGATGCATCCCAGCGGCATGGATCTCCTCCACGACCTCATCGCGGTCTCTGACATAGTCGTCGAGAACTTCAGCGCAACCGTCCTCAAGCGTTGGGGACTAGACTACGAGGCACAGCGCAAGATCAGGCCAGACATCATCTACGTGAGCATGTCCGGCTTCGGCCATACGGGTCGCGACAACAAGTACGTGACATGGGGCCCCACCGCGCAGGCGCTGTCGGGCCTCACTTACATGTCCGGCCTTCCCGGTGAGGACCCCGCAGGATGGGGGTTCTCGTACATGGACCACACCGGAGGGTTCTATGGCGCGTTGGCGTGCCTGAACGCGCTTCACCACCGGAACCGCACCGGTGAGGGCCAGTGGGTCGACCTTTCACAGGTCGAGGTTGGAATGGCGCTGACAGGCCCGGCCATTCTCGACAAGACTGTAAACGGACGCAGCTTCAGGCGAGAGGGCAACCCGCCCGGCAACAGGGCGCCGCAGTACAAGGTCGCGCCCCACAACACTTACCAGTGCAAGGGCGAAGACCGCTGGTGTGTCATCACCGTCTTCAACGATGAAGAGTGGAGGGCCTTCGCTGAAGCGATAGGATCGCCTGAGTGGACCTCCGACGAACGCTTCGCCACCAACAAGGGCCGATACCACAACCAGGACGAGCTTGATCGCCTGATAGAGACCTGGACCATCGAGCGCGAGCCGCACGAGGTGCTTCACAAGCTCCAGGCTGTGGGCATAGCAGCTGGAGCCGTGCAGACGCCCAAGGAGAAGATCGAGGACGATCCCCAACTCCGGCACCGCGAGTTCCTGCCTGAGGTCGAACACCCTGAACTTGGGGTGACCGAGTACGAGGGCCAGCCGATGCGCCTCTCGCGTTCACCGTGGGAGCTCCGCCGATCGTCACCCCAGTTTGGGCAGCACTCGCAGCAGATCTTCGGGGAGCTTCTTGGAGTTCCTGAAGAGCAGATGACCGACCTGATGGTCGAGGGGGCAATCTGATGAGCAACACTCAGGGAGCGCTTTCTGACATCACCGTGCTCGACCTTTGCGATGAAAAGGGTCAGTACATGGGTAAGCTGCTGGGAGAAATGGGAGCCAGGGTCGTCAAGATCGAGCCTCCCGGAGGCGATTCCGCCCGCAACATACTGCCCTTCCGAAATGACGAACCTGACCCCAACCAGAGTCTCCACTTCTGGGCGTTCAATTCCGCCAAAGAAGGTGTGACGCTCGACTTACAGCACCCTGAAGGGCGGGCGATACTCAAGAAGCTGGTCGAAAAGGCCGACGTACTTTTGGAGAGCTTCGATCCAGGCTACATGGACTCGCTGGGACTCGGCTACTCACACCTGAGCGCCATCAACCCAGAGTTGGTAATGACCTCGCTAACCGGCTTCGGCCAGGACGGGCCATACCGCGACTACAAGACATCCGACCTCGTGGCGATGGCCATGGGCGGAATCATGCACAGCTGCGGCTACGATGACCTCCCGGGCGCGCCGCCAATCAGGCCGAGCGGTGGACACGGCTACATCATCAGCTGCAACTACGCCACCATTGGGACCCTCGTGGCCCTCAACTGGCGCGACATGACCGGCGAGGGCCAGCATGTCGACGCCTCTATCCACGAGGCCTGCTCGTGCACGACAGAGGCCGCGATGCCCACGTACATCTACACCAAGGAGCTGGTCAAGCGTCAGACAGGAAGGCATCACGGCGTCCTGCCGACGCCGAAGACGCTTTGCCCGACAGCCGACGGCAGGTACATCAACGTGTTCGCGGTATTCACGAGCCTCGACCAGTGGCTGACCCTGGTCAGGTGGATGGACGAGGCCGGAATGGCCGAGGACCTGACCGACCCTCACTACCGCGACATGGCGGCAATGCGGATGAGGGCTGGTCCCGAGGTCGATCACGCCTTCGTCGTCGTGAAGAAGTTCATTGCCGCGCACAACGCCGAGGAGATCTACCGGGGCGCCCAGGGCCGCAAGTTCCCGTGGGCCATCGTCCGGTCGCCGGAGGAGACGCTCGACGACGCCCACTTCGCCGACGACCGCGGCTTCTTCGCCGAGGTCGAGCACCCCGAACTGGACGAGACGTACACCTACGCTGGACGTCCCTACATCATGAACGGCACCCCCTGGCGCACCTTCAGAAGCCCGCTGGTAGGGGAGCACAACGACTCCGTCTACGGCGAAGACCTCGGCATGTCCCCAGACGAGCTAGACCGCCTCCAGGCCGACGGAGTGATCTGATCAGTTCATCCTGATCCCGCCGTCGACATTGATCGCCTGGCCGGTTATGTTCTTCGCGTCATCCGACGCCAGGAACGCGGCCAGCTTGCCGATGTCCTCCGGCGTCTGCTCCCGCTTCATGGGCATCGTCTGATCGACGACCGTCTCGAAAAGGTCCCGCCCCAGCATTCCCTGCACGTCGGTGTGCGTCTGGGTTGAGCCCAGCCTGGACCGCCTCTGGGCTATCGCCTCCCACATCGGCGTCCACAGCAGCCCCGGGCAGATCGCGTTGACGTTTATCCTGTGGCTGGCAAGCTGAAGCGCGTTGGACTGCGTCCAGCTTATGACCGCGGCCTTGGACGTGGAGTAGTGCGGAATGTCCGGGCTGCCCTGCCTGCCCGCAATAGAGGCGATGTTGATGATTCGACCGGAGCCGCGCTCGATCATGTGACCCTGGACCGCCTCCGTGACCCTAACGATGCCCCGCACGTTCACCTCGAACGTTTCGCTCCAGTCGTCGTCGGAGGACGAGTCCCTCTCCCACATTCCTCCAGCCCCGATGATTCCGGCGTTGTTCACCAGTATGTCGATCCGGCCAAGCTGGTCGAGCGCGCTGGCGACCGCAGCCTCGATCGATGATCTGTCGGTCACGTCTATGGCCATCGCGGCGGCGCGACTTCCGTGCTGCCTGACCTCTTCGGCAACGTCGGCAGCGTTGCTCTCGATCAGGTCGGCGACCGCGATGTCAGCCCCCTGTTCGGCCAGTGCGATGCTGATGCCCCGTCCAATCCCCCGGCCTCCGCCGGTAACCAACGCGACTCTTCCAGTAAGGTCTGCCAGCATGATGTCTTTCTCCCATGTGAACTCGGCGCCGCGCCTGCGGCCCAGCCCAATCATACTGCAACAGCCGCCGGGAGTCCGATGCTAGTCCGACCTCAGCCTCCTCGGATCGAGCCTGCGTGGGTCCAGTCTCCGGGGGTCCAGCCTGCGCGGGTCGATGATTCCGGGTTCAATTCGCCTCGGATCGATCTTGCTCACGTAGTTCTGCAGCCGTTCGGGTGCAATCGTGGTCGGCCTGAACCGCACGAGCTGCCTTCTTCCTATGGAGATCCATCGTCTGGCCCAGAAGACCCACAGCACGACCGCGATCGCCGTCGCCATCACGCCCAGCACTGCGAAGTATCCCCAGCGAACGCTGAGCTCCGGAATGTACTCGAAGTTCATGCCGTATATGCCGGCGATCAGACCCAGCGGCATGAACACGGTGGCCACGACCGCGAGCACTCGCATCAGGTCGTTCTGCTGGTTCGCGACAAGTGAGAGGTAGACCGACAACGTCGTGTCCGCTCGGTCGCGCAGCGTCTCATTCTGGCTGTCGATCCTCAGAATGGTGTCGTATATGTCGCGGTAGTATGGCAGCGCGTCTCCAGTGACGTGAGCGAACTCGGCCCGGCTCAACCTGTTGAGCATTTCCCGCTGGGGGGCAATGGCCCTTCGCAGCTGGAAGCTCGACCTCTTCAGCTCCAGGATCGCCTCCAACGCGTTAGGGTCGGGCCGTTCGATGACCGAGTCCTCGATGTCGTCCACCCAGTCCTCCAGTCCGTTGACACCGGGGACCAGGTTCTGAACGAGCGCGTCCAGGAGTATGTACGTGAGGAACGTCGAGCCGCGTCTCAGTGGGAGACCGTCACGCTCCACCAGCGTGATTACCGACTCGATGTTGTACAGCATTCCTGGATGAACGCTGATAACGAAGTTCCGCCCGAGGAATATGCCCATCTCCGTGGTGGACAGGATTCGCGTATCGACCGTGTAGTCGATTCCGCGGGCTACTATGAAGATGTAGTCGTCGTAGTCGTCGACCTTCGGGACCTGCGCCTCCGTGGCGAGGCATGAGTCCACGGCCAGAGGGTGCAATCCAAATGCGCGGACCAGGAACTCTCTGTCTTCAACAGTAGGTCCGTCGAAGTCAAGCCAGAGACTGCCCTCACCGCTGGTCAGGGCGTCCTGGATGTCGGCATCCGACAGCCCTGTCTCGACGCTTCCTTCAGGTGTGAGGAAGTAGCTTCTGTAAGGCACGGCATACCCCCTTGAGGAGTGAAAGCCCCAGGTGAGGGTGAAAACCTCGAATACCTACCCCTGTCAGCCCCCGGTGGAAGAAGGGAATACGCACCCGGATTAGCCGATAAGGTCCGCCATAGCCTTCTTGTCGGTGCCGACGATCAGCTCGCCGTCACTGTTCATGATCAGAGGGCGCCGGATCAACCTGGGCTCTTCCACCATGAGTTTGAGCAGCTTGTCGTCACTGAGTTCGTCACGGGCCAGCCCCATCTTGCGAAATGACGGCGATCTCCAGGAGAAGAAGTCCGCGATGGGCCTGGGACCTATCGCTTGCCTGAGTTCGTCAATGGTGAACGGCTCAGTGAAGAAGTCGCGCTCTTCGTACTCGATACCGACCTGTGAAAGCTCCGCTTTCACTCTTCGGCAGGTACTTCAACGCTTCCAGGTGTAGTACGTGACAGGCACGGGCAATTCACCTCACACTAAGGGATTACCCGACTAGCTTATCTCCAATTCGGAGAGAAGTTCCAGAAGAAAGACTACCACTCTTCGACGCGAATTAGGTTGCCGACCTCCGCCACCGTCTCCAGCGCCTCCAGCTCGACGATCGCCTGCTGCATCGCGGCCTCGTTCGCCCGGTGAGTCATCAGCACGATCTCCGCACGCTGCGCGACCTCATCGGTCTCCTTCTGGATGGCCGACGCAATGGAGATGTTGTGCTCAGCGAACACGCCTCCGACCTGCGCCAGGACACCGGGTCTGTCCGCGGCCGTCAGCCGTATGTAGTACCTCGTCTCCAGTTCAGAGATCGGCCTGACGCCACCGGTGGCCTCTGCATCCTGGCCGTTCCCCTGACCGCCGTTCTCAGGCTGGACGAAGTTGTCGACCCCTGCGCTGATGTCTCTTGCGATGTCTACGATGTCCGCGATTACCGCGCTCGTTGTCGGCATCGCGCCCGCGCCCGCTCCGTGGAACAGCAGCTTGCCGGCCAGGTCGGTCTGGATCTCGACCGCGTTGAGAACGCCGTTTACGTTGGCTATCATCGCGTCCTCATGGACGAACGCGGGGTGGACCCTGGCGTGCAGCCCGCCGCTGTCTGCGGAGGCTATTCCCAGCAGCTTGATCGCGTAGCCAAGCTCGCGCGCGTACTGGAAGTCCCTTGCGGTCAGGCGCGTTATCCCCTCGTGGAAGACGTCGTCGTCGGTGACACGCTCCCTGAATCCGAGTGTGGCAAGAATCGCCAGCTTGTACGCCGCGTCTATACCCTCGACGTCATTGGTCGGGTCGGCCTCTGCGTAACCCAGCTTCTGCGCCTCGGCCAGCGCGTCGCCAAAGTCGGCGCCGTCCTGCTCCATTCTGGTAAGGATGTAGTTCGTAGTCCCGTTGATGATTCCGTGAATCGTGACCACGTCGTTCGCGACCAGGTCTCGCATCAGAGGGGCGATGATCGGCGTCCCGCCTGCGACGGCGGCCTCGAACAGTACCCGCAGCCGCTGCTTCCGGGCGTATCCCAGGATGTCGAAGCCGTGCCTCGACATGACCTCCTTGTTGGCCGTCACGACGTGTTTGCCGCCGGACAACGCCTTGAGTATATACTCGCGCGCCGGCTCTTCCCCGCCGATAAGCTCGACGAGTATGTCAACCTCGGGATTGTCCAGGATTGCCGATGGGTCCGTTGTGATCAGACCGTCAGCAAGGTCTATCGCCCTCGACTTCGATGAGTCTCTGACAAGAACTCCCTTGAGTTCGACGGGACAGCCGACCATGCCGCTAAGGTGGGGCTGCTTCTGCTCTATGATCTGCGCGACACCGCCGCCCACAACGCCCATTCCGAGCAGACCGATTCCAATGGAGTCTTTAGGCACGATAAGACCTGACTTCTAGAGACCGCCCAGAATGTTCTGCAGCGGGTTCGATACGGGTGTCGGCGTAGTTGAGGCGCTGATTCTGAGCTGTTCGATGAACCAGGCGTAGATGTCCGAGTTGAACGTGGCGTACACGTCGTGGTTCTGCCGTTCCTGGTTGACCCATATCTGCAGCGCGCGCGTCTTGAGCGTCTCGCGATTGATTCGACTCACCTCACGGTTGCCGTCCCGTTCCGAGACTACGAAGAAGAGCACCTGCTGGGGGTTGTCCACGTTTGGAGTGGGCTTGGAGAGCACACCTGGCTCCAGGCCCCAGAACTTGTCCTCGTAGTCTTCGTGTATCCCGAGGGGTGTCCAACCGATGTCTCCGGCGGTCTGGTAGGTGTCTGGGTCGCTCGAGAACTCGCGAGCTATCGCCCTGACGACGCCCCGAATGTGCTCGGGACTCTCGCTGTCGCCAATCGAGTCTTTCAGCTTGGTCTGCATGATGTCGATCTCGTCGTTGTGGCCCATTGCGATGCGATGCAGGTACACCTGCTCGGCGAACGCCGGCACCTGGTCGCCCAGGAACTGCCGGTACTTCTCCCTGAGAATCGACTTTCGCACTAGGTCACGATGCTCACCCTCGCTGACCTGGGCCTGGTTCAGGAACTGCCTGTACCGTTCGTGGTACTCGCGCTCGATCTGGGCGTTCGACTTTCCCAGGGACTCGTCCGCTGAGGGAGCGATCCTTGCCCTGATCGAGTTGTCTATCTCGTCGCGTGAGACGGATATACCGTCCGACGGCGCTGCCTGCGCGATCACTTCGTTCTCGACGATAAGCTGAAGCGCTTCGAAGACGTCGTCGCTGGTGCGTATCTGCTGGGTCTGCGCCAGCTCCATCGATCTCTGTCTGAGCCGCAGCAGCTTCACCATGTCGCCGCGGGTGTAGACCACGTCATTTACCCGGACGACGAGCTGCTGAGGGGGCAGCACGAAGATCATGACGTAGCCGGCAACTAGGATGCCCGTGATCACAAGCAGCATTACGCCAATGATTATGAGCGCGATCCTGCGACGACGGCGCTCCTCTGGGGTGCGCTCCGCCGCGATCCTGCGGCTGTCTCTTCTCACCGTCCGCCTGGACGGTACCTCCCGAGCTTCGTCAACCACTTTCTTCAATCATCCGTCATTCCCGCGAATGCGGGAATCTACCTCGACCAACGCATGGGAGGACCATCGTGGTCAGGGCTGAATGGGATCAGGGCCAGGTGTCGGGCGCGCTTGATGGCGGTCGCCAGCGCGCGCTGGTGCTTCGAGCACACACCTGTCTTGCGGCGGGACTCGATCTTCCAGCGGTCGGTCATGTACCTGCGGAACCGGTCGGTGTCCTTGTAGTCTATGTACTCGATGTGGTCTACGCAGAAGCCGCAGATCTTCCGTCGACTGTAGTATCGGGGCCTGCCTCGCCTGCCGCCGAAACGTCCACCCGGACGTCCACCGGGTCTTCCGCCCCCCGGACGTCCGCCGGGCCCGCCGCCAGGTCGTCCACCCGGACCTCCGCCGGGTCGTGCTCCGGTCGCTCCCGCCGGTCTCGAACCGGGAGGGCCTCCGGGCCTCGGCCCACCGGGGCCGCCTGGCCTGGGACCTGTTGATGGTGGTCCGCTAGTCTGTGTCGTCATGTTCACTCACCTTGTATCTACGTCGTTCTGACTCTTGCTGGATTCTGCTGGGCCGGCGGCGGAGGCGAAGTGCCCACTTACCACCGGGGTGAGTCGATTGTACTAGTTCCTGGTGGCTACCAGGGCAGATCGTCCTCGTCGTCAGGAGCACCGCCGTAGGGCGGAGGAGCGCCACCGTATCCTCCTGCATCTCCGGAAACTTGTCCCCTTGGATCCAGGAACTGGATTTCACTCGCGCGTATCTCGTTGCTGAAACGAGTCTGGCCGTCCTGGCCCTGCCAGGAGCGACTCTGGAGTCGCCCTTCGACATAGACCTTGCTGCCCCTGGTCAAGTACTGGTTGGTGATTTCGGCCAGCCTTCCCCAGGCGTTGACCCGAAACCACTCCGTCTCTTCTCGCTGTTCCCCGTCACGTGTCCTGTATCGCCTGTTGGTGGCGACCGAAAAACTGGTTACGGGATCGCCGCTTGGCATGTAGCGCATCTCTGGGTCTGAACCCAGATTGCCGATAATCAGCACCTTGTTCATGCTCATAGCTTAGATCCTCCCATGGGGCGCCAGCGACCGCTATTGGCCTTCCTTGGACTCGTCCTCGTTAGGGGTCTCGCCTTCGGATGGCTCGGCTGATGCCTCGGCCTCGACTGGAGCAGCCTCTTCTACCTCTGGCTCAGCGCTGGCCTCGGCCTCTACCGGAGCTGCTTCTGCCTCAGCGCTGGCCTCAGCCTCGACTGGAGCAGCTTCTGGCTCAGCGCTGGCCTCAGCCTCGACTGGAGTGGCCTCTGGCTCAGCGCTGGCCTCAGCCTGGACCGGAGTCGCCTCTTCAGCTTCCGCCTCTTCAGGGGCAGCGGACTCGCCGCCCTCGGCTGCCTGCGCCTCAGCTTCGGCCTCAGCTAGCCTGCGAGCCTCTTCGCGCTCTCTGGCCTCCCGCTCGGCAGCTTCCCGCCGCTCCGCTTCCTGTCTCGCCGCACGCTCTCGCTCAGCCTGCTTCTCCATGGCGGCGAGGTCGGACTGATCTAGCCGGAAAACGAGGTGCCTCAGCACGTCCTGGGACGTGTTCAGCGTGGTGTCCAACTCCACGGCAGCCTGCGCTTCCATCTTACAGCGGGCAATGAAGTAGTTGCCCTCGATGAACCGCTGGATCGGGTAGGCGAGCCTCCTGATTCCCCAGTTGTCCTGCTCGGAAACGCTCCCTCCCCCATCGGAGATCAGGCTCGTTATCCTACTGACAGTCTCAGCGGCCTCCGCTTCCGTGGCCTCTGGGCTGAGAATCATTACCAACTCGTAGTCGCGCATCCGTACCGAAGTCAAACCAAATACTCCTGAAACCTGGGAGGGGATATCCAGAAAAGTATAGCACGCGCCCTAAACGGGCAACAACGAACTGAAAAACAACTGGAAACGTATAACGGGGGACTAACCTCTACAGCCTACTTATGCCTTCTAAGGATGCCATCCTGCGATCGAGAGTGAGCGTATCCAGGCCAACCTTGGAGTAGCCGTCAGCAATGAGCCTGTCGAATAGTCCCGGACCGCTGGTTGCACCCAAAGCCTCAATTACCGATAGGCCATTCAGAGGGGCCACAAGTCCGCTTCGCAGCGTGTTGAGCAAGGATGTGCGGGCATCGTCCTTTGACACTCCGTAGTGATGCTGGATTGCTACGTATGCTTCCCCAACAACCTGGTTCGATGCGAATACCTCGTCGCCTTGGTCCTCGATCAAGGCTCGAAGAGCCTCGACGCAGCGTGCAAACTCACCCTCGGGATCCCTGGTCAACAGTCTGACGAGTATGGAAGTATCAATCCCGTAGCGCCGGGTCATAAGTCTCCCTTCGGAATTCCTGGATATCGAAAGGCGGATGCCCAGGTGGTATCTTGTCTCTCAATGTTCCCAGTAGAGAGTAATCGATGCGCCGTGGGCGTAGGATGAAACCCTCGGGCCCCTCGGTCAGTTCGAGTTGATCTCCAGGGCCGACTCCCAAGGCGTCTAGTACCCTCGCTGGGAATGTGACCTGGCGTTTGGAGGTGATTTTGACGATCACCGCACTTCTCCTTACTAATATGTTACTTATGGTAAGGCAGGGGAATCAAGTTGATACAATGTCGGTGCTGAACAATTCGTAGGAGATACCAATGCCAAACATAGCAGACGCGGTAGTAGTCGGCGGAGGAGTGATGGGATGCAGCATCCTCTTCAACCTCGCCCGGAAAGGCGTAACGAACACAGTGCTTCTCGAGCGCGACGTGCTCGCGTCCGGCTCCACCAGCAGGTCGCAGGCCATCCTGCGAATGCACTACTCGAACGAGGTCACCACACGTCTCGCGTGGGACAGCCTCACCCTTTTCCGTGACTTCTATGATCTGGTCGGGATGCCCTCCGGGTACACGAAGACCGGATACTTCGTCATCGTCGGACCCGAGGACAGGGAGGCGATGGAGGGCAACGTCGCAATGCAGCGGTCGGTCGGAGTCGACACCTCGATCGTGACCGCCGAGGACGTGCGCGAGATAGCCCCGATGGTCGAGACGTTCGACGGCGAGTCATACGCCTACGAACCCGATTCCGGCTACGCTGACCCCTACTCGGTCACCACCGGCTACGCCAACGCCGCACGCGACAGGGGCGCCCGCGTTATTGCCGGTTCGCCTGCAACGGGCATCGAGATCACCGGCGACCGCGTGACCGCTGTACTCACCGCCCAGGGACGGATTGAGACTCCCATCGCTGTCGTGGCGGCCGGACCGTGGTCGGGCCCGTTCCTGGAGTCAATAGGCGTGAACGTGGACCTCCAGCCGATCAGGCACCAGGTCATCATGCTCAGAAGGCCTCAGGACATAGTGCCCGACCACCCCATCATCGGCGACGTAGTGAACGACATGTCGCCCAGGCCGGACCTCGGCAACCTCACCCTCATCGGCGTCGGTGAGGACGAGCCCGCCGACCCCGACACCTACAACCAGGGCGTGGACATGTCCATGGTGGAGCAGACCTTCGAGAAGCTGACCCGCCGTATGCCCGGTATGTCGCAGGCGCTCTTCCGAGGCGGCTGGAGCGGCCTCTTTACGATCACTCCCGACTGGCATCCGGTCCTGGACCGCGTCGATGGGATTGAGGGTCTATACCTCTCCGTAGGGTTCAGCGGACACGGCTTCAAGCTATCGCCGATGATCGGTGTGGTCATGTCCGAGCTCATCGCTGATGGCGAGGCCACAAGCATCGACATATCGCAGCTTGGACTCGACCGCTTCGAACAGGGCAGGCACATGCGTTCTCGCTACTCCATGCAGGTACTGGCGTAAGGCTGAGGAGTGAGTGGAGAGGAGTTAGGAGTGAGAGCTGTGCGTCGCCGTCCCAGGTTGGGACTGGTTTGACTCTCTCCTAGCTCTGTCAGTCTTCCACCTCGATGATGATCTCGATCTCGACAGGGATGTCGTTTGGAAGCCCCGCCATGCCGACTGCCGACCTCGCGTGGCGGCCCCTGTCTCCGAACACTTCTACCAGAAGGTCCGAGCAACCGTTGATCACCGCGGGCTGCTGGTTGAACGACGGGTCGCAGTTGACCATCCCGAGGAGCTTGACGACCTGGCGCACCTTATCGAGGTCGCCGACCACGCCCTTCATGCGCGAAATGATGTTCAGGCCGGTCAGCCGCGCTGCCTCGTAGCCCTCCTCGACCGTGAGGTCGCTCCCGACCTTCCCGGCCGGAACTGTCCCGTCGGCCCGGCTCGCCGGTCCCAACCCCGAAAGGTAAACGAGATTGCCCGTCCTTACCCCCGGCACGTAGTTGGCAATCGGTGGGGGAGTTTCCGGCAGCTCGATTCCCAGTTCCGCCAGCCTAGCTTCGATCTCGGCCATGTTCGTCTCCTTCTGGCAGCTTGTTGCGGACCGCCTGCGGTCGCACGGCGGATTGTACATCACAGGCAGCCGTGATGGTGTGACACCTGCTGGACGAAGTCTAATGCTCCCTCTGCCTCAGCTTACAGGGGTACGTATTCACAAACCGTCATTCCCGCGAAAGCGGGAATCTATGGGCTGGGGGTGTCCTTCGACAAGCTCAGGACGAACGAATTGTTGGTTTACATACCCCTCTAAGCTCTCCCTCCGCGGCGGATTGGGGTGAGGGTGAAAGCACTGCCTACCAGTCACACGACACTGATCCTGTTATCATAGCCGCACACTACAGGAACACCGATTTGGAGGGATGCAACGATGTCAGGCATGATCGGCACCATCAGACTGCGAAGAGTCAACCACCTCACCTACTGCGTTAGGGACAAGGAGCGCGCTACAAGGTTCTGGGTGGATGTTCTGGGTGTCAAGGAGATACCCAGCATGGTCGACTCCGACCACATAGTGTGGCTCCAGCTTCCCAGCGGCACCATGGTGCATCTGATCGAGGGCGACGTCGCTCCCTCGGTGCCATCCCATCACGGCGCGTTCGAGGTCGAAGACATCGAAGAGGCGCAGAAGTACATGCACGCCCACGACGTCGAGACGACCGACATCACCACCCGTCACGATGGCCAGCGCGTCTTCTTCATCGAAGACACCGAGGGCAACCGCATCGAGATCTGCACCAAGTCCGGCTTCGGCGTCCTGGTGTAGATGCCTGAAATTGCCCGATTCCTAGGCATTATCATACGTATGTATCCTGAATCTGGGGGACCTCACCACCGACCGCACTTTCACGCTTACTACCAAGATTCTGCCGCGGTCTATGCCGTGGACCATGTGCAATTGATTGCGGGTAGTCTCCCGCGACGCCAACGTCGCCTTGTAGAGGCATGGGCGGTAATTCGTCTGGATGAACTGCAGGTCAATTGGGAATTGATTCAGTCGGGTCGAAGGGCGAACCGCATAGAGCCATTGAGCTAGGAGTCGATTATGGAGCATCCAATCCATCGTGTGGCTTCCTTCGAATACCTGGACAAGTACACTCTTCGAGTGAGGTTCGATGACCAGACTTCACAGGTCATCAACTTCGAGCCGGTGTTGAAGGGTGAGGTGTATGGTGAACTACGGCAGCAGGCCGTGTTCAGAAAGGTCGCCGTAGATTCTGAATGCCACACCCTGGTTTGGCCCAATGGGGCAGACTTCGATCCGGCGATACTTCACGACTGGCCAGAACACGCCGAGGCGATGGCAGACCTTGCGCGAAGCTGGTCCCCAGTGTCCAGTTAGTTACAGGAGGCTTAGCAATGACCTCTGAGACACTTTCAGGGCAAGGAGAACGCTGGCCCGACATCCGCGCAAGGTCGCGGACGTTCTACGACGCTCCGCTGCTCGCAGACCTCGAGGCGCTAGACGCCAACGTAGCCTTCGTTGGTATGCCCTTTGACCAGGGCACGTTCGGACGGCCCGGCGCGCGGTTCGGGCCGGACGCGGTGCGCGACGCCCGAGGCTACTCGTACATCGGCTATGGGGGGATGCAGTTCGACCAGGAGGCCGCGGGCTACTTCGACTCCGATCGAGGCACCGAGCTGCTCAAGGGTGTCACGATGGCCGACTGCGGCAACATCACAGTCGTCCCATCAGACGTGCTCGACAACTTCCAGAAGCTGACCAACGTCGTCGAGAAGATCGTGTCCAAAGACTCGATGCCCGTCGTGGTCGGCGGCGACCACGCCATCACGTTCCCGGTCGTGCGCGGACTGTCTGCCTTCGAGCCCTTGGACGTCGTCCACTTCGACGCCCACATGGACTACTCTCACGAGACCCAGGGGGTGCTGTACACCCACGGCAGCCCGATCAGGCGCTGCCACGAGCTGCCATTCGTGCGCAACATCAGCTCAATCGGGATCAGGAAAGAGAGCCGCAAGGTCTACGACGAGGCGATAGCCGACGGCAACCTCGTCGTCACCACCCGCAGGTTCAAGGAGCTGGGGCCAGCGGCCTCGATGGACCTCGTGCCGGAGTCGGAAAACCTGTACGTCACGATAGACATAGACGTGCTCGACCCGTCACACGCCCCCGGCACAGGCACGCCGGAAGTCTGGGGCCTATACTACGAGGAACTACGCGACGCCCTTGTGCATCTAGCCAGGAACCACAAAGTCGTAGCTTTCGACATGGTCGAGGTAGCTCCCCCATACGACCACGCCGACCTGACTTCCATGGTCGCCGCCAAGCTGATCATAGACTTCCTGACCGAGATCTTCCCACCACCAGCTTAAAGCTGGACATATAACAAGAGCCAGCCACCGAACCGCAGGCTTCTGTAGTTACCCAGAATGCAAAAGAGGCGGACATGTAGTCCGCCTCTCTGTTTTCACACCGTTCCCAACGACCCTGGGGCGAACCTCCCTACCTTCGAAGGCTTCCCTTCTCCGGCGGGACTTCTCGCCCAATTACTGGGGCCTCCGCAGTAGAGTCGGAATCGAACCGACGTATCCACCAGATTATGGCCCCGAAGCCCGGCACCAGCCTTCCGGCCCGCCTCACGTTCAGTTCAAGAGCTTTCTGAATGCTCCGTGGACGCCCGACTCATCGCCGGGGATGCCGTCACCTTAGCCCTGCGTAGCAGCTTGTTCAGTCACAGGGCCCTTGAAAACGGATATGCAGTATGGCTGATCATCAATCGACTTGTCAAGAGCAATTCTAGTAGTATTAGAACGCTTCCAAATAGTGACTTATCCCAGCAGGTCCCGCCTTATCTCGTCGAGCCTGGCACGCTCCTCCGGCGTGGCCTCATCGAACACTTCGCCCTTCCGGCGAATTGAGCCTGTGAAGTTCGGTGGCCTCTTCTCAAGGAACGCGGCGCGACCCTCGTCGCCGTCGCCGGTCATCTGCGTGAGAAGCGCGTTCATGAGCGTCTGCACCCGCCACGCCTCCGTCACCGGGATGTCGCGGAACCGCAGCACCAGCTCCTTCATCATCCGCACAGCCAGCGGCGGGAGACCGGCGATGTAGTCGCCCACCTCTTCGGCCCGACTCATAAGCTCGTCGTGCGGCACGACCTCGTTGATGAGGTTGATCCTGAGCGCCTCCTCGGCGTCGAAAGGCTCGTCCATCAGCAGGATGCGCATCGCGTCGGCGTGCGAGATCTGCCGGGTGAGGTACGTCGCGCCAGGACCGCCGCCGACCCATCCCTGGCTCAGCAGCGCGAACTTGAACCGAGCGTTTTCCCGCGAGGCGATCCTGATGTCCGTGGACGTGAGCATCAGGTAGAAGCCCGCTCCGGCGGCCCATCCGTTGATCGCGCCGATGACCGGCTTGTAGATCTGCGGGTAGTGGTCGCCCAGCCTGCCGTCCGCGCCTATGAGCGCCCCATTCACGGTGCCGCTGAGAGGCCAGAACACACCCTCGGCGCGCAGTCGCTCGCGCTCCTCGGCGGTCACGTCAGGCCTCGACGCCAGGTTGTGTCCCGCGCAGAAGTGCCTGTCGCCGACTCCGGTTAGGATGGACACCCGGATGTCACGGTCGTCCCACACCTCCTTCCAGATCTCCGCGATCTCGTGCGAGATCTGCCTGTCCAGTATGTTGGCCTTAGCCGGATTGTTGATGGTGATGTACGCGATCTTGTCTCTCTTCTCAAAGTCAACGGGCATCTTCTTCCCCCTTTTCGTATCCGTGGTCGGATTCTATGGTCAGAGGGAAGGGCGGTCAACGCGGCCCGTCCGTAGGGGCGTCCCTTGTGGGCGCCCTGAGCGTGATGGCCAACCGGGGCAACCACTTGCCGCGGCGAGCCCCTACATGCGACTGACTGGCTATAGGTGACCAGAGTTTCTGCAACTCTAGAGGCATAGTTCAGACTCTGACTTGCTGTACAATTGACCCCGAAATGAATCGCGTAACCCTCTATACAGACGGCGCCTGCTCGGGCAATCCCGGCCCTGGTGGATACGGCGCCGTTATGCAGTCCGGCGAACACCGCAACGAACTGAGCGGCGGCTTTCGCTCAACCACCAACAACCGGATGGAGCTGCTCGCCGTAATCAAGGGTCTCGAGATCTTGAAGAAACCCTGTGAGGTCACCGTCTACAGCGACTCCCGCTACATCGTCGATGCCGTCAACAAGGGCTGGGCCGAGCGATGGCGAGCCAACGGCTGGAAGCGCAACAAGAAGGACAAGGCGGTCAACCCAGACCTATGGGGCAGGCTCCTTGACCAACTTGAGCGGCACCGCGTCGAGTTCCAGTGGGTAAAAGGCCATGCGGGCAACCCCGGCAACGAACGCGCCGACAAGCTTGCCGTCGCCGCCTCTAAGGGGAATGACCTCGCTGTAGATGAAGGCTACGAGAAAGTCGCCGCTTTACTCTGAAACACAAGAGGTGAAGGGCCGTTGAATGACACACGCGAACCCAGGCTGACCCACATAGACCAGGGCGGCAACGCCCAGATGGTGGATGTTGGCTGGAAGCCCGACACCCAGCGCGAGGCCGTAGCGAGAGGTCGCGTGGTCATGCAGCCGCAGACACTTGAGCTCATCCAGGCCAACGCCTTCGACAAGGGCGACGTGCTAGCCGTCGCGCGCATCGCTGGGATCATGGGCGCCAAGAACACCTCGCAGCTTATCCCGCTCTGCCACCCGCTGCCCATCAACAAGATCGGCGTGGACTTCGACCTAAACTCCGCTGACAGCGCCGTCGAAATCACCGCCACGGCGCGGACTACTGGCAAGACAGGCGTCGAGATGGAGGCGCTCACCGCCGTCAGCATCGCCGCGCTCACCATCTACGACATGTGCAAGGCGGTCGATCGCGGGATGCGTATCGAGTCGGTGCGACTCGCACGCAAGACCGGCGGTCAGAGCGGGGACGTGGACCTGGAGTCCGAATGAGCCGCCGACTCTCGCGCCAGTCTATTGAGTCGATCTGCGCGGCCGCAGGTTCGGACATGCCGTCAGTCACCCGGCCGCTCACCGCGCCCATCTACCAGAACTCCGTCTTCGAGATCGACAGCCTCGAGCAGGTGGACGACATCTACGAGGGCAGGGAAGACGGCTTCATCTACTCACGCGACGCCAACCCGAACGTGGCGATTCTGGAGCGTGTAGTGGCCGACCTTGAGGACGCCGACGACTCGGTAGCGTTCGCGTCGGGACTCGGAGCGATAGCCGTCACCCTGCTGTCGCTCGTCGAGTCAGGCGACACCATTGTCGCCGGCAGCGAGCTGTACGGCGGCACTAACGCCATGCTGCGCCAGTACATGCCCAGGCTCGGCATCGAGACGCGCTTCGTCGACATGAGCGACCTGGGCCAGGTCGAAAGCGCGCTAATGGACGGCCCCAGGGTCGTACTCGTTGAGTCGATAACCAACCCGCTGCTCAGATTGGCGGACATCGAGGCGATCTCCAGGATCGCGTCTGAGAACGGCGTCCGGGTGATCGTGGATAACACCCTCGCTACTCCTCTCCTGCTCCGACCGCTCGAACTCGGTGCAGACGTGACCATGCATTCCGCAACCAAGAGCCTGGGCGGACACTCAGATGTCACAGGCGGCGTAGCCGCAGCTCGCGCCGACGTAGCCATGGAGATCAAGGGCGCGAACCGCATCTGGGGCAGTACTCTGGATCCGTTCGCCGCATGGCTGATCGTGCGCGGTATTCGAACGCTCCCTATGCGCGTCGAGCGTGCCTGCGAGAACGCAATGCGCGTCGCGTCTTACCTGTCCGATCACGAGAAAGTCGCCGCGACCCACTATCCGGGCCTGCCCGACCACCCTCAACACGACCTCGCCACATCAATCCTGGACGGCGGATTCGGCCACATGGTCTCGTTCGATCTTGATGGAGGGAGCGACGCGGCCTCGTCACTTGTCCGTTCCCTGCGGACGATTCCCTTTTCACCTAGCCTCGGCGAGGCCCGCACCACTATCTCGCACCCGGCAAAGACATCCCACAGATCACTGTCTCCAGATGAACAGACCGAAGCAAGAATAACCGGCGGACTTATCCGCATGTCATGCGGAATCGAGTCTGCCGACGACATAATCGACGACCTGGACCAGGCACTCAGCGCCATGTAGCGCGGTGTGACACCAAGGAGCAACCCATGGACTTCAACGACGTAGTACCGTTCTTCGAGACACACAAGAGAGGCGTAATCGCGACTCGCAGGCCGAATGGCGCGACTCACTCCAGCATCGTGGTCTGCGGTGCGTACGAGGGCAACGCGGCATTCGTGTCCGTGTATCCCCGCTCGCAGAAGATCCGCAACCTGCGTAGAGACCCGAACTGCACAGTCCTGTCCGTCAGAGATGACTGGCGCGGATGGGTCTCAGTCGAGGGTCAGGCGACACTGATCGACTACAACAACACCGACGCCGAAGAGATGCGGGTCCTGCTCCGCAAGGTGTACATGGCGTGCAGCCACACCGAGCACCCCGACTGGGAGGAGTACGACCAGGCCATGGTCGACCAGGAAGCCGTGATCGTCCTCGTCAAGCCCGAGCGAGTCTACGGCCTGGTGCGCTAGACTATCGCATCCGCTCACACCGGTAGCACCCATGACACTCCTCAAGAACCTGTTCAAGCGCAACCGCAGGCTCAAGGGCCAGCTTGAGACACCCGACCTGATCGTCGTCGGACTCGGCAACCCGGAGCCGCACTACCTGAGAACGCGCCACAACGCCGGCTGGTGGCTCATCGACCTGCTCGCCGACCGACACTCGATAGAGCTGCGCCGCGCTCACAGCACCACGAGGCTCGGCATCGGAAAGATAGAAGGACGAACTGTCGCGCTTGCCAAGCCGCGCACACACGTGAACGGCAGCGGCGAGGCCGTGGCATACCTGCTGGCACGACTGCGGACGACGCAGGACAGGCTCCTGATTGTCTACGACGAGACCGCGCTGCCCCCGGGCAAGCTCAGGCTGAGACCTCGGGGAAGCGCCGCGGGACACAACGGCATCAAGTCGATAATCTCCGCGCTCGGAAACCAGGACTTCGCTCGCCTCAGGATTGGTGTCGGACAGCCACCACCTGGAACTGACAGAGTCGGCTGGGTCCTCGGAGAAATGTCGTCCCAAGACCAGGAGCAGGTAGACGACGCCATCGACAGGGCTTCTCAGGCCATCATCAGCCTGATGGAAGACGGCATAGACAGAGCAATGGGTAGGTTCAACTAGGAGGGGCCGTGACATGGCAAAAACGCGCACGTCCCCACCACATCTGGCCAATCGTCTAAACTCGATAGATATAATCGTGAGGAGGCATCATTTCACAATTGCCTCAAAATTCAATTCCGATTGAACAAGCACGATCTCATTGGAGGAATATCCTGCGAGGGATACTACAAACTCGTTTTAGTTAGCTTAATGATTTATTTGGAGAAGGCCGATGAGAGTAGAAGTCCAAGATTTCGGTCCCATAATCGAAGGCACTGTTGACCTGAAGCCTCTGACTATCTTTGTGGGACCGAATGGGTCCGGCAAATCGTACATGGCAATGCTGATCTATGCTCTATTTCATAGTGGTCCATTCAATGGAGGCTTGGGATTTGACCTCCCGATTTCTAGAAGATACCGTCGGGGCTTGCTTCGATCCTATTGGACGCTTATTGACGACTCAGATGAAATTATTTCTGATCTTGAAGAATGGCTTGTAAGTAACTCCTTCAGTCCTTCTGAATTGCCAAGTCTTCCTGCATCAAGTTTGCCAAGGAGGTTGCTCCAAGCACTGGAGAATGCTTCGGGGGGATGGCTCAATATGTTCGGCAGCTCGATAGAGAGAGAATTGTCGCGCTGCTATGGTACGGAGTCCAGTAGTTTGTCGAGGAGAATCCCAGAAGAGAGTGGATTCAAAGTTGCGGTCACACATGGAACACCCGACTGGAAAATGAACATGCAGCCTGAGGATGCCAGCATGAAAGTCTCAGCCACACCTCCCCAACTTCGGGGGACAACACTCAAGGTGCAACAGAACACTGCTGCGTTAATGGCCGAATTTAGCAATATTCGCTCCAGAGAAGAAGGTACAGAGCACCTCTCGTCTTATATTCTGGAAGATGTGTCAAGACAAATGTACGGGGAACTCTTTCAAGACTTCCCTGCTACGGCATATTACCTTCCGGCGGCACGCTCAGGGATTCTACAGAGTCACAAATTGCTAGCAAGTGCAATTGTTCGAAGAGCACCCTTTGCGGGAATTGAACCGCTTCTTCCATCAGCTCGTCTCACGGGAGCTGTTGCTGACTTTATCAGCGGACTACTGACGATGGATCCCGATGAACATCTTGACTTGTACCCAGTCGCGGAATTCCTTGAAAAGGATATCGCAAAGGGAAGGATTTTCACCGAAGATACCCCAGTTGGTTACCCTGAGATCTACTACGAGATCTATGGTCAGCAGTTTCTCTTGCATCAAACATCATCCATGGTTTCCGAGCTTGCCCCGCTGGTCCTCTATTTGAAGCACAGCGTAGAATCGGGAGATTTGCTAATCATTGAAGAACCGGAGTCCCACCTCCATCCTGCCAATCAACGGAAACTCGCATGGGCGATAGTAAAGTTGATCCGGGACGGGCTCAATGTCATGCTTACAACTCACAGTGACTATTTTCTGTCGCAGTTGAGCAATTTCGTGAGGCTGAGTCTCCTTGCTGATGAGAGAGTCACCGCTGGCTACGATGCCAAAGCATTTATTGATCCTGATGACGTTGGGTGTTATCTGTTCGAGTGGGACGAGGAGGGGCGCGGTAGCCGAGTACGCACTCTTGACATAAACGCTGAAGATGGTATTCCAGATGATGAATTTTCGGATGTAGCTGAGTTGTTATACAACGAGTATGTGGATCTGGAGCGAGTACGAATTGGACTTCTCTGATGTCAATCGCTGAAATCCGTAGCAATGTTCCTCCTTGTTGTATCACGGACAGATGCAGCGAGGAGGGATGCAGTGTGAGTTTAGATGGAATTCAACCAGCCAATAGAGTTGTAGTGGACTGCCGGGAATTCAAGAGGCGTTTTAGATATTCGGACAGGCTGTGCGACTGTGTAGTGATTTGTGACTTGAATGACATTTCTGTTTCTGTCATTGAACTTAAGTCTGGAGGGATAGATGCTTCTCAGGTTATTGGACAGATTCGGAACGGGACGCGGCTCGTAGAAGAATGGATAGGCGGAGCCAATGTTCGGACATTTCTTCCGTTGTTGGTACATAGTAAGGGGATTCACGCGAAGCAGTGGAATGTACTTCGCAAGAAGCAAAATAAAATTGTTTTTGGAGGTAAGGCATTTCCGGTGTCCACAGCAAGATCCGGTTCGTCGTTGAAGGAAGTGTTGCAGCGCAGCTAAAGGGATTCCACTCTGAGTGATTCGGGGGAAGGCAATGATCTGTGTAGCCCTATCAGGCTGCTGAAAAAGGCTTGCTGAAGCCTCGTTCTCCAGGTTGGCGGGATACAATGGACTCACCAGTCCAATCGCCCAGGAGAACACTCCATGAGAGGCCGCCGCAATCCCCAGTCCACCATGCTCGCATTCGTCAACCTCGACGAGCGCGTCCCACCGGACCATCCACTCAGGATCATCAAGGGAGTCGCTGACGGCGTCCTCGAGCACATGTCAGGCGACTTCGACAGTATGTACTCGAAGATCGGTCGTGCATCGGTGCCTCCCGAGCGTCTGCTGAAGTCTCTGTTGCTGATCTCGCTGTACTCGATCAGGAGTGAGAGAGCGTTCTGCCAAGAACTCGACTACAACCTGCTCTATCGTTGGTTCCTGGACATGGACCTGATGGAGCCGAGCTTCGATGCGACTGTGTTCACCAAGAACCGCAGAAGACTACTTCGTCACAAGGTGGGAAGGAAGCTGTTCGAGGAGGTGGCGTACGAGGCAGACCGTCGTGGACTGATGTCAGATGAGCACTTCAGTGTGGATGGGACGCTGATAGAGGCTGCTGCAAGCATAAAGAGCTTCAGGCGTCGTGATGACGACGATGACTCCATGGGCGATGCAGGAGTGCAGACGGAGGACTTTCGGGGAGCGAAGCTGACCAATGCTACCCACAGGAGCACGACCGATCCTGATGCAAGACTGATGAGGAAGGGTCCGGGCAAGGAGGCGAAGTTAGTCTTCATGGCCCATGCGCTGATGGACAATCGGCATGGGTTGGTGAGCGACTTCAGGTTGACTGAAGCGAACGGGAAGGCTGAGAGGGATGCCGCGCTGGAGATGTTGACGATGATCCCCGGGAGTCGGCAACTGAGTGTGGGAGCTGACAGGGGTTACGATACGAAGGACTTCGTCACCGAGTGCAGGGAACTCAACATCACACCGCATGTGGCCCAGAAGCGAAGGTGGTCGGCGATTGACGGGAGGACCACACGACATGAGTCATACAGAGCTAGTCAGAAGGTGCGAAAGCGGGTGGAGTCGATCTTCGGGTGGATGAAGACCGTTGGAGGGTTCCGCAGGAGTCGGTACATTGGGTTGGAGCGGACCGGACTGTGTGGTGAGTTGGTTGCGACGGCGTACAACCTGGTGAGAATGTCGAGGTTGATAGCCGAGCAAGAGGCCGAGGTGCCTGTCTTCAGCTAGTGTTCCGTGGTCGAGGTGCGCCACTCAGACCCCGATCGGGGCTCTGAGGGCGGCAAATGAGAGTGTCTCAGTTCGAAAATCACCGAAATGAAGGGTCTTATGCGGCCATCGCGCTCTCTACGCCGCGCTGATACCCGTTCTTCCGCAGCCTGCTAGTACTGCGATCTGATTGTGATCGCCTTTTGGTTCTGCAGTGATGTGTCAACCGATTTGCTCCCCGAAGTCTGCGGATGAGATGGACTTCAAGGAGTCACGCCAGCCCCATCTGCTGTGCGAACGTCTCGACGTAGCCCGACGACGTACCGTATCTCAGCTCTGCCACCTTCGCCCTGCGCGTCCATAGCTGGAGGTCGTACTCCTCCATGAACCCGATGCCGCCGTGGATCTGCTGTGCCGTCAGCGTCGTCCACTTGTAGGCGTGGTTTGTCAGCGACTTCGCCAGCGCGATCTCCTTATCCGTGGGCTGGCCGTCCTCGATCTTAGTAATCGCCTCGTACGTCGCCAGCCGCGCCGAGTCTATCGCGATCACCATGTCGGCGCAGTCGTGCTGAACCGACTGGAACGTCGCGATGGCACGATCGAACTGCACCCGCTGCTTCGTGTAGTCGACAGTCATCTCCAGCACGTGCTGAGCTCCGCCGACACTGTGAGCGCAGTGGAGCAGCGCCGCCCTGTCCAGTGCACGCTTGAGCGCCGCATCACCTTCGCCGGGATCACCCACAACCCCGTCTGGCACGAACACGTCCGAAAACTCAACCGCGAACTGCGAGTCTCGCGCGATGCTGTCCAGCCGAGTAAGGCTGATTCCGTCTGCCGATGTCGGCACGAGAAGCAACACGACACCGCCATCAGACCTCGCAGGCGCCAGCATCAGATCTGCCGAGTTGGCGTACTCCACGAACATCTTCGTGCCGTTGAGCACGTATCCGCCATCGCGACGCTCCGCAGTCATTGAGACCGAGTCAGGTCCATACCGCGCATTCGCATCCACCATCGCCGCCGTCGCAATGACCGAGCCGTCAGCAATTCTCGGCAGGATCTCCGACCGCTGCGAGTCAGAACCAGCGTCCAGCAGTGTCAGACCGACGACTGCAACGGAGTTGAAGAACGGCCCTGGTACCAGCGCACGCCCGAACTCTTCGAGAAGAACCGCGAGGTCGGTGAGCGTGCCGCCTGAGCCTCCCAACTCCTCAGGGAACGGCAGCCCAGACCACCCGAGACCCGAAATGCGCTCCCACAGGTCTGCCGGGTAGCCCCGATCGTCCTGTTCCATCGCCCGGACTAGGCTCGTCGGGCATTCGACCTCGAACACTTCCCTGGCTGTGTCTTTCAGATTCTGCTGTGATTCTGTAAGCGACAGATCCATCGACGTGTCCTACAAGAGAGTTCAATCAGTCCAGATTAGGGACGGGGAGGGTCTCACTCCTCTCCACGCACTCCTAATCTAGGCCCGTCCTGCAGCGGCCTGTGGCGACCTCAGGTCCTGCCTCGGCTCCGATCCTTCTCTCGGCATCCCGAGCCCGCGCTGCGCGATGATGTTGCGCTGTACCTCGTTCGCGCCGCCGCCGAATCTCAGGAAGATCCCGCTCCGGTACGCCTGCTCCATCTCGCCGTCGAGCAGATTGAACGGCGAGTTCTTGGTGAGTTGTCCGTACAGGCCCAGCAGCTCGAACCCGAAGTCCGCTACCTCCTGGATCAGGTCGGTCGCGACTATCTTCAGCGCAGAGCTCTCGTAGTTCGGCACGATGCCCTGGTCGATCATCCACGCCGTTCGATACGACAGCAGCCTGACCGTCTCCAGCTTCATGCCGACCTCCGCGAACCGCGTCCTGAAGTGCGGATCGCGAGACAGCGGCTGGCCGTCTATCTCGGTCTCGTTGGCGTACTCGACGAGCCTGTTGAGCCTGCGCAGCAATCCGGTGTACCGCGAGCCGATGCTGACCCGCTCGAAGTCCAGCGCCATAGCGACGTGGTACCAGCCGCGATTGGGTTCGCCGATCAGGTTCTGACGCGGGATACGGACGTTGTCGAAGAACACCTCGTTGGTGCGTCCGCTGTCCATACGCCACAATGGACGCACGGATATGCCGTCAGAGTCCATCGGCACCAGGAACACAGACAGTCCCCGGTGCTTCCTGACCTCGGTGTCAGTTCGTGCCAGCAGCCACACGTGCGACGAGAAGTGACCAGCACTGGTGAACAGCTTCTGACCGTTGATGACGTAGTCGTCGCCATCCACTACGGCACGTGTCTGGAGTCCTGCCAGGTCGGTCCCCGCGCCCGGCTCGGTGTAGCCGAGGGCGCACTCGACCTCCCCGCTCAGCATCTTGGGGAGCCACTCTTCGCGTTGCTCGTCGGTGCCGACGTTCATGATGGTCGGCCCGACCATGTTCACGGCTGTACCGTTGGTGTACAGACCGCCGAAGCTGCCGATCTCCTCGGAGAAGATGTACTGGTCCATGAGCGACCGGCCCAGCCCACCGTACTCCTCCGGCCAGGAGATGCCGAGTAACCCTCGACTGCCGATCTCGCGCATGAACTGCTTGCCCGCAGGACCCGGGCCTACGTCGTCATCGCTGTCCATCTCCTCCCGCAACTCGGGAGTGATCAGCGACTCGATGGTCGAGCGTACTTCTCTCCGCCACTCGTCCTGCTCAGGCGTGAATCGGAAGTCCATGCGAATTCTCAACTCCGTCGGCTTACCAGGTGGGGCCGCTACGCATATCAGATCTGTGGACGACCAGTTCTCCGGTCAAGCGCTCGGCTTGTTAGGCCGGTTTGAACACGGGAATGGCTATTTCGCCCTCTCCCTGGTCTATCCAGGTGAGCTCCACCCTCATCCCGCAGGTGACGTCCTCTATCGGGTTCTCAACCCCGACGATGTTGGTCATCATACGAAAGCCCTCGTCCAGGTCGACATAGGCGAGCGCGTATGGGCCGAGGTCCTTGAACGCCGGGTGGTAGTTCTGCATGACAACGCTGAACGTGTAAACCTCGCCCTTACCGGCGGAAACGTTCCACGAGATGTTGCCGGATAGGCATCCGGTGCAGTGCGCGCGCGGGTAGAAGATCACCTCGTCGCAGTCGTCGCACGTCTGGTAGGTTAACTCACGCCGTTTGGTGGCCTCCCAGAACGGCTCAGTGTCCTGCTCCGGGAATCTCGGCTGTGGTCTCAGTGCTTGTTCGGTCATTGGGTTCTCCTGATGCGCTCCCCGGACGCTCGATTCCGGGAAGTAGGTGATGCGTGAATTAGTCGGCTGCCAGGATGGTGACGCCCGTTGCGTGCCTCGATCCAAGCTGACCGCCGTTGCCAACGGCCACCGCCAGCTTCGCGTCGTCGACCTGCGAGTTGGACTCGCCCCTGAGCTGTCGCGCCGCCTCGAGCAGCAGGAAGATTCCGCGCTCGCCCGGATGGTTCGACGACAGTCCGCCGCCGTCGGTGTTCATCGCCGGCTTGCGCGGGTCGTCGAATGTCAGGTGGCCCTGTGCCACGTACTCTCCGCCCTCACCCTTCGCGCAGAACCCGAGGTCCTCGATCATGCACATGACGGTGATCGAGAACGAATCGTACGCCATAAGCACGTCGATCTCGTCCGGTGCGACGCCTGCGTCCGCGAACGCCCTCGGACCTGACTGCGCCCCCGCGCTGACGGTGATGTCACCGCCGTTTTCGCGGTACTTGGTCGCCTCTCCGCCACCGATTATCCACACTGGCTTTTTCGCGCAGTTGGCCGCGACCTCTTTCGACGCGATTATCACCGCACCGCCACCGTCCGAGATCATGCAGCACTCCAGCAGCCTCAGCGGCCACGCGATCATACGCGAGTCCACTACGTCGTCGACGGTCAGCTCACGAATGCCCACGAACTCGAGATCGGTCATAGCCTTGACCGCCTCCGGGTTTCGCATCGCGTGCTTGCGGGTCGCGATCGAGATATGGGCGAACTGCTCGTTGGTCGTCCCATACTGGTGCATGTGCCGGTTCTTCACCATCGCGTAGTTGGCGATCAGCGTCTGCCCCCAGGAGGCCTCCATGTTCGTCGCAGGGTTGGGTATGCCGGCTCCGGGCGCACCCCCTGTACCGATCCGGCGTCTGTCCGAGTGAGCAGTGGAACCGTACGTGATGAGAGCGACGTCAGCCTTGCCTGCCGCGATCATCGTGGCGGCGTGATTGGCGTGGAACTCGTAGGACGTCCCGCCGACCGCCGTGTTGTCGATCAGTCTCGGCTTGATGCCGAAGTACTCCGAGATGCCGAGCCCGCCAATGTTCTGGTGGCTGCCGTTGTCGTATACGGCGTCGACGTCGCTCCAGCTGAGCCCCGCGTCTTCCAGCGCGCGGGCGGCCGACGCGGCCTTGATCTGAAGTGCGCTGACGTCAGGGCCAACGACCCTCAGAGGGTACTCGTGAATGCCGACGATCGCGGCCTCTCTCGTTTGCGGCATTTCCAGACGCTCCTTCCACGCGCCGCAGCGCGCCCATCATGAAGATCAAACCAAACCCCGTACACTCAGATACAAAGGTGGGCCAAAATTACCACACCCCCCATACACCGTCAACGAGACCGTCGAGTGATTAAAGACGACGTTTTCCGCCGTACGTTGCCCCAATCTGTGTTAATATTCGCAATAGGGAGCGGACGCCCAATGACCCAAGAGACCATAGCAATCGTGACGGTAGGCGTCGCCTTGGCAGCCTTGGGATTCACGGCGCTTCAGATACTACTGAAGCGCTTCGAGCGGCTCGAGACCCGAGTTGATCGTGTCGAGGATCGGGCCGAAGAACGGTTCAGCCGCATCGATCAACGTTTCGACCGCATTGATGAACGTTTCGACCGTGTCGACGCTCGTTTCGAGCGGCTCGAAACTCGCATGGCGGGAGTCGAACAACGCCAGTCCAAGTTGGAGGGCCTACTGGAGGGCCTCCGGGATGCGATGTTCGAGCGAGCGTCTCGCTAATCCCTGACGGACTCACATAGACCCACACAGGGATAGCCCCAGGGAGAAACACCATGCAGAGATGGGAACCTAGTACTTCGCCCGTCATCTACCGACGGTTCGAGGCCAGCGAGAGCCTCGTCGCCGACCTCGAAAAATTCGCCCTCTCCGAGGGCATCCGAGAGGCTGCCATATCGTCATGCATAGGCAGCCTCAGGCAGCTTAGACTCCGCAACCTGTGCGGCTTCGACGAGGACAACTCGCCCGAGTTCGAGAGAACCGTAATAGACGAGAACCTCGAGCTCGTTACCGCAGACGGCTACATCCAGCCCCTGCCCGAGGGTGGCATCCGCGTCCACATTCACCTGGCGGCCGCCCGCCCATCGGGCGAAGTGATCGGAGGACACTGCGAGGAGGCGACCACCTTCACCGGCGCCTTCATGTACCTCCACGTCCTCGAACAGGAATAGAGAGTCCGGCGCCGCAGGAGACTGATCGCATGAGCACCGACAGCACACCGTCCAACCGCCTGAGCGGCAAGGTCGCCATAGTGAGCGGCGCAGGCACATACGGCGGAAGGGGAGCGGGCAACGGCGCGTCTGCCGCTATCCTGTTCGCCCGTGCCGGAGCCCGCGTAGTGCTGGTAGATGCCGTCTCAGAGTGGGCTGACGCCACTCGCGAGATCATCGAGGAAGAGGGTGGGGAGGCAATGACCGCCTCTGCGGACGTCACCAACCCTGACGACTGCAGAAACGTCGTCGACGCGGCCATCGAGCGCTACGGCGGACTTCACATCCTTCACAACAACGTGGGCGGCGGGGGCGGCTCAGGCAGCGTCGAGGAAGCCACCGACGAGGACTGGTCCCTCAGCATGTCAGTCAACCTCATGAGCATGATCAACATGAGCCGCTACGCCGTTCCCCGCATGAGAGACAGCGGAGGAGGCTCGATCATCAACGTGTCCTCCGTTACGGCCCTTCGACCGAAGACAATGAGGTCGTCCGCTCCCTACACGGTCAACAAGTCGGCTGTCGTCGGCCTGACTAGGGCGATGGCTGTCGACCACGCCGCAGACAACATCAGAGTCAACTGCATCATGCCCGGCCTGATGTGGACTCCACGCCTTGAAAACAGTTCCCCCGACGCCCGCGAGATGCGCCAGACCTCCACACCACTTCCAGTCGAGGGACAGGGCTGGGACATCGGCTACGCAGCCCTCTACCTCGCAAGCGACGAGGCCCGCTTCGTCACCGGCATAACCCTCCCCGTAGACGGAGGCTTCCTCCTGACCAGCGCCCCAAACTAGGCGACGGGCCTTCAATGGCCCCCTCTCCCTTGACGGGAGAGGGTTGGGGTGAGGGTGAAAACTCTGCCTCCAGCCAAGTCCCGAATGCTGGGCGTGCGGTCAAGTTCATCGCCAAGTGTCTTGCGGGAGTCCTGTAACATACCTCTCACAACGCTCGCGAGGACCGATCACCCCGGAGGCAAACAACGTGAGTTCGGAACAGTTGAGTGTGCCCGGAATGCTAACCCTCGACGACCTGCGCACAGCCGTCGACAACGGCTCCATCGACACCGTCATCCTCGGCTTCCCCGACCTTTACGGTCGGCTGATGGGCAAGCGCCTCGACGCCTCGTTCTTCCTGACTGACGTCGCCGGCGGCACCCACGCCTGCGACTATCTCTTTACCGTCGACATGGAGATGGAGCCCGTCCCCGGCTACGACTTCTCCAACTGGGAACTCGGCTACGGAGACGTACACCTCGCTCCCGATCTCAGAACACTCCGCAGGCTCTCTTGGCTCGACCGCACTGCGCTCGTAATCTGCGACGCCGAACTCGAACCGTCACACGAGCCGGTGGCCGTCGCACCGAGGACGATACTGCGCAGGCAGCTGGAAAGACTGCGCGCCAGCGGATTCGAGGCCATGGCTGGTTCCGAGCTTGAGTACTACCAGTACCGGACCTCATACATGGACGCCGCGAAAAACGGATATCGAGACCTGGCTGAGGTCGGGTGGTACCTCGAAGACTACAACCTGCTGCAGGGGTCGCGTACCGAGGACATGAACGGCACGTTCCGCCGCCATCTCGCCGCCTCCGGAGTACCCGTCGAGTCGACCAAGGGCGAGTTCGGCAGGGGACAGCACGAGCTGAACATCCGCTACGCCCCTGTGCTGGACATGGCAGACCGCCACCTCGTGCTCAAGCAGGCGGTGAAGGAGATCTCCGACCAGCTCGAATGCAGTGTCACCTTCATGGCGAAGCCCGACGCCTCGCAGGCCGGTTCGAGCTCCCACCTCCACGTGAGCCTCTGGTCAGACTCAGACGGAGAGTTGACTAACGCGTTCCCGGGTGACGGAGACCTCGCCAGCGTCGCGTGCTCAGACGTGTTCCGCTGGTTCCTCGGCGGCTGGATGCGCTACGTGGCCGAACTCATGGTGTGCTACGCACCGACCGTGAACTCTTACAAGCGCTTTCAGACCGGTAGCTGGGCCCCGACCGCCATGGCGTGGTCGCCGGACAACCGCACCGCAGGCTTCCGAGTCGTCGGCACAGGAACCAGCCTGCGCATCGAGTGTCGCATCCCCGGCGCAGACGTTAATCCGTATCTAGCCTACTCAGCCGTCATCGCCTCGGGCATGGCGGGCATTGAGCAGCAGATTGAGCCGCTGCCCGCATACATCGGCGACGTCTACGCTGCCTCCGACGAGCAGACACTGCCCCAGAGCCTCGAAGAGGCCGTCGAAAACTTCAGAAACAGCGATCTCGCCCGCTCGGCCTTCGGCGAGGACGTCGTCGCTCACTACTCCCACTTCTTCACAACCGAGGCCGACGCCTACCGCAACGCCGTAACCGACTGGGAGCGCACCCGCTACTTTGAGCGCATCTAACATCCCCGCACCAGACCTGGCTACTCTGATACCTCTATATAACCCCCTCTCCCTTGATGGGCTGACAGGGGTAGGTATTCACAAACCGTCATTCCCGCGAAAGCGGGAATCCAAGGGCTGGTGTGAGGGTGAAATCCAGGTCTACTAGCTTCGTAAACTCGAGTGTCTAGGACAGCCCCAACAATCCGTTATAGAATGTCCTTCATCCTGTGCCTTCCCCACCGTCGCCTCGACATATCTGACTGCGTCCAACCCACCATGAACCAGAGGAGAACCCCCACAGCTTGACCGATTGTCCGGACATAGACCTTGCCATAATCATTCTGGCGGACGGTTTTAGACCCGATGTACTGACTAAACTGGCTGCGGCCGGCGAAATCCCCAACATAGCCGAAAGCTTCTTCCACGAAGGCTACAACTACGAGGGCGTGACCGTGCTGCCCAGCGTTTCGAACATAGCCTACATCCCCATGCTTACCGGGCAGTACCCAGGGACTGCCGACGTGCCAGGTCTTCGCTGGGTGGAAAAGTCCAGATTCACGCGCGGGAAGCTATTCCTCGGCGGACATCGTTCATACATAGCCCCGGCTCACATGAAGATGGACGGGGACCTGTCCGAGGACCTCGAGACGCTGTTCGAGTTGACGCCCGACTCGCTCGGTGTACGCTGCGATGTTCGCCGTGGCCTTACGAATGGATACATGACAGTCGGAGAGATCGCACTCATGCCCCAGATGCTCTTTGCACACTTCCTGGGAAGAGGCGACTTCGTGGACCGTGCCGTGATGTCGCAGGCCCTCTCGTGGCTTCACAAGACCCATGATCGCAGACCGAGGTTCGTGTTCATGCCTCTTGTGGACGTGGACAAGGTCTCTCACCGCTATGGGCCGGAACACTCGCGCACCCTGAAGGCGTACAGGCGCATAGACTCTCTGATCGGGGACTTGGTGACTTTGCTCAAGCGGCAGTGCCTGTGGAAGCGTACGCACCTGATGATTACCAGCGACCATGGCCACACCGAGACCAGGCAGCATCTCGACATGTCCGCCATGGTCTCCGAGCTTGGCTACAGCGTATTCGAGCACCCCAACGTGTACCGTCGGAGTGCCGACGCCGCTGTCATGGTCTCCGGCAACTCCTTCGGAAACATCTACCTCTCCTCAGACGGGAAGTGGGAAGCCCCCCTTACCTCCGAAGAGTTGGAGAGTGAGCACGGCAAGGTACTGCGTGCCTTGTCCCTGCGAGAGGAGGTCGAGTGGTTCGCCTACCGGGACGGCAACGCCGGAGTGAAGGTCGTGTCCGACCGTGGCGAGGCGGTCCTTGGGCTCGAAGACGGTCACTATGATTATGCGTTCAATGGCCTTGACCCACTTCAGTTGGGCCTGCGCCACAGTCGGATCAAGCGAGCCGACTCCCTGAAGAAAACCGCTGAGTCGCAATTCCCGGATGCCCTGGAACAGCTGCGGTACCTGTTTCAGAGCGACCGCACCGGCGACGTCATTGTCACCGCCAGGCCCGGTTACGACCTTCGCGGTTGGCGGGAGTTCCCAGAGCACCGTTCCTCCCATGGGGCCCTGTGCTGGGAACACATGGCGGTCCCGATCCTGAGCAGTATTCCACTCTCCGCCATCTCTGACGGCGCGGCACGCACCGTGGACCTGTTTCCGACCGTTGTCGAGGGACTGGGACTTTCCCCCACCAGGCCTCACTTCGGGCGGAGCCTGCTGTGATCGATGCGCTAAGCAGGAGGGAACTTACACGGCGCCAGGCGTTCCTGTGTCTGCTGGCGATCGCGCTTCCCGCCTCCGTATGCACGCTGCTAGTCTGGGCCTTTCTGCCCCGCTGGTGGCAGCTGTCCGCCTACTTCTGGTACTCGATTCCCGGAAACAGCTTCATCCTGCTGCCGCACGAGCCTGCCGTAATCTACGCCGGGACTCTCTACAGCCCGCTCCTCGTTGCCCTCGTCGGGGGGTTGGCCACCATTCCCGCCTCCGCCTTTGATCACCAGCTTTTCACCCGAGCCTTCCGGCTAAGGGCCCTCTCCCAGGTCAGAGAGACCCGCTTCTTCCGGATCACCGCTCGCGCCTTCGCCGTACAGCCCTGGCTGACCGTGGTCATATTCGCATTCACCCCCATCCCCTTCTACCCGATCCGCATCGCCGCCCCACTCTACGAATACCCGGCCACAAAGTACGTTCTCTTCGTGTTGATTGGCAGAGTCCCCCGCTACTTCCTCCTCGCCTGGGGCGGCGAACAGGCCGCCAAATACCTAAACTGGCCCTTGTGAACGCGATTGAATCTGAAACATCGGCCCCCTCTCCCTCAGAGCCTGCCCCGTACTTGATACGGGGGAGAGGGCTGGGGTGAGGGTGAAGACTTTGACCACAACCAAAGTACACTTCCCCCTGACTCGCCCGCGTCAACATTGACCGCCCAACCTCGCAGTTAGTATATTTCGGCGCATGATTATTGGACTCCTCACCGACACCCACCTTCCCAACGTAATTCGTCAGCTCGAAGAGCTCGGCCCCGAGCCTGCCGAGTTCTTCAGCAGCGTCGACCTTATCCTCCACGGCGGCGATCTCACCGCCCCCTACGTGCTCGACTGGCTGGAGCAGTTCGCCCCCGTGCTCTGCTCCACGGGCAACAACGACCCCATCCCCGACTCGCGCTGCGAGGAGGTGCAGGTGATAGACGTCGAGGGCTGGCGAGTCGGCATGACGCACAGCCTGGAGGGCCAGTTCCGGCCCATATCCGTGCTCAGCCAGTACTTCCCAAGCCCCGTCGACGTGATGATCGCAGGCCATACCCACGAGGAGCGTCTTGAGCACCGCGACGGTGTTACACTCGTCAACAGCGGCTCGATCACGTTCCCGCACCACAAGGAGCTGCGACTCGGCACCGTCGGCCTGCTGGAACTGACCGAAAACCGTCTCAACGCACAGGTCTTTCCTCTGGGGCACACTGCGGGAAGGCCGAACCCCGGACGTGAGTTATCCCTGGAGCTTCGACGGAATGGCGATGGCCACGTTTCGGTATTCGATGATTCACAAGCCATGATCGAGGAGTGAGCGTCACAGACTGCCAACTGCCCTCCCTCCCTCGGAGCCTGCCCCGAACGCAATCTGGGGACTCATCCTAAAGGGTGCCGGAGGGCCGACCAGAGGACAGATTTTATGGGTGCAGGGTTGTACCCTGCCGGACGAGGTCACATGACACAGCTATTCGACGGCATCACAGTGCTGGACTTCAGCCAGGGCATGGCGGGCTCCGTCGCGACTATGGTGATGTCCGACTTCGGAGCCGAAGTAATCAAGGTCGAGCCGCCCGGCGGAGACCCCTATCGCACACACCCCGCTTCTCTGCTCTGGAATCGCGGCAAGAAGAGCGTGGTCCTCGACCTTGAGACAGCCGCAGGCCGCAAGCACGCCAGGGCCCTGGCCCGCTCCGCCGATGCCGTTCTCGAGAGCTTCGTCCCTGGAGACGCGGCCGCCCTCGGAGTCGACTACGACACCCTGAAGGCGGACAACCCCGGACTCGTCTACACGTCGATCACCGCGTTCGGCGATTCCGGCCCATACGCGCGCTACCGGCCATACGAGGCGCTGGTCAGCGCCAAGTCCGGCCGCTACATGGCGTTCGCCGGACAGAACGGACGCGAGGGCCCCAACTTCGGCGCGGTGCAGGTTGCAAGCCACGGCGCCGCCATGGCCGCTGTACGTGGCGCGGTCGCCGCGCTGATGATCCGCGACCGCACCGGCGTCGGACAGCACGTGCAGACCAGCCTGCTGCGCGCGATCACCTACTACGACCTCAGCCAGTTCCTCGTCTGGCAGATGATGATCAATTTTCCCGAGAACTTCCCGGACGATCCCACAGTCATCGCATCCAGACCAGCGCCTATCCAGTACCTTGCTGTCCGCTCGAAGGACGGACGCTGGCTGCAGCTCGCCAACCTGATGGAGCGACTGTTCATAGCCGAGATTCACGCCATAGGACTCGGTCACCTGCTTGAAGATCCACGCTACGCCTCTGCGCCATTCCTGGACGACGACCCGCGCGAGGAGATGCGCGAGTTCATCCTGGACAAGATGCAGGAGAAGACCCTCGAAGAGTGGATGGATCTGTTCATCGATGTCGAGGGCGACGTCGCCGCCGAGCCGTTCATGACCTCCATCGAGGCCCTCGATCACCCTCAGCTCATCCACAACGGCGCTGTCCAGAAGGTGAACGATCCAACCGTCGGCCCGATGCGCCAGCTAGGCCCGCTGTTCCAAATGGAAGCGTCCCAGCCACGAATACAGGGCCCGGCCCCCAAGGTCGGCCAGCATACCGAGGACGTGCTTTCCAAGCTGTCTTCTACACCTTCGGTGGTAGGGGCAGGTTTGAAACCTGCCCCTACAGATACACCTGCTGCTGCGCCGAACCACCCCCTCGAAGGCGTAACCGTCCTCGACATGTCCACCGTCATCGCCGGCCCGCTCGCCGGATCGCTGCTCGCCGAAATGGGCGCCCGTGTCATCCGCATTGAGACCCTCGCCGGAGACTGGATGCGCGGCCACTACAACGGCCTCGCATCCAACAGAACGATGGCCGGCACTGAGGGCCTGTCCATCGACCTTAAGACAGCCGAGGGCCAGGACATACTCACCCGTCTGCTTCCCAATGTGGACGTCGTGCTCCACAACATGCGTCCCGGCGCTCCTGAGAGAGTCGGTATCGGCATCGAGCAGGTCAGGGCGCTCAGGCCCGACGCCGTCTACGCCTATCTTGGCGGATACGGCTCCTCCGGCCCGCATAGCCACCGCCCCGCGATGCACCCGATAGGCGGTGCGGTCGGAGGCGGCGTCATGGCGCAGATCAGCAAGGGTGCGCTCCCTGCCGAGGACGCTGACATGACGATGGACGAACTTCGCTCCGCCTCACGCCAGTTGGGTCGCGCCAACGAGGTCAACCCCGACCCCAACACCGCGATGGTCACGGCAACCGCGATTACCATGGCCCTCTACGGCCGCCAGCGACACGGTGATAAGCAGTACGTCGAGACCACGATGATCGGCTCCAACGCCTACGTCAACGCCGACCACTTCTTCGACTACGAGGGCAGGCCGCCCAGGCCGGTGATAGACGCCGGCGGCTACGGCACCAGCGCCCTGTTCAGGCTCTACCAGGCCGGTGGGGGGCGAGGGGAGCCTGCCCCCGCGAACGCGGCTGGCTGGGTGTTCCTGGCCTGTCCTTTCGAGGACGAGTGGCCCCGGCTGTGCAGCGCGCTAGGTCGCCCCGACCTTCTGGAAGACTCCAGATTCATCACTCCCGACGCGCGAAAGGACAACGACGAAGAGCTTGCATCCGAGCTAGGCGCCACCTTTGCCGAACGACCTGCTCTGGAGTGGGAGCGCCTGCTGACCGCAGCCGATGTCGGCTGCGTCCAGACCGAGGACCGCGGCATGTACCACTTCTTCGCCGAAGACGAGCACGTCGGCCAGACCGGCCTTACCGTCGACGTTAGCCACCTGAAGTACGGTGAGTTCTGGCGCTACGCGCCGATCCTCGAGTTCTCGAAAACACCGTGCGTCGCCGGAGGCGGCATAACGCGCGGCCAGCACACCTTCCCGATTCTCAGGGAGTTGGGCTACACCGACGACCAGATCCTCAAGATGAGAGACAAGCGAGTCCTCGACTGGGAAGAACCTGACCAGCGATGATCGTAATGAACAGACTGTGAACAGGCCGCCGGGCAACGCTTCTGTCCGTCATTCCCGCGAAAGCGGGAATCCAGAAGGTGTGGCAATGGAGACTTGTACCGTCACACCCATATAGCCTAGCTCCGGCAGTTAGAAGAGGCAGACCACCACACATGTCACCAGAATTCTCACCCAGCGCCCTCGAAGAGGCTGGCAGAGCAATCCCCATAGAAGAGATCGCCAAGTTCCCCCCACCGGGGATGTCCGTCCCCGTATCCTTCTCCTTCAGCCCCGACGACAGCCTGCTGACCTACCTGTACGGAGAAGACGGCAGCCCCGTCAGAAAGCTATACGCCCTCGACACCCGGACCGGCGAGTCCAGGGTAATCCAGGCCGCCGCCGAGTCAGACTCAGATGACCTGACCATCGAAGAGCAGCTTTTGCGGCAGCGCCAGAGACAGTTGGGGCAGGGGATTGTAAGGTACTCGTGGGCCGACACTGGCGACGTCATCCTGATCCCGGCACAGTCCGGCATATATGTGAAAGACGGCCCAGACGCCCCGGTGCGGCGTGTGGTATCTACCGACTCTGGCCCAACGCTCGATCCCCAGCTATCTCCCGACGGCTCCCAGGTTGCATACGTCCAGGACGCCGAAATCTATGTCGTCCCGGTCACTGGTGGCGAATCCGGCTCTGGTGAGCGTGTCGAACCACGCCAGTTGACCCACGGCGCGAGGGGCACTGGCAAGACCAACGGTCTGGCCGAGTACATCGCCCAGGAGGAGATGCACCGGCTGCACGGCTTCTGGTGGTCCAGGGACGGCTCCCAGATCGCGTTCGAGGAGGTCGATGAGACCCACATCCCCGTCTATCGCATCGTCCACCAGGGCAAGGACGATACCGGGGATGCAGCCCAGGAAGACCACAGGTACCCATTCGCCGGCGAGCCCAACGCACGGGTGCGCCTCGGCGTGGTCTCGGTCCTGTCACCCTCACCTCAATCCTCTCCCGTCGAGGGAGAGGAGGCCGCCCCTTCTCCCCTGTCGGGAGAAGGCTGGGATGAGGGGGAAGATCCTGTCTGGATGGACCTCGGAGACGACGAGGACATCTACCTCGCCCGCGTTGACTGGATGCCAGACGGCTCCCTATGCGTCCAACTCCAGGACCGCGAGCAGACCCGGCTCGACCTGATCAGGTTCGACACGTCGACAGGGCAGGGAGTAACACTGCTGACCGAGACGACGGACGTCTGGATCAACCTGCACAACATGTTCCGCCCGCTCACCGATGGGCACTTCATCTGGGCTTCCGAGCGTTCAGGCTTTCGACACCTGTACCTCTACGACGGCGACGGCAGCCTCGTGCGTCAGCTTACCGAAGGCGACTGGGCCATCGACGCCCTCTCAGGCGTCGACCAGGATGCTGGCCTCGTGTACTTCACGGGCACGAAGGACGGCCCTACTGAAAGCCACCTGTACAGCGTCCCGCTGGAAGGCGGCCAGATAACACGCTTGACTCAAGATGCCGGCGTCCACGTCGTGACCGTCAATCACGCATCCAACCAGTTCGTGGACTCGTTCAGCAACACGGATACGCCGCCGACGGTGACGCTTCGATCGCTGCAGGACGGCTCGGCTCTTCAAACCATTCACTCGACTGACGACCCGAGAGTAGCTGATCTGGCTCTCACGCCACCGGAGTTGGTCACCATCCAGTCCCGAGACGGCGAGACCCTTCACGGCGCACTGTACCGCCCCGCCCCCGAGTTCGGCGACGGACCGTACCCAACAGTTATCTACACGTACGGCGGCCCACATGCCCAGGTCGTGAACAACCACTGGTCCATGACCTGCGCGATGCGCTCGCAGTACCTTCGCTCGCTTGGCTACCTCGTGTTCTGTCTCGACAACCGGGGCAGCGCGAGACGGGGCCTGGAGTTCGAGGGTGTCATCAAGCACAACATGGGCGACATCGAAGTCCGCGACCAGGTGGACGGAGTGCGCTGGCTCGTCGACAGCGGTCTGGCCGACCCCGGCCGCGTCGGCGTATACGGCTGGAGCTACGGCGGATTCATGACTCTCATGTGTCTCGCCAAGGCCTCTGACGTGTTCAGGATGGGAGTCGCCGGAGCCCCCGTGACCCACTGGGACGGCTACGACACCCACTACACCGAGCGCTACATGGGCACGCCCCAGTCGAACCCTGACGGCTACGAGTCCGGCAGCGTAATGACTCACGTCGATGCCATCAAGGGCGACCTGCTGATTGTCCATGGACTGATCGACGAGAACGTCCACTTCAGGCACACAGCAAGGCTCGTAAACGCGCTCATCAAGGCACGCAAGCCTTACGAGCTCATGATGTTCCCCGACGAACGCCACATGCCCCGAAGCCAGGCCGACCGTATCTACATGGAGGAGCGAATCACCGAGTTCTTCCAGCGAAACCTGTAGAATCCCGACCATGTCGGCCTCCACCTTATCCGTCATTCCCGCGAAAGCGGGAATCAACAGGACCAAAAATGACAGCACTCCAAACAGACGTTGACAGCTACATAGAAGGCGCCCACGAGCTGGCAGACATGGTCAGGTCAGTTACCGACCAGATCGAAGAGCAGCGCCGGATCCCGGTCGAGGTCTCCAACGAGATCGCAGACCGCGGCTACTTCAGGCTGCTGCTCCCCAAGTCTCTGGGTGGAGCCGAACTCGAACATCCCGATTTCCGCAGGATCGTCCGAATCATCGCCGAGGCCGACGCCAGCGCAGGCTGGTGCATGAACCAGAACAACGTCTTCTCGACCAACGCCGTTCGCGTGCCGCCGGAAACGGCCAACGAGATCTGGACAGTCCAGCGCAACGTCGTCACCAACGGCCCGCCCATGCCGTACACCAGGGCCGAGGTCGTAGACGGCGGCTACCGCCTGTCCGGTCGGTGGAACTTCAGCAGCGGCTACCCGCACGCAACGTGGCTCGCCGCTTTGACGCCGGTGTACCAGCCCGGCGAGACCGAGCCGCTGGAAATGCGCACTATGCTCTTGCCCAAGGACCAGGCCGAGCTTGTGGACATCTGGCATGTCGGGGGCCTGAAGGGGACCGGCAGCCAGGGCTTCGCAATAGAAGACCTGTTCATACCGGCAGTTCGCTCCTACCCAACAACAGCCACGGCACGAGAGCCTGGGCCTCTCTACGTGATACCGACAACGCTGCTGTTCTGCTCTGGATTCGCAACTGTCGCTCTCGGCAACGCCCGCGCCGGACTCGACTTCGCCAAAGACCTGGCAATAGGCAAAACCCAGCAGGGACGCGAGTCGCCAATGCGTTACGAGTCGACCACGCACCGGATGGTCGGACAGGCTGAGGCCATCTGGAACTCAGCCCGCGCGTTCCTGGACGAAGCGGCGGCCGCGATGTGGCAGGGCGCAAAGACAAACCTGGACCTGACGGTCGAAGAGCGTGTCGGAGTCCGGCTCGCCAGCACCCACGCCATACGGGAGTCGGCCCGCGTCATCGACATCGCCTACACGATCTGCGGCTCCAGTGCCATCTTCGCCGTCAACCCTATCCAGCGCCGCTTCCAGGACGCCCACGCTCTCACGCAGCAGATCCAGGGTCGCCCAACCCACTACGACACAGCCGGCCAGTACTACCTCGACCTAGAACCCGAGGGGATCTTTTAGGCGGGAAGTTCAGCCCACGATGGTTGATAGGTGCTTCGACCTTCCGTAACATGTACATATTCATGTACATGTTATAAATTATGAGGTCCAAGCGTGGTCAGGCAGTATTCTATTTCGGACGCCAGAAATAACTTACCCAGTATCATCAAGCAGGTCGAACTCGGTCCGGCGGTCGAGTTGACTCGCAGGGGCAAACCCGTGGCCGTAATCATCTCTCGTGAGGAATACGGTCGGCTGAACCCGCCAAAGCCCGACCTTTGGACGGCCATTCAGCAGTGGAGAGCAACCCACGAACCGCTGACTGATGCGGAATTCGATGAGATTTTCGCCGACCTTCGCGACCGGTCCCCTGGCAGGGATTTCAGTTTCGATGAATAGATACCTTCTGGATGCCAATGTCCTGTCCGAGCCTATGAAGCTCAAGCCGAACATTGACGTCATAAAACGAATGACCATTCATCGTGATGACATTTGCACGGCCTCTCTGGTCTGGGGAGAAATGCTTTACGGTTTTCATAGGATGCGGGAATCACGTCGACGTAGAGATCTCGAACACTATCTGTTTGATACACTTCGACCTGTTCTCACCATAATTCCCTTCGACCAGCGCGCCGCAGAGTGGCACGCCGCCGAGCGTGCGAGGCTAGGCGGCATCGGACTGACCCCACCGCACGTCGACAGCCAGATCGCCGCGGTGGCCTTCGTCAATGACCTCACCCTGGTCACCGCCAATACGACAGATTTCGCGAACTTTGATGGCATTAGATTAGAAGACTGGACGCAGCCCGTTCCTTGAATGGTAGCTCTTCGATAGTGCTTGCAACCTCAACTCACGTAAGTGCAAAGACACAGGAGTGCCCTATGCCCCGCGCACCCATAAACGAAATCGAAATCGACTACCAGGAATACGGCGAAGGCGAGGCTATCGTCTTCCTTCACGGCGCGGGCGGTAACCTGCTCTCGTGGTGGCAGCAGATCCCGTACTTCTCGGCGAACTACCGCTGCGTGACGCTGTCTCACCGGGGCTTTGGACACAGCTACGACGTTCCCGATGGCCCAGGCATGAAGTCCTTCGTCGATGACCTTGCCGCACTCCTTGACCACTTGGAGATAGAGTCGACCCACCTCGTCGCCCAGTCTATGGGCGGCCGCACCGCGCTAGGATTCGCGGTCGAGTACACGACGAGGACGCGCAGCCTCGTCCTCGCCGACACCACCGGCGGAATGGGCGAGCCCGATGTCGAGCAGGCCCTGAACGAGTGGCGCGAGAGCCAGTCATCAACCCGCGAGATCGGCTTCCGCGCGCTCGCAGAGAGCTTTGGTGTCCGCGAACCAGCCCTTGCGAATCTGTACCTACAGGTCTCGCGCACCAACCCGCCAAGGCCGCAGATCGCTGGAGTTATGAGCGGCGGACCGAAAGGGTCGGAGCTCGCCAACCTGAAGGTCCCGACCTTGTTCATCGTGGGAGAGGAGGACGATCTCACGCCCCCGCACGTCCTCGAAGCGGCTTCGAGGCACATACCTGGCTCGGAGCTTATCCGCGTGCCGGGCTGCGGACACTCCGTCTACTTTGAGAACCCAGACGTCTTCAACTTCGAGGTCAGCAGGTTCATCGCCCAGGCCAGCGCCCCCGGAGCGTAACGCCAACATACGCCCTCTCCGTGAAGGAGTTTACAGGGGTACGTAAAGGTGTGCAGACAGCGCGAATACCAATCAACGACCCCCTCTCCCTCAGGGAGAGGGTTGGGGTGAGGGTGAAAACCTCGAATACCTACCCTTGTAAGCTCCCTCAGAGCCTGCCCCGGACTTGATCCGGGGGAGAGGGTTGGGGTGAGGGTGAAAGGCAGAACTACCTACCCACCCCAGACCCGCGAAAACAGCCTCAGGAAATTCCCACCCAGAATCTTGGTAATGTCCTCGGAGCGATACCCACGATCCTGCAGCTCGCTCGCCACGTTGGAGAGACTATCCGGAGTCTCCATGCCCGACGGGTGCAGCAGGTTCTCAGGGTAGGCGTCCGACACGTCCATTAGCTTCGTGCCCTGTTGCGAGAAGATCCAGTCGAAGAACGCCTTGGGCTGATTCTGGGTGTAGTCGGTGCCGATGCCAACGTGGTCGATACCGACCCGCTCGACGAGATCGTCGATGGCGTCCACGTAGTCGGTCAGCGTCGACTCGAACCCGTTGCGCAGGAACGGCGGGAAGGCGTTGGCGCCTATCACGCCGCCTCTTTCCGCGATCAGCCTGAGCGCGTCGTCCGTCTTGTTTCTGGGATGATCGAAGTACCCCCGTGCGTTGGCGTGAGTACACGCCACGGGCAGGTCGGATAGATCTGCAGCCTCCAGCGTCGTCTGATCGCCAACGTGCGACAGGTCTATCAGGATGCCGAGCCGGTTCATCTCCCTGACGAGGTCCTGCCCGAACCTGCTCAGACCATCGTCCGTGCGCTCGTAGCAGCCGTTGCCGACCAGGTTGCGCTCGTTATACGTGATCTGGATGATCCTCACGCCCAGCGCATGGAACAGCGCAAGCCGGTCTAGATCGTTCTCGATCGGTGAGGAGTTCTGCCACCCGAGCACCACGCCAACCTTGCCCTGCTCCTTCGCCTGGAGGATGTCGTTCGCGGTGCGCGCCTGGATCAGTGTGTCCTGGTAGGTCTCGAACCTGTGAACCCACCCCGCCATGTTGTCCATGGCTTCCCGGAAATTCTCCCAGATCGCCATGGTGGCGTTGATGCCCGTCACCCGTCCCGTGTCCAGGCTCTGGAACACCTCCGGGCTGTCCCAGTTGCTGACGTTCAGCCCGTCGAACACGACGGACTGCCCATATACGTCTGATGTTTCTTGCTCTTTAGACATACGACCTACGAAGTAATCTGCCTTCCTTACTGCTCGGCGAAATTATAGACGAATACTCCACTGTAGGGGCGGTTCGCGAACCGCCCATGGATCCTGCGATTGCGCTCCTGCCTGGACCGTTACCCATCCCCCTGCCTGATACCCTAGAATATGGTGCCTGATCCGGCGACCCTGGGGAACGCGCGACATTTGACCTCCGAAGTCCAGACACAGTCCAGCTCCATGGCATTGTGGACCATCCGAGCCGTGGCGCTTGTCGCGTTCATGGACCTCTTCATGCAGCTTCCCGTGATCGCAACTTACTCCCGCTCTCTCGGCGCGCCCGCGGCCATGATAGGGGCGACAGTCGGCATGTACTCGGCCACAAACCTCCTGGGCAACCTCGGGGCCGGCGTGCTGCTGGACAAGCTGGACCGCAAACGCCTCGTCATCATCGGGATGGTCCTGACCGCAGCCTCCCTGTACGCCTACTCCCTCGTGGATACGCCGGCTCAGCTCCTCGTGCTCAGAGCGTTCCACGGCCTGTTCGCAGGTGTCCTTGCGCCCGGAGCTTTCGCGATGCTCGGAGATCGCACCCGGAGCCAGCGCGTCCGCTCCATGGGAATGAGCGGGTCTCTGATAGCGGTCTCGGCGGTCCTCGGCCCGCCACTCGCCGGAGGCATCCGTGAGGCTTTGGGATTCGAAGCCGTCTTCGCCACGAGCGCGACCCTCATGCTGATCGCAGCCGTAGCATTCCTGGTACTTGTGCCGGGGTCGGCCCACTCTACAGGTGAGACCTCACAGGACCGGCAGCAGGTGTCGTCGCTTGCCCGAAACGGAGTCCTTCTCAGGGTCTTCTGGGCTGTCCTGGTGATGACCTTTGGAATCGGAGTGCTCATCAACTACCTGCCGGTTCTCGTGGAGGAGATGGGCGGCTCGGCAAGGACTTCTGGAATCGCATTCGCGACCTTCTCCCTCGTGGCGACAGCGCTGATGGCAAGCCCTCTGCACCGGATCATGGACGCCAATTCCCGCGCGCTTACCGTCGCCTGCGGTCTTGTCTTCCTTTGTGTGAGCAGCCTGATTCTGGCCGCACTGGGCGTGGGCGCGGCAGCGTTGTTCCCGGCCATGGTGGTCTTCGGACTCGGATTCGGACTGCTGTTCCCGTCCCTCAGCGCATCGGTCGCCGACCAGGCCGGCAGCGCACAGCGCGGCACCGCGTTCGGAATCTTCTACGCCGTCTACTCGCTCGGTGTGTTCCTCGGCGCAGTAGTCTCCGGCGGCGTATCGGGAGCCTTCACGGATCTGGGCGCCCCCTTCTACCTCGCCGCTGCCACCCCCCTTGTCGCCGTCCCGATCACCTTCGGCATCCGCGCCCGCTCGTAGGTAGATAATATCCCCCTCTCCCTAAGAGCCTGCCCCGGACCTGATCCGGGTGAGAGGGTTGGGGTGAGGGTGAAAACCTCGATTACTTACCCTTGTCAGCTCCCTGAGGGAATAGGTGCCGCCTCTGCTCCTTGCCCCCTCACACCCCCACAGCTACCATTCCACCAACCTCAAATCAGGAACACTAGACATGACATCCACACAAAGGCCACGCCGCAGCTTCTGGACCTGGGGACTCCAGTCCGAAGAGCCCACCGACGCCGAGCGCGCCACTCACGCCGCACAGCTATCTCAACGGTTCGGCGCCGAGATCGTCGCTCCACCCATACCAGGAGCCGAAGACCTCGACCTCAGACCTCCCCGCATCGGCATCCCCGACGCAGTCTCCGCCTTCTGCCACACTGACAACTACGAGCGCGCCCTCCACGCGTACAGCTCCGACGACAAAGAGCCGTCCGCGATCCTTGGCCACTTCCCAAACCCACCGGACGCTGTCGCCCATCCACGCAACGAGACCGAACTCGAACGCGTGCTGGAGTGGTGCGACTCAGAGGGATACATCGTAGTCCCGTTCGGCGGAGGCTCATCCGTGGTCGGTGGAGTGACGCCTCCTGAGGCCGACGGCGTCGTGACCATAGACATGGACGAGTTCGACCGCATCCTGGAGATCGACGAGGCATCCCGCGCAGCACGCATCCAGGCCGGCGTCTTTGGACCTCACCTCGAAGACCAGCTCAGGCCACACGGCTACACCCTCAGACACTATCCGCAGAGCTTCACGGGTTCTACTCTCGGAGGATGGATAGCCACACGCTCCGGCGGCCACTACGCCACCAACCATACGCACATCGACGAGTTCGTCGAGTCCGTCAGGATGCTGACCCCAGCAGGCTGGTGGGAGAGCAGGAGACTTCCCGGAGGAGGCGCTGGGCCAGACCCCAACCGGCTCGCCATCGGCAGCGAGGGCATCCTCGGCATAATCACAGAGGCGTGGATGCGCATCCAGGTCCGGCCCAGGTACAGGGCGACCGCCGGAGTTGTCTTCGACACTTGGGAGCAGACTTATGACGCCGCCCGCCAGATCGTCCAGACCAAGCTGTGGCCCGCAAACCTGCGCGTCCTTGATCCCGAACTCGCCCAAGACGCCGCCGGAATGGACGGCGTTCGCGCGCTGCTGATAATCGGCTTCGAGTCGGCAGAGCTTCAGCAGGACTGGAACATCAACGCAGCCGTCGAGATTGCACGAGCAGCGGGCGGCGCGATTTCAGACGATGAAATCCTGATCGACGACGGCTCCGGTCGTCCCACAGGCAGAAGCGGCGCGGTCGGAGCGTGGCGCAACGCCTTCATCAACGTCGGAGGCGGGCTGACCTCTGGACTTGGACTCGTAACCGGCACCGTCGAGACCGCCGTGACGTGGGACAACTGGCCCAAGCTCGACTCCCACGTGCGCGACATGATGGGCAGGGCACTGCAGGAAGCGTGCGGAGGCGGCGCCCTCAACTGCCGCTTCACCCACGTCTACACCGACGGCCCCGCACCCTACTACACCTACGCCGGCGCATATAGGAGTGGAGACTACGCTGGTCAGCAGGAGGCGGTCAAGAAGGCCGCCTCAGACGCGATCATCGAAGCCGGAGGCACCATCACCCATCACCACGCCGTGGGCAGGCTCCACCGTCCCTGGTACGACCAGGAGCGCCCCGACCTCTTCGCCGCCGCCCTCCGAGCCGCCAAGAAGTCCCTCGACCCCAACGGAATCCTAAACCCCGGCGTCCTGGTGGATGTGTGAGAGGCCAAACGCACACGATGACATCTACGAATTACTCAATACGTTGAGTAATTTTACTCAGTACTGCTCGTAAATCGTAAGACGATCAATACGAAAGTAGGGCAGCCGATGCTGGCATTACCACAAGCAGGGAACCAGGGACTGATCGAACCTCATCTTGCGGTCGCTGGATATGACGTTGATCTCGCCGTATCTGGATTGTAGTTCCAATGCTGTCGCCAGAATAATCATGTCGTGAGAGTCTCCCCACTCGTTGGGAAGTCTGTCGACGATCGCCAGCGTGAGGTCCTCTACGATCATGTCTCTGGATTGAATTGAATCTCTTATGAGGCTGAACGGAACGAAGTCACGCCTCTGCTTGCGGGCCACGTCCCACGCTTCGACAAGGGCTATCGTCGGGATTGCCAATTGGTTGCCCGCTCCTGGGGCGTCGATGATGTCCTTTGCCAACGGAGACAGCAACGGACTTCTGGTCAGATACCTGATCAGAGCGCTGGCGTCCAGTAGGTAAATCAAAACTGGAATGTCTTGAACTTGAGTCGGGACGCTTCCATGTCTTCTTCAGTGATGTCCATGTCTTCCCAGATGCCGTACAGGTCCGATAGGCCAGAGCTCAATGTGCTACCAGGCAAAAACTTGAAGCAGACGTCATCGGAGGGCTGTTGACTAGCCTTCATATTGGCTATGAGGTCTCTGAGGCTGGGAGAGGCCGCAACCAGCTTCTCGCGGTGGATGGCAACCCACTGGCCCGGATACTTCGTAACCAACTCGTTGTAGTGTTTCTCAAACCACACTGAATCGTCGTGGGACTGGCCGGGGTCAGTCTCAGTGTCTTGCTGCATAGTTGACCCTCTGATCGCAGAATGCGTTTACCTGAAAGTGTACTACACCCCCTACAACCCCTCCGCCAGCACCTCCACCAGGTGCTTCGCGTGCCTGTCGGTGCCCTGCGCGATCTGCTGACGACAGGAGATGCCCTCGGCAACGACTGTGAACTCGCCGACCTGTTCGCGGATAGCCGGGAACAGCGACATCTCGCCTATCTGCATCGAGATGTCGTAGTGCTCGACCTCGTACCCGAAGCTGCCCGCCATGCCGCAGCAGCCTGAGTTGATCTCCGTCGCCTCCACGCCCTCCAGCGAGTTGAGCAGACTCATCGCCGCACCGGTCCCTACTAGCGCCTTCTGGTGGCAGTGACCCTGGAACAGTATGCGGCTTGGCAGCTTTGAGGCGTCCAGATCGAGTGTCGCGCCCTGCTCCAGCGCGTGCGCGACAAACTCTTCGACCAGCATCGTGTTCTCCGCGATGGCGGCCGCCTTGGCCTCGTCCACGCCGTTCAGATCGGTGTAGTCGTCCGAGAAGCTGAGGATGCAGCTCGGCTCGATCCCCACCAGCTTCGCGCCGGCCTCGATGTAGCCGTGCACCTGCTCCACGTTGTAACGTGCGTTCTCCTGCGCCTTATCCATCATCCCCTTGGACAGCATCGGGCGACCGCAGCACCTCACCTTCGGCAGCACCACCTGGTAGCCCAACGCCTCCATGACCTTTACGGCGGCCTGTCCGAGTTCCGGATGGTTGTAGTTGGTGAACGTGTCCGGGAACAGCACGACCTGCCCCATCGTTGCGTCTGACGCGGGAGAATCCTGAGCTTGTCGAAGGGCCCGCGCCCTGAACCACTGCTCGAACGTCTGGTTGGCGAACGGCGGCAGCTCGCGCCGCCTGTCAATGCCGACGTTCGCCTCCATCATCCGGCGGATCAGCCCCAGGCTGTTGATCCAGTTCGACATCGGAGCGAAGAACGTTCCGATCTTGCTGAACGTGGCGATGTTCCCGAAGAACTGGTTGCGCGCAGAGTAGCCGTTTGCCTTGTGGTACTGGTTGAGGAACTCGTACTTGAGCTTTGCCATGTCCACGTTGGATGGACACTCAGCGGCGCAGCCCTTGCACTCCAGGCACAGGTCCAGCACGTCGTACAGCCTCTTGTCCGCCATCGCCGAAGCTGGCAGCGCGCCGGACATCGCCGACCGCAGCGCGTTCGCCCGGCCTCGTGTCGAGTGCTCTTCTTCCCGAGTCGCCATGTACGAGGGACACATCGTTCCGCCCAGCACCTTGCGACACGCCCCCTGGCCGTTGCACATCTCGATGCTGTGAGCGAAGCTGCCGTCCTGCCGGAACGCGAATCCGGTCATCGGCTGCAGCGGCTTGTACTCGGGGCCTATCCGCAGGTTCTCCGTCATCTCCTGGGCGTCGACTATCTTGCCGGGGTTCATGATTCCGTTCGGGTCGAACGCCTGCTTCACTTCCTGGAAAGCGCCGTAGAGCTGGTCGCCGAACATCTTGCGGTTGAACCAGCTTCGTACCAGGCCGTCGCCGTGCTCGCCGCTCATCGAGCCGCCGTACTCCATCACCAGGTCGCCGACCTCCTCGGCGATGGTCACCATCCGGTCGACTCCCTCCTGGTCCTTAAGGTTGATGAGCGGCCGTATGTGCAGACACCCGACGCTCGCGTGGCCGTAGTACCCGGCCTCCGTGCCGTTGGATGTGACGATGTCGTCGAACTTCCTGACGAAGTCCGGCAGGTGCTCCGGCGCAACCGCGCAGTCCTCGACGAAGGGCAGCGGCTTGGCGTCTCCCGGCACGTTCATCATTAGACCGAGTCCTGCCTTGCGCACGTCCCATACCTTCTCCTGGTCGGCCGGATTCATCAGCTTGAGGAACGTGTAGCCCAGGTTTCGGCTGGCAAGGTTGTCGCCAAGATGGTCCATCTTGGATTTGACCTCGTTCTCGGTATCTCCGGCGATCTCGATAGCCAGCAGCGCCTCTGGGTCGCCTTCTATGAAGTCCGTGATCCTCGCGAAGGCGAGATTCGCCTTGGCCTGCCGAATGATCATGGACCCGATCAGCTCGACCGCCGCTGGCTCAAGCTCGAGCGCGGCGACCGTGGCCTCCATCGACTCGATCAGGTCGTTGCAGTGCAGCACGCCCAGCCCGGTCACCTTGGGTCTGTCCACCAGCCTGAGCTTCGCCTCCGTGATCGTTACGAGCGTCCCCTCGGAGCCGACCACGAACCGAGCCATGTTGAATCCCATCCCGCCGACGAACTCGTCCAGGTTGTACCCGGACACCCGACGCTGGATTTTGGGATACCTGGCGATAATCTCGTCCCTGTTCGCCTCTCCGATCTCGAACAGCCTGCGGTGGATGTCTCCTTCGAGACCCTCAGACCTCATCATGGTCTCTAGCTGCGAGCCGTCCAGAGCCCCGAGCCTCGCGCCATGACCGTTGGACAGCACCACGTCGAGCTCATGGACGTTGTCCACCGTCTTGCCCCACATGATCGAGTGCGCGCCGCACGAGTTGTTGCCCAGCGCCCCGCCGACATTGCCCCGGTTGGACGTGGAGGGGTCGGGAGCGAACAGCAGCCCGCTGTCGCGGATCTGGTGGTTCAGCACGTCCAGCACGATTCCCGGCTGGGTGCGTACCCACTTCTCCTCCCGGTTCAGCTCGACAACGCTGTTCATGTACTTCGAGAAGTCCATGACGATCGAGTGACCCACCGTCTGGCCGCCCAGGCTCGTACCGCCGCCCCTGGGAAGCACAGACACGCCGTACTTGTTGGCCGTCTCCACAACCGCGATCACGTCCTCGGCGTTCTTCGGCAGGACGACTCCGACAGGTTCGATCTGGTATATGCTGGCGTCCGTGGAGTACAGCACGCGGCTCATCTTGTCGAACCGTACTTCGCCCGACACCAGCCTGCCGAGGTCGTGGACCATCTCCCTCGTATCGGACTCAGTCACCCCGGTTCGGGCCCGGGACAGGCTCTGCGTAGCCATTTGCACTCCCTCTGGTACGTCAGAGGATTGCATTAGTCTAGGTGTTGTGTACCTCTCACTTTGATGTCCCCGTCTCCCTTGAGGGAGAGGGCTGGGGTGAGGGTGAAAGCACTAGTGCAATCTTCCTGGTACGTGGTTCTACGTCTGATTGAAACTGCCGTCACGGTATGATACACGAACGCCCGGCTAAGCTGACATTGAGGGTAGCTACTCCGACCTGTGACCTCCCCAAAATGAAAAGGGCTGCGATTCGCAGCCCTCACGTTGCTCGCGTATGTGATACAGGTCAGGAGATACCGAGGATCTTGTACTTCATCATACCGCGTGGAGTCTGGACTTCCACCTCGTGGCCCACCGCTCGGCCCAACAGCGCCTTTCCCAGAGGGGAGACGTCGGAGATCTTCTCGGGCGGCTTGACCTCAGATGCGCTCACTACCGTGTACTCGGCAGGCTGAGACGACCTCCGGCCTGGCGAAAGATCCTGGACCGACACCACCGCGCCAAGGTTCACTACTCGCGACCTGGCGATGGCGGCAGCGTCCACGACAACTGCGTTGTTGAGCGTCTGCTCGATCTCGCTTATTCGCCCCTCGACTCTTCCGGAGTCCTCCCTGGCAGCTTCCAATGGGGCGTTCTCTCGCACGTCCTTGTCGGCGGCAGCCAGGCGAATCGCCTCAGCAAGCTCCGGGCGTCGAGCCTTGAGCGTCTCGAGCTCTGATACAAGCTCCTCGTGGCCCTCGGCAGTAAGCTGGATTCGGGACTCCTCCTGGAGCGCCCCCATCCCATGTCGCGGCCTTGCCCTGCGCACTCGAACGTGCTGCGCCAGCCTGCGTTCGATGATCTTCTCTTTATGGGCGAAAGACAGGAACTGCCTAACCGCCTGGAGCCTCTCGGGCGCCTGCGGAGTGGTACCCGACCCTATGACCTTCTCTACGTAGTCCCCGATCATCGAGGGAGTTACGTCTCCCATCGACTTCTGGGGCCCACACCACTGAACAAATCGTTGAAGCTCTTTGCTCGTCTCTGCCTTGTCACCCTTCATCGTCATGACGTGTTTCGAGACATACTGTCCAAACGCCTGGATGAGCGTAGTGTGTCCATTCGGCGCCAATGGCCCGTCACCCCCGACACAAGATCACAAGCAAATACTACGTAAAACGAAAAGGCGCTGTCAAACAGCGCCGATTCGTAACACTTATTTTAAGATAAAAAGAAATTATACGATTACGGACTCCATATTGAGACCATGCTCCTGCTTCCGTGACCCCAAATTGATGAAAGTCTCCATCTTCCTGACACCCGGGATCTTCCCTACACCGTGCCTCAGGAACTCGCTCAACTCCGTCGAGGACTTCAGAGTCGCATAGAGGAAGATGTCGAAAGACCCGGTTGTGACCGAGACCCATGACACCTCCGACATGTCAGCCAGGGCGTCCGCCACGGCGTCCACCTTGTCGGCATCGACCTGGAGGCCCACCAGGACCTGGGACTCGTAGCCGATCTTGCGGGCGTCTGGAATGGCGACCACCTTGATGTAGTTGTCCTGCATGAGTCTTTTGAGCCTGCGTCTCACCGTCTCTTCGCTCACTCCCACTTGTCGGGCTATCCCCGCGTTGGTAGATGTCCCGTCCTTCTGGAGATGAGCGACAATCCGCACGTCAAGTCTATCCATCCTTGAATTCTCCTCCATAGACTAGTTCGCACAGGTTGATGCCGCGAATATCGATGAATGCTCTATAAATGGTCATAAATGACAGTTGACGCCATACCGCTGATTGACCCGATTTGGGACGGTGAAGCTGTCTTCCTTTTCATTCTAGCATGGTTTTAGACGTAGTAAATGGCAATTGTCTGTGGAAATGCACCCAATATCTCCGAAGGGTCATTGTGAACTTAACGCGGACATGGACTTTCAATTGACCGGCCATTTTCCCACTGTTAAACTCGCCCCCACGTTGGAGTACAGACCTGAACGAGGTATCGAATGATAGGCGTCTTGACCCACCATTGGGCGAAACCCGAGCTCGTCGAATCGGCACGGAACCTGCTTGATGGCAACGGCGAAGCCCAGAGCAGACATCCCGGATTCGTGAGCAGGACAACCCTGATTTCCCGCTCAGACCCCACGAAGATCACCACTCTCGTCATGTGGGATAGCAACGAGATTTACGACTCGTGGCGCGCTAGTACCGCCAGGGTGGAGACCATGGCAGGCGCGGACGAGCTGTGGTCCCGCCCTGCCGAGTCCGAACGCTTCGATGCGGTCGACTAGGGAGCGCTGAGCGACATGTCCTACAACTACATCGTCGTCGGCGCCGGCTCTGCTGGCGCAGTACTCGCAGCCCGCCTTACTGAGAATCCGGACAATGCCGTGCTGCTGATAGAGGCAGGCCCGGACTACCCCACCCTCGACGACCTCCCGCCGGATGTCAGGTATGGGTATGGACACGGAGTCACCGCCAGGGAGAACCTCGCAAGCGATCACCGCTGGCACTTCGTGGCAAAGGCTTCCGACCGCGGGATGCCCATGATCGTCCCGCGGGGAAAGGCCACCGGAGGGTCTTCGGCCGTCAACGCCCAGATCTTCCTTCGAGGCGTGCCGGAAGACTACGACGATTGGGCCTCATGGGGAAACGACGAGTGGGGCTACGAGAAGCTGCTCCCCTTCTTCCGCAGGATAGAGACGGACACAGACTACTCAGACGACTTCCATGGCGGCGATGGGCCGATAATCGTCCGCAGATACCCGTCGGAAGAGATGCTCCCCGACCAGGCAGCCTGGTACCAGGCCTGCAGGGACTATGGCTACGCAGACTGCCCCGACCACAACGACCCCGACTCCACCGGCGTCGGCCCCTGTCCGTTCAACAACCCCAATCGCATACGCTGGAGCACCGCCCTGGGCTACCTGAACCCGGTCCGCGACAGGCCCAACCTCACGATACTGCCCGACGCGCTCGCCCACCGCGTTGTGTTCGAAGGCAGCAGGGCCGTCGGCATAGAAGTAGAGGCTGACGGCGAAGTACAGACCGTCCTGGGAGACGAGATCATCCTGTCCGCAGGCGCTATCGGCTCACCACACCTGCTGATGCTGTCAGGCGTCGGTCCAGCCGGTCATCTCGCTGAAGTTGGGATTCCGGTGGTCAGTGACTCTCCCGGCGTCGGACAGAACCTCCGCGATCACCCGCAGGTCCAGCTGGTGTGGCGCACAGTTCCCGGCTACGAGCACGACAGGGTTGGCCCCGGCATCCAGTTCGTTCTGCGCTACACCGCCTCCGGCTCGTCGCTCAGAAACGACATGCTCATTCACCCCATCTCGCGCGCTTCCGAGAACAAGATCTACACGGACTGGGACAGGGAGCCGATAGGAGTCGGCATGATCGCCGCCATATACCTCGCCGAAGCCGCCGGCGAGATGAGACTGCGCAACAACAGCCCTCACGTTCAGCCATACCTCGACTACAACCTGCTCTCCACCCAGTTCGACATGGACCGCATGAGAGAGTCCGTACACATCTGTAGGGACATCGCCAGGCAGGGTCCCATGGCAAAGCTGATCCAGGAGTTGGTCGATCCAACCGAGTCCGACCTCGCGTCCGACGACGCCCTCGACGACTGGATGCTCAGAAACGTCCGCACGAGCCACCACATCTCCGGCACCTGCAAGATGGGCCCCGACTCCGATCGCATGGCCGTCGTCGACCAGCGCGGCCGGGTCTACGGACTGGAGGGGCTGCGAGTTGCCGACGCATCCATAATGCCCGACTGCATACGCGCAAACACCAACGCCACGTCCATCATGATCGGCGAGCGCGTAGCCGACTTCATCATTGCGAGTTCCTGACACAACCTGACAGATGACCACCAACACCTGCCTCCCCACCACCGCATGGTTCCTCTACGACGAGAGCGGCTCCCCGCTGGGACAGGTCCACCACAGCCAGCCGCCAGAGATCGGCGTCCGAATCGAAGAGGGCGAGGTAACCGCCGTCGAAGAGATGCGCCCCACCTGCTCCATGCGCCGCTACCGGGTGACCGTCAAGCCCTCTTGATAAGAATTCCCCTCTCCCTTGATGGGAGAGGGCTAGGGTGAGGGTGACTGCGGAATCTCGCCCGTCTCCCGCAGGTGCGCCAAGACCATTTGAGTTGTGCCCAAGAACTCACTCGGTTGATTTACAAGATACTCGGCAAGTGCGACACGTTCCTCAACAGGAAATCCCTGCAAATCTCCTATAAGCTGCCTGGTCCAGTCTTGCCTGTAGAATCGCACGTCCAGACTATTCAGCCCCAGATCGTCTATGGTATCCCATGCTCTCCGACGCTCATCCTCGACTAGACCGTCCCTCGGAATCACTTCATGGGTTCTCAGGTCGTAGTCGAAGTAGTGTTCCGGCCTTTCACGTTCATCCTCGGTGGCGGGATCCACATAACCATTTTCGGGCCACCTGTCCTGTTTGTACTCGCTATTGCACCTTCGGCAGCTGAAGACCCAATTCAACCAGTCGTACGCTAGGTTCGGAAAACGAGACAGCGGCCTGAAGTGGTCGAGTGTTGCCGCGCGATCTCCGGCGTCCGCCGGCAGGTTGCATCGTCGCTCACAGTACCAGCACATACCGCCTGAGCGTTCACCCAGTTCCGAACGGAATTCACTCCAGAAATAGTCGCTTGGGCGATGCACGACCCCATCCCCAAAGTAACGGACCCATCCCTGAGTGAACTCACGGGCATACGCCCCAACCCGGTCGGGTTCAGGGCCCCGATCTATCCAGCGCAAGCTGGCTATCCACCATCCTGGGACAATTCTGACTCACGAGACTGAATAAACCGAAGCATCATATCGGCATAGCGCTCCCGCTGAAGCTCAAGAGGGCTGCTGCTGGAAAGCAAGTCCTCGTTCACCTGCTGGCGCAGGTTCTCCAACTCCTCCCTCTCCTCACTGGTGAGCGATTCCTTCCCGCGCAACTCGCGCAGCCGCTTGGAGCGTTGGATGGTCAACTCGTCCGTAGGCTCGTCCACACCCATGAATGTGCGCAGAATCTCGTCCGTGGTCCATCCGATGATGTCCCGCTCGTTGGTGCTTGCCGTGACAACACCGTCCGCGTTCCTTTCGAGTAGGTGTACTTGTCCGGCTCTCAAGCCTGCGACGACGAACGGTGAGTGCGTAGTAGCGAATATCTGCAGCCCCCTGAAGTGTTCAAGTAGCGCAGGTATCACACGCCGTTGCCAAGTCGGATGAAGATGGTTCTCAATCTCGTCAATTAACAGTATGGCAGGCTTGTCCTTCCAACCATCGGCGAACTCGTAATGATGCAGCATCTTGTACGCCAGCCAGTATATCCACAGAAAAGTCGTCTGAGTTCCGGAACTGAGAAAGCCAGCGTACAGGGGAGCCTGTCCCATCTCCTCCGAGTAGGTCGGTCTGTCTTCAGGTCTTACATTGGTAAAGTTGGGCTTATCGATTGTATTGATTCCCAAGGAACGACGGATATTGGCTTCACCGAAGTCGGCCAGGGGTTGAAAGTCCAAGTCTTCCATAACCAGACCAGTTACGTAATTTCGCGTACCGTCACCTGAAAGCACCTCTGCGCAGATGGCTCTGACGCACGAGTAAACTGTCTTGCGGGCTTCGAAGATGTTATATCCCCGTCGTTCTTCATGAGGCGTTTCTTCATTCCCCTCATGTTCGAACATGGCAGCCGACATCTGATACATCTTCTCGTTGGCGACTTCGAAGCTCGCCCCTGAAAAGGGCCTGTTTAGTACCTCTTTGACGTCTAGGTCGGCTTCAATTGTGGCTTCTTCGTCGTAAAGTTCAGGAAGCCCAGTCCGAACAGGTCCAATATAGATAATCGGCGGTTTCCTTATAGACGTGTGGTATGTCCAGTCTCCACTGGTGAATATCAGCACGTTGTTCTCAGCACGCCAGTCATCAGCCAGATAGTCTCTTCTGCTATCGCCCTCCAAGACAAACGGTTGTGTAATCCATTCCTCGCGCGGTTGCCATCGCCATGGGTAACTGGAATTTGGTCGTCTGTCTCCATTGAAAGCGGTGTCTAACTCTCTTAGGAGAGCACTCTTGCCGCTCGCGTTTGGCCCAATGAATAGGTTCACCCGCTTGTCGAAATCCAACTCGACCAACTCAGAAAAGGGTGGAGTGTCCTTTATGTCCATCCCGGTCAGGTTCATCGTTCCCTCCGATCACCATTATATTGGAGTCTGACCGTAGTGCTACAATACCGCCATGTCTCCGCTGTACCACTCAGGGCAGGCGCTCGACGTAGTTCCAGGCTGGTCGATCTTCGACTACGCCGATAACCTCCGTGTTCGTGTCCCCACTTCGTGCGGACGCACCGGCGAGTGCCACGAGTGCATCGTAGAGGTCAAGCGCGGCGCAGAGGCCCTCAGTCCTCTAACTCCAGCCGAGGGATTCCTGAGAGGTAGTTACCGCCTGGCCTGCCAGGCCCGCGTTATTGACGAGAGCGCAGACGTCGAGTTCGCTGTGCTTCGTCGTCAGCCCCGTATTCTCACCCACTCGATCCGTCGGCAGGTCGACCTCGCTCCCATGATTTCACGCGACGGCGACTCCGTCGTCTTCGACGGACAGCGCATCGACTCCTACCGCGGGCGCATCTACGGACTCGCAGTGGACATCGGTACGACCACAGTAGCCATGAACCTCGTCGACCTCGAGACCGGCGACATCGTCCACACCGCGTCGTTTGAGAACCCGCAGCGATTCGGCGGCAGCGACATCATGCACCGCATCTCCTACGACGGAGGCGAGTTCCAGGGCGAGCTGCGCCAGGTCATGCTCTCCACCATCAACTTCGAAATCGGCGACATGGCCCGCACACTCGGCTTCCACCGCAGACAGATCTACGAGGTCGTGATCGTGGGCAACTCGACGATGCGCGACATGTTCTTCGGCATTGACGTCCAGCCGATAGGCGAAAAGCCATACAGGTCGGTCGTGGAGGACGAGTACCACGCCGGCATCCGCAGGACAACAGCCCTGAGCACGACAGCGCGCGAGGCTGGACTCCGCGTCTTTCCGGACGCCCACGTCTACGGAGGCCCGCTGATTGGCAGCCACGTCGGGGCGGACGTAGCCGCCGACCTCTTGGCAGTCGGAATCGACGAGGAAGACGAAGATGTGATGCTCGTCGACGTCGGCACCAACACCGAGGTCGTCGTCGGTAATCGCAACCGGCTGATGGCAGCCTCATGTCCCGCCGGTCCCGCGTTCGAGGGAGGACAGATCACCCACGGAATGCCCGGCTACGACGGCGCGGTCGAGTCGGTCCGCATTCTCGACTCAACAGACCCCCTCTCCCCTGAGGGAGAGGGCTGGCGTGAGGGTGAACAAGTGGCATCTGTCGAGGTCGAGACCATAGGCGGTGCAGGCGTACAGGGCATCTGCGGCTCCGGGCTTGTCGACCTTCTCGCCGAGCTGCGTCGCTGCGATCTCATGAACGATCTGGGCGCATTCAGGAACGGCGACTCCGAGTTCATGTTCGCTCCCGAACAGCAGATGTCGCTCTCCAGGGCCGACATTTCGGCCCTCGCCCAGGCAAAGTCCGCCAACTACTCGGGTCAGTTCATCGTCCTGCGGAGCTACGGCCTGCCCATAGGCTCGATCTCAAAGTTGTACCTGGCAGGCGGGTTCGCCAACTACGTCAACGTGGAGAACGCCCTCTCCGTCGGGTTCATTGCTAACGTCCCAGCCGACCGCATCCACAAGGTCGGCAACGCCGCACTCGAGGGCGCGACGATTATGCTCGTCTCCGCGCCACTCCGCCGCCGAATGGAAGAGCTGGCATCCACCGTCGAACACATAGAGTTGGAGACCACCCCAGACTTCTTCGACATCTTCGTCGAAGGCTGTATGTTCAAGCCCATGGCCCTGTGAATACAATCAGATCCCCCTCTCCCTTGAGGGAGAGGGCTGGGGTGAGGGTGAATGCCCACCCCTGTCAACGCATTGAGAGAGGGAGCACAGGAGCGTAGCGTGCCTAAATTCAAAGTCCTCATAACAGACTACGTATGGCCCACGACAGAACCCGAGGAGACCGTCCTCAGGGAAGAGGCGGACGCTGAGGCCATTGTCGCCCCCGACGGCAGCGAGGAGACGCTTGCCTCTCTCGCCGGCGACGTCGACGCCATCATGACCTGCTTCGCGCAGGTCACCCCGGCCGTGTTGCAGGCTGCCCCCAACTGCGTGGCCGTTGGCAGGTTCGGAGTTGGAGTCGACAACATCGCCGTCGACACCGCCACCGAGCTCGGCATGGCCGTGACGTACGTGCCTGACTATTGCGTCGACGAGGTCTCCGACCACGTCATGGCGCTCCTGCTCGGCTGGAACCGGCGCGTCTCGGTCTTCGACAACTCGGTCAAGGGCGACGGGTGGGGCAGTGTGGGCCTCACCATGCGCATGATGCGCCTGAGGGGAAAAACGCTGGGCGTAATCGGATTTGGTCGCATCGGTCAGGCCGCTGCACAGAAGGCGCTGGCGTTCGGCTTCCGCGTGCTCGCATTCGACCCCTACATGACCGCTGAGCAGTGCGCCCTCCGGGGCGCGAAGAAGTCGGACTTGGACACCTTACTTCGAGAGTCGGACTTCGTGACGCTCCACTCGCCGCTCAATCCCGAGACCGAGAACATGATCGGTCCCCGCGAGCTGGACATGATGAAGTCTGAGGCGTTCATAATCAACTGTGCCCGCGGCCCGCTGATCGACGAAGACGCGCTCCACGACGCCCTCACCAGCGGCTCGATAGCCGGCGCAGGTCTGGACGTCATGGTCGACAACCACCCTGCCAACGATCACCCGCTCCTTGGACTCGACAACATCATCATCACTCCGCACGTCGCCTTCTTCAGCCAGGAAGCGACGCTGGAGTTAGAACAGCGCGCCGCCCGCGAGGTCGCCTGCGTCCTAACCGGCCGCATGCCTGACAACCTGGTTAACCCAGCCGTCCTCGACCATCCAAACCCACGTCACTCGCTCAGATGAGATCCAACGTGTCTTGATGATCGAACCACAGTGCTGAGACAGGCGCTTGGCACGTCAGAACTGCTAATGTGCGTGTGGACTATGAGGAGTGGAACTATGCGAAACGAATTCACTGCGGTCATAGAGAAGGATGGCGACTGGTTTATCGCCTATTGCCCTGAAATCCCAGGAGCCAACGGTCAGGGGAGAACCAAGGACTCAGCGCGCGAGAATTTGGCAGAGGCTATCTGTCTTATACCGTTTCAGTCTGAGCAGGCCGCATGACAGGATGGGAGGCTCTGGACCGATTTGTCTATCCAGTCCCATCCGGCAAGTGATCGTACCCGGCCAGGGTCAGACTCCAATCGGCGCAGGTATGAGTTCACAGCCTCCACCTTCTCCTCGATGCTCTCGTAAACTCTGCCCTCTACCCATCTCCTGATCTCCTCGAACACCCTCTCGGCAGGGTTGAGTTCAGGACTGTACGCAGGCTGCACCACCGTTGGCAGTCCAACCGTCTCCACCAGCCGGCTCCGGTGTCCACGTGCACCGTCCCACACCAGAGCCCCAACGTCGGTCCCCTGCTTCAGTCCGTTGACCGCGGCTGCTATCCACTCAGACTTCATCGAGTCTATCCAGCTCCACAACAGTCTCCCCCGTCTCCCGTCCACCACGCAGAACAGGTACATCCACTCGTACACCGTCTGCACTCGCTGGCGAACTTTCACTCCACGACGACCCCATACCCTGCGCACTGTTCCCCGAAGGCCCACTCGCATCTCGTCAGCAAAGCCCAACACCGTCTCCCGTCTCACTCCCGCACCACGGAGCGCCTCTCCGAGTCCCCCCTTTTCCACGACTCCTGCGCTCTGACGTCAGCCTTCACATGGAGTCCCCGCGGAACCCTCGGTGAACATCCCAGTCTCGCAAGCAGGCTGTAGACGCTTCCCAGTCTAAAGCTCACTCCATACTCAGACTCTATCCACTCCCTGACCTCTCCACCTGTCCTGAACCGTCCGCTCCCAACCTCCTCGGTCAACTCCCGCTCCTGGCTCTCACTCAGAAACCTCGGCTGACCAAGTCCCTTCATCCTGTGCGACAGCACCTCCTTCACTCCTCCTGTCCTATACCATGACACCCACTTCTGAAGCGTACGGTAGTGGACTCCCAACACCGACGCCACATCGCCCATTCGTCGTCCCGTACGCAATAGCCACAGTGCGTGCAGTCGCGTACGAAGCATGGGGTCCTGCTGGGTTCGGTATGCCGCCCTCAGTGCCTCGGGTGTATCCTCAGGCTTCCAGTCCACACGAAACGGTCGGCCGATCATCTGCTGCCCTCCAACTCGATGAGTTGGCCCGAGCATAGACGAAGTATTAGACTACTGCCAGACTCTTTACGGCTGACTCACGCTGAAACGGTATTATTCTAAGAGATCGAAGAGAAGACGCCCCTTAAGCGCCCCCAAGACGCCCCTTAAGCGCCCCCAAGACGCCCCTTAAGCGCCCCCAAGACGCCCCTTAAGCGCCCCCAAGACGCCCCTTAAGCGCCCCCAAGACGCCCCTTAAGCGCCCCCAAAGACTCATCTATTTCCTCTACACGAGTTTCCAGTGTCTTGATCGTCCACGACCAGGGGATACAATTAAGCCCCTGTCCCTCAAGTTCTCGAGTGCCCTTCGTACTTGGCGCTCGCTGAGGTGAAGGCCCAGACGGACGTGTATCTCACGACGAGTCATACCATGTTCGACACCGTCCAGCATTGCGAGAATCGCTTCCCTTCGTTCGACTGGACCGGCTTCGGTGGTGCGCAGCTGCGAGACGAAGCTGCCGTGCCGGAAACGTACAGTGACCGCTCCGCCGCCATCTTCGATCTCCGGTATCGGAAGTCCTGCCTTGCTAGTTACCTCAGCCATCTTAAGCGTCCCGCTTCCCCATTCCTCAATGATCCCGCGTCGGTAGAATGTGCGGGCAATTAACGGATTCCATGGTAGCGACTCGTGAGGAGCGAACAGCTTTTCTGGTGTCAAGCCAAAGTGCAATGAGCCGGAGGAAGTAACCTCAAGGCGATCGTCGTAGATTGCTATGCCGACGGAGCCGCCGCCAATGGAATAGTCTCGGTGGCATAGGGCATTTGCAATGGCCTCGCGCGTGGCAAGTGTTGGATACAATGGCTCGTCGACTCGCTCAAAGCGGTCCTTCTTGAATCTACCAGCTATCGGCAGGGTGTCGCGCAGGAAACGTTCTGCGCTTGTGAGAAGTGTGAAAGCGTTGCCGTTGAATTGACGATTGTCCAGAAACTCCATCTGGTCGAGTCCTCGGAAGCGAGCAACTCGCAGCAGGCATTGCGGCATTTCAAACTCGAGCCGCTCCATGCTGCCGAACAGTACCGCCGCTGCCCGAAGTAGCACTCCCTCACGCATAAGGCCAAGTCCGCGCAGCAGATCGGAGGGGTCCCCGCCTACAGGATCATCCAGGCGCCCGCGCCGGATCGCTTCTGCCACTGTCCGACGGATTTCCGATACGTCGAGGTCTCTAACCGACCATCCTGTGGCGGGCCGGTTTTCCAACGTTGCTCACTGTGCATCCGCTCGAAGAGTATCAGGTTGTACTCGTCTGCGGACATTGCCAGCGTTGTATTGCCGACCCGACGGTACGCTCTACCACGATAAGTGTAAGGCCTTGAAGTGCCTTGGTTCGTGCTAACTACGACGACTTCGTGGTCGCCATGCATGCGAACCCGTTCGATATTCGGAAAAGCTGGGGGATCAATCCGCTGGATCTCTGCGCTCAACTCCTCGATGGTGCGCTCACTGACCTGCTGTCCAACCACGACGCCCGCCGCTGTTACACCAAACAGCACCTGTCCGCCGCGCTGATTTAGGAAGGCGCACACCGTCCTCGTCGCCTCACGGCGGGTTCCGGTAGTCTCCTTGAACTCGAGAGTCTCTGATTCGCCGGACTCGACAAGGACTGTAATCTGGGTAGCTAGGTTCGCTATGGTGCAACCCTACGACCAGCGTGGTTGAAGCGGTGCCACGCCATACTTAAATCTCCAACCGGTTGGACCGAAAGATCTGCCAAAGGCTTTCAGTGCCAGTTATCGGGGGCTAGATGCCTACCCCTCAGCTAGAAAGCCCCTCACGATCTCAGCAAACTCCGCCGGCCGCTCCAACTCCGGCCTGTGACCGCAGTTATCAAGCACAGCCAGCCTTGAGCCCGGAATCGACTCGTTGTACCGCTGACCAGCGCTCAACGGAATTACCGCGTCGTCCCGCCCCCACACTAGCAGCGTCGGCACTCGCTTCAGCCGGTGCAGCAGCTGCGGCAGCGTCGGATTGTGCATGTACGGACGCCAGCTGAGCATACAGGCAACTTCCCTGATGTCCTCCCAATCAAAGACCTGATCAGGCGTCGGCTCATCCGGTGAGACAATGGAGAACTCTTCCACCGCGTCTTTGTCGTTGACACTGGCCTCCAGGAGCACAGGCATCGTCACCAGGAACATGTCCAAGATCTCGCCTACGGGCGGCCTCACGCCGGCTGCTGAGACCAGCACCAGCTTCTTGAATCGACTCGGGTCCATCGTCGCGAGCTCCGCCGCCAGCCACCCGCCCAGCGAGAACCCGATCACGCTGACCTGACCGATGTCGAGGTCGTCCAGCGCCTCCAGGTACCATCCCGTCATGTCTCTCATCGACATCGCCCAGTCGAGTCGCGCAGTGCCGCCGTACCCAGGCATCATCGGGATGTTGAGATTGAAGTGCTGCGCCAGCGACTCGTGCCACTGCAGCCATCCGGGATGCCCCGTCTCATCATGCAGCACCAGTACCGGCTCTCCGTTGCCCCCGGTCACGAGTGTAGTCTGGATCCCGGCCAGTTCCCGGGTGTGGCTGGTCCAAGTTTGCTGAGCGGTGGTCATAGGGCCTTCTCCTCGGCTCTGTTCTTTCCTGTCAGAAGATGACGATGGTAAGTATTCGTACCTTTCACCCTCACCCCAACCCTCTCCCTGAGGGAGAGGGGGCTATGCACATGTCTCCGAAAGCGACAATCCAGGAGCGGGGTGTCTCACTCCTCTTTTCTCTCCACTCACTCCTGGAATAGGCCCTCAACGAAGTTACGCGGATCGAATACCGCCATGTCCTCAGGGCCTTCTCCCGTGCCCACGAACAGCACGGGCAGGTTGAGTTCGTCGGTGATCGACAGCACGACGCCGCCCTTCGCAGACCCGTCCAGCTTCGCCAGGAAGACGCCCGCGCAGCGCATGTCTTCGACAAACGTCCGTGCCTGCATCAGACCGTTCTGACCCGTCGTGGCGTCCATTGCGAGTATGACCCGCTGCGAGCGAGAGACGCCCTGCCGGGCAATCACGTTGCGCATCTTGCGCAGCTCTGTCATCAGGTTCGACCTCGTATGCAGTCGTCCCGCCGTGTCTATGATAACGACGTCGACTCCCCGCGATCTCGCCGCCTGGATCGTGTCGAACGCCACGGCCGCCGAGTCCGCGCCCTGCCGGTGCGCTATCACGTCGACGCCCAGCCTTTCGCCCCACGTCTGGATCTGCTCGATTGCAGCCGCTCTGAACGTGTCGCCCGCGCCGAGCAATACGGTCTGTCCTTCGTCGAGATGCAGCTGGGTCAGTCGCGCTATCGCCGTGGTCTTGCCCACGCCGTTCACGCCCACCATCAGGATGACAAGAGGCGACTCCTCGACCTCCATGACCCTGTCGGCGCTGTCCACGGTCAGCGTCTCGACCATCGCGTCCTTGAGCAGTTCGAACGCCTCCTGCGGACGAGAAATGCTGTTGTCCCGGATCTCGTCGCGAAGGTCGTCCAGCAGCTTCATGGTAGTGGACACGCCCACGTCGGCCGAGATCAGTATCTCCTCAAGCTCCTCCCACATGTCCTCGTCGATCTCACTTCGCTGGAAGACGCCGGTCATGCGCCTGAACCAACGCTGTCCTGTCCTTTGGACAGCGCTTCTGGTTCTCTCGCGGTCTTCCCGCTCGCCTCTTCTGAGGAACCTGAGCATATGTAAACGGTCCTCCATTATGCGTACTGAAATGCCGACGTGAGCGTAGCACCTGCCAACACCCGTCACAAGAGGCAAAGCCCCCTCTCCCTCAGGGAGCGCGAATACCAATCAACGGCCCCCTCTCCTGGGGGAGAGGGTTGGGGTGAGAGCCTGCCCCGGACTCGATCCGGGGGTGAAATCCACTGACTTAGCTCATTGCTTCTATCGCACCAGATTGATTGCGGAATACGTATTCCGAGACATGGGAGACTAAAACCCCCCTCCCCTGGGGGAGAGGGTTGGGGTGAGAGCCTGCCCCGGACTCGATCCGGGGGCAAAATCCAATGCACTATCTCATTGCTTCTCTGCAACCAGCCCCAGGATCCCCCCAATCCGCCGCGCCGTGTTCATGAAGTACCCGACCTCATCGGGCTTCAGCGACCTCCCCAGCACCTTGCTCTCCCGGTACGACAGCCACTTCTTGAGCACCTGGTAGCCGCCGAGCTTGTAGCCCCACACGTCGGCCGGGACGTTACTCCAGTAGGCGCGGTCATTGAGGTGGATGTCGTATGTCCTGTCGCCGAGGACCGCGACTGCATCACCCATCGCCTCGCGCTCCCTGGACGTGTACAGACGCTCGACGACCCGTCCCTGGCCCGGCATCACCGCCTGGCCCGATCCGAAGTGGCCCCAGCCTGCCGAGACGTCGAAGTCGTCGCCGGCCATGTTGCCTCCGTCCGTCGTGGACGGCACCGCGATGACCCCGATCTCAGGTCGCAGTGTGCCTGACGTGATCCCCGCGACGTCGGTATCCGAGTCCAGCAGCGCAGCGAGCTTCCGGCCATGCGCCGCCGACTCCGCCAACTTCTCGGCCGCTCCGTCCTTATCTCCATCGGGCCAGCCTGGGACAGGGATGCGAGGCCACTCCATCCTGAGCGCCCCCGCGTTCGCCTCGCGGTACGCGGGATCGTGCAGCACCGCGAGGACGTGGTGGAACAGGTCCTCGACGTCCGCGCCGATGCTTTCGAGGTAGTGGCGAGCGGCTGAGGAGAGGTTTGGACGACGCTGCGTTCCATCACCTTCGATCCCCAGCCCCTCGTCAACGAGCCAGGCCGGAAACCAATTGGCGACGCGTTCAATCAAGTGGTAGGACGCTATGTGGCGCGTGAACGCTGTCTGGGGTTCGGTTTCCCCTTTTCGAATACGATGCGATGACGACAACCACAGATTTCCCTCAAACACATGCGGCCTGTAGTCCGCGCGCTTTTCGTCCAGCAGCTTCGTATCCTCTTCCCAATACAGCCAACGGTTGTCGAATGGCCGGTAGGCGTATGGGATGACCTTCTCATCATTTCGATCTTCTCGGCCGAGCAGAGTTTCACGCACAGTGTGAGGATCGAATCTGGGAGCCTCCTTCATTACGACAGGATAACGTCGCGCAATCTCCTCGTGGCTCAGGGACCGATTGAAGTAGTCGGATATCCGTGCCTCGAGACGGTCCCGATCGACGTCGACAAGAAACCCGTCCCGTGCAGTCTTGACGCCTGAGAATGCAGTCGGGAACAGATCAGGAAGCGCCGGCCACTCATGCCAGTTTCCACTCGCAGCAATACGCGCGAACGGCAGGCCCAGTAACAGCACCGGCGACACTTCATCGTACAAAGCATCCGGCTTATCCTCTGCCGTCTCGTTCAACCCCTCGCGCTTGTCCTGACCCCACAGGTTGCGGAACCCGACTGTCTCGACTGGCTCGTGGTCTTCCTTGCGAACCAGCGTTGTGATCGCCGTGCCGACCTGTATGCCGACCGGGTCGCCTGGAGTCGAGAAGATGCTGGGGTCGGGAGACCCGTCCGGCGCCACCTTGCCTGTCCTGTACTTGTCACCGTTCAGACTGTCGATTCGTATAGCGTCGAACGCTTCGAGGTACTTCTCTCTCATGCCGGTGAACGACAGCCCGTCCAGCCACGAGTAGTTGGATATGAAACACACCACCCCCTGTCCGGTCTTCTCGGTGATGCGACGCTCCGCCATCCTGAAGAATCGCACGTACAGGTCGTTCAGCCCCTGACCCTCCGGCTTGCGTACCAGCTTAGTTCTCCGGTAGGCGGTCGAAAGCTCTCGCTCCTCGTCCACAGCCATGCCGGCGTAGCCGTTGTAGGGCGGGTTGCCCAGGATGACCAGCACCGGCGTGTCCTGCTTCACCCTCTCGGCGCGGTCTCGCTCCTCCTCCAGCTCAGGGAATGGCAACGGCTTCTGCACAGTCGGCTCCCAGCCGGTGAGCGCGTTGGTGAGAAAGATCCCGGCGCGCTCTGTTTCATTCTCTGCCAGCGGCGCGTCGAGGTCCTGCATCGTCAAGCCGACCTGAAGGTGCGCCACCACGAACGGTGCGGGCATGATCTCGAAGCCGAACACGCGCTCGGTGGCCGCCTTCTTCACCTGGGACCCTACCAGCGCACCCATGCCGCTGCCCTGAAGGTTGTGGGCGATGCGCTTCAACACCTCGCTGACGTACGCGCCGGTGCCGCAGCACGGGTCGAGCACGTAGACGTTCTCTGCAGCCAGACCTTCGTCGATTCCCAGGTCGTCCCTGAGCGCCATGTCCACGCGCGCGACCATGTACCTGACCACCTCGGACGGCGTGTACCAGACTCCGAGCTGCTTTCTGAGCGCGGGATCGAACGCTTCCAGGAAAGGCTCGTAGAAGTACTGCACCGCCTCGCCCTCGTCGAACCGCTCGAAGAACTCTTCACGGTCCACGCGATCGAGCGCGTCTGCGGTCCAGTCCAGGACCTCGACAAGTCCGAGCGGCTCAAGCTGGCTGGGATTGGAAAGCTGGTAGTACAGCGAGCGTAGCACCGGCACCCGCAGCTCCCACGTCGCCTCGTGCCAGTTGAACGGTTTCGTCGGAGAGGGAGTCTTCCGCGACCACAGCACCCACGCCGAGAACACGCCGTAGAAGAGCGTCTGCACCAGCGTCGACCTGAAGAACGCCGCGCCGCGGTCGCCCTCGAACTTCACTCCGAGCGCATCCTCAAGGGCAGAGCGGAGCGCCGACAGAGATGCCGGGTCTCCGGCTGCCTCGACTCGCGCCAGTCCGTCCCTCGCATACGACGCCAGCAGCCACGCGAGATCCCTGGGCTCCACAATCGAGGCAGGATGGGACAGCGCGCGGCACAGGTACTCGCCGAGTCCGGCTCCGACCTTTCGAGCGAACGACCGTGGATGCTGGATCAGCGCGTCGAACTCGTCCTCGGAGTCCGCGAGGCTGAATGTCTCCAGCTTTGCTGGGTTGCCGTCTGCGTCCTCGCCCAGCAGCACGAAGTCGCGCGTGTTCGTGACCAGTACAAGCCTGTACTTCTCCCAGTAGCCGCTGACCTGGTCACTGTCTGCGATCAGTAGCGCGTCTTCACCTGGAGGCTTGGCCTCGATCACGCCTCGCTCGGGAGTCTGACCCTTCTTGGGCTCGCCCTTCTGCACCTGGCTGGCGGCGAACAGCCCGAAGTCGGGATGTCCAGCTCCCTGGTTGGCCATCTGGCTCAGGCAGAACACCTTGGGTCTGAGCGTCGCGCCGATGGCTTTCAGCAGGTTGGTGATCGCCGGGTACGTGGACTGCTCCCCGGTCGCGGCCCCTGTCGACTGCGTGAGGCGCAGCATCGAGAAGTACTCCTCGACAATCGAAATCAGCTTAGAAGCATTCGCAGGCATGGCTCTACTCTACCGCAACGTGGTCAGGTGAGGTAGGCACAGAAGTGATTTGCCTTATGGTTCATACCCTCGTTCGCCCCCGGATCAAGTCCGGGGCAGGCTCTGAGCTTGTCGAAGGGCCGCCCGTTCATGGTTCGACAAGGCTCTCGTGAGTTGGACGAACGGCTCACCACGAACGAACTACCTCAGAGACATTGGAAGTGGACTCGTACCAACCAACCCTCGTCCGTATAATGGCGTCTGGCTATGTTGAACGTTCTCCTCTGGTTGATAACGGTCGAGATCATCGGCCTGGCGGTTTTCCCACTCGCCTACTTCCTGCTGCCCAAACTGTCGGACAGGGGATACGGCCTGAGCAAGCCCATCGGCATACTGCTGATCGGCTACGTCGCCTGGATCCTGAGCGTGCTGCACCTGCTCCCCAGCGTCCGTGCGACTCTGTTTGGGCTGGTGTTTCTGGTAGCGGCCTCGTCGGCCGTGCTGCTGTACCTCCATCGGGAAGAGATGACCGCGTTCCTGAAACGCAGGTGGCGGCTGATTGCGATCACCGAGATCGTGTTCCTCGTCTTCTTCCTGGGCTGGGCGATGTTCCAGGCGTACGACCCGGCGATAAACCACACCGAGCAGCCGATGGACTTTGCGTTCCTAAACGCGTCCCTGGAATCGACTACCGGCCAGCCAGAAGACCCTTGGCTGCGCGGCGAGTCCATCAGCTACTACTACTTCGGCTACTGGATGATGGGAGTTGTCAGCGAGCTATCCGGCGTCGCCTCCAACTTCTCATACAACCTCTCACTTGCGCTGGTCCCTGCCATGGCCGCCGCTGCTGTGCTGTCATTCGTGGCGAGCATGGTCCGGTATGACAGAGGCAGCGTGGACACCGCAGTATTCGCCGGAATAGGGGCCGGCCTTCTGCTGATCGTCGTCTCCAATCTCGAGGGCGTGCTCGAGTTCATGTACGCCAACGCCATCGGGTCGCAGGGCTTCTACGACTGGCTTGGAATTCAGGGCCTCGACGGTCCGACTGACGTGCCTACGGACAGTTGGAACCCTGACGAGTTCTGGTGGTGGTTCAGGGCCACCAGGGTCATCAACACCTTTATGGACGGCGCCGAAGTCGACTACACCATCCACGAGTTCCCGTTCTTCAGCTTCATGCTCGGAGACCTGCACCCGCACGTCTCCGCTATCCCCTTCGCAATGCTTGCCGCGGGATTCGCGCTCAACTTCTTCAGATCTGAAGTGACCGACCTGCGGAGGATGGGCCCCTGGGGATACGCCACCATCGGAGCTATGGCGGTCTCCCTCGGCGGGCTGGCGTTTACAAACATGTGGGACCTGCCCACCTACTCGGCTCTACTCGTGGGCATAGCCGCGTTGAAGGCCTATCCCGGCAGATGGTCAAACGGTGGAGATCAGGAGAGCACCGAGTCCGTTGCTGCGAGGGTGGGACTAGCAGTGGTCCGGACGCCGCTGATCGTGATCGCACTCGCCTTTGTGTTGTATTTGCCCTACTACCTGGAGTTCACAAGCTCAGTGCAGGGGATCGGAGCCGTCACTACTTCGTCGCGCTACTTCCATCTCTTCGTGGTCTGGGGCACCGTACTGGTCTTCGTAGCGCCATTCATAGTCGCGTGCTTCTGGCAGACCATCGTTGGCCCCGACTGGCGGCGCATGACAGCTATTTCGCTGGTCATCGCGTTCCTGCCCTTCCTGCTATGGATGCTGGTCAGGTTGCAGTCCTCGACGGCCACCGAAGGGCCGATAGGGCGATTCATCCACATCCTCCCGCTGGCCCTGCTGATCGGGATGGCGGTGTGGTCCACAATCCACGAGACCAAGCTCAAAGGGCCGACGGGTAAAGGCTTCGCCCTGGCGCTTGGAGCCCTGGGCCTGCTGCTGATCATGGGCCCCGAGCTGATGTACGTCGACGACTTCTTCGATGATCCACGACAGCGCATGAATACCGTGTTCAAGCTCTACTACCAGGCCTGGATACTTCTTGCCGCCGTTTCCGGCTACTCCATATACTACTGGCTGTCCCTGAGACCCCAACTGACCGGTCGTTTGCGTGGACTCTCCACGGTTTGGGCAGTAGCGGCGATTGCGCTTGTGATAGGCGGCCTCTACTATCCGGCCGCCGCCGCTGCCAGCAAAGTCGATGAGGGAGGATTTGCTAATCGCCCAACACTTGATGGTCTCGCCTACGTTCGAGACAGTCGCCCCGCCGAGTATGCAGCCATAGAGTTCATCAGGAAGAACTTGCCCGAAGATGCCGCCATCCTGGAATCGGTTGGAGAGTGGAGCGAAGCCGGACTGATCTCTCGCAGCACCGGCGTACCCACCGTGTTCAACTGGCCCGGTCACGAGATCCAGTGGAGAGGCTCGGATGAGGCCATCGGCGGACGCCAGAGCGATGTCACCGCCATCTACACGACAACCGATCCCGACCAGGCCCGAAACCTGTTGCTTAAGTACAACGTAGATTATGTGTACGTCGGTCCACGTGAGCGTCTCACCCACGACGGTCCCGGGCTCGACAAGTTCCCCGAATTCATGAACACAGTCTTCCAACAGGACGACGTGACCATATACAGGCTTAGGAGTGAGTAATGCGGAGTGAGAGCCTACCCTCCCACTCTCCACCAAATTTGAATGTCAATCAACAGGCCCCCTCTCCCTCAGAGCCTGCCCCGGACTTGATCCGGGGGAGAGGGTTGGGGTGAGGGTGAAAAGTACGAATGCCTACCCCTGTGAGCTTTCCATTCCTCACTAAGACTGAGGACTGACCATGGCCGACATCGCAATCACAACACCTGAGGAGTCGACTGCTCACGACGTGAGGGGTCTCCGTCGGCTCCTTTACATGTCCAGCTTTAAGCTGGTTGACCTTCGCTGGTGGGAAGCCGTCGGCTACGCCGCTCTGGTACTGGTCGGCTTCGGAATGCGACTGTGGGAGCTTGGCGCACGCGCCATGCACCATGACGAGAGCCTCCACGCACTCTACTCCTGGAACCTGTTCTCTGGCATGGAGTACATCCACAACCCGATGATGCACGGACCGTTCCAGTTCGAGGCGAACGCCGCCCTGTTCCTCATCTTCGGCGACAGCGACGTCACCGCGCGCCTTCTGTACGCCATCATGGGCACCGTCCTGATAGCGATGCCCCTGCTCTTCAGAGAGAGGTTGGGACGAGTCGGAGCGCTCTCGGTCTCGCTGCTCCTGTTCGCTTCACCCGCGGTCCTGTACTTCAGCCGCTTCGCCCGCAACGACATACTCATGGCCGTGTGGACGTTCGGACTCGTCATGTGCATGTGGAAGTACCTAGACGAGGCTCGCCACCGATACCTGTACATCGCTGCCGGACTGCTTGCTCTTGCGTTCGCCACCAAGGAGTCAGCCTACCTAGTGGTTGGCACTCTCGGCCTCTGGTGCCTGCTTTTGGCGGCACGGCCCTACATCAATACCGCGCTCCGCCCGGTGGAGGTACAGGGCGTCTCTCCGCCGGTGGCCGTCTGGCGAGTCGTACGGACCCTCTGGTACTCGGACAGGGACCAGAAGATCGATCTGGCTAACCTGTCCCGTCCAGCAGCCTTCGTGGTCTTCCTGGTGGCTGTCACGCTGCCCGTGTGGTCCGCGTTCAGCGCGATTCTCCAGGAGACGCCTCTGCTTCACTGGACCGGACTCGTGCTCGCCGCCCCCGAGGGCAGCGCAAGGATTGGAGACCCGGTCGGCGGCGGCAACGTAATCGCCTTCATGATCGTGGTCGGAATGTTCGCCCTATCCGCCTACATTGGGTACCGCTGGAACTGGTCGGTATGGTGGAGATGTGCGCTCATCTTCTACACCATCTGGACGCTGCTCTACACCACGTTCCTCACCAACTTCTACGGCGGCATCAAGAGCGGCATCTGGCAGGCCCTCGGATACTGGATCGTCCAGCAGGGCGAGGGCCGGGGCGGGCAGCCGTGGTACTACTACTTCGTCACGATGTCCGTGTACGAGTTCCTGCCCTTCTTCGTGGGCATCATCGGAATGGTCTACTTCCTGCGCAGCCGCGACAGGTTCAGCGCGTTCCTCGTCTATTGGCCCGTGACCACGTTCCTGCTCTACACGATCGCCAGCGAAAAGATGCCGTGGCTGCTCGTCAACATCACGCTGCCATTCATCGTCCTCACCGGCATGTTCCTGTCAGACGTCGCAAAGCGGATCGAGTGGCGCAAGGCAATCGAGCACAGCGGCTACCTGCTGATACCGGGCGTACCGCTCTTCATCGTCCTGTTGTGGAACCTCGCTTTCTACAATCCGACCGGAAACACGCTCATGGACGTCGGAATCCAGGCTCTTTTGGCCGTGATGGGAGTAGGCATGGTGGCCATGGCGGTGTTCATGTCACGCTCGATGGGCAAAGTGAACGTCGCCAGCATCTCGCTGCTGATGGTCGCGGCAATTCTGCTTGTGCTATCCGTGAGGGCAGGCGCTGTCGCCTCTTACATGAATGGCGACGTCCCCGTCGAGATGATCGTCTACACCCAGACCTCTCCCGATGTGCCGCGACTGCTGGACTCAATCGAGCAGGCCAACCAGGAGGGTGAGGTCCAGGTCGCCATAGATGGCACGTCCGGGTTCTCGTGGCCCTGGGTCTGGTACTTCCGCGACGCCCAAAGCGTTCGCTTCCCGACATACAACTCGAACTCGTTCGAGTCCGCCCCCAGCGAACCCGTTGTCGTCGTGCACAGCAACAACCGAAGCTCTGCGGACGAGGGTCTGGCAGACCTGTACGGCAGGGCAGAGCGCATCAGGCACCGCTGGTGGTTCCCGGAGCACATCTACCGAGAGCTAACCCCATCCAGGTTCGTCGGAGCGATCTTCGACAGGTCCTCCTGGCGCAGGGCAATGGACTACTGGCTGAACCGCGAGGGCATCCGAGACCGCCTCGGCAGCGAAGACTCCTACCTCTATATCAAAGCAGACGTCCCCCTGGACTACAGAGCATCCCCTTAGTCCCCTGAACGGCCTCCAACATACCCCCTCTCCCTCAGGGAGAGGGCTGGGGTGAGGGTGAAACCTGAAGGGCCTGAATCTCGGAAGAGCCCCACTTAGTCAGCCTCCCATCCTAGTACCCACCCCTGACATCCCCCCACCTACACCGCTAAACTGACTCCCACATGAAGTACCTGATCGGCATAGGCATCAGCATCGCCCTGCTCGCGGTGTTCGTATTCACAGTAGACGTGCGGCGAATGCTGGAGGCGTTGAGCGGCGCCAACTACTGGTTCACTATCCCGGCGGTTGGCATGTACCTGCTGTCGGTCTACTTCCGCTCGATGCGCTGGACCGTGATGCTGCGGCACCTCAAGCCCGTCAGCACGATGAGGCTGTATCCGGTGGTAACGATTGGCTACATGGTGAACAACCTGCTTCCGATGCGTGTCGGCGAACTCGTGCGCAGCTACTACGTCGGAGAGCGAGAGGGCATCAACAAGGCGTCCGCGCTCGTGACTGTACTTGTCGAGCGCGTATTCGACGCCCTGACGCTGCTGTTCTTCGTCGCGATCGTCGCAGTGTTCTTCCCGGTTACCGGACTAGTCCAGTCGTTCGGAGAACGCTTCGGAGTCCCCGAGATCGTACTCCTGCTCGGGTTCACCCTGCCGTTCGTTACCGCGTTCGGGGCACTGGTGCTGCTGGCGTTCTATCCCGAACGTGCCCGCGCCTTTGCTCTCCTCCTGGCACGACCTCTTCCAGAGCGTCTGAAGTCCATGGCAGACTCACTCACCGGAATGCTGCTGCAGGGACTGGAGCCACTGCGAGATCCCCGCAAGCTGGCGCTCCTGTTCGTCCTGTCCATCCCGATCTGGCTGACCGAGGCTGCCGTCTTCTGGATAATGGCCTTCCCATTCGGAATACAGGAGGCTCACGCCAACCTTTGGGAAATGGCAGCCAACATGGTCCTGGTGACCTCGATAACGAACATCGGCGCATCCGTTCCCGCAGCCCCCGGCGGACTCGGCCTCTTCGAGATCATCGCCCGCGAGACCCTCGTGCTGAGTCCGCTGTCCACCGCCGAGAGACCCGCAGCAGCCGGATTCGCCGTCATCGTTCACGCCGTGATTCTGCTCCCGATGATCATCCTCGGCCAGATCTTCCTGTGGACGGCCCACGTCTCCCTCCGCCGCCTCTCCCGCGAGGGCCAACGCCAGGAAAGCCAACCCGCAAACCAAGAGGACAGCGGACTATGAGCGTGCGAGCAGCCGTCAACACCTGCCAACTACCCCCTCTCCCTCAGGGAGAGGGCTGGGGTGAGGGTGAAACGCAGACTTCAAGACTGCCGAAGGTTCCACCATGCAAGTAGCCATAATCGGCGCCGGCGCCGCAGGCCTCCCGGCAGCCTACGACCTCCTCAAGGCGGGCCACCACGCCGTCGTCTACGAGCGCGCCCCCTTCATCGGCGGTCACGCATCCACGTTCGACGTCGGCGGCGAACGCCTCGAACGCGGCTACCACCACTGGTTCACCTCCGATACCGACATCATCGACCTCGTCGACGAGATCGGTCTCGGCCACACCATCCGCTGGATAGACTCCACTGTCGGTACGCTGCACGACGGCCGGATCTACGACTTCGTCACCCCCGTCGACCTGCTCAAGTTCAAGCCCCTGAGCCTGCCCGATCGCATACGCCTCGGACTCACCACCCTGTACCTCCAGCGACAGAAGGACTGGCGCAAGTACGAGGGCGTCACCGCCGACGAGTGGCTCCGACGCCACGGCGGCCAGAGCGTCTACGACGCCTTCTGGGAACCCATGCTACGGGGCAAGTTCGGCGACAACTACTACCGTGACGTCACCATGGCCTGGGTGTGGGGCAAGATCAACACCCGCGTCGCGTCGCGTGGCAAGAGCATGGTGCGCGAGATGCTCGGCTACCCGATGGGCAGCTTCGGACTCGTCTTCGACACCCTCGCCGACAGGATCCGCGACCTCGGCGGCGAGGTCCACACGTCTGCATCCGTGAACCGCATCCTCGTCGAAGATGGCAGAGCCCGAGGCGTCGAGGTCCAGATGGGAGATGATGCCCCGCGCGAGGAGGTGTATGACGCTGTCCTGGCAACAACCCCATCCCCGGTCTTCACCCGGCTCGTCCCGACATTGCCGGACGACTACCAGGCCAGGCTCGACCGAGCCCGCTATATGTCCGCCGTGCTGATCGTCCTCGTGCTGGACAGGCCGCTGTCCCACGTCTACTGGCTGAACGTCGCCGACAGGTCCATCCCCTTCGTCGGCGTAATCGAGCACACCAACCTCATCGGCCCCGAGCACTACGGCGGGAAGCACATCGTCTACCTGTCCAACTACCTGACGACCGACCACCCGCTGTACCGTATGGAGCACCAGGACCTGCTCGACGAGTACCTTCCCCACCTCAGGAAGGTCAACCCCGACTTCGAACTCGACTGGATCGAGCGAAGCTACCACCACCGCGTCGACGGCGCCCAGCCAGTGATCGGAGTCAACTACTCCCAGCACATCCCGAGCCACCGCACACCGTTCAAGGGCGTCTACCTCGCCAACACCACTCAGATCTACCCCGAAGACCGCGGCACCAACTACAGCGTCCGCATGGGCCGCCAGGTCGCCCGCCTGATCATGGAAGACATGCAGTCCTAGAGAATTCGGCGGTCTGATGGTGAAGCTGTCCCCTCTCCCTTGACGGGAGAGGGTTAGGGTGAGGGTGATACGCCGTCACCCCTCCAGGAACTCCAGCATCAGTCTATTGAACTCTTCAGGGAACTCCATCTGCGGCCAGTGACCACACCTCTCGAACACATGCAGCCCGGCCCCTGGAATCAACTCCGACGCCCGATGCGCGTGCTCAACCGGGATGATCTCGTCGTCCGCGCCCCAGAACAGCATCGTGGGGGTCTGCAGCTCACTCAGCCGCCCCGTCATGACGTAAGGACTCCGCACACCCCTCACGCCGATGTAACGGCGGATTATCGTCAGCGCAGCATCTCTTGCTCCCGGCAGACCGTTGATGCGTCGCAGCTCATCGACCACCTCGCCGGGCAACAGGCTCTTGTCGTAGAAGCACTTCCGCGCCATGGCGCCGACGTTGTCGAGCGGCCCTCCAAGCATGAACTCCCCAACGAGAGGCAGAGACGCAATCCGGATGACCTTGGCTATCTCCTGCCCAAGCGCCCCGCTGCCGCACAGCACCAGCTTCGACACCATCTCCGGATGCTCAAGCGCGGTGAACAGGCTGACACCGCCTCCTAGAGAGATGCCTGCCATCGCCACCCGCTCGTGTCCGAGACCCAGTACGAAGTCTCTCATCAACCCCACGATGAAGTCGGACTCGAAGTTGATCCCGAACTTCTCCGAGTCCCCGTGACCCGGCAGGTCGACGGCGTACACCCGATGACGCTCAGCAAGCGCCTCGATGTTCGCCCGCCAGGCCACCTTGGACGACGTCAGCCCATGAACAAGCACCAGGGGCGTGCCCTCTCCGGCCTCGATATACCGGAGCCGCACGCCCCTGACCACGGCATCCTTCTGTTCACCCGGAAAATTCAACCTATACAGTTACCATCAGCGGGGTTCCATTCACACCGTAGGGGCGGTTCGCGAACCGCCCCTACATTTCTCACTTCTATGATGCTTCCGCCAGCACCGGCTCCTCAACCTTCTCAAACGCCAGCCCACCATCTCCGTCCACATCAGCGCGTATGTGGTCCCCGGACACGAACTCGCCCCCGAGTATCAGCCTCGACAGCGGGTTCTCGACCGACCTCTGCACCACGCGCCTCAGCGGGCGGGCGCCGTACACCCGGTCGAATCCCTCGCTCGCAAGCCAGTCACGAGCCTCGTCCGTCAGGTCGATCGTCACGCCATGTTCGGCCAGCCGGTCCGACACCTCGGCGAAGATGATGTCGACTATCTGTCTCGTCTCCTCTTCAGAGAGCGAGTCGAACACGATCGTCTCGTCGATGCGGTTCAGGAACTCCGGCCTGAACACGCGCTTGAGTGCTTCATCGACCGCCGCCTTGCGCCTGGCGGAGTCGTCTCCTCCGATTGCGTCCCGCAGGAATCCGACCGCCTCCCGCATTTCGACACCTGTGCCCAGATTGCTCGTCATGATGACCAGCGTGTTGCGGAAGTCCACGGTCCGACCGTGGCCGTCGGTCAGCCTGCCGTCCTCCAGGATCTGCAGCAGGATATTGAACACGTCCGGATGCGCCTTCTCGATCTCGTCGAACAGGATAACCCTGAACGGGCGTCTGCGAACGGCCTCGGTGAGCTGTCCGCCCTCATCGTAGCCCACGTATCCCGGAGGCGCGCCAACCAGCCTGGAAACGGTGTGCTTCTCCATGTACTCGGACATGTCGACACGCACCATGTTCTGCTCATCGTCGAACAGGAACTCTGCCAGCGATCGCGCAAGCTCGGTCTTGCCGACACCCGTCGGCCCGAGGAATATGAAGCTGCCGATTGGACGCTTCGGGTCCTTCAGCCCGGCTCTTGCGCGACGAATCGCGTCCGAGACCGCCGTGATCGGGGCGTCCTGCCCGATCACCCTCTGGTGTATCCGCTCCTCCATGTGGAGCAGCTTCTCCGCCTCCGTCTCCAGAAGCCGGTCAACCGGAATGCCGGTCCACGTCGCGATCAACGCGCCGACCTGCTCCGCGGTCACGACCATCGCGTGATCCCCGTCAGGCATGTCGCCGCTACCACTTCCCCCTCTCCCTTGATGGGAGAGGGTTGGGGTGAGGGTGGACAACTCCTCCTCCAGCCGCAGCCTCTCTGACTTGTGCAGCGCGGCTTCCTCGTAGTCAGCACGCTGAGATGCAGCCAGCTCTTCGTGTTCCAGCCGCTGGATCTGCGCCTCCAGTTCCACCACGTCGGACGGCTTCGACTGCGAGTCGATGCGCAGCTTGGACGCCGCCTCGTCGATCAGGTCGACAGCCTTGTCAGGCAGCAGCCTGTCGGAGATGTACCGCTGGCTGAGCCTCACGGCCGCCTCGATCGCGCCGTCCTCGACCCTCACCCTGTGGTGCGCCTCGTACCTGGGACGCAGACCCTTCAGCATCTCGATAGCGACCTCTGGGTCAGGCTCCTCCACCAGCACCGGCTGGAAGCGACGCTCCAGCGCCGCGTCCCGCTCGATGTAACGGCGATACTCGTCCTCCGTCGTGGCTCCAACCGTCTGCAGCTCTCCGCGTGAGAGAGCAGGCTTCATCATGTTGGAGGCGTCGAGCGAGCCTTCACCCGCTCCTGCGCCAACCACGGTGTGCAGCTCGTCGATGAACAGGATAATCTCGCCCTCGGCCTCGCGGATTTCGTCCATCACGGCCTTCAGACGCTCCTCGAATTCGCCTCTGAACTTGGCGCCTGCCACCAGCGCGCCCATGTCGAGCGCGAGCACACGCCTGTCTCTCAGCTCTTCCGGCGCATTGCCGGACACGATGCACTGTGCCAGCCCCTCGGCGATTGCCGTCTTGCCGACTCCCGCGCCGCCGATCAGCACCGGGTTGTTCTTGGTGCGGCGGATGAGGGTCTGCATCACACGCGCCACCTCGGCCTCGCGTCCGATGACAGGGTCTAGCTGCCCCGTCGACGCCAGCTCAGTCAGGTCAATGCTGAACCTGTCGAGCGACCTGTAGCGGCTCTCCGCCCTCTGGTCTGTCACTCGGTGGCTCCCGCGTATCTTTTGCAGCGCCTGGTACACCTTCTCGGTGTCCACCCCGTACTGCTTGAGGATGTGGGCCAGCGGTCCCTGCTGCTCGTGAGTGAGAGCGATGAGCAGGTGCTCCGCGCTGATGAACTCGTCTCCCAGGCGGTCCGCCTCGGCCTTCGCGCGATTCAGCGTCGCCTCGGCCCTGGGCGTCAGGAAGACCTGGTTCGTCTGCTGAACCGCCTTGGGGCCGGCGTCCATTGCACTGTGCAGGCTCGCGCGGATCGCCTCGACCGGCGCGCTCAGCTCGGAAAGGACGTCCATCGAGACCCCCTTCTCCTGCTCCAGCAGCGCCATCAGGATGTGTTCCGCGTCCCACTGCGTGTGTCGATACCGGCGCATGACCTCCTGCGACTCCCGCAGAACCTCCTGCGCCTGCTCAGTAAAGTTGTCTGGGCGTAGTACCATGTCCATTACCTCTGTTCTCACACCGTCCGACCAATTGATCGGATGGCACAGATTTACGTACCCACATTATAGCAATGAACTTGATACGAAACAACTCAATTAACTCAACCTTATGCACCCATTAGTACCTCTGAACCCCTCCCAGAAGACCTGATACTAGCATTTACCCTTGACCCCCCACCCATAGCCTCGACAGACACACCCGCCAACTACCCCCTCTCCCAGCGGGAGAGGGTTGGGGTGAGGGAGATAACCATGACCTCAACCAAATCTCGATTAACTTCACCCTCCACCGTGGCGGGGGCGTCCCGCCCGCAACCCATATAGCCAAACTACGCCCCACGATATACGATTGGCTCAACCATCGGGCCGCGACTCAAGACGGGCCGAAACGGAAGGAGACCCCACTATGGCGACTTTCACAACCAGGCCTGTAATCATGGGAAACCGCGGCGTGGTGACGGCGGGACACTATCTCGTCGCGACCGCCGGTCTGAGGATGCTGATTAACGGCGGCAACGCCATCGACGCCGCTGCCGCTATGGGCATCTGCGAGACGCTGCTTGAGCCGCAGAGCTGCGGCATCGGCGGTGAGGTCCCAACCCTCATCTACTCCGCCCGCGAGGGCAAGACCTACGCCATCTCCGGCATGGGCTGGTCCCCCAAGGCGTTCACCATCGACTGGTGCCGCGAGAATGGCATCGACCTCATCCCCGGCGACGGCTATCTGCCTGCCACTGTGCCCGCTCCCGTCGACACGTGGGCTACCGCAGTGGCCCGCTTCGGTACGATGAGCTTCTCCGAGATTCTCCAGCCGACCATTGAGTTCGCCGAGCACGGCTTCCCCGTGTACGCGACCATGAGCAACCGCATTGGCCTGAGCGAGGACAAGTTCAATGACCTGTACCCGACGACGGGCGAGATCTACCTGAACAACGGCAAGGCGCGCAGGCTCGGCGAGATTCAGCGCAACCCCGACTTTGCAGAGATGCTCAGGATCATGTGCCGCGCCGAAGACGAGGCCAAGGGCCGGGGCCGGGTCGCCGGCATCGAGGCCGCGCGCGACGCCTTCTACAAGGGCGAAATCGCTGAGAAGATCGTCCGCTTCATGGAAGACAATCCCGTAGAGGACGCAAGCGGCGAAGAACACAAGGGCCTGCTCTCCTACGAGGACATGGCTGAGTGGCACGCCGACGTCGAGGAGCCGCTGACGCTCGAATACAACGGCCTCGAAGTTCACAAGTGCTCGTCGTGGACCCAGGGACCCGTCTTCCTGCAGCAGCTCGCCATCCTGCGAGAGCTCGACATAAAGGGCTACGGACACAACTCGCCTGAGTACCTGCACTCGTGGGTCGAGTCGGCCAAGATGGCCTTCGCCGACCGCGAGGCGTACTATGGCGACCCAAAGATGGACGATGTCCCGTTCGACCTGCTCCTCTCCGGCGAGTACGGCAACATGAGGGCCGGGCAGATCGGCGAAGTCGCCTCTCTCGAGCTTCGACCCGGTGATCTCGGCGGCGGAGTACCTGAGTACACTTCGATCAGTGTGGTCGACGACAACCGCCGCGCGCTTGGCGTCGCCGCAAGGGAGATCAAGGACCTCGGTTTCGGCCACGCCCACATCGGCGACACGACCCACCTCGACGCCATGGACGCCGAGGGCAACATGGTCGCGGCGACTCCGAGCGGCGGCTGGCTCGGCTCCTCCCCGGTCGTAAAGGGACTGGGTTTCCCGATGGGCACTCGTGGCCAGATGTTCTACCTCAACGCCGACCGACCCAATGCGCTCGAGCCGCGCAAGCGTCCTCGCGCCACGCTCACCCCGACGATTGCCACCAGGGACGGAGGCCCGTTCATGGCGTTCGGCACGCCGGGCGGCGACTCACAGGAGCAGTGGACGATCCAGTTCTTCCTCAACCACGTCGAGTTCGGCATGGACCTCCAGGAGGCCCTAGACGCACCGACGGTACACACGACCCACTTCCCGTCGTCGTTCTACCCGCGCCACGCCTTCCCGGGACGTGTCGTGGTCGAGTCGCGCATCCCGGGCAAGACGCTCGACGAGCTCCGAAAGCGCGGCCACGACATCGAGATGACAGGCGACTGGGCCAACGGCAAGGTCCTCGGCATCCGCTACCACTCCGAAACCGGCACCATAGCCGGCGCCGCCTCAGCCAAAAACAACATAGGCTACGCCATGGGCTGGTAGATGCTGTCGATGACGATTTCAACATAGACTAATACATCGAAGAAACCAGAGGCAGGAAATCTCCATAGTTGATGCGTCAGCTTGAATTAACCCAATGAACAGAACCGAAGTCCTCGATATGCTAAGAACCCACAAGCCGACGCTCGAACAGCGTTTCGGTGTAACCAAGCTTGCCCTTTACGGCTCATTGGCTCGCGATCAGGCAACTGACTCAAGCGACGTTGATGTCCTTGTGGAGTTCGCAAGTCCACCCGACTGGCGTCAGTACTTCGGTGCTCAGTTCTACTTGGAGGACTTGTTTGGGCGATCGGTCGACCTCGCCACAAAAGAGGAAGTTCGCGCTGAAATAAGGCCCTACGTCGAACGGGACGCCATTGATGTGTGATTCTGAACACGAAGGTCGTCAATGGTATTTCTATATTCAGGACATGGTGGAATTCGGAGAGAAAGCTCTGACATACACGGATGGGCTTGACCAAGACTCATTCACGAACGACGCTCTGACATATGACGCCACGCTCCGCAACATCGAACTCATTGGCGAAGCGGCTACGCACATACCGGCGTCGGTGCGTGAGGCCAATCCCGATATACCATGGCGCGACATCATAGGGGTTCGTAACCGTGTAGCACACGGCTATCTGCACATTAGCGATAGTGTGATCTGGTCGTTAATTCAGGACGCAATCCCGGACCTCCTGCCCAAACTCAGGCGTCTTCTCGACACTGTTGGCTAGGAGCCGAAGTGACTGATTCGCGCCGCGTCCAATATGGCGACACCACCATCGAGTACGTCGTGCGGCGCAGCAGACGTCGCAGGAAGACCGTCGAAATAAGCGTGAGGGGCGATGACGTTCTCGTTGCCGCTCCCTTGAGGACATCGCACAAGCGGCTGCGCGAGTTCGTTCTCAGCCGGGCCCCTTGGATCATCGAGAGGCTGGACGAGGAGCGATCTCGTCAGGATCAGGCGCTTCGCTTCGTCAGCGGCGAGAAGCTGCCGTACATGGGCCGTGATGTCTCACTTGAGGTTAAGGCAGCCGATGTGCGCTCATCGCGTGTAAAGTTCGACCGCTGGCGACTTCATGTATCAGCGCCACGAGGGTTGACGGTCGAAGAACGTCACGAGGGAATTCATCGCGCTATAGCCGAGTGGTACAAAGCCCGCGCCTATGCGCGTGTTCCCGAGTACGTGGACTCCTGGTGGGACAGGCTTGGCAAGGGAGAAAAATCGCGGATTCTGATCGGTGATCAGAGACGCCGCTGGGGTAGCTGCTCTTCAGATGGGACGCTCCGTTTCAGCTGGCGGGTCATGACGCTGGAGCCGTCGCTGATCGAGTACGTCGTCGTACACGAGCTTGCCCACCTGACTCACCGCAACCACGCGGCCGCATACTGGGCGCTGGTGAAGAAGATGCTGCCGGACGTTCAGCAGAGGCGAGACCGTATCAGAGAGGCGGGCCGGCACCTTCTGATGTGATCTGCCACGCGTATATTGACCAAATCTTGAGCTAATGCAACCATTAGTATCAGATATAGACCAATATGCTGGTTAATGAGTCTATAGTCATAGGGAAAGCAAATGGAACAGCAGTCACCTGTCGACATAACTGGGTACGTCTCCGGCGGCGAGGTAAACCTGCGCTTCGAGTACGATGGAAAGGCCGATAACCTTGCCAACGCGGGTGAGTTCGTCAGGGTCAACTACGAAGACGGCGGCGGCATCGTTCTGGACGGGCGGTCGTACCATGTTGCCGAGGCCCACTCCCACAATCCCAGCGAGCACACGATTGAGGGCGAGCGTTTCGCCCTGGAGATGCACCTGGTCCACAGGGACGAGTCCGGCCGAATCGCCGTTGTCGGTGTGCTGTTTCGCGAGGGCGAGGCCAACGCCGCCATCCAGGAGATCATCGACTCAGCTCCCGACCAGGATGGAGCAGCGGCCCCAGCTTCAGGATTGGGCGCAGACGCTTTCCTGCCAGAAGGTCGGGGCTACTACTCCTACATCGGCTCTCTGACCACTCCTCCGTACACCGAGGGTGTCCGCTGGCACGTTATGTCTGAAGCTCTGGAGGTCTCGGCCGACCAGGTGACACAGCTTGCCGCTCTGACGGGCGGTGGCACAAACAGCCGTCCGCTCCAGCCGCTCAACGGTCGGCAGATCACAGCCCGCGGGATGAGCTGAGGGACCGGCGCCCCTGCCGTCGCAGTTCGAATTGACGAGGTCTCTGACGAGTCCAGGCGCCGGTTCGGCCAGGTGTCCGTACTACAGGTCGTAACCGGCGCCTTTGTTTCGTTCCAGTAATCTAAGTCCGGGCGGCTACTTCCACCCCATGCTGCCGTCCCTGCGCGGGATCAGCGACACGCGGTGACCGAATTCACACCGGTATCTCTCCTCACGGATCTGCTTGCGCTTACCGCTCAGTGAGGTCTGCTCCATGTCCACCTCGTCCTCGCAGAACGGGCACGTTACTCCGAAGACGATGCGGTTGCGTAGTCGCCGCACCTGAACGTGGGCCAGTGTCTCGGCAAACTTCGGGAAATCGCCTATGTACCTGAACACGTAGCGGGTGCTGGAGCTCATCAGGTTCTTCCTGCCGATCCGGGTGGGCGGCGAGTAGCTGTAGTCGACGTACCCGCACTGCATACACTGCGGTTCGTAATAGGTGGAAACCAGGGATGCGTCGCAGCGTGGGCACAGGTTGTGTCGGGCTTGTGGTTTGATGTCGGATGAAGGCGCCGACGAGATCACCATTTTCGTAACTCCCCTTGGCAGTTGACTGTCTTCGACCCTGGTGAGGCTGGTGCTGAAGCGGACTGCGCCGGCTGAGTTACCAGGGGCTACCGCGGCAGTCTTTCAGTTCACGCACCTGCACAGGGGCGATTGGCTATGTTCCTTTCGCAGTCATGGTTGGCGAGAACCGCGATAGCGTTGACCCGGAGGTCTATGCGGATGGAACGCTACCCAACGAGTCGGGAATCCCCCCGCGTTCCACACGCTTCTGCATGCAGCGACCTGGAGACTCGTCGGGAGGAGATGGCTCAGCGACGGGTGACCAGGCCAGGTAGAATTATAGATAACCCCTACTTGATAGTGGCAAGGTGTCAGATAAGTAATTCTGCTGGAATTTTCTAGTATTTTGGTAATTTTAGTTAATGAACGTTTACATAACACTGTAAATGAGATAATCGCGACTTATGTTAGTACAGGCACAGTGGCATTTCCCTACCGACACCTGCGATTTTCGATATTGCCGGGAAGAACCTCGTATGGCTTGGGTGATTCTGGTGCCATAATTCGACATTTCGGGGGTGCAATGCGACCTGATTTGGCGAGCCTGCGTCTTTTCCTCACGCGCGCACTTTCGAACGCAGGCGCTGGGTAGTTATCGTTACAAAGGAGTAGAATATCGAGAGAGGCCGTCAGCTCGTATCTCCGACGGCAGCTTTGAGGCAGCACACCTTGTTCCCTGAATCCATATTCGAATCACTTTCGACAGCGAGCATTGGCGCATACGCCGTCAACGTGGAGCAGAGGGTACTTTTCTGGAACAGGAGCGCCCAGCAGATACTGGGATACTCAGCGGAGCAGGTTCTCGGGCGACGCTGCAGCGAGGTGCTGGTCGGCCTGAAGGCCGGCAGCCTGACCCCGGAATGCGAGGCTGGCTGCCCATCCATCCGCTGTCTGCAGGCAGGTCAGATACCGGGCACGCTCCGATTGCAGATGCTCTGCGAGTCAGGCACGCGCAAGTCGGTCTCTCTGACGCCAATGGTTATCGGCGGCGGCGGCAATGACGCTCCTTTGCTTGTCCATCTCTTCTCTGACGGACCCGAATCAGACGGACACGACGAGGCTGCCGAATCGGTAAGGCATGAGCTCACCCGAGGTGGCTACGACATCGTGTCAGACAGGTCCTCTACCAGTTCGGCACAGTCAGAGACTCCATCCCTGACGCGGCGGGAGCTGGAAGTCCTGCGACTCGTCGCACTGGGCAACCAGGTCTCCGACATCTCGGCCGCGCTACACATCAGCCCTCACACGGTCCGCAATCACATACGCAACTTTCGCAGCAAGCTTGGCGCGACCACCAGGCTCGAAGCCGTGGTCGATGCCCTGCGCCTGGGACTCCTGCACCTCGACTGACAGCCAGACCTAATAGGCTGCTGAAAGAGGCGGTCTGAGGCGTCGCTCTCCTGGTTGGCGGGATTCTATGCCTTCACCAGTCCAGCGGCCCAGAGGAACGTCCCATGCGAGGCCGGCGTGATCCACCGTTTACCATGCTCGGGTTCGTCAACCTCGACGAGTGCGTCCCACCTAACTATCCACTCGGGATCATCAAGCGTGTCGCTGACGATGTCCTCGGCCGCATGTCCGGCGACTTCGACCAGACGTACTCGAAGATCGATCGTGCATCGGTGCCACCTGAGCGTCTGCTCAAGTCTCTGCCGCTGCTCTCTCTGTACTCGATCAGGAGTGAGAAAGCGTTCTACAAGGAGCTCGGTTACAACTTGCACTGTCGCTGATTCTTGGACATGGACCTGATAGAGTCGAGCTTCGACGCAACGGTGTTCACCAGGAATAGGAGAAGGTTGCTTCGGCACAAGGTGGGAATGAAGCTATTCTAGGACGTGGCGTACGGGGCAGACCGTCATGGATTGATGTCAAGTGAGCACTTCAATGCGCATGGGCCACTGATAGAGTCTGTAGCCTGCATAAAGAGCTTCAGGCGTCGCGAGGACGATGACTCCACGGGCGAAGGAGGAATAGGTACGTGGGGTTTGGAAGGCCCGGGCTGTGTGGAGAGCTGGTTCCGACAGCATACAACTAGGTGAGGATTTCGAGGTTGGTAGCAGATCGGGAGGCCGAGGTGTCTGACTTCAGCTAGTGTGCCGTGGCCGAGGTGCGCCCCTCAGACCCTGGTTGGGCCTCTGAGGACCGAATCTGAGGCTGCCAGAGTCCGAAAAGTCTCCCCAAGGACGGCTATATGCAGCCGATGCGGTCCCAACACTGCTCTGGGACCCGTTCTTCCGCAGCCTGCTAGTGCTGGTCCCGACCGGGGGCTTGGCGTCGGTGCAGTAAGGTGGCTGTGATTCTGGAGGGAGAGTGGCCCCGACCTTTAAGGCCATTAGTGAAAACCTTGCGACACGATGGTTGTGTGGCTGTAAGCTAAACCTGTAACTGAGTTGGGGTGAACGCTCCTGCTTTGCCGTGTTGCTCTATCACTCTCCGCCGATTGTTCACGTTTAGTGGCCGGGACTGGCCAGCGGACAGGACCAATACTCGTGGCGGAAAGGCTCTTATCCCGAGGCATGTAGTAATTGCGCAACTACACAATATCACCGATAATGGAAATCATGGATGGCATAGAGCCAATAGGCCAGCGCATCAGACGTGAACGACTTAAACGGGACATGACTCAGCGCGACCTCGCTGTGGAGGTTGGCGTCGGTGCTCCGCATATCTCGAAAATAGAAGCCGGTCGTGAAAGTCCGAGCGATGAGCTTCTGCGTTCCATCGCAGCAGTCTTAGACTGGAACTTCGACGAACTTCTGCTGGCAGCGAGGCGGATGCCACCGGACCTGATGGAGACGCTCGCATCGGACCCGAAGGGCTCCCTTGAGTACCTGCGCCAATGGAAAAGGAGTGGAACCTAATGCCTCGCCAAGCATACCCTCGTCCCGATCACCATCACGCGATGAGCGCAAGCATCGTCCTTGCCCGGCACTCGTCAGCAGCCGGTACGCCCGTGGCCTTGCCTGTGCCGATCGAGCTGATAATTGAGCAAACCTACGGCCTAGAGATTCTCTGGGAGGATGTACCGGAACCTTCCGGTACCGTTATCCTCGGTGCTCTGGCACCGAGTCATCGGCGGATTGTGCTCAATATGCGCCACCAGGCTCTGTTCGAGCAATACATGGGGCCAGAGCGCTTCACCTTGGCCCACGAATTGGGACACTGGATTTACGACGCCGACGACCCTGATCAGCTTGCTCTGGATCTCAAGGGGCATTCTCAGATGTCGTACTGCTACTATCGCAAGTCATCAGGGTTGCCAGAGATTCTTCGGATACGGGAAATGAACGCGAACAAGTTCGCGGCGCACCTGTTGTTGCCCGAAGATCTGGTACGCCAAGCTAATACTGATGAAGTGCTCAAAGACATGCCAGGCACTGCCAACAGATGGCGAGTTTCACATTCGACGCTACGTATTCGCCTCCAAGATTTGGGTATCATTCGGGAGCATCGCAACGGCCAAATGGAGCTGATATCTGGGTAGTTGCGCAAATAGGCAAGTTAAGTGTATAGTAGACTTGCGTAATCACCCAAGTCATGCAATGCCGGGTGGCGGCGATCCCACAATAGAGGAGAAGTGAACGTGGCAAAACTTGAGCATGTCGTTTGCAGATCAGCCGCACGCAAACTTCCAGTTAGACGTGAGCCCAATCTTTAGAAAAGACTGCAAGACGAGGTCTGAAATGACTAACGCAGACAAACAAGAAGAGAAGCACTTTGCTTTCAAGGTGAACGGGATTGAGATTGCCACCACTCAACAGAGGGTTCTCGCGCACGACATCCTAGAGCTAGCTAAGAAGGTCGGTGCTATGCCAGGCAACCCTGAAGAGTACATTTTGCAAGGAGACAAGGGCCAGTACGGACAGAATGCCTGGGTTGATCTCTCGGAAGACAACGTTTTCATCACGATCCCCACCACACCTACACAGGTAGCCTAGTGCAATCAGATGTCCAATAGCATCGACCGAGCGCGCGGAGAGTTAGAATTTCTAGGATACCAGACGTGGGAATTCGATAGTCCTCAGGGGCGAGTCGTATCTTTCGAATACACAATCGAAACTGGTTCGCATAAAGGTGCGCAGATCGAAGTTGGCATCAGCTTCCAAGAAGAAGGGTACCCGGAGTACCCTCCCCATTGGATCCACGTGTCTCCACCAATTGACGATGGTAAGGGCGGAGTGACTCGAGGGTATGAGTTACAGGAACGTGCTTGGCTTGCCATGAGTAGACCACCAGGGGATCTATGGGACAGGCTGCCGACAAAGCATATGGATGCTTACATTAAGGAGCATCTGAGACGAATCTGGAAGGACGTATGAGGTTCGAGGTAACTCTGACCGCAGAAGCCGATTCAGTCTCAAATGGGCACTTGCTTCAGCATTACAAGCAAGACGTGCTTCAGGAGGATCTGTGCTTCGCGCTGTGGCGTCCGTCTACCGGACAACAGCGACTTACGGCTCTAATTGACCAAGTCATCCTACCGGAGCAGGATGAACGCCTCCTACATGGCAACGCCAGTTTCCAGCCTTCATTCGTGGGCCGTGCGATTCAGGTCGCACGTCGAGAGGAAGCTGGTTTGGCATTTATGCATAGTCATCCTGGCCCAGGTTGGCAAGGTATGAGTACCGCTGATATTGAGGCGGAACGCGATGTCCTAGCATATCCTGCAGGGGCGACAGGCTTACCGCTGGTGGGGTTAACGATAGGCAGAGATGGCTATTGGAGTGCACGATTCTGGGAAAGACGCAGCGACTATATGCATCGCAACTGGTGTCAAAAAGTCCGCGTGCTGGGGCCACAGTCTTATAGGGTTGACTTTAACGACGAACTAGCACCCGCTCAACTACGAAGAGATATTCTCAGGCGGACTTTCGACACATGGGGGGGCGAGTCGCAAAACACCATTTCTCGCTTGCACTTTGGGATCGTAGGTCTTGGCAGCGTGGGCACTATCGTCGCCGAAGCAATGGCTCGCATCGGCGTATCAAAGGTCACATTGATCGATCCAGATAGGGTCGAAGAACATAACCTGGACCGATTGCTTTACGGAACGGTGCGTGACATAGGCAAGCTTAAAGTTGATCTTGCTGCACGGTTAATGAGACTGCACTCCACTTCCAAGAGTATCCAGATTGCCACCTTCCCCCTTCCGGTCCAAAACAGTGGAGCATATAGAGCTGCCCTAGACTGCGACATTATCTTTAGCTGTGTCGATAGACCTATCCCAAGAGACGTCCTGAACTACATTGCACAAGCACATTTGATCCCCGTGATTGATGGAGGGGTCAATGTCGAAACAGACTACCGGACAGAAAAGTTCTTTTCGGCACATTGGCGTGCTCATATCGTAACGCCATATCATCAATGCCTACGCTGTAACGGACAGTACAACTCAAGCTCTGTAGTCATGGAATTGGACGGTTCCCTTGACGATCCTTCCTATGTGAAGGCTTTGCCTTCGGAAGCCCGAGGAGGCAACGAGAACGTATTTCCTTTCAGCCAAAGTGTTGCGAGTATGGCAGTGAATCTGATGCTCCGGTATTTACTAGCCAATAGCTGGTGGCCGCTAGTGAAACAACAGGAGTATCAATTCGTCACCGGGGAAACACGGGTTATCAACAAGAGTTGCGAGGCCAACTGTTCGTTCCGCGCACGTCGGGCTCAAGGTGATTCTGAGAAGCCGTTCTACTTGATTGGCGAAGGGGCCAATCCAAGAGAATCCACTTTGCAATCGATTTGGCTACGCATCGTTAGACTCTTCGGTAGGATATTCCAGAGGGCCTAACGGTTACGCCGAGGCCTGCCCTCCTCCCAAGTATCTCGAGAGATTGCTGAAGATCCTCCTTGTCAGCTACCGACGGTCCGATGGTGATTGAACTGCCAGAGCCAAGTATCTCATCGACTCTGAGGACTTCGTCCTCGCAGTAGTGCCTCAAGCGTCCAGAAGAGCTACCGTCGGACCTGAAGTCAAACGAGATTCGTTCAGCAGTGATCTCTGTTCTTGGAATCACGAGGCGACATTCTCGTTCGTAGTCATACGCAGGGCTCTTGTACAAGAACCGAATCCTTCCTAGGGATTTCCAGAATGCCTCCCTGAGCGTGTCTTTGATCCATGGATCGGTAGTACTCACTAACGGGTCCAGGACATCCAATACGGGGTAGAAAGCCCTCTCGGTACGTTCCAACTCTTTTGGCTTGTAGAGAACTCTGCTTAATTTGGCAGTTGGAGTCCTCAATTTCAGGGAACAGCCTTCTCCTTCCCTGCCATAGGTGCGCCAAAACACCAGGTTGTCACTTGCCGCATCGGGATCATCGTCAGGAATCATGAATGAAGCGATATAGGCATGTGTTCTCGTGCTCGGCGTCAGCCAAGCATATTTGGCTGATTTACTCAGCTGGCGACCCAAATAGTTTCCATCATCAGGATCATTGAAGTGGGCAGAATCATAGAGGCGAAGTGAAGCTTCTTGCGAGTACGCAAAGTTTCCTTGTTCTTTACCCTCTGTCTCCTTCGTTTTTCTATTTATGGCTTGAGCCTGAAGCATTGATACCACGGTGGAAACGGTCGTATAGTGAACGACGTATGCTGGTGCCTGTGCGCGATCCGGCGCTAGGTCATTAAGTGCGTGGTACTGTTCGATTTCGTTACACAGTGCCTGAAGGAGCGCCGATAGAGTGGGGATTATAGTGTCGGTCGTGTATCTCTTTAGACTGGCATCGAGTCCTTCAGATAAGTAGCTTAGTCCTATTGCAACCGAAGTTTTCAGGCTCTCTGTGTGTTCCAGAATATTCAAGGCACTCCCTTGCAATGTGGTACAGCGTGATGAAGGGGACGTTCGACGAAGTGTACCGTAATCTGCAACCACAATACACGAGAGACAGAGGAGAGCGTCAATGCATGACGCTGTTCGCAGTATGTGCAGATAGGCTTTACGCGCGTCGCAGAAGTAGAGATGGCTGGTTGCGCAACAGAGCCTAGCAGGCTGCTGAAAAAGGGTGGCGTGAATCCTCGTTCTCTAGGTTGATGGGATACATTGGTTTCGGCCTCCCAACTGTCCAGAAGAACACCTCACGAGGAGCTGGCCCAATCCCCATTCCACCATGCTCGTCTTCGTCAACCTTGAGAACGTGTCCCACTGGACCACCCACTCAGGATCATTAAGCGCGTCGGTGACTACGTCCTTGACTGCAAGTCCGGCGACTTTGATCTGATGTACTCGATCATGAGTGCGAGCACGTTCTGCCAAGAGCACGACCGATCCTGATGCGAGACTGACGGGGAAGGGCAAGGGTAAGGATGCGAGGCTAGTTCGCTGCGGCGGATGGCGCATGCGCTTATGTAGAACAGGCATGTGCTGGCGAGTGACTTCAGGGTGACCGAGGCGAACGGGATGGCTGAACGTGACGCAGCACTGGACATGCTGACGCAGGTACTCGGGAGTCGGCACCTGAGTTTGGGAGCGGACAGGGGCTACGACTCGAGGGATTTCGTCGCTGAGTGTGAAGAGATTAACATCGCCTGACACGCTGTTCGGAAGCAGATGTGGTCGGTGATAGACGGACGGATCATGTGCCATGAGTCATACAGATTCAGTAAGAAGGTGCGAAAGCAGGGGGAGTCTATCTTCGGGTGGATGAAGACTGTGTGAGGGTTCTGCAGACCCCAAATCTGGCACAGCAGTGGCATTTGATTGTCCCGTTGCCTGTCCTAGTATGTCCCTGAGTCGGAATGCGGCGTCATCTGGCGTAAAGGGAATGGGGATTCTGCCCAACTTGTCTGCGAGCATCAAAAGAGTCGCTGTTGCGATTGTCCTTGCTGGGGTCATTCTGGCGGGCATGGGAATCGCTGCGGTCTATCTCACCTACGGTCATTCCTACAATCAGGGAGTCCCGGAAGTCGGAGATGTCGAAGCGGCTCCCGCCGTCCGAGTTGCCGCAAGCCAGGCTGAACTGGGTCGTCTTCTCTTCTACGACGGGCGCCTATCAGGTGACAGGTCTACGTCATGCGCGACCTGCCACGACCCCAACAACGCGTACATCGACGGGGAAGCGCTCTCCGCGGGGTACAGCAGGGGGAACCCGTACTTCCGAAACACGCCTACACTCCTGAATGCCAGCAAGATGCCTTTCTACGACTGGGACGGCCGGTTCGCGCAGGGAGACCTTGCGACCGTCGTTCGCGACCACATTGCCGAGGCCCACTTCATGAGCCTGGACGGGCGACTGCTGGTTGAGCGAATGCGGCAGGTGCCCGAGTACGAAGCGAGCTTCATTGACCTGTTCAGTTCGGAGGTCTCGTACGGCAAGGTGCTGAACGCCCTGGCGGCATACGTGCAGACGCTCGAGTCGTCAGCCGACAACCCCTACTTGGCATTCAAGGCTGGCGATACCAACGCCCTGAGTCCGCAGGCGCGGCGGGGCCTGGAGCTGTTCGAGGGCAAGGCGGGCTGCGTCCAGTGTCACAGCGGCGACCTTCTCTCAGACGGGCAGTTCCACAGCCTTGGCGTCCCGGACAACGCCATGATCTTCGAGGACCCGCAGCGCCACATCACGTTCAGGCGCTTCTTCCGAATGTTCGGCGTTGGCGAATACGTAACGATGCGCGACGATCCGGGGCTGTATGCGTTGACCGCCGAAGAGGCCGACAGGGGGAAGTTCCGCACTCCGTCTCTGCTCGAAGTAGGGAGGACGGCTCCGTACATGCACGGAGGGGTGTTCGAGTCTCTCGAAGAGGTCGTGGAGTTCTACAACGCTGGGGGAGGCGATTCGGAGAACAGGGACGCAGCCCTGAGGCCGCTCGGTCTGACCGACCCGGAGATTGACGATCTTGTGGCGTTCCTTGGAAGCCTCTCCAGCCCGGCTGAAGAGCAAGTCACTCCTGAACTGCCTGAGTACGAACTACGCACACTGGGGGCGAACTGATGGATCCTCGCAGAACAGCATACGTCCTGTTCGGCGGGTGGCTCGCCTTCATGGTCGTGGTGATAGTGGTGGTCTTCGCGTTCGCGCTCGACCAGAAACCCGCTCCGACGCCATTCGTGCGGGCTACGCCACCTCCGCCGGAGCCGACCCCAACTAGTGAGCCGAGAATAGGGCCATCGGCAGAAGACCTGAGGAGTCGAGGCCTCGGCGTCCTGCCGCCGGTCACGATGCCAGACGACAACCCCATGACCTCAGCCAAGGCCGAGTTGGGGAAGATCCTGTTCTTCGACCGCAGGCTGTCGGGCAACGGGTTTGTCTCATGCGCCACGTGCCACGCTCCGAACGCCGGCTGGGGCGACGGCAACGCGCTCTCGCTCGGCTATCCGGGAACGCTTCACTGGCGGAACTCGCAGACCATCATCAACACCGCCTACCAGGCGAAGCTCTTCTGGGGCGGCGAGAAGACGAGCCTCGAGGCACAGGCCAAATCTGCCTGGACTGGAAACATCGCAGGCAACCTGGACCCGATCATGGCCGAAGAGACGCTGAGACAGATCCCCGAATACGTGGAGAGGTTCCAGGATGTATATGGGACCGAGTCGCCCAGGTTCGACGATGCGCTGCGCGCACTGGCCGCGTTTCAGGCGACGGTCAACTCTCGGAATGTCCCATTCGACAACTACCTGAGGGGCAACCAGGACGCGATGTCCGACGCCGCGCTGCGTGGAGCGGAGCTGTTCGTCGGAAAGGCGCGCTGTATCGTGTGCCATGGGGGCACTCTGTTCACAGACCAGAGCTATCACAACACCGGCGTGCCGCAGAATCCCGCATTCGAGTCGGACCCGCTACGCCAGATCACGCTTCGTTACCAGCACCGTGCCAGGGGAGTCCCCGAGGAAGTGTACCGCAGCGCGGACAGAGACCTTGGGCTCTACTACACGACAAAGCAGGATACGGACAGGGGTAAGTTCAGGACTCCTCCGCTGCGCGAGGTCGGGCAGACAGGGCCGTACATGCACAACGGCGTATTCGAGACGCTGACGGAGGTCGTGGAGTTCTACAACGACGGCGGAGGCCAGAACCCGAACCTGGACCCGCTGGTCCGACCGCTGGGCCTGACCCAGGACGAGGTTGCGGACCTGGTGGCGTTCCTCGACAGCATCACCGGAGACCAGATCATCATTCAGCCTCCTCAAATGCCTGATTACGCCGTGATGAGTCCGTGACTGAGCGGAGGCACAAGTGTGCAGACAACCGTGAAGATCAGCCAATTGATCCCCTCTCCCTTGAGGGAGAGGGCTAGGGTGAGGGTGATTAGGCTGAATATCTACCCATGTCAACCGTGTGAAGGGAAGCGATAAAGGACCAACCATGAACACCAGGACTACTCCGCAGGGACTTCCGAAGGTACTGGAGCACTGCGTAACCCGCCGCCAGTTCCTGTTCATGGGCGCGGCGGCGGTGGGCACCATCACCCTGGCAGCGGTCGTCCCGGGACAGCTATTCCAGGCGCAGGTGGCGGCTTACGACGGAATGATGGTTGGCAGGCTCAGCGACCTCCGGGTCGGCGAGCCCGTCCAGTTCAGGTACCCATGGGACCATGGCAACTGCGACAGCTACCTCGTAAAGCTGGGCACACCGGCCGGAGGGGGCATCGGCCCCGACGGAGACGTCGTCGCCTTCAACACCATCTGTCCCCACATGGGGATCTCCCTGCTTGGGAGTTTCAAGTCGGAGCACCAGGTCATGGGTCCGTGCCCATCGCACCTCAGCACCTACGATCTGACTCGCCACGGGATGATTGTCTCCGGCCATGCCACACAGGGACTTCCCCAGATAATGCTCGAGGCGCGGGGCGACGAAATCTACGCGACCGGAGTGATGGCGCTGATCTACGGCTTCGGCGACAACGAGGTCCAGCCGGTGTAGGGCGGCTGGCAAAGCGCACCCACGTAGTGTCTGACGAAGTAAACCTCCTGTAGGGGCGGTTCGCGAACCGCCCTTGCCATGAATGCCAATCAACATACCCCCTCTCCCTTGATGGGAGAGGGCTGGGGTGAGGGTGATTAGATGGCAAACACTGCCGACCAGTACGTGCCACAGGACAGCGTTCCGCTTCCGCCGCCGGACGCCAACATGGTGACGACGGCGTGCGACTACTGCATAGTGGGCTGCGGCTATCGGGTCTACACATGGCCTGAGGGCACTGAGGGAGGCCCGAGGGCGACTGAGAACGCGCTCGGCATAGACCTTCCAGCCAACGCCTTCGAGGGGTGGGTGAGTCCGAACCAGCACAACATCGTCAGCGTCAACGGCCAGCCTCATCACGTCGTGGTGCAGCCCGACCCGCACGCTGACGTCGTGAACCGCAGGGGCAATCACAGCATCCGGGGCGGAACGCTGGCCCTGAAGGCGTACAACCCCGATACGCCAACGCGCGACAGGCTCAAGACCCCACTGCTGAGGGTGAACGGAGAGATTACCCCAATTTCCTGGGACGATGCGTTCGACATCATGACCCGTGTGTCCAAGTACGTCCTTGCCAACCACGGCGAGGCAGCCTGGGGAATGAAGACGTACTCCTACGAGTATTTTGAGAACACCTACGCCATCTCCAAGCTCGCGTTCAGGTCGATAGTTACCCCGGCATATTCACCGCACGACAAGCCTGGGCCGGGCAACGACACTGCTGGCCTCGACGACAGCGGCGTCATCCCGTTCAGCGCGTCGTTCGAGGACTGGTCAGAGGCCGACGTAATCTTCATCAGCGGCACAGACCCGTTCGAGACCAAGACGGTGCTGTTCACCGAGTGGATGATGACCGGCAACCTGGACAAGAAGCTGATCTTCACGCTTCCCCGCAAGACTGCCGGTGTGGCGTGGGCGGAGACGAAGGGTGGCGTCTGGCTGCCGGTGATCCCTGGTTCCGACACGGTGCTGCACCTGGCACTGGCGCGGATCATTCTCGAGAACGGCTGGGAGGATACCGAGTTCATCGAGAAGTGGATCGCCAATGCGTGGGAGATCGACGCCGGCATGGGCCGAGGCACTCGGAACACGCCCTGGCAGTGGCGGACGACGTGGGGACAACTGGGCACCGACTTCGATGGATACCGCGACTGGCTGTTCGAGCAGGCTCATGCAGAGCCGGACAGGGCCGCCGAGATAACGGGAGTTCCCGCTGAACTCATACAGCAGTCGGCCGAGATGATCGCGAAGCCGGTCGACGGCGTCAGGCCCAAGACATCGTTCGGGTTTGAAAAGGGCAACTACTGGTCCAACAACTACCTCAACACGGCCTCGTATGCTGCGCTCGCGCTTCTCTGTGGAGCGGGCAACCGCCCTGGCCGGATGATCTCTCGTCTGGGCGGACACCAGCGCGGATGGATGGGCGCTGCCTCATATCCGCGCAGCGATTCCCCGAACAGGCTCCCCGGACGCAGGCGGCAGGCGATAGACCTCGACAGGTGGGTGGAGAGCGGCAACCTGAGATTCGCATGGGTCATCGGGACCACCTGGACGCAGGCGATGGCGGCGTCCAATGAGTTCGCCGACAGGTTCATCGAGCTTACCCGCGAAAACCCCCACCAGGTGACGAGCGCAGAGGTCGAGGAAGCATCCGATGCTCTGATACGGCGTGCCGACAGCGGCGGAATGGTCGTAGTAGACCAGGACATATACCTGAGAAGTCCGATCGGCGACGTTATCGCCGATATCGTCCTTCCCGCCGCGACATGGGGCGAGGAGAACTTCTCTCGCTGCAACGGAGAGCGGCGACTGCGCCTCTACTCCAAGTTCTACGACCCGCCTGGAGAGTCGATGCCCGACTGGAAGATCATCGCGGGGTTCGCCCAGAAGATGGGTTTCGAGGGATACGACTGGCGGGACTCCAACGACATATTCGAGGAGGCCGCGCGCTTCAGCCGGAACGGCATGTTGAACTACCACCCGCTGGTGGTGAAAGCAAAGCAGGAAGGCAAGTCGGGTCACGAGAAGCTCCGCGAGCTGGGCACCACCGGTCTCCAGACTCCCATCAGGATGGTCAACAACGAACTGGTGGGTACACAGCGACTTCACGACTCTACGCTGGAACTCGGGCCTCCCGAGGGGGTAACGGTCCATCCCAAGTGGCTGACGCACTTCCACTCGCATTCGGGCAAGGCGGTGCTGAACAAGTCGCCGTGGGAGTGGTTCAGCGACTTCTACGAGCGCATAACACCGACGGGTGACGAGCTGTGGGTCACGAATGGCCGTATCAACGAGTTGTGGCAGTCGGCGTTTGACGACGTACGCAAGCCGTACATCCATGCGCGCTGGCCGGAGCACTTCATCGAGATGCATCCCGACGACGCGGCGGCCAGGGGAGTCGAGAGCGGCGACGAGGTCAGGATTGCTTCCGATGACATACTCGTGCAGACGGGAGGCTTCGCGTTTGTAGGAGGAGACTCCTTCCTGTTCAGGAACCTGGATGCCAACGGGCACATCAAGCGGGGGAGCGGCGAAATGACCGCCGTTGCTCTTGTGACCGACGCAGTGCGCCCAGGGGTCGTGTTCGCCAATTTCCTGCATCCCCGCTGGCCGGGGGCCGCTGCCAACAGCCTGGTACACCGGGTACCGGACCCGATCACGAACAGGTACAGGTTCAAGCTTGGCAAGGGAGTCGTTACCCGGCTGGGTGAGTCGCCCTACAAGAACTCGTTCACGCAGATGACGTTCAAGTCGCGGGTGATCGTTTAGGGATGGGCTGACAACGGCAGTAAGCGAGGGATCGTTGGTCCCTGGCCTCTGGGTTCCGGCCTTCGCCGGAACGACGATCTGCGAAGTGTCAGCTAGGAACTGGACGGGTACTCTTTCGTCTTCAGCTGCTCTCTACCCCGTCGGCCTCGGCTGGAGCCTCTGCCGTTGCGGTTTCGGCGGCGACCTCGGCGCTGCTTGCTGCCGTGGTCGCTCCGCTCCACTCCCTGTAGAAATAGATGAACACGTCACGCGCTATCGCGACCATGGGCACGCCTATGAGCACTCCCCACAGGCCGAAGATGTCGCTTGCCACGACGAGGGTCATCATAATGACGATGGGATGAAGCCTCAGGGCCCTGCCCTGGATCCTGGGCGAGATGATGTTGCTCTCGATGAACTGGACGATCAGGTACACGAGCACCACCCAAGGCAGCTTGCCGGGGTCGGTCGCCAGCACGACGAGAACTCCCGGAACAGCCCCAATGATCGCTCCGATAATGGGAATGAGGCCCAGCGCACCTGCAAGGAGCCCGAGGGTGATTGCGAAGTCCACGTCCAGTAGGAACAGACCCAAGAACACGCCTCCACCGACGATGGAGGCGCTGATGAGCTGCGCTCGCAGGTAAGAACCGATAACTTCGTGAGCGAGCCCGAGCGCGTTTCTCGTGTGCCTGGCAACTCCATCGGGTAGCGCAGAGTACATGCCGCTGGAGAGGGCCTCCTTGTCCTTGAGCATGTAGAACAGCAGGAATGGCACTATCACAAGTCCAAGTATGAGAGAGATCGTGCTGGTGACACGGCTGATCGTCGCGTTCAGAATGTTGAGGGCAGCGCCGCCAAGCATGCCGCCTGCCGACTTGAGCCACTCCTCCACCTGGGCCTGCACATCCTCTGGTACCTGCTGGTTGAACTCTTCTGACCACTTCTCGAACGTGGCCTTCGCGTTCTCGAACAGGCGGGGGGCATCCGCTATGAACTTCTGGAACTCTTCGACTATGGGCTGGAAGGTGATGTAGATGAATAACGCAAAAATCGCGAAGGCGACCAGGTAGACGACTGCTATCGCGACGAGCCTTGCTGCTGTGGGATAGCGGCGGTAGCCGGGCAGGTGGGTCTCTATGTAGGAGACGATCGGGAACAGCAGCTCCGCCAGGATAAGGCTGATTATCAGCGGCAGAATCGACCCGAGCGTCGCGTAGAGCAGTGCGGCCACGCCCACTATGGCCAATGCGACGAGTCCGGGGAGCCTCCATCGCTCCCACAGCGTTGGGGCCGGGTCTGAGTTCACGGCTGGGGCTATACTCTGGTCTGTTTCTGTCAATGTTTTTCCTGTCAGTGCTTGGCTTGAGAACGGGAGACTGTGTCAGATTGGTAAGCAGTGTTTTCACCCTCACCCTAGCCCTCTCCCTGAGGGAGAGGGGACCTTAGTTTCCACAGGGATGCACTCGCCAATTTGGCACAATTTCTGAGACCGGTAAGGACAATATCACCGTCTCTGCATATATCACAAGTATGAGCGACAGTACGACTGATTCGCAGACGCAGGGGGCCATGGGCTTGTTATCGGCACACCGGGCCAGTACTCTGGCAGTCGCTCGGGTTTAGAGGGGAGAAGTAACTGTGTCAGACGTGACTTATTCAGGCGTCCGGCCGATGGAAGTCAGCCCGGAGGGCATCAGCTTCGTTAAGAACATCATGGCTCCAACCCGGGACGGCACAAAGCTAGCGATGGACATTCACGTGCCCGCCGGAGATGGGCCATGGCCTGTGATCCTCACGTACATCCCGTACCGCAAGGACGACCAGGAACCGTTGACTGGAATGCAGCACCACTGGGCGCAGCATGGGTATGCCGGCGCGAGGGTCGACTGCCGTGGCACCGGCTCCAGCGAAGGCTCGAACGACGACGAGTACCGTCCACTGGAACAGCGCGACGGCTACGACGTGGTCGAGTGGATCGCCGAACAGGAGTGGTGCGACGGCAGGGTCGCCATGACGGGCGGCTCCTACGGCGGGTTCACCAGTGTGCAGGTCGCCGCGCTGGCTCCTCCTCACCTCGTGACGATCATCCCCTGGAACTACACAGACGACAGGTACACGGACGACTGCCACTACCGTGGCGGGGCGTGGCGCTGCTACTACGACATCGGCGCGTACGGCTGCTCGATGGTGGGCATGAACGCGATGCCGCCCTATCCCGAGTACAGCGGCGACCGCTGGGCCGAGATCTGGGAGGAGCACCTTGAGCAGAACAGACCCTACCTGCTGACCTGGCTTGCGAACCAGACGGACGGCGAGTACTGGCGAACCGGCAGCATTCGTGATCGCTATCAGGACATCGAGGCGTCGGCGCTGCTCATCGGCGGGTGGCGCGACGGCTACTGCAACTCGCCGCTCAGGACGTCGCGGCATATGACGGCACCGACAAAGGTTGTCATCGGGCCGTGGAACCACTCCGGCCCTGACTGTGAGACGCCCGGACCGTCGCTGGCCCGCGAGCACCTCACCGTGCGCTGGTGCGACTACTGGCTCAAGGGAATCGACAACGGCATCATGGACGAGCCTGACATCAACGTGTACGTCCAGACGTTCGACGTGCCGGACGCCTATCGCACTCACACGTCGGGGTACTGGCGGACTGAGCCGGAGTTTCCCATCCCCGGAGGTCGGACGCAGCGCCTGCGGCTTGGAAGCGATCTCACGCCGGACAGTCCGAGCGTGGACTACGACGAGTACGAGTACAGGCCTTCGGTGGGCATCGCGGGCGGACTGTGGAGCGCGGGCGTGCCGTTCGGGCTGCCCAGCGACCAGCGTGTGGACGAGACCTACTCGGTCAACTACACGTCGGAGCCCCTCCAAGAGCCGCTGGAGATCATCGGCATGGGCAGGGCGGTGGTCCACGTCAGCACGACCGCGCCCGTGATGGCGTTCGTGGCGCGGCTGTCTGACGTCGCTCCTGACGGCGCCAGCGCGCAGGTGTCGATCGGGGTGCTGAACGGGACGCGTCGCGACTCGCTCACAGATCCGAAGCCGATGGAACCTGGCGAGGTGTACGAGCTTCACGTGGACCTCGACGCCACTGCGTGGAGGTTCGAGAGGGGGCACAGGATGCGGCTGTCGATCAGCAGCGCGGACTTTCCGAACCTGTGGCCGACCCCGTACAGGGGAACGAACCGCGTGTACCGTAGCGACGGACGGGAGTCGTATCTCGAATTGCCGGTCGTGCCCACTCGGGACGCTCCAGTTGGGGAGCTACCTCCTGACGAGATGGGATACGAGCCCTCAGCCGCGCCACGCACTTACCCGGAGTCATCTCCGCAGGTGGTCCCGTGGGAGATTGCGCATGACATGCTGAGAGATCGGACCGGCCTCAGGCTGCACCAGGTGGGCGAGACCAGGGCCAGCGCGGACATGACCGTAAGGATGGAGTCCAGGCTGGAGGTGTGGGCGAACAACAGGGACCCGGCAGACACCACGGCGATTGGGCAGCATCTCAGGACGATCACGCGCACGGACGGCGTGATCAACGTCGACACGTCAGCGAACGTCCGCAGCACCGAGGACGCCATTCATGTCTCGATTGACCTGGACGTGCGAATCAACGGGCTGCCGCATCACCAGCGCCGGTGGGTCGAGTCGTTCAGGCGGGAGCTGCTCTGAAGACGACCTGCCGGTCTTAGACGGCGGTGAATCCGCCGTCGACGACCAGCTCTGCTCCGGTGATGTAAGACGCTTCGTCAGAGGCCAGGAACAGCACAGCGTGGCCGACCTCTTCAGTGCGACCGAGGCGGCGCATCGGCACCGTTTCCACCATGGTGCCGCGTATCTCAGGGTCACTCGCTGCGCTGGACGAGAGCATCGGGGGCATTATTCCAGGATGAACGGAGTTCACCCTGATTCCGTCCTTCGCGTATTGCACCGCCGCTGATTTTGTCACGATCCGCACCGCGCCCTTGGAAGCGTTGTAGCCCATGTGGATGACGTTCTGCCCGACGATTCCGCTGATGGACGAAATGTTCACGATGGAGCCGCCGCCGACTTTCTGCATCTCTGGTATGACGCTCTTCATACCGAGGAACACGCCTTTGGCGTTGATGTTCATGAGGGTGTCCCAGGCCTCGGTGCTCATCGTGTCAGAGTCGTGAGTGCCGCTGATGCCGGCATTGTTCACCAGGACGTCCACCTTGCCGTAGCGGGCCACCGTCGCCTCGACGGCGTCGGCCCAGTCGGACTCGCTGGTGACGTCGAGCTTCATGAAGACGACGTCGCCGCCGGACTCAGCTATCTCAGCCTCGACCTGACGACCCTCTTCCTCCATGACGTCGGCGATGACGACCTTGGCTCCTTCGCGCGCGAAGATCCGGCACTCCTCGGCGCCCATGCCGTTCGCGCCTCCGGTGATGATTGCGACTTTGCCTTCGAGCCTCATGGTTCACCTCAGGGTATTAGTGTCGCCTGCTGCGTGGGTTGTACAGGACTGAGCCGATTCTAACACCGCAGACCGGAGCCAACACTAGTACAATCCGACTGGAGGAGACTGTGTCAGTTTAGTCAGAGGCCCAATGTGGTTGCCCGTGTTGGTCATCATGCTCAGGGCGCCCACAAGGGACGCCCCTACGTATGTATCCGACCAGACTGGTGCAGCATCCGACAGGAGACAGCCCACTATTGGTATGCATGGAGCGACTGGAGGTGTGGAATGGCGACTATAAACTCGGTGCTTGGGCCACTGGACACGGCGGACCTGGGGTTCACTCTTCCCCACGAGCACCTGATCGACTCGTCCGCGGGTATCCGGCAGACGTACCCTGAGCTTGAATTCCGAGACCAGGCGCTGGACATGGCGCTGGAATCGTTCAACGAGGCCAGGGCGGGCGGGGTCGATACTGTCGTGGAGGTCTCTCCGCTGGACCTGGGGCGGGACGTCGTCCTTATGAAGGAGGTCTCGGAGAAGACGGGCGTGCAGTTCATCTGCTGCACGGGCTGCTGGCTGGACATTCCGCGCAGCTTCTGGGGCAGGGACAAGGAGTTCATCGCGGACCTGTGGGTGCGGGAAGTCGAGGTGGGGATCGACGGCACGGACATCAGGGCCGGCATCATCAAGGTGGCCACCAGCGACCCGATCACCGAGAACGAGGAACTGATGCTGCGGGCATCGGCGAGGACGCACCTGCGCACCGGCATCCCCATTACGACTCACACGCCGGCCGACTCAACGATAGGCCTGGAGCAGATGCGCATCCTCGCGGAGGAGGGCGTCGAGCCTCAGAACGTGTACATCGGGCACCTCAGCAACACGCTCGACCCGGACTATCACCGGGAACTGGCCGAGCTTGGCGTCTGGCTCGGCTGGGACATCAACAACCCGTTCGGACGACCGGAGCTGCCTTCGTGGCAGGGGAGGACCGACTACCTGAAGGAGCGGCTGGACGAGGGCCTGGATGCCAACATGATGCTGTCGCACGACTGGAACATCGTGCTGTCGCGCATCGGCTCGTCGGGGATGCCCGGCAAGGAGGGGAACCCGGACGGCTATCTCTGGATCAGCCGCGCGATAATCCCCCGTCTGATGGAAGCCGGGATCGAGCAGTCGGTCATCGACCGCATGATGGTTGAGAACCCGAGAAGGTACTTCGAGGGCGTGAGGCCGTCGGAGTAGTACCGTTTCGAGGCCGTTTCGGCAGACTGGCCTGGCAGGCGAACCGTCCTTCGACAAGCTCAGGACGAACGATCATGTATGCCAGGATTGAGTTGAAGCGATACTAGGCCTCACTCAGGAAGGTTGCATACGTCGAGGGCAGTGAGGGCCAGGACCTTGGCTACCTGCTCCATGTCGCTGATTCGGGAGTACTCGTCTGGGATGGTCTCGGACTCGGAGCCGCCTCCGGGGCCGTAGAGCAGGCACGGGACCCCGGCGCGCCACAGGTGGCAGGTGTCGTCGCCGGTGTAGGAGCCGGGCAGCACTGTTCCAAGGCCGTCGGGCTCGCGTCTGGTCACCGTGCGGTACTGGCGCAGGACGCAGTCGACAATGTATTCGTCCTTTGGAAGGTCGAACGGCTCCATGACGACCGTGAACACGCGGTACTTGGGGTCGGGCGGCATCTCGATCTCGTAGTTGAAGTCGGGGTCGTCTGCCTTGATCGCGTCGAGGGCGCGCTCGATGTCCGCCTTGACCGACTCAGAGGTCATGCCCGGTATGAAGCGGACGTCGACGATCACGGTGCAGAAGTCGGAGACGAAGTTGGGACCGCGCATGTCGTAGTCGCGTCCGCGTCCGCCGATGATCGCGCCGACGTTAATGCGCGGCAGTCCGGGCAGGTCCTCGCGGGGCGTGTAGGTGAACTCGACGCCGTCGATGGCGGGCACGGCCTTGCACATCTTGGCGATGGCGTCGACGGCCTCCTCCTTGCGGCTGATGTGCCGGGAGTTGCCCAGGACGTGTATCGCCATCTCGACCACGCCTGCGTGGACGGTGAGGATGTTGTCCGCGCCGAATGGCTCGGGCACGACGGCCATGTCGGTGAGAGGGCCGTTCTGGCAGAGGTAGGTTGTGCCGACGCCGCCCTGCAGCTCGCCGACGACGCAGGCGAGCACCAGGTCGCCATTCAGCGTCACGCCGGACGTGCGTATGGCCTCGGCTGCCGTCACGAGGGACGAGACGCCGGCCTTCATGTTGCGTATGCCCGCGCCGTAGATGAGGTCGCCCTCGATGCTGGGCGTCCACGGGTCGCGCTTCCAGCCCATTGCAAGCGGGTCGATGTCGATGTGGCCGTTGAGCATGAGGGACTTGCCGCCGCCGCTGCCCCTGAGGATGGCGACGGTCTGGAACCGGCCGGGTTCGACCTCCTGGAGCTGCACCTCGTAGCCGCGTTCTCCAAGGTATTCTCCGAGGTAGCGGGCGACGTCGCTCTCCTCGGTCTTGAAGCTGGGGATTTTGATGAGGTTTTGGGCGAGGTTGAGCATCTCGTTGCGGTCGACGCTGTTGATGATTTGCTGGATTGCTTCTGTGGTCATGCTCTCACCTCTTGTCGTCCGAGTTTCGTGGCTTGGTGGTGGGCGAGTTTTTCACCCTCACCCCAGCCCTCTCCCTGAGGGAGAGGGGGTCAGTTGACTGAGTTTTGATGCCGAAAGATTATGCTCACATACCCCTTTCTGCCCTGAGGGAGAGGGGACTGGGTGAGTGTCCATTGACTTCGAGGGGTTGCCCCGTCTACTAGCCTAGTCCTACCTGCCAGTAGCGTTTGCCCTCGGTTCGTTTGACTGTGCCGAATCCGGGGGCGGGGAAGTGGCAGGATATGACCGGGGTGCTCCCGGCTTCGACTTCGTCGAGCACCTTCCTGCGTGTCACGGTAGAGAGCGGCCAGTCGTAGTCGAAGTGGCAGTTCCAGTCGTCCTCGGTCACCTGGGCCGGGTGTACGAACACGTCCCCCTGGATCAGGGCTTCCTGGCCCTGTGACGAGACGAGGACGCTCATGTGCCCCGGTGTGTGGCCGGGGGTGTGGACCGCCCTGACCTCGGAGGTCAGATCGGTGTCCTCGGTCAGAGTATCGAAGAGGCCGAGACCTACGATGGACTCCACGCACCTGTCCATGAACTGAACGCTTGAAGCAGCCTGTATGTCAGGTCTGCGGAAGTGGTCGAGGTCGGCCTGGTGAGCTATATAGCGGGCGTTGGGGAAGGCCGGAAGCAGTTCGCCGTCGCGCTCGATGACGTTCCAGCCGACGTGGTCGGAGTGAAGGTGGGAGATGAAGACGGTGTCGACGTCGTCGGGGCTGACACCCTTGGAGGTGAGGTCGTCCATCAGCTCGCCCATGCGTCCGCCGATGGACTCGATTGGGCCCTCGCCGTAGCCGGTGTCAATGAGAATGGTGCGACCCTGGGAGCGCACGAGGTAGCAGCCGATCTCGATGAGCATGTGGTCGCCGTCGAACGTGTCGGGGTAGAGCTCCTTGAAGGGCGCCCATGCCTCGGCGGGCACCGTCGAGAACAGCTCAGGGAGCGGCATGGGGAACGGGAAGTTCATATCGGAGAGGGCGACGATCTCAACGCCGCCAACCGTCAGGGTAAAGTCGGACATAGCACCCTCCAACGCAGCTTGAGGGTATCCTATCCTAAGTCAGCGGGAATCGTCCGCCTTGTTGGTGTACCATTCCAGAGACGCGGCCACGTCCTTCACGGACAGCGTAGGGAGGAGTGGAGTGGGGTAGACTTCGATTTCTGATTGGTGCGCCATGACGCTGCGTTCCTGTTCCCACTAATGCTCCGGTTAGCCACTGGGACTTGACCGACCCTGAAAAACTCGATCCAGATTGGCATTCTAACCCTTTGTAAAGTGGGGCAACATAAAGTATCATGCGTTGTTGACTTGATGTATATTAAGTTGCGCTTTGGGTGATATGGGTGCAAACGGTCGCCCATGGACTGCTGGAGTGGGTCTAGCCCTTCCGTATGTCCACCCGGAACGCCGGATTCGGAAGACGTTTGTGTAGGTCTTGTACGTCTGAAGTAGGAGGTAAGGATCGTGACTGCCAGATACGGAGGCTTAGCGTTATCTACAGGAATAGTCCTGGCAATAGTGGGCGCCCTATTGTTCCCGGGGGGCCCGGTGATCGACCGTGTAGACCAGACCGACTTTCGCGTGGCGACAGCTGCTATGGGCGACGCTCCGGCCCTCACCCACACGATGTCCTATCTGACAATCGTGGCAATGCTGCTCCAGATATTCGGAGCCGTGGGACTCTTCCACCTTGCCAGTGGGCAAGGCGGGCTGGGAGGCACGCTTCTCAAGTTTGGAGCAATCGCCTCCATCATCGAGTGGAGCATCATCCTGATGGCCACGGGAATGCGGCACTTTGTGACACACCTCTTGCAGAGGGCCGAGAATGCCGCAGATGGTTCAGAGATTCAGATGGGATTCAATAATGCCGCGCTGGCCGTATACACCGACATGATGGGTGTTTTCGTAGCGTTCATCGCGCTCTTCCCGATAGCGTCGGCGCTGGTGGGCCTTGGGCTTGTCGGCCGCTTCGAAGGGATGAGCGTGTTCAAGCTCGCTGCGTATGGACTCATCGTGGCTGGAGCAGCGGGCGTGGTCAATTTCCTGGTCGCGATGTACATGTCGGGACCTGACCCGTGGGCGTTCCTCATAATCAGCAACGTCCTCCTGAACATTGCGGCGCTCTGCCTCTTCGTCACAGGAATAGGGATGTACCAGTCCCGGGTCGGGCTTGCTGAGGAGCCTGAGGAGGCTTCTCCAGCTGGGGCCCTGCAGACCGCTTAGTAGGACTACGGGCGGAGGGCAGGATCGCAGAGCGAACAGTCGCATAACTTCGTCATTCCGGCGAAGGCCGGAATCCAGAGGGGTGAGGGCGGCCATGCCAATAAGGCCTTTTCACCCTCACCCCAACCCTCTCCCTGAGGGAGAGGGGGCCGTTGATTGGTATTCGCGCTGTCTGCACACCTTTACCTACCCCTGTGAGCCCGTTTAGGGAGAGGGGTTATGCAGAGTTGTCCAGAGGCGGGGCTGTGGCTGATTAAGGGGTCTCGCCGTGGCGCCGGTAGACTGCCTCGATCTCGACGTCCAGCTCGTCCCCCCAACGCTGCACCATGGAGCGCAGCTTCATGTTCTGGTACGCGCCCCAGACGGTCAGCGCCGGCGGCACCACCAGGATGGAGACGATCAGCGAGTAGAAGATCGTGATCGCTGCCGTGATGCCGAACTGCTGCAGCGCGGCCAGCGGCGAGAGGATCATCACCCCGATCCCCAGCGCGGTGGTCAGCGCCGATCCCAGCAGGGCCGAACCGGTGGTGGCGAGAGTTCGCACTGCCGCTGTCTCGGGGTCGCGCAGAAGCGAGTACTCCTCGCGGTAGCGATGAATCACGTGGATGGTGTAGTCGACTCCGATTCCGATCGAGAGTGCCGTGATGATCGACGTGACGATGGTGTAGGGGATGCCCAGCAGCGCCATCGTACCCAGCACCGAGACGAGGACCAGCACGGTCGGACCGACCGCGATCAGCGCCAGCGCAGGCTGGCGCACTGTTAGCCAGAAGAAGATGGCGAGCACGCCGATGGCCACTGCGACGGTGGTGCCGATCGACTCCGTCTGCCGGTCCCTGATGGCATCGGTTACAGCGAACGAGATGATGCTGTCCGAAGTTGCTGTGATGGTGTCGTCTTCGCCGAACCAGAGGTTTTCGATGTCCTGCTGCAGCTCCTTGGTCGCCGCAGGATCGCCGGTGTAGGCAGGGAACTGGATCAGTATCGCGTCAGTGCCTTCAGGATCGTTTGCCAGGAGGTGCGCCGAGAGGGGGTCCAGCGTCTCGAGCCTGTCCAGGATCTGCTGCATCATCTCCCGGTTGAGATGCACGTCTGCGGACGCCTGCCTGAAGAGTGACGCCAGCTCGGCGTCGTACTTGTCGCCTGGTTCGCCGCTGTCGTGAGTCCAGTCGCGTATGAGCAGCTCGTAGGACGCCAGAATCGGACCCGCCGCAGCGTCCGGTCGCGTTGCGTCGTTCTCGAAGGCAGACTCCAGGTCCTGGACGTTCAGAAGGGTGCGAGTCTCAGTTGCTTCACCCGTGACTAGCACGCTGGTCATTTCCGTAGACCCGCCGACGGCGTTATCGAGAGTAGTCAGATCTTCCAGCACACTCCCGCCCCTGGGCAGGAGGTCGCGGATACTGTACTCGGACTTGAGGCCGGTTGCCGCGAAGCCAAGCGCGACCGTCACTGCGATAACGACGATTATGTACGGAGCGGGCCTGCGCGTGACGGCCCTCCCCAGGAACTCCGCCGTCTTCTCGATACCGGGCAGCGCGGTCGAGATTGGGCGGGCTGGCGGCAGAGTGCCGCGCCTCTCCCGACGCCGGTCGATGATTGTCCGGCAGGCCGGGAGCAGGGTCAGCATCACGATCAGGCTCAACCCAATGCCCAGTCCAGAGACGATGCCGAAGTCGCCCACCATCCCGATCGGTGAGAAGAGGCTTGCGAGCAGGCTTGCGATCGTCGTCACTGCGGCCAGGACAAGCGGGATTGTGACGTTTCGCAGTCCAGCTCGAACTGCCGCGACGACAGGCAGTCCGGCAACTCGCTGCTCACGGTAATGGGAGACGGCCTGGATCGCGTAGTCGACCGTGAGGCCGATGATGATTATCGGCACCATCGACGTTAGCGAATTCGGAGGGCCTGTAATTCCCAGCCCCCTCGGTCCGATCCAGCCCTCGGCGCCGATAATCCAGATGATCGAGATGAACAGCCCTGCCAGCGTTAGCAGAAGGTCCGAAATCGTGCGCATGAAGAGCAGGATCAGGGCCGTGATCAGCAGGAACGCCAGCCCGATCAGCGGCATCATGCCCGTCTCGGTGAACTCCTTGTACTCGTCCTCGATCACGACGAAAGAGACGCTGCTTGCACGGAGCGGGCCCTCGCTGGAGGTCGCGAGCTCGTCGACCCTTCGTTCAGCATCTTCGACTCGCGAGTCGCCGGTGTTTATCAGACTGACACCGGCGATTGCGACCGGAGTGCCGTCCGTGTCGGTCCCGGTCATCAAGCCGATCGCATCTCCCAGTCCCGGCGCACTTCGGACGGCGTCGATCTGCGACTGGCTGACAGAATCGAAGCTGTCCGTCTGCAGCATTGCGCCGATCATTAGCGTGGGTGCGAAGACGGGGTCGGTTGGAGCCAGAATCCCCGCCACGGCGGGGTCGCTTACGATGCTGTCAAGTAGGACATCCATCTGCGAGAGTCCGCCGGGTGTAAGCGCATCCCCACGGAAGAGGATCGTTGACACCCTGACCTCGCCGGACTCCCCGAAGCGTTCTTCGATCTCAGCTATCGCGTCGGTAATGGGGCTGCCGTCGGGAAGCGCCGCCGCAGCGTCCGGCGGGGGCTCACGGAGCGCCGCTCCGGAAGCAAGCGCAACGGTAACCAACAGGAGGACAAGAAGCGTAACCCATGGGCGGACCGTGATTGCCCAGCTAAACCTGTTAAGAAAGTTGTTCATGACCTAATCTCTTCCTGGCCGGTTCTGGTGAGGCATCGAGTGCGCAAATATGAGCTCGGTCGGTGTCACTTAATTCAGCCAACTGCGCTACTTTATTTGATGGAGCGATTAATAATAAGCGGAGTAAATGTAACTGCGCAATAAGTTTGCCGCCAATTGTGTCGTCGGAATACCATCAGGAGATACGAAAGCTGAATGGAGAAAGGCCATGAACCGGCTGCCGGATGTGTGGGCTGGGCAAGTTCGATCTCCGCGCTTCTCTAACAGTTGATAGGCTGTGGACTCATCCCGCAATTTCTCGCTGCTGTAGTGCGACGCTGTTTGGTAGAGACTCTCTTCTGAGCGGCTGAGGGCGATACTCACTCACTATTGGGTAGGCGAATGGCCACGGTGACACCCAGGTCTGGTCCGTCACTTCTTACGGCGATCGTACCCCCATGCGCCTCGGCTATAGCCCTGGCGATGGCCAGTCCCAGACCCGTGCCACCTATCCCGCGACTGCGAGATTGGTCGGTGCGGTAGAAGCGATCGAAGATGTGGGGAAGGTCTGCGGCATCGATGCCGATCCCGTCATCGGTCACCGAGATAGCCAACGCCTCGGGCTGCCCGGCACCCCCTTCCATCCCCGCGCTGACTACGATGTTTCCGCCGGCTTCGGTGCAGTTAATGGCGTTGCCCACCACATTTCCCAATGCCTGGCTCATGCGCATCCTGTCGAGGTCCATGTCCGGGAGATCGTCGGATGCCTGCAGCGACAGTTCAACCTGTTGAGTCTGGGCTTGCGGCTGCCAGCGTTCAATCTCCGCGCTGAGCAGCTCATGAATCGAGACCGCTTCTCGTGCGAGCCTCAGCTCGCCGTGGTCGGTTTCCGCCAGCCAGTCCAAGTCGGTCACCAGGCCTCGTAGCCTGTCTACTTCATCGATGATGTGATCGGACGCGCTCTCGGGTGTCTGAAATCCATCACGCAGCCCTTTCGCCTCCAGCAGTATGACGCTCAACGGCGTATTCAGCTCGTGGGAGACGTCGTTAATCAGCCTCCTGCGGAGCTCGCGCTGGGTTTCCAGGGCGGCGGTCATCCGGTTGAAAGCCGCGCTCATCTGTCCCAGCTCGTCCGAGGATGTTACCGGCAGACTGGTGGTATCACCTTGGGCAATTGACTGGGTCGCCTCCGTCAACGCTGTCACTGGCGCAGTGATCCGCTTGGACAACCAGGCGGCCAACAGTATGGCGACACCTACCGTCAGAGCTCCGCCAATCAGGGTGATGTACAGGAGCGTATTGAGGAACCCGTGCGACTCGGTGGATAGGAACTCCTGGTTCACGTCCACATAGACGTGGCCTACAGGCTGGTTCGTAGCCAGATCAGTCACCATCGCTCGACGCCCGCTCAGGTCGGGTGCGGCGGCTCCAGGCGGAAGGTCGGAAAGGTTGTCCAGCACCACACGTCCATCGATGCTGACGATGACCACTCGTATCTGGTCATTGTGGAAGAGTTCCGGGGACTCACCCTCACTACCTTCGGACCGCTCCCCGCCTGGGGCTCCATCGTAGGTGTATCCAGACTCAGACAGCGCCCTGTCCACAGTCCCCCAACCACCGGCGGCGGTGAACTCCCGACTCAGATTCCGGGCCAGCTGGCCAGCCTCGTCATCGCCTATCTGGTCCACGAACACACCAAGCCGCTCCTGTGTCGCGAAGTAGCCGACTCCGACGCTGGTCAAGACCGTAAGAACGACGACCAGGACCGTCGCACCCATGATGCGCAAGCGCAGCGACATCATGCGTTCTCCACGACGAACCTGTATCCGGCGCCGTAAACGGTCTGAATGGGCTGTCTGCCATCCTGGGTGATCTGACGACGCAGGCGGGCGACCTGGCTGTCGATTGCGCGGTCGAACCCATCGAAATCGTCGTTGAAGGCCAGAGAGATCAACTGGTCTCGGGTGAGCAATTGGTTGGGGTGACGCATGAACGTCGATAACAGAGCGATCTGCGCCTGGCTTAGCGTCACGGGATCCTCATCGACCGTCACGACCCCGGTGGTCTCGTTTAGCGTGATGTTGCCCCGCGTCAGCACCTGCTGGACCCTATCCTTGACGCGACGAAGAACAGCGTGGGCGCGGGCAACTACTTCATCCGGGTCGAATGGTTTGACGATGTAGTCGTCGGCTCCGCTGTCCAGTCCGACGATTCGCTCAGCGTGGGCTTCCCTGGCCGTCAGCATGATTATCGGAACGTCCGACTCCCGGCGCAGTATCCTGCAAAGCTCCACTCCATCAAGTCGGGGAAGCATCAGGTCAAGTATTATCAGGTCTGGGGCCAGATTTCGGGCCATCATCAGACCTGATTGGCCATCGTGAGTGACCTCAGCGGAGAATCCGGCGCGCTCAAAATACAGTTTAACCCAGTTCGCGATTCTCGTATCGTCTTCGACTATCAACACTGTGCCACTCATAGCCAGCCCTCTAAAGAACTGTAACAAGACGCGGCGCCTCCATGGAGACACCGCGTCTACTAACTCTTGCACCTGGAGTGATTATCTCACCTGAAGCACAGCTTCGACATCTCCCCTCGGGCTACTTCGATCGGTACTAGCCGCCTCCACGCCTCTCGCGGCCTGAGCCGTGCTCACCACCGCCTTCGCGTCCACCACCGCCATGTTCGCCACTGCCTTCACCACCACCTCCCGTGTCGGCCACAGGACCGGGGCCGCCACAGTCGAACACTTCCATGTGCACCACGTATCCGTCGAAGGCAACTCCCGCAAGCTCCGGCTCAGCGGAGACCGCCAGGATGGAAGTCGCCTCCTGGCCTGGGTTCAGGTCTCCCATCTTGCCCGGGCCAAGCTCGCCGACTGTCTGTGTTCCAGACTTCAGGTGAGGTTCGGCCTGCACGTAGCAGAGAGTCTGCTGGGAGATGTTCTCCACCGTCGTGTGGACGGACTGGGTTGCCGCGTCATAGCGGGCGGAGACTGCCAGTCCACCGAGGACTCCGTTCCAGGTCTGGTCTAGAGGGGTGATCGGACTCGACATTGCCGCTTCCCTTGCTGCCTCACTGCCGCTCTCGGGGCCTTCTGGACCATCCGGGCCGCTCTCTCCACCAGCCGACTCACCGCCGCCCTCCCCGCTGCCGACCTCGGCATGGGGTGTCCATCCGGTGAAAGGTTCCTGAGTTGAGGGCAGGTTGATCGCTATCACCTCACCCGGGGCCATGTCCACTGGGGTCGTCGGCCCAAGCTCAGCTCCGTTCGACAGGTGCACTTCGATCCTGACATTAGTCAGCGTGTTACTGGTTGTGTTCTCCACCGTTCCATTGAAGGCGTTGCCTGCAGAGTCGTAGCTCATAATCAGCCGCGCGCCTGCACGAGTCGTGTCGAAGGTCTTATCCGGCGCCAACATCGCGCCGCTGCCCTCTCCACTGCCTCCGCTGCCCTCTGTGCCTTCGTTGCCGCTTTCAGCTCCGCCGCCCTCAGCGGCTTCCGCTTTACCTCCGTGCTCACCACCGGACTCGCCGCCTCCCCGTTCGGAGATTTCCTGGCTCATCCTTGCTCCGCCGGAGTCCCGACCCCCTGTGAGTCCGGTGTCTCCGGCGCATCCGATCAGTATCCCCACGCCGAGCATTGCGCCGACCATCGGTCCGATCAGGAACATTCTCGTCATCTTCTTTTTGGAATTAATCTTGTTAATCATCGTTTCACTCCCTTCGTGAGCTGTTTGTGATGCTGTCACGATAGGGGTGAAATGTGGCAGAAATATGTCGCTGGCGCGGATGTAGGGCGTCCAATGCGATATCCATCAATTATTGACGGCCTTCCTTCCGGTGCGTACCATCCCAGCAGCAGTTGAAAGTGGCTTTCTCAGTGTCATATCCGGGAGGCAGGGAGTGAAGTACGACTATATCGTCATCGGCGCGGGTTCGGCGGGTGCAATCCTCGCCACGAGGCTTTCTGAAGACCCCAATACCTCGGTGCTGCTCCTGGAGGCAGGCCCTGACTACCCGGACATCGACAGCCTACCTGAAGAGGTCAAGTACGGCTACATGTCGACCAAGGGCGTCTGGGACAGCGACCACAACTGGCAGTACATGGCCAGGGGCACCGAGGAGGCTGAGATCGAAATCCCGAGAGGCAAGGTGACCGGGGGGTCCAGCGCCATCAACGGGCAGATCTTCCTCCGCGGCATTCCAGAGGACTACGACGACTGGGCCGGGTGGGGAAACGACGAGTGGAGCTTCCAGAAGCTGGTGCCGTACTTCAACAAGGTGGAGACCGACACCACCTACCAGGACGACCCCGGAGACTTCCACGGCTCCAGCGGGCCCATCATCTGTCACCGGTTCCCGCAGGAGGAGTGGCGCGAGGGTAACAGGGCGTGGTTCGAGGCCTGGCGGGACAACGGGCACCCGTACTGCGAGGACCACAACGCGCCCGGCACCGCCGGAGTGGGTCCGACGCCCCTCAACAATCCGAACGGCATCCGCTGGTCCACGTCCATAGGGTACCTGGGGCTCTCACGCCACCGGCTCAACCTGACGATCAGGGCCAACGTGACGGTCAAGAGACTACTCTTCGACACTACAGGGGAACGCCCGAAAGCTACCGGCGTCGAGGCCGTTTCCGACGACGAGAACTTCGTCGTCGAGGCTGAAGAGATAATCCTCAGCGCGGGGGCTATCGGGTCGCCACAGATACTGATGCTCTCCGGCGTCGGTCCAAGCGACCACCTCAGCGAGCATGGGATTGCGACCGTCGTCGACTCTCCGGGCGTCGGTCAGAACCTCGCCGACCATCCTCTCATCAGCATACTGTGGGCCACGAAGCCGGAGGTCGAACTGCAACGCTTCGTGCCGAACGGCCAGCTCGTTGTGAGGTACACGGCCGAGGGCTCTGCGCTGAAGACCGACATGATCGTCTACCTGAGCGCCGGAGCGGGCAAGAGTCGGCGTATGGGCGGGCAGCACGGCGACCTGCTGGGTCTTGGCGCCGGACTCGGGCTGAACCTGGCAATCTCCAAGGGTGAGCTGCGGCTGCGCTCCAACGACTACAGGGACCAGCCCTATCTCGACTACAACCTGCTGGACCACGAGGAGGACCTGCGCAGGTACCGTGACGGTGTGCGCCTTGTGGTCAGCCTGGAGGATCACCCCTCGATGGCCGCCATGATCGACGAGAGGGTCTACCCAGAGGACTCAGACCTCGAATCTGACGATGCGCTCGACCTATGGATAAAGAGAAACGTGGGCACCGGGCATCACATCTCCTGCACCGCCAAGATGGGGCCCAGCTCAGACCCGATGGCCGTTGTCGACCAGTACGGCAAGGTCTACGGAGCAGACGGCCTGCGGGTGGTGGACGCGTCGATCATGCCCGAGTGCGTGCGGGCCAACATCAACGTCACCGTCCTGATGATAGGCGAGCGCGTCGCAGACATGATTAAGCAGGGGCGGTGAGGGGCGGCTCCCAAGCGTCGCCTAGCGATCGTCGACTTCGATCAGGACGAGGCTGTACAAGGCACGCGCCTTGTCGGAAGGGTAGGCGTCGCTGCCCTCGTAGGTGATGTTGTCCAGCCCGAACTTTGCCGTGTCCTCGAGGGTGAATGTCCAACCACCCGACCCCTGAATGGCCGCCCAGCGCTTGGGAAAGTGACCGTAGACGGAGATATCGGCGTCCACCCCGATTCTTTCGTAGAAGGCCCGTTCCAGTTCGATGACCATCTCTTGTTCGGCGACGAATCTCGCGACCATTCTATTGAACCCTACCTGGTCAAGGAATTGGACCTCATCTGGAGCAGCAGAACGGAGGAGAGAGCCAGCAGTAGTGTCGACGATCAACTTGCGGACGCTGATTCCATTCCGTTCAGCAAAGAAGTAGTCCTGGCGGGCAGAACCGTGCCAGCCAACGATCCCGCCGTCCTCGATGACCTTGTTTCTGCCCGCCGGGAAGACGTAGTTGGCGCAGGACGAGAAGCACAGACCACGTACGTGCACGTCCCAGCCGTTCTCGTAGACAACCTCGCCGATCTTGATCCCCCAGAACACCGAACCACCAGGCGACGTAATCGCGAGTTCTGAAATGTTGCCCTGTTCCGCAAGCCGTATGAGCCTGTCGTAGCCCGATGTATTCGTAAAACCTATGTAAATGATTGACGAGCCTTCGACCCTTATCGAAGGCTCACTGCGGATGGAGCGCCGCGATGCTTCCAGTTGGCTCTCGCTTATAGTCGGGATAACAAGCTCGTCAGCGACCGGTGTGACTAAGACACCTGTCATGGACGTAACCTCAGGCTCTGATGAGGGCGCTGCCTGAGTCTCAGGAGCGGGCATCGTCGCTGATGTGCCGCGACGATCGCCATCGTTGCAGGCCGTCGTTGCAAGAAAAGTGATGAGCACAGTGATAAATAGGAGAACTCTCAAATCACGTTCCAGTCCGTCGCGGTTGACGAAGTCAGACCGATGATGTCACTCGCCGATGGGATGATACTTACTCATCTGGACTAGGGCACCGCGTCATCGTGATGCGCCCTAGTCGGTGATGTACGTGTGTGTGATGACCTCCCACACGTGACCGTTCTCACAGTCGAAGTAGAACCCGCGCCCCTGGTGCTCGTGGTTGATCTTGCCATCCGTCCGTGAACGTGGCCCACTTCCGAAGGGTATCCCCTCGTCCTTGACGCGCTGAAGCACCGCGTCGAATTCCTCGTCGGATGCTAGGAAAGCATAGTGGTTGGAGCGTGGGTCGTCCGAGTCATCGAAGTCGAGCGTCAACGTATCGTTGACCTTGACGGGCGCGAAGTGCCCCCAGGTACCCTCGTACTTCAGTCCGAAGAGACGGGCGATGAACTCCGCAGACTTCACCTTGTCGTAGGCGGGCACGATTGTGTGGTCGAGCTGCAATGGCATGGTAGACCTCCTCCAAGCAGATAGTACGACAGGCTTTGGCATCAATCCAGTGATGACGAATCTCAGATGCTGTACCAGTTTGGTCGGCGAACACTTCACCCTCACCCTAGCCCTCTCCCTCAAGGGAGAGGGGACTTTCGTACCAACGACGGTACACCGACCAAGTTGATACAGGTTCCGAATCTCAGGGGCCTGCCCAGATACGGAGGCGACGCTCACACGCTAATCTCATGTCGCTGATAGGCTCACGTATCCCTCGTTGGCCAGTCCCTGGAAGAGCTTGAGGATGTGCTGGGGATCGAGGTCGAAGTCGAACTCGGCGCCTACGGCTTGGGCGATCTCGTTTACGTTGCGGTGGCCATTGGTAAAATTCCAGATCTCGTCACCGATGATACGCAGCGAGTCGTATCTCATCTTCTGGTCCCTGGCGTGCATCTCCTCGGCCATCTGGGCCAAGTCCCAGTAGCCGGTCCCGGCAAGTCCGGGGGCATCACGCTCTATCAGTCGCGTAGGCACGACATTGCCGGGAGGGAATTCTTCGCGTGTGGGGCTGTCGTCTTGGAGCCAACTCAATGCCTGCTGCAATTTGTCTGCGATCTCACTCTGGACCTGGTTCTTGGTGGACTCCAACTCCGGGTGCTGACTGCGCTCTTCAGGGGTGGTCAGTACCAGTGCGGACTCAACCGCCTGCCGGTCTCGTTGGGCCAGTGTGATGAGTCGTCTGCGTGTCCGGGCGTCGTCTGTGCTATCCAGTGCGATGCGCCCCAATCGGAACTGGCTGCGGTTGCCGACATCTCGCATGATGGACTGGGCCTCGGACGGGCCGGCATTGGCAAGCTCAAGGGCTGCCAGCGCGGTGGTGATGCCGCACCTGCGGAAGACCATGGGGTCGAGGTTGTCCGCCGTGAGGTAGTCGGTGTGGAAGTACAGGTCAGGCCACGACATGAGAAGCGGCGATGGCACGCCGAAGGCGGGGTAGTAGTGGTTGTCGCTCCATGGGGTGTAGGGGAGGTCTGTGAAGTTGACGAACGGGATGCGGTCACCCTCGCTGAAGACCCACCGGGTCTCCTTCGGCGTCGACTCCATGAGACTAACGTAGTAGTCGTTGATGAAGGTTGGTACGGAGTCGGGAGAGTGATAGAAGAGCAGGGCCGACTTGCACTTCTCCTGGTCGTGTCCAACGCTGTCGAGAGCTATCGCGGCGATAGTCCGATCGATCTCCTCCCTGTGGTTCTGAATGTAGTGCTTGGTGCCGTGACCCTCGACGTTGACGAGGAAGCGGATCGTTCGCTTGGGGCGCGGAATTCGTCCGCTTGAGATGAGGTTGGATATAACGCGGCCCATTTCCGCCATCAGCGCCGGACCGGACGCACAGTTGGCTCCGGGTTTGGTGCCGGCTGTGGAGTGGGCTACGAACTGGATGATCTGTCCGTCTTCGTCGGCGCCCGAGATGTCCGCCAGCAGGTTCTGGGCCTCCCCCTCGAACGTCTTCGCCTGAATGTCGGCCCAGATGTTGACGGCACCCTGGCTTGCGAGGGAAGCCAGATGCTCAGCCGCGTGGTAGTTGACGACGATCGCCCAAGCGCTCGGACGGTTGGAGGGCATTCGTAGCAACTGCACTGGGTCGGGCAGCGACGCGCGCGTTCGGAAGGGGGCTGTCTGGTACAGGAGGTAGTCGGTGATGATCCCAGCGGCGCCTCGCTCCATGGCTAACGTCGCGGCGTGGGCGAAGCCTGTGGGACGGGTCGTGCCACGGATCAGTACCGCTTTGCCTCGCACGTTCTGCTTCTGGTAGTCCTCATCGCGCTCCCCGGTACCTACGTCCACGAGTTCAAGGGTCGTCCCACCCTCAGGAGTGGATGGCGTCCACCATGGGAGGCATGACGGCGCAGTCTCGTAGGACACCAGCAGCCTGCCGGTGGCGGAGCCGACTCTCAGTTCAGCACTGATTGGCTCCCATGCAAGTGGCATGGTGACGTTCATGAACTTCGTCTCGCCGTCGAGCGGATACCGCTCAACCCATACCTCATCGAGTTCGTTGGCCCGGAGGAGGTCTGCCACGAAGTCGGTGGCGCGGTGATACCCGGAAGCGCCTGGAGAGCGGTAGAACTGGGTGATGTGGGTCGCAGACTCCAGTGCCCTATCGCCAGAAAGCTCCTGTTCCAGCATCTGTACAAGCTCTCGGCGATTCATGGTGATGCTCCTTGCTTTATCAAGTAGTCAGTGGTTTCCAAACCTAGGCTCCCGCGCCTCTGGATTCCGGCCTTCGCCGGAATGACGACTGGGCTACAGGCATATGTGATAAGTTGCACTCTAACAGCCAGCCTGTTCTTTAGGTATCAAGTCAGCTTGCAACTTGCACATGGAGGAAAGACATCATGCCGTTCTACGAGAGAGAGTCAACCAGCATCTACTACGAAGAGGTAGGCTCAGGGTTCCCGCTGATGATCATCTCAGGCGGCGGGCTTAACTCCAGCATCGCTTCCCTGAGTACGGCGGTGCCGTTCAATCCGATGGAGACCTACAAGGACGACTTCCACTGCATCGCCGCGGACCTGCGCAACGCCGATGGGGGACAGTCCAATGGCCCGCTGGAGATCGACCGACCCTGGGACGCCTACTCTGAGGACCAGCTTGGGCTGATGGACCATCTCGGCATCGACAAGTTCCTAGTGATGGGCTTCTGCATCGGCGGGCCGATGATCCACAACCTGCTCAGGCTGGCCCCGGACCGTGTAGTCGCGGCGGCGCTGATGCAGCCCAGCGGGTTCAACCCGGACGCGCCGAACATCTTCTACGAGAACAACACCGAGCGGTGGGCGCCGCCGTTGCGCGAAAGGCGTCCTGATGTCACCAAGGAGATGGTCCACGACTTCCTGACGAGCATGTACACGAGTCGCGCCGACTTCGTCTTTACCGTCTCGCGCGACTTCGTACGTGCGCTGCAGACGCCGATACTGATTGCTCCCGACGACGTGCCGGCGCACCCGTATGCGTGCGCGATGGAGGTCGCCAGCCTCGCCCCGAACGCCGAGGTGACGATCTACCCCTGGGAGGACACGCAGGAAAACATCGACAACGTGGTGGACCACGCGCGGCGCTTCCTGAAGGCGCACGTGCCTGCAGTCGCGACGGCGTAGCGATTCCGTTCAGGTAACCGGCAACTCGCGGCCCGTGTCCGACGCCTGCTTGAGGGTGTCGATGAATCGATGCAGGTCGACCGCAACATCGAACGTCGGTGCGCGGTTCGGTCCGGTGCGTATCGCCTCGGCGAACAGGGTGTATAGCTGACCGACGTTGAAGGGGTCGCCGGTCGGGAAGTCTGACGGCACATAGACGAAGCGGTCGGGAATCTCCAGGTCCCGGAGGTCATGGCTGCCCTGTGCACCCTGCACCCTCAGCATCTCACCGCGCTGCGACGAGACGCTGCCAGTGGTGATCAGCGTGCCTTCCCGGCCGAAGATCTCCATTCGGAAGCCGGTGCCCGCCCAGGGGACGGCCCCGACATGGACCGACACGGCCGCGCCGCTCTCCAGCTGTCCGCTCACTCGCACGTTGTCCGGCGATGTGACATCCACATATCGACGAGTGTCGGTCTCGTACCACTGCTCTACCTGGGTGCTGGCCATACAGGCGACCCGGGAGAAGTCGCCAGCCACGAAACGTAGGGCGTCAATGACGTGTCCGTTGGCAATGGTCAGGGTGTTTGCTCCCATGTTGACGTCGCGCTGCCATGTGTCGCCGGAGGGGCGTTCGAGCGCGCCGGTGCGCATGGTGGTCACGTGACACGAGAGCACCTCTCCCACATATCCCGTCTCAAGCAGCTCCTTGACGAACAGCAATGCGGGACTGACCCGGGATTGCAGTCCCACTGTGGTCTGCACACCTCTGTCTCGGGCCAGATTCGCAAGCTCAACGGCCTCGGCGGTATTCTGTCCCAGGGGCCACTCGGTGAGGACGTGCTTTCCCGCTTCGATGGCGGCCCTGGTTGGCTCGTAGTGCGACGGTACGCGAACGACCACGGCCACTGCGTCGATGTCAGGTGACGCCGCCATCTCCCGGAAGTCGTGGAAGGCGAGCTTCGCTCCGAAGGCCTGTCGAGCCTCCTCCGCGCTCTCGGGGCGGGTGGTACAGACTGCGGTGAACTCGACATCGGGAGTCGCCAGCAGCGCCGGGAAGTGCGATTGAGAGGCCCAGGTCGCGTTCACGTTCGCGCCAACAAACCCCAGCCGTATCTTGTCTGCCATGTTCGAAGCTCCTTACTTGGTTGGCTCCAGCCTGTCGATGACCCTCTCAGCCCTGGGGCGTATCCGAACCTCTACGGTTTGCCAGCGACCTTGGGGTCAGTTCGAATAGGGGCTCGTCTCCCTGGAAGAAGCGTTCGAGCTCGTCGACCATTAGCGTGAAGAACCGCTGACGTGTCGGCTGGGTGGTGCTGGCTATGTGCGGGGTAAGGAAGACGTTTGGGAGTCCGATGATCTCGCTGGCAGGGGGAATCGGCTCCGGATCGAACACGTCCAGACCGGCGACGATGTCTCCGCGCTTCAGGCGTGCTATGAGGGCGTCACTGTCGACAACTGCTCCGCGAGACACGTTCACGAACACCGAGTTGGAGGGGATCATGTCCAGCTCGCGCTCCCCGATCATGCCCTGCGTACCGGGCGTTAGGGGAGCCAGGCAGACGATGACGTCTGACTTCGACAGCACGTTCTCAAGCGAGGTCTTAACGACGCCGATCGCGTCCGGCATCTCGCTGGCCAGGTATGGGTCGTAGACTCGAATGTCCACGTCGAACGGCCTCAAGTAGCTGACCAGCCTGCGTCCGATGTGGCCGCATCCGATCAGTCCGACCCGGCTCCCGGTCAGCTCCCTGCGTACGAATCCAATGCCGTCGTGAGGGGGTTGGGCAGCGTCTCCGGCCAGGATACTCCTGAAACTCTCTCCAGCATTGCGGAGCGATATCAGGATGAGTGCAAGCGCCCATTCGGCAACCGGATAGGACGAACCCTGGGTCGTGTCGACGGTGCGGATGCCTCGCTCCCAGGCGGACTCCACGTCGATGCGGTAGGCGAACCTGTCTCCCTCCAACTCTCCTATGAGCCTGAGTTTCGGGGCGGCGTCCATGATGTCGGCGCTGATCAGTGGAGAGCCGTGGCACACCACGATGCAGTCGACGTCGCCGACACGTTCGATGAGCTGTCTGATCGCGTCGGGGTCCTCATTCGGGCCGTATCGGACACCTCCCTCCAGGTTCAGCCGCTCCCAGTCAGCCAGCGTGGAGAGCCTGTCCAGGTCGGCAGGCGAGAGAAACGCATCGCGCACTCCCTGGTCGCATACGATTAGCACCTTGTGTTTGGAAGCTGTCATGGCACTTTCCTTGAAGAGCGTTGGGCTAAGGTGGCCCTTGGTATAGAGGGTCTCGGACATTATACGGGCCGATTTTCATTGCAGGGCCTTTCGATTATCTGTGCCATGATAGTTTCCACGTTCGTCCCCGGATCAAGTCTGGGGCAGGCTCTGAGCCTGTCGAAGGGCCGCCCGTTCATGGTTCGACAAGCTCACCACGAACGAACTCCCTGGCATCGTGGGATAATCGAAAGACCCTAGTTCATCGCAACCTTCGTTGACGGTCTATAGGCCCGGTGCTACACTCGCGGCGATTTCACGCAGCCTGGGAACGGGCCGCTCCTGCCATACCCGCTCCCGGTTAGGAACATGGGTTCATGAGCTATCGGTTGGGAGTTGATGTCGGGGGAACGTTTACCGACCTCGCCCTCTACGACACCGATACCAACCGCCTCGAATTCGCCAAGACCCCTTCCACGCCGGTCAACCAGGCACTCGGAGTAGCCGTCGGAATCCGCGAACTGATGGAACGTCATGCCGTCTCTCCCGACAGAATTGACTTCTTCATACACGGCACGACGGTGGCGACTAACACGCTCCTCGAGCGCAGCGGAGCGAAAACGGCGCTGATCGTTACCGCGGGGTTCCGCGACATTCTGCAGATCGGCAGGCAGGACAGGCCCGACCTCTACGACTGGCGTATTCGCCGTCCCGATCCGCTGGTCCCACGCCGCCTGCGCTTCGAGGCGCAGGAGAGGGTGGTACATACAGGGGAGGTGCTGAAGCATCTGGAGCCGGATGCACTGGATGACATCGTCAAGCGTCTCAGGGAGGCCGATGTCGACGCTGTCGCGGTGTGCCTCCTCCACTCGTACGCTAATCCTGTACACGAACAGGCCATAGGCGACGCCCTACGTTGCGAGCTGCCGGAAATCCCTGTCTCGCTCTCTCACGAGATACTGCCGGAGTTCAAAGAGTACGAGCGGATGAGCACGACGACGATCAACGCCTACGTCGCGCCCGTCATGGAGCGTTACCTGCGTCGACTCGAAGAGAGCGTCACAGACGCGGGCCTCAACTCGGACCTGTACATCATGCAGTCCAACGGCGGAACGATGGGCGTGGAGACGGCCGTCGAGCGTCCTGTCCACACGATACTGTCGGGTCCTGCAGCGGGAGTTATAGGCGCGGTCGCCATCGCTCAGCAGGCGGGCGAACCCAACAGCATCTCCATCGACATGGGAGGCACCAGCTTCGACGTGTCGCTCTCGTACCGTGGTGAAGTCCGCCGGACGCAGGAGAGCGAACTCGAACGCCTTCCAGTAAAGGTGCCGATGGTGGACATCCACACGCTTGGCGCTGGAGGTGGGAGCATCGCGTGGATAGACCCGGGCGGAGCGCTCAGGGTGGGTCCGCAGAGCGCGGGCGCTGAGCCGGGGCCTGCCTGCTACGGCAACGGGGGCACTGAGGCGACGGTGACGGACGCGAACCTGGTTCTGGGCAGGCTCGGAGCTACGAGTCTTCTCGGCGGCACGATGATGCTCGATGTTGAGTTAGCCCGGAACGTCATCTCCGAGCGTGTGGCCAAGCCTCTGGGACTCACCGTCGAGGAGGCGGCTGAGGGCATCGTGCAGGTCGTCAACGCCAGCATGGTGAAGGGTATCAGGGTCGTGTCGGTCTCCAAGGGCTACGACCCGCGCGAGTTCTGCCTCGTGGCGTTCGGCGGAGCGGGACCGGTGCATGCCTCTGAGCTTGCTGACGAGATGGACATCCCCACCGTGCTCGTGCCCGTTGCTCCCGGAGTCACGTCGGCACTGGGACTGCTGATGGCCGACCTTAGACACGACTTCGCGCAGACTGTGCTCAGGCCTGGCCACGAACTGTCGCCGACGGAGATCACTTCCTGGTACGAGCAGCTTGAGGCTCAGGCGATGGAGCAGATGGCCCGCGAGGACGTTGCTCCTGAGGACGTGTCTCTGGTCCGCGCGGCGGACGCTCGATACGTCGGACAGGGGTACGAGCTGGAGGTGCTTGCCAAGCCTGGCAGGCTGGAGCAGCGTGATGTCGACGAAATCGTGGAGCGGTTCCACGATGCGCACGTCCGCACTTACGGCTACGCCTCTCGCGACAACCCTGTCGAGGTCGTGAATCTTAGAGTTACGGCGCTGGCGTCGATGCCGCGTCCCGATCTCGCCAGCGATTCACAGAGCGGTGGTGATCCTTCGCGTGCCCGCACTGGCGAGCGGAACGTCTATTTCCGTAACGAACCGAAGGCGACGAGCATCTACGATAGGTCGGGTCTCCGTCCAGGCGACGTGATTGAGGGGCCGGCGATTGTGGAGCAGCTTGACTCGACGACGGTCGTTTGGGAGGGTCAGGCGGCTACGGTCGATGGGTACCTCAATCTTCTCATAGCAGGCAGACGCAGTTAAGGCAGCTAGTCATGCGCAACGCCCATTGCGAAATACTCTCTCACACTAGGTCTGACAGGGCAGGAGTTCACCCTCTCCCTCAGGGAGCTCACAGGGGTATGTATTCGAGGTTTTCACCCTCACCCCAGCCCTCTCCCTCAGGGAGAGGGGGCCGTTGGTGGTTATTCCTGCTTTCTGTAGCGCCTTCAGCTACTCCTATCGTCTCCCTTGAGGTGTGCAAATGACTTCAGACAACGTCGATCCGATTACGCTTGAGGTGATGCGAAACGGCTTCTACTCCATTGCGGACGAGATGATCGCTGCGCTGATCAGGGCGAGCTACTCCACAAATATCAAGGACCGCCGTGATACGTCGGGAGCGATCTACACGGGCTCCGGCGACGTTGTCGTGGTGGCGCAGAGCGAGATTGGCACGCCGCTGCATCTCGGGACGATGCACTCTGCCGTACTGACCGCCATGGACCAGTACCCGTTCGAGGAGCTGGAGCCGGGTGACGCAGTTGCGCTCAACACGCCCTATCCAGCCGGTCCTGGCCACCTCAACGACCTGGCGCTGATTTCGCCCGTGTTCTATGAGGGAGAGCTTATCGCGATAACGGCCAACCAGGCCCACCACGTGGACATGGGGGGATTCGCCCCTGGGTCGATGCCGTTCGGCGTCACGGAGATCTTTCAGGAGGGCTTGCAGATCCCAACCGTGCGCCTGTTCAGAAATGGGCAGCTCGATCGCGATCTGTGGGCTCTGATTTCTCAGAACGTTCGCCCGAGGACAGAAGTGAGGGGCGATCTCCTTGCCCAGTACGCTGCCAACAACGTCGCGGAGCGCAGACTGACCGATCTCGCGTCACGGTACGGCCGGGACATGGTGAAACGCTACCTCGACGAGATGCTCAACTACTCCGAGAGGCGGATGAGGGCCGCGCTGAAGCGGATACCCGTCGGCACCTACGAGTTCGAGGACGTGATGGAGGGTGACGGGATAACCGATTCGACGATCACAATCAGGGTCAGGATCGAGTCGAGGGGTGACTCGTTCGTCGCCGACTTCACGGCGAGCGACGACGCCTGCAAGGGCCCGCTCAACTGCCGCTGGCCATCCGTTGCCGCGTGCGTGTACTACGTGCTCAAGGCCTGCCTGGACCCCGAGCTTCCGCCCAACGCGGGTGCGTACCGTCCCATAGAGGTCAGGGTGCGGGAGGGCAGCCTGCTGTCGGCCACGTATCCGACGGCAGTGTGCAACGCCAACATCATCACATCTCAGCGGATCACCGACGTGCTGCTGGGTGCGCTCGCGCCCGTCATTCCCGACAGGGTGCTGGCGGCCTGCTCGGGCACGATGAACCTGCTCAACATAGGCGGCATCGACCCACGCAACGGCATCTACTTCAACTACGTGGAGACCTATGCGGGCGGGCAGGGCGCGATGCACGATGCCGACGGTATGGACGCCGTCCAGAACCACATGACGAACACACGCAACGCTCCGGTTGAATCTATAGAGCTGGCCTATCCACTGCTTGTGGAGTCCTACGGACTAGTGCCTGACAGTGAGGGCGCAGGCAAGCACCGGGGCGGACTGGGGATCCACCGGCACCTGCGGGTGCTTGGCGAAAGCGTAACCCTGACCCTCAGCTCCGACCGGGAGCGAGTAAGTCCGTGGGGTCTCTATGGGGGCGGGGACGCCGCCAGCTCGGCATGTGCCATAGAGGCTCCGGACGGCTCTGAGAAGAGACTGCCCTCCAAGGTCACAACCACCGTGCCGCACGACCACGTCATCAAAACCCAGACTCCCGGTGGAGGCGGCTGGGGAGACGCCAGGGGCCGCGATGCCGAATCAGTGACTCGCGACGTGGCCGAGGAGTTCATCTCGTCCGAGCGGGCCGAGTCGGTGTACGGCGTCTCTGTGGACTAGAGGAGCCAGTTGGCTGTGTACCCTGCCAGGCAGGCTCCGAGCAGCGCCAGCACCAAATACAGGATGAAGACACGGACTCGCACCACGGCGGCAACCGCCACCGCTGAGTAGAAGCTGACCGCCGCGCCCGAGATCATGAGCGCGAGGGCTGCGCCGAAGCTCATGCCTTTGTCCATCAAACCGCTGACGAGGGGCAGCGCCGCGTAGCCGTCCAGGTACAGGGGAGCCCCCACCACTGCTGCCAGTGGGACCGAAGATCCTGCGTCCGTACCGAACAGGGATGTCACCCACGCACCGGGCACGAACCTCTGCAGGAACACCTCCAGCACCAGGGCGAGTGCCAGCCATCGGATCATTGGTCTTGTGCTGTCCCAGACCGATGGCCAGAAACTTGGCTGATCCTCCTCGCAATCGTACTGCTTTGACGTCTCTGGACGCAGCATCTCGAGACCGGCTTTTCGGTAACTTGGGATGAGGCTGGTTACTCCACCCGCCATGAGGCCGATTCCGAAGGCCGCCACAGTCTTGGCAACTGCGAATGGGACGCCGATGATACTGGCGGTTATCAGCAGCATACTCGGGTCGGTAATTGGTGATGAGATCCAGAATGCCATGACTGGAGCCAGGGGGAGTCCCCGGCGCAGAAGCGTGGCTATCAGCGGTAGCATTCCCAGACCGCACACCGGCGTGAGGGCGCCAATGAAGCTGGCGGTCAGCACAGCCCTGAATTGCCCACCTTTCAGCCAGGCAAGCGCTCGATCAGACCAGCGGCCCACCGCCAGGAAGCCAGCCAGGAGTGCGGCGATGACGACGACAGGCAGCAGGGAGAGCATACCGCGCCCCACCGCATTCAGCATGTCCGTGTTGGCTTCAGGCCATAGGGAACCGAAGACCAGCAAAGTCCCGGTGATGGGCCAGACGAGAGTCTCGGCGCTGGGACGCGGGCGCAGGTTCAAGCGAGCCGTGGAGAGCAATCTGGTTCCTGAAACCGCCATAGCTGGCATTGTACAGGGCTGGATGTCCTTCAGATCACAGTCTGCCTCAAGCGATAGTGTTACAATCGGCTCAGGACTCACCTGCCGACCCTGTTCCGATCCGGGACTCAAGTAACACAGCGGGTGGCAGAGACATCGGAGGCAGATCAGTGGCAAACAGATCAGCCAAAGATACCGACATCGCCGACGAACCTGACGTATACGCCGAAGCCAGGCTCGTGTGTCGAGACCTGTGGAAGGTGTATGGCGACGGCGCAGAGGACCTGGCCGACTCGATCGACGCCTCCCTATCACGCGAAGATGTGCTGGCCCGGACGGGCTGCGTGCTCGCCGTCAGGGACGTCTCCTTTGATGTGCGTGAAGGGGAGACCTTCGTAATCATGGGCCTCTCGGGCAGCGGCAAGTCGACTCTCGTCCGCTGCATGTCCCGTCTCATCGAACCAACGCGGGGACAGGTCCAGATAGATGGCGAGGACCTTCTCGCGATGAACAAGCAGCAGCTGCGGGACATTCGCCGCCACAAGATGGGCATGGTGTTCCAGCACTTCGGCAACTTTCCACACAAGCGGGTCTTTGAAAACGTGGTGTACGGGCTGCAGATCCAGGGGATCGACAAGACGACCCAGCGCAGTCGCGCGGCCGAGGTCATCGAGCTGGTGGGACTTTCGGGCTGGGAGGAGCGGTACCCGCATGAGCTTAGCGGCGGAATGCAGCAGCGCGTCGGGCTGGCCCGCGCTCTGGCAGTCGATCCGCAGATACTCCTCTTCGACGAGCCGTTCAGCGCTCTCGACCCGCTTATCAGGCGCGAGATGCAGGACCAGCTGATCGCACTCCAGCAGCTCGTCCAGAAGACGATGGTCTTCATAACTCACGACTTTCTAGAGGCCCTCAAGATGGGTGACCGCGTGGCAATCATGAGGGACGGCGAGTTCGTCCAGGTAGGCACGCCGGAGGAATTGGTCGCCAATCCGATCGACGACTACGTGCGGGACTTCACGCGGGACGTGCCAAGGTCGAAGGTGCTCACCGCTCGCTCCGTGATGACTCCACCGAGGGTCTTCGCCACGGCGGATGAGGGACTAACCGACCTGATGACCAGGTTAGCCGCCGGGGACTGCGAGAGCGCGGTGGTGGTCGACGGGCAGGAGCGCTTCATGGGGACGGTGCATCTGGCAGACGTTTCGGGTAGTGGAGCGGAGCACTCCAGTGTAGCCTCCGTAATGCGGGACTCCTGCCCCATCGTGGAGCCAGGGACCCGCCTGGAACGGCTGATTCCCCTCGTGATAGGAGGCGACGCACCGATCGCCGTCCTGGACGACGGCCGGTGCATCGGCACGATCAGCCGGGAAGCGGCGATGGCTGCCCTCATTAGCGACGAGGGCGTGGCGATGTGACCATCGCTGAAGCACTTCAGGTCCGTTTACTCCGCGAACGCCGGTACCGGGGCATTGTGTGGGTGGCGATTGCGGCTGTCGCGTACATCCTGGCCTATTCGCTGGCGACCACCGATGCTGGCACGGAATTCGGAGACTGGCCGCAGAACTGGCAGCCTGCCATACAGGAGCCGATCGACGACTTCTTCGAGTGGGCGGGTGACTCTCTGTCCTGGCTGTTCAACCCGGTCTCGGACGTCATAGACGCGGGTATCGCCGGGATTGACGCGTTCCTCCTCTGGCTTCCGTGGCCTGTTGTCATTGCGGCGGTAACACTGTTGGGGCTGAGACTCGGTGGCAGGTGGCTGGGACTCTTCTGCGGCGTTGCCATCCTGTTCATCGGGCTCATCGGGTTCTGGGACTCCGCAATGGTGACGCTGAGCGTAGTGGGAGTCTCAGTGCTCATCAACGTGGGACTGGGTGTGCCGATCGGGATATTCGCGGCCTTCAGCAATCGCTTCGAGTCGATCGTTCGCCCGGTGCTCGACACGATGCAGGTGCTCCCGGCGTTCGTATACCTGATCCCCGCCCTGATCCTGTTCGGTGTGAGCGGCACCCAGGGGGTCTTCCTCACGGTGGTCTACTCCATTCCGCCTGTCATCAGGCTCACCAACCTTGGAATTCGCCAGGTCCCCCGGGCTGCCATAGAGACTGCCCAGTCTCACGGATCGACTACGTGGCAGACGCTGTTCCAGGTGCAGCTGCCGCTGGCGAAGAGCACGATCATGCTGGGTATCAACCAGACCATAATGATGGCGGTCTCCATGATCATCGTGACCGCGCTCGTGGGAGTGCAAGGGCTGGGCAGGGACGTGTGGCTGTCTCTGAGAGAGGTGGACGCGGGAGAAGGGCTGGAGAGCGGAATCGCCATCGTGCTGCTGGCAATCATCCTGGACAGGTTCAGCTATGCGCTGGTGAGGTCCGATCCCAGTTCGCGTCCATCCGTCCGGGCTGCCAGTCCGCGTTCCGAGGGGATGTTCGGCCAGAGTGTTCGGGGCATGGCTGCCCGCTACCTGCTTCCAATAGCAGGCGTGGCCGTGATAGCCGTGCTGCTTGTTCTTGGGGCACTTGTCGGGTCATTGAGGGACTTCCCGGACGCGCTCACGTTCTCGATGGCGGACCCCGTCAACCGGGCGTTCGACTGGATGGCGGTAAACCTGCACTTCATTACAAGTTGGACACGGGACATCCTGTTCCGCGAGCTGGGCTACTCACCCATTCACACGCTGCTCCTCTGGCTGCCCTGGCCGGCCATGATGGTCGTCTCGGCTGTGCTGGCCTACTTCGCCGCGGGGTGGAGGGTGTCGCTTCTCGCGCTGGTTGGCCTGGCCTTTGCGGGCTTCGGTGGAGTCTGGGACGTGACGATGGACACTTTGAGCCAGGTGATGACCGCTGCTGGGTTCACGGTTGTCGTGGGCATCGTGCTGGGAGTTCTAGCGTCGCAGAGCAGGACGTTCGAGACTATCCTGCGGCCCATCCTGGACACCATGCAGACCATGCCGATCTTCGTCTACCTGATCCCGGTCATAATGCTGTGGGGCATCGGGCCGCTGGTCGGCATCATAGCCACTTCGGTGTACGCGCTGCCTCCAGTGATCCGCATGACCACCCTGGGAATCAAGGAAGTGCCGGAACAGGTCATCGAGACGGCCACGTCCCACGGCTCGACAGGACTTCAGACCATGTTGCAGGTCAAGATACCGCTGGCCTTCCCCACGATTATGATGGGCGTCAACCAGACGATCATCATGGTGCTGGCAATGGTGATCATCGCCGGGCTCGTGGGCGGGGGCGGTCTGGGACAGGAGGTCTTCATTAACTCGATATGGCTCAGGATGGGAGATGGACTGATCGCCGGCATGACCATCGTCTTCATGGCGATGGTGCTCGATCGCATGACCCAGCGCAGGCAGGGAGATGCGATTCCGATTGCAGCGATGAGGTAGAGAACACCGGTACAGGGCGCCTGGATGTTGCCCAAGGAGGTATGCGCCGATTGGAAGGTAGAGCGTGAGGCAGGCTGTCGCATTGCCTGATACACTCCCAACCCAGAAAGGAGAGGAGAATGAAATCAGTTAAGAACAGGTGGATTGGCCTCTCAATGCTAGTGGCGCTGTCCATGGTCCTCGCATTGGGGATTGCGTGCAGTGAGGCTGCTGATGATGAAGATGAGTCGGAGTCCAGGGGCACGCTGGTCCTTGTCGACCAGGACTGGAACGGTCAGCTCGTCACGACCGCCGTAATGAAGATCCTGCTTGAACAGGAGATGGACCACACTGTCGCGACCATGTTCGCACCGGCAGACTCTGCTCCACTCTTCATTGGGCTTGAAACGGGCGTCTTCCACTTCGTGTGCTGCAACTGGCCTTCATACAGCGCGGCCCTCATCGAGGAGTACGTCGATGCAGAAGGCGATCCCAAGGTGGAGCGCGTCGGGCCGGTGGGCATCACTGGTGAGACGGGCTGGTACGTCCCTTCCTACGTGGTCAATGGTGACGCCGAGCGTGGCATCGACGCTGTCGCGCCAAACCTCAGCACCGTGGGCGACCTGAACCAGTACAAGGACGTCTTCGCCACGAGCGACACCGGCAACAAGGGAAGGCTGTTGGAGTTCACGGCGGCTTGGGACACGAAGCCCGATGAACGACTCGAGGCGTTCGGCGCCGACTACCAGGTGGTATTCGCCGGGTCGGAGGGCGCGGCGCTGGCTGAGGTCGATGCTGCCTTCCAGCGGGGCGATCCCGTCCTGACGTACCTCTGGGAGCCCCACTGGGCGCACGCCAAGTACAACCTGGTGCAGGTCGAGATGCCCGAGTGGACATCGGACTGCTATCCAGAGGGCAGCAACTACAACTGCGGCTTCCCGACGGACACCGTCGCCAAGCTGGCGTGGCCCGGCCTGAAGGACGAGTTCCCCGAGGCGTATGAGTTTCTGTCCAATTTCCAGATGACCAATGAGCAGCAGAACGAGATAGTGCTCAACCTCACCGAGAACGACCTGACCGTGCGCCAGGCCGCGCAGGCGTGGGTGGATGCCAACGAGGCAGTTTGGAGGCCCTGGATCCCGTAGAGAGAATTCCTGATTGGACCAGTACCGGCGGTCACTCCGCCTTGATGAAGTCGGCCACCCGTTCCGCCATCGCCATGACGTTGAGGTTCAGGTTCGCGCGAACGGTATCGGGCATGATCGAGGCGTCGACGACTCTCAGGCCGTCGACGCCGTGAACCCTGCCGTACTGGTCAACAACCGCCATCGGATCGTCTGAGGGACCCATCTTACAGGTGCTGGAGACGTGGTGAGCCGTGATGACCTCACGCCTCATCCAGGTGTCGAGGGCGTCGTCGTCAGCCAGCACCTCGTCGGAAGGCGCGACGCGCTCTTCGACGATCTCTGCGAATGTCTCGTGCCTGAAGAGGTCGGCGCACATCCGGATGCTCTCGCGCATTCGCTCGCGGTCGAACGGGTCGTCCAGCAGGTTGAAGTCGAGCTCAGGCGGCTGCTCCGGGTCGCCTGAGCGGAGACGCAGCTCGCCCTGGCTCAGGGCCAGGTACAGACCCTGGCTCACGCCAATTCCGACTGGGTCTGTGTGGTCCACTCTCCTCATCGGGCGTTCCGACGCGTAGTTGCCCATGTAGATCACCATGTCGTTCTCGAAGGGCGAGCCGGGGGCCGTGAAGCGCAGCGTCACGGTGCCGTTGCTGATCTGATCGGTGTTCAGCGGGAAGTCCAGTCGCGTGCGCCACGCCATCGGCACGTCGGGATGGTCCCTGAGATTGCGCCCGACTCCCGGAAGGTCGAGTGTCACGGGGATGGACAGCCGACGCGACTGCTCCGCCGGGCCTATGCCCGACAGGGCGAGTATGTGCGGCGATCCTATTGCTCCCGCGCAGAGTATTACCTCGTCGCCGTAGAACGACTCCTCCTCGTGTCCGTTTCGTACCCGTACGCCGACCGCCCGGCGCCCCTCGAAGATAATCCCGAGAACGAGACTGTTGGGTCTGACGGTCAGTCCGGGTCGATTTCGGGCTGGGTCGAGATAGGCAATCGCCGTGCTTACTCGAACTTCCCCAGAGATGTTGAAGGGCAGGGGGCCTACGCCTGTGGAGCCGGGCCTGTTGTGGTCGGAGCAGTCCGGGAAGCCGGAGTCAAGACACGCGCGATAGAATGCGTGCTGCTGAGGTCCCCACTCGTCGGGACGGTACCGGCGACAGCTGATTGGGCCGTCCGAACCGTGATACTCGTCATGGAAGTCCTGGTCGGACTCCAGCTTCAGCAGGTAGGGAAAGACCTTGTCGAAGCTCCACTCGTGGTTCCCCCACCCGGCCCAGCGGTCGAAGTCGTCTGGCATTCCCCGTAGGAATTGGGCTTCGTTCACCGCGCTGGAGCCGCCGGTGACCCTACCCCGGGGGATGTCTATGTCGGCCAGGTCTGTCGCTCTGGCGCGAAAGTGCCAGATGTGGCCGCCGTCCCAGATGGTCGTATCGGTGCCGTAGGCGTACCTGATGTCATCGGGCATGAGCTCCTTTGTGGGATAGTCCGCTCCCGCTTCGAGCAGCAGGACCGACCTGTTGGGGTCTTCCGTCAGCCGGGCAGCCAGGACCGAGCCTGCCGAGCCCGCGCCAACGATGATGTGGTCGTACGTCGGTCCGTACACTGGCTCACTCCTCCATCGAACGGTATGGGGTGATGACTTTGCTGTCGATCGAGGTCTTGGCCCTGATTACAGTCGTCGAAGGTGTGTCCATCGTGAGGCGCCCCCTTGCAACCGAGCGTCAACAGCGAAGGCTAGTGTAAGCCAGGACGAATGAGTATGTGCGACTACCTGGAGTACGTAGCGATCGAAAGGTCGGTTCTTACAGGGCGGCGTTGACGCCATTCAGAAAATCCTCGGCGCCGATGCGGAGGAGGCCCCACCCGGATACGGTCACGAAGTTCGCGCCCTGGTTGATGAACTCGACGACGCCAGCGGTGTCTGCGGGATTGTTGCCTCCCACGCCTGCGAACTTGCGTCCGGCCCGAATTCGGGGGATGACCTCGCTCATCACCTTGCGGACCTCGGACACGTCGGGGTTGCCCATGCTCTGGCCGAGGTCGGAGGCTGCGACGTGTATCACGTCTGCCCCGGAGACCTGGAGTATGTCGTCGAGGTTGGCGATAGCTTCGACGTCCTCGACCATCGGGACCACCAGCACCTGCGAGTTGACCCAGGCGGTCGCCTCGTCGCGGGTGACGCCTATGCCGTAGTCCTGGGCGCGTCCGCCACCCATGCCCCGATAGCCGTCGGGGTAGTAGCGTGCGGCGCGAGCTATGGCGGCGGCCTGCTCGCCGGTGTTGACGTGCGGCACGATGATTCCCTGTAGGCCGCGGTCGAGGAACCGCAGGATGGTGGAGTCGGAGTGGTCGGGAATGCGTGCGATTGGAGTGATTCCGAACGACTCGGCGGCGCGTACCATGTGCTCGACCTGGTCGAGGTCGGCGGGACCGTGTTCGCAGTCGATCATCACGAAGTCGTAGCCGAGAGCGCCGAATATCTCCACCATGTCGGGAGCATATCGAGTGATGATGGCGCCGAAGGCGACCCCGCCGTCGTTGAGTTTGGCCTTGGTGGTGTTGGTTCGCATGCGGGACCTCCGGGAGGTTCTTTGCCTTTTACTACTGATGTAACAGTGGGGGTGGGCCAGCCGGACTAAGAGGCTCTCAATTGCCGTAGAGGGCGTCGATTAGGGAATATCTCTCTGCCCTTCATATTTTACTGCCTCACTGACACGGCCCGGCAAGTAGCTCGGACGATATGTCCATGCTCGCGGGCTATGTTGGGGGGTCCTGGGTGGGGTCTGCGGTGTGGGTTGGCGGACCGGGGAAGCCGGGCGGGCGGTCGTTGCCGGCAGGATAGACCAGCTTGCGGACGGGGTAGTTGATGACTATACCCTCATCCTTGAAACGGGCGTGGAGCCCCTTGACCAGCTCGCTCGTCAGGATGAAGCTGCCGATGCGGTCTGTGGCCTGGATGAAGACCCAGAAGGTGACGTTGGACTCGCCGAACTCCTCGAAGCCGAAGAAGGGCTCGACGCTCTTGACGGCGTGCTCGGAGCCCTGGATGACGTCCGCAGACGCGGCGACGGCGATCCGCTCGACGGCGGCGAGGTCGGATTCGAAGCTGACTCCGCCGTAGACGATGATGTTCATTGCCGGCGTCGGCGTATACAGGTTGGTGATGACGCTGTCGACGAGCTTGGAGTTGGGGATGACCACGGTGTTGTTCATCATGCTCCGCAACTTGGTGCTCCTCCAACCCACGTCGGCCACGTAGCCTGCGAGGCCGCCTTCCAGCTCGATATAGTCGCCCTCCTCCAGGATGTTCTCGGCGACGATGTAGGTCCCGGAGAGGAAGTTGTGCAGGCTGGGCTGTATGGCCAGGGCGACGGCGAGACCGGCGATGCCGAGGCCTGCCAGCAGAGGGGCTATGGACACTCCGAGGCTGTCGAGGGCGACCAGTGCTCCGATGGCGTAGACGACGAAGGGGAGGATGCGCTTGGCGGTGCGGAGCAGGTTGTCGTCGAGCTGGGTCTCGGTCCTCTCGGCCAGCTGCTGTCCGTACTCGGTGACCAGAGAGTCCAGCAGCCGGGCGCCAGCGTAGGTGGCGATGGCGATGGAAGCGACGAGCCAGGCCTTGGAGAGCGCAGCGTCCCAGTCCGTGAGGAACTGCAAGTAGCTCGGCTGCAGCCGGATGAGGGTCAGGTATCCGAGGTAAAATCCCAGGAGTACCAGCATGAGTACGACGGGACCGCGGGCGGTCCTGAGCACCCGGGGGAAGAGAGAGGCGGGCTCACTCTGCTCGCGCAGGGTGGCGAGTCTGCCCAGGACCAGGCTGGCGACAAGGGCGCCCAGCTGCAGCGCGAGGAAGACGCCGAAGGCCAGCAGCGGTCCGTATTGATCCGGGTGTCTGAGGAACTCTGGCAACGCCTCCTCCAACTCGGCCCCGAGGACGGCCCAAATATAGGCGGGCCACCCCTGGCTGTCAACCCGCAGGGCGCGAGCGTGCCCTCGAATGGTTCGGTGCTAGCTTGTGTGCGTTGGTCGGCTAGGAAACTACAAACTCAGGCTCACAGGGTCGGAAAATGGTGGAGTTGGAGTGGTGGGGAATGCGGGCAGTGGGTGTGATTCCGAATGACTCTGCGGCGCGTACGATGTGCTCGACCTGGTCGAGGTCGGCGGGGCCGTGTTCGCCGTAGATCATCACGAAGTCTTAGTCGAAGGCCCCTAAGATCTTCACCATGTCGGGAGCGTTGCGGGTGACGATAGCACCGAAGACGAGTCCGCCGTCGTTGAGTTTGGCCTTGGTAGTGCTGGCGCTGCTGTCAGCCAAGAGTATCGTCTAAAGGAGCCGTATGCATAGCCGGCCTCGCCAGCACCACTTCCGTCCTAACGTACGTCTTCGGGTGGCTCGTTGGGACCTTCCACTGGGTTGGCACAGCAGCGAAGGATCAAGGCCCCGTCCGTCAGTACTTCTCTGTGGGCACGAATATACGCCCTGTTGGCCGCTCGGTGTCGGATAGGTAAAGGTGCCACCGAGCGGAGTGGACACCGGAGACGGTGGCGGCACTCCCTCCGGATGCCTGCTTCCTCGGACTATAATGTCGGACAAACCGAGCTTCTGAGGCGCTACGACAATCACTAAGTCTACCTGCAAGGTCTCTGCTTCTACAGGGGCTGGAATGGTTTGTGCGGGAGGATAATCGAGAATTGATGACCCCAATCCACTCCGAATGCCTCAACTACGCCATTGAAAACAAATACGCCCAAGTCCGCTACGCTCAGGGAGATTGGCAAACTCGCGATCCGGAACTGATATTGTATCTGGAGGTTCCAGGGAAACCTCCTTTGGTGGGCGTGGGGCTGACCGAACGGGCCGTCCGCTGGCTGCGTGAGTTGGGGGAATTGGATTGGGAAACCCCAGATGTGCCCCCTACTATCTCACGCTCAGGGACTATAATGCGGGTCGCTGCCGGCAGGGACGACATCCCTTGTTGCGCTTTCGTGCCAGCAGGCGATGCTCCTAAGTTGGAGGCTTATCTGCGTAGGGTCGAGTCTGTCACCTATCCAGAGATTCTACAGACACTAGTCGACTTCCCAAGCGGGCTACTGCCCATGCGCTACCTGGGGTCCTCCCGAACGATTCTCATCGTGAAAGCCTTGAGGGAATTCGCTGCAACAGCTCGGTTGCGAAAGTCCTTCCGATTTTACCTGGTCCCCCTGCGCGCTGGAGATGTGCCCACCCACGGTTTAATTTCAGCTTTCTTCGATGACGATGATGAACCGCTCGTCATCTATACACCCCTTTTCGACGACGAGGAATCCCGCGAAATCCTTCAGGTGCTATGGTCAGACTCCTTCGATATGTTCTTCTTTGACGAACACAATCGAGAGTTGATTGGGTTCCATGCGGAGAACCCAGATGCCGCTCGCTTTCGATCTCTCGTGAACACGATCCGATTGGTGCCATGTACCCTAGAGATCGCCCGTCAGTTCCACGATGACATGATGCTCTGGTTTGGATCTCGCTCAACAGCCGACGATAATGCCGCCTTCAGAATTAACTTGCTCGAGATAGTACTTCCCGACAACTTCTACCCACAGAGCCAGACCCCCGGTGAATTCAATGAACGTGACATTGAGATGGGGTTGCATCGAGCGTTTAGTGGTGACCAAGTCTACCGGAATCCAGTGCGAGCAAACGATGGGCGAGAGTTTGTGGACGTGCTTGTGGCCACTGAGAAGACTGTGCTGCTGATTCAGGCCAAGGACAGTCCCATTACCGAGGCAATACTTAATCGCACCATTGATCGTAAGAAGGCCACTACCGCAAGACATGTCAAGAGTGCGGCTGCCCAATTGAAGGGATCCATTAACCACCTCCGATCTGGCAACTCCATTGAGATCATCACGGATGGGCAACGCAGGGATGTCTCCATGTCCGGTCGCGAGGTCTTCGGCTTAGTCATCGTCAAGGAGCTGTTCGATCCGGAACGGTCCACGTGTAGCCGACCAGTCCTCTCCGTTTCTGAAGAGGCTAACATCCCTTGTCTACTTCTGGACTATAGCGAATTCCAACAGTTGGTGTTCTTCCGACACACTGAGGAGAGTCTCGTGGACGCGCTTAAGGAAATCTTCTTAGCCGCTCGCGAGCACGGTTTGTTCCCACGCTCACGCTTTGGCCTAGTTGCGGATGGGCCGACGGTGAATTCGCTCCGATATCTCTGAGGCACAGATCTATGAAGAAAACAACCCTTCGCGCAAGCCGAGTTGACAGGATCTGTTTCCCTTGGTTCCGCGGTAAGACCAAAGCCCAATTTGGCATTAGAAGACCGATAGTCCCGTTGGCAAATTCCTGATTGCCTTCTCAATCGACTTGGAGCGGACATAGCCACAGAGAAGGTACCGCAAACGGTCGGACCTGGTGAGGAGATGACCGTCCTACAGAATACCCCTTTCAGGGGAGTCTCAGAGACTTCTGTTGGTTTAGCACCACCTTCGAAGCTTGTTTCACACCAGCGGCTGTGGCGAAGCTTGTGAACATGTTGAGCCAATTGAGGAAACTGAGAGACAGGTTGCGTTGGGAATGGATGCGAATCCCTTGGTCACATGGTCTAGGCCTGAGGCTGCTTGCACAGGCACTCCTCGCCTGCGGCCCCTACCGCCAACGAGGGGGCGCGGGGCTGGTCGCAAGAGTCCTAACCACACCTCAGAGATGGGCCTCTGTAACATCAAAAGTGGTGAGCTGGAGTGTACAGAATTGCGAACCTTTCGCTGGGAGATCAAGCTGTAGGCTCACCGGGTGGCGCCTCCAACATGACGGCGGGACGGCATGGGCGGTAACGCGCATTTCCCATGCTTTCACAGCACTCAAATCTCCTGCACATATTGTATGGTATATCGTGCAATGCAGTTATATACGCGATCCTTCGAAGCACGACGTTCGACCGGCAACTGTACAGGTTTCGGGAGCTACAGAGTGGAGGGACTGATGGCTGAGGAGTATCGAGAATTCGATGCATCGGACTACGTGAGGACCGAGGAGGATGCTCAGGGGCTTCTCAGCGCGGCGGTGGCTGAGGACGTTGGGGACGGAGTTGTAATTCGGGCTGCCCTGAAGCATCTCGCTCGGACACGAAACATGAGCGCTCTCGCTCGAGACACCGGGCTAAACCGGGGCAACCTCTACGAGGCGCTGTCTGAAGACGGCAACCCCACCCTGGCAACGCTACTGAAGATCACAAGCGCCTTGGGGTTGAGGCTGCGACTTGAGCCGGTCGAGACTCCCGTAGAGGCAGGTCGACCGTCCACGCACGGGAATCTCCCGGCAGAGTAATCTTCAACCTAGCCACAGCCCCCTTTAGTCGCAACGCGAAGGATCCTGACTTGAGGCCCTTCCAATCCTAACTGAGCTGGTTCCAGGTCTTCATCCAATCCTGCAATTGGCTGGGGATGTGGTTCCTGCCAGCTTGGGGAATCGCTCCTTGACATGCAACTGAATGGTTGCGTATTGTGTGCATTCATGCACGAGGACCTGATCTTCAAAGCACTCGCGGACCCAACACGGAGGTTGATGCTGGACGAACTCTCTGAGCGCAACGAGCAGACGCTTTACGAGCTCACAGCGCGCTTGATCATGCGGCACGAAGTCGCCATCTCGCGACAGGCCATAGCCAAGCACATTGATCTACTGGAACAAGCAGGGCTCGTAAGCTCAGAGAAACGTGGCAAGTATCGGATGCTTGTCTTCAACGATGAACCCCTCAGGGCTGTCATGGATCGATGGCTCAAGTGACAACATAAAAGGAATAGGAGTCCAGATATGCGCATTACACTCACCAGCGTTTTCGTGAGTGACCAGGACGAAGCTCTGAGGTTCTACACGGAGACCCTCGGCTTTGTGAAGAAGCATGACGTGCCTGTGGGGGAATTCAAGTGGCTTACCGTCGTCTCGCCCGATGACCCAGATGGAACCGAGCTTTTGCTTGAACCAAATGAAAACCCGGTAGCACAGGAATATCAGAAAGGGATATTCGACCAGGGCATCCCAGCGGCGTCCTTTGGCGTTACGGACATCCATGCAGAGTATGAGAAACTGAAGTCGCTGGGCGTAGCTTTTACGATGGAGCCTACAGAATTGGCGAACGTCACTATTGCGGTCTTTGACGACACCTGCGGCAACCTGATCCAGATTATGCAGACGTAAATACGAGCGACCAGACTATCCCGCTTGGGACGCGGGTGCAGTCTGACCCGCATTGGCACCTGGTGGGCCTGAGTTGACTGTAGGCAGTACCATGTTTGAATTGGAGATCCCCCTATAGTTCCTCATTGGAGAAAAGTTCGAGCCTTGTCTTGCGAGCCGTGTGAGACTGAATTGTGAACTTTTCGCTGGGAGGTAGACTGTCTAGTGGGCCTCTCTCCGAGTACGCTACTGTAGCTCTATGCTCACATTATGGTCCCGGTTTCACCGTCCGCACCATCCTAGGAGTGTACCGGATCCCTGGAATCCTGCTCCCAGTGGTGAAGCGCCCGTTGGAACAACACGGTTGTACTTGGCGTGGCGGCGGGACAAGTCGAGCAGATCCTTGCCAATGTCCTTTGGGTCTATTAGGAAATGCGCTCGGGGATCTCGTGTCGACGGTCGTTGACGCTGTGGCGCTTTTCGATGACCCACTGCTCGTGGGCACCACCGATGCCATAGCCGAAACGCCTGTAGATACCGCTCTCGGTGGCAAAAGCGGCGGCCAGGGGTTCCACTCACTCGTGGATGCCAGCGATCTGGTGGCGCATCATCTAGGTCATGATGCCCCACCGAGTGTGAGTGGGCTGCACCTCCACATTGGACACGCCGGCCACCTAGAATCGACATTGCCAGCAAGTGGGAGTGGCATCCGCCGCCGATGTGCCCATCCTCAAGCACGGTGATGGATCGTCTCAGGTCGAAGAGAGGCCGCAGATGCTCAGGGTCGTGGGGAGCCAGCGTCCGTGCGCCCGCGACTTTGTGCTCATCCATCTCTCAGACTCATCTGGGGAGATATTTCTCAGTACCACCATAGAAGTACTTGTTCCCAATGGCTAAACAGCAGTCCTATCCGCATTCGCAAGCTCCCCGAGCGATATTGATTGTACTCTCGCCTCTCGGACAAACAACTTTACTTTGGGTCACCGTCAGATCACTGAGAACGTACGAATATATCCAGGTGGATTGATGCGCGATGTTCCAATTGAACATGGCGGATGGAAGTCTCGGACGGCCTCATCACAAGCATCTCGGTCCGCTAAGTTAGGCGCGCGTGTTTGATTGCGCCCGGGATACCGTGCACAACGTTTTCGGTAACAGCTTTGGCAGTAGCCGACAAAGCATCAAAACCGACGATCCTGACATTCGATCTGCTTTGGTTCTCTGAACGCAACAGAGCTTTCTGCTCATCAGTTAGTGAAGACTCGCGGCCGATTACTACTAATCCAGCAGCAACCGTGAATTCGGGAAAAGTTTGAGATGCTGCATCCAAATGGGTGCTCAGATACCCCTGGTATCGGAGCATCTGACTGATCGCATGTGTGGTTTCAGCACTTAGCCGGTGTTTATTGGTAACCAGCATTTTGTTAGGAGTCTCGATCTCGACGACCAGATAACGGTTGTCATATGTACGGATAATGAAATCCGGTTCAAATCTGCCATGAAAATCAGGCTGTCCCCACACCTGAAAAGCTCCGGGATCTAGCAGGACCGGATGATCTTCGAAAAAACGCTGGAAAGCAGGTTCATCGCCACCTTTGTCTGCTATTAGCTCGTCATATGCCTGTAGGACTTTTGGCCCTACGGCGATCGAGCGAAGCGCGAGCGCGTGGCTCAGATTTCTAATGGCACTGGAATCTTCATATATGAAACTCATGAGAGTCGGCGATATGTAGAGGGCCACCTCGTCGTCATCGTCTATGCTAAGCATCAACCCTCGGAGGCAACCACGCGCGGTGAGGTTCAGATTATTCGCATCAGCAACGGCTCGCGAAACAGCTTCCGTGATTTGACTGTCGGACACTAATGACAAGACTGATTTCGGAACATGGCCTTCTGCTGCATTGGCCAACAATTGAAACGCCAACGAGAAGTTCTCGGTGGTCGGTTCCGATAGGGCATTCTCAACTAGGGCTTCGAGCCCACTTTGCCCCCACGCTAGAAGGCAATATGCTGCGGGTGCTTTGAGCTCCCAACTGTATGTTACCCCGCCATACATATCGCGGGCTAACAGTTGCACGGCAGCAATCCCATCGGAATTTCCAGCGGCCACACAATCGGCCAAGATCTGCTGCAGCTCCTCAGGGTGACCTCCTTCAATGAATCTCCTTGCGCGGTCGACTAGCATGATTGGATCCCCTCCATTAGCTGTACACTCGTAAGAGTCGTAAATGAGATAGCATCTAATCTTCTCGCGATGATGATACTGTGCAAACGATATCTATGTTTCATATCAAGGATATCCGCAGGGTCAGGGTAAAAGCGTGGGCCGAGGCGTGCTGAACTGCGAGATTTTCGGTGGGAGGTTTCCCTGTAGGCTAGAAAGCCTCACCAGTTACCGGCACGAGGTCTGGATTGCCAAATTACTTCTCTTGGTCAAGCTAGGGGTAGCATTTGCCGTCCAACGGCACTCTCACCGGTAGGTTGGACCCTCGGGGTCGATCAGCTCGGCTATGCGTTCCAGTTGAGTAACGATGGCGTTTAGGGTTTTGTCACGATCAGCGCCCGCAGGTAAATCAATTGGCAAGTACACCTCGTCACCGCGCCACGCCAGCCTAGGCCCACCCCAGTCCTTGAGCATGTTGCGGACCTCTTCCACCTTCACACATACACCGTCTTCAGAGTCCCCGGTGATCTGTAACCACAGCGGTTGTTCCGGCATTTGCTTCACGGCTCTATAGTCGATGCCAAGCCAGACGATCGCGCCCCCGAGGCGAAGGTATCTTCCGTAGAAGTCATATCCTTGCCCTATAGCTAGTCCACTGGAGTTGACCCACTTCGATTGCTCAAGGCGCTGCACGGACTCGGCAATAAGCTGCTTTAGGTTCTCGTCCCGTGTGGGTCTGTCACCCTCGATAGCGCTGGCGGCTAGCCCTTGTAGTTCAGAGATCTCGAAGCAGGCCTGTGTGTCGCCGCCATCTTTGGCCCTCTGTGCCATCCTGTCCAGAAGCATTTGCCAAGTGGTCAGCGTCAGGCGCCGTTGGTCATCCTTGGAAGACGCAGTAATCAGTCCACGTTTCCTGTTGGCAGGGCTCAATTCGTGACCCGCATCGCGCAACCTAGCTTCGAGTTCGTCCCACGAGCCGCCTTCGTTGACGCGATAGTCTGGAGCTAGGAATAGGAGTACGGCACCTTTGTGAGCGGGAATTCCCTGCCAGTAGGTGACAGGCTGGTTGGAGGTTAGTGACGCCCAGAATTTGGACTCGATTAATGCGACCGTATTGCCGTCTTCGTCCAGGCAAGCCAGGTCCGGTATGGCTCCATGTGCGTCGGTCGTCCAGAGCTGCGCCTTTGCGATAGGTAGCGGCCCATGTTCATCCCCCAAAAGTTCGGACAATGCCTCTCTGGCAGAGGTCGAGCGAGACAGGATGAAAAACAGTGCGTCCGTCGCTACGTCCTCGATCCCTATGGTATGGCGTGCGCTATGAAACTGAGCAGCGAGGGCTCTTCAGGCATGGTGAGTTTCCTTAGCAGCCCGTGTTTTGGTTCTGGTGGGTCGGAGGGACATGTACGCAGTACCTAGTAGCGGCTCGGTAAGCACTCGAGCTTCAGGCTCAACTTTTGCTGGCCCTGCTTTCGCAGAGGGCGCACTGAGACAGGTAGAAGCACTCTGGATGTCAGTTGCCCGATCACTTCACTAGCCGGACTTGCCACCGGCCTGTTGGTTACGCCCACAGTATCTGTACCGTGGGTGGCTCTCATTAGTTTCTCTACGACCGATAGAGCCACTGCTACTATGGCAGCAACTTCAGGGAGGATTCGTCTGATGGCGGCCCACGGATCAACCATGAGAGCCGTGGATGCAATTCATGCATTTCGGGATACCTCCCTCGTCAGCACGACCTGGTGGGCCGGCTGGGATTCGAACCCAGGACACCCGGATTAAAAGTCCGGTGCTCTGGCCAACTGAGCTACCGGCCCACGGGGGGAGACGCGACTTACGTCGGTCGATTCATCATAGCGATGTTTGGTTTCGTGCTACAACACGCGCCTGATTTCGATTGAAGTGGGTGTGGGCAGCGGGTATCGTCAGATGTGATGGAGAATGACGAGCGCGCTCCGGTGTATGGCCGCATCCTGGATTTGGTGCGGCAGATTCCGTATGGGCAGGTGGCGACGTATGGGCAGATCGCTCTGATCGTCGGGGACTGCACGCCGCGGATGGTGGGATTCTGCCTCGCGTCTCTGGACTTCGACTCCGACGTGCCCTGGCAGCGCGTGATCAACCACAAGGGCATGGTCAGCCCTCGAAGCACGGGACACGGAAGCCAGCTGCAGAGGGAGCTTCTCATCGAAGAGGGAGTGGAGTTCGACGACAAGGGCCGGATCAGCTTCCGGCGGTTCGGATGGATGGAGCCTGAGTGATGAGGAGGTCTGCCGATGCCTGAAGCGCCAGAGATGCAGGTGGTCGCGGAGTTCCTCAATTCCCGGCTGCCCGGCAAGCGGGTGCAGGCCGCGAAGATTCTGAAGCCGATCGTGAGGTCGCTAGCCGGCGACTTCGAGGCGGACGCTGTCGACCGCGAGACCGAGTCGGTGGTCCGGCGCGGCAAGTTCCTGCTCATCGGGCTGTCGGGCGAGAGGCAGATCGTCATCAACCCCAAGCTTACTGGTGGGCTGCAGCACTGTCCGAGCCGGACCCGGGTGCAGAAGCGGACGTGTGTCCGGCTGCGACTCGATGGCGACGTCGACCTGCGCTACACGGACGGTCGCCAGATGGGGCAGTTCTACTACGTGCCCGACGACCGGGTGGACGAGGTGCCGGGCCTGGGGGAGCAGGGGCCGGACGTGCTGGACGACTTCACGTTCGAGGAGTTCACTGACAGGCTCAAGCGATTCCACGGCGAGATCAAGGGCGTTCTGACGAGGGGCAGAGTGATCTCAGGAATCGGCAACGCCTACGCCGACGAAATCCTGTTCGACGCGGAGGTGTACCCGTTCAAGCGCAGGAAGTCGCTGTCGGACGAGGAGCTGGGTCGCATCTACAAGAGCTCGCGACGGGTGATCGAGGAGTCAGTGGAGGAAGTGCGGGAGCGGATGGGGGAGAAGATCGACCATAAGATCCGCGACTTCATGAAGGTCCACATGCGGGGAGGCCAGCCGTGCCCGAGGTGCGGCAGGGCGCTGACGGAGCTGCGGGCCAACCAGCGGATCACGACGTACTGCCGCGGGTGTCAGCCGGGTATGCTGCTGAAGAACTGACGGGTCCCCAGGCTAGCTGATGGACATTAGAAGATTGTCCTTCGACAGGCTCAGGACGAACGATAAGAGGAATCTGGCTCCTCAGGTAGGACTCAAATGCACTGTTGTAGCTTTGCAAATCGCTCTCTATACGTGTTAAAGTAGTACCTAAGTAGTATCTACGACACGGAGGGCAATCATGGCAAGGCGCAGATTGACGGACAAATTCGTAAGGTGCGTCAAGACACCCGGTCGGTATGGTGATGGCGGTCGCGGTTCGTTCGGGCTGTCGCTCCTGGTGAAGTCTGCCAAGCGCGGCGGTCTTATCAAGAACTGGCAACAACGCTACCGCAAGGACGGCAAGTACACTAGCCGAGGTCTTGGCACCTATCCTGATGTCTCGCTTGAACAGGCTAGAAAGTTGGCCGCGCATTACGTGGTTGAGGGCAAGCCTCCCACTGATGACCAGATGGCCGACCTAATGTCCGCAGTCAGACAGGCAATATCGGCGGTCGCAGTTTCCCCACCAGCGACGGCAACGGTAGAGGTCAGTCTGGAACGTCACCCGGACTCATTCAGGCGTCTCTTTCTGGAATCGTTGGAGAAGCGGGCTAAGACGTTCAAGGCAGGGTCGAAAACAGAGAAGCAAGCCAAGAGTCTGTTTGAGTCCTACATCCCGCGTGAGTTGGCAGACCGTCCCATATCTGAGGTCGAAGCAATTGACCTGATTGATTGTCTGGAAGAGGTCTGGCGCGAAAAGCCATCAACCGCCTCGAAACTTGTCCAGCACATTACACCGGCTTTCCATCGTGCGATGGTCAGGGACCTTATCGACTTCGATCCAATGACTAAAGCCAGATTGGGTCTGGGTCCGCTGAAACAGAAGAACCGAACACATCAACGCGCCCTTCGCCATTCAGAGGTCGGGGCGGCATTGACGACCGTGTGGGGTACGGATGCTCAGATAGCTTCCAAGTTGGCGCTGACGTTCTTGACCTTGACGGCTGGACGGTCTGGCGAGGTGCGCGGCGCAACGTGGGATGAGATAGACCTTGAGAACCGTGTCTGGACACTATCGGCGGCACGAATGAAAGAGGAACGTGAGCATCGCGTCCCACTCTCAGACGCCGCGCTGGACGTTCTGAGGCAGGCTTCCGAATTACGTGACGACTCAGGGCTGGTGTTCCCGTCCGTGCGTGGACGCCAACTGTCAGACAACACGCTGAGTAAGCTAATGCGCGAGAACGGAATCAATGGAACACCGCATGGGATGCGCAGCTCATTCTCCGACTGGGCGGGTGAGATGACAGACTTCCCAAAGGAAATCTCAGAACACGGGCTCTCCCATATCGAGGGGTCAGCGACTTTCAGGGCCTATCGGAGAACCGATTACTTTGAGAAGCGTAGGCAGATGATGAGTGAGTGGGCGGCGTATATAGATTCAACCCGATAAGCAAACACCCCTCGGACAAGTCAACGAGGGGTGTTCTCAATTCAGCGCCGACGGTATGACCGTGACAATCTGGACAGATCAGAAACGCGCTCCTTGAGCGAACGTCGGCGCGTTGTGTCTTGATTGTAGCAAACCCTACGCCGGACGTATCCAGTCAGTACCGCCCCGATACCATCCCTTCATCCGTGGACCACGCCGCCCGCCGTTTCCGCCATAGCTGCCGCCCTTGTGGTCTATTGAGCCGTAGGCTATCCCACGGGCGGTTTCCGGCATCCTTGCCAGTGCGTTGTAGTCCTCATAGCCGCAGGAGATACACCCTGGCACGCCGTCTGTCTGGACGATCAACCGCTGATTGCATCCCCTCGGACACGTAGTCATTCGACCGCCATCAGACCGGACAACGTGAGCGCCCGGTCAAGGTCCATACCGGCGTCAACGAATCCCTTGAACGCTCGCGCCGCGCCCGCAACGTCACCGGCTCGGAGTTCGTCAAAGCCCAGCATCACGTCATCTTCCATCTTGGTCGAGAGTTCGTCACTGACTATCTTTGCCAGCGGCGCAACCGTGACGTGTAGAAACTGTCTGTAAGACTCTCGGATTGCGCTGGACTGTCCACCAGCGGACAACAGACCGGACGGGATACCGCAAGCGTTATGAATCTCCCTGGACGCCGTTTCTAGTAGCGACACCAGCGCCGCCGGAGGATTCGCGCCAATCCGACGCGGTTGATATTGCGCGTGGTCTGCCTTGCCGTCCGCTGCCCAATCGCCTGATTCCATGAGCAAGACCGCGCCGTTGGCTTGGCGTATGTCTTTCTTCATTTCGTTAACCGTGTCGTCGTCACCGTCTGTTGGAATACCGACAATCGTTGCTCTGGGTCCGCTGGATTCGTCAGCCAACAGATTGACCGTTTCGGCGCTCAGCTTACCGGACAGCGTAGCGATACCGACCGGAGATAGACCGCGCCAGGGGCGGCGTGCTTCTCTCGCATACTGAATGTGTACCACGCCGTCATACGGCAACGATTCATAGGTCTGAACCTCTGACGGTCCGGCAAGCGTCAGCTTGTATTCCCACGTGCTAGGTCTGTGATTCCCCAACACCTGAACCTCTGACGCCGGCGCAAGCTCCAACATTCCGTTATCGGTCTCGATTGCAAAGACTATCTCGCCGGACTTGATTAGCTCACGGCCAATCAGCGCGAGACAGGACGGCGTGAGTACTGCCTTGATGGTGTCGCTACTCTGAACCGTCGCCGTTGCGAAAGCGCGAGACACCAGACCGGCGCAAGCCTCAAGCGCCGCCGTAGCGGTCACTTTCGCGGTTGATTCACCACCAGCGGATGCCGTAATCTGCGCTATCAATGCGTTGGTGTAAGTGGACTCGCGCCGCTCCAATTCGTCTATGCGTTCTCGGAGTTCTCGGACGTGTCCAAACGGATTCAGTCTCATATCGTCTTTTGTCCTTGAATCAACAGGAAGCGCCGCCGTGTCTCAGACCGGACGCCGGTATCCTCACCGATGTTCTGGACAATGAACACGATTTCATTCCCGTCAGTGTCCAGAGTGCCATCCGAGACAACCACATTTGACGGTAGTGCGCCCGCAATGTCGTTCCGATACCTAACCCTCCAGTCGCGCCGCAGTTGCGCTTGTGTGCGCCCCTCGTCCGTCTGACGCTCAAGATCAGGCATCGTCACATCTGCCCACAGTTCATGCGTCGTGGAAGTCCCAGGCACAAACTCGCCATGTTCGTTACGACGGCCCGGTTTCGAGACCGTGACGCTGATTCTGCGGTCTAGTGGCATCAGCCCACCTCGTACAGTGTGATGGTGTGGTTGCCCGTGTACCGGCTGGCGAACGCGAGTTGACCACCTGCCGCAGATACCGCGAATTCAAGACCGCCTGCGATTTCACCTGCCGCACTTCCTATCATCACGTCTGTCAACAACGAAGTGGCAAAGAGTTCAATGCCGCTGGGTGTTCCACTTGGAGGGACAACAGAGAGACCTCCCAATGTGGTTGACGGCAGACGCAATGTGGTTGCGGTCCAAGCCGCCGCCGTCGCAACGGAAACCGTCTGAGAGCCGACAAGCCGTATCAACGACGAAGTGATGAAGGCCAGTTGCGCATCCGAGGATTCAGCGGTACTGCCAGCCCTATGGACGCGCCACGGCAAAAGCAGACGAGCCGCGCCACTGTTCCTGAGAACGTTGGCGTAGCGGTCGCCTTGACTGGCGGTAGGTTGATCGAACAGATAGCCCGCAACCCTAACGGTAGCCTCGTTGTGGATTGCGTCCGGCGCGTCCGGCGCGTGCTTGACTACCAGAGCCGACGCCGACGCCAACCGGCGTGTGACTAGAGCTGATTCCTCAGTTGAGTCACCGACTCGGAGTTCAACCGCAAGTTCAGCCGCCGTAATGGTCACAGCCACAGTGTACGCTCCGAGATTGCAGGTTCCGGCGTCCAAAGTTCGTCAGACCGCAACTCAACCTCAGCGTCATACACCGGATTGGTCACAACCGACATTTCCCGCAGGACAGCCGCCGATATGACGCGAATCTGGACGCCGGGATTGCCCGGTTCGGGAATGATCGAAACCGCGTCCGGTACGACGTTGCGAGGCGGTACACGAAACCCAGGGGAAAGCCCCTTCATAAGTCCGGCGTCTATCGCCAGTTCAGCGTCACGTACCCAAGACGGCGGGTTGTCCGGTAGCGTAGCCTCAAACTCAACCGCGCTGTCCGAGTCGCTGATTGCCAGAGAACCAGCGGCGCGATTCGCCAACGGTTTACCGAAGTCGTGACCGACCAGAATGTCAATCTTGGCCTCGCGATTCTCCATGATGGCGTACCGGAAAGCGCCCGGTCCGAATTGCTCTTTTCGGACGCCGCCCCGGTCACGAATCACGCCGGTCATTCCGTACTTAAAGACACCGGAGATTACGGACTTGCCGCCGACCTGCCGTATTTCAAGCTCCGAGTCAAAGACCGGAAACACTAGCTGACAAACTTGACGCGCTTGAAGTTGGCGGTTCGTGGAAATGCAAGCTGCCAGAGATAGTTCAAGGTCAACTCGACCTCGCCCTTTTTCGCGTTGGAGTAAGGGTCTCTGATTAGCTGTCCAGCATCCCAAACGGCGGCAATTCCAGCGCCGTCTATGCCACGTCCGAGACCAACGAAAGCGCCGAAATCACCGTTAGCGGTGTTCGTCTCGATACCGCCGCGTGTGGTCCAGTTCATGCCGGAATCCATGAGGAATTGAGCGATGGTCTGATTCGACGCCGCCGTGTTGTGAATCGTGCCATACCAGAGAGTGTTCGCGCCGACGGACGCCACAACACGAACGTCAGACATCATGGCGGCGTACTGACCGTCAATGAATCCAACGAATTTCTTGAGCGTTTCGTCTGCTTTGACCTTGCTGGCTTGGGTCAGTGTTTCCTCACTGATTGCCGCCGTCTGGAGTCCGGTCACGTCGGCGGTGTTCTCATTTGCGCCGCTGTCACCCAGGAACACCATTAGGTCAATCCGTTCTGTCATGGCGGCGCGCATATCGCGCTCTATGGCGTCTGAGAGTCCAGGAAGTCGCGCCGCGTCCTCAATGCTGTACTTGCCGTTGACCGCGCCCCTAGCGGGTTTGATCTCGGTTACAGCGATTGTGTACGTGGACTCACTGACCGCCTCTTCACGACCGCGCATTACCGGAGTACCGCCAGCGGTCGTTACCGGGTACGCCGACACACCCGGCGCGACGTTGCGGAAAGAGATTCCGAGATTCATAGCAGCGGTGTTTGCGAACACCCTATCAAGCCATGTTCCCTGGCTGGTGTTGGCGTCACCGTCACGCTTGGCGCGAGTCTCAAGACCGCGTGCAAGCAGTTCCATCGGGAATTGGAAATCTTCCATTCCGAGCGCCTGATTGTACTCGGATTCAGGACCGCCAGTTACGCCGCGCTGATTCATGGCGGCGCTGACGTAGTTGGAGAAACTGACGGACTCTCGGAGTTCCCGGAGTTCGCGGTCCTCGGACGTTTCCGTTGCCGGTTCGTTCGTGGTCTCCGGTACGTCACCGGCAATCGTGAGCGCCTGAGAACGTCGCTCCAAATCACCGTATTCGTTGCGGAGGCGGTCTATCTCTGACCGCTGATCGTCACTGAGTTCTGACACGCCGCCAAGTTCTGACAGCCGCGCCCGAACCTCAGACATTCGGAGTTGGAGTCGCTGAAGATCGGTCACTGTACGTCACCCGTCCTTTCGGATAGTTCCGCACAGCTACTAGATTTCTGTCATTCTACCATACGTTTCTCTACCAACTCGCGCCACGCATCACGCGCCGGATTTGGTCGCTGATTCTCGCGCCGCGTCTTGACTATGTGACAGCCCCGGCAAAGCGTCTGGAGGTTGTCTGTGTCCCACTCTGAACCGCCAAAGTGGACGGGTGTAACGTGGTCAACCTCGAGGCGTCCAGCACGTCCACACTTGCGACAGCGCCAAGAATCGCGGTCCAGGATTCGGAGTCGCAACCGACGCCAACGCTTGCCGCCGGTGTTCGTTCTACGCCGTTGCCAAGCCAAGATACCGACCGCGCCGCTTACGTGTCTTGTGGCGTCTGAGTCCCAACGAGACCGCAAGGATTGACGCCGCTACTGCATCATCACGCGCCCGCAACCGCCGACCGCCTTCTGTACCCTTTGCCAGTTTTGAGTTGCCGGCAGGGTCCGTGACTACTCGCGCCTCAGACATAGCCGACACCATCACCAGAGACCTTGTCGGCGTCACCTTACCCTCGACACACGCACGGCGAAATTCTCTGGTATCTTCGCCGCCATCCTTGAATCCCATACCGCGCAACTCAAGACTGGTCAACGGGAATCCAGCCAAGCGCAAACTGTCTCGGAGTTCAGCCTCACGCCATCTGTCGGCGGCGATTCCAGACGGCATACCGAACCGCTCAAGCGCCGCCTCAAGCAGTTCTGGAATGGACGTTGCCGCGCCGCCGGTCTGGATAAGCTCACCACGCCGCGCCGCCTGGGTGTACAACGAGCCAACACCATCATGCAGTCCACGAGTCGCTAAGTCCGGTTCACGTGGAAACGCCGAAAGAACGTCCAGACGCCCGGTAGAAGGCCAATAACTGGCGATGGCACTCTGAGCCGCCGAAGTTCCGAGGTCGCAGCCCCAATAACTCTTTCCCGTCGGTATCGCGTCACCCTCGATTTTTGCCCACGTTCCCGCCTCAAGCAGTACGTTTTGGAGCGTGTCGCTTGTCCCAAGATTCAGCCTTAGCGCCTTGAATGACGCCAACTCAGACGGGTCTTGTTTGGCAAGTACAGCCTCAGCTTTCACCATCGCCTCAAGGTCCGGAAGAGCATCAATGCTTGGATTTGCACGCTTCCATGTACGACGTTGAAACGGTGGATCATTCGGACGCGCAGCGTGAATCTGTGCATAGTCGGCGCGTCCACCATGCAGCCACTTGCTAAACCAGTGTTCAGGGTCCTCCGGTTGCGTTCCAAGCGCAATCATCAAACTGAACGGATGCGCCCCCATAGCAGTGGTCAACGCTGCCAGCATCCGTTCCGCAGTTGTGGGAGGCCATTGTGCAGGTTCGTCCAAAAGGCAGAGACTCGGAGCCAAACCATGCGCCCGGCGTGGATCACTCCCGATAATCCGCACTCGCGCTTTCGTTTCCTTGTCCTCAATTCGCGCCTGTTGCGCGGTGTCCCAAACACGGTATTTAGACCTGTCTTCCAGCGCGTCACCCATGAATCCGGTGACGTGCTCAAATGCGATCCGGCCCTGCTCGAAACTGCTGGCAACGATCAGCGTCTCACCACGAGGGAACACCAGCGGACCGTTTAGCGATGCCGCACCAAGTCCAGCAACGAGCGTCGTCTTTCCGTTCTTGCGTGCCACGCTGAGAGCTGCACGCTGGACACCCGCCCGGAATGACCGGCGAACGAACCTAGACTGCCAGGGCAGCACCTCAAGCAATTCACCAGATCGCCGCCCCTGCGTGACCGTCAACGTCTCTAGGTATCGGATGATGTCAGTCGGATTCATTGCCGAAACGTTCAACAACATCTTGCCAAGCCGAATCTAGGTACTCCCTCACGTCATCTGGTTCGACCAACCGTTGTCTTCGATTAATCTCACCCAATTCTCTAGCGTACAACCCGTCAAAGAATTGTATTACCGAAACTAGCGAGTTGTCGGTATACCGTTCTTCGGAGTCCTGCCATATGCCAAGACTAGGCCCAAGCACGAGGCAATTGAGTCTCGCAAACTCCCTTTCTTCGGGGTCATGCTCGACCGGCCTGTACAGCCCAACTCGAAAGTCTCCTCCCTGTTGCTCGACTTTTTTTATTACAAGTCCATTTGGAGTCTTCACGTCTGCCAATAGTCCCCTTCCTTTCATGGAGTTCGTGACTAACCTACGGCGCATACGCCCGCCTTATTGAGAAAAGTTATCAGGGTTCCCTAGTCCAGCAATCCACGGGCTTCAAGCATATCGCGGGTTGTTCGCAAGTGGTTACTAGCTTGAGCAATCTCGTCTATCACAACACCAATTTGGAGCAATGCTTGCAACCTGTGCTCATGCTCCACGTCTTGCCTCATCCCATCTTGGAGTTGGAATTCGTGTGCAAGTCCAGCCGCTAGAATGTTGAGCGACGTAACGGCATCTTCCAAGTATCCGTCTGCTATTACCCAGTCCCGGTTGCTTGCCATTGTCTCACCTCTCTGGTCTAGTCGGCATCAGCAGATTCGTGACGAATCAGGAAGCACTTTCCTTCGTCAGGGTGACGTGGTAATCCCCGATCTGCCGAGTGCATGAAGAAGCAAACAGCCCTCCATTCGACAGTCGAATCTATTGCGTCCAAATTCGCCAACATCTCCTCAGCCGCAGTTCTGGCCTCTTGGCGGGTCTGGTATCTGGTCATGCCCTTGTATCCCGCTTCGCTGAGTATCCGCTGAGTGCGATGCCACTCCTCCATCGTTTCCTTAACAAATGGGACCTTTGACCCCACGGACATTTGCCACCTACCGATTGTTTCCTCTGCCATTCTTCACCTCTCTGTCACACGTGTCACGTGGTTTCTCTTATGATACCGAAATGTGCTATCTCACCCCTATACTCACTGGTATAACCTATGGAAAATCACAAAACGGACTCGTTATAGAAACCGTGTGACACGTGTGACACGTGTGACACTCAAACCTAATCCAGCGTCCAGAGTCTAGGTCTGCGATTGCCTACACGTTGCTGGACTACTCGGAATCCCCTACCGCGCAACACACGTGTCACACGTCTCGAATCCCGTTGCGAGACCTTGACCGCGTCTGTCACCAGCCCGATACCGGACACGATAGTTGCGGTCTCGAATCCCGCCGCTACCAGTGTTGGGTTGTTGGTCAACCATCGGTCGATCTCAGACTCCAGAACGTCGTCACGCCGCCTTGCCTTTTCGTTGGCTTGCGACTGTGCATCTTTGAGCGTGTCCGGTAGTCTGGCCTCAACACCGTCACGGTACAGCGCCAATGCTTCAGCCCATAGTTGGTCACGCCATTCGCGCAGATAGCGGCGCTGGTACGCTGGACTACCGCCGTTGACCTTGACCACAACGAAACGTCGGTTTCCGGTGTCGTCATTTGGTAGCGGTTCAGCGTCGTTAGTTGTACCGACCATTACGCAACGTCGGCGCATGGTCTCTGGATTGCGACGGTAGGCAAGTCGTACCACGCCGTCATTCTGGCGTGTCATAAACGCTTTCAGAGATTCCAACTCAGCGCGAGTGCTACCAGCCATTTCTGACATTTCCACCAACACCCGACCTTGCAACGCCTCAACTCTTTGCTTGTCGGGTTGTGCAAGGTGCAGGCCATCCGCGAACCATTCAGGAAACTCTGGCGGGAATATCTGCGCCAACACCGTTGACTTGCCTATCCCTTGTGGACCTATCAAGACCGGAGATTCGTCAAGTTTCGCGCCCGGTTCATAGGTTCGCGTGATCGCGCCCAGGAACAGATACCGACCGCTCCAACGTAGTAGCGGATTGGCTTTGTCGTCAACGTCAAACAGTTCACCTAGCCAATGGTCAAGACGCTGGACACCATCCCAAGCTGGACGGGATTCTAACCAGTCAAGGAATGGGTCAACCTCACGGTCAAACAGTAGCGCGTCTAGGTACTCGCGCCACGTCTCGCGCCCGTACCGGAGAGGCTGATTCCCGCGTGTCGTCTGGTACGTGAAATTGTCCGCAATCTCACGCTTGAGACTGGCGGCTTGTCTGTCGCTGATTTCGTGCCATTCCTTACCGTCACGGCGCATCTCTGGACGTTGTGACCGGAGATTGTACCGGACGGACACGCCAAGCCGTTCAAGTGCGGACTCTAGCGCCGTTTCGTCTTTGTAGGGGAATGGTTCCGGTACGGACTCAACAACCCGTTCGGCTTCTGTCAGAACGTCGCTCACCAGTCCAAGATCACGTGCCGCCCATTCGATGTAACCGACCACGTCGGTAATCTCCGGTTCGTCTGGTATCGAGATAGCAACGGACTTGATGTATTCGTCAGCCGACAGGTTCGCCTGGACTTCTTCGGAGTCGTAGTCAACGCACTCTGGACACGGACAGTTGCGGGAATGTGCGCCGTCACTGGCGAATATATCCAGTATCGGCAGATAGTCGGACGTGCTATAATCGTTCATGGCAAGATACCTCCTTGCTACTTAAACCGTCGACCCGCACATGGTCGGCGGTTTTGCTTATGGGTCCATTTTACACCACAAGCGGCAAGCGAAAGTAGTACCAGATACTACTTTGAGGCCATATTGAACGTGGGGAGTGGCTCCGCAGGTAGGACTCGAACCTACGACCAATCGGTTAACAGCCGACCGCTCTACCACTGAGCTACTGCGGAGCGTTCAGGAAGAGGAGTGGCCCCAGCAAAAGGCCACTCCGTTATGATAGCACCGGAATTGAACGGTGCTCAAGTTGGGCTCAGCTACTCCTGCTCCTGCTCGCAGTTTACCTGCCAGTTGATGCCGAACCTGTCGGTGCAGGCCCCGAAGTAGGAGCCCCAGAACATCTTCTGCATCTCCATGGATACGGAGCCGCCGTCTGAGAGCTTGCCGAACAGGTCGTCGGACTCTTCACGCGTAGTCGTGCTGATGCTGATCGAGAAGTTGTTGCCCTGCTTGTGGTTCCCACCGAACGTCGAGGGCACGTCGCTGCCCATAAGGACGCTGGAACCGATCGGGAGCGACACGTGCATGACGTTGTCGAGTTCGTCCTCGGGCATTGGAAAGTCGGATGGGCCGTTGCGGAACGTCTCCATGACCATGAACTCGCCGCCGAAGACGGAGCGGTAGTACTCGAATGCCTCCCGGCAGTTACCGTCGAAATTCAGATAGGTGCTGAGTGTCATTTCTTCTCCCTGTGCTGTTTGGATCATCTGGCTGCAACAGAAAAGGAGGGTGTGCTCCCACTCCACTGTCCATCGTAACCCCGGTCTGGCTGTCGGGCTATGTAATTCTGGTTAAGTGAAGATTGAATATTTCCCTTCCTGGATGCTAAAGAGAAGATCGGCGCCGCTTTGAGGGCTGAAGTGATACGCTCGACCTCTTCTGATATATTGCATCTGTACTACTGGCGCTTGGGGTGATTATCCATGGGCTTAAGGACTATTCGACTCGATGACGATGCCGAAGCGACATTGACCTATGTCCAGCAAGTAACGGGTCTATCGACTTCCGAAGCTCTCAAGCAGGGACTAAAGACTTACGCGGTCGCTCTGAGAGAGGAAGTAGTCGAGTTACCCATAGATGTCTACCGTCGCTTGGACTTGGGCAGTGGTAGCTACGCCTGTGCGCCTGCCACAGAAGCCAAGTCCGCAGTCCGAGAGGCTATCAGGAAGAAATATCGGCGTGATTCTCGTTGACGCAGGCCCGCTGGTTGCACTGTTTGACCCCACGGACAGTTCCCATGCACGATGCGTAGAAGCCCTTGAGAGCATACACGAGCCGATAGGAACCTCTCTTCCGGTTCTGACCGAGGCGTTCCATCTGTTACAACAGACAAGCGTCGGCGCTTTGCGCCTGATGGACTTCGTGATGGACTATGGGCTTCAGGTGCTGGCCCTCGACGAGCAGGCTATAGCGCGGACGTTTGAACTCATGATCCAGTATGCCGATGTCCAAATGGACTTCGCCGACGCCTCCTTGATCACACTAGCAGAGATAAATGGCCTGAGTACGGTCTTCACCATCGACCGCAACGACTTCACAATCTACAGAGTTCGACGTGGTCACGAACACATTGCACTCAAGATGATCCCAGGAGGGACTCGGATGGACTTTCTGAAGAAGGTCACATGAGTTCCGATGTGTTGCCCAAGTATGGTCCTCTGATCGAAAGTCGCTGATCCGCAATTCACAACATCTGCTATAGTCAGGCCAGTTTGAGTAGCTTCAGGAGGCTCGGTCATGGTGGATAGTCGGCTCGCGATTGATGGTGGGACTCCCGTTGTCTCAGAACCCCTGCCAGATGGAGTGTCCGGGCCGAGTGTAATCGGCGACGAGGAGATAGCAGCAGTATCCGAGGTCCTCAGGAGCCAGGAGCTGTTCCGCTATCCCAAGGAGCAGAGCGAGGCGGCCAAGTTCGAGGAAGAGGTGGCGGAGTACCTGGGCGTCGAGTACGCGCTGATGGTGAACTCCGGCACCAGCGCGCTGATAACCGCGCTAACGGGCGTGGGAGTCGGCCCCGGCGACGAGGTCATCGTTCCGGGGTACACGTACATCGCCACTGCCGCTGCTGTTATGGCAACTGGCGCTGTGCCCGTGATTGCGGAGGTCGACGAGTCCCTGGGGCTCGACCCAGAAGACCTGGAGCGGAAGATCACGCCGTACACAAAGGCAGTCGTACCCGTTCACATGCGGGGAGTCCCTGCGCGAATCGACGACATCCTGGCAGTCGCGCGCAAACACGGGCTGAAGGTGGTTGAAGATTGCTGCCAGTGTGTTGGCGGGTCTTACATGGGCCGGAACGTCGGCACCTACGGTGATGTCGGCGCGTGGAGCCTGAACTACTACAAGACGATCTCCTCCGGCGAGGGCGGGCTCGTATTTACCAACGACCGCGACATCTACGAGCGGGCATGCTTCGCCGCTGATCCCGGTCTGCCCATGTGGACCCGGAGCGACGAGGACATCGAGTGGCAAAACGAGCCGTTCCCCAGGCAGACGTACCGGCCCAGCGAGGTGCTTGCCGCAGTGGTGAGGGTGCAGCTATCAAGACTGGACGACATCCTGGAGCACCAGCGGTCGCTCAAGCAGGCTTTTCTCGATTGCCTTGAGGAGGCCAGGGGATACCGCCTGCAGCACGTGGACGATCCGGCCGGCGACACGGGCGTGTCGGTGTCGGTCATCGTGCATGACAAAGAGCTGGCAGTTGGGTACGCTCACGCGCTGAACGCCGAGGGTTTGAATGCCGCCACCGTGTACAACGACGGCTTCCCTGACAGGCACATCTATACCTACTGGGACTCGATACTCGAGAAGCGGTCACACCATCCCACGGGGTATCCCTGGGGCGATCCCAACTACAAGGGCAACGTCGAGTACTCAAAGGACATGTGTCCTCAGACGCTGGACATCCTTGGACGCAGCATCCGGTTCGACTTCAACATGAACATGACGGTCGAACACGCGCGGCTCATGGCAGAGGCGCTGAACAAGGTGGACGCGGCGGTGGGGGGCTAGCCCAACACGCAGGGGCCAGGAGTGCAGGGGCGACCACAAGGGTAGTCGCCCCATTTTCTTGGCTTACTACCTGTACTGGTCGATTCCGACGGTGGTTATGCCTTCGCCGGTCGGCATCACGAGGGTCTTGGCGCGGTCTGCACCGACTACGACGATGTGCCAGCGGTCTACGCTCTCCAGCAGCGGCACGGTGATGTCGAGCCGCTCCTGCTCCGTCAGGCCCTCCAGCCAGCTCCACTGCTTGCCGACGCGGGCGTCGTCGATGGGCATGTACTGGATCAGTTTGCCCAGGCTGTGGTTGGCATGGTAGTGGATGAACTGCTTGGCCTCTATCTTGGAGAAGCCCTGTCCGCCCACGGGTCGCGCGACGTCCGGGGGCATGAAGATCAGGCGCTCGGAGCCATTCGCTGAGCCGAGTCCCATCGTGCCGAACGTGCTGCCGTAGGCAAGGTTCTTCAGGAGGGCTTCAGCAGAAGTGTTGCCCTGGTCCTGGATGTCCAGCTCGCCATCGGTGATGAACACGCTGACCGTGCTCTCGTCGGCGCTGAATCCCTGGTCGACGTGGAGCGGCTGCCACGGGCTCATCTCCTCGTTCTCCGCAATGCAGTGGACGAACTTGCGAGTGGTGCCGATGGTGTCCATGTCCATCTGGCCCGGATACCAGTAGCCGAGGTTGCGCAGGCACAGTGAGAAGGCGCGGCCGATGGTGATGTTCACCTCGTTGTCACGGCCTGGCCCGAGCCCGGAGCGCGGGTTGATTCCCAACTCTTTGGCGATCGGGCCGTTGACCACCAACATCGGCGCGTGCGGGCTGGTGGACATCAGGAGGGACTTGCCCCCGTGCGAGCCGACCTCTGAGAGCGCCTTGATCGCCGCGATGATGACGGGCATCTGCTCAGGCTTCGCGCCGGCCATCGCTGCGTTGATGGCGATCTTCTCGACAATGGCAAGCCCAAAGCCGGGCGGCATGTCGCAGACCAGCTCGTCGCGGTCGAGTCCGGTGCCGTCGACGAGTTCGGCGACGGCCTCAGGGGTTGGCGGGTGCAGTACCAGGGAGTCGCCCCAGTCGCGCAGCAGCCACTGCTCGTTCATCTTGAGGATGGCGTCCCACCTGTCCTCGCCCTCGAATCGCTCGATGGCCGTTGTGGTGTCGCGTTCCCTGCGAGTATGACCCTGGTCGACTGTGAGCACCTCTATGATGTCGTCGATCACCGCCTCAGTCTGGCTGACGCACAGGTCTGGGGCCAGGTTGCGGTAGATGCGGGGAACGATAACGAACTGGAGGTCGGGCATCGCAAAGGCGCGCGAGCTTGCGATGGCGTCCTCTTCAAAGCGGCCGGATACGATCGGAATGGCGGGCTTGCCCGTCTTCTCGATCTCAATCATGTCGTGGACCATCCACGACGCGCACGTCCCTCAATCGGCTGTGGCGCCGATGACGACGTCACACTCCCTTGCTGCCTGCTGGACTATCGGCGGCGGCGTCGGGTAGTTGCCGCCGGTGTAGAAGTTGACGGTTACGTTGTCGAATCGCTCCTGGATCATCTGGCCGGCACGGTTGAGGGCGAGGTCGCCGCCGTGGGTGCCGCTCCAGATAAGACCGACGATCTTGTTGTCGAGTGTGTCGGGTCTGGGACTGATCTTGAGCGAGTTCATCAGCCCGCGCTGCTGGCCGATGGGGTTAAGCACTTCAAGAAGATGCATTAAGGACCTCCCTACTGTTTGTTTGCTGGTCGTCAGCAGCGATTATATAGCAAGCGCCGTCAGCTGTTCTGTAAAGGCCGGGAGTTCGGCGCCGTGTATAATTGGCTGTAGCTGGTCGGGCTGATAGCCCATGTAACCTTGGAGAACTCCGATGAAGACGCTGACCGTTGATGACACTCTCTACTCTGCTATGGAAGCGGAATCAGCCAGGTGTGGCAGGCCGGTACACGACCTGGTTAACGAGGCTATCGAGACATGGTTGGCCGAGTCGGAGATGGACCTGGCGGAACGTGCCGAGATTGAGGCGGCCCGTGTTGAAGCAGCCGAAGAGGGCGGGGTCGAGCTTGACCAGTTCTTTGACGATCTCCTCCGAGATGATGCCTGACCCTTAATGTCATATCGTGTGGAGTTGTCGCCGTCGGCCCAGCGACAACTTAGACGAATCTCGCGGGGCGACCTTCCCGGAATACGGGATGCCTTAAGGAGACTGGCAGATGATCCTCGCCCTTCTGGTAGTTCCAAGCTAAGAGGATTCACGGCAGTGTGGCGAATTCGTATAGGGCAGTACCGCGCGATCTACGAGATACACGACCGCGAGGGCAGTGTAATGGTGCTTCGTGTTGCCCGTCGGGATGAGCGCACGTACAGGCGGCTCTGACCGTCCAAGCCCGTGAGGGCCTTGCGTCGCTGCTTAAATCCCCCGCCAGTAGCGCTTGCCTTCGAGCCTGACGAAACGGCCGATGTGGCGGTCGGGGTGGAAGTGGCCGGCGGCTACTACCATGTCCTCGCTCTCGGCCCGGTCCATGAACGCCTTCCTGGAGCGGCGAGTGTCGTCGGGGCTGGTGTCCACGAAGGCGCACCAGTCTGGCTCGTAGATCTGCACCGGGTTGTGGATCAGGTCGCCAATAATCGCGGCCTTCTCACCGTTCGAGCTGATGAGTATCACCTGGTGGCCGGGGGTGTGTCCCGGCGTCTCCAGGGTGGTTATCTCGTCGGTCACGTTGTGCCCGTCGTCGATGAACTCGATCAGTCCGAGTTCGTTCAATGGGATGACGTTCTGGGATATGTGGGGAGCGGTCGGCAGCACGTCTTCCTGCATGAAGTGCTCCCAGTCTTTACGTGGACCCAGGTATCGAGCATTGGGGAAGTACGGGCTGGCTGCGTCGCCTGAGCTGTCGACGTTCCATCCGACGTGATCGGGATGCAGGTGGGTGTGAATGACGACGTCGATCTCTTCGGCCCTGGCGCCTGCGTCGCTGAGCGCTCCAAGCAGGTTGCCGGTGCGGTTCTCGAGGTGAGCGTGCGGGCCGGGCCCCATACCGGTGTCGACCAGTATGGTCTGGCCGCCCGACCTGACGAAGAAGCTGCCGTAGTAGAGCTGCAGCATCCCGTCTTCGAGCACCTCGTCCTCGTACGGCTTCCACGCGTCACGAGGCTGGTCCGTGATGAATACGGTGGGGTCGCGCGGGGGCGGCACCATGTCCAGCACCGCGACTATCTCGACGTTTCCGACTCGGATCATGTCAGTCATGTATCATCCATCCTTACGCTGTGGAGGTCTAAACAGGCGCTGCCTTGCGGCCTGGCGAGCTACTCGCCAAGTTCGAAGGTCTTGCGCCACACGCCGGGCGACTCGGGGAGGTGGATCATCGCCTCTCGCATCCGCGCGTTGTCAGGGTGGGCGGTCTGCTGGGTGAGCCACTCCTGGCCCTTGGATACCTCGGTGTGGTCGAACTCGTACATCGTCAGGTAGGCAGGCGTGCCGGTGACGGCCGTGTATCGTCGCCCTCGCCGTACGCCGGGTACGGTCTCGTAGTTGGGTACGTAGACGGTGTCGTACCAGTGGTTCCACTCGTCTTCGACGTCGGCGGGGATGCCCATTCTGCCGATCTGGAGCGCGGGAGCCATTGGGCTGGATGCGATCTCATCGGTCAGCTCGGTCGGGTGGATCATCTCGTACACGTTGCGGACGTAGGTGGTGGCTATAAACTCGGGCGACATCCGCTTGGACCACTCTGTCGGGTTGGACCGCACCCTGATGTACTCGTCGGACTCCATCACGGCTGAGTTCTCAAGCTCGTAGACGGCCAGGTGCTTCGGCCCGCTCATCACGGCCTCGTAGCGAGCCGCGCTGAGGATGCCCGGTATGGACAGTCGTTCCTCGATGTGCTCCTCGTTGTACCAGCGGTTGAACTCGTCCTCAACGTCGTCCGGCACCTCGCACCAGACCATGAGCAGGCCGGTGCCCTTCTTCTTCGCCATTTTGTTCTCCTCCAACCTCGGTGGGATGTCGCTTTGAGAGTAGCCAACCCGAATCGGAGGCCGACTACGGGCGGATTGTATCACGCTTGTGCATGTGCTCGATTCACTGGTTCCAAGAGTGAGATTGTGACTCGTTGGTCGGTTAGATATGTGTAGGGGCTCGCCACGGCGAGTGGTTGCCCCATGTTGGTTATCATGGCCTGGTCGCCCACAAGGGACGCCCCTACGGATGGGCCTCCGACCAAGTTGACACAGCTTCCCAGGAGTTGCGTGAGTGGCTTGAATACAATGCGCCAGCGACCTGCACATGGCCGCTGGCGCACTTAATCTCTATTGCGCGGTTGGGCTATTGCGTCAGCCGGAGAACTTGACGTGCCTGAGCTTTGGAATTGTCATCGGCGTGAGGCGGTAGTCCTCGATGTGGTCCTTTATCAGGACGTACTGCTCGCCCCTGTACCAGAGTGGCAGTAATGGGGCGTCCTGTACGATCATTTCCTCGGCCAGGTGGTATAGCTCAACCCGGCGCTCAACGTCCGGCTCGGTGCGGGCCTGCTCTAGGATTGCGTCCAACTCAGGGTTCGAGTAGGAGGTGTGGTTCTGCTTGCTGTCCGTGTGGAACAGGATGTCCAGGAAGTCCTGGGGGTCGGGATAGTCTGCCTGCCAGCCGCTCCCGCCGAATGCCTGGAACCTGTTCGCGTTGAGGTCCTGGAGATACGTGGCCCACTCCACCTGCTGGATCTCGACCTCGACGCCGAGTTCCTGCCTCCACATCTCGATTACGACTTCCATGTCCAGGCCGATCGAGCCGCCGGTGCCAGGTACGGTGACGACGATCCTGGGCCTGGTCTCTGCATCCGGGTACTTGGACTCGCTCAGCAGTTGTCTTGCCAGATCGGGATCGTACCGCAGCCCTTCAAGGTTTGCGTTGTAGCCGGGGAATCCGGGCGGAAGCACGCCGTATGCAGGCGTGACCAGCGTGGATAATACCTCGTTGGCGATCAGGTCCTTGTCCACGGCATGGGTCATGGCCTGCCTGAACTTCGGGTCGTCAAATGGCGGTTCCGAGGCGTTGAAACCGATGTAGAACGTAGTGAAGCTCGGTGGAGCTATTACCAGCTCCTTGTTGAGCGGTTCGTTCGGGTCCAGCACCCTATCGAGATCGAACAGTCCCACTCCGGTTATGTCGATCTCATCGTTTTCATACATGGCCATCGACTGGCCGCCCGCCAGGTTCATGATGACGGAGTCGAGATGCGGTGGTTCCAGGTAGAAGTTCTCGTTTCGCTCCAGCACGATCACCTCGCCCACGGTGTACTCCGCAAGCCTGAACGGGCCTGAGCCGTTGGGGGAGTCAGTCCAGCTGCTGCCACCCGACTCCACGTTCTCCCTGTCCAGAACGTAAGCGGTGGGGTAGGTCATCTTTGCAAGGAAGTATGCCTTCGGAGCGTCAATTTCGATCTGCAGCGTGCGGTCGTCGATGACCTTTACTCCGGAGATGTCCGTGTCATTGCCTTCGAGTACGTCATGGACTCCAATGATGTCGCCCAGATAGGTGTCCGCAACCGGTGAGGCGGTGTCAGGACTTGCAGCCCGCTCCAGGGACCACTTGAAGTCGCTCGCGGTTATCGGCTTGCCATCATGGAACCTAGCGTTTTCCCTGATGTAGAAGGTGTAGGTCTTTCCGTCCCCGCTGATCTCCCACCTGTCGGCGATGTCAGGCACCAGTTGGAGGTCGGTGTTCAGCGCGACCAGTCCGCTGTAGATCTCCACAACTACCCCGGCAGACGTTGTGTCTCCCGACAGGTGGGGGTCGAGCGTTGGGGGATCGGACCACAGCCTGCGCAGCACTCCGCCTGTGCGCTCTTCCATTTCAGGTTTCTCATCGACTCTAGCCGTAGCAGGCGCCTGTGCGGGAGCCGGTTGCTGGCTCCTGGTCGTCGCAGGGGCGGGTGCGGCTTCTGTTTGCTGCTGGGTTGTAGCAGCAGGCGCCTCGGTCGGAGAAACGGCCGCCGTGTCAGGCGCCACTTCGGTGCTTTCTTCCTCACCACAGGCTACCGCGGCAACTGAGACGAGCGAGATCAACGCAATCAGCAGTACTACGATTCTTGTCATGGCAAATCCCTCTGCATGTACTGGGAAGCTTCGGAATGTCCCGAACCTGGGACTTCAACAGCTGTCCATCGATCCGGGCCCGCCTCGTGTGCGCATATCACAGAGAGTCCTTCGCATCCGTTGAGTTCGCCGACGATTGGACTGTTCATAAAGTACAACGCAGAGCTTCCCAGTTAAGTTATCAAGGCATTTACAGACTATATGAGTATGGGGTTGGGTTTCCAATGGGAGAAAAGACACGAAAACGTTGAATTACACCCGGCTGTAGCCAATCAGATGGCAGTCATTCAAAGAGTGCAACAGGGCGGCACTTACTTGGGAGAAGAGTCCGCGGGGGATGGTGGGCGGTACTGGATTTGAACCAGTGACCTCTGCGATGTCAACGCAGCGCTCTAGGCCTCTGAGCTAACCGCCCTGGGGGTACTTCGGCAGGTCTCAAGTCTAGCAAGCGTACTAAACACGGTCAAGAAATGAAGGCCTCGCGAGACTAGGTCAGTTTGGTAGGCAGTGCTTTCACCCTCACCCGCGGATCAAGTCCGGGGTAGGCTCTAACCCTCACCCTGAGGGATCTGACGGGGGTAGGTATTCGAGGTTTTCACCCTCACCCCAACCCTCTCCCTGAGGGAGAGGGGGCCGTTGATTGGTATTCGCGCTGTCTGCACACATTTACCTAACCCTCACCCTGAGGGAGAGTGGATTCCTCGGTTAGCGAGGTTACGCTGTGCTGAACCGACAAAGTTATCCACTGAGAGAAGAAAAAAGGGGCGGACTCCACTGGAGAGTCCGCCCCTCGGCTATTCGGTCGATAGCAGCGACTGCGGTCAGCCCTGCCGTTCCTCGCTAATCGTCGTCGTCCGACGGCATTTCAACTGCAAGCTCGTCCATCACGATGGGTTCAGGCTCTATACGCTCGTCGCCGAAGTCGGGCTCGAACCCTGGCTCGTGAGTCATCAGGACGGTATCCTGCTGGCTGGCGCCGGTGGTCATGATGCCCATGCCCCTGGTCGGCGCGTTGGCCTCTTCGAGGCTGAGTCCGCTCACGCCCTCGTCGGTCAGGTTGAGCCTTGCCGGGATGAGACGTCCGATGATGACGTTCTCCTTGAGACCGCGCAGGTGGTCGACCTGGCCGTTGACGGCAGACTCGGTCAGCACCCTCGTGGTCTCCTGGAAGGAGGCCGAAGCGAGGAAGCTGTCCATGTTCAGGGACGCTCTCGTGATGCCGAGCAGCACGGGGGTTGCAGTCGCGGGCTCTCCGCCTTCGGCGAGGACCTCCGCGTTGACCTCTTCGTACTGCTGCCGGTCTACGTACTCGCCAGGAAGCAGCTCCGTGTCTCCCGGATCGTCGATCTGCACCTTGCGAAGCATCTGAGAGATGATCAGCTCGACGTGCTTATTGTGAATCGGCACGCCCTGTGAGCGGTACACCTTCTGCACCTCGTCGATGAGGTAGCGCTGGACGGCGTCCCGGCCCTGGATTCTCAGGATCTGCTGCGGGTTCTTGGGCCCGGAGGTCAGCGCCTGGCCTGCGGTAACGTTCTCGCCGGACCTGACGGCGATGCGGGCCGCAGCCGGAATGACGTACTCTCGCTGGTCTTCGTCGGTCCAGGTGATCGTGAGCACGTCGTCTTCGACCGACACTATGCCCGACACGCGGGCCATGACGTCGCTGGCCATGAGCGCGAGATCGTCTTCGTCCACCTCGGCTGAACCATCCGGTTCCGCGAGCACCTCACCGAGTCCCACAATAGAGCCATCCTCCACCGTAGCGGAGAAGCCCTCCGGCAGGATGTACACATCGTCGTACTGTTCGGTGCTGGTCACACGGATGCTGCGCCCTTCGCTTAGCTCCGTCACCTCGGCGACACCGTCGATTTCGGAGAGTACAGCCTCTCCCTTCGGCGTGCGGGCTTCGAACAGCTCCTCGACTCTGGGCAGACCGCTGGTGATGTCCTGACCGGCGACTCCGCCGGTGTGGAACGTGCGCATCGTAAGCTGGGTGCCCGGCTCACCGATGCTCTGGGCCGCGATGATCCCGACGGCCTCGCCTATCATGGACGGCCTCATCGTAGCGAGCGAGAGACCGTAGCACCTCTGGCAGATACCACGAGGAGACTCGCACGTCATGGGTGACCGGATGAATACGGACTCTACGCCGGACTCCTCGAGCTTTCTGATTGCCTCATCGTCGATCGGATCGTTCCTGTCCAGGACGATCTCACCTGTGTTCATGTCCGCGACGGGCATCGCTAGATACCGGGTCCTGACCTGTTCGGCGAACGGCGCCGTACCCTCTTCCTGCGACTCCACGCTGATCCAGACTCCGTTCGGAGTTTCGCAGTCGTCGTGGAGGATTATTATCTCCTGCGAGACGTCGATCAGCCGCCTGGTGAGGTAGCCGGAGTCGGCGGTCCTCAGCGCCGTGTCGGCGAGACCCTTGCGGGCGCCGTGTGTCGAGATGAAGTACTCGAGCACGCTGAGACCCTCGCGGAAGTTCGCCTTGATCGGGCGGTCGATGATGCGTCCGCGCGGGTTGGACATCAGTCCGCGCATACCGGCCATCTGCTTGATCTGGGCGATGTTGCCCTTCGCGCCGGAGTTGGCCATCAGGTAGATTCCACCGTAGTCACGGAGGTTGCTCTGAATGACCTCAGTGAGGTCGTCGTTGGCCTTGGTCCAGATAGCGACGGCGTTCTGGTATCGCTCCTCGTCAGTGATCAGACCATCCAGGTACTGCTCTTCGAGCATCTGCACGGTAACTTCCGCGTTCCTGACGATATTGTTCTTCTGTTCGGGCACGGCAACGTCGCTGATGGCGATGGTGATCCCGGCCTTGGTGGCGTACTTGAAGCCCAGGTTCTTTATCTGATCGAGGACATCTGCCGTTCCCTCGTTGCCGAGGATGGCGTAGACCTCGCCGACGATCTCCTTGAGCTTGCCCTTTTCTATCTCATCGTTGCGGAAGTCGACACCTTCGGGGAGGGTGTCGTTGAAGATGATCCGCCCGACAGTAGTATCGACCATCTCACCGTCCATCATTACCTTGATGGGGGCGCGAAGTTCGATGGAGCCGAGCTCGTGCGCGAGCCGGGCATCGTCCCGGCTGTTGAAGGAGCGTCCCGCTCCCCGGGCTCTTTCGTCGATGATCGTCATGTAGTAGGTGCCGAGCACAATGTCCAGTGTCGGCGCGACGATCGGCTCGCCGGAGCTTGGAGAGAGCATGTTGAAGGTGCTCAGCATCATCTTGCGGGCTTCCATAACCGCCTCTCTGGAGAGCGGTACGTGCACGGCCATCTGGTCGCCGTCGAAGTCGGCGTTGAATGCTGTACATACGAGCGGGTGGAGCTGTATGGCGCTGCCGTCGATCAGTACAGGCTCGAAAGCCTGGATGCCGAGCCTGTGAAGCGTCGGGGCTCGGTTGAGCAGCACCGGCCTGTCGGTGACGACCTCTTCCAGGATGTCCCAGACCTCGGGCCTTATGCGCTCGGCCATGCGCTTCGCGCTCTTGATGTTGTGCGCGTAGCCCTTCATGACCAGCCGGTTCATGACGAACGGCTTGAAGAGCTCGAGCGCCATCCTCCTGGGCAGGCCGCACTGGTGGAGCTTGAGGTCCGGTCCGGCGATGATGACGGAGCGGCCCGAGTAGTCCACGCGCTTACCGAGCAGATTCTGCCTGAACCTGCCCTGCTTGCCCCTGAGGAGGTCGGACAGCGACTTTAGGCGGTGGTTGTGGCTGCCGGCCACGGCGCGGCCGCGGCGTCCGTTGTCAACGAGGGCGTCGACGGCCTCCTGGAGCATCCGCTTCTCGTTGCGGACGATGATCTCCGGGGCGGCCAGTTCAATCAGTCTCTTGAGCCGGTTGTTGCGGTTGATGACCCTGCGATAGAGGTCGTTCAGGTCGCTGGTGGCGAACCTGCCGCCGTCGAGCTGGACCATCGGCCTGAGCTCGGGAGGAAGGACAGGCAGCGTTGTGAGGATCATGGACTCGGGCCTGTTTCCGCTCTTGCGGAACGCCTCGACCACCCTCATCCGCTTGATGGCCTTCTTCCTTCTCTGGCCGGAGGTTGACTGCATCTCGGCCTGGAGTTCGTCTCGCAGCTCGTCGAGATCGAGGCTGTTGAGCCTCTCGAGCACTGACTCCGCGCCCATGCCGGCCTGGAAGATGCCGGGGTAGCGGTCGCGAAGATCGCGGTACCGGCTCTCGGTGAGCAGGTCGCCGGGCTGGATGCTCTCGATTTCGTCGATCTGGTCGGTGAGTTCGCCCTCGAATTCGGACTTGTCCTCATCGATCTGGAGAGTCAGCTTGTGGATTTCAGCTTCGAGCGTCAGCCAGGGAGTGTCGGCCGGATCTTCGTCCTCGTCCGCTTCTTCCACCGGCTCCGGGCGCTCTCCGAGGGCTTCGAGTTGCTCCTGCAGCTCGGCAAGCCTTCGCTCGCCCTCATCTTCGATCTTCTCAAGTCCCTGGTCGAGCTGCTCCTGAATCTGATCGACGCGCATGGTGCGGTACTCGTCGTCCACGCTGGTGACCAGGTACTGGGCGAAGTACAGCACCCTGTCCAGGTTTCTTGGGGAGAGGTCGAGCAGGAGGCCCAGGCGGCTCGGCGTGCCCTTGGAGAACCAGATGTGGGCGACGGGAGCTGCGAGGGCGATGTGACCCATCCGCTCGCGCCTGACCTTTGCGCGCGCTACTTCGACGCCGCAGCGGTCGCAGATCACGCCCTTGTAGCGGATCTTCTTGTACTTGCCGCAGTAGCACTCCCAGTCCTTGGTAGGACCGAAGATGCGCTCGCAGAAAAGGCCGTCCTTTTCGGGCCTTAGCGTGCGGTAGTTGATCGTCTCCGGCTTGGTGACCTCACCGTACGACCAGATCTTGATCTGCTCTGGAGTGGCCAGAGATATTCGGATTGCGTTGAAATCGTTGCCGCCAAGGGCCATATCTGCTCTCCACTACTTTCAGTGTTGCGGGCTTTTGGATTTCAGCCTGATTCCTGTAGGGGCGGTTTGCGAACCGCCCCTACAAAGGGGTTTAGTCGTCGTCCGCGGGAGCTTCGGCTTCCTCCGCGACGGGTTCGGCGGATTCTACGACAACGTCATCTGCGTCGATCACGTTGTCACCTATGTTCACGGTCACGGGTACTGGGTCGGAGTCACCGGCGTCCAGCCCTCCAACCAGTCCGAAGGGCGGTAGCGAGTCTGCGAGGTCGTCTTCGAAGCCCTCGTCGAAGTCGCCGAGACCCAGGGTCTCAGGCTCTTCGTAGAGCAGTTCTACGGACAGTCCGAGGCTCTGCAGTTCCTTCATGAGGACGTGGAAGGACTCCGGAATGCCTGGCTGGATGACGTCTTCACCCTTGACGATCGCCTCGTAGGTCTTGACCCTGCCGACCACGTCGTCCGACTTGACGGTGAGCATCTCCTGCAGGTTGTACGCTGCCGAGTACGCTTCGAGCGCCCAGACCTCCATCTCGCCGAATCTCTGGCCTCCGAACTGCGCCTTGCCTCCCAGCGGCTGCTGGGTGATGAGGGAGTATGGGCCGGTCGAGCGGGCGTGGATCTTGTCTTCAACCAGGTGGATCAGCTTCATCATGTAGATCTGGCCGACCGTGATCGGCTGGTCGAACGCTTCACCGGTCCTGCCGTCATGGAGAGTCGTCTTTCCGATGATCGGGGCTGCGACCTGCTCGTCGCGGTTGAGCCGCGCGACCTCGTCCAGCATCTCCTGTTCCGAAAGGTCGGAAACGTCCATGCCTCGGGCTTCTTTCAGCCATATTTCAATGCTGGCCCGCCGGGCAGCGCCCAGTTTGGCGTTCTTCCCGAAGAGCTCGTCGTACTTGTAACCCTTTTCGTTCAGCCACTCGCTTACCCGGTCGTGGTCGATATTGAGGTCAATATCCTGACCAAGGACCCTGGGGTCCAGGGCTCCGGACTGCTCCACGATCCAGGCCTGTCCGAGGGAGTCCTCGATGGCGGTATCAGGCGCGCCGTCGAAGACAGGGGTTACGGCCCTGAATCCGAGCAGGCTCGCGGCCCTGCCGAGGTGTGTCTCCAGGACCTGGCCGAGGTTCATGCGGGATGGCACGCCGAGCGGTGTCAGTATGATGTCGACCGGGGTGCCGTCCGGGAGGAATGGCATGTCCTCCTCGGGGAGTATGCGGGCGACGACGCCCTTGTTGCCGTGCCTGCCGGCCATCTTGTCGCCCTCGGTGATCTTGCGAGTCTGTGCCACCCAGAGCCTGACCAGCTTGTTGACCCCTGGAGGCAGCTCGTCCTTGTTGTCCCGGCTCAGGACCCGGACCTCGATGATCTTGCCGCGCTGACCGTGCGGAACGCGGAGCGAGGTGTCCTTTACGTCGCGGGCCTTTTCACCGAAGATCGCCCGCAGCAGCTTCTCTTCTGCGCTGAGTTCGGTCTCGCCCTTAGGGGTGATCTTGCCGACGAGGATGTCTCCGGGGCCGATCTCGGCTCCAACCCGGATGATTCCCTCCTCGTCGAGGTTGCGCAGGCTCTCATCGCCGACGTTGGGGATGTCCCGCGTGATCTCTTCAGGCCCGAGCTTGGTGTCCCTGCTCTCGACCTCGTGCTTTTCGATGTGGATCGAGGTGAACTTGTCATCCTCGAGCAGCCTGCGGCTGATGATGATGGCGTCCTCGAAGTTGTAGCCTTCCCAGCTCATGAACGCGACCAGAACGTTCTGGCCGAGGGCGAGCTCGCCGCGACCGGTCGAGGAGCTGTCGGCAAGCACGTCACCGACCTTGACGACGTCCCCCATGTCTACGATAGGCCGCTGGTTGACGCAGGTGCCCTGGTTGGAGCGCATGAACTTCCTGAGCGGGAAGACCCTGATCTCGCCGTCAGTGCCCGTCACGACGATCCTGTCGCCGCTTACATTGGTAACGACGCCGTTAACGTCCGATAGGACAACCTGACCGCTGTCCTTGGCGACGCGCTCCTCCATGCCGGTGCCGACCAGCGGTGGCTCGGGCCTGAGAAGCGGCACTGCCTGCCTCTGCATGTTCGATCCCATCAGCGCGCGGTTGGCGTCGTCATGTTCAAGGAACGGAATCAGCGCGGTCGATACGCTTACGAGCTGAATGGGGGCAACGTCCATGTACTCGACGCTGTCCGGCGGCTCAAGGCCGACCTGCTCGCCCATGCGGATCTCCACCCGGTCCTGGGTGAACTGGCCATGCTCGTCGAGCGCGGCGCTGGTCTGCGCTATGTGGATTGTCTCTTCTTTGTCTGCGGTCAGATATACGATGTCCTCGGGGTCATCGGAGACGAAAGGGGCAACCTTGATCATTCGCTCAGGGAGCGACCTGATCTTCGTAAGCCTGCCGTTGCTCCTCGTGGGGCTGCCGCCCGCCTTGAGGATCGTGGTACCGTCGTCCGAGATGACGTCTTCTGTCAGGGTGCGGCCATCAAGGCGCGGATCCGTGTTGAGGACTTCCGTGTGGACTTTTCTGTACGGGGTCTCTATGAAGCCGTACTCATTGGTACGGGCATACGTCGCGAGCGAGCCGAGCAGCCCGATGTTCGGGCCCTCAGGCGTCTCGATTGGGCAGATGCGACCATAGTGAGAGTGGTGGACGTCGCGGACGTCGAAGCCTGCGCGTTCTCTGGAAAGTCCGCCTGGACCGAGGGCCGAAAGCCTGCGCTTGTGTGTAAGCTCGGCGAGCGGGTTGGTCTGGTCCATGAACTGGGAGAGCTGCGAGCCGCCGAAGAACTCGCGCACCGAGGCCACCACCGGCCTGATGTTGATGAGCGCCGCCGGGGTAGTAGTGGCGGGGTCCATCTGCGTCGTCATGCGCTCCTTGATGACGCGCTCCATCCTGAGCAGGCCGACGCGGACCTGGTTCTGGATAAGCTCGCCAACTGCGCGCACGCGCCGGTTGCCGAGGTGGTCGATGTCGTCAGGATCGACAACGCGGTTGTTGATCTGGATCATCCGCCTCAGCAGGTCGACGATGTCATCCGGCGAAAGAGTGAGCTCCTCGAAGTCCTCCTCGTTGTCCGGGTGGAGCTTCGTGTTGAGCTTGTAGCGTCCTACCCTGCCGAGATCGTATCGACGGGCGTTGAAGAACAGGCTGTCTAGCAGGTTCTTGGCGTTGTCCACGTTGGGAGGCTCGCCAGGCCGGAGCCGGCGGTAGAACTCCATCAGCGCCTCTTCCGGTGTGGTGACGCCGGTGTCCTTGTCTATTGTCGTCCGCATGAAGGAGTGTTCTTCATCGGTATCGACGTCTTCGAACAGCGAGAGCAGGCCCTCGTTGGACTCGAAGAGGCTGCGCTTGTCGGCGTCCTCGCGCTGGTCGTAGTAGTAGCTCAGGCAGCGAAGAAGCGTGCTGACGGGGGTCTTGCGCTTGCGGTCTACCTTTACTGAAAGGACATCGCGGTTGGAGGTCTCGAACTCCATCCAGGCTCCCCTGTATGGGATGAGCTTGGCTGCGGCCAACGGCCTGCCGGTGTTGGGGTCCGAGTCCGTGGTGAAGTAGACGCCCGGCGAACGCACCAGCTGGCTCACCACCACGCGCTCGGCGCCGTTGATGATGAACGTGCCCGTGGAGGTCATCATCGGAATGTCGCCAATGAAGAGCGTCTGCTCCTTGATCTCGCCCTGACCCGGCCCGGAGGCCTTGATGGTCAGCTTGACGGTCACGTACAGGGCCGCCGCGTAGGTGGACTCTCGCTCTCGACACTCCTCTTCCGTGAATTTTGGCTCTTCGAAGTAGTGGTCTCCCAGGGTCAGCTCGAACCGGCTGCTGGGGAAGTCCTCTATTGGAGAGATCTCGTCGAATAGCTCCCTGAGCCCCTCGCTCTTGAAGTGCTCAAAGGAATCTATCTGGACCTGGATGAGGTTGGGAACGTTAATTATGGCCGGGATCCGCGAGTAGGACCTCTTGGAGGCGGCACCGTTCTGATCGTTTCTAACCTGCAATGCGGTCGAGGTCATACGCTCTCACACTCCTGAAATGCAAAATACAAAAGCGACAGCTAATTGAAAGTGGCCTGAAGTGACGTTACGACGGAGTAAGGCGCCGAAGGAAAGGGAGAGGTTTGGACGGACGGGTAGTAAGGTTTCGTAATTGCGGGGAATTGACGAGTAATACGAAGCGCATATGGCGACTGGTACACCCTACCACAATCCCGTGTAATGTGTCAAATCTAAACCGGCTGCGGAAACCTCAATCCGCAGTTCCAGTTGATTGACGAGAGGGATCGGCTAGGTTGCCCTAGTCTCCACTGGCCAAACTTGTAAGGCTGTCCAGATGCGATTCGATGTAACAGTAACCGAAGTAGTGCACCTCATACGCTGATTCGTCCCTGGTCTCTTGGTATATGCGTTTGGGCTCGAGGCCATTGCTGTCCAGGTACGACTGCACCTGTTGGTCGTCTGCGGTCCTGCTTTCAGGATCGAACATGAGCAGGACACGCTGCTCACCCGGCGACACTGTAATGGTCTCCATCTTCACTGGGCATCCACCTCCGAGACTTGTAGCCGCATCTTATCAAGCGAACCTGAAGAATAGAAGGGGGCGGCAGACGCGATTTGCAATCTCGGAATCGCCGTGCTATTTCTGGGGACACGCACATATTTCATGGGGTATCGTCACCTAATTGGACACGCTTAACGTAGTACAGCTTTTGGACGACCGGCTGGGGATGGAGATACCCCCGGTGGGAATGGCGTTCGTGGACCAGAGGCCCGCGGACGTCGCTCCCCTGTACAGGGACCCTCCTTCGTTCTGCTCGCTGTGGAGGCTGGCCGAGCTTCGGGTGTTCTACGCCACGGCCGAGCAGCACGACGGCTGTGGGATCGGCGGTGTGGTCTCCGGGTTCAGTTCATCTGAGGGGCGCGAGGACGAGCTCGCCATGCTGCTGACCGAGCTGTGCGAGGTGGAGGTTGGCACTCCTGAGGAGATAGAGCAGACGGCCAGATTTCAGCCGACGGGTGGGGGCGCCGTGTACGGTCCTCTGTGGAAGATGCCGGTCGAACCCGATCTCGCCCTGATGTGGGCGACGCTGCCGCAGATAGGGGTGATCCAGGAGATCGTCGGGAAGATCATGTGGCGTAACAACCCGCAGGGCGCGGTATTCACCAGGCCGGCGTGTGGAGTGCTTCCCATAGCCCATGAACACCAGAAGACGGCGTTGTCGCTCGGCTGCATCGGTATGAGACTTTACACGGAGATGCCAACGCACCTGTTCCTGGTCGCGATGCCGCCATCGGTCTTGCCCAAGTTGGGGCAGGGGCTGGAGTCCAGGGACGACCTTATGGAGCGGCTTGCGCACTACGGTGCGCGCCTGTCTGGAGGCTGACAACTACGCCCTCGGGTCATCCTGGGCTGACCGGGGTGGGTGCATAGACTTTCGTTCGTTCCCGGATCGAGTCCGGTACAGGCTCTGAGCTTGTCGAAGGGCACACCCGGCCTCTGGCTTCCAGCCTTCGCTGATCAGAGGGGTCTCTGGAATAAGGCGGTCGCGTGCTACAATTCTTCGACCTAAATCTTCGGGAGTACAACACCTATGGCATCAGAAGCAAAGTTCACTGTCTATTCACTCGGGGCCGGCGCTCATGACGACACGGTTGAAGAACTGGATAAGGTCGGCGCTCGTCTGATTCCGCTGGACCGGCTGGAGAGCGAAGACGAGATCATCGAGCAGACCAAGGGGGCGGATGCGCTGATAGTGACGGAGTCGCCGATCACCCGCCGAGTGCTGTCGTCCCTGGACAACTGCAAGGCGGTGCTCAGAACTGGCGTCGGATTCGACTGCATTGACGTTCCTGCAGCGACGGACTGCGGCATCGCGGTGATCAACGTGCCCGATCTGTGGACTCGCGAAGTTGCCAACCAGGCGATGATGCTTCTCCTCGCTGCAAACCGGAAGCTGCTGGAGCAGGAGGCGAGTGTGCGTGACGACCGGTGGACGCCGAGAATCTCGGCGCCGGTGGGCCCACTGCATACCGAGACGGTGGGAGTGGTCGGCCTTGGGCGGATCGGCAGTGCGTTTGCAAGACGGATCAAGGCGTTCGAGGTCGAACTGATTGCGTACGACCCGTTTCTCTCAGACGAGGGGTTCGAAGCTGTTGGTGCGGAGTCGGTCTCGTTCGACGAACTGCTGGAGCGCTCAGACTACATCTCGGTACACACACCGCTGGACGAGGGCACGTTCCACCTGATAGATGAAGATGCGCTGCGGAAGATGAAGCCGACGGCTATTCTCATCAATACGTCTCGCGGGCCGGTGGTCGACGAGGCTGCGCTGATCAAGGCTCTGCAGGAGGGCTGGATTCTCGGTGCAGGTCTGGACGTGCTGGAGCAGGAGCCACCCGACGCTGACAACCCATTGTTGGGCATGAGCAACACCGTGCTCACACCGCACGCCGCCCACTATTCGGAGCTTTCGATGGAACTGCGTCCCAGGCGGTACGGGGTCGAAGTGGCAGCCGTGCTCGACGGTCGCAGGCCGATGAACCTGGTCAACGGGCCGGTGCTGGAGGTACTACCACTGAGGTAGGCGTCTAGATGATCTCCATCTGGTCGCCGTCGAAGGTGATGGACCGGGACCGGTGAGTGAGGACGGCCTTCCTGAAGTGACGGAGTTCGACTCGTAGTTCGTCCAGCCTGCGGGCGGCTTCTGTCTGGAACCTGCTCGCGGCTGACTGACGCGCCATCCGTCCCCACAGGCCTCGCTGTGGCATCTGCTTTAGCAGGTCCCCGAACTCCTCCATGAATGGCTCGAACGCCCTGGTCGAAAGCTCTGGCATGGGGGTGTCATCGGCCGGGTCGGCGAAGTACAGGCTGAACTCGATCTCAGTCTCGTTCGGGACCTTGATATCCAGAAGCAGAGACGGCTGGGGTTGGCCTTCGAACATCTCGCCGCCGTCTTCGACTCCCCTGGCGACCTCCCGCACGGCAGCCTGAATCACCCTGAGCGTCCTCGAGACGTAGGACACGGGGAGAGCGCGGGACTCGACGACCAAGAACAGTCGGTATTCTGAAGTGGCTACGCTGTCTGTTGGCATGAGGTGGGAGCCTACCTGAGCACCCGGACGTCACCGACACGGCGGGTGACCCGGACGTGGTCGAGGTGGTCCATCAGCGCGAGCGCATACTTGCGGCTCGTGCCAAACAGGTCTCGCACGTCCGCCACGGTGATATCTCCGTGCTCGGACAGGTGGACGGTTATCCTGTCCACCATCTGCTGGTAAGCCGATGCTGAAAAGACCACTGACTCGCTGACCTTTACCACCTGTCCCTCGGAATCCAGCAGGTTGATGACTTCGGAGTCTATTGAGAAGTCAGTGGGGGGCGAGAAGGGGTCAGAGTCGAGCTGGCGCAGGTACTCGTCCACGGTCTCCTTCTGGGCATCGCCCAGGCTGGGGGAGTGTTCGGGCAGCCTGACTGTGGACCCCTGCTCGACCGTAACTCCCGCCTCGTTCAGAAGGTTGAGAACGTCGTTGAAGACCTGTGGAGTGAGTCGCAGTCGCGACCTCAACTCTTCCTTGGGCGCTGCGAGGCGCAGGGGGAACTGGCGGTGGTAGTCGCCGAGGGCGGCGCGAGTTCGATCCTCCAGGGCGCGCCATCCGCCGGCAGTGTAGAACCTGGTGGACTGTGTGATCCCGCCTCTTCCCAGGATGACCACCTGTTCGTCCTCAATCATACCCTGAAGCTCGGCTCGCGCCGTCTCATCGTTGAGGTTGGCCCTGTTGACCACGGCCCGGAATTCCGCGGGTTCGATTCCCTCAATGGTCTTGTGCAGCACGTCTCGGTCGGAGCCGCGCTCCATGATCTCAAGCCGCTCAATTGTTGGGACGTGACGACGCCTGGGACGTGGCGCGTGGGTGTCCACTATGTTGCCGCCGCCGAGAGTGGTCATGTTGGAGCGTATGACAAAGTAGTCGCCCTTGGCGATTGCTATGGGAGAGTCCACCTTGAGCTGCGCCCAGGTTGTATCTCCCGGCTGGGCGCGGTCGTCCTCGAACAGCCTGAGGCGCGCGACCGACTCGCTCGATCCTGTGTGGACTGTCACGTACATGTTGTGGCGCAGGGGGTTTGGCGCGTCCTCGAGAATGCGCAGGTGAACGTCGAACGCTGTTGTGGGTCTGAGCCACCCGGGGTTCGTCAGCACCTCTCCACGGTACACTTCTTCCTGCGACACGCCGATGAGGTTGGCGGCGACGCGGGTGCCGGGCTCGGCGCGGTCCACCTTGTGGCGGTGTGTTTGCAGGCCGCGCACTCGGGTGCGCTGACCGCCGACGGTCAGCTCTACGTCCTGGCCGGTCTCCAGGTGACCGTCGATCAGGGTACCCGTGACGACAGTCCCGAAGCCCGTCAGCGTAAAGGCGCGGTCTATCGGCAGCCTTGGCCGCGCAAGGTCGCGCTTTGCCGGAGTGTCATCGATCATGGACGAGATGGCTGCTATCAACTCTGGCAGCCCCTCTCCGGTGTGCGCCGACACAGGTATGATCTGTGCCCCCTCGAGCGCGGTGCCTTCGAGTGTGCCCTCGACATCGGCCATGACGAGTTCTATCCACTCGTCATCAACGAGGTCCTTCTTGGTGAGGGCCACCAGACCGCGGGGTATCTGGAGTAGGTCGAGGATGGCGAGGTGCTCGCGTGTCTGTGGCATGACAGACTCGTCTGCAGCCACTACCAGCAATGCGATGTCGATTCCGCCGACGCCTGCCAGCATGTTGTTCACAAAGCGCTCGTGGCCGGGGACGTCGACGATGCTGACCTCGTTGCCGGACGGCAGTTGGAGCCACGCGAAGCCGAGGTCTATCGTCAGGCCGCGCTCCTTCTCCTCGGCGAGACGGTCAGGGTCGATGCCAGTAAGGGCCTCGACGAGGGTCGACTTGCCGTGATCGACGTGTCCTGCTGTGCCTACTACAAACATTACGATCAGCCAAAATAGGATGTAGAATTATGAAGTACGGATGGACCACCTTCGTTATTCTATATCATTCACAATTCACTATCCCTTTGAGGGTGAGCCTGTAACAGATTAGTAGGCATCCGCATTTGGAGCGCGGGCATCTTACCCGCACCCATTCGCCCTGAGCTTGTCGAAGGGCGGTTGCCTTTTGAACTGCCTGCTAATCCGGGACGGCATATTGGAGGGCGACGGCATTGAAGATAACCGTAGTAGGACTTGGATACGTTGGCACGGTGGCGGCGGCGGCGCTTGCCGGGGCTGGGCACGATGTGCTTGGGATCGACATAGACAGGGGCCGAACCGACCTGTTGAACAAGGGCGAGGCGCCCCTGTACGAGCCCGGCCTTGAGGAGCGCATAGCCGCCGGTATTGGCGCAGGCAGGCTTCGGTTCCTTCACCGCGACGACGTTGCCGAGTCTCTTGGCGATGTGGCGCTCATCGCCACCGGTACGCCTCCTACGCACGGCGGCGGGGCCGACCTCCACCAGGTCCGGGCGGCGGTGAGTTGGATCAGATCGACGGCGCCCGGAGATCTGACCGTGGTGATGAAGAGCACCGTTCCTCCGGGCACCGGACGGAAGCTGCTGGAGACCGAACTCAGGGGCACGTCAATCAGATACGCGTCCAATCCAGAGTTCCTGCGCGAGGGTCGCGCCGTTGACGACTGGGAGAGGCCCGACCGCATCGTTATAGGAGTCGAGCCGGACGATACGCGTTCCGTCAATACTGTTCAGGGCATGTACAAAGGCATCGATGCGCCGTGCATGGTGACGGACATCACGAGCGCGGAGATGATCAAGTACGCAAGCAACGCGTTTCTTGCTACCAGGATCTCGTTCATCAACGAGATTGCGTCGCTGTGTGACACCGTGGGGGCCTCGATCGACGATGTCAGTGACGGGATGGCGATGGACTCGAGGACAGGCGCCAGGATCCACGCAGGAGTTGGCTACGGGGGCTCGTGCTTCCCGAAGGACGTCCGCGCTCTGGACCATCTTGCGCTCACGAGCGGCGCGAGCGTCGATTTGCTAAGGTCGGTAATCAATACGAACAACAGGCAGCGACTGCTGCCTCTTCATGCCCTCCGGCAGCGTTTCGGCGGCGCGATTGACGGTCTCAGAGTCGGCATACTCGGACTGGCGTTCAAGCCTGGCACCGACGACGTGCGGGACGCCCCGTCACTCGACCTCATACACGCGCTGGTGGACGAGGGGGCCGAGGTCCAGGCCTATGACCCGGAGGCTATGGATTCGGCGCGTCCGAACCTGCCCTCGTCGGTGCAGCTTGTAGACAGCGTCGAGGAGGCTGCGAATCGGACACAGGCGCTGGTGCTGCTGACGGAGTGGGACTCGATCGTCCAGTCCGACTGGCGCGTCGTATCCCGCTGCATGATTCCTCCGAGGCTCGTGTTCGACGGCAGGAACGCGCTGGATCCCTCAGAAATGGGCAGGCTGGGCTTTGAGTACGTCGGAGTTGGCAGAGGCCCGGTCCGTGGAGCCATCCAGGACGGCGCTTCACCCTGGTCGGTCACACAGGGGCTGGCGGTGTAAGGGCGGCGGATTATGATCGCCAAAGTACATCCGAATCACGATGCCGTAGAAGCGGCAAAGTTCAGGCAATGTCTGCTTCGAGGAGAATGGCCGGCATCAACTCTTCAACGGTTTTTCCGGTGAGACGTAGATACAGGGCATCCGGGCAGAGGTCGATGTCTTTGTTCCACGCAATCGCGTCATACTCCGTGACGTGAACCGATTCGAAAAATGCACGCTCTTCCCATGCGCGGAACACGCCCCGCCCCGCCAGATGGGACAGGTCAACTTCGCCAGACTCGCCGTCTGAGTATCTGAGCCAGATTCGGTACCCATCTCTCGGCTCGACATCGACGGGTCGTATCAGAGTGGACTTCATCAATACGTCCCCTCAGGGGAAGGCTCTGGCCTACACCGCGATTCGTTCGGAATGAAGGAATGGGCGGAAGTGTTGGCTGGCGACCCCGACCGGATTCGAACCGGCGATCTCTGCCTTGACAGGGCAGTATGTTAAACCGCTACACCACGGGGCCGCGTGACAAAGAATTGTAGCGGCGTGGGTCTCGCAGGTCAACGCGATTTCCAACTAACTGCAGAAGCCTCCTGCTAAAAGCTCAAGGGCGACTCTGATATACTTGGCGCCCGTAGAAGCATCTCCCTCACGCTGGTCGTGCGGGACTGAAGGAGTCTGGATGGCACTCGATCGAGCGCGAGCTCAGAGGGCGAGCGAGGAGCATGAACTCGTGGCCCTGTTGCGTCGCCAGGACATGAGTTGTGTTCTGCTGTCTTCAGACGAAGACATCATCGAGCTTGGCGAGGGAATCGACCTCGCCCTTATCGATACTGCCTATATGACCTCGATGGAGATCACGACCTGTCTCCAGGCTTGCGAGGAGTCCGAGTCGCACACGATTGCCCTTGTCCCTCGCAGCCGGGTGGCTGCGCTCGACGTAACGCTCAAGCTGACCGACTTCATAGTCAGTCCACCTGACCCGGACGAACTCGTGATACGTGCTCAGAGGGCTCTCAGGTCCGGCGAGCAGGGCGAGGAAGATAGTCACATTATCCGGGCCGGGGACCTTCAGATCGACACGTCCAGCTACGAAGTCACGATCAAAGGCAACCGGGTGGGTCTGCGTTTCAAGGAGTACGAGCTGCTCAAGCTGCTGGCGGAAAACCCCGGGCGGGTGTTCTCCAGGGACGCGCTGCTCAACCAGATCTGGGGATACGAGTACTTCGGAGGCACTCGGACTGTCGACGTTCACATCCGACGCCTCCGGAGTAAGATAGAGGACGCCGACCACAACTTCATTGAGACCATTTGGAACGTCGGGTACAGGTTCAGGGAGTCGAGCTAGACAGGAGAGCACAACATGGCAAACGAGAGAGTCGCTTACGTAAATGGCCAGATCGTACCGGAGAGCCAGGCTGTTATATCCATCAGGGACAGGGGCTTCCTGCAGGGTGACGCGGTATTCGACACCACGCGCACTTTCGGTCACCGCATCTTCCGGCTGGATGAACACCTCGACCGCTTCTTCCATTCACTGAAGTATATGCGCCTCTACCCCGGTCTGACGAAGCAGGACTTCGTTCGACTCACCATGGATGTCCTTGAGGCGAACCTGCCGCTCATCGACAGCGATGACGACTACTGGGTAACCCAGCGCGTGACCCGGGGTGTCACGGTGGATGGCGAGGATAAGCCGTCGATTGTCATCGAGTGTGTGCCGCTGCCCTTCAAGGCGAGGGCTCGGTACTATCGCGATGGAATTCCGGTAGTTGTGCCGTCGGTCAGGCGGACTCCGCCGGAGGTGCAGAGTCCACGAGCGAAGGTCCACAACTACGTCAACCTGGTGCAGGCCACCATGGAGGTCACTTCGCAGAACCCGGACAACTGGGCGATCCTGCTGGACACAAACGGCAACCTTTCGGAGGGGCCGGGAAGTAACATCTTCATCGTCAAGGACGGCATTGTCATGACGCCGAAGGAGCAGTTCATTCTCTCCGGGATCAGCCGCCGGGTGGCGATCGAACTGGCCCAGGAGCTTGGTATCGAGGTGCAGGAGGCTGACATCGACCTCTACGACGCCTACACGGCGGACGAGGCTTTCGTCACGTCGACGAGCTTCTGTATCTGCCCTGTATCGTCATTCAACGGTTCCAGCGTGGCGGACGGGTCGGTGCCCGGTCCTGTGACCGACAGACTCACCCGCGCCTACAGCGGAATGGTCGGGATTGACGTTGCCGCCCAGTACCTCGCCCGCCTGGAAGAGTAGAATGTAGGTACACCTTTTCGAATCGTCAGGAGACGCCAGTGTATCCAGGCCCCATACTCAGCGACTACATCGAGCAGGCCATGGAGCAGGCTGAGTACGACAAGCTCGAAGATGGGACGTACGGCGGGAGCATCCCGGCCTGTCCAGGAGTGTTGGCGTTCGGAAGTACACTGAGAGAATGTGAAACTGAGCTAAGGTCAACACTCGAAGACTGGATACTGGTGGGGCTGAAGTTAGGGCATATCCTGCCCGTCGTGAGTGGTGTAGACCTAAATGCGGGGCCAAGACGTGAACCGGTGGACGCCTTGTAGCAGAAGGGTATTCGTCAGCAAGCTTCGCAACCTTGGATTCGATGGTCCTCTCTCTGGTTCTCGACATCAGTTCATGGTGCACGGAGATCACCGCCTTACGGTCCCTTCAAATTCTGAATACTCTGTGCCTCAACTTAGGATGATGGTCCGTCAGGTGGAGGCGATTGTTGGACGCCGAATCAGCCTTCAGGAGTGGGGCGAACTGTAGCATGGAAGTTGCTCAGGAGAGCGGAGTCACCGTTAGGGCCCCGGCGACCTCGGCGAATATGGGGCCGGGGTTCGACTGTCTGGGCATTGCTCTGGACATCTGGAACACGGTGTCGGTTGAGGTCGGTGAGTCCGGCTTTGAGATCTCCGGGCAGGGAGAGGATGAACTCCCGAGGGACGAGTCCAACCTGGTCTTTCAGAGTATTGCCCGAATCTTCGAGGAGTGTGACCGAGCTTTGCCGTCGCTGTCGGTGTGGTGTCATAACGACATTCCGACGACGCGCGGTCTCGGATCCAGCTCGGCCGCGCTGGTATCCGGGCTGACCATTGGGAATGAGTTGTGCGGCGGGCAGTTCGACCGTGACGACCTGCTACAGATTGCCGCGTCCATAGAGGGCCATCCTGACAACGTCGCTCCCGCAATCTTCGGTGGAATGCAGGTGGCGGTCAGCCACAACGACAGGATAGTCGCGGCGCCGGTGCCAGTACCCGAGACGTTGTCGGCGGTACTTTACGTACCAAACGTGCCCATGCCCACGGAAGAGGCGCGTGGACTGCTGGGAAGCGAAGTGCCGCGCTCCGACGCCGTGTTCAACATAGGCAGGGCGGCGCTACTTGTGAGGGCGATGGCGACGGGTGATCTTGAAGGATTGGACATCGCGACCGATGACCGTCTCCATCAGCCAGCGCGCCAGAAGATATTCTTCCCGATGAACAACATCATCAGGGCGGCACTGGGCGCAGGCGCGCTCGGAGCATTCCTGTCTGGCGCAGGCTCGACTGTACTCGCACTGGCTACCGAGAAGGAGTTCACCATCGGGTATGAGATGGCGGACGCGGCGGTGAAGTCGGGCCTGGATGGAGAGGTGGTCATTACCCGGCCCACGAGTCGGGGGGCGCATGTGGTGAACTGAAGTCGGTGCGGTCGTGCGATAGCGAATGCTGCGCTATGACTGATATGCTCAGTTCCAGCGAACGGAGGGGACAGACATGGTAACCACCAAGCTCACATATGCCGACTACCTTGCCCTCCCCGGCGATGAGCGTTACGAGCTTCATGACGGAGAACTTGTCCTGGTAGCTTCACCTAACGAACCTCACCAGAGAGCCAGCAAAAGGCTGACCCGGCAGCTGCTGGTCGTAGAGGATAGCGGCTTGGGACAGATATACATCGCTCCATTCGACGTGATCTTATCCGATACCGAGGTCGTCCAGCCCGACTTGATGTTCATCTCACAGGAGCGCGAGGACATTATCACTCACGCCAACGTGCAGGGCGCGCCCGATCTGGTGGTCGAAATCCTGTCTCCCTCCACGGCGAACCGGGACTGGACTCGCAAGCGTGAGATGTATGCCATGCATGGCGTAAAAGAGTTGTGGATTGTGGACCCCGAGGCCAGAATCGTGTGGGTCATGCTTCTGCGGGAAGGCGACTTCGAGCTTACGGGCGTGTACGGTGAGGGGCAGTCTTTCAGTTCGACCACTCTTGAAGGCTTCACCATTGATTTGGATGAAACGTTCTAGCGCCATTTGACATAGGCGGACTGACCGCGCTAAACCATTACAGTTGAGTCCCAAGGGCAGATCTTTAGTGGCAGGCTGATCTGAATCATGGCGCTGGTTGTCCAGAAATACGGCGGAAGTTCGCTCGCCGACGCGGAAAAGATAAACAACGTAGCAGGGCGCATAGCTCGAGCCAAGAAGAACGGCAACAGCGTTGTGGCCGTCGTCAGCGCCATGGGCGACACGACCGACGAGCTAATCGAGCTTGCAGCACAGGTCTCCGACAGCCCTGATCGTCGCGAGCTCGACGTGCTGCTGTCCACCGGCGAACTGAGGTCATGCGCGCTGGTCGCGATGAGGCTCAAGTCGCTTGGATTCTCTGCCATCAGCCTCAGCGGAGCTCAGGCTGGCATTCGTACCGACAGCCAGTACGGCATGGCCAAGATCGCTGGCCTCGAACCGCAGCGAATCGTTGACGAGCTTGAGGAAGACAGGATCGTGGTAGTAGCCGGCTTCCAGGGAATCACCCCCGGAATGGATACGACTACTCTCGGCAGAGGCGCGTCCGACCTTACTGCAGTGGCGCTTGCCGCCGGACTGGGAGCGGTCCGTTGCGAGGTGTACACCGACGTCGAAGGTATATTCACCGCCGATCCGAGACTGGTGCCAAATGCCTGGAAACTCGATGAGATCAGCTTTGAAGAGATGCTGGAGCTCGCGAACTACGGCGCAAAAATGAACCCCCGGTCGATAGAGTTGGGCATGGCCTACAACACGCCGATCCTGGTGGCGTCCAGCTTCTCTGACGTGCCGGGCACGCTGATACATGGTGATGTTGCAATGAACAAGAACGTTGGCGAGATGCGGAACCGGGTGTCTGGTATAGCCACAGATACGAACGTGGCGAAGATTACCGTGCAGGGTGTGAAGGACCGTCCCGGAATCGCGGCCAGCCTGTTCGAACCCCTCGCGGATGTTGGGATCAGCGTCGACGTGATCGTGCAGAACGCAAGCGTTGGCGGAACGACCGACCTGACGTTCACCGTAAAGAAGGACGACCTTAGACGGGCAACATCGGTCGTCGACAAGGTGGCTGAGGACTTGGGCAGCGATGGGCTTGTGACTGCTCTCGGACTGGCAAAGGTCAGTGTTGTAGGCACCGGCATGCAGGACGCGCCCGGATACGCGAGCACCATGTTCCGCACCCTCGCCGACGCCGGCATCAATATAGAGATGATCACCACGTCCGAGATCAGGATCACGTGTCTCGTGTCAGAAGACGCGGTTGGGCCCGCATCGCGCGCGCTGCACACCGCGTTCGATCTGGACGTCGGATAGCGCCTGGTCCCGAGTGGACGAATCTGGTTCCCCTCTGCTTTCAGTAGTAATCCCGGCGTTCAATGAGTCCGCCCGGATTATTGGAACACTCGATGAGCTTGCGCGATTCCTGGGCGAGCAGGAGTACACTTCGGAAGTCCTCGTCGTCGACGACGGCAGCGATGACGGCACGGCGGACATGGTCCGCCGGTGGGCCGAGGACAGGCCTGACATCTTCGTAATCAGCATTCCCCATGCAGGCAAGGGATGGGCGGTCAGGGCCGGGATGCTGGCGGCTCGCGGCGCGTACAGGTTCATGTGCGACGCGGACCTCGCCATGCCTGTTCACTGGATCGGTGCGTTCATGGAGAGGATGGAGGCCGGTCTCGACATTGTGATCGGCTCCCGCGAGGCGGCGGGAGCGCGCAGGTTCGACGAGCCTGTCTACCGTCATGTGATGGGCAGGGTGTTCAACGGCGTAGTCCGCCTGCTCACAGTGCGAGGGTTTCAGGACACCCAGTGCGGCTTCAAGTGCTTTACAGCCGGGGCCGCTGAGCAGCTATTCAGGCTCCAGCGGACGAAGGGAATGGGCTTCGACGTCGAGATTCTCTTCCTGGCTGTCAAGAATGGATTCAGCATAGAGGAGATGCCGATCGACTGGTACCATCAGGATATAAGCAAGGTCCGCCCGGGCGCGGACACGATCGATATGCTCAAGGACACCATCGTCATCAGGCTGAGAGACCTCGCGCGGAAATATGGCTGAAGAGGAGAGTGTGAAGAGGAGTGATCAGAGAGAGGGAGCGGGAGTGGACTCCCGCCCCATGCCTGAGCGCGGGACGTGCTTTACATGTGCACCTCTAAGCTGCCGCGTGGCGGTTGTAGTTCCAACGTACAACGAGGCGGAGAACCTGCCGGAGCTGGCCAGTCGCCTTTTCGCGCTCGACCTGGACGACCTGTGGCTGTACATCGTTGACGACGGCTCGCCGGACGGCACGGCTGACGTGGCCCGGGAACTGTCTGCAGAGTACGACAACAGAATCGAGGTCATCTCCAGGAGCGGCAAGCTGGGGCTGGGTACTGCCTACACCACAGGCTTCGCAACGGCCCTCACGGCTGATGTCGACTACCTGGTGCAGATGGACGCCGATCTGTCACACGTGCCGGAGGAGATTCCGCCCATGCTGTCGAAGCTGGCCCAGTTCGATGTTGTGGTCGGCTCCAGGTACACCAGCGGCGGCGGCCTGGACCCTGAATGGAGCGCGAAGCGCAGGATGCTGAGCGGTGGCGGGAACCACTTGATACGGGCCGTTACCGGGGTGAGAGTCCGGGACGTGACTTCTGGGTTCAAGGCGTACAGGGCCAGCGCGCTGAGGTCGCTCGACCTCTCCAGGATCAGGTGTATCGGATTCGGCTTCCAGGCCGAGATTGCCCACTACTGCCAGGCAAATGGGCTGTCAGTGACCGAGCATCCGATCACGTTCATGGAGCGTACCCGCGGTGAATCCAAGATGTCGGTCAGGATCATTGCCGAGGCAATGTGGAAATTAACTTTACTGCGGATTAGAACAATTTAAGATAACAATTATCACCATTTTTGCCTTGTGTGGTTTCTGAGCAATCGGCTAGTATTCCGTAACCTTTGCAGAGGCGAGTGCAAATGAACGCGCACGGATTAGAAGACAGAGAGAAAATTCGCAAGGATCGGGCCAAGAGGGCTGTGGCCTTCGCCATGCGTGGAAAATGGGAACAGGCCGCGGCGATGAACACGTCTATCGTCCGCGAGTTTCCTGACGATCTCGAAGCCTACAACAGGCTGGGCAAGGCTTTCAGCGAACTGGGTCGCAACAGGGATGCGAAGGCCGCGTTTGAGGCGGTGCTGCAGAGATCGCCCAATAACTCTATAGCAAAGAAGAACCTCGCCAGGCTGACCAAGCTGTCCGACGGGGCTTCGCCGCGTGTCCCCAAGCGCGGGGGCCGGAGCGTTCACGCGTTCATTGAGGAGAGCGGCAAGGCTGGCGTGACCACACTGACCAAGCCTGCGCCGACGAGCATTCTGCTCGAGTTGACCCCTGGCGACCTCGTCAACCTCAGCGTGACGGGTAGGGCGTTGACGGTGACTGACGAGTCCGGGGCGTACATAGGCCAGGTTGAACCCAGGGTAGGCGCCAGGATCGCGAGGCTGATCAAGGGCGGCAACCGCTACGAAGCTACCGTGACCAGCGCCGAGGACCAGCGGCTGGACATCATCATCCGCGAGACGTACAAGAGCCCGTCCCAGATGAGCATCGTGTCTTTTCCGATGCGGGGCAGCGCACAGTATGGCGGGTACCTGCCCAGCCAGGCCGTGGTGTACGATGCCGACGACGACGAGATTGAGATCCCGGCCTCCGAGAAGGTGGCCGTCAAGGACTGGTCCAACGACGACACTGAACCTGGAGACGACGAGGCGTTCAGCCCGGTCATACACCGGATCATCAACTCACCCGGCGACGAGATGGACGACGATGACGACTACTAGACGTCAGTCGGCCTGGCCGGAGTCATCTCCTTCGTCTGTCGCGAGCGGTCGGGGCCGGTAGTACAGACCCCAGCGCTGCATTAGCTCGTACACACGCTCGTCGTTCAGCTCGGTTAGCTGTCTGAAGAAGCCGGCCATCGCGTGTGCGTGCATCAACTCAGGTGAGCAGACCCAGCTCGACTCCGCAGGCACCACGTACAGCAGTCCGTTCTGATGTTCGCATTCCAGCTCGACACGCTTGCCTCCCTGGTCCGTCTTGACGTTCAGACCGAACTGTCCCATTGACTGCTCCTCTTCTCAAGTGCATGCGGAGGCGTTATTCGTACGTGGATCATGAGAGCTGCGCCATCTTCATCCTACTGGGTCTGACGCATTATAGAAGCACCGCTCTGGTTGATGGTATATGCCGTTGCTATAATCACTCGTAGCCGGGGCCATTCGGCTTGTTACAAGGCAGGAGGAACAGATGGCGGCTCACTTCCAGGACGAGACTATTACGATTCAGAAGATTCAGTGCGGGCCTTACGGTAACAACGCTTACATCCTGGTGTGCCCGCAGACTAACGAGAGCATCGTTATCGATGCGCCACCTGATCCAGGTGCAATGATCGAGGCCGCGAAGCAGACCGACGTCAAGGTCATACTGATCACGCACAACCACTTCGATCACATCGAGGGGCTGCCCGAGGTCAAGGAGGCGCTCGGAGCTCCCGTCGCCATTGGGACGGCTGACGCCGACGGCCTGCCGGAACCGCCTGACATCTGTGTCGAAGACGGTGACGAGATCACGGCCGGGACGATCACCCTGAAGGCGATCTTCACGCCCGGTCACACCGATGGGTCCACCTGCTTCGAGTTCGGCCCGCACCTGTTCACCGGCGACACGCTGTTCCCGAATGGGCCGGGCCGGTCGCGCAGCCCCGAAGCGCTGGCTCAACTGCTGGAGAGCGTCAGCACGAGGCTGTTCACGCTGGACCACATCAACGACTTCTTCCCAGGTCACGGCGACGACGGCAACCTGGCCACCGAGAAGGGAAAGTACGAGGTCTTCGCCTCCAAGTCGCATCCTGCAGACCTCGAGGGAGACGTCGACTGGCTGAACAGTTAGGTCCAGGTAGCAGCCGCGACCTGAGTTTGCCGCAAGGTTTTCCACATTGACCGAGCACGGCATCCGCTTTGTCCGATGGCGAACGCGCGACATTGTGCTGGGTACGGCTGCGCTATTCGCGATCTCCGTCGCGCTCATACCCATTGGTCTTGCAGTGCACCTTTCGGGTAGGGATGACCTCGGTCCGGCCGTGACCCTTGCAACCTCAGGGCTGGAGGCGCTGCTCATTCTTGTTGTCTGGCGGCTCGCAGTCAGAAGGTATGCACGAAACGGCTGGGCCGCGCTTGGGTTCAGGCCCCCCGCCAGCATCGTCAGGCTCTCAATACTTCCCGTCATATTACTCGCCAGCCTGGGCTTCACCGCCCTTTATGAGATAGCTGTCAAATGGGCGGCGGTGGACTGGCTGATGCCGGAAGCGCTGCCAACGGAAATGTTTGGCGAAGGCACTGTCAGGATCATGATAGTGGCTTCGGTCGCCCTGTTGATACCAGTGGTAGAGGAGATGTTCTTTAGGGGATTTCTTCTTGTCGGGCTGGCTGCCAGGTATGGGGTTCTGACAGGTGTGATAGTGAGCGCTGCCGTGTTTGCAATCGCACACCTTGACGTGCGGACCATGATCCCGATCTTCGTCGCCGGCCTGCTGTTCGGGTGGGCGTACCATGTGACGAAGACGCTCTGGGTGCCTATCGCGGCCCATGCCTTCCAGAACCTGGCGGCGCTCATGCTGCTGGATGTAGTGTGAACATACTTAGCACAGACGAGGTTATCTGAGATGGCGAACCGAATCGACACCGTTCTTGGTGAGCTCAGAGAGTCAGGGCGGATCGCGCTGGCGCCATACGTCACGATCGGATTTCCAGACGTCCCCACATCTGAGGAGCTCGTGCGGACGATCCTGGACTCAGGCGGCGACATGCTGGAACTGGGCGTACCGTTCAGCGACCCCCTGGCTGACGGTCCAACGATTCAGATGACGACCTACCGCGCTCTGCAGAACGGGGTAACGGTCAGGGAGTGCCTCGCCGCTGTCCGTCGGCTGCGCGCGTCGGGCGTAGAGGCGCCTCTGGTATTTCTGGGGTACTACAACCCATACTTCAGGTATGGCACTGAGAGTTTTCTCGACGACGCGGCTGACGCAGGTGTGGACGGGTTGATCGTGCCTGACATGCCCACTGAGGAAGCGGCGCAGTTCGGTGAGTCGTGCGCGAGTCGGGGTATTCACCTGGTCCCGATGCTTGCGCCGACCAGCTCCGATGAGCGGATCGAGGATGCTTGCAAAGCCGCAGGTGGGTTTATATACTGCGTGAGCCTCACCGGAGTGACGTCCGCAAGGAGAACGCTCTCACGCGCGACCGCTGGACTTGTCGAACGCATCCGGCAATACACCGACCTGCCGATACTTGTTGGGTTCGGCGTGTCCAGACCGGAGCACCTGGTTGAGATCGGGACTTATGCTGATGGCGCGGCGGTTGGTAGCGCGCTGCTGGACGCGGTGGACAATGCACCACCGGACGGCAAGCTTGAGGCGGCGCGAGACTTCATCCGCGCTCTAAGAGGAATCGACGGCGAGGGCGGCAACTAGATGACTACTGTGCGAGGACTGAGAGGGGCGACCACCGCCGACAACAACACCAGGGAGGCCATACTAGAGGCCACTCGCGAGCTGCTGGAGGCGCTGGTAGATGCCAACGACGTAACCGCAGACGACATAGCCGCCGTCACCTTCAGCACCACCAGGGATCTCGACGCCGAGTTCCCCGCTGTCGCAGCCAGGGTTGACCTGGGCTGGACGGATGTGGCGATGATGTGCAACCACGAGATGGAGGTTCCCGGCGGACAGGAGCGGTGTATCCGCGTGCTGATGCTCGTCAACACGGACAAGGGGCCTCACGAACTGGAACGCATCTACCTGCGTGAGGCGGCTAGCCTGCGCGCCCGGAGCGGTAAGGCCAAGCCTTAACCCGAGAGTCTGATAGTTTCCGAGGGATCTTTCGATTGCTGCAAACCGGGAGAGTTAGCCGCTATTCGTCATTCCCGCGAAAGGAGATCTTTGCATAACCCCCTCTCCCTGAGGGAGAGGGTTGGGGTGAGGGTGAAAAGGTCATCATTACAGGCTAGCGGACTCCTCGCATACACCTCTGGGTTCCGGCCTTCGCCGGAACGACGGTGTTATGCAAAGGTCTCCGAAAGCGGGAATCCATAGGTCAGCGCACTATCGAATCTGAACAACCGGAAGAGCCTGACAGTTTCCGCATGGAAAATCGCAAAGCAAGGAGGACATAAGATACATGGTGGAAGTCATCAAGAACGGATCGGTGCCCGAGGACGACGCGACAGACGCGCCCCTCTTCTACGGAGGGCCGGTGTCACGCCAGCCGCTGGTCGCCGGAGGCAAGAGTCAGAACTTCAACTTCAGCCTGGTCAACTTCTATGACGGCGCGAAGAACAAGTTCCACTCCCACACGTCGGACCAGATACTCTTCGTCACCAAGGGAGACGGGATCGTCGCATCCGAGTCTGAGGAGATCGGCATCACAGAAGGCGACACCGCGTTCATACCGGCTGGTGAAAAGCACTGGCACGGGGCTCAGGACGGCAAGGACTTCACGCACATTTCCCTGACCGGAGCCGACAGCCAGACCACCCAGTACGACGACTGAGTCACACCCTTCCTGGTTATTAGGGCGACCGCCGCGCCAGTAGCGGCGGTCGTTTTCGTTTCGCGAGAGGTGCGGGCTACCGTCCCAAGGGAGATGGAACCAATCGAGGGACGTGAACGTCTTGTCGTATAGGGGATGCCAAACTGGGAGTGTCCGTCGGATCCACTTGCCGATATACGAGGAGTGAACACGATGAGCAGGTCAGCACTGGTTGCAGCCACACTACTGTTACTCCTGGTGACCTTACTCGTCGTGTTCGGGTGCGGAGAGTCGTCGGCCGACCCGACGCCGACTCCAGCCGGTGGAGAATCTCGGAGAACGGATCAAACGGTCGTTCAGCCTGGGGCAGTTAGGCAGGTCGAGCAACCCACACCCGTAGAACCCGCAACCGTCGAGGCAGGCGCCACCCGATCTGCTGCACCTGCCACTGCCAAGACGCCGGTTGCAACGGGGCCCCCACAGAGAAGTCCGGTGCCTCCACAGGTCTTTCCCATGCCAATGCAGGTCGATTACGTGACAGCTAATAGCCTTGGAGAGCTGGTCGCAGAGTCAGCACTGATAGTCATAGGCACCACCGCGGACGCCGAACCTCGCGAGGAGCGAGTTCCGGGCAGGCTCCCAGGCGAGCCATCCAGACCTGACCCGAACTACACGATGATCGGCAACGTCTACGAAGTAGAGGTTGAGCGCTACCTGAGAGGCGAAGGTGGTACCACGCTGCGGATAATCCAGTCCATAGGCTTCGATGCCATCGTGCCGGGTCCTCCGAACATGCCAGACAGGCTGACACAGGGCAGGAACGATAGCCTCGGTGTGCGCTTGGGCAAAGGCAATCGCTACCTGCTGTTCCTGAAGGAATTTGAAGACGTTCCCGAATTGTGGACGGGGACGGTGGAGCCGTACCGATTTCTGCTTGAGGACGGCAGGGCACAGGTGGAGAGCCCGGTCGGAAACGTGGGAGGCGAGTTCTCGTCCCGCAGCGAGGACGAACTTGTCAGCTTCGTTGAGGAACTGCTGTTCGTTTCTCTACCCAACGATCTGCCGCAAAGCGGTGAATCTGGACCAGTTTCGTCCCCGGCATCGCCATCATCGCCCATCCCAGCATCTGACCCCATCTCGCCAACCTCAACCCCGGCGGTCAGCGAAGCGCTGCTTCAGGATGCGCGCCACTACGCAGCCGGCATGGGCGTTGACCTGGATGAGGCGGTGCGCAGGCTACAGGCGCAGCGCACGATCGGGGAACTGGGGGCAGAGCTGGAAGCGAACGAGCAATCCACGTTTGGAGGACTCTGGATTCAGCACAAGCCTGAATTCAAGGTCGTTGTGGCCTTCACCCTGGACGGTGAGGAGACTGTCCGGCCGTACATTCAGGGCACGTCGCTGGCCGATATGGTCGAAGTGCGGGAGGTCGAGGCCACGCTTGCGGAGCTTCGAGAGGCACAGAGCGCGGCCGGGGAGATCCTAAATCAGTTGGGGATCCGGGCATCGTCCGGGATCGACATAACCAACAACGTCGTGCAACTGTACCTCTCGGAAGCGGAGAAGGAAGAGCTTGACGCGGAATTGAAGAAGTCCGGCCTTAAGCTCCCCGACAAGGTGGAAGTGGTCAGTTAGCATCTTTCACCGCCCGAACGGAATTGCCTTTAGTTGACCAAGGCGTTGCCGGTTGAGCCGCATTCAGAATTGATGTGCCCTCTGGGCAATCTGGGCCTGTGTTGCCGCATTATGGGCTTGTGTTAGTATGGCAACTGCCATACATGAGTAGCAGCAAACTGGTTCTATCGCACACGGACTGGCGAATTGACATAAGGAGAGAAGTGGATGGTAGCGCAAGAGGGAAGACTGACCGGCGAAGAGATTGAAGAACTAAAGCAACTCGGCGAGGCCCACTTCTGGCCTCACTCCAGGCCCATTGCTGACATGTCTGAAGAGTCGGGCATCAAGCTGGCCACGAAGGCTGAGGGAGTGTGGGTCGAGGACGGCCAGGGCAACCGCTGGGTCGATACCCTGTCCGGCATGTGGCTCAAGAACATAGGCCACGGTCGCAAGGAGATCGCGGACGCGGTCTTCGAGCAGATGCAGGAGGTGAGCTACTCTCCTGGCGGTACGGTAAGCCCGTCGACGGTCAAGCTGGCTGCAAAGGTCGCTAGCCTCGCGCCGGACAAGGAGTCAAGGGTCTACTTCACCAGCGGAGGATCGGAAGCTGTCGAAACGGCCCTGAAGATCGCCAAAGCCTACCACAAGAACAATGGAGAAGCCTCCCGCTGGAAGGTCATAAGCCGTCGCGGTTCGTATCACGGAGCCACGCACGCGTGCATGGCTCTCGGTGGCAGCGGCACGGCTGGCGGCACGGACTACGGACCGCTGCAGCCGGGCAACATCCACATATCCAACCCGAACAGCTACCGTGGACCACACTCGGACATGGAGTGCGCCGAGGAGCTGGAGCGGACCATCCTGCACGAGGGACCTCACACGGTCGCGGCCTTCATCGGTGAGCCGGTCTCGGCGGCGAACGGCATCATGCTGCCTGACGCTGGCTACTGGCCGCGAATCCGCGAGATCTGCGACAAGTACGGCGTGATCATGATCTGCGACGAGGTCATAACGGGCTTTGGACGCACGGGCAAGATGTTCGCAACCGAGCACTGGGGCATCAAGCCGGACATCTTTACCGTCGCCAAGGCGCTCACGAGCGGATACCTCCCAATAGGCGCTGCTGTGGCCAGCAAGGCCGTGGCCGACAACTTCCTTGGCGAAGAGAAGATGCTCAGGCACCTGATCACATTTGGAGGCAACCCGGCCTCCTGCGCAGCGGGCCTCGCCAACCTCGATATCATGGAGAACGAGGGCGTGGTTGAGAACTCGGCCGAGATGGGCGACTACCTGTACGAGCAGCTCCAGACGCTCTACGAGCACCCCGTAGTGGGCGACGTACGCGGCGGCATGGGACTGCTAGCCGCAGTAGAGCTCGTCCAGGACCGTGACACCAAGGAGAAGTTCCCCGAAGATGCGCAGATCGCCAAAAAGCTGACGCCCATCATGGAGAGGAACGGTCTGCTTGGACGCTTCGGCGACGTCATCTCGATTGCGCCGCCTCTGACTATCACGAAGGATGAGGTCGACTTCGTTGTGCGTGCGGTAGACAACTCGCTCGAAGAGCTCCAGACCCAGCTCTAGACCTAACGGCTGGCAAAGAAAGGGGGAGGCCGGTCACTCGATCGGCCTCCCCCTTCTATTTTGGCGGGAAGTTAAGCTAGTCGGCCGCCGCCGCGTCGTGCTCGTACCACTCCGGACCCTCTTCACCGGGTTCGGGCAGGACGTGACCGCCTTCCATTGTCCAGGACGCTCGCCCTTCAGTGATCCGACCGTCCAGCTGATCGGCTGAGATGCCCGTGATGTCGACGAATGCGTTCTTGAGATCGGAGAGGAGCTTCTCCTTGACCTCCACCGGACGCCCGGCGCGGTTGCCGCCATCTATGTAGTACTGTGTCGGATGGTCGGCTTCGGCACTGTCGAGGAACACCACGTGAACGAAGTTTCGCGGAGCGCCCGTCGATCCGCAGTGGATGTCAGTGAAAGCCTTGGCGACCTCCTTGCGCTTCTCGAATGGGACCGAGTCGTCGGGTACATAGCAGCGATAGTACGGCATCTTCTTTCCTTTCCGTTTCTAGCCCTGTCCGGAATCCAATCGTTTACTCACGGTCGCGGGCTGATACAACAAGCTCATCGACGGCGCAGCCGGTAAGTTCCATCCACATGTCGCAGATTTGCTGCATGAGTTGGACCCGAGTCTCCTGCTCACACCCTGGAGGGATAGTCCCCCGTACCGTAGACGTTGTGGAGATCTCGCCGCCTCTGAAGGCGTATCCGTGCGGCATGACTGTGAACTCGACCTCCACGTCATCAGGGGTTCCGCCCAGAACGGACGTTGTCACTCGCGCCAGCCCCGACGTCAGTTCCGGCCTGAGCTCGTCAGGTATGACGCCCTCCTGAATGATGCAGTTGAAGTTATACATATAAGTACCTGCTCATCATGGCATTAGTGTGCTTGGGCCGAATCCGGCGTCCAGAATAGCACGGCTCCCCAAGAGTCGGCAATTACTGGTGAACGCCGCCCTTGGCGCCGCCTCCGGCGGCTATTGCCTCTCCGGTGACGCACTCGGCCTTGGGGGAGGCGAGGTACGTGGTAAGCCAGGCAAGCTCCTGCGTGGCTATCGGCCTGCCGATAGCCACGTTCTGCGAAACTGAGGAGTTGACCTCGTCGCGCGAGACCCCCTGGTTCTCCGCCTGAGCGTTGAGACGGTCTTCGATTACCTCTGAGAGCGTTAGCCCTGGGTGGACTACGTTGAGCGTAATGCCGTCACCGCCGAGCTGGTCGGACAGCGTCTTGGTCAGGTGAACGATCGCCGCGTTTCGCAGACCGTAGATCGTCGACTGTCTCGCCGACACGCCCCCGATGCTGATGATGCGGCCCCACTTCTGTGCCTTCATGTGAGGCACGACTGCCTTGATGCACCTGAAGTAGCCGACGACCTTGGTGTCCAGGTCATCGACGAGGTCGCTCTCCTGCGCCTCCTCCAGTGTGCCCCGTATCTGTCCGCCGACCATGGCCGCGCTGTTGACCAGGATGTCCAGCCCGCCAAGCTCTCTGACCGTGGTGTCTACCATGTTCTGGACATCGTCCGAACTGGTCGTGTCGGTGGGAATTCCGATGACCTTCCGGCCTGTCTCCGCCGCGATCTCAGCGGCAGTCGCATCAAGGTCGGCCTTCGTGCGGGCCGCGATGGCTACGTCCACCCCTTCTCGCGCCAGTTCCAGCGCGACCGACTTGCCGATTCCCTTGCTGCCGCCCGTGATGAGCGCCCTCTTGCCCTGAAGTTCCAAGTCCATGTTCCACTCCTATCGTGTGATCAGTTGGCGTCGTCTGACACCATCTTGTGGTCGGCCCAATTGTAGCGTGTTCTCCTACCGTGTTATAAGGACTCGAGACAATTGCCTCACCTCAACCCCAGCCCTTCTCAGCCCTAGAGAGAGGGAGTTGCGCAACGGTCTCGACATACGCAGGTGGCCCTGGAGCGGAATTGAGAACACAACTGACGCAGCGTCCCGGCGTGCTTGGACACAGGTGGACGATCCTGGGACTCCTGCTTGTGGCGAGCGTCGCCGCCTTCATGATGGCTATCACGGTGGGCGTGCTGCTTCCGTCGATTAGCGCTGACCTCGAGCTCAGCCCCACCCAGCAGGGGATTCTGGGTTCGTCTGCGTTCGTCGGAAATCTCGTGCTTGCGCTCCCACTGAGCTGGTGGACCTCGCAGTTCAGGCCGAAGATCCTTACAACTGTGACCCTTGTGGCTGGTGCGCTGCTGATGTCGGTGCAGGCCTGGTCTCCCAGCTTCCTGGTATTGCTGGTTGGCCGCTTCGGGTTTGGCATCACGACCATGGCTCGCGAACCGGCGCGGGCGCTGCTGATGCACCAGTGGTTCGAACCCAGGGAGTTCATCATCGTCAACAGCGTGTACAACGCGCTGTTCGGGCTTGTCGTAGGGGGAGGACTGGCCGCCACGCCGTTCATTCTCAGCGGAGTCGGTGATAGCTGGCGCACGGTGCTGCTGGCGTTTGCGGCAACCATCGGAGTGCTGATACTGCTGTGGCTGGCGATCGGTCAGGAGCGTGATGCGGACCCCGACGCACTCCAGAGACGTGGCGGACAGGTCGAGCTTCTCAAGCGTGTGCTGAAGTACAAGGACCTCTGGCTGGCCGGGATGGGCTTTACGGGCGCGACCATGGGCTGGGCGGCGTTCCTGAACTTCTATCCGACGTTCATGCTGGAGAACAGTGACGTTTCCCTGAACTGGACGGGTGCGATACTTGGGCTTGGCATCCTCGCTGGAGGACTGGCGGGAGTCGGGCTCAGTTTCGCCGTGATGCACTTGGGAGCGGGGCGCAGGAAGAACGTACTCCAGCTGCTCGGCGCAATCATGGCCGTGACTTACCTCGTGATGATTCAGGTCGAATCGATCCCACTGCTCCTGCTCGTCTCGGTTCTGAACGGTATCGGCTGGGGGTTCTGGCCCATTCTTAGCTCGGTGCCGTTCTACATTCCGGGGATCAGGCCGAGGGAGGTCGCGGTCGGCACGTCCCTCGTGATGACGCTTGCAGCTCTCGGCACGTTCCTGGGACCGCTGGTCACGGGGATACTTCAGGACCGCACGGGCGACCTTGGGCTCGCGCTTACATTCGTGTGCTTCGCTCCGCTGTCGCTAGCAGTCGCCGGTACGGTGCTGAATATACGGACGGACAGGGAGGGGTAGCGCGTCCCTCGAATTAGACGTTCGGTTGGTTCGAGTCTTGGGTTCACGTAGAATAGGGCCAACTTCACTGACTTCAGGAGATCAGCATCATGACTTCAAACGGTAGGGTTGCCCTGGTTACGGGCGCGGGTACGGGAATAGGCAAGGCGTCGGCTCTGGCGCTGCTGGCAGACGGCTATTCGGTCGCGCTTGCGGGTCGCAGAGTCGGCCCGCTTGAGGAGACCGTGGCCGAGGCCGGCGAGGACGGGGAGAGGACTATCGTCGTCTCGACAGACGTCGGGGAACCGGACTCAGTCAAGAACCTCTTCTCCAAGACCAGGGAGGCCTTCGGCAGGCTGGACGTGACGTTCAACAACGCCGGGACCGGCGCTCCTCCCGTGCTGCTGGAGGACCTCACGTACGACCAGTGGATGACGGTCGTGAATGCCAACCTGACCGGAACGTTCCTGTGCACGCAGGAGGCGTTCCACATCATGAAGAACCAGGACCCGATGGGCGGGCGGATCATCAACAACGGCTCGCTTTCGGCGTACGTACCGAGGCCGAACTCGATCCCTTACACCGCCACCAAACACGCCGTGACCGGCATGACGCGCGCGACGTCGCTGGATGGACGCAAGTACAACATCGCGTGCAGCCAGGTGGACGTGGGCAACGCCGCAACCCCCATGACCGAGCGCATGCACTCGGGCGTGCCCCAGGCACACGGCGAGGTGATGGTCGAGCCGACCATGAACGTTCAGCACGTCGCCGACGCAGTCGTGTACATCGCCAACCTTCCGCTGGACGCAAACGTCCAGTTCATGACCGTGATGGCGACCAAGATGCCGTTCATCGGTAGAGGTTAGATCTCCGAGGTGCACCCTAAGTTCATTAGCCCCCTTCGATGAGCGTCGCAGAGCGGCCATCGCCTGACGACCCTCAATCGAACTCCGACGAGCGCCCCAGGTTCTTCTATGGCTGGGTGATCGTCGCCATAATGGGCGCGTCCGGCGCTGTCAGCATGGCGATGGGCTCGCTCAACTTCGGCCTGTTTATCAAGCCGATGGGGGACGACCTCGGTATCGGACGCGCTGCGTTCGGATGGGCCCAGACGGCCCGGCAGGGCGCTGGGGCGCTGTCCAGCCCGATCATTGGCCCGCTGCTGGACCGGTTCGGCGCCCGCTCGCTCCTTCCCATTGCCGCCCTTGCCACAGGATTGGCGATGGTGGGTCTGGCCAATATGCACCTTGCATGGCACCTCATCGTGCTGTTCTCGATCATGGGCTTTGTGGGGATGAGCGGTCCGGGAGCGCTAATAACGTCGGTGCCGGTGCTCAAGTGGTTCGTTCGGGACCGGGGCCGTGCCCTGGCATATATGTCCCTCGGTATCCCGGTTGGCGCCCTCCTCTTCGTTCCGCTGACACAGATACTCATCGACGCGGTTGGATGGAGGATGGCGTGGGTCATTCTCGCCATAATCGGGGTGTCTGTCATAGTGCCGCTGGGAGCCATCTTTATCCGACGTCAGCCCGAAGACATGGGAATGCTGCCCGACGGCGGCTCTCCCCCTGGCGCTGCGAGGGCTGATAGAGAAGATGGCGCGGCTGTCGATGAACGCTCCGCGGACGATGAAGTATCCTGGACGCTCCATGACGCGATACGTTCACCGACGCTGTGGCGTCTCGTGATCGTGTTCAGCGCCGTTCAGCTCGCGACTGGCACGGTGGCGCTGCACAGGATAGCGGCGTTCATGGACCGTGGACTGGACCCAACGATCATCTCGTTCGCGACCGCGTTCGACGCCGTGTGCGCGGGAGTCGCGACATTCGTGTTCGGGATGCTCGTCAGGCGGGTCCCTGCCCGGTTCCTGGGCGCGATTGGCTTCCTGCTGCTCGCAGGCGCAAGCGTGATGACCATCTGGGCGTACAACTGGCCCATCATGGCCTTGTCGATGGCCATATTCGGGCTTGGGATTGGCGGGATGATGTTCCTACAGAACTTCATCTGGGCCGACTACTTCGGTAGGGAAAGCGTCGGAGCTATAAGAGGCATCGTCAACCCGATCAACCTGGTAGTCGGGGGGCTTGGCGCACCGGCCGCAGGGTACGTTCGAGACATCACCGGCTCTTACGATCCTGCGTGGTGGGCAGGAGTCGCCCTGATGACGTTCGGGGCGGTGCTGACGATTCTGACGCCGCCGCCGCGTCGTCGAGGCGATGGAGGTGCAGGGGCGACGGAGTAGTCTAGTCGCCACCCCTGCTGCTTACAGTGTTCTAACCGAGGTTCTTCTCGAAGAAGTCGAGCACCTTGGCGAACGAGTCCATGGTCTGCTCAGGCCGGTAGATGGCGCGGTCGTGGTACCAGAAGCCGTGGCCGGCGCCGTCGTACCGGTGGAACTCGTAGTCCTTGCCGTTGGCCTTCAGCGCCTCTTCGTGCTGGTCTACCTCTTCAGGCGAGGGAGACGCGTCGTCGTTTCCGAAGATGCCGAGAAGCGGTGTCGAGAGGTCAGGCGTGAGGTCGATGGGCGCTACCGGCTGCTGAGGCGTCAGCGTGTCCGGGGCCATGACGACTCTGCCGCCCCACAGATCTACCACAGCGTCGAAAGAATTCGACCGGCAGGCCACCATGTAGGAGTGGCGTCCACCGGAGCAGCTTCCGATGATCCCGACCTTGCCGTTGGTGTAGGGCAGGGAGTTCAGGAAGGCCGCTGCGCCCTCGGCGTCTGCCAGTACGCTGTCGTCCGACACGCCGCCCTGAGCGCGGGCAGCCGATGCGATGTCGTCGGGCGTGCCCTGGCCGAAGCGCGCGAACAGATCGGGGCATGCCACAACGTATCCCTGGTGCGCGAACCGGCGGGCGATCTCGCGATAGAGCTCGTCCCAACCTGGCAGGTGATGGATCAGAACGATGGATGGGTACGGACCCGAACCCAGGGGACGGGCGAAGTACGCGTTGGTGCGATCACCGTTATAGCCGCTGATTGTGACTGTCTCGGCGATCATGCCTTCGTAATCACCGGTGTTGAACTGGTTCCACATGCTAATAGACCTCCGTGGTGGAATACTGCGTAGGCGGTTGGTGCGTGCCGGGCCAGTATGGCCCTGACTCAACCGTTCAGCGCGAGATTATCAGCGTGGTGTGCGACAGTCAAATCACGCTTACGGAGGATCGGGGATGAACCACCCATCGTCGTCCTGGAGCAGAGCGCGCGTGCGGTTGATCTCGCCCGCATGGTAGAGATCGTGTTCCAGAATGGTCACGATGATGTGGTGCGTGGGGACGAGACCTCCCCAATGGGCTTTGCGTTCGACTTCCAACTCGCGGTCGTCGTCGAGTTCGCGAATGCAACCGGTCAGGTAGGCATGGCCCTCGCGGAGCCATTCCACGGCGCCGCCAACAGTAGCCACCCGTTCAGGCGGAGGAGTAGCCGGATCGTCAGAGTAGTCCAGGTCGCCGTCCCTGAAGCCATGGTTGGCATACATGAACTTGAACATGCCAACGTGCCGCGTGATCTCCTGGATCGAGCGCTTTCCACCATCCGGAATTTTACTCCAGGAGTCGGCTTCAACCGTTGCCAGGTTATCCAGCAGGGAGTGTTCAAACCCGGAGAATGCTCGATCCATCAACTCGAGCGCCAGCTCTATTTTTGGTCTTGCCATAGCGGGAAAGAGTCGACTAGTCAGGATGCCATAGACGGACGGTGACCCGTGATCCCGCGTCCCAATTGGTCCAGGCTGACTGATAGGCGCTGCGGGTGAGGAGGTCCCCTGTGGATCAATGGCCGCAAACGATCGCCTCGTCAATAACATGCAGTGACGAAATAGTGGCTTTTGCTAGCTAGTATGTCCTGGCAGGCGAATCCTTAGTCAGACTCCGGCTTTAGGCGTACAGACACCGCTTTTGCGGGAGTCTGGATGTTGTCGAACTTAGCTGGCCCTACCGATTCTGAAGACTGTGGCGGTGCAGACGGAGCACTTGCCGCGGGTCGCAGGGCGACCGTTCTTTAGGGTCACCTGCTCGGCGTCGTTGATATCTGTATGGGCTCGGCACTTGAGGCAGTAGGCTTGCATGGAAGAGTCCTTCCGTAATATTTCCTCGTAGCCCTGACGTGATGTCGTCACATCCCCCCGGTCCGCTCCGAATAGCGACTCAAAGGCCGGTCGGGTCGGGGTTCTCCGGTTCGCCTGCACATCCCCCTGCGCAAGGTGTCTGGGGGCCAACTTGTGCAGATTATATGATTAGTCTAAGAAACTTAACAACTACTTTTCGAGACGAATTTGGTTCAATATTTAGGAGATGGGCTCGACTGGAATCAGACTTCAGGAAGCCAGTTTCATGACGGTTTGAGTACAGCCAGGATTGCTGACTAGGACAGTGCCGCCCGTGTGTTCTGGACGTCCCTGTCTATCTGCTCCATGAGGGCCTCGACCGTGTCGTACTTCTCTTCACCTCGAAGTCGTTGGACGAACTCCAGCCGGAGTGGCTGGTCGTAGATGTCTTCCGAGAAGTCCAGCAGGAACGCCTCAATGGTGCGGTGCAGGCCGTCGTCGAAGGTTGGCCTCAGGCCGATGCTGGTTGCCGCCATGTACGAGCCGGACTCCAGGTGTGCCCACGCGGCGTAGATGCCGTCTCCAGGGATGACGAGGTCGGTGTCCACCTCCAGGTTGGCGGTCGGAAAGCCCAGGTCACGCCCACGCTTCATGCCGCTTCCCACAGTTCCGGTTAGTGAGAAGTTGCGTCCTAGCAGCTTTGCCGCGCCAGCTACCTCCCCTTCGGCGATCTGCTTCCTGATGGCGGTGCTCTTTACGATGCCGGAGGGGTCTGTGACCAGGTCGACTGCTTTGAACCCGGCTCCAAGCTCGGAAGTAATCGCGGGAAGAGTCTCGACGCTGCCGTCGCGATCGCGACCCATCGCGAAGTCGGGACCGACCACCAGCCTTCGCATCTTCAGTTCGCTGGCGAGCACGCCGAGGAACTCCCTGGAGGACAGACTCGCCAGGGCAGGGTCGAACTCGACCGCAGCGACGAAGTCTACGCCCAGGTCCTTGAGAAGGCGGGTCCTCTCGGGCACGTCGGTCAGGAGCTGGACGCGAGCGCCGGGCCGCAGGACGGTAATCGGGTGGTTCCTGAACGTAACCACGCCGGCCAATAGCCCGGACTCTCGCGCTTCCTCGACGAGTGCGCCAACGAGGTGCCGGTGTCCTCGGTGGACTCCGTCGAACACGCCTATAGTGAGTGCTGAGTCGCGCTCTGGAGACAGATGGGCGAGGTCTTCTTCTAGGCTCATTGCGGCTACATCATCCTCGAGGCAGGTCGGCTAATAGGATGCTGTATTTTAGGTACGAATGGCAATATCGCCAGACGCTGATTTCCGAAGTCAAGGGGCTAGAATGAGACATCCTTGAGGTGCCGGCGAAGGGTCAGGCTCGCAGGCAGAATCGCCACGGTGGCGATCCCCATCACCAGCATGGTGGTGTTCAGGCTGAATATGTCGGCCACGAGTCCGTACGCAAGAGGCGCGGCCACGGTGCCGATCTCGTTGGTTGTGTAGAAGAAGCCATAGAACCTGGCGCGGCGGTCGGGGGGCACGAGGTCGGCGACGGTCGCGTACAGCACTGACGACGTTCCGTTGAGCCCGATGCCTATGAGCACCATCATGGGGGCCATGAGCAACACGGGGGTAGCGAGCGAGGCGACCAGTAGTAGCGCGGTCAGACCCTTGGTCGCCCATATCAGGCTGATAGTGTCCATGCGGTCGCCGAGCCAGCCACACACGAACTTGCCGATCGCGCCGCCTCCAAACAGCAGGAAGAGCATCGCGCTGATCTGCCCCGGGCCCATGTCCTTCGCGTCCATGACGAACGGCAGGAACACCAGCGCGGAAGTCCGCACGGCCGAGTCCAGAACACCGACCCCGCTCAGGGTTATGAAACCGCCGAGTCGAGCCCCAGAGTTGTCGCCACTTTCAGCCTTGGCAGTCCCCTCGGCGGTCGCGACGGGCCTGCCGATGTCCACTGAGCGGCGCGTGAACATGGAGGCGATCATGAAGATCAGCCCGGAGATCCCAACGATCAGAAAAGTCTCGCGCCACCCGAATCTCACGGCAATCAGCCCCGCAACGAGTGGCGCGAGCATCTTGCCGAGGTCGCCAGCGAAGTTGACGGTGCCCACGGCGGTGGCGCGTCCCCTGTCGTCGTAGGCGCGGGACACCATGCTGGATGCGAGGGGATGCTGGGTGCCGCCTCCGAGTCCGGCAACACCCGAGACAAGCAGGAGCACCAGGAAGACCGGGGCCATCGCCATCGCGACCAGTCCCGCCGACACCCACACGTTCCCCAGGATCAGCATCCAGAACTCGCCGGCCGACTCGGCCAGCAGGCCGGCCGGAACCTGGAGAATGGCAGTAGCTCCGCTGAAGACAGACCGCAGCATCCCCACCTGTGTGAACGACAGCCCCATGTCCTCCTTGATGAAGGGCAGGAGAGGCACGAGCAGCGCAAAGAACAGGTCGCTCCACACGTGCATGGTCGAACCGAACATCAGAGTTCGGCGCGACCGGGGCGCTCTGGTGATGAACGAGACCATCGCCGTACCTTACACCACTTCAGAGAGTCTGTGGGACGTGCGGGTGTCGGCTATGCAGGGTCTTTTCGTTATCACCTCATCGTTTAAACTCTTGTTCGTCCTGAGCTTGTCGAAGGGCCGTCCGTTCATGCTTCGACGGGCTCACCACGAACGGACAACACAGGTAAGACTCGAAAACGAAAAGACCCTGGTCGCCTATGCTCATATCAGGGCATCTCAACCATTGGTGGGGTGATGATGATGCGGTCCCGATACGTCGGCGGCCAGCACTGAGAACTCCGGCCATATCCTGCTCTTTGAGATCGGATCGCCGGTCTCAGGATCGAAGTCGATCCCTGCACGTTCCAGCACTTCGGGCGCCACGAGGACTTGAGCCCCGCTGCGCACGGCAAGAGCAATTGCGTCACTCGGCCTGGAATCGGTCTCAAAGGTCGTACCATTGGATTTCACCGTCACATACGAGATGAACGTGTCATCACGCATCTCGCTTACGACGACGCGATCAATCGTGGCATCGAGGCCGCGAATGATCGCGTCCATCAGGTCGTGAGTCATGGGTCGAGAAGGTTTCTGCCCCTGAAGCGTCAGGACTATGGCATCACCCTCAGCCTGGCCGATCCATATTGGTAGATACCTGTTTGCTTCGTTAGCCTTCAGCACTACCACGCGCTGGTTGCCGGGGATGTTCACTCTTACGTGATCGACTGTCATTTCAATCATGGTTGCTCTCTCTTTCTGTTCGATGTAAGCGCGCATGGACGGCCAGTCGTCGAACCCGTGCTCAATGGCGATGACATGCTGAGCGTCGCGCAACGAAAGGGACAGCTCGGCCAGGTCGTCATCGGACAGGACGGAGTATCGAGACGAAGCAGCCTTCAGACGCGCAAGGGCGTCGGGCTGGCGGTCGCGATACGCTCTCAGGAGGTCTTTGGCCCGTTTCCTGAGCTGCTCAAGACTCGGACGCGCAGGTAGAGAGGGAGAGGGCATAGGCACTCCTTTCGTGTCTCCCGGCGTCCGCTTGATCGGGAAGAAAAGAGTGTAAGCTGGCGAGTTAAGTTGGGGCGGGCTCAGCCCTTGAGCGGACTCGGCGGCTCCCCCACGAGCGCGGTTCCATGGTAATCACACGGGGGGAGTGAGTCAATCTCAACAGCTGCGAGTAATCTTTGGGATCGCCGACTGACCTGGGATCCTGCCGAAAGTGTGCTTGTCCGCCCCCTGTGCATCACATACAGAGAGGTTGGGCCGACAGTCGAATGGGCCTGCCCGGGCAATAGGAGACTGGGCAGGCCGAATGCCGGGATCCTTGGATTCTACGCCCGCAGAGGGGCGCTGACACGGTGCAGGTACTGAAGTATCTCTCGCTGTGACTGGAACACGCCGGTCTCGTAGTACGAGATCGAATTCTCGCCGCAGAAGGGTCTTATGATCTTCTGCGCTCCCTTCAACTGGTGCCTGGGCATGCTCGGGAACAGGTGGTGCTCGATCTGGTAGTTCAACCCACCGTAGAGGACGTCATTTACAGGACTCGACTTCACATTTCTGGAGGTAAGCACCTGTCTCCTGAGGAAATCGAGCTTGGTCTTCCCATCGAGCATCAGCATGCCCTTGTGGTTGGGAGCAAACGTCGAGCCGATGTACAGTCCTATCAGCAGCTGATTGACTGCGATGAACAACAGTCCCTGCCAGAACGGCAGTGACAGGAACACCAGGCATGTATAGATACCGATGTGGCCGGCCATCGCCAACGTCTCTGCTATGGGGAACCTCAATCTGTTTGTGAGCATGTACCTGATACCGGAGTACTTGAGCACAATTCCCTCGAAGCAGAGCAGTGCATAGAAGAGGAAGGCCTGGTACCTGACGATCAGCCGGGGAACTCCCTTCGTGTCGCGAGCCTGGTCTTCAGAGAACGCGACTACTGGGATTTCGATGTCAGGATCCATGTCGAGATCGTTGGGATTACTGTGGTGCTCGTTATGCTTATCAACCCACCAGCTGCGGTTGATGCCGACCAGGAAGCTCACGAACAGGCCGGTAATGTCGTTGTTGCGGCTCGACCTGAACACCTGTTTGTGGCCCAGATCGTGTCCGGTAAAGCTCAACTGCACGACGACGAACGCCAGCAGGGCCGCGTTCAATATTTGCGGCCAGACGCCATCCACAAGCACGAGGATCGCGAAACTAAGCGCCAGCAGGCTCATGTTCACTGTGAACTTGGCAGCGTAGTGCTTTGGGTCCTTTTCCAATAGTCCCGCGTCTTTGACAAGTCGCTTCAGACGCGCATATTCGTTTGATTCCACCCCCTTTCTGGCAGCGCCAGCCGGCGCTCCGTAATTCTCGTCAGTTGCCTCTAATATCATTCCATTCGCCACCCTTCCATTCAGATCTGTTTCATACACAAAGAAGGCCGCCAAGATCGGCGGCCAACTCTGCACGGCTAGCTGGGGTACTAGAACTCTTGAGGTACATGCTAACACTATTCGCACATTGAGACTGTGTCAGCACACTTCCTGGAGCGCGGGCGTCTCGCCCGCATTCGTTCGTCCTGTTGAAAATCCGCTGTGACGGGAGCCTGTCGAAGGATGGTGAGGCATTGAGCCTCCTGCAAAATTGACACAGTCTCTGGCACATTCGAACCGCGTGTCATCGTGCGGGCGCGTGTGCGATACTGGTTGCGTTGTCCTACTCAATACGCCACCGAAAAACCGACGATACTTGCTACAAACCCAGGAGCCCGATTCAAGATGCCATTTGATAACAAAGAACTGTTTCCATTCAGTGCTGACGTCAACCCGCAGGACCACCTGACCATTGGGGGCTGCGACACGGTCGACCTAGCAGGTGAGTTCGGCACGCCGCTGCTGGTTTTCGACGAGGTAACGCTGCGCGGCATGTGCCGCGACTTCGTACAGAGTTTCACCGACCGATACGCGGACACGCAGGTGCTGTACGCGTCCAAGGCGTTCGTGAACGCTGGCATCGCAAGGGTCGTCGATGAAGAGGGCCTCGGACTCGACGTGGTCTCCGGCGGCGAACTGGCTGTGGCGGTTGCCGCTGGCGTCGATCTGGGCAGGGTCTACTTCCACGGCAACAACAAGACGCCCGACGAGCTGGAGTACGCGCTGGAGGTCGGCTGTGGCAGGATCGTCGTCGACAGCTTCTATGAGCTTCGCTTGCTGAACGACATCGCAAAGGCGAGGGGCGTCACACAGGACATCCTGCTGAGGCTGTCGCCGAGCGTTGATCCGCACACCCACGTCGCGACGACGACCGGCATACTGGATAGCAAGTTCGGTTTCTCGATAGAGACCGGCGACTCGACGGTCGCCATCCGGCAGTCCCTCGAGGCATCGAATCTCGACCTGGTCGGTCTGCACTTCCACCTTGGCTCGCCGATCTTCGAGTTGGAGCCGTACTCGGTCGCCATCGACAGAGTGCTGACGTACCTCGCGCCTTTCATAGACGAGGGACTGAACATGCGAGAGTTCAGCCCTGGTGGAGGGTTCGCCATCGGCTACGTTATGGAGCAGCTTCCGCCATCTGTCGAAGAGTACGCCGAGGCGATCACGTCCATGTACAGGCAGCGGTGCGCCGACCTCGGCTTCGGCGAGCCCAGGCTGATAGTCGAGCCTGGACGCGCGATAGTCGGCAGGGCAGGGGTCGCGCTGTACACCGTCGGGGCGATCAAGGACATACCCACCGTCCGCAAGTACGTCTCGCTCGACGGCGGGATGGGCGACAACATCAGGCCCGCGCTGTATGGCTCGGAGTACGAGGCGGTGGTGGCGTCGAGGATGTCAGACAGCGTCTCCGAGGTTGTGACACTCGCGGGAAAGTACTGCGAGTCGGGCGACATACTGGTTCGCGACATCGAGATGCCGATTCTCGAGTCTGGGGACGTGATCGCGATCCCGTCATCCGGAGCGTACGCGCCGTCTATGGCCAGCAACTACAACCTCAACGGCAGGCCGGCAATAGTCGTTGCCAGCGAGGGCGAGGCTCGAGTCATCCGCAGGCGTGAGTCCTTCCAGGACATGATGGCGCTGGATATTTTGTAAAGCGGGGAGACTCACAAAGTGACTACATCAGACGATCCGCTGTTTTCCTCAGCAACATCAATTACTAGATCCATACAGGCCAAAGAGGTCTCTGCCGTCGAGATAGTCGAAGCTCACCTGCGACGCATCGACGGAGTGAACCCAAAGCTCAACGCGGTCGTGATGCTCGCCGGTGACCGCGCGATGGCGGAAGCAAGAGTTGCAGACGAGGCCCTCGCCCGCGGCGAGTCACTTGGGGCCTTTCATGGCGTGCCCATCACCATCAAAGACTCCCACGATACAGAGGGCATCGTCTCGACAGGCGGCACGCTTGGCCGCAGGGACTTCGTGCCGGACGCCGACGCGACTGCCGTTGCCCGGATGCGCTCCGCGGGCGCTATCGTCCTCGGCAAGACCAACACGCCTGAGTTCACGCTCTCGTTCGAGACTGACAACCTGGTGTACGGGCAGACCAACAACCCCTACGACGTGAGCCGGACTCCCGGTGGCAGCAGCGGCGGCGCCAGCGCGATCATCGCGGCAGGTGGCTCGGCGATGGACCTGGGCACCGACACCGGCGGCAGCATACGCGTACCGTCGGCGTTCTGCGGCCTTGCTGGTCTCAAGCCCACGTCGGGTAGAGTCCCCCGCACGGGTCATATAGTCCCGTGGGGACTCGGAGGCATGGACTCGCTCACCACGATTGGTCCCATGGCTCGCTATGTCGAAGACCTGTGGCTTGGGTTCTCGACCATTGCGGGTCCAGACGGCATCGACCCGTTCATCCATCCGGTACCTCTCAATGATCCGGCGTCCATCAACATCTCTGATCTCAGGGTCGCGTTCTACATCGACAACGGGACGGTCGCTCCGACTGCGGAGGTAGAGGCGGCCGTCAGGTCAGCGGCTGAGGCGATCGCCGACTCTGGAGCTCAGGTCGTCGAAGATCTGCCTGCTGCCATTACCAATAATCTCGACGCGAACGTCACGAGCATCCTGGTGGCCGACGGCGGAGCGGGAGTCCGCAGGCTGGTGGACAAGGCGGGGACTACTCAGGTCCACGAGCGTCTGGAGCGCTTCCTGAGCGCCGCGCCGATTCCGGCAGCGGAGTACACCGCTCTGCTGGAGCGCATGGACTCCTTCCGCAGCCAGATGCTTTCGTTCATGGAGAACTACGACGCCATTCTGTGTCCGGTACGTCCGTGGCCCGCGCCGCCTCACGGCGAATCGCTCACCCCGGAGGCGAGTCCGGCCAACTTCTACACAAGCGCGTACAACACGACAGGCTGGCCGGGAGCGGTCGTGCGTGTGGGCACTTCTTCCGACGGGCTGCCAATCGGCGTGCAGCTGATGTGCAGGCCGTGGCGCGAGGACGTCGCTGTCGCCCTCGCAGCAGTGCTGGAGTCCGCCCTCGGCGGCTACGCCAGGCCGGAGCTATAGGAGTGACTCTCTAAACTTTCTGCAAGAATCGGACGGATCTGGGCCGACAGACGTTTCCAGTGGGGCCAGAGGGTGTCACTTTCTATGCTTTCGGCGAAATTTTCCAACGGTAGCATGTGCCACATACTTCAGATAAAGGAATCTGTGTCAATCTGGTAGGTGCCTCCCTACAGAGTCTGAGGTCCCCTCTCCCTCAGGGAGAGGGTGAAAATATCGCCTATCAAACTACACAGTATCTAGGTTAAAGATTCCATTGATAGCTGTACCGGCACACGGTATGATCAGTCTATGATCCGGTCGTTTCGTCATCGAGGGTTGAGGCGGCTCTATGTGCGAGACGACCCCAGTAGGATAGCCGCAGACCAAGTGGAACGAATCACTCTTGCCCTGGCAGACTTGGATGCCGCCGGCAAGCCGAGCGATCTCGATCTGCCTGGATACAGACTGCATCCACTCAGAGGGGACCGAAGGGGATCGTGGAGCATTTCGATTACTGGCAACTGGCGGATCACGTTCAGGTTTGAAGCTGGCGATGTTTACGACGTTGACCTCGTCGATTACCACTAATGAGGATTGAGATACCATGCCCATGAAGAATCCGCCCCATCCGGGTCGCAGTGTCAGGGAGAACTGCCTTGACCCTCTCGGCCTGAGCGTTACCGAGGCAGCGGCGGCTCTTGGAGTTGCCCGTCATACCCTTTCGCGGGTATTGAACGGTCACGCGGCGATCTCGCCCGAGATGGCCATCCGCCTGGAGAAGGCCGGGTGGTCCAGCGCAGACTTCTGGTTGAGCCGCCAGACTGCATACGACCTGGCCCAGGCACGCAAGGGTGAAGACAGAATAAGGGTCGAGCGCTACCAGCCCTTGACCACTGCGTAGGGACCGACCACGATTTGTGATTTCCTCACCAGTGAGAGAACCAGCCTGAGGCGAGGCGATTCATGCACGATACGAAATCTCTACCTATGACGGAAGACATCATCTACCAATCCGCGAAGTCCATCGCCCAGGCAATCCAGGACAGGGAAGTATCCGCAGTCGAGGTAGTTCAGGCGCACCTTGAGCGCATCGAAGAGGTCAATGACAGGCTGAACGCGGTGGTCAAGCTGTGTGCCGAGCGTGCTCTCGGCGAGGCGCGCGAGGCCGATGCTACGCTATCGCGTGGAGAATCCAAGGGCCCACTTCACGGCGTTCCCATGACTCTGAAAGACTCGCTCGATACCGAGGGCGTGGTCACGACAGGGGGAACGCTCGGTCGCCGGACGTTTGTGCCTGAACGCGACTCGACAGTCGCGGCCCGGCTGAGGGCAGCGGGGGCGGTCCTGCTCGGCAAGACAAACACGCCGGAGATTACGTTCGCGGGCGAGACCGATAACCTGGTATACGGACGAACCAACAACCCGTACGCCCTTGATCGTACTCCGGGAGGCTCCAGCGGTGGAGCGGGGGCGATAGTCGCTGCGGGAGGATCGCCGTTCGACATGGGCAGCGACACGGGAGGCAGCATCCGGGGTCCCGCGCACTTCTGCGGTATCGCGGGCATCAAGCCAAACTCCGGGCGCGTGCCGCGCACCGGCCACATAATCCCGTACGCTGCCGGCGCTGAGGACGCCTACACTCAGAACGGACCGATGGCGCGCTACGTCGAGGACCTCGTCCTCACCCTTCCGATCATCTCAGGGCCGGACTGGGAGGACCCCGCAATAGTACCAATGCCGTTGGGAGACCCCGCGGATGTGGACCTCGGCAGCCTAAGGGTCGCGTTCTACACCAGCGCACCGGAGCACAACTCCCCGACACAGGAGACCGTGGACGCCGTGAACGCCGCCGTCGGAGCCTTATCAGACGTCGTCGCGTCTGTTGAGGAGGACCTACCTGCACCTGTCGGCCGCGTCCCTGAACTGAACGATCGAATAGGAGATGGCGACGGCCGCGCCACGATGCTCAGGATTCTGCAGAGGGCAGGCACAACCGAGTTGTCGCCGGTCATCCGGTCGATACGCGACGAGGCAGTCCCCATCTCCGTAGAAGAGTTCACAAGTGCGCTGGAGGAGCTGGACCAGTACCGAAGCGAAATGCTTGGATTCATGAGGAGCTACGACGCCATCATCTGTCCCACCGCCTCCGTTCCCGCGCTGCCGCACGGAGAGTCATACACCGACGAGCACCGCAACGCCTACTACACGGCTGCGTACAACCTGACCGGTTGGCCTGGGGCCGTAGTGAGGTGTGGCACTTCGGTGGAGGGTCTGCCAATCGGTGTCCAGGTCATCAGCCGTCCCTGGCGGGAGGATGTTGCGCTGGCACTCGCAGCGGTGCTGGAGTCGGAGCTTGGCGGATACGTCAGGCCAAGCCTTTAGCGCGACCCCTCGACTTGTGATACGTTAGCCCCGTGGTGCGGGGAGGATCTCCCTCCTCCCTCCTCTTCACTCACTCCTCAGAAGGAGCCCGCTATGGCTGACATCATCTACCAATCCGCGAAGTCTATCGCGCAGGCGATACAGGACAGGGAAGTGTCGGCGGTCGAGGTCGTACAGGCTCACCTTGACCGCATCGAAGAGGTTAACGACAGGCTGAACGCGGTCGTCAGGCTGTGTGCAGAGCGCGCACTGGATGAGGCGTGTGAGGCCGACGCGGCATTGGCACAGGGTGAATCGAAGGGCGCGCTGCATGGCGTCCCCATGACCCTCAAGGACTCCCTGGACACCGAGGGCGTGGTCACCACTTACGCCACGCTTGGACGGCGGACCGCTGTGCCCGAACGCGACTCGACAGTCGCAGCCCGGCTGCGTGGCGCGGGCGCTATCCTACTAGGTAAGACCAACACGCCGGAGTTCACCCTCGCCGGTGAGACGGACAATCTTGTCTATGGTCGCACCAACAACCCGTACGGACTCGACCGCACTCCGGGCGGGTCGAGTGGCGGGGCGGGGGCGATAGTCGCCGCGGGCGGATCAGCGTTCGACATTGGCAGCGACACCGGCGGCAGCATCAGGCTGCCGTCCCACTTCAACGGAATCGCAGGTATCAAGCCGAACTCGGGACGTGTGCCGCGCACCGGCCACGCTGTTCCGTACGGGATGGGCGCGACCGACACCTATACCCAGAACGGCCCGATGGCGCGGTACGTCGAGGACCTCGTCCTCACACTGCCGATCATCTCCGGCCCGGACTGGGAGGACCCCGCAATCGTGCCCATGCCTCTTGGAGACCCGGCAGACGTGGACCTCGGCTCGCTGAAAGTCGCGTTTTACACCAGATCTGAAGGATTCAAGGCTCCGACGCAGGAGACGATCGATGCCGTGGAGTCTGCGATCAAGGTGGTCTCCGACGTCGTCGCGTCAGTGGAGGAACATACGCCCGAACCGCTGAGCCGCGTTACAGAGCTGACCGGCAGGATAGGAGGCGGTGACGGTCGCGCCTGGACTCAACGACTGCTGGACAAGGCTGGCACGACTGAGAAGTCACCGTTCCTGAGGTCGCGCTTCGAAGACGCTGTGGCGATACCCACTGAGGAGTTCACGCAGGCGCTGGAGGAGCTGGACCAGTACAGGAGCGACATGCTGGGGTTCATCCAGAACTACGACGCCATCATCTGCCCGACAGCTGCCATGCCTGCGCCACCGCACGGGGCGACCTTCAGGGACGAGAACCGAAACGGGTTCTACACGGGGCCGTACAACCTCACCGGATGGCCAGGGACTGTCGTCCGTGGCGGCACCTCCCCTGAGGGCCTGCCGATAGGCGTCCAGGTGATCGCCCGTCCGTGGCGCGAGGATGTATCGCTTGCCCTCGCCGCGCTGCTGGAGTCTGCGCTCGGCGGCTGGCAGCAGCCGGGCATCTAGGCGCTTCGGAACCTAAGGTCCCCTCTCCCTCAGGGCTGACAGGCGTAGGTAAGGGTGTGCAGACGGTCGTGAATACCAATCAACGGCCCCCTCTCCCTCAGGGAGAGGGTTGGGGTGAGGGTGAAAACACTGTCTACCAAACTGACTTAGTCTCACGACAATACAGGAGCAACTCAATGGACCTTGATCTGAACGGCAAGCGGGCGATTGTCACCGGTGGAAGCGTCGGCATTGGCAAGGCGACGGCGCGGGAACTGGCCAATGAGGGCGTCGACGTAGTCATCTGCGCCAGGAGACAGGACGTTCTCGAAGGTGCAGCTCAGGAGTTGGCCGCTGAGACAGGGCGGAAGATCGTGCCCATCGTGGCCGATACGAACAGCACCGAGTCCGTAAACGCGATGGTGCAGCAGGCCGTCGACGAACTTGGGGGCCTCGACATCCTGGTCAACAACGCGGCTGCGCCCGGCGGTCTCGTACTCGGGCCGCTGCCTGATTCCGACGACGGCGATCTGCTGTCTGACATCAACACCAAGGTCGTCGGCTACTTCCGATGTGCCAAGGCGTCTGCGCCTCACATGCAGGCGCAGGGCTGGGGTCGGATCATCAACATCGGGGGACTTGCGGCCCGGAACGCGGGTACCTACAGCGGACTCCGAAACGCGGCCCTGGTCCACCTGACCAAGACGCTCTCCAACCAGCTCGGTCCCGACGGCATCAACGTCAATCTCGTCCATCCGGGCGCGACGATCACTGAGCGCACGTCCGAGGAGGCCGCCAGCGGACCTCTGGGCAACGACATCCGCCGCATGGTCGATGCAACCGAAGTTGCATACGTTGTGACCTTCCTAGCTTCCCCCAAGTCTATCTCGATAGCCGGAGAGGTTGTCGCCGCAGGCGGGGGCGCAGGCAGCTCGGTCTATCAGTGACCTGGTAAAGATCCAGCCGGAGCGCTACGTACGATGTCATGGCAAAACGAATACACAAACAGGCTGGTGACGCCCGAAGAGGCCGTCTCGATAGTCGAAGACGGTGACCGCGTTGTCGTTCCCCTCTCCGAGCAGCCGCTGACCCTGATGAAGGCGCTCTCCGAGCGCGCCCATGAGGTCAAGGGGGCTACCCTCTCGGTGTCGGTGCCGCAGTTCGACCTAGAGCCGTTCCTGGAAGCGGGCTGGAAGGTCGACATCGAGAACTTCATCGGGCCGTATGGGAGGCCGTTCGAGAATGAGGGACGGGCGCCCTACTCTCCGCTCGCGTTCTCACTGACCTTCAAGGCCGTGGACGAGAGGCCGAACGAGGGCAAGCCCATCGACGTTGCCCTGGTGGTCGTGTCGCCTCCGAACCGGCAGGGGCAGATCACCTTCGGTCCGCAGGCATGGTACAAGCGCAGCTTCGCCCAGCGCGCCCGCAAGGTGGCCGCGGAGGTGAACCCGTCGCTGATTCGTACATACGGTGACGCCTTCATGCCGATGGAAGACATCGACAGGATGGTGGAAGCCGATACGTCGAGTGTGAGTCGAGAGTCGCTCATGAAGTCGGTCTCAGACCTGCCGGACGAACGTCGTATGGCGTTGGAAGAGATCATCGAGCAGGTCAATCCGAACCGTCTCGCCCCGACACAGCCCCTCTTCGCCACCATCGACCTCGACAGGCTGAAGAGACAGCTTGGGATCGACGACCCATCCCCGGAAACCAGGGCCATTGCTGAAAACCTGAAGGGCCTCATCCCTGACGGTGCGACGATTCAGGTCGGTGTGGGCACGCCTTCTTCGTACATGCCGAGGTTGGGGGTGTTCGACGACAAGGTAGATCTGGGGCTGCACTCGGAGTTGACCGTGCCGGGCGTTGCCAGGCTGGTGGGCGCGGGCGTCATCAACGGCTCGCGCAAGACCATCCATAAGGGTCGGGCTGTCGCGACTTCGTGGACAGGTGGGAGCGAAGAGGACCTCACCATCATCGATGACAACCCGGTCTTCGAGCTGTACTCGCCACACTATGTCCTGAATCCGATCGTGATCGCCCAGAACCACATGCAGGTGGGAATCAACAACGCCCTGTCGGTGGACCTGAGGGGGCAGATAGCGTCCGAGAGCATATTCGGCGGCCAGATGTACAACGGCATCGGCGGCCAGCCGGACGCTCACCTCGGCGCGCTGTACTCAAAGGGCGGACGGGCGATTACGCTGCTGTACTCCACGGCGCTGAACGGCGCGGTCTCGCGCATAGTTCCGAGGTTCGAGTCGGGCGAGATCGTCACGATGCCGCACTTCTGGTCGGACACCATCGTGACCGAGTACGGCGTGGCGCGCCTGCTCGGAAAGAACCACCGTGAACGGGCCGAGGCCCTGATTGCGATAGCCCACCCGGACTTCAGGGCCGAGCTCACAAGGGCCGCCACAGGCTGGCTGTTTGTCTGAGTGGCCTGCTCAGTCAGACTCGTCGGTGTCCGTCCGTTTGACGCCCACTTCTCCCCTGCGTATCATTCGGATTCTGACCGTGTGGCTATAGGTTGCACGTTGAATAGAGTGGAGTAGCACGGTGTCAGGGACTTTTGGGCTGGGACGCCTGTTTGGCGTGAGAATACAGGTCCACTTCTCGTGGGTGTTTATCTTTGCGCTGATCGCGTGGTCGCTCGCGTCGTCCTGGCTCCCCAGCCGGTATGAGTGGACCACGACGCAGTACTGGGTAGTCGGCATCATCGGCAGTGCCCTGCTGTTCATCTGCGTTCTGATTCACGAGCTCAGCCACTCCCTCGAGGCGATCCGGCGCGGTCTTCGTGTCGAGAGCATCACGCTGTTCTTCCTTGGTGGCTTCTCTCAGATCGACGGCGAATCGCGGAGCGCGAGCGAGGAGTTCTGGGTGTCCGTGGTCGGCCCGGTCGCCAGCCTGGGACTCGCCTCCTTCTTCGGCCTGCTGTACCTGAACCTGAGAGGCTCCGACAGCCCTGTTGCGGCTTTGACGCAGTACCTGATGTTCGTGAATCTGCTCATCGGGCTGTTCAACCTGATTCCCGCGTTCCCACTGGACGGCGGCAGGGTGCTCAGGTCACTGGTGTGGAAGGCGACTCAGAGCCAGGAGCGCGCGACGAGAGTCGCCAGCCTGACCGGTTCGGCGCTCGGCTTCGGGCTGATAGGCGTCGGGGTGGTCGCCATCTTCACCAACAGCCTGATCACGGGGATCTGGCTCATGTTCATCGGCTGGTTCATACAATCGACTGCGTCGTCGGTGCGGCAGGGCGGACCGGAACGGCTCGTGGTGTCTGGTCGAACGGTGGGCGACGCAATGGACAGGCACCTTCGTATTGTGCCCCCCGGCATCTCGATACGACGGCTCGTCGATGAGTACATCGTGGCCGAGATGCAGCGTGCGTATCTCGTCATGCTGGGGGATACGTTCTACGGGCTGATTACCGTGAGCGACGTTCGCAGCGTTCCTACTGAGGAGTGGGGGACAAAGTGGGTGTCGGAGGCGATGACCAAGACTGAGGACACGATCACTCTCGCGCCGGATGACCCGCTTGAACAGGGGCTGAGGCTCCTTGCGGACAGGAACATCCAGCAGGCGGTCGTAATGGAAGGCGACACGCCGGTCGGACTGCTGACGCGCGCGGGCGTACTGCGCGTGATGGAGATCTCACAGCTCTCGCCTATGTCCCAGGAAGAGCAGACCCCGACCTAGGATTCAGGCGACGGTTCCTGGGCGACTGTGCCGATCACGCAGACGCTAGTTAAACCTTATCCCACCGCCGTTTGTGCCCTCGAAGTCGCTCGTGCTGTAGACGCCGAGATCCCTGCCCTGGTGCACGTGGATGATGATCTCCTGCCGGTGTACGCCAACGGCGTCCAGCAGCTCAGCCTCGATGTCGTCGATGATGTCCTGCACGCCGTCGCTGGTCACGACCTCCTCGATATTGAGGGTAGCGTGGACGACAGGGTCTGCGAAGTGCATGTCGAGCCTTCCCACGACGTTGTCGTCCTGCATGACTATGTAGCACTCCGAGAACGGGGTGCGGGTCTCTCGCTGGAAGTTGTATCGGGCCATGGTCTTGCGTCAGGAGCGGACCTGGCCGGAGCCAAGTACGGTCCACTTGTAGGATGTCAGCTCGCGCAGACCCATAGGGCCGCGAGCGTGGAACTTGCTGGTGCTTATGGCGACCTCTGCGCCGAGGCCGAATTGACCGCCGTCGTTGAATCGGGTCGAGCAGTTGACGAACACGGCGCTGGAATCGACCTCGTCCACGAAGCGCATGGCCGCTGAGTAGTCTTCAGTGACGATCGCGTCCGAGTGGCCCGAGCCGTAGGTCTCGATGTGCTCGAGCGCCTCGTCCAGCGAGTCGACTATCTTGACTCCAGCGATAAGGTCGAGAAATTCGGTGGTCCAGTCGTCTTCTGTCGCGGGCTTCACCCTGGGTCCGCCGCGGCGGATGCCGTTGGTTGGGCCCACCAGGCTGAGCGCGCGCAGGTCGCAGCGCATCTCAACGCCGGCCTCTGCGAACTTTCTGGACATGATGGGCAGAAAAGCTGGTGCTGCCGCCGAGTGGACTATCATGGTGTCCATGGCATTGCAGACCGAGTACCGCTGCACCTTGGCGTTGAAGACTATGTCCACCGCCATGTCGATGTCGGCCTCGCGGTCGACGTAGGTGTGGCAGACTCCCACTCCGCCGGTTATGGCAGGCATGGTGGCCTCCCTGGCCACACGGTTGATGAGGTCCTGTCCTCCCCTGGGAATCAGCAGGTCTATGTACTCGTCCGCGCTGAGCATTCGGCCAACCAGCTCGCGGTCGGTGGACTGGAACAGCTGCACGGCATCCGGTGGCGCGCCTGCGTCGGCGATGGCCTCTCGGATGACTTCGGCCAGGGCGGTGTTCGAGTTGATCGTGTCGCTGCCGCCCCTGAGTATGACGGCGTTGCCGGACTTCAGGCAGAGCGACGATATGTCGACCGTGACGTTCGGCCTGCTCTCGTAGATGACGCCCACGACGCCGAGCGGAACGCGGCGCCGTCCGACGCTGAGGCCGTTTGGCATCGTCTTCATCTCGATGGTCTCACCGACGGGGTCGGGAAGTGCGGCCACGCTTCGCACGTCGTCGGCAATAGCGGCCAGTCGTTCTGGGTCGAGCATCATGCGGTCGAGGTAGTACGGCTCCAGCCCCTTGGCCTTGCCGTTCTCGAGATCGCGCTCGTTGGCTGCGAGAATCTCGTCGCGGCTCGATTCGAGACGCTCGGCGATGTTCAGCAGCGCCTGCGTCCTGACGCCTCCGCCGACCTTCGCGAGCTGGCGGGCAGCGATTCGGGCCGTCTTGCCCTTGGTCGTTAGCTCATCGACTGTGGTCTGCATCGGTCAACTCCACTTGGCGGTCTCAGGGGGTATACCAGGCGCCTCCTCTCCCTCGAGGGAGAGGATTGAGGTGAGGGTGAAAGTAATGGAGTGGCTCCTCTTCATCCTAACCGTCTCTCGCCAGAGAGGAAACACTTGTCAGAAGCACGATGTTGTCTCTGTGCAGCACCTCGTCCCCGAAGTAGTGTCCGAGCGTCGGCTGTATCCGGTCCGACTTCAGCCGCCTTATGCGCCCGATGTCCCTGGAACTGTAGTTTGCGATCCCGCAAGCGATCTGGTGACTCTCGGTGTCCAGCACCATCACCACGTCGCCCCGGTCGAAGTCGCCCAGCGACTCGACGACACCCGCGGCCAGCAGGGAGCTGTTTCGATGCAGCAGCGCTCTCGCCGCTCCGCTGTCCACGACGACGGCGTCGGAGTCGCGCATCTGGCTCAGGAGGTACCGCTTTCGGCTCTCCATGCGTGTCGCGCTGGTGGGGAAGAATGTGCCGACGGACTCACCGCGTACCAGTCTCTGGATGATGTCCGACCGACTTCCGCTGGCGACGATCGTGTCCACACCAGAGGCGGTGGCCAGCCTGGCGGCCTCCAGCTTTGTGGTCATCCCGCCGCGTCCGCGTCCGTCTGCCGAGGGGCCGCCTAGAGCTTCGATCTCGTCCGTGAACGACGTGACGACCGGTATGGGCCGGGCAGTGGAATCGAGGTTGGGATCGGCGGTGAACAGCCCGTCAACGCGACCGAGCATGATGAGCAGGTCGGCATCCACGATGTTGGCGACCATTGCGGAGAGCATGTCGTTGTCGCCGAATATCTCGCCGCTCAACTCGTCTACGGCCACGACGTCGTTCTCGTTGATAATGGGCACTATTCCGAGGTCTATCAGGCCCAGCAGGGTGTTCCGTATGTTGAGGTAGCCTTCGCGGTCGTTGATGTCCCTGCCCGTCAGAAGGGCCTGGGCGACGTGTACGCCGTGTTCTCCGAAGAGACGCTCGTACGCGCTCATCACGCGGCTCTGTCCGATTGCCGCCAGCAGCTGCTTCATGTTTAGACTGCTGAGACCGTTGGATCCGCCAATGGTGTGCCTGCCCGCGGCGACCGCTCCTGAGGAGACGAGCAGCATCTGGCAACCACCCTGTCGGAGCAGGGCGATCTGAGCTACCAGGTCGGCCATGACGGCCATGTCCAGCTCATCTGAGCCGTTAGTGATCAGGGCCGTACCGGCCTTGACGACGACGCGGCTGTATGGGCGACTGCGGTTGCTGTGCTGTCCGGTCATACGAGGAGGGGTCTGGCTGATAGTTGCGAAAAGACGCCTAATTGTAGCACGGGGCAGCCTTCCGACCGGAAGGGACGAGTCCTATGTATGACCCCCTCTCCCTCAGGGAGAGGGTTGGGGTGAGGGTGAAAACGACTTGCTCGGAACATACGGGGCATCACCCACACGCCTCTGGGTTCCGGCCTCCGCCGGAACGACGCAGTTTCGAAGAATTCCAGTGGGGAGTTTGTGTGGAGTGGATAATTCGCAAAACAATTAGAACAAATGTATTTACAAGCAGGAATCTCTGTGCTATGCTCGTTGCATCACACTGAATCGAGCGCGAGTTGGTGCGGAGACCCCGCCAGGATACCTTGGAGAGATCATAGATGGACAAGAAGAAGCGCGAGGCACTGGAAGTAGCGTTGGGACAGATCGACCGGCACTTTGGCAAGGGTACGGTCATGAGGCTGGGAGAGGACCGGGGGGCTGCGCAGATCGAAGCCATCTCGACCGGGTCCCTCGTACTGGACGAGGCCCTGGGCGTGGGCGGAGTGCCCCGAGGGAGGGTCACCGAGATCTACGGAGCGGAGTCTTCCGGGAAGTCCACGCTGTCGTACCACATTATGGCTGAGGCGCAGAAACTGGGTGGGACCGCCGCCTACATAGACGCGGAGCACGCACTCGACCCGGGATACTCGGGCCGGTGTGGAGTCGACCTCGATAACCTGCTGCTGTCACAGCCCGACAGCGCCGAGCAGGCGCTGGAGATCTGTGAGTACCTCGTACGCAGCAGCGCGGTGGACGTGATTGTCGTCGATAGCGTCGCGGCCCTGGTACCCAAGGCCGAAATAGACGGGGACATGGGCGACACACACGTCGGTCTCCAGGCGCGGCTGATGTCGCAGGCCCTGCGCAAGCTGACGTCGGCAATCAGCAGGTCCGATACCGCCGTCATCTTCATCAACCAGATACGCGAGAAGGTCGGAGTGCTATGGGGAAGCCCTGAGACGACTCCGGGAGGCAGGGCGCTCAAGTTCTACAGCTCCGTCAGGCTGGACCTCCGGCGCATCGAGTCCATCAAGCAGTCCGGCGACTTCGTCGGCAACCGGGTGCGGGCGCGGGTCGTCAAGAACAAGGTCGCCCCTCCTTTCAAGACCGCTGAGTTCGACATCATGTTCAACGAGGGGATCAGCAAGGAGGGCGAGCTGCTGGAGCTCGGAGTCGAGAAGGACTTCGTCAAGAAGAGCGGTTCGTTCTACTCGTTCGGCGACATCAGGCTGGGCCAGGGCAGGGAGAACTGCAAGCAGTTCCTCAGAGAGGACCCCGAGATCGCCGGCCGTCTGGAGGCCCTGATTACAGGGAAGGCCGTCCCAGAGGTCAACGTCAATGGTGGCGGAGACGGCAGCGATCTGGTTGTGCTGGTCAGCAACGAGCAGGAGTAGGTAGGCAGCCGAGTTGCGGCGGTCGTAATCTTGACCGCCGCCCCGGAAAGCGCAATGACTGAAGACAAGCCCCTGCGGAAAGCGCTGGGGCGGGCGCTCAATCTCATTTCGTACCGCCAGCGCACCGAGCGGGAGCTGCGGGAGAGGCTCGCAGAACGCTTCGAGCAGGACGTGATCGACAGGGCGGTCGAATATCTCAAGGAGCAGGGCCTCGTCGACGACGAGGCCTTTGCGCGCTTATGGTCGGGGAGCCGCACGAGAAACAGCCCACGCAGCGCCCGCGCGCTGGTCAGGGAGTTGACAGCCAAGGGAATCTCCCGGTCGATCGCAGATGAGGCAGTTCTCGACCTGGACGACGAGGAGACGGCGCGTGCAGCCGCCGCAAAGTTTGCCCGACGCCTTTCCGGGAACGACTACGAACAGTTCCACCGCAGACTGTGGCAGCACCTGCAGCGTCGTGGGTACAGCGGGTCTGTCGCGCGCAAGGCCGTCACGGAGCTGTGGCAGGAACACAGGGCGGCCGCTGCCCAACCGTCAGACGAATGACCGGCCTACGATGCCGTTCCATCTTTGCGCTCACGAACACACCGTGGCGAATTAAGCCGTCCGCCACCGCACAGACCTTTCTGGATTGGGCTGCTATCTGTATCTTAAGAGGCCACTGAAGCTAATTTCGCTTGTTCTTTGAGGTCGCCCGGCGGATGATCGGTGTGACGGCTGAGCAATTGGGGGATTGCAGTCATGCAGGATGAAGGGTTCTTATATATCGTTCTTGTTGGAGTGTTCCTGGTACTGTCAGGCTTCTTTTCAAGCTCGGAGGCGGCATTTCTGTCCGTGCAGCGTACGAGAATTGCCCACCTTGTGAGCGAAGGGGTCCCCGGGGCGAAGAGGGTGGCCGATATGATCGGCAATCCGGAGAGACTCCTGGCTACGATTCTTCTGGGCAACAATGTCGTCAATACGGCCCTCGCAGCGTTGGTTACGGTTACTTTCGTCGCCTATGCAGGAGAGGGCAACGAGGAGATTGCCCTCGCGGCCGCGACAGTGTTCAGCACGACCGTGCTCGTGATCCTTGGCGAGATCATCCCGAAGTCAGTTGCAGTGCGGAAGGCTGAACGGGTCGCGTTCATCTACTCGTATCCCCTGAAGTGGACGGAGTACCTGCTGTGGCCGTTCGTCGTGCTTCTCCAGTGGATTTCTCGTGGAGTTAACTCCTTGCTCGGAGGTTCCCGTGAACAGCCAGTGATAACTGAGGGCGAGTTCCGCACGCTGATCGACATAGGTGAGGCTGAGGGCGAGTTCGAGACGGCCGAGGCCGAGATGCTTGAGAACGTGTTCCAGTTCGGAGATCGGCAGGTCAGGGAGGTGATGACACCCAGGACTGAGATGGTTGCGGTGCACCAGGGCACCACGCTGCGAGAGTTCCTGGACATCTACTCAGGGGACTCTCACACGAGATTCCCCGTGTACCGCGAGTCACCAGACAACGTGGTAGGAGTGATCTCCCTGAAGGACGTGCTGAGGCACATATCTCAGAAGGGCCTGGCGCTCGAAGACGCGGTGACGGATGCGATCCGGGACGCCTACTTCGTGCCGGAGACAAAGCGCATTTCCGAGCTATTCGATGAGCTGCGGACTACCGGCAACCAGATGGCGCTGATTATCGACGAGTTCGGAGGCGTGGCCGGGCTGGTAACTCTCAAGAGGCTGCTCGAAGTCGTGGTGGGGCCTGTCGGGGAGGAGGGCGAGTCCCCCGAGGACGAGTACAAGGCGATCGACGAGTACACCTTCCACGTCGAGGGTGGAATGGACATCGAGGAAGTGAACCAGGAAATCGGTATCGAGCTTCCGGACGGGGAGTATGAGACCCTGGCGGGATTCGTACTTGACCTCCTTGGTCATATACCCGATGAGGGAGACCAGTTCGAGTTCGGCGACCTGAAGTTTGAGATACTGGAGATGCAGGACCTGAAGATCGAGGAGATTAGCGTTACCAAGCCTGCTACGGTTTCGGAAGAGGCGGAAATTGGATCTGATTCTCGTCAGACACGGTGAGACCGAGACAAACAGGCTCGGTAAGATACAGGGCGTCAGCCAGGCCCCGCTAAATGAACGTGGACTCGAGCAGGCAGCGGCCGCTGCAAAGGCACTGGCCGAAGAGAAGCCGTTTTCGCTGTACGCCAGCCCGCTCAGGCGCGCGGTCCAGACTGCTGACGCGATAGCGGGCCGAACGGATGTCGAAGTTGTCATAGAGCCTGGGCTGATCGAGATGGACGTCGGCCAGTTCGAGGGGCTGAGCGGCCGGCAACTGAGGGAGCGATTTCCTGACGTCATGCGGTCATGGGATGAGGATGCTTTCAAGACAGTTATGCCTGGGGGCGAAAGCCTGGCGACGGTCAGGGAACGTGCATGGCGTACGATCAAGAGATTGGCAGACACTCATGCTGACGATACGGTCGTGGCCGTAACTCACAACTTCACAATCCAGATGATCCTATGCACGGCTCTGGGCATGGAGCCGAACAACTTCCGAAGGCTGAGGGTCGACCTGGGGTCAATCACCCGGCTCCTCGTGAGTTCCGAGCGCATCGTTCAGGTGTCGGTCAATGAGACCGGGCACCTGCGCGGATTGGACTAGCGCAGTCTTCGAGGAGCGCGTGCGACGAGTGCGAAGCGACAGCCACGCCAATCACCCTGGACCAGTCAGTCGAAGAGTTCGCTCTGAAGTCCGGCGGGCGGTACGGACGCACCAGCTTGGTGGGGCTGCGATTGTTGCTGCCGTATCCGGTGGGCCTGACTCACTTGCGCTCGTCCACGCGCTCGCGCAGTTCCGAGACTCTCTCGGCATTCGTCTCTACGCTGCTCACCTCGACCACGGCCTTCGTCCTGCCGAATCAGCGGCCGATGCCGATTTCGTCCGTGAAAGCATGGGGGCACTCCAAGTCCCCCTGTTCTCAGAGAAGGCCGACGTCAGCCAATACAGGAAAGAGCGCCGCCTGTCCGTTGAAGACGCCGCCAGGCAGGTGAGGTACAGCTTCCTTGCGCGGGTGTACGGGCAGGTCGGAGCCGATGTCGTCGCGGTTGGACACAACCTGGACGATCGGGCCGAAACCGTGCTCATGCACGTCCTCAGGGGAAGCGGTCTTGCAGGACTCAGGGCGATGACGGTCATCTACAGAAGGACCGTCGACGGCGTCCCGTTGACTGTATTCAGACCTCTGCTCAGGGTCCCGAAGGCGGACACGGTCGCCTACTGCTCTGAAAACGGACTCTCACCACGATTCGACGAGTCGAACCTGTCTGAAGATATGACGCGCAACCGGATCAGGTTGAATTTGCTCCCACAGTTGAAGTCATACAACCCGGCAATTGCGGCCTCCCTCGGCAGGTTGGCCGACTCGGTCTCGCACGACCTCGACTTCGTGGCGCAAGCTGTGGATAAGGCAGCCGCTGACATAATCACACGCAGTGCAACCGGCGTAAGCCTTGACCGGTCGGCGTTCGCGGGTCTGCACCCAGCCATTCAGAGACATCTGTTGAGGAGAGCAGTTGAGCTTGTGGCAGGCGATGCGTCTGACCTGGAGTTCGCTCACGTCGAGGAGATGTTGCGCCTGATGTCCGGCCCGGCAGGCAAGAAGACCCGTCTGCCCGGACGGGTTACGCTTGATGTGGATCACGACTTGGCGCACCTCAGTGCAGGGGAAGGCCACGTGGGGCTGCTGCCCGAGCTGGAACACTCCAGGACCAGGCTCAATCTGCCTGGTGTGGCGACCTCGGGCGCATGGACCGTGTCGGTTCGGATGGTGAGCGATCTTGAAACGAACCCAAGTCCCCCGGACGGGAACGGGCTTAGGCTGGCGGAGAGGTTCGACGCCGACGCGCTGGGGCCGGAACTGTACGTGCGCACGCGGCGGCAGGGAGATGTCTTCCGGCCACTTGGCATGAACTCGGAGAAGAGCCTGGCTGACTTCATGAAGGACGCCCACGTACCAGCGCGGTGGAGGGACGTGCTCCCTATCGTAGTGAACGCTTCGGACGAAGTTGCCTGGGTCATCGGGTGGCGAATAGCCGACTGGGCGAAGATCACGGACGATACGAAGAGGATCGTCGAGATCAGGTGCGCTTACGAGTCTTCCTGAATCTAGAGCCTGCGGTCCAGGCGCGGGTTCGCAGTTACTCCGGGGATGCGTCCTCGCTTGGCGATTGGCCTGCCGTCTATCTCGTGGATGTCTGCGGTGAAGTTGTTCGGCGCCGCGTCTGAAATGTACGACCCGACGATAAAACGGTCGACGGGCGTGGATGCAGCGACGAAGTCCCCGATGCGGCCCGGCGTGAATCCGCCGCTCACGACGATCTCGACGTGCCTGAGCCCAGCCTGGTCCAGTCTTGCGCGGACTTCCTTAACCAGTTCTATCGAGACCCCGCCACGCTCGGCAGGCGTATCAAGTCGGACTCCCCGAAGACGGTCGCGAAGCGCCTGGGCGACGTTTAGCGCCTCTTCGGCCTCGTCCTTGAACGTGTCCACAAGCGCGACCCTCGGTACGCCCTGGGGCAGGTAGCGGTCGAACGAGCGAATCGCCCGCACCGAGTCTCCCAGGAGCAACGGGAGAGAGTGCGGCATATCACCCTCGGGTGTAACACCCGCCATCCGGGCGCCCATTATCGTCGAGCAGGAAGTACAGCCTCCCCTGACGGCCGAGTAGTCTATGTTTGCGGCGATGTTCGGATGGACGTGACGGGCGGACATTGCCACCACCGGAATGCCGTCCACAGCTCCGCCAGCGGCATCCACGCACTCTCGGGCGGCAGTGGCCCATGCGGTGCTGGAAGCAAGAATGCCGCAGATCGAGGTCTCGTACAGGCCGAAAGAGCTGTAAGGCGCCCTCACGCGAAGCGCGACTTCATTGGCCTCGATGTGCTCACCCTCCTCGAGGGACCACACTTCGACTCCGGAATCGGGCAGTACCTCCTCCAGCAGCAGCAGCACTTCGTCTATGCCGCAGAGTAGTCCGCCACGAGCTGGGAACATCTCCATGGTGACAGTGGGGTTTACATTCTCGTTCCTCAGAATGGTGAGAGCGCGCTGCAGGTAGACGTCGGCAGTCTCGCCGACGCGAACGGAAGGACGAATCTCGAAAGGCGTGGAGGTCGTGTTGATGTTTACCATCTGGTGTCAGGGGCGGACCGGCGCTATCCCGCTGAGGCGGGACTGACCAGCCTGGCGCCGAGAATCTTCTCCATGTGAGTCATTGCGTAGGCGTGGGCTTCTGGATCGAAACTGGCGACGCAGTCGGTTGGCACTTCCACGACGTAGTCGCGGTTTCTGGCGTCGGATGTCGTGTGCATCACGCAGATGTCGGTACACACTCCGCAGACGATGACCTTGTCCGGGGCCAGGTCGGCGAGCCGCTGTTCCAGGTCTGTCTCGAAGAAGGCGCTGTAGCGACGCTTGCGCAGGACGGAGCCGTCGTAACGCCGGAGCTCTGGAATGATCTCGGCCTCCTCAGTGCCCCGGACGCAGTGGACCGGGAACATCTGGAACTCCAGGTCGTCCGGGTCGTGAGTGTCGCAGATGAAGATCACCTCGGAGCCGGCAGCCTGCTCGCGTTCGATCAGCTGCTGGATCCTGGGTATGATCTCTCTTGCCTCGTCGCCCGTGTAAAGGTTATGGCCCGGCTCCATGAAGCCCACGACCATATCGACGACAAGTACAACATTGCTCATGATGCGCCCCCGCCAAGAGTCGACTGTACGGGACGATAGGTACCGGCCCGTCGGTCAGAATGTTAACGCGGCGGCGTTGATCGCGCAAGATTCAGGGCTGAAAAACGGAGACGACGCCATAGCCCCGGCAACGAGGAGCACTGGTTGACCGTCGATTCGATGCTGACCCTCCCGGGTCTCTTGAAGATGGAGTCTAGTCGGAGGGCTTGTGCTTGTCTATCAGGCCCACAACCCGGTCGTCGATCTCGGCCGGGATGTCTCGGCCTGCGTCGTGGAGGGCTATCGCCAGGTGAGCGTCCCGGTGAAGCTGCTCCCGCTCAGGCCTATCCTTGTAGTTGTCCTCTATTTCACCGAATAGGGCGTCAATGTGTTCTTTTCTGAAGGCGGGCATTGGTTACCTCGTCGAATAAGAGGGTATTGCGACAGACCAAACGGGGCCAGTTCCCTAAACAGGATCTGACCCCGTTTGCGCTTTCAGTGTGCTAATTCAGTGCAGACTGTCTGGACGGCTGTCCTACTCGTCGCCTCGCGTGGTCTCGCCGACTTCCAGGATCTCCTGGAGCTCGGTGACGAAGTCTTGTACGTCCTCGGAGGAAGCCTTGAAGTTGTTCTCCTGGATCTTCTCCTTGAACTGGAGGAATAGCCAATCGTCCTTCTTTCCGTGCGGGAAGTCGAAGAACGCGCGCTGGAACTTGGGCAGCTTGCCCGGGCCGAAGTAGCCCTTGTCCCGGAGCTCGTAGCCCTCGAGGTTGTCGGTGCCCTTGCCGAGGATCTCACCGTCGGTTTCGACGTAGTGTTCCATCACCGGCTTGAGGCCGTAGCGCTGGACCGGGCAGACCTTCATGCAGACTGCGCAGCCCTCGTAGGTGGCCATGACAGGTCGGCAGCGATCGTAGATCAGCTTGTTCTTCTCAACGCCGCGCCACCAGACCTTCTCCTTGACCAGTGCCCTGCCTGGGCAGCGGTTCACGCAGACCTGGCACTCCTGGCAGAACTGGTGAATGCCGTAGTCGATCGGCTCGTCGTAGGTGACGGGAGCGTCGGTCGTGATGATCATGAGCCGGGCGCGCGATCCGAAGTGCGGCGACAGAAGCTGTCCGTTGGCTCCTAGCTGGCCGAGGCCGGCTGCCACGAACATCGGGATGTACGCCGCGCTGTTGTCGTTGGGGCTGTGAATCTGAGCGTGGAAGCCTTGCTCTCGTATGTATGCCGCAAGCTCGATGCCCAGCGCCCCCTCGATCTCATAGGTGCCGAAGTGAGCGAACTCGGCGTCGAGGCTCGGGATGGTCTGGGTCTGCCAGTAGTCCTGCTCCAGGGCCAGGCAGATTGCGTGCTCATACTTGATCCAGCTTCGCTTGCTCTGGTAGGCGTAGTGGCGGTCGTACCTGGTGAATCCAACCTCGCCGAAGCCGAGCTCGCGGGCCTTGAGGCGAATATCGTCCGTGTAGTCCCTGGTTAGGTCAGGGGTGCCCGTTGGCTCGATCTCGCCGGAGACCGCGGCAGCGTCGACAAGGGGCTGGTTTACCTTGTCGTGCTCTTCGCGGTAGTGGTAGACCTCAGGTGTATAGACGGTCCAGACCCATTCACGGTCGGCCGCCTTCTCGATGTTCTGAGATTCGAGAGGATCGACTCTCGTATAGAACGAGACATCCTCGTCGTTCTTTCGTATACCCGGTACAGTGACCAGGGCCTCTGCCACTGGAATGTCGTAATCCGGATGGCCGTGCAACCTGCCCGGACGCCTTACAACATGATGAACCGGTGAAGCAACCATAATGTCCCCCCTTAGGAATGTCTCTAAGGGCGGAGTCTACGCTCATTATTAGAGCAAGTCAAGCTGAAAATTACATGAAATGCAACGTATAGGTTATACCTGACCCAGATTCAGCGAGATGCAGTGCAGTATCGCTGTTACGCGGTGCCTGTGCTTGAGGGGACGTGAGGGTCCGGGGCGCTCTCCCTCCTGATGCGAATGAGCTGTCTGGCCAGGAAAAGCAGGCCGCCGATCACAATGATGCTGAGGTAGGTTATGGACCTGTCTGTTATCGCCACGGCGACCGCGTCCGGGCGGCTCAGCTCCAGCAGCAGAAGTCCTGTCACTCCGGGCTCGACTGCCCCCACTCCGCCGGGCGTGGGAACGGTGCTGAGAATCGCGTGGCCGAGCGCTACTACGGGTATCAGTGCGAGTCCTACGTCGATGTCCAGCGCCTGCACGACCAGGTACAGCCTCGCCATCTCGAGGAGCCACCCGATAAGCCCAAGGGACAGCACGGTCGGTAGATTGTCCAGGCTCCCCAGGGTCCCCCGGTGAAAACGGTCGTAGGCCTCTTCGAGCCTCGTGGGCAGGAGCCTGGCAAGCCGTGTCCCGTAGAGTCGCATGGCGACGACAAACAGTGCGATCAGCACGGTCATAAGCAGCGCCGCGAGCACGATGTAGCCTGAGGCGGCGAGGCCGCTGGTTAAGGTGAGCAGCAGCACGCTTACGACAATCAGCACGGCGACGGTGACCATGTCCAGCAGCCGCTCCGCAAGAAGTGTGCCAAGGCTCCAGGAGAAAGAGGCGCCTGAGTCTTCCGAGTACGCGTACGCCCGGTAGGCGTCGCCTAGCCGGAGCCATGCGACCGAGTTGACGAACCAGCCGATGACGATGAGCACCGACGTGGAGGTCGTCGACGGCAGCCTGGTCAATTCCGGCCGGCGGGACTCGGCGTTGCGTGCGAGAATCCGCCACCTTGCTCCCCTGAAAACGAAGCTAACGTAGTAGGAGATCAGCGCAAGCCCGTACAGCCACGGATTGATGGACCTGATGCTCTGCCATGTCTCGCCCCAGTCGAGATCGAACCTCGCTGCCAGGAGCCCGATGAGCGCAATCGCGACACCGTACGACAGCAGCGTTGGCCACGAAAACACGCGGCGCCTGATTGAGCCCGCCTGGGGACGCTTTGACTTGAGCGGGGGCATCTCTTCTGGTTAACGCTCCTCTCGGGAGCGGCTGGGCGCGGTCACCGGTTGGAGAGCGGACGCTTGGACGGTATGCCGGAACGTCGAGGGTACACATCGGGCGTCGGGCCAACCTTGGCGATTACGAGCAGCAGTCGTCCGGAGGCCGAGTCGTCCGGGTCAATCGCGATGGTGTCCCTGACCTCGCCTCCAAGGGTTTCGATGGCGTAGCCGGCCTCTTCTATCTCGTCTGACGCGCTCGATGTCTTGTGGACCGCCACGTATCCGCCAACACGGCAGAAGGGCAGGGTCAGCTCCGCAAGTACCGACATGGGCGCTACGGCCCTGGATACGACTAGGTCGAACTGCTCCCGGAACTCCGGCAGGCGGGCGAACTCCTCGGCACGTCCATGACGCGCTTGCTGGCCTGGAAGCGGCAGCGTTTCGACCACGTGCTCCAGGAACTGCACCTTCTTGCTCGTGGCGTCGAGCAGTGTGCCCGTCATCCCCGGATAGGCAATCTTGATTGGGATGCCGGGAAGTCCGGCCCCGCTTCCGACATCAATAAACCGGCACTCTTCCAGTTGGTGCGTCTCGATGACTGCTGAGAGTGTCAGAGAGTCCAGAAAGTGGCGCTGCTGCACGTGCTCCCACTCGGTTACAGCCGTCAAGTTCATCCTGGAGTTCCATTCCAGCAGGGCGTGGTAGTACTGCTGGAACATGCAGACCTGTGAACGCTCAAGCGTCAGGCCCAAACCGGCCGCACCCCGGCAGAGGGTTCCTGCATCTAATCCTGCAAATGACAGATTGGTATTCAAGGATTCCAGGTCGCTAACCGATTTGGGATCGCGGCGTTGTATGACGGTAAGGACCGTCCAACAGTATCAATCATGGCAATTAGAACAGACACAAGCCGCCCGCGCCAAGTGACAGGAAGTGGTGGAAACGCCTCCACCCCGTCCCGTTCAGGAGACTTTTGCGTAACTTCGTCATTCCGGCAAAGGACGGAATCCAGGGGTGCATGGGATGTATCTGGTGACTTGGAAGAATAGCCTTTTCACCCTCACCCCAACCCTCTCCCTGAGGGAGAGGGGGTTATGCATAGGTCTCTTCTGCGACAGGAATGCAATCTAGGACTCCAACTCAAGCGTAATGGAAGGTGAGCGGTCACATCGAAGGCCTGCTCTCATGGTGTGAGCCATGGATTACGAAAATGCGGACGACCGGCAGCTGATAGAGGGGATCTGCTCAAAGGACCGGGCAGCCCTCGAAGCGCTGTACACGAAATACTCGGGCCCGGTGTACTCTCTTGCGATGCACATGCTGAGAGACGCCGGAGCGGCCGAAGAGGTGGCGCAGGACACCTTCTTCAATATATGGAGGAGGGCAAACAGCTACAAGGCTCCTCGCGGGAGCGTTACGAGCTGGCTCTTCAGCATCGCGCACAACCGTACAATTGACGAACTGCGTAAGCGCAAGAGAGACTACAATAGGATCCGGCATGGCGTGGACCTCTCCAACAGGCCGACCGAATCGCGAGGGGACGACCCCACTGAATACGCGATGGCCCAGTTCGAGGGAAGCCGGCTCAAGGACGCGCTCACCACACTCAGGCCAGAGCAGCGAGAAGTTGTGGTCCTCGCATACTTTGGAGGACTGACTCATTCGGAGATATCAAAACATCTCAATCAGCCACTTGGTACTGTCAAGACCAGGATGCGACTGGCGATAAAGAAGCTCAGAGATGTCCTTGAACCGCAGATCCGAGAGTCAGCCGAGCACGGAATGTGACGCTACCAGTGGCTTATTCCGGTCGTACCTGCTGGGTGAGATCGACGAATCTCAAGCGACCCTCCTTGAGACACACCTGGAATCCTGCCCCTCCTGCCGCCTGCTACTAGAGGTCGATGGCGAGACACTGGCAGGTCTCGCCAGTTCCGTACCCCAGCGGACAGCCCCAGCCCATGTGAAGGACCGCCTGTTCGGTCGCATTGAGTCCGAGGAAGAGTCCACCGACCCACTCGAACGGCTAGTCGGACGGTGGTCCGCTTACGGCGAGGAGGTCCTTAGAAGCCTGGCGGTCCACTCTGGCAGATTGGGCCTGGTGGGCTTGGCATTTGCCCTGGTCCTCGGCGGCGCGTGGTTCTACGACAGGCTGAACCAGATTTCCCCTGAACAGACCGCAACGGTCCTTGAGAGCGACGGATTGTCCTCTCGCAACGAGGCGCTGCTGATGTCTTCGTCGCCCGGCGCGTCCGTGAACGTGCTACGTGGGACAGGCCCCGGCGAGTCGGCGCGCGGCGTGCTGGTTGCGTCTCACACGTCTGACAGAGCTCTCCTCCTGGTGGTCGATCTGCCCCCTCTCCCGAGGGGAATGGTGTACCAGATCTGGCTGATCAAAGGCGGCCTGGTGCACAGCGCAGGATGGTTCACGGTGGACTCGACTGGATACGGTCAGACTGTTATTATACCCGTGGCTCCTTTCTGGGAGTTCGATGCCGCAGGCATAACGATCGAACCCAGCGGGGGCAGCATAGACCCTACCGGCGTGAGTGTCCTGAGCGGCGAACTTTAGATTTGTCTTAAAAGATCGTCAATCAGGCCCTATGCTTGGCTTGCGCCTTATGGTAGGGTATCACGGTGTGAAACAGATCGAGATTATCCAACGATCACCAAGTAATTATCCTCAATTCCGAAGGAGGGAGTCACTCAGTATGCCCAGGTCTAAATTCTTACTAGTCTTGGCTCTCTTGCTGCTGCTCTCGATACCCGCAACCGCAGTCCTGTCCGATGGGCATGGACTTGGAGAGGGCTACGCGACAGTGTTTGACGATGCCGGCATGAGCGACGGCCTTGAAGTCAGCTTGAAGGGGGCAACGGCTCCCGACGATGGCAAAGAGTACGCCGTCTGGCTCTCTAACGAAGACCAGTCGGCATTCCTGCGAGTCGGGACGCTTGACGTTGGCGAAGACGGCAGCGCAAGCCTAACGTTCAACAGCAGTTCTGCTGGCTACGCAGGGGACAATCTGGTCGCGACCTATAGCAGTCTCGCAATTTCAGAAGAGGAGGCGGGCTCATCGCCGTCCAGCCCCGCCGGGCAGGGCGCAGCCTCCGATGTCTTTGATGGCGACACGCTCGATCAGGTGCGAAGCCTGGTCATGGCGATGTCCGACCTCAGGACAGAGCTAAAGTCCGCTTCCATGTACGCCAATATGGCCGCTGAGGCAGAGTCTCTTGAAGACGTAAAGAGCAACGCCGAAATGGCAGCCGGAAGCCTGGATGGAGCAATTGAGCAGGCAGCTGCGGCGAGCGCCGCCGCGGCCGCGTTTGGCGCCACCGGTGAAGAGGGCTCCGGACGCTCAGTCCATGCGGCACTGGCGCAGACGACAGCAGAAAACGCCAAGATGTACGCCATGATGGCGCGAGACTCGGCGCAGGCTGCGCTCGACCAGGACGATGTCGCCCTGGCGAAGATCTTCGTTGGGCCGGGTGGCAGTTCGCTCGTAAGCCTCACTGACGCCGCCCTGAGCGGCTTCGACTCCAACGGCAACACGACGCTCGAAGGTACCGAAGGCGGAGCCATGCAGGCATATCGCCATGCTCAGCAGGCGGTCGCGTGGAGCCCGAGGGCAGGCGGTCTGCCAATCCTGGCGACACCTACTCCTGTAGCCACTGCTACGCCGATCCCGCCGCCTCAGCCAACAGCCCCAGGCCTGCCGGGCGTCGGTGGAGACACCGTCTCGCCGGTCGTCCTGATGGCCATTGTGGCCGCCGCCGGACTGCTGGTGGTTGGTGGCGCGATTTCCATGAGGAACAGGACGCGCAGGGTCCGCAGCAGGTAGAAGAGCCGACCAACTCGATGTAATCAACAGGATGCCCCGCCAAGTGCGGGGCATCTTATTTTCACCAACAGTGGTAAGTTGCTATGTCCGTCAGCATTGAAATCAGGTGCGATCTCTGTGGGACAGAGATGGTCGCCATTCACTGCAAGCTGCGGTGTCCCCAGTGTGGGTATACGAGGGACTGCTCAGACCCGTAGCCGGGTCGCGGACGTGCCGCAGGCAACGGGCTAGCAACGTTTCCAGGCAGTATTGACGGACCGGCTTGGCTGGCGAACCTTCCTTCGACAGGCTCAGGACGAACGATCACATATGCCAGAATCAAGTTGAAGCGATGCTAGCCGCCGATGTGGTACATCTCCACTTTCTCGCGCGGCTCGTCCGTGAACATGGTCCTGATCTCAGAGTAGCGGTCGTCCCTACCGCTCCAGATGTTTCGGACGATCTCCTCGATCTCATCGTCAGTGGCGCCCGAACGCAGGGCCGTCCGCAGATCGGTACCCGATGTCGCAAACAGGCAGGTCACTAGCTGACCCTCGGGCGAGAGCCTCATCCTCGAGCAGTCGCCGCAGAACGGCTGGGTAACCGACGCGATCACGCCGATTTCGCCTTCGCCGTCTGAGAACCTGAACCTGTTCGCCACCTCCCCAGTGTAGTTGGCGGCGATGGGCTCCAGAGGCAACTCCGCGCTGATCCGGGCCACTATTTCATCGGCTGGGACGACGTCGTCCATCTTCCAGCCGTTCAGCGTGCCCACGTCCATGTACTCGATGAAGCGGACTATGTGTCCGCGCTCCTTCGCGAAACGGGCGAGGTCAACGATTGTGTGATCGTTGACTCCGCGCTGGACGACTGCGTTGAGCTTGATAGGGCTGAAACCGACCTCGTCTGCGGCCGCAATCCCCTCCAACACGCGCTCCGTGCCGAAGTTGCGGCCGTTCATCTTGCGGAACACCTCTTCGTCCAGCGAGTCGAGGCTGACGGTGATGCGGCGCAGTCCTGCGTCTCTCAGCTTCTGAGCGAACTGCGGAAGCAGGTAGGCGTTGGTCGTCATGGCCAGGTCTTCGATGCCGGACACGTCAGTTAGCATGGCTATCAGCCGATCCACGTCGGCGCGGACCAGCGGCTCGCCGCCGGTGATTCTGACCTTTGTTACGCCAAGCCTGACCAGAATGCCGGTCAGCCTGGTGATCTCCTCGAAAGTGAGGAGCGACTCCCTGGGCAGAAACTGGTAGCGCTCGCCGTAGATCTCGGCGGGCATGCAGTACGGGCATCGGAAGTTGCACCTGTCAGTTACGGAGATGCGAAGATCGCGGAGGGGTCTTCGGAATCTGTCCAGTACGGGCGCGTCGGTTCTGTTTGTCTGTGTGGAGGTCATTTCAATTCATTATACCTGTTTCACCCGCGCACGTAGGGGCCGCTGGCGAGAGCGGCCGCGGCCTTTCGGACAGCCAGTGCGCGATGGCTGACGGCGTTCTTCTGTTCCGATGTCAATTCGGCCATGGTTAGGCCGAAGTCGGGAAACAGGAAGACCGGGTCGTACCCAAAGCCGTTTTGGCCCCTGGGTTCGCGAACGATTTTCCCCCTGCACGACCCTGAGAAGAGCTGAGTCTCTTCATCCGGGGAGGCGATGGCGATTACGCAGGTGAACTGCGCGTCCCACGAGACTTCCGGCGTGGACTCGAGATTCTTCAGTAGTAGTTGGATCCGGTCGGAGTCAGTCGCGTCCGGGCCTGCGTACCTTGCGGAGCGAACTCCGGGCTCGCCGCCAAGCGCATCGACTTCAAGGCCGGAGTCGTCGGCCAGGGTTAACATCCCGCTAAGATCGCGATAGGTCTCAGCCTTCAGGACCGCGTTGTCTTCAAACGTAAGTCCGGTCTCCTCGACATCCGCGTCTATCCCCACGTCTGACAGCGAGACCAGCTCGAATGGCACGTTTCCGAGCAGCTCTGAAAGCTCTCTCAGCTTGCCGAGATTGCGAGTGGCGACAAGCAGGCTGGGTCGGGGTGTCAAGGGCATCTCCTGGGCCCGTGCCAGGGCGGAGTTTTGGATCGCAGCAGTATAGCAAACGACGCAGATGTTAGAATCACCGCCGGAGGTGAACAATGGCAGGCGCTCTTTCAGGGTATCGAGTCCTGGAGTTCGGAGACCACCCGGCGGTGGCTGTGCTCGGTATGCTGCTGGCCGACCAGGGAGCGGACGTAGTGAAGGTTGAGCCACCTGAGGGGGACCCACTCAGGGGCACTCCCGTCTTTGCAGTATGGAACCGGGGCAAGAGGTCTGTGGTGGCGTCTGAAGACGACTGCGATCTCGTGAAGATCCTCGTGAAGGGGGCCGACGCAGTCATCGAGGGGTCTCACTCAGCTCGGAATCCGTACGGTGTCGACAGGGACTCTGTCCGCGAGATTCGCCCCGACATCATCCACCTGTCTCTGCCGGGCTTTGGTGGCGATCATCCCCAATCCAGCACTCCTGGATCGGAACTCCTGATTTCGGCTGCGACGGGCGTGTATACCCACAGAAGCAAGGACGGCTCGGAGGGGACGAGCTTCCTTGCGCTCCCGTACGCGAGCATCTTCGGGGCGATGGTTGCGGCGCCTGCGCTCGCGGCCGCCCTCTATCACCGGGAACGCACCGGCGCGGGACAGGACGTGTCAGTCCCCCTGTACGACGCCATGTTCACCGCCATGGGATCGGCGGTCGTGAGCAGGCCGGACGTCGAGGCTGGCCCCCGTGCGACGTCTCCGGCCATTGCGCGCTTCTACCGCTGTGAGGATGGCCGCTGGATCAACCTGAACGCTGGCTACGAACGGTCGCTGAGGCCGATCCTGGATGTCCTGGGCCACCCCGAGTGGTTCGGACCGCTGACGGACTCCCGGCTATACGATAACCTCGAAGAGATCGAGGAGTGGGCGGCCCGGTTCGCAGAGCCATGGCTGGAGCGACCGGCCCTGGAGTGGGAATCTATGATGGCGGAAGCCGGAGTGCCACTTACGATGTGTCGGACTCTTCGCGAGTGGATGGAGACTGACCACGCGATTGCTTCCGGCGCCGTGTTGGATGTCGAAGACCATGAATTCGGCCCGATGCGGCAGGTTGGCATCCAGGTGCGGATGAGCGACACACCTGGAGAGGTGACCGCCCCCGCGCCCCGACTCGGACAGCACAACGAGGTCATACTGGCAGAGACAGAGGGAGATTAGCGACTATGTCAGGAACTCTAGACGGAATCCGAGTCCTGGACCTGTGCATTATTCTTGCGGGGCCAACCTGCGGGAGGACGCTGTCCGAATACGGCGCCGACGTGATAAAGGTCGACCCTGAGCACCGGGTTCCCGCGCTCACTCCCTGGCTGGACGTTGGTCGGGGCAAGCGCAGCATCTGCCTGAACATCACCAAGGATGCTGGACTTGAAGCGTTCTACAAGCTGGCCGACTCGTCCGACGTGGTGCTGACGGGATTCAGGAAGGGTGTGGCCGAGCGGCTGGGAATTGGATATGAGCAGCTCAGCGAGCGCAACCCACGGATCGTGTACGCCGCGATCAACGCGTTTGGGCAGGAGGGGCCGTGGGCGATGCGTCCGGGCTTCGACCAGAACGCGCAGGCAGCCACCGGGATGCAGCTGCGCAACGGCGGAGCGGACGGCGAGCCCGGACCTCCACCGTACACGTTCAACGACTATGGCACCGGCATCATGGCCGCCTACGGCGTGATACTCGCACTGCTGGAGCGGGAGCGCACCGGCAGGGGACAGAAGGTCGACACCTCGCTGGCGTACACGGCTTCGACCTTCTCCTCCGAGTACATGATCGACTACGAGGGATTCGAGCCGGACGAGATCAGCGGGCCTGAGGCAAAGGGGACTGGACCATTCTCCCACCTGTACCGGACGTCCGACGGGTGGATTGCGCTGTCAGTGGAACGAGACGACGAACGAGAACGATTGCTACAGTTGGAGCCCTTTACAGGCATTTCAGAACCCGAACTATCGGATCAGCTGGAGGCCGTGTTCGCGTCGAACTCAACGTCAGCCTGGATGGACTTGCTGTCCGGCGCGGGCGTCCCGGCAACTTCCCATCAGACATTGAGCGACGTGAGATCGGGCTCGTACGCGCGAGACGCCGGGCTGATCATCTCCGAGCAGCACGAGGCCTTTGGTGCAGTAGAGCACGGCGGGACTGCGCAGCAATTGAGCGAGACGCCCGCGCGAACGGGAACGTCTCCGGTTTTTGGAGGCGACACGGAGTCGGTCTTGAGCGAGCTAGGTTACACGCAGGACGAGATCGACGCAATGCGAGCGGACGGCGTGATACCGCAGGCTGAGGGTCTGCCGCTGACGTAAGAGGATGTGACACAATTGGATTCGCAGACCGACGTATGGAAGGGTATGCCATGGAAATCCAAACCACTCGGGAGCAACTCGATGAGTTGGTCCAGCAACTGCCTGTTCGGTACCATGAAGACGCGATCCGCTATATGAAGCTTCTGATGTTGGAAGAATCCACGCGAAAGCCGAAGCGTATGCGGATGGAATGGGTGGGAGCGTTGAAGGACCTCCGAGATCAGTATACGTCGATTGAGCTTCAGAAGGAGGCACTGGACTTGATGGAAGAGTCGGCGATGAAGAATGTATCTAGTTGACTCCAACGTTTGGCTGGAGCTGCTTCTGGAACAGGATCGCGCGCCCGAAGCTTTATCGTTCGTGGAAGGCGCCTCCCCAGGTTCCCTTGTCATCAGCGAGTTTGCTCTGTATTCGATCGGAGTCATCCTGGTTCGCCGAGGACGAAATCACGCGCTACGACAGTTCCTAGATGATCTGGCCGAGGCCGAGACGGTTACACACAAGCTATCACTGGATGAAATAACAGAGGTCGTAAACGCCTGCGAAGAGTTCAACTTGGACTTCGATGATGCTTACCAGTACGTGGCAGCGAGGAACAGCGGTCTGCGGATTGTCAGCTTCGATCGTGACTTCAATAGGACTGATATAGAGTGTCTGCTGCCATCTGAAGTCAGGTGAGGCTCTTGGAGACCTCTCTTGCCTGCGCGGCGAACCGGTCTGCCAGCAGACCGCATGCTCCCGTGTACTGCGTGGGATCCAGCAGCGTCTCTATCTGGTCGGCTGACAGATTGTCCTGCACGTCCTTTTCGTCCGAGAGCGTGTCAGTGAACGGCCTGCCTTCGATCACTGACGCCTGTGCGGCATCGTAGATCACGTCGTGGGCGCGCTGGCGTCCAATCCGTCGGCCCAGCTCCAGCATCAACGCCTCGGACATAATCAGCCCGCCGGACAGGTCGAGGTTCTGGCGCATTCTTTCGGGGAAGACCTGCAGGCCGCTGAACAGCTCGATCATGTACTGGAGTATGTCTCCGACCGCGATCGCGGACTGGTTGAGCGCCCTGTCCATCATGACACTGGTGGTGCGATCGGCCTCGTGCTCGGTCATCATAGACTCAAGCGCCAGAGGGACGAGCGCCCTGACCTGCGCGGCGCCAGCCACGATGTCCTGGCTGACCTTGGGGTTGCGCTTTTGGGGCATGGTGCTCGATCCCACGGTGCCGGGCGGAACTGGCTCTTCGAGCTCGCCGAACTCCTGCTTCATCAGCGTGTACACCTCACGCCCGATCTTGGAACATGTCGCGGATAGCATCCCAAGCAGCACCACGTACTCACAGAGGTGATCGGCGGTGGTCCTGGAGGGCATCGACATCGGGCGCATGTCCAGCTTCTCCGCCATCAACTCCTGTATGTCCATGCCGATCTCACCGAGCGAACCCAGCGTGCCTGCGCCACCTCCCAGCATTGCAACGAAGACCCTGTCCTCGCATCCCTGGAGACGTTCCACGTGCCTGACCAGCTCGTCGATCCACACGGCGACCTTGAGTCCGAATGTGGCTGGGACGGCGTGCTGTCCGTGCGTGCGGCCTGGAAGGGCGAAGTCCCTGGTGCTCTCTGCGAGGTCGGCAAGCATCTCCAATATGCGGGCAAGCTGGTTGAGGTAGATGCGGTGGGCCTTTCGAAGCTGGATGAGCTTGCCGGTCTGGGTGATGTTCTGCGTGGTGGCGCCCCAGTGAACGTGACCGCCGGCGTCGCCGTCGCAGACGCGGTCAAGCTCCCAAATCAGCGGAACGAGGCCGTGACCGGTCGTGGCCAGTCCCTCGTAGATCGCTTCCATGTCGAGAAGTTCGATCCGGGCCTTGCGGGTGATCTCCTCGGCGGCGTCTGCGGGGATGACGTCCAGCTCCGCCTGTGCCTGTGCGAGGGCGGCTTCCACGTCCAGCCAGGACTGAAAACGCTGGGTCTCTGAGAAGAGTTCACGGATGCCAGGGTCCGGCATCCTGAGTGCGGTTGGCTCCTGCTGCATAGAGAAGTCTCCAGATGGTGGTAGTGGGCGGAGTGTAGGTATCAGCCGCGCAGCATGTCAATAACCGCCACGGGTGGGGGGAAGGTGAGGCAGGGCCGGATTCAATAGTAAGCCGGCGGGCTTGCAACCCGCGCGAAGCTAGTTGGGTGACCGTCCCATCAGTCTGCGGAAGAAGTTCCTGATCCGGGCCTTGCGGTTGACGTGATGCTCCACCATTGCGCCCGCAAGCGTGTTCACGAGGTTGGACTCGTCGGTACGCCAGTGGTCCTGATTTCTGGGACTGTCGTTGAAGTCCTGCATCCGTATCCGCTGTTCGATCTGCTTCTTCCAGAAGACGATGGAAGAAAATCGTACTGCGGGTAGGAAAAAGGGACTAGCGAGATTTGAGCATTATTTTGGGATTTTTGGAGTAGGTGAACACAGGCCCAAGTACGCAGGGCCATTGGGAAAGACCACATCCGGAGTTGATTTGCGCGGGAGCGCCGTATCAGTCCAGGTGGGATGCGTCGTTGAACAGGTTGATCCGGCGCAGGTCCGTGTTGGTGCGGTTGGGGCCGTCGAGATTCCACCGGTCTACTACGATGGTGAACTCGAACACCGCCGTGTTGAGTACTCCCAGCCCCCACATTCTGTCGGTGCCCACGAGTTGAGCGAAGATGTGGCCAATTATGCCGCCGTGAGAGAAGACCAGCACACTGTCGTCATCGGTGTGTTCGCCGGTGAGCAGATCAACAATGCGTTGTGCCCTGTCTGACCGCTGACCGTAGGTCTCGGCTCCGTCGATCAGTTCGAGGTTCCTGTTGACAGCGAACTCCCTTGCGACCTCCGGCATCTGCTCTTCAATTTCCTGCCAGGTCTTGCCGGTGAATGCCCCGATGTCGGTCTCCATGAGGTCGTCCACCTGCACAATGGGGATGTCCCACGCGCTCGATGCGATCTGCGCGGTCTCGAGCGTCCTTGAAAGCGGACTGGAGTATATGTGGGAGGGCTGGTAGTCCTCGGCAGCAAACCTCTCCCGGAGTTTCGCGGCCTGTTCGCGGCCCAGGTCTGTCAGCAGGGTGTCATCCCTTCCCTGCCAACGCCCCAGGGCGTTACCTGTACTCTCGGCGTGTCTGACGATTCTGAGTTTCATATGTAGTCCGATCTTGTCCTGTCTGCTGAGTGCGGGGTCTCTTGGTTTGGAGCGCTCTTTCTGGCAACTAGCACACTATCGTAACACTCGATGCAGGAACGCTGTAAACTTGCACTCGCGAGGGGAGACTGTATCAATTTAGTCGAAGGCCCAAACGTAGGGGCGTCCCTTGTGGGCGCCTTGAGCATGATGGCCAACATGGGCAACCACAAGGGATTGCCCCTACATGTATATGACCGACCAAACTGGTACAGCATCTCGCGAGGGCAGGGTGAAAGCTCCACATTGAAGAATCGTTCATCAGACGGGATCTACTACGGCTGGATTGTCGTGGCGGCGTGCGTCTTTATCGCCATGGCTGGCAGCGGCGCGTACAACGGATTCGGCGTATTCGTCATTCCGATGAGCGAGGAGTTCGGCTGGAACCGCTCGGCGATCTCTCTTGCGGCATCGGTCGGCACGATCGTGGGCGGACTCAGCCAACCCTTCTTTGGCAGGGTGTTCGACAGGGTCGGCGGGCGACGGCTGATTCTCGTGGGCCTTGTAGTCTTCGGGGTGTCCAACGTCCTGCTGATGTTCACCAGCAACCTGCTCTACCTGGTACTGGTTTTCGGTGTGCTCATCGCGCTGGCGGGCAGTGCGGGAACGTTCAACACCGCTGTCGCGCTGGTCTCGAAGTGGTTCGAGCGTCGACGCGCGACCGCCATCTCCATTGTCTCTGCCGGAGGCTCTCTTAGCGGCATGGTCTTCGTGCCGTTCGTCGCTTACACCATTCCGCTTGTCGGATGGCGGAACACGTGGCTGATACTTGGACTTGTCGTGCTCGTTCTGGCTGTACCGATCGCGTTCCTCGTTTTGAGAGACGATCCGTCGGATGTGGGACAGCTGCCTGACGGGGATGAGGAGGCCGCACACCGCCTATCGACTGCCCGTACCTCACGAGCGCCGCTGGAGGCCGGCTACTGGCTGAACGCGCTGTGGTCTGTCCCGTTCTGGCAGATCGCCGGGGGATACTTCGTCTGCGGCGTCACGACCTCGATGATCTCTACTCACTTCGTCCCCTACGCGATCGAGGAGGGATTTTCACCGTCCGCCGGAGCTATGGCGTTCGGTGTGCTCAGCGGCCTGAACATCATCGGAGTCATGGGGGCGGGTATGCTTGGCGACCGATTCGGCCGCAAGTACGTGCTGGCTGCCGTGTACGCGACGAGGGCCGTCAGCTTCCTGGTTCTGCTGACCGTTCCCGGACTGTGGGGACTGTTCGGGTTCGCGATTATCAGCGGGTTCTCGTGGTACGGCACCGTTCCACTGACGACCTCGCTCACAGCCGAGGTCTACGGAATCAGGCACATCGGCACGCTCAGCGGCATCACCTACCTGGCACACGCGGTCGGGGGAGCCATGTCCGTGCAGTTTGCGGGAATCATGAAAGACGTCACCGGCGCATATCTCGTGCCGTTTGGCGCCGGCGGGCTGCTGCTCGTGGTCGCCGCCATCGTGAGCCTCTCCATCAGAGAGAAGCGCTACTCCGCCCGCTACCAGCTTTCTACGGCAGGTTGACTGGACAGCCTCGGTGCTGGCCCGAGTGTCTTACTCTGAGTAGCCGACCACTTTCCATGTGCAGCTTTAAGCTGCTTAAGGCAATCGTCTGATCTTGGGAAGAGCGAGGGCGGTGACGATGCTGACCGCAAGGAGCACCGTGCCGTTGATCAGCAGCGCGCGTGTCGCGCCGAAGGCCGCTGCCAGCCCGCCGACTCCCATGTGTCCGGCAGGCGCGACTCCGATGCTGAGCACCCACGACCCCATAGCCCTGCCCCGCTGTTCGTTGGGAACGACCTCCTGCATGAGGGTCTTGTAGAGGGTATCCACGGCTGCCGCGCTGGCGTTGATCAGCGCGAGTACAAGTACAAAGTATACGAACCCTCCGCCGAGGCTGAATGCCATCTCGCCAAGACCGAACGTTCCGGCGATGATGAAGATCATCCATCCCTTGTGCCTGAAGTTGCTCAGATTTGCGAGCAGAATCAGCCCGAAGATTCCACCACCCTGTCTGAAGGCGCTCATTATTCCGAGACCAACGGAGCCCACACCGAGCTCGTCCCTGGCGAATACCGGCAGCAGGCTCTGGTGGGTAAAGCCGAATATCTCGGTGATTGCTGCCAGGATCATCAGGGTCAGCAGCGTGCGGTTCGTCCTGATGATCTCAATGTAACCTATAAGATTCCGAAGTACAGATTGCGGAGTCCTGACCGCCGCCTGTCCCGCCTCGCGGGTCCAGAACAGAATAACGGCGGAGGCGGCGTATGACAGTCCGATTGCCAGGTATTGGAAGCCTATGCCCGCGATCTCGATTATCGCACCGGCCACGAGAGCTCCCAATACTCCGCCCAGCCGGTTGCTCAGGGCCGTTAGGGACATGCCGTTGAGCGCGGACTCGGGGCCGACTATGTCGTAGGTGTATGCCTGCCTGAGGGTGAGCGTGAATGCCCACACGCTGCCCATCACAACGGTAAGGGCGATTATCGGCCAGACGTGTTCGTATCCAAGGAACAGTGGCAGTGCGGTCAGCGCGGCGATGACCGCTCCGGCCATCGTGATCCATCGCGTAAACACGCGTCTGTCCACGCGGTCTGCGACGGCGCCCGAGACCAGCCCCAGGAAAAAGAACGGCGCCATGCGGGCCGCTGACGCGACTCCAACCAGGAAAGGCGAGCCTGTAAGATCGAGTACCAGCCATCCGAGGGCAACGAACTCCATGCCCATGCCCACCGACTGAACGGTGGTCGACAGCCACAGGAACCTAAAGTCGCGGTATCGAAACGAGGCGGCCCAGGCGGGGCTTCTTGAGAGGAGAGAGGGCAAAGCCATATCCGCTGGGCGTTCCTGCGATGGAAGATTATGGTGCCGAAGGTCGGACTCGAACCGACACGGGATTGCTCCCACTGGTTTTTGAGACCAGCGCGTCTACCATTCCGCCACTTCGGCATGGTGGGCTGTTAACGGCTAATGTAGCACAGTGAGGGTCGATTTAATCGACTTGTGTGGCATCGTTTGACTTCAACTGGTACCAAGAGGTGTTATTACCTCGCCGCCGCAATGTGAGAGTCTGCCAACCGGTGCGCATGGATGTCAACATTGACGAGGTGGCCAGGCGCTCCTGGTGAGTGAAGCGTTTAGGCGACTCATCGGCCAAGGTCGATTACCACCCGAATGCCTTGGTGTGCTACTCTCTGAGGTTCTGAACGGTTGGCGTTCGGTCCTCCAAAGGAGAATCTTAGATGATAGATCAACCTAAGCCACCCATTGCCGAACAGCGGCCACACAGCTTCACCCATCACGGCATCACGATTGAGGACCCGTGGCACTGGCTCCGCGATCCCAACTACCCGAAGGTGGACGATGCCGACATACTGGCGTACCTCACGGCTGAGAACGACTACTTCGAGTCGATCATGTCACCCCACAAGGCGACGGCCGACGCGATCTTCGAGGAGATTAGGGGTCGGGAGCAGGCAGACCGCTCCAGCGTGCCGTGGAAGGACGACAGTTGGTACTACCAGTGGCGATACGAGGAGGGAAGCCAGTACCGAGTCTGGCTCCGCTGGCCCGCCGATGGGCCGAATGCGCGGGAGGCCCCGACCGCTGACGTGCAGACGATCCTCAGTGAGCCCGAGCTCGCAAAAGCCACCGAGTATTTCCGGCTAGGCTCGCTGTCGGTAAGCAACGATGGATCTCTCCTTGCGTACAGCACAGACACCAACGGCTCCGAGCGTTTCACGATGGTGGTCAAAGACATCGAGACAGGCGAGATGCTGCCAGAGCAGATCGAGGAGACCACAGGCATGGCGGTCTGGGCGTCTGACGACGCTTCGTTCCTGTACACGGTCGTGGACGAGAACTGGCGTCCTTGGCAGGTGCGCTTGCATGTGATCGGCCAACCAGTCGAGCAGGACACCGTTGTCTACGAGGAGACTGACTCCGGCTTCTTCATTGGTGTGGGACTCTCTACCTCTGAGAAGTACGTCATAATCGGGGCAGGAGACCACGTCACCTCCGAAGTTAGGCTGATTCGCTCCTCCGATCTTGGGGGCGAACAGGTACTGGTCTCCCCTCGCCGGAGCGGCCATGAGTACTCGATAGACCATCAGGGGGATCGCTTCGTCATTCGGACGAACGACACCCACAAGAACACCCGGCTGGCTATAGCGCCAGAGGACGATCCCACGGAGAAGTCCTGGTCGACACTCGTGTACGCCTCCGACACTCACTACATCCGAGGGTTTGCGACGTTCCATGACTTCATCGTCGTTCATGAACGCATCGAGGGACTGGACCACATACGACTGATCGACCGCGCAGGCGACTCGACGTACATACGCTTCCCGGAGTCGGCCTACAGCGCCCACATTGGTATGAACGAGGAGTTCCAGACCAACGAGCTGCGACTGCAATATTCGTCCATGGTCACCCCGAACACTGTGTTCGACTACCACGTTGACTCTGGCGAGCTTGAGGTGCGAAAAGTCCAGCAGATTCCAAGTGGGTACGAAGCCTCCGAGTATGTGACTGAGCGCACGTTCGCCGATGCGCGTGACGGCGAGCTGGTACCCGCGTCAGTCGTTCGCCGGAAGGACACGCCGGTGGACGGTACCGCCCCGCTGTACCTGTACGGCTACGGCGCGTACGGCGTCTCTATCCCGCCTTCGTTTTCCACTACCTACCTTTCGCTGCTTGACCGCGGATTCATAGTCGTCATCGCGCACATTCGCGGCGGAGACGATCTCGGGTACCACTGGTACGAGGCCGGAAAGCTGGACAGGCGCACCAACACGTTCAACGACTTCGTGGACGTCGCTCGTCACCTGGTTGAAGAGGAATACACTCAGGAAGGACGAATAGCCATAGCGGGAGGCAGCGCAGGCGGCGAGCTTGTGGGGGCCGCGCTCAACCAGGCCCCGGAGTTGTGGGGCGCCGTAGTAGCCCACGTCCCGTTCGTGGATGTGCTCAACACAATCCTGGATGACACGCTTCCGCTTACACCAATGGAGTGGCCTGAGTGGGGCAACCCGATAGAAGACAAGGCCGCCTTCGAGTACATCCGATCATACTCTCCGTACGACCAGCTTGAGTCACGCGACTACCCTCCGATTCTCGTGACAGCCGGGTTGAACGACCCCAGGGTGACCTACTGGGAACCGGCCAAGTTCGTGGCGAAACTGCGAACGCTGAAAACCGACGACAACCCGCTGCTGCTCAAGACCAACATGGGTGCAGGCCACGGAGGCCGATCAGGACGCTACGAGCAGATGTACGAATCCGCCGAGGAGTTCGCCTTCATCCTGACCAACATGGGACTGGTGGAGTAGCCGTACAGGCGCGGCGAATGGTGTCGCTACGTTGACTGCGGTCTACCCCCTTGCTATAGTCGTGAAAGTGGTAGACGATTCCCGGCGATGGAATGCGTCTAATCTGCCGAATATGATGAAGCCAACGCCGTTGAACTGTGCCTATGGCATCAAATATTAGGATTTTGTAATGGGATTCATTCACATCGATGTAGATGTATCCAATCCTTCAAACCCAGATGTGAGCGAGAGCGTACGAGTGCTTGTGGACACGGGTGCCACACTCAGCGTATTGCCTGCAGGCGTATTGGACCGGCTGCGAATTCGGCGGAGACACCGACGGCGATTCCAGGGGTTTGGCGGCGCAGTGGTACGCGATACCGGAACAGTGAACATGACCTACGGCGATGTCGAAGAGGGCGTGACTGTGGTGTTCGGAGGTGATGATGACCCTCCGATTATGGGAGTAACCGCCCTGGAGACTCTCGGCTTCGAAGTGGACCCAGTCAAAGGCAGACTGAACCGGGTAGATTTGTTGATGTTGTAAGGACCAGGGGCTGGTAGCTACGAGAGCAACTCAGCCCCTGGCGTCTAACTGATGGACTGGAACCCTAGTCCGCGGGCACGGCCTCCACGGCTCTGCCGCTGAATGCGGGCATCACCTCTTCGGCGAACATCTCCATCTGCTCTAGGATGACCGCCTGCGGCGTCCCGACGGGGTGGCTTACGCCGACGCGGTTGAGTCCGGGATAGGCACTCTCCACCTTCTTGAGCTGCTCGATGATCTGCTCGGGCGGACCGGCAAGGAATCCGCCGTTCTTCACGGCGTCCTCGACGCGGGGCAGGTCAGCCGTCGGCGCCCGCTTGGGATCGGACATCGCATCGATCTGCTCATCGCTGAGCGCGCGGACCAGCCGGAGCGGACCGAACATCTTGAGGTTCTCTTCATAGTACCCCGCAGCGGCTTCGATGGCCTCTTCCTGCGTGTCGGCGATGTAGAAGTGGAACCCGATCGACAGGTTCTCGCCCAGCTCAAGATCGCGCCCGGCGCGGGCGTTGGCATCGCGGAATGCCTCGATTACGCGGTCCGTCCCGCCGCCCTCGGCGACTCCGCCGCCGATCATGCCCTTGATGCCGTGCTTGGCCATGAAGTCGAGCCCGCGCTGGGTCGCGCTCTGGATTGGCTGCCAGCACTCTACGGGAAGCCTGACAGGCCGGGGCACCAGCGTTATCTCCTTGAGCGTGTAGCCACGGTACGGCACCTCGGGCGGGATGGTGTAGTACTCGCCCTTGTGCGAGAACGACTCTTCATTGAACGACTGGAAGATGATGTCCACCTGCTCCTCGAACAGGTTGCGGTTGGCCTCCTGGTCCATCAGAGGCGCGCCGAACGTGTCGACCTCGCGAGTGTGGTAGCCGCGTCCTACTCCGAAGATGGTCCGGCCGTTGGTGAGGATGTCAGCAGTTGCGTAGTCCTCGGCAAGTCGCAGCGGATGCCACATCGGAGCGATGTTGAAACCGCAGCCGATGTTGATGCGCTCGGTCACGTGCGCCAGGTGGACGGCCAGCATGAGCAGGTTCGGAATACACTCGTACCCCTCGGGCTGGAAGTGGTGCTCAGCCATCCAGAAGGTGTCGAATCCCAATCTATCGAGCGTCTTGGCTATCGCCTCCGCCTTGTCGTACGCGGTGATCAGGTGATCGTTCCCGAACAGCCTGTCGTTCACCGCTACTCCGCCGTAGCCGACATTGTCCATATCCACGTGACCGGCGTACAGGCTGTCAAACTTTGTAATCATGGCTTCCCTCGTTTCTCCCGTGCGGGCTTTCGTTTTCGCGTACAGTCTACCCTGTTTTGCGTTTATGGTGTGGAGACTGGGATGTTACGATCGAATCGCCAACCACCCACAGACTTCTTGGAGAGATGTCCATGCTGACTGCCGCAACTGCGATGACCGAGTTTATCCCAGGCCCTGTTCGACTGGCAGTAGACCGCAAGGGCGAGGGGCCGCTGCTGGTGCTGCTGCACGGCATCGGTGGCAATCGAACGAACTGGCGCGACCAGTTGCCTGTGTTCTCCAGGCACTTCACCACTGTCGCATGGGACGCCCGTGGGTATGGGTTGTCGGACGACTACGCAGGAGACCTCGACTTCAAGGATTTCGCCCGTGACCTCGAGCGGGTCCTGGACCACTACGGAGCGCAGAAGGCGCATCTGGTCGGGCTGTCTATGGGAGGCCGCATCATCCAGGACTTCTACGAGATGCACTCGAACAGAGTCTTGTCACTCACGCTGTGCGACACGCGGAGCGGAGACTTTCACCCCTCGTGGGAGGCGCGGGTCGAGTTCGTCCGGCTGCGCAAGGAGCCGCTGCTCCAGGGCAAGATGCCCGCGGAGATGGCTCCGCCCGTAGCTGAGACCCTGATTGGCCCGACCTCTTCCAGGGAGGCGTTCAATCGCCTGGTTGACAGCATGGCGGCTCTCCACAAGGAGTCCTACATCAAGGCGATCGAGGCGTCAGGCCTTCAGCCCCAGACTCTGAACATAGCCTCGATCGGCGTGCCTACCCTCATCGTATGCGGGGAGTACGACAGGCTGACTCCGCCAGAGGTCAGCGAGGGTATGCACAAGAAGATCCGCGATTCCGAGCTAGTAATCATCGAGGACGCCGGCCACCTGACCAACATCGAGAACCCAACGCGGTTCAACGAAGTCGTGCTCGACTTCCTGCTGAGAAACACGGAACTGGAGTGAGTTGTCGCGCCTTCTGAACTCGTTCGAGGAGGTCACGTTGGTAGTCGCGTAGTTGGGTCATAGTTAGCTAGTGGTCGTACTGTAGCTACAGTTCGAATATGTCCCGCACCGTGCAGCTGAATCCCGGCAGCGCCGCTCCGCCGTCCAAGGCGTCGCCTTCTCCAAGCATGACTTCGGTAGCGTCCGGTTGGTACACTCCCACCGTTCGAGTGTCGGGATACACCACCCACACCAGTCTGGCCTCGAAGCTCAGCCACATCTGTGCCTTCTCCACTACGTCTGCCGGTCGATCGCTGGGCGACACTATCTCCACCACTAGGTCTGGGACCACTTCGAGATAGCCTGTATTTCGAATGTCCAGGGGCCTCTTCTCGGCTGATACGAATGCCAGGTCTGGCTCCCGCACCGTGTCCGGGTCACGCTCTAATCTCACTCCGACGTCGGATGCTACAAGCCGACCCAGCCGCCTTGGTTTGACGAAACCACCGAGGATGAGCACGATATTCGTAACAATCTCGCCGTGCTCTTCACCTGAAGCCATGGTCTCGTGCAGCACCCCCCGGATAAGCTCTCCCCGTACTCCTTCGCTGTACAGACGGAGCAGGTCGTCAGCAGTCAGCAGCTTCTGTTTTTCCCTTGCGGTCGCCATTGCCACCTCCACATTTGTGCCTCTCAAGTATACATCGCCTCTGTCGAACAGTTGGGCAGCCATGATGACCTTGCCTCTTCAGCCGAGAAGCTGTTACATCGCTCACGTCTCTCTATCACGGTGGTTTGATCAAATTGCGTATGAGATTCGGCGTGCGTCAAAGCACACGCCAAGATGAAGCTCAGGTGGAATTGCCAGAGGCCTCTCCCGTATCATCCCAGTTTGCCGAATAGCAGGCTCGATTGCCCCTGTCTCTGACAACATGGGTCGGATGGCGAACGAGGATGTGGGACGGTAGTGAGCAGATCCAAGGGAGGAGATGGATGGCGCACGTGTTCGAGTCAAGTTCAACAGCACAACCAAGAATTCTGTCGAACGCCAGGTGGCTTTCACTATGCATCGCGCTGGTACTGGTAGCGATTGCGGCTTACGGCTCACATTCCAGCGCGGTGATCGCGTCTGACGACAACGCGAACTGCGAGCAGGGCGGGTCTGTCCCAGATGCTGATTCAAACGCGGCACTCGCCGAGGACTGCAATACACTCCTGGGACTGCGTGAGGCCCTTGCGGGGAGTGTTGACCTGAACTGGAGCGCCGACCTCGCAATCCGGGACTGGGACGGTGTGAGGGTGTTCAACTCACCTTCCCGCGTGGTCGGTCTGAAACTTCCTGAGAGTGAACTGAACGGGTCTATTCCTGCGGAACTGGGAAACCTCGACGGGTTGGAGGTCCTGGATATCAGTGGAAATCAACTGACGGGAGATATCCCGGCCGAGCTCGGGAGTCTCACCGAGCTCACCTACCTCTACCTGGACAACAACAGGCTGACAGGCGAGATTCCCGCTGAGTTGGGCAATCTATCCAGGCTTCGTCATCTCATGCTGGATGACAACCGGCTGACCGGCGGGGTCCCGTTCGAGCTGGGTGACCTCGGCAAGCTGGAATACCTGTTCCTCGACGGCAACAGCATCACAGGCTGTATGCCCAGGGCGCTGCTGAACAACGACGACCTGACGATTCGTGCGGACATTAAGGACCCATGTGCGCTCTGTTCCGAAGGCGTGGATGCACAGGACGCCCAGGACCAGCCACCACTCGTGCGGGACTGTGCAACACTCATTGAAGCCCGCGACGTTTTGGCAGGAGACGCCGAGCTCAACTGGAGCTACGACATCCCGATCATGGACTGGGACGGTGTAACCATTAGCGGTGTACCACTGCGAGTGACGAGACTAAGGCTGAGTGACAGTGAGTTGACCGGACAGATTCCTCCGGGATTGGGCAGCTTATCCAAGCTCGAATACTTGGAACTGAGCGACAACGAGCTGACAGGTGAGATTCCGTCAGAGCTTGGGGATGCCTCCAGCCTGGAGGACCTTGACCTCAGCAATAACGAGCTAACCGGTGCCATACCGCCCGAACTTGGCAACCTCACGAAGCTGGAAGACCTCGATCTCAGTGACAATGAGCTAAGTGGTGCAGTCCCGTCAGAGTTGGGACTCCTGGCCAGGTTGGAAGACCTCGATCTCGAAAGAAACGACCTGGCAGGGCCTATTCCATCCGAGCTGGACAAGCTCGTCAACTTGAGAAGGCTGGACCTCAGCGATAATGGACTTACCGGCTCCATATCGTCAGGTTTTGGCGACTTCTCCAAACTGACCAGATTGGACTTGCGGAGTAACCAACTGAGCGGAGAGATTCCAGGCGAACTGGGAAGCCTTACAGAAATAAATGACCTCCACCTGGAAGATAACCGCCTGACTGGAGAGATACCGCCTGAGTTTGGCAACTTCGAGAATCTGACGCACGTCCATCTCGACTTCAACGAGTTGACCGGTGAGATACCGGAAGAACTGGCGAATCTCACAGATCTGCTTGGGATTGATCTCAGCGACAACAAGCTGACCGGTGAGATTCCGACCTGGATTAGTGACTTCACCCAGTTGGAAAGGCTGGACCTTCGCAACAACCAACTGACTGGCGAGATTCCGCCAGAACTGGGCGACCTGGCCGAACTGGAAGACCTGCACCTGGAGAACAACAAGTTGACCGGCGAGCTTCCGGCCGAGCTCAACAACCTCGCCAAGATGGTACACATGCACCTCAACGGCAACGAGCTGAGCGGTGAGATCCCCGACCTGAGCGGTATGGAAGACCTGCTTGGAATCGACCTGAACGGGAACCAGCTAACCGGTACTGTGCCGGCCTCATTCGGCGAGATAGATCGTCTTCTGAGGCTCAATCTAAGTGGCAACCAGCTAACGGGGGAGATTCCGTCAGAACTTGCCGATCCCAGGTTCCTGTCCAGGTTGAACCTGAGCGACAACCAGCTTACAGGTGAGATACCGGAGGAGCTTAGCGACCTGCTCTACATCGAGGCGCTGCACCTTGGCAACAATATGCTTACAGGTGAGATACCCGACATGCTGGGCAATTCGGTCAACACGAGAGAGATAAACCTGGCGAACAACCAGCTCACTGGCGATATTCCTGAGAGTCTCGGGAGATTGGCTGAGCTTGCGTTCATTGTGCTGGACAACAACAAGCTCACCGGCAGCATCCCCGCTGAATTCGGCGGGCTGGACGAAGTGCAGCTCATATCGATCAGGGACAACGGGCTGACCGGCGACATCCCGGCTGAACTCGGCTCCTTGTCAGAGCTTAGGTATCTTGATCTGCACGGCAACTCGCTGTCTGGGGAGATCCCAGCTGAGCTTGGCGGCCTGACCAACCTGCAGCTGCTCTTCCTGTCCGAGAACGACCTGACGGGTTCGATCCCGCCTGTCCTGGGAGACCTTCCTACTCTGCGTGGACTCTGGCTCGGCGGCAACCAGCTCACAGGCTGCCTCCCTCAGGCTCTACGTGACACTGTCCACAGCGACGTTGATAGCCCCGGGCTGGAGGACTGCCAGTAGCAGTCCGGGCGGAGTCCCCTCTGCATGGGGACTCCGCTTGCGGCCGACTATTGTGACTGGCCTGTACTTGGAGTAGCATATGGCGTGGCAATTCACACGTCGGAACGCACGTCTAATGAAGTACAAGGAGACCTTAAATGGCTGACACTGAATGGGGCGCGATCTACAAGGAAATCGGAGCGCAGCCGGTAGTCAACGCCATAGGCAGCGTCACGCTGCTGGGCGGCTCGACTCCTGTGCCCGAGGTGGTGGAGGCGATGGAGGCGGCCGGTGTCGCCTACATCCCGCTGGTAGAACTGGAGGAGAAGGCCGGACGCGCGATCGCTGAGATGGCTGACGTGCCCGCGGCTTGGGTGACTTCTGGAGCCGGATCGGCCCTGACCCTGGCCGCCGCTGCCGTGATGGCTGGCGACGACGACGACAGGATCCAGCAGCTCCCCGACACCACGGGGATGAAGAATGAGTTCCTCATCCAGAGGCGTCAGCGCTACTGGTACGACCGCTGCCTTGAGACCTCCGGCGCCAAGCTCGTAGAGTTCGGCACTGACGACGGAACGACGCGAGAGGACCTCGAGAACGCCATCGGCCCCAACACGGCCGCAGTCCACTTCTACGCAGTAGAGCAGGACCCCGATCCAAACGTCCTCCCTCTGGAAGACTGCATTGAGATAGCCCGCGAGCATGGGATCATGGTCACGGTCGATGCGGCCGGACAGATCTACCCGCTGGACAACTTCGGCAAGTACGTGCGCATGGGCGCCGACTTCCAGTGCATCGCCGCCAAGTATATGGGCGCTCCGCAGTCGACAGGACTCGCGCTCGGCACCGAGGACATGATCCGCAAGCTCGGGTACCAGTCGTTCGTTGGATACGAGGGACGCCGGATCAGGGGCATCGGCAGGCCGCACAAGGTCGACCGGCAGGAGATGATCGGCGCGGTCGCGGCGACCAAGCGCTGGCTCACAATGGACCACGAGTCCCGGCTCGCCGAGGTCGAACAGCGAAGCCAGACCATCCTGACACCGCTCAGGAACATCCCCGGCCTGAAGGCCGAACTGATCGACAACATCATCGGTCACCAGCCGTTCGGCGTGCATCTCGAGGTCGATCCTGACGTCGCCGGATTCACCGCGCAGGACCTCGTCGACAGGCTCAAGGCCGGTGACCCGCCAATCTGGACACGCGTTCGCGAGGGCGAGGAGCACATCGACATTCACGTCTTCGGACTGTACGAGGGCGAGGAGAATCTAGTCGGCGAGCGCATAGCCGCCGAGTTCGGCCGCTAGGGTTGGGTCCACTTGAAGGGATACGCATAGTCGACCTCACGCAGGTGCAGGCCGGGCCTTCGTGTACCCAGTTGTTTGCCTTTCTGGGAGCCGACGTTATCAAGGTCGAACAGCCGGGCGTCGGCGACAGGACTCGCCACGAGCGCGCCATCTCCGAGGACGTAGACAGCTTCTACTACATCGTCTTCAACGCCAACAAGCGCAGCATCACGCTCAACCTGAAGAGCGAGCGTGGGCGGGAGATCCTGCTCGACCTCGTCGCGAGGGCCGACATAGTTGTCGAGAACTACGGGCCGGGCCAGATGGAGAGGTTCGACCTCGACTTCGATGTGCTGAAGCAGACCAATCCGAAGATCGTCTACTGCACCATCAAGGGCTTCGGGAGCTATGGCTCTCACTCCCACGTGAAGAGCTTCGAGCACATCGCGCAGGCGATGGGTGGAGCCATGAGTGCGCAGGGAGATTCGGACGGGGAGCCGACCTTCGTCGCCCCCGGCGTCGGAGACTCCGGCACCGGCCTACACGCCGGCATTGGTATGCTGGCCGCGCTGAGACAGCGCGACGCCACGGGCGAGGCGCAGCGTGTCGAGGTAGCGATGCAGGACGGCATCGTCAACCTCATGCGAATCCGCATGATCGACACGTTCAACACCGGCAAGCCCATCCCGCGAGAGGGCAACCGCACGTGGGGAGGTCCGTCTGTTTTGTACCCGTGCAAGCCCGGTGGACCGAACGACTTCGTTGCGCTGGTCCTGGCTGGCGACGCGTGGGACACGGTACTCGCGCTTGCCGGACGCGCTGATCTTATTGGCGATCCCCGCTACGCCACTGCCGAGTCCCGCCAGGAGCGCGGACGCGAGGTCGAGGAGATCGTCAGCTTGTGGACGCGCACGGTCACGAAACACGAGGCGATGGAGATCTTCACCGACCTGGGGTACCCGGCAGGCGCAGTACAGGACTCACTGGAAGTGCTGGCCGACCCACACCTGAAAGAGCGCGAGATGGTTGTGGACATACACGACCCCGTCCGGGGCGACTACCAGGTGATCGGATGTCCCATCAAGGTCGCAGGCAACGACGTCGAGATACAGCCGCCGCCACTGCTCGGCGAGCACACGGAGGAGGTACTCGCCGAGGTGCTCGGCTTGACCGCCTCCGATGTCGGCACACTCAGGGAAGAGGGAGTCGTCTAGTGAACAAGCGCGAGTTCATCGATCGCGTGAAGTCGGAACGTGAACGCTGGAACGAACTCATGGCCCGGGTGCCAGACGACCTGATGCTGAAGCCGGGAGTCGAAGGCGACTGGTCGGTCAAGGACATCCTCGCCCACGTGATGTGGTACGAGCGCGAGATGATCGGGATGCTCAAGGCTCGCGCCCTGTCAGGCTCCGACTGGTGGGCGCTGCCGCTGGAGGAGCGAAACAGCGCCGTTCACGGGGAAGTCTCCGGCATGTCTCTCGAAGAGGTGCGGACTGAAGTTGCCTGGGTGTTCCCGGCCCTGGTCGAGCAACTTGAGCTACTGCCCGAAGAGGCGCTTAACGACGCCGCACACTTCGAGGGTATGCCAGCCGAATGGGCGCCCTCCGACGTCATCGGCAGCAACACATTCAGGCACTACCCGGAGCACACGGAGTCGATTCGTCAGTTGCTAGATACACGGATCGGCTGAAACTCTGCGGCCATTATCTTGGTGCAAACCAGTGTTGATATAATGCTGGCTAAGTGAGCGCCAATCATGACGACCATCAACACAATCGAAGACCTGATTCGCGTCCTGGACGAAAACCCAGAGTGGATGGATGCTTTGCGCAGCCGCATCCTGACCCGCGAGTTGCTTGAGCTGCCTGCGAGGTTCGCTGAGTATGCCAGAACGAATGATGAGCGCATGGCAGCCATCGACCGGCGATTCGAAGCCATTGACCAAAGATTCGAGGCAATTGACCAAAGATTCGAAGCTATCGACCGGCGATTTGAGGCCATCGACCGGCAGTTCGATACTGTCAACGCGCACCTGCAGGCTCTGGACCGACGCTTAGGGAGGTTCGAGCAGGACATGGCGTTCTTCAGGTCCAGGCACGCCAGTGAGATGGTCAGAGAGCAGACCAGGCGCCTCACTCGTGAAGTGGGCTACCGCAGTGTACGCACGCTGAATGTTGACGACCTCTATGACATGGTTGACGAGGCTGACACTGACGGTATTTCAGCGAGTGCGTTACGCAGCTTCAGGTTAGCTGACCTGGTTATAGAGGCAGTAAATACTGATACTGGGGAGCCCGGCTACATCGCGGCGGAGATTTCATACACGGTCAACGGGCGGGATACCGAACGTGCTATCCGCAATGCCGACTTCCTCAGAAGGTTCACAGGTATGGACTCGGTTGCAGTCATCGCGGGAGTGCGCAAGGACGACCGCGTCAACCCTGACATCGAGTCTGGAAACGTATTCTGGCATCAGGTGGAAGTCGAAGATCTAACGACGGAATAGATGTCGAGAGTCTAATCCCCTGTTCAAGGTTTCTTCACGGATGTCCTCACCCAGCCGCGACAATCGCGAGTTCCGGGTGTGGCAGCGGCGGTTGTTGGGCCGCGACCGCAGCCTCCTGTTCTTCCCTCGTCATTGGCGTGAACCGCTGGGCCGCGTCCAGCACCTTTGGCAGCAGGGTGATCTCGCCTGAGCTCGGCGCGGTGTGCATCGGTTGGGACAGCACCCACCACAGTGAACGGTCGATGTCCTCCTGATTGCGGTGCGGGTCGTACCATGTGTGGAGGTCACGCGACCCCGTTCCCCATCCGCCCCGGGCGATCATCTTGATCGTCTGGATTCCGATGTCGCGTGCAGCGCATTCGGCAAGCAGCGCCTCCGAGTCACGCCGGTAGTTAGAGTCCCTGGCCATCGCCGGGGTCAGCGGGAACATGACAGTGTCGAAGTCGAACCGGTTCAGGCTCTCAAGAATCGTGCTCGGTACATAGGGGCCGTGTCCGGTGATTCCCAACCACTTGGTCAGGCCCTGCTCTCGCATCTCGACCAGAGTCTCCAGCGCGCCTCCGTCGGCGGTGGCGAGGTCCAGCTCGTGCATGTTGACGACCGAGTGTAGCTGGAAGAGGTCGAAGTCCTCGACTTTCATCCGCTTCATGATGCTCTCGACGTCTCGCCAAGCCTCGTCACGGCTTCGGAACCGCGTCTTCGACCCCAGGAACATCTTCTCCCTGAGCTCAGGCATCCAAGGCGCGACTCTCTCCATCGACTGGGCATAGGATGGAGCTATGTCGATGTGATTGACTCCGTGGTCGAGCAGAAGCTGAATTGCCTGGTCGGCCTCGTCCTGATCCAGGTAACCGACTGAGTACGCCCCGAAGGTGACGACGGTGCTCTCGTGTCCAGTGCGTCCAAGCCTGCGTTTTTCCATTGGATGGTCCCTCCTGGAAGAGTCTGGCGATCACCGGACGGTGCGCGGGAATCGCTGTGATAGACTTTTGCTCTCTGAATCTTTGTCAACGGAGTGAGCATACAGAAAATGTCCCAAGTATTCGACATTGCCGACAGGTACGTTGAGCGCGTCGCCGCGATGAGTCCGATCAGCGCAACCTACATGGGCGTACCCGGACACGACCACGAGATGAACGACTTCTCGCCCGAGGCGAACGAGGCCCAGGCACAGCTCGACCGCGATACACTTGCCGAGTTGGAGTCCGCTCAAGTTGAGGACGAGCGCGACCGCATCGCCCGCGACGCAATGCGTGACAGCCTGAGGCTCAACCTGGACCAGCACGACGCCAACCAGCACTTCCGAAGCCTGAGCATGATTCACAGCCCGGTGCATAGCGTCCGGCAGGTGTTCGACCTGATGCCTCGCGAGACCGAGGAGCACTGGAGCAACATAGCGTCCCGTATGGCGCGCATCCCGGCGGCACTCGACAGCTATCGTCGCACACTCGAAGAGGGGCTGAGTCGCGACCTCGTCGTCGCCAGGCGACAGGCGAGCGAGACCGCGGACCAGTGCGACGTATGGACAGGCGCGACCGAGGGCCACGAGTCGTTCTTCCGGGCTCTCGTCGAGGCATTCGATGGGTCAAACGTGGGCTCTGCCGGCCTCAGGTCAGACCTCGCCGCCGCGGCAAGCACAGCCGAAGAGGGAGTGACCGACATGGCCCGCTTCCTCCGGGAGACCTATGTCCCGGGAGCATCCGAACGAGATGCGGTCGGAGAGGAAAGGTACTCGCTCGGAGCCCGTTCGTACAACGGCATCGAGCTCGATCTCCAGGACACCTACGAGTGGGGTTGGGAACAGCTCGCGTGGGTCGAGTCCGAGATGGCTGAGACGGCGGAGAAGATCGCACCCGGCCAGGGAGTCGAGGCCGCGAAAGACCTGCTGGAGACAGACCCGGCCAGGGCCATCGAGGGCGAGGAGGAGTTCACAGCCTGGATGCAGGACCTCCAGGACCGCACAATCGCCGAACTGGAAGGCACGCACTTCGACATAGCCGAGCCAGTGAAGAAGATCGAGGCGCTTATCGCCCCTCCGGGCGGTGCGCTGGCGATGTACTACACTCCGCCTTCCGAAGACTTCTCCCGACCGGGCCGCACCTGGTATCCAACAGGCGGCAAGACACGGTTCCCGCTGTGGGGCGAAGTCTCGATCGCCTACCACGAGGGCGTTCCCGGTCACCACTTTCATCTGGGCACGACTGTCGCGCTGTCTGAGCAGCTATCCAGGTTCCAGCGCCTTCTGGGAGGAACGTCCGGCCAGATCGAGGGCTGGGCGCTGTACGCTGAGCGTCTGATGGGCGAGCTTGGCTACCTCGAAAACCCGGACTACTACCTCGGAATGCTGCGAGCGCAGGCGCTCCGTTCGGTCCGCGTGATCATCGACATCGGAATGCACCTGGAGCTCGCCATACCAGCCGGGCAGGACTTCCATCCCGGCGAGTTGTGGAGTCGCGAACTCGGCCTCGAGTTCATCAACGTGAAGAGCCACTTCCCAGCGGACTTCGTGGCCAGTGAGGTCAGCCGCTACCTTGGCATTCCTGGTCAGGCGATCAGCTACAAGGTCGGTGAGCGCGAGTGGCTTGCGGCCCGCGAGGAGTCAAAGCAGCGGCTGGGGTCTGCGTTCGACCTCAAGGAGTGGCACACCCGCGCGCTATCGCTAGGTCCTATGGGACTCTCCCAGATGCGCGAGGAGTTCAGGCGTGAGTGAGGGTCGGGAGCCTTCTGGCTAGACGGTCTTCGCGAACTGTTCTACCTTAATCTCGCCGATGTTTTCCTGGGCGTGCCAGAGATCAAACACCAACTCCCGATACCAGTCACGCCCACTCGTCGTCCGGGGGCCAGATGTTGGTGGCACCCCGACCCGCGCCCTGGAGGCCTGAGTCCTCGCGCCAGTCGGCGGTGGCGTCGCGCCACTTGGCGAAGTGCGGCGCCTGAGTGTGGGCGTGGAAGGCGTCCTCGTCCTTGTAGACCTCGTACAGCCAGATGCGGTTCTCGTCCTCGGCATCCTGGATGACGTCGAATCGCAGGCATCCCGGCTCGTCGTTTACCGAGCCGCGGGCGTCTCCGATCATCTCCTCTATGAACCGCTCCTTGTAGCCTTCCTTGATCTGGATAGGTGCGATGATTACGTACATGTGGAACTCCTCTTAAAGGACTCGACTTGCCGCCGAGACGGCCGCGCCTGGCGCGACTTCATATCCGACCTGCGGCAGCACTGATTCCATGGCCGACAGCGCGAGCAGCACGTAGTCGGGACGACTGGACTCTCCCATGAGTCCGAACCGCCAGACCTTGCCGTCGAACGCGCCGAGGCCCTTGCCAATTTCTATGTTGTAGTCGCCCAGCAGCTTCGCCCTCACTTCGGCGTCGTCCACGCCCTCGGGTATCCAGACCGGCGTCACCTGGGCGAGCCTGTAGCCTTCGGGCGTCACGACTTCGAGTCCAAGAGCTTCGAGTCCGGATCTCAGCGCCTCAGAGTTGCGCTCGTGACGGGCGAAACGGTTTTCGAGGCCCTCTTCGAGCACGACACGCAGCCCTTCGCCAAGCGCGAGCACCATGCTGACGGGAGACGTGTGATGGTACACCCTGGGGGCATACCAGTAGTTGGCGTTCAGGTTGAGGTCCAGGTACCACGATGCGGGCGGAGTCTCGCGCGATCTGATGGACTCCATGGCGCGCTGGCTGACCGCGACCGGCGACAGTCCGGGCGGACATCCCAGGCACTTCTGGGTCGCGCTGTAGCAGTAGTCGATGCCCAGATCGTCGAAGGCGACCTCGTTGCCGCCCAGCGACGTCACCGCATCAACCATGAACAGCGCTCCGTGCTCGCTGGCAAGCCTGGACATGCCCTCCAGCGGCTGCCTGATGCCGGTGGAAGTCTCGGCGTGGATCACTGCCACGAGCTTGACGTTGTCGTTCTCGTTGAGTGCCTCTTCCAGCATCTCCTCTGGGAATGGCTTGCCCCAGTCGGAGCGCAGCGCAACGACGTTTGCACCGACACGTGTAGCCATGTCGACCATCCGCTCGCCGAAGTAGCCGTAGATGCACACGATTACCGTGTCGCCGGGTTCCAGGATGCTGGACAGCCCTGCCTCCATGCCGGACGACCCGGTTCCTGAGAGCGCCATCGTGTACGCCTCTTTAGTCTGGAACACCTCTCCCAGAAGTCCGGAGACCTGGTCCATGATTTCGACGTAGTCAGGGTCCAGGTAGCCGATCATGTTCTGCATCATCGCCTGGAGCACCCTGTTGTTGACCATCGACGGCCCGGGACCCAGCAGAATACGCGGCGGCACGCCAATCATCGCGTTCGATTGGTCGTTAGTCATGGGACTCCTCTATCCGCGATTGTACCGGTCATCGAACCGGACAATGTCGTCTTCCCCGAGATAGCTTCCTGACTGTACTTCGATTATTTCGAGAGGAATTGTGCCCGGATTCTCCAGCCTGTGAGTCTCGCCGACCTTCACGTATGCAGACTCGTTCTCGAACAGCAGCGATTCGCCATCGTCCTTCACGATCTTCGCCGTGCCGCTGACCACTACCCAGTGCTCGGACCTGTGATGGTGCATCTGCAGCGACAGCGCCTGACCTGGATTGACCGTAATGCGCTTGACCTGGAAGCGGTCGCCGAAGTCGATGACCTCGTACCAGCCCCACGGCCTGGGCACCCGACGGTGGTACTCGCGTTCCGGTCTGCCCTCGGCTTTCAACTGCTCGACGAGCTCTCGCACGTCCTCAGCGCGGTTTCGGTCTGCTGCGAGAACAGCGTCCGGGGTGTCGACGACTATCACGTCTTCGAGGCCGATTGCGGCGACCAGGCGGTTGTGACCGAAGATCATCGAGTTCCGCATCTCGTGCGTGTACACGTCGCCGCGAACCACGTTGCCGTTTTCGTCCTTGTCGCTCACGTCCATGATCGCTGCCCACGAGCCCACGTCAGACCAGCCGGCATCGATGGGAACTACCAGCGCATGGCGGCTGTCATCCGAGCCGACGATGCGCTCCATTACGGCGTAGTCGATCGTGTCCGGCGGGCACGCCGCGAAGGTCTCCGGGTCGGGACGGAAGAAGAGGCCGTCGTGCGTACCGCTGGCGTGGGCGCTGCGACAGGCGTCGACGATGTCGGGCCTGAAGCGCTCGATCTCCTCCAGCCATGACGACGCTCGCAGCACGAACATTCCGCTGTTCCACAGGAACTCCTCGGTCTCGAGCATCGACCGTGCGGTGTCGAGGTCAGGCTTTTCCACGAACTCGGCAAGCTCGTAGGCCATCGCCGACTCGGGCCCCGTATCGCGGTACGGGACATGCTTGAATCCGTTGAAGAATGCGTCCCCCCGTCGAATGTAGCCGTACCCGACACTGGGGAAGCTGGGCGTGATCCCGAAGGTCACTATGTAGTCATGCTCCGCCAGTTCCGCCGCGATCGTGACCGCACGCTGGAACTCGACCACGTCAGAGATGACGTGGTCCGCCGGAAGTACAAGCATCACCGGACTGGCGCCATTACTTGACTGCTCCGATAGCGCCAGGGCGGCGAGCGTGAGTGCGGGCGCGGTATTGCGTCCAACTGGCTCCAAGAGTATAGAGGTGGGCAGTCGGTCTATCTGCCGGGAGTGTTCGGCAACGAGGAACCTGTGCTCCTCGTTGCACACCACAATCGGGTCGGCCACCTCAGCTACGCCGTCCAGTCTCAGGACGGTGTCCTGCAGCATCGAATGGCTGTCTGAAATGGACAGGAAAGGCTTTGGGTAGAACTCTCTCGAGAGCGGCCAGAGCCTGGTCCCCGATCCCCCGGCAAGAATTACGGGATGCAATGTCATGGCGAGATTCAGTCCGTCGTAGGCATACAGCACTTGTGTCTGATGCCGCTTTTTAGCGCGGGTCTCACAACCCCTACGGTACTGCTAGACCGACTCCGATGCAAGAGATCAGTGTGACATGAGACTGTGTGAGTTTAGTATGCGCCGCCTTGCAGGATCGATAATCCCCTCTCCCTTGACGGGAGAGGGCTAGGGTGAGGGTGAAGTGTTCACCTACCAAGCTGACACAGGCTCTGTGATATGAAGTGGTTGGTTAGTAGAAGTGTGGCGGAGCCGCGTTGGAATAGTATCGCGAGGTATCCGGGACCAGTTACGATCCACGACTAGAGTGGGTTGCGCCAACGGAGGCCGGGAAATCGACTGAAGTCGCCATCATTTGAGTGGACCTCGGCCTGGTACTCGATTGCCAGCGCGGCTAAATGGGAGTCTGTCACGAGATTCCCGCCGACTCCTGCAGCGCTCAGGCTTCGCCTGAAGTAATTCATATGATCGGCGCCAGGATTGATGGGAGTGATGTGAGGAAACTGGAACCACCCTTGGACGTATTCAACCGCGTCCTCTGGCGTTACCGGATGTACGAGTACTCTGGGATGGGTCATCAGCCTTACAAACCCGACTGAAACGACCCATGGAATCCCAACCCTCTCCGTACCATTGACCAGGCTTTCCCACCATCTAATTGCGGCGCTATGAAATGGCGCGCCTTCGTTGTGAGCGTAGACCAGCAGGTTGAGGTCCGGCACGATCAAGCTGGGGTACGCCCTGCAAACTCGTCAGCTTCGAGCTGGTCGTTAAGTTGATTCAGCTTTAGCGGATCGACGCCAGGTACCAGTCCGCTTCGGTTCGGGACAACCTTGTATCGGCGTGGAGTGGTCTGAACTCCTGAGGGTGACAAGCCTCGACGCAAAGTGTCGTTGACCACCTGCTTGAAAGAGATGTCCAGCAGCCGGGCGCGCTCCTTCAGGGAGTCAGCAATATCGTCATCAAGGGTTAATGTGGTCCTCATGTAGACATCATAGTGCGGTGATTTCTTGATGTAAAGATGTCTACGAAACAGGAGACTGTATCAATTCAGTCGGAGGCCCAAACGTAGGGGCGTCCCTTGTGGGCGCCTTGAGCATGATGGCCAACATGGGCAACCACAAGGGATTGCCCCTACATGTGTATGACCGACCAAACTGGTACAGCATCACGAAACAGGCATTTGCAACCTTGTTGACCGAAGTAGTTGCTTGTGTCTCACACCCCAAGAACTACGCCGACAATGGACTCTTCCATCTTGATGCCGAGCTCGGTGACTTCGTCTATGCGCGCGTGGTCTCCGGTTGTCGCTACGTAGGCTACCCCGAGGATCCTGCCGACCCTGAAGTCGACTATCGTGGCCGTGATGGGGCGCCCGTTCCTGTTGTAGCTGGCCAGGAGCCCAACCGCCTCGTCGAAAAACCCTTCTGGGGTAAACTGATCAGCCGCTACGAGTATCTGATCCTCACCGGCGTCGGCTCCGATGTTATTGAAGAAGTCGCTCAGGAAGACGTCGTGTATCCAGTCGTGCACTCCGTCCGGCGTGTTGAACAGGTGGGCCACCGATCCCACCACGACATCGGCGCCATCGACGTTCTGGTCCACCGACGGGGACCAGAACTCTCGAACAAACCCGTTGACCCGCCCGATCTCCACGAAGCGCTCTTCCGTCGCGCCGGGGAACCCGTTAACGGCCATCTTGGTGTTGTCCAGGTCATCCTCTCTGGTCTGGGTGTACGACTTATACCTGTCAGGCAGGCTGTGTACGGGAAGCGCCAGCCTGGGAAGGTCCGACTCGCCAACGCCGAACGTAGCTTGAACCAACTTTGTGGACACAATGGCCTCCAGTTCTGAATGACCGGTCGACGCAGCCGATTGTTAACTCAGAATCTGCCCGTGTCAAGCTCGATGAAGCCGGTGGGAACATCACAGGAAGGCGTCGTGCCTGGAGCCTGCGTCTGCCTTACACCTGCGTGGTGATACCTGTATAATGGCGCCGTATCGAAAATCCACTCACGAAGAGAGCTTTGAATGAACGACAGAAATGAGCCGAAGCGCGGGTTCACACGACGGCAGGTCCTCAAGGGAGTTCCACTCGGGATCGCAGGGGCTGCCGCGCTGACTGTGGTCTCCAGTCGCTTCGTGTCCGCCTTTGTCAGGCGCAGGCGGATGCCCGACCTGCCACAGGACTCGATCTTCGCTCCGGACAGGAACAGGTATCCGGAGGCTTAGCCCTCGTTCATACTGGGGTGCGAGTTGCTCGCGCATCCGATGACAGGTCGAGCGCGTCTCATCGCGAGTCCGCTATTGGGATCTCCCATAGAGGCTCGCTGAGCAGAGATGCAGGCCAGTCCATAGTCGAAACGGCCACCACAGGCCGGCGAACGAAGTCATGACGGTCAACTCCACGATCGCCACTCTGCTTGGAACAGTGCTCATCGCAGTAATGCTTGTCGGCTGCGGGCACAGTCCACAGCCAGACCCCACGGCTGTTCCGGCGCCGACGCCCACTCCCATTGACGTTGCCGCTCTGCTGGCCCGCTCCGGTGAGGCGACGTCTGCGCTGAACACCTTCCGGTTCCAGCTCGAACACAATCGAGAGGGTGGCACGCCTTTGACTGAGACCCTCACTGTCACCGAGGCCGACGGTAGAGTAGTCAATCCCGACGCTGTGTCTATCGAATTTGCCGGGACGGTTGGCAACTTCGCCGTTCGGTCCGGCCTGATCACCCTCGGTGACGACAGCTACATGACCAACCCGCTGACCGGGGTGTGGGAGCAGGTAGCCAGAGAGGTCAGCCCGCTTGGATTCTTCGACCCACAGCTCGGCATCGGCTCGATGATGACAGAGGTGCGGAGTCCCGTTCTGGCCGAGAAATCAGATACAGAGTTTGTGATCGAAGGCGCTCTCCCGGTGGAAGCCCTCGAACCGCTGCTCGGCGGTAGTCTGATGGAGGGGAACACGGTAAACGTGCGACTTACCATCGACTCGGATAGTCTGTTCCTGCAAAGGGCGATACTCGACGGCCGTCTCACCGCAATAGAACCAGACGGTGTCGTGCGCACCATCACGCTCTCTGAGTTCAACGAGCAGGTTACGATAGAACCGCCCGGATGAGCGGTCTCCGCAAGTCCCCATACCTCGCTCTCCTGCCGGTCTTCGTTGGAGTGTTCATCGCGGCGGACGACCAGACCGTCATCGTCACGGTGCTCCCGGAGATCATGTTCGATCTCAGGGTGCAGATCAACGAGCTCGACCGCGCGTCGTGGACCATCACGGGGTACCTGCTCGGGTACGTCGCCGCGATGCCCCTGATGGGGCGCATGTCGGATGCTTGGGGACACCGCAACATGTACGTAGCATCGATGCTCATCTTCATGGCCGGGTCGGTTGTGGCCGCGCTGACCACGAGCCTGACGTGGCTCATAGCCGCGCGCGTGGTGCAGGCGGTAGGCGCAGGGGCGCTTGTGCCCATCTCGATCGCCATAGTTGGAGACCTGTTCGAGCCGGAGCGCAGGGCGGTCCCGCTGGGACTGATGGGAGCGTCTGCTGAGGCCGGAGGAGTCATAGGCCCGCTCTGGGGCGGGCTGATCAGCCGGTTTCTCGACTGGCCCTGGGTGTTCTGGATCAACATCCCACTCGGTGCGCTGGTGCTGGTGATGCTGCTCCTTATGCTGGGGCCGAGTCCGAGGTATCCCGCCCGCATCGACTACATCGGTGGTGGGCTGATCGCGATCAGCCTGTCCACGCTAACGCTGGCTCTGTCCAGGATCGACGCGCTCGGCTGGCCCTTCGCTGTCTACGTTCTCGCAACGATCGTGACCTTCGGCCTGTTCCTGCTGCGCCAGAGAACGACTTCTGAGCCTCTGATACCGCTTGAGATGTTTCGGGCGGTCTCCTTCAGCTCGGCGAACATGACCCACCTGCTGCTGGGAGCAGCACTGATAATCGGGATGGTCACGGTGCCTCTCATGGCAAACACGGTGCTTGGCCTGACCGCGCTCGACGGTGGACTTATGCTGATGCGCATGACCATCGCCATACCCTTCGGAGCCGTGGCTGGGGGCTACGCCGCCCAGCGTTTCGGCTACCGTGTGCCCTCGGTGATGGGGCTGCTGCTGATCGCGCTGGGCTACGCGTTCATGAGCGGATGGGGACTGGACATCGCGGATCCGGCCATGACCATTCACCTGGCGACCGCCGGACTCGGCTTCGGACTGCTAATCGCGCCGATCGCGCTGGCCGCGACCAACTCTGTGGACGTGGGACTGCGGGGAGCTGCATCTGCGGTTGTGACCGCAATGCGTATCGTCGGGATGACCTTCGGACTCGCCGCGCTGACGGCGTGGGGCGTCGGACGGTTTGCGCAGCTCGTCGTCGGGGTTGAGCTTCCGCTGCCGGTCCCTGGCGAGACGGCGGAGCAGGCCAGCGCCCGCGTGGCCAGTTTCGAGCAGCACATCATCGACGCGGGCCTGTCGGTGTTCAACGACTTCTTCCTCATAGCCATGGGCGTCGCGCTGGCGGCCGTGGTGTCGGCGGCCTTCATGGTGCAGCGGCGACTGTCCGACTGATCTGGTAGAATCGCCCTCGGTTCGTTCGGGCCAAGACCCGTTCGTTACTTCATCTTCAAAGCCATTGTTGGAGGGCTGATTCGATGTCAAACCAGACCAAGGGAGTGATCGCAGCAGCGAAGGGAGCGCCGGTAACAGTCGAGGACATACTGGTCCCGGACCCGGGTCCGGGCGAGGCGCTGATCAGGGTGCAGGCGTGCGGCGTCTGCCACACCGACCTCCACTACCGTGAGGGCGCGATTAACGACGAGTTCCCATTCCTGCTCGGCCACGAGGCCGCCGGGACCGTCGAGAGCGTCGGAGACGGCGTGACCAATGTCGCGCCGGGCGACTTCGTCATCATCGCGTGGCGCGCTCCCTGCGGAAACTGCCGCTCGTGCCTGCGAGGCCGTCCCTGGTACTGCTTCGACAGCATGAACGCCTCACAGCAGATGACCCTCGCCGATGGAAGTCCGCTCTCACCCGCACTCGGAATCGGGGCATTTGCGGAGCTGAGCCTCGTCCACGCCGGACAGGCAGTCAAAGTTGATCCTGCTGCGTCCGCTGCGGCAGCCGGACTCATCGGATGCGGAGTGATGGCGGGCCTCGGAGCCGCGGTCAACACAGGCGGAGTGACACGCGGCGACTCGGTCGCGGTGATCGGATGCGGCGGCGTGGGCGACGCGGCGATCGCCGGGTCCCGGCTGGCAGGAGCGCACACGATCATTGCTGTCGACATTGACGACCGCAAGCTGGAGTGGGCAAAGGGCTTCGGCGCGACTCACACGGTGAACTCCACGCAGACCGACGCGGTCGAGGCGATTCGCGACCTCACCGGCGGGAACGGCGTCGACGTGGCCATCGAGGCCGTCGGCAATCCCGCCACCTACGAGCAGGCGTTCTTCGCGCGCGACCTGGCAGGGACAGTCGTGCTCGTCGGCGTCCCAAGCCCGGACATGAAGATCGAGCTGCCCATGCTGGAGGTCTTCGGAAGGGGAGGGTCGCTCAAGTCGTCCTGGTATGGCGACTGCCTGCCGACCAGGGACTTCCCCATGTTCATCGACCTGCACCTGCAGGGCCGTCTCGATCTCGAGGGGTTCGTCTCTGAGACGATAGGCATTAACGACGTCGAGGAGGCCTTCCACAAGATGGAGCGCGGCGAGGTATTGCGCTCGGTAGTGCTCATGTAGCCATCAGGCTTGAACTACAAGCAATTTCCCCTCTCCCTTGAGTGCTGAGAGGGGTAGGCTTCACTAACCGTCATTCCGGCGGAAGCCGGAATCCAGGGGTGGGGCGTCCTTCGACAAGCTCAGAGCCTGCCCCGGACTTGATCCGGGGACGAACGAATTATTGGTTTATCCACCTCCGTCAACCCGCAGAAATAGAGGGGACTTCTGAAGCCCTCAATTGGAGGAGTCAGAACGTGAGTCAGCAGACGGTGTACGAGTTCAGACCGGTCGGAGACGGCGCCAAGACTGCCAAGACCGACCTGTTCTACAAGGAGGAAATCCAGCTCGCGCTCCGCAACAGGGGGATGCCGCTGGAGGGTCTGCACTATGATGTCACCCCGACGGGGATGCACTACCTGCTGATCCACTTCGATATTCCGGTTGCAGACGAAGCGTCCTGGACACTTGAGATCGGTGGCCTGGTTCAGAACACTGTTACGCTGGACATGGCCGACATCCGCTCGCGTCCGCAGGTCACGATGCCGGTGACGATGGAGTGTGCCGGCAACGGCCGGGCGCTGATGGAGCCTCGCGCGATCAGCCAGCCGTGGCTGCTGGAGGCGATCGGCACCGCTGAATGGACCGGAACGCCGCTGCGACCAATCCTGGAAGAGGCGGGTATCGCCTCGAACGCTGTCGAACTGCTGTTCACCGGCACGGATCGGGGCGTACAGGGGGGAGAGCTTCAGGACTACCAGCGCAGCCTCACCATCGAGCAGGCTATGCGCGACGAGGTGATGCTCGTGTACGGCATGAACGGCGCGCCGCTGCAGCCCCAGCACGGCTACCCGCTGCGCCTTCTGGTGCCGGGCTGGTACGGCATGACCAGCGTGAAGTGGCTGTCGCGCATCGAGGCAATCGACCACAGATTCGACGGCTACCAGCAGATGCGGACCTATCGCTACGTGCAGTCAGCCGACGAGGTCGGGGAGCCGGTCGACCTTATTCGCGTACGCTCCCTGATGGCGCCTCCCGGCGTCCCGGACTTCCTGACTCGCACCAGGCTGGTCGAGGCTGGTACGCACCGTGTAGAAGGCCGTGCGTGGGCCGGCCGGCTGGACGTGACGCGGGTCGAGTTCAGCGGCGACGGCGGCCAGACGTGGGCCGATGCCGACCTGGGACCTCACGTGGGCGACTTCGCGTGGCGCTCATGGTCCGCCGAGTGGGACGCGACTCCCGGGGAGCACGTCCTGTGCGTCAGAGCCACTGACGAAGAGGGCAACGTACAACCCACAGAGCAGCCCTGGAACTACCAGGGCATGGGCAACAACATGACCCACCGGGTCGACGTGCTGGTGGAGTAGCCGAGAGGGTCCGACTCCGTCAGATGAACTCTACGTGGCCTGCCATGTCCTCAGGCGTCCGGGTCTCGTGAATTCGCACTAGGCCGTTGAGAATCCTTGAGATCGATGAATTCTGGTGGGTGTAGGCAATGCCTGCGTGAGGAATCGTCTGGCTATCCAGACGAAGGAAATCGTCGTCATGGGTGAAGAGTGTGCGGCCAAGACTTGCGGCCAATTCAAGGTGCTCGTCATCTGACCTAGACAGCATGCCCATCTCCGGGGCCGACAGTACGTTGATGTCCTGCCGACGAAGCCCGTCTATGACGGCCCTTGAGACGTTTTCGTCTGTGTAGAACCGTACCTGTCCGGCCATTCGTAAGATGCCACCAGCTTTTGTTTTGCCTCCTGCGTCGGCGCCTTCTCCAGGGCTTCGCCAAAGGCTTCGACATCGCGAATGTCCCGGTCTATTTCCTCGCGGTGGGCGGAATAGTAAGTGAGTGCGGCGCTTATGTCAGGGAGAGCCACGCTGTACTGATCGGCGATCTCATCCAGCGGCATGCCCATGTGCTTGTGCCAGTAGACGATGTTGCGCACCTTGATCCGCCTGCCTTTGATGTGGGGCTCGCCGCCCGCATAGCCAGGCTTGATTTCGATCCGTCCATCGACGTATGACTTCGCTGTGGCCGACTTCACAATGAACTCTCTTACAGAATAATGCTCAGCGGATTTTCGAGCAGGCTCTTGATCTCGTTGATGAACATTGCGCCCTCTGCGCCGTCGACTATGCGGTGATCGGCTGAGAGGGTGGCCGTCATCATCTGGCGGACTACGATCTGGTCGTTGTCATCGACGACCGGGCGCTTCTGGACCGCGCCGACGGCAAGCACGGCCGACTGCGGAGGCTGGATGATCGCCACGAAGCTGGTGACTCCCATCATGCCCATGTTGGATATGGCGAATGTGCCGCCAGCGTACTCCTGCGGGGCCAGCGTGCCCTGCTGGGCGCGCTCAGCGACCTCCTTGCTGGCCTGGGCGACTTCCCTGAGCGACATCTCCCCGGCGCCGACGATCGCCGGCATAATCAGCCCCTCTTCGACCGCCATGGCGATGCCGACGTTGATCCCATCGTTCATCCTGATTCCGCCGTCTTCGTAGAAGGCGTTGAACTTGGGGAACCGCTTCAGCGCGATCACGCTGGCCGCGATTATCAGGTCGTTGACCGTGGCGCGCACGCCGTCGGCCGCCAGCACTTGGTTGATCTGTGCCCTCAGCATCATGGCCTCGCTCATGTCCACGTCGGTGTTGACGTAGAAGTGAGGCTTCTCGCTCTTCGAGCGGATCGTCACGCGGGCTATCTGCTGTCTCATGCGTGACAGCGGGATCAACTCAGGCTCGGGTTCAGCTTCGACCTCGGCAACCGGCTCGGGTTCGACCTCTGCGACCGGCTCGGGCTCGGGTTCTGCGACTGGTTCCGGCTCCGGCTCGACTTCGGCAACCGGCTCTGGCTCGTAAGTCGCTGGTGCTTCTTCGGCCACTGGTTCGGGCATCGGCACAGGCTCCGGAGCCGTCTCAGTGCCCGCTTCGATGATCCTCAGGACGTCTTCCTTGACGATGCGCCCGCCGGGCCCGGAGCCGTCGACAGTCGCAAGGTCCACGCCGGACTCGTAGGCTAGCTGCCTTGCGACGGGTGTGGCGAAGACCCGGGTGCGTTGTTCAGCTGGAGCCTCTTCCACCGGAGCCGTTGCGACTCCGTCCGTTGAGGGCGCGGTGGCTGCGCCGAGAGGTATGGCCGTGACAGGCTCCTGCTCATCTTCGACAGTCTCGGCTACTGGTTCAGGCTCGGGTTCGACTGCCGGCTCCGGCATTTCAGGTTCCGGCTCCGGCGCATCTGCTACTGCCACATCCCCTTCGCCAACTACCGCGATGGCCTCTCCGACCGGCACGGTGGAACCCTCGGCGACAAGTATCCTCTGCAGGACGCCCGTTGCGTACGACTCGAACTCGACGACCGCCTTGTCGGTCTCGATCTCAGCGACCGGCTCGCCCAATTCCACGTTCGAGCCTTCGGCCTTCAGCCAGCGCACCACAGTGCCTTCCTGCATGTCGTAGCCCATCTGGGGCATGGTCAGTTCAGTTGCCAACGGATTCTTCCTCTCTGGGGTTTGACTATCACAATGTTAGGACACCGACGATGTCGGCGGTAGGACTTGAACGATGTTCAAATCGCGAAGTTTCTGGAGATCTCGTCGACCACACGGCTGGCGTCAGGGATAGTGGCGGCCTCGATCTCCCCAGAGTACGGCGCGGGAACGTCAAGCCCGCCGACTCGTACGACAGGACCGTCCAGGTAGTCGAACGCCGCCTCCTGCACTTCGCTCGCGATCTCGCCCGCGAAGCCGCCGGTGCGCCACGTCTCTTCGACCACGACCGCCCGGTTGGTCTTCTTGACCGACTCGACGATGGTGTCTATGTCGAAGGGCCGCAGCGTTCTGAGGTCAATGACCTCCGCGTGTCGGCCTCTCTCCGCCAGCATGTCGGCCGCTTCCAGCGCGATGTGCGCCATCCGGGAGTAGCCGACGATGGTCACGTCCGCGCCCTCGCGACGCACCGCGGCCTGTCCGAACGGCACCTCGTAGTACTCGCTCGGCACCTCGCCTCGCGTGCCGTATAGCAGCGCGTGCTCGGCGAAGACGATAGGATTGTCGTCCTTGATCGACGTCCTCAGCAGGCCGAGGGCGTCGTATGGGGTTGAGGGTACGGCGACCTTCAGGCCGGGCACCGAGGCGTACCAGCCCTCCAGGCTCTGCGAGTGCGTCGCCGCAAGCTGCGCCCCGCCTCCGGTCACCGTCCTGATGACCATCGGCACCGTGAGCTGTCCGTCCGACATGTAGTGGAACTTTGCCGCGTGGTTGATGATCTGGTCCATGGCGAGCATGGAGAAGTTGATCGTCATGATCTCGACGATCGGTCTCAGGCCCACGAGCGCGGCGCCGACGGCGGCGCCGACGAACCCCGACTCCGAAATGGGCGTGTCCCGGACTCGCTCAGGACCGAAGTCCTTGAGGAAGCCGCGCGTCACGGCGTAGGCCCCGTCGTACTCGCCTATGTCCTCTCCGAGGAGAAAGACGTTCTCGTCCTGTTCGAGCGCCTCACGCAGTCCCTGCGCGATGGCCTCTCTTACGATTATCTCGGCCATGTTTGTTCTGCTTTCCTACCGATGAAGTGTGAAGACCTCTGCAAAACCCCCTCTCCCTCAGGGAGAGGGTTGGGGTGAGGGTGAAAAGGCTTGATTGCAGCCTCCCATGCACCTCCATTCCACCTGGGTTCCGGCCTTCGCCGGAACGACGGGTTCAGGCAGACTGGGTCTCGCACATCTCTCTTTCTCAGGCGTAAACGTTCTTGTAGAGCGAGTCCATATCGGGCAGCGGGCTCTCCCGGGCGAACTTGACGACCTCTTCTATCTCTGCGGCGACCTCTGTGTCGATCTGGTGCAGCTCGTCCTGCGTTATCAGACCCTCGCCGAGGGCGAACGCCTTGAACCTGTCGATCGGGTCGTTGATGCGCCACTCCTCGACTTCGGAGTTCTCGCGGTAGTTGACCGGGTCGGCCATAGAGTGGCCGCGGTACCTGTAGGTCATCGCCTCGATGAAGTACGGGCCGTTCCCGGCCCTCACGCTGTGCAACGCCTCATTGGTCACTTCACGCACTTTCAGCAGGTCCATACCGTCGACCTGTATTGCCGGGATGTCGTAGTACTCAGCCGACTTGTAGATGTCTCGGCCCGCGGCGTGGGTGCGGTCGACGTGGGTGCCCATGCCATATAGGTTGTTCTCCAGGAAGAAGACGCAGGGGAGCTTCCAGAGGGAAGCGAGGTTAAGCGATTCGTGGAACTCGCCCTCGTTCACCGCGCCGTCACCGAAGAAGATCATCACGGCGGCGTTCTGCTGCCTCATCTTGATGCCGAGACCTATGCCGACGCCGATGGGCATCTGCCCGCCGACAATCGCGTGACCGCCCATGAAGTGCAGGTCGGCGTCGAACAGGTGCATCGAGCCGCCCTTGCCTCCGCTCGATCCGGTCGCCCTGCCGCACAGCTCCGCCATGCACGCCTTTGGGTCCATGCCTCTCGCCAGCGCGTGGCCGTGGTCCCTGTAGTGCGTAATGACGTAGTCCTGCGGTTCGAGCGAGCCGACCGCGCCAACGGCCACAGCTTCCTCGCCTATGTACAGGTGGAGGAAGCCGCGAATGAGGCTCTGCATGTAGAGTCGGGAGCTGGCCTCTTCGAACTGTCGGATGAGTAGCATCATCCGGTAGTACTCGGCCACCTGTGGCTTGTCGATTTCTACGGCTACTGTCATGGGATCCTCGGCTAAACAGGAGTGAGTGGAGAGGAGTGAGGAGCGAGACTGCTTGTCTTCCCTCTCTCACTCCCACGTTTTCACTCCTAGATATGTATGGCCTCTCCTTCCGCAGCGAGGGCGGCCTCTTTGAGCGCTTCCGAAATTGTTGGATGAGGATGCACGAGCCAGCCCAGCTCGGTCGTCGTGGCCTCCAGGAGCCGGGTCATGCCCAGCTCTCCCAGAAGCTCGGTGACCTCGGCGCCAATCATGTGCGCGCCGAGAACCTCGCCGATCTCTGCGTCGACTACCAGCTTGACCATGCCCTCCGACTCGTTCAGCGCCAGCGCCTTTCCGCTGGCAGCGAGCGGGAACTTCCCGATCTTGACCGTGTAACCCGCTTCCTGCGCCTGCTCCTCGGTCATGCCGAAGCTGGCGACCTGGGGCCTGCAGTAGATCGCGCTCGGAATCTGGGCGTAGTCCAGCGGCTGCGGGCTGAGGCCTGCGATGTGCTCGACTGCGGTCACGCCCTGAGCCGATGCGACATGGGCGAGCAGCATCTTGCCCGTGACGTCGCCTATGGCGTAGATGCCCTTTACGTTCGTCCGCATCATGTCGTCGATTGGGATGAAGCTCCGGTCGACCTCTACGCCGACCGCTTCGAGGCCGATCTTGTCGGTGTTGCCCTCTACTCCGACAGCCACCAGGACGATGTCGGCATCGAGGATGGTGTTCTCGCCCTGGGAAAGCACCGAGACCTTGGCGATGCCATTGTTGACCGCGATCCCCTGGACCTGCGCGTCGGTGGCCATCTGGATACCCTGCCGCCTGAACGAGCGCTCTAGCTGGGCGCTGATCTCCTCGTCGCCGTTCGGCACGAGTCTCGGAAGCAGCTCGACGATGGTGACGTCGGCGCCGTAGGCGTGCCACATGTAGGCGAACTCGCACCCGGTCGCTCCGCCGCCGATGATTACGGCCTTGCTGGGGGCGCGCTGCAGCGCGAGCGCCTCCCGGCTGGTGATGACCGTCTGGCCGTCTATGGCGAGCGCAGGGATGTGCCGCTGTCGCGCTCCTGTGGCGATGATGACGTTGTCCGTGGTCAGCGCCTTATCGCCCTCCGGGCCGTCTACGTGTACCGTCGTTGCGTTGGTGAGGGAGCCGGTGCCGACGACATGCTCGACGCCGTTCCTGCGAAGCAGCGTCCCCACGCCTCGCGTGAGCCGGTCCACGACCCTGCGGCTCCTGTCGATGGCCCTTGAGAAGTCGGCCTTTACGCCGTCGACGGTAATCCCGAACTCCTCGGAGTGGTTGATGAGGCTGAGCACCTCGGCGTTTCTCAGAAGCGCCTTGGAAGGAATGCAGCCCCAGTTGAGGCAGATGCCACCCAGGGCATCTCGCTCGACAACGGCGGTCTTCATGCCCAGCTGACCGGCTCGTATGGCCGCTACATAGCCGCCAGGGCCGGAGCCGAGCACCACAACATCATATTCGGCCAACAGTCACCCCTCGAATGATTACGCACGTCTACCAAAGTGTCCGACAGACGCCGAAGGTCATTTTACACCATAGCTAACACTGGTGACAGTTTGGCGGCTGGCGCTTGAGGAGTGAGTGGCCGCGATCGTATCCCCTCTCCTGGGGGAGAGGGTTGGGGTGAGGGCGAAAAGGACTGCCCACCAAACTGACGCAGTCTCTATCTGATATGGGTTGTGGTCTTCCGATCAGGGTGGACGGCGGCTGGCCATGAGGCTATCGAATACCGCCGATGTCGGCGGGCCCATGGATACGCTGCCGGGGTTGTAGTAGGGACTGCTTTTGTCGTCCTCTGGGTAGTAGGCGGGGCCGTCGTGCAGCTTGCACTTGGGGTGTCCGCAGTTGACCAGCCTGAACGAGGTCGGGATGCTGGGTGTGGGAGACCATCTCTCATGCTCCGAGCGAGACGGAGGTGGGCCGAGGTCTTCTTCCTCTTTCTTCGCGGCGGACTCCGCTTCGGTCTTCTCTTTGGCTTTAACCCTAGCCTTGGCCTGTTCTACCTCGCGCTCGGCTTCTTCCTTCTCCCTGCGTTCACGGTCGGCTTTGATCTGCTTTCTGCGTTCGACCCGAGCGTCGATCTTGGCGTCGAATCTCTCGGCTCCCTCTTTGACGATCGCCTGGAACTCTTCGGGGTCCAGTGAGTTCTTCCACTCGTGGAACCACTTCTCTGAGTTTTGCCATGCCTGGTCGAACACGGACATGTCTGTTGCGTAGGGCGGGTTGTCAGGATCAGGTTGCTGTTCTGCGTAAACCCTCTTTCCCTCCTCGATGATGGGAGTGACCTCTTCCCAGATCTTGTCCCATCGCGCCCTGTAGGCGGCGGGGTCCTCGTCGTGTTCGGGGTTGTCTGAACTCTGATTTGTCGGATTAGGGGATTCTTCTGATTTTGTTGGTTGGGTGGCTGGTTGTGGTGTGTGGTACGGGGTTGGTTGGACGATCAGGTTTTCTCCCCCGGATCTAGTCCGGGGCAGGCTCTCACCCCAGCCCTCTCCCGCTGGGAGAGGGGGTCTATTGTTGAGGGAGGAGGATTGTCTAGCGTGTTTGCCGAAGCCTCGGGACAGGAGCTCTCTGGCTGCTGCTATTCGGTGGTGGGGTTTGAATGTCTTGAGTTCGCCTTCCATGACGTTGATGAGGAAGCGGCAGACTCTGCGGCCGTCGTCGGTGGACTGCTGGATAACCTGGGCGAGCTTCTGGTCGAAGTAGCTGTTGTCTGACGAGCGGGAGTCTGAGCGACTCCTGGACGGATCGGGTGTGTAATCGAGGGTGAAGTTGAGCGCCTCGTCGCGTTCGTACTTGACGAGTAGCCTTGCGGCGTCGAGTCTGTGGCAGGGTTTGAAGCCTGTTAGCTCGTTGCGCATGACGTTAACGAGGAAGTCGATGATGTCGACGCCGTCGTCTGTTCTGTCTCTGATTATGTTCTGGAGGGTCATTCTGAATTGGGAATGGTGAATAGTGAATGTGAAATAGTACTAATGTTCTGTCTATCATCATAGATGAAGGGTGTGGTGGCGTCAAGGGGATTGATCTGGAAGCTGTGGCAATTTGGTAGGTGAACACTTCACCCTCACACCCGGACCAAGTCCTGGGCAGGCTTTGTGGGAGAGGGTTAGGGTCGAAGATGCGCCGCGGCGTGTGAGGGCGAAAACCTGGCCCTTTGCCTCGTCAGCACATCACCACTCAACGCCACCGTCGTTCCGGCGAAGGCCGGGACCCAGAGGTGGGGATCCTTCGACAAGCTCACGACGAACGAGAGTTTGAGTGATGAGGTGAAAACGAAAAGACCCTGGCACTCTACTCCGTTAGCGGGTGTTGCAGCTATCATTATGGGCGGTACGGGAGGCCGTTATGGACGTGAAGGAAGCAGTCAAGACCGCGAAAGAGTATCTGACCGACCTCTACCGGGAAGAGGAGATCACCAACGTCGGCCTCGAAGAGGTCGTGTTCGAAGACGGGTCCAACAGTTGGAAGATCACCATAGGCTTCTCCCGGCCGTGGGATCACAAGAATGCCTTGGTAGCGACGCTGGCAGATGGCCGATCTTCTCGCTCCTATAAGGTACTGTCCGTCAATGATGACAGTGGCAAAGTCGAATCTCTAACGGATCGCGTGCTTAAAACACCCGGTTGACTCGATGCCCATTCACCAAGACTTTCATTGTTCTTCTGTGATCTGCTGACGGGCAAGCCAGCCGCCTTCTCTGAGAGTCTGAAGCGCCAGGTGTATCTGGCGTTTCGAGAACTGCCTTTTGCGATAACCCCGCGCATACGTGTGGGCAATAACCTCGTCGCCTGTGGAGTCTGGATGCTCAACGGCCACCCAATGCACGGTTGCCAGCAGTTCAAGACCGAACGACGATTCGAACCCTTCGACAAGCTCGACTACGCGGTTCAGGCGTTCCTTGGTCTCGGAACGCCCATCGAGAAATGAGGTAGCGTCTTCAATTGCCCCAGGTACTAGTTGGAGCTGTCTGCCTGGAGCGTCACCGCCATCCCTGTAACCTGATATGAGATGTCCTTCCACTCCCCGGAGGACGTGCCTGAGGTTTTCGGCATAGGGTCCATAAGGACCTTTCTTGAACTCCAACCTGAGAGGCTCGCCGGCCAACTGCATGAAGTACATGAGCTTGTGCACTTCCAGCAGCGTGATGAACGGGTCGAGCAAGGCTAGAATGTACTGGTGCATCAAGGCGACCAGGGTCGCCCGACCGCGGGTCATCTTCGGCACGTTAGTCGGACGATCACCTAGTCCTAGCGATTGACCGAGCCGTTGACACTTGCTTTTCAGCGTAAAGGCCTCCCACGCCAGCACAGGCGTTTACCCGTCAAGGCGTCTTTGACGCCATCTAGCTTAGGCAGGTTGTCAGGGTCAGCACGGGCTTCATCCAATGCGGTCTGCATCAGACCTTGTGCTTGGAATCGCCCGTTCCCAGAGAACCAAGTCCCTGAAATGTTCGCATTCTTGAGATCTGCGTGTGAACGAATTACTTCTTCGTACTCCTCTTTAGTCCGTTCACTTAAAGGTTTGGACATGATCGCGCGCATGAATTTAGCGTCTGACAGATCCGCACCATCAAAGCTTGAATAGGCCACGTTTGCCTCGCTCAAGTCTGCACCCGAAAGGTTTGCTTCATATAGGTTCAAGTAACGCAAGTCCGCGCCCTTTAGATCTGGTGGTAAGGCCCCACTTATCTTCTCAGTTTTACAACGTACTAGATTGAGTCTGCTAATGGCAGCCAAAGCAGCTCGAAGATCTTCTCGCCTGGGGGACACCAACAGAGAATACTCCTGGGGTGGCTCAGCCATGTCGATGCCTCGGTCGTTAGTCGGATTCCTCGCGAAAGCACAGAGCAGTGCCATTACTCGGGCCAAGTGTTGGTCGGCATTCTCAGCCGCAAGGCTCTCAAGCGCAAAGATTCCGCCCAAGCGCACTGAGAGAATACTGCTTCCGAGCATCTCGGACCCCTTCTGGTAGCGCTCGTTCAGCAGACTCTGGTGAGCAGTGTGGGCTTGGCGTTCGGAGACTACGCTGCGCCAGATCGCAAGAAGCATTGCTATTATTCCACCAATCACTAGCCCGACATTGCGAATGATCGTGATGTGAGAATCACCATCATCCCGCCAGTCTTGCCAATAGTGCTGTGAGATGAGGAGACATATTGCCAGTACACTAACTATCCCAGTGACCCACCAAAACCCTTCCCATCTATGCCATGTAAGCACCCGTATTGCTACGATGCCGCAGATTAAGAGAACGAACGTCATCAATAGTTGATCGTTGCGTATCAACTTCGATAGTCCCGATAAGAACGAGACTGACGCTGACACTGGTCGATACCTGGCATCCATAAACTCGGGAATCCACCACGACAGCAGAATTAGTGTCGCAACTCCACACGACGTCCACCAGAATATGTCCCATCTGGTCTCAAGTGGAAAGAAGCGGAATCGTCTGTTCATATTGGGCATTTTCCCTGTGCCTCCAGCCCCAGAATCCCCGCAATCCGGCGCGCGGTGTTCATGAAGTGCCCGACCTCATCGGGCTTCAGCGGCCGCCCGAGCACCTTGCTCTCGCGGTAGGACAGCCACTTCTTGGGCACCTGGTATCCGCCGAACTTATAGCCCCACACGCTGGCCGGGACGTTGCTCCAGTAGGCGCGGTCGTTGAGGTAGATGTCGTAGGTCGTGTCGCCGAGGACTGAGATGGCATCGCCCCTCGCCTCGCGCTCCCAGGACTTGTACGGATGCTCGACAGTCGAGGTCAGCTTCCCAGCATTCGCTGGCATGACTCTACTCTACCGCAACGGAGGTGGGGGATGAAGGCACAAGGCCCGTCCGGACTCTTCCGCATCCGGCTATAATCACAACCGAGGACCATGACAGTGCCATCAATCAACACAGAATACTTTGAGCGCTGCTTAACGAGGCTGGAGCTGGCGCTAGAGCAGCTGCTTCCGCAGTTCGCTCAAGATGCAAGGGACGTCGCCAGAGTCATATCGGAGGGGACTGATGAGTGACCGCCTGTATCTCCAGGAGCGATTCCGGCGGGAGGTAGACCGGATACTCAGCGCCCATGTGCCGGACGTTGAGGTCTGGGCATATGGCAGTCGCGTCAACGGCATGGCTCACGAGGCGAGCGACCTCGACCTGGTCCTCCGGGCTCACGGCTTGGGTCCAATTTCAGTTGCTCGGATTGAGGCGCTCAGGGAGGCGTTTCGCGAATCGAACATTCCGATTATTGTGGACGTCTATGACTGGGCGATGATTCCAGAGTCGTTCCATGAGGAAATCCTCGCTGACTACGTGGCACTTAGAAGCGATGTCGCTACGGTGGCATTGCCTGACTAGGAGGTGGGTAACTACCCGCCGCGGCGCGCCACCCACGCCCCCTGGATTCCCGCTTTAGGAGACCTTTGCATAACCCACTCACCCTTGATGGGTGAGGGTGAAAAGGTCATCATTACGAGCTAGCGGACTCCTCTCATGCACCTCTGGATTCCGGCCTTCGCCGGAACGACGGGGCTATGCAAAGTCTCCTTTCGAGGGAATGACGGTTGAGGGCTGAAGATTCGCTCGTCGCCCCACCCCCATGACAGCCGCCGACACGATGCAGTATATTGTTGCCCGCAATACGATTGGGAATCAGGCCCGCCGCTTTGCGGAAAGTGCGGCGGAGCGTTTTACGGAAAGCTCAATGGAGGTGATACATGGGCAACCGTCTCGAAGGAAAGGTTGCGGTGGTGACCGGTGGTGGACGTGGCGTCGGAAGGGGCGTCGCGCTTCTGCTGGCTGAAGAGGGTGCGAAGGTCGTGGTGAACGACCTCGGCAGCGACGTCGACGGCACCGGCAGCTCGCACGATCCCGCCGACAGCGTCGTCGCGGAGATCCAGGCCAACGGCGGAGAAGCCGTGGCCAACTATGACAATATGGCCCTCATGGAGGGTGGTGAAGCGGTGATCCAGCAGGCCGTCGACACCTACGGACAGGTGGACGCGCTGGTCAACAGCGTCGGAATGCTCAGGGACCGCATGATCTGGCAGATGACGGCGGACGACTGGGACCGCGTACTGCTCAACAACGCGAAGGCTACGTTTACGGCGACCAAGTTCGCGTGCATCCTGTTCAGGCAGCAGCGAGGCGGCCGCATCGTGAACATGACGTCTGACGCCGGACTCGGCGACATGGGCCGCTCCAACTACGCGGCAGCGTCCGAGGCTATCGTCGGCCTGACCCGAACTGTAGGGCGCGACATGGGGCGCTACGGCGTCACCTGCAACGCGATCTCGCCGATGGTCGAGACCAGGCTGTTCCCAGGTTCCGTCGAGGAGTACAGGGTCGCCGCGGTCGACTCGCCAACTCGCGACGAGCGCGCGGGCATCTTCACTCCTGAGGGAGTCGGCGACTGGGATGGTCCGGGTCATCCCGACGATCCCGAAAACGTCGCACCGCTGGCCGTGTACCTCTGCACATACGCGTCGCCGCATATCAACTGCAACATCTTCGGCGTGCGAGGCGGCAGCATCTACCTCTACTCGCAGCCCAGGATCGAGAGGGCCGTGCAGAAGTGGGGCAACTTCACGATGGACGAAATGGACGTCCTGTTCCCCAAGATGATCGGGGACGGATTCTAGCCTCCCAACCGTCATTCCCGCGAAAGCGGGAACCCAGGGCAGGGGGTGTGTGAGCATAGCTTGAGGTACCAGAACTCAATCAACTATCCCCCTCATCCTAACCTTCTCCCGCCAGGGGAGAAGGGACTTTAGAAGCAACGCCAGAAACCAGAGGTAAACGAAAATGGGCAACAGACTAGATGGAAGAGTGGTAATCGTCACGGGCGCCGGACGCGGAATCGGCGCCGAGGTAGCCAAGTGGATGGCCGCTGACGGCGCGTCGGTCGTCGTCAACGACCTTGGCGGCGCGCTCGACGGCACCGGCTCGGCGGAGGCACCCGCCGAGGTCACGGCGCAGGCCATCCGGGACGCGGGCGGCACCGCCGTCTCCAACTTCGACTCGGTCGCTGAGTACGAGTCGGCCGGTAGAGTCGTCCAGACCGCGATAGACAACTACGGGCGCGTGGACGCCGTATGCCACGTCGCGGGCATCCTGCGAGACCGCATGGTGTTCAACATGACCGAGGCCGAGTGGGACGGCGTGTTGCAGGTCCACCTGTACGGCGCGTTCAACATGGTTCGTCACTGCGTCCCGCACATGATCGACCAGCAGTACGGCCGCATCGTGCTGTTCTCGTCCGGCTCCGGACTTGGGGCTTCAGGCCAGACCAACTACGCGGCAGCCAAGGAGGGAATGGTTGGATTCGCCCGCTCGCTGGCGAAGGACCTCGCCCCTCATGGCATCACCGTCAACGCCGTCTATCCGGGCGGCGCGACCAGGATGACCGAGTCGATTCCAGAGTCCACCACGCAGCTACGTCAGCAGCAGCGCACGCAGGCCGCTCCTCAGCAGACGCAGTCGCAGGGTCCGCCGATCCAGGGTCCGCCCGAGGCTCGCGATCCCGCGAACAATGCTCCGAAGGCCGTGTACCTGTGCACAGAAGCCGCCGGGAACATCACCGGCCAGGTGGTGGGAGTCAGCGGCTGGCAGGCGACGCTCTACTCGCCTCGCCACGTCACGCGCAGCATCCACAAGAACGGACGCTGGACCCTGGACGAGCTGGACGAGCTAATCCCAATTGCCATTGGGGAGGGCCTGACCAACCCCGTTCCGCCACAGGCGCCGAGGGCTTAGTACACGAAGGAATGGATCGAGAGTCGGAGCCACTTCGACCTGCAACCCAACGGCCCCCTCTCCCTCGACGGGAGAGGGTTGGGGTGAGGGTGATCGGCGTCATCCTTCAGGAATAAGAGTGAGGCATCCCAGTCGATGCGCTAGGTCAGCCCCGTCCCCGGCTCTCAGCCTTCTATCCGCATCTCCCGACCCAGCAGGTCGATAACGGCGTCCGTCGCTTGGCGCTTGTTGCCGTCGCGGTCGCCTGCGTCAGTCTGAATGCGCTCGGCGACTTCCAGGCCGTCCGGCCCCGCGACGCCAATGTAGAACGTCCCGATCGGCAGTCCTGAGCGTCCACCGGTTGGCCCCGCGACTCCAGTGACCGAGACCGCGTAGTCTGTACGCGTGAGGTCCCGTGCTCCCGTAGCCATTGCGATGGCCACCTCGGGACTCACAGACCCCTTGGTCTCATAGACCTCGTCCGGCACGCCCAGTACGCTCTGCTTCAGGCCGCCGGTGTAGGCGATCACCCCGCCCGGAAACCAGCGCGAGCTCCCTGCCACCGTGCTGAACGTATACCCGATCAGCCCACACGTGTCCGCCTCCGCAACGGAAACCGTCTGCCCCCGCTCCACCAGCGCCTCAGCAATCTGTTCGACGTTCATGATCTCTTGTCCTCCCATAGGATGTGCGGCTGAAGTTGGCCGCGATTGGGCAATAATACCACTCAGGGTCGAGTGTTCTGTCCCGCAAGTCTTAATCAGTCTGCCAACACTCCTGATCCTTGACGAAAACATCGCGTAAAATGGTCAGGAGGCATGTGCCAGGCAAAGGGGACACAGAAAATGAAGATACGTGACATGCAGCGACATATCGAAGACAGCTTGGGAAGCCTGCATGAAACGCTGCTTCCTCCACAGATCGGAGGGCTGCGGCTTCTGCCGTGCGAGGGATTCCGTCCGAAAGTGAGGATGTACAACTCGCCGGGCAGCGGTGGCGACGAGCGACAGAAGGTCAACGAGAGTGCAGATGTAACCACGATTGACCCAGGCACTTACGAAATTGTGATTACGTTCGAGCGCATCAAAGACCTGCACTCGGACATGTCCGCAATGCCCAAGCAGGTGATGGCCGACTACAACCCGATCCGAATCAAAGGTGGCATGGCCTCTGACACTGTGATCGAGGATAGGGAAGACAGGGTGTAGCCCCTAAATGACAACCTACTACTTCGATACGAGTGCGCTTGTAAAACTCTATCTCGATGAGCAAGGGACCGATGTGGCCTTAAGTCTTGCGGTTAACCAGCCCCATGATCGACTGGCAATTCTGGACATGTCACTCTTGGAGTGCAGGTCGATGGTCAGGCGACGAGTGCGGGCGCGAGAGATATCCGGGGATTATGCCGAGCGGATCATAGAGATAGTTGAGGAGCACGGATCGTCAAGGTATTTCGTACAGTCGACTACAATTGAAGTAATGCACGAGGCAAGGCGACTGTTGGATGACCACCCATTGAGGACGCTCGACGCGCTACAACTGGCGGGCTGCCTGGCGGTTCGCCAAACTGAGGCATCACACCTCACCTTCGTCTGCGCCGACACTCGCCTCTGCGACGCAGCCGTCCAGGAAGGAGTCGAGACGATCAATCCGCTGGACGGTTAGCAGCGGAGCCCTGTCGTCATGTCCCGACCTGGACGTGGGACGTTATTCGCCGGAGCGTGGCCAGCGCTGACAGCGCTGACAGCTTGCCCGTCTTCGGGTTGGTCTCCGATGGTGTGTTCTCGATGAGAATGATGAGCCTGCCGAACTCGCCCTCGACGACTATGTTGTGCGTGTTCTTGTCCACTGTCGGGTCGGCGTAGATGCGGATGCTCGTCCTGTACGGCCCGATGCCCGCCATGCTGAGCGCGGCTGAAACGTTCACGTTCGCGGGGAATAGACGGCACGCCTCCATGATCTCGCCCTCGTAGACGACCGTCGGCTCCGTCACCTCATCGAGGTCGATTCCAGCCTGTTCGATGCCGGGAGCGCCCATGAGACCCTCAGGCGGCTTGCGAGTGATCATCGTGATGGAGTCGATCTCTCCCTCGGACGCGCCTGCGACGCCGTCGAGACCGGCTATCGCGCCGGAAGGCACGTAGATCGTGGCCCCGTTCCGCTCGGCGAGGTCGAACAGGTCCTGGCGCTGCAGAAGCGCTCCTCCGCTGAGGGCCATAAGGTCCTTCCCCGCCGACAGCGTGGCAGTCGCAATCGTCTCCATCGCGCTAGCTGGCGCGGCCTCGACGACCAGGTCGACTATCTCCACAAGGTGCTCAAGGTCGACCACCGGCGGGTTGCTGGGAAGCGTCGCCGCGAACTGCGCCGCGCGACCGAGGCTGCGGCTGGTTATCGCGCCGAGCGTTGCGCCCGGAACGGAGCCGCCGTCCAGCTCAGTCGCCACCCTGCGCCCGATGGTCCCGCAGCCTGCTATCCCAATGACCCTCTTAGAATTGCTCATGCGGCCCATACTAGTGACGAGAGTGCCCGCTGTCAAAGCATTCCCCTGACATCGCCGATAGCTTCCTGCTACACTTTTCGCTAGTCCAAACCGAGGGAACCCATGCCCCGAATCACGTCCGAAGAAGTGTCCCATCTGGCCCTGTTGTGCCGCATCGCGATGACTGACGACGACGTCGAGCTGATGCGCGACCAGATGTCCAACATCCTCGAAAACATCGACGTCCTGAACCAGGTCGACACCACCGGCGTCGAGCCGACCGGCCACTCTGTGGACCTCGTGTCCGTCATGCGTGAGGACACGGTCGCTCCGTCGACCGACAGGGATGACGTGCTGGCCAACGCGCCACGCCGCGAGGGCGACTTCATCAGGGTCAGGGCGGTGCTGGAGTCATGAGCGCCCGTCCATCGACTAGTCCCCTCTCCCTTGACGGGAGAGGGCTGGGGTGAGGGTGAAAACTTGACTGATCTCACCGTCCACGAGGCCCGTATCCTTCTAGACAGTCGCGAAGTTAGTTCCGTGGACCTCGCGAAGGCCGCTCTCGACCGCATCGCGGAGGTCGAAGACAGCGTCAAGGCGTTCGTCACCGTCACTGAAGACCTCGCGCTGCGGCAGGCCGAAGAGGCCGACCGTCGCATCGTGGCAGGCGACGCCGCGCCGCTTACCGGCATCCCCATGCAGCTCAAGGACAACATGACGACGACTGGCGTCGCCACGACCTGCTCGTCGCGAATGCTCGAGGGCTTCGTCCCCCCGTACGACTCGACTGTTACCCGGCGACTCTACAAGCAGTCAGCCGTGCTCATGGGCAAGGGCAACCTGGACGAGTTCGCGATGGGGTCGTCCACCGAGAACTCGGCGTTCTTCCCGACGCGCAATCCGTGGGACCTCGACCGCGTGCCAGGCGGAAGCAGTGGTGGACCTGCGGCGGCGGTCGCGGCAGGGGAGTGCTACTACTCCCTCGGCTCCGACACCGGAGGCAGCATACGCCAGCCCGCCTCACTCTGCGGCGTCGTCGGTCTCAAGCCGACGTACGGCCTAGTGTCGCGGTACGGGCTGGTGGCATTCGCAAGCTCCCTTGACCAGATCGGCCCGATCACAAGAGACGTGACCGACTGCGCCCTCGTGATGAACGCGATCTCCGGTCACGACCCAATGGATTCAACGTCTCTAGACATCGAGGTCCCCGACTACACGGACTCTCTGGGCAAGGACCTGACCGGCCTGAGAATCGGCGTTCCGAGAGAGTACTTCGTAGACGGCATGGAGCCGTCAGTCGAGGCATCGACACGCCGCTCCATCGCGCTACTGGAAGACCTCGGGGCGGAGGTCTCCGAGACATCCCTACCGCACACATCGTACGCGCTCTCCGTCTACTACATCCTCGCGCCGTCGGAGTGCTCGGCGAACCTGGCACGTTATGATGGCGTCAAGTACGGTTTCTCCGACCGGGATGCAGAGTCCATGTGGGACGCGCTCGAGGAGACCCGCGGCCAGGGATTCGGCCCCGAGGTCAAGCGCCGTATCATGCTCGGTACCTACGCGCTGTCCGCGGGTTACTACGACGCCTTCTACCTTAAGGCGCAGCAGGTTCGAACGATCATCCGGCGCGAGTTCGAGACCGAATTCGAGAAGTTCGACGCGATAGTATCGGCCACGTCGCCGACGGTAGCGTTCGAACTCGGCGCCAAGACGTCCGACCCGCTCCAGATGTACCTGTCCGACGTGCTTACCCTGCCCGCGAACATCGCCGGAATCCCCGGCATGTCCGTCCCCGCAGGCCTATCCGACGAGGGACTGCCAATCGGCTTCCAGATCCTCAGCAAGCACCTCGGAGAGCCGACCCTGTTCAGGATCGCCCACGCCTTCGAACAGGCCTCCGGCTGGAACGGCAAGAGACCGCCGCTGGCGTAATAATTCCCTCTCCCCTGATGGGCTGACAGGGACAGTTAAGCAGTGTATCGTTCGTCCTGAGCCTGTCGAAGGACGCCCAGCCCTTGGATTGCCGCTTTCGCGAGAATGACGGTTGGTGAATACAGTCCCCTCTCCCTTGACGGGAGAGGGCTAGGGTGAGGGTGAAAGCTTGGACTTTCATGCCTCGCCGTGCAGGCCGCAGTCAAATGGCATCAGACGAACTCTCCATCCGCATAACCGGCATCGAGCCCTGGGACCCGCCCGAAGGCGAGCCGGGCAGGGGAATGACGCTCCATACCACTCGTGGAGACGTCCGCTCGATAGTCCACCACGACCAGGAGGTCCGCACCACCAGGGGCATCATCTGGGTGTGGGGAGCGCGAGGGGGATTCGCAGGCCCCGCCGAGGGCATTTACCGAGACATTGCCGAGGAGCTGCGGCACGAGATCACCTCTGTCAGGATCGACTATCGCCAGCCCAACGTGATCCCCGAGTGCGTCATGGACACGCTTGTCGGCGTCTCGTTCCTGACCGGCACCGGGCACACCGACATCGCGCTCGTCGGCCACTCGTTTGGCGGAGCTGTCGTCATATCCGCCGCGCCGTTCAGCGAGGAGGTCAAGGCCGTCGCCGCGCTGTCGAGCCAGACCTACGGCGCACAGCGCGCGGCACTCGTGTCGCCCCGTCCGCTCCTGCTAGCCCACGGAGGAGCAGACACGCGCCTGCCTCCATACTGCTCCGAGCAGATCCACACCTGGGCCGAAGAGCCGAAAGAGCTCGTCATCTACCCCGGAGCCGAACATGGCCTCCTCGAGTGCAAAGACGAGCTCAGGCCCATGCTCCGAGACTGGCTGAGGGACAAACTGGGCTACAGACCGAACGGTGATGAGAAGCGAATGCTGCACCTATGAGGTCTCGCCACATAATGATTGCATTGCAATCAAAGTGTGATAGGCTTAAGCTGAGGCAAGGGGATCAGAATTGGCCAGCATAACCGTGCGCAATCTTGATGAATGGGTCAAGCAGAGGCTGCGCGTTCGCGCGGCTGCGAATGGCAACTCTATGGAGCAGGAGGTTAGGGACATCCTGAGGACTGCTGTGGAAGACGAGCGCCAACCAACTCGGGATCTGGCAAGTGCAATCCGTGCCCGTTTTGCTCCTCTCGGAGGGGTTGAATTGGACATACCACCACGCGATGCCATGCGGGAGCCCCCACATTTCGACTGAGAGTGTGGTCATGATCATACTTGACACGAACGTGGTTTCAGAGTTGATGTTGCCAAGTCCCGCTCTGAGAGTGAGTGAGTGGATTGCGCAACAACCTGCCTCAGACCTGTTTCTCACGACTATCACCGAGGCCGAATTGCGCTACGGCGTTGAGATTCTACCTGTGGGCCGGCGACGAGACAGGTTGCTCGCTGCTATTGAGGGAATGCTCAGTGAGGACTTTGCTGGCCGTATCCTACCCTTCGATAGCAATGCAGCTCGGGCGTACTCTGTGATCGGCGCATTGCGCCGTGCTGCCGGACAACCTATTGACCACTCCGACTGCCAGATTGCGGCGATAGCTCGATCGATGAGAGCGTCGGTTGCAACAAGAAACGTGAGGGACTTCGAAGACTCTGGGGTCGCGCTGATCAACCCTTGGTCTGAAGATCAAATCTAGTGTTGATTACAAGCGCTCTTCCCAGCCCTGTCGTTGTCAGGAATACCCCGTCACGATATACTCTGCGCCACGAAACCAATCCCAGTCAGAAGCGAGGACTCCTCATGGGCGAATTTGATGGAAAGGTCGCGATAGTCACCGGCGCGGGCAGACTCCGAGGCATCGGAAGGGCTGCCGCCGTCGGCTTCGCGAAGCAAGGCGCGAATGTTGTGGTAACCGGGACGGGTAGAGACCCCTCAACCTTCCCGGATGATGAGAAGGCTGTCAACTGGCGCGACATACACAGTGTCGCCGATCAGATCGAGTCGCACGGCGTAAAGGCGCTGCCTTTAGTTGCGGACGTCACCAACAAGGACGATGTCCAGAACATGATCGACCAGGCCGTGAAGGAGTTTGGCCGTGTCGACATGCTGGTCAACAACGCCGCCTTCGCGCGTGGCCCGGACCGCGTTCCTGTGCTTGATCTCGATGACAGAATCTTCCAGCTTGTCATCGACATCAAGATTGGCGGCACATACCTTTGCACCAAGGCTTTCGTTGCCCAGTTGCAGGAAGAAGGTCATGGCGGGAAGATCGTCAACATCTCGTCCACAGCCGGCAAGCGGGGAAGCGCGAACACGCTGGCGTACAACGCCGCCAACTTCGCAATTGTGGGCATGACCCAGTCGATGGCCCGCGAGTTCGGGCCGATGGGCATCAACGTCAACTGCGTGTGCCCGGGCGCCGTCGATACCCACAGGATGGACGACATCGACCGCGAAACACGCTGGGTCGAGATGGCGGAGCAGACTCCTATCGGACGGAATGGCACCGACGACGAGACAGGCGAGTTCTGCGTCTACCTCTGCACCGAGGCCGCCTCGTGGATCCACGGCCAGTCAATCAACATCAACGGCGGCTCCGTGATGGAGCACTAGGTTAGAATAGAGAGAAGAGGAGTGAGGAGTTAGAGATGCCCACCATCAACCCCTCTCACTCCTCGTTTCTCTCTACTCACTCCTGACTGGCAGCGAAACCGTCGCCTTGCCGATCACATGCGGAGTGCCCACTTCATTCTCCATTGTGACGTCGCATTCGATCCGAGGATCGCCGTCCACGACGTCCTTGTCGGTGATCATGCCGCGCAGCGTCAGAGGACGGTTGTGAAGCACCGGACTTCGGAACACTACGTCCAGCTTGACCAGCCTGACCGTAGGCGACCAGGCGGTTATCAGCTGAGACATGATCGCGATGTTCATCGCGCCAGGGACAATCGCCTCGGGAAGCCCCTCGCTCTGGGCCTTCTCGCGACTGGTGAACCGGGTCGGTCCCGGCTCGCGTCCCCAGACCTCCGTGAACTCGATCACCTGGTCGTCGGAAACGACTCGCTCTACCGGCCCGACCTCGTCTCCCAGGTCAACGTCGTCGTAGTAGACACCGTCGGCGCTCATCTCGGCCTCCTCTGGCGTCGCACGAACGACTCCTGTACCAGCGCGATCGACTCGTCGTTCTGGTTGGCGAAGCTGGTCTCCCAGACCTGGAAGACCATCTTGCCGGAGCGTCCGGTCTTGGCGTAGACGTCCTTCAGCCTGGTCTTGGCGAACAGCGTGTCGCCGGGCTTGACAGGGCCTACGCACTCGATCGCCTGTCCGGCGAACAGGCTCACGTCGCCGAACTCGAGCTTGATGTCGGGCCGTGTCACGCCGGACACGAACATGTTGCAGAAGGTGGGCGGCGCAATGATGCTGCCGTACTCGGATGCCTCACCGGCCTCGTCGTCCAAGTAGACTGGGTTTGTCTCGCCTGTGGAGTGGGCGAACTTCACGATCATCTCCTTCGTCACAGGGAAGGAGCCGATCTCGTGGTCCACGCCCAGCAGGCTCCGGTCATATACTAAATCGGTGTCTGCGGTTGTCATGTTTCGCAAGGTCCTCTCTAAGAATGCACTCTTCCCTCTCCCTTGATGCAGAGGGTCGGAGTGTGGGTTATGAACGAATGGCTGGTTGTACTGTGTCGGCCAGAATTACGGGAGTGAATGCGCCCGACTTCAGCTCTCTGACCAGGTCTGTCTCATTGAGCACTGGGTTCTCGAACTCTGTCATGCACTTGCCGATGGCACTGACCAGGTGAGCGTCGCTGCCGCCTGTGGCGGGAACGCCCAGTAGGCGTATGAGATCCTCGGCTCGCTCCTGCTCTCCGGGACGGTTGGAGCCATTCAGCCCCTCTGCCGCTCGAATCGAACTGAAGTCCCTACCGTTGTCTGTGAATTCGCACAGGCCGATACCGAACCGGCCGGGGTGTGCCGGTATCGCAATCGCGCCGTATTCATCGGCGGCGCTGACCAGTTCGAGGGCGTCCATGCTGACGTTGCCGAAGTCTATGGCGTCGGTCAGCGCTTCTGTGACCCCGTACACCAGGAAGTGGCCCATGTTGGTGTCTAGCTCGGAGCCCTTCATGATGAGCACGTCGTGGGCTTCGGCGAGCTCAGAGTAGTCTTTGTCGTAGTCGAACTTGCGGTGCTCGGTCAGAACGAAGCCGTCTATCGTGCTGCCCTTCTTGCGGAGAACGCCCACCCACTTTACATACTGGTCGACGGTCGCTCTTGAGTCGTCGGACGATACCGAGTGGGTATGAAGATCTATGAACATTCGCTTCTTCGGCAGGGGGAGAATTGGGACGCGCCCGGAAACGCTGCCTGACGAATAGTATGAAAGCCGCCACAGCGCAGTCAAGCGATAGGCTCAGACCTCAGTTTGGAGTCGCGAATTTGACAGCGGCTTGGACGCAGTCCAAAGTAGGCCTGAGGTCGCACGTGAAGCACGAATCTGCCCTGCGCCTCAATACACGAGTTTTGGAGGAAAACCAGATGGACCTTGGAATCACAGGTAAGAACGCTCTCGTCACAGGAGGCAGTCGCGGACTTGGACGCCAGTGCGCCGTCTCGCTCGCAGCCGAGGGTGTCAACGTCGCCATTTGCGGACGAACACAGAATACGTTAGATGGCACAGTGGCAGAGCTGGAAGCAATGGGCGTCAAGGCGTTCGGCGTTGTCGCCGACGTGGTAGATGCCTCGGACATGCAGAGGCTCCACGACGAGACGGTCGCGGGCCTTGGTCCGATTGACATCCTCGTCAACAACGCAGGCGGCTCCATTGGCTCAACTGACATCGTCGACACGCCTCTGGACAACTTCCGTACAGTCTTCGACCTCAACCTGTTCGGCGGCTACGAGCTGACCAAGCATACCCTGGACCACATGCGGGAGCAGGGATGGGGTCGTGTCATCAACATCGCGTCGATCTGGGGCCGCGAGCACGGAGGAAATATCGGCTACATGTCCGCCAAGGCCGCTCTGATCGCATCAACCAAGCACGCGGGACTGTCCCTTGCAGGCACCGGGATAACCGTGAACTCGATCGCACCCGGCTCGATCGCCCACCCCCAGGGCGGCTGGGAGCGCTTCCAGAACGAGCAGCCTGCGGAGGTCGTAAGCACCTTCATCGAGAACAACCTCCCGATGGGCAGGTTCGGCTGGCCAGAGCCGGTCGGAGACCTCTGCGCCTTCCTCGCCTCAGACCGCGCCGACCTCATCACCGGCTCATGCGTGGTGGTGGACGGCGGCCAGAGCTACGCGATGATGTAGGCTTCGCGGTCTCTATCGCCTCCTGGCAAACACGAGCGGATGAGCTTCTGCTGGCCCGTCATGTTCTTCGGAGTACCCGTCACCTATTCTGGAAGTTCTCAGGATGCTGAACCCAAGGTCGGTCAGAATCTCGAGGTAGTCCCTGAGGCCGTAGTTGCTCCAGTACATGGTTACCCCGAAGAAGTCGTCCTCGGTGTACGCAGGTTCACCGGAGTGATTGAGCGTACACATGAGGTAACCTCCCGGTTTCAGCCAGTCTCGTACGCGACCGAACAGGGAGGCGTGCTCCTCGCGGGGTAAGTGGAATATGGAGTAGAAGGCGACCACAGCGTCGAAGCTCGACTCTGCAAATTCCTGCGACATGATGTCGCCATGTATGAAGTTCGCATCGGGTGCGTTCACCTGCGCTCGCCGGATCATCTCGCCGGAGACGTCGACACCCGTGACCGTGAATCTCTCCGCCAAAGCCCGCGCTATTGGGACTCCGGCCCCGCAGCCAATGTCGAGCACCGATGCCCCATCCGCCAGGCGCTCGGAAAGCAGACACAGCTCTGGGTGCGCCTCTTCCATCCGAGCTTTTGCGTAGGCGTCAGCACACAGGTCATAGCTGCTCCGCACCAGAGCCTTGTAGTCAACGGAGGGATCGTTAGCTGGCTTCAGATTAGCTCCCCATATTTGGTGGATCGAGTTCCAACTCCCAGGTAGATGAGACCCTGCCACAGATGTTCGGGGGGACTGCGTCTGTTGCAGTCGAGCGTAACCGAGTGTCAGAGTAGAGTCGGTGAATAGTCTATAATGGACTAGTACTGTTTTCGAGGGAGGTCCGAACAATGGTTGACTCAAAATCCCAACGGATCTGGACTGTAGCCGAGGCCAAGGCGCGCCTGTCAGAGATCCTGCGCCTATCGGAAGAAGAGGGCCCCCAGCGCATTGGAGCCCGCAAGTCCTTCGTCGTAGTGCCAGCCCATGTATGGGATGAGAAACAGCCGCCCCGCAAGCCTCTGGGTAAGTGGCTGGTCGAGAACATGCCCCGCGGGACGAACCTGGAGATACCAGACCATGGCAGGGAATCGCGTAGGGAGATTCCCTTTGCGGACTGGGATGACGACGACTGGGGTAAAGAGTGAGCGGGTTCCTCCTGGACACGAATGTCGTGTCGGAGATGACCAAGAGCCGTCCGAGTCCCTCAGTCGTCTCCTTTCTGGATCAATCTACTGATTTGTGGCTGGCGTCCCTGATTGTGCATGAGTTGGAGTTTGGTCTGCAACTCGCGCCGCCTGGTCAGCGTCGGGACCGTCTGAGGGCGGTTATTTCTAGTTTCCTCAGTGACTATTCGGATCGCATCTTGCACCTTGATAGGTCAGCGGCGGAGTGGGCTGCACGCTTCCGGGCGAACGCGGTCCGCGCCGGGCGTCCACCCGACCTCATTGACATACTTATCGCAGGAATAGCCAAGGCTCATGACCTCGCAGTTGCCACCCGGAACGTCCGAGACTTCGAGCACCTAGACATAGACGTGTTCAACCCTTGGGATGGTCTGTGACTACCACCACTGCTCGTAGCGGATTCGTGACCTTGGCACCCCAATCTCTCGAAGCATCGCGATCATCGCGCGGATCATAGCTGGTGGGCCGCAGACGAAGAACAGAGCGTCCAGATCAACTGACTCTGTTTTGAGCAGACCTGAGTCAATCCGTCCCGTGTGCCCGTCCCAAGTGTTCGGCGCGGGCCGTGTAACCGTGAAGATTGGCCTGATCTTGGGATTGTCTGCAGCTATCGACTCAAGCTCCTCTCGAAACAGCAGCTCATCAGGAGTTGACGCGCTGTACACGAGCGTCAGCCGGGTGCGAGTCGCAAGTTCGTTGACGGATCTCACTATGCTCATGAGCGGAGTCAGGCCGATGCCTCCGGCGATCAGCACGGCCGATTCAGCCTCGTCAGGCTCGTAGTAGAAGTCGCCGCCGAGGGCGACCTCCACCTTGTCCCCAACTCGCGCGTCCTCGTGGAGCCAGTTGGTGACAGGGTGGTCGGAGCCGTCCCGCTTCACCGCGAGACTGAACGTTGTCTGCTCTGCAGGGGAAGAGGTTATCGAGTAGCCGCCAACAGCCTCCGCGCCCTCCAGCGTTACGAAGAAGTCCACCCACTGGCCTGCCATGAAACCGATCTCGCGTTCGCCGAGGTCGAGGTCGAACGACTTGATCGTCGGAGTCTCCCGGCGGATTGCGACGATCGTCGCCGGCAGCCTCACTTTACGGAAGATTCCGCTCAGCCGAGGCCGCGGCGAACTCCGGCCTCACCAGCCTGTCATACGTGTGACGGCCCTGTACCATCCCGCCGTCGATCACAATGTCCCGCATTCCGTTGAACGAAGACTCCGTGATGGCCGCGCTTTCCGGCCACGTACGGTTTGCCCTGTATTGACTCACACAGTCGAGCAGCAGCTGTGAGTCCAGGTCTGCGAAGAACGGTTCGACTTGATCCACGACCTCACCGTCCTCAGCGCCCGCTAGCCAGTGGAGAGCGTCGTCGAAGCCGTTGACGAACGCCTGCACCGTGTCAGGGTCTGACTCGATAAAGCTCGGCATAGCCGCGAACGAGCTGTAGCAGATGTGTCCCAGTTCAGGCCCAAGCGCTTTGGCAATGTGTCCAGAGTCCTCGGCTACCAGGAGTCCGGCCTGCGGATGGGGCATGTGGATATAGTCGATGGCGCCTGCGCGGAACTGGGCCAGCGCGTCATGCGCGGAGAGTCCTGTGACCAGGTTTAGCGATTCGAGATCGACCTCGTGTTTCAGCATTGCGGCGCGCAGCGAGTTCCACGGGACCGGCGTAAATCCGACGGGCGCTAGTGTAGAGCCTTCGAGCATCTTCCAGTCCCAGTCCTCCAACTCGTCGCGAGAGACCAGGAAGAAGCCGTCTCGCTGGTTGATCTCCGCTATGTGGAGAGGGGCGTCCTCATGGCCCAGGTCCAGGTCGACAAGGCTGCGACTGATTCCAGTCTGTACGATGTCCACCTCGCCGGACCGGATGATGTCCATCGCTGATCCGCCTTCCGGCATCGTGGAAAACATCACGTTGAGTCCGTGCCGGTAGAAGAAGCCTCCAGAGACCGCGACGTAGATCGGCGTGTAGAAGAGGTTTCTGAACGTCTCCATTAGGCGGAGATTCTTGAGGGATGATGAGGTGGTCATGGGGGGGTCCTCTGACAAGGAAGCGCCTAGGAGGGCGACGTCTTCCTGCGTTCCATCTCGTCGATTATCCGATAGGCGTAGAGAATTCCACTGCTCTCGTCGTCAATCGAGAGCTTGTTCTTGATCTCCGAACCGTCCGGGAACATGATCTCCACCGAGATCACAGGCTTTCCATCGTCGGACAGAGTGTTGAGCAGGTTGTGGCCGTCCGGCACAGCCTCGAACTCCCGCATCACGATGATGTCACAGCCCTTGTAGTGTTCGCTTCTCATCTGTCCCTCCTGTGAGCGGCGACACTCTCACAACCGTCGCCCCTCGTAGTCGATTGGTACTATTGGCAGGCCCAGTTCGGCTAGACCTGGTTCGACTTCGGCAGCGTCGCCGGCGATCACGATGTTGAGGTGATCGACGTCCAGAAGCTCTGAGCCTGCGCCCCTCACGTCGTCCAGTGTCGTCTCGGAGAGGCGTTGCGGGTACTGCGCAAAGTAGTCGTCCGGAAGATCGAACGTAACGACACGCGTGAGCTGGCTGATTATCTGGAACTGCGTCTCGAACTGGCTGGGAATGCTTCGCATTATCCCGTCGATGGCGTCTCGGTACTCTGTCTCCGTCACGGGACGGTCGCCCAATATCTCCTTGAACTCCTTCAGCGTCTCGATCACGGTCTCCTTCGTTACGGCTGTCTGCACTCCGCCGCCGGCAATCATCATGGACGGGCCGAGGTTCCATTCGATGCTGGACATGTATCCATAGCTGTATCCCTTGTCCTGCCTCAGATTCATGTTCAGCCGCGCGCCGAACTGGCCGCCAAAGATGTAGTTGAACACGTTGAGAGACATAAAGCGCGGGTCTTTTCGCGGAATGGTCAGATGTCCCGACCGGACCACTGACTGAGCCGCGCCGGGCTTGTCAGCAAGGTATATGGTCGTCTCAGATGGGGTGGGAACCGCGGAATCAGTCGACCCAGTCGCGTGTTCTTGACCGGTCGCCCACTGCCCAAATGTATTGTCCGCAGCTTCTACCGCCTCGTCCAGCGACAGGTCGCCCACGATGACGAAGGTCGAGTTCCCAGGTCGGAAGTTTGCACCGAAGTACGCCTCCAGGTCATCTCCCGATACCTGCTCGACAGAGCTTTCGACTCCTGTTAGCGGATGGCCGTAGGGCGTTCCAGGCCCGAACATCACGCCGCGGGTGGCACGACCCGAGATGGTGGCTGGGCTGTCCGAGACGCGGCGCAGGTCGGTAAGCAGGTTGGCTCGAACACGCTCAAGCTCGTGCGCGGGGAACTCCGCGTTCTGTGCAATGTCGCCAAGTACGCCCAGGGCGTCGCGCCAATTCGTGGAAAGGCCGTCCGATATGAGCACTATGTGCTCTCGACTGGCGCTTGCGCGAAGATGGCTGCCCAGGAATTCGATCTCGTCTGAGATCTGTGCCGACGTGCGGGACGCGGTACCTTCGGTGAGCATGGAGGTTGTTAGATTCGCGAGGCCGGCCCTGTCGGCAGGGTCGGATATCGCTCCTGAGCGGACCACCAGCCCGAACGCGACCGTTGGCAGTCCACGCTTCTCCACGTGCAGGACGTTAAGACCGTTGTCGAGCCTGGCACGGTTCGGCGCCGGGGCTGTGAAAACCGGCTGCGGAGATGCCTCAGGAGTCGTGGTGCGGTCGACTGGCGATTCGACGACAGTGCGCTGCTCCTCAGGCTGGATGGCCAGGCGCACCCTTGCGTCCGCTAGCATCCCGGCGACTCGTGCTACGTCGTCGAGCGTAACTGCAGCGTACCTGTCCATGTCCTGGTTGATGAACCCGGGGTCGCCGGCCATGATGTTGTAGTAGTTAAGCTGGTCGGCGCGGCCGCCGAATCCGCCGAACCGTTCTAGCTGGAACACGTGGCTGGACTGGACCCGGTTCTTGGCTCGCTCCAGTTCCCTGTCGCTGACTCCGCCGCGGGAGATGTCCTCGATCTGTCTGTGGACCTCACGCTCCAGCTCTTCAAGAGTGTGACCGGGATTCGCGGTGACCTGCACCATGAACTCCCCTGCGATCTCCTGCGAGTGGTGGTACACGCGGACCTCGCGTGCCGAGCGTGCGTCATATACCAGCGAGCGGTAAAGGCGCGAGCTGCGACCATCGCCCAGGATTGCCCCGATGAGATCGAGCGCGGGCTGGTCGGACGTAAATCCGGGAACGGTTGGCCACACGAGGTACAGCCTGGGAAGCTGGACGCGGTCGTGCGTGGCCATGTCCACAGCGCCTGTGAGCGTTGTATCCATCCGGCCCGTTCGGATGACCTCCTGTCCCGAGGGAATGTCGCCGAAGTAACGTTCCACCTTTTCGAGCGCTTCGTCGACATCGAAGTCGCCGACGATGGCCAGGCTCGCGTTGTTAGGCGTGTAGAACGTCTGGAAGAACGACTTCACGTCGTCGAGCGAGGCGTTGTCCAGGTCTTCAGGTGAGCCAATCGTCGTCCAGTTGTACGGGTGAGGAGCAGGGAACAGCGCGGGTTGCAGCAGCATCGGCGCCATCCCATAGGGGCGATTCTCGTAGTTCTGGCGTCGCTCATTCTTGACCACGTCCCGCTGGACGTCCAGCTTGCGGTCTGTAAGCACCTCGAGCAGATAACCCATGCGGTCGGACTCCAGCCATAGCGCGAGGTCCAGATGGTTCGAGGGCACGTTCTCCCAGTAGTTGGTCCGGTCTGGAGTCGTGGACCCGTTCAGGTTCGCGCCGACCTTTTGCAGCGGCTCGAAGTAGCTCGCGTCGTGGTTCTTGGAACCCTCGAACATGACGTGCTCGAACAGGTGGGCAAACCCGGTCTTGCCCCGCTCTTCGTTCTTCGACCCGACGTGGTACCAGACGTTTACAGCGGTTACAGGGAGAGACCGGTCGGGCGAGAGGATCACGTCGAGACCGTTTGCGAGAGTGACCTTAGTGAAGTCGATTGAGATCATTGAATGTTCCAGTCAAATGTCGGCCCGTGGAGGGCGGCTGCGGATTGCGGGGCAAGTGTGCTGGTGAAGCCGATTGCATCGGCGTGGACCGCAGCCGAATTATAGCACCGAGCCTGCGTTAACTGTCCCGGCTGGGCGGATGGAGGCGAGGCGCAAGCACTGGATGCCAAAAACCCGGAAATTCCTGTTGCGTGAGACTCTTTCATATACTAATCTTAAATCAGTAAGCTTAGATACATAAGGAGAGGTGATATGATCTATGACTTCCACACCTACGACCTCAAGCCGCGCAGCGTTCCCGTGCTGGAGGAAGGCGTTGCCGAGGTACTTCCCGCCAGGCTGGAAATCTCGCCCCTTGCCGGGTTCTGGCACACGGAAGCGGGACCTCTGAACCAGATACTGCACATCTGGCCGTACGAGGACTCGGCGCAGCGCGATGAGGCCCGTAGGGAGATGAAGGCAAGGAACGTCTGGGGGGATCTCGGCGACCTGGTCGTCAACATGCAGTCGGACATCTATCTGCCGGCACCCTTCACCCGTCCCCTGGAGCCGGCCGAACTCGGGCCTCTGTACGAGATCAGGACCTACACCTACATGTCTGGCGAGATCGCGCAGGTCATCGACGCCTGGGAAGACGCCATCGAGGAGCGCGAAAAGTACTCGCCGCTCGTGGGAGCGTTCTACTCCGACGGAGGCTCGATGAACAGGTGGACGCACATCTGGGCGTACGACAGCTTCGAGCAGCGCATGGTAGTGCGCGAGGAGACGCGCGCCCTGGGGATCTGGCCTCCTGACAGCCCCTTCGTGCCAGTGCACCAGGAGAGCAAACTGCTCATTCCGGCTGAGTTCTCCCCACTACAGTAGTCATCCTCCTCCCTTTGGCCCGCGGCGATTTGTCTCTCGTGGTCGCTGCGGGCCTTTTCTTTTGCAGGATGCGTGCCAACGTGGGAGTCCAGTCACATCACCCGTACGAGGTGCGGAAGCGGCTGGTTGAACAGGTAGCCCTTCTCATTGAACGTGACACTGTCGGGCTGGGTGTTGCCCTTAGTGTCAGTGGCGCGTGTCATTATGGTGTACTCTCCTGGAACTGCGTCCCATGAGAACTCAAAGCGTACCCACGAGTATTGACCCTGCGACTCATGGACGCGTGCCCTACTCCATGTGCCCCCTGAGTCCACACTCCACTCCACACTGGATATGGGACCATGAGGCGAGTGAGCATAGCCGTGTATCAGATGCCTACGGGCGGTGATCTCGGCTGGCCACGGCAGCGAGAGGGCGCTCTTGATCGACTGCAACGTCACCACTTGGCCTTCAGCCTCGCCTTCAGGCTGGTAGTCGTCTCCCTTCAGCACATACGAGGTCGTGTTATTGCGCGTCCACAGCTGCTCCGACGACACGACGATGCGCCCCAGCCACTTGATCCATGAGCTTCCCACCCAGCCCGGAGTCACAACTCTCAGTGGAAAGCCGTGGTCCCTCGGCAGTGTCTCACCGTTGAGCGCATAGGCCAGTATGGTGTCAGGGTGCATCGCCTTGTCCATGGGCATGACCCTTCTGAACCCCTCTTCCGGCGAGTCCCTGTCCAGCCCCACCATGAGCACGCTGACAGCGTCCCCGCTGATGCCGGCCTGCCGAAGAACATCTCGGAGAGGAACACCCGTCCACTCGCCGTTTCCGATGGCGCCCCTCTCCCACTGGGTGCCCTTCGCCTCCTGGCCGTTTACAAGATTGAACATCGCTCGGTGATTGCCAGCACACTCCAGGTACGAGACCAGCGTGCGGCTGGCCATACTTCGGATGTCCTGAAGGGATAGCTCCAATGGTCTCGCGACGGCGTCTCCCTCGACGGCCAGACGCCAGGAGTCCTCGTCGACGTCGATGCTCGCGGAGTTGTTGCGCACGAAGAAGAGCCGGTTGGGAGTGATGACGCCCTGCATGTTTTCCAGCCGGGCTTCCAGGCTAGCCTGTCGTTCGATGAACGGCTCAGGGTCCTTGAACCAGCCAGGGAAGTCCTCCTGACCTGTGACGCTGGCGCCACCGGAATCCGGGCCAGAAGAGGTCGGGAGTCGGATGCCACTGCAGGCGGCCAATACGGCTGCGGCCCCACCTATCGAGAGCAATTGCAGGAAGCGACGCCTGCTGATCCCGTTGCCCTTGGCCATCAGCCAGAGCCGGCCTTCGGCCTCGGTGTCGGAGTCGGGTGGCCAATGTTCGTTCTGTGAAGTCATGCCTACTGGAGTTATCTCACAAGTATTCATTCACCGATACGGATGGCGCCAGTGTAAGAGCGTAGCTAGGCTGTCGCAATGCAAGGGTCTGTCAACTTCGGTAAAAGGCCCCGAGCCGACCTCTTGGTTTCCCTAGAAGACCATACATGATTGAGATAGTCTGGCCTCGCAACGCTTATTCAGAGGACGTCAATGAACTGGTTCGACATTTTGCTGCTGGTTATCGTGGTCGCGGCTCTTATTTGGGGTGTAAGGACGGGCATCCTGCAGGCGGCGTTCCTGGCTATAGGACTCATAGTCGGATGGTGGCTTGCCGGCCGGTACGCTGATGATGTCGGTGGACTGGTGGGAAGCGCCGCATCCGCCGACTCGATCATCACCGCCATGGCGTACTGGATTATTGTTGCGCTGACAACTGCGATTGTGGTCAAGGTTGGTGGTCTCATCCGGACGGCTCTGAACATAGGCACGCTGGGGGCCGTGGGCATGGCGGACAGGATCGGAGGCCTGGTTCTTGGCGGAATCGCCGGACTGGTGATCGTCTGCGCTGTAATCATTATGTTGACCAGGCTCGCGTTCGACTTCACTATCGAGGTCCCTGAAAGCGAGTTGCCCGGCGGGGGGCCTGGAATAGCCTCAATCGAGAACCAGCGGCAGGCCCTGGTGGACTCACTGGCCGAATCCAGCGGTGTTTCGGCCTTCATGTCAGTGCGGGATGCGCTGCCGGAGGGGAGACTGGGCTTCGTTGCCGAAGACTTCGAATTCGGTTTTGGTGAGCTGAACAAGTACAGGAAGGACCCGGAGACTCTCTGACCCTTCCCCATGTTACTGCGACTCTTTCGAGAGACTTTCAAAAGTCCCCTCTCCCTTGAGGGTGAGGGAGACTAAGGTTCGGGACCTACCGGTGCCGCAGAGAAAGTCGAGGAGTAACAAGACTTTAGAAAGTGTCTCACTCTTTCCTTTATGTATGGTAGCCGTGGTTAGGTTTGCGATAGACTAGGGTGCTAGAGGAGACCTGACTGAAGATAATCGCGCGGCTTGGGACTCAGAACCGGCTTTCGGAAGACGCACATGAGCTCAACGGCGACCATACAATCGCCTGTGCTGGTACTAAACCAGAACTACCAGCCCCTCAACATCTGCAATGTGAGAAGGGCGCTGGTGCTTGTGGGACGCGGCAAGGCGGAGCTCATCGAGAACGGCCGCGGCTACATCAGGAGTGTCACCGAACTCTTCCCGGCGCCGTCGGTGATCCGGCTGGTCTACATGGTCAAGCGACCGGTCATGCGGCGCAGGCTCTCTCGGCAGGCGGTCTTCTACCGTGACGGGTTCACCTGCCAGTACTGTGGGAAGCAGACCCGACAGTTGACGCTGGACCACATAGTCCCACGATGGCGCAACGGCCCACACACATGGGACAACGTGGTCAGCGCGTGCATACCCTGCAACCATCGCAAGGCAGGACGGACTCCACGCGAAGCCCGCATGAAGCTGATGTGCGAGCCCGACGTACCCAAGCCGAATCCGTACTACATGTTCCACCACCGCGAAATCCAGGACGAGTGGCGACCGTTCATGCCCTGGCTGAACTGACCACCAGGATCAGGGAGTGTCGCCCGTAGCAGACCGTTCGACAAGCCTGACTACCTGGTAAAGCGGCCCACGAAGATCCGAGTGGACCACCTGGCCGGACCCGACCGCGACTCTTCCCACGGCTGAGCCTTCGTCCGTCTCGATCTCCACGCGGTCGCCTGGATTCAGATCCAGCGTTCCCGGATCGCAGAAACGTACGCGGTCGGAAGGCGACAGTCTAACTCCAACGATGTTTGGCATGTCTCGGGCTCTCATGGCCACTAGAGCGCAGGCAGCTTCAGCATCATCCCCTCGATCGCCAGCCTTGGAGAGACGTTGCGTTCCAACAGGAACGTCGTACGCATGACCGTCTTGATCGCGCTCGTGATCGACGTCGGAGGCAGGCCTGACGCCGCCTGCGTCAGTGATTCGATCCTCGCTACGTTTGAGACCAGCTCAGGTTTCTGCTGGCCTACCAGCAGCACGTCCCGCCACCAGGATAGCCATAGCTCCAGCTCGGAATAGACCGATCTGCGGTCGCGGGGGAAACGGTCGGCAAGGGAGGCCGCGTAGTCGAACCTCTCGGTAAGTGGATTCCTGACCACAGTCTCGATCTCGTCCAGGGTATCGGACACACGCTTGAGCAAGTCGGGATCATCGGATGCCCGGACGGCCCAGCCTGCGCGACCGGAGGCAATCCCCGCGATCTCTCTGGCCTGGTCCGGACTTAGTCCCTTGCGATCGGCAAGCAGGTCGGTGATGGCCGCTGACGGAACCGGCCTAAGCTGTACCAACCGGCATCGAGATACGATGGTCGGCAGCATCGCCCGCGTGTCGGTGGCCACCAGGACGATCAGTACGCGCTCAGGCGGCTCCTCCAGCGTCTTGAGCAGGCTATTGGCTGCCTCTTCGCTGAACAACTCGGCGTTCTCGAAAATTATGACCCTGTTGCGGCCCTCGAACGGCAGCAGGCTGATCTCTCTCTGGACGTCGCGCACCTGCTCGATGCCTATGAGCGTCCGAAGCCTGCCGGACCTGGCTTTTTCAAGTCCGACGATGCGTACATCAGGGTGTATCCCTGAGGAGATGCGCCGGCACTGGCCGCATTCGCTGCACGGCCTCTGATCGGACTCGCAGTTGACAGCGCGGGCAATGTCGAGTGCAAGCGTGGTCTTGCCCACCTGTGGCGGCCCGGCGATCAGGAACGAGTGCGAGACGCGGTCCGAGTCAAGTCCCCGCTGAAGCGCGGCGACGGCTCTGTCATGTCCTACGGCGTTCCACACAGTCCGCTACTCGTACCTCAGCGCTTCCGCCGGGTAGATTCGAGATGCCTGCCTTGCCGGCAGGAACGTGGTCAGCAGTGAGAACGCGTACGCAATCGCGATTATCGTGCCTATCTGCAGCCACGGAATCGTGAACTTCAGCCCCGGTATGTCTTCGCCTATTGAATTGACCAGGTTGTAGGAAAGCAGAGAGCCGAGCGCCACGCCTAGCAGGATTCCCAGCAGCGCCACGAAGGTCGACTCCATGAGGAAGCTTGCTAGCACCATGCCTCGCCTGTACCCAATTGCTCGAAGCACCCCGATCTGCTGTCGACGTTCGACGACCGCGCGCAGGCTTATCACGCCCAACGCAGCTATTCCCACCAGCAGGCCGGACGCCATGAATCCCTGAAGCAGCCGGTTGATTGCCAGTCCCTGCTCCCGCTCTTCCTCAAGCTCCTCCTCGAGGACTGCGGTTTCAAGCCCGTTCTCGAAGAAGGCCGCGTCAAGCCGGGTGGCAATCGACTTCACGTCCGCTCCCTCGTCCAACATGAACCTGTAGGTTGTAATTGGCAGCGGTTCGGGAGAGATGTCGTCCAGCACGGACTTGGAAAACATGACCACGCCCTGGTGATCGGTTAGTGCGTCCATCACACCGATTACGGTGACATTGGTTACTCCGCCCTCACGAGGGTCTCTAACCTGGAGGTCGATGGGCTCCATCTCCTCGTCTTCGAAGTAGAGGCCTTCGACCCTGAATTCGGGCCCACCGAAATTGAACCCACCTCCATCGCGCGACGGAACAGCCAGGGCATCAATGACCGCCAGGTTCGGGTTGTCCTGCAGGACTGCCCAGACCTCCTGCTCGGTCGTACCGTACCCGTCTGCGATTATCTTGAACTTGTGACCTGTGTTTTCGAGGTAGCTCAGGTCTACGCCGCGGGCATTGTAGGACTGCCACCTCTGCTCTTCAGCGCCGACCTGCCTCATCTCGACCGGCATGGACGTGTACCCGCCTACGGCCTCTATCCGGCCTGCGTCGTCTCCGAGCGCTGATGGGAGTTCGGACTCGATGTCATCGATCGGATTGTTGTAGCTGACTATCCCGGTGATGTCCCAGCCGCCAGTGACCGAGTCCACGTCAGACAGCGCATCTGCGAACGCGGTGTTCAGCATGGACATGACGATGAGGGTAAAGATGACCAGCGCCAGCATCGCCAGTGTCAGCCCGGTCCTGAGCCGGGAGTCCAGCGGGTATGCGATTGCCGTCTTTAGGGCGGGCCTGATTCGAGAGTATCGACCGAACACGGCCGTCATCGCGTCGGTTATCAGGTCTGAGTTGTAGATGATGACCCACACCGCCGCCAGCACGAGGCAGACGCCGGACACGAAGAACATCTCTATGCTGCCGCTCAACTCCGGGATTAACCAGTCCAGGGAGTCGAACGGCGTGCCCCAGAAAAGCATCAGGGTCAGCCCGGTGAAGGTGAATGCATTGCGCGACTCGAGGTCGGTGACGGAGGCGGCTTCCCTGGCCAGGGTGATCTGCCTGATGACTTCGAAAGCCACTATGGCAATCGCGACCGCTATCGTAAGCGCCTGACCCTTGATGATACCTATGCCAAGCCAGTACGAGCTCACGAGCAGCACCAGCGCTCCGACGAGAAGGGTCTGCCTCCGGGCGTCCCAGCTTGGCCTGTCGAACATCCACCTGAGCATCAGACCGACTCCGATCAGTGCCACGGTCACGCCTATGGTGAACGGCGCCTGCTGCTTGGACGTCAGACCGACTACGATAAGTGCTACTCCGCCTATGAACGTAAGCCAGCCCTTTGAGATCGCCCCGGTCGAAATACGTGCGAGCGACCACAGTACGAGTGCAGCCCACACGGGAGGCAGCAGCTTGAATATGCCGAGCAGCAGGTTTGCCAGCGACGACCTGACCCTACCCTGGCGCAGCGCCTTCCACGCGCGTGCAAGGCTGATGAACGGCGTGGCAATGGTGAGGAGCAGTGTTCTGAGCCTGGACTCTTCGGCCGCGGACTCGAGCACGTCGGGCAGGTCGCGTATCGCGGCCACTATGTTCAGCCGGCTGGCCCTGTATGAGGAGAAGAACACGGTGATGAATGTCAGCACCACGCCGAGGCAGTAAGAGATCAGGAAGCTCTGCCAGCGGTAGTTCATCACCAGCTCGAACCCGTTCTCCTCGCTTGAGAAGATGTTGGCCATGATGCTGACCATGGCCAGTCCTACACCGATGCCAAGGAGTGCGCCAACGAGCGCAGAGATCAGGTCGTACGCAAGCCCTTCGTAGATGAATGACTGGACCAGGTGCCGTCTTCTCATGCCAACGGCGCGGGCGATACCCATCTCGGGCTTTCGCTCCGCTGCCAGCATGACGAAGATCAGGAATATCAGCATGACGCCAGCCATCATTGAGAACAGACCCATGATGATGAATACCGACAGGATGCCGCTGGCGATCGTTGTTGCGAGGTCCAGGAGGTCGGACTTGATGTCCTGCACCGAAAGCGTCTTCAGGTCGCCGAACAGTCCGAACGCTGCAAAGACCTGCACAGGGTCATTGGTCGTCTGCTCCAAAGCGATCAAGGCCTGCGCCGAAATGACGTCATCACCAAGATGGGAGACAAGCTTGGATTCGAGGTCGTCTGCCTCTAACAGGTCGGCAAACTCGAGCACGTCCTCTCTGGCGCCGTCTGGCAGGTCATCGGCGTTGGCCCGTATCTGGGAGACGACCTCAGGGCGGTTTAGGAGGTCCTTGAGCTGATGCGCAACGTCCTGGTCGGTCAGCAGAGACCGCAGGTGTTCCGTCACCTCGTCGCTGAGCTTGGCTCCCTCCCCCGCGTCGCCCCTGTTGGAGATGGCGACCGTGTTGACCTGGCCAGGGCGGTCAAAGAAAGCCTGCGCCTGCGTGACCGACATCAGGGCGGTCGGGTCATCCCCTGCGATGCCGCCGTTGGCAACTACGCCAGACACGGTCAGATCTACGGGCCCACTTTCGAGATACATTACGAGAGTGTCCCCAACCAACGCGTTCAGCTCCTCCTGTGCCGCCTCGTTTATGAATGTCCTGTCCCCAGTCAATGCGGAGCTGCCGGGCAGGCCTCGATAGTCCGCTGGCTCTAGCTCGCCAAATACGCCATTTTGGTCTCCAAGTTCGATTCCGACGATGTTCATCCGGCCAACGTTCTGCTGGCTCGTCAGGTTGGCGATGGGAGCGCGCTCTGAAATGAACGGGGCTATTCCGTCTATCTTGTCGTATCCTTCGAGTTCCCGCCGTATCTCGTCAACCGTTTCCATTGGAAAGTAAGGGCTGCTGCCGGTCAGATCGCTGAAGCTGGACAGGTCTGATGCCAGGTTCGCCGTGAGAAGCTCGTCGATCTCGCCCAGTCCCTTTGTTGCCCCGAGCCTGATGGAGTGGTTCATCGTGTCGCCGGTGCCAAGCGCAGATGAGATGATCAGTGTGCTGAGCATGAGTCCGACGACGATCAGGGCCGTCTGCGCGGGCCTGCGTGGGATGTTGCGTAGCCCAATCTTCAGGACGATACGGTTGAGAAGCGCCAGCGCGCCGATGCCGCCAACAATCAGCAGGAAGCCAATAACGACACCGATCATGATCAGATTAGTGTCTACGCCGAAGATCTCTTCCATTCACGTGTCCTTCAAGGGTTATCGTCGTGCCACTGACGCAGGCCGACTGTAAGTTCTCCATTGAGTATAGGTGAGGGGACAACCCTAAAGTCGAGTATTTCGGACTAGGAAGTGGAGTATACGGCGGTCAATATTACTTGGCAGCGCAGTATTTTCAGACTTTCGTCAGCCGGTTATCAGGTTGACGACAATTGATGCGGTCACGGCACCAACCACCGCTATGATCCCACCTATCATGATGTTGGTGATTCGATCAAGCCTTGAATTGAACTCGGCTCGGAGACTGCGATTGTCCTCGCGCATCTCAGTGCGGAGACCACCAGTTTCGCCGCGGAGACCGCCAATCTCCTCACGCATCTCTGTGCGAAGGCCGCCAATCTCCTCACGCATCTCTGTGCGGAGGCCGCCAATCTGCTCACCCATCTCTGTGCGGAGGCCACCAATCTCCTCACGCATCTCGATTCGTAGACCGCGAATCTCTTCTCTGAGTTCACCAAACTGGTTCTCGTTTTCTTGGCGATGTTCGGTGAGACGCTTGTCCAGTTGGTCATAAGCGCCCTCAAGCCGGCTGACACGTTGCTCTGTCGTTTCGGTGGTCACCGAGGACTTCCTCCGGCTGGTGGAAACTAGATACTGCGCGACGATATTCGTCTAGATTCTGTACTAATAGGCGCTTTCTGTCAAGCACTGACAGTTAATCCGACCGAGAAGGATGAGCGAAGGCGAAAGTCGCCAGCCACTCGTGAGCTGTGGCCTCGAACTAGCCTTCTCCAGTCACCAGGCCGTTTCTGACGTCGCGTTCGAGCATCTCTGGCTCTCTCTCAGCCGGGTCTCCGGCGCCCGCGCCGCTTGGAAACTCCAGTATGAGCCTATCTTCTGAGTCCTGAAGAGTGACGTACCCTGATGTCATCGAGGCCGGATCGTCGCTTATCATCTCGCCGTTGACGATGACGTTGGTCTTGGTGCCGGCCTTGCCTCCAAAGATGCCCTGTGGCGCGAAAGACAGCCTGTTCGGGTGGAAGTAGACGTTCAGCGGGCTCTCGTACGCCGGTAGCTTGCCGACGGTAACACGCTGTCCTGGCGCGCCGCGGTACTTGCCGGCTCCGGCTGAGTCTGGCATAAGCTCCTTGCCTACGATGAGCGCTGGACTGCTCACCTCGAACACCTCCACCGGCACGTTTGACGCGCTCGACGGGAACATGTTCAGTCCCATGCCGTCGCTCCGGCTCGTGGCCCCTCGTCCGCCTCCACAGAACAGGTGGGCATTGAACACTCGGCCATCGGCCTCGGTCCCGTAGGTGCGGATGGAGGACATCAGCCCGTTGCCCGACTGGATCTGTTCTGGAATCGCCTTGGCGAGCGCGCCGAAGATGCAGCCGTGGATGTACCAGCCGGTATTGGTGCGCGACCCGACCGACACAGGGAAGGTGCAATTGATGATCGAGCCCTCAGGGGCGGTGACGGAGATCGGCTCGAAGCAGCCCTCGTTCACCGGCACGTCCGGCGTCAGCAGACAGGCCAGCGGATAGTAAGTGTGACCCTGGCTGTAGATCATGGTGCAGTTGAGGCCGCCGCGGTCGATCTGCGGAGCGGAGCCGTCAAAGTCCACTGCGATCTCGTCGCCCTTGATCTCGATTCGCACCTTGATCAGCAGGGGGTCTCCCATGCCGTCTGTATAAACCTCATTGGTGTACTCACCGTCAGGCAACTCCGCGATCGCGCGGCGCATCGCGGTCTCCGAGCGACCGCGAATCGCTTCTGACAGCTCGGTGAGGTCTTCGAGCATGTACTCGTCAAGGAAGTCCTTGATGCGTCTGGCCCCGACGTGGTTTGCCGCGACCTGAGCCTCGATGTCGGTCAGCACCATGTCAGGCCCGCGCACGTTCCACCTGTACATGTCGAACGCCAGCTCGTTCGGTTCGCCCTTGTCGTACAGCTTGCACAGCGGGAAGAAGATGCCCTCTTCGTACGAGTCGGTGACTGCTTTCGCGTCCAGCGAGCCGCCGATGTCCGACGTATTCGCGATGTTCCCTACGAATCCCACGAACCGCCCCTGGTGGAACACGGGTGAGACGATGGCGATGTCCGGCAGGTGACCGGCGCACATCCACGGGTCGTTGGTCATGTACACGTCGCCCGGGTGCATCGACTCCACTGGGTACTTCTTCAGTATCTCCTTGGTGACGTTGGGCATCGTCATGTTGAAGACCGGCATGGAGCGGTAAGCGTGAGCGATGGAGCGCCCTTCGGCGTCGAGCACCTCGCAGCCGAAGTCGTTGGCGGACGCGATGATCGTCGAGACCGCCGTGCGCAGGATTGTGGACCACATCTCCTCGGCCACGTTGAGCATCCTGCTCCACATGATCTCCAGCGAGACTGGATCGAAGCGTTCTTGTGCCATTCAGTCCTCCAATGTGATGACGAGATTCAGCCACCTGTCCACTGATACGCTTTCGCCGGGACGGACTATCGTGGTGGCTTCGGCCTCTTCGATGATTGCGGGCCCCGGGAATTCCGCTCCAGCTTGCGGGCGATAGCGGTCGTACACGGGACAATCGACATACCCGTTCTCACTGGGGAAGTACGCCTGCCGTGTGCCCTTGACGGCGTCCCCGTGTGGGCTGCCCCCGCTGACAACCTCCTGCGCCCTCAGCGAGAGGTCAGGCTGTGGGCCGCTGACCAGCAGACGCCAGTTCTGTACCTCGATCGGCAGGCTCAGGTTGCGGCGAGCGTACAGCTGCTGGTAGATCGAGTGGAAGTCCGACTCGATTCGCTCTATGTCGTCGTCAGACAGCGTCTCTCCAGGCACGGGCACGTTGATTTCATGTATCTGGCCGACGAGCCGCATGTCGCCGGTTCGCGTCATCTGCACCTCGTCGGCGGAGACGCCCGAGTTCGCAAGCATCTCGCGCCCCCACGACTCCATCTCGTTGAACATTCGATTGACGTCGTCCCAGTCCGTTCTCTCAAGAAGGCCGGGCGCGGACCGTACGCTCTCGAACGACAGGGGCGCTGCGAGGCATCCCAGCGCGGACGTTACACCTGCGCCGAGCGGCACTACCACTCGGGTAGCGCCGAGGATTCTTGCCACTTCACAGGCGTGGGCCGGCCCCGCGCCTCCAAAGGCGACGATGGCGTACCGGCGGGGGTCCTTGTTGCGTCCGATGATGTGGATACGCGCGGCGGCGGCCATGCTCTCGGTCACCACGCTGTATACGCCCCACGCGGCCTCGACCTCGTTCATGCTCATCTCTGAGCCAAGCCGATACATCGCGGCCCGCGCTGCGTCGGTATCCAGGGTCATCCTGCCGCCGAGGAAGTAGTCCGGGTTCAGGTAGCCGAGGACGAGGTTGGCATCGGTCACGGTAGGCTCTGCTCCGCCCAGGCCGTAACAGGCAGGCCCCGGACTCGCGCCCGCGCTCTGTGGACCGACCCGCAGCAGGCCCAGCCCGTCCAGCCACGCGATGCTGCCTCCGCCTGAGCCTATCTCGATCAGGTCGAGCACAGGAATCACTATCGGAAGCCCACTGCCTATCTTGAACCGGTGGACCCGCGCCACCTCGATCGTGTTCGTCTGACTCGGTCTGCCGTCTTCGATGACGCAGGTCTTGGCTGTGGTGCCGCCCATGTCGAGCGAGATCAGGTCCGGCTCGCCCAGCAGGTCGCTGTAGAATCCCGCTGCAAGCGCTCCCGCTGCCGGCCCGGACTCCAGCATACGTACCGGCCTCTCGCACGAGGCGTCGGCGTCCATGACGCCGCCCGCCGAGTGCATCACCAGAAGGCGTCCGCCATATCCCTCAGCGGCGAGGTCGCGTTCGACGCCACGTATGTATCGGGTGACCGAGGGCTTGATGTAACCGTCGGCGACAGTCGTCGAGGTCCGCTCGTACTCGTTGATGACCGGCGCGACCTCGGACGACAGAGACAGGCTCAGGCCCGGATGCCGCTTCTCGATCTGCTCCTTCAGCGCCTGTTCGTTCACAGGGTTGTTGTACGAGTGAAGCAGGGACACCGCGACCGCCTCGATACCCTGTTCGACAAGGCCGTCCAGCACCTGTGCTGAGGTCTCCAGGTCAAGCTCCTGAAGGACACGTCCATCGCGGTCGATTCGCTCGGGTACTTCGGCACGGAGGCTTCTTGGAACGATGGGGTCGGGATAGCGGGCGTGAAGATCGTGCATGTCGTAGATCTGCTCTCGCCCCAATTCCAGCACGTCGCGGAAGCCGCGTGTAGTCAGCAGCGCTGTCTTAGCCCCCTTGCGCTCGATGATCGCATTGGTAGCGAGCGTAGTGCTGTGGACCACCAGTCTTAGCGACTCCGGCGCGGTCCCCGTGTCAGCCAGGATTTCCCGCACGCCCCGGATGAGCGCTCTGGCAGGGTCTTCAGGGTCGGTGAGTACCTTGTGAACGCTGAGATCGCCGGTCTCGACGTCGTGCAGGGTAAAGTCCGTAAACGTTCCGCCGATGTCTATGCTGAGTGAGTGTGTGGCCGTCGTCATGCGCGCCGCTCCGCGTATACGCGGTGGGCCCTGTCGATGGCCGCAACCCTTCCGGTCACCAGGTCTTCCTGGCGTTGACGTGCCCACTGGTTGGACCCCTCTATGCCGGTGAGCGATCCCTGGAACTGGGGCATTACGTACCGCGCCAGCAGTTCGTAGCTGTTGAGGATCCTGTCCCTCGGAGCCCAGTCGATGGTCTGCACGAGCAGTCCCCCGAATCCGCCGCTCTGCTCTTCGAGCCGCTTGATGCCGGCGATGCAGTCGTCGGGGGTGCCGATGATCCACGAGCCGGTCTCTGCCATGTGGTCTATGATGCCCTCGATTGGGCCTTCGTATGCGGCCTTACGCCCGTTGGTCTCTTCTGTGTACTCGCGCAGGAAGCGGCCCGCGCCAAGCCTGGCCTCTGCGAACGCCTGCTCACGGGTCTCCGCAAGGTGTATGGGTAGGGTCAGACGCCAGTCGAAGCGGTCGACCGTCTGACCGTGCTCCGCAGCCGACTCTTCTGCGATGTCCCACAGTCCCCTCAGGTTGGACTCCCCAGAAGACGGGTCTCTCGGTACGGTAATAGTCAGCACCGAAGCCCCGTACTTGCCCGCGAGCGCGACGCCCGCTGGCGACTGCACAGAGGCGACCGCCAGCGGCATGTACGGCCTCTGGAACGGCCTGATCTGGAGCATCGCCTCGTTCAGCTCGAACCAGTCGCTCTTGTACGTGATCGGCTCGGTCTCGGTGAACAGCCTCAGGATGATGCCGAGCGCCTCGTCCATCTTCTCTCGCTGAGTGGTTGGGTCTATGCCCATCATGTAGGCATCTCCCGGAAGTGCGCCCGGCCCGACGCCGAACATGACACGCCCGTGTGTCATGTGGTCAAGCTGCGTCATCCGGTTGGCCACCATCAGCGGGTGGTGATAGGGGAGGCTCACGACGCCCGTCCCAAGCTTGATGTGCCGCGTGCGGTCGGCAGCAACGGCCATGAAGATCTCCGGCGACGAGATGATCTCCCAGCCGGCGCTGTGATGCTCGCCGATCCAGGCTTCGTCGTAGCCCAGGTAGTCCAGCCACTGGACCAGCTCCATATCGCGGTCCATGGCCAGCGTCGGGTTCTCACCAACACGGTGGAACGGACCGAGGAAAATTCCAAACTTCATTCTTTCCGGGAGCGCCATTTTTCTATTCCTCTCGTTCTTCGTTTGGGCGTTACACTTCCACCCTGTAGACCCGCGCTGCGGTGTCGTGGAACATGGCGGCACGCTCGGATGGGCTATAGCCGCTGGACAGGCGCTTGAAGGCGTTGTACATCACGTTGTACGAGTACGAGACCTTGTCGACCGGGAAGTTGCTCTCGAACATGCTGCGGTCTGGCCCGAACTGCTCGATGCAATAGTCCATGAACGGAGCCATCGACTCGGCCAGCTCCTCTGACCCGATCGGCGTGTCGCGCTCATGCCAGTCGAAGCCGGTGCGCGGCATACCGATGCCTCCAAGCTTGACCGTGACGTTCGGGCACTCGGCCACTGCCGCGATTCCACTGCGCCAGGTGGCTAGCACCTCGTCATCGTTGTTGCCGTAAGGGCCCACCCTCAGCAGGCCGCCTATGTGGTTGAGGATGATCTGGAGATCGGGCACTGCCTTTGCGAAGTCGGCAAGCTCAGGAAGCTGAGGGAAGTACATCCAGCCCTCTAGCGACAGGCCCATGCGGGACAGGACACGCGCGCCCGCTCGGAACTCGTCGCTGGCAAGCTGTCCCTGCATCCTGTAGGCAGACGTGACCTCGATCTCGGGATGAGGGTCCCAAGTTACCGAGTGCCGGATTCCCCTGAACCTGTTGGGGCTTGCAGCTACCAGCGCCTCGAGCACTGGCGCGACCGCGTCGCCAAGGTTCAGGTTTGCATGTCCGACTATGGAGGCAGCCGCGCGGGATGGGCCGTACAGCCCGCTCTCGCTCGCCGCGGCCAGGCCCTGTACGAACTCGACCTCCCCGACGGGCTTCATCTCGTCCGGACCGCTGGACCTGTACATCGCCCTCGCCTCTACGAACACCGTGGACCGGACGTTGTGTCCGCTGTTCACGTCGTCTGCCAGTTCATGCAGCAGGTATCGCTGGTATGGGATTCGCTCAGTCCGAAAGTCCCAGAAGTGGTGATGCGGATCGCAGATCGGAAGATCGGGTTCGAGGGTCTCTTCTTCAGTCAGTGCTAGCCAGTCGTTTCCGCCGAAGGGCATGTTGGGGCCTCCATCTCAGGTTGTAGCGGCCCAATAATAGCACAGCGATTTCCGTATGTTTCCCATGGGACTATCCATCAACACCGCGAGTAAGAAAGCACTAGTGGAGTACGAAGCTGTGTCAGTGTGGTAGGTGGCACTCTAGGGAATCTAGGATTCCCTCTCCCTCAGGGAGAGGGTTAGGGTGAGGGTGAAAACACTGCCTACCAAACTGACACAGTCTCGTGGAGTACACCGGCATTGAGCGTCATACAACCTCAGTGTTACCTTGTGTCAGTCGCCTGACTCTGACAGGCTACGCACTCACCATCCTGACGACGAGGAGATAGAAGTAGATATGGATTTCCTGAGCAACGAAGAGATCGTCCAGCGAGCGCGGGTCAACCTCCACCAAGGCGCATGGGACTATCTTGTGGGCGCCTCCGAGTCCGAGACGACCATGCGCCGCAACCGGCTGGCATTCGACCAGGTCGCCTTTCGTCCCCGCGTTCTGGTAGACGTCTCCAGCGTGGACACGTCCACGACGTTCCTGGGTCACAACCTTCGAATCCCGGTGCTGCTCGCGCCGATCGGGTCGCTCCAGGTCTTCAATCCGGACGGAGGCGCGGCATCCACCCGGGCCGCCGCCGAGTACGGCGTCATGCACGTCGTCAGCTCCGTTACGGAGCCTGGACTTGAAGAGATAGCGGCAGCGGTCGACTACCCGAAGGTGTTCCAGCTCTACCTCCACGGCGACTGGGCCTGGATCGAGGAGCGCGTCGCTGCCATCAAGGAGGCGAGATACATAGGTCTGTGCATAACAGTGGACACAGCCCACTACAGCCGTCGCGAGCGGCCGATGCTGACGCGGTGGCTCACACCCACGCGCCGCGCGCCGCGCGATCCATCTCACGCGGCCTCGGTGACATGGGAAACCGCGGCCAGGATAAAGGAGCTTGCCGGACTGCCGTTCATGCTCAAGGGCATCGCGACAGCCGAGGACGCGAAGATCTCGGTCGAGCACGGCGTGGATGTTGTCTGGGTGTCCAACCACGGAGGTCGCCAGCTCGATCACGGTCAGGGAACGCTTGAGATGCTGCCAGAGATCGTCGAGGCCGTCGATGGCAAAGCCACTGTGGTCCTGGACGGCGGCATACAGCGCGGCACCGACGTTCTGAAAGCCATCGCTCTCGGAGCCGATGCCGTCGCAATCGGCAAGCTCCAGGGCTGGGGAATAGCCGCAGCCGGATGCGAGGGCGTGGTCCGGGTGCTTGAGCTGCTCGAAGACGAGATAACCGTCGCGATGGCGCTCATGGGAGTGACCTCGATAGACCAGCTCAACCCCAACTTCGTCTGCAAGGCCGACCCTGTTGTGCTGGCGCACGAGATGAGCGCCTGGACAAACATGCCCGGTGGTCGCATAGGGTAGGTTCAGACAATTGAGTGGGACCTGGCTGAACTCCGGGCCTAAAAAGAAGGAGGACGACCAATGCCATACCTCATCAACCACGTTCACATACGATCGGCCGACCCGTCCGCCTCGGCGGACTGGTACACCGAGCACTTCGGCGCGAAGAAGGTCTCAGAACGCGAGGTCATGCCCGGCACGGTCACGATCAGCATGGACATGGGCTCGCCCGTCCGACTGAACATTTCGTCGCAGGTGGCGGGTTCATCGGACGAACGCGCCTCTGCTGAGCTAAACCGGCTGGGCCTCGAGCACTTCGGCTTCGACGTAGGCGACATAGAGTCCGACATCGATCGCCTGTCCGCGGCCGGAGTTCGAGTCGTTCTCCCGATAACCGAGGTGACTGGCGGAGCGAAACTCGCCTACATCGAGGGCCCCGACGACGTGCTCATTGAGCTGGTGCAGCCCCCCGGCTGAACCGATTGAAAGTGATCGTGACACGGCCTCCGTCGGGGGCCGAAAAGCAGCCATAGCTCACGACTACCTGGAACAGGGTCTATTTGTTTTAGTTCCTTCGTTCACCCTGAGCTTGTCGAAGGGCCGTTCATGGTTCGACAAGGCTCTCGTGAGCTGGACGAACGTCTCACCACGAACGGATTATTCAGGTGGCACTCGAATACGAGGAAACCCTGCTACCTGGGGCGGAATGCGTGACGTATGGTGTCGTCCGGGAATAGGTCCGGCACTTCCCCTGTCGCAGCGTATGAGTACAGCGCCGCCTTGTAGATGCCGTCCAGCGTCGCGAATATAAGCGCTATTCCCACGACGAGCACTATGCCGATCAGGACCGTAACTGCTATGCCGACGCCACCGAGAGGCGAGAGCGCGAAAAACAGCAGCACGATGACACCTGCCGCGACCAGGTAGGACAGAAAAGCCGCTATTCCCAGTCCGAAGTTACCCACTATCTGCTCGCCCCAAGTGCGCTGGACCAGGGAGAGAGAGGTCTTGAACGACCCTCCCAGCGGCCTGCGCTCGATCACTATCAGCGGTACGACGAAGTACGTGAGGAACGTCCACGCGGCCCCAATTAGCGCGATGACTATCTGTCCTACGATCCCCAGGACCCCGCCGCGCTCGGCCGCCTGGCCCGCCAGTATCCTGAGGATAAGCCCGACGGTCCCGGCGATTACGGCCCACATGAAGATCGTGATTACCCGGTACCATGCCCCTCTCAGGCCAGATCGGACGGTCGGGTCCCCTCCTGACAGCCGCTCGTGAGCTGCGTAAACCAGGGCGCAGTTGAAGAATATGATCACGAAGTAGGCCAGTATGTAGAAGGCAAGGGCGAGGACGAGATCGCCCAGGCCAAGTCCGCTGCCATCAAGCCTGTCGAGCACCCCGATTCCCAGCGAGGTGCCCATGAATGTCAGCAGCACCACTATCACGCCGATAGAGGAAAAGACCGGGAACAGGACGAGTTCCTTGTCAGCCCCCAACACGCGAAGACAGAGCTTGGCTAGCCTGAAACTCCTGCCGATCGTGGCGAACATGTCTGACCTCCTGGACTAGCGCGTGAGATCTTCCAATTGCTAACTGCCTGTGTCCTGTGTATTGAGTGTCGAGTCAAGCAGGTATTCTGTCAAGATCGATTGCCACGTCTTTGCCGGAATGATGGCCCGCGTGCGAGGCGAAATCCGCGCTGTTCGGGCAGCAACTTTTCCGCAACGCAGCCGTTATACGTGATACGGGTCAGGTGCGGATACCGCACGAAACGTCGCATGACTTCGACTACAATTGACGTAAGACCCTTGTGATCACCCTTGGAGAGAACTCCTCGCAATGAGACAACACGGCTACGGCAGAGACACAGGCCTCACGTTCCGCATGTTCTTCACGATGTTCATGCTGGCCGGCCTGTGGGTGGTGTTTATGGGTCTGCTCTTCTGGGCGGGTATCTCTCCCATCCTGATCTTCGGATTCGCCCTAATCGGCGTGCTGATCCAGTACTTCATGTCGGACAAGCTCGTGCTGATGTCCACCGGCGCCCGCGAGGTAACAGCGCAGGAGGAGCCCTGGCTGCACGCGACCATCGAGCGACTTGCGCAGATGTACGAGATCCCCAAGCCGAAGAAGATCGCGGTAATGGACACCCACGTGCCCAACGCGTTCGCCACCGGCAGGAACCCAGACAACGCCGTCGTGGCCGTCACGCGAGGTCTCATGTCGAGACTTAACGACCGCGAGGTCGAGGCCGTCCTCGGCCACGAGCTAGCCCACGTGAAGAACCGAGACGTTGCCGTGATGACCTGGGCCAGCCTGCTGGTAATCACGGCTGGATACCTGATGCAGATGCTCTTCTGGATGAGCCTGTTCGGCGGATTCGGAGGTCGCGACGATCGGCGCGGCGAGGGCGGCAACTTCATGCTGATAATGATGGCCGTCTACGTCGGTACCATCGTCGTCTACTTCCTGGCACAGCTTCTTGTGATGGCGCTCTCGCGCTATCGCGAGTACGCAGCCGACCGTGGCGGGGCAATCGTGACCGGCGCGCCGATGCAGCTTGCGTCCGCGCTGGCGAAGATCAGCAACGACATGTACCGGATCCCGGACGAGGACCTCCGCGACGTGAGACACGCCAACGCCTTCATGTTCGCCCCCGCTCTGTCAGGAAACGACATGGCGAGGCTGTTCTCTTCGCACCCGCCCACGGAGAAGCGTATCGAGCGTCTCCAGAACATGCAGCGGGAGCTCGAACGCGGCACGCCGTTCCGCCCGTAGGCCGGGTTGCGATAAACTCCCTTTCACGGGTCGTACACGAAAGGGAAGAGAGCAAGACCTCGTGGGTATCTTCAGCGCGATATTCGGACACACCAAGCTCAGGACGCCGGACAGGGAGCAGTTCTTCTCGATCATCGGCGCCGCCTACAACCTGGAGGCGAGGACCGAACTCCGTCCCACCTACAAGGCCGGTGTGGTCGTAAATCCTGTCGAGTCCACGTACTTCGACAACCTGGATTCCGAGATGCGAACTCTCCTCGAGGTCAGCGGCCGCGCCACAGGCACACGCTTCGAGCTAAAGGACGACGAGTTCGGCACCCGCTGGATCATCCTCGACGATCCCGACTTCGAGGACCTCGTCAGCCTCATCCACACCGTCACCGAGACGATAGTCGATCACGGCTTCGCCGACAGGCTGCTGGCCGCCGTGTTCGGCATGGAGTTCCAGGGCAGACCCGCGTACTGGCTGTACAACTACAAGGCAGGCCGATTCTACCCGTTCGTCCCGACGGCGAGTCGCGAGCGCGACTACGCCACAGAGATGCGCATCGGCGAGATCATGCGCGAAGAGAAGATCCCCGTCCAGCGCAAGCTCGAGAACTGGTACGCCCTCTGGGGCATCCCGTTCTGATTGCTACCGCAACACTGTCTGCGTTACCCCCTCTCCCTCAGGGAGAGGGCTGGGGTGAGGGTGAAAAGGTTGTTTGCCTGCTTCTGTAGACTCTGCGGGCCCACTGGATTCCGGCCTTCGCCGGAATGACGATGCTACCCGTAAAGTCCTTGATTGCGCGGGGCCTGCATGGGAGTTCAATCACTCCCTCGGCGGCAGCGACAGCCCCTCGATGAACTCCAAATTGGGCAGCTTGTCCAACTCAGACGGCGCGAGCCTCAGCTTCGTCGATCGTCCGCCCCCGCCGATGATCAGGTAGTCGAGCGACTGCAGCTTGGCGTCTGCGTAGATCGGCAGGTCCATAGGCAGCCCGAACGGAGTGACACCTCCGATCATCATGCCCGTGATCTCCATCGTCTCGTCTGCCCCGGCGAACGACGCGCGAGACACCTCCATCAGCCCCTTGACGCGCTTGTTGACGTCGAGCCTGTCCGTGGCCGCGACTATGCAGGCGCAGTGCTTCTTTTGCCCCCGCTTGGACGCCACCACGATGGTGTTGCCCGAGTTCTCCAGCGGGAAGCCGTACTTCTCGCAGAACTGGGCTGTATCGGCGAAGTCGGGATCGATCTCGAACATCTCGTAATCGACGCCAAGCGACTCCAACTGAGAGACGACACTGCTTTCAATCGACTCGGAAGACTGCACTTCAGAAACCCCCTGCTCGGTCGTTATTGACTGCGGTCATTATAGATAACGTCACCTACCACATCTAAATCGGTGGCCTGCGCGTGTGCCACTCCGTCGCCTGCTCGTAGGTGTGGGCGACCCTCAGAAGCGCGGCCTCGTCGAACGGTCTGCCCGCGATCTGCATGGCCAGGGGCAGCTCGACGCCGTCTTCTGCCGTGAACCCACAGAGGACGGACAACGCCGGCCCGCTGACCATGCTGAACAGACCCCTGAAGCTGGCATCCGACAGCCACGAAGCGGCCTCACGCTCCGTGTTGATGCCGGCGGTGAGGTCCATCACCTGCGGCGGAGCAGGCGTTGTCGGCATCAGCAGTACGTCCACGTCTTCCAGCGCTTCAAGCACCTGGGCCCGGATCATCGAGCGCATCTTCTGCGCCTTGTTGTACACGATGGCCGGAATCAGGTCCGCGGTCATAAGCTGAACCCTAATGTTTGGATGGAAGTCTTCGGCCCTCTCGCGTATCCACTCCGGGTGCAGTCCTGCGCGCTCGACCGAGCTTATGGTGCGACTCGCCAGTCCGGCCAGCGGAGCCAGCGGCAGCGACACCTGCTGGACCTCTGCACCCAGCTCGATAAGCACCTCAGTCGCCGCGGATATTGCCTCCAGCGTGGCGGGTGTGGCAGGGGAGACTTCCGGGTCGGTGAACTCCCTGACCACTCCGATCTTCAGGCCGGATATGCCGCCACCGAGTAGCGACGGGTAGTCCGGCACAGGGGTGTCCCACGTGTACGGATCGCGAGGGTCGTAGCCCGCGATTGCTCCTATAGTCGCCGCACAGTCCTCTGCCGTCCGGGAGACCGGGCCGATCGTGTCAAGCGACCACGACGCGCCATCGACTCCGTACCGGCTGACCCTGCCCCACGACGGGCGCAGTCCCACGAGTCCGCAGTTGGCCGCCGGGCCGCGCACAGAGCCGCCCGTGTCCTCACCCAGCGAGGTGGCGCACATGAACGCTGCTGTCGCAGCACCTGATCCTGTGCTGGACGTCCCTGGATTGCGTGGCGGGTCCCACGGGTTGCCCGTGACCCCGAACGCCGACGTTATCGGGTCTCCAAACGCCAGCTCGGTCATGTTCAGCTTGCCGATGATGACCGCGCCCGCTTGCTTCAGGTTGCGCACCACGTTCGCGTCCTCGTCTGGAACGAAGTCCGCACGAAGCTTCGACGCGCTCGTCGTCAGGATGCCGGCGGTGTGAATCTGGTCCTTAACGCCCACTGGAACGCCGTGCAGCGGCCCACGGTGGTTGCCGGCCGCGATCTCGGACTCCGCCTGCCGCGCAGACTCGACTGCTTCATCGCCAAGCACGGTGATGAAGGCGTTGAGCGTCGGCTCCACCTCTTCGATGCGTTCCAGGTATGCCTCTGTGGCCTCCACAGGTGAGACATTGCCTGAGCGTATCTGACGTCCAAGCTCCGTCGCCGAAAGGTAGATGATGTCTTTGGTGTCCATCTGCCTACTCCTCAAGAGAATTCCATTTGTACCGCCCGGGGGAGAAGTGAGTGGCTCTCACTCCTCACTCCTCTCCACTCACTCCTGAGACCCTTCCTCCTGCGGCGGGATGATCGGCAGCGGCTCCTGCGCGTTCAGGCCGGGAATGTCGACCTGGTCCATCGCCTCCAGGATCGCGTTCAGGCTGAGACGCACCTGCGTCAGGTCCGGCTCATGGATCTCGAGGTCGACCGCTCTCGCGATGGCCAGCACCTCTTCGTTTGTCAGGCTGCTCATTCGTCACCTCCTGTCGCTGTGGGGGCGGGACTCAGACCCTGGCGCGGGCTTCGTTCCGGCGTTGGCGCTTTCGGTCTACAGCCGAGAGTTGCATCTTCCGAAGACGTAAGTTCTGAGGAGTGATCTCCAGCAGTTCGTCGTCGGAGATGAAAGCCAGGGCCTCCTCCAGGCTCAACCTTACGGTGGCATTGAGGCGCTTGGCAACGTCGGCAGTCGAGGAGCGTATATTGGTCAGCTTCTTTCTCTTACAGACGTTGACTTCGATGTCGCCGTCGCGCCGGTGGGAGCCGACGATCATGCCTTCGTATACCATGGCGCCGGGGTCGATGAAAGTCTCGCCCCTGCCCTGCGCATTCAACAGCCCATAGGTGACGGCCACACCGCGCTCGGACGCCACCAGCGCTCCACCGCCTCGGGACTTTATTTCACCTTCCATCGGCTCGTAGGAGGTGAAGATGCTGCTCTTCACTCCATCGCCCCGGGTTGTACGGAGAAAGAAGGCGTTGAATCCGATCAGACCGCGGGTGGGTATCTTGTACTCCATGTGGACGTCGCCATTGTCAGCGTACAGCATATCTCTGAGCTCGCCCATGTGGGCCGATAGATATTCTGTCAGTACTCCAACATATTCATCGCGCGTGCTGATGTTCAGGATCTCGTAGGGCTCGTATATTTTGCCGTCGACCACTTTGGTGATGGGCGTCGGACGAGATACCTGGAACTCGAACTGTTCACGTCGCATGGTCTCGACCAGGATGGACAGGTGTAACTCTCCTCGACCGGCAACTACGAACGCGTCGGGGCTGGGTGTCGGCTCCACTCTCAGGCTTACGTTGGTCCGCAACTCCCTCATCAGCCGTTCGTGGAGATTTCGGGAAGTGCAGTGGACACCTTCCTTGCCCATCAGGGGGGAAGTGTTGACGCTGAAGGTCATACGCACCGTCGGCTCATTGATGTCGATGGACGGCAGTGCCTCAGGAGCGTCAGGAGAAGCGATGGTATCGCCGATGGAAACTCCAACAGGGCCGGTTACGGCGACAATGTCCCCGGCGTAAACTTCGGACACTTCCACTCGTTCCATCCCACGAAAAACAGAGATGTGCTCCAGGTTGTGGATGGTGGGCTCGCTGTCTCGGGACAGTAGAGCCACGCTGTCGCGCTGCCTGAGTGTGCCATTGGTGATCCTGCCCACGGCCACCTGTCCCAGGTAGTTGTCGTAGTCCAGCGCGGCAACCAGCATTTGCGGTGGGGCGGTCGGGTCCCCCTGTGGTGGCGGCACCGAGCCCAGTATCGCCTCAAAGAGGGGTCTCATATCCGACCCCGGTGTATCCGGGCTCGTGGTCGCGTAACCCTGCCGCGCCGATGCGTACAGTACAGGGAAATCCAGCTGTTCAGCGGTTGTTGCCAGGTCCAGGAACAGGTCCTGGACCATCTCAAGCACCTCTGCCACACGTGCCTGGGGGCGGTCTATCTTGTTGATTACCACCATTGGTGTGACGTTCTGTTGGAGGGCCTGGCGCAGCACGTAGGTGGTTTGTGGCATGGGTCCGTCTACGGCGTCGACCAGCAGCAGACACCCATCGGCCATGTTCATGACACGTTCCACCTCGCCGCTGAAGTCGGCATGACCTGGCGTATCGATAATGTTGATTCTTACGCCTCCGTAGTAGACGGTGGCATTTTTGGCAAGAATCGTGATGCCGCGTTCCCGCTCCAGGGGATTGGTGTCCATGATTAGAGCGCCCACCTCCTGGTGGGGCCGAAAGACCTGGCCCTGTTTCAGGAGTGCATCTACCAACGTGGTCTTACCGTGGTCGACGTGGGCTATGATGGCCAGGTTACGTATGTCGTCATTGTGGTTGTTGTTCAAGTCTATTCACCCCAATGCGACATGATAGCATTGGACGCCACCATTACCGAAATCAATAATGAAGGTGGAAGCTGTGTCAATCTAGTAGGTGGCACTCTAGGAATCTGGGATTCCCTCTCCCTCAGGGAGAGGGTTAGGGTGAGGGTGAAAACACCGCCTACCAAACTGACACAGTCTCGGCGCCTCCCTGCAACCTCTCCGGTTGAAGCTCAGGGTACGGTCAGGCGCTAGTCCGACTCGACCCACTTCTCGTACATGTCCTGGAGCTCCGACGTCAGCCTTTCAAGCTGGCGCTGGGAGCGGCGTCCCTGCCGCATCTGCCGATTGGCGAATGCCTGCGCCATCTCATCCTCGAGTTGCAGCTTCCTCGCCTCTGACTCCTGGATGCGCTGTTCGAGTTCCGCCTGCGCCTGGCGTTCGTGCGCTCTGCGGACCCTGTCCGGCTCCGACCTGCGCCGTCGCCTGGACACCCGTCCCACCACGCGTGAGGCTGTCGGCCTACTGGACTGCCAGAACTCGCTGAACCCGCCTGGGTGGGAGACCATCTTGCGGTCTCGTATCTCGATCACGCGCTCTGCCAGCTTGTCGAGGAAGTACCGGTCGTGCGATACGACGAGCAGCGTGCCCTGGAACTCCTCCAGGGCCTCCTCGACCGCCTCCTGTGACTGGATGTCCATGTGGTTGGTCGGCTCGTCGAGGATCAGCAGGTTGGGCTTCGTCGCCATCAACCGCGCGATCTGGAGCCGGTTGCGCTCGCCGCCGGAGAGGTCGCCCACCAGCTTGTCCATGTCTTCTCGATCGAACATGAGAGCGCTGAGGAGCACGAACGCGGCTTGGACGGACATTGGCGCGACTTCGCGAACCTGCTGCACCACCGTCTGGCTGTCATCGAGAGTCTCCTGCTGCTGGGCCGAGTAGCCGAGCTTCATGCTCGGCCCAACGCGGATGTGCTCGGCGTCCCATGCGCCGTTTTCGACTATGTCTCTCAGCAGCGTGCTCTTGCCGGCGCCGTTGGCCCCGACCAGAGCGACAGTCTCTCCACCGTTGACTTCCATCTCGGCGTCTTCGAAGAGCAGCTCATCGCCGTACCCACGAGTGTATCCTCGAACCTGCACCGCGATGTTAGCCCGCGTGGGGGCGGAGTCGAAGCTGGTGCGGATCGCCGACGTGTCGAACTCCGGCTTCTCCACCGCCTGCCTCTTCTCACGCTCAAGCTGCGAGCGTCGCGCCCTGAGTCGCCTGCCCCAGGCTGGGTCGCTGTTAACCCTCGCGATCTGCTCGAAGCGTTTAACGAGCGCCTCCAGGCGGTCCAGCCGCTTCTGGTTGGCGATGTAGTCAGACTGCTGGGAGAGAAGACCCCGCAGCCTCTGGGCGCGATACGCCGAGTAGTTCCCCTCGTACCGGGTGACTCGGCCGTTTTCGAGCTCCAGTATCCCGCCCACGACCCTGTCGAGAAGGTACCGGTTGTGCGAGACGACCAGCAGTGCACCCCTGAACCTGAGCAGGAAGTCCTCAAGCCAGGCCATGCCGTGGAAGTCGAGGTGGTTGCCGGGCTCGTCGAGCAGCAGCAGGTCGGGCTTGGAAAGCAGAGCTTTCGTCAATGAGAGCACGTTCTGCTCGCCACCCGACAGCGAGCCAATGCGCTGGGATTCCTTGCCCTCCAGTCCCATGCTGGACAGAGTCGACTTGGCCTCATCGACGAACCGGTCGCCATCCATCCGGTCATAGGCGTCAAGAGCCTCCTGGTACGCGTTCAGGGTGCGCGCCGTGGTGGCTTCGCTAGCCGCCTCCAGCGCCTGCTCGGCATTTCGGAGGTTTGTCGAGACCCGGTTGTAGTCCTCCAGCAGGTAGTCCTGAACCGTGACGTCGTCACCCGCGTCGATGTACTGCGGCACGTACCCTACTGTCGTCGATTGAGGAACGACGACTGAGCCTGACGTGGGCTCAACACTTCCGGTCAGAACGTTGAGCAGAGTGGTCTTGCCGGAGCCGTTCCTGCCGATCAGCCCCAGCTTATCTGAGTCGTCGATCTGGAACGAGACCCCGTCCAGCACGATCTGAGAGCCGAAGTGTGCGGATACATTGTGAAGGCTGGCAACCAGCATGGAAACGAGTTCTCCGGGCGGGTAGGGGACGCTACGCAGGAAGGATAGCGTGTGTTCCTACTTCGGCGCGAAGTGAGTCACGGCAGAGACCCTTCCAGAAGACCCCCTCGCCCTTGATGGGCTCACAGGGGCAGGTAAAGGTACACGGACAAGCATGAGGGCCAGCCAATGGACTCCCTCTCCCTCAGGGAGAGGGTTGGGGTGAGGGTGAAAACCTCGAACACCTACCCTGTGAGATCCCTCGGGCGATGGCAAAAGGGGGACTGATCTGCGTTAAAGCGCCAGAAGCCCACCCCTGGGGTTACAGAAAGGAAAGCCCTCGGAAAGTGATGGCTAGAAGGGTTGTCCCGACGTGGTCTTGTTGTCGATGTACTGCTGCCAGGCATCAGCGACCGACTGCTCCGGGTCCTCGGTCTCAGGCTCATCGATTGCGAACTCGTCCTCTTCGTCGAACTCCGGCATGACCGTCTCGACAAATGGGTCTCCACCCATGTCTCTCAGGTACTGCAGGAACCTCAGAGCCGTGGACAGCTCCTCTTCCGGTAATTCCTCAACGAGTGCGTGTAGGGAGTTCTTGATGACCATTGCCGCCCTGTCCTGGACCTATGAATCGGCGCCCACCAGCACATTGTACCACTGATGCTAACAATCAGTTATCAGTTTTTTGACCTCAGGTCAAGTATATTCTCACCGACAGATGTGGGCTAATCTGGGATTTAGGAACCAACTCTGGGAGGTCATGGGCCAGTGGATGCGAATGCAAGCAGAGACCGCCCGCATATGCCGGAAGGCTACGGGGTGGGCGATCCACAGTATGGTTTCGAGCCCATCGAGTGGTCGTGGGTCGTTGACCAGATCTCAGGCGCTCGCAGCTACTGGGTCGCGACCAATCGTCGGAATGGGCCGCCTCACGTGGCGCCGGTCTGGGGAGTGTGGGCCCGCGACCGGTTCCACTTCTTTACGGATCCCGACTCCCTGAAGGGCCGTAATATCCGGCGCGATCCCAGGGCCGTCGTACATCTCGAGAGCGGCGACAACGTCGTCATCCTTGAGGGAGAGTTGTTGCTGCGCCCGGCCACCACTGAGATCGTCACCGCATACGAAGCCAAGTACGGCATATCCTTCGGAGACGAGCTCGAAGAAGTGTACACTCTGGACATCTCAAAGGTGCTCGCCTGGACCGAGAGCGACTTCCCAAAGACCGCCACACGCTGGCAGTTCTGACCCTGCGGCACTCCTGTGACGACCTACGAAAACCTCACCATCACCGACGGCCACCGCTTCTTCGACATGCTCAGGGACGGCGCAGAGTTCCGCGAGTGCAACTTCGACGATGCTGAATTTCGGAACATCGAGGCTGACGCACTCACGGTGGACAGCTGCACCCTTAACAGGACGGACCTCACCAACCTGGTCTGTCCCGTGCTGCGGATGACTAACTCTATAGCCGAGAGCGCCGTGCTGGAACGCATCGAGGCGCACGAAGCTGATATAACCGGATGCAACCTCACCTCCGCCAAGCTCAGGCGGGCGCAGCTGAACCTGTCGAGGATCATCGATTCGGACCTCTCCGGCGCAGACCTGTTCGAGGCCAACCTGTTCGGAGTCGATCTGACCGGCTCCCGCCTGCGGGGCGTGGACCTGGCCAGTGCGCGGCTCGACGGCCTGAAGATCGAGCGCACCGACTTCAGCCTGGCGTCCCTGCGCGGTCACAGCTTCAAGGGCCAGACGCTGGAGTCGATCAACTTCACCGAGGCCGACCTTGGTGGCTGCGACTTCACCGGCGTGGTCTTCGTCGACTGCTATCTGGCAGGAGCCTTCGTCGATGAGCAGACGAAGTTCGACGGCGCAGACCTGAGAGGCGCCGTGATTTCAGGTTCGCATCTCGTGCGCGCCAGCCTGAAGGGCGCGATCATGCTGCCGACCCAGGTCAACACGCTGGTCTTCGACGGTTTCGGAATAGTCGTCTTCGAACAGCCGGAGTCCTAGTCCCGTATCCGGCAATCCAGCGCATGCGAGACCTCTGCATGATCCCCCTCACCCTCAGATCTGACAGGGGTGGGTAAGCTGACATTTCGTTCGTCCTGAGCCCGTCGAAGGACGGCCCCCTCTCCCTCAGGGAGAGGGTTGGGGTGAGGGTGAAAACCTCGAATACCTACCCCTGTGAGCTCCCTTGACGAAGGCCGATATGTACAAGATGTCGCCGAAGCGCGCACGAAGGATTGCCGTTATTCTCAGTTAACACTTCTGCAACACTAACGCAACAAGAATGTTACATCCGAGAAAAGAGTTGGAAACACTCGTAGCCTACGCTCTTTAGTCGAAGGTTATTGGCCCCCGTCTTCCTGAGGAGGTAAATGAATTGTTTAACACAGGGGTTTTAGGTCTAACGCCGTTTAAGCTCCGGCTTGCAATATTGGCGTTGCTGGGGGTGGGGATATTCCTCGGCACGATAGGGACAGCCTACGCGCAGGACATGGGTATAGATGACGTAGACACGAAGGTTGAAAACCTGATCACCGTCATCGCTGCTGCGCTGGTCTTCTTCATGCAGGCCGGATTCGCGTTCCTTGGAGCGGGGCTGATTCGCTCCAAGAACACCATCAACTACATGACCAAGTCGTTCCTCGACTTCTGCATCGCGTCGCTCGGATTCTGGGCCTTCGGATTCGCCCTGATGATGGGCGGAGGAGCCGCTTCCGGAATCATTGGCCTCGAGGGTTTCTTCCTGGTCAACTTCGATGACTCCGAGTTGGTGGGCTGGTTCTTCCAGATGGTATTCGCCGGAACCGCCGCTACGATCATTGCTGGAGCAATGGCAGAGCGCACCAGGGTAAACGCCTACTTCGCGTACAGCTTCCTGGTTGGAGCCGTCGTCTATCCGATATACGGTCACTGGGCGTGGAGCGATGACGGATGGCTCGCCGAGATGGGCATGGCCGACTACGCCGGCTCGGCGGTCGTCCACATGATCGGCGGCTTCCTCGCGCTTGCAGGCGCAATCGTAGTTGGGCCCAGGAAGGGCTTCCGTGAGGGTGCTGACCTCAAGGGTCACAACATGCCCTTCGTGGTTATCGGTACGTTCATACTCTTCTTCGGCTGGTTCGGATTCAACGTGAACTCCGGCAGCTTGGGCCTCAACGCCGTCAACACGCTGCTGGCCGGCGCCGCAGGCGCTACCGCTGCCATCTACATCACGATGGTGCGCACGGGCAAGGCTGACATCGAGATGGCCTGCAACGGCGCACTGGCGGGACTCGTTGGCATTACGGCCGGCTGTGCGTACGTCGACACGTGGGCCGCTGTCGTCATCGGCCTGATCGCAGGCGCCCTCATGATCGCAGGCGTCGCGTTCATCAAGAACATCGTCAAGGCTGACGACCCTGTCGGCGCGGTCGCGGTACACGGCATCTGTGGCGCATGGGGCGTACTGGCCGTCGGGATCTTCGCAGCCGGTCACAACGACGTCGAAGGTCTGATCGCTGGCAATGCTGCCCAGCTCGGCCCGCAGATCGTCGGCATCATTGTCGCCGTCGCCTGGGGCCTGGGCATCGGACTCATTCTCTTCAAGGCGCTGGATCTCGCCATGGGCCTCAGGGCGCCCGAAGAAGAGGAAGAGAGCGGTCTGGATATGCCCGAGCACGGCGCAGAGGCATACCCTGAGCTGGCAGGCTAGTACTAGATCCGTATGAACATGACAGGGATTCCAGCCCACTCGTCATTCCCGCGAAAGCGGAAATCCAGGGGTGGGGATGGCCTCTGAGAAAGAATAATTTCCCTTAGTTTGTAGGTCCCGACCGCTCCGAGGGGGCTTGGGTGGTCGGGACCTCTTCTTTTGCCACTTTCCACCCGCAGATTACAGGCCCCCTCTCCCTCAGGGAGAGGGTTGGGGTGAGGGTGAAGAGGATTGGTCGCAAGCTGCCGCGTTGTGTGCATAACCCCTTGGATTCCGGCCTGTACCGGAGTGAGGGATTAATGCAATCGTCCCAGACGTGCGAACCACTGGACTTTGTGACATGTAACACAAAGTTAACATCTGCGTAACATCGCAGAAACATGACACTGGAATAATGAGAGCGTCGAACAAACAGGGGGCCGGGAAAACCCCGGCAGCCCACAGATCAGTAACCAGGAGCAAAAGTAAGAAAATGGGTCTCGAAGCAATACTCGGCGGCGTAGCTTTCGTAGGGCTTTTCAGCCTGTGGGTCATCCTTCCCAGCAAGCTGCGCAAGAACAGAGAGTAAATTCAACTTCGGATCGTCGATGGGGTGGGCGAACCCAACTATTCGGCGGTATCGTCACACCAAAACCCCCTTTGCTAGAATGGTGCCTGACCGATTGCCGGTCGGGCACTTTTAGTTTACGAGGGGTTCACACGAGAGCAAGTCCAGGCCCCCAAACCGGTTGACACCGGAGAGGACAGAGACAAGTTAAGGAGTGGAGAGATGACACCAGAAGAAGTCATTAGACTCATCCATGATGAGGGAGTGGAGATCATCGATCTCAAGTTCACCGACGTGCCGGGTACCTTGCAGCACGTCGGAGTGCCACCCAGCGAGGTAAACGAAGACCTCTTTGCAAACGGCACCGGATTCGACGGCTCGAGCATTCGCGGCTTCCAGACCATCGACGAGAGCGACATGCTCCTGGTCCCGGACGCAAGCACGGCGAACCTGGACCCGGTCTACGGCATCAAGACGCTGAGCCTGCTGTGCAACATCCGCGATCCCCTGACGGGAAGCGACTACACCCGCGACCCCAGGAACATCGCCCAGAAGGCTGAGGCACACCTCGGCACCACCGGCATCGGCGACACCAGCTACTGGGGTCCTGAGGCAGAGTTCTTCATTTTCGACTCCGCCACCTTTGGACAGGACGCGAACTCCTCGCACCACAGAGTGGACTCAGATGAGGGCATCTGGAACGCCGGCAACAAGTACCAGCTCGACGGCCAAACGCTCAGCAAGGGCTACAGGCCGCGCCACAAGGGCGGCTACTTCCCGGCGCCTCCCGTTGACTCCCAGAGCGACATCCGTTCCGAGATGATCATCGAGATGCAGAAGTGGGGCATGAAGATCGAGAAGCAGCACCACGAGGTCGCCACCGCCGGACAGGGCGAGATCGACATAGTGTATGACACGCTCGTAAAGACTGCCGACAACATCATGATCTACAAGTACCTGGTCAAAAACATCGCCGCCAAGCATGGCAAGACTGCTACGTTCATGCCCAAGCCGCTGTTCGACGACAACGGCACCGGCATGCACACCCACCAGAGCATCTGGAAAGATGGCACGAACATCTTCTACGGCGACGGCTATGCCAACATGAGCGACACGATGAAGTTCTACATCGGCGGCATTCTCCAGCACGCTCCGGCGCTCCTGGCGTTCGCTGCCCCGACCACCAACTCGTATCGCAGGCTCGTGCCCGGCTTCGAGGCTCCGGTGAACCTGGCATACTCGTCCCGCAACCGCAGCGCGTGCTGCCGCATTCCGGCGTACTTCGATACGCCGCCTGCAAAGCGCGTCGAGTTCCGCTGCCCGGACCCGACGGCCAACCCTTATCTCGCCTTCAGCGCAATGCTGCTGGCCGGACTGGACGGCATCAACAACCAGATCGACCCAGGCGACCCGATGGACGTGGACCTCTACGACCTGTCGCCTGAAGAGGCTGCCAACGTGCAGCAGGTCCCCGGCAGTCTCGAAGAGTCGCTGAACGCGCTCGAGGAAGACTACGAGTTCCTGCTCGCGGGCGATGTCTTCACGTCCGACCTGATCGAGACCTGGCTGGACTACAAGCGCACAGAGGAAGTGGATCCAATCCGCCTGCGCCCGCACCCGTACGAGTTCTTCCTCTACTACGACGCCTAGTCGAAACTGCTCAATACCAGGCAAACCAGAGGGGCGATTCAACTATGGGTCGCCCCTTTCGATTTATGTCGCCTCATGGGGTTGACCGTCGTTGAAACAGCCGCTCGTCTGCCATGTGAAGCGAACATATACTTTAGGGTCCTGGCAGGGCCTGAGGCGCCTGCTCCAAGATTGACACAACTTTCACAAAGTGCTACATTTTGCTATGATTTCCTCCGGTGCATACGTGTGCCCAGCGGCCAATATTCCCCCCTCCAGACGAGGGCTTAATCTGCGATTTTTCGAAGGGTGCTCCCCGCTCCGATCTCATAATTTCAGGTCTTTCCTGTGGTAGACCGCGACCTCGCAATTGAATACGCGCTCAAAGAGGCCAGGGACAACGACGTTAAGTTCATCCGCCTCTGGTTTACCGACATTCTGGGAAACCTGAAAGGGTTCGCCATTACCGTCGAAGAGCTCGAATCCGCGCTGACCAGGGGCATGGGCTTCGACGGCTCCGCTGTTGAAGGATTCGCCCGCCACGAGGAGAAAGACCTCTACGCGCTGCCCGAGCCCAACACGTTCGCGATTCTTCCATGGCGGCCTCGCGAAAACGCGGTCGCGCGTGTGTTCTGTGACATCATTACACCTGATGAGACGCCTTTCGAGGGCGACCCCAGGTTCGTACTGAGGCGCAACATCGAGCGCGCTGCCAGGGTCGGCTACACCTACTACGTTGGCCCGGAGATCGAGTACTTCTATTTCAACAACGACACTGATCCCTCTCCCATGGATAGAGGCGGTTACTTCGACCAGGGATCGACCGATCTCGGGACCGACATGCGCCGCGAGACGGTGCTGATGCTCGAGGAACTCGGCATTCCCGTCGAGGCCAGCCATCACGAGGTCGCTCCCAGCCAGCATGAGATTGACCTCAGACATACTGACGCTCTGACGATGGCCGACACGGTCATGACATACAAGCTGGTGGTCAAGGAGATCGCCCAGCGTCATGACTGCTACGCGACATTCATGCCCAAGCCTATCGCCACCGTCAATGGAAGCGGAATGCACATCCACCAGTCTCTATTCGAGGGGGGACGCAACGCCTTCTACGACGCCGAGGACCCAGATCGTCTCTCGGACATCGGCAAGCATTTCATCGCCGGGCTGCTGATGCACGCCCGCGAAATCACCGCCGTCACCAACCAGTGGGTCAACTCCTACAAGCGACTTGTGCCCAACTTCGAGGCTCCGGTCCACGTCACGTGGGCCACGGTCAACAGGGCGGACCTGATCCGCGTACCCAGCTTCAAGCAGGGTCGAGAGGAGTCTCGCCGTGTGGAGTTTCGCTCGCCCGACCCGGCCTGCAATCCCTATCTTGCGTTCAGCGTCATGCTCGCTGCTGGCCTGGAAGGAATCGAAAAGCAGTATGAGCTGCCGGATCCCGCGGATGCCGACGTGTTCGACATGAGCGACGCGGAACGGCAGGCTCATGGGATCGAATCGCTCCCTTCCAACCTGCTGGAAGCGCTCAGGATCACCGAAGAGAGCGAGCTCGTTCGCAACGCACTCGGTGACTCCGTGTTCAAGAGCTTCGTGGAAAACAAGAAGATCGACTGGGAGCGATACAGGTCGCAGGTGACGGACTACGAGATAGCCCGATACCTGCCGGCCCTTTAGGCGCGCAAACAACTGCCCCCTCTCCCTTGAGGTAGAGGGTTTGGGGCCAAGGTGAATCTCTCCCATCTCCAAAACTGCATCTAGGTAAAACGCGATGATCAGCTATACCAAGGACTATACGCCCCAGCTTTCGACTGACGGACTCTACAGCCCGGCATTCGAGCACGAGGCCTGCGGAGTCGGGCTCGTTGCCAACATCAAGGGCAAGAAGTCCCATCGAGTCATCGAGCAGGGCCTTGAAGTCCTGATAAACCTTGGCCACAGGGGCGCGTCGGGCGCAGACCCTGAGACCGGCGATGGCGCAGGCATAATGGTCCAGATGCCGCACGAGTTCATCGTGTCGGCCTTCGGAAGAATTGGTATCGAGGTCCCTGCGCAGGGTGACTACGGTGTCGGTATGACCTTCCTGCCGCGTGATGCCGATGAGCGTGCACACTGCGAGTCGACCATCGAGCGAATTGTCGCCGAAGAGGGCCAGAGGTTCCTCGGCTGGCGCGACGTTCCGGTATCGCCGGACAAGATAGGCACGCTGTCTGCGCGTGTGATGCCGACGATTCGCCAGTTCCTTGTGGAGCGCGGCGAAGCGACGGAGGCAGGACGGGACTTCGACCTCCGCCTGCTGGTCATCCGCAAGCAGGTCGAGAAAGCCATCCTCGGCGACGACCTCGCCGCACAGAGCGACTTCTACATCTGCAGCCTGTCGTCGAAGACCATCGTGTACAAGGGCCTCATCATGGCCCGCCAGATCAGTGGCTTCTACCACGATCTCAATGACGAAGAGATGATATCGGCCTTCGCGCTGGTGCACTCACGCTTCTCCACCAATACGCTGGGCGCGTGGAAGCTCGCTCACCCGTACAGGTTCGTCATTCACAACGGCGAGATCAACACCCTCCAGGGCAACATTAACTGGATGACCGCCCGGGAGAAGAACTTCGAGTCCGACATTCTCGGCGATGAAGTCAGCAAGATCACGCCGGTCGTCACGCCTCTGCAGAGCGACACCGCCACCCTGGACAACGCGCTTGATGCCCTGCTGGCCTCCGGACGCTCCCTCGATCACTCTATGATGATGCTGATCCCGGAGGCGTGGGGCGACCACATTCCGATGGACCAGGCCAAGAAGGATTTCTACGAGTACCACTCGTCCATGATGGAGCCGTGGGACGGTCCCGCACTGGTCATCGCGTCCGACGGTGAGAAGATCTGTGCGGTCCTCGACCGCAACGGCCTTCGCCCCTGCCGCTACCTGGTCACCACAGACGACATACTCGTGATGGGTTCGGAGACCGGGGTGCTCGATGTGCCCATCGAGAAGGTCCTCTATAAGGAGCGCATCTACCCCGGCCGTATGTTCATGCTCGATACAACGCGCGGGGAGATCGTGCAGGATTCCGAGCTCAAGGCTGCGCTCTCGTCCAGACGACCATACGGTCAGTGGCTCGAAGACAAGATGGTCCAGCTCGAAGACCTGCCGGAATCGAGCAATGTCCACGGCGCCGACTTTGAGACCCTGGAGAGCAGGCAGGCAGCCTTCGGTTACACCCTCGAAGACCTTCGCATAATCCTGGAGCCTATGGCGCTCACGGGCGCAGACCCGGTCGGCTCCATGGGCACGGACGTCCCTCTGGCGGTCATGTCAGAGCAGTCGCCGGTGCTGTTCCACTACTTCAGGCAGCGCTTTGCACAGGTCTCGAATCCTCCTCTGGATTCAATACGAGAGGAGTTGATTACCTCGACCCGCGCCATGATCGGACGCGAGCTGAACCTGTTTGACGAGTCACCTGGACACTGCCGCCAGCTCACCGTCAAAGAGCCTTTCATCACTAATTCAGACCTCGAGAAGATTAGAGAGATCGACGTCAACGGCATCAGGGCGAAGACGCTGTCGATGCTGTTCGATCCCGAAGAGCGAGGCGGACTCAAGAGCGCCATGGACAGGCTGCGCCGCGAGGCGTCTCAGGCCATAGACGAAGGCTACTCGATTCTCATTCTCTCGGACCGCGGAGTGGACGCCGACCACGCGCCCATCCCGAGCCTGCTCGCAACCGCCGGGGTTCACCACCATCTTATCCGCGAGGGCACACGCTCACGCTGCGGACTGGTCGTGGAGTCCGGTGAGCCGCGGGACATCGCGCACCTCGCCCTGTTGGTTGGCTACGGCGCAGGAGCGGTCAACCCGTACATGGTCTTCGAGTCGATGGAGAGCATGATCCGCGAGGACTACTTCCTGACCAACATCGACTACAAGACTGCGGAGTATAACTTCATCAAGGCCGCTCACAAGGGCGTCGTCAAGATCATAGCCAAGATGGGCATCTCCACAATTCAGAGCTACAGGGGCGCACAGATTTTCGAGGCTATCGGACTGGACGAGGAGTTCATTGACGAATACTTCGCCTGGACACCATCCCGCATCGGCGGAATCGGCATCGAAGAGATCGAAGAAGAGTCGAGGGCGAGACATTCCTTCGCCTACGTCAATATCGTAACGCCCGGAAGCATGCAGCTCGACGCAGGCGGCTTCTACCAATGGAGGCGCGACGGCGAGTACCACATGTGGAACCCCACCACCATCGCGAAGCTTCAGTACGCCGCCAGGTCCAACAACTGGGCGACCTACCAGGAGTTCGCGGACTGGGCCAACGACTACTCGCAGCAGATGTGCACCATTCGCGGCCTGCTCGACTTCAAGCTCGCGGATGAGCCGGTCTCCCTGGACGAGGTCGAGCCGGCGAACGAGATCGTCAAACGGTTCGCAACTGGCGCCATATCCCTCGGATCGATTAGCAGGGAAGCGCACGAGGCGCTCGCGATAGCCATGAACCGCATCGACGCCCGGTCCAACACCGGCGAGGGCGGCGAGGATTGGCATCGCTACGAGCCCGACCCCAACGGCGATCTGCGCAGCAGCGCGATCAAACAGGTGGCGTCCGGCCGATTCGGCGTCACCATTAACTACCTCGCAAATGCCAGTGACCTGCAGATCAAGATGGCGCAGGGCGCCAAGCCCGGTGAGGGCGGACAGCTCCCCGGCCACAAGGTGGACGAGTACATCGGCTGGGTGCGCAACTCGACACCCGGCGTCGAGCTCATCTCGCCGCCTCCACACCACGACATCTACTCCATCGAGGACCTCGGACAGCTCATCCACGACCTCAAGAATTCGAACCCCAGCTCCAGGGTCCACGTGAAGCTCGTCGCGGAGGCAGGCGTCGGTACAATCGCGGCAGGCGTTTCCAAGGGACACGGCGACGTTGTACTCATCAGCGGCGACAGCGGTGGCACCGGCGCGTCCCCAGAGGCTTCGATTAAGTATGCCGGCCTGCCCTGGGAGCTCGGTGTTGCCGAGACCCAGCAGGTGCTCGTCGAGAACGACCTGCGCGGCCGGATCATCGTCCAGACCGATGGGCAGATCAAGACAGGTCGAGACGTCGCCATCGCGTGCCTGCTCGGCGCAGAGGAATTTGGGATGGCAACGGCCCCGCTGATCGCAATGGGCTGCATCATGCTCCGCAAGTGCCACCTCAACACCTGCTCGGTCGGCATTGCTACACAGGACCCCGAGCTCCGCAAGAGGTTCACGGGCCGGCCCGAGAACGTCATCAACTACTTCTTCTTCGTTGCCGAGGAACTCAGGCAGATCATGGCCGACATGGGCTTCCGCACGATCAACGAGATGGTCGGTAGGATGGACCGCCTCGATACGAGGGAGGCCATCGAGCACTGGAAGGCAAAAGGGCTCGACTTCTCCCGTCTTCTGAAGATGCCGGACGTGCCGAACGACATAGCCACCTACTGCTGCGAGACCCAGGACCACGGACTCGACAAGGCTCTCGACAACAGGCTCATCGAACTGTGCCGCGACGCAATCGAGTCAGGTACTCCAATAGAACTTGAGATGCCTATCTCCAACTCGAACAGGACGGTTGGGACCACACTCAGCTACGAAATAGCCATCAGGTACGGCGAGGACGGTCTGCCTGAAGACACGATAACAGTAGAATTCGAGGGCTCTGTCGGTCAGAGCTTTGCCGCATTCCTCGCCAAGGGAGTGACCTTCCACGTCGAGGGCGACTCGAACGACTACTTCTGCAAGGGCCTCTCAGGAGGGCGCGTGACGATCAGGCCTCCCAGGGAGGCCCGGTTTGTACCCGAGGAGAACATTCTCATCGGCAACGTAGGCTTGTATGGCGCTACCGGGGGACAGGCTTTCATCCGCGGTGTTGCGGGCGAACGGTTCGCTGTCCGAAACTCCGGCGCCGAGGCCGTGGTCGAAGGCGTCGGAGACCACGGATGCGAGTACATGACGCGCGGACGTGTCGTGGTGCTCGGGCCGACGGGCCGCAACTTCGCAGCCGGCATGAGCGGAGGCGAGGCGTACGTTCTGGACGAGCACGGCAGGTTCAGTGACCTCTGCAACACGGAGATGGTCCTGCTCGAAGATCTTGAGGAGAGCGCCGACGTCGCGGCGGTCAGAAGGCTGATCGAAGACCATCTGGCATACACCGGCAGCGCCAACGCCCAGCGTGTACTGGACAACTGGGACGACATGCTTCCACACTTCGTCAAGGTGATGCCCATAGACTACAAGAGAGTGCTTGCCGAACGCGCCGCGAAGGACCAGGCAACTGCCGTACCAGTGGGCGACTAGCATGAAACATCCCCCTCTCCCTGAAGGAGAGGGTTGGGGTGAGGGTGAATACCTGGCCCCTTACATCCCTTGGGAACGAGGGTGAGTCCAGCCTCAATTCCACATCAATAGGAAATAGACTGCGAATGGGAAAACCGACAGGATTCATGGAGTGGGCGCGCAGCACGCCCCCCACGCAGGACCCTTCTGAGCGTACTCAGCACTGGCTTGAGTTCTACCAGGAATGGTCGGAAAAGGAAGCCCGCGAACAGGGCGGACGCTGCATGAACTGCTCGGTGCCGTTCTGCATGGGCGGCTGTCCACTGGGCAATATTATTCCCGACTTCAACGACCTCGTATACAGAGGCAAGTGGCGCGAAGCCCTGCACGAGCTTCACTCCACCAACAACTTCCCGGAGTTCACCGGCCGTATCTGCCCGGCTCCATGCGAGGGATCTTGCGTCCTCAACATCAACAGCGACCCCGTCACCATCGAGTACATCGAAAAGGCCATCGCGGACAGGGGCTGGAACGAAGGGTGGATAGTACCCGAACCGCCCGAGGCTCGAACAGGAAAGAGCGTAGCTGTTATTGGCTCCGGCCCCGCGGGCATGGCCGCTGCGATGCAGCTCAACCGCGCGGGTCATACGGTGACCGTGTTAGAGCGTAACGAGTACGTCGGCGGACTCCTGAGGCTGGGCATACCCGAGTTCAAGCTTGAAAAGTCAGTCGTCCAGCGCCGGGTCGACCAGATGACTGCAGAGGGAGTCACGTTCAGGACAGGCGTGTACGTCGGACAGGACGTTCCCGCCGCCGATCTTCGCTCCGAGTTCGACGCGATCTGTCTGACCGGAGGCTCCACGATCGCCCGCGACCTGCCGATACCGGGCCGCGAGCTGGATGGCGTCCACCTGGCTATGGAGTACCTGACCCAACAGAACCGCATCAACGAGGGCCAGACGTTTAGTTCGGACGAGCGGATTCTCGCCGAGGGCAAGCGCGTGCTGGTGCTCGGTGGCGGCGACACAGGCTCCGACTGTGTTGGAACCGCTCACAGGCAGGGCGCCGAGGTCGTGTACCAGTTCGAGCTTCTGCCAGAGCCGCCGGTGGCACGCAGAGACGACAATCCCTGGCCCCAGTGGCCGGTGATCCTAAGGACGTCATCCTCGCACGAGGAGGGCGCAGTCCGAGACTACAACATCCTCACCAAGAGCTTCTCAGGCACAAATGGCGCCGTCCAGAAGATGCACGCCGTCCGCCTGGACTGGGGCCCGCCCGACCACACAGGCCGCCCCGCCATGATCGAGATTGAAGGCTCCGAGTTCGACCTTGACGTCGACCTTGTGCTGCTCGCACTCGGCTTCGTCCACCCCGAAAAGGCCGGAATGCTTGAGCAGCTCGGCGTCGACCTCGATGGCCGTGGAAACGTCGTCACAGACGCCGACAAGATGACCTCAATTCCCGGCGTATTCGCAGCCGGAGACATGTCCAGGGGACAATCCCTAGTCGTGTGGGCGCTAGCAGAGGGCAGAGAGGCCGCCCGCGGCATCGACCAGTACCTCATGGGCTCCACCAACCTCCCCAACTCCGTCAACACCGTCCCAACGATGTAGGCCTAAAGAGTTGAGGCAGTTTCCCGCTCTGCGACGCCTTCTACCGACCCACCTACATTTTCAACTGCATTGCGGACTATCTCAATTACCTCATCCAAGAATCCCTGGGATGGTGTGTTCATTACAGAAGTGATGGACGGTGCGGCAGATTTGTAGATACGATCCATCTCTCTTGCCCGGTCGAAGCTTGAACCCAAGCCACTAAATCCAAAGGCCCTTCTCCAGCCACCGCGGTGGCTTGTAACCAGGCGTCGCTCGGCAAGCAGATGGATGTCAATGTACACTCTCTGGCGTATAGCATTAATGACTGCCTGCCTCTCATCCTCATCTTCTGGTTGTCTCGTCCAACCGGCTGGATTGTCCAGCCACAATGAGATACTACTCTGTAACTGCCTAACCAGGTCAGCCACTGGCCGTAGGCCATTGTATTCGTCGGCCCACAGGTTCGCTATGCGCCTGCACAATGCCTTTACTCTTGCCCAGTGCTCTTTTCCAATTCCTTCGTGGTATTCGAGGCCCAATCGGCCACGCCATGGTGCAACGAATCCGTCTGACGCGTCTCGCAAAGAGAGTTCCAGCCTGACAACGTTGTAGGTTGGAGCAAGATCAATTGGTTCAGATGGTTCGGCAGACTTCTGCATGCGGTCTAGAAGATCCCTCAGGTCAGCGATGAACCCCGGAAGGATCTTCTCTGTGGGTTGGTCTAAGCCGCCTAGATAGAAGTCATTGCTGGCAAGTTGATGATCCAATATCTCCGTTACCGGTGCTCCAAGGGACTCTCGCAGGCTGGCGGTGGCATTTCGCACTGATGCACGGACATGGTTCCGTTTCTGCCTGTGGGTGCTGATGTTGTCACCCTTTACTTGGTCGAAGTGAGTGAAGGCGACAGCGAGTTTGTGGCCGTGACCGCTACTTCCAACTGAGCGAAGAAGTTCCAATGACGCCGCCTGCATGGGCGACTGCGCATCGTCTACCAACAGGATCATGTCCGTCTCGGGAAATTTCTCCGTTACCTTTGTGGATATGCTGGTAGCTTCCTTAGCAGAGTGTCCCAGACCTTCACCATCTAATAGGGCTAATTTCCGGTCATCATCACATAATTGTGATGCCCTTGGTCGGAAAGGTCCGCGCACGCGAATCCCATCAACCATTGGCGTCAGCAGCCTTCCGAACTGCCTGTCGTGATTGCTGGTGAACCATCGGACCTGCTTCAAAAAAGTATCGCGGTCCACTTCACTGAAATGCCATGAGGTTGGCCAAGCTGTAGATGTACGCTCGAAAACGCCAACCTCGATTAGCGCGAAGCGCTCTTCGATGGCATCCATAATGTCTAGGGAGATGTTTGCGAATTCTTGGCTCTCGTATAACCTGTCCGTAAAATCCTCAAGCCAGTCCTGCCTTCGGTTGGCGTTTTCCATTTCCGTGTAGTCGCGGCGTTCACTGGCAACCTCTTCGCGAACCTGGGTTGTTACAGTCTTGATTCGGTTGACGTAATCAAGAAGGCGTGTGTTATTGGTAGTTATCTCATCGCCCCCGACTGTCTCGTCTTCCGCCAAAGATTCAGATTCGACTTCTTCGTCTCCATACCCGTAGTCTAATTCGTCCTTCCCGTTCTCTGACTCTGGTCCTGGGTTTTCCTGTTGCCATGCACCAAGGGGATATGAGAGACGAAAACGCTGTTCCCTGTGTTCCAGTAATGCCTCGGCAATTCCAGCATTATCGCGACCCTGAACTACGCTCGTGAATGCATCTTCGAGGCACTCATCCACAGCACAGCGAACTTCGTGCTCGGTCATGAACGTAATGGCTGCCTCGAATGGTCCGTCTGCCGTCACTATCTCAATGTCAGCGGTTGTTGTTTTTGCAGTTGACGTCGAGGGAAAACGGTCACGCCTCGGATCAGAACCGATGAGTTGACGGAGCAAAGTGGTCTTTCCGGCTCCAGTATGGCCGACTAGCATCACCCTCGCGTACCCCTCTTCCGGGGTAGGAAGAGGGATGATTGACTCCCTTAGATCTCTGGACTTGAGCTTGCCCACCTCGATTCCATCATAGAACAGCGAGACTACGATGCTGTCGAACTGCTGCATAGCTTCAGCCCTACGATCTAAACTCCACCATGATTCGTCTGCGAGTAACGTGTTTAACTGCTCGACCAAACGTTCAGCTATGGCTTCGTCCCGTGTACCCAGGCCTCTACGCACCTTCAATCCAAATTTGCCGCGGGCATCGCTTCGGCGAGGATGGTTGAAGATTACGCTCCAACCAGGCCTGGAAGATCTTGTTTTGGTAGCTTTGTAGATTCGAGACATCATCAGTTATCTCCTAAATCTTGAGTTGTTCTCTGTTGTTCATCAAATTCAGGATATACGGGCTGCGATGTCCTGTCAAGGTCATTTGGAACAACGAAGTACAACGATAAGAGCCGACTCTAATGACTCTAGAGAATAGGTTCGGTTGTAGAAGAAAGGTAAAGGCGCAAGGCAAAAGAACTGGGAGGCAGCCTTGTGCGAACTGGACGAACTGTTGGTTTTGAGAGTTGTTCAGGTTCCAGACTACGGTTTGTCGGGTGGCGTCCCCTCAGCAACAACCAGGGCTACGGCCTTGAGATCAAAAGTAAGTTACTCCTAAACTCTCTGCAGTTACCGCAAAACGCCGGTCGTTTGTCTACAACCTTGTCGGAGGTGTGCTCTCGACGGATTCCAGCAGATGTGCGTGAACGTAGCCGATCCCTCTGCCCATCGACTGGTGATACTCGATAAAGAAGAGCACTTCGTCCTCGGTCGCGACAGGCACTTCTGGCATCAACCTGAGATCACCGAACACTTCCGCACGATTCTTCACGTTCCGACAGGCCAATTCGCCATCACCATGGGGTGAATGACTATCTCCCTTAGTTCCAGCAAAGATGCGAGGTAGGGAGTCTCAGACCTCAAATTATGGACCCAGACCGGAAGTGTCCACCAGGATCACTTCGACTCACTCCGCCGACGCGGTATGGGTTTCAGATGTGGCTGGGATCCCCTGAGCTTGGCCATCCGGCGAGCGCTCTCACGCTCGACCAGGGCGCGGAGGGCCTCACGTACTAGTGCCGTCTTGCCTCCGATACCGGTAAGCCACCTTGCGTTCTCGAACAGCTCATCGTCTATGTTCACGGTGATTTTCAAATGGAGTCTCCGCAAATGGATGCTAAACGTCAAATCATATGTCACGTGACAACTGTATCAGCCACCCCAGCAGCCTAAACCAACTCTCCCGCCCACAATCGCTGAGCGAACATCGTCGCTGGGAGTATGTCGATGCCGTCCTCGGTCCGGCGGGCGCGCGGTTCAAGGCACACGACAATCCGGCGTCGTACGTCCGGGTGTTCGTCAATCAGGGTGCGCAGACCTCTCAGATGGTTCCGGGTGACTCTCGCGCTCGACTTGGCCTCGATCGCAACGTCCATATCGCCCAGCACGAAGTCGACCTCGATGCCGCTAGGCAGACGCCAGTAGGACAAGTCGGCATCTACCTCCTGATAGCTGACAAACGCACCCAGCTCGTGGAACACCCAGTTCTCGAAAGCCTTCCCGTACAGCTCAGATCCGGGGGACATCTCTCCGCGACGGGCCAGTCGGTTCACCACGCCAACGTCGGCGAAGTAGAACTTTGGAGCAATGATCACCCTACGCTTGCGTCTTCTTCGATATGCAGGCAGCCATCTTCCGAGCAGAGTGTCCTCCAGAATACCGAAGTAACCCTTGGCGGTGGGACCGGAAACACCGCACTCCCGCGCTATGTTGGTGAAGTTGACCATCTCGCCGTCGCTCAGGGCTGCAGCGTCCAGGAAGTCTGCGAATGCGGGAAGATTGCGCACCAGTCCCTCAGCCGCGACCTCCTCCCTGAGATAGTCCGCAACGTAGGCGTCCAGCAGTCGCCGAGGACGAGTTGCTTCATACATCCTCGGCAGGTAGCCGTAGTTGAGCATCCGGTTCAGGTCGAAGTCCGTTCCTATCTCACTCGACGTCAGGCCGCGTAGCTCGTATCGAAGCGCACGTCCGCCCAGAAGGTTCGCCGCGCCACGTCGTACCTTCCTGGCGCTCGACCCGCACAGAGCAAAGTGGACGCCTCGATTTTCGAACAGCCAGTGGACTTCATCCAGAAGCGTCGGTACCTTCTGGACTTCGTCTATCACAACCTGCCGCCCGGCGTGCGCCCCTTCCGCCTCGATCTCCTGTCTGAGCAGTTCAGGGCGCGTAACATAGCGTCGGAACTCGTCGCTTTTGAGCAGATCGATCCAGCGTGCGTCCGGGTAGCGTTGCCTGAGCAGCGTGGTCTTGCCCGCTTGACGAGGCCCCCAAAGGAAGAAAGTCTCGGATCCCGGTGTTGGGAGATGCAGCGTTCTGTTAAACATGTACTTTAGTTTATCATGAAATTCTAAAATTTAGATTCAGATATGTAGACTTGCGCTCCTCTCCGATTCGTTTCCAACCTTGACACCCAAAACCGCCAAACCCTACCATTAACGACGCCAATCAGCCGAGGTAGCTCAGTTGGTAGAGCACAGCACTGAAAATGCTGGTGTCGTCAGTTCGATTCTGACCCTCGGCACCATCTTCTGACCCCTCATCAAACGTCCGAGCGGGAGTAGCTCAGTGGTAGAGCACTTCCTTGCCAAGGAAGGGGTCGGGGGTTCGAATCCCCTCTCCCGCTCCAGACTTCCCTACCTCCTGCTAAAGCACCGCCCTCAGGTATTTTAGGAAAGAAAACAGCCCTCTCCGATTACAGGAGAGGGCTGTAGTTTTCCCTGTCAGTTACGCCGCAAGTGCAGCGTCGCAACCGCTGTGTGTTCCTCCGTTACTTGAGCGCTTCGACTATCTCCATGGTGTTGTAGCGCATGAGGTCCAGGTATGTACCAGCCTCGCCATTCGAGTCGCTGAGTGAGCCCGTGTACAGGCCGTTGACGATCGACGCGTCGGCCTCTTCGGCGATACGAGCCGCCAGCGTGTCTGACACGATGGTCTCAGTGAACACGGCTGGCGCGCCAGCCTCCTCGATCTCGTGTATCAGCTCTGCCATCTCCTGAGCTGAAGGCTCAGCCTCAGTGGTCCCGCCTGGGAATACTGCCCCCACGACCTCGAAACCGTACGCGACCGCGAAATACTGGAAGCTGTCGTGACTGGTCACCAGCAGACGCCTGTCCTCCGGGATCAGGGCGACCTGCTCCTTTATCCAGTGGTCCAGTTCTTCTAGTTCCTCGCTGTACGCCGCTGCGTTGGAGCGGTAGAAGTCGCTGCCGTCGGGGTCCATGACCGAAAGCCTGGCGGCGATTTCGTTCACAGCACGCTCCACACGATGCGGGTCGAACCAAAAGTGTGGATCGAGCGGGCCGTGATCGTGGGCATGGTCGTCATCTTCGCCTTCGTGGTCGTGTCCAGCTTCAGGATGGTCATCACCCTCGACGCCAGGAAGCCCAAGGAAAGCTATTCGACTCGGGGCCCCAGCAACTTCCCACTCACGCTCTATCTCCATCTCGCCCAGGCTGTACTCGATGACGTGACCGGAAGCCGGATCTGCCAGGTAGAGCATCTCGCCTACAACTACAAATGAGGGTCGAGAATCTGGCTCTATGGGATCTACGAGAGGATCGTGGGAAACGAGCTCCACTTCACCGGTCTCTCCCTCTATCACGTTGAGGTGTCCGTCGTAGCTCAGCACGAAGAACTCGTGACCGTCCGCGCTGAACGCGGCTCCCGCGCTCTGCTTGCCATCTTCAGCAGCAAGCACCTGAGTCATGGAGCGACCCTCAGGGTCAATCATCCAGATCCCGTCGTTTACGAACCCGTTCTCGCCCCTATAGGACGCGCTCCCGAAGAAGTGCGGAGAGGCTTCATGGCCCCACACTGAACCGATGCGAGATTCCTCGCGCATTTCAGCAGGGTTCTCGATGAACCAGTGGTCGAACTCCCCGTCGTGGTATTCGATGAACAGCACTCCGCCTACGCAGCCGAACGCCGCACCGTCGTGATTGTGAGCTTCGCCGTGCATTCCAGGACACGACTCGGAGGCGTCGCCATATAGGAGGTTTCGATCCAAGTCGACCACCTCAACTCCGATCGGTAGACTGCTGGGGTTTTTGTCAGGATAGTCAGGATTGGCAACTGTAATGGCGAAGACATCTCCGCCCATCGGCACCGCCGCGCCATGCTGCAAGCCCGATTCCAGGTATTCGATGTTGTACTCGTTGCCGAACTCTTCCATCTCGTGCTCTTCGAACAGCGCCACACGTCCCGTACCGTCGTGGAAGATGGCCGTCCAGCCATATCCGTTTGCAAAGTGTATCGGTCGCTCGTCACTAGCCTCGATGGAGAGCTTGCTGATTTCGTCGGTCACCAGGTCCTCGTGGTCGCCGTGCGGCTCGAGATAGATGCCGCCATCGAACACGTGCACCCTGTCGTCGTTATCGCCCTCGCCACGGGCGAGCGCGAAGCCAAACCGGTTACCGGGGCTGGCATAGAGCCCCCCAACGGGCGCGGCGATGTCGAACTCGCCGACATGTACTTCATTGTGTTCGAGGTCGACGACCGAAAGGTGTGCCTCGTTGACGTCGCCTACCAGCAGGCGTCCAAGGGCTACCGCATGGCCTTCATCCTCGTCGTCCTCGTCGTGGTGGCCCTCACCCTCCATTTCCTCCTCTTCGTGGTGGTCTCCCATCTCCATGAAGGCGAGAGGATCAACCGCTTCTCCCAGCTCCACGATAACCTCGTGATTGGGAGCTGCGTTCTCAATCAGTTCATGAAGCCAGCTTGATTCCAGTCCCAGCCCGATCGTCAATATCAGGTCGGCGTCGGCCACTCGGGCTGTGTCGCGAGCGCCGGGCTGGAACGTGTGCGGGTCCGCATTTGGTGGTAGCAGTGAGAATACGTCGACACGCTCTCCTCCAACTCTACTCACCCAGTCCGCCACTATGTTGCTGGTGGTGACTACTTCAATCGGCTCCATTTTAGGTGGAGCCGCGACAGCCGCCGGGGCCGAGGTTGGAGCAGCGGCGGGCGCCTGCGGAGCAGCCGGCGCTGTGGTCGGAGCCGCCGCCGGGGCCTGCTGTACTGCCGGGGCTGTGGTTGGAGAAGCCGGAGCCTGCTGCGCTGATGGAGCCATTGTTGGAGGAGATGGACTGGCAGCAGACTCCGGCGGGGAAGTGTCATCGCTACATGCGACTATTAGTCCCAGCGCAGCTATTGCGCTGATAACTAGTATCAATTTATGGAATGAAGTGCTCATTACGATCATGTCTCCGTGTATCCCCCGCGTTGGCGAGGCCAAAGTGTCCTCCGACCATGGAGAAATCGTATCAATAGAAAACGACACTCTTCATCCATGCCACATTGTTTGTTGATACCTACAGTCAATAAGACTGTCGATGAATGAATATAAAACAAGCGCGGTGCCGTGTCAATATCTCACAGACGAATTCATCGCTTCAGAGTCAGCAAAATGTGCGACCGAATATCATGAACTCTTCGAAACTGTGCCCACGTCTGGCAATTGCCCGTAGTATTGGAAGGCAGTGTCCCTCGATTGATAGAATCAAGGCTGCCCCCTGCGTATCCGGCTAGCCCAAGGACTGTTCATGACTTCTTCCAACGTCACGCAAGAGGCTATGGTGTTCAGCGAGTGGCAGTACCCGGATGGAAGACCCAGGGAACACTACGCTCAGATCGCGGAGGTCATGAAGACGCTCGGGGTCGAGGGGCTTGCGGAGCGATGGCGGTCCGCACGACGCCAGGTCGAGCATGACGCCTTCACCTTCTATCTCGATCCCAGGCAGTTCCGCATTACCCCTGCGGACTGGCTGCCCCGCGTCATTCCGATGGACCACTGGAAGGTCATCGAGGACGGTGTGTCGCAGCGCATCAGGGCGCTAAACGGGTTCCTCTTGGATCTCTACAACGACGGCCAGGACATCGTCCCTCCCGACGTCGTGTTCACTTCACAGTACTTCTACCCTGAAGTGCAGGGGTTCAGGCCTCCCAGGGACCTCTTCGTTCACATCTACGGCGTCGACCTTGTCCACATGGGAGACGGCGACTACTACGTGCTGGAAGACAATCTCAGGATCCCGTCAGGTATCAGCTATCAGCTCAAGTCCGTCGAGATGGTCTCCGACATCGTCCCGGAGTTCGCGAGTGGCTATAACGTGGAGGAGTACAGGGTAAGGGACACCTACCTGGACATGTTCCGCTCGCTGTGCGACGTCGACTCGCCCCTGTGCGTACTGTTGACCGACGGCAGGTACGGCTCCGCCTTCTTCGAACACCGCTACCTCTCCGAAGTCCTTGGAATCCCTCTCGTCGAGGGTACCGACCTGTACGTCGGTTTCGATGGGCGTGTCTACGCTCGAACGATTGACGGGGACATGCCCGTGGACCTCATCTACCGTCGAGTCGAGGACCTCGAGATTTTCGTTCCGGGTCTCCGGGATGCCTACCTGGACGGGAAAGTCGTCCTGGTGAATGGACTGGGTGCTGGGGCCGCGGACGATAAGCTGGTCTTCATGTGGGTGCCCGATATGATCCATAAGTACCTCGGTGAGACGCCAATACTCAGCCAGGCGCCAAGCTACAGTATGCAGGACCCCGAGTCCCGGCGTTTCGTCATGGACAACATCGACGACCTCGTGATCAAGGTCAGGCAGGGCTACGGCGGGACCGGAGTGTACGTCATGCCCGACCTCGACCCCGACCGCAAGGCCCAGGTCGCCCAGGGACTGCTCGAAGACCCGGACGGCTACGTCGCCCAGGAGACGCTGGACTTTTCAACCCACATGGTCTTCAATGACGCGAATGGCACACTGGAACCCCGGCACATTGACCTTCGCGTGTTCGCAATCCAGGACGGAAATGGTAAGGTGACAGTCTTCCCCGGAGGCCTGACCAGAGTGGCTCTCCCCGGAGGACGGATTACCAACAACTCTTCGGGTGGCCTATGCAAACCGACCTGGGTGGTGAGATAACCCGTCAGGCCCTAACGGTCTCCTATATATACGCGGCTCGATACAGCTACTCCGGTACCGTTCTTCACAACGACAACCAGATCAGGCTGTTCCCGCGAGAGGGTGAGGGACAGAGTCCGCTTCAGGCGGAACTCTGGACGATTCCCTCAGGAGCCGGAGTTGAATACGGCGACCGCTTTGGCAACCGCGTGCACAGGACGCGCATTGTAGAGCATCACGAGGCGCTCGTGATTGCAACCGCAGGTCAGGTTAGACTAGCTACAGAGTCGCCGGCACTTGTAGACATGCACATCGACGATGCCAGGGGCCAGCCGGGAGCGTTGGAATACCTGCTGCCCTCGCCGCTTGTGGATCCTGACACCGTTGCCACGCTCGCATTCAGAATTGCCTCAGGCTCCGACTCCATGATGCGTGTGATCCGAGAAGTTACCAACTGGGTCTACACGGAGATCGAGTACAGGAGGGGCACTACAGACGTTGCTACGACCGCAGACCAGGTACTCCGCGTAATGGAGGGTGTCTGCCAGGACAAGACTCACCTTGCGTTGGGTATGCTGCGCTCGCTGGACATCCCGTGCCGGTACGTCAGCGGGCTGCTCACGGGCCAGACTGGCGAGACCCACTCGTGGGTCGAGTTCATGCACCCCATGCACGGCTGGATTGGCGCGGACCCGACCAGAGGCGTGGTCGCACCGCCGGCGCGTGACTACGTGAAGCTGTCCGTCGGACGAGACTACACGGACGTCTCTCCTGTAAAGGGCTCCTTCTTGTCCAGGGGAGGCGCAACACAGCACGCCGCAATCGCGTCTGTACGATTCGAGGAAAACCAGCCAGACCTCGACGAAGCCCTTCGGATGCTTGACGAGGCCTACGTCGTCAGCACCCCATGACCACAACAGTTCCAGTCGTCATTCCCGCATCCCACTTCGTCATTCCCGCGAAAGCGGGAAACCAGGTAGCCCCCGCCTGACAGGTGCCTAGTGGGCACTGTTCCCAACACCGCGACACCAATGTCGTACTTAGGAAAGGAAAAAACCAAATGGACCCCAGAGCAATTACCCTGGGAACAGACCGATGGCTGACAGACTCCCGAGTGTACAACCTCGTCTGGCTGGGTCGTTGGATTGAGCGCGCCGAAACCGTAGCGCGCGTTCTCAAGTGGGCAGCAGAGCAGGATGGAGGCGACGCGAAGACATCCCCCGGCCTGGATGAAATCGCCCGGATGGCGGCATCCGTACGGGGCGTTACGCTGGAGCCGGGCGAGTCGGCCATTGATGCGCTGCTGACTCAGGATAGCGGCTCCTCCCTGCGCGGCTGCCTGGCCGCCGCCAGGTACAACGCAACTCACGCTGCGCCTGTCGAGGTGATTCAGAACATCGGCGTCGCCATTGGCACGCTCGACGATCTGGGGGGCTCGCCTTCCAGCGCCGGGGAGGTAGCGTCGCTGATGGCCGATATGCTCACCCAGCTTGACGGGCTTCACCAGGCCATCGAAGACGCATGGTTCCACTCCGAGGCGCTCTCAGAAGAAGAGGTCTTCCGCCGGTTCATGCAGCAGTAGGCGGGTTAATGGCAGTGTAGGGTGTGTCCCCTCTCCCTCAGAGCCTGCCCCGGACTTGATACGGGGGCTCACAGGGGTAGGTAAAGATGTGCAGACCGGTTCGAATACCAATCAACGGCCCCCTCTCCCTCAGAGCCTGCCCCGGACTTGATACGGGGGAGAGGGTGAAAACGCTGCCTACCAAACTGACACAGTCTCGGCGGTCTGAACCTGTATCAACTCAGTCGGAGGCCGATCCGTGGGGGCGTCCCTTGTGGGCGCCCTGAGCCTGACACCCAACATGGGGCAACCACAAGGGATTGCCCCTACACACGTGTGACCGGCCAAACTGACACAGTCTCCGGCGGTCTGCCTGCCCTGAAGTTTGACACCCGCCTGGGCTATAATTACCTTAAAGGCGCGACGGCAGGTTGGTTACACTGCCAGCCCCCGACACATCCAACGCTCGAGGAGGATACCGTGGCAGAACAACCAAGTGAAAAAGCTATGCAGCGAATGCGGGTCTTCGTGGAGAAGTTCACGGAGAAGTCCGGCACCTATGTTCATCCCGGAGAAGGCGTCACTGAGGCTGTGATTCTGGGACTCGCCCAGAACATAGACGAGACCGGCCGACCTCTCTGCCCGTGCCGGTTCTACCCGGACAAGCAGGAAGAGGTCAAGCACCGCACCTGGATCTGCGCGTGCGACGACATGCAGATCTACAAGTACTGCCACTGCCTGCTCTTTGTCGACGAAGAGGGCCTGCCCATCACCGAGTACCTTCCTGAAGACCACGAGGGCAGGGCGATGTACGGCGAAGTGAAAGACCCGCACCCTGACAAGGGCAGGGTGCTCCGTCACAAGGCCGAAGAGCGCGAGATCGAACGACGCGAACGACCTTCCTGAGTTCCTTCTCCATAGGGGCTGAGAAGGGCAGATATTTGGCAAATCGTCGTTCCGGCGAAGGCCGGAACCCAGAGTCCGTGAACCAACGACCTGTTTGTTTACTTACCCTTCTTAGTTCGCCTTGTGCAAAAGTTGTTTTGTTACCGACAAGTCAATCTAGGAGACCGAATGAGCACAGCAAGCAAAACAGTCACAGTCTATTCCACCCTGGGATGCGGCTACACCGACATGCTCAAGGAGCAGCTCGACCGCGACGGCGTCGAGTACGAAGAGGTGAACCTGTCGCTGCATCCCGAACGCTGGCCGGAAGTTCTGCCTCACACCGACGGACAGCGCATCAGCCCCGTGATGATCGACGGTGACGAGGTCACCATCGGCTTCAACGGCATCGGCTGCTACGGCTAGAGAATTCTGCGAAGTCCTTGCCCACATTCGCCTGCATCCGGCGGATTCAGGCAAGCCACTCCTCAGAATCGCATTCCAGAGGTAAAACTGTGGCAAGTACCGCTGTAATCTACACCCATCCCGAGTGCACGATCTGCGTCTCAGTCAAGATGGAGCTGGACGAGCAGGGCAAGACCTACGAAGAGGTCGACCTCGGCGACCATCCTGAGCGCTGGCCCGAGGTCGAGGAGCTGACCGGCGGCGAAAAGATCACCCCTGTATACGTCGAGGACGGTGAGGTCACCATCGGCTACCGGGGAATCGGCTGCACCTTCTACTAGATCGTGCAGGCCTTGAGACTAGATTGTGAAGATGTAGGGGCGGTTCGCGAACCGCCCTTGCCACTCCAGGCCGGTAACCCTCGGCCAAGTTGTCCTGACCCCTAAAGCAGCCGACCGATCGGCGCAATGCACTCCGGCACGTCGTTTACCGCAGAATTGACGACCCTGGACACCTCATAGGCCGTCATCAGTTCAGCCGGATACGGTACGAGCAGTTCCGACAGCCCCGTCGTGTCGTCCATGTCCGGGTCCAGCCAGACCGATTCGACGTCAGGGTCCAGTATCACCGGCATCCTGTCGTGGATCTCTGACACCAGTTCGTTCGCCGACGTTGTGATGATCGTACACGAGAGCATCCAGCTATCGTCAGGACGCTTCCACGTCTCCCAGAGACCGGCGAAGGTGAACTGCTCTTGCGATTCAAGCATAATTCGCATCGGAGTGCGGCTCTTTCCTTCGCGTTTCCACTCGTAGAAGCTGTCCGCCACGATCAGGCACCTGCGCCTTCTGTACGCAGTCCGGAAGCTCGGTCTCTCGGTGAGCGTCTCTGAACGTGCGTTAATCATGCGGTTGCCGATCTTCGGGTCCTTCGCCCACGAGGGCACGAGTCCCCATCGCATCATCTCAGCGCGGTTCCCGTCGCCGTCGTTCCTGACCGCGAGTACCTCTTGCGTCGGGGCGATGTTGTACCTGGGATACGGGGCCTCTCCCATCTCCGAGTATCTCTCTGAGATGTGCCGCAGATCGGCCTCCGGCAGGTCGAACCTCTGCTCGACCCCATACCAGTCGACTAGTACAAATCGTCCACACATTCGTTAACGTCCCCTGTTGTGCTAGTACCGCTTCAACTTGATTCTGGCACATATGATCGTTCGTCCTGAGCTTGTCGAAGGACAGTTCGCCTGCCAGGCCGGTCTGCCAGAAACGGCCTGGAAACCTTACTAGACGCCCGGTCGACCCTGGGCGCTCAGCCACTTCTGGCGCTGCTCCCTGCGCACATGCTGATCAGGAGGCCTGAACCGGGCATGGAAGTCGCGCCGATAACTCTCGAAGGTCCCGGCAACAATCGCGGCCCGCATCTCCTCCATCAGTCTGAGGATGAAACGGAGGTTATGTATCGTCGCTAGGCGGTATCCCAGGAGCTCCTTCGCCTTGAACAGGTGATGAACGTACGCGGCCGAAAACGTCTCGCACGTATAACAGTCGCAGCCGGGTTCGATCTCCTCGTCACGGGCGCGATGCGGAGCCGAGTAGATGTTGATTCTTCCGTCCCTTGAGAACAGCGCCCCGTTGCGCGCGATCCGGGTCGGCAGCACGCAGTCGAACATGTCGATGCCGCGCGCAACACTCTCCACCAGGTCTTCAGGAGAGCCGACACCCATCAGGTATCTCGGAGAGTCTGCGGGAAGCAGGGCCGTGGTCATCTCCGTCATCCCGTACATCTCGGACTTGGTCTCTCCCACGCTGAGCCCACCGATCGCGTAGCCCGGAAAGTCCAGCGAGACTATCTCACCGGCCGAGCGCTCTCTAAGGTCCTCGAACATACCCCCTTGGACTATGCCGAACAGCAGCTGGTCTTCCCGAGTGTGGGCTTGCCTGCAGCGGGTCTCCCACTCCGTGGTACGAACCAGCGCCTTCTCAACCGTGTCCCGGTCGGCGTCAGCCGGGACACACATGTCGAGTGGCATGATGATGTCCGCCCCTATCTGCTCCTGCGCCCTGACCGTAGACTCGGGCGTGAACTTATGCGGCGAGCCATCTATGTGGGACTTGAAGAGTATGCCGTCGTCTTCGATCTTCCGCAGGTGTTCAAGGCTGAATCCCTGGAAGCCGCCGCTGTCCGTGAGGATCGGCCCGTCCCACCGCATGAATGTGTGCAGTCCCCCCAGCTCTTCGAGCAGATCAACTCCTGGCCTGAGGCAGAGGTGGTACGTGTTCCCGAGGACGATGTTTGCGCCAACGTCCCTGAGGTCTGCGGGATCGACGGCCTTCACCGACCCCTGTGTAGCCACCGGCATGAACAGAGGAGTGGGCACGTCACCGTGCGCAGTGCGAAGCACACCCGCGCGGGCTCCCCCAGAGAGCGCGTCAAGTCCGAATACAGAACTGGGATACGATCGAGCCAATGTCAGGCTAGCCTCAAATGAATCTTCGCGTACATTTGTATGTGCAGCTTTAAGCTGCCGCTGGCGCGAGCGGCCCCGGAGGTGGCGTCAAGCCGAAGAACAGTTCTGGGATACGATCGTGCCACTGCCAGGTTAGCTTAAACTGAATCTTAGCGTACTTATTTATGTGCAGCTTTAAGCTGCCCTATACGAACGGCCAGGGGACGTTGTAGTTGGCGTCGAGCTTGGGGATTACGGGATTGCTCAGCATGAACCGCAGTCTCTTTGTGAGCGCCTTCAGCTCGGGACCTCGAAGGATCTCTCTGAGCTCGGACACGTAACTTGAAGCGTGAGTGGATTTAAGCGATGGTCCATCCCCCTTTACGCGTCCAGCTTCAAGCTGGCGGTGAAGCCTGCCGAGGTCGGCCACCAGCTCCTTGGGCACTTCGCGCCCCCAGAACTCCATCATCACGGTGCGCAGCTTGAAGCTCGGATGAAAAGTCAGCCCGTGGTCGATGCTCCAGATGCGCTCATCGGTCCCGACCAGGCAGTGGCCCCCCTTGCGGTCGGCGTTGTTGGCGATCAGGTCGAACACCATGATCTTGCGCAGCTCCTCCTGGCTGGAGGCCTGCTTGACGATGTCGAAGTACGTGACGTCGGGGTCGCTCTCCACGTAGTGTTGCACCATTCCTATGCCGTATGGACCCTCCCTCAGCAGAGTCAGCGGGATGTTCGGCCATCCCAGGAGCCTGCTCAACAGGAACGCGGCCCGCTCACGCTGGTACAGCGTACCGGTCGGAAAGTCCCAAAGCGGACGCTCGCCGTCACGTGGCTTGTATATCGCGCGAAGGTACTTGCCGGGACCTGCGTCGATCCACACCAGGAACGTGTAGTTGGACCCCCAGGGCATCCGGTGGCCGCCGGTTATCTCCCCGGACTCGAGAAGAGGCTGTGCCTCGTCTTCGTCCATCTCAACGTGGGTCGCGTCTTCAGGAACGGGAAAGACCACACGGTAAGACTGTCGATTGCGGCGGGCCATGCTTGAAACGGCGGTCAGAACTCGGAGCGGATCACTCCGGCTCTGCCAGGTCCTCAGGGGTGAGCTTGGCGTGGCCGTTAACCCGGGCGCACCTGTGGCCTTCTGGGTCAATTGCCCTGCCACAAAGTGGACACAGCGGTCTGCCGGCAGCGCACACCCTCAGAGCCTCTTCGGAGAAGCCACTGATCTGTCGCTTGTCTGCCCATACCCGAACCGTCGCCCGCTCCTCGTCCTCAGCGTCATGAGCGTCGATGATGAAAAGGCCCCGCCCCGCGTCGTGTCCCAGCACCAGCTTCATCACCTTGAAGTCCAGGCTCGTGAGCCCCGGTGCCTCGCGGTCCATCGGCGGGTCTCCTGAGGGGGTACGCTCCTCGGTTAGCGTCGCCATCATCTGCTGGATGGCCAGAGCAAGCTGGAATAGCTGCTCTTTCTCTATCCAGATCGACGCGCTGCTGCTGGCGCTGTCCACCTGAATCCGGAATGTGCGCTTGCCCGGCTCGCCAAACGACTCGGCGCTCAGTTTCGATACACTTGTGAATTCGTTTCTGGCTCTTGGCATAATACTGCGGTTCATATTAGTCCTAAGTCCTTATCGTAGCAAGTGAATAGGACGCGCCCTGCGGGCAATCAGACTTGGCCATCGGTCCGACATGCCCATTCCTTACTTCGGAGTTCCCCCGAGTCCGGCTGACAGGGGTATGTATCTCGCATACCGTCGTTCCGGCGGAGGCTGGAACCCAGAATCCAGGTACGACCGACCTATTGGTTTACATACCCTTCTAAGCCTGAGTCCGATGGGGCGGATTGGAGGTTCTCGCTCCTCACTCCTGTCCACTCACTCCTCGAAATCCATTTGACCGGCACGAAATCCACTAGTTATACTTAAGATCGGTATTCTTGACCACATAGATCAACAAACAGGAGACACGCTTCTATGACCACGCAGAAGGTCATCTCCAGGGAGACCGGAATCGAGGAGTCCCAGTACAAGTGGGGCTTCGAATTCGACTACGAATCGGAGAGAGCCCCCAAGGGCCTGTCCGAGGATACAGTTAGGTTCATTTCACACAAGAAGAACGAGCCTGAGTGGATGCTTGAGTGGCGTCTCAGGGCCTTCCGGCACTGGGAACGCCTCGACCTCGAGGAGCCCGCCTGGGCAAACGTCACGTATCCTGAGATAGATTTCCAGGACATCGTCTACTACGCCGCCCCCAAGTCGCAGGACGACGGCCCCAAGAGCCTCGACGACGTCGACCCCGAGATTCTCGAAGCCTTCGACAAGCTCGGCATCCCATTGGAGGAGCAGAAGAAGCTGAGCGGCGTGGCGGTCGATGCCGTGCTCGACAGCGTTTCCGTCGCCACCACCTACCAGAAAATGCTGGAGGACGCGGGCGTCATCTTCTGCCCGATCTCTGAGGCGGTCCAGAAGTACCCCGAGCTTGTTGAGAAGTACCTCGGGTCAGTCGTCCCATACACCGACAACTTCTACGCGACTCTCAACTCGGCGGTCTTCAGCGACGGCTCCTTCTGCTACGTTCCGCCCGGAGTGCGCTGCCCGATAGAGCTGATGACCTACTTCAGGATCAACGAGCTAGACTCCGGCCAGTTCGAGCGCACACTGATAATCGCCGACAAGGGCAGCTACGTCAGCTACCTCGAGGGCTGCACGGCCCCGATTCGCAAGACGCACCAGCTTCACGCAGCAGTAGTGGAGCTTGTCGCCCTTGAAGACGCCGAGATCAAGTACTCGACCCTCCAGAACTGGTATCCGGGCGACAAGGAAGGCAACGGCGGAGTTTTCAACTTCGTAACCAAGCGTGGCGCCTGCCGCGGTCGCAACTCCAAGATCAGTTGGACGCAGGTCGAGACCGGTTCAGCGGTCACCTGGAAGTACCCGAGCGTGATACTCCAGGGCGACGACTCTGTCGGCGAGTTCTACTCGGTAGCGCTGGTCAACAACTACCAGCAGGCCGACACCGGCACCAAGATGATCCACATGGGCAAGAACACCAAGAGCACCATCGTCGCCAAGGGAATCAGCGCAGGCAAGGCGCAGAACACCTACCGCGGCATGGTCCGCATCATGCCGTCCGCGTCCGGCGCGAGAAACTTCACGCAGTGCGATAGTCTTCTGATCGGCGACGAGTGCGGCGCGCACACCGTTCCGTACATCGAGGTCAGAAACCCGACCGCCCAGATGGGCCACGAGGCCACCACGTCCAAGGTGAACGACGACCAGCTCTTCTACCTCCAGCAGCGAGGCATAGACCAGGAAGAGGCCAACTACATGGTCATCAACGGCTTCTGCCGAGGCATCTTCAAGGAGCTCCCCTTCGAGTTCGCCGCCGAGGCCAGCCAGCTCCTCCGCGTAAGCCTCGAAGGCACTGTGGGCTAGACCCCGATCAGCCATGACTCAGGCCGAGATCGAAAACCACATCGAGACAGCCGAGCGATTCCTCCGACACGCTGAGGATGAGTTTGAGGCAGGCGATATGCCGCAGGCTTCGGAAAAGGCGTGGGGAGCTGTGGCTCACTATTTGAAGTCGGTTGCCAAGTATCGGGGGTGGCGCAATTCATCACACTCCGATCTATCCAGCATCGCCCTGGATCTCGCCCAAGAAACTGACGATCCGGCTCGGATCGAAGAACTGTACGTGATGATGGAGGGCCTACACGCAAACTTTTACGAGGATAGGTTGCCGGACCAACTCGTTGCACGGGGAATTGACAACGCTGGGGAATTGATCTCACGCCTCGACAATCGAACGCTGCCACCTGTGGACCCGCGTCCCTCACAGGCTGACAGAAGCAGGCGGCGGTAGTTGGTCGTTCCAGGAGCTTTATGGAAAAGATCCACAACACCGTCTTCTCCCACGACCGCCGCTACCGCTACTGGCTGGAGGCCAAACTATCCGACGATGACGGCATCTGCATGTTCCTCATGCTGAACCCGAGCAAGGCGGACGAAGTCCAGTCCGACCCGACCGTGACGCGAGCAAAAGGGTTCGCCCGGTCATGGGGCTACGGCACACTGTGGGTCTGTAACATATTCGGCCTCAGGGCCACTCAGCCCGCAGTCCTCAGGAAAGACCCGGAGCCGATTGGAGCCGACAACGACGAGCACATCCTGGATTTCGCACCCAGGGCCGACGCACTAGTCTGCGCATGGGGCAACCACGGAGAGCACCTCGACAGAGGAACACAGGTCATGAACATGCTGGAGGACCGTGCTCCCGGCGTGAGACTGGGACACCTCGGCATGACAATGAGAAACCAACCTAAACATCCACTCTACCTGAGAGCGGACACACCACTTAGCTACTTTGGAAACTTGAACTAGAAGGCAGGACAAACACAGACAATGCTAGAAGTACGCGATCTACACGTTTCAATAGACGAGACCGAAATACTGAAAGGGATAAGCCTCTCGGTTAACGAAGGTGAAGTCCACGCGATCATGGGGCCGAACGGCTCCGGCAAAAGCACGCTGGCCAACGTTGTGGCAGGCAGGACCGAGTACACGGTGACCTCCGGGGAGATCCTGTACGACGGGCAGAGCATCGTCGAGTGGTTCCCCGAGGACCGCGCCCGAGAGGGCATATTCCTCGCCATGCAGTACCCGGTTGAACTCCCGGGCGTGCGGACCTGGCAGTTCCTCAAGGCGGCCGTAGACGCGCTGCGGAAGCACAAGGGCGAGTCCGAGCTATCCGTCCGTCAGTTCGACAGGCTGCTGGACTCGAAGCGAGAACTGGTCAACATACACGACGATCTCGTCCGGCGCTCTGTAAACGAGGGCTACTCCGGCGGCGAGAAGAAGCGGAACGAGATCCTCCAGCTCGCGCTTCTGGATCCTCGCCTTGCGCTGCTCGATGAGACAGACTCAGGGCTGGACATTGACGCGCTCCGCATTGTGGCTGACGGCGTCAACTCGTACAAGGGTCCCGAGAAGGCGATCGTGCTGGTAACTCACTACCAGCGAATCCTTAACTACATCGAGCCCGACTATGTTCATGTCCTGGTCGACGGCCGTATCGTTCGCTCCGGCGGCAAGGAGCTTGCGCTGGAACTGGAGGAGAGAGGCTACGACTGGATCATCGAGGAGGCCGCGGTCGCCGGGTAACCGTAGGTGACCAACCAAACAACTATGACACAGACACTAGATACATACCGCCAATATGCCGACCAGTACTCTGGTCTGCCGTCAACAGGTCCTGTCTGGCTCAACACGCTCCGGCAGAAGGGTTACGACAACTTTTCGAGACTCGGATTCCCGACTGCCCGCAAGGGCAACGAGGCGTGGAAGTACACCAACGTCGCGCCCATCGCCAGGTCCGAGTTCTCGCTTCCGTCTCAGTCGAGTGCCACTGAGACCGATGCAGTACGTTCAAATGTCCCCTGGGTGGACGATTGGAATACACTCGTCTTCGTCAATGGGCGATTCAACAGCGACATGTCCCGCCTCCACGAAGAGGACGGCGTCACGGTTGCGAATCTGAGGGACGCGCTGAGCGGAGACGGCGCTGTAGTCCAGCAGAATATTGGGAGCCTCGCTTCAGTCGAGGACGACGGTTTCGCCGCCCTCAATACCGCCTTCATCACCGACGGCGCCCTCGTACATGTGCCGGCAGGCACCCGCATGGAGCGTCCGGTGCACCTGGTGTTCGTTTCGTCTGACGAGGAGAGTGTCGTCGCGCACCCCCGAGTGCTCGTAGTAGCCGGTTCCGAGTCGGAAGCGACAGTTATCGAGAGCTACGTCGGACTCGACGAAAACACCTATCTCAACAACTGCGTCGCGGAGATAGTCGTTGAGGAGGGAGCGCAGGTCAAACACCACCGCCTCATGGACGAGAGCGACTCTGCATACCACGTAGGAGTGGCAAGGGTTCACCAGAGAGACGGCAGCAGCTTCTCATCGAGGGCCTTCTACAAGGGCGTCGGTCTTGGCAGACACGACCTCTACGTCCACATCGGCGACGGCTGCTCCACCGACCTGAGCGGTCTGTATATCACGTCGGGCAGCCAGCACGTAGACAACTTCATCAACATCGACCACACGAAGCCAAATTCGAGCAGCAACCTCTACTACAAGGGGATACTCTCGGGCCGTTCAAGAGCGGTATTCGGCGGCACGGTCTTCGTCCGTGAAGGCGCGATCAAGACCGACGCGCTGCAGTCGGACAAGAACCTGCTGCTCTCGCCTGACGCCGAGGTGGATTCCAAGCCGGCCCTGTTTATCTGGGCCGACGACGTGAAGTGCGGCCACGGAGCGACGGCAGGGAACATAGACGAAGCGACCGTCTACTACATGCGCAGCCGAGGCATCGACCTGGAGACTGCCAGCCGACTGCTCATTTTCGGCTTTGCCTCCGAGGTCATCGACACCGTTGAAATACCTGAGTTGCACGACTACCTGGAAGAGTCGTTCCTCGACGCCATTCCGAGGTACGAGTTCTCATTCTAGAGGTTAGAGTCAATGAACGACTTAAGTGACCTGTACGCCGAAGTTGTGATGGACCACAACCGCAGGCCCCGCAACTTCAAGAAGATCGAAAACCCGGACCGTAGCGCCGAGGGCTTCAACCCTCTCTGCGGCGACCAGATATCCCTGTATCTCACAATGAATGGGAGCGACAGTATCGAGGACATAGGTTTCGTCGCGACCGGATGCGCTATATCCAAGGCCGCGGCTTCCATGATGACCGAGGCGGTCAAGGGCAGAAGTTCCGACGACGCGAGGAAGGTGATTGAGAACTTCAGGCTGCTCCTGACCAAGAGGGTGGACGACGACTTCGACTATGAGATACTTGGAGACCTCGAGATTCTCGAAGGCGTCTCCAGTTACCCGACGCGCATCAAGTGCGCAACGCTGCCGGTACATACCCTGGCCTCTGCTCTCGAGGGGGCCCAGAGGGAAACTGTTTCCACGGAGTAGCATTGCCAGCTGCTTCGGAGGAGGTGGAGACATGCACATACCCGTTAAAGTCGATTACGGCGTGAGGGCACTGGTAGATCTGGCGCTGCATCACCAGAGCGCCCCTGTGCGCGCCAGTGAGATCGCCGGCAGAACAATGATTCCGGAGCCGTACCTGGCACAGGTTCTTCACGCGCTGGGACGGGCCGGACTCGTAAGGTCGCAGCGCGGCAGGCTGGGTGGCCATACGCTGGCAGTGGAGCCAGATGACATTAGCTTGAGCAGCGTCATGGAGTGCCTGGGACCGAGCGAAAACCTGGTTCCGTGCCTCAACGACCCGAAGGCTTGCATCCACGTGCCCGCTTGCGCACAGCGTGAGGTATGGCAGGAGGTGGAACTCGCTGTCGACCGCATACTCAGCTCCAGGACGATTGGCGATCTGGTCGACAGGAGTCACGCTATACTGGCGGGCTCGGCATCAGGCTCGCGACCTCTGGACTTCTCCAACACCCAGAACTAGATTCATTGATCCCCGTCTTAGGCCGGAGATTCACGCTATAACCGGAAGACACAAGGAGAGAAACATGGCATTCGTCAAGGTAGGCAAGGTTGAGGACGTGCCGGCAGGGACCGCCAAGGTCTATGAGGTCGGAGACCGGGCGATAGCGGTCTGCAACGTTGATGGAGATTTCTACGCGATTGATGACGTGTGCACCCACGACGAGGCCCCCCTGGCACAGGGATACCTCAGTGGCCACGAGATAGAGTGCCCCAGGCACGGCGCCTGCTTCGACGTACGCACCGGCGACGTCACCGCGCTCCCGGCTGTTGTGCCGGTGGACACGTTCCCCGTGCGCGTCGAAGGCGACGACATCGAACTCGACGTCTAACCGGGATGCCCCTCTCCTCCTATTGGCTGACAGGGGTGCGCAGAAACAACATTCATGCTTGAACCCAATTAGCCGGCTCCTCCCCCTCTGGGGAGAGGGCTGGGGTGAGGGTGATTCCTCAAATGTACGATGTGAACAAGACCAGACAGGACTTTCCCATCCTGAGTAGGAAGGTCTACGACAGACCTCTGATCTATCTGGACAACGCGGCCACCACGCAGAAGCCGCGCCAGGTGATAGAGGCGCTCGTCGAATACTACGAGCGCTACAACGCCAACGTGCACCGCGGTGTGCACGCTCTCAGCCAGGAGGCAACCGAGAGGTACGAGGAGGCGCGCGCTAAGGTCGCCCAGTTCATCGGGGCCGAGAGGTCCAACGAGATCATCTGGACGCGCAACGCTTCTGAATCTCTCAACCTGGTCGCCTACACGTGGGCCGAGGAGAACATCGTAGAGGGCGATGAGATCGTCGTAACGCCGTACGAGCACCACTCCAACCTCGTTCCATGGCAGAAGGTCGCCAGGGACAAGGGAGCGAAGCTCCGAATCTTGCCCATGCGGGAGGACGACAACAGCCTGGACATGTCGCGTGTGGACGAGTTCATTACGCAGAGGACCAAGCTGCTGGCCGTGGTCCACATGTCCAACGGCATCGGCATCGTCAATCCGGTACGTGAGCTTGCCGACAAGGCACGGGCCGTCGGCGCGACGGTGCTTATCGACGCCACTCAGAGCGCGCCACACATGCCCGTGGACGTCAAGGACCTCGACTGCGACTTCCTCACCCTTAGCGGCCACAAGATGCTCGGACCAACCGGAATCGGTGCGCTCTACGGCAGGCAGGAGATCCTGGAGGGCATGGAGCCGTTCATGAGAGGCGGCGAGATGGTCCTCGAAGTCTGGTACGACCGTGCCACGTGGAACGAGGTGCCCATGAAGTTCGAGGCCGGTACTCCCAATATCGCCGATGCCATCGGCTTCGGAGCGGCGATCGACTACCTGGACGACCTCGGAATGGAAAACGTCAGGGCGCACGAGATAGCCCTAAGCGCCCACGCGCTGGAGGCTTTCAAGGAGCTCGAAGAGGACATAGACATCTTCGGCCCGCGAGACCCCGAGCAGCGCGGCGGGATCATCTCATTCCACTCGGACATCGTTCACCCCCACGATCTGGGCACCTTTCTTGATCGTGACGGGATAGCCGTCCGCACAGGCCACCACTGCACGATGCCGCTGATGCGCGAGCTCGGCGTGGTCGCCACCGCTCGGGCGAGCTACTACCTCTACAACACCGAGGAAGAGATCGATGCCCTGGTCGACTCGGTCAAGCGTGCCCTCAGGTACTTCTCGGATGGCGCTGGTTAATCTCGACGAAATTTACCGCGACGACCTGATTCTGGACCACCGTCGGCATCCCAGGAACCCCTGCCATCTTCCAAATGCCGATGTAGTCGCTGACGGTGTGAACCCCTTCTGCGGTGACGAGATCCACTTTCAGATCATGCTTGACGACCACTCGCGCGTGTCACAGGTCGGCTTTCAGGGTGAGGGCTGCTCGATCAACCAGGCTACAGGCTCGATGCTCTCGGAAGCGATCAAGGGCCTTACCCTGCCAGAGGCCGAAGAACTCTCAGACAGATTCCACAGGATGATGCAGGGCCCCGATCCCACCCAGGCACAGTTGGACCAGTTGGGCGACCTCGGAGCGCTCGCGAAGGTGCGGGAGTTTCCCGTCAGGATCAAGTGCGCGCTTCTAGCATGGTCAACCCTGGAGGATGCCATCGACGATCAGGGGTAGGGGCAGGTTTCAAACCTGCCCCTACTTATCCAACCACACCCTTGCCCAGTGGTGATACTCGTAGGCGCTGAAGTTAGGATGAAAGTCCCTCACATGGTTCCGCCAAGTCCAGATAGCCTCTCTGACCGTCGGCATGAACCTGTATCCCTGGTCCAGGACGCGCTCCTGGATGCCCCGTATTAGCTCGGCGCGCTTCTTCGGGTCGAACTCCACGGCCTGAGCCTCTATGAGTTCGTCGAGAACATCGTCCCTGTGCCCGGTCGTGTTCCAGATGCCCTCGCTGTGAAGAACGGGGAAGAGAAAACCATTTGGGGCCGTGATTGGCGCTGGAGGTCCAAGCATCAGCTGGTACTCCCCACCAAGCCAGACCCGTTCGCCGAACTCGCGCCTGTTGACTATGTCGGTTTCGACCTCGAATCCCAACTCCTGCAATTCGACCGAGATTGCGTGCGCGTGCGAAGTATATGCCTCACCGAAGTCTCCCACGGTGATTCCTACTGGGATTGGGCCGGGCACTCCCGAGCTACGCAGCAGCGCCTCTGCATCCGACCGCCGGTCGAAGCGATTGGCCAGCTCGTTCTGAGGAATCAACCACTCCGGCGATGCTGCGGAAAAGCCCTGACCTACGAACCCGAATCCTCCCCAGTGCTCTTTGATTGCCTTCATGGGCTCCATCCCGAGGATCGCCGCCCGTCTGACCTCCAGGTTGTCGAACGGCGGTACAGTCGTCTTGAATGCGACTTCCGCCCCGACTCCGGGCTGGGGCACCTCTATAAGGGGCGCAAGTGGGAACCGGTCTGTGTAAGTGGACCACTCATCAGGGCTCATGTTCATTACGTCGATCATGCCGGTCTGAAACGCGGCATTTCGCGTGCCTTCGTCAGACATGATTAAGATGTTCAACTTGTCCAGCAGTGGAGTGCCCTGGTCGTAGTAGTAGGGATTGGGAGTGAATTCGTGCCTGTTGTCGGGAGACGTTCCTTCCAGAACCCATGGCCCTGAACCGACGGTGGGGCCGTCACGAAGGTCGCCGTTCAGTTCCACGGCCTCTCGGGCTACTATCTTGGAATGACCATCGGCGAATGCCAGGAGCGCGTCGGCATCAGGGGCGTCCAGGGTTATCTTCAATGTGTGTGGGTCCTGCTCCCGCAGTTCGGCGACGCTGTACAGCAGGGCGGAGTTGGGCAGCTCCGGACCACTTTGGCGCAGATAGCTGTAGACCACGTCTCCTGCTGTGACCGCTCTGGCATACGCAGGGCCGATGTCCTGCCACCGTGCGTCCGGCCTGAGATCGAACCTGTAAGTGGTTGGCGACTCCATGGTCCACGAGGCGCACAGGTCGCACTCGACGGCGAGGCTGGGCAAGGGCACGTCCGGCCCCGACTTGAGCCTCAGCAGCCGTGAGTAGGCGATGCCCGGCCCCCACGTCGACAGCGAGGGAGAGACGTCCAGGTGTACGTCCAGGTGGGCGATGTTCTCGGAGGTGGACAGGTTCAGGGTCCCGCCGCGTCTTCTCGAATCGGGTGTGGGCTGTGGCGTAGGGGTAACTGGGACAGGGGTTGCCGTACTGGCTGGGACCGCAGTTGGACTCGGAGTTGCCGTTGGCGGGACCGATGTTGCTGTCGGCTCAGGCTTCGCGGTAGGAGTTGGGACCGGTGTGGAAGTGGGAGCAACAGTCGGTATTGGAGTCGGAGGTGCCTGGACATCCTGTCCGCACCCGGCCGCGAAGACGAGAAGCAGGCAGCCGAGAATGGCGGACCAGGCGTACGCCGGTCTCATGCCGATTCCTGCTCCTGTCTGTCCTTCAGGCCCGAGAACGCAGACCTCAGACGCCCGATAGACCCGATTCCCTCCCGTGGCAGGAAGACAGCGGCCATTATCGTTGGAGGCAAAAAGAACACCGCGTGGGTGATGATCGCGAATCCGAATCCGGCCTCACGGCTGACGCCGAACAGCTCGAGCACGTACACAACCGCGAACTCGAAGGTGCCTATGGCCGCGGGCGCCGCGGGCACGGCAGTCGCGAAGTAGATCGTCCCCATAATGACGGCCGTCGCAACTATGGGCGTGATTGACAGGCTGATCGAGTCTGCGATCAGCCACGCTGTGACTCCAACCAGCAGCCAGAATACAAACGTCACGCCGGTTGAGACCGCCAGACGAGTCCTCTCCCTCTCCAGGTCCTTCACGGCGCCCAGGAACTCGGCCAGAAAGGAGATCCGCTCCACCCACTCAACACCAGCGCTGCTCCACGCAAGCACTCTCACAACCACTACTGATCCTATGGCGATGCCGATCGCGCCCCAGATGTAAGGCGTGAACCGCTCCATCTCGGGAATCAGGATCAGGGCAACTCCAAGAATCACGGCGCTGACTACGAGGTCGAGAACCCGCTCCATTCCTACGGTGGCGAGTGCGACAGACGGTCGAACGCTGTCCCTGAGGCTGAGTATGGCTACCTGTACAGCCTCGGACGCCACTCTGACAGGGACCACATTGTTGAGACCTATACCGATGTTCTGCACGACGAACAGCCGGTTTGTGGAGACCGTCCCATTGACGAAGAGCACTCGCCAGCGGACGGCGCGCAGGTAGTTTGCCAGGATGAACACAATCGTGGCCAGGACCAGCATCGGAATGGATACCCCGGAAAACGCATCCACGACCAGGCCCCAGTCCAGGCCACGAACAGCTAGCCAACCCAGGAAGGCGCTTGCGGCGACTCCTATGAAGACTCTTCCGAAGGCCCATGCCCGTCTCTTCAAATCAGCCTCACATGACAACGCCCGCGTTTTGCGGGCGTCTGCATCCCGAGCTAGTATAATGACCGGTGCCGACCTATGACCACAGCCGGACGCACCAGCGGCAAGGACCTCTCTCCACCATGTACATAGACTGCCACGTACACTTGGACCCCTTTACGGACACTGAGGTGGGGGAGATTCTCGATCGCGCCCGGGGCGTGGGAGTCCAGGCCGTCATTTCAGCAGGGACGACGATTCCGTCGACCGAGAGGTCCCTTGAGCTTTCGGCAAAGTACGATGGCTTTTTCTCGGGCGTGGGCATCCACCCGATGGACATCCGCGAGCCGTTCACTGACCAGACCTATGAGACTCTCAGGGACCTCGCCCAGTCGACAGAGAAAGTGCTGGTGATGAGCGAGGTCGGCCTGGACTTCATGGATGGAGCCCCCGACCGCGCCATCCAGTATCCCGCCTTCAGGGAACAGATCCGGCTGGCGCGCGAGCTGGATTTGCCCGTAGTGTTCCACAGCCGCGAGTCTCACGATGAGGCGTTCCGCGTCCTGCGCGAGGAGCGTGCCTACGAGGTCGGCGGCATCATGCACTACTTCCAGGGCGACTACCAGACCGCGAAAAAGGTCATGGACCTCGGCTTCTACATCTCGCTGGCGCGACCCCTGCTGCGGCTGACATACCTTCAGGAGACTGCCGCCAAGGTCCCGCTGGATAGTATCGTCCTCGAGACCGACGCCGCTCCTCAGCCATTCAAGTCCAAGCGCGAAAACTGGACGGAACCCAGGCACGTCGCGACTGTCGCGCAGACCCTTGCCGAACTCAAGGGCATCGACGTAGAAGAGGTGGAGGAAGTCACGACACGTAACATGCGTCGCGTGCTCGGCGACAGGTGGGACACGATGCTCAGCTACCTGGAGTCGGCAGAGTAGTCCGCCATACTCGGGACGGCTCTTGCGGATTGCCGCAGACCTGTCAGTCCTTGGTAACCAGCCGTTCGAGAACCAGGGCGCGCGCGCGATCTTCGTCGACACTCAGGGCTATGCGCACGTTCCCTTCGCCGTACTCGGCCCTGGTACTGCCCCGGTGCTCGCCATCCTCATCGACCGTGATCGTCCCCTGTCGATACTCGAACAGGTCTGGAGCCACCGCCGCGGCGATCGTCACCGGGTCGCACAACACGTAAACGTCACGTCCGGGATGAGTGTCGAACCACCCCTGCATGATCCGGGCCGACACCTCCTCGCCTCTTGAGGCGCCAGAGCGCCAGTCAGTGCCGTTTCGGTCGAACCCCACGGCGTCTCCCACGTCCAGCCCAACCAGGGTAATGGGGATGCCGGAGTCGAATACGATGCTGGCCGCATGAGGGTCGGCGTAAATGTTGAACTCAGCCGAAGGCGTGACGTTGCCCGGGACCTCGACGGCTCCGCCCATGACGTAGATGCGCTTAACTCGTCTCATCTGTTCGGGACCTCGACTGATCGCTCGCGCTACGTTGGTCAACGGCCCAAGGGCGATAATCTCCATCTCACCGTCAGCCTGTTCAGCCGCCATCTGTAGGTGCTCAGGAGCCCGCGCCTCAATTGGCCTGGAGTCAGTCGTCGGAAGGCGAGTAGTCAGACCTCCTGGACCATGATAGTGGTAGGAGAACCTGTTCTTGACCCTTAAAGGTCGGTCAGCGCCCTTCGAGACTGGTATGTCAGGTCGGCCGACGTAGCTCAGTAATCGCAGCGCGTTGCGTGTAGTGTCGGCCAGCCGCGCGTTTCCAGCTACGGTCGTGACGCTGTCGATCTGCAACTCCGGCGAATTGACAGCCATGATCAGGGCGATGGCGTCGTCGGTCCCCGTATCGGCGTCGATGATTACCTTCATGTTACTTCCTGTGGATTCACCTTCAGTTTCAGAATTCAGCTACGGCCCTTGGGCCTGAGCAGCAAACGACTCCCATGCCTCGCTGGAAGTGTAAGCCAGACTAACTCCGAGGTCCCGCTTGAGCTTGTCTGCGCTTGCGGTCCACCTGTAGCGGATGAAGTCCAGCCCACATGCCGGAGAGTCCGACTGCATCCCAAGGTTCCACGCCAGTGAGGTTAGTGATCGCCACGCCATGGGAGGAAGCCTCAGCATCCTGTGACCCATGATTGCTGCCATCTCCGTCCAGCGGATGGTGCCGTCGCCGGCGACATTGTAAACTCCCGCCGCCCTGGTCTCCAGGCACTTCACGATAACGTCGGTCAGGTCATCCTCGTGGGTGAACTGCATCGGTGGGTCGGCATCACCGACGCGAGGCAACACCGGTTTGTAGAAGGCGTTGGCGATGAAGTTGTCAGCGCGTGGTCCCATCACGGGGCATCCTCTCAGGATGGTAACCGAGGCTGACGAACTCTTGTCGGCAAAGTCAGCCAGCCGTCTCTCGGCGGCCACCTTGTCCTCGCTGTATTGGAATCCTGGGAGTGGCCGCACAGGGTGATCCTCGGTGAGGAACTCGGGATTGTCAGGATGCGCCCCGTACACCGACGTGCTGCTCAGGTAGATAACGTGGGCCACGTCGGAGTTGCGACACGACTCCACGAGGTGCTCCGTCCCCAGGACGTTCACCCTCCTGGCCTGTTCGTGTCTGCGTCCGGGATTGAGCACGTAGGCGAGGTGGATGACCGCATCGATGTCGTGTTTAGCGAGGAGTGAAGGAAACGGTTCAGTGACGTCTAGCCTTACGAAGTCCGTCCCCTCGCCATAGGATGTCCCTGGCGTCCGAATGTCAGTCGCCAGGATGTAGCTGACAGCCTCACACTCTTCCAGGCGCTCGACGAGCCTGCTGCCGAGGTAACCCGCGGCGCCTGTTATGGCCAACCGCAGCGGTCGGTCACTCATCGGCGACGGTGTCGGTGAAATCGAAGCTCAGGGTGCCCAACCCGGGAGCGTCGAATCCCATGCCGATCTTGTGCGCTCCCGGTTCGAGCCGCGTGCCCGTCACCCTGACGGTGATCGCCCTGTTCATAGCCAGGGTCAGAGTTCTCTCCTGGGTCACTTCGTCAAACCGGATTGTGTTGCCTTCGAGTTGGAACTCGGCGCTGTCTATGGCGATCTCGGCCCCGTCTACCGTGAGTGGATGCACCTTGTGAGAGTATCCCGAACCGAGCCTGTTCATCAGCTCGAACTGGAAGCCGTCATCGGTGTTTGCGAGGCTTTGCTTAACGTACAGCCGCCTGAGCAGAAATCCGGGGACAGTGACCATCAGCAGTTCTCTCCCAAGTCCGGTCTGATGTTGTTGCGCATACGGTAGATTGCCGTCGATGCTTCTACGAACTCGCCTGGAATAGGTCTCACCTGTCCCAGCGAGCTGGCCATCACGAAGATCTGCGATGCGCGCTCGACAAGCAGGCAGATGTCCATCGCCTCTTTCAGAGTACGCCCCACAGCGACTGCGCCATGATTGGCTATGAAGGCCGCCTTGTTGTTTCCCAGAGCGTCACAGACATTGTCTGCCAGCTCCTCTGTTCCGGGGTAGCCGTAACGGGATACCCGGATGGTGCCTCCAACGTAGACCACTACTTCATCGATCACGGGCGGCAGATCAATTCCGGCTACGGCGAGGACGCTAGAGTAGACTGAGTGTGTATGGACCACGGCCCCGGCATCCGGACGCCTCTGGTATATGCCGACATGCAACAGGCTTTCCGACGATGGAGCGAGGTCGCCTTCGACAGGCTCAACTTCGAAGTCCGTCACAACTACGTCGTCCGCGGTCATGGCCTCGTAGGCCGTCGACGCCGGTGTGACCGCCATCAACTCGCGGCCGTCATCGACGCCGATTCGCACGCTTATGTTTCCGGCCGTGCCGGTCACGAGACCAAGGTCGGCCATCAGGCGCGCGGCGTCGGAGACCGCCTGTTTGTCGTCTTTCCATCTGCTCGGCATGAGAATAACTGCATCCAGTTTATACGGAGCTTATGTCGATTTACACCGGTCGGATAATTCAGGTCAGCATTGGCCCGATGTCTTCATTTAACTCAAGCCAGTCCTCGTAGAGACCCTGGTACTCGACTGCATTTTCGTCATCAGGCGCCGAGGTACGCGAGTCTTGTGACATTACCATCGCCGATTCAACCAGCGAGGCATACTCACCCAGCGCGGTTCTCGCGATCGCAGCGCAGCCGAGGGCGGTGACATCGGCCTGGCTGTACATCGAGACGGGGCGGTCCAGGACGTCTGGCAGCATCCCCCTGAACGTGCCTGAGCGACTTAGGCCTCCGCCAAGGGCAATTCGACTGGCAGTGACTCCGGACTCGCGTTCAAGCTGTTCCAGGTTGGCCCTGATCGTGAATGCGAACGACTCCAGCACCGCCCGGCCTATCTGCCCGCGGCTCGGTCCTCCCATTGCAATCGGGGTCGGAAAGAGGATGCCCCCCAATCTCATTCCGACGCCGGACACGTCCATCGCCTGCGGACCGAAGTGACCGGTTACTCCGATCGATCCAGGCGGTGTGCTGCCAGCAAGCCTGTCCAGCTCTTCATAGTCGAGACGGCTTCCTGACAGTGTCTCGACAAGCCAGCGCCACACGTTACCGGTATCTCCGGCGCTGCTCTCCAGCGTCCACAATCCCGGCAGTTGAAACAGTCCGGTCCAGGTCTTCATTTCGGGCGACTGGATCGGTTCGGGGACCAGCATCTGGACGGGCGCGCTCCACCCGGCGACGATCCCGACCTGACCGGCCTCGACAACACCGGCGCCGATCATCCCGCACTGGGTGTCCGCACCCGCGACGATCACGGGAGTTTCAGCAATCGCCGCAAGCTCTCTCGCACTCACGGTACCGCGAATCTCAGCCGCCTCTTGTAGCTGACTCTCAGGGCACGTCAGCCCCAGTTCCTTGAACATCTCAGATGCCCATGCCCTCGTTCGGATGTCTAGCAGACCGCTGGCCGCCGCCAAAGTAGACTCACACGCAATCTGCCCGGTGAGCCTGAAGGCCAGCCAGTCCGCAAGCGTGACGACGTGGGCTACATCGGCATACGCCGAAGGGTGAGTATCGCGCAGCCACGCCAGCTTTCCAGCGGCCATCATAAATGTAGGTTTGTGACCCGTAGTGCCGTAGAGCAGCCGTCCATGTTGAGCATCGAACGCAAACCCCTGGAAGACCCCACGTACGTCGGTGTTGGGTCCAGAGTGCAGAGGCCGGAGCTGGCTGTCCATGAAGACCAGGGACTGGCGCTGGGACGTGATTGAGATTACTGGGGGGGAAGATTCTAGGCCTTCCCCTACATCGCCGACACACTCCTTGATGGCGCCGCGTAGCGAGTTCCAGATGCCTTCGAGATCAAAGCTCCTGCTGAGTTCGCCGGAATCAGGCTCGTCCACGTACAGCCAGGGGCGAGAGGCGGATCGCGTGATTTGACCGTCCGCGTCGACCAGGTAGCAGCGGAGTGAGCTTGAACCCGCGTCGATCACCAGTACAGGGCCTGAGGGCATCACCCTAACCCTAGCCCTCTCCCGCCTGAGGAGATGGGGCATTGCAGCAGTCGCGCCACACTTCTGGATTGACGAGGTTCGCTGGTCGTCGCCCCTCGATGAAGCTGATGATGTCGTCGGCCATCATCCGAGAGTGGCGTTCGATCGTCTCATCGGTCGCCCCGCCTACGTGTGGCGTGAGGAGCACGTTGTCCAGCCCCAGCAGCGGGTTATCAGGAGCGATCGGGTGGGTCTCAAATACGTCGAACGCTGCTCCACTGATATGGCGGTTGCGCAGAGCGTCCAGCAGCGCGGTCTCCTCCGCTATCCGGTAGTCCGAGCAGTTGACAAGGTAGGACGTGGGCTTCATGCGGGAAAAGAACTCGGCATCCAGAAGTCCCGTGGTGTCGGGGGTTGCTGGCACGTGAACGCTGACGAAGTCCGAGACCTGCGCGAGAGTGGCAAGGTCTGTCAGGCTAACGCCTTCAGGTACGTCCGTCACATACGGGTCGTAAGCCACGACCTTCATGCCGAGGCCGATACACAGTTCTGCGAGGGTCCGGCCAATGGCCCCCAGCCCGATGACTCCGACTGTACGGGTGCCGACTTCTACACCACGAAAGTCGGTGTATCCGGCCGCAGGATTGAGCCAGCTCCGCGAACTGACGAATTCATGAGCCTGTGTAATTCTACGGGCCAGCGACAGTATGAGCGCCAGCGCGTGCTCGGCCACAGCGCGGGCATTGCGGCCGGGCGTGTTTACCACGAGAACACCGTGTTCATCTGCGGCTTCGAGTTCGACCTGGGTTGTAGACCCACGACAGATGCCTACGAATCTCACGTCCGGGCACTGCTGGAAGGTCTCTCCGAACACAAAGTCGGCCTCCACTACGAGTATCGCAATGTCTTCCGAGAGGATACGGGCGGCGAGGTGGTCAGGGTCTGTCAGTGCGCGAGTGTCCAGCCAGCTCTCATACGAGATATCCATCCTCGAGCGAAGTCGTGCAAGCTGGGCCTCGTCGAAAGGAGCGAGAATCAGGGCGTGCATCGTCGGCTACAGCAGGCGCCTGACTACGGGGATGCCCAGCAAGGCGCCACCGGTCCATAGTCTTGCGGCGATCAGCAGTTTTTCGCTGGTACTCAGACCAATGCGCTGTGTGTACACGTCGAACCCGGACTTCTCGATCCTGTTGAGGATAGCCGCGTAGGCCTCGTGGAGGACGCGGAGGCACGTCCTCGACTCCGGCTCCACCATGTCAAACAGGGGTCTCGACCGCTCGTAGTAAGACCGGGCGCGTTCTACCTGGTACGTCATCAATGACCTGAACTGATCGTTGATGACCCTGCTCTTGAGGTCTTCCTCCGTGTAGCCAAACTCAGCCAGCTCATTCTGGGGTATGTATATGCGATCGCGTCCGGCATCTTCGTCCAGGTCCCGCAGTATGTTCGTCAGTTGCAGGGCGATGCCCATGTCTACCGCGTAGTCCTCGGCCTTGGGGTCTTCGTACCCAAATACCTCAATACAGATGAGACCGACGACCGAGGCGACCTTGTAGCAGTAGTCTCGAAGCTCGTCGAAGTTGGCGAACCTGTCTTTCACTAGGTCAGACTCTACACCTTCAAGGATCTCATCGTAGTATCTGGCCGGAATGTCAAAGACGTTCGTCGCGTCAGCAATTGCGATGAATTCAGGGGGAATGTCCGGTCGAACCTCTCCCCCAGTTTCCCCCTCACCTGTGCGCGACAGTGTGGAGGCCAATGTACGCCGGGTCTCCGCAAACATCTGGCGCTTCTCAGATAGAGGCGCGTCGTCGTCGGCAATGTCGTCCCACAGCCGGCAGACCGCATAGGCGGCATAGATGGCCCGCCGCTTATGGAGGGGCAGTGTGCGAAAGCCGTAGTAGAAGTTCTTGGCGTGCTCTTTCGCCACCTGCTGACAGTGGACGTAGGCTTTCTCGAGTAGGGCGGCTTCTGGCTGTGATGAGGGTGAAACCACTGGTCACTGACACTGCCTCAGTGCGCAACTGTCTAGGCAAGGCAAAGTTGCTTCAGTCAGGTCACGGATCCGTACAGTGCAGCGAACGCTACCACGCCTGCTGAAAGAGGGGCAAGTAAGTGAGACTAGGAGAAGCTGTGTCAATCTGGTAGGTGCCTCCCTACGGAATCTAAGGTCCCCTCTCCCTCAGAGCCTGCCCCGGACTTGATCCGGGGGTGAGGGTGAAGACACTGCCTGCCAAACATACACAGGCTCGTGTAGGCCAATTGGATGGCGGCGCTAAGGGGCTCGTCTGGTAGACTCAGACTACCTCGTCTACCACTGCAGGCAATCAGAGTACCAATCAGTCCGGAGGCAGGAAGATGGCGGACAAATACACTCTTCATCTGGAGAACTTCCGCTCCATTCGCGATGCTACACTTGAGATCGCCCCCATGACGGTGATCTATGGGCCAAACGGCTCGGGCAAGTCATCGTTGATATACGGTTTGCTCACGCTTGCGAACTTCTTCACCAATCCTGCTCAAAATGTTTCGAGTCTATTTTCCTACCCAACCATTAGTCTCGGTGGTTTGAGGGAGGTAGTTTGGAATCACGTTGATGACTCTGCTGTTACCATGTCACTCGGCATTGATAACGAGGAATGGTCGTCCGAAGTCGTCGTTTCGGTTGCACGCTCGGGTGGAGTGGCTAGTTTGTGTTTTGACTACCCAGGAGAAGTGGAACCAGAAGTGCGCATGAGCCTTGACATACCCCTTCCCTATCGTGCCAATCAAATGGCATACGGCGAATATGGAGTGTCATGGATTGATCAGGATTCCGACCAGTTGAACGAGTCACCAGTTGAAATGACTTGGAATGGCATTAACCTTGGTGTAGTTCAGGACGAGGATGGCATCGATCCTTGGATTGTTGCCACTTACTTGGCTGCTGCGAATTCACCAGTAGAGTTGGCTCGTAGAACGGGGTTCGTCCCACTCCGACGAGGGTTTGCAGCGCCGGTGTATAGCGTGTCCAACGTAACCTCATTGTTGGCTACAGATGCTGAAGTTGCATCATTACTAGCAACAGATCGTTACCTAGAATACGCCGTCAGCGACTGTATGGAATCTGTTGCAGGTCGCCAAGTCCGGACGCGAATGCAGGTAGGCACCTCATCATTCAACCTAGATTCCATTCCTCGAAACGGAGGGATTCCGGTCGCCATGGTTAACGAGGGATTTGGCGTCAACCAACTCGTGCACATGCTCACCATCTGTCTCTATGACAGGACGAAGATAATCGCCATCGAAGAACCAGAGATTCATCTCCATCCATCAATGATCAGAAAACTCGTCCACGCTATGGTGGATATCACCTCTAACAAGGGAAAGCGGATTGTTGTTTCCACTCATAGTGAGACATTCGTGCTGTCTCTGTTGGCTCAGCTTGTGCAAGGGAAAATCGGAGTAGATGATGTCTCTTTCATCTTTGCTGAAAGGGAGGACGGTGAGAGCCGATTCTCAAAGCAGGAGGCGACTCCAGACGGGCAGATCCAGGGGGGGCTCAGTTCGTTCATGGAAGCTGAGCTAGAGGACATGGCCGTATTCTTCGGCGAGAGCCCCGAGACGATCTAGTCCCTACTTATGCTCATCGTTCTTAACGAGTGGGTCTTTCACGATCTTCGGGGTGATAACGGACCGCTTAGGCAAAGTGGAGCAGAGGACTTCTTGAGTGCCCTAAGGCTGTCTACAGACCGGATAGTTGTGCCCGACGAGTCCCCATGGACCAACAAAGCCTACCAAATGATGAAGCTCTCGGATCCTCGCCGAAAACTAAGCAGCCAAGTACTCTTTGGACTGTGTGTAGACAGCAATAGGGCACTAAGGGTTCCAACGGAGGGCGTAGAGGTCATTCCTGAGGAACTGCTGAGTCAGTTACCCGAGGAGGACGTGTATCTGGTCTCCGCTTACCTATCTGCCAATGCCGAAGTACTTGTCACCACCGACGTTTCTCTGTACGAGGCTCTGGCTGACAGTGAACTGGTGGAGTGCCGAATGCGGGATGACTTTCTGGCGGACTATCTTCGCTAGGGGGTTTTGGACGATCCCAGGCACCTACCTGTCCCTCACCATCAGGAAGTGGGTGAACTCTTCGATCTCCTGGCGGGCTGAGGGGGACAGCTCGATTGGCGCAAGCGCCTCCATGGCCATGTCCGCCCACTCGCTAACTTCTGCACTGGCCTCCTCCTGGACTCCTACACGCTCCATTATCTCCAGCACAGAGGCGACATCGGACTCATCCGGCTCGTCCTTGTCGTAGATGACGGATAGCTGCTTACTGTCTGACTCATCGGCAGATTCCATTGCCAGAACGACAGGGTAGGAATTCTTCTTGCGCCTGATGTCGGAGCCGACGGGCTTGCCTGTAACGTCTTCCTGTCCCCAGACACCGAGAACGTCGTCGCGAATCTGGAACACGTACCCAAGGGCTCTCCCGCACTCGCGGAAGGCGGCGACTGTCGCGGCATCGTCGGTGCCAACTGCCGCGCCAAGGTTGAGCGAGCATCTGAGCAGGGCCCCGGTCTTGCGGGAGATCATCCGACGATAGTCGGACATGCTTATGTCGCGCCTGCCCTCAAAGGAGATGTCGAGATACTGTCCTTCTATCATCTCCAGGTAGGCCTCGGTCAGCAGGTCGGCTGCGGTCACGGCGCGCCGGCTGTCCACGCCGGAGGCGGGCAGTCCGTGCAGGGCGGAGTCGGCAACGACTCGGAGCACGTTCCCGGAGACGAGCGCCTTTGGTTTGCCCCAGACCGCCCAGATCGTCTTGCGGCCGTGACGGGTCTCGTCCTCGTCCTGAATGTCGTCGTGGACCAGGGAGAAGTTGTGAATGAATTCGAGTGCTACGGCAGCGGGTATGGCCTGAGACGTAGTGCCTCCGACCGCCTCGCACCCGAACATGCAGAGGGTTGGTCTGACAGCCTTCCCGGTCGTCGCGTTTAGCGGGACGCCCTTTTCGTCCGCCCAGCCCATGTAGTACCTGAGCATGTCGTACACGAACGAGTGGCTCTGGGAAAGCTCTGACCGCAGCGCGCTCTGTATGGACTCACCGTAGCGCTCGATCATTGGAGGCAGCGGTACGGGCTGCATCTCACCTGAGGTTTTGGGTCCAGAAATCAAGTGTCTTTCGCCCCTTTTCCAGGGTACCGTTTGTAAAACTTTTCACTTGCAGGTTTCAAGAGGCGTGTGCTATATTTCGCCCGAATTCAGAACTTCACCAGAACGGGAGTTAACCCCTCGTAATCTCGTTCACTCGGCCGCCCTCGCCTTAGCCATGTCCTCGCGAAAACGGGGATCAAGGAGTCGTCCACAGCGACATGCTTGACGAGTATTTCCGGCAGTACGCCCTGATCGCCATCTTCGTTGCGGTAGCTGCGGCAGTGCCAATCGGAATGCTGATTGCAAGCTGGATGCTGACCGTTCTCAAGATCAGGCCCTACGCTCCCGACCCGATCAAGAAGGCGATCTACGAGTGCGGATTCGAGACACTTTCGGGCCGGTGGAGCCAGTTTAACTTCAGATTCTACTCTTTTGCACTGATCTTTGTCGTCTTTGACGTCGAGGTCGTTTTTCTCTTCCCGTGGGCTGCCAGCTTTGGACTGCTGTCGGCCCAGTTCGGAGCGTTCGTACTTCTGGAGATGCTGGTGTTCGTTGCGATCCTTGTTGTCGGGTGGCTCTACGCCTGGCGCAAGGGATCGCTGGAATGGAGTTGAGCCATGACGCAGGACCCAACCTCAGGCCTTCTTCTGCACCAGTCAACCTGGGAGCTTGACAGGGAAGAGGGCGAGTACGTAAATCACCTCAAGGCCACCCACACGGAAGCTCTGGCCGAGCCCCTGCTCGAGGTGCCCGAGGAGTTCGACCGAAACATCGCCATCACCTCCGTCGACGCCCTCATAAACTGGGGGCGCAAGTCGGCGGTCTGGCCCCTGTCGTTCGGACTGGCCTGCTGTGCGTTCGAGATGATGGCGAGCGCGATGTCGAGGTTCGACATCTCCCGGTTCGGCATGGAGGTGTTCCGGCCCTCGCCCAGACAGGCCGACCTGATTATCATCGCGGGCACCGTGACCTGGAAGATGGCCCCCGCCATCGAGCGGGTCTATCAGCAGATGGCCGAGCCAAAGTGGGTCATCTCGATGGGTGTGTGCGCCACAAGTGGCGGTCCCTACTACGGATCGTACAGCGTGGTCCCGGGTGTCAACCACATAATACCGGTCGACGTTTACGTGCCCGGCTGTCCGCCCCGGCCCGATGCTCTGCTGTATGGGATCATGCAGCTCCACGAGAAGATCAAGCGCTACTCCATTCAGCAGGGAAGGAAGTAAGTCCAGGAATTGACCAGGGCACACTCCGCGGATGATGCGGCACGCCGGATCAACGAGTCGATTCCGGGTGCGGCGGTCGAGAGCACACTGACAGATGTCTGGGTGCTGCCTGAACACATACTTCCGGTTGCTCGACTTCTCAGAGACGACCCCGCGTTCGACTTCTCATTCCTGAACGCACTGACGGCGGTGGACTACGTCGAGTACTTCGAGATGGTGTACCATCTGCTCTCTCTGCGACGGAACGCCAGCCTTGTGGTCAAGTCCAGGGTCTATGGCCGGGAAGAGCCCGCCGTTGAATCCGTCTTCGACGTCTGGAAGGGCGCCGACCTGCAGGAGCGGGAGGTCTGGGACCTGATGGGAATCCACTTTGAAGGGCACCCCAACTTGAAGAGAGTGCTGCTCTGGGAGGGTTTCCCCGGGCATCCGCTCAGGAAGGACTACCTGGGCTAGAGCAGCCAGAATTGCAATGACGATCCGTACAGAGCCAGTCACCATCAACCTGGGGCCCCAGCACCCAAGCACGCACGGGGTGTTCAGGCTGCGTGTCACGTTCGACGGCGAGGTCGTGCTGGACGTCGAGCCGGTTCTCGGCTACCTGCACAGGGGTTCGGAGAAGCTGGCCGAGTCTCGCACTTACGTTCAGATAGTCACGCTTACCGACCGAATGGACTACATCGCCAGCATGTCCAACAACCTGGCCTACGTCAGGGCTGTGGAGAAGCTGGCCGACATCGAGGTGCCGGAGCGGGCGCAGTACATTCGCGTCATTAGCGCAGAACTACAGCGCATCGCCAGCCACATGATGGCCACCGGCTTCCTGCTGAACGACCTGGGCGCCTTCGCTACCCCCCTGATGTACTGCTTCAGGGAGCGCGAGAGGATCCTCGACCTGTTCGAGATGCTGTGCGGCGCTCGTATCACTTTGAGCTATATGCGTCCCGGAGGCATATTCCAGGACGCTCCGGACGACTTCTGGCCGGCTCTCAACAGGATCGTCGAGGATCTGCCAGCCTCCATAGACGAACTGGAAGACCTGATTACCGGCAACGAGATAGTCCTGACACGTACCCGAGGCGTGGGGACGCTGAATGCGGAGCAGGCCATCGACTATTCGGTGAGCGGCCCCATGCTTCGCGCCGCCGGGGTTCAGTGGGACCTGAGAAAGGCCGATCCCTACGAGGTGTACGATCGCCTCGAGTTCGACATCCCAATCGGCGCTGACGGAGACAACTTCGACCGCTACATCGTGCGCGTCCAGGAGATGCGCGAGAGTGTGCGGATCATCAGGCAGTGCATCGAGCAGATCCCTGGCGGCCCTGTTCGCGCCGACACTCCTTTCTTCATACGCGCTCCCGAAGGCGACGCCTATGCCGCTGTGGAGGGGCCAAAGGGCGAGCTGGGATTCTACCTCGTCAGCGACGGAGGAATCTCCCCCTACAGGTGCAAGGTGCGCGCGCCATCGTTCATCAACCTGAACCCGCTGCGCGAGATGCTGGTTGGCGGAAAGATGGGCGACCTGATTACGACGTTCGGCTCAGTCGACATAGTCCTCGGTGAGGTTGACCGGTGAACGCCGATTCGATGTTCGAAGGCATCCTCAGCTTTGGGAGCATCTATGACTTCGTGGGCGACTTCGTCCCCGATGGCCTCGAATGGCTGGCGTTTGTTATTGGGGCGGTGATCCTGGCCTTCGTCGTCATCAATGCGATGATAATGTCCACTGCGGTCTATACGTGGTTCGAGCGGCGTGTCCTGGGCAGGTTCCAGAACCGGCTTGGCCCAAACCGCTGGGGTCCCTACGGACTGCTTCAGCCCATCGCTGACCTTCTCAAGCTCATAACCAAGGAAGACACGACCCCAGAGGAAGCGGACCGCTGGGTTATGCTCTTCGCGCCCATTATGCTCCTTGTGCCCACGCTGGTCGTGGTTGCGGTTGTACCGTTTGGTGACAACACGTTCCTGGGGCGGCTGAATATAGGGATCCTGTTCGTTCTGGGCGTGACCTCGGTCAATACCGTTGCTATATTCATGGCCGGCTGGGGTTCGGCCAACAAGTACGCGATGCTGGGCTCGATGCGTGGCGTCGCGATGCTCGTGAGCTACGAAGTGCCGATGGCGCTTGGTGTAGTTGGCGTGGTGATCCTGTCGGGCTCACTTGCGATGTTCGACATAGTCCAGAGCCAGTCGATTCCATTCCTGATCGTGCAGCCCCTCGGGTTCCTGATATTTGTGGCAGCAGCGTCCGCCGAGATGAGTAGAACGCCTTTCGACCAGATCGAGGCGGAGTCGGAGCTCGGTTCGGGATACAACACCGAGTACAGCGGCATCAAGTTCGCCCTGCTGTTCCTTGCTGAATTCATGGCCCCGATAATCAACTCGATGATAATCGTGGTCCTGTTCCTCGGTGGAACGAACGGACCCTCGATTATCCCTGGGCAGATATGGTTTATAGTGAAGACGTTCGTTGTGGTGTTCGCGCTGCTGTGGGTAAGGGCGACGTGGCCGAGACTGCGGGTGGACCAGATAATGGGCTTCGCCTGGAAGGGTCTGTTCGCGCTCTCGCTGCTGAACATCTTCGCCATCGCGATTGAGGTCGTGATTTTCCAGGACGATGCCGGTAACATCTCTACGAGTTCACTCTGGATCATGTCGGCAATCAATTGGGTGCTGACTGTGGTAGCTATTGTCGTGATGGCAAGGGTGCTTGGGCAGAAGAAACTCGAGCGCCCGGCGCCCACGCCATCTCCGCTGGCGAACATGTACGCGGAGGCTGACTAGTGCTGGGCTACGGCGCGAGGACGACCCTGGACGAAATATCACCGTTGGCAAATATGTACGCGGAGGCTGATTAGACTATGTATGGCCTCTCACTGTTCAAGGGACTGGGCGTGACGATGAAGAACCTCGTCTCTCCCGGTCGCAACTTCACCGTTCACCAGTACCCGGACCGCAAGATCGGCCTGGTCGGTCTTGCTCGGATGAACAACCAGAACCCGGTTACGTTCGCCCTGAAGCGTCCTGGCGAGTCGATCAAGGCGCTCGTTGGGCTGACCAGCGTGCGTGATCGCCAGTACCAGCACCCGCGCTTCAGGGGTGAGGAATTCTCATGGTATGAGAACCGCTGCACCGGTTGCGCGTCATGCGCGAAGTACTGTCCGCTGGGCATAATTCGTATAGTGACGGACCCCGCCAAGACCGACATGCAGGAGGGCGACAAGTACTTCCTGGAAGTATTCGACATCGACATCGGACGCTGCATGTTCTGCGGTCTGTGCGTCGAGGCGTGCCCGTACGACGCGATCCACATGGGCAGCGGCTTCGAAGAGGGCAGGTATAGCCGGCGAGACCTCGTCATAGACAAGGAGAGGCTCGTATCGTCTCCCAAGCGTCCCAGCCACTGGTACAGGCCGCAGCTGTCTGCCAGCCAGGACTACAACCCGCTGGAAGGCGACGAAGCGGACTGGCGTGAGGTCCACCGGCACGAGCGGCCGACTCTGACCGACCAGCAGCAACGTTGGGGCCAGAGATGATTCCAGGCCAGGGGACCGAGGCGTCCCTGATTGTCGACATAGTCTTCTGGGTGCTGGCAGTAAGCAGTATCGTCGCGGCATTTGCGGTAGTCCAGATGCGAAACCTGTTCAGGGCTGCGCTGTTCCTGATCGTCTCGTTCGTGGCCGTCGCTGGAATGTTCGTTCTGCTCAGGGCGGAGTTCATCGCCGCGGTGCAGGTGCTGATCTACGTCGGCGCCATATCGGTGCTGATTATCTTCGCCATTCTGATGACGGGAGAGGTCGAGTCCGGCAGTCCGGCGCACTCGTTACGAATACCTGTCGCGATCCTGGCGGCGCTGTTTGGCATTCTGGCCATTTTCGTGACTGTCCAGACAGACTGGATAATCCTGGACGACGTCCTGCAGAGCGGACAGCTAAGCGCCTCGGCCAGTTCCAGGATAAGCGAGGTATTCTCCAACACCATCCCGTGGATTGCCAGACTGCTGGTGCAGGACTTCGTCCTGGCCTTCGAGGTGGCTTCGGTTGTACTGCTGGCGGCGATCATAGGCGCGTTGGCGCTCATTCGCGAAAGGTAGTGCGTTGAGCCTCGAGAACTTCCTGATAGTCTCGGCGATAATCTTCGCCATTGGGCTGTACGGAGCGCTGTCGAAGCGCAACGCGATTGCCGTACTCATGTCGATTGAGCTTATGTTCAACGCGGTGAACCTCGCGGCAGTGGCGTTCTCCAGGTATACGGTTCCCGCTACGCTCTTTGGACGGCCCGCCAGCGGCACTGAACAGATGACTCACCTGCTGCTGACAGGCCAGGTCTTTTCGATATTCATCATTACGATCGCCGCCGCTGAGGTCGCGCTCGGACTCGCCATAGTGATCGCTATCTACCGTAGTCGCTCGACTGTGTTCGTCACCGACGCGACCCAGATGAGGAAATAGCTTTATTGCTGGAACACTGTCAGGTTAGCGGTGGACATCGTCCTCTCCCTCAAGGGCAGACAGGCGTGAATACCGATCAACGGCACCCTCTCCCTGAGGGAGAGGGCTGGGGTGAGGGTGAAAACCTCGAATACCTACCCCTGTTAGCCCTCCAGGGAGAGGGGACACTAGTGCTCCCAGTATCGGGATGAGAAGAGAAAAAGAACAGAAAATTGTGGGTTGAATATCGCAGAGTGCCCAGCCTGATGATGGCTGAGATGTGGAAGGACCTTCTGGAAGGCGACGGCCTTCCCACGAAGATTCTTCCGGTCGGTGACATCATGGATTGGGGAGAGAGGACTCCCTTCATAGTCTACGTTCCCAAGGGCAGAGAACACGTGGCCGACGAGATTCTGAGGAAGCTCTAGATGATCTCCGAATTCCTCGTCTGGCTAACCCTCTTCGCGCCGCTTGCGTCGTTTGTCGTCATCGGCTTTGTCATCTGGCCGCTGGCATACGCGCGGTCCAGGACGAACCCGGACCAGGGACTTGACGTACTCGGAAGGTCCGCCGGATGGCTGACGATACTGGCCATTGGCGTCAGCTTCGTCATATCGGTCGCGGCCCTCTTCAGCACGATCTCCAACCACGGCCACATCGAGTACGCGTCCCATGAGTGGCTGTCCGTCGGAGACTTCACGTTCAACGTCGGCATCCTGATGGACCCGCTGACAGCCGTGATGCTGGTGGTTGTCACCGGCGTCAGCCTGATGATCCAGATCTACTCGCTCGGCTATATGAGCGAGGAGGAGAACCGGGGGTTCTCCCGCTACTACGCGTACATGTCGCTGTTTACGACCTCGATGGTGGGGCTCGTGCTGGCGTCGAACATCATCCAGGTCTTCGTGTTCTGGGAGCTAGTGGGCCTGTGTTCGTACCTGCTCATCGGATTCTGGTTCACCAGGCCGTCGGCGGCAAACGCAGCGAAGAAGGCCTTTATCGTGACCAGGGTAGGCGACTTCGGCTTCCTGCTTGCGATCATGTACCTGTTCTTCCAGCAGGACACGATGTCATTTGCCGGCCTGAACGGCCTGGACATCCCTGACCTTTACGCTGGGGTGGAGACGGGAATAATCGCGGGTGGCGTGGCGACCTGGATCGCGGCCGGCATATTTGCCGGCGCCGTGGGCAAGTCCGGCCAGTTCCCGCTGCACACGTGGCTGCCGGATGCCATGGAAGGCCCGACGCCAGTCAGCGCGCTGATCCATGCGGCAACAATGGTTGCGGCCGGTGTGTTCCTGGTGGCGCGATTCTTCCCGGTGTTCCAGGCGTCTGACGAGATGATGATCGTCGTAGCGATTATCGGCGCGTTCACCGCGATCTTTGCGGCGTCGATGGGCCTGGTGATGAACGACATCAAGCGGGTGCTGGCGTACTCTACCGTCAGCCAGCTTGGGTACATGATGCTTGCGCTCGGTGTGGGCGCGTACGCCTTCGCGATATTCCACCTGTTCACCCACGCCTTCTTCAAGGCCCTGCTGTTCCTGGGGTCGGGTTCGGTGAACCATGCCAGCGGCACCTTCAACATGCGTTACATGGGGGGTCTGCGGCGTTACATGCCGTGGACGTACGTCACGTTCCTCATAGGCAGCCTTGCGCTCGCGGGCATATTCCCGTTGGCCGGGTTCTGGAGCAAGGACGAGATCCTGGCCAGCGCCTTCCATGAGGGCACTGCGTTGGGATACGTCGTCTACGCGCTCGGCCTGGCAGCCGCCTTTATGACCGCGTTCTACATGTTCAGAGCCCTGTTCATGACGTTCAACGGCGAATTCAGGGGAGGCGCAGAGACCGAAGCCGCAGAGTCGGACGATGCCGAAGAGCTGCACCTCGGACACGTGAGCCTTCACGAGTCGCCGTGGACGATGGTCGCGCCGATGGTCGTTCTTGCGGTGCTGGCCGTGATTGCCGGGTTCGTATTCAACCCTCTTACGAACCTGGGAGCCGTTCCGATCCACTGGTTCACCCACTTCATGGGCGAAGGGTCGATAGAAGTAAAGATCCCCGACTTCGATATCGTGCTGGCGATAGTCTCCACCGTGGTCGCCGTCTCCGGCATATTCCTGGCGTATTTGATGTACTACCGGAAGGCGTTGTCCGCCGAAGCAGTCGGAAGGCGCTTCTCGGCCATTTACGCGTTGCTCAGCTCCAAGTACTACTTCGACGAGTTCTACGAGGACGTGCTGGTACGAAGCTTCTTCTACGGCGGAGTGGCCCGCATACTCGACTGGGGCGACAAGAACATAGTCGACCGCATCGCCAACATGATCGGCTGGTTCGGAGCAAATGTCGGAAGTATGCTCCGACAGTTCCAGACAGGGCAGATCCAGCAGTACGGGGCAGCGATCTCAATAGGCGTAACAATAATCCTGGGCCTGTACATATGGTTCCTGTAGTTAAGTGTCCGACAAGTGCAATCCCTGATAAACAGGTAAAGAAGAGTTGTTCACAGGTCTGCTGACAGTTGCAGTGTTGCTGCCGATAGTGGCGGCGGTGCTTATATTGCTGTTTGGGCGCGACGCCCGGATGGTGAGGATCTTTGCTGCGGCCGTCTCGGTCGTCGAGTTCCTGCTGAACCTGTTCATCTTCGTGAACTATGACACGTCAGAGGGCGCAGACCAGTTCCAAATGGTCGACAGGGTGGCCGACTGGATTCCCATCGAATCGTTCGAGGTCCAGTACTACCTGGCCGTCGATGGTCTGAGCGCGCCGCTGGTGATGCTCACCGGCCTGCTCGGCATGGTGGCCATATTCGCCTCCTGGACCATAGGCCGACAGCGACGGGAGCAGGGCGAAGAGCCGCGCGAACGCGAGTACTTCATGTGGCTGCTGGCGCTCCAGGGCGCGGTGGTCGGCGTGTTCACGTCGTTGGACTTCCTGCTCTTCTTCGTCTTCTGGGAACTTGAGCTGATCCCGATGTTCTTCCTGATCTCGGTATGGGGCAGCGGACGTCGCGAATACTCGGCAATGAAGTTCCTGATCTTCACGATTCTGGGAAGCGCGTTCATGCTTGTCGGCATCCTGGTCCTGTACTTCTCGACAGGGTCGTTCGACATGAGCGAGATGCCAGCCCTCGTGCGACAGGCGGGCACCGGCCTGCCGGCCCTGGTCGTGTTCCTGTTGCTGTTTGTCGCCTTTGCCGTGAAACTCCCCGTATGGCCGCTGCATACATGGCTGCCGGACGCCCACACTGACGCGCCGACAGCCGCGAGCGTGATGCTGGCCGGTGTCCTTCTAAAGATGGGTGCTTACGGCATGTTCAGGCTCGGAGCAATCCTGCCTGACGTACTGCGCGACGTATCGTGGGCGCTGGCCGCTCTCGGAGTGATCAACATCCTGTACGGGGCAGCGGTCGTGCTGAGGCAGACCGACATGAAGCGGCTCATTGCGTTCAGCTCGATCAGCCACATGGGATTCGTGCTGCTGGGCCTGGCGTCCGCCGTCGGAGTAGCCGGGACAGTCTCGCCAGTCGGCCTTACCGGCGCCTCGCTGCAGATGTTTACCCATGGCGTGATTACGGGAATGCTGTTCCTGCTCGTGGGCTATGTATACGAGCGCGCACACACCAGGCATATCCCCGACCTTGGCGGTCTGGCCGGCCGGATGCCCGTTCTCGGGGCCGCGCTGCTAGTCGCGGGACTTGCCTCGCTCGGACTGCCGTCCACCGCCGGTTTCGTATCTGAGATCCACGTGTTCCTGGGCACATTCCCCGTGTGGAGCTGGATGACAGCCCTTGGCGCATTCGGAGTCGTCCTCACAGCGGGGTACATACTGTGGATGATCCAGCGTGTGATGCTTGGCCCGCTGAATCCAAGGTTCGCCGACCTGAAGGATGCCACTCCTATTGAGCTCGTGCCTATTGCCGCCCTGATAATCGCGATCATGGTGGTCGGAATCTTCCCGAGCATTCTCACCGACGTATTCTCGACGGGAATAACGCCGATCGTAGAATCTCTACAGACGGACCTGATACTAAGCCGAAATTGACACGATAAGTCCCCTCTCCCTCGATGGGCTAACAGGGGTAGGAAAAGATGTGCAGACTGGTTCGAAAACAAACAAGGGCCCCCTCTCCCTCAGGGAGAGGGTTGGGGTGAGGGTGAAAACCTCGAATACCTACCCCTGTCAGCCCTTGATGGGAGAGGGCTAGAGCCTGCCTCGTACTTGATACGGGGGTGAGGGTGAGACGAGCGCAACGTGACTCTTAACGACCTATACCTGCTGTCACCTGAGATCGCTCTTGCGGGAGTGGCAATGCTGCTGATCCTGCTCGATCTCGTCGTGTCCAGGAAGGGCTTACTGCTGGCTGTCGGCGTGGTTGGCTTGGCCCTGTCCGCCGTCTTCACGTTTGTCCTGTGGGGCGACCTCGGCTCCGAGCCAACCGGTCAGATGCAGGGCATATTTGGAACGCTCGTAGTCGACAGGTTCAGCCTCTTCTTCAAGCTTGTCCTGGCCGCCGCCGCACTGTTCGTGCTCCTGATTTCCGGGGCTTACGTCGATAGGATCGAGCGGTTCCGGTCAGAGTTCTACGGGCTGATGCTGCTGGCTACGTCCGGCATGATGCTGCTGGCTTCCGCGACCGAGCTGATCACGATCTACGTTGCCCTGGAGCTGACCGCGCTGCCGACGGCGGCGCTGGCGGCGTTCCTCAGGGATGGAAGGTCGGCGGAGTCGGGGATGAAGTTCCTGATCCTGAGCGCCATTAGCTCGGCGATCCTGCTCTATGGAATGGTGTTCATCTACGGACGAACGGGCACGACGTCGCTGCCCGAAATCGCCTCACAGATTGAGGGCATGGCCCAGGCAGGACTGCTGGACCCCGCTCAGGCGTTTGGCGACAGCAAGGCGCTCCTCTTTGGAATCACGCTGGTCATCGCGGGCTTCGGCTTCAAAATATCGAGCTTCCCGTTCCAGTTCTGGGCGCCCGACGTCTACGAAGGCGCGCCAACTCCCATTACCGCATTCCTCTCAGTGGCGTCGAAGGCCGCGGGATTTGCCGTGCTGCTCAGGGTGCTCTACATATCCTTCCCGATGGAACTGGTCAGCGCGAACTGGGCTGCGATCTTCGCCGTGCTGAGCGTCGCCTCGATGACGTTTGGCAACCTGGTGGCAATCCGGCAGAACAACATCAAGCGTATGCTGGCGTACAGCACCATCGCTCACGCCGGATACGTCATGGTCGGACTGGCGGCTTTCGCATCGGGTTCGTCCGAACAGACCGGAATCGGCACCAGCGGCGTCCTGTTCTACCTGGCCGGATACGTGGGTACTAACCTGCTGGCTTTCGGCGCGATAATCGCCATTTCCAACAGGATTGGCTCTGACCAGATTGGTTCGTACGCGGGAATGGTCCGGCGCGCGCCACTGCTGGCTGCTGCGCTGGGCTTCGCAATGATCTCTCTGATTGGGATACCGCCCACCAGCGGCTTCATGTCCAAGATATACCTGTTCAGCGCTGCCGTGAGCGCCGACATGGCTTGGCTGGCGATTGCGGGCATGGTGAACAGCGTCGTCTCAGCCTATTACTACCTGCGGGTCGTCAAGGTGATGTTCCTTGAGAAGGCTTCAGACGAGAGCTCGGTCCCATTCGACGCCGCAACCGGAGTCGCCCTGACGGCCACTGCGGCCGCCACGCTGCTGATAGGCGTCTATCCGTCGCCACTGATCGAGGTGGCGCGAAACGCGGCTTCTTCTCTGGGCATCTAATCCAAAGCTGAGGAGGTGAGGATTGGCCGAGTCCTGCTGCGCGCCTTCGGCCGGATCGGAAAGAGCCTCGTCGCGTCCGGTTTCAGCGGCAATTGCCAGAACAGACCCACTCGAGAGCGCCCCCAGGGATATGGTCCGCATACAAGGCGGCATCTTTCTCATGGGGACCGACGACGATGTCGGCTTTCCCGCAGACGGCGAAGGCCCGATCCGCGAGGTGGACGTCTCGCCTTTCTTCATCGATGAGACTGCCGTGACCAACGCCCAGTTCGGCAGGTTCGTGCGCCAGACTCGCTATCGGACCGAGGCCGAGCGATACGGCTGGTCTTTCGTATTTCATTCGTTCGTCCCCCGAAAGATAGCCAGGACGGTCACGCAGGCCGTTGCCGAGGCTCCGTGGTGGTGGCGAATTGACGGAGCCTGCTGGCGAAGGCCCGAGGGTCCGGGTTCGGGAATTAGCCGCAGGATGGACCATCCCGTAGTCCATGTCTCATGGAACGATGCACAGGCATACTGCCGCTGGGCCGGGAAGCGACTCCCGACTGAGGCCGAGTGGGAGATGGCAGCCAGAGGCGGCCTGATGGGAAAGCGCTACGTCTGGGGCGACGACCTGACACCGGATGGCAAGCACATGTGCAACATCTGGCAGGGCGAGTTCCCCAACACGAACACGACGGAAGACGGGTACGCAGGCACCGCTCCGGCCAGGTCCTTCGACCCTAATGGATTCGGCCTGTACAACGTCGCAGGAAACGTCTGGGAGTGGCAGTGGGACTGGTTCAGTCCGACGTTCCACCGCGATGCCCCCAGGGTCGACCCAACAGGACCTCCGTCGGGAATGAGCCGTGTGATCCGGGGCGGGTCCTACCTCTGTCACGAGTCGTACTGCAACCGCTACCGCGTCGCGGCCCGCAGCGCCAACACCCCCGACAGCTCCACCGGCAACATGGGCTTCCGCTGCGTGGTGGACGCCATTAGCCCGTGACTAGCTTGGCAGCCACTTCCGGTGTACCTTACAGACGTAGCTGAACGTCGGGTTCACGAACTGCGTGCAGCGAGCCTCAAGTACCTGGCCAAGGAAGAGGTACGCCTCGCCTCTCTCGAATCCGTAGTCAGTCTCCAGCCATAGCAGCATCTCGGAGAGGGCTATTCTGAAAGCGTCCTCGGCGGGTTTGGCAATGCCAGTCGTCATGATGTGGGTCTCGTTCTCGATTCGAGGCCAGGTCATGTTGCCGGGTAGGGGAGCGAGCTCGCAGCGCAGCCTCGCCGTGCCTCCTGTCTCGATCCCTCCGGCGCCGCAGATCTCGCCGTCACCCTGGCGCGCGTGCATGTCGCCAACGTGCAGCAGCGCTCCAGGTACCTGGATTGGGATGTGGACCGAAGCCCCGGCAGTAACCTCCTGGATGTCGAAGTTGCCGCCCCACTCACCGGCCCAGGCGTTGGTCCACCGGCTCCGGGCCGGGGCCACTCCCACGACTCCTAGCATCGGCTCGACCGGAAACTTCAGGTCGTCGCTCCAGTGGATGAGTCCGTCGCTGATCTGCACGATCTTCTGGTGGTACCCGATGCCCGTTCCGCCCATCCAGCCGGGCATGGCTCCTGTGCTTCCTCCGAAGCGTGTGTACCCGAAGGGTTCTGTCTGGATGTCCAGTACGTGTACGATCAGAACCTGTCCAGGCTCAGCGCTGTTAATGTAGATGGCCCCGCTGGATGGATTGCCGCCAGTCAGCTTGGCTTGCAGCTCCTCCTCGTTTGGGTGCCCGTCTAACCACGGTCCCCGATTCATCTGCGTAACGACCTCGAACTCCTCGCCCGGATCGACGAACAGCGTGGGCGGGTTGTCAGGCCCGGTCTCGAAATAGAGTACGTCTTTGGTGGCGCGCTTCACTTCTGTGCCTCCAGGAACGCCCTGGCCCCGTCCATGAACAGGTTGGACGCTCGCGCCGACGCCATCACGTCGTCAGCCATCTGCTTTCCGGCAGCGTGAACGGCGTCGCGGACCTGCTGCTCGAACTCCTGGACCCGGGGATGGGTGGGCTGGCCTGGCAGTCCCAACGACTGAGCGATGTCCTGGGCGCCTGACGCGTAGAGGTCTATTCCCTCCACAGAAAGGATCTCGTCTATGTTGTCCAGCACCTGGATGTCCTCGAGCTGTGCAATTACCAGGATGTTGTCGTTGGTGTGCTCCATGTACTCAGGGAGCGACTCAACGTCCCCGAAATAGGCTCCGCGACCCGACCCGAAGCTGCGCTCGCCCCTCGGCACGTACCGGCAGGCTGCCGCGAGCTTTCGGGCTCTGTCAGCATCTACGATGTGCGGCCCGGTTATGCCAAGGATGCCCCGGTCCAGGAACCGGAGTATCGTGGGATGTTCGATGTCAGGCACTCGCGCCATCGGCGTAAGGCCGGCCATGTCTGCGATCCGGCAGAGGTCGTCGAGCAGGTCGACCGTGAATGGGCCATGCTCGCTGTCGAAGGTCACGAACTCGAACCCCACTCTTCCTCCAAGCTCAATCAGCGTGGTGGATGGGAACGAAAGGTTGAGTCCATACGCCATCTCACCCTGGCGCATCTTGGTGACTACGTTGTTAACTCTCATGTGAACGGTCCTCCTCTACGTAAGGCTGGCAGTATTATAGTCGCAATATGCGCGTCCGTTGGGCGTATGAGTTCGCGAGAAAGTGGGATAGTTCCCCATGGGCGTTTGGCGGGGCGGTTCGGGTGGTCTCTCACTCCTCACTCCACCTCCACTCACTCCTTGAAAACTGCATAAGTGCAGTTTTCTTGCTCGCCTGTTCGTCTTGACACACCAGCGGCCAAAGTGATAATTTTCACAACAGTTTTGCAGCACACAGGCAACTGCTCGCAGGCCCCTGACCTTGACACCCCAAATACCCGGTGTGATAATCGTCAGCGGCCTCGAAATGGCCGCCTTTTTTGTTGAATTAGATACAGGTTTTCTACCGCCTATCTTATGGATGTCATTCCCATAACGATGGACCCGAGAGTGATCGGGCCTGAAAGCTGGAGCGAACTGGGCAGCCTGCTCCAAAGCCTCTGGCTGGCTGTGCTGTTCATAGTTCTCTTCGCCTCGAACATGATACTTGGGCACATCATGATTCCCTCGTTTGTCATGTCCGGGCACATCCCGCAGAGCTGGAGTAAGTTCAGGATGCCTTTCTACGTCCTGGCCGTCATCAGCTTTGTCATCGCCATGTTCTTCATAAGCCGCGCCGTGGACTATGCCGGCGTGCTGAGGAACTTCTGGCCTGACTACTGGATCTGAAACACCACATCCCACTGATACCCAGGATAGCCGCGATTTGATCCCAGGCGATTTTCAGATAAAGAAGCCCACCGGCAGGCAGATGTTTCTCGGTGCGGTGTTGGGTGTTGGCGGTCTGGTTACAACCGTTGTGGTTCTGCTGGCCCTTATATGGGTCATCTCAGCGTGGTTCGGGACTCCAGTGATATTCGGGTCGGACGAAGGCCCTGAACAGCCAATTGCATTCCCGCATACCACCCACGTACAGGATCTGGGCTTGGACTGCACCTTCTGTCACCGGGAGGTGGAGACGTCAGCTCAGGCCACGATTCCCGCTGTTGCCATTTGCATGACGTGTCACCAGGCGGTTCCCGGGTCCACCGAACTGCAGCAGGCTGAGATCAAGAAGATCAAGGACGCCCACAAGAACAATGACGCCATCGACTGGGTCCGTGTCCATCGCGTCCCGGACCACGTCCACTTCGTTCACGAGGCGCATATAGCTTATTTCACCGAACGCGATGGCGTTCCTGCCTCGGAGACATGCTCGACCTGCCACGGCGACGTAGGCTCGATGGAGAAGGTCAAGCAGGTACGCACGCTCAAGATGAGCGACTGCGTGGACTGCCACCGGGACAACGGCGCGCCCACCGACTGCACGACGTGCCACTACTAGGCTAGAGGAGCGAATCCGGCTGGATTACAAACAATGGCGCTAACCAGAAGACAGTTCCTGACTCTCACCGGCGGATCCGCTTCCGCGGCGATACTGTTCGCCGCATGTGGTGTGCCGGAGGACGAGTTGCTTGTTCAGGCTCCGGTGCAAATGCCGGAGGACCTGGTCTCAGGTCGAGACAACTGGTATGCCACGCTCTGCAGGGAGTGCAGCTCCGCTGAAGGCCTGGTGGTACGCGTGATGGAGGGCCGGGCCCGCAAGATCGAGGGCAACATCGACTATCCCGTCAACGTGGGCAAACACAGCGCACGGTGCGAAGCTAGCCTGCAGGCGCTCTACAACCCGGACCGAATTCGGGGTCCCCTTGTACGCGCAGGCGAGCGCGGCACGGGGCAGTTCGAAGAAATTAGCTGGACTGACGCCATAGGAAGGCTTACCTTCCACCTGCAGAACATCCAGCAGGCCAGGGGCCAGCAGGGCGTCGTCGTGGCCACCAATCCGGTCGGCGGACACCTCGGCCTCGTCGTCAGCAGCTTCGCAAGGCAGTTCGGCGCCAGGCATGTGCCATACGAGCCGGTCGAGAATACCAACCTGAACGCGGCCATCAAGACCGTGTTCGACCAGGATCGCGTTCCCGACTTCGACATAGAAAACTCCCAGTTCATCCTGTCTTTCGGGGCGGACTTCCTGAACACCTGGGGCTCACCCGTACGCTACGGACGCGGTTACGGAAAGTTCAGGCAGGGAGACCGCGAGAGGGGCACCCACTACCACGTGGACTCCCGTTTCTCGATGACTGCCGCCAACGCGGACAGGTGGATACCAGTAAAGCCTGGAACCGAGGGACTGCTCGCGCTGAGCATCGCGCAGGTCATTGTCAGGGAGGGCACTGGAAACGGGGCGGCAACTGAGGCACTCACAGGTGGCGATGCAGAAGCGCTGGCCGAGTTCGCTCCTGAAACCGTTGCCGACAGAATCGGCATATCCGCTGAGAAGATCGTCGACATAGCCCATAGCTTCGCGAGTCATCCGCCTGCGATCGCGATTGGCGGCGGCTCTGCCGGCGCTCACACGAACGGCCACGCCAGCCTCGCGGCCATCTACTCTCTGAACTTCCTGGTGGGCAGCGTGGAGGTCCCCGGTGGTGTGCGGTTCAACCCGGCTCCGCCCCTGGATGGACTCGCTGGCCCCCCGGCGTCCGGTTCGCTTGCCGACTGGCAAGGCGTTGTCGCGGACATGCGGGCCGGTAGAGTCAACACGCTTATGGTCAGTGGAGCCGACCCGTTCTATGGCCTTCCGGCATCTGTTGACATCTACGATGCATCCTATGACGTTCCGTTCATCGCCAGCTTCAGCAGCGTGATGGACGATACGACGCTGATGTCCGACCTCGTGCTTCCACAGCACACTGGCCTCGAGGACTGGGGCACCGATACTCCCCACTTCGGGCCGGGATACGAAGTCATCGGATTCCAGCAGCCTGTGGTCAGGCCATTCTTCGAGAATCGCGGCCCAGAGCTGGGAACGCGCGGCTTCGCAGATGTGCTTCTGACCGTCGCTCAGACACTTAACCTCAACCTCGACCTGGGAGGAGAGACCTTCAGGGATATTCTCCAGGCCGATGCCCAGAGGCTCTACACCCTCGGACGCGGTTCAGTTAGCGCGCCCACGTTTGGGAGCTTCTGGAACGGAGTCCTTCAGCGAGGCGGCTGGTGGGACACTGGCGCACGCTTCTCCGGCGGTATCACAAGGCCTCCTGAGCTTCCCGAATTCCAGGATGCCCAGTTCGAGGGTGACGGATCATTCGAATACTACCTGACCCCCTTCAGCCAGATCGGCATAGGGGAGGGTCAACGTGCGCACCTGCCATGGATGCAGGCGACGCCGGACCCAATTACGACAGCAACCTGGCGCACGTGGATTGAGATCAACTTCCACGTTGCGGAAGACCTCGACATTCGTGAAGGCGACGTGGTCAGGGTGACTTCGCCGAGAGGCTCCATTGAAGCCCTCGCGTTCCCACACCCCGGCGTGCCGCCTGACACAGTGTCCATTCCTCTTGGACAGGGACACAGAGGCGGTGGCCGCTATGCCAGGGACAGGGGCGCGAACGTGTTCTCGATTCTCGCGCCGCTTACCGATAACGACACCGGCGCCATCGCCTGGGCCGCGACCAAGGTCAACATAGAGAAGACCGACGAGTGGGTCCGCGTGCCCAAGTTCGAGAACACGATCACTGACTTCGCTGAAGACGACCACCAGCGTGTCGTCCAGATCACCTCAGAAGATAGCTAAGGGAGCTGCATAAATGCCCGAAAGCTGGGGAATGATAGTCGACCTGGACAAGTGCACTGGCTGCCAGGCCTGTGTGGTCGCTTGTCAGGCGGAAAACAACATTCCCATCAATGAAGAGGAACACTTCAATCAGAGGCGAGCCATCCAGTGGATACGCGTAGAGCGGTACTGGGAAGGCGAGTTTCCTGACGTGAAAGCACGGTTCATACCGCTGTTCTGCCAGCACTGCGCCGATGCGCCATGTGAGCCGGTCTGCCCGGTCTACGCGACCTACCACAATGCGGAAGGCCTGAACGTCCAGGTCTACAACCGCTGCATCGGCACGCGGTTCTGCGCCAACGGCTGCCCATATCATGCGCGGTTCTTCAACTTCTGGGAGCCCGCGTGGCCGGAGAGCCTGAAGAACCAGCTCAACCCTGACGTCACGGTTCGCAGCCGGGGCATCATGGAAAAGTGCACCTTCTGCATTCAGAGGATTCGGAGAACCAAGCGAAAGGCTGAGCAGGAGATAGGTAACGCCTCGGCCGAGGCGATCATGGGCGATCCCGTCTATGAGAGGTCCATCAGCCCTGCCTGCGTCAACGCATGTCCCACCGAAACCCTGGTCTACGGCGACCTGTTCGACATGTTGTCGGCGAAGCGCGAGGGTGAAAGACTGCCCCAGCCCAAAAACAAGGCACAGGAAATCGTAAAGCGCGAGCTCGAAGAGGGACGGGGATACAGAATTCTCGAAGAGCTCGGCGCCCATCCTTCCGTGATCTACCTGAGGAAGGTTGACACGGCGGCACAGGAAGCCTCACATGGCTAGCAGCGCACACGCAGCCCCGCACGAGGGCGCTCACGTAGACCCCCGCGTCGCAGAGCCGCCGACTTCTCCTGCGGAGACGACGGAAGATCTCGTCGGCAAGTTCCTGAGCGTCGGCGACAACTTCTGGCGTGCTGTGGCTGTCTTTGGCGTCCTTACGGTCCTGGGCATAATCGGCGTGGTCGTCCGGCTCCTGGACGGCGTCGGCGATACCATCGTCTGGGGCTACTACGTGGCGATGTTCAGCTTCATGATCACGACCGCGTCGGCAGCGCCGATGGTCGCAATCGCTCCAAGACTCGCAAACGGACACTGGCGCAGGCCTCTTTCCCGCGCCGCGGAGCTATGGAGCGCAGTCGGGCTGCTTAGCCTGCTGTGGTTCATCCCCATGCTTTGGATTCTGCCGCCGTTGAGTGACGGTCGCAGGTCGCTCTGGTTCTTCGACATGAGCGACCCCAACGCCGTGCCCTCATACAGCCCGCATATCTGGGCGTCAGCGGCCATTCTTGGCCTCGTGGTGACCGGACTCGCGCTGCTGTGGGTATCCAGCCTCCCGGACTTTGCCTCGATTGCCCAGCGCGCGCCACAGGGCTCACGCCAGCAACGCATGGCCAAATGGATGGCGCGCGGCTGGCAGGGGACTTCCGCCCAGTGGTTCATGGTGAACCGCAGATTGGGAATGCTTGGCGCGCTCTACTTCATGATGCTGATATTCGTCCACTTCCTCATCAGCGTCGACTTCCTGATGACCCTGGTGCCGGGTTGGATCGACGCGCTGTATCCCATTACACACGCAGCGAACTCCCTCCAGGCGGCGGCCGCAACCATGGTGCTGACGGCCTGGATACTGAGGACCTTCTGCGGATACGAGCGCTATATCGGGCTCGACCAGATATGGGGACTCGGCAAACTGATGTTTGCGCTGTCCCTGTTGTGGTTCTGGTTCTGGTTCTCCAGCTTCAACGTGCTCTGGTTCGGCAAGAAGCCGTCTGAGCAGGCCGTGATCGAACTTCTCACCACGGGTCCATATCTCTGGGTATTCATGGCAGTGTTCATGCTCTGCTTCGTCATACCGCTGTGGACACTCGTGTGGAATCCAGTCCGCAGGAGCTTGTGGGGCCCGCCCCTGCTGGCAGTTAGTGTGCTCCTGGGCACCCTGCTGGACAGGGTCAGGCTGTACGTGGCTACCTATTCAGTCGAGGGGATTGGAAATCCTTCGTACGATAAGTTCCACGGCATGGAACTCGACCACCTCCCAAAGACCGTATGGCCAGATATGTTTGACATCTTCATTGTGGTGGGAGCGATCGGCGCTATGGTGCTGGTGTACATGTTCGCCGCCAGGATCTTCCCGATAATCAATTTCTGGGAGCAGAGAGAGCTCCAGCTTTACGATAGAGGTCACGAGTCGTATCACCGAGGCCACGTCCGAATTATGGGTAAGAGCGAGTAGCGCCGGGGCGATATGCTAGAACACGTACAGCTAGATCAGAAGACGATCAACGAAGAGCTGCTCGGTGGCGTGCTTGGCACGCCTCGATGGTGGCTGCCCACGGTTATCTTCCTGCTGATAGTGGTGTTCACTGGACTCGGAGCCTTCGGGTACATGATGAACAAGGGCCTGGGAGTCACCGGACTCAACAGGCCGGTCCTGTGGGGCTTCTTCCTGGTCAACTTCGTCTTCTGGATCGGTATCAGCCACGCCGGGATCATGATTTCGGCCATTCTGAGACTGACCCAGGCTGAGTGGCGACGCCCGGTAACCCGAGCGGCTGAGGTGATGACGGTCTTCTCGCTGATGGCCGCTCTTCATACGCCTCTGTTCCACGTCGGGCGGCCCTGGCGTGACTTCTGGGTATTCCCTTACGACTTCGCCCGCGGCGTCTGGCCCAACGTGCGTTCCCCGTTCGTGTGGGACCCGAGCGCGGTCATGACCTACCTGATCGGTAGCTCGCTGTTCGTGTTCATAGCCCTGCTGCCCGATCTCGCAATCATCAGAGACAGGGCCAGAAATGTCTGGGTGAAGCGTCTCTACGCCGGGCTATGCCTCGGCTGGCGCGGAACTCCGAGACAGTGGAAGATGCAGGCCGTCGCCGGAATCCTGCTGTCGGCCCTGGTTCTGCCAGTGTTCGTATCCGTCCACTCGATAGTGTCCTGGGACTTCGCTGTCTTAATCGGCGTCGAGACCTGGCACTCCACGATATTCGCGCCCTACTTCATCATCGGCGCTATCCACTCCGGCGTTTCTGCCGTTGCCATGCTCATGGCGCTCGGCGTATGGATGTGGAAGCTGGACAACTACATCCGGCCCGACCACTTCGACGCAATCGCAAGACTGCTGATCGTGGTTGCGACCACGTGGTTCTTCTTCTTCTTCGTTGAGTGGGTGTTTGCGCTCTACACCCTTGAGGGGCCTGAGCTCGCCATGCGCGAACTCCAGGTATTCGAGTGGCCGTACTCGGCGCTTTTCATAGTGTTCCTGTTCACGGCCTACTTCATTCCGGTGCCGATGTGGCTGTTCAAGTCGGTGCGCCGCTCGGCGTTCTGGATGCTCATTACGACGATCCTGGTGAACGTCGGGATGTGGCTGGAGCGATTCATAATCATCATTCCGGGCCTGGCCCGGCGTCAGCCGATGACATTCGACTGGGGTACATACCATCCGAGCCTTGTTGAGATACTGATCGTCGCGGAGACCTTTGCGTTCGTCGCTCTCGGCATGCTCCTGTTCAGCAAACTGTTCCCGCTCATTCCTCTCTTTGATATCAAGGAGGGAATGACGAACCGACGTGAATTCAAGATAGGACGTCGCACTGTTCCTGCGACGGTCCGTGAATGAGGTAAGCGCCAATGCTTGCAAAGAGTAGCGTTCTTGGCCTGTTCCCAGAGGGAGAAGAGGATAAGGCGGCCGACGCCCTCGACGCGCTCCGCGAAAAGGGTTACACCCAGTCGGAGTACGAGGTAATCACCGGCACGCCATATCCCGAAGGCACGTTTGGAGAGGAAGAGCCGAAGCACACGCTGTTCAGGTGGCCTCTGATGGGCGCCGCCTGCGGTTTCATCGTCGGTTTGGTCCTTACTTCCGGCACACAGCTTGCGTATCCACTCGTCACCGGCGGCAAGCCAATCCTCTCGATTCCGCCCATGTCCATCATCATGTACGAGGGCACAATGCTTGGCGCGATCATCTTCACGGTGATCGGTGTCGTCGTCGAATCTCGACTCCCGCGACTCTTCATGGGCGCGTACGACGAGCGCATAACCGAGGGTTACATCGGCGTGGCCGTCACCAGCGACAGAGAGCGCGCTCTTGAGGCCGAGGAAGTACTCAAGGAGATCGGGGCAGAGGAAGTCAAGAGAGGTTGGGAAGACTCCGAGTCTGAATCCTCAGAATCTACAGAAGACGAACAGGACTCCTAGAGACTATATGGCTGCTCCCTTAGACATATCAACGCATTCAGGCGGACGCAGGGGCAGGCGCTCACGCGCGTCCGTGCTGGGTATTGCGCTCCTCGTTGTTGCGCTCACCCTGTCGACAGCGCTCGGCTGCTACAACAACAACACGGGCGAGACCAACATCGGGGACTCGATCAGGTTTAAGCTCCCCGCGTTCCCTGAGACCGGATCGAACAAGGTCCAGATCTTCACCGAGATGCACTACCAGCCGTCCTACCGCTCCCAGGAAGGGCCCAGGCTGGACGTTCCGGACAGCGCCGTTCCCATCACCGGCAAGGAGGTCATACTGACCTCTGTCGAGGAGTATGAAGTCCTCGAGAACCCGGGCGGCGACGTCAACAACGGCCAGGCTCTCTTCGCAATCAACTGTGTCGTGTGCCACGGCGTGAACCTGGACGGACAGGGCCTGGTCATGGTGACTGGCCCGACGATGGTTCCTGCGGACCTCAGGGGTGAGGTCACGATGGAGCGCACCGACGGCGAGCTCTACGGCCTTATCAGCTACGGAGGCAACACCGGGTTCACCACCCGCGTGCCAGCCCTCACAGATCCCACTGTCGACGGCGAACGCTGCGTCGGACAGGGGTCGTGCCCGATGCCCGAGTTCCGAAAGCTGCTCACCGAGTCCGAGCGCTGGGACCTCGTCGCCTACCTGAGGGGCATGCAGGGGCAGTAGTTGCTCCACTAAGTGGACTTAACGCGCTGCCCGCGAAGCCATTTGGGCGTTTGAGGGGTATGCAGGGAAGGCAGAGGAGGTGCCCCTTGAAGATTATCGCTACGAGCACGCTCGCAAGGTTCATCTTGGCGTTTGTGGTCTACGCAGTGGTGGACGTGCTCTGGAATGTGTCGCCCATGGCACTGGGCATGTACGAAGCTCTGCATGAGGCCAGCGGTAGCACCAGGGATGAGTTCGGAAAGCCGCCGGACACCTGGGGTGGTATCGAGGCTGTGTCGCTCATCGCCTTCTTTGTGTTGATTGCGTACGCCAACGTCCGCCTGGCGATTGAGCCCGCGATCCGAGACAACTCTCTCATGGTCGCCGCGAAGAACAGCCTTGCGCTGGGTTGCGCCGCCTACGCCACATACATCGTGCCCGTGTTTGTGGCCATAGCCAACTGGCCACCTGCCTTGGTCCCGATAGATATTGTCATCGGTGGCCTGCTGAGTCTGATCACCTCGGTTGCCGTCACCAGCATTGCCCTGCGTGCGAGGAACCGCTAGGACTACAACCCACGGTAGGTTCGCTCACTTCGTAGGCCGACCCTCAGGTACGAGCAACTCTGAGTCCCAGCCACGCTCTCTTCTGGCACTCGCAAAGAACTCGTCGGCTTCCACCCCGCCACTCTCACGCCATTCTCGATCAGCTTCCTTGATCTCTCTGAGTTCCGTTTCGTCTAGCTCAGCGTCGAGAAGCCACTGTTCAACCGCCTCCGCCAGCAACTCGCTGACAGGTCGGCCGACCTTGATTGCTTCCTCTTCGAGCGCCATATAGAGTTTGTCATCCAGAGTCAAAGTCTTCATCGGAAGCCCTCCTCAATGGCAGACCGGGACTGCCTCATTGCTGTAACCCGAAGGTGGCCGGACTATACATCATACCCCAGGTTCGGCCTCAGCCATCGCTCGACTTCGTCGACGCCCATGGCCTTTCGCCGAGCGTAGTCTTCGACCTGATCGCGTCCTATGCGGCCTACGCCGAAGTAGTGGGAGTCGGGATGCGAGAAATATAGTCCCGACACCGACGCCGTCGGCCACATGGCGAAGTTCTCAGTCAGGCGGACGCTGGTGTTCTGCTCAGCATCGAGCAGCCTCCATAGAGTCGCCTTCTCTGTGTGGTCAGGACACGCCGGATAGCCGGGAGCAGGCCTGATCCCCTGGTATCTCTCTCTGATGAGCTCTTCGTTGCCGAGATCCTCGTCCTCCGAGTATGCCCAGAACTCCTTGCGCACACGCTCGTGCATCCGCTCGGCGAACGCTTCCGCGAGCCGGTCTGCCAGCGCCTTTGTCATGATCGCGCCATAGTCATCGTGCGCTGCTTCCAGGGCGCCTGCATACTCGTCGCTTCCGATGCCGGCTGTCACTACGAAACCCCCTATGTGGTCACTGACGCCCGACTCTCTCGGCGCGACGAAGTCGGCCAGGCAGAAGTTCTCCCTGGGCAGGTTCGCCCGGGCCCCTGACTTGTCCGCCTGCTGCCTGAGGAAGTGCAGCGTGGCGAGGGTTCTGTCCCCGCTCGTCATCAGCGTGGAAGTAAGTTCCTTCTCCCCTTGTGGGAGAAGGCTGGGATGAGGGGGAGAATACAATTCAACGTCGTCCCCAACTGCATTCGCCGGCCAGAAGCCGATCACCGCCCTGGCTGTCAGCGCCTTCTGCTCGATCATCTTCTCCAGGAGGTTCTGTGCGTCCCTGAACAGCGTTCTGGCCTCTCGTCCATACGTGGCACTGTCGAGTATGGACGGATAGGTCCCTCTCATCTCCCACGTGAGGAAGAACGGAGTCCAGTCGATCCTTGAAATCAGGTCGTCGAGCGGATAGTTGTCGAAGAAGCGTAGTCCAGTAAATCGAGGGGCAGGCTGCACACTCTCCAGCCAGTCAAATCTCTCTCGCCTGCGGCGAGCCTCTTCTATCGATAGCAGCTTGATCTGCCTGCTTCTGGAAGCACGGTCCTCCCGCACCCTTGCGTATCGACTCTTCGTATCTTCGATAACTTGCTGACTGCCATCTCCCAGCAGGTCGCTCATCACGGTTACTGACCGGGAGGCGTCCCTGACGTGGATAACCCCATTGTCGTACTCGGGCTCGATCCTGACCGCAGTGTGTGCTACCGACGTTGTTGCTCCCCCGATCAGAAGCGGCGTCTTGAAACCCTGCCTGGACATCTCGCTTGCGACAGTTACCATCTCGTCCAGCGACGGCGTTATGAGGCCGCTCAGGCCGATTATGTCGACCTCCTCAGCGCGGGCGGTGTCGAGAATAGTCTGGAACGGCGTCATCACGCCGAGGTCGATGACCTCGTAGTTGTTGCAGCGCAGAACGACCCCGACGATGTTCTTGCCGATGTCGTGTACGTCCCCCTTCACAGTTGCCAGGACTACTTTCCCGTTCGACCTCGGCATCTCGCCGTCTTCTGTCTCGGCCTCGATGTATGGCACAAGCTGCGCAACAGCCTTTTGCATCACACGCGCGCTCTTCACCACCTGCGGGAGGAACATCTGACCCGACCCGAACAGGTCGCCGACCACGTTCATGCCGTCCATCAGCGGGCCTTCTATGACGTGGAGCGCCCTGTCGGCGGCCAGACGCGCCTCTTCCACATCCGTCTCAACGTGCGAGTCGATTCCGTTGACCAGCGCGTGTCTGAGGCGCTCGCTGACGGGTAGAGACCTCCAGGCGTCGTCCTCCTGTCGCTCCCGCCGCGTGCCCTGTACCGAGTCCGCAATCGCCAGCAGCCGCTCTGTGGCGTCATCTCGCCTGTTGAGCACCACGTCCTCGACGGCTGTTCTGAGGCCGGGCTCGATCTCGTCGTACACGTGAAGCTGACCCGCGTTCACAATACCCATGTCCATCCCGGCCCTGATCGCGTGATACAGGAAGACTGAGTGGATCGCCTCGCGCACAGCGTCGTTGCCCCTGAACGAGAACGACACGTTGCTCACGCCTCCGCTCACGTGCGATTCAGGGAACCTGCGCTTCAGTTCGCGCGCGGCCTCGATGAACCCGACGGCATAGTCGTTGTGCTCCTCGATTCCGGTTGCGACGGCGAAGATGTTGGGGTCGAAGATGATGTCCCGAGGCTGGAAGCCCACCTGTTCGGTGAGAATGCGGTAGGACCGCTCGCAAATGTCGACCTTTCGCTCGACGGTATCCGCCTGTCCCGACTCATCGAACGCCATGACGATTACGGCTGCGCCGTACCGCCGCACAATGCGAGCCTGTCTGACGAACTCTTCCTCTCCTTCCTTCAGGGAGATCGAGTTAACGACGCCTTTTCCCTGTAGACAGCGAAGGCCCGCCTCGATCACGCTGAACCTGGAGCTGTCCACCATGATCGGCACGCGGGAAATGTCCGGCTCGGCGGCCAGCAATTTCAGGTATCGCTCCATCGCTGCCTCGGAGTCGAGCAACCCTTCGTCCATGTTGACGTCGAGAATCTGCGCACCGTCTTCGACCTGCAGTCTGGATATGGAGACGGCCTCTTCGTATCGCTCGCGGCGAATCAGTCGCCTGAACCGGGCCGAGCCGGTCACGTTCGCTCGCTCTCCGACGTTGACGAAGTTGCTGTCCTCCCGGATCTCGAGGGCCTCGATACCGCTCAGAAGCGTGTTGGTGTTCTGCAACGGTCTCTGACGCGGCGCCAGACCGGCTACCGCCTCGACGATCGCGCGGGTGTGTTCAGGCGTCGAGCCGCAGCAGCTCCCGACGATGTTCGCGAGTCCGCTCTCGACGTACTCCCGGAGGTTGGCCGCGATGTGTTCGGCCGACTCGTCGTACTCGCCGAACTCGTTGGGGAGTCCCGCATTCGGATAGCACGAGACGAAGTGAGACGACACGTTCCCGAGTGCCGCAAGGAACGGCCGCATCTGGTCGCTCCCCAGTGAGCAGTTGATTCCTACTGACAGCAGCGGCACGTGGGTGACCGAGGCGTAGAACGCCTCCGCCGTCTGTCCAGAGAGGTTCCGGCCGCTGAGATCGACTGCTGTGAATGAGACGATGACCGGTACTCTGACTCCAAGCTCCTCGAAGACCGCCTCGATTGCGTACAGCGCAGCCTTGGCGTTGAGCGTGTCGAACACCGTCTCGACCAGCAGCACGTGTACACCGCCGTCCAGAAGCCCCCTGACGGCCTCTGAGTAGGCGTCTGCCAACTCTTCGAAGGTCACGTCCCTGTAGGCCGGGTCGTTTACTTCAGGTGAGAGCGAGAGCGTCTTGTTGGTCGGGCCGATGCTGCCGGCAACGAACCTGGGACGCTCAGGACTGCGCTCCGAGTACTCGTCGGTAACCTCTCTCGCGAGACGCGCCGCCTCCATGTTGATCTCGTACACGTGGTCTTCGAGGCCAAACTCCAGCAGCCCGTAGTGAGTCGAGGTGAACGTGTTGGTGGTCAGGAAATCGGCGCCGGCATCCAGGTACTCGCGCTGGGCGCGCTGGATCAGTTCAGGCTGGGTCAGCACCAGGGCGTCAATGCAGCCCCTCAGGTCCAGTTCGTGCTGCGAGAATCTATCGCCCCGGTAGGCCGCCTCATCCAGTCCGAGAGACTGGAGCATGACTCCCCACGACCCGTCCATGACCATTACACGCTGTTCCAGGATGCGTTCGATCTCCGCAGAGCGGTCCACGGCAGGAGTAGTCTTTAGTGACGTTGATGTCATATGTTCAATCCCATATTGGTGTGCTCAGCCCATTGTAAAGAACCCCGGCCTGGCAGCGTATCCGAGGATTGACTGAGAAGCTGTGTCAATCTGGTAGGTGCCTCCCTACGGAATCTAAGTTCCCCTCTCCCTCAGAGCCTGCCCCGGACTTGATCCGGGGCTCACAAGGGTAGGTAAAGATGTGCAGACCGGTTCGAACACCAATCAAGGGCCCCCTCTCCCTTAGGGAGAGGGCTGGGGTGAGGGTGAAAACCTCGAATACCTACCCCTGTCAGCTCCGTCAGAGCCTGCCCCGGACTCGATCCGGGGGCGAGGGTGAAACACTGCCTACCAAACTGACACAGTCTCTACCTCTTCAGAAAACTTCCTGACCGTGCTTGACACCCTCCAGGTACTCAACGAACTGGTTGTCGCGGTCCACGAGGATCATCTGGGGATCCGGCCGCTGGTCGGTGACCTCAAATGACATGATAATAAGGCAGTTGCCCTCGGCAGTGAGACGGGCAGCGGCTCCCTGTACGGCCATGACTCCCGAACCCCGCTCACCTGGGATGGTGTAGGTCTCAAAGCGGTTGCCGTTCGTGATGTCGCAGACCAGGACCTTCTCGAAGCCCCAAAGGTCAACCCTGTCCATCAGGTCCTCATCGATGAGTATGCTCCCGACGTAGTCTGGGTTGGCGTCTGTGACCCACGCCCTGTGGATTTTGGATCTTAGTATCTCACGCATATTTAACTCCCTGAATTAGCTCTTGCCTTTGTGCGCCAGGCGCAATGAGAAGGCATGATAACTTTGGCTTATGTCCCAGCCGAATCGTCGGCCCGATTTGAACTGCAGACGTGGAGTCTCAGGTATCAGGCCGAACCGTGAGTAGGGGGCTGGGTGTGCCGCTCCATCCTCGACGTGCTTATGCCGGGAAACCACAATGGGCTACGCTGCCACAATAGGAATGAGCAGCATGAACACTCGGCGGCAGGACAAGGACTGGAGCGCTCGTAGGGGGCTCTTTGGGCCCACCTGTACGTTGAATGGGGGAGCTAGGGGTCGCAGGGGAGGCAATACCGCTGGCGTCCAGGATAATGTACAGCCACGGTAAAGCGGGTTCTTAAGTCTGGGTCTACTGCAATGATCTTGGCATGGCTCGCTTTCACTTTGTAGGGCGCGACGACTAGGGGCAGAGCCCCTCAACGTCCCACCATACGGTCTTCAGCGTGAGGGTAACAGTGACCGTTGCGTGAGTCAAATCATCTTGTGGAGCCCTATGTCCATATAGTCCAGTGTATGGCCTGCACTGGGTCCCGTCCCGTCAGGCGGTGTAAGGGCGCGTCATCATGGTGAAGCTGTTTGGGCCTCGGCCTCCGGTGGCCGCGCGGGGAGCAAAGGCTCTTTCCGATCGTGCTGACAGGGGCGGCCTCAGGATTCTCGGACACGCTCCTGGTACCCAAACCCGCCGAGAATGTCGTCGTTAGGCCATTGACAGTACGGTTGTTCTGTTCTAAACTGTTCTTAGAACAGAAGATCGAACAGGGGGTACAGTGCCATGACTACCGCGCAACTCGACCTCAATAGCTCACAGATTCCAATGCCCGGACTGACGGTGGAGCCGGTCGTGCGACGCTCGCTCAGTTCCGCGAGCGTCTCTCCTGGTCAGCTGGTCCAATACCACGGCAGTGTGAGGGGAGGCCCACGGTTCGGGCTCTATGGCACGGTGGTCGAGGCGCGCGTGCGCCAGGCCGTCGTGGACATGGGACAGCATGGAAGGTGGCACATCCCCTACTACCTGCTCACGGTACCGCAGACCAACTACGGAGGAATAGATGCTGTTCAAGTGGCTTAGCCGATCATCTGCAAGAGTCGAGGATTCTGCTACGGACGTCAGCATCCGCGTGGTCGGAGTTGGCGGGGGCGGAGGCAATGCCGTCCGGCGTATGGCGGACGACGGCGTCCATGGCGTCCGCTTTCTTGCCCTGAATACCGACATTCAGGCCCTGAGGGGCCTGAAGCAGGTGCAGACGTTTGCCATAGGCCCCAGGACGACAGGGGGCACAGGCTCCGGTGGGCAGCCGGAGTTGGGCCGGAAGGCTATGCGAGAGAGCCAGGCGCAGGTGGGCAGCCTACTCCAGGGCGCCGACATGGTCTTCATAGCAGCCGGAATGGGCGGCGGAACCGGCACAGGCGCGGCATCGATGGTGGCTGACCTTGCCCGCAAGCAGGGCGCTCTCACCGTCGGTGTCGTGACCTTGCCGTTCGGATTCGAAGGCTCCAGGCGTCGCGCCAACGCCGAGCAGGGACTGACCCGGCTGAAGCAGAAAGTCGACACGCTCATAGTCGTAGAGAACGACAGACTGCTTCCCGCCCTGGAAGGACGGGTCGAGCTTGAAACGGCTTTCAGGCTTGCAGACGAGGTGCTCCACCAGGGTGTCCAGGGAATCTCCGACATCGTCACGGTCAGCGGCATGATCAACGTCGACTTCGCCGACGTGAAGGCGGTGATGGCAGGCGGAGGTTCGGCCTTCATGGCCATAGGACATGGGCAGGGCAGGGATGCGGCAGCTCAGGCCGCCAGGTCTGCACTCGCCAACCCGCTCTTCGACGCCCCGCTCGAAGGGGCCAGTGGAGTTCTGCTTAACGTGACCGGCGGGCCGGACCTCTCGCTGGGCCAGGTCCATGAGGTTGCCGACATAGTCCACGAGGCGGCCGACTCCGGCGCGAACGTCATCTTCGGCGTTGTGCAGGAACGACGGATGAAGGGCAGGGTCAGCGTTACGCTGGTCGGCACCGGAATCGAGCGTGGGGAGGAGCCTGTCATCGAGCAGGCGGTGGAAGTGATAACGAAGAAGCGGAAGCCATCGGCTCCCGCTTCTACATCACTTGCCAGGAACGGACACTCGCAAGCTGCCCTGGTTGGAACTCGGCCCCTACTCTAAAGGAGTTGCCATCATGGAGTTCCCTGGACCCTTGGGCGTCCTACCTGTAGTAAGTCCTCGGTCTAGCTGAACCCTCCGACGAGAGTGGTCGACCGACCCGAGTCCAACCTGTGTCCCGATCCGGCGCCGTTGGTGGGGAGCAGGGCGTTGATCCTCTCGAACATCCCGGCGACGCTGTCCATCGTCTCCTGGTTGATCTCAGGGCGGAGCGTCCCATGGTTCTGCAGCAGGTAGGCCGCCGGCCGGTACGTCTCGAAGTTACCCCCGGCGATGTTGTTCGCACTGAAGTAGCTCTTGACCCTCTCCGCGATCCTCGGGTTGCTGTCCGAGATCGTGCGCAGTGTAAGCGGCTGGGGAAGCTCGCTCTTGTAAGCCGCGTTGACCAGCTTCAGGTAGAATCCCGGATCGAGGAGGTCCTCGATGTCGGCGTCCCTGACGCGGGTGACCTCGACCCACTTGATCGGGCTCCTGTGCGAGTCCCTGGAGATCATGACGTCGTTGATGGACTCGATGTGCGCCCGGCTTGCGGGGGTGACATCCATCAATACCGCAAGGCTCGTGTAGTTGTCACCTAGCAGCGATATGAAAGCGGGGAGGTTCTCGGCCTTGCCTACCGGCATGATTACCCACCGCGGGTCCAGCTTCGCCCGTCCCTCGGTTGAGCAGAACTCGCCAAGTACCTGCAGGTATATGAGGTCTGATGGTGAGTTCACCAGCAGGCAGTGCGGCGCCAGGAACAGCGTCTCGGCCATCTGGTAACCCAGGGCGGTCTGAAGCGGGAAGACTGTCTCGCTGCTGTTCTGAAGCACGTCATCGGTGATGACGGTGCCGTAGTTGTCCATGTCCTCAACGGTCCTGACGCTGGGCAGGTTGTCGAGGTTGATCATGAACGGCGAGTGCGTTGTGTACACGACCTGGTGCTTCGGGGCGAGTCGCTCGTCGATGAACCTCAGGAAGTCGTACTGGGCCATCGCGTGGAGGTTCAATCCGGGCTCGTCCAGGAGCAGGACCATGTGACCGTTCTGCATCTCCTCGATCTCCGAGAAGTACACGAGGAAGCTGAAGAACCAGACGAACCCCTTGGAACGCTCGTCGAAAGGTACCGACACCCGGTGCCTGTCGTTCCAGATGCGGACGTGGAGGATCGGTCCGGCATTCAGCGGAGGCGGATCGTTCGGGTTGGCCTGAGAGATGTCGAACTCGACCCTGAGCTGCGTGTTCTGCCGCCAGAACTCGAAGATCTCGTCGCTGATGCCGATGGAGGCGGACTCCAGTTCAGCCTTGAGGTACTCAAAGCTCTGCTGCCTCTCCAGGTCTTCGAGGTCGGCGCCGACGAGGGACAGAAGGGCGAGGAATGTGCGGTCTGACTCGTCTAGCTCATCAGGCTCGAAGCGGCGCTCCTTGATGTCCTGGATCGAGATGCGACCGCGCATCGTGCTGTAGTTGTCGAAGTACACGAACTCAGGGAGGTAACGCTCCAGGTGCTCCAGCACGATCTGCTGCCGAAGGTCGTTGTTGAACCTCTTGGTCAGCTCGGAGAGCAGCACCTGTACTGCCGCTGGCTTCTCCTCTAGCCCCTGTAGTCGGGTGTAGAGGTCGTCCCACTTGGTGGTGTTGCCGACGAACTGGTGGATCTCATCCGGGAGGTTGGCGCTGTCGATGACGTGCCTGATGACGGCCTCTTCGTCTATGTCGACTTCCCAGGATCTCTGGTTCTTGTAGTTCTTGGAGGCGATGACCTTCGGGGAGCGCAGAACGCCCGGCCCGAATCGAGACTCAAGCTCAGACATCTCTTCCCGGGTCAGCTTGAATTCGGCCTGGACGACTGTGTCAGGGTCGGTCTCGTGACGCCTCTTGTATCGGACGTAACCCTTCCTCGGGTAGTCCATGATGTCGAATTTGCCGTTGGCCCCTCCGACCGGATTCAGCCGTCGCAGCGCCTGGAGAAAGGCTGTCTTGCCGGACTCGTTCTTGCCGACCAGGGTGGTGACGTTATCCAGGGAGACCCACCCGGAGTCGTCAATGCTGCGATAGTTAGTGACCTTGGCTCGAGTTATGTTCATTATGCCTCCTCGGTGTTGGCCGCACGGTACTTGACTAGCTCTCTGAACGCGATCGATATGGACTCAGTCTGGCGGACTGCCCCACGCCGACCGTCCAGCTTCTAACCCTGTGCCATGAGGAAGTAGTTCACTCTGACACCACAAGCCTGATAAAGAGGCTAATCTCTGCCCATGCACTGTTTCAAGGCATTTCATGGGTCTAGTTTTAGAACTGTTCAAAATCTGTGAGCCTATATGAGGCTGTACCCTGAGCCCTGTCGATCTATCCCCGTACCCTGGGCCTCGTCTATCCAGCCAAATTCCTTGAGAATCTGCTGGCTGTACGTAACTCGCCCGGTTACGCTGTCCAGGGGCTCGGTGGCGAGCAGCAGTGCTGATTGGGCCATCAGGTCCGGATGCTCTCCGCGAGGATCGTCAATGCCCGTGACAAGGTTGTGGAACACGGTCCCGGGCGTGGGCACCACCTGGGATGGCGACACGCATGTGACGGAAATGCCGTACTGGTACACCTCCTGCGCGAGGCCTTGGCTGAAACGCTCCAGCGCAGCCTTCTCCGCCCCGTAGCATGTTCCCCCTGAGTTGGCCGGAGCATCGGGATACGGGCCCCTGCCAGGCCCGATAGCGGCGCCGGACGAGATGTTAACGATGCTTCCACCGCTCTCCGTCATGTCGCCGATTGCAAGCTGGCTCAGTATGAATGGCGCATGGAAGTTGACGGCCCACGAACGCATCCAACGGCGAAGCGGGTAGTCCTTGACGGGAATAAAGTAGGTGAGCGCGGCATTGTTGACCAGCACGTCGACGCTTCCATACGCCGTGTGCGCCTCTTCGAACAGTCGCTCGCAGTCCTCTGGAAGGGAGATGTTCACCGCGGACGCCGTCGCCTCGCCGCCGCCCTCCCTGATGTCGGCTACGGTTTTCTCCAGGGACCCTTCGAGTGGATGATCGCCCTCCCTGAGCGTCCGAGCTGCCGCAACGACGCTTCCACCTTCAGCGGCGAATAGTCTGGCGATCTCTGCTCCTATGCCCCTGCTTGCACCGGTTACTACGCAAACTTTGCCATCTAGCTTACCCATTGACTAGCCTCCGTGATTGTCCAAGTTTGACGAACAGCATTATATTAGGAATCAAATTACGGATGATAGCTTTCATTTTGGAGGAGACCAGATGACAGACCGAAGAGTGCCGACCAAAGACGAGGTGCTGTCGTACCTGAAGGACGACAGAAAGTGGGGACGCTGGGGGGACCAGGGATCGGCGGGAGCAATCAACCTCATCACTGCTGAGAAGCGCCTCGAGGCCGTCGGCCTGGTCAGGAATGGCCGTACCGTATCACTCAGCCGTCCATGGGCAATCGATCCAAGGGCCGAGAACCCGCGCCCCGCTCAGCACTTCATGTCGGTCATGGACCGTGGCAACGGCGGCGGGGCCGCGATGGACTTCTATGGCGTCTTCTACCACGGCACAGCCACGACGCACATCGACGCGCTGTGTCACGTGTGGGACGAAAACGGGATATGGGACGGGAAGTCCCCGCATGAAGTACTGGGATTCAATGGCGCAACGTACGGTACCGTGGACGCATGGAGCGACGGTATTCTGACCCGCGGGGTGCTGCTGGACGTCCCGAGACATAGGGGAACGGACTACGTCACGCTCGACGCCCCGGTACACGGCTGGGAGCTGGACGACATAGCCGACGCTCAGGGGGTCGAGATCAGGCCAGGCGACGCCGTCATGGTGTACAGCGGCCGCGAGGCCTACGCTGCCGATCACGGCGGAAACTGGGCTGGTGAGCCGTCCCGTCCCGGTCTCCACGCCTCATGCCTGAGGTTCGTGCGGGATGCCGATATATCGATTCTCGGCTGGGACATGATGGACGCCGCCCCCAACGAGTATGACATCCCGTGGTCTGTACACGGCGTCATATTTGCCTATGGCGTCGCCCTGCTGGACAATTCGCTGCTGGAACCGCTCGCGAATGCCTGCGCTGAAGAGGGCAGGTACGAGTTCATGCTGACCATCAACCCGCTAAACGTGGTTGGCGGAACCGGCTCGCCGGTCAATCCAATTGCCGTGTTCTGAACCTGTACCAACCTGTTTGGTGCGTTGCTTTTGACACATATGTCCCCTCTCCCTTGATGGGAGAGGGTTAGAGCCTGCCCCGGACTTGATCCGGAGGTGAGGGTGAAATGTTCGCCTACCAAACTGACACAGTCTCAGCTCGAGAACTCCTGTTGAATTGACCGGGAGAACGTGGCTAACCTTTAGCTGTGCTACCAATGCAAGAATCCCCAGTCATTCGCGCTGAGAACCTCTACAAGCGCTACAAAGAAATAACCGCAGTCAACGGGATCGACTTCGAGATTCATCGTGGCGAGTGCTTCGGCTTCCTGGGTCCCAACGGGGCCGGCAAGACCTCCACAATGAGGATGATCTCGTGCGTCTCTCCGGTGTCGTCCGGCACTCTGAGCGTCTTCGACATGGACGTTCGGAGAAGCCAGCGCGACGTGAAGAAACTCCTGGGGATCGTCTCCCAGGCCGACAGCCTGGACCCGGACCTCAACGTCATGCAGAACCTGCTGTCGTACGGCAGGTTCTTCAACCTGAGATCTGACGTTGCGCACGAGCGGGCCCTGGAGGGGCTGGAGCTGTTCCAGCTCGCCGATAGGGCTAACTCCATGCCGGACCATCTCTCCGGCGGCATGAGAAGGCGTCTTCTCATTGCTCGCGCGCTTATGAATGAGCCGCGCATCCTCGTTCTGGATGAACCGACCACGGGACTGGACCCGCAGGCAAGGCTACTCGTGTGGGACAAGCTCAACCTGCTCAAGTCACGCGGCATCACCATGCTGCTCACCACTCACTACATGGACGAGGCAGCCCACCTTTGCGACCGCCTCGTGGTGATCGATCACGGAGAAATTCTCATTGAAGGCACTCCCGCGGAGATGATTCAGTCGCTCGTGGGAGACATCGTCTTCGAGCTGAGAGTAAGCCACAACGACAAAGCAGGGCTGATCGAATGGCTGAATGACTCGGGAATTGAAGGCCACGTCGAAGATCGCGCAGACTCCGTCCTGGTCTACCCGCGAAACGGCTCGCTCTCACTGGACGATCTGCCTCTCGACGGCTACCAGATCACCCGCAGGCCCGGCAACCTCGAGGATGTGTTTCTCCGGCTTACCGGCCGCGGCCTGAGAGAAGACTAGTACCGGTTCTGTTTGACTCTGGTAACTATGATCGTTCGTCCTGAGCTTGTCGAAGGGCGGTATGCCAGCCAAGCCAATATGGCAAAACCATTTGGACACAGCACTAGAGAGCCGGAATGACCACACTCTACTGCACACCTGCGAACGTCCCATGACCGCGCTCCAAGCACTTCAAAGAACCCCCGTCTGGGGCGGATGGCGCGTGTGGCAACGCAACCGCGACGCGGTACTCAGAGCCTGGAAGGTCGAGTTCGGCGGCGTGCTCGTGGAGCCTTTCATCCTGCTCTTCGCAATGGGCTTCGGGCTTGGCCCGTACATCGGCAACATGGGCGACCTCACCTACGCCGAGTTCATCGCCCCGGGCGTACTCGCGAGCTACGCAATGTTCCATGCCACGTTCGACGCCACCTACGGCGCATACCTCCGCATGGAGAGTCACCACATATACGAAGCGATGCTGTTCACGCCCATGGAACCTCGTGACATCGTCCTCGGCGAGGTGATGTGGGGAGCGACCCGCTCCGTGATATCTGCATCGGCGGTGCTGGTAACGGCAACGGCATTTGGGCTGGTCATATCTCCATGGGCGCTGCTCGCCATTCCGGTCGCCTACCTGATCGGGCTGACGTTCGCCTCGCTTGCCATGGTCCTCACTGCCACCGCAACGACCATAGGGGCGATGAACAACTTCTTCACGCTGTTTCTGATGCCGATGTTCTACCTCAGCGGAACCTTCTTCCCGCTGGAGCGTCTACCCGTCGTGGCGCAGGAGCTCGCTTGGGTCCTGCCGCTCACCCCCGCCACAAGCCTCGTCAGGGGACTAATGACAGGCGAACTCACCCCATGGATGTTCGCCTGGGCCGCGGAGCTGATCGCATTCGCAGTAGTCTCCCTAGTTCTCGCCTCCTTCTTCATGCGCAGGAGGCTGCTTAAGTAGAACGCGGATCCGGTTTCGGGTTCGCACCATGCGGGGCAGGTTGTCGGGCTGTCACGCTGAATATACAACGAAAGCACAGTCTGACAGCTTATTCCAGAAGGATGACCAATAGGTAGCTGTGTCAACTTGGTAGGAGACTCTCTACGGAATCTGCCGTCCCCTCTCCCTCAGAGCCTGCCCCGTACTCGTTCCGGGGGCTCACAGAGGTAGGTAAGGATGTGCAGACAGGTGCGAATACCAATCAACGGCGCCCTCTCCCTCAGAGCCTGCCCCGGACTTGATCCGGGGGAGAGGGTTGGGGTGAGGGTGAAAAGCTCGAATACCTACCCCTTTCAGCCCCTCAGAACACACGTCCCCCCGTCGTTCCGGCGGAGGCCGGAACCCAGAGGGGACAGGGTGGGGAGGCTCTCACTCCTCACTCCTCTCCACTCACTCCTATCGCAGCTGCCGACATCCTCGACACCCTCACCCACCTCCAACCCGAGCGCTTCGAGCAGACCGTCCTCGATCTGCTTGAGGGCATCGGCTATGGACGGGGCCACCACCTTGGAGGCACCGGAGACGGTGGCATAGACGGCATCATCAACCTCGATCCTCTCGGCCTTGACAGCATTTACGTTCAGGCCAAACGCTGGACGAAGCCGGTCGGAGAGCCGGAAATACGCACATTCTCCGGTAGTCTCGACCCACATGGCGCCACCAGGGGCCTGCTAATCACGACGTCCGGCTTTACCGACACAGCCCGGCGCACTGCCGAGACGATCTCTGCCGGAAACAAGCACATCCGCCTCGTCGATGGCGAAGAGCTAGCCCAACTCATGAGCTCCCTGAACATGGGAGTCGAAACTGTGACCGCCCACCGCACCCGCAAGCTGGACGAAGACCACCCCGCCCAACACACCTGAGACCACTGACACAGTCCCTTACAAAGTTCTCCTGATGTGCATCGCTCGTTCGTGAGATATAATCGCCCCGAAAACGCCAAGAGCTACTGAGGAGCAGAGATGGTATTCAGCGAGGGATCAGACATCTACCGCGCGCTCGGAGTAAGCCCGGCAATCGTCGCCTCCGGGTCCACCACCGCCTATGGCGGAAGCAAGTTGAGACCGGAAGTTCTCGACTCGATGGAGAAGGCGTCCAGGACAATGGTCAACATGGACGACCTGAACGTCGCCGCCGGAAAGGTGATCGCAGAGGTGACCGGGGCCGAAGCGGGTCTTGTTACGTCAGGCTCAGCAGGAGGACTGGTGCTCCAGGCCGCGGCAGTCATGGCAGGCAACGATCCTGCGAGCATGGCCAAGCTGCCAAAGTCTGATGGGCTCAAGAACGAGATCATCATGCACACCAGCCACAGGTTCCCTTACGACCAGTGCTACACCGCGACTGGAGCAACCATCGTCAACATAGGCGACGGCCGCCGCTGCCATCCCTGGGAGCTTGAGGCCGCCATCAACGAGAACACTGCCGCGGTTGCGTACCTGTTCTCAGGCTTCGTCAGCCGGCGTGCCCTCCCGCTAGAACAGGTCGTCGAGATGGCACACGCGCATGACGTTCCCGTAATCGTAGACGCAGCATCCTACCTGCCTCCCAGGGCGAACCTTCGCCGGTTCATCGACGAAGGCGCGGACATGGTCCAGTTCTCAGGCGGCAAGGCTGTCAGGGGGCCGCAGGGCACGGGCATACTCGCGGGCCGGGCCGATCTCATCGAGGCAGCGTATGCTAACGCCAGTCCCCACCAGTTCATCGGCCGTGGCATGAAGGTGGCCAAGGAAGAGATAATCGGCCTGGTCGAAGCCCTCCAGATCTTCGTGGAAGAAGACGAGGATGCCGAGAACCGGCGCCACAGGGAGATGTCTCAGCAGGTCGTGGACGCGCTAATTGAAACACCCGGGCTGGAGGTGTCCGTAAGACACGACGAGTGGGACTATCTGACTCCCATCGCCGTCATGCGTTTCACCCGAGACTGGCGCGGCCCCTCGCGGGACGAGGTAGACCACGCCATGGCCAATGGTGATCAACCCATCTACCTGCACAACATCCACAATCCCGACGAGCTCGCGGTCGACCCGTTCAACCTCGACGAGCAGGAGCTTGAGATCGTAATTCGTCGACTGCGAGAGGTACTGCTGGGCTGATTTTTCGGTGAGTTGGGCGTCGAACCTCTGAAATGGGAGGGCAACATACATCGAAGCCGAGAAGCTGTGTCAATTTGGTCGGTGCCTCCATACGGCGTCCAATGTCCCCTCTCCCTCAGAGCCTGCCCCGGGCTTGATCCGGGGGCTCACAGGGGTAGCTAAGGATGTGCAGACCGGTTCGAATACCAATCAAGGGCCCCCTCTCCCTAAGGGAGAGGGTTGGGGTGAGGGTGAAAACACTGCCTCCCAAACTGATACAGACTCTGACGCCGACAAGCGAGCGACGAAACTAACGATCTCTCAAGCCCATTGAGGAGCGCTGTCATGAAGTACGACTACATCGTCATCGGAGCCGGGTCCGCCGGCGCCATCCTGGCTACCCGGCTGACCGAGGATCCGTCCAAGTCGGTGCTGCTTCTCGAGGCAGGCCCTGACTACGCCGAGATGGAAGACCTTCCAGACGAGGTCCGCTACGGCTACGCCACGGCCACGGACATCATGACCAGCGATCACAACTGGCAGTTCACAGGCCGCGCCACGGAAGAGGCCGAGCCGATGCTGGTGCCGAGAGGCAAGGTCACCGGAGGCTCCTCAGCCATCAACGGCCAGATATTCCTCAGAGGAGTCCCGGAGGACTACGACACGTGGAAGTCGTGGGGCAACGATGACTGGGGCTTTGAAGACTGCCTACCGTTCTTCCGCAAGCTCGAAACCGACACGACGTTCTCGGATGACTTTCATGGCACCGACGGGCCGATCATCTGCCACAGGTTCCAGGAAGAGGCGTGGCAGCCTGTCTCCCATGCGTTCTACCAGTCCTGCCTGGACTACGGGTTCGAGGACTGTCCCGACCACAACAACCCCGACTCCACCGGGGTTGGTCCACTTCCCCTGAACAACCCCAACGGCATCCGCTGGAGCACCAACCTGGGGTACCTGAGCCTCTCGCGGCACAGGTTGAATCTGACGATCCGCCCCAACTGCGTCGTGCACCGCATCGAGTTCGAAGGCAATCGAGCGACTGGAGTCGTTGTCGAAAGCGGTGGGGAGACCTTCACCGTCGAAGCCGATGAGATCATACTCAGCGCGGGCTCAATTGGGTCTCCACAGATACTGATGCTGTCGGGAGTAGGTCCCGCGGGCCACCTCGCAGAGCTTGGCATCCCTGTCGTCCATGATCTCCCAGGCGTCGGCCAGAACCTGCGCGACCATCCTCTCGTGTATGTCACTTGGAGGGCAAAACCCGAGCACGAGTTCGACCTGGATGGGCCACGGATGCAGTTCGGCCTGCGGTATACAGCCACTGGTTCCGATCTGCGCAATGACATGATTGTCTACATGAACAGCTTCGCCACTGAACGTATCAACCGGGGCGGCAATCGAATGGAACCTGTCGGCATCCGCATGATAATCGGCCTCGACCTGGAGGTTGGCTCAGGTGAGCTCAGGCTTCAATCGGCCGATCCGCACGAGCAGCCGTTACTCGACTATAACTACCTGACCGAGGAGTTTGATCGCGAACGAATGCGTGAGGCTGTTCGCGTCTGTGTCCGGCTTGGAGAGCACGAGGCGTGGAGCGGCATCCTGGACGAACGAATCGAGCCTCCCAATGAGGCCTTGGAGTCAGACGACGAGCTCGACGCCTGGATGATGCGCGAGGTAACTACGGGCCACCACATCTCCTGCACGAACAAGATGGGGCCGGCCTCCGACGCAATGGCGGTCGTGGACCAGCATGGCAATGTCCACGGCCTTCAGGGCATCCGTGTTGCCGACGCATCGATCATGCCGGACTGCGTCCGCGCCAACATCAACGTCACCACGATGATGATCGGCGAAAAGATCGCAGACGCCATTCAGCAGGGCCGTTAGGTGAAGCATCTGCCACCGCATCCCGTTCGTCCTGAGCTTGTCGAAGGACGGGGTTCCAGGTATGGACTTCACATCGTGGACACTCACCCACAACCCGTTCGTCCTGAGCTTGTCGAAGGACTGGGCCACAAGCCGACGAGGGTTCTGCTGGAGTAAGGAATAATGAACTACGACCACATCATAGTCGGTTCCGGGTCTGGTGGCGGCGCACTGGCTACCAGGTTGTCCGAGGACCCCAATCGCTCCGTTCTCCTTCTCGAGGCAGGGGTGGACTACCCGGACTTCGACAACATCCCCGATGACCTGAAGTACGGCTGGGGCACAGGCACCGATTTCGTAGTGGAAGACCGCCATAACTGGCAGTTCACAGGTCGGGCGACAGCGCTGAACCCGAACATGGATGTTCCTCGGGGCAAAGTGACCGGTGGCACCAGCGCGATCAACGGCCAGGTGTTCCTGCGGCCCGTCGCGGCAGACTTCGACTACTGGACTTCGCTCGGCAACGACGAGTGGACCTACGAAGACTCACTCCCGTTCCTGCGCCGCATGGAGACGGACACCGACTTCTCTGACGACTACCATGGCTCAGATGGACCTATCATTGTGCGGCGGCATAGCCTGGACTCGCTCCAGGCGGAACAGACTGCCTTCTACCGGGCCTGCCTGGACCTGGGGTTTCCGGAGAACCCGGACCACAACCACCCTGACGCTGAGGGAGTCGGTCCCTATCCTCTGAACAATCCGGGCGGTGTTCGCTGGAGCACCGCGATCGGCTACCTCAGCATGGCGCGCCACCGCCTGAACCTCACGATCAGGCCCAACTGCTTCGTGCGCCGGGTGCTGTTCGATGGACCCAGGGCAGTGGGTCTTGAGGTGGAGAGCGGGGAAGAGCTGTTCAGTGTTTACGGTGACGAGATCATCCTGAGCGCTGGGCCTATCGTCTCTCCGCAGCTCCTTATGCTGTCCGGCATCGGCCCGGCTGACCACCTCTCGGATTTTGGAATAGAGGTGGTCCACGATGCCCCCGGGGTCGGTCACGGTCTGCGCGACCACCCGTCCGTACCAATGATATGGAATGCGCTGCCGCACGTACCGGCGCCCCCGCAGGAGGTTGGCCCTCAGAAGGTGGCGCTACGGTATACGGCGCCAGGCTCTCACCTGAGCAACGACATGATTACCGTCATGCGCTTCCGCAAAGAAGGCCATATGCTTCTGATGAGCGTGGGCATCTATCTGGCGGTAGGACAGGGGAGTCTGAAGCTCCAGTCTTCCGATCCCCACGTGCAGCCCATTCTCGACTACAACTTCCTGTCCGAGGATTTCGACAGGCAGAGGATGCGAGATGGGATCAGGCTGTGCCTGGACCTCGTCGCCCACTCAGAGTTCGAGGACATCGCTGGCCCGCTGGTCTCACCTTCGGAGTCCGACCTGGCATCCGATGACGCGCTAGACCAGTGGATGCTGCGCAACGTGAGCACAATGCATCACATCTCGTGCACTGCCAAGATGGGGCCGGACTCGGACCCTATGGCCGTCGTCGACCAGCACGGACGAGTGAAGGGAGTCGAGAACCTGCGAGTCGTCGATGGCTCGATACTGCCTGACTGCCCAAGGTCCAACACCAACGTGCCCATCATGATGCTGGCCGAACGCATCTCGGACTGGATCAAGGCAGGGCAATAGCACACAGAAGGCTCTCTCTTCGTCACCCCGCACCTCATCTGAGGGCCGTGGTCTGTTCGTATCTAGGGTGAGCGCATAACGGAGAAGCCTATGGCACGAATCATTGCAATCACACTTGCTGCGGCAGTGTTCGTCCTGGCATTGGCCTGCGGCGGAACTGAGCCTGTCGAGACTCCACCGTCTCCGTCTCCGCTCGCGGCGGAACTCCCGACCGTGGCCCCGACAGAGGAACCCGCGACACCCACCTCTGAGCCCGTCGCTACAGCAACGACGCCCCCGGCGCCAACGCCCACCGAGGTCGCCGTGGCGACTGCGCCTCCCGCTGATACGCCCGTTCCTGCGGGCTACAACTCCAATGCCGCCATGTACGATATCTTCCCGTCGTTTTCCCTCGTCCCGCCCGACCTGGACGAGATACTCGACGAGGTCGTCGCAGAGAACGACCAGTCCCTCGTTCCATTCCTGGTAGAGATATCACGGTTCATGCCGTCCAGGAGGTCGAACGAGCTTATAGGGCAGGCGCTTCGAGACCTGACCGGGCAGGACTACGCCAGCGAGGACTGGGAAGCCTGGATGGGCTGGATCGGCCAGAACAGCGACCTGTACGAGCCGCCCTCGGAGTATGCTAGCTGGAAAGCGAGAATCTACGCGGCCATCGACCCCAGAATATCGCAGTTCATTCGGCCTGCTGGCGAGTTCTCCAGGATTGACCTGACAGAGGTGGTCTGGGGTGGAGTCCGTACCGACGGCATCCCTGACCTCAGGAATCCCCGCGCGCTCGCTCCCGACGAGGCAGACTACATGGAGCCGGATGACAGGGTATTCGGCCTGCACATCAACGGCGAAAGCAAAGCGTATCCCCTCCGTGTGGTCAACGCCCACGAGATGGTGAACGACACAGTAGGAGGCGAGCCTGTCTCGCTCATGTGGTGAACGCTCTGCGGAACCGGAATCGTGTATTCCGCGAAGATAGACGGAGAGCCCACCACCTTTGGAACGTCCGGACTGCTGTATCGCTCCAACAAGCTGATGTACGACCGCCTGACGAATACCCTGTGGAGTTCTCTCATAGGCAGGCCTGTAATAGGCAAGCTGGCGATGAGGGACGATCTGGTGCTGGACTTCTTCCCTGTCGCCCTGACTACCTGGCAGGAATGGCTCGAAGAGCACCCGGATACCGGAATCATTTCGAACGACACGGGCTACTACGCGCCAAGGTTTTACGAGCCCGAGTCAGACACGCGGTCCATCTACTATGCCTATCGCGAGGACCCGGGCACCATGTTCCCCGTGTGGAACCGCGACGGTCGTCTCGACGTGAAAGACGAGGTATTGGCCCTCAGCGAAGATGACAGCCACAAGGCATTTCCGATAAAAGACCTGAACGAGGTAAGACTGGTCAACGACGCCATCGGCGATACTGAGATCGTCATTCTGGCATCATCGATCTCGTCGGACGCGCGGGTCTTCGAGCGAGATGGCAGGCAGTTCGCCCTGAATCCAGAAGAGCAGACAGCCGCCGTCCCACAGACGGTGGTTGACGACGATGGACAGGTCTGGCAGGTGTCCGACACGGGTCTGACTGGGCCAGGCGGAGAGACACTGGCCAGGCTGCCGTCCTACGTCTCCTTCTGGTTCGGGTGGTATGCCTTCCACCCGGACACGCTTCTGTACGAGCAGAATTAGCAGAAGGCGAACTTCGTGTGGCAAGAGGAGGGCCCCGCAGAAACGTGGCAACATTCCCAGCGGGGCCCTTGCTATTCCGTCAGAGTGTGACCGACGTGACTTCGCTACCCATGCAAGATGAGTGGACGTTTAGTCTGCGGTCACGGGTACCCTGGCGTCCACCTGGTCGTGCGCCCAGCGGAGCAGCTCTTCGGTCTCGTCCCATCCGATGCAGGCATCGGTGATGGACACTCCGTACTGCAGCGACTCGCGGCCACCGTTCAGCTTCTGGGCGCCGGGATTCAGGTTCGACTCCAACATGCAGCCGATGATGGCCTCGTTGCCGCTCGCGCGCTGTCCGACAACGTCCCTGAAGGCGATCTGCTGTCGCTCGTGGTCTTTGTTCGAGTTGCCATGGGAGCAGTCGACGAGAAGCTCGGACCGGACCTGCGCCGAGCTGAGCATCCTGTGGGCCTCAGCGATCGACTCGGCGCCGAAGTTCGGGCCTTCGCGCCCGCCGCGCAGCACGAGGTGTCCGTCGGGGTTTCCACCGGTGTGGATGACTGCGGTCTGACCGTCGTGGTCAATCCCGAGGAAAGCGTGCGGCGACTTTGCGGAGATCATCGCGTCCACAGCAATCTGGGCGCTGCCGTCCGTGCCGTTCTTGAATCCGACGGGCATCGACAGGCCACTCGCCATCTGCCTGTGCGTCTGGCTCTCGGTCGTCCTCGCGCCAATGGTGGACCAGCAGACCAGGTCTGCCAGGTACTGTGGGACTATGGGGTCCAGGAACTCGGTGCCCGTGTAGACGCCCAGCTCGGTGATCGAGTGCATCATCCGGCGGGCTGTCCGCAGACCCTCGTCGATGTCGAACGTGTCGTTCAGGTGCGGATCGTAAATCAGACCCTTCCAGCCGACGGTCGTGCGTGGCTTTTCGAAGTACACACGCATTACGATCAGCAGTCGGTCCGCGAGCTCTTCTCGCAGCTTGAGAAGGCGCCCCGCGTACTCGACGGCAGCTTCTTCATCGTGAATCGAGCACGGCCCGACGACCATCATCATGCGGCTGTCGTCTCCGCGCAGTATGGCTCTGATCTGCTCTCTACCCTCCAGCACCGTTTGCTCGGCTGCGGCGCTGACAGGTATCTCCTTGACCAGTTCAACTGGACTGATTAGCTGGCTGGTACTCACGACGTTCACATCCCTGGTAGGTGACTCTTGCATCGGCCGATGTCCTCCCGTGTCTCTGTTGACTGCCTTTTGCCCAGACAATCAAAAACCCCAGTCGCTGCCGACTGGGGTCTTGTTGTCTGTCTTTGCCTTCTTCAGGCTCTGGACGCTATGACTCAGCCGGCAGCGTGGGGGCCGCTAAAATAAGCGTAGGTCCAGAAATAGAAGTTGGCGGTTGCGAATTTCATCACGAAGTTAAAATTATCAGCTTGCCTGATCGTGTGTCAATAGTCGCTGTGAGAATTTTCCCCTTTGGGGTAGTCGAGGGAATCCGCGACATGGCTGGATAGACCCCGGCCCAGCCATGCCGCGGAGGTTCAGTCTACAGGCGATGTATTACGTACATTCTGACCGCGTAACCTCCAGTCACTAAGGCGACAAACGCCAGGAGTATGATCAGCCAGATTGTGAAAATACCTCCACTGCTGTCCAGCGTCGCCGAGAGTGGGACAGGGGAGTGCCCGTCCACTTCCTCGTCGATCGGAGAGACCTTCTGAGGAGCCTCTGGTGTCGGCGCCGGTGGCAGCGCCACCTCTTCTATCGGCTCGTCCACGGGTTCAAGCGCGAACGCGACTATCACCTTGGATACTGAGTCGGGCTCCTGCGTCTGGTTGTGAATCCTGAGTTCCACCAGCGGTGGCAGAGGCGCGAACGTCGGCTCAGGCTCTGGTGCGACTATTGCCGGTTCAGGCACGGTCGGCGTCGGCGCCGGGACGACCACCGCAGGAGCAGGAGTGCTCACCGGCACTGGTACCGTCACCGCAGGAACAGGCGTGGGTACCGGCTCAGGCTCTGTGACCGAGACCGCTACGCTGGTTACCGCACTCAGACCTCCTGCGTCGGTGGCGACCACGTAGAACGACACCTCACCTCCACTGACCGGGTCTATTGACAGGGTGCCGTCCGCGAGATGGGCCAGCGCCACGTCGGTGATGTTCTGTCCGGAGAAGTGGTACCCCAGGTCGTCCCCGTCGGGGTCGGTGAAGTACATTCCGAGGTCAATCAACCACGCCTGATCGTCTGAGCCAAGATCGACACCTGGTATGTCACCGACCAGAGGAGCCTCGTTTATGTTGGTGATCGTGACCGATACGTCCATGTCCGCCGAAAGTTCAGGGTTTCCGTCGTCGGTTGCGGTGATCTTCAGAGTGTGTACGTTGCTGTCATCCGCGCTGCCCGGGTTCTCGAAGTCGAGTGCGGCTAGCGGTGACAGGTTGCCTTGCTCGTCGATCGTAAACGCGCTTGCGTCCGGCCCGGACAGCGACCAGGTGATGGCGCCCTCTTCGGGATCGTCGACCTGGTACTGGGCGATTGCTTCGATGCTGTTCTCAGGCAGCGTCAGTTCGGCGTCGCCGCTCAGCTCTCCAAGCTCGTTGACCTGGGTGACGGTCACACGCAGGTTATGTACGTCGTACTCGCTGGGCCTGCCATCGTCTTCGGCCTGCAGGATTAGTCGGTACGTGTTGCCGTCCCTTCCCTGCGGGTCCTCGTAGTCCGGCGGACTCCTGAAGCTCAGCACTCCTTCCTGGGAGATCTCAAACTTGCTCCTGTCATAGCCGAGCAGCGACCAGGTGATTTCATCGTCGTCCGCGTCCTCAGCTTCGAACTGTGCGACCGGTTCAGTCCCGTTCTCGCTGTAAGTTACGTTGGTCCGCCCGAAGATCTGAGGAGTCTGGTTGCCCTGGTATTCGACATCAATGTTTTTGCGATTGCTGCTGCCGGACCCGCTGCCGGAGCTGCCGCTGCCGCCGGAGCCTCCACCTGAACTGCCGCCGGAGCCTCCACCGCCGGTGGTAGGAGGTGGAGTTGTCGTGGGCGGTTCTGTGGGCGGAGGTGCGGGCTGGTCCGAACCTGCAGCGAACTCGCTGAAGCCCGGGATGTTGTATACGGTAATCTTGCCGCCATTGCCGTTCTGGTCGGCGGTTAGTTCGTAGCATTCGTCCGTTCCGCGCGGGTCCGGGCACTCTTGCATCAGCTCCCAGGTGATGTCTTCCGGACCGTGGCCCTTCCACATCGAGAACTCGCCGCTGCCTACTGCCGCCAGAATGGCGCTGTACTGGGTCTGATCCAAGGTTACTTCCAGTGTCGACGGAAGGCTGAGGTTCTCATCGATCGATTCGGCACCGAGGTCGAAGAGGTCAACGAGAACGCAGACGTGCTGGTGACCGACCGGCGCTTCAACACCGCAGTTGTTGCTCTGTGCGTCGATGGCGACCTGGAAGAACTGGTTTCTTGAACCTGCCTGGAATTGAACGGACAGGACTCCATTCTTCGAGACCAGCGTGGTTTCGGTATCGGGATCGACGATGAACACGGTCTCAGTTTCTGTGCGTTCAACCACTGGTCTGTACACAACCACTCTGAACTGCTGCCTAATACCCGGTGTGTCGGAGACGGTCAGCGTGGTCGTCGCCACACCTATCCCGACCGGCGTGATGCTCAGGTAGCCTTCTGAGATCTCCACCGTCATGATGGCGGCTTCCGAACTCGTCGCCTGGTAGGGCGGGTAACCGCTATCAGGGTCCGAGAAGTAGTCGGACAGGAGTATCCGCTCTCCGCCACCGTCTATCGGCACGAACTGAATTGGTATCTCGGCGAGCTGGACAGTCGAGTCGGCCGTGGGTGCGACACTCACCAGTACGTTGCCGACAGATGTGAGGCTGCCGTCCGACACGGTGTACGTAAATTGGTCCGGTCCGTAGTAGCCAGCGTTGGGCGTGTACTTTGCCTGCCCATTCTCCACGACTGCGCTGCCATTTGAGGGCTGCGTGACCGATGCAAGGGTCAAACTCTGGCCCTCGGGATCGCTGTCGTTTGCGAGAACGTCGACTGAAACTGCCGATCCGTCCTCTGCGGCGGTCGCGCTGTCATCGACAGCCACGGGAGGCTCGTCTACGTTCGTTACGGAGATCGTCACCGGGATAGTGCTGGAGGCGTTCGAGGGATCCACAGCTTTCACTGTGACCGAGTACCTGGTATTGGACTCGTAGTCCAAGGGCATCCTGGTCTGGATCTGCCCCGAAGACGGGACGATACTGAACATCGAGCCGTCAGACCCGTTGAGCCTGTAGGTCAGCGTGTCGTCGGTATCCGAGGCCGTGATGGGACCTCCGACGTCGGTGCCGGGCGCAGAGTTCTCCTGCACCGAGCGGCTCTCTGAGTTCGATCCGAAATTCGGCGGGGTGTTGTTGACCGGCTTGGTGCGCACCGTGTTTGAGGATACGGCGCTCGCGCTCTTGCCAGTGCTGAATCCATCGTCATAGGAGGCGGTCGCGCGCAGATACCTGCTGACATCGCCAGTCTGAGGCGTATAGTCAGTAGAAGTGGCACCGCTGATGGTCGACCAGCCTCCATTGTTTCGGGTGGAACTCTGCCACGTCCACGTGACGGCTGAAACGACCTCGTCGGGATCGTGCAGGGTGGCCGTCAGCGGTGTGCCCACCTGCGGCTGCACCGACGACAGGCTGACCGTTCCAGCCTCCTCGACGTTGGTGACGGTGACCGTTACGTCAAGGTCATCGATTTTGTTGTCGTCTGACGCCTGCACCGTCACGTGGTACACGTTGTTGTTGTCCGAGTCCTTCGCGTCCTCGAAGTCAGGGGCCGGGTCGAAGCTGAGCGCACCACTGTTGGATATTGCGAAGTACGCACTGTCGGTGCCATGTATCGTCCAGGATACGGAGGCACCCTCTGGGTCCCTTCCTATGTAAGTCGCCACCGGGCGCGTGCCGTTTTCGGCGAAGCTCGTTGAGGTGGCGCCGGTTACGGTGGGAGCTTCGTCCTCGTTGCTCACGGAGATAGTGATGTTGATGGTGTCGTCAATTGCCGAGTTGCTACTACCATCGGTGTTCTTGTTATCCGTGACAGATACTCCAACCGAGTAGCTCTTCGTGCCTTCATAGTTCAGCTCGGACTTGGCAAGTATCTGTCCTGTGGATGTCGCGATGTCGAAGTGACTGGCATCCGTTCCACTGAGTGTGTAGGTAAGCTCATCATCCTCAGGGTCAGTTGCCGCTACGACTGCGCCGACGTTCTGTCCAGCGGCGGTGTTCTCAGTGACACTTCTAATACCGGTGTCACTGCCGGGGAACTGTGGAGGCTCGTTCACGTCTGTGACCGTGACGGTGACGGGAAGCGAGGTCGTCCTCGTCTTGTCGTCAGCCACGATAGTCAGCTCGTAAGTGTTGTCATTGCCGGAATCCAACGGGTTCTCGAAGTCGGGTTGTGCGTTGAAGTGGAGCTGTCCACCGCTGAACCTGAAGTGGCTGCCGTCGATACCGGTGGGTTCCAACGTGACATCTTCGCCCTCCGGGTCGCTGAAGGTGTAGGTCGCCACCGCGCCTGTCTTGTTCTCAGCGTATTCAAGCGTCTGATGGCCAGACAGGGTCGGAGGCTGGTTGCCATGCGCGATGGTTGCGGTAGTCGTGGCAATCTTGCCCGAACCGAATCTGTCCGTGTAGGAGACCGTGACCCGAAGGCTCTTTCCGATATCGGCGTCTGCCGGGGTATAGCTGTCGGAGGTGCCGTCGCTGGACGTGGCCGTTCTTACGTCGCTCCAGTCAGTGCTGGTGGAGGTCTCCCATGTCCAGGTGAGGTTTGAAATGTCCCCATCGGGGTCCGAAAGAGTCGCCGTGACCAGAGAGGCGGCCGGCGGCTGCGCAGGCGATAGAGTGAGCGATCCATCCTCATCCACGTCAGTGACGTTGATCGTCACCTCGATGGTGTCGTCAATCGTCTGATCGACTGCGCCCTGCACGTTTCTGCCGTCGGTGACCCGCACGGTCACTGAGTAGCTCTTCCTGCTGCCTTCGTAGTTGAGAGTGCCCTTGGCCTTAATCTGGCCGGTCGATGTAACTATGTCGAAGTGGCTGGCGTCGGTTCCGGTCAGAGAGTAGGTCAGATCTATGTCGTCGTCAGGGTCAATGGCCTCGACCGGCGCGCCGATGTCCTGCCCGGCGGGTGTGTTCTCGGGCACATCAATAGACGTCGTAGCCCCCGGGAAAGCTGGCTTGTCGTTTCCATCGGTGACGGTGATGGTCACAGTGATGGAATCGTCTTCGGCGGTGTCCGGTTGACCCTCGTCGTCCCTATTGTCGCGGACCGAGACGGTGACGGAGTAAGTGTCTTGAGTTTCGCTGTCCAGTGCGCCAACTGTCGTCAGTTGTCCTATCCTTTGATCGATCGAGAATGTGGAGGTAGCCCCGCCTGTCAGTTCGTAGTGGAGGTTGTCACCATCCTGGTCAGTGGCGGCAACTGGAGCGCCGACGGGTGCGTTGTTGGTGTGCTCCACCACGCTCCTGGTGGTTGAGGTGTCGGCGAACTCGGGCTGGTCGTTGGTGTCGGTGACCGTTATGGCCACATTGATGGAACTGGTCGAGTTGTACGAGTCACTTACGATGACCTCGACGCTGTAGGAGGACTTCGTCTCATGGTCGAGAGGGTCAGATGTCAGAATCTGTCCTGTCGGTGAGTCGATTCTGAAAGAAGACGCGTCGTCTCCACCCAACTCGTAGGTCAAGGAGGAGTCGTATTCATCAACATCGGACGCCGTAACCGGGTCACCGACGTTCTGGTTAGAGGGCGTGTTCTCAACGACGCTTCTGGTGTCCCGGCTCTTGGAGAAGGTCGGGGCTTCGTTTACGTTACTGACGTAGACGGTCACGTCCAGTGAGCCCGACTCGGTCCCGCCGGTGGCTGTGATCGTCAGTTCGTAGTAGTTGTCTCCGTCCCGGTCTCCGGGAGTCTCGTGGTCGGGAACAGAGCTGAAACTGAGTGTACCTGTAGCAGAAAGAAGGAACTGCCCGGAGTCGACTCCAGAGAGCCTCCAGGTGATTGGCCGGTTGTTCGGATCGTGAGCGGTGTACTCTGCAACCTGCCGTGTTGTCTCCGGGTGGTCGACGTAGCCAGGCCCGTCGACCCGGGGCCCTTCGTAGACATCGGTGACGTCAATGGTGACATTGATCCAGTCGTCGATAGAGGTGCTTGGATTCTCTGCTTTGTCTTCGTCATCGCGGACGGAGACTCTCACCGAGTAGCTTGGCTTATGCTCGAAATCGAGCGCGGCCTTTGTGATGATCTGCCCTGTCGAGGTCGAGAAATCAAATGACTCAGCGTCTGAACCATCAATCGAATAGGTCAGAGGATCCTCGTCCCGCGGTTCGACATCAACATCCAGGGGATCGCCAACGTTTACGCCAGGAGACGTATTCTCAGCAATTTCCCTGGTTGTGCTCGTATCTGAGAAGTGTGGCTGCTCACCTTTGACGTCCGTGACTTCTACCCTCACTGGGTAGTGTGTGACCTTTATGGGTTGGTAAGCGCCGACTTGTGGAATCGAGACTTCTATGACCATCTCATAGATGTTGTCACCGCCGTTGTCCTTCGGATCTTCGAAGTTAGGTGGGGTTCTGAAATGGAGGTGGCCGTTGCTGGTTATGTAGAAGTGCTGGTGGTCGCCGGACGGGACAAGCGACCAGTTCAAGTGTTGTGGGCTTGAGACGGAGTATGACGCCACTTTGCCGGTACGGTTCTCGGCGTACTTGACATAGGTTGGGCCACTGACCGAAAGGCGTGCATTGTACTTATTTGGCAGCCTGTAGGCATAGATCGTGTTATTAGACGAGTCCAGTACATACATGTGCCAGTAGTCCGACCAGATGCCGGCGGGACTATCGGTGATCCCACTTACGTCCCATTCGGGCATGTGGCGCCGATTGGGGTACATGTCGTAGGCGTAGAGCTTGTTGTCCTCAGAGTCTGCAACCCACATGACGTGCCCACTTGCCCAGATGCCGGTCGGACTATCGTTGCCATTCGTGAGCGAGTAAATCTCTGGAGTTCTCGAATTTTTTTGAACTTCGTAGCCAAAGAGCTTGTTGGCATCATCGTCGGCTACATATATTTCACCGGTGAAGTGCATCCCCCGGGGACTCGTACTACTCGCGTTTAGGCCATATTCCCTGGACAACACGTACTCGCCAGATTGCTTACTGTATTCGTGGATCTTCCTGTCGTGACCATCAGCGACCCAGAGTTTGCCTTTTTCCAGGACGATCCCCCAGGGGTTGGTAGTTGACGCGATGTCGTAACTCTCTTTGTACGCAAGGGACGTGATTCCGTCATCATTGTCAGGACTAAAGGTGAATGTGTTGCCTTCAAGGTCATAGACATGGATCTTCCTATTGGTTGAGTCGACGATGTAGAACCGTGTTACGCCATTGCCACCGCCATTGTAATTCGCGCCCGCAGCCCACATACCGGCGGGACTCCCGAGGGTTGGCAGATCTACTCCATAGGGAGTGGTGCTGGCATTGTTCAAGTTCCATGACTGGATGCCGGAAATCAGGAAGCCCATAGCCGTCGAGGTGATCTCGTTGTCATCGCTGTCGTAGAGGCTTGCGATCAGGAAGCTGCGGCCGGCCGGGCAGGAAGTAGAAATCGTTCCCGTTGTGGTGGCGGACCCATTGTCTGGGGTAATCTCCGTCATCTGACTGAATGCACCTTCGCCGGGGCAATCGGTCACATCGTGATTCCCGCCTCTGAGCACCTTGACCTGGTAACTCGTCCCAGTTGCGGTCACGTTGCTGAATGTCAGGGTGAATTCGATCTCGGTACCTTGAACGACCATCCCGACCGGGTCAAGCTCGACTTCGATCTTTGGCCCTTCCTGGGCGAAGGCGGCACCTGAGGGTGCGAGCGACAGCAGCGGGGGCGCGACCAGGCTGAACAGGAAAGTGGCAACCGCCACCGCAATTGTTGCTGCGATTACTCTAGGATTTGCGCCCAATAGATCTCTCCCCCGCACCACTCGCGATTTAGTGGCATTCACCTCGTCCCCTGTCTCCAACAACACGTGAGACGGTTGTTGCCTACTAATACATATTCCATGAAACTCTCTATGGCTCCATTGCTTCCAGCGTTAATCTGTACTTTTTTCAGATAATTCCAAGACTTTGGTTAACGAGGTGTGGGCACACCGCTCATCACATTCGCTGGACGCAAAGCTGGTAAACTGACACCGCCTGATGACAACTATGGACCTGCTTCTCACATGCCACTGATCGGATTCGTCTATAACGCGCTGGTCGCTGAAGCGCCGTGCCTTATCGACTCGCTAATCGCCAGCCTGGACCTTCGCGCCCAGTCGTGGGTGTCGTCGGCGTTCGAGGTGGATAGCCGTTCAGACCTGCTACCTGAGACCTCGCTGGTTGTGGTAGCCGGTGGCGACGGGACGATTCTGCGCACCGTCCACGCCATCGCGGAGCACTCGGTCCCAGTGGTGGGCGTCAACATGGGCAGGGTTGGCTTCATGAGCGAGCTTCGCGTCGAGGACGCCGCAGAGCGTCTGCCGGCGTACATGAACGGCGACATGCGTGTAGAGGGCCGAATGATGCTGCGGGCTACGGTGACCGACGCTGACGGCCAGCTTCATCTCAGCGCAGATGCTCTCAACGACGTGGTGGTGGGACGCGGCGGCGTTTCCACACTCCTCGACATAGATACCATCGTGGACCACCAGTTCCTGACGCAGTACCGGGCTGACGCCGTGATCGTCTCCACTCCCACCGGTAGCACGGGCTACGCGCTCTCAGCGGGCGGCCCAATCTTCTTCCCCGAGGCGGAGATGATGATGCTCCAGCCTGTCGCGCCGCACACGGGTCTACGGGACGGCCTGGTGCTGCCCCACGACACGGAGGTAGCGCTGTCGGCGACAGGGGCCAAGCACGCCTCTCTGAGCGTGGACGGTATGGAGGACGTGGAGCTGGCGCCGGACTTCAGGGTTACCATCCGGAGAAGTCCCTACACGGCGCGCTTCCTGCGCTCGCAGCCCAGGACTGCGTTCTACAACCAACTCACCCGGCGCCTGGGGCTGGTCTACAACCTTACATCCCCTGCCTAGAACCTGACGGAGAGAAGATGGTGGAACAGCCACAGCCGATTAACCAGGAGACGGTGTTCAGTGGCCGGATCATCCAGGCCAGGGTGGACACCATCCTGATGCCAGACGGCAAACAGATCACGCGCGAGGTCGTGCAGCACCCTGGCGCTGTAGCGATCATCCCCATCGACCGGGAAGACAACGTGCTTCTCGTACGGCAGTACCGATACCCTGCCGGACAGTCGCTGCTTGAGCTGCCAGCAGGCGTGATCGAGGAAGGGGAGTCGCCGGACGATACAGCCCAGCGTGAGCTGCAGGAGGAGATTGGGTACGCGACCAGGGACCTTCGAGCCTTAGGCGGCGTCTACTCGTCCCCGGGGTTCTGCACCGAGTTCCTCTACCTCTACATCGCGCGAGATCTCGTCCCCAGTCAACTGCCGAGTGACGAGGACGAGGACATCACGGTCGAGCCGATTCCCATGTCAAGGGTGGACCGTTTGATAAGGCTCGGCGAGATCCAGGATGCAAAGAGCGTCGCCGGACTGCTCATGGCCAGGTACCTATTCAAGTAGACGGGAGATTCACAGATGCCAATGCCGGACTTGAGAGCCATATTCGCCCAGATTGACGCAATGGAAGACGAGATCGTCCAGTTGCACCGCGACCTCGTACAGATCCCGTCCGTGAACACGGGGTTCATGCCGACTGGCGACGAGACGCCTGTTTGCGAGTACGTCCGCGACTGGCTCGCCGAGGACGGCATCGACTCTGAGATACTCGGTCGCGTGCCTGAGCGCGGCAACATCATCTCCAGGATCGAGGGCAGCAACTCTCAGGCCCGGCTGATGTTCATGTCTCATACGGACGTTGTTCCGGTCGAAGAGGAGGAGAAGTGGATGTTCCCGCCCTTCAGTGCGACCATTCACGAGGGCCGCATCTATGGCAGGGGAGCGTCCGACTGCAAGGGTCTGCTGGCTGCGCAACTGATGGCCATGCGACTGCTGAAGCGCAATGGCGTGCAGCTTCGCGACAGCCTCATCCTCTGCTCGGGCGCGGACGAGGAGCACGGGGGCCGGTACGGCTTCGGCTGGCTTGCGGAAAACTACCCTGAGAAGATCACCGCTCCGTACGCAGTCAACGAGGGTGGTGGAACTCCGATTGAGGCTGCTGGTGGGCTGACCTATATCTTAGGAGTCGGCGAGAAGGGCCGCCTCCAGGTGGAGTTCGAGGTCAAGGGCGTCAGCGCGCACGCGTCGGTCCCGTGGCAGGGCACCAACGCGCTCTACAGGCTGTCGCAGCTTCTCAACCGTATAGAGAACTACGAGCCTGAGCGCGACACGTCGACCAGCCTGTTTGCTCATCTCTCCAACTTCGCCATCGAGCACGCGCCGTCGGCTGAGAACGTCGATGAGATAATCGCTGAGGTGTCCGAGGACAACCCGCGCTTCGCTTCGATGCTCACCGCGCTGTCCCGCATGACGATCACGCCGACGATGATAAACGGGGGCGTAAAGTCGAACAGCGTGCCTGAGCAGATCAATCTCACCTGCGACGTCCGCACACTTCCGCACCAGGATGACGACTACCTGCGTGCCGAGCTCGACCGCATCAAAGAAGACATCCCCGGCGTCACGTACGAGATCGACTACATGGCCGTGCCCAACTCGTCAGAGTTCGAGACCGAGCTTGCCGAGCATATCCAGGCCGCGACCGCGATGGCGCTGGAGCGAGACGACATCCAGTGGGTGCCTGCGATCAGCACGGGCTTCACCGACTCGCGCTTCACGCGCCCGCTGAACGTGATCACCTACGGTTTCTCCGGCTCCCACCCTGACGATGATCCCATGCTCTCACGGGCCCACGGCACCGACGAGTCTGTCGGCATCGCAAGCCTGGTAAGCGGCACGAAGATCATGTTCGCGCTGGCCTGCACTCTGTGTGGGGCTGAGTAGAGGCGGTCACTTCGCTAACCTATGGACAAACCGAAGACCATCTACCTTGCCAATCCGTATGGCTTTTCTGCTCAGCAGAAGGAGAAGCTGCTTCCTGATATCATTGTGGCGCTAGAGTCTCTTGGTCTGGAGGTCTGGGAGCCATTCGCGCGTAATAACCAGGAGGACCTGTCAGTCGCTGGATGGGCGTACAGGATCGGGCAGGCCGACTTCCGGGATGTCCGTGACTCTGATGCGATCTTTGCCGTTGTGAATGCGGTGCCGCCTGATGAGGGGGTGATGGTCGAGCTTGGTATGGCCATCGCGCTGGGCAAGCCGACGTTTCTCTTCAGGGACGACTTTCGCCGCGTGACCGACAGCGAGGAGTATCCGCTGAACCTGATGCTCTTCACTGGGCTGCCGGAGAAGGGCTGGCAGGACTTCTACTACACTTCCGTGGAGGAGATCGCCGACCCTGGTAAGGCGCTCGCACGGTGGGCCGGCGGGTTTCAGTAACTCTACCTACGTGGGCGATTCAGCCTCGATCAACGTCTTCAGAAGCGGGATCACGTCTGAGGCCACGCGGCTGCACTCCTCGACGTGCGGGAAGCCGGACAGGATGAACTCGTCGATGCCGAGTCTCCAGTAGCCGAGCAGCTCGTTTGCTACCTGCTCGGGATCGCCGACGATGGCCGTACCGCAGTTTACCCTCACTGTGGAGATACCGTTCCACAGGTGGTCTCCGACCCTGTGGTCCTCGACTACCCTGGCCTGCGCCCGTTGTCCGACCATCGCAGTGCCTGCAAATGCTGAACTTCGCTGGTCTTTGACCACGGAGGCTGCCTGGGACAGCAGCTCTTCAGCCGCATCCCACGCCTCTGCCTCGGTATCCCTAACGACGAGGTGCGTGCGCAGTCCAAAGCTGCCTGTACGGCCTGCCTCGGCGAACTTGTCCCTCGCGCGGTCGAAGAACGGTCCCAGGGCATCCTGTGGGAGGATCCATGCTAGATACACGTCCGACTGCCTTCCGGCAAGTCCGAGTGCTGCCTCCGACGCCCCGCCGAGGTAGAATTTAGGACCATCGCCCACAGGACCAGGCGAGCAGAAGGCCCCGTTAAGCCTGACGTGCTCGCCCTCGAAGTTCTTGGGCTCCGGCGACTCCCAGAGCGTGCGACAGGCGGCTATGAACTCCTCGGCTCGCGCGTAGCGGTGCTCGTGGTCACTTTCCTCACCGAATCGCTCAAAGTCGCCCTGGATTCCGCCTGGGACGATGTTGATGTCGACTCGACCGCCGCTGATCTGATCGAGAGTCGCTGCCATCTGAGCAAACAGTCCCGGCGAGATGAACCCGGGCCTCAGCGCGATCAGGAACCGGATTCTGCTCGTGACCGCCGCAAGCGCCGTCGCCATCGTCCAGGTCTCGGCCAGGGGCTCCCCTTCGTCGAACAGCCCATTGGCGAACCGCGTAGGAATGAGCAGCGAGTAGTAACCCTCGTCTTCCGCCGTCTGGACCACGTCACGCAGGTAGTCAAACGTGGGTGGGCGTTCGGCCTGGACGGTACCAATGTGGGCGCCGTCGCCGTCTATCGGAATGAACCAGGAGAATTTTGCTTCAGGGCGTGTCTCAGTCACTCCCAACTCCTCTTTGTCTGTTTACCTAGTGGCATTTCCACGTGCTTTTGACATGTTGACTTGGCTGGCACACCGCCCTTCGACAAGCTCAGGACGAACGATCATAGTCACCAGAATTAAGTGGAACCGGTACTAGTCCCATACCCTTCCGAACCGCTCTACAAGGTCCCAGGACAGTTCCGCGCCGAGGCCCGGTGTGTCTGTGAGATACAGGTGTCCGTCTTCCACGCGCTCGCGCGGTGTGAGAAGGTCGGCTCTCCAGTCTGCCTCGTAGACTGCGTGCTCAAGCGGCATCGAGTTTGGCACGGCAGCCGTCGCGTGGCCACTCGCAAGCAGCGAGATAGGCCCGGACGGGCTGTGCATCGAGAAGCCCTTACCCCTGGACCCCGTGGAACGGCCAATGGTCACGGCCTCGACCGCGCCGCCACAGTGCTTGATGTCAGGCATGACTATCGACACCGCCTCAGTGTCCAGCAGGCCGCCGAAGAACTCGACGCCGTATCCCGATTCTCCTCCTGCTACCGGCATCGGCGCCCATCGCGCGATCGCGGCCAGGTCTTCGGGGTCCGACGTCGGCTGCACCGGCTCCTCGAACCAGCCGACGTTGAGCTTCGCCAGTTCATCAACTATCAACGGGGCCGTGTCACGCTCGAACCTGCTGTGACAGTCGACCAGGACGGTCGCGTCGCCGCCAACCGCCTCCCGGACCGCGCGGACCCTTTCCAGCCCAGTGCCCGCCTCTTCCAGGATCCGGTCAGGCGACGATGGCGGTCTAACCTCGTCGAAAGGCGCGCACTTGAACACCTTGAATCCGGCGTTTGCCGCTCTTTCGGCCACTCGACCAAAGTCGGCCGGGGTACGGTCGGTGGCGAACAGCGACCTGTTGATGTTGGCGTAGAGCTGGACCCTCTCAGTCGGTTTTGCGCCCAGGTACTCGCCCAGGCTGATGTTAGATCGCATCGCGCACAGCTGGGCAACAGCGCTGCGCAGCCCGCTGACGGCTGTGCCTGACGTCGGGTCGCGACGCAACATGTAGGGAGAGAGATCGAGCAGTCCCTCGATGTCAGACTCGTCCGTCACTTCCTCATCGCTCAGCACCGAGGCCATACCCTTGAGGGCCTCGGCAACCTGGCGGGAACCGATCTCAACCGTAGTCGAGTTTCCTTCGCCATCTGATAGCACGGCAAACACCCAGGTCGTATTGGCTGTGACGGTGACTGACGCGAATTTTTCGAGGATAAGGATCATAGCTGCTTTTGAGGCCTAGTACCGCTTCGAGATGGTTTTAGTAAATTGGCTTGGCTGGCATACCGCCCTTCGACAAGCTCAGGACGAACGATCATATTCAGCAGAACTAAATTGGGACCGGTACTAGCCCTGTTGGACTTCAGCCAGCAGCTTCAGCGTTCGTTCGTCGGTGTCTGGATCATCACCGGCGGGGACCGGTGTGAGCAGCACCTCAGTAGCGCCCCAGTCGAAGATGGTCTGGATACGCTCCGCCACAGCAGCTTCGTCTCCCGCGATCAAGACCTCATCGAGCATCTCGTTGGTCCAACCTGAATCGGGTGTGCCCTCGAAGCCTGCCTCAGCGAACATGTTGGCGTAGAAGGGAATGCTCGGGAAGTAGCCGAGCCTGGCCCTAACGCCGTCTCTCGCAGCGTCCAGATCGTCAGTGACACACACGGGAGCGTGGGCGATCAGTGGCGGTACCTCCCGGCCTGCCGACTCCGCACCTCGCTTCATGGCGGGTACCGCCGTGTCTCTCAGGTAGAAGTGAGGACACACCCAGCTAATGGCGCCGTCTGACAACTCGCCGCACGTCTCGAACGCCCCCGGTCGTAGCGCTGAAGCCATGATCGGCACATCCATGGGGCCTGATATCGAGGAGTTGGCCGAGTACCAGCGGCCCTCGAACTCGACCGCTCCGGTGTGCATCAGCGACCTCAGTATCTGCAGGTACTCCCGAAGGTGGCCGATCGGCGCCCGGAAATCCACGCCGAAGGTGCTTATCATGCCTGCCTCGTGACTTGGCCCGACGCCCAACCTGAACCGCCCGGGCGCAAGGCTGTCTATAACCTGCACTTGCTGGACGAGCGTGACCGGATGGCGCGACCAAGTCTGCACAATGGACGTGCCGAGCCTGATCTCATCCGTGACGGCTGCGGCTGCCGCGAGTACGGTCACAGCCTCGCCTCCTCCCCCGCTCGATGTGAGCCATGCGCAACCGATTCCGAGCTCGTCGAGTTGCTTTATCCTGTCGACGGCCACCTGCGCGTTAGGCGCTGTCACTGAAACTCCAATCACGTTCTGATCGCTCATAGGTCTCCCCTAATCGTGTACAAGGCCAACGTCAGGCGAGCCGAGTATATCACGCCGCTGACACCCGAAAGCCATCGTGGTAAACTGCTCTCATGGATAGTTTGATCGAGCACGAATCACCCAACCTGAAACTTCCGACAATGATAGTGGCGTTCGCCGGGTGGCCCGATGCGGCAGAGGCGGCGACCAGGGCAATCAGGTACATAGTCCGCAAGCTCCCGGCCACGAAGTTCGCCGAGATAGACCCTGAAGAGTTCTACGACTTCACCGTCACGCGTCCCCATACACGAATTGACCGTCGGGGCAAGCGCGTCATCCGGTGGCCGAGGAACGACTTCTACTACTTCGAAGGCGATGACGAGAGCCGAAACCTGCTCCTGTTCATTGGCACCGAGCCAAACCTCCGCTGGCGTGCCTACTCGAACATCATCACCGATATCGCAGTGAGGAGTGAGGTCGAGGTTGTGATCTCGCTTGGAGCACTGCTCGACGCCGTACCGCACACGCGAGAGCCCCGAGTAACGGGACGAGCGAGCTCAGCGACTTTGACAGGCAAGGTGAAGTGGCTGGGCATCCAGAACTCCGGTTACCAGGGTCCTACAGGCATTCACACTGCCTTTACGGACGCCTGCAGCCAGCACGGCCTTGACCACGCGAGCATCTGGGGCCACAGCCCTCACTACGTCGAGACGTCCCCAAACCCGAGGGTCAGCCTCGCCCTGCTAGAGAAACTTCGTAGCCTGGTCGATTTCGACGTCGACCTGAAGGAGCTCGACCTGGCGGGAGAAGCGTTCGAGGAGGACGTGACGAAGGCAATTGCCAAGAGATCGGACGTGAGTTCGTATGTGGCCAAACTTGAGCGCCGCTACGACGCGTCTCGCCGCCCTGAAGACGACGAGATGCCCGACGCTGACGACATGGTCCGGGAGCTGGAGCAGTTCCTGCGCAGCCAGCACCGGCAGTCCGACCAGCAGAGTGAATCGTGAGATGGCGCATTCGTCAAGCTCAGCGCGGGCGGTAGCCCAACCCACGGACTCTCACATATCGGTCAACGGCAACTCGTTCCACTTCCGCAACTGGGGTGTCCTTCGACAGGCTCAGGATGTGCAGTCCGTAGTGCTCGTGCATGGGCTTGCCTCTAACTGCCGTATCTGGGACCTTGTGGCCCCGATCCTCAGCCAGCAGTTCAGGGTGGTTGCCATCGACCAGCGAGGGCACGGAGAGTCCTTTAAGCCCGATACAGGATACGACTTCGCGACGGTTGTGTCCGACCTCCACGGTTTCATGGACGCACTGGAGATCTCCAACCCAATAATTGTGGGACACTCCTGGGGTGGGGACGTAGCCCTGGAGTACGCGGTAGCATACCCCGGCCTCGCGCGGGGCCTCTGCTTCGTCGACGGCGGCACCATCGAGATCTCAAGGAGATCCGGCTGGACGCTGGAAGACGCCAGGCGCGAGTTGGCCCCACCACTGTGGACCGGCGTCACGCTTGAGGCATTCCGGGAACGCCTTCGCAACCGATGGCTGAAGAGCGACCGGCCTGAGGTCGAGCAGATAGTGCTGGCCAACTTCGACGTGAACGACGATGGAACCATCGCCTCCAGGCTCACCCGCGACAACCACCTGAAGATCATAGACGCTCTGTGGGACCACAAGCCGTCCGAGCTGTACCCTGAAGTAGATTGCCCGGTACTGCTGATGCCGGCGCGGCAGAAGAGCGTCACACCGACACAGTCGCGAGGATGGCGGCGCGAAGGGGCTATTGCCAGGGCTGAGTCGGGGCTCCCCACGGCCAAGACGGTGTGGATGGAAGACAGCATCCACGACGTGCCGCTCCAGAGGCCGGAACTGGTAGCGTCCACCATCGCGGACCATATTACAGGCGGGTTCTTCGGGTAGGTCCTGGTTCGACCGGCCCTCGAAAGTCGCCAGCGTGCCAGCGTGGATCCGCTATGCAGGCTTGCTCCCCAGCACCAGGTCCCGAAGGGTCACTATACCAACCGGGTTACGGTCGTGGTCCACCACGATCGCCCTGGAAATGTCAAACCGTACCAGCAGGCGCACTGCGTAGCGGGTCAGCATCTCAGAAGGCAGGGTCACCACGGGCTTGGACATGATTTCATAGACGTTGACCCGTTCCGGAGAGCGATTCGGGGCAATCACGTTCCTGGCAATGTCAGACACCACCAGCATGCCAACCTCGTCCGATTCGTTCCTCCGGTCCACGGCCAGGGAGCTGACGCCGTGCTCCCGCATGAGCGCCATAGCCTCGGCCACTGTCGCCAGGCCGTCGATGCTGTGCACCTCGGCGGTCATAACGTCTTCCACGCGCATCTGTCGCCCCTGGTTCATATCTCCTGTTCGATCTCTTTGTGGATGGTTGGCAGCTGGGAAATCAGCCCAACCGCGTCCTCGATATCCAACTGGAAGGCTATGCCGGCACCGGGTTCCATGTCGAAATTGGCGGCTTCGCCTATGCGCTCCAGGATGTCCCGGGCCCTGGGCTCTACAACCAGGAACATGATGATGTCCCGCATAGTCGCCAGGCCCAGGCCGAAGAAGGTCCTGTCGGGTACCAGTCCTTCGCCTCGAACGCTGTTGATGATGGTCGCGCCGGTCGCGCCGCCGGCCCGCGCAGCGTCGATGACCACCTCGGTCTTGTCGTCGTTGACCAGGGCGATAATCAGCTTGAGTCTCATGGCTCCTCCAGGCTGCGTTCCCTGTCTGAAGGCTGCTGACCCCGCCTCCTGTTCCACCAGGACGATGCAATGGCGTATGCCAGCACAGACATTATAGGAAAGACGCTGGCGAAAGCAATCAGCCCGAAACCGTCAATGAGCGGACTGCGGCCCGGTATGCTAGCCGCCAGTCCCAGACCCAGCGCCGCGACCACAGGCACGGTCACCGTGGAGGTCGTAACTCCCCCGCTGTCGTAAGCCAGCGGCACGATGCTCCTGCTGGACCAGTAAGTCTGCGCGATGACGATGACGTAGGCCGCAATGATGTACCAGGGGAGCGGAGTGCCGGTCACGATCCGGAAACATCCCAGCGACACGCCCACTGCCACACCCACAGCCACCACCAGCCTCAAGCCCAGGGCCCGGACGGCTCCGCCGGACACCTCTTCCGCCTTCAGAGACACGGCAATCAGGGAGGGTTCGGCCACAGTGGTGGCAAAGCCAATGGCAGCGGCGAAGGCGTACACCAGCCAATAGTCCCGCCAGTCAACCCCGGCCTCCGCCGGGGCAGCCTCCAGGGCTGCGCCAACCTTCCCGATCGTCTCCGGGTCGGTGAGCTGCCTGGCCATGGTCTCCCCGATGGGGAAGAGCGCCTGATCCAATCCGACGAGAAACAGCGCCAGACCCAGAAGCACGAACACGAAGCCCACCGCCACCCGGCGTGGGTTAGGGAGGCGTCGTCTCAATACCACTACCTGGAAGATGACAAGGACCGCCACGATAGGGATCACGTCCCGAAATGTGGCGCCCAATGTGTTGAGTAGATCCATTTTTGCATGTCCAGCTTTAAGCTGGCGTCAGGTCACAATTCCGTAACCAAGCACGCCGATCATGGGAGTCAGGCTGGCGAACGCGATGAGCCCGAAGCCGTCCACCATAGCGTTACGTCCCCTGATGGACCTTGCCAGCCCCACACCAAGAGCAGTAACGAGCGGCACTGTGATCGTGCTGGTGGTCACGCCGCCTGAGTCGTAGGCTATGCCGATTAGTTCGTCGGGAGAGAACACAGTCATTGCCGTCACCAGCACGTAGCCTCCTATTATCAGCCAGTGGACCGGCCAGCCCTTGATGATACGGAAGACCCCCAGAACGATGGCGATGCCCACGGAGAAGGCCACCACCATTCGCAGCTCCAGCGCATAGGAGCCTCGGGCCGAGTCGTTGTTGTGGATGGTCCCCGCTTCAGCCGCCACTTCAGCCGCCTCAGCAGCGATGGCTATCAGCGCGGGTTCGGCCACAGTCGTTCCGAAACCAAGGCAAAAGGAGAAGGCCAGCAAGGCCACCAGGCTGCCCTTGTTGGCAAATGCCCATGCCAGGTCCTCGCCCAGGGGGAAAAGCCCGCTCTCCAGTCCCTGGATGAACAGGCCCAATCCCACCATCACGCATACCAGGCCAATGGCCACGTTACCGATGTCCGGGAATGGCTGGCGCAGCACCACTATCTGGAAGAAGGCGATGACTAGGACTATGGGTGTCAGGTCGCGCAGCGAGGCCAGCATTCGTCGCGCCATGGGGAACAGGAACCGGGCCGATTCCCTAGCCCACATCCTTTTGGTCTGTCTTAGTACGACAGGGACCATAACTGGCGCATATTAGTGGTTTTACCTAAAGATGAATCTCGTGGTCAGTCTCATGTGGACGGCCTCACGAGGAGTCAGACCCTGCGATCGCCGTCAGCCGGGCATTGAGCACCCTTAGCCTCTGCCTGTAGTCGGGCTCCGTAAGTTGACCGGCCTTGTAGCTCGCTGTCAGGTCACCGATCATCTGGCCAATAACTACTCGTTCGTCATCTTGAAGCTCGGAACTTTCACCATCGGGGTGTTCGGTCTCTGACCTGGATGAGCGATCTGTCTTCCAGACCGCGCCGTAGATCAGGAGTCCCACCATGAGCGCAACCAGTATCGCCGTCGCCGTGTACTCGAAACGAAGGTCAGGGAGCCTGTTTCCGATCTGCTGACCCGTAGACGCCATCGGCAGACCGCCGAGGTCAATTGCCACCTCCGCCCCGCGAGTCAGCCCTTCTGATTCAACCACCTGGTACTGTCGCTCGCCAATCGTGACTGGATTGGGCGGCCCAAGCGATGGACTGGAGATTGAAAGGACTTCTTCGGGTGCAAGGAGCCGCACCGTGTCGGCGCCGTATCTGTACGTCTTCTGCAGCGTGAACTGGGAGGCTTCGTATGGGAAGCGATAGGAGAACATTACCTCGTGCTCGCCCGGAGGAACGCTGGCCAGCAGGGCGAATCCCCTGTCCACCTGCACGTAGTCAGCGCCAATGAGAGGGGTGTCCAGCACCAGGTCAGACGCCCCAGGAGGCAGCCCGAACCTCAGCAGCTCCATGATGCCTTCTCCGGGCACATACGTCCTGTCGGAGCGGTTTACGAGACGAATGATCTCCAGAGCGCCTAGCGTCTGGTCCGTAGGGTCTGCGTCTGCCAGCAGAAGAGATGCCGAACCTGCGGATACTATTCCGTCGTCCGACGTGCCGTCGTAGACGGTGAGAACAACCGGCCCGGGTGATCCACCCGACAGATCGAGGTCTGTCCCGTAGATGGCGTCCTGGTAACGGACAGACACTCCGTACGACATGGCGGGGTTGTACTCGAAGTCGGCGAAGGTGAATGCGCCTGTGCCGTCAGTGGTTGTCGTGAGATCGTCGAATCCAGTCGCGGTCACGCGATGAAGGGTGACCGCCTGCTCAGAGACCTTGCTTCCTCCAGAGGTGGCGTTTTGGACGACGCCTTCAACCGTCCGAAGTTGGGACTGAGCGTGGGCTACTTCGCCGACAGCTACAAGCGCCAGCGCAAGAGAGACAGCGAGTGCCAAGAGTCTGAACGCCACGCTTCTCGTAGAACCTCCCGGCGGGATGCCTAGCTTGACGCGAGTGTAGCAACAGGTTTCTGAGTGGGTCAACGCGGCTGTTCGTCTACAATGGCGGGCAGATGAGATCGAGGAGAGGTGTACGATGGTCGATTACCTGGATGAACTGGCCCGATTCGCAGCAGAGACCACATTCGAGGACCTGTCGGAAGACGCACTGGGTGCCGCCCGTGATGTGACATTGGACACGTTCGGAGCTATCACGGCCGGCATGGAGGAACCCGAAAACGTCCAGCTTGCGTCCTGGGCCGCGGAAAACATGCTGCCCACGGCCGCTGGGATACTCGCCACTCCGCATCGAGTCAGTCCCATGGCCGCGGCGCTGGTGAACGCCACTGCAGGGGTGGCCCTGGAGATGGACGAGGGCAACCGCTTCGGTGGCGGACATCCGTCCATTCACGTGCTGCCGGGCCTGCTGGCCGTGTCGGAGCAGTCAGGGGCATCTGGAAGCGAGTTCATGACTGCGCTCATCGTTGGCTACGAGATCACCTCGAGGCTTGGCGGTGCCAGCTCGCCACACCCGAACGTCCACTCGCACGGACACTGGGGCGCACCTGGCACTGCCGCGGCGATTGCAAGGCTGAAGGGATGGTCGGCGCAGGACATCAAGGGCGTGATCAACCTTGCGGCCAGCATGAGTCCGGCGAATACCTGGACCAACGCATTCGATGGAGCGACTGTAAGGAACCTGTATCCCGGCAGGTCGTCGATGCAGGGCGTGCTGGCGGTGGACTTGTACCAGTGCGGCTTCACCGCGCTGGACGACGCGCCCTCCGACGTCTACGGCAGCATACTGGGAGAGTCATTCGATCCCGGTCAGGCGGTTGCCGGACTCGGAGGCGAGTACCGGATACAGCAGAACTACTTCAAGCTTCACGCCTGCTGCCGTTACAACCACGCCACGCTCGATGCCATGGTAGACGCGGCAGCCGGCGCGACCATCGCTCCTGACGACGTTGAGTCTGTGACGGTCGGAGTTCCGTGGATGCTGGACGGGATGCTGGGTGGATATCCTCAGAACATGCTCGCCGCGAAGTTCAATATCCCGTACGCCGTGGCTGCGGCGCTTGCGACCGGGCGCACCGATGTCTCAGTCTTCAGGCCAGAGGCGATAACCGATCCCGCCATTCGGTCACTCTTTGACCGGGTAACCGTTCAAGTAGGGAGTGCGTCGCGACAGGAGGCCGTCACGGGGCCGGGCGCGTGCGTTGAGATTCTCACGCGGGGCGGAGGCCGACACACGGCTGCAGTTACTTCAATCAGGGGCGACTACGGGAGCCCCATTCCGCGCTCCGACATTGTAGACAAGTTCAACTTCCTCGTTGAGCCGGTCCTGGGAGCGGGCCGAACTGAGGACGCTGTCCAGTGCATTGACTCACTGGAGAGTGTTGAAGATATGAGATCCGTTGTGGAGCTATTCCAGGCTCGGAGTGGGGACTAGCCGTCATGCTGAGAAGCCGCGTGGTTCCGACCTCTGGGAGTGCCCTACCGCGAAACAGGAGATTCCGTTTACAATCCCGGTGAACTTTCGCAGGCAGGTCATCATAAATGCTCGATTACTACAACGTACTGGACATGCTCGGAGACGAGGAGAAGCAGGTGCAGTCCACCGCTCGCCAGTTCCTCGACTCTGAGGCAGCTCCTGACATCGCGGACTACTGGGAACGCGGCGAGTTCCCCAAGCACCTGGTACCGAAGATTGGCGAGATGGGTTACTTCGGCGCCAATTTACCGTCGGAATACGGAGCGGCTGGCGTCAACAACGTCTCCTATGGGCTGATCATGTACGAGCTGGAGCGTATCGATTCCGGTCTGCGCAGCTTTGCGAGCGTGCAGGGCGCACTGGTGATGTACCCGATCTACTTATACGGCTCAGAGGAACAGCGCAGGGAGTACCTGCCGAAACTGGCGTCCGGTGAGATGGTCGGCTGCTTCGGACTCACCGAGCACGAGGGCGGCTCCGACCCAGGCGCGATGAGAACAACCGCCAGGAGGGACGGCGAGAGCTACGTCCTCAACGGCTCGAAGATGTGGATCACCAACGGCAACATAGCCGACGTAGCGCTGGTCTGGGCCGCTGACGACGACGGAGTCGTTCGCGGCTTCCTGGTGCCCACGGACACTCCCGGATTCGTCGCGAACAAGATCGAGCACAAGATGAGCATGAGAGCCTCTGTCACCAGCGAACTGGTGATGGATGAGTGCCGTGTTCCGGCCTCGGCGGTGCTGCCTGACGTGAAGGGCCTCAGAGGGCCGCTGTCTTGCCTGACCCAGGCGCGCTATGGCATTACCTGGGGGGTTCTTGGCGCTACCGAGGCCGTTTACCAGGATGCGCTGGACTTCTCACAGTCCCGAGAGACGTTTGGACAGCCGATTGCCTCACGTCAACTTGTACAGGACAAGCTGGTGGATATGGTGTCAGACCACACGAGGGGCCTGCTGCTCTCGTGGCGGCTCGCCGTGCTGAAGGACCAGGGCAAGATGAGCTTCTCGCAGGTGTCTCTCGCCAAGCGGGAGAACGTGCGGTGCGCGTTGAACGCCGCTCGCAGCGCGAGGGAGATTCTTGGAGGCTCCGGAATCGTTCTCGGGCACCCGTCCATCAGGCACATGCTCAACCTGGAGACGGTGGATACTTACGAGGGCACGCACGACATTCACACGCTCATACTCGGAAGGGACCTGACAGGCCACAACGCGCTGGGCTAGCTAGCCGTTCACGGTAAAGTGCGCTTCTCCGAGTCCTTCGATTGAGATTGATGTTGAGTCGCCGGCATCTATGAAGTAGGGCGGGGCAAAGCTGCCGGTTAGAATCATATCTCCTGCACTGAGACTCTTGCCGAGCCCGACAAGGTTGTTCGCGAGCCACGCGACGGGTTCGAGCGGATGCCCCATGATGTCTGTGCCGACACCTTCGCCTACGATCTCACCGTTTACGATCATCTTACCCTGTGACGCAGCGAGGTCTATCGACCGCCAATCCGTCACGGGCTCGGCCAGGACAGCGCCGCCGTTGTTGATGTTGGTCACGATGGCTCGAAGGGCTGGATTTTGAGCTTCTCCAGCGGCGCCCTCGCGTCCGTCTATGACCTCGAAAGAGGCCGCGAGCCACTCGATAGCGTCCAGAACTGACTCGCGAGTGTATGGGGCGCCAGAGGCGGGCAGATCGGCTCCCATTCTGACAGCCACCTCGCACTCGATCCCCAACCGAAGGTAGTCGCCCCTGTTGAGAGTGACACCGGACTCGTGGACGCCGTTGGTCAGGATAAGGCCTGAACACGGGCCATCGACGCCTGCCCGCTCGCGCATTATCGAGTTGGTGTACGCGATCTTGTAGCCCCAGATCTCAGTGCCCCTCTCCTCCGCAACGCGCCCTAGAAAGGCTTCCTGGATTGCGTACGCTTCCTGCTCGTCTGAGGGCGCGAAGGGCTGGACCATCACGTCGAGTGGCCTCATCGCTAAGAACTCGGTGGCCAAGTAGGCGCCCGCCTGCTGGATGGTATTTGAATTAGTCATGTCAATCGCCTCTCTGTTGATGTCCTAAGGAATGATTCCTTCTCCGCTGGTGGGAGATGGTCAAGATGAGAGGGATTACACTTATCACCCTCACCTCAATCCTCTCCCTCAAGGGAGAGGAGGCATAAGTGACCACCTTCTCAGACACCCTCTAAGTCGCAGACGTCGGTTTAGAACTCGTTCCTGACCTCGGCAGGTTGGCCTGACCTGAGCGAGTCCCACGCGGACAGGCAGGTGGAGACGACCCTCGCTCCCTCTCTTGCCCCGACCCACGGTGTCGCGCCGTTCAGGACGCAGTCGGCCATGTGCTTGAGCATGACGATCATCTCCCCGCTGTGACCACGCTGGGACGGGAACTCCATGGTGGAATCACGCTGTGGAAGCCACTCGTCTGCGTCGAGACGTACCTTGCCGTCGAGGATCGTGCCTTTGGTCCCGTACACCGTGAGGCTGTTCATCGGAACGTCCGGTGGATGGATGACTCCGAGGAAGTTGGCAACCCTCCCGATCTTACCGGAGGCGAACTTCAGGTTGATTACGAACGTATCTTCCTTCGGGTAGTCTTTCGAGACTCCGCTCCGAAGACCGTAGCAGTGCACCTCGGCGATGTCTCCCATGAACCAGCGCAGCATGTCGATTGGATGGCAAGCGCCGCCCAGTATGAGGTCCTGAGGCATCTGCACACGCCAAGGGGTCTGCTCATAGACGGGACGGAGGTCGTGGACGTAGTGGGCCTCTGCCATGAAGAGGTCGCCGATAGTTCCCGCGTCGCACATGCGCTTCGCGTTCATGAAGTCGAAGCGGCCACGCATGGTCTGTGTTACCAGCAGGACAAGCCCCGTCCTGTCTACAGCCTCGACAACCCGCTCGGCTTCCTCAACTGAGTAGACCATGGACTTGGTCACCATGACGTGCTTGCCGGCGTCGAGGGCGGCAAGTATCTGGTCGGCATGGAGCGGACCTGGGGTGTAGATGCCGATGATGTCGACGTCCGGCATCGAAACGAGGTCATGGAAGTCGGTAGTCGCGGGGCCTATTCCGTACTCTCTGGACACGCTTTCGAGACGACGCTCGTCAGTGTCGCAGATGGCAGTTACATTGATGGGAATGTCCGCGGAATTGGCCCCCAGCACGGTCGAACCGTGTCCCAGTCCCGCGAGTCCCAGCCTCAGCTCCTTCATCTGCCGGCCTCCAACTGTTCCCTAACTCGCCGCCAGCGTTCGGGCATATCGCTCCGTGTCATCTGCGGCTCGAACCCCATGGATAGATACAGACCGATCGCGGGCAGCCGCCAGTCGTCGGTGTACAGGATCGCCTGGTCGTATCCCCTGTTCACGAGGTACTGGACTACGCCTGTGCAGACGACGCGCCCCAGTCCCAGTCCCCTTACATCGGGATGACTGGTGACGAAGTCCACGCGGCCTGTGTTGTCTCTGCCGACCTCCCTCGAAGCAAACGTCGCTGCCACGACTCGGCCGTCTCTGACCACAACCACAGACCCAGGCTCCCGCTCAGGTCCTGTCAGATACTCGTCGAAGCGGGGTCTATCCCAGTCGCTACCGTACTCTCCCAGATTCAGCAGCTCCAGCCACGACTCTTCATCTCCCGGCTGATAACCCCTCACAACAAACCCTTCTGGGACTGTGTACGCGGGCATATCAGCGGCACGACACGCCGGGATAATCATTGAAAGCTGTTTCGGTGGGAGTTCAGCGTTCATTACGCTGATCCGCTCTTCAAGCGTTTCACGATCAATGCGCGCTCGTTACCCATCAGGTCTTTGCGAGTGGTGACTTCGACATCGCGACCAAATGTCTCGACTGCCAGGGTCAATGCGGTGTCCATCTGCTCTGGCATGAGTTCAACGACTACTATGCCACCCGGAGACAACTTGGCGGCCGCCTGACTAAACAGCCGGCGAAGTGGATCGAGGCCGTCATTGCCGCCATCGAGCGCGAGTCGAGGCTCCCGTCGCACTTCCACCGCGAGGTCGCGTAGTTCGCCACTCGGGATATAGGGCGGGTTGGATACGACAACGTCAATCGGTTCCTCCACGGAGGCTAGCAAGTCCCCGTGAAAGAACTCGATTCTGTTGGACAGAGCCAGGCTTTCAGCGTTGCGCTTTGCTACTTCGAGCGCTTCGCCGGATACGTCAGTCGCCAACACCCTGGCACAGGGGGCATGGTTCGCCACTGCCAGTGCAATCGCTCCTGATCCTGTGCCGACATCGACGATGACCGGGTCTATCAGCTCTGAACGCGCCAGATGCTCAAGAACGATGTCGACCAGCAGCTCCGTCTCCTGCCTCGGGACCAGCACTCGACAGTCGACTTCCAGGGTCAGCCCGTAGAACTCGCGCTGGCCGACGATGTAGGCCAGTGGCTCGCCAGATAGTCTTCTGCTCAGGAGCGATTGCAGTTCGACCGACTGGTCCATGCTGAGTCTGCCACTGCCGGAATAGACCTCGGCCAGAAACGCGCTTCTGTCCGACTTGAGAACGTGTCTGAGCAGTACCTCTGCTTCGACTTGGGACTCGACAATACCGCCATCTTGGAGGGTGGATCGAATGGTACTGAGAATCTGCGCTAGAGGCGCTGAACTCACGTCAGTGAGCGCGAAGCTAAGTGTGGTGTTTGGAGTCGACGGGGGACCGGTGTCGGACACGTCGGTCGGCCTTGTCACTGACCTACGGCCGCTGTTCAAGCCAGGGGCAGGCTCTGGGCCAGCTTCCGGGTCTGCTCCTCCTCGAGGAGGGCGTCTATGATGCCGTCGATTTCGCCGTCCAACGCCTGCGACAGGCTGTGGATTGTGAGCCCAATGCGGTGGTCGGTGATCCTGCTCTGCGGGAAGTTGTACGTCCTGACACGCTCAGAGCGGTCGCCGCTGCCGACCTGTGACCGCCTCGCGTCGGAGCGCTCGCGGTTCTGGCGCTCCACCTCCTGTGCGTAGATGCGGGACCTCAGTACGGACAGCGCCTTCTCCTTGTTCTTGAACTGGCTGCGCTCGTCCTGACAGACCGCCACAATGCCCGTCGGCTTGTGTGTGATGCGGATCGCGGTGGCGACCTTCTGCACGTTCTGACCGCCGTGTCCTGACGAGTGGAACACGTCGATCTGCAGGTCGTCGGGATTGATCTCGACGTCCACCTCTTCAGCTGCCGGCAGTACTGCTACGGTCGCCGCTGACGTGTGGATGCGGCCGCTCGACTCGGTGATGGGCACCCGCTGGACCCGGTGGACGCCGCTCTCGTGCTTGAGCCGGGAGTAGGCGCCCTTACCCTTGACCTCGAAGACGACCTCTTTGAGGGCGCCGATAGCTGTCTCGTTGAGGTCGACCACCTCTGTGCTCCAGTGCTGCCTTTGTGCGTACCGGGTGTACATGCGGTAGAGGGCAGCAGCGAACAGCCCAGCCTCGTCGCCGCCCGTGCCCGCCCGGACTTCAACGATCACATTCTTTTCGTCGTTGGGGTCCCTGGGTACAAGGGCCAGCTTGAGGTCGAGTTCAGTTTGCTTTCTGCGGGGCTCAAGCTCGGCAAGCTCCTCGCGGGCGAGTTCGACTATCTCGTCGTCACTGTCTTCCCTCAGGAGCGTCCGAAGATTGTTGATTTCCGATTCGAGCGAACGCAGCCCGCGTGAAAGCTCGACGACATGTCTGAGCTGCGCCTGCTCCCTGGCGAGCTGCTCTACGCGGGAGTAGTTCACCGCGATCTCGGGGTCCGACATGAGCTGGTTGATCTCGTCGAACCGGTCTTCTACTGTGCGCATTCGTTCCAGCATGGCAGTCTGCTCAGAATAGTACAGCAGGATGTAGTAAACTGCCAAACGATCAAAAGCATGGGAGTGACGGAATATGCCGAATCGAATCAACAGAGCTATCGAGCTACTGGAGCAGGACCAGCCGATCTACTACACCGGAGGGCACACGGGCGCCAACCTCACTTTCGAGGGCGGCAAGGAGATGGTCCACACCTATGCAGACTACATCAACGTCGGCATGGAGCACGGATCGTTCGACATGCCGGGACTGCAGGAGTTCATGAACGGTCTGGTGGCCGGGGGGCCGACCAACAGCGGCCACCGGACTCCCACCGTGGTCGTTGAGGTCCCCGTAGACGGCGCCAGCGGAGACATCGTCAGGGCCAACGCGTGGCAGTTCAGGCAGATACTGGCTCGCGGCGTCCATGGGATCCTCATGTGTCACGCTGAGACGCCGGACGCTGTCAAGGCGTTTGTCGAGGCCTGTCGCTATCCGTTCCAGACGATCGGAGTTGGCAAGGGTGTCGACGTCGGCCGGCGCGGATCGGCCGGACAGGCGTCCGCGGCTCCTATATGGGGAGTTGAGATTGACGAGTATCTCGACAAGGCCGACCCCTGGCCACTGAACCCTGAAGGCGAGCTGATGCTGGGACTCAAGATCGAGAATACCCGCGCTCTCGTCAACGTGGAGGTGACCACACAGGTGCCGGGCATCGCGTTCGCCGAGTGGGGACCCGGAGACATGAGCATGTCGATGGGCTACAAGAACGCCCCGGGCGAGCCCTGGCCCGATGAGCTGTGGGAAGCCAGAGAGCGTGTTCGTAAGGCCTGTGCCGCCGCGGGAATAGCATTCCTCGAGGGCGCTTCGCCGGACACGATAGGTCAAAAGATCGATGAAGGCGTGAGGGTCGTATCGTCCGGAGGCCCGCTCGGAGAGGCCACGGCGAAGGCTGGTCGCGCTCACTCTGGGCGTACCATGCCTGTCTAGGGGACTACTTACACAGTATTGATGGTTGGTGAACCGCCCTTCGACAAGCTCAGGACGAACGAGTCACACTGTCAGTACACTGGGGCACTACAGTCGGATAGGGGCCGGGTGTGCTACTCGACGTGGTCGGCGTATTCGGTCCCGATGTGCCCTGTTGCCACGAGTTCGTCGTACTCTTCGTCTGACATCTTGAGCAGCGTCTTGTAAACGTACTCGTTGTCCTGTCCCAGCGTTACAGGGCCTCGCCGTATTCGGACGTCGCTGCGCGACATCTTAAACGGCGCCCTCGGGTAGAGGTGCGTCCCCACGTCTTCCTGGGTCGCCTGCTCGAACATGGCGCGAGCGAGCAGATGAGGGTCTTCAAACGCATCCCGCTGGTTCATCACCGCGCCTGCCGCGACGCCGTGCGACTGCAACAAGGACATAGCCTCCCTCTTATCGTGCTGACGAGTCCAATCTGCGATGAGGCCGTCGACCAAATCGTGGTGTTCGCGCCTGGACTCGTGGGTCATGAGTTCTTGTCGCTGGGCCCATTCTGGATTCCCAGCCGCCTCGCAGAACAGCTCCCAGTCCCTATCGTCGAAGATGGTGATGGCCACCCACTCGTCCTCACCGAGGCATGGGTAGACTCCCTGAAGTGCAGTTGGGTGCCTGTTGCCTGACGTGGACTGGCTGCGTCCGTTCATTGTGTAGTCCATGAACGCCTGGCCGAGGTACGGTGCAGCATTCTCGGCTTGGGAGAGCTCCACGAGTTGGCCTTTGCCCGTCTGTCTCCGATGATTGAGTGCACAGAGCACGGCGAAGGCTCCACCAACTCCGGCGGCTGCGTCGGCCATGTACACCTGTGTGTTGGCCGTGGGCTCAAGATCGGTATACCCACGCAACAGACTGTGCCCGATCACTCCTTCGATGTGGATGCCGAGCGAGCGGTGGTTCTGGTACGGCCCATCGTTTCCGTACGCAGGCATTCGCACCATGATAAGAGCGGGGTTGATCTCCCTCAACTCGTCGTAGGAGATCCCCAGCTTGGTCATCGTCTCTGTGGGATTGTTCTCGACCAGGACATCGCTGATCGAGGCCAGCCTGTTGAAGATCTCTTTGCCCTCCGGCCTCAGCAGGTCAACCGTCATGCTGCGCTTGTTCCGTGCGTGCCCATTGAATAGCGGATGGCGGTTCCATGGCCGTCTGCCTGGGTCGCGGTTGGGCAACCCTCCTATGAATGGCGGAAGATTCTCGATCATCTCCTTCGTGGGCCTCGCCATTGACCCGCGTGTGGACGGCCCGAATATCTGGATGGACTCGATCCTAATGACCTCAGCGCCGAGGTCCGCGAGCAGGGTGGTGCAGTACGGTCCGGCCCATACGACCGTCATGTCCATGATTCGAAGACCCTCAAGAGGAAGGCTCATATCACTCCCTCACTTCTCAGGGACCCAATCTCTTCATCGTTCAGGCCAAGTTCGTTAAGGACCTCATCGGTGTGCTGGCCCAACAGGGGAGCCGACCGTCGAATCGTCCACGGGGAAGAATTCATCATGAACGGTCTTCCAGGATAGGTGAACGTCCCTGCCACGGGATGGTCTACCTCGGCGAATGCGCCTCGCCCTTGAAACACTTCATCCTTGAGGAGGTCTTCCATCGTGTTCAGAGGTCCGCACAGAACACGGGAAGCCTGCGCCTCGCTCCATGCATTGTGCTTGGTTCGATCGAGCAGCCAAGGGTAGAAGAAAGCCTCGAACAGGCCCTGCATTTCCTCATCGGCCTGGGCCTCAGGAGTGAGCCAGTCATCTCCTTCCAGCTCCTCTGGGTTCCCCATCATGTTCCGTACTCTCTCGAAATACTTGCCGCCCCCAGTAATCTGGAAGAATCCGTCTTCGCAGGGATAGACTCCCGCGGGGTAGCCGCCTGCTCCGGTCGCTTCCCCAAGCGGCGTACGTTCAGTGATCTCGCCGTTGTACTGGTAGGCCATCAGCATGCTCATTCGGCGGTCGATCGACCCGGTCTGGACCTCCATGAGCGAGATGTCTACGTGCTGTCCTACTCCCTCGGCTCCAGACCCAAGCACGGCGCCGAGCGTGGCGACCGCCGACACGACCCCGGACTGGTACAGCCCAACCGTGCCGCCAAGCTTGACCGGCTCCTTTTCAGCAACGCCTGTCGAATACAATTCGCCGCCCATGCCGTAGAAGATGATCTCCGACCCTCGCCAGTCGCGGTACGGCCCCGTCTGGCCGAAGTTGGAAATGGACGTGTACGTCAGCCCCGGATTCAACTCCGAAAGCGCGTTGAACCCCAGCCCGAATCCTTCCATTGTTCCGGGCCTGAAGCTCTCTACCACCGCGTCGACATGGCTCGCCAGAATTCGCGCGATCTCCTGACCCTGGCTGGTGCTGAGGTCGAGGGTAATCGACCTCTTATTGGTGTTGAGGTGGAGGAACGTCCCACTCTTTTCCGGGTGGGGTTCGTCCTTAGGAAACGGCCCAAGCCTGCGGGCGCCGTCACCGACGCCTGGTCTCTCGACCTTGATGACGTCCGCGCCGTAGTCAGCGAGCAGCTTGGTGCAGTAAGGCCCCGCTATCGTCTGAGTGAAGTCGAGCACCTTGATGTTCGACAAGGCCATCGGCGCCAATAGAGTTTACCTCCCGGAATTGATACGCAGGACATAATAGCACTTCACGATTGGCAGACCCGGCAGAGGTCGAAAGCCACATCACTTGTGCCCTTCGGCGCCTTACTCGGCTTTCCGGATAAGCTCGATTCCCGCTCCTATGGCCAGCACTGCCCATCCAGCTATCAGACTCAGCCCTCCGACGGGAGCCACCGCACCAAACACACTTATGTCCAGCAGTGCGAGGATGTACAGACTGCCACAGAAGATGACCGTGCCAGCCGCCATCAACGCAGCCGCCAGGGTCACGATTCCTGACCGCCACACTTTCGCGGCTACTCCCAATCCTGCGAGAGCGATGCCGTGGTACATCTGGAACCGGACAGCGGTCTCCAGGGTATCCAGAGCGTCGGAATCTATCCGACCTTCCAGCGCGTGAGCGCCGGCCGCTCCTATGGCAACACCCAGCCCTCCGAGCGCCGCACCGATGCAGAGCCACAACGCCCAGTAGCGTTCGGTGTGGCCAGTCTTCCCGGTGCTATGAAACGTCTCGTCTTTGGTAGAATGCAACGCAGAACTCCGAGGCAATGATACTACCTGAGCCAAACGCCAAGCTACGGACACGAGGAGAGTTCCGATGACGACCCAGATCGAGCGCCGATTCTATGACCTTCATCCCAAGTCTGCTGAGCTGCACGACGATGCCAGGGGGCTCTTTCCCAACGGCGTAACGCACGATGCCCGTCGCCAGGACCCGTTCCAGCTCTACTACACCCATGCTGAAGGTGCGGCGAAGTATGACGTCGACGGCAACCGCATTCTCGACTTCTTCCCTGGGCACGGCGCGCTTATTCTGGGCCACTCACGCCCCGAGGTCGTACAGGCCGTACAGGACCAGATGGCGATGGGCACACACTTCTCCGGCTCCACTGAGCATGAGATCGAGTGGGGCAACTGGGTCAGGGAGCTTATCCCAACTGCCGAGAAGGTGCGATTCCACAGCTCAGGCACAGAAGCCGACATGATGGCGATTCGCATGGCCCGCGCCTATACAGGGAAGTCCAAGGTAATCAAGTTCGAGGACCACTTCCATGGCTGGAGCGACTACCTGGTCGCAGGCTCGGAGGGAATCGGCGGCATCCCCCAGGAGACGCTGAGCACGATGATCGTGCTTCCCCCGAACGACATCGAGGTGTTAGAGAAGACGCTCCAGGAGAACGACGACATAGCTGCCGTCATACTGGAGCCCACGGGCGCCCACATGGGACTGGAGCCCATCCTGCCTGAGTTCCTCACGCAATTGCGCGAGGTTACCGAGCGTTACGGGGTCGTTCTCATCTTCGATGAGGTCGTGACCGGGTTCCGGGTCTCGAGAGGGGGCGCGCAGGAGTACTTCGGGATTCGTCCCGACCTCACCACGCTGGCAAAGATCCTCGGTGGCGGACTTCCAGGCGGAGCCGTAACCGGACGGGCCGACATCATCAACATGATCGAGGGCAGGGCAGGCGATGCCGATTACAATCGCAACAGCCGCATCGCCCACAACGGCACCTTCAACGCCAACCCTGTCTCGGCAGCAGCAGGGATTGCGGCCCTGAAGATAGTCGCCAACGAGCCGATCAATGACACTGCCAATCTTCGAGGGGAACAACTCAAGACCGGTTTGAACGAAGTGCTCGGTCGTCTCGAAATCCCCGGAGCCGTAACCGGTCTGGGGACCCTGCTGTTCCTGCACCTCGATCTCGATCGAGAGGTCGACAGTGAGTACGGAATCCTCACACCCGAGGAGAGGGCGCGATCGACGGAGCCTGAGCGCCTCCGTCAGCTGACCCTGTCGCTGTTGAACCACGGTGTCCAGGCGGGCAACCGCTTCATCCTGACGGCTGCCCACACCGAAGACGACATCGCCCACACCGTCAACGCCTACGAGCGAGCCTTCGGAGAAATCCGGGAGCTGGGCCTGGTGTGATTGGGGCGGAATTGCCCCTCACGGGTCTGTTGAGCAGGGCGGAGCCTGATACGGGATACCCATGCCCTGGGTCCTAGTAGCGGCTGGAGGGGCGCTTGGAGCCCTGTCTAGGTACGCGCTTGATCGGGCCGTGGTTGCGGCCGTCGGCCCGACTGTGCTTGGCATCATGCTCATCAACGTGACAGGGTCGTTTCTGCTGGGTGTGTTCGTCTCGGCGTCGGACGGCTTTGGGTGGTCATCATCGGCGCGGATGCTTGTCGCCGTTGGGTTCCTGGGGTCGTACACGACCTTCTCGACGCTTACGGTCGCCTCTGTTCAACTGGCTGAATCGGGAGAGTTGACCCGCGCTGCTCTGAACATAGCAGGCAGCATAGGATTGGGACTGGCCGCAGCCCTGGCGGGAATCCTGGTCGGGAGGGCGTTCTAGGTTCCCTATCCTTATCCGACTACTCCCCTCCAGAACAGGAGGATTCCGACGACGATGAGGACTGCGCCCATGCTCAGGATCAGTGTGTTGAGCTGTACCCGACCTGTTAGCCTCGCCCCGAGGTAGCTGCCCACCATTGCGGCCGCGCCCATGGCGATCAGAAGGGGATAGTCGACCTGTCCCCTGGTCACGTGTCCCACCCATCCAAGCGATCCCATGAAGAAACCGATGAAGAGGTTGGACCCAGCCGCAATCCTGGGATCGATTCGAAGGATACGAATGAGCGCCGGCAGACGTATGCTCCCGAGGATCAGACCGACAGCGCCGCCGAGCAGTCCGACGCCCAGCCCGATTCCGGCCTCAAGTGAGACACGTTTAGGCGTGAAATCGCCCTGGGAACCTTCGAGGTCCGACCCGAACATGTGAGGTCCACCGGTTCGCCGCCTGTTGCGCACCAGGATGAGGAACTCGACGCCCTGCCAGAATACGAGCGCGCCGGCCGCGCCTATCAGCAGGCGTTCAGAGACGACGTCACTGAGGAATCCTCCGATGAACGCTCCGGCAAAGGCAGGGATGCCCATCACCAGCACGATCCGCTTGTCGACCCGCCCCTCTCTGAAGTGCCGGATGGCCCCACTCAGCGAGGCAAGGCTCGAGACGAGGATGTTGGTGCCGCCTGCGATTGGGGCGGGCATTCCGATCAGAAGCATGGCTGGCAGACGCATTGTGCCGAGCGCCAGTCCCACGAATCCGCCTAGAATTCCAACCGCGAACGATATAGCGGTTAGCAGTCCTATTTGCCACATCATGAGATCTGTAGTCATTTCTTTCCTGACGCCTGTTCGAGAAGCTGCTGCATTTCGTCAATCTGTTCCCGCGTGGCTGCCTGACGACCGTAGCACGCCCGGTTGAACGCAGAGGTTGCCATGTCCACGAGTCGCTCAGGGAACACCCGCACCAGCGCAGACCGGTGTTCGCCTGTTGTATCTGAAACACGACGGTGTTCTCCCCTAGACTCCGCGACCGTCAGCATACCAAAGTAGATCCTGAAAACGTCCACGATGCTCTGCTCATCATCCGGGAGCCTTAGGCTGGCGTCTGTCCTGCGTCTTCTGAATCGTTGTGGGAGAAGACCGAACAGCAGTCGCGCCAGGTCCATCGTGGGATCGAAGTCCCCGTAGAGGGACTCCCGCTCTCCTTCCTCATCAACTCTCCGCCAGCGAACATTTCTCCGAAAGGCTCTGGCGAGAATCAGCAGGATGCCCACTACTACCAGGGCGACAACGATACCTGCAAGGACCTGTAGCCATACTGATGGCTCCGACGGATCAGCCTGCTCTGCGAACTGACCGAACATTTCACCCGGCCCGATCTCGAGTTCCTGTTCACCCTCCGGCGGCTCTCCGGCAAACCTCTTCAGGAGGTCGAAAAAAGCCGAAATCAGGAACTCAAGCACGAATACGAGCGGCACTATGATTACGAAGAAGATTATTCTTGCGATGCCTTCCAGAATGAACTGCAGAGGGGCTGCAACGAACGAAAGCAACCCACGCTGTATCAGACTGAACAGGAGTCCCATCAGCAGTACTGAGACGACCACCGTGCCAATGACTCGCACCCAGGTGCGCTGCGCCAGGGCGCGTTTCGTGGATGGAAGAATGTGGCCAGCCCCCAGACCTGCAAGGCCGGAGGCGAAGAACACGAACATCAGCTCGAAGGTCCTCAGATCAGCCGCGTTGAAGATGTCCACTATCGCGGCCACCGACAGAACAATCAGTCCGATTCTGAATGTGAAGCCGAGATGTTCCACAGGGAACTCGCTCGTTGCGATCCGGCCCCCTCGGAGCCAGAACAGCACCGAAGCGAACCCGCCGATGGCGGCCGATCGTACGAAGAATTCGGCCTTCGAGTCTGAGAACATCGACGAAAGCCAGCCGATGTCTATCCACTGGCCCCCAGACTGGAGCTGCGTGCCCAGCACCAGGTACGTGGTGAGAGTGCCAAGGCCCATCTCGACCGCGTATGGCATCCATTTCGGCATGATGATGAGGGACAGCGATCGGGTCACGGCGTACGATACGAGCATGATGGATAGCGCAGCCACCCAGGAGATTGGGCTGCCATCAGGCAACATCATGAGCGACAGGATCGCCAGCCCCGCGTAGATCCAAACGCTTTCGACTGCTACCGCACAGAGCAGTACGATCCTATCCTGGACCGAACTCACCGGCCATCTCCATGTTCTCGAAGAATCGTCTAAGGTCGTGCAATGCGATGCCCTCCGGCATCTCCGGCGGCTCTGAGTCTCCAACGAAGACGACTACCACCCTGTAGCCCTGGCGCCAGAGGTTAGCCGCACTCTCCACAAGCTCGTCTGACAGGATGGCAGCAACCATTACCAGCGTGGCCCCGGTGGGGAACCGTCTCAGGTTTATCTCTATCTGCCCGGCCATCGGCCCTATTGGCAGCGGCCTGATCGTCGCCAGGGCCTCAAGGATGATGGCCAACTGCTCAGGCGTACTCGCCGCTTCCAGCTTCATCGGCCGGTCTGTGAGTATCGGCACCCCGTTCGAGAATAGCCCAATGCTGTATTGCCGTTCTGAGGCGTAGCTCGCAATGGAAGCAGCCGCAGTGATGACTCGCTCCAGGTTGGTGGGGGAGTACCCCTCCCACGATCTCTCAGAAGTCTCCACAGCGACTATCAGGATAACGGTGAAGGTGGAACTTGGCTCGAACGTCCGTACCTGAAGCTGACCCATCCTCGCCGTATTCTTCCAGTCGATGATCTTAAGAGGATCGCCGACCTGGTACTCGCGGAGTCCGGCCGGCCTCGAAAGGTCCTGGAAGATCTCGATTCCACCTCGACTGTCCCCCTGCGGCCTGAGCGGCGGAAGACCCAGCTCAGGAAGCGGGACCACTCGCGGGTAGACCAGGAGGTAGTCGGTCGACCTATGTGTTAACTCGCTCTCGAAGAATCCGAAAAGGTCGCCACTCTCCAGCCGGGCTGGGCCGAACCTGTAGAAACCTCTCTCGTTGCACTTGATTGTGTACTCCCACCTGATCCGCTCGTACCAGGAGATGGACGTGTGCAGCCGCATGATCATCGACTTGGGATTGGAGCTTGGAGTGACTTCGGCCCCGACGATCTCGATTTCCTCCGGGTACTCGTCCTCGAGATCGAGTTTCCCGAGAGGCACCGGCTTCCGGTTGGTGAGGGAGATCGTCAGCTTCGTCTCCTCGCCCCTGAACACCCTCGTCTGTTCGATCTCCCGCTCGTAGTGGACCTCCTCCAGCGAGAGCCGGTTCCACAGCCAGGAGACCAGCGCGACCAGGAGTCCCATCACGCCGAGCCCGATCACCAGTGCCTGACCCGAGAAGATGCCGATGAAAATCAGCAGCACGAACATCAGAATCCAGATGTCATGCCAGAATCGATTGAACACGGCCGCTACCTCTCGATGGGTACTGGGACCAGGTTCAGTATCTCGGCGATGATGTTCTCAGTCGTGCGGCCTCGAAGGCGCGAGTTGGAGGTGAGGATGAGCCTGTGGGCAAGAACAGATTCGGCGAGATCCTTCACGTCGTCGGGTGTGACGAAGTCCCGGCCGTCCAGGGCTGCGCGGGCCTGGGCCGTCTTGTATAGGGACATCGCTGCGCGGGGGCTTGCGCCGAGAGTGAGGCTTTCGTTCGCGCGCGTGGACTGGACTAACTCCACGATATAGTCGCGGACGACATCGTCCACCCTGACGTAGGTCACCGCCTCCTGCATCTCGCGCAGCTCTTCGGAGCCGGTAACCGGATCGAGGGCAGGAAGCACGGTGTCGCGTTCGAACCTGAGCAGGATGTCTGACTCCTCCTCAGGTGTTGGGTATCCGAGATTGACCCGCACCATGAACCTGTCCAGCTGCGCTTCGGGGAGCGGGAATGTGCCTTCGAGTTCGATCGGATTCTGCGTCGCCAGCACCAGGAACGGTTCCTTGAGACGCCTGGTTAGTCCGTCAACCGTGGCCTGCCGCTCCTGCATGGCTTCCAGGAGAGCAGACTGAGTTCTCGGCGTGGCGCGGTTTATCTCATCTGCCAGCACCACTTGGCTGAAGATCGGCCCCGCTCTGAATTCGAAGTCACCCGACTTCTGGTTGAAGAAGTTCACGCCCAGTACGTCAGTCGGCATCAGGTCGGGGGTGAACTGGATTCGGTTGAAGGTGCAACCGAGGGACTGAGCGAGCGCCTTGGCGAGGGTGGTCTTGCCGATGCCGGGCACGTCCTCAACCAGGACGTGGCCCCTGCACACGATGGCGATTATGACCAGGTCGATCACATCAGACTTACCGACAATAACTCGCTGAACGCTGTCTCTGAGCTGGTTCGCCAGTTCCTGGAACCGCGTTACGTCAACCGTCGTTTGGCTCATGCCTTCTCCCGTGTGGCGTGAGAGGTCGCTGGGCAGACCGAACGTCTCTCATGCCAAGAGTGTTTGGGTATTATAGACGGCTTTGCGAAGTGGGGACGTGGTCACCCTGTTCTAGACACCGGCGCCAGCCGCCGCGGTCCCGGCGATCCTGCCATAGACCGCGCCGTGCATCAGGCCGGCGGCTCTCAGGCTCCCGTGCACGAAAATCCCGCCAACGATGATCCCTGCGGCATAGAGGCCGGGTATTGGTTGGTCTCCTGTGTTGAGGACTCGCGCTCCCGTGTCGATCTTGAGACCGCCGTACGTGTAGGTAATGCCGCCTGTGACCGTGTATGCGAAGAATGGGGGACGGTCGATCCTGATCGCCCAGTTGCTCTTCGGAGGGTCCAGATCGGTCGTTGAGCGTCCGTCCAGCGTCCTCGGCTCGTATACAGCGTCATGCGCAGAAACATTGAAGTCGGCGACTGACTTATCAAGTCCCTCAGCGTCGATTCCAAGCTTCTCTGCCAGTTCAGATACCGTTGAAGCCTCCACCCGCCTGGAGTTGGCGTAACGCCCTTCGAGGTACGCCTGGGCCCTGGAGTCAAAGACCTGGTAGGCGATCCCGTCTTCCTGCTGCAGGATCGCGTGTCCCATGTCGACAAATGTCTGTTCGGCAAAGCTGGCCCCTTCGTCGACAAACCTGAAGCCGTCTGAGTTTACCGTGATTCCAATGGGATATGACCGCCGTGGCATGATGTCGGTCACCTGGAGATCACCCGTCTCGGGAGCGTCGACGTCGATGGGGGTGGCGTGACAGCCGTCCCACTGACCTGTTCCCTGCGCCCCGATTTGCATTGCCAGGCGGATGCCGTCCCCAGTGTTGTGCGCAGAGCCGCGGACCCTGGCACGCTCCCATCCATTGCCGATGTACTCGCCACGCATGTCCGGGTTGGCTTCGAAGCCTCCGCAGGCCAGCACAACCCCGTTCGCCAGCAGTTCGTGAGTTCCGTCCACGTCCCTGGCTTCAACTCCGATAACTGCGCCGTTATCGTCGGTGAGCAGCCGGGTCATCGCCGTCTCATACAGGATGGTGACGCCAGCGCGCCGGGATGCTGTGGTCAGCATCCGTACTAGTCCGGGTCCTGACTCCCACGCGCTCATGCCGACGCTGTTGGGGATGACCGATGGCGCGCCCTCCACTCGCGAAGCGCCGCCCGACAGTTCCCACCTCACTCCCTTCTCGAACATCCACTCGACTGTTGGGCGCGAGTTTGCGATCAGCGTTTCGATGAGTGCAGGGTCGGAGTCGCCCCTGGTGACGGCTGCGAAGTGCTCTCTGAAATCGTCGGAAGTGTAGGGGGCCATGCTTATCCGGCCGACCTCCGAGTCGGTCAGGTCGGGAAGCATGTGTCGCAGGTCCTCAATGCCCTCGTGGACGAACCTGAATCCGCCGCCTGTGTAGGGGCAGTTGCCGCCCTGTTCGCTCGGTGGCGCCTTCTCCAGCACCACGACATCTGCGCCGGCGTCTCGCGCGGCGAGTGCGGCGCAGAGGGCAGCATTCCCTCCGCCGACGATTATCACATCGTACTGGACTGACTCACCTGCCATAGTATCCTCACTTCGATTAGGACATACACTGTCTCTCAATAAACTCGAGCACTTTGACGCTCCGATTCAAATATTCCCGTACTCTGGCAGGGGTGATCTGAACCGAGTCGCCATGGGCAATCTTGTTCCTAGCCCTCATAATGGAGTTAATTGCTCCCTGTGTCAGGTCAGGGTCGCCTGCGAAGTAGTTAACCAACTCTTCTCTCCACTGTTGGTCGAAAGCGCCGGCTGTTTGCAGGAATCTCTCTGAATTTGGGTTCGTGATTCTCCTTAGACGATTGGAAACAAAGCGCGCGGTGTGTGGACTGGACGATCTCTCAGCAAACTCCGAATAGATTGTTTGGAGGCTATATTCCAAGAACCCGGCTGCCCTGACACACAGATACTGCCCCCAGTGGCTTTGTAGATTAATGTCCTGGGTGGCGTTCGCAGTTCTATCTATAAGGTCCTGAAGCTGTAGAAGCCTCTGAGTTAACTCTGGACTACGCATCTTTGAAAGCGGAGGACGCAATTCTCAGGCGATCTTCTACGGAACGGTCATCCGAAGTACCTTGAGTGATAGCTTGCAAGTAATTGTCACTAGAGACCAAATGCCTGTGTGTATCACGGATTACTTCGTACTCTGGAACTCCGCTTTGTCGAATCCGGTTAGCTAGTCCGACCGACATGGAATCAAATACTGCTGCGTTAACCGCACGCCCACCGCTGATACGAAAGGCCTCCTTCCCCAAGGAGCCGGCAAATGCCTCGATCGTTCCTTTGAAGAGCTCAGCTGTATCCTGCATCCATTTCTCACTTGGGTTGCGGTGAGTCTGCGTGAATACGTTTAGAAACTCCTCCATCGGTCTGGTGTAGTCATGTCCCTTGTGATACATCGCCATGAATCTCAATATCATTTCTTGGTCTTTGAGCCTTAGACTATGACTACCCACTACATCACGCCATGCAAGATCTTCGTTGAGTTCTCTGATCATGTTGATTAGCTTGCCTTGGTATATGGCACACCTAATCTCTTGCGGGTTTACAGGACGCCCGCCACTGTTGAGACGCTTGAAGATCTGGTACATGCTAGTATCATCACACTTGGGGGCGTCCTGTCTAACGACCGTTGCATGGATAAGCGAATTGTTCAGCTCGCGCCGTTCTGCATCATTCAGATCCGTGTAAGTAATGCCGTAGAATCGGTCAGCCACACCGGTCAGTGCAAATTTGCGATTTCCACTTCCTCCCGGGAATTTCCCTTCGTAGAAACCTCTGATTGTTCGTAGACGCTGTTGACCATCAACAACATACAACTCCTTAGTTGCGGGATCTGTTCCTAGGAAGATTCCGGGAACTGGCAGGCCGAGGAGCAGTGACTCAACGAAGCTCGACGCCGTTCTGAATGTCCACACAAATCCTCTCTGCCACTTGGGAATAGTAATGTCTCCGTCTTGAAGGCGTCCCACTAGACCTCTTACATCAAAGTCGATTCCGAAGCTTGTGATGTCATAAGTAGCATGGAGGGTGGCCTTATCGTCTTCTAGTTCGGACTCAGTCTCGTCCAGAATTGTGTCATCTACAAGTGGTTCGTTTGGGTCAGGCAAGTTAGTCACCGGAGACCTCCAGATTCCGAATAAGTGAACTCAACCCATCGTTGAGCAGAAGCTACTTAACGCAAAGCCTTCACTCATTAAAGCCTAACAGTTGCCCGTTTGTGATGCACGGATCGATTCAATGGAGTTCGCAAAGTCGACTTGAACCTTCACGAATGAGGTAAGGGGCAGTGACTAGGGTAGCAGTCGTCGAGCTTAAAGACTGAAACCGTCCCTAGTCCACCAGCTGTCGCAGTCTTGGGTCGAGCCTGTCTCGTAGCCAGTCGCCCGTGAAGTTGAGCGACATTACCAGCAGGAATATGGCGACACCCGGAATCACGGTCGGCCACCAGGCGGTGGCTATGTAGCCTCTGCCCTCGGATACCATGCTGCCCCAGGTCGGGGTCGGATGCGGCACGCCCGCGCCCAGGAAGCTGAGAGCGGCCTCGGCCAGAACGAGCGAGCCCACGCTGAGCGTGGCGATCACCACGGCGGTGTTGATGACACCGGGCAGTATGTGCCGGAGCAGGATCCGTATTGTCGAGCACCCTGCCACGCGAGCCAGGTCCACGAAGGGCTGGTTCTTGACGACCAGAGTCTGGCTTCGTATGACCCTGACGAACGGGTTCCATGCCAGCGCGGCCATCAGGGCCAGCAGCAGAACGGTGCTCTGTCCGAATAGCAGCACGCACACCAGAGCGACCATCAGGAAGGGGAGCGCCTGCCAGATGTCCACTATCCTGGTGATGATTTCGTCAATCCATCCGCCGGAGTATCCGCTGACGATGCCGAGGGTCGTTCCGGTTACGAAACCGCTGACCAAGGCGATACCGGCAACGACGAGCGATATGCGCGCACCGAACAGCATTCGCGAATACACATCGCGTCCAGTGTGATCCGTGCCGAGATAGTGTCCGGTTCTCGTCGCTTCCTGTGCCGGGTCTCCCGCACCCAGCCAGTCTCCTTCGGGCGCCCACGGCGGCGGGATGTGCCGTGACCTGAGTCCGGCGTCCTGCCCGCCATACGGGTCGTGAGTCGCCAGAAGGGGCGCAAATATGCCGCAAAATATCAGAGCGGCAAGCACAGTCATGGGGATCACAGGCCAGCGCCGCATGAACATCCATCCGGCCCTGAGCTGGCTGACCACTGGAGGGTATTCCCTCATGCCCAGCAGGTCGCGTTCTATCTGGGTCATCTGCATGTTGGAGATTCCTACTCGTACCGGATGCGCGGGTCTATGAGCGCGTATGCGATGTCCGCCAGGAATGCGAAGAACACATAGATCCCAATGAAGCAGAAAACCGTGCCCGCCAGCAGCGGCCAGTCGTTGTCATAGACGGCTCGGTTGAGTGCGACGATGCCTATGCCAGGCATGGAGAAGACTATCTCAACCACAAGCGCGCCGTTGAGGTAGTCCGCCAGCAGCACGAAGGCCGAGGTCAGCGGCGGAATGACCGCGTTCCGAAGACCGTGCTTCCAGATGATCGTCCACGGGCCCACGCCCTTGGCGCGCGCCAGCTTGATGTACTCCGAGTCCAGAATCTCCAGCATCGCCGAGCGCGTGAGGCGCATGATGCCGGCCGACGCCGGCCAGCCCAATACGATGCAGGGCAGAACGTAGTACTTGATATTCGTCCAGGAGAGCGCGAACGTGCCTTCCGGCGGGCCGCCGGACCAGCCGGGCGGGAACCAGCGTAGCCATACGGCGAATATGAGTATGGCCATAACCGCAGTCCAGAACTGCGGCGTCGCCTGCCCGAACAGCGCTAAGACGCGTCCGACGTAGTCCCATAAGGTGGCACGTTTAACCGCCGCCAACACTCCTATACTTAGACCAACCGTCACCGCGAACATCCACGCGCCCGCGGCGATCTTGAGAGTCATCCCCAAGTGTTCGCGGATGATCTCGCTCACCGGCCTCAGCGAGCCGAGCGACTGTCCCATATCGAGACGGACGAGATTCCACATCCACGTCAGATACTGGAGCGGCAGCGGTTTGTCCAACCCAAGATGCCGCTCGATCTCAGCTATCTGCTCTGCGCTCAGCTCCACCTGGGCGTCCCCGATGAAGAGAATCCTCGGGTCGGGTCCGAGCCTGCTGAGGATGAAGATGACTACCGTCGCTCCGATTATGGAGATGACTATGGAGAGGGCTCGTCTGGCTAGAAATCTACCCATCGATAGGTCGAATCCTCGCTAATCTAGGTGGCCTTGTTCGGACGGAGTTCGGTTTGTATGTACGCAGAGCGAACCCAATTGAGGTCTGCCCTGCGTACGATAGTGCCAGTTGGAGCGCGGTCTGAGAAGCAAGCGCCACTCAAGACCACGCTCCAAGATTTACAAATTCTACTGGCCTGCCGGCACTATGTGCTGTGGCCTGCCCCAGAATCCGGCTGCTGTGGAGCGCGAGTTCCAGGACTCAACGGTCTCAGGGTTGGCTGCGACGCCGCGAGGCGGCTGTACCATACCGGCGTAAAGCTGCCAGTAGTAGTAGTAGTCAACCATGTCGAGGTGCAGGTCTTCACGCGCCTGCTTGTCCCTCTCGCCGTTGATGCTGATGTACATGTAGTCGAGGAACTTGCTCTCGAAGGAGCAGCCCCAAGCCGGGCGGCTGAAGGTGCTGTCCGACGGAGGAGGAGGCCAGTCGAACGGGTAGTTCGCGGTCTCGACCGAGCAGTTCTTGACAACCGGGAAGGCCTGCGTGCGGTCTCTCATACGAGGCACCACAACTCCGCCGTACTCTTCCGTGAGCAGCTCGACGCGGACGCCGACCGCTTCCCAGTCCGCCGCCACCGCGTCAGCCTGCTCGAGGCAGACGTCGCCGGTCTCGCAGCGGTACTTGTTCATCTTAATCTCGAAGCGGATGCCGTCAGAGCCACGCGGGAAGCCCGCGAGGTCCAGCAGACGCTCTGCCTCGGCCTTGTCAGTCGGAACCTCCCACGGCCATTCGTGGTTCGGCTCTGCGGCGTTGTCGTACTCTTGGTACTCGATGTATTCGGTGCCTGGACCGAGTATGCCCTCCGCCTTGGAGCCGGTGCCGCTGTACCGCTCGTGCGCTTCCTTGACCATGGCGGCGGTGACCGTGCGGTCAGGACGCCAGCCGGGGAACTTCGGACCCATCAGCTCGAGGTAGATCGGCGTGCCGAGTCCGGCCTGCAGAACGTCCACGATCGCCTGTCGGTCGATAGCATGGGAAAGCGCCCAGCGAACCAGCCGGGCCTGCTCCATGTCGCTCATGCCGTCAGGGTTGTTGGTGTCCGTGTAGGGGCACTTGTCCTCCCACGGGCAGCCTAGCCATGCATAGTCCTCTTCATACACGATGGACATCCAGGGCTCGATCGCCTCTTCAGTCTTCGCGTTCACGTCCGTCCAGAGGTTGCCGGGCCAGATGGCGCTGAGCGTCATCGTGTCCTTGTCCGACATTGTGGTGACGAACTTCAGGCCCTTGCTTTCCAGCTCCCGCAGGCGGGCGAAGTCGATCGAGCCGATGTCCGCCTCGCCGGTCTCCATCATCGCCATGCGAGTCGTGATTTCGGGGGCCTGCACGACTACGAACTTGCCGTATAGGGGCGTATCAGACTTGTCGCCACCAGGCCAGTTCTCAGACCAGTGCTCGCCTGGGATCGCGTGGACTTCGCCCTTGGAGTTGGGTGTCCACGTGCCAATGGTGAACGGGCCCGAGCCGACCGGGACCAGCTTGACCGCCTCGGCGCCAACCGTCTCGTAGGCGGTCTTGCTGTCCAGGCGGACGGTCGTGTCGTTGATGTCGAACTCGCTGATCGGTATGCCCCAGAAGATGTCCGTTACCAGCGGAGCCTTGACGGTGTAGTCGTCGATTGCCTCCGCGGGGCCGAAGGTGCCGCCGAGCTGCGCGCCAATAGCGGCGCCCAGGCTGGGGTTCACCACGGCGTTCTGGCGGTTCATGTTCCAGGCCACGTCGTGCGCGGTGATGTAGCCAAAGTCCTGGCCCGCGAATGCCTCAGGAGTGTTGACCTTGAGGTCGTCGCGAATGACCAGTGTAAGCTCGGTGCCTTCCTCGTTGATGCTCCACGACTCAGCCGCGAACGGCGTGAGCGGGTCAACCCCATTGTGGACCAGCAGCTGGTCGAAGAAGCCCATCTGGGTCTCGCCCGGGCTTCCGCCGTAGGTCTGAACCTCGAAGTCGCCGAACTGTTCCGCAACTTCAGGTATCGCCATCGTGATGGTGATGTCCCTGTTCATACCCATCGGCGCGGCCGCAGGCGCCGCAGTCGGCTGTGCTACTGGCGCGGCGGGCGCTGCTGTTGGGGCAGCCGCCGGAGCTGGCGCTGCTGGCGCCGTTGTTGGGGCAGCCGCCGGAGCTGGCGCTGCTGGCTCTTCTTCCTCTTCAGCACTGCACGCTACAACGAGCAACGCTGCCATTAAGAGGAGCGCAAGCGCAACCACCCCTATTTTGCCAAAAGATTGCATTTCACTAACTCCTTCGTATCCTCCTAGCGAATCGTTTGCCAACGTTAGGGCATCATGTTGTAGGCTAGTCAAAAATTTGTCAAGTCTCAGCAAGTGAAATTACGTTGAAAACACCCCTGAGAGAGCGAATAGGATCCAGCCTGATTCTCCAGCAGGCCGGAGACATTGTTCTGGTGCTACTTGCACGAGGTCTGCTCGGTCTGGCCTGCTCTGCAGTGAGCGGGTTCATAGTTTGGCTTGCGATCTGGTCTTACGTCCATGGTCCGGCCCTCACTGGGACTACCTTCGTGGCCACCCTGGCCCTGGTCGTGGGCACTCCGGCTGGGCTTATCACCGCCATTCTCTGGAACAATGCTGAGAGCCCTCGCCGCATCCGGTGGCTCTTCGCGTTTATCGCCCTGGGCGTGGCAGTCGGTGCGCCGTACATCTTTGTGCTGATAAAGGGTGTTGAGACCTACTACGGTCTGTTCTTTGGAGTGCTCCGTCTTCCCGTTATTGACGTCGCGGACTCCCTATATACAATGCTCATCGTGTCTTCAGTGGCCGCCAATGCAGTTGCTGCAATAATGGCGACATACAGGATGGCCAAGTTCAGGGAGATTTGAGTGCCGCGTTACTCTCGATTGACACTCTTTTGGAGCCAAACCTACAATTCCGCTGATCCTGCACACTTAGGGAGCGAAGCATGTCCAGACCAGTCCTCAAAACCGACCTCTGCGACCGACTAGATATCGAATATCCCATCTGCCTCGCCGGTATGGGCGGACGATGGACCCCACCAGAACTGGTCGCCGCCGTATCGAACGCTGGCGGCCTGGGCGTTATGGGTGGATCTGGGATCCAGGTTGACGAGCTCCGACAGCGCATTCGCAAGGTCCGCGAACTGACGGACAAGCCTTTCGGTGTAGACCTGTTGCTGCCTGTCGTGACGGGGTCCGTGGAACGGGACAGCGGGAGAGGTCAGCAGGAGTCCGAGGTCGACGCCGTACGGAGGCAGCATCCCCGGCACGCCGAGTTCGTAGACACGCTCATGGCGGAGTTCGGACTCGACCGGGTCGAACCGCCCCCGACTCCGAAGGAGACAGGCATCGCGCTCGCCCGCAGCCAGGTCGACATGATCCTTGAGGAGGATGTCCAGGTCTTCGCCGCAGCACTTGGCGACCCAGGATGGATGGTCCCCCAGGCACACGACAAGGGGGTGGTGGTGATGGGGCTCGCTGGCAGCGTACGCAATGCCCAGCGACAGGTCGCCGCTGGGGTGGACATCGTTGTCGCGCAGGGCACCGAAGCAGGCGGACACACGGGACGAATCGCCACCATGCCGCTGGTGCCGCAGATCGTCGACGCCGTTGCGCCAAGGCCGGTTGTCGCGGCCGGAGGTATCGCAAACGGACGAGGAATCGCGGCGGCGATGGCCCTCGGCGCTGAGGGAGCCTGGCTTGGCACAGCGTTCCTGGCGGCCAAGGAGTGCGGCATCTACGCGCCACAGCAGCAATCCATCATTCGGGGGCGCTCCGAGGACTTCCAGATCTCAAGGTCGTTCACCGGGAAGACCGCCCGACAGTACCAGGGGCCGATCGTCCAGGCGTGGGCGGCTTCAGGACTGGAACCGCTTGACATGCCGCTCCAGGGTGTTCTGATGTCGACCTTCAACCAGGCGGCCGAAAAGGCCCAGCGTTACGACCTGGTCTTCAACCCGGCGGGGCAGGGGGCGGGCATGGTCAATGAGGCGCGGCCGGCGGCAGACATCATGGCCGACCTTGTTGATGAGACGGTTTCAGTCCTGAACGAGATGAAGGAGCGGGTGACGACCTGAAGTCCTTCCGGCGAGGGCAAGAATCCAGAGTTGCGTGGCAGTCACCTGGTAGCTGTGCAGCCATGACCTTTTCACCCTCACCCCAACCCTCTCCCGTCAAGGGAGAGGGGGTTATCGCAGAGGTCACCGAAGGCCGGACTCCATAGTAGACGAGCTTGGCGGCGCGGGCTCACCCCTACACGATTACTCCCTGATCTCGGAGCTCGGGCAAGTCTTCTGGCGACACGCCGAACATCTCTGTCAGTATCTCGTCGGTGTGCTCAGAGTACTGGGGCGCTGCCTCTACCGTGACTGGCGATTTTTCCAGCTTCACCGGACAGCCGATCATTCGATAGTCTCCCCGGTCTGAGTCCTTCACCGTCACCAGCATTTCGCGCGCCTCAAGGTGTGGGTTCTCCAGCACTTCGAGCGGAGTCAAGACCGGTCCGCACCATGCCCCTGCCGCGGCGAGCGTCTCGAACGCCTCAGTCTTGGAGCGCTGCATCGTCCACTCCTCGATGACGGTCAGGATCTCGTCCGCGTGTTGACCCTGGAACTCAGCCTCAGAGTAACGTTCATCCGCAAGCAGGTCCTCGCGACCGATTAGCGCGAGGATCAGCTCCAGCATCGGCCCCCGTACGTTAATCATCACGTAGTCGTCGGGGCCTCCGGGGGCGCACCTGAACACCTGCGGGACCCCGCTCCATCCGCGCGTACCCGGCCGACCTCCCCACTCGCCCTTGCCCAAGGGGTGGATCATGCTGATGCGCATGAGGTTAAGCACGCCGTCCTGCATGGACACTTCAACCTTCTGGCCCTCTCCCGTATTGTCTCGCTGTCTCAGCGCGGCCAGGATGCCGATAGCCATGTGGAGGCCTGTACCGGAGTCGCCGGCGCCCACTCCGACGGACATGGGAGGTCCGTCCGGATAACCCGTGACCGCCATCAGCCCAGCCGTAGCCTGGGCGGCTAACTCGTAGGACTTGTAGTCAGAGTACGGTCCCCACGAGCCGAATCCCTTGATCGTCGCGTAGATTACGCCCGGGTTGATCTCCTTGAGGCGGTCGTAACTGAATCCCAGACGCTCCATCACACCCTTGGAAAAATTCTCCAGCACAACGTCCGCCCACTCGACCAGTTTCACGAAGATTTCGCGTCCCCTCTCAGTCTTCAGGTTCAGCGTGATGGCCCGCTTGTTGCCGTTGAAGATGGTGAAGTAGACGCTGTCCTGGTCTTCTCGCGCGGCGAGTTCCCACCGAGTGCTGTCGCCGCCCGTGGTGTCCTCAACCTTGATGACATCTGCTCCCAGGAATCCAAGGAGCTGGGCGCACGATGGCCCAGCCTGTACCCGGCTCAAGTCGACAATCTTCACTCCGGCCAGTGCCTTGTCCATCAAAAAGCCCCTTTCAGGATTTCCTTAGAAGTTCTCTCGTGAAGTCGAATTGTAGCATCAGGCCCCTAGTATGGAGCCGATGAAGTCTCGTTGTCCCCGGGCGAAGTCTGAGGCCTTTGCCCTGGCGCGGCCTTCAAGCTGCACTTCCAGGAGTTCCAGAGCACCTGATCCTGTCGCAACAATCACCCGGTCCTCTTCACCCGCGCACACTGTTCCCGGGGCAGCGGGATAGTCATCCGGCAGGGCTCTTCCAGTCAGGACCTTCACTGACAACCCATCCCATGAGGTGAAGGTGCCCGGCCAGGGCTTGAACGCGCGGATCCGCCTCTCAATCGCGGATGCAGACTCTGACCAGTCCAGCAGGCCGTCTTCTCGTTTCAGCAGTCGCGTTATCGTCGCCTCAGCGTCGTTCTGGGTCGACGGCGTGATCTCTCCGCTTGTCCACGCATCCAATGTCCGTACCAGCAGATCAGCTCCGAGTTCGAACAGGCGGGCGGTTAGCTCGTCGGATGTTTCCCCACTTTCTATAGCAACCTTTCGTTGGGCCAGTATTGGGCCTGTGTCCATCCCCTCGTCCAAGAGCATGATAGTGACGCCGCTCGTCTCCTCTCCCGCGAGTATCGCCGAGATCACCGGAGAGGGACCCCGGTACCTTGGCAGCAGCGACGGATGGATATTCAGGCATCCGTACCCTGGAGTCTCAAGAACTGCCTTCGAGAGAAACAGCCCGTAGGCAGCCACAACGATGGCGTCCGGCTTCATGTCGGCGATAGTGGCGCAGGCCTCGGTGTCATTTCTGAGGGACGCCGGTTGGAAGATCGGCAGCCCGTGCTGCTCTGCAAACTGCTTCACCGGTGAGGGCCTTAGTCTTCGACCCCTTCCGGCACGCCTGTCAGGCTGAGTAAACACGCCAACGACATCGTGTCCACGCACGAGGAGGGCATCCAGAGATGGCACCGCGAACGCCGGTGTGCCCATGAAGACTATCCTGAGCTTTCGTTCGCTCACTGGCAGCCCACTCCCGATACGTCGATTCCCTCGAAACTCACGGGATCGCCGACAGCGATCCCCAGTTCGGAGACCTTCCCAGCGTTGACCTCCAGCACATACCTGACCGGACTGCCTGGCCGATATTTCGGAAGCGATCCGGTTGAAGTCCCCGGCGGCGGTGGAGGCACGTCGGTATGCAGGTCCACGACGTTGCAATCCTCGCCAATCCACACGAAGTCCAGAGGAATCAGCATCTCCCTCATCCAGAAGCTTGGAGTTGTGGCTGAATCATAGACGAAGAGCATACCCGTCGAGTCTGGGAGGCTTTCCCGGCCGGATAGTCCCCGACTGCGCTGCTGTGATGTCGCAGCAACCTCCACTTGGAACCATGACGAGCCTACTGTGACAGCCGGGCCGCCAGGTTCGCTCGAGTCGGCGCACGCAACGCCAATAAGAATGCCGAGAGTGACGGCGACCTGAATCAGGCTCATACTAGGACTGAGTCCAGTTGGTTTTGCCAGCCATAACGTGCCCGACCCCTGGATTGCCGCTTTCGGAGACCTTTGCATAACACCGTCGTTCCGGCGAAGGCCGGAACCCAGAGGTGCATGGGAGGAGTTCGCTAGCTTGTAATGATGACCTTTTCACCCTCACCCCAACCCTCTCCCTGAGGGAGAGGGGGCTTTGCAAAGGTCTGCTTTCGCGGGAATGACGGGTGGGCGATGGAAACTCTGTCATAGTTATCTGGACATGGTGTTAGCTGCCGTTCATGCCATTTGGACCCAGGTCGCGCCGTTGCCGCCGCGCTCCCTTGGCTCAGGCCCGAAGTCGCTTACGGCACGGTGATAACGAAGGTGGTCTCGCACCACGTTCCGCAGGACGCCTGAACCGCGTCCGTGGATCACCCTCAGCTTTGATACTCCATCGAGTATGGCGCGGTCCAGGAACTCGTCAAGATTGACCTGCGCGTCTGCTGCCCGCATTCCGCGGATGTCCAGTTCGATGCTCTGCATCGGGGGCGAGACGTTGGTCGTCACACGAGGCGTTTCCATATCCTCGTCCTCAGCCTGCTCGCCGTCGACTCGCGACAGCCTGTGAAGGTCGACGTTCACGCGGACCCGGCCTATGCTGACCTCAGCCTCGTCGCTCTGCCGGTTGATCTCAACGATCTCCCCAGTGAGGTTCATGCCCCTGATGAACACCCTATCGCCCTCTTCCAGGGGACGGGACACAGGCTGCACCCGCTGTACGGGCGCCTTGTCCGGGACTTCGACCGATGCCAAGTCGCGGCGAATCCGCTCCACGCGGTCGCGCACCGGCGGAGGGGCACCGCCCGCGACTGCTGGGACACCCCATCTCAGCGACGCCTCTGCGCCGTCGAGCCGGCGGCTGATCTTCCTGAACCGCTGGAGCGTATTCCTGCGGGTTGCCTCCATCATGTCGTCCCTGTGACTGACGAGGAAGTCGACCTGTTTTGCCAGCTCCTCCCGGAGCGACTCCACCTCGGCCCTTGCCTTCGAGGCCTGCTCGACGTTTGTAAGGAGCTGCTGTCGCTCCCGCTGAAGCTCGGTCAACCAGTCCTCGAAGAGCAGGTGCTGCGGCTCGATGAGTTCTCGCGCCTCCTCGAGGATTTCACCCGGAAGTCCCAGCCGCTCCGCAACCGCCATCGCGTAGCTCCGGCCGGGCGTTCCAATGGTCATTTCGTAGGTTGGCGTCAGCGTGTCAGGGTCGAGCTGGAAGCTCGCGTTCATCATGTCGTCGGAAGCGTCGGCGAACGCGGCAACGTTCCTGTGGTGGGTCGTCACAATCGTCGCCGCCTCCTTGTCAGCAAGGTGCGAAATCACCGCCTTTGCCAGCGCTGAGCCCTCCTCAGGGTCGGTGCTGGTCCCAAGCTCGTCGAGCAGTACCAGCGACTGCGGCCCGGCGTGACGCAGAATCTTCACCACGTTCTGGATGTGTGAACCAAACGTCGATACCGAGTCCGAGATGCTCTGCTGATCGCCAATGTCAGCGAATACGCCGTCGAAGACCGGCAATGCGCTCCCCTCGTCGGCGGGCACTCTCAGGCCTGACTGGTGCATCAGGGCAGCCAGCCCCACCGTCTTCATCGCGACCGTCTTACCGCCCGTGTTGGGGCCGGTTATAACGAGGGCTGACCAGTCAGGTCCTACGTGGGCCGTCAGGGGCACCACGTCGTCGTCCAGCAGCGGGTGCCTGGCACGGATCAGGCGGAGGCGTTGTCCGGGCGCAGCTGTGGCCGGTGTGACCGCGTCCAGTCGGCGGCTGTACCTGGCTCGGGCGAGCGCCAGGTCGAGCTTGGCTGTGGTCTGGTTGGCGAGCCTGATGTCGTCGGCAACTGCGCCAACGAGAGTCGACAGGTCGCGCAGCACGCGGGTGACCTCACGTTCCTCCTCCAGGGCCAGCTCACGCCAGTCGTTGCAGAGCTCCACGGTTGTGAACGGCTCAACGAACACTGTAGCCCCGGTATTGGAAGCGTCGTGGACGATCCCCGCGACGCGGTGTCGCCTGTCCGCCCTGACGGGCACGACGAGCCTGTCTCCCCGGACCGATATGATCGGCTCCTGGAGCGCGTCCCTACCGGTGTTGGAGCCTATGAACCTCTGGAGAGCCTCCGTTACACGCTCGTGGGCTGTCCGCACCTGGCTTCTCAGTGCCCTCAGGGATGGAGTTGCGTCGTCCGCGACATCGCCCCTGACATTGATCTTCGAGCGTATCTGCCGGCGGAGTTCCCGAAGGTCGGGGATTACGCTGGCCAGGTCCGCCATTAGGGGCGCGACACGACCTGCCCTTGAGATCGAGTTCCGTGCCCTGCTGTGAACTTCGAGGGAGCCGGCGACTGCCAACAGTTCTGTCCCGCCGAGTATGCCGCCGAGTGCGGCTCTGGTAACGAGTTCTGTGGTGTCTGAATCGGAGTCGAGGCTCAGGTCGCCGATCTCTTCGAGCAGCGCACAGGCGTCGGCGGTCTCTTCCTGGAGTCGTCCAACCTCAAACGGGTCGAAAGTCGGTTCTACCTCGAGCGCAAGTCTTTTCGCCTCGTGAAACGTAGTCTGGTCGGCCAGTCGCAGGCGTATCTCATGGAAGTCCAAGAGGGCAAGCGCAGACGCACGCAGGTCTTCAAGCTCGGCGGCCTGATCACTCTCCGACTCGGGGGTGTTGAAGGGATGCAACGGCGTGAATCAACTCCACGGCAGATTGTAGCAGGTGCCGGGTGGGGGACAGCACACTGGTGGCAGCCTCGAGACTGTGTCGGTTTGGTAGGCGGTGTTTTCACCCTCACCCGTAAAGGGCTTACAGGGGTAGGTATTCGAGGTTTTCACCCTCACCCCAACCCTCTCCCTGAGGGAGAGGGGGCCGTTGATTGGTATTCGCGCTGTCTGCACACCTTTACCTACCCATGTGAGCCAATCAAGGGAGAGGGGATTTTCGATCCTGCAAGGTGGCGCAGACTAAACTGACACAGTCTCCTTCAGCTTCAGATGCGTGGCCTGCGAGCTTGAGTTTCGACCAGCCCCTCAACGGTCAGAATTTTCAGTGTACTCAGGACGGCTTGGGCAACTGTGTCGTTATCTGCATGCCCTGACGCCCTAGCAGAGATCCCTTCTACGATGTCTCGCACGCTCCTACTGCCGTCGACTTCTGAGATCACGGCGGCAACCAGTGGGCTGACCGCGACGCCCTCAGGACGCTGCGGGCTGATGAGTACGTCACTCCATTGGAACTGGCCATCTGCGAAGATTGGTTTCCGATCAACCGACGACCCTCGCGCCAATATGGGTATGTATTCCAGTGCCGTTCCGGCCCTGAAGTCCCTGCCCTTGTCGTTCCTCTCGGACTCCAGCGCACGAACTGAGCTGGTGAACTCCTCCGGAAGGGCGCCTTTGGACAGCACGGCCCGTTCGTAGCCTCGTGCCGACTGCCCGGCAACGGCTCGTATGAACGACTTCCGTGCCTCCTCGTCCTCCGGCTCTCCAAGAATCCGGCGACTCTCCCAGAAGTAGGACTCCACTGTCCTGTTACTGGCGTAGAAGAGCGCTGCCAACTCGCGGAAGTGGCTGTACTCCGTGTGATACAGGTCCTGGTACACACGAGCCGCCGGGACACGCATTGAGGGATCGTTTCGGGATGCGTCCAGGTAGGCGGCAGCCATTACCGCTGACATCATCGCCATGTGGACTCCTGACGAGAATAGAGGGTCCACGAAGCAGGCGGCGTCGCCAACCAGAATCCACCCATCGCCAACAGTCTGTGTCGATGTGTACGACCAGTCCTTAACGACCCTGGGTCCCTCTGTCAGACGCGCACTTGACAGCATCTTCCTGCTCAGTGAGGTGGAGTCCAGCTGATTGCGGAAGAAACCAGCGACTCCGTATTGAGAGATACCGGACGCGCCCTGCTCGGAGTCGACGACAATGCCGACGCTGTTCAGACCTCTCCAGAGCGGGATGTTCCAGACCCATCCGTCTGGGTAGGACTCGATGAAGATGTTGCTCTCGTCCGGTTCCGGCAGCCGCTCCGAGCCTTCGAAGTAGCCATAGACCGCCATGTTGCGAAAGCGCTCGTCCCATCGACGCAGCCCAAGCGCGCGTCCCAGGATGGCAGACTGCCCACTCGCGTCGACTACCCATTCAGCTTCGATCGTCCCACTGGCGCCGTCGTCGGTACGATAGTCGAGCGAACCGACCCGACCAGTGCCGACATCAACGCCTGTGACCTGGCAGCCTTCGCAGACGTGAACACCGGCAGCGCGGGCATTGTCCAGCAGAATCTTGTCGAAGGTAGGACGCCACACCTGGAAGGCGTGTGGGTACGTCCTGTTGGTCTCTTTGAAGTACCAGCTCCAGGGTTCAGGCTCGCGACCCCAGAGCATGGTCGCTCCCCACTTCCTGGGGAACTCAGCCGCCTCCACCTGATCGAGCACGCCCAACGCCTCCAGCACGGGCATGGAGGCGGGAAGAAGGGACTCACCGACGTGGGGACGGGGAAAGCGCTCGCGCTCCAGCAGGGCGACCCGCCAGCCCTCTCTTGCGAGAAGTGTTGCGGCAGTGCTACCGCCCGGACCTCCGCCGATTACTACGGCGTCATGGTTCCTGGCGACCGAAGTCAACTCCGTCACCCGGTACTCCGATACGGGGCTACGACGCCCGCTGGTAGATCTGGATGCGGTGGCGGTTGCTCTCCGTGACGTAGAGCCTTCCCTCGCCGTCGAGCTTCACGGACACGGGGGACCAGAACAGCTTCTCGAAGTGGGACGACTCCTCGTGTGGATCGTCAGGGTCGTAAAGCTCGATGTCGGGTTCAAGGTCGGCGCGGCTCCTTGCTGCTGCCTCTTCCTTGTTCACGCCCAGGAATATCTTGGCCCACTCGGATTCCGTGGCCTCACCTCGAAGCTTCTGTAGAAACTCACCGTCAGGCCCGAAGACCTGCACTCGCTCGTTGCCCCAGTCGGCGACGTAGACCAGACCGCTCGCGTCGACCGCCACGCTGGACGGCCGTCGCAACTCCCCGTCGCCTCTACCTGATGAGCCGTACGTCGACACATAGTCTCCGGCTGCAGTGAATCGCTGGACCCTGTCGTTTCCCCAGTCGGCGACATACACATCGCCATTTGGGGCCACGCTGATCCCCCACGGCAGATCGAACTCTCCGTCCCCAGTGCCCTGGGAGCCGAAGCAGTCTATTGACACACCGCTGGCAGTGAATCGCTGCACGCGGTGATTGTGCGTGTCCGAAACGTAGACCGTGTCATTGGCGCCGACCGCGACGCTAGATGGCCCGTCCAGCTCACCCTCGGCGCTGCCGGTCGCACCCCAGTTCAGCAGAAAGTTGCCGTCGAGGTCGAACACCGAAACGCGGTTAGCGTACTCGTCTGCGATGTAGACTCGCCCCTGGCTGTCCTCCGCAATCCCGCAGACCTGGACAAACTGGCCTTCGCCATCGCCTGCTGCCCCGAAAGTGCCGTAGTACTCGCTGTTGATGTCGCACATGGTCACCCGTACGCCCCGTTCGACGCCGTCGACCGACCGGTTGACGACGTACAGACGTCCATGAGACGTGGGGAGCGTGTCCACTGGATAGTAGAAACCTCGTCCCTCCATCACAGACATCCCTACGGTCAGGCTGTACTCGAGTATCTTTGAGTCTGTCTGTGCTGCGCTGGCAACCAATGGGCGTCCTCCGGTCCTGTGTGCCGTTGTTGCGTGCTATGTCGAAGTCGAGAGACTTTAGTCAGGGCCTCGGCCCAGTCAGATCAGGCCCTCTGGAAGTCGTGCGTCGCGGCGGTCAGTCTGAGCATCTCTATAACCTTGTTCCTGGAGTGCTCGCCCATCTCAGCGCGCCTGCGAATGATCTCTCGCGTTTCATCCGATACTGTGATCGCGCCGAGACTGTCCAGGCACAGGTCGACCAGCTTGTCAGGTGACGGATCAGGGTCCGCGCTCATGATCGAGTCGACCATCCTGCGCACACCAGCCTTGGACTCATCGCCGAGTTGCTCGGATGCAAAGTTGATCCGCTCGATCAGGGTCCCTGTATCTACCCACTCCACGCCCTGATGCCAGCCCTCGACGCTGGGCGGATTCGTCAACATCTGCCCCATGAAGTTCGTCTGAAAGTACCTGTCCAGGATCTCACGCTTTGGACGGTCAAACTCGTTCGTGAGTCGCAAGACACCCGTAACGAACTCAGCCGGTCCCTTCACCTTTTCATATCGAATGTCCTCAGACTTGAAGAAGTCCGAGTTGAGCAGCGTCTCCAGCATGGCCTTGATGCTGTGGTCGTTGTCGAAGTAGGCCTGTGCGAGGATGTCGACTGCTTCCGGGTTCCTCGGCGGCGTGTACGGCCATGACGGGACCGGCGGCTCATCGGCTACGAAGAAGTGGTACATGTGCCTCGCGATGAACCGCGCGGTCGCGTCCTGCTCGCAGATTATCCTGATGATGTCTTCGCCGTTCAGGTTCCCCGTGTGACCAAGGAACGTCTTCTCGCCATCGTCGTGGTCGTCTTCTCTGAACTCGAAGTGCCAGGAGATGCGGCCGTACGGCCAGTCCGAGTCCCGCATCGAACGAAGCACCATGTACTCGGTGTTTCCCAGCGTCCAGCCCGTGAAGGCCCGGGCGCACTCCTTGATGTCGTCTTCAGAGTAGTTGCCGACTCCCATCGAGAACAGTTCGAGAAGCTCTCGTCCCCAGTTCTCGTTGATCGCGTCCTTGTGATTGTCCTGGTTGTCCAACCACACGATCATTGCGGGGTCCCTGGCAAGTTCCAGGAGCAGGTCGTCGAAGCGGCCCATGCCGTGCAGTCTGAACGTCCTGATCTGGTCGGACAGAGCCTTGCCGTGAATGACCTTCGGGTAGCCGGTGGCGAAGATTCCGTGCCAGAACAGCGCCACTTTTTCGTTGAGAGGCGCCCTGGTCGTGATCATCCGGTAGAGCCAGTGTGCGGGACCGCCCTGCGGCGTCAGCATCCCTGACTGTTCGAAATGGAATCGCCTGGCAAGGAAGACCTCAGCCCACTCCGGCTCGGAGGGGTTGATGAGTTCATCAACGGCAGCCTCGTAGCCCTGTTCGGCCCAGCTCTCTATCTCGTTTCGTGTCCCTCCAAAGGCTGCCCGCCGAAGAAGGTGGGCAATCAGGTCGGTGTCAGTTCTGGTGCTCACTACCATGGTGCTACCTCACTGGTCGTTATGTCGAAGCTAAAGAGAGATTATTGCAGAAGTGAGTGATAGTCAATTCGCGGGCTGCAAGGGGAGACTATCCCAAATTGTAGGTAGCCTTGCGCGAGCCGCCCCTCCCATCCCTGGATACCGGCCTCCGCCGGTATGACGAAATGGAATCGCCTACCAATCTGGGTCAGGTTTCTGCATGGGTCACTCACCCTCGAAGCGGGCCAGTTCGGGCCAGATGCTGCGCATCTGCCAGCAGTCCAGTGACCGCACTCTTGCGTCGCCTCCCCTTGAGAAGAGAGAGACGCCTCTGCTGTCTTCCCGACCGGGATACACGCGCACAGTCAGGCACTGTCTATCGTTCGCGAACACCTCTATGACACTCCGGTCGATGAACATCCTCAGTTCGAGTGGTTCGCCCTCGGCCAGAGGCAGGGGGCCGATCTCGGGTGAGCGCGCCCATACGTCGCTCCTGGTGGACGACTCGGAGATGTCTACCTGTAGCGAGCTGGTCTCGAACCGCCGGTGATCGTTCGGGTATAGCGACACCCGTGTTCTCTCTGAGCCGTCCGGCGAGCGAAGGACGTAGAGCCCCACCTCCCTGGACGCTCCTGGATCGATCGTCGCCCTGAGCTCGATTGCCCTACCCCCGATGCTGTCCAGAACGACTTCCCCGTTGGCCGGAATTTCCATCGCCCCTACCGAGCTACGGTCAGACCTCAGCGACTTATACTCACTCACCGGCGCCATCTGAAGCGTGTTGGCCGAGTCCAGCCAGTAGTGGCGAGGCAGGGTCATCATCTCGTCGGTCTCGTCCGTGTCTCTGCCCGTGTGCAGGTTGAAGATGCCCAGGTATCGCCCTGTGTCATCTATGGTCGCCGATGGCGCGTGCAGGCTGCCGACGACCCACGGACCGTAGTTCATCCGACCGTGTGTCTCAGGCGTGAACCGATGGTTCTCAGTGTCATACCTGCCGATGTAGTAGCGCCCAGCCCGCTTGTGACTGAATAGCAGGAGCATGTGTCTGCCGTTGCCGATCGGCCAGAAGTTTGGCACGGCCGCATCTTCCCCCGGCTCAGCGAAGAAGGCGTCTTCCATCAGGGGGCCCAGGTACTCCCACTCGGCCAGGTCCCTCGACCTGAATAGGTGGTCCACGCCAACGGCGTCGAACCCACGCTCGCCGTCCTGGTAGGTGCCGGAGATTGAGTAATAGCCGTCGTCCTCTTTCCAGATGCACGGGTCGAACACGCGGTATCCTGCGTCGCCCGTACCCTGGTTGGTCCCTGGAATGACCGGATTGTTCGGATGTTTCTCCCAGTTCAGCAGCAGGGGATCGGACGCTGTTGCGATAGCGTTGCCGGACTGCGTGCCGTGATAGATGGCTATTACGCGGTCTTCCTCTACGAGCGTTTGCCCGCTGAAACAGTCCCTCTCGACGTCCGGGTGCAGCGCCATGGGCAAGTCCTGCCAGTGGATGAGATCGTCGCTCACAGTGTGTCCCCAGTGAACGCGGTCCACACCCACCGGTCTGAACTGGTAGAACATGTGATAACGACCCTGCCACTGGCACAGACCGTTGGGGTCGTTCATGTAGTTCTCAGGAGACGAGAAGTGGTAGAGCGGCCTGAAGGGGTCGACCTCGGCCAGTCTCTCCCGGGACTCATTAAACCTGCGAACAGTCTCATCAGCTTTGATTGCGTGGAACTGGTCGTTTAGAGTGTCCGGGTAAACCTTGCCCCGGAGGGGCTGCCCAGAAAATGATGATGTCACGTTGGAACCTCGACTGTCATTGTCAGAACACGATCGATTTGAAGTCGAGTATATCAGCCGACTCTATCTGCCATGGCTGCTTACGCGAGAGACTGCCAAGGGGTATCAGATGCCAGTACTGCCTGAAGACAAGCACCCGAGAAGACGCATTCCTGTTCTCGACTCCCGAATGTCGTATGTCGACACCGGAGTTGGCCGGCCGATCGTCTTTCTCCACGGAAATCCGACCAGTTCGTACCTGTGGCGGAACGTAATTGCTGAGGTCAGGGACGTAGCTCGATGTCTGGCTCCCGACCTCATTGGAATGGGCTGGTCGGGCAGTGCGCCGTCCGGCTCATACAGGTTCGCTGATCACGCACGCTACCTCGATGCCTGGTTCGATGCAGTTGGGTTTTCGGAAAAGGTCATACTGGTGGGACACGACTGGGGATCGGCGCTGGCCTTTCACTGGGCCAACCGGAACCGAGATCGCGTTGGCGGCATCGTCTACATGGAGGCCATCGTCCAGAGCCTGACGTGGGACCAGTGGCCGTCTGCCGCAAAGCGGATATTCCAGGGATTCAGGTCCTACTCGGGAGAGTCCATGATCCTCGAAGACAACCTCTTTGTGGAGCGCGTTCTTCCCGGCAGCATCATTCGTGACCTCACCGATCAGGAGATGGCAGTCTATAGAGAGCCCTACCTGGAGCCTGGAGAGTCCCGGCGTCCCACCCTCACGTGGCCACGGGAGATTCCCCTGGATGGTCAACCAGAAGACGTCGTGAAAGTAGTTGATGAATACTCGGCGTGGCTGTCCGAATCAGACGTACCCAAGCTGTTCGTCAACGCCGAACCCGGCGCCATTCTGACCGGGACCCAGCGCGACTTCTGCCGGTCGTGGCCCAGCCAGACTGAGGTCGCTGTGAAGGGCGCCCACTTCATCCAGGAAGACTCTCCGGAGGAGATAGGACAGGCGATAGTCCAATGGCTCGGAGACATCGAATGAACGGTCTCGATACACTGGACGACTACCTGGAAGAGGGCCCAGACCTTTGAGTGAAAGCAAGGTCCGCTGCTTCATAGCCGTTGAGCTCTCAGACGAGGCGAGAGGCGAGGTCCAAGGTCTCATAGATGCCGTCTCCGCTCTGGAGATTCGAGGTGTCCGTGCGGTCCGGCCGGGCGGAGTACACGTCACGCTCCGATTCCTGGGAGACATCGAGCGCGACGCTGTTCCCCGTGCCATCGAGGCGATTCGGGCCTCAGCACCCAGGTCTCAGCCGTTTTGCCTGAGACTCGCAGGCATTGGCGCATTCCCCAATATCCGGTCGGCGAGAGTACTCTGGGTTGGAGTATCGGGCGATACAGAGAGGTTGAGCGACCTTCACGAGTTCGTAGAGGATGAGTTGTCGGGCGCAGGATTCAGGCGAGACCGACGCCGCTTCAACCCGCACATCACGCTGGCAAGGCTTCGCGAAAGGGTCTCGAATTCAGACCGGCGCCGGGTCGTCGAAACAGCCTCGGCAGTTGGTCACGAGAGAACTGCCTTCACCGTCGGCGCCGTGACGCTCTTCCAGAGCACACTCCACCCGGAAGGGTCCATTCACACACCTATCTGCCGCGCGCAGCTAGGGAGTTGAACACAGGGACAACATCCTTCCCGACAGGGGTGACATTGCCCGGACACCTGTGAGTGCAGGACAGGCTGGAATTAACCCCTGGGCTGTTCCCCGTCGTTGTCCAGTCGGGCTTCGAGCCTGATCAGCGCGTCCTGGGTAGCCCGGATCTCTCTCACCAGCTCTTCCCGCGACACCGGAGTCTCTATCTCCCGCAGTCGCTCCAGTTTGGCTTCATCCAGGTTGTTGATGATGATCGCTATGAAGAGGTTGATCACAACGAACGTGCCCACAATTACGAAGCTGACGAAGTAGAGCCAGGCCAGCGGGCGAGCCTCCATTGCCTTGGACATCACTTCCGTCCAGCCCTCCAGCGTTATCACGTTGAAGAGCGTCAGCAGCGAGATTCCCAGGTTTCCCCAGTTCTCGGGGTCGTTTTCGTGGAAGAGGTGATAGCCCATGATCGCGTAGATGTAGACGATGATGCTCATCAACATCATCACGTGCCCGACGCTGGGAATCGAACGCACGAGCGCGGCGACGATCAGGCGCAGGTCGCGGATAGTTGAGATGAGGCGCAGGACTCTCAGCAGCCGCGCAAGACGTGCGATCATCGCAAACTGGCCGGTAGCCGGAATGAGCGCGAAGACGATCACGAGGAAATCGAAGATGTTCCAGCCGTCCCTGAAGTATCCGAAGAGACGGGGTGAGGCGGCAACCATCTTGAGCAGGGCTTCGACTATGAAGATCGCCAGGGCCGTCTGGTTCCCAATGTGGATCCAGTCCCCGTAACGATCACTCAACGCAGGAGATGTTCCAACTCCGAGCAGCGCGCCGTTGAAGATGATTATCGCTATTATGGTGAACTCGAAGGCTGGTGCGCCGACCACCCTTTCGATCAGTTCTATGTAGCGTCTCATGGCAGTGAAATGGCTGTGGCGTTCGCGGTATCGTAGCACCGTGTATTGACGCGGCTCAAGACACCTGATGTGGGCGAAGGACAACTCCTTGTTTCCGCCGTTTGGCCTTTGCTATACTTTCGCGCGGTCTGAAACGTGGATATTCGAGGAGGTATTTGTGGAGGGTAGAGACTTCCCCAGTTGTTTGGTTTGTACCGAAGGAAACCTGTTGCCGCTGTCCGACTTCGGTAGTCAGGGCGCGGCCATTCACTACAAGGCTTGGGTCTGCAGCAATCCTGACTGCGGGTTCAACATCAAGATTCGCAACGGCGACGTTTACCTGAACGAGCCGATCGCCAACGGAGCGATGCACTCACCCAGATTCAGGTAACCTGACCAGTGGAAACCGCTGACGAGAGCAGCCCGCCATTTGCGGGCTGCTCTTCGTTTGAGACATGTTGGCGCATGGCTCTGCCAATGTAGTGCTATGAGACTGTGTCAGTTTGGTAGGCGGTGTTTTCACCCTCACCCTAACCCTCTCCCTTAGGGAGAGGGAATCCTAGAATCCCTAGAGTGCCACCTACCAGATTGACACAGCTTCCAGTGCTATACTGAACTTGGACCTCAGAGACTCTGGACTATTGCGACTGTAACTATGGAAGGCTCGGACAGGAAGACACACCGACGCAGGACTGGGAAGCTGGTTGCCGGCTCTGCTCTGGTTCTGGTCGGTCTCATAGTAGTCATCGCGGCTGGTATCTACTATGCACTGGGGCGATACAACTCGACCCAGCTGGAGGGGCTAAATTCTGCCGCACAGGGTCCCATCGCCATGGAGGTCGTTCCAACGGAGGTCCCACAGGTTCGTGGCGCGCTGATGCCCGACGGCAGTTTCAAGCCCATACAGTCGGCTCCCAAAGAGATCAAGGCTTACGTCGGAGACCAGGCGAGCGCCGATCGAGCGCCCGCACGTGAGCCAGCGACTCCAGTTGCTGCCGCAGCAGCCGAACCAACCGCTCCCGCGGCGCCTGACGTGGCGCAAGTCGCGATTGCGGAGGAGACCGCCAATCCGCCAGACTCCGCGGAGGAACTGAGCGGCGCCGATCTGGTCTACGCCTACAACGCCATATATCCTGGCTACCAGATTCATCCCAAGTACTGGGACCAGCCGTTTTCCGCGGGGGCGGACCCCTATGCGTACGGGGCAGTCCTGCGTCCGGACGGTTACGTCGGCATCGATTCATCTCAGGGAATGCCCAGGGGCACGGCATCCGATGCCAGTCACATCCGAATACCGAGCATCGGTGTGGACTCTGTGGTATCGAACCTGGCTATCATCGACATTGGCGACAGTCGCCAGTACGAGACCCCCAAGCACGTTGTCGGGAGAATCCCGGAGACGTCAAACCCAGGTGAGCTGGGTAACACGTGGCTGTTCGGACACCTCGAGAGCCCGATTCGGGGGGAAGGCAACGTCTTCCAGAAGCTGCCACAGATACCCGAACTGGTGAACAGTGGCGACCCTGTCTACGTCAGCCTTCTCAATGAAGACGGTGACGAGTTCCTCTATCGGATCACTGAGACAGTAGTCGTCCATCAGGACGAACTGCAGCTCTACCAGACAGAAGAGTCCACGATCACACTTGTCTCGTGCGTTCCACGCCTCGTCTATGACCACCGCCTACTGGTCATCGGCAAGCTGGTCGGCGTGAAGAAAGCCGCCTGAGCTTTCAGCGGGCCGCCGCCAGCGTGTCCCGCATAACGGATATAAACCTCTCCGCCGGCTTGGATATCTGCTTCCCCTTTAGCGTAACGATCCCGCCCTGTTCCACGGGCAGAATGTGGGCCAGGCTGACCACTCCAAGGTTTTCGTGGTCTTCAGGGTCGATTGCCAGCCTGGGGCCGACGGATATGCCCATCCCCAGCGCGACGTACCGCTTGATCATGTCCATGCTATCGAGGTCGACGACGATCTCGTAGCTGATCCCGCGCCTCTTGAACTCGGACTCGAGCAGGTCGCGGGTGTGTGTTCCCTCAATCATCATTATTAGCGGGTACTTCGCAATTTGCTCGATGGATTCCACTGGCTCCCTGGCCAGCGGGTGGTCTGCAGGCGTTATCAACACCCTCTCGTACACGAATAGCCCCTCGAACAGGAACGCTTCATCCCTGTCGTAGTGTTGAACGATGCCGATGTCCGCTTCACCGTCTGCGATCATCTGCATGATCTGTGTTCTGGGAGCCGATCTGATCGTCAGGTGAATCTGGGGATGCAGACTCGTGAAGACCCTCACCACGCTGAGCAGCGTGTGCGGGATGATGTCCGGTGTAGCCACCAGGACCACGGGCCCCCGCTCTTCGGCCTCCGACGTGGACTGGACCAGCGCATCGAGGCCCTCGACCAGTGGAACTGCCAACTCCTGCAGCCTCTTGCCCGCAAGCGTGAGCTGAATCGGACGCTTTACGCGGTCGAACAGAACGGTGTTTAGCTCCGACTCGAGCTTCTTGATGTGCGTAGTGACCGTGGGCTGGCCCATTCCCAGGTGTTCTGCCGCTCGGGAGATGCTTCTGTAGCGGGCCGCGGAGCAAAAGCTCCTCAGTTCTCTAATCTCCATTAGATCACCGCCTTACATCGCCTGTGAAAATAATAACTATCCCGCAATATCCCTTTACGGGATGCTATGTTCGGGGGATAATGAAATTGTAGAACACAGTATTCTACAAACTGATTCAGATCACAACCCAAGGAGAGGCACAATGATAAACAGAGTGAAGACCATACTGGGACGTAGACAGGGTATAGATGCCGTGGACAGCTACTTCTTCAACGTCCAGAAGCGCACTGACTGCCCGGGCCCAACATTCGACGAGGCTCGCAGGGACTTCAGGGAGATGGTCCGCAGGCACATCTACAACTAGTAGATTCCCGTCCATCATCAGGGACGTGGGGCTGGCTCCTCACCTTTGGGACCGGCGGAGTTGTCCACTGGAAGTCCAGGTTCAGGCCCCGCGTCCTTCCGAACCCCAAATTCGGCGCCGAAGACTGATCTTCGGCGCCTGTTCTTTCTCCACGAGAGCCGTGCTAGACGGCCGCTGTTTCCTGCGCCCTGACAGCGTCGCCAACGGAGATAGACCCCCCCTGGATCACGGTCGCCAGCATCCCGCGCTGTTCCTCGAGTTCCACCCTCAGCCCATCCCGGATCTCATCCATCCTGGCACATGGCGTGCAGAACCCAGTAATCTCCACGACAGCCGAGTCGCCAAGGACCACCTGTTGGCCTGCTTCGATCGAGTGCATGTCTATGCCGGAGGTCGTGATGTTCTCTCGAACATCACCGCTGTTCAGCCCGAACTTGGCCAGCGTCTCCTCATCCATAAGAAGGACCTGGCGTGCCGTCCTCACACCCTCAGACACTGCGTGCCGGTCTCCCTCGATCCCGAAGCCAGCCGTCATCTCAGCAGAGTCTACGCTCTTCATCGGGTCGCGGTGACCCGTACAGAGGTAAATGGACACTATCGTTCCCTGCGCGCTGTTGCTCATCTCATCCTCCCTCAATGCTGCATTCTCGCCATTGTACACGTTTGACCGCGCCTTTACTGCCAGAAGTGGACGTGAAACTGTCAACTCAATGTCCAAGGCTGTAAACTGACCCGCACGAGTACGCTGCCACATATTCGAGGAGGAGAATGGGCATATGGTTAGCACGGTAAAGCTTGGAACAGGTCAGTTCGGCTATGAAGTAGCTGTTGGATGGGAGAGCCTGCCCACAGGTGTCGGGTGGCGGGAGGTCGCCGGCGTAATCACTGACGATGACGACAACGTCTATGTCTTCAGCAGGGGAGACCACCCCATGGTCGTCTTCGACAAGGACGGCAACTTCATCAAGACCTGGGGAGAGGGCCTGTTCACACGGGCACACGGCGTCAGCAGGGGGCCGGACAACACCCTCTACTGCACTGACGACGGCGACCATACCGTCAGGCAGTGCACACTTGACGGCGAGGTCCTGATGACGATCGGCGCTGCCAATCAGCCCGCACCAGCTTTTTCTGGCGACCCGTTCAACCGGTGCACGCACGTGGCCACCGACCCGGCGAACGGAGACCTGTTCGTGTCAGACGGATACGCCAACAGCCGTGTCCACAAGTACACCCCGGACGGCGAACTCATCAAGTCGTGGGGTGGGCCAGGTACAGATCCCGGACAGTTCAACATAGTGCATAACATCGCCACCGACCGGGACGGCTACGTGTACGTATGCGACAGGGAGAACCACCGCATCCAGGTGTTTGACCGGGACGGCAAGCTGGAGGACGTGTGGTATAACGTCCACCGGCCGTGCGCCATCTATATCGACGACGACCAGCGCGTCTACGTGGGCGAGCTTGGCTGGGGTATGGGGGTCAACCGTGAGATGCCGAACATCGGCCCGCGCATTGCGATCATGACAACGTCCGGCAAGGTGCTGGAACGTCTCGGCAACGGCTACGGTCTGGATGTCGGACAGTTCATCGCACCGCACGGCATCGCCGTGGACTCCCACAAGAGCATCTACGTTGGCGAGGTCGCCCATACCAACATTAGCCACACGGCAACCCCGCCGGACAACGTTCGGGCCTTCCAGAAACTCGCCAGGGCTGGGTAGTGGTTGGCTGGTGATGAAGATACCTGACACTCAGAATACGATGTGCTATGCTCACTCCACCATCTGAGGAGGTTACCGGATGACGACCGCACACAAGCATGGATCAGCCGCTGGCATGACAAAGGCCGCCAAGAGGTTCGTTGAGAGCCTCAGCGGTGACCAGCGGGACAAGACCGTCTACGAGTACATGGACGGTGAGCGTATTTTCTGGTACTACCCGCCTGTTAACAGGCACGGCCTGCCTCTCAGGGACATGGACGCCGACCAGCGCCAGCTCGCCTACTCACTGATGGAGACAGGCCTGACTGAGGACTCGTTCGAGAAGGCCAAGCTCATCATCGAGCACGAGTCTGTTCTCGGTCCATTGGAGAAGGAAGCAGGCATAACGAGCTTTGTCCGCGACCCCGACCTCTACTATTGGACCGTCTTCGGTGACCCTGGAAGCGACAGCGAACCCTGGGGTTGGCGCGTTGAGGGACACCACATCTCCCTGAACTTCAGCCTCTGGGGCGACAAGTTCATCTCCATGACTCCGTTCTTCTTCGGGGCGAATCCCGCTGAGGTCCGCAAGGGTCCAAAGAAGGGCCTGCGCATTCTCGACCAGCGTGAGGACCTGGCTTACGAGCTTATGAACCAGCTCGACAAAGGACAGACGTCAACCGCGACGATTTACGGGGAAGCTCCGTACGACATTCTCACGTACAACGCTTCACGAGTATCTCTGCCCGCTGAAGAGGGACTTCCCGCTTCCAAGATGAACGACACGCAGAAGGACATCCTGCGCAGCCTGGTCAAGGTGTACGTCAACCAGGTACGCAGCGACATGGCCCAGCAGAAGTGGGAGCGACTTGAAGCCGAGGGCTTCGACGGCCTCCACTGGGCCTGGGGCGGCCCGACCCAGGAGGGCAAGGAGCACTACTACCGCATCCACGGCGGTAACTTCGTGGTCGAGTTCGACAACAGGCAGAACGGGGCGAACCACATTCACTCCGTCTGGCGTGACGTCGAGAACGACTTCGCGAACGACGTGCTCCGGGAGCACCTGCTCCTCTACCACGTTCTGTAGGGGGCAAGGTGCTGAGTCGGCTCATCCGGCCCAGAGAGAATCGACCATGATTGGGGTGGTAATGTCATACCGGCGCTGCCGCCCCAATTTACGTTGGCTGGCAAAGTCACCGCTCACGATTGTGGCAGTCTCTATACTGTTCGTCGTGGCTCTGACCTCATGCGGTGACTCCGAGCCGGAGGCGTTGCCGGCAGCAACTCCAACAGCAGTTACACTAGTCTCCGCGGCTTCTCCAACCCCGATTTCTGCGCCCACGTCACCGCCACCGCCTCCTACCTCCACGCCGCAGCCTTCGCCCACACCAGTCCCCACGGCTACGGTGGCGCCATCACCGACGCCGGCGCCGACCGCGCAACCCACGTCGACTCCGACTGCTGTTCCTGCGCCGGAACCGGAAGCCGCCGACCTCCTCTCCGACAGCGCTGAGGCCATGGCTGAGCTGGACAGCTTCCGGGCTACGATGGATGCCAGCATCACAGTCGGCACCGGAAGTCTTACGCTCGAGATTCCCGTAAGTTCCGTCGTCGACTACGCTTCGCCCGATCGCTCGCAGGGGACCACTTCCATCGACCTTGGCTTCTTCATGACCGAGGTGAGCTTCGTAGCAATTGCCGACGACTTCTACTTCACTGACCCGGAGACGGGCGAGTGGACGAAAGGACTGGGGGACGATGCTGTGCCCTTCATTGGTCCCGAGCAGCTTCTCGACTTCGGCGACACCGAAGCCATCTATGATTTCCGCGGACTGTCAGATGACGGCTCTGGGACCATCTCAGGTCCCGAGGAGATCGACGGCACGTCCGCCTACCGGCTTTCGTACTCCGTCGGTGAAGAAGCCGCAGATCTTGGCATGGCGGGCTTGAATGTCGATCTGTGGATCGGAGTTGAAGACAGTCTCCTGCGCAGAATCGAGATCGGCGGCGAGTTCTCCGTCGAGGATGAAAGCGAGACGGCGTCGTCCGTAATCCCTCTTGACGATCTGTCCGGCGATGTAGAGCTGGACGCCGTCATCACCTTCTCGAACTTCGACACCCCGGTCAACATTGAACCACCGGCGGAATTTGCGGAACTGGACGTCGGAGGTCTAGTGCCGAGTGGAGTGCGACTTATCGAGACTCCGCTCGAGAGCGGCTGGACCAGATACGAGCTATCTGACGATTCAGTGAGCGTATCGGCTCCCCCGACATGGACAGTGGCCGATCTCAGTGCCGCAAGCATCGAAGAACTGGTGTCAAAGTCACCGGACCTGCCAGAGAACCTCGCAGTCCAACTCGACAGGCTGACGGGATCGGTTAGCTTCAAGCTGTTCGGGTACCGCCAGGGGCAGACGGCGAACGCGGAGTTCGCTCCGAATTTCACTGTGCTGACGGAGGAAAACGAGCTTGCAGGAGACCTTGAGACCCTGGCGGAGCTCAGCATCTATCAGATCGAGGCGGCGGTTCCCGGCGTGGGCAGAGTGGACGCTGGACTGCTGGACCTCGGCGGCCGCGACGTCGTGGAGTTGATTTATGCGGCTCCCATGCAGCTACCCGACGGCGGCGAGCTCGAACTGGGCATTGCGCAGTACCTCCTCTCAGCGGGTTCGAGCTATGTCGCCATCACATTCAGTGATCTCGCCTCGACGATTGAAGGCCGACTGCCCGAATTCAGACAAGTAGTAGAAACCCTGGAGTTTTCCTCCGAGAATCAAGCCCGACTTCAAACCGACCAGGCCGACAAAGGAGATTCCGTGACGCAGCAGTACAGTTCAGCCCCAGCGATGACCATAGACCCGGAGAAGTCATATACCGCGACGTTCGCGATGGAGAACGGCTCCGAGTTCAAGGTCAACTTATTTGCCGACAAGGCGCCCAAGACGGTGAACAACTTCGTCTTCCTGGCCCGAGACGGCTTCTACGATGGAGTGACATTTCATCGGGTCATTCCCGGCTTCATGGCCCAGGGGGGCGACCCCACCGGCACCGGACGTGGTGGCCCAGGCTACAGGTTCGAGGACGAGTTCCATCCTGACCTCAGGCACGACCGACCCGGAATGCTGTCGATGGCCAACGCCGGACCCAATACCAACGGCAGCCAGTTCTTCATCACCTTCGTGCCGACCCCTCACCTCGATGGCGCACACGCGGTCTTCGGTGAGGTCGTAGAGGGCATGGACGTCGTTAACGCCATCTCGACGAGGGACCCCGCCACCGCACGCACACCTGGAGACGCGGTCACGTCCATCACGATCGAGGAGAACTGATCTGTAATCGGGTAAAGTGGGCTACGCAGTCCCTAACCGGCTGGAGCCTGTGTCAGCTTGGTAGTTGAACACTTCACCCTCACCCTAGCCCTCTCCCGTCAAGGGAGAGGGGATTATCGGTCCTGCAAGGCGGCGTATACTAAACTGACACAGTCCCTAACCGGCTGCCGTCCCTTGACTTGAACAATAGCTGGTGACAGACTCTACTATCGAGCCTGAAGTCTGGAGTACACACAGCCCACTTGATAATAGACATACATACGCACACCTACCCCACGTCTGTCGACAGCTTTCTCGACCCTGATGACTTGATCGAGCAGGCCAAGAGCATTGGGCTGGACGGGGTCTGCATAACTGACCATGACGGCTTCTGGGACCATCGTGAAGTCGATGATCTCTCGAAGCGGCACAACTTCCTGGTGCTTCCGGGTTGCGAGGTGACCACCGAAGAGGGCCACCTGCTCGTCTACGGCCTTCGCAGGTACATATTCGGAATGCACAGAGCAACCTTCGTCAAGGACAAGCTCGACAGGGAAGAGGGGGCGATGGTAGTGGCACACCCTTACCGGAGGACTTACCGGAAGGGCGCTCACACCAGCGAGTCCGCGTACCACGAGATGCTGGAAAGAGCGTCTCGGAACCATGTGTTCGACATGGTCAATGCGGTTGAGGTGTATAACGGCCGCGGCCTTGAGGAAGAAAACGCCTTCAGCCACGATCTGGCAAAGTGGTTCGACCTCCCGGGAACGGGTGCAAGCGATGCCCACAAGTTGGACGACATCGGGACGTATGCTACTGAATTCGAGCGTCGGATAACCTGCCTTGAAGACCTCATAACCGAGTTGCGAGCGGGACGGTACAGGCCGGCCGTACTGGATGCGGCGCGGAAGCCAGCGCTGGCCGCAGCTGCCTGTTAGTATCAGCATCGTCTGTGGGTTGCCTTAGCTCACTAGAGGTCAGAAGTCCGAGTACAAGGCCCCATGGCACCAATACTCGAAGTCAAGAATCTTCACACCTACTTCGCGACCAACGAAGGCATAGTCAAGGCCGTTAACGGCGTGTCGCTGTCTCTGGACGAGGACAGCATCCTGGGCGTGGTTGGCGAGAGCGGGTCAGGCAAGACCATGACCGCACTCTCGATTCTGAAGCTCGTGCCCTATCCGGGTCAGATTGTTGCCGGTCAGATCATGTACGGGAACAAAGACCTCCTTCAGATGACCGACGACCAGATGCGGGACGTCCGGGGACGCCAGATATCGCTGATCTTCCAGGATGCCGCCTCCGCTCTGAACCCGGTCATCACTATCGGCAGCCAGGTCGAGGAGCTGATGCTGGAGCATACGGCCATGAGCAAGCGTGAAGCTCAGCATGTAACTGCCGAGCTGCTAGCCAACATGGGCATCCCGGATGCCAGACAGATGCTCGGTCGCTACCCATTCCAGCTAAGCGGTGGTATGGCGCAGCGTGTGATGATGGCGATCGGAGTCGCGCTGAAGCCAAGGGTGCTGATTGCCGACGAGCCCACGTCCAACCTCGATGTCACTCTGCAGGCCGAAATGCTCCAGCGCCTGCGAATTCTGAGGCAGGAGAACGGCACCGCGATCATGCTGATCACCCACGACCTCGGAGTGATCGCGCAGATGGCCGAGAACGTCGCCGTCGTCTATGGCGGGTACGTTGTCGAGTACGCCGATACGCCTGCACTGTACAGGCGACCGATGCACCCGTACACATGGGGCCTGTTCCAGTCGCTGCCACGCCTTGATGCAATCAACCAGAAGCTCAGACCGCTTTCAGGCGCCCCCCCGCAGATGCTCGATCCGCCCGACCAGTGTCCGTTCCTGCACCGGTGCTCCAAGGCGACCGTGGAGTGTCGCACGAGTCCACGTCCCCCGCTTCTCGAGGTCGAGGACGGTCACGCCCTCGCCTGCTATAACCCCATGGAGATGGAAGAGACTCCCCGAAACTAGCGGTTCGGGCGTCTGCCCGGGGCCAGAGACCGCAGGACGTAAGTTGGAACGTCATCAGCGTCCAGCCTTGATAGGTCCTGGGTCGACACCCCTGTCCCTACCAAAGCCGATGCAATTCCAAAGTGATTCGCGCCCCTGATGTCAGTGTCAGGCGTGTCACCGATCATCACCATGTCCATCGTGCCGCTCCGCCTGTACGCCTCTTCGTAGATGGCAGCGTGCGGCTTGCCAAGCCTTGTGAACCTGAGATCCGGGCGGTCAGGGTATCGCAGCGCCAGGGCACCCTCGAACATCTGGGCAACCGTTCCGCTGGCGAACGCAAATCCATCCCCGCTGGGGTATATCAGGTCAGGATTGGGGAGGATAAGCCATGGAGGACGACCGGCGTCAATGAGCCTGAAGAGACCTGTCATTACGGTCCGCCCCGTCTCGAGCAGTGGAAACCCACTCTGGTCGCCGATGACCAGAGCGTCGAAGTCACCGTCGCTGGACACCACGACGCCACCCGCAGATTCAACGTAGAGGGCGCTGTCTTCCGGGCCGAGAACCACGCAGCGCGTCCCCTCCAGCCCGTGCTCTCTGAAGTAGCCTTTCAGCAGGCTCCCGGACGTGACGATGCGCCCGGCGTCGATGGAAAGGCCAAGACTCCCGTAGCGGGCGGCCCGTGTCTCCGGCAGGGCGGAGGCGTCGTTGGTCAGCACGAAGTACGGTTTGCCGACCTCATTGAGATGGTCTATCGCCTCTCGCGCCCCCGGGATCACAAGGTCCGAGTTCGCCAGCACGCCATACGCGTCGAACAGTATTACCGAGTACCGCTCGATCAGGTCTTCCAGAGTGACCTCTGGGACGTTGGTCATCTCTTGTCAGCGCTACTGGGCGGTGTAACCACCGTCTATGACCAGCTCAGCCCCCGTCACGTAGGAGGACTCGTCTGAAGCCAGGTAGAGGGCACCGTATGCCACCTCCTCGGGCTTGCCGTATCTGCCAAGAGGCGCGTTCTCGGTTGCGACGTACTCCTGGTCTCCAAACGTCTCGGCGCCCTCCCAGCCCTGCCTGGTCATTGGCGTCTGTATCGGTCCCGGGTGGATGGTGTTGACCCTTATCCCGTCACGCGCGTACTGGACGGCGGCGGACTTGGAGAAGATCCTCACGGCGCCCTTGGAGGCGTTGTACGCGGCGGCAACAGTGTCCTGACCCACGTTCCCGCTGATTGAAGAGATGTTGATGACCGAGCCCCCGGTTCCCTGGCTCTTCATCTGGGTTATCGCCGCCTTTGTACCGAGGAAGACACCCTTGGAGTTGATGTCGATGATCCGGTCCCACTCTTCGACGGTAGTCTCCTCTATCGAAACCCTGCTCGAGATCCCGGCGTTGTTGACGATCACGTCCAGCTTGCCGAACTGCTCGACCGTCCTGCTGACCGCCGCGTCCCAGTCGGACTGCTGTGTCACGTCGAGCTTAACGAATATCGCGTCGCCGCCTGTCTCGTTGATCTCAGCCTCGGTCTGCCGACCCTCAGCCTCCAGAACGTCCGCGATGACGACCTTCGCCCCCTCTCGCGAGAACAGCTTTGCTTCGGCTGCTCCCATCCCTCGGGCGCCGCCGGAAATCAGGGCTACCTTGCCTTCAAGTCTCATTCCTCAGCCTCCTGGCAGCTTAGAGCCGCACATGCAAAAAGCGTCGTTACACCGCTTCCACTCCCAGCTTAACGGAGAGGTTTTCGAGCATGTCGTCCACCATCGCGTCGAGGTCGTATGAAGGACTCCAGCCCCACTCATCCCTGGCCGCGGTGTCGTCGAGCGAATCGGGCCACGAGTCCGCGATGCCCTGTCGAAGTGGGTCTACATTGTACTCGATTACAAAATCTGGCATCCGCTTCCTGATCGCGGCCGCCAGCTCGTCAGGTGTGAAGCTGACTGATGTCACGTTGAAGTCCGAGTGATGCCTGAGCTTCGACACGTCAGCCTCAGCGAGGTCCACAATCGCCTTGATGCAGTCGGGCATGTACATCATGGGGAGTCGAGTGTCAGGGCCCAGGTAGCAGTCGTACCTGCCCTCCCTGAGCGCGCCGTAGAAGATCGCCACCGCGTAGTCGGTTGTACCTGCCGTGGGCTCCGTCTTCCAACTGATGATCCCCGGCAGCCGCAGCCCCCGGACGTCCAGCCCGAGCTTCTCGAAGTAGTAGTTCCCCAGCAACTCCCCAAAGACCTTGGAGATGCCGTACAGGGTATTCGGACGCTGCAAGGTCTCGTTTGGCGTGTCCACCGCGGGAGTGTCCGGGCCGAAGGCGGCAATCGAGCTTGGAACGTTGACCTGTGTCACTCCAGCCGCATGAGCCGCCTCGAGCACGTTATACAGCCCGTTGATGTTGACCGCGTGAGCGGTCTGCCGGCTGGCCTCCGCCAGGGCGGACAGGAGCGAGCTCATGTGGTAGATCACGTCGATGCCGAGGTCACGAATTGCGGCCTCGACGTCAGCCTGTACCGTCACGTCGAGCGTGATCGACGGGCCGCAGTCGCGCACGTCGTCAGGCAGCGGAGTACGGTGCCCAGCGGCGACCACGCTGTCGTCCCCGTACTTCTCCCGAAGCGCCGGCACGAGCTCCGAGCCGATCTGCCCAGCCGCTCCGGTGACCAGTATCCTTGTCATTTACATCCCTTGCCAAGAGTGAGCGGCGCCATTGTATATTCAATCTGCGGTGATTCATACTGCGCATATCGAGGTTTCAGAATGATGCCCTACCAAGAGATTGACATACCCAGGCTGGTCCAGCTTCTCCAGCATCCGAACGGTCCGTGCGACGTCGTTATCGACACCGATACTGCCAACGAGATAGACGACCAGTTCGCCATAGTCCACGCGCTGCTGTCCGAAGTTCTCAATGTCGAAGCCATCTACGCGGCCCCATTTCACACCGAGTGGACTCAGACATCTGGACCTGATGAGGGCATGGAGCTTAGCTACAAGGAAATACTCAGGGTGCTGGACAAGATGCCCTCAGTGTTCTCTGGCCCAGTCCTGCGGGGGTCTGCCGAGTACATGGCAGCCCCTGAGAAGCCTGTTCATAGCGAAGCTGCCGACGACCTTGTCGCTCGAGCCATGGCCGACCGCGACAAGCCTCTCTACGTGCTGGCCCTCGGAGCCCTTACGAATGTCGCCTCGGCGATCCTGTCGGAACCCGACTTAGTGAACAGGATTGTGGTCATTCCCCTCGGCGGCTCCCCCTACGAGACTGGATCGTTTGCCGACCTGAACTTCACAGAGGATGTACACGCGGTCAGAGTGATTTTCGACAGTGGTGTTCCAGTGGTCCACGTCGTCGGGTACGTGGTGTCCGAGATGATGAGAACGACCGAATCCGAGATGGCCCGATACGTCAAGGGACGGGGAGCGATTGGAGACTATCTGTACGAGCTATACAGGGACTTCGTGTCGGACTTTCCAGGAAGGAGCAAGCCCATCTGGGACATGGCTGTCGGCGCCTGGCTGATGAGTCCAGATTGGACGAGCAGTCACCTGGCCCCAAGCCCGATCTTCAACGAAGACCTGCGCTACAGCTTCGACCCTGCACGCCATCCCATTCGGGTCCTAACTCGTGTGGACAGGGACGCGGTTTTCCGCGACTTCTTCGAAAAGTTGGATGACCTCAGTCGTTAAGTCTCAGCCTATCCGCCAGGTCTCGCGAAGCCTCATGAGACACGCTGACCTTGGTGTGCAGTCCGCCCCGGACCTTGTAGTCCAGCGAGATCGTCATACTTCGGGGGTCACACAGCGTCACGAGGTCGTTAAGAATGCGGTTCGCCGCGTGCTCCTGGACGATACCCACGCCGTCATAGCTCAGCAGGTAGTACTTGAGGGATTTCAGTTCGATGCACAGCCTCTCAGGCACATACCTGATCTCCAGAGTCCCGAAGTCAGGCAGGTCGGTCCAGGGGCATACGGCGGTGAATTCGTCAGTGTCGATGACGACCTCTGCGCCGCTATTTGGGTAGTCGTAGTCAAATGCCATCAGGCATCCGGGGTTGATCTCCTCCTCGGTCTTTGGCTTCCTGTGCAGGTCGTTCAGACCCTCGTACTGCCTCTGGAGTTCTTCGATTGTCGGCATCTGGCTCTCTCACTCAATCACTAATGACAACCAGGGGTTCTGTGTCATCTATACTACTGGGACGTGGTCCTGTCCCGAGGACGGGGCAGTCCCGTTAGAAGGATAGCTAGGATGTCAAAGCCAATCAAACTGAAGACTCAACGCCTGTTGCTGCGTCCCTTCGAGCTGGACGACGCCGGCGACGTTTACGAGTATGCGAAGGACCCTGACTGGGCGCAGTACCTACCACTGCCAAGTCCGTATACATACAGAGACGCTGAAGAGTTCGTCGCGAGATCATTCCTAACCCCGTGGGACACCGAGCCCATATTCGCCATAACACTGCGTGGTAAAGTCATTGGGTCATTCGACGTACGGGTAGACCTGAAGAACAAGGCTGCTGAAGTCGGATACGCCCTCGGCAAGACTTGCTGGGGTCAGGGCTACATGGCGGAGGCAGGCTGCGCCGCGATCGATTGGGCGTTTAGGGACTTCAGTCTTGCCCGCATCTATGCCAGGGCCGACTTGGAAAACCGCCAGTCTCTGAGGGTGATGGAGAAGCTCGGAATGCAGCGGGAAGGTATCTACCGCAGCAGCGGCCCAAGTGCTCGTGATCCAAACCGTAGGGAGGACACGGTGTCCTACTCCATCCTGCGACACGAGTGGGAGCAATTGACCACAGTCACACGCTACCAGCGTGTCCCGGTCGACGGTTCAGATCAACGATGAGCTTCACCGAAGATCAGGCCGCTATTCAAATTCGGGGGTTGACCAAGTCGTTTGGACGCACTCCTGTCCTTCGTGGAATTGACCTCGACGTACAGAGAGGTACGGTTCTCAGCCTGCTTGGTCCCAATGGCTCAGGCAAGACCACGCTGATCAGGGTATTGGCGACGCTGACCAAGCCCGACGCGGGCGACATATGCATAGGTCGCGCAGGCCTCGGAAGGCAGAGTGCCCGCCTCCGGCGCCTCATCGGCTTAGTTGGCCATGATCCGCTCCTCTATGACGACCTCACGGCCCGCGAAAATCTCCGGTTCGTATGCAGGATATTTGGTCTCGACCGTGTCGACGAGCGCGTTCACTCCGTAGCCGACATGATGGGAATGGCCCCCGATCTCGACAGGAAGATCGGAGCGATGTCGCATGGCATGAAGAAGAGATTTAGCATCGCCAGAGCCCTGCTGCACGATCCCCAGGTGCTGCTACTCGACGAGCCTGAGACCGGTCTCGATCAAGAGGCCCTTTCGCTCTTGGACTCAGTGATTGCCGACCGGTCAGACTCGACACGGACAGTCATCATGACCACGCACAACCTTGAGCGTGCCGTCGCTCTTGGCGATCGGATGGCGATACTCGCCAGCGGTAGGGTGGCGTACAACGAGCCGGTTGATGCCGCCGATCCTGATGCTTCCCGCCGCGCCTATCTTGAGCTTGCAGGCGCCCATCGGTGAGAAGCTACTTCGGAGTGGTCTTCGCGATCCTGGCCAAGGACCTCCTTCTGGAACTGAGGACCAAGGACATCCTGGTAACAACGCTCGTGTTCGGCCTTCTTGTCATCGTGGTGTTCAACTTCGCTCTCGATCCCACACCAGCGATGGTCGCGACCGTCGCTCCGGGAATCCTGTGGGTGTCGTTCACGTTCGGGGGAGTACTGGGCCTGAACCGCTCATTCACCATCGAGAGCGCCCGCGGCAACCTGCAGGGACTCATGCTTGCCCCAGTTGGACGCGACGCAATCTACTTTGGGAAATTCCTGAGCAACTTCCTGTTCATGATCGGTGTGGAAGTGGTCATTTTCCCGGTGTTCCTTGTGCTGTTCAACCTTCCGCTAGCCGTGTACTCCGTCATCCCTGTGCTTGTGCTCGCGACCGTCGCGATTGCCGCAGTTGGCACTGTATTCAGTGCTATGGCCGTAAACACACGCTCACGCGAGATCATGCTGCCGCTGCTGTTCTTCCCAGTTGTGGTGCCGGTCATCATCGCCGCGGCCGAGGCCACGGGGATACTGCTTCGGGAAGCAGTCTCTGCGGACGGGGTGTCCACGTTTAGATTGATTGGTCCCGGCGTCTCCACATGGATTCCCCTGCTCGTGGTATTCGATGCCGTTTTCTTGGTAATCTGCCCAGCAGCGTTCAGCTTCATAATCGAGGACTAGTGCCGTTTCCAGATGGTTTTGGCACATTGGTTTGGCTGACATACCGCCCTTCGACAAGCTCAGGACGAACGATCATAGTCACCAGAATTAAATGGAACCGGTACTAGCAGCAGGCAACACGGACACGAACATGGAAATACACTCCGACATACTTGCCGAGATATACCGTCACGCGCGGGAGGACTTTCCCAACGAGTGCTGCGGTTGGCTGATTGGCCCAAGAGGCGCAGAAGCGGTCAGCCGAGTCAGGCGCGCGGTGAACGCCTATCAACCTGCGTCGCATCCCACGGCTCCCGACCGTACCGCTGAGACCGCGTATGTCATCGACGGGGCGGATCTGATCGAGTTGAACAGTACCATGGACGATCCTGAACCGCCCCGAGTCATCTACCACTCGCATCCCAACGGCAGGGCGTACTTCTCAGAGACCGACCGCAGGGTCGCCACCGACCCCTGGGGTGATGGTCCGGTCTATCCCGTTCGGCAGTTGGTCGTCGGAATAGATGCCGACCGTGTCGTCGAGGCGCGGCTATTCGATTGGGACGACGACGAGAACGGATTTGTCGAGATAGCCAGGTTCGACGGAGCGGAGATCTAGAGCACTGTCTGCATAGTTATGATGGACGGCGAACCGCCCTGCGACAAGCTCAGAGCCCGCCCCGGACTTGACCTGGGGACGAACGATTCTGACCTTCAGAACTGAGCTGTCGGTACACTAGTACAGCGTCCAGTTGATTTTGCCAGTCACAAGCCTTCCCGACCCCTGGATTCCCGCTTCCGCGGGAATGACGAGTAGGCTGGGATCTTTGTCATATTCATCTGGACATAGTACTAGAGCACGGACTCCAGGGCGTCTCGGAGTTCTTCGAGCGTGCAGAAACCCTCGAACCTACTTGCGATATTTCCCTCGCTGTCGACGACGAATGACCACTCAGTGCTGGGCAGGTTCCACTCACGCACAACCGGGGAGATGACGGCCCTTCCCAGGTCTCCCTGGATCTCATGGGGGTTATCGTACAGATCGATGTGTATGAAGTTGGCGCTGCCAGGGAACTCGTCCTTCAGTTCTCGCAGCACTTCTACCTGTGGTCCGCAGACGGCGTTCGTGCAGAAGGCCGGACTCGCCATTACGATCACTGTCGGCTTGCCACTCTCAATGGCGTCGGCAATCGTCACCTGGTAGAGGTCAGGGTCCTTCGAGAAGCCGGTCGTTAATTCGGCCAGGCTTTCCACGTCACGCTCCGTCCGGTTGACGCTCCTGATTGCTGCATCCCCTATAGCCGGCGCTTTTGATGACTCCGGTACCTCGAAGAACAGTCGCGCGCGCTTTGGACTGGCGTCATCACCGAGAACTGTGGCCTGGATCGCCCACTCACCCGCTCTGTCAAACGTCAGGTTGGTGCTGTAGAGGCCCCGCTCAACCAGGGGGAATGGCCTGAACAGCGCAAGTGAAGTCTCAACAGGTTCCCCGAGGTCTTCAGGGTCAGGCTGGAAGAAAGACTGCACCGTGGCCGAAGGCGAGTCCACAAGACCGGTCGGCGACTGCACTGCAAACGCGACCCTGTGCCTGCCCACCCCAAGGTCAGGCGTGGCGAATATAGCCTGGAGACCGTCTTTTGATTCGGGCCCAAATAGCAGCGCTTCGAATACTAGCGGTTCTTCTTCCTGCTGTGTGGAGACTTCAGCGTCGGAAGGCGTAACTGTCTCAGCCTGAGTGGAACAGCCCAGCGCGAGCGCCAACAGCAACGCGATGAAAAGAACGACAGGACGCATTCTAGGAGTCTCGCGCAGGCTCCCCGCCCTCGTATGCGCCGAAAGTGAAGGCGAAGATCTCGAATTCAGGTGAGTTTGACGCCAGCCTCAGTTCGCCTGAAGCAAAATCCTGCTGATCGACCAGGAAGTACATTCGCGACTCGTCCACTTCGATGTAGCTGCTTCCGTCGGGCCCGTACATGATGTCTTTCCCGGCCCTCTCCTCCGGCACCGGAGCGTCATCGAGGAAGACCACGACGTCATACGGGGTCTCCTCACCAGGGGACATAACGGCGTTCACGCTGGTCCCCACGAACTTGAGCGCGAGGTAGTCCTCCAAGTCGCTCGTCTCCCGCGCATGGACCAGGCTCTCAGCCGTGTTCAGCCACAGGCCCTGCAGATACAGAAAGTGGTTCCGATGTTCGCCCGGGTCCGTGTACATGACCTCCATGTCGGGCGCCTGGTAGTACTCCTCATGGAGCACGTATGGAGGCACACCGCCCGACAGCAGCGTCCCGTAGTTGCGCTCGTATCCCGCGTACAGTTCGCGGGTAGGCCCCTCTGAGGCGTTTGCGGCCTCCATTGCTGCGGAAGCTACGGGCGGCCCAGGGTTCGTCTCTGTCGTGATGTCACTTACGTCGTAGCCAGCTTCAGTCAGGATCTCCCGTATCTTGAGTTCGGTCTCGTCGTACTTGCCCTCTCCGAAGTGCATGTAACGGATCTTCCCGTTCTGATCGATCAGGTACTTCGCAGGCCAGTAGCGGTTGTTGAATGCCCTCCAGGTGCCGAATTCGTTGTCCTGCACGATCGGGTACTCCAGGGCAAACTTGCCCACTGCCTCGACGACGTTGTCGTACTCATGCTCGAACTTGAACTCTGGGGTATGGACGCCAAGAATCACCAGGCCGTGGTCCGAGTACTTCTCGTGCCAGACCCTCAGGTAGGGCAGGGTGCGGATGCAGTTGATGCAGGTGTACGTCCAGAAGTCGACCAGCACTACCTTGCCCTCTTCCTGCATCCCGGCAAGCGTGAACTCCTCCGAGTTGACCCATCCGCCCGTCTGACGAAGCTCCGGGGCATCCCTGTAGGTGACTGTTTCCACCGTAGGCTCAGGCACCGGAGTCGGAGTGTCGGGAACGCTGGTGGCTGTTGCAGGCGGGGACGTAGGCGCCGGGGCGACTGTTGGAGGGGCCGTCGGCGCAGCCTGCACGGCCAGCGGCGGGCTGGTTACTGCGGCTCCAGCGGGCGAGGGCGCGTCGTCGTCGCTCGACGAGCAGCCAACTGCGATCGCCGCAAAAGCGACCAGTAAGAATGCGACTATCGAGGCGTGGCGGCGGGTGGTTTTCGACAAATGGAACATGAGAACGTCCTGTAATCTCTCTGACTTGCGAGCGGCACAACCTGGGCCGCTGCTGTCTCTGGTTACGCAATGTTTAGATGAGTCGGTTTCCCCAAGCGATTCAGGTACACTTCACAGCCAGCCACCAGGGTCTTTTCGTTATCGAGTCTTACCTGTGTAGTCCGTTCGTGGTGAGCCTGTCGAACCATGAACGGACGGCCCTTCGACAAGCTCAGGGTGAACGATAAGGCGAAAACGAAAAGACCCTGAGCCTGCCACCGCTGTCGTTGATTGGCCAGTTCTCTGCCCGTTACTATGGGCCACGAATATGCTCTTCGCGAGCAATCAAATCTGGAGGAATCGTAACATGAAGGTCGGATTCGTCGGCGTCGGGTTCATGGGCCGTCACATGGCGCGAAACGTGCTGAACGGCGGGCATGAGATGAAAGTGTACGACTTGAACAGGGAAGCGGCCGATGAGGTCCTGTCCCTGGGCGCGACCTGGGCGAACAGCCCCAGGGAAGCGGCCGAAGGTAACGATGTTATGTTCACGTCGCTGCCAACTCCGCAGGTTGTCGAGGAAGTGGCTTCAGGTGAAGGCGGAGTGCTCAGCGGAGCGGGTAGGGGAAGCGCGCTATTTGACCTGAGCACCACGGACCCGACCACAATACAACGCATAGCAACGCGAGCCGAGTCGAGTGGCATTCACGTCCTCGACGCCCCGGTTTCCGGTGGCACTGCCGGAGCTGAAGCGGCAACCCTCTGCGTGATGGTCGGGGGAGACCGGGAGACCTATGACCGCTACAAGCCTGTCCTCGACCTAATTGGCGACAAGGTCATGTACTGCGGTGGACTTGGCTCTGGGGCCGTCTGCAAGATCGTCAACAACCTGGTGGGATTGAGCGTGGGAGTGCTGCTCTCCGAGGCGTTTTCGATGGGCGTGAAGTGGGGCGTCGACGCGCAGACCCTTTACGAGGCAGTGTCGGGCAGCTCTGGCAATACCAACTCGATGCACGGCTTCCCCAGCGGCATCTTCAGGCGGAACTTCGAGCCCGGGTTCGCACTCGACCTCGCCGCCAAGGACGTCGGTCTTGCGACGCAGCTAGGCCGCGAGTTGCGAGTCCCGATGGAGATGTCCAACATCGCGCAGCAGCGCTACATCGACGGTCAGAATCGCGGTTTTGGCCGATTGGCCGCTGGAGCGGTCGCGATGGTCCAGGAGGAGCGAGCCGGTGTGGAGATAGCTCCGAAGCAGTAGAATCTTTCATGAATATAGACCTGAAACGCGCTATGTTCACATGAGTTACGGCTAACTAGAATCTATGCGATGACTACTCAGACCTTGTCCTCGCAGCGATATGAACAGACGATACTGGCGAACGGCCTGCGTGTTGTCTCGTGTGAAATGCCCCACACCAGGTCCGTGACTATCTCTGCCTACGTGGGGGTCGGCTCCAGGTACGAACCTGATGACCGGGCAGGCGTCTCCCACTTCGTTGAGCACATGGTGTTCAAGGGCACGGAGCGCCGGCCCGACCCTGTCGACATCAGCGCGCAGATCGAGTCCACCGGCGGGATGATAAACGCCGGAACCGAGCAGGAGCTCACGGTCTACTGGTGCAAGGTCGCCCAGCCCTACTTCTCCGCAAGTCTGGACCTGCTGATGGACATGCTCAGAAACTCGCTCTGCAGGCAGGATGACATGGAAAAAGAGCGTCATGTCATCCACGAAGAGCTTGCAATGATCAACGACTACCCGGCTTCACGGGTCGACACTCTCATCGATGAGATGCTCTGGCCCGGCCACCCTCTTGGAAGGGACATTGGAGGTTCACACGAATCGGTAGATGGCATTGACCGAGACATGATCATCAAGCACATGTGCGAGTACTATACGCCGTCCAATACCGTGATAAGCGTAGCTGGCAGCGTCCCTCACGCTGAAATCGTCGCCCAGGTGGAGGCGTTGTCATGGGACTGGCCCGACGGTGTACCCACTCCACCGTCACCCGCAGTGAGCCATCAGCAGGAGTCCCAGCTAAGGCTCGAGTACAGGAAGACCGAACAGCTCCACCTCTCAATAGCCCTGCCCGGCCTCGCTCTCGACGATCCGGACATCTATGCGCTCGATCTCCTGAGCGTGATCCTGGGGGAGGGTATGAGCAGCAGGCTGTTCATCGAGCTGAGAGAGAACCGTGGCCTGGCCTATGACGTCCACAGCGGAGTGTCGCATTTCAGGGACACCGGAGCGTTTATCATCACGGCAGGTATCGATCCGTCAAGCGCTTATGAAGCGGTTCCCGCGATCCTGGAGCAGGTTGCCTCTGTCCGGGACTCGATAGACGAGCGCGAAGTAGAGCGCGCCAAGCAGCTCGTGGCCGGGCGTCTCATGCTCCGAATGGAAGACACCCGCGCGGTATCAGCCTGGATGGGAAGTCAGGAGACAGTGCGTGGCGAGATTCTCGACGTGGACCACGTTATGGAACGGGTTAATGCGGTGACGACGGAGGACCTGTGCAGGGTAGCCTCGCAGAACCTTATCGACGAACACCTCAATCTCGCTGTAGTAGGCCCGTGCCGTGGCCACAAGCGCCTGTCCAAGCTGCTGAAGTTCTAGCTGTTACCCGCTGCCGCCCCTGTAGTCGCTGAACGGACTGTCCCTCCACTCCAGCGCGGCCTTCAGTCCCTCTTCCCGGGCCATCCGGCTGAACTCCTTTACGATCGGGGCCTGATGGGCGATCGCGTCTGTCTCAGCCGCGATGTGCTGGAGCGTTGTACGGCCCATCAGGTCCATCGCCTTGTTGACGATGCTCTTGTTGGCCGCGAGAAGCTCCCAGGGTATCCTAGCCATCGTTCGTGCGAGGTCTTCAACGGCTGCGTCCAGACCCTCGCCGGGCACCGACTTCCAGACCAGCCCAAGCTCCTCGGCGCGAGTACCGGACACTGACTCTCCGGTCAGCAGGAACCACTTCGCCCACTGCGGCCCCACCATATATGTCCACATGTGTGTCGGTGGGGTGCCCATGGAGCGCACAGGCGGAAATCCGATCTGCGCGTCGTCGGCCGCTATGATGATGTCACAGTGCATCGCGAGGTCTGTTCCCCCAGCTATGCAGTAGCCATGCACCCCGACGATCACGGGCTTGCTTAGGTTCAGGATGCTGTTCATCGTGTTGGGAGTGCGCTTCATTCGGTGTATGTCAGAGCGAATGTTGTCCCGCTGCTCTTGTGCAGCAGCCTGTGCCTCAGGCGTCGAGGGGGGAGTGATGTCGTATCCGGCGCAGAATGCCCTGCCGTTGCCGCGCAAGGTCATGACGCGAACGTCAGGATCGTCGTCGGCCCGCTCGAGGCAGTCCACCAGCTCGTCCTGAAGCTCACGGCTGAGCGCGTTCAGTTTCTCCGGCCTGTTGAGCCTCACCCGGCCGATTCCGTTTGACGCCTCGTACTCGATGAACTCGTAACTCATCATGACCTCCCGGTCTCTATACGTTGAACAGGACGTGCACCACGTCGCCGTCCTTGACTTCGTATCCCTTGCCCTCCTGCCTGAGGACTCCCTGCCTCTTCGACTCAGCCTCGCTTCCCCAATGCGCCAGGTCATCGTAGGCGACGACTTCGGCCCTTATGAAACCGCGTTCCATGTCGGAGTGAATCACGCCCGCTGCCCGACCAGCCGGGTCGCCGTTCGTGATCGTCCACGCCCGTACCTCCTTGGGTCCGCCCGTGAAGAAGGTGATCTGGTCGAGCGCCTGGTATGAAAGCCGGACCATCCTGTCCAGTCCGGATTCCCCGACGGCAAGTGACTCACGGAACTCGGCCTCGTCCTCGGTGGACATCTGGGCAAGCTCCATCTCCAGGCTCCCGGTCAGAACGGCTGTCAGCACGTCGTTTTCGGCGATCTCTGAATCCAGTCGCTTCTGGATCTCATCTACCTGATCGGTCTGGTCCTCTCCAGCGTTTACAACGACGATCACCGGCTTGGCCGTCAGGAACTGGAACTCGTTGACCCGCTTCGACTCGTCAGCGCTGAGGTTCTGCTTACGGACAGGCACGCCTGACTCAAGTCCCTCTTTGAGCGAGGTCATCAGCGCACGTTCACGGTCGAGCGAGTCTCTATCACCCGACCTGGCGCCCTTGCTGCTCTGGTCGATCCGTTCGATTCGGCGATCGAGTATTTCAAGGTCCGCGAACGTTAGCTCGTAGAGCATCGTCTCGATGTCTCGGAACGCATCGACACCGTCGCCCCCATCCGGCACTGACGGGTCTTCGAAGCTCCTGGCGACAATCGCAAGCGCATCAGCGGACTGAAGCTGATTGAGGTAGACGCCGGACACTCCACGGGTCTTCCCCAGTCCTTCAGGGGCTGCTGGAAGATCGACGTAGGTTATCTCGGCAGGCGTCGTCCTGGATGGCTGATATATCTCGGTCAGCCTGTCCAGCCTTGAGTCCGGGACCTTGGCGACTCCAATGTTGGGCCTGGAGGCTGAAGAGTACTGCGCGACCTGGGCCGATCCCCTGGTGGCAGCATTGAAGATGGTGGTCTTACCGCTGAAGGGCAGTCCGATTATCGTGATCTGCATGTGGTCAGACGCGCTGCCTCATTCGTCGTCGAGTCTCCTGTACTCGCCGTCGATCACTTTGCCCTTTCCAGCGTCGTGTCGTGTCCCTTCCTCTGGCGGCGAGCCGGAAGCTTCCATGAGCACGTTTCTTGGTGCGAGCAGCATGAACAGCAGTCCCGCCAGGACGAGAACAAAGAGGTCGTCGAGTCTGCCGATGCCCCAGGGAATGAAATCGGGAACAAGGTCGATCGGTAAGATGATGTACGCGACTGCCGCGGGCAGCAGCAGCTTGAGCCTTAGCGGCACACGACTGTCGATCATTAGCCTGAAGATAATCCTCGGGATGCCTGTCATGCTTAACAGGTAGAACAGGCCACGCAGCATTAGACACCCCCTTCACATTCTTATACAGATTATAGCTGCATCCGGTTCTCAGTGGAATTGGAGACTGTGTCAGTTTCGTAGGCAGTGTTTTCACCCTCACCCTGAGGGAGAGGGGACCACTGCTTCGTGGAATAGGTGGCAGTTGGGGCATCTCCTCGCCACTCTTAACCTTGCCGCGCCTATATGCGACCCATACAATTCATCTAACCCCACCCATCGACGAAAGAGGGAGTCCATCCAATGACCACGCTCCGGGAGAGTGACCCGCAGATAGCCGAGGCAATCGACGGCGAGAATCGCAGACAGCGTGAGAACATAAACCTCATTGCCTCAGAGAACTACGCCAGTCGCGCCATTCTGGAGGCCCAGGGCTCCGTGATGACCAACAAGTACGCCGAGGGCTACCCTGGAAGGCGCTACTACGGCGGCTGCGAGTTCATAGACGTGGCTGAGAGCCTTGCCATCCAGCGAGCCAAAGACCTATTCGGGGTCGATCACGCAAACGTGCAGCCACACTCCGGCGCTCAGGCCAACATGGCCGCCTACTTCGCCACCATCCAGCCCGGCGACACCGTGATGGGGCTCAGTCTCGATCACGGCGGTCACTTAACCCACGGCAGCCCCGTCAACTTCTCCAACAAGCTGTACGAGTTCGTGCCGTACACCGTCGATCGTGAGCTGGAACTGATCGACTACGACGAAGTTCGACGCCTGGCACAGGAGCACCGTCCCAAGATCATCGTCAGCGGAGCTACCGCTTACACCCGAACGATCGAGTTCGACAGGTTCCGAGAGATCGCCGACGAAGTCGATGCGATCCTCATGGCTGACATAGCCCACATCGCCGGACTGATCGCCGCAGGCGAGCATCCATCGCCTGTCGGCCACGCCCAGATGATAACGTCCACGACTCACAAGACGCTGCGAGGGGCTCGCGGCGGCATGATCCTGTGCGACTCTGATCTGGCCCGTAACGTGGACCGCGCTGTCTTCCCCAATGCCCAGGGAGGTCCGCTCGAACACGCCGTAGCCGCCAAGGCGGTCACGTTCGGGGAAGCAATGACTGACGAGTTCGCGGCCTACCAGCAGCAGGTCCGCGCCAACGCAGCGGCACTGGGAGATGCGCTCACCAACGGCGGTCTAAGGCTGGTGTCGGGTGGGACCGACAATCACATGGTGCTTGTAGACCTGCGGCTGCTCGACGTCACCGGACGTCAAGCCGAAGAGGCCCTTGGACGCGCCAACATCGTCGTCAACCGCAACGCCATCCCATACGACCCGAAGCCGCCGCGCGTAGCCAGCGGTGTCCGGCTGGGCGCCGCGGCCATCACGAGCAGGGGGTTCAAGGAACTGGACACCCGCAAGGTCGGCGAGCTAATCCTGAGAGTCCTTAACGACATCGGCAACGACTCAGTTGAATCTCAGGTGCGCGACGAAGTGCTTGAGATGACGCCGAAGTTCCCAATCCCGGGTATCGACTACTGACGGGGCTGGTATGCCGAAGGTTGGACAATGAAACTAAAGTATTCCGTAGTATTCGAGCGGATGCCCAACAACTACGGAGCTTATGTGCCGGATTTGCCGGGCTGCATTAGTACGGGTGATACCTGGGAGGAAGTCCATGAGATGATTCGGGAAGCTATCGCGTTTCATATAGAGGGTCTGATGGAAGATGGCGAGCCGTTGACGGCTCCGCAATTGTCGATCAGCGAGGCGATGGCCTACCACATCGCAAACCTCCCTGAGGTCGAAGAGTCCTCACCCGAACTGGAGACCACATTCGGCATGGTTGAAGTCGAGGTCGAGATGCCAGTGGCGGCCGAGGTGAGTAAATTACGGGGATACAGGCAAAGAAGCACAAACAGGTTTTCCTGAAGTGAGAATTGCAGACTCTCAACTGAAGCAGATTATTGCATTGCGCCCTCTAACACGCTTGCGGATGACTTGGCCCCAACAGCACAGTCTGAGCGAGCAGTACCATGCAGTGTCGGTAGATGGGGCTGTACTCGATAGTCATGAGGCACGTCCTTGATCTGGCTCAGGTGGTCGTGGCGGGACCTTCGTTCGAGATGGGTCCAGGTCGCCGCAATCGCAGTCGTGATTGCGGTTGGCACCGGGCTGTTCTCCGGGCTGCGAAGCATGAACGATTGGCGCGGTCTTTCCAACGATGCCAGTTACGCGACAATATTGGGGATGATCGGGGGCTACGTGATGCTCCAGTGGGTGGCTAACGTCCTCATGCCCAACGCATTCCCGGACCTTGGCATGCAGGTAACGTTCAACCCCGCCAGCCTCGTTACGGTCATCGCATTGAGCGTGATAGCCGTGGCGGTTGCTCCTGTGTTCACCATCTTCAGGCTGAGGAAGACTGACATTCCATCTACACTCCGGGTAATGGAGTAGCTGTACTCAACCTCATGGCGATTTCACATTGATCCAACTTCTTTACGGAGACGATCTGGTCGGGGTCGAGGAGGCGCTTGCAGAGTTGACGGCCAACTCCGGCCCCGAAGACCTGCGCGACGTCAACCAGATCACATTGCGCGCCGATGGTCTCACGCCAGACTCTGTGGTCGCTGCGGCATTTACGGTGCCCTTCATGACCGACAGGCGGACCGTAGTCATCAAGGACCTGCTCACGAGGTTTGAGAGGGGCAGGCCCCGTAGATGCTCATCGTCTGGCCAGGGTAGGGACCCGCTGGGAGAGTGGTCGGGTCTGCCAGACCAGCTTGGGTCCATGCCGTCTACTACCGATCTTCTCTTCGTCGACGGCGCGCTGGCCGGGAACAACCCGTTGCTCAGGCGACTGTCGCCGTTGTCGGAGGTGCGCGAGTTCAGGATGCCATCCGACCGCGACCTGCCTGGTTGGATAGCGAATCGTGCTGGCAGAATCGGCGTAAGCATCGACCGGAACGCCTGCGCCGTTCTCGCGGATGCCGTCGGGCGCCAGCCGATGCTAATCGACTCGGAGCTTCATAAGCTCGCGCTCTACTGTGGGGACCGTCCCGCGTCAGCTGAAGACGTTAGGGAGATGGTTGCATACGTCCGCGAAGCCAACATATTCCAGGCGGTCGACGCCGTAATCGACGGCAGGTCCGACGTCGCTCTACGGCTGGTCGGGCGAATCATGGACGATGGCAGCCCGGCGGTCTACGTGATGACCATGATCGCGAGGCAGACACGCCTGCTGCTCATGGCCAACGACCTGATGGCCAGGGGGGAGCCCCAGGGCCAGATAGGTCGACGCATCCGCCTCTCGGGATGGGTTCTGAACAAGACTCTTCAGCAGGCGCGCCGAATAAGCCAGCAGAACCTCGGGTACATGCACGAGCGGCTAGTGGAGACCGATCTTCTGCTGAAGACCAAGCCCATCGATGAGCAACTCGCGTTGGAGATGCTCATCGCCGAGCTGACCACGCACCGTTACTAGTACTGTTTCCAAGCAGTTTTGGCAGAGCAGCTTGGCTGGCGAACCGTCCTTCGACAAGCTCAGGACGAACGTCCATATGCACCAGAATCGATTTGAAGCGATACTAGTCCGAGGACTCGGACTGCGACACCTTATTTAGATCGTAAAGCTGTCCAGAAGCTGAGAAACCGGTCGCGCGGGAGCTTTCTCGGATATCTCTTCGATCCGCTGATCGAACGTTGGTCGATCGCTGTCCTTGTAGACTACTCCGAGCGGGACTCCGGGCGCAGATGCTATCTGGAATGCGGCCTCTGTGTCTGTCTCGTCGTAGTCCTCGGGAATGTCGTACGCGATCCCGGGGATGCCCTTGCGACGGTTGCCCCTCAGCAGGTCGTAGGTATTGTTGTATTCGGTGCATGGGGACTGGACGTGGACGATGGCGAATCCGGGATGGTCCATCGCCTCAGACATCATGGCGGCCATTGGGCGAACCTGGCTGGACATCGCGGAAGCAATGTACGAGACGCCCATGCTCAAGTACATCTGGAACGGGTTGAGCTTCTCTTCGGCCTTTCCGAATGGCGTAGAACTGGTGACTACGCCCAGCTCCGTGGTAGGCGAGCTCTGGCCCTTGGTAAGGCCGTACACGCCGTTGTCCATGACCACGGCGGTCACGTTCAGGTTGCGGGCTGCCTGTGGCGCAATGTGCTCAAAGCCGATGCCGAGGAAGTCGCCGTCTCCGGCTACCACCACGACGTTCAGGTCCGGGCGGGCCATCTTCACGCCCATCGCAATGGGGAGCGAGCGACCGTGGATCCCGTGGAAGCCGTAGGGTTGCTCGTCGCTCTCGAGCATGTGGACCATGTTCCCGGAGCAGCCGATACCGGCCACGACCACGTTGTTCTCCATAGGCGACTCGGTCTCCGAGACGCGACTTTGGAGCGCTCCCTCCAGGGCACGTCGTACACCAAAGTCGCCGCAGCCTGGGCACCACTTGAAATCGTACTCAGGGTTCTTCGAGGTCATGCTGGCACACTCTCCTTCTGCTGGATGCCTGCCTTTTCAGTTATGGCCTGCACCAGATCTTTTGTCTTGAAGGGCAGTCCGGTGATCTGGGTAATGGACTCGGCGTTGATTCCGAGCGTCCTCAGATGTGCGGACAACTGGCCCATGAAGTTCAGTTCCGGGACGATGACGAGGTCCTTGCTGCGTAGCTCTTCAACCATTCCTTCGGGAAGAGGGTTGATGAACATGGTGTAGTACCACCCGAGGTCAGCTCCCTGCGCCGTGAGTTCTCGCCATGCTCCCAGTGCGGGACCCTTGGAGCCGCCCCACGGCATCAGCGCGACGCTGGCCGACGTGTTCTCGCGCTCGTAGGTGCCGTCTTTCAGCAGGTCTAGCTTGCTGAACCGGCGTGTGGTCATCTGGATGTGGCGTTCAGGCCTGTGGGTGGTGTCACCCATGCCGTCGTGCTCGGAGCCGTTTGCGACGTACGAACCGGGGCCGCCCGGTATGGGCATCGGTGAGATCTCCCAGCTTTCGTACCTGTGGTAGCCGTTAGTGCCCTGGTAGGTCTTTCTACTCTCTACCTGCACCTTGGACAGGTCGGGCTTCGGGATGTTCTGGTTGCGCTCCGACAGCATGTGCTCGCTCAGGATCACGACCGGACCCTGGTAGCGCTCTGCCCAGTTGAGCGCATGGATTGATGCAAAGAAGCACTCTTCTACGGTTCCTGGAGCGATGATGGGTAGCTGCACGTCGCCGTGACCTGGATACATCGCGGTCATCAGGTCCGATTGCTCCGTCTTGGTCGGAAGCCCAGTGGACGGCCCGCCGCGCTGGATGTCGGCGACTACCAGCGGAATCTCAGCCATCCAGGCCAGTCCAAGTCCCTCGCTCATGAGCGAGAAGCCTGGCCCCGCGGTGCCTGTCATCGCCTTCTTGCCGGCGAATCCTGCGCCGACGATGCTCGTGATCGACTCGATCTCGGATGTCGCCTGGTACACGAACTTGCCCGGGCCGGCGAGGTTAGTCTCCAGCCAGACGAGCAGGGAAGTGGCCGGCGAAATCGGGTACCCGACGTATACATCGAGGCCCGCTGCCAGCGCACCCACGCCAAGGGCCTGGTTGCCGTTGATGAGTATCTGGTCTATACCAGGAGGAATCGGGTCGGCCAGCTCTCCGAGGCTGAAGCCGCTCTTCTCCGCCTCTGAGCGACCGAGCGCGAGCGCTTCGTGGTTCGACTCGATGATCTGCTGGTCGTTCGGGCGTCCGCGGGTGAACCGCTTGGTCACGAAGTCCTCGAGGATCTCCTGCCTGATGTTCACCAAGTACGCGAGCGCGCCCATCACGATCATGTTCGCCGCTCGCACGTTGCCCGTAGATCGGGCCAACTCGTCGAACGGCATCCCGAAGCTCTTGCCGTCGGGCTCGAGGTCTACTTCCTCGGAGTTGAAGATGATAACCCCGGAGTCCGACACCTCGTCCTTGTGTGTCTCGTAGGCGTACTCGTTGAACGCCACCAGCACGTCCAGTTCGTCACCGGAGCTCAGCACCTCTTCGGTAGAGATGCGCGTCTGGGTCCATACCGGGCCGCCCCTGATCTGGGACGGGAACGTCGAGAACGTCTGGACGTGGTACCCGACCTGGGCGTTGGCCTGGGCGAAGCCCTCAGCCGACGTCACGACACCGGCGCCACCCTCTCCGGCAAACCGGACAACAAAATCTGTTTTCTTCAAGTCACTCGCTCCCTGCTGGCCTTGGCCGCGCCAAACGCGGATGGCACACATAGCCACCCGTCGCAGCTACATCAGACTGGAGTCATTCAACGCACGCGCGGCCTTTGGCGTGCCTTCTAAACAGTACGGCCCTCCGGAGCTTCGTCTGGCGGGCCGTTGAATTACCTCGATGATCAGTGGGCAATTGCTGTGTTGTGGTGCTTCCGCGGCAGGCGACTCACGAGGTCGTGATGTTATGTTGATCGCATCTGCCGCACACTTGAATATATCAGGCGCGATTTTGGAGTGTCAATTGCGAATGGCCCTAATCCCCTCTGCCAGCCCTACCCTTGGCTCCCAGCCGAGCACTGCCTTGGCCTTCGAGGGGTCCGATGACTTTCGTAGCTCCTCGAACTCGCCCCTGGGATTTGGGATGATGTGCTCCACCTCGCCGCCGATCATCGCGGCGATCTCGTTCACCGATGTCTCTTCGTTCGGCCCGATGTTCAGCACCACGTTCTCACCCGCGGGAAGCTCCTCGCTCGCCGCAAGCACGTTCGCCCTCACCACGTCGGACACGTGCGTGTAGCTCCGGGTCTGCTCGCCGTCGCCGTAGATGGTCAGCGGCCTGCCCTCGTCGCACAGCTTGAGGAAGCGGGGGATGACCAGCACGTACGCGCCAGTCGCCGTCTGACCGGGGCCGTACACGTTAAAGTACCGGAGCGACACCACGCTCATCCCGAACAGCCGCGCGAACATGCTTCCGTACTGCTCGCCGATGAGCTTGTGCAGCGCATACGGCGACTTTGGATTCGGCTCCATGTCCTCACGCATCACGTGAGTGTCCTGGTCGCCGTACACGCTGGACGACGACGAGTAGACGACCCTCCCGACGCCGTTCTCCCGCGCCGCCTGCAGCACGTTCAGGGTGCCGTTCACGTTGACCGCATGTGTACCGACAGGGTCGTCGATTGACCTCGGCACCCGCGCCCACGCCGCTGTGTGGTACACGCAGTCCGCGTCTCTGGTGGCCTCCGTGACAGTCTCCAGGTCCGTCACCGACCCTTCGATCAGCGTCGCCTCGGGGTTGACGCTCCGGCCCTCGCTGGTGGAGAGGTCATCGACCACCACGACCTCTTGGCCAAGCTCGACGAGCCGGTCCACTAGGTGGGAGCCGATAAAGCCGCATCCGCCGGTAACAACGTGTTTCATTTTCGGAAAAGTCTTGGAGAAGGGAGTGAAAGTGGTAGGCAATCCGACGGTTCATGCTACCATATCAGCGGTGGTCAACCCCGGATTCCCCACGGCAGCAAATGAGGGATTTCGCCTACGTAGTCCGATACCTGTACTCCGCCCTGCGGTGGCGGCTGTTCGTCTGGCTGGCGCTGATCGTATTGGCGTCCGCGCTGGAGGGCGTCACGCTGGGCCTGTTCCTGCCGATAATCGCCGGAGCGGACTCTGACGCTCCCCTGCAGCAAATGTTCACGTCTGCCTTCGACTACCTGGGCATCGAGTACACGCTGCCCCTCGCCCTTGGAGCCATGACCGCGCTCTACGCTCTGCGAACGGTCTTAGTCGTGACCCAGGAGGTCTTCGTAGCCAGGCAGCTTGCCGGCCTCATGGTTGACATCAAGTCGAGGATGGTAGACCAGCTTCTCAGGGCCGACTACCAATACTTCACCAAGCGAGGCGTCGGCTACTTCAACAACGCCGCCACGGTCGAGTTCACCAATCTCACCAACGCATTCGACTTCTGCACCCGCGCGATGGTGGCAGCGGGGTTCACCGTCACGTATGTAGTGCTGGCACTGGTGGTCAATCCCGTGCTGGCCATTGCCTTCATGGTATTCGCAGTGCCTGCGTACTTCCTCTTGAGGATTGCCTTTCGGTTGGTCCAGCGGGTGTCGGTCGAGAACACCGAGAACAACTCCCTTCTTCAGTCCCACCTGATCCAGACGCTCAACGGATTCAAGTACTTCAAGGCGACCGCCTCGACACGAGGGATATGGCGCGCCATCTCCTCTGCAATTGATCGACAGGGAAGCCTACTTTACGATCAGCGTAGGCTTGAGTCAGTAGTACGAAACGGGGTTGACCTGCTGACGGTTCTGCTTATCGCCGCGCTGCTTCTGTACTACGTCGAGGTTGTGGGCACTGCGTTCGTTGAGATGCTGTTCATGCTGCTCGTCTTGCGCCGGACCGCAACGTTTGCGCAACAGACTCAGACGTCGTTCCAGCGATTCCTGGACTTTTCGGGTAGTGTCCGGCTGTTCGAGGGCTTGGAGAAGGAGCTGTCCGAGAACGAGGAGGTCTTCGAACCCGAATCAGTCTCGCCGGACTTCGACCAACCCATCCGGCTGGACAACGTGTCATTCGGATACGACGGCTCCCCACCTGTCCTGGATAGTGTCAGCCTGGTCATTCCGCCCAGGCACAAGGTGGCTTTCGTGGGCGCATCCGGAGCGGGCAAGACCACCCTCGCCACGCTCCTAACGGGTATACTCCGACCCAAGTCTGGGGAGATTTCCCTTGGAGGGGTGCCGTACGACCGAATTGATCAGACAAAGCTGCGTGAGGGAATCGGCTACGTCACCCAGGAGAGCCTGATCTTCAACGACACCGTCCAGAACAACGTGAGCCTGTGGGATGCTGAGAACGGGTCAGTGAACAGGGTCAAGCCGGCGGTCGAGACCGCCCACGCAGCGAAGTTCGTGGAGGACCTTCCCAACGCCTACGACACCCTGCTGGGCGACAATGGAATGAAGATATCCGGCGGGCAGCGCCAGCGGGTCTCAATCGCCAGAGAGCTTTACAAGGAAGCGAGGGTGCTGATCTTCGACGAAGGCACCAGCGCGCTCGATACGGAGTCCGAGCAGATCATCCAGCGGAACATCGACGAGCTTCGGGACAATACTACCCTCATCCTCATCGCACACCGGCTGTCCACGGTCAGGAACTGCGACATGATATTTGTACTTGAAGACAGTCACATTGTCGAGCAGGGTACATATGGGTATCTGTACGGCATAGGAGGTCGATTCAAGGAGATGGTTGATCAGCAGGCAATGTCGGGGCAAAGAAGCAATGACAAGGTTAGTTCAGTTGTCTTATAGTGAGAGATCTTGTCTCAATTGGGCTGCTAGTTACTCAGTCGGTAGACTCTGACCTCGTCGATCTTCGCCAACAATTCGTAGTCGGACTTCACAAAGTTGAAAAGTCGTTGAAATTTGGCGGGGTCATGTATGAATCTCTGGTGAGGCTGCCAGGTCTTGCGATCTGCTTCGTCGAGAGGGGGAAGACGACGATCACGGATGTCGATTATCACAGCCGGTCGTCCTGATGTCACATCGGAGATGAACTCTTTGAGATAGATGTCCTTGGCGTAAGCAGAATTCGCCAGAGGGGATTGATAGAAGAAACGTGTCGGTGAATCACGTTTAGCGAGTAGGTAGTACTTGGCCTGATGTCCCCAGACTAGGATGGTGTCCTCTGGCGTTGAAATGCTCTTTACCAGTTCAGTCACCTGTTGATCCTTGTCCCTTACTTGCTCTCCCCTGTCGACGGCTGTACCCCTAACCATTCTCCAGGTGTCCGTAGCCTGTACGTAGATGTCCATATGGTATTTAGAAGTCGCGAACAACAAGAGGAACGTCAGGAATGCAAGGGTGACTAGCTTCTGCATGGGGATAAACCACACAAGAAAACCCAGATACAGAACACCAACTGGCAGTACGGAGAGGATGTAGCTTCTAGATCCATATCCTGAGATCATGATCAGTGCGACTTCTATTGGGCCGAGAATGAGGATGAAGGGCCAGATGCGCTCTAGTTCTGCACTTTGGGCCTTGCCAGTGATGAGGCTCCAAGTGCCAATACACCAGGCTACCCCCAAAAACGGTGCAACCGGTAATAGGTGCGACACAAGCAACTTTGCAGCCTGTACTCGGTCCGACATAGTGGCATCAGAGTACAGGAGGTTGTAGACAATTGTGGCGTCCAAGTACTCAGTCCACGCCCCCAGTGACAGAAAAGCGATGGATACCGCGACAAGAACCGATACCCCGCCGATCACTGACCAAAAGATCGTCGATCTGGCCTGTGGCCACCTGATAGCCCAGAAGATTCCGATTGCAAGCCATACACCGATGAGATTGGGGCGAAGTAGGAAACTGAGTGCACCGAGTGCGCCGATCGCAAGGCAATCTCGCACCCGTGGTCGGCCACTGTTTTCGGATCTCAGAAACAAGAACAGCGCTAGGAACTGGAAAAGCATAGCATAGTGCTCTATCGATCCGAGCCTGTTCCCGTGCATCAAGACGTAAATCAGTAGTGTTGCGACAGAACAGAGCGCTGCTGCAGCACCGAATAGACAAACTACGATCCTAAAGGCTAGCCACAATGAACCAAAGAGGAACGTCAGGTTAATGGTCCATAGGCCCCACCACCCAGGAACAATTAGGCCTAGTGCGTAGATGACGTACGTGAGGGGCCCCTTGTGATCCCATCGGTCAAGAAAAGGAACCTCACCCGCTATTATTCCTTCGCCGACATAGGCGAAGACGGCTTGGTCGCCTGTTCTCGTGAGTGGTAACAGGGCGTAGACAGTAGCTATAACACTCAAAGCTGCGATGACCCCCAACCACACTGCGACATACAATGAGTGAGATGAGAGATAATGCCGAATGTTCATCACTGATGAGGGGGACGGCATCTTAGGTGCGCAGAAGTCTTACACGCTTGATAGATGAAGCGCGGCTTACTCGTTGGAGCCGATTGCAGTGGGCATTTGTCTCAATTCTGCTCGTTGCCTTCATTCTCCGCCTCGCCTGGGTATTGGTCTTTCAGACAGCTCCTGGCCCGGATGCCGCTTCTTACGATGAGTTGGGCTGGCGATTGGCAACCGGACAGGGCTATGTAAATGAAGATGGCAGCCCCACTGCGTTTTGGCCTATTGGGTACCCTGCGTGGCTGGCAACTATTTACCTGATCTGGGGCCACTCGTGGCTGGCAGCCGGTGTCATGAATGCGGTCCTTGGCACTGTGATAGTGTTCCTCACCTACTGGCTGGCACGCCAGATCGTTTCTACTCGGCAGGCTGTCCTTGCGGCCGCGATTATAGCTTTTCTACCAAGCTATGTGGTCGCTTACACGTCGAATCTGCGAAACGAGACATTGTACGCTGTTTTCGTTCTCTTGGCCCTGATCGCGACCGTCCATGCGGTTCGTTCACCCAATTGGCGAACCGTGATTGTGCTCGGGGTAGTCATCGGATTAGGGGCATATGTCAGGCCTACACTTCTCCTATTCCCGTTTGTGATAGGGGTGCTGTTTCTCATAGATTCTGGGCTGACCTCGAAAAGGGCAATATCGATGACCACTTTGATAGTGTGCGTGGTTATCGTCACGATTTCCCCCTGGACGGTGCGCAACTATCAGGCTATGGATGACTTTGTGCTGACTGCCACGAACGGCGGTATAACCTTCTATGTCGGGAACGGCCCGGGGGCGACCGGGAAGTACAGACGTGTTGACAAGGCTGTCTTTTCCGACCGTTCTGAGATGACGGTGTATCGTGAGGGCTTTACTAAGGGCATTGAGAACATCCTAAGTGATCCCGTGGAATGGGTGACCATCCTGCCCGTCAAAGTATGGTACCTGTGGAGGTCTGACATCAGCAGCATGGCCCCATATCTACTGCCGAAACACCACCAATCGCATCTGAGGTGGCTTAGGGTGCTTGGTCAGTCCTACTACACAGTTATCGTTCTTGTTGCCTTGGTGGGTTTATGTACTAGCAGCCCCCTTCGTTATTGGCGCCAGCCTTCTATATTGCTATTAGTTCTGACCTTAGTGTACTGGACGCTTTTCCACATGATGTTTCACGGGCAGGGACGGTTCCACATGCCAATGGTTCCAGTAGTCGTGGTGCTAGCCATCCACCTGTTCCCCGGGATTCCGTATGGGAACGGGCGCATTGTCAGCAGACGGATACTCCCCGAGCACTAGATTGAAGATAAGAAGTAGTGGTGAGATGTCAGCAAGAGCTTGGCGCTGTGGCTCGCTACTTTGTAGCACTACCAATTCCACGGGGTAGGTATGCTTAGTGTCGTGACAGCATCTCCATCGTCAGCGGGCCGTGGCAGGGGTATTCGGCCATTGAATCGCTATGACTGAAGAAAGACATGGAGCCAGTTCGTCTCTTGGGAAAGCGACACGGCTAGCTGTGGGATTAAAATGGAGGCGTTTGGCATGGGCCATACTCAGGCGTGTTCTTCCATACAACGCTTGGGCAGACAGAATCTGCGCAAGGTTGAAGTTCCAGATTGACCACGGTCGGTATCCTGACCAGAAGACATCACCTATTCGATTTAATGACTATTTGTTCAATATAAAGACTAATGGAACTCTTCTTGACCCTCTGAGACAATTCATAAGCGACAAGGAGTATGTAAAACTCTACGTTGCGATGCATGCTGGCCACCATTACGTAGTGAAGACATACGGAGTCTTACATAGCGAAGACGAGGTTGACTACCTTCAGTTGAGCCAGTTTCCCTGCGTGATAAAGCCAACTCATGCCTCTGGGCGTGTTTTGCTTCAGATGACTCCTGACGATCAACTGAATCGAGACTTGCTGAAGGCTTGGCTACGCTACGATTACTATCGGAATACTAGAGAGCAGAATTACAAATACCTCACACCGAAAGTAATCATTGAGGAATTCATCACGGACGACGGCAAGAGCCCAGCGCCAGATTATAAGATCTTATGTTTTGGTGGAAGGCCTCAATTGATCCAGATTGACCTAGACAGGTATGGAACTCACCTACAGCACTTCTATGACACTGCGTGGAATCGGTTACAGTATTCGGTTGGATTTGAGTCGAGACCTGAGAATGATCCCAAACCGCCTCAGCTCGATGAAATGCTGGAAATTGCTGTGAAGCTGTCGCACCCGTTTCCGTTCATACGAGTGGACATGTATGTGAGCGGTACAGAAGTGAAAGTTGGAGAATTGACGAACTGCCCTCACTCTGCCGGCAGGCCCTTTTCTCCCCCGTCCGTCGAATTTACACTCGGGCGATTCCTGGATCGTGATGGATAAGCAGTGGTTAGGAAGAAACTCTCTGTTTTAACAAACTATCAATTCTGCGCTCAATGGGTTGCTAGCCAAACCTCGAAGGTACCTCCCCGTGTTCTCGACTATGGTTGTGGTACAGGGGAGTTAGTACTAGAACTGCTAAGGGGAAACGCCGATGCATTTGGATGCGACATATTCTACGGTGGGGCAGATAGGCTGGCGTCCGTTCCCACAAAGCTATTGGAAAGCGGTGTGATCAAAGTGATGGATGGGAGTATCATTCCTTTCGATCGTGCCTCGTTCGACTATGTCATTAACAATCAGGTGATGGAGCATGTCGAAGATCTAGATGCAGTACTTGCCGAAATTCACCGTGTACTGAAACCAGGGGGTATGGTGCTCAGTCTGTTCCCAAGCAAGGAAGTTTGGCATGAAGGACATTGCGGCATCCCATTTCTGCACAGACTGCCAAGCGGGCGAGGCAGACTATACTACGCTGCAGCTTTGCGAATGCTCGGGATCGGATACAGCAAGCCCAAATACCCGGGTGTGATGTGCTGGAGTCAACACTGGTGTGAGTATCTTGACAGGTGGACCCACTACAGAACACGAAAGGAAATTGACTCCGCATACAGCAGATACTTCATTGACATCCAACACGTCGAGGACTACTGGCTTCAGAAGCGGACCGGAAGGAGGTTGGCTTACCTCGGTGTCGTGGCTTCGATCCAGCGAGTGTTCGTGACAAAGCTATGCGGCATGGTTTTTGTCGCTCGTAAGTCGGGTGATCCTATAGCATGACTAGAGAACACATAGCGTTATATTTACCGTCTCTCGCGGGCGGTGGCGCACAGCGCTCAATGCTGGGTCTTGCTATTGGACTCGTAGATCGAGGAATACCCACCGACTTAGTGTTGGTAAGGGCGGAGGGTGAGTATCTCAACGAGGTGCCAAGTGATGTGCGCCTGATTGACCTTCATTCGCGCAGAACGGCTACAAGCTTTCCGAGACTTGTCCGATACATACGACGTGAACAACCGACCGCAATGCTGTCCACGCTTGCCCATGCGAGCGTGTTCGCATTGACCTCTAAGCTCACATTTAGGGGACGTCTACGCGTAGTAGCCCGCATGGAGAATACTTTCACCGAGGCGTTCGAAAACGGCTCTTTCAAACAGCGTCAGACGCTGCGACTGCTGAAGCTGCTACTTCCAGCGGCAGATAGGATTGTGGGAATTTCCCATGGGGTAGCTGATGACCTGCGCGAGCTGGTTCCGGCTGCCAAGCATAAGATTCTGTCGATCTACAGTCCGGTGGTATGGCCCGACCACGCTGAGAAGGCAGCAGCCCCAGTGGATCATCCTTGGTTCGATGCAGGGACTGTTCCAGTTCTCCTATCAGCAGGGCGCTTGACGACCGTGAAAGACCATGCAACTTTGGTAAGAGCGTTTGCTGAGGTCCTCAACTCACGACCCGCGCGTCTAGTGATTCTCGGTGTTGGACCGGAACGGGAAAACCTTCTGGATCTGGCGAAGCGTCTTGAGGTTGCCCAGCATGTGGATCTAGCCGGGTTCAAGTCCAATCCGTTTGCGTACATGTCCAAGTCCAAGGTATTCGTCCTGTCTTCCCGTTATGAAGGATTTGGCAATGTGCTGCCAGAAGCTATGGCGTGTGGGACGCCAGTCGTAAGTACCGACTGCCGCAGCGGTCCGAGTGAAATACTCGAAGATGGCAAGTGGGGCTATCTGGTGCCTGTGGGTGACTGGAGTGCCATGGCGGAGGCGATCATCGATACCCTCGACAACCCGCTTCCGCCGGACCAACTTATCGACAGGGCCTCTGATTTCTCTGCTGATGCTTCCATAGACCGCTACCTGGAAGTCCTAACCGGTAGCCCGAACTGAGCCACATGGAAACCGGCACAGTGACGCGGAACGTGATGTTCGTCATCAGTGGCTTGGAACGAGGTGGCGCCGAGTACCAACTGGTCGCGACTGCAGCCGGTCTGTCAGAAAGAGGCTGGCGGGTGACGGTCCTTTCGTACTTGCCGTTTTCACCGTCATCATGGACCTCTGAGCTGCAAGGCACCGGCGTCAGGCTGCTCACACTGAACGCCACGTCAGGGAGGTTGAGGTACACTGCACTGCTGGGTGCTCTCCGGGTCATCAAACGCTTCAAGCCCGACGTTCTCGTTGGGTTCATGTTTCACGGTATCATGACCGCCCGGATTGCGGGGCGGCTTATTGGTGTGCCCGCGGTCGTCTCTTCTGTCCGCAATGAACGCGATGGCCCACTCCGAGAGCGGGTCATGCGCGCTACTAACGGCCTTACGGACGCGGTCACGGCTCAGTCACAGCGTCTGGCAACGGAGCTTGTATGCGCACGAGTTGCGTCGAGGTCTCGCGTGCACGTCATCCCAAACTCCGTAGACGTTGCCCGCTTCGCCATGCGTCTCTATGGGTACCGGACTCGTGAACTGCTCTGCGTGGCCCGAGATCAGTTCCTGTGGCTTGCCGCCGGTCGTCTCGACAAGCAAAAGGACTACCCCAATCTGTTGAACGCCTTCTCAGTGTTGTCCAAAGGCCATCCCAACACCCGGCTGATGATCGCAGGAGACGGCCCACTGAAGAACGAACTAGAATCGTTGATACAGCGGTTGGGAATTGAAGGGCGAGTCAGATTGCTCGGACTGCGTCAAGACATGCCCGCCCTTTACGCAGCCTGCGACGCAATTGTGCTGTCATCCGCCTGGGAGGGAATGCCGAACGTCGTACTGGAAGCTATGGCCTCGTCTATCCCGGTCGTGGCAACCTCTGTCGGAGCCGTGCCCGAAGTGGTAGCTGACGGCGAGTCTGGTCTGATCGTCCTTCCAGGGAACCATGAAGCCCTAGCCAACGCAATGGGACGAATGATGGAGATGCCAGAGCAGACTAGACAGGCTTTCGGTAGAGAAGGTTACGATCGCGTTCGGACTGAATTTTCACTCGAAACCGTGATCGACAAGTGGGAAGACCTTTTCAACCAACTTCTCGCTGCCAAATCCTGATACCGCCGGACAATGGGCACCAACTGCCACCTCCCCGCCGCCGTCGCCATCGTCTCGAACTCCGATGCCAACATCTACCGCTTTCGTGCCCCGATCATGCGCGAGCTACTGGAAGAAGGCGCACGAGTGTACGCGGTTGCTCCGCCGGGGAGATTCGTCTCTGACATCGAGAGCATGGGCGTCGAGTTCGTCCCCTGGAATCTCAGCCGCAGGAGTCTGAACCCGTTCCTGGAGATCGGCCCGATTTTCGAACTGACAGGCATCTACCGCCGTCTCAAGCCCGACCTCGCCCAGCACTTCACCGTCAAGCCCAACGTCTACGGCGCCATAGCCGCTAAGGTCGCTGGTGTCCCGGTAGTATTCGGTGGCGTGACCGGATTAGGGACCGCATTCGCCTCCGGTGGGCCCCTGCGACCCGTGCTCCGCCTGTCAGTAAAGCTCCTCTACCGGCTCGCTACCGCACTGAGCGATAGAGTCACCTTCCAGACTGACCACGATGCCAGACTTCTCTATGGCGAATCAGGGGCCGAGAAGGCGCTGGTGATACGCGGAGGTTCGTCCGTCGATCTCGCCACCTACAACCAGGACGCAGTCCCGCAGTCAGAACGAGACCGGACCAGGAAGGAGCTTGGCATTGAGCCAGACGACTTTATCGTCACGATGGCGTCCCGCCTCCTATACGACAAGGGGGTAGCCGAGTACGTCCAGGCCGCCCTGATAGTCAGGGGAAGTCGGTCCGATGTTCACCTTCTGCTGGCAGGCGAAAGAGATGTTGGTAACCGCGATTCGGTCACAGGCGAAGACCTGCAACAGTGGTCAGAAGAGGGCAGCATCAAGTACGTCGGCTATCGAGATGACATGCCCGCGCTTCTCGCTGTATCCGACGTGGTCGTACTCCCCACCTACTACCCGGAAGGCATACCGCGGGTGCTTATTGAGGCTGCGGCAATGTCGAGGCCTGTCGTCTCGACGACGATCCCTGGTGTCGCCGAGATCGTTGAGGACGGCGTGAACGGTATCCTGGTACCTCCACGAGATGCCGACGCCCTCGCTGAGGCAATCGAGAACCTGCTGGACGATCCTGAGCTAAGGGCAGAGTACGGCAGGGCAGGCCGACTGAAGGCGGAACGCGAGTACGACGACCGCGAAGTGGCGCAGAGGTACGTGGAGGAGTATCGGAGAGCGTGGGCGAAGGTCCGCTCTCGCTGAGCGAGACTAGATGTCCCGACCCAGGTTCGACAGGAACTCGTTGTTGCCCCTGGACTTTCGCAGGTGGCCCAGCAGCTTCTCTGTGGACTCGCCCGGATACTTCTCGTCCGAAGAGATCATCGACACCATCCGGCGCAGCAGCCAGATCTGCTTGAGCGTGCCATCGTCGAGCAGCAGCTCCTCACGGCGTGTGCCGCTGCGAGCTATGTCGATGGCAGGATAGATCCTGCGCTCGGCGAGCCGGCGGTCCAGGTGGACCTCCATGTTGCCCGTGCCCTTGAACTCCTCGTAGATCACGTCGTCCATGCGGCTGCCGGTATCTACCAGGCACGCCGCGAGGATGGTCATGCTGCCACCCTCCTCGGTGTTGCGCGCCGCGCCGAAGAACTTCTTCGGAGGATACAGCGCAACCGGGTCCATGCCGCCCGACAGCGTACGACCGCTGGTCGGCACCGCGAGGTTGTAGGCCCTGGTGAGACGGGTGATGCTGTCCAGCAGGATAAGCACGTCCGTGCCGGCTTCCACGAGCCGCTTTGCCCGTTCCAGCACCATCTCGGCTACGCGGCAGTGGTCCTCGACCGGCTCGTCGAAGGTCGAGCTGTACACCTCGCCGTCGATGGAGCGACGCATGTCGGTGACCTCTTCAGGCCGCTCGCCGATCAGTGCCACCATGATGTGGACGTCCGGGTGATTGGCCGTGATGCCGGCGGCAATGTCCTTGAGGATCGAGGTCTTGCCTGCCTTGGGAGGGGAGACGATCAGGCCGCGCTGTCCGCGACCGATGGGGGCGAGAAGGTCGATGAGCCGGGTGGAGAGGTTTCGGGGAGTCGTCTCGAGCTTCAGTCGCTCGATGGGGAAGATCGGGGTCAGGGACTCGAACTTCGGCCGGTTTCGGGCCGCGTCCGGCTTGACGCCGTTCACCTCCTCGACTCGTACCAGACCGAAGTAGCGCTCTCCGTCCTTCGGAGGGCGCACACGGCCGGACATCTGGTCGCCGGTCCTGAGCCCGAATCGCCTGATCTGCGACTGCGACACGTACACGTCGCTCGCGCTGGAGTTGCCCGCGTCCTGCCTCAGGAAGCCGTAGCCGTCGTTGACGATAGACAGTATGCCTGACGCCGTGATTGGCCCTTCCTTTTCGGCGACTGCCTTGGCGACGCGCGTTACCAGATCATGACGCTTGTTGGAGCCGTTAGTGTTTGCTCCGAACTCAGATGCCAGGTTGGTAAGCTCGTCGTGTGACTTGGTCATTAGCTCCGAGAGATTCATTTCATTTCTCCGTCGGATGGCATGTTCAGACTGTCGGCGATGTGGATTCCAGTCGCGGTGTCTGTAATGGTAACGGTCGCAGTTTGCGATTGGACGTGGGTGCGGAACGCTCGGGGCTCCGACACCAATGTTAATGAGTCTATGCCGGAGGGCGTGGGAGGAAATCGAAGAACGGATCAGATACGATCATAGCACACGTTTCGGCGTTATACCAACAACCTTCCGTCACCGGGCAGGGTCTTTCGATTATATGAGAAGAGTATTAGACTCGGTGCATGAATGCGGAAGGACTGGGAGAGAGCCTACTCAGAAAGCTGGAGGAGGTGCCTGATCCCCGATCCGGTCATGGTCGTCGCCATCCACTGAGCGCGATTCTGGCGCTCTCGGTATGCGCAATGGCCAGCGGCGCCCGCAGTCTGTATGCCATCGCCCAATGGGGAAGGATGCAGGATCCTGCCACACTGAAGACGTTGGGGTTCACTAGAGACAGAACCCCTGCGGTATCCACGCTGCACAAGGTATTCAGCAGTATGGATGTGGACTCGTTCGAGCGTGTGTTGGGAGAGTGGATCGAGTCCCAGTTGGGATCGGAGAAGGAGGCAGTAGCGATAGATGGCAAGGCGCTGAGAGGGATACACGGGGATGAGATACCTGGAGTCAGACTGGTGTCAGCCTACAGCCATCGCCGAGGCGTGGTGCTGGGACAAAAAGGGGGGCGATGACCGAGAAGCGTGAGTCTGAGTTGAGCATGGCCCGAGCGCTTCTGGAGACGATGACGGTGACGGACAGGGTGGTGACTGGAGACGCGCTGTACTGTCAGAGGAAGTTGTGTGAGCGAGTGGTGGGTGAAGGCGGAGACTATCTGTTGATAGTCAAGGGCAACCAGAAGGACCTCCACGAGGACATAGAGTTGTGCTTTGATCTGCCTGTGGCCGGACAAGGATACAGATATGCCGAGTCTCGTGACAGACATGGAGACCGCGCCGAGCGTCGCAGGCTGTGGGCGACAGACATGCTGAGCGCCTATCTGGACTGGCCCGGTCACAGTCAGGTGATGAAGGTGGAGAGTTGGCGTAAGGTCAAGGACAAGACCACCCGACAGGTGCGATACGCCATCACCAGTCTCGACGCTCGGACACCTGCTGATACACTGCTCCAGCTTGTGCGCGGCCATTGGGGTATTGAGAATGGTCTGCACTACGTGAGGGACGTGACGATGGGGGAGGACGGTTCCCGTGTACGAACAGGCTCAGCCCCACAGGTGATGGCTGCCTTGAGGAACGTGGTCATAGGCATCCTCAGACTATCGGGTGCGACCAACATCGCGTCTGCGATCAGGACCATTGGATGGCAACCCAACGGCGCTCTCAGAATGCTCGGACTTAGACCTTGATAATAATCGAAAGACCCTGCGTCACCGGGACTGTGTCAGCTTGGTAGGTGAACACTTCACCCTCACTCTAACCCTCTACCGTCAAGGGAGGGGGGATTCTCGATCCTGCAAGGCGGCGCATACTAAACTGACACAGCTTCGCTGTCACCTTACCCAGAACGGCGTCGGCAGTCTTCGCTGTCCGCCCTCTCGCACCACGTTTCTCGCGACTCCCACAAACTCCCTGAAAAGGGGATGTGGCCTGTCCGGGCGGGAAAGGAACTCAGGGTGGAACTGCGTTCCAACCATGAACGATGCGTGAGCGTACTCCATTATCTCTACGAGTTCTCCGTCCGGTGAGATGCCAGTGGGCCACAGCCCGACCTCTTCGAAGCCCTCACGGTAGCTGTTGTTGACCTCCCACCTATGTCGGTGTCGCTCATCGACCCTTGGCGCCTCGTATGCTCGCTCCGCCCAGCTGTCGGGCACAGTGACGCACGGGTAGAGCCCGAGTCTCATCGTGCCCCCCATCTCGGTGACGTCCTTCTGACTCTGCATCAGGTCGATGACAGGGTGAGGAGTGTCCGGGTCCATCTCGGTGGAGTTTGCGGCCTCGAGGTCCATCAGGTTGCGCGCGATCTCTACCACCATCACCTGAAGTCCCAGGCAGAGACCGAGATACGGTATGTCACGGCTGCGGGCATACTTGACGGTCTCGATCATTCCCTCCACGCCACGGGGGCCGAATCCGCCAGGCACAACTATGCCTGCCGCCGACTCCAGCAGCCGGCTTGGCCCCTCCTCCTCGATCTGCTCGGAGTTGATCCACTGCACGTCTACGTCCCTGTCGTAGTACAGTCCCGCGTGCAGCAGCGCCTCCTTGACCGAGATGTAGGAATCGCGGAGGTCGACGTACTTGCCGACGATCGCGATCGGGAGCGTCTCCTTCGGTTCCTGTATGGCCTTCACCATATTTCGCCAGCCGGCAAGGCTGTCCGTTGAGTTGCCGTGTTCTGCGTTCAGAAAAGCTGGCCTGCTCTCGAATGGCGATGGGCTGATCGGAGTACCCACGCCGAGGCTCCTCATGACCAGCTCGCCTAGTCCCTCGTCCTGGAGGATTAGAGGCACTTCATAGATGCTGGATACTGTCGGCAGCGTAACCACGGCTTCGTTCGGAACGTCGCAGTGGACCGAGATCTTCTTCTTGATATCTTCGTCCACGTCGTAATCGGACCGGCAAAGGATGGCGTCCGGCTGGATTCCTATGCTCCGAAGCTCGCGTACAGAGTGCTGGGTCGGCTTGGTCTTGAGTTCGTCCGTCGAGGATATGTATGGCAGGTACGTCACGTGTATGTAGTACACGTTGTCGCGCCCCACCTCGTTCCTCATCTGCCTGATCGCTTCCAGGAACGGCAGGCCCTCTATGTCGCCGACGGTGCCGCCAACTTCCACGACGATCACGTCTGCGCGGGAGTCTGTGGCCAGCTCAAGAATGCGCTGCTTGATCGCGTCGGTCACATGGGGAATAGCCTGAATCGTTCCGCCCAGGAACTCCCCGCGCCTCTCCCGTGATATGACGTCGCTGTAGACCTGACCGGCGGTGATGTTGGACAGCCTAGTCAGGTTGACATCGACAAACCGTTCGTAGTGACCGAGGTCCAGATCGGTCTCGCACCCGTCTTCCGTGACGAATACCTCGCCGTGCTGGTACGGAGACATCGTGCCCGGGTCAACGTTCAGGTAGGGGTCCAGCTTCATCAGCGAGACCGATACGCCGCGGCTCTTCAGGATCCGGCCAATGGAGGCAACGGTGACTCCCTTGCCCACAGAACTGACTACGCCACCTGTCACGAAGATTATTCTTGTCATGCGGTCATCTTCTCCGGCAGGCAGCTGTCCGCCCACTGGTTACGTCGGAACACGCGAAACATCGCTGTGCGTGATTGCTGATCAGCGGATATGAGGCAGGTGAGAAGGGGGCTGAGAGGGACAGTGCGAGAGAGGTAGGTCTGGAAGAGAGTGCCTGGTCTGGCGCTCACTTGCTTTCGACTCCATCGCTGGCTGTGGCGTAAGAGTGCGTCACGGCCCCCAGTCCCTGAACGTTTGAATGAGTATATGAACGTCCGTCCGAAAGTGTCAACGATAAAGACAGGCAACTTTCGCCGACAATCGGCGGAGTAGAATGGAGAATGTCCCTGATTAGCAGGCAGCCTTGCGCGAGCCGCCCCTCCCATCCCTGGATACCGGCCTTCGCCGGTATGACGAAATGGAGTCGCCTATCAATCTGGGACAGGTTCAGTAGAGTGCGAAAGGTTCCGACTCTGCCTGTTGCGCTGTATGATTGCCGTGTCGAGGACAAAGAGACGTTCTCTAAGCCATAGAGGGCGGGGCGAGAGGTTGATACAAGCGGCATGCGCTACTACACATTGATATCGAATGACGGCGAAGCCAGGTTGATCGTGGAAAACCATCAGTCGATTGCCATGGACCTGACAAGCCTGGACCCTGACCTGACAGACCTCAGCGACCTGCTCCTGGCGGCTTCGCTGTCTGGAAGCTCGGTTGACGAGATCGCTCAACTCATACTAGAAACGGGCAGCGCCGACCGCTTCGATCTCGGTGAGGTCATGGACCGTTCCAGGGACGGTGACGGCTACTACCGACTCGACAGGCCTTTCGAGCCGCCCGAAGTCTGGGCCGCGGGAGTCACCTACAAGACCAGCGAAATGGAACGGCAGCGTGAGAGCGATACTCCCGACGTCTACGCGAAGGTCTTCACGGCCGACCGCCCCGAGGTGTTCCTGAAGGCGACGCCGGACCGCTGCGTCGGCCCGTTTGAGGACGTTGGAATCAGATCGGACTCAGAGTGGAGCGTTCCCGAGCCCGAGCTGGCATTCGTCCTGTACAGGGGTGAGATCGTCGGTTACACCATCGGGAATGACATGAGCAGCAGGTCGATTGAAGGTGAGAACCCTCTGTACCTGCCACAGGCGAAGGTGTTCGATAGATGTTGCTCGATAGGCCCGTGCTTCGTAACTGCCGAGGAGCTCAATCCAATGGACCTCGACATCTCCTGCTCGATCGTGAGGGAAGGCCAGGAGGTCTGGGCTGATCAGACGTCGACGTCTCTGATGGCTCGAAGCTGCGAGGAGTTAGCCGACTGGATTCAACGTCACAATCTCGTGCCAGACCTGACAACGGTACTCACTGGCACTGCAATCGTCCCTCCACCAGAGTTCACGCTTCAGGAGGGTGATGTCGTCACCATCACGATCGAAGGCATCGGCTCGCTTGAAAACGGCGTGATGGAGGTCTAGCGACCGGGTCGACAGCTATGCGTGACTCAGCCCTCCATCGAGGTAGAGGGTCTCTCCGGTCATGTACGCTGAGGCGTCCGACGCGAGGAACAGCGCGAGGAAACCTACTTCCTGCAGTTCTCCGACACGGCCCAGGGGTACTGAATCCTGTGCATTCTCGCGTGACCTCGCTATCTGTTCAGGATCACCCGTTTCAGGATCTGGGAAGATTCCGGGAGCAATGCAGTTGACCGTTACGCCGTAGGGCGCCCACTCCAGCGCCAGCGTTTGGGTGAGCCGAGCTAGACCAGCCTTGGCCGTGGAGTACACGAGCATCTCCGGAGAACCCTTCCTGGCCGCGAATCCACTGATGTTTATGATCCGACCCCGGCCTCTTTCGATCATGTGAGGCCCCACCGCACGACAGCCCTTGAACGCTTCGGTCAGGTTGATGTCGAGCACGAACCTGTATTCCTCGTCGCTTATCACCGAGCCCTCAGACCCCGGAGAGGGAATGAGCGGCTTGCGTATCGCGTCGCCCAGGTTGTTGACCAGTATGTCTATGTGGCCCCACTCAGAGAGCGCGTAGTCAACCGTGCGCTGCCAGTCGTCCGTGTCGGTAGCGTCTGCCGTCATGGCAAGTATCGGGTACCCGGCTGCCCTCATCCCGTCTGACAGAGGCTGTAGGTACCTGTCCGTGAGCGCGGTGACCATCACACGCGCCCCTGAATGAGCGAACACCCTGGCGATGCCCTTGCCAATTCCTCGTGCCGCGCCCGTGACAATCACCGTCTTGCCCGTTACGTCAAACTCGTGTGGCAGCATCGTTGGTCCTCCCAGGTGTCTTCAGATCGTCTGCGGGCTTCTCCTGTTCATTGGTTACCGGATACCGAGTCCAGCGCCTGCTGAACAAAGTCTATACCGACCATTTCCTTCCATGCCGACATCAGTCTGCCGGTGACGCTGCCTGGCGTCGACTGCCCGAATCGGTATCCGTTCAGCGTCGCGACCGGAAGCATGCAGTAACGGGTGCTGGAGACAAAGGCCTCGTCGGCGCCGTAGATGAGGGAAGGACTGTACAGCCCTTCGTCCACTCCTATATCGAGGACGTGTGCGAGTTCCAGAACCGTGTGCATGCTAACGCCTGGGAGCACGTTTCTTCGGTCGGGCAGCTTGATCCTGCCGTCCACGACGAACATGAAGTTGGCGCCCTGGCACTCGGTGATGAAGCCGCCTTCGTTGACCATCAGTGCCAGTGTCTGTGCGCTCCCGGTCTTGCCGTCGCCGACTGCTTCCTGCGGCTTGGGGTAGGTGATCGGCGTGTAGAGCCTTACGCCGTCAACGTAGCTGCGCGCGAATCCGCTGAACTCCAACGGCCTGCAGTAGATCGCGATGTCCACACTCGGCAGGTCGTCTGCCGCGATCGGGCGGGTCACTGTAATTGTCTGGGTGACGACCATGTCGCCGAGCCCGCCCTCCATCAGCGTGAAGTTCGCCTCCACAATGCCCCGCGAGGTCTTCTCCAGGTCGTCGATGGTGATGCCCGGATCTATGTTGGAGTACCTCAGACCGCTGAACAGTCTCTCCAGGTGTCTGCGTAGCTGAAACGGTCTTCCACCAAACGTGCGGGCCGAGTCGTAGTAGCCGCCCGCCGATCTCATGTTGACCCGCTGGAGTTCGGGCAAGGCCTGGGAATAGGGCATGACCTGCCCGTTGACGTACGTCAGGAACTCACGTTGGTCAGCCACTTCAGCGCCTTCCAAACAGCTTCTTCTTGATCTTGGTAAGAGAGGTCACGGCGTGGATCAGTGGCGACATCTTCCTGCCATGGATGGTCCCCTGGGCAAGCGCCTCCCTGAATCCTTCAGGTGTGCCGTCGAATTCAGGCATTATCACGTATGTCCTTCCGAGTTCGATGGGAGTGTGAGAGTCACTGACACCTGATGTCAGAAGTCCGTGCTCCTCGGCGAACTCGTAGGCCTTCCGGTTGTCCGCATCCATGTTGTTGCGCGAGTTGAACACCTCTACGATGTCGACGTAGGGCAGCACGTCTTCTATGCCGCTCCGTGTTATCACCTCACCTCTGAACCTGTCGAACGGGTGGGGGAGACTCACCAGGCCGCCCTGGTCCTTGATCCTCTTGGCGGTCTCGAGAGGCGACAGGCCTCGGGGTATCGTCTCTTGGAGGAACAGGCCGGTGACCTCCCCCTCTGCCGTCCCGACCTCTTCGCCGATAATGACCGTGAACGGCGCGATGTCCCTGACCACAAAAGCCCCTTCCGTGGTGTTGTGGTCAGTGACCGCTATGCAGTTCAACCCGACCTTGAGGCAACGCGCCACCAATGTCTCAGGGCGCATGTCCGAGTCATAAGAGTAGTGTGTGTGCATGTGGAAGTCGGCCTTTAGCACTAGCCCACGACATCCATCTGCTCATCGCCGTCGACCATCCGCATCTGCTCACCGTACGCCGTACGGATACGCGTGATCTTCAACTCAGCCGAGGTCAGCATTTCGTTGCAGACCCGAGCCAGCTTCATTCCGCGCTCGTACATGGCCATAGACTGCGCTAGGGTGAGCGAACCTGACTCCAGGGCGTCCACCGTCTCATCAAGCTGCCCCAACGCCTCCTCGAAGGAGAGGTCTTCAAGTGCTTTGGGTTTACTCTCGTTTCCGTTGGACGACATGCAATACTCCGTGGCGCTTACTCGCTCAGCCTGAATGGCGGGTACCGGTCGGTTGTCAATATGAGAGCATAGGCTGTCACCCTTGCCGACCATCTGCTGACTCCAACGGAGAAGTCAAACAGTCCCCTGGGAAAGCGTCCGACGATTAGAATAGCGAACCAGGCAATGATCGTAACTATCAAGGCGATTATGCCTAGTACGAACAGGACTATGTAGTGTGGAATCGCCAGTAGCCACTTGATGAGAGGCATGATTCGGTTGAGTTGCGCACCGTCAGGGTAGGCGATATCGAGCTTCACAGCCTGTTGCTCATCGGTAGAAGGGTATTCATCTCGGAGTAGGCTGATGTAAGCGTCTACTCGGGCGCTGAATTGTGCGACTGCTAACTGAAACTCGAACCACGGACGGGGATACTTCTTGCGGAACAGAATCATCAGTGCCGTGGCCAATGACAACAGTAGAACACCGTAGGCAGCTAGGGAAACTACGACTAACACGGGAATCATTAGGATCAGCCGGAACAGAGTCGTGAGCCTGTTTCTTCCTTCTTCCGGGTATTCCACGCTGAACTGGACTGGGTACATGTCGGTGGAATAGACCATAGTCTCCTCCTGAGGGGGCTAGGTTTCAACAGGGCCGGTCGACACCTTCTCCACTTTTGCCGCAATTGTACCCTCATTGAGTGTAATGTCCAGCGAGCTGCCCGGTTGAGTCTCCCGTGCCGCAGACACCACCGACCCGGTCTTGCGTTCGACAACTATCGAATAGCCGCGTCTGAGAGTGTCCTGTGGAGACAGTGTTCGCAGCGCTGTTTCCAACCTTTCGACCTGGCCTCGTGACAACTCGACCCTGTGGGCCAGAAGAGTCCTCGCTGAGTCGAGTTGGTCGTCTACTCTCAGCCTTAGCTGGTCTACCTCCGGCACCGCGTGTCCTATCCTATTCCACAGCAGTCCCACGTCACCGGTCGCAACTCCCACGTGCTGAGTGACTGAACTCTCTACACGGTGGACAGATGCCGACAGTCGCTGAAGAAGCTCGGCCCTGTCCGGCGCGACCATTTCAGCGGCCGCAGACGGGGTTGGCGCCCTCACGTCCGCCACAAGGTCGCACACGGTGAAGTCAGTCTCATGTCCCACCGCGCTTACAACCGGCAAACGGCTTGAGAACACAGCCCTGGCAACGACTTCCTCATTGAACGGCCACAGGTCTTCGAGGGATCCCCCTCCTCTGGCAACGATGATGACGTCAATGTCGGGCTCGTCGTTCAGGGCTTGCAGGCCTTCGACGATGGTCCCCGCAGCCGCGTCTCCCTGCACCATGGCAGGAGCCAGCGCCAGTTCGACCATGGGGAATCGTCGGCTGACGACGGTGCGAATGTCCTGCCAGACCGCACCGGTGGGCGACGTCACGACTCCAATTCGCTTTGGGAAGAATGGCAGTGGGCGTTTTCTTGACTGCTCGAACAGGCCCTCTCGTTCCAGCTGGGCTTTGAGCTGCTCCAGTCTGAGTTGAAGCTCCCCCACGCCTTCGGGCTGGATCACGTCGGCGACGAGCTGTAGATCACCCCGCACCTCGTACAGAGTCACCCTGCCGTGGGCCACTACGGCTGCGCCGTCCTGCAGATGTTCCCCGCCGCGCGAGTTTCGAAACAGAACACAGCGAATCGAGCTATTGCCGTCCCGGAGTGTGAAGTAAGAGTGCCCGGAGCCCGGTCGCCGCAGGTTGGCAACCTCGCCCTCAATCCATATGTCGCTGAGCAGATCGTCGTAGGACAGCAGGTCTCTGAGATACGCAGTGACCTGAGATACGCCGTAGATCTGCGCCATGTCAGACTCTCGAAAGGTAGCTGCCCGACCGTGTGTCCACCTTGACAGTCTCCCCCTCGTTCACGAAGAGCGGGACCTGAATGAGCAGACCGGTCTCCAACGTAGCCGGCTTGGTGGCTCCTGTCGCGGTATCACCTTTAAGACCGGGAGGGGAGTCCGTAACAACCAGGTCGACGGTAAGGGGCATATCTATCGCGATCGGATTGCCCTGGTAGAAAACCAGGTCGATTGTCATCCCCTCCTTGAGGTAGTCCAACTCCTCGGAGATGTCGTTTCTGCCCAGCGGGAACTGGTCGTACGTGTCCGTGTCCATGAAGTAGCACAGATCGTCTTCGTCGTAGATGTACTGCGCCGATCGGCGCTCCACGTCGGCAGGGGTCAGCTTGACGTCGTAGCCGGAGAAGCTCCTGTCGAGCACCCGTCCGCTGCGGATGTCCTTGAAACGGATCCTCATCGTCGGAGCGCGCTGCTGCATCTTGCTCCGATCGTAGTCGACCACGAGGTATGGAACGCCGTCCAACTCGATGGCCATGCCTTTTCTGAGGTCACCGTATCCGATAGTCATATCTGATCAGCTCCTGCTGGCCTTCACCCGGCCTGGGCGTCTTACTAGTACAGTGTCCAGTTGATTTTGCCAGTCATAAGCCTGCCCGACCCCTGGATTGCCGAGCGGCCCGCCGAGGCGGGTGGATTCCCGCTTTCGCGGGAATGACGAGTGGGCTCGGAACTTTGGCATATTCATCTGGATATGGTACTAGGTCGCTACTTGGGCGATCTCGTCAGCGGTCGGGCCCTGCCACCTTCCATCACCACAATGTCTTCGATCCTGATTCCGCCCCAGCCTGAGATGTAGATTCCCGGCTCTATGGTAAACACCATGCCGTTATCGACGATGTCCTGAGACCTCGGGACCACCATCGGACGCTCGTGTATTACCAGTCCAACACCATGCCCCAGGCCGTGACCGAACTCTTCACCGTACCCGGCGTCCGTGATGACCTCGCGGGCTACGGAGTCGATCTCCTCGCCGGTCATGCCCGGTCTTGCGGCCTCAATTGCGGCCATCTGTGCCTGCAAAACGATACCATAGATATGTTGGAACGTGTCATCCTGCTCTCCAACCACGAACGTCCGGGTCAGGTCGCTGCAGTAGCCCCGGTAGTTCGCGCCCATGTCGATGACGATTGGCACGCCGGGCCGCACGACCGTGTCATCTGCTCGATGGTGGGGCAGGGCGGCGTTCGGGCCGACCGCGACTATCGTGTCGAACGACGGGCCCTCCGCGCCCAGCCGGCGCATCTCCTTGTGCAGCTCCCAGGCGACCTCTCTCTCAGTCATGCCAACGCGAATCTCTCGCTGTATCTTGGCCATGGCCTCGTCGGCTATTTCCACTGCACGGTCAAGTGCCTCGACCTCGTTATCGTCCTTGACGGCCCTTATCCACTCGATTACCCCGGCCGTCTCTTCGAACTCCAGCCGGAGTTCGCTTTCGGAATCCTCGACATCACGGAGAAGCCGGCTGAAAGCGGTGACGGTCATGTCGTCTGCCTCGAAGCCGATTCTGCCTATTCTCAGCTCGTCGACGACATCTGGGAACCAGGCCACTCCCCCGCGGATATGGCACACCTCGAATCCGGGCGATTCTGACTGGGCCTGTTCGATGTACCTGAAGTCGGTGGCCAGGACGGCCTCAGTTGCGGTAATGACAAGGTAGCCGTTGGAACCTGTGAAGCCCGAAACATATCGGCGATTCGCCGCTGAAGAGACCAGGAAACCATCCAGGTCTTTCTCAGCCATGTGCTCTCTGAGCCTGAGAAGCCTGTGTGATGTGTTCTCTGTCACGCTCGTTCGCCGAGATGAGCTGAGAGGAAGTCGAGCGCATACAGATATCCTCGCCAACCCAGTCCCGCGATCTGACCGACGGCGATGTCGGCGATCACTGAGTGACGCCTGAACTCGTCTCGGGCGTGAATGTTGGAGAGGTGTACCTCGACGATCGGCAGCCGCGAGTCAGTCAACGCATCTCGCATCGAAAGTCCGTAATGAGTGAGCGCTCCCGCGTTGATTACAATCCCGTCAGCGCCGTCAGTCGAACGCTGGACGAAGTCGACGACCTTCCCCTCGTGGTTGGACTGGAAGAATTCAACCTCGACGCCAATATCCGATGCCCGGGTACTGAGCGCCTCTTCGATCTGCGCGAGTGTCGTCGCCCCGTAGTGGCTGGCATCACGCCGTCCCAGGTTGTTCAGGTTGGGACCATTGATAACCAGGACCTTCAATCGGCTCCGCTCCCGGCGCCTGCGCGTGGGTGCGCCTCCATGTACGCCTTGCGTGCCTCGGTTTTGGTGATGTGCGTGTACACCTGCGTGGTCGCCGGACTTGCATGGCCCAGCAGCTCCTGGACGACGCGCAGGTCTGCGCCGCCCTCCAGAAGATGTGTAGCGAACGAATGCCTCAACGTGTGAGTGTGTACCTGCGTCCCAAGCCCGCTGTGGGCGGCGTAGCTCCGAACAGCCTTCTGGATGCTGCGCTGGCTGAGGCGATTGCCGTAGCGGTTTACGAACAGCGCTCCATCAGCGTCTCCAGATGCGACATCGGGCCGCACTTCGGACATGTACAGGCTGAGCGCGTCCCTGGCAGATTCGCCTATGAGGGCAATGCGCTCTTTCGATCCCTTGCCGACTACTCGGACCTCTCTCGTGACAAGATTAACGCTATCGACGTTCAGGTCGTGGACCTCACTCACACGAAGACCGGCGGCGTACACCAGTTCCAGCAGCGCCCGGTCTCTCATGCCCTTTGGTGTTGTCGGGTCCGGCGCGTCCATCAGCTCTGACGCCTCTTCCTGGGACAGGAATCGGGGAAGCCGTGAGTCGACCTTGAAAGTCCCACGCGGGGGCAGGGGATCGTGTTCCGCGATGCCGACACGGTTGAGCCACTTGAACAGAGTTCGGAGCGCGCTCAACTTGCGGGCGATGCTGGGACGCACGTAGCCCAACTCGTGGAGCCATGAGAGATACCCACGAACGGTTCTCCGGTCCAGATCTGCAAATGAGACGACCTCATGGTCCTGCATGAAGTCACGCAAGGGTCCGAGGTCGGACAGGTAGTTTCGAATCGTGAGCTCGGCGAGGCCGCGCTCCGCAACGAGGTGGTCGCGGAAACGGTCAATGGTCTCACTCCACGCCTGCGTATCCATTGCTAGGCCGCTTCAGGCTGGAACCTTGGCGCCGGACCGGTGAAGCCGCACGTGTCGTCAAGGCAGCGTGCATTGCGTCTGTTACGTCCCTGCGATACCAGCAGCTTGCCGCATCCAGGGCATGGCTGAGGCATTGGATTGACCGTGTGATTGCAGTCCGGGTACCTGATGCAGCCGTAGAAGATTCTGCCGTTGCGGCCCTTCTGCTTGCGCTCGATCATGTCGCTGCCGCACTTTTCACACGTTACACCGACGCGGAGAGGCTTGGCGTTCTTGCATTCTGGGTAGCCGGTGCAGCCGAGGAACCGTCCGTTCTGCGAGTTCCTGACGACCATTCGCCTCTCGCATTTGTCGCACAGCTCGTCTACGTCCTCGCTGACCAACTCCCGTACTGCGCGCTCCTCAGGGGTTTCCACGGGCCGGGTGTTCTTGCAGTCGGGGTACCCAGTGCATGCCATGAACCTGCCGAATCGTCCGCTCTTGATGACGAGTTCTTTACCGCACTCTTCGCACATTTCGCCGGTCGGCTCTTCGAGCATCTCACGGGGTACGCGCTCGGCCTCTTTCATGGCTCTTTCGATGGCCTGCTCGAACGGGTCGTAGAACTGCCCGATAACCGGCGTCCACTGCTGCTCTCCCTCGGCGATGTCGTCCAGCTTCTCCTCCATGCCGGCGGTGAAGCCGACATCCATAACGTCGGTGAAGTTCTGGACAAGCAGGCCCGTCACGGCCTTGCCCAGGTTTGTGGGTACGAATCTCGAACCCTCTTTCGTGACGTAGTCACGCAGCTCCAGCGTGGAAATGATCGAGGCATACGTGCTTGGCCTGCCGATGCCCTCTTCCTCGAGAGCCTTGACCAGGGAGGCGTCCGTGAACCTAGGGGGCGGCTTGGTGAAGTGCTGTTCAGGGTTTATCCCGAGACAGTCAAGCGCCTCACCCTCGGCCAGCTTGGGAATGGGAGGATGGTCCGTGTCTTCGTCTTCTGCGTCGTCCTTGCCCTCCAGGTATACGGCGCGGAACCCGGCGAACTTCATAATGGAGCCGTTTGCGCGAAGCTCGTACTCTTTGCCCGAAGGAGTACCCGTGGCGCTTATCGAAACCGTCGTCGAATCGAACAGCGCATCCGACATCTGGCTCGCGACCATGCGCTTCCAGATGAGGTCGTACAGTCGCGCCTGGTCGTTCGACAGGAATCTGCGTATCGATTCGGGCTCACGCATCACGGATGTGGGCCTGATTGCCTCGTGCGCCTCCTGCGCTCCCTTCACCTTCCGCGTGTACGTCCTGGGCTTGGCGGGAGCGTACTCGGGTCCGTACTTGCGCTTAATGAGGTCGGCGGTCTCCTGCAGCGCCTGGGAGGCGACGTTTGTGGAGTCCGTCCGCATGTAGGTGATCAGTCCTACGTCGCCCTCGTTTCCTAACGACAATCCTTCATAGAGCTGCTGGGCGACCGACATGGTCCGGCGGGTGCTGAACCGGAGCTTCCGCGCCGCCTCCTGCTGGAGCGTGCTCGTGATGAACGGAGGAGAGGGACGGCTCCTTGTTTCGCGGACTCTGACGTTGGTAACCGCGTAGTCCGCTCCGCGGATGTCCAGCACTATCCCGTCGCTGGCCGTCTGGTCGGGAATCTCGACACGGCCCCTCGTGCCCTTTACAGAGTGCAGCCGCGCCTTGAACACACTCTTGGAGTCCCCTCGCGGTCGCTTGGAGAGGGTCGCGTCTATCGTCCAGTATTCGACCGGCACGAAGACGTCAATTTCGGCCTCGCGATCTACGATCAGCCTTAGCGCGACCGACTGCACACGGCCTGCCGAGAGGCCGCGCCGGACCTTCGACCACAGCAGCGGACTGAGTTTGTATCCGACGATCCTGTCGAGTACGCGTCGCGCCTGCTGAGCGTCGATCAGCGAGTGGTCCAGCTCGCGTGGATTGTCGAACGCTTCGGCTATGGCGTCACGTGTTATCTCGTGGAATACGACCCGCTTGGCCTTGTCGGCAGGGATCTTGGCGGCCTCCATCAGGTGCCATGAGATCGCCTCGCCCTCCCTGTCAGGGTCGGTGGCGAGGTAGACGGTGTTCGCCTGCTTCGCCTCCCTGGAGAGTTCGGAGATGATCTTGCCCTTACCGTTCACGACGCGGTAAGTCGGCTCGAAGCTCCGGTCGTCTATTTCGACGCCCATGTCCTTCTTTGGAAGATCACGGACATGCCCCATAGACGCCTTCGCGACGTAGTTGTTGCCCAGAAATCTCTGGACGGTCCTTGCCTTTGCCGGCGACTCTACTATGACTAGGTCTTTTGCCATTTTCCCTACACTGACTGGTACTGTGCCGCGGTCTCCCGCAGCCGGACGTAGTTCATTCCACCCACCTGTCGAACGAGTCCCCTCAATTCCATCATAGTTAGGGCGCCACCTACTGTCGAGGCGGCAAGGGCGGAGTTTCTGGTTATTTCGTCTATATGGATCGGGTCGAAAGTCACGAACTTCAGGACAGCCGCCTGAGCCTCGTCCTCAGGGAAGAATGCGGCCAGTTCAAGCTGGTGCTCGACGGCCGACAGGTTCAGTTCCTCCATGACGTCGTCGGCGCTCGTGACGAGCTTGGCGCCAGAGTCCCGAATGAGCTGGTTGCCTCCTCGAGAGCCTGGGGAAAGTATGCTGCCCGGAACGGCGAACACCTCACGATTCTGTTCGAGCGCGTGCCTGGCAGTGAGCAGGGCGCCGCTTCCCTCGGGGGCCTCGATCACCAGGGTCCCCATGCTCATCCCGCTGATGATCCGGTTTCTGCGCGGGAAGTTTTGCGCATCCGGTCTGGCGCCGAGCGGATGCTCGGAGATTACGGCCCCGTTCTGGGCTATCTGATCAGACAGATTGCCGTGCTCGCGCGGATAGATTACGTCTACGCCGCTCCCAAGCACGGCGATCGTTCGGGCTCCTTCCTCCAGGGCTGCCCGATGTACGACCCCGTCAATGCCCCTCGCCAGACCGCTGATGATGGCCACACCACTCCTTGCCAGGTCTGACGTGAGTTGCCGTGCTGTCTCTCTTCCATAGGCTGTCGGCCTGCGCGTGCCCACGACCGCGACGGATCTCTCGTCCGATGGAACGAGCTCGCCCTTGAGGTAGAGCACAGGGGGCTTGTCGTAGATCTCCTTCAGGCGGGGAGGGTAATCTTCGTTGTGCCAGGTGAGCACCTTGACGCCCGCCTGCTGCACCCGCTCCATCTCGGCGTCCGGGTCGACTTTGCTCCGCGTCTCCGCGACGTGCTGTGCCGTACCCCGGTCCAGGCCGGCCTGCTGTAACTGCGCGGCACTCGCCGTCCACGCGCTCGCAAGCGAGCCAAAGCTCCCTTCGAGCAGCGCCAGTCGCGCGCGGCCAACCCGAGACACCCGGCTGAATGCAATCCAGTATTTTAGCTCAGACGTTTCCATTAGCGGTCGGTATTCTACACCAAATTGACTATTAGGCAACCCCGACGGGTCAGGCGCGGGGGATTCATGCCAGCGTTTCCCCTGGTCTCGAATAGGGAAAATGAGTTCGCAGCACATGCCCGAGAGATACAGGCCGAGTGACCCTGAACAAGGGTACACGTCCGGCGGGAACTGTGGGGGTGAGATGGCGGAGAGGGTGGGATTCGAACCCACGGTCGCCTTCTACAGACGACACGCGATTTCCAGTCGCGCCTATTCGGCCACTCTAGCACCTCTCCGCGTTGAGCGATCTGCTCCACGTGCTGGCGGAGAGGGTGGGATTCGAACCCACGATGGAATTGCTCCCATACTGGTTTTCGAGACCAGCGCCTTAAACCACTCGGCCACCTCTCCGAGGCCACGCGAGATTATAGCATAGCAAAAGCTCAGGTCTTAACAGGATGGTGGCTGACTAGGTTGCGGGCAGCACGTACCGCTCTATCGCTTCGACAAGCCCGTCCTGTTCGACGGTCCCCACTTCGTGGCGGGCCAGCTCGAGTAGCTGGAATGGCGCCCTTCCCATAGCGATAGGCAGTCCAGCCACCTCGAACATGGGAAGGTCGTTGAAGCTGTCTCCGACGGCGGCAATTTCGGAAGGCTGGATAGCCAGCATGTCGCAGAGGGCACGCAAGCCTGTTCCCTTGTTCACGCCACTCCGGGTGAAGTTGACGGACCACAGCCCGTTGTAGGGGAGATACGCTTTCACCGCATCCAGACCTTCATGCGTGGACGCCCAGCTGACCAGGCCGTTGGCCTCTTCCTCGGTGACGTCGAACGCCGTAACCCTGGTCAATTCGCGACTATCCAGATTTTCAGGGTCGTGTACGACACCTGTCTCGTGAGTCGCCATGAACATGTAGCCGGACTCGACGATCAGTCGTACGGCCGGCATGGCAGTCTCGATGGGCATTGGCGCGCTCCACAACGACTCGCCAGTAATGGGATCGAGAATCAGCGCGCCGTTGTCCCCGACCTGCGGCGCCGTCAGTCCGAGTTCTCTAGCAAAAGGGAGTAGCGAATCAGACTCACGTCCGGTCACTATGGAGACGTGGACCACTTCCGCGGCCTTCTGGACCGCTTCGGCGACTGCTGGAGAGAAGCGCTCGTCTGCTCCCAGGACAGTCCCGTCGAGGTCGAGTGCAAGGGCCTTGATCCGATCCAAGTCCTCTAGGTCTCCATGGCTGGACCGGAGCCCAGGTCTCGAATCGAAGTCAGCCCGTGCAGCGATACGAGCCTGGAGAGTCCCTTCGCGATGCTCCTGGCGACCCCCGGCCCTCTGTAAACCATTCCGGTCAACAACTGGACGGTGTCAGCGCCAACGTGGAGGGCTCGCCAGGCGTCCTCAGCGGTGAAGATGCCGCCGCACGCATTGATCGCAGCCGCGTTTCCAACGACGGCCCGTACTTCGGACACCATTCTCAGCATCTGCCAGTAAACGGGCTTCCCGCTGAGGCCGCCTGTACCGACTCCCAGTCTCGAATCTGCGACAGGCTGCGTGTTGGCGACGGTCAGCCCGTCGACATTGGCAGTAACGCACACCTCCGCTAGTGAAAGGACCAGGTCGTGATGCACGGCATCTGTATCCCTCTCAGGGAAGGGCGGCATCTTGACGAATAGCGATCCTGAACGCTGCTCGTTTACTACTCCTAGCAGTTCTGCCAGTACCCGGGAATCGTGGAAGACCCTGAGCCCCGCCGTGTTCGGAGAGCTTATGTTTACCTCAACGGCATCCACCAGCGGTTCCAGTCGTCGAAAACACCTCACGATGTCGTCGATCTCCGTTCCGGAGACGCTCACGACGATAGGTGTGTTTCCAACAGACTGCCTGTCCTTCGACAGGTTCTCAGCCGCGGCATCCAAGCCGTCGCCCGGGAATCCAAGAGCGTTGATGAGTGCAGAGTTTCCAGGATCACGAAGCAGCCTGACTCCAGGATTGCCCGGCCTCGCGTCGAGAGTAACGGTCCCGCACGTTACGTAGCCAAACCCCAGGCTCGATAGGCCCGGAGTAAGCTGGCAGTTCTTGTCGTAACCAGCGGCCAGCCCAACGGGGTTGGCGATCTCCATTCCGCCGATGGTTGTGGCAAGCTCAGGGCGGTCGCCAGTGGTGAAAGCTGAGAAGCCTCGCCACAGCGGCCATGCCCGCAGCGTCTGATCGGCCAGATGCTGGGCCTGCTCAGGCGGCAGACTGAACAGAAGCGGTCTGACGAGAGCTTCGTATGCCGACGGAATTAGCGCAAGAGCCAAGCGCGCTCTCCAGTCACACGACGACCCTGGCCATGTGGTCGGCTACTTCGACCTTGGCGACGTGGGTTATCAGGAAGTCCCGCTTATCGACGAAGCTCAACTCTTCCCACTCTCTGAGCACGTCGTCCACGTCCACCGAGGATTCGGACCGTTCCGCGCCCTTTCGCGCTTCGTCGAGTTCGTTTAGAGCCTCCTCGAGATGGTCGGTGTCAGCTCCGCCGGATGCGGTCTTGCGCAATGCCTGCAGGAACCGCCGCTCCGCGTTCTTGACCCGCTCCTCCCAGATCGCCTTTAGCGGCTCGTCCAGGTTGCCGTTCCGGCTGTTTGAATCGAGCCTGTCCAGCTCCTTTGCCTTCATCGCCATGGGGATCTGGGCGAGCACAGCGCCCTCGAGGTCGGCCTCGCGCCAGGTGTGGTATCCGCACACGCTCTGGTTGTTGCGAGACTGGCACTGGTAGTAGCGGTACGTCTTCCGGTTTCTGTCGCCGTTCTTGTTCGTCCATCTCTGGTGGCGAGTCACGCCCATCATCTTGTTGCCGCAGTAGTCGCAGAACGCGATACCTGACAGAAGGTATGGCTCCGCCCTGGATACCCTGCCTCGGGGCCTTCGGCTCTCGACTATGTCTCTCGCTTCCCTGAACGTAGAGGAATCGATGATTGCCTCATGGCTCCTTGGAAGTCTCAACCCAAAGCGCGTGTAGGTGCCGATGTACACGGGGTTCTTAAGAATGTCGCGAACGCTGACTACGCTCCACCGGCCTCCCCTCCGCGTCGTGATCCCTCTCTCGTTCAAGTGCTGGACGATCAGCCGCATACCCATCCGGTCCCTGGTGTAGAGGCGATAGATCAACTCCACCACGGCAGCTTCGTCCCTGATCACCTCGTAGGAGCCGTCTTCGGTGTACCGGTACCCGAACGGAGGCCGGCCGAGACCCTTTCCCCACATGGCCTGCTCTTGCATCGACTCCCTGATCTTGCCGCTGCGAGTCCGGGAGACACCTGATATGCCCAGTACAGAGAGGGCGTTCTGAAGCGGGTCCGGCATGTCCTCGTCCTGGCACGAGACCTTTGCCCCCGCATTCTCTATCTCAAGGAATGAGCGGGTGACCGTCTCTATGTCGCTGCCCAGGTGGCTGGAGTCGGGTATGGCGACCAGGAAGTTCGAACCCGAACTCTTGATGTATTCGACCAGCTGGACATACTGGGGGTAGGTAAGGTCGTCACCGGCGTTGAGATCGCCGAAGGTCCTCACGGGTTGATGCAGGTAGAGGTCGCAGTAAGTTTCGAACTCATTGTGAAAGTCGACCAGCGTCTTTGTGCGGCCTTCAACCTGCGAAATCGCGTCGACCCTGAAGTACCCTAGCGCTCTCATCGTGTGCCGCCGGTCCTCGACTTAGCCATAGATAAGAATTCTCGTGCAACTGCCACATTGCACAATGCCATCGCTGGAGCGGGCGCGGCTGAGCTCCGCGTTCGGAATCGTGAGGCGACAACCCTGGCACATACCACGCTGGTCGACGAGGGCGGCGCCCTGGCCTCCGCGTGTGCGCCTGACGGTCTCGTACACTGCCATGATGTTCGGCGGATACTCTGCCGACGCCTCCTGTCGCTGTGCGCGCAACCCAGGCAAATCCGAGGTCAACTCATCAAGGCGTGCTTCCAGAACGTCCAGTTCGGCGCTTCGCTCTTCGTCGATCTGTTCGAATATAACCCTGGCGCGGTCCCTCAGCTCCTCCGTCTCCTCGATGCCGACCATGAACTCCAGCAGACGGTCTTCCTCGTCTCCACGGTTCCGCACCTGGTTGGCGCGCTCTTCCTGAAGCGCCTCGAACTCTCGTGGGTTGGTCACGCTGCCGTCGTACATCCTGGTGTCCAGGCTCGAAATCCTCTCTTCGATCACTTCGATAGCGCGCTCAGACTGTCGCCTGGCCGGATTCAGTTCCCCAAGCCTGGTTTCGAGGGTAGACAGCCTCTGGTTAGCCTGTATTCTCTTCGAGTCGTCAGCGATCCGGCTCTGGACCTCCGACAACTCCTCCTCACGCTGCTGGATTTCCCAGTCCAGCAACTGGAGATCATAGAGTTCCCTGACTGTCCGCATCGGTTGCACCTGCTATCAAAGTCTCTCCATTCTACGTCAATTTTCCGTGTCAATGAACGGGTTATGCCCCCTCTGCCGGGCTTGCTAGAAAGAATTCCGAATGTCTTCAGGCTCGTGCACGGCGTCGCAGAGCACGGGACAAGTGTTGGTGATTCCAGCCAAGGAGCCTGTGTCAGTTTGGTCGGAGGCTTCGATAAGAGAGTGTTGGCGCAGTCCCCAGCACCTCTGGATTCCGGCCTTCGCCGGAATGACGGATTGGCGGCACCTGATACAGAATTCCAGCCAAGCGGGCTATGGTCGTGGTCTGCCTTTTCTAGTAAAATCGCCAAAGAATTGATCTCATTCCACGAGCGTGCCAGGCAGCCTAAATGACGCAATCTCCCAGGATACTCGAAAGGCCCAGGACCAAGATCGTTGCCACTTTGGGGCCGGCGTCCGACACCTACGTCACGATCTGCGAACTGGTGCAGGCAGGCCTGTCGGTCGCAAGGCTTAACCTTTCTCACAATACTCTCGATGAGCACCTTCGTGTCTTTCGGAACGTGAGGCAAGCCTCGAAAGACCTGGGTATCCCGGTCGGGACAATGGTCGATATTCCCGGTCCCAAGTACAGGACCGGCACTCAGTCTCCAGGCGAATTCAACCTGAAACCAGAGGACAGAATTGTACTGACAAGTAGGGATGTCATAGGCAGCCCGGAGATTCTGGGGGTGTACCCGTCAGGGGTACACAACGATGTCACGATCGGCGGGAGTGTTCTAATAGACGACGGCGCCATCGAGGTGCGTGTGCTGGGCATTGAGTCCAAGACCATGGACGTGGCCTGCGAAGTGGTGAGAGGCGACAGGATGGTCGAGGGAAAGGGCGTGACTATCCCTGGCCGCGCACCGTCGCTACCCTTCCTGGACGACAGGGCCAGGGAAGGGCTCAAATTCGCCGCCACGGCGGGAGCCGACTTTGTCGCGCTATCCAACGTCACATCGTCGAAGGACATAGAAGAAGCGCGAGAACTGATTTCCGAAAATGGCGGCGAGACGTTCATAATCTCCAAGATCGAGACCGAGGAGGCGGCTGTCGACAACTTCGACGAAATCCTCGATGTCAGCGACGGCATAATGGTTGCCAGGGGAGACCTTGGGGTCGCGATAGACGCCGAGTCGGTGCCCATACTTCAGGAAGAGATGATTGAGAAGTGCAATCTTGCCGGAAAGCCTGTAATCACGGCGACTCAGATGCTGGAGTCGATGATTGTGTCGACCAGCCCCACCAGAGCCGAGGTCAACGACGTATCTAACGCCGTAAGGCAGGGTACCGACGCGGTTATGCTCTCCGGTGAGACAGCGGTCGGCGAGAATCCTGTTCTTGCTGTTGAGACAATGAACAAGGTCGCAATCGCCAGGGAAGCAGCGCTCGACTACGAGCGCGGGCTTGAAGAACGTTCTCGCGACATACAGTCACGCATAGACGACGGAATCAGCTATGGCGCCGCCAGGAACGCAGTGAGATTGGGGGCCTGTGGCATCATCGCCTTCACGGAGTCCGGCAGTACTGCCCGCCGAGTTTCGAGGTATCGACCAGGACCCCCCATTCTCGCCCTGTCGCCCCACGAAGAGGTCCTCCGCGCCCTGACAGTCAGCTGGGGCGTGTCACCAGTGAAAGGCCCAGACCTCACCACGATCGCACATCTCTTCGATGTGTCTGAGGAGCACGCCATCAAGACTGGACTAGTGCCTGACGATGGCGGAATGGTCGTCATAACGGCAGGGTTCCCGTTTGGAACGGTTGGAAGCACCAACTTCCTATACATCATGGACATACCGCCGAGGGCGGCACGACAGGAGGCAAACCAACCGTGCTGAAGATATATAACACCCTCGAAAAGACCCTCAGTGAAGTTCAGCCGATAGAAGACGGCCTGGTGAAAATGTACACGTGCGGTCCAACGGTGTACCGCGACGCCCACATCGGCAATCTGCGCTCATACCTGATGGCGGACTGGATCAGGCGCATCCTGACCGCCCAGGGACTGGACGTCGTCCACATCAAGAACATCACCGACGTCGGGCACATGCGCCAGGAGGTGCTCGAACGCGGCGAAGACAAGATCATTGCCGCCGCCATCGAGGAGGGTAAGACGCCGGCGGAGATTGCGGAGTTCTACACTCAGCGGTTCAGGGCCGACGAGGAGAAGCTGAGCATCCAGCCTGCCCATGAGTTCCCAAAGGCCACCGACCACATTGTCGAGATGCTCGAAATCGTAGAGAAGCTCCTTGAGGGCGGCTACGCTTACGAAGTCGACGGCAACGTCTATTTCGAAGTCTCCCGCTTCCCCGACTACGGAAAGCTGTCGGGAAACATCCACGAGGCGGAGCTTCTTGAGGCGGTCAGGGTCGATGCGGACCCTCTCAAGCGAGACCCGCGCGACTTCACACTCTGGAAGGCCGCCGAGCCTGGCAGGACGGTCAAGTGGCCGAGTCCATGGGGCGAGGGTTTCCCGGGTTGGCATATCGAGTGCTCTGCCATGTCGATCAAGTACCTGGGCGACAAGTTCGACATCCACACCGGCGGCGTCGACAACATCTTCCCTCACCACGAGGGCGAGATCGCGCAGAGCGAGGGCTTCACGGGCAGGCCAGTCGTCAACTCGTGGGTCCATGGTCAGCACCTACTGGCCGACGGCGTCAAGATGGCAAAGTCCGCCGGGAACTCGTTCATCATGTCAGACATCGAGGCGCAGGGCCTGGATGCCATGGCCTTCAGGTACCTGTGCATGACTGCGCGGTACAACACGAGGCTCAACTTCACGTTCACGTCCCTCCGGGCCGCACAGCGTGGACTACATAGGCTCAAGAACCGGATCTGGCAGTGGATGATTGAAACCGAAGAGGCCGCGGTCACAGGCGGGGCGGAACCAGACGGCGCGGCCGTAGAAGAGTGGGTAGGCCGATTCTTCGACACGGTCAACTCGAACCTCGACATGCCCGGCGCTCTCGCACTCACCTGGGAGATGGCCCGATCTGATCTCGACTCCGCCACCAAGCTGGCGCTGATCGAACGCTACGATGAGGTGCTAGGTCTTGGACTGTTGAACGTAGGAGACGAGTACGAGACTTCTCCCGAGGCGTTGGAGCAGCTGCTCCGCAGAGCGCACCTTCGCGACATGTCCGAGTATGCCGCAGCCGACCAGATCCGGTCGGCCCTCGAGGAAGTCGGCTACGTGGTCGAAGACCACGAACGCGGCTCCCGGATAAGGCCGAAGGCCGAGTGGGAGAAGCTGACCGAAGACCGAGACGTCGTGTCCGCCGCCGCTGAAGTGCCTTCCCTGCTTGACCAGAAGGACGCTCACGAAGTGACCATAGGAATCGTGGCGTGCAATTACGTCGATGACGTTAGGCGAGTCGTCTCCAGCGCCCTGAACTCAAGCGGCGACCGCGACGTGGAGATGGTTGTACTCGACAATGGTTCAACCGACGAAACGGGGGAGTATCTCGACGAACTCGCCTCGTCGGATTCCAGGGTCAGGGTCATTCACGCCGACCACGTTCTCGGTGAGGCTGCTGCCAAGAATATCGTCCTCAAGCAGAGCCTAGGCAAATTCGTCATTCTGCTAGACACCAGCGTCGAAGTTACGGGTGACCTAATAGGACCCGTCAAGAAGATGCTGAGCGACGACCGGGTTGGTGTGGCCGGCCCATTCGGACTTCGCACCGACAACCTCCATCACTTCCACGATGGGGAGGGCGAGTCCGGAGACATGGATGCCATGCAGGCTTACTGCTTCGCGTTCCGGCGCAAGGAACTCCTGAAGGTGGGACTGATGCGCGAGAGCTTCCGCTTCTACCGGAATCTCGACATAGACTACAGCTTCCACTTCAAGGAGCAGGGCAAGCGCATCGTCGCCGACCAGTCTCTGCCTGTCGTACAGCACGAGCATCGTGTCTGGAATGAGCTGGCTGAGGGGGAGCGGGACGAGTTGAGCCTGAAGAACTACAGGCGTTTCCTGGAGAAGTGGGGAGAGCGCGCTGACCTCCTTGTCAGCAGCCAATAGAGGTAGCTAGAATCCTTCGGGGTTTGAGAGTCCGGTCTTCCGGCCGGTGCAGACCCACGGGGACGGCCCTCCCGCGTCAGGCCGAGTGACCTCGCATGACTGGATCGACTTCGCCGCGCTAAGTCGTTCCGACCTGCGCCTGGAGATGATGTGGACCTAGCCATCCTCTGGCTTCAGTTGCTCGCTGCCGCCGCTGTGATCCTGGTAACTGCTCACTTCATGGCCAGATCGGCGGACATCGTTGCCGAGAAGACCGGGCTCGGCAGGTCGTTCGTCGGCGTCGTTATGCTGGCGACGGCCACATCGCTTCCAGAGCTGGGCACCGGCGTGAGTTCAATCGTCCTCGTTGGGGACGTCAACCTGGCCGCTGGGGACGCGTTTGGCAGCAACCTCTTCAACCTCCTGATAATCGGCCTCATGGACCTCTACTGGCGTAGAGGTCCGGTGTTCGCATACGTTACGCCTACATCGGCCCTTGTCGGTGTTCTGGGCATTGCGGTCATTTCAACCGCCGCCATAGCAGCGGTTGTCCACCATCAGACCGATTTTGGCTCAGCCTGGTTCATCAGCCCGCTGTCAGCCCTGATGTTCGGCGTCTTCCTGGTAGCAATGTACCTTGTCTACAAGGCCGAACACGGCGAAAACTCTTCAGGCTCAGGCGACGATGATGCTACCGAAGAGTCAAACTACGCTGACGAGAGCCTGACGCGCGCTATTGTCACATACGTCATAACAGCATCCATCGTTGTCGCCTCCGCCGTGTGGCTGGCCTTCACCGGCGACCACATTGCTGAGGCTATGGGCTGGGAAGCAAGCTTCGTAGGTACTCAGTTCCTGGCATTCAGTACGTCACTGCCAGAGATAGCTGCCTCCTTCGCCGCGCTAAGACTCGGAGCTCCAGAGCTTGCGTTTACCAACGTGCTGGGCAGCAACCTGTTCAACATGGGCTTCGTGCTGTTCTTGGACGACGTCGCATTCACGGGAGGAGCCCTGTGGCACGCGATCGACGAGATTCACATTTTCACCGCTATTGTCGCCATCCTGATGACCGCCATCGTCGTGGTGGGAATACAGAACACTTCCCGTAGGACAGACCGGGGGTCGATCATCACGGTGACAGGTGCGTCGATGATCGTCCTATACATCGCCGCCAGCGTTCTCGTCTTCGCCCTGGCGTGATTTGACAATGCTCCAGGCTCTACATACATTTGTGACTGTTAGCCAACTACCCAAAGGAGACCGAAATGTTCTTCGAACTTCGAGAGTACAGGACTCTTCCCGGCCAGCGTGAAAACTGGGTCAAGTTCATGGAGGAGGAGATCATCCCATTCCAGGTCTCCAAGGGAATGGTGATCTGCGGCAGCTTCGTCGGAGAGGAAGAGGACGACCTCTACATCTGGGTGCGCCGCTTCGCCAGCGAGGAAGAGCGCGAGGCACTATACGAGGCTGTTTACCAGAGCGATCGCTGGGTCAACGACATCGGCCCGAAGGTCCCCGAAATGCTCGACCGCGACAAGATAGTCGTCCGCCGGATCGAGGCCACTCCCCACTCGGTCATTCAGTAGGGGAGAACCTGCACTCTCACGCAGCCAGGACCAGGCGGAGGGTCATCTCCTATGAGTCCTCGTGGAGATGCCAAGCCGGACCTCATCCTGACCAATGCGCGCATCCTGACTCAGGACGCGCGTATGCCCAACGCGCAGTCGGTAGCCGCCCGAGGAGAACGCATCGTATGGACGGGCAGCGATGCTGAGTCCCGGCAGTTCGTCGCCACAGGCGCGAGAGTAATCGACTGCGGTGGCGGTAGCCTGATTCCAGGCTTTCACGATGCGCACATTCACCTGCTGGCGTACGCCTCGACATTCGGAGGGGTCGACTGTCGCCCACGCCATGTATCCTCGATAGCTGACATTGTGCGGCAGATCGCCCGACAGGCTGCCAGCACGCCGCAGGGTCAGTGGATCTCGGCATGGGGATATGATCCCTTCCACCTGGCCGAAAATCGCCATCCCACGCGCTGGGACCTTGATCGAGCTGTTCCCGATCATCCTGTCCGCCTCAACCACCGGTCCGGGCACGCGTGCGTGCTCAACTCCGTCGCAATGGACCGTGTGGGAATCTTCGATGACACCGACGAACCGCCCGGCGCCACCATAGCCCGCGACCTGGAGACTGGGAGCCCGAACGGCCTCCTGCTTGAAATGCAGGACTTTCTCGACCAGCGTACTCCGAAGCCATCGGATGCTGAGTTGACGCCACTAGTACGCAAGGCAGCTCACAAACTGCTCTCGTACGGCGTGACCTCCATTCAGGACGCGACACACACCAACTCCCTGGACCGCTGGAACCTGTTCCAGGGTCTTGCGTGCGACATTCAACCGCTACCCGGAATCACGGTGATGCCTGGAGCTGATCATGTGGCTGAGTTCGGGAGTGCGGGCATGCAGTTCGGCGGCGGTAGTGACATGCTTCGCCTGGGTCACGCCAAGATCATGGTGACGGAAACCTCTGGAACTCCGACGCCTTCACGTGAGGACCTGAGATCAGCAGTGGAAGAGTGTGCGTCGTATGGTTTCCCGGTTGCTGTCCACGCGGTGGAAGCAGATGTGGTCCGCACCGTGGCCGAGGTGCTGGCAGAGTCACGGTCTCTGTTACCCCAGGGACTATTACACAGGATCGAGCACTGCTCAGAGTCGCCGCCGGACGTGCTGGACGCCGTTGTGAAGAGTGGCGCCGCGGTCGTCACACAGCCGTGCTTCATATACCACCAGGGCGACCGATACCTCGCTGAAGTTTCGCCGGAAATGCAGTCCTATCTATACAGAACTGCCTCTCTCGCAGTACGGGGTGTCACCGTGGCCTTCTCGTCTGACGCGCCTGTTACCGACCCTGACCCGATGCCGGTGCTCCAAGCCGCGCTTACCAGGCGAACCGAGTCCAACGAGGCCCTCGGTGAAGATGAGCGTGTGGGCCTCACAGAGGCCCTGCGAGCCTACACGCTGGGACCTGCACGTCTGATCCGTAGAGACGAAGACCTCGGCAGGCTATCGCCGGGCTACAGGGCAGATATGGCGCTGTTCGCAGAAGACCTGACATCCGTCGAGCCGGATGCCCTGGTTGGATTGCAGCCAGTCATGACCATACTTGGAGGGGAAGTAGTCTGGGAGTCCTGATCTGCCGGACTGGGGTTACTGACCCGCTGATCAGATCCTGCGCGTGAGCATGTAGTCCAGCAGGCTCTCCAACGAATCTCTCGACGGCGTATGCGGCAGCACTTGAAGTGCCTGTCTTGCCGTCTCGCACCGTCGCGCTGCTTCATCGTATGCAGCGTTGATGATCTCGGGCTGGCGTACCATCTCGACAGCCGACGCCAGAAGTGAGTCATCATCACTGCCGTCGTTGAAGTAGGCGTCTATCGGATTCTCCTGGGGGCTGGACTCCCTCGCGATGAATGCAGGCAGGGTCATGATCCCGTTGGCGAGGTCGCTGCCGACAGGCTTGCCGATCTCATTCTCGTCGCCCTGGAAGTCCAGAATGTCGTCCACGATCTGGAACGCCATTCCAAGTTCCCGCGAGTACTGCTTTAGAGCGGCAACCTGTTCGTCTGGCGCTCCGCTGAGTATGGCGCCGGTTTCCCCAGAAGTGCTGAACAGAGACGCGGTCTTGTTGTATATGCGCTCGTGGTAGCCGTCCCGTGTCTGCCCGGGATCGTAAGCGCTGACTCTCTCGTACAGCTCGCCGCTGGAAAGCTCCATGATGGTCTCTGAGAACCGCCTGATCACTCCGACATGTCCCGTATCGCACACGAAAGTCGCTGACGAAGCGAACACGTAGTCGCCCACCAACACAGCGATGTCCTTCCCGTACATGCTGGAGATAGTTGCCCTACCCCGGCGAGTGTCGGACTCGTCAACGGTGTCGTCGTGAATCAGAGTGGCGATGTGCAGCAGCTCAACGGCTGTCGCCATCACCTCTGACTTGTACTCGTCGTGCGGGTGAAAGCTGGCGGCCAACAGGGTGATGGCCGGTCTCGCCCGTTTCCCGGTTGACCCGTAGACGTGGGTCAGCATCTCGGACAGGAATGGGAAGTTGACGCCTGCCAACTCCCTCAGACGCTGCTCTACCCTGTCCAGCCGCTCCTGGATGGGAGCATAGATAGCGGCAACCTGGTCTCTGTCGGCAGTTGCTCGGGGGCTATGCACCAAGCCTGGACCTCTCCTCTTCTACCACCGAGTCATCGAGCTTGGTGAATAGAGGCTTGGGTCGCGGCAGGGGACTGCCGGGAACCAGCGCCGACCTTTCCCACGACCATCCCTGGTCCTTGACCGTCCCTTCCAGGCCGAGCAGCCCGTGCAGAGTCTCCGAAGTGCCGGGCATGAACGGGTACAGAGCGGTCTTGAGGCAGTTGATTACGGCCATAGCCGTCCAGAGCGTTCTGGCTGCGTCGTCCTTGTCGTTTCTGACCGCCTGCCAGGGGGCCTTGGAGTCGAGATAGCGGTTGGCTGCACGTGCAATGCCCATGGCAGCCTGGAGCGCGTTTCTGAACCGGCATCTTTCCAGTTCATCGGCAACTGAATCCAGGCCGCAGGCAGCTTCTTCAAGAAGCGCCTTTGACTCCTCGTCCAGATCTCCCGGATTCGGGACCGTCCGGTCGAAATTTCGTCCGACCATAGTAAGCACACGGTGGACGAGATTGCCGTACGTCGCCACGAGCTCATCGTTGTTTCGGCGAACGAACTCGGCCCAGTTGAAGTCAGAGTCGCTCGTCTCCGGCATAATCGAGGCGAGCATGTACCTGATCGAGTCTACGTCGTACCTGTCCAGGATGTCCGGCATCCACACGGCCCAGTTTCGGCTGGTCGACACCTGCTCAGATTCCAGGTTGACATACTCGTTTGCCGGGACGTCGTAAGGGAGATTCAGGTCTCCGTACGCCATGAGCATGGAAGGCCATATCACCGTGTGGAACGGGATGTTGTCCTTGCCCATGAAGTAGTAGGAGCGGGAGTCCTCAAGCCAATACTCCTCCCACTTGTCGGCGTCTCCGTTGATCTCCGCCCACTCCTTGGTGGCTGAAAGATAGCCGATCACGGCCTCGAACCAGACGTAGATGCGCTTGCTGTCAAAGCCTTCTACCGGCAGGGGAACGCCCCAGTCCAGGTCCCGGGTGATGGCCCGGTCTCTGAGACCACCCTCGACGAAGCCGATGGTGAAGTTCTTGACGTTTGGCTTGAAGTGCTCCTGCTTGCTCACCCACTCCAGCAGACTGTCTTCAAATGCGCTCAGCCTGATGAAGAAGTGCTCAGTATCCCGTATCTCCGGTTCACTCCCGCACAACTTGCACTTGAGCTCGATGAGCTCCTCCGGGTCGAGGGTAATCCCGCACCGGTCGCACTGATCGCCCCTGGCACCTTCGTTTCCACATTGAGGACATCTGCCCTCCACGTACCTGTCTGGAAGAAAACGCTCGTGCGTCAGGCAGTAGGGCTGGCGCATCGTGTCCTTGTACAGGTACCCGCGGTCCAGCATCCTAAGGAACAGGTCCTGGGTTACTTCCTCGTGGTTCTGTGTGTGGGTGGAGGTGAACAGGTCGAAGCTGATGCCGAGACGGTCCCAGGTGTCCAGGAACTCCTGCTGGAACTTGGAGAATATGTCCTCCGGCCTCACGCCCTGCTGGTCGGCGGCGATAGTTACAGGGGTGCCGTGAGCGTCGCTTCCGGACACCATTGCGACCTCATGGCCCTGCATTCGGTTGTACCTTGCGAATATGTCCGCAGGCAGATACACACCCGAAGCGTGACCGACGTGGATGGACCCATTGGCATACGGCCACGCTACACAGACCAGTACTCGTTCAGGCAAACCAATACCCCGAAACATCGCGTGTGGAAGTTGCTCCCAATAGTATCACACCGCTCTGACAGCCTGCGAACAGAGGGGCTTCCTACACATCCAGTTCGAGCCACCTTGAGTACAGCTCCCGCCTGGACAGTCCTGTGAGCGCTCCGACCTCCGAGATGGCGTCCCGGGCCGTCATCCCGCGTCCCTTCGCCCCTGTAAGAAGACCGTCCACGTCGGCATTGCTCACTGTCATCGCCGCAGCCGACGCCCCCTCTATGACCAGAGTGAATTCTCCACGAGGCTTCGTGAAGTGCGCCAGCGCACCTGACACTGTCCCCCGGTAGGTCTCCTCGTGGAGCTTAGTCATCTCGCGGCACACGGCGACCTGCCTGTCACCCAGCGTCTCCAGCATGTCCTTCAGGGCAGCTGTCAGCCTGTGTGGCGCCTCGAATGTCACGATCGTCCTCTGCTCACGCGCCAGACTGGACAGCAGCTCAGCTCGCTTAGACCTCTCGCGGGGTAGGAAACCGATATACACGAAGCCATCGGCGTCGATCCCGGATGCAGCCAGCGCAGTCGTAACGGCCGATGCGCCCGGCAGTGGCACAACGTCGAGTCCAGCTTCCACGGCCGCAGCAACCAGGTCCTGGCCCGGGTCATTGATCGTCGGTGTTCCCGCATCCGAAACGAGGGCAACATCGGAGTCGTCCAGCCTCCGGAGCAACTCCGGCAGCCTGGTTCGCCTATTGTGCTCGTGGAACGACGTGACTGGCGTTGCGATCTCGTATCTGGCAAGAAGCTTGCGGGTGACCCTGGTGTCTTCCGCAGCGATGAGGTCCACTTCCCGCAATACGCGCAGAGCCCGCAAGGTGATGTCCTCGAGGTTTCCAATAGGGGTCGGAACTATGTAGAGAGTGGGCAATCTTTAGGGCCGTTCCGTTGATAATAACGCGGCCTCAGGATACATTATCTGGCGGGCTGGCCAGCGGTTGCCCGCCTCACACAGTTGGCGTACAATCGGCCCACTCACTTGTGCAGGAGAAGCTCCATGGTAGAAGTCCTCGACATCGAGACCCAGTTCGACAACGAGTTTACCCGCCAGTTCGGGTTCCCCAAGGAGCGTCCTGCGACCAAGGTACTGGGTCTCCTGCAGGAGAACGTGAAGGACTTCATCACCCAGTCCCCCATGCTGGTCATGGCCACAAGCGCTGTCGACGGGACCTGTGACGCCTCTCCCAAGGGTGGAAAGCCAGGTTGGGTCAAGATCCTTGACGACCGCAGGCTCCTGATTCCTGACGTCGCGGGCAACCGCTTGTTCCAGTCCTACCTGAACATGGCAGAGAACCCGCACATAGCGCTGATCTTCTTCATTCCCGGCATCAGGGAGACCGTGCGTGTAAACGGCACGGTCGAGATTGTCGACCGTTCGGCACTTGATGAACTCCAGGTTGAGCTGCAGGTTTTCAACCCTGACGAGAACGCCAAGATCCTCCAGGGAGTCGTCGTGAACGTGGAGGAATCCTACGGTCACTGCCCACGCGCGCTGGCCTTTTCGCGATTCTGGGATGCAGATCGAATAGCCGAGAACTCAAGGCGCTCCTAGCCTATCCCTGAACTGACAAGAGAAAGAGAATCTCTCGTGCCTTCTGGCGCACTCTCAGGTCTTCGGGTAGTCGAGTACAGCCTCGGGCCTTCTGGGGCGATGTGCGCGAAGTCATTTGCCGACCTTGGCGCAGACGTGCTCAAGGTAGAACCACCGGACGGAGACCCGGCCCGGCGTCTGGGCCCATTTCCGGGCGACATACGTCATCCCGAAGCCAGCGGCATCTTCCTGTACCTCAACGCCAACAAGCGGGGCCTGACGCTCGATCTGCGTGAGAACTCCGACCGGCGGCGGATTCACGAGCTGATCTCCGGCGCGGACATTTTCGTCACCGATGTACAGCCTGTACAGGCCGCGCAACTCGGCATCGACTCGGCGTCGGTGGCCGAGTTGTCGCCCAGACTCATCCGCACCTACGTCACGCCTTTTGGGAACACGGGTCCCTATCGCGATTGGAATGGGACGGACCTCATCGTCTGGCACATGGGCGGCATGGGCTGGGAGTCTCCTGCCGCCTTCGTAACTGACCTGGAGCAGCACACACCCCTGCGGGGCAGGGGCAACATGGGGATGTATTTTGCCGGTTGGGTTGCCGCCGCCGGAGCCATGTGCGCCCTCTACCACAGGGAGAAGTACGGAGTAGGCCAGGAGATCGACGTCTCCGCCATGGACGCCGTCGCCAGCCACATTAGAGGCAACTTCGCCACCTATTCATACGACATCTCGCGACTTCCGGAAGACAGGAAGAAGGCCTTCTTTCCCTGGATATGGAGGGCTGCCGACGGATACGTGTCCCAGACCTTCTTCCTCGACCACTGGTGGGAGACCCTCAAGGACATGATGGGCAGACCCGAGTGGGCAGACAAAGAGGAATACGGAGACCTTGAGGGACGCAGGGAGTTCTCCGAAGATATCGAAGTCCATGTAGCCGAGTGGACGAAGCGACAGAGGAGGGGAGAACTCTACCGAAAACTCCAGTCCTCGAGCGTGCCCTGCTTCCCGGTCCAGACTGTGGACGAGATCGTAGCATCAGACCACTTCGCCGCCCGAGGCTTCTTTGTCGAACAGCAACATCCGGTTGCGGGATTTATAAAGCAGCCCGGCCCGTCCGTCAGGCTGTTCAACACACCGTGGAGCCTGCGCTCCCATGCTCCACTTCTTGGAGAGCGTGGGGCGGGAGCTTCCGTTAAGACTGACGCTCAACCGGGTCCTGGTCCACCGGCGGTGGGGTCCAAGTCAGTGGGGTCGACCACACCGCGTAACAGGCCACTTGAGGGCATCCGCATTATCGACTTTGGCTGGATACTGTCAGTACCGTACGCGGGCGGCTGGCTAGGCTCCCTTGGAGCAGAGGTTATAAGGGTAGAGTCCAACACGAGGCTTGAGCCTGGTCGGACTGGACTCTCAGGCACCGCCGATGGTATCGACGGAGTCAACAGGTCCGGCATCTGGAACTGCCTGAACCATAGCAAGCTAGGCGTCACTCTGAACATCCGCGATCCGGAGGCACAGAAGCTGGTGAAAGAGCTGGTCGCCGTTAGCGACGTGGTGATCGAGAACTTCTCGACCGGCGTGCTCGAACGCCAGGGACTCGCCTATGAAGACCTCAGGCAGGTCCGCCCAGACCTCATCATGCTCAGTGGCTCTTCCATGGGCACAGTCGGCCCAGACCGCGCTTCAACCGGGTTTGGCCCCAACGTCTGCTCGTACGCGGGCCAGCCCTCGATAACCGGCTACGAGGGCGGCCAGCCCCAGAACCTCGGCGGCAACTGGCCCGACTACCTGGTCGGGACGATGATGGTCCACTCCGTACTCAGCGCACTGTGGCACCGGCGCAAGACCGGAGAGGGTCAGCGCATCGAGATATCGATGGCCGAGGTCGTTACCAGCATGATCGCTGAGGTGTTACTGGACTACACGATGAACGGCAGGGCGCCGCAGCGAATTGGCAACCACGACCCTCACATGTCTCCACACAACGTCTACCGCTGTGCCGGCGACGATCAGTGGGTGGCCATTGCCGTTCAGTCAGACGATGAGTGGGCCAAAGTGTGCAAGGTCATGGGCCGGCCTGAACTGGCCAGCGATGACAGGTTCGCCACGTTTGAGGCCAGGAAGCGAAATGAATCAACGCTCGATGACCTGATTGGTGCTTGGGCCTGCCGACGGTCCCCCGAGGAAGTCACCCAACTGCTACAGAAGGAAAAAGTTGCGGCTGGCCCCGTATTGGAAGTGATGTCCCTGATGGTCGATCCACATTTCCGCGAGCGTGGCAATATCATCGAGATGGACCACACTGAGGTCGGCCCCCGCGAAGTGGCGGGACTGCCCATTCGGTTCAGCGACATGCCGCGCACCGCCTGTTACTCGGCCCCGTTACTCGGCGAGCACAATGACGACGTCTTCTGCGGTCTCCTTGGTCATGACTCACCAGTGATAGACCGCCTTAAAGACACCCATGCCATCTTTTGACGGTGCAGTTACTGTCCATTAGACTTTTCTCAAGGACATTTCACAGAGGAGGGACAGCCTAAGCATGGCTACCGGACAGTACAGCATTCCATACGGCAGAAGTCGCGCTGACGCCATCTACACGGATGCGATGGCCCGCATGTACGGGCTTGTCGCGCTTGGGGTCTTAGTCACAGCCGCCGCGATCTGGGTCGGCGACGCGATTGGAGCCGGCGAGGTCATCTTCTCCCTTGGCTTTATCGGGATCCTTCTCTTCTTTGGCGTGGTCTTTGGCACGCTGTTCGCCGCGAATGCCGTCGTCCAAAGAGGGAATATCGGACTGGGTACCGCCCTCTATCTCGCCTTTGCCGGCATCTGGGGACTCTTCCTATCTCCCATACTCGTGCAGTACACGGGAGAGATGATCGGAGTCGCGTTCATCCTGACCGCAGGCCTGTTCGTTGCCATGAGCATCGTCGGACTGACCACCAAGCGGGACCTCTCGAAGCTCGGTCCGATGCTGATCTTCGGACTCATCGGTGTCGTGATAGTAAGCCTGATAAACGTGTTCCTGCTGCAGTCGAGCATGCTGTTCCTGCTGGTCAACATCGTGCTGCTGCCCATCTTCCTGGCCCTCACGGTGTGGGAGACGAAGCAGATGAAGGAACTGGCCCAGCAGGCCGCCATGGACGGCGACGACAAGGCCGCGACGCAGGTGGCCGTCATCGGCAGTATCGGGCTCTACCTGAACGTGCTCAACATGTTCATCATCATCCTGAACCTGCTTGGCTTCCTGTCGGGAGACGACTAGAAGACAACCGGCCTGAATTCAGGGACGTTTCGTTCGCAGATCGGCTACGCCTTGGGCAGGTTCTGGTCCAGCCAGCGCTCGGCCTCGGCTTTGGCTGTCCCTTCGAAGCCTCTGGCCAGTAATGGGAACGGCAGGTTGAGGTCGAGATCGCTTTCAGTGACCTTCAGGGTGCCCTTGAAGCTGGCTATTCGGCTCACCTTGAACTGGAACTTCATGGAGTCTCTGTCCCAGGTGTGGGACACGTCCGACACTGAGTCGCCGAACTGTGTCAGCAAATCGTTCAGTTCTCGGCTGACCCAGTCCTTCGCCTCATCTCTGGTCATGTGGTGGGCTCTTGTAATTCTCATGTCAAACTCACTGGTGCGCCTCGCCATAGCGCGACGACGGGAGCCACTGTCTCCAGCGGCTCCCGTCTCTATACGAATCGAATGTCGGTCGAATCCCTACACCACCGCGCTGGCGGTACCAACTATAGCGACCGTGCCGTCCTCTTTCTCCATCCAGACGGCAGCGTTTGCTCGCCGTGAGCCGTTGTCTTGCGACTCATCGGTGATGACGGCCTTTGCAGTCACAACGTCTTCAGGCCAGACTATGTTGGTGAACTTGATGTCCAGCTCGCCGCCTTCGAACCAGCCCTTTCCGAAATGTCTGTCCATCAGGTCGCCGATGTAGGACATCGTCATCCGGCCGCCAACCACGACCTCTTCGAATCCGAGTTCTTCAGCGGCCCTCTTGTCGGTGTGGTAGTTGGCGTTGCCGTGGAAGAAGGTGCCGCACATCTCCAGGCTGATCATGTGAGGGTCGCCTTCGATCAGATCTCCCTCTGGCACTTCGAACCGCCTCGCTCCGCCCTTAGCCTTGGGATCGCGCAGCGCGACCCTGCCGGAAGACTGGCTGAGAAGGTAGCTCTGGTGGTGGTGTCCGACGGCCATAACGTCGCCCTCGGGCGACCAGAGGGTAACCTCTGAGTTTACGAGAGTTCTGTTTCGATGGTCGTAGATGTCCACCACTTTCGACGTGGCCGTGTATGACTGCCCCGGATAGATGGGCGACTTCATCTGCCACTGCTGGCGCATCCAGAGGTTGCCGAACGTGTTCTTGAACCCACCGCCGGGGAAACCTCCGTCAACTGAGGTCAACGTCATAGAGGGTGCGACCGCCGTTCCGTATGGATGACTGTCATACCAATCCGAGTCGATCTCCAGCCCCACGAAGTAGTCGTTTAGTATTTGATTGTCGGCTACGAAGTCACGTGAACCCAGTTCTTTGCCGACAAATGCTTCCTCTGGGTCGTTTGATACGTGTGCCATTTTATGTTCCTCCCGTTTCGGTTTGTTCTCCTGCCAGGAGTGACTGACAGTCTGAATCTGCCGGTCAGAGAATCGCCCCCTCTTCCTGTAGCGCCGAGATGTCGTCCCATGTGTAGCCGAGGTCTTCGATGAGAATGCTCTCGGTATCCTCGCCGTGAGCGGGCGCCATCTTGCGGGTCGAGACCTGGTTCTCCGAGTACGAGACCGGCGTCTGCACCCACTTGCTCTGGCCGAGGACGGGATGCTCGAAATTGACGATGTAGTTGTTCTCGACCACCTGCGGGTCGTCCTGAAGCTCAAGTGTCTTCTGGACCCTTTCGTAGATCAGGTCCCCGGCGTCCGAAAGCCGCTGTTCCCACTCGTGCCTTGGCCGCGTCTTGAAGACCTCCGCCATCTGCTCGATTACGAACTCCCGGTTGTCGTACCTGGCTTGCAGGGAGTTGAACTTATCGTCCTCCAGCCACTCGGCCTTGTCCATGGCCCGGCACATTGCTGGCCAGTACCTATCGCCCTGGCTCATCGAGAACGCGATCCACTCTCCGTCCGCGCACTCGTAGTAGTTCCACAGCACATTTCCGGCCTGGCGCCACGTCTGTCGCTGGAATTCACGGTCAGCAAGCAGACTGATGCCATTCTGCATACCGCGTGTCCAGATCATGCTGCCAAGATGGGAAACGTCGACCTTCTGGCCGTGGCCAAACCTCTCCCGGGCCACCAGCGCACCGAGTACGCCATAGCTGAGCATGATCCCCGCCGCCTGGTCGGCAATCCCGACCGCATAAGGCGATCCGTCGTCAGGCCCAGACCAGAACAGTGCGCCCGACCGGGCTTCACCAGTGAGGGCAAACGCGGGCTTCGCCGAGTCCGGGCCCTCAGGCCCGTACCCGGAAGCCGAGCCGTACACTAACTGATCGTTGATCTTGCGCAGGTCCTCATAGCCGAGTCCAAGTCGTTCAGCGACTCCCTTACGAAAGTTCTCGACGAACACGTCTGACTGGGAGACCAGCTTGTACATGATCTCCCGTCCGCGCGGGTTCTTGAGATCCAAAGCGATTCCCCGCTTGTTACGGTTCATCCCCTCGAAGTAGGCATTGACTCCGTGGGGCATGTCCGAAAGCACGCCGCCAACCCGGCCAAACTGACGGCCGTGATCGCCATCCAGCGACTCGACCTTTATGACGTCGGCTCCCAGGTCGGCGAGCATCATCGTGGACACCGGGCCGAACTGCCACATGGTCCAGTCGATGACACGAATCCCGGTCAGCGGGCCGACCGGATGTTGATGTCCGTTTGCTCCGTTCGTGGACATGCCCCACACCTCTCCCGTCTCTCTAGTACTGCCTCGACTGCCGCGATCGGCCTCCCATAGCGGCGTATGCCACTTCTGGGTCGATGACCACATCCAGCAGGGCTGCCTTGCCCGATCCGAATGCTCGCTCGAGCGCAGGCTTGATCTCTTCTGGATCGGTCACGCGCTCGCCGTATCCGCCGAGACCGTCCATGATCTGCGCGTAGTTGGTCTCCTGGGACAGGTACGTGCCAACACCGCTGCCGCCTCTGCGAACGACGCCCTGGGTGGTCTGGTTCCATGCACCGTTGTTTCCGACGATGGACACTATCGGCAGGTCGTGTCGCACGTAGCTCTCGACGTCGAATCCGGTCAGACCGAAACCGCCGTCGCCGTAGATGATGCACACCTGCTTGCCCGGCCGGGCGAGCTGCGCCGCGGCTGCGAATCCAGAACCGGCGCCAAGGCAGCCGAACTGTCCGGGGTCCAGCCAATGGCCCGGCCCATTGATGTCCAACACCCGGGCAGCGAAGGTCACGATGTCGCCTCCGTCGCCGATGACTGTCGCGTCGTAGTCGAGGAAATCCCTAACTTCCTTGACTAGCCGCATGGGGTGAATCGGAGTCTGGGTGCTGTTGAGCATCTCCTCGTCCGCAGCCTGAAGGGCGCGGTCCTCGGTCATCACCTCTTCGACCCAACCCTTGCCGGGAGACTTGTAACCCCTCGCCTTCAGCTCTTCCATCACCTGCTGGAGTATGGCCTTCGAGTTGCCGACTACCCCGACGTCGATGTCGCGGTTCTGGCCGATCTTGGAGCCGTCCATCATGATCTCGATGAGCTTCGGATTCTGCGGGAACATGTAGTCCGAGCCGTAGCCCAGCCTGAAGTCGATCGGCGTGCCCAGCAGGATCACCGTGTCGGAGTGGACGAGGCCGTAGCGTCTTCCCAGGCTGCCGAGATTGGGATGGTCGGCAGGAAGCGAGCCGCGGCCCATAGCGTTGAGGAAGACTGGCGATTCGATCATCTCGACGAACTCGCGCAGCTCTTCTGAGGCGTCGTTCCACCACACGTCCGAGCCTGCCAGGATCATTGGCTTCTCGGTCTCCATCAGGATGTCGGCCACCTGGCTGATGTATTCAGGGTCGCCGTAAGCCTTGGAGTCTGTTCGATATGTCTGCGGATATCTGACCTCGTCCTCTTCGGTGCGCCCGTTGACGAGGTCAATAGGGATCTCAAGGTAGGCTGGTCCAGGTACACCGGTAGTCGCGTGCCTGAAAGCAATGGCGACGTACTCCGGTATCCGCTCGACCCGCTTTACCTGTTCGGAGAACTTGGTCACTGGCTTCAGGAACGTCGCAGAATCGAAGTCCTGCAGTCCGCCCCTGAGGTGGTCCGTGATTCCGGCGTTTCCGCCGATCATGATCATCGGGCTCGGCGCCTGGAACGCGTTTGCTATTCCAGTCACGGCGTCCGTGACCCCCGGACCCGCCGTGACGATGGCCACGCCGGGCTTTCCGGTGACCTTCGCCCAGCCCTCTGCGGCGTGTGCGGCTACCTGCTCGTGTCTGAAGTCGATAATCTTGATGCCTTCGGCGACGCAGCCCTCGTAGAGGTTGTAGATGTGGCCGCCGTTGAGAGTGAAGACGTAGTCCACACCCTCCCGCTTGAGTGCTTTGGCGAACAGTCGTCCGCCGTCTATTTCCGCCAATTGATCCTCCTGGGTCTTAAGTTGACCGGCTAAAGATTGCGTGTTTGTTTGAACGAGCTACAGTATCACCCTCTTGTCCTGGAGGGTCGTGATGTCGTCCCAAGAGTAGCCTAGTTCATCGACAAGAATCTCCTCCGTATGCTGGCCCAGTTCCGGGGCCTCTTTGAAGATACCGGAGGGGGTCTCGCTGTAGATATTGGGGTGGTTGCACATCTTGATTGGCCCGATTACCGGGTGGTCGAAGGTAGTTATGTACTCGTTGGCGATTACCTGAGGATCGTCGACAAGCTCGTCAGTCGACTGGACTCTCGCATAGATAAAATCACCCGTCGCGCGGAAGTGTGCGTCCCACTCCGCAGACGTCTTCGTCAGGAACTGCCTGTCCATGATCTCGACAAGCTCTTCGCGGTTGTCCGACCTTGCGTCCATCGTCGCGTACTTCGGGTCGTCCACTACTTCTGGAAGGCCCAGAGCCGTCATGAACGACTCCCAGTAGCGGTCCGGCTGAAGGTGCATCAGCTGGATCCACCGGCCGTCCCCGCACTTGTACAGGTTGGCGAGCACGTTCCAGGCCGACTTGCGATCATACGCGCCGAAGCGGTTGCCGCCCATTATCAGGCTCATGCTCATGCCCATGCCCTGCAGCCACATGTTTGCGCTCAGGTGGGAGGCGTCGACCTTCTGTCCGACTCCCTGCACGAACCTGGCCACGAGAGCCGCGAGCACTCCCTGGCAGAGCATGATCGCGCCCATCTGGTCGGACACGCCCTGTGAGACTCTTACCGGTTCATCAGCGTCGGCGGGAGTTGCCGAAATCATCAGGCCGCCCCTGGCCTGTCCGCAGCCGTCGAACGAGGGGAGGCCAGAGTCGGGCCCGTTTGGCCCGTACCCGGAAGCCGAACCATACACCAGCATCGGGTTGATCTCCCGCAATGTGTCGTACCCGATGTCGAGCCGCTCTGCCACACCCTGGCGGAAGTTCTCGACAAAGACGTCAGCGTTTTCGACAAGCTTGTAGATGATCTCCTTGCCTTCCTGAGTCTTAAGATTGACCGCAATTCCACGTTTGTTTCGATTGTTGGCCTCGAAGTAGGCATTACGCCCACCGGGGAGACTCGGGGCAAGGGTTGATGCCCTTGAGAGAGATCGCCCAGCGTCGCCATCCAATGCCTCGATCTTGATGACGTCCGCCCCCATGTCACCCATCATCGCAGCAGACATAGGTCCGAACTGCCACATGGTCCAATCGAGGACACGGATACCCTTCATTGGCCCCGTCACACCGTTCGTACCGTTCTGGAACACAGGCCACCTCCCCATTTCATGTCCATCTTTAGGCTGGTCTGGACTGCGCGACATTGTAGAAGATCAGGGCAATTTTAGCATCAGTCAAGACAGCAAACCCCGGTGTGCTAGAATCGGCGGCGTGCCAACTCGCATAGTCATAATCTCAGACACGCACTTCTACCGCTGGGACGAAGTCCACCCGGACATTCGAGCTGCCGTGCGGGACGCCGACATCGCCGTACACTGCGGTGACATCGTCAGGCAGGACGTCGTAGACGGCATGAGGCGCGAGGCGTCACGGGCGGTCATAGTTCACGGAAACTCGGACCCTCCGGACCTGCGTGAATCCCTGCCGTATACAGAGGTAATTGAGATCGAGGGACTGAGGATCGGGGTGACGCACCCGGCATGGGGAGGGCCAGAATTTCCCCTTGAAGAGCTGCTTCCCGACTTCCCCGAACCCGTCGACGCGATCCTGTTCGGACACCTCCACGAGACGATCAATGAAGTGCGTGACGGTATCCTGTACCTGAACCCCGGACAGGCATACAAGTCATTCATGGTGCCGGCGACTATTGCCGTTCTGACAGTTACCGACGGAACGATGAAGCCCGAGATTGTCACCATCGAAAAGTGATTGTCCACACCCATGATAGAATAGTCGTATGGCGCGACGACCTAGCAATCAGGACAGACAGAACAGGCGAGGCATCGGGCGAAACTACTGGATGTTCGCCGAGACTCCTGAGAACTTTGCCATCATAAGAGAGATGGGTGTCACCCTCTTTGGCATGGGGCGACGCTTCCGGCGGCGTGCCGAGCGCATGTCACCCAACGACAGGGTCCTGTTCTACGTCAAAGGCATGCGCAAGTGGCCGGCGTCGGCCACAATCACATCCGAATGCTTCGAGGATGATTCAGAAGTATTCGTTTCCCACGACTCCAGGGAGCGGTTCCCATTTCGTGTAAAGCTCCGGCCGAACATCATTCTCGACGAGCCGGACTACATCGACGCCACGCTGCTAGCTCCCAGACTGGACTACGTCCGAAGGTGGGAGCCTAAAGACTGGCCGTTGGCCTTCTTCGACCGCCTTCACCTGCTGCCCCAAAAGGACTTCAGGCTGATCGAGGGCGAGATGGAGCGCATCCGCAGAAACCACCGGCGGAAGTCTTCAAGGAAGGACGAGCCCGAGAGTGAAGAGCCGTCACAGGAAGAGCAACCTGCGGTCATCACTGAGAGCTCTGACGACGGACAGACCGAGACTAGTCCCTCCAGACCAGTCTGTTAGCGATCTCGGAGTCGTATACCTCAAAAGCCTGCTCGATGAACTCGCGGGGAAGGTCGTCTCGATCAGCTATTTCTGCTAGCTCCAGCAGATGCGCGTAGGACGTAACGATGGGGAGAGTCGATGCAACCGATGGCGAAGCAAGTGCGAACTTGATTGCCCATGTCGCCACATCGCCGCCGAACTCCCGCAGACTGGATACGAGCGCCTCTCGCTCTCTGCGATGACGCTCGAAGGCCTCCAGCCTCATTCGCTGGTTCAGGTTGGCGGCCGAGTTCTCATCTCCCTGTACGTTTTCCAGTGCACCCGACGCGCCTGGGTCGTAGGCGATGATCGCGGTTTCAGTCCCCTGTGCCCTGCGAATGAGATTCCGACCTGGTTGCTGCTCCAATAGCCCGAAGGTCATCTCAACGGCAGACACCTGCCTGTGTTCTATCGCTCCTTCGCCGGTCTCTTCAGGCTGTGGAGTGTCGTCAAGCATGACACCGTAGTACCGCGTCTTGCCCACGACTACCAACTCGTCCAGCAGGCCGAACAGCTCATCGTCATCCATCACGTCCGGGTCGGGGTGGTGCAACAGAAAGAGGTCGATGTAGTCAGTGTCCAGGCGACGAAGGCTCTGCTCGCACGCGTACTGGATGAACCCAGGGGTCCAGCGCTGGTCCTTCCCACGCTCGCTCGGGTCAACGACGGGCCGGTAGAAGTCATACCCGGCCTTCGTCGAGATCACGATGTCGTGTCGTCGCCGACCCAAGGCACGGGCCAGAACGCGCTCGCCGTATCCTTCCGTGTAGGAGTCAGCGGTGTCGAAGTACGTAAACCCCATGTCGAACGCGCGGGCCAGCAGGTTGAGTGTGTCCTGCTCGGTGACATAGCCGTAGTCGTTGGTCGAGAGCGGGCGCAGAGGCACGCCGATCTCGGAAACGGTAAGCTCTGTGTTGCCTAGCTGGCGGTACTTCAATGAAGTGTCGCTAGTCTCCGGTGGGGGTGATGTAATTGGTCACTAGCGTAGTGGGTCTCTCAGCGTTAGACGGGCCTTCAGACTGACGCCGGCGTTACTCCAAGCGCTGATCTAACGGCGTCGCACTGTCTCTCGAACTCTTCGTCGGAGATGACCGGCTCCATCGTCCCAAGGGAGACTTCCTGCCCCAGTTCTACCCAGGACTTGCACCCGGAGTACTCATCGAGGACAGGCAGAGCCTGCGGCTGTTGCAGCTTGAACACACGGAGAAGAGCTACTGTCAAAGGCTGCTTCGGACGCCAGTGGAGTCTCTTGTGGGCATAGTCGTCCGTCCAGATGTGATGGTCGGTAATGGAGTCCAGCGCCGATTCGTCGCGCAGCTCGAACTTCTCTACGACCTGGCAGAAGTACCCCAACTTGACGACACCCGGAGTGTCGTCTTCATCTACAGTGTCTCGAAGTGTCCCGTGATGGTCCGACTTGATCAACTCCGCCTTCTGGTGCAGGTAGGTCGGGAACATCAGGAACTCAGGATGCACCAGCCTGAAGTCACGGTCGTCGCGGTGGATGCCGCCCTTGCGCAGGATCAGGGTCTGCTCGCCGCGTCCGAGGGCCCTAACTGCGACTGCCCACTCTTTGAGAGCCATGTCTGAAGCGTGAGGAAGTGTCATTTTCGGACCTCGCAGGGCTGTAGATGTGGTATACGTGACAGTGACAATTATATCCCAGTATTGCGCCCATTGCCCACGATGATACAATCACGAAAGCTCGTATCAGTTTGGCAGGCGGCCTGTGCGCGAGGCACCCCACGCCCCTGGATTGCCGAGCGGCCCGCCGCGGCGGGTGGGTACCCGCTTTCGCGGGAATGACGGAATGGTGCCGCTGACTAACGTGATACAGCTTCCAATCACGAACGATCATTAGAAACTGGGCCGACGAGCCCGACCCTGAGGGACAGAAATGAGACTAGAAGGCAAGGTGGCTCTGATCTCCGGCGGCGCGCGCGGTCAGGGCGCGACCGAAGGCCAGCTATTCGTCGACGAAGGTGCGAAAGTAGTACTTGCCGACATTCTTGATGTAGAGGGCGAGGCCGCAGCGGCGCAGATACGAGAAAACGGCGGTGAGGCATCTTACGTCCACCTGGATGTCGCCATTGAAGACGACTGGCGGGCGGCCATCGAGTTCACCCTCCAGACCTACGGCCGCCTCGACATTCTGATCAACAACGCAGCCATCTACAAGCGCACTCCTATTGTCGACACCGACCTCGAGGAGTGGCGGCAGATCATGGAGATCAACTCCACTGGCGTTTTCCTGGGCACCAAGCACGCCATTCCTGCAATGCAGCGGTCTGGGGGCGGCTCCATCATCAACATTTCATCCACCGCCGGCCTGGTCGGCAGTGCACGCGGGAGCGCCTACGGAGCATCCAAGGGAAGCGTGCGACTCTTCACCAAGTACACGGCCATTCAGCATGCCACGGAGAACATCCGCGCCAATTCGATCCACCCGGGGCCGATCGACACTGAGATGATCGCTGACAACATTGGCACGGCGGAAGGTCGGGCCGAGTCTGAGTCCCGGGTGCCGCTTGGGAGGATCGGCACCGTAATGGACGTGGCCTACGGCGCTCTGTTCCTGGCATCTGACGAGTCCTCCTACATGACCGGCGCCGAACTGGTCATCGACGGTGGAGTCACTGCCCGCTAGTAGAGTGGTCCTCAGCCAGGTAGATAGCCACCAGGGTCGAGGGCGCCTGGAACAGCTCCAGCCCAACGACCGCTCTCAAGAGGCGCTCGCGCTGCGCTTCAGGACGTTCGCCGCTGAGGAGTGCTCAGGCGAGTCGGGTCTGAACGTGCTGTCGCCCACGTACGAAGCCCTATCGTATGCGGTCGCGGAAAGCAGCGAACTGCTGGACCTCGCCCGGCTCTGCCATGTAGGCCAGCCGATCCCCAATCTCTTCTTCTCGGCTGTGAAACGAGTACTTGCGGACCATCCTGACGATGACCTGAACGATCATTACGCCCAGTGCGCGAGAGACGGCCAGCCGACCTCCGGCCTGGCGAAATCATTTGGTCAGTTCTGCACAAATAACCAGCAAGAGATTCTTAGTGTCGTCCAAACCCGGCGCGTTCAGACCAACGAGATAAGGCGTTGCTCGTACCTGATGCCTGCATTCGGTGTAATCTCAAACGAACATCCGGCCAGACCTCTCGCATTAGTCGACGTCGGAGCCAGCGCCGGCCTAAACCTCCTCTGGGACAGCTATCGATACAGCTATTCGGACGGGTCTTCCTACGGACCAGAGGACTCACGAGTTCTCGTCGACGCCGAGACCAGGACTCCCATGCCCCGCATCCCGGCTCAATTCCCGCGGGTCTCGTTCCGGGTCGGCATTGACCTGTCCCCGGTCGATCTGAGCGACGACGAAGAGTTCAGGTGGATGATGGCTCTCGTGTGGCCCGACCACACCGACCGCGCAGAGTTGCTCGCCGCAGCCAGGAAAATCTGGCTTGAGACTCCTCCGGAGATCGTCGCAGGTGACGCTGTTGCCGTACTGCCGGATGTATTGACAAGCGTCCCTGAAGACGCCATCTTGTGTATCTTCCACTGTCACACACTGAACCAGTTTCCAGTGGATGCGCGGGCGGCATTCCATGAAGCGCTCATGCAGGAGGCCGAGCGTCGAACCGTGTATCACGTTCCTTCAGAGGGGGAGCGCATGTCCGTCGACTGCATTGAGAACGGCCAAACGTCTACGATCCTTTCGGCCAGGAGAAACGCCCACGGAAGATGGATTGAATGGGATACCCAGAAGTGATTCCGTACACACTGGACATAAACTTGGAAGTCAACGGCCAGTCGCACGACCTTGAGGTCGATACCCGATGGACGCTGCTTCACGTTCTGCGCGAAGTGCTTGGCTTGACCGGAGCCAAGCGCGGCTGTGACCGTGGCGAGTGCGGAGCCTGTACTGTCCTGCTGGACGACCTCCCCGTCAACGCTTGCATGACTCTCGCCGCTACGATCTCGGGAAGTCGAGTCCGAACGGTGGAAGGACTGGCGGCGCAGTGCTCTCTTCACCCTGTCCAGCAGGCGTTCCTGGATAACGACGGAGGTCAGTGCGGCTTCTGCACTCCCGGATTCGTTATGAGCGCGACATCTCTGCTCGAACGGAACTCAGGCCCAACAGACGACGAGATCCGCGCTGCCCTCGCCGGCAACATCTGCCGGTGCAACGCCTATGGGCGGATAATCGAGTCCGTAAGGTCGGCGAGGAGGGCGGAATGACCGGTGTCATCGGACAGTCGGTGCCACGTCGGGACCTGACCGGGAAGCTGACCGGCGACGCCAGGTACGCGGCCGATGTCCAACTGCCGGGCATGTTGGTCGGCAAGATACTTCGCAGTCCCCACGCACATGCGAGAGTGGTGGCAGTAGACACGTCCGCAGCCAGCGCTCTGCCCGGAGTCCACGCAATCGTCACGCCGTTCGACGTACCGGAAGGCAACATAGCCCCTGACGTTGCAATTCTCGACACTGAGGTCCGTTTCGTCGGAGATGAGGTCGCTGCAGTGGCAGCCGAGGACGAGTTCATCGCTCAACGCGCCCTGGAATTGATAGAGGTCGACTACGCGCCACTGCCGTTCGTTACCGATCCGCGCGAGGCGATAGATCCCGATTCTCCTCCCGTTCATCCAGGTGGAAATCTGGTCGGAGGCGAACCGATAGTCCTGGAGAGGGGAAATGTCGAGGAAGGTTTCGCCGAGGCGGACATCATCGTCGGGGACTCCTTCAGCACACCTGCGCACTCTGGGGCCGCTCTCGAACCTCGGGTCGCGGTTGCGTCCTGGGATGGCGATGACCTGACCGTCTGGAAGTCCAGCCGTGGCGTCCACCAGGACCAGTTGCTGCTGTCCCTTGCCTTGGGCATACCGAGAGATCGTGTCAGGGTCATTGGCGGCGCTATGGGCGCCGGCTACGGCAACAAGGACGAGACACGCCTTTCGGTTATAACCGCGGTGGTCGCCCGACGCGCCGGCCGGCCGGTTAAGATCGAGGCCACCAGAGAAGAGGAGATCGTTGCCGGTCGCCACAGGCACGGCACACACACCACGGTCAAAATGGGTGTGAAGTCTGACGGCACAGTTACCGCTGTCCACGCCGTCACGATCATGGACACAGGCGCGTATCTCTCATCAGGCCCAGGAGTGGTCCGCAGGGCAGGGCAGGGAGCCCTGTACCTCTACCGTTGCGCTAACGTCCGCTATGACGGCTACCTGACGTACACCAACACCCCCTCCGGTGGGTCATACCGCGCGCTCGGAGCTCCGCAGGGTCACTTCGCGCTCGAACTGATTGCAGACCGCGCCGCAAAGGCTGTCGGCATGGCCCCCCTCGAGTTCCGTCTGAAGAACCACGTTGGCCCCGAGGGCCAACCCGGCGAGCGCACGACGCCCTCCAACGAGATTATCGATACCCAGCCGCTCGAAGGGGGCATACCATTCTCCAGCAACGGCCTTCGCGAGTGCATAGAGCGCGGCGCTGAGGCATTCGGATGGAGCAACTACACCCCGGCCCCTTCTGAAGAGAACCTGAAGCGCGGCAAGGGAATGGCGATTCTAGTCTACCGGGGAGGTCCGGGGGGCAGATCCATCGCAAGGATGCGCTTCGAGCGAGACGGATCTTTTGCGATGGTCTCAGGAGTCATGGATGTCGGTGAGGGCAGCGCCACCGTGCTGACGCAGATCGCTGCTGAGACTCTGGGTGTGGAATACGACCAGGTGACCGAGACTCTTGGGGACTCCGCGAACACACCGGAGGCTCCCATCACGGCCGGCTCGACGGTCACATTCTCAGCGGGCCTTGCAGTCAAGCAGGCGGCAGAAGACCTGCGCAACAGACTGCTTGCCTCTGCGTCCGACATGCTCGACCTTCCACAGTCCGATGTCGAAATAGACTCCTCCGGCATCGTGTCGCGCTCCGGTCGTCGGTTGTCATTCCGGGACCTCGCAGATCACACCGGGCCGGTAGAGCTGGAAGCTGCCGTCTCACCAGGCAGCACCGACTACATCGTCAACTCGTTCGGGGCGCACTTCGCCGAGGTCGAGGTTGATACCGACACCGGCGCGGTTCGCGTTCTACGGTATGTTGCTGCGCATGACTCTGGACGGATACTCAATCCCCAGCTTGCGGTTAACCAGGTGGAGGGGGGTGTTTCCCAGATGCTTGGCTTCACCCTCACCGAGCAGATGCTAACTGACCCTGGCCATGGGGCTACGCTCAATGCCAGCTTCCTTGAGCACAAGAGTCCAACGATTCTGGAATACCCTGAAATTGAGGTGATTTTCGCTGACGTCGTCGACCCGGTTGGGCCATACGGAGCGAAGGCGCTGGGAGAGCCTCCCAGTGTTGGAGTTGCCCCCGCGGTCGTAAGTGCCATTCGCGACGCCACGGGCATTGAAGTCCGCGACCTCCCTGCCACCCCTGACAAAGTGCTTAACCTGCTAGCTGAATTGGAAGGTAGTGACGCTCCATGAGACCCTTCCAGTTAATACGCCCGACCACACTGGATGCAGCGCGCAGTGCGCTAAGCGGTCGTGACATCGAAGCAACCGTCATCGCAGGAGGCACTGACATACTCGGTGAGGTCAAAGAGGGCACGGCATCTCCAGCAGCCTTCGTAGACATAACAGGCCTGGAAGGTCTGGACGAGATCCAGATAACCGAGGAAGAAGGCGCTTCTATCGGAAGCCTCGTCACACTTGCCCGGATCGAGACGAATCCTGGCATTGGGAAAGACTACACGGCCCTTGCCCAGTCTGCCGCGTCAGTGGCCACGCCGCAGATCAGGAACGTCGGCACAATGGGCGGCACTCTGTGCCAGCGTCCGCGCTGCTGGTACTACCGAAGTCCGCTGTTTGATTGCCTGAAGAAGGGCGGGGACACCTGCTACGCGGTCCAGGGACTGAACAAGTACCACGCCATATTCGGTGGGGACGGCTGCCACATCGTTCATCCGTCAGACACAGCAGTAGCGCTGACGGCCCTGGATGCCTCAATCGAGACCTTCAGCGCTCGGGGACTGCAGCAGACTCACGTATCGGAATTCTTCGTCGGGCCCCAGACCAACGTGCTCTCTGAGACGGCCCTGGAACGCGGCGAGATCGTGACTCGCGTGCTCATTCCGCCTTCAGCCGTGGCGAGTAGCATCTACCTCAAGGCGAAAGAGCGCCAGGCGTACGACTTCGCACTCGTCAGCGTTGCGGCGAGCGTCTCTGTTGAAGACGGCACAGTGGCCGCTGCGCAGCTTGCCCTCGGCGGAGTGGCTCCGGTACCGTACGCGCTGCCTGAGGTCGCAGACGCATTGATCGGCGCTCCGGCAAGTGAAGTGAGTCCGCAGGACCTTGGCCGAATGGCAGTCCGTGACGCCAGACCAATGACTGACAACACCTACAAGATTCGATTGTCGTCCAATCTAGTTGCCAGGGCTATTGCTACTCTACTCAAGTGACCCTTCCCAACATTCTCCGTAGATCAGACGTCGTGCGCGCCGTGGCCGAATCGGCACGCCCGGGCATCATTCTTGACTTCGACGGCACGATCTCGGAAATAGTGCCATCTCCAGAACTGGCATCCATTCATCCCCGCATTTCGAAGGCCCTTCCCCTGGTTGTGGATAAGTACGAAGTTGTCGCGGTCCTATCTGGTCGCGCGGTTCGCGACGTAGCGTCCAGGGTCGGAATTCGCGGCATTAACTACGTGGGCAATCATGGCGCCGAGTCCATAGTGAATGGACAACTTAGAGTCCTTTCGGCTTCTGCTCCAGCAGGTATCGGGCAGGCACTCGAATACATCAGGCGCACAGTCGATGTCCCAGGACTCGTGTACGAGGACAAGCGGTTCAGCGCGTCCATTCACTACCGCCAGGTAGAAGACGTTAAATACGCCGAGCGTCAGCTGAGGCGGGCGTTAACCCGAGCTCCCGGATCCGATATGCTCGACACATTCTGGGGCCGAAGAGTTCTCGAGCTCAGGCCCGCAACCGCAATCACAAAAGGCGATGCAATCGCATATCTCGCGGCTCAATACTCTCTCGATGCCCTGGTCTTCGTGGGGGACGACACGACAGATGTGGACGGAATGCGGAGGCTCCCGGCGCTGGACGGTGTGAACACGGTCGGAGTCGCGGTCGCCTCTAACGAGACCCCAGAGTTTCTGCTGGAAGCGGCACACTTCCGTGTGGATGGCGTAGATCAGGTGGCAGACCTGCTTGATCTACTGGTCGAGCTCAGGATGACGTCTGAGCAGCCAGCGGACGCATCCTGACCTGAAGAGCCTATGCCTTCGCCGGTTCGACTCCCGTGATGGCGGTGATCGACGCAATAAAGCTGCCGGCTCCAAAGTATCGGACCTGCCACCTGTAAAGATCGCGTCCTTCCATGCCTCGCCCCTTCAGTTGGTAGTAAGCAGGGCGCCCTATGGAGCCTTGGAGCAGCACTACTATCCCCATGACTATGGCCACGATCGGAACGATCAGGAACCATGCGAACAGCGTGAGAACACCAGCTACCAGCAGCGTGCCTCCGATAATCAGCCGCTTTTGGTCCGATGCCTTCACTTCGGTGATGCTCTCCAGGTCGGTGTAGGGAAGCTCGTGAGTTCGTGCACCGTCTCTTCCCTCGTTGACCAGCAACACCCGCCTGGAAGTCGCGTGATACGGTCCGAAGCTGGACACAAGTCGCTCACCGCTATCCAGCAGCGGCTCGACGTGGTCCAGAGGACCGGGCTTAGGCAGGGACTCGAGCATTAGAATATAGCTATCGGATTGACCGGCGATCCTGTCGTGTTGTGAAGTCGCAGCGGCCCTATGGAAAGCATGAACTCCCAGCGATTGCGCTCGCGGCACGCCTGGGCAAGCTCCTCCAGGTTGGCGTTGTCGAGTATCCACATACCCATAGCCACGATGCCGACCTGGTGAATGGGGTTGGTCATGCTCGGGTATCCGGTGGGCATGACGTCGTTCCCCGTGTCGCTGCCCAGCATGGCAATGCTGCGCTCGTGGAATAGCGGGAGGCAGGCAGCCTGACAGGCGGATGAGCCCTCTTCCCGGGGGTTCCACGGTCCTTCCGTGTTTCTCCGGTGAAGGTTGCCTGTCCGCACCAGGAGAACGTCGCCCTCCTCGATCCTGAATCCGCATCGTTCCTCGGCAGCCAGAATGTCTTCCGGCATCACACCCTCGCCACGCTCCAGCCAGTCCACGCCGCGAATCATAGGGGCATCGACCAGGACGCCCCTGGTGACGATGCCCTCCTTGGCCAGTTCGATAGACTCAACGGTTGCGCCAAGCCCCGTCGCCACGAGGTGAGCGGGCTGGTTGTTGTACATCTTTCCTTCCCAGAAGAAGTGGGCGAGGCTGTCGACGTGGGTTATCGAGTAGCCGTGGAAAATCATCCCGAAGAAGTCGGTCGATCCCTGCGCCGTTCTGGAGGTGACCTTGTCGCCTGTGGCCCAACCCTCGCCGCTCTCCGTCATGAAGTGAATAGGAGGGATGGGAACGTCGGGCGAGGGCTCGAACATGACGGTCCTGGCACATGACACCGTAGTCCCCTCTTCAACCAGTGAGACTGCCCGTTTTACCTTGTCTGGACCGAGGAAGTTCAGGGTCCCCATCTGGTCGTCGTCCCCCCATCTTCCCCAGTTGGATAGTGAGTCGAAATAGCCCAGGACGTCCTGTTCGGATGGGATACTGCCGGTGGTCATGATTGACACCTCGCTAATAGTATTGGATGGCTCCACCCAGGAAGTCCGGCTGTTGTAACGATACGTAGCTGGACTCCTGTCTCCTACGGCCAATTATATCACCTGCTTTCATGTGCCTCCGCCTGCTCAACGCCATTGTCGCGCTCACTTGCGCGGCACTCCTTGCGCATCGAATACCATTGGAGTAAAGTGGGAAGAACACCCCGAATTAGGGCGAATCAGGTGCACGGAGGCCAAACATGACGTGTAATTGCACATGTACCGGGGCTGGGCTAAGCGTAGCGCCCCCAAGCGCGCAAGTCCGGCCGGATGAGACGAAGAATCTAGTAACTATCGAACACGAGCCGCAGATTGGCGAAACTCCACAACGCGCCCTTGACGAGTGGCTCACACCAAACCCCCACTTCTACGTCAGGAACCACTTCTCCATCCCTGACATTCAGTGCTCCACCTGGAGCCTCAGCATTGACGGTCTAGTCTCAAGCAAGCGCTATTTCACGCTGGACGACCTGAAGCAGCTTCCAAGAGTTACTCTTGCCGTGACGCTGGAATGCGCCGGCAACAACCGCAGTGACCTCGACCCCCCCGCGCCAGGCAACCAGTTCCAGAACGGCGCAGTTAGCACCGCGTACTGGGCCGGCGTCAGACTGAGTGAGGTGCTCAAGGCCGCGGGTATCGAACCCAATGCTCGCGAGGTCCTCTTTGAGGGACATGATCACGGCATGCCGGAACCTGGCGAAACCGAGATCCCATACAGGCGCAGCCTGCCTCTGGATGTTGCCCTGCACCCCGACACACTGCTCGCGTACGAGATGAACGGCCAGGAGCTGCCGAAAGAGCACGGCCATCCGCTCAGGCTGATCGTCCCTCGATGGTACGGCATGGCGTCTGTCAAGTGGCTGAAGAGCCTGACTGTCATCGACTCTGACTACTCTGGTTACTTCCAGGGGCACAAGTACGTCATTGAGAACGAGGTCGGTACACCAATCCCCCTTACCACGATGGGCATAAAGTCACTGATAGGCAGCCCTGGGGAAGGTGAGGCTGTCGGCATGGGGCCGGTCTGCGTGAGCGGTATGGCCTGGTCAGGGGAAGAGCAGATAGCCCGTGTAGACGTCAGCACTGACGGCGGCACAACCTGGGAAGAGGCCGAAATTGTTGGCCCATCCGAGAGGTACGCCTGGCAGAAGTGGCACTATGCCTGGACTCCAGAAAAGCCGGGAAGGTACACATTGATGTCCCGGGCGGTCGATGACAGGGGAAACGTTCAGCCCATGAAGACGCGCTGGAACAGGCTCGGCTACATGGTGAACGGTGTTAAACCTGTAGAGGTGACCGTCGCGAATTAGCCGATTCCGAAACTGGAATTGGCAACTCCCGCAATTTAGTGTAGTGTCCCGGATCAGGGTCGCCTTTGTTGGGCTCCCTCTGGGAAGGATCGGACCATAGCCAACATTACCCGCAGCGCCGGGGAATTTGCAGGCGTTGTGTTTGAACGCTACACGGCTGCGCTTGCCTACCAGGACTATCGTACGCTGTGGATAGCGAACCTGTGCTCCGGAGCGGCGGCCTGGGCGCTGATCGTTGCTCGCGGCGCCCTGGTCTACAACGAGATCGACGCCAACGCTAACCTGTGGGTTGGAATCGTCACGTTTGCTGCGATGATCCCCAGGGTGTTCATCCCGCCCATCGCTGGCTACCTGTCAGACAAGTTCGACAGGCGACGCGTAGTCACGGTCATGTACGCGATCAACTTCGCCCAGACCCTGGGGCTGGCGCTGTACGTACTTCTTGGCGAGATCAACCCGTGGGTGATAGTCGGGATGTCGCTAATCAACGGCTCTGCGCGCGCCGCACAGATGCCCGCATCCCAGTCGCTCGTTCCGAACCTCGTTCCTCGCAATCTGTTGCTGAACGGCATTGCCCTCAACCAGGCGACCATGCAGGGTTCGCGTCTGTTCGGGCCTCTCGCCATAGCGCCCCTGCTGGCAACGGTTGGGGTGTCGGGCGCGTTCTTCCTGTGCACCGGCTTCTACGTCGTCAGCCTGGTGCAGAGTCTCAGAATCGGGACCCGGTCAACTGGAACTGTCCGCCAGGGCAGCAACTTCATCGTCAATTTCGCTGCTAGCGTCTGGGACGGCATCAAGTATGTGTACAGCACGCCGATTCTCAGGGTCGTTGTTTTCATGGCGCTGTTCCACTGCGGGCTGACCATGTCCTTCGAGTCATTGCTGCCTGTCCTGTCGGACACACGACTGAACGCCAGGGACGCGGGTTTCACCCTGCTGATGGGCGCCGTGGGAGGAGGCGCGCTCATTTCGGTCATTGCAATCGCTGGCGTTACGAGCGAGTCTACTCGCGGTAAGTTGTTCCTCAATCTCGGAGTAATCAGCGGCCTTGCTCCTGCTGTGCTGGCTCTGTCCGTGAACATGCAGACGGCGCTAATAGCCGCCGCGTTCATGGGGGCAACCCAGTCAGGTTTCATGACCCTTACCCACACGATGATCCAGTCTGTCACTGACGACTCAGTGCGGGGAAGGGTAGGGGCGGTATACTCCATCCACATCGGCGGAATGATGGCGTCGGCCAACCTCCTCAATGGATGGATGGCCGACATCAGTATCTCCGATATCCTGCTGCCTGTGACCGCCCCAATGTCCGGAGTGGTGAACAACCTACTCTCAGTCTTGCCGAGCCCAATTGGCCCATCCCCTCTGCTTCTCGTTGGAGGAGTCGGCTTCATTGTGGTCATGTTCGTGAGCTGGCAGGCCAACACAATAAGGCAGATCTACCGCGGAGAGCTGCGATACTCCGTCGCCGCTGCAGATTAGACAACCTTCAATTCGGTACATGCTCCCCCACACGTTCATACACCTGCCGAACATCGGCCCTGTCACAGAGCAGGGGCTGTGGGAGGACGGTGTCCACACATGGCAGGACTTCCACTCGGCTGCGAGTCTGCCACCTCGAATACGCGCACAGGGTCAAGGCCTGAAGGACACGGTCGCCGAATGCATGAATCGCCTCGATGAGAAAGACGCGATGTACTTCTCGCGGACGATACCCAGATCCGAGACCTGGAGAATGTACGCCGACTTCCGGCACAACGCCGCATTTCTAGACATCGAGACTACAGGCCTCTCGCCCGACTACAGCATAATCACGCTGGCAGGCATACTCGACCGCGAGGGTTACCACTCCTTTGTGTACCATCAGAACCTGTCCGATCTACGCGAGGCTCTCGAACAGTACGACCTCATCGTCACATTCAACGGAGCCTCTTTCGATCTGCCCTTCATCGAGAGCCACTTCGGCGAACTGTTCAAGCACACGGCTCACATAGACCTGCGACATGTGCTGAACAGGATCGGACAAAAGGGCGGGCTGAAGGCGATTGAGCGCCGCCTGGGAGTTGGCCGTCCCAGCGAGTTGACAGCCCTGGATGGCTTCGATGCGGTCAGGATGTGGCGGATGTGGGAACTCGGCAGCGAGGGCGCTCTCGACACACTCATCCGGTACAACGCCGAGGACGTGTTATCCCTCCCCAAGCTCGCCGAGATCGCGTACAACCGCCTCTCTTCGTCAATCGGCTCCCCAGCACGTAAGATAGAGCCACTAGAGTACCCAGAGACAGACCTCCCCTTTGACCCCGATGTGTTCGACTACCTGGCGGGGTCTGGTCGGCGACGCTACCGCTGGTAGGTCTGGCACGATCGCACCAGAACCCTCCTGAATATGAGAATCGCATACGCATCCCACGACCAAACAGTCAGAGCCCACGACTTGACGGCTCCGCATGAATCTGACCGTGTCCTCAGTGTTCCAGGGCTCAGGTGCACCTGGCCGCTGGCTTCAACGGGAGGGGACCTCGTCGCCTTCTCAGGCTATGCTGGAGGCAGCAACGGCAGCGCGAGGCTTGGGCTGTACGTGACTCACCTGGATGACCAGGGCCCAGGTCTCATCTACGCGAACGAACCCGGCACGGACGGCATAGCGAATGGGACGCCGCATTACCTGTGCTGGTCGCCGGACGGCTCGAAGCTCGCTTTCATTGCCCAGACCTTGCAGGGCCTGTCACTCTTCGTTTGGGATGGCGCGTCAGACGATCCACCCATGCACTTGCTCGACGGCGGGCCCATGTATTTCTCCTGGTCGCAGACATCCGACGAGCTCTTTGTCCACTCGTTTACCGGACACTACCTGGTGAGGATCTCGTCGGATGCGCCTCCAGACCAGTTTCCAGGACTGAGCACCCAGTACATGTCACCGTCATGGGACAAGACAAGGCGAAGAATCTCGTTCTTTCTGGATGCTGACCAGGGACGCCAGCGTCTCATCACCATCGACCTGCATGACCAGGCCGTGAAGGTCCAGACCGAATTTCCTGGTATTGCGGCCGCAGCATGGCGACCTGGGGCTCCGCAGCTCGGCCTGGTCAGGTCGATGATCGGTTCGTCTGGATTCTACCCCGGCCTTCAGGTAATTGACTGCGAAACACAGGAAGAGCGGCAGGTGGTTGATGACGCGGTTCTTGCATTCTACTGGTCGCACGACGGCTCTCGGGTGGCCTATGTGACCTCATCAGAGGGAGCCGAGGGTTCGCTCCGAATGGGAGTGGTGACCGTTGATGACGGGAACGTCGTCTACTTGCCCGACTTCCGCCCGAGCCAGGAGCAGCTCACGAGCTTCATGTTCTTCGACCAGTACGCCCAGTCTCTTCCGCTGTGGTCGACCGACGACAGCTCACTGCTGCTGTTTGGTGAACTGGGCTACCACGAAGAGCGAACGCCGCTGAGCAGTGGGGACGCCATTCGCGCGCTCATCCTGGACCCAGAAGGAGTTTCCGAGCCGCGTGAGGTCGCCGCCGGGTTCATAGGTAGCTGGTTAACGTAGTCGCTAAAGCGGATCGGGCTGCTATAAGAGACGTCGCGAGTCCAGCCCAGCGGCCAACTCTCTGATCTCCTCTTTCGGGAACGCCTTGAGTCCGACGACCGTGCACTTCAGCGATGCGGCCGCGACTGCGAATCTCAGCGACTGTTCGAAGTCGGAGCCAGACATCAAACTCGCGATGTAGCCGGCGGAAAAGGTCGCGCCAGCTCCACACGCATCCACTGCCTGCAGGCCCGGGGCGCTGACGTGGAGAGCTTCTTCGTCCCTGATGCCGACCACGCCGCCGGAGGCCATCGTGACCAGGGCGGTCTCAACGCCCTGTCCTAACAGGAACCTGGCTACAGATTCGGCGTCATCTGGCTTGATCTGGGCGGCGTCGGTCACGGCCTGGCATACCGTTGCATAGGGTACGAGTGAGGCGAGCGCTTCCCGGTCTGTGTGCCCGTGCTCCAGGTTCAGCATGACAGGCACACCAGCAGACTTTGCCGCCTTCATCGCTCGCACGATGTGTGGCGAGTCGTACCAGTCGACATAAAGCAGCTTGGCTCTCGCCAGCGGCGACAGGTCTGCATCGTCAAGTGTGGCCAACACCTCAGGCCTGCGGTCCCAGAAGTACGTCCTGCCACCGAGGGAGTCTGAGATGTTCACTTCGAAAGGCGTCTCGATTCCTTCACGAAACTTGAAATTGCCGCCGACCCCCATCTCTTTAAGTCTACGGACGGTCCAACTTCCGGCCTCGTCGTTGCCCAGGGAGGTCCCAATCAGTTCAGTCGAAACGTTCCATGATGTTAGAAGTCCCGCCACTATCGCAGCGTCGTCAGAAACGAATTCCGTGGAGGCTGCTGAAACTGCACCAGTGTTCCAGTCGGGCATTCTGTCCACGACGAGGACCCTGGCAGGCGTAATCATTCCAAAGCAGACGACGTCAGGACGGTTGATGAATTGTGGCGTAGTCACTTAGTTCAGCTCCCGAAGTCTGCGCTGGGTAAGGAGCACCGCCACTGTAGTCAAGAGAAGAAGCACGCCCAGCAGCATAACGGCGAACTGACCGCCGTATCGCTCGGCCAACGCCCCCGCAGGAAGTACGCCGAGGGGCATCAACCCAAAGTTCATCATGAACACGCTCATCACTCGTCCGCGGTACTCGTCGTCGACCTCTTCCATGATCAGTGCCTGGTTTAGTGTTCTTCTGCCCGCGTCCCCGAGTCCCAGAAGCACCATAAGCCCAGCGGCTGCATAGTAGATTGGAATGGCCGCAACTAGCATAAGTGCAATGGCCGAAATGCAGCTCCCGGCCAGCAGGAGCAGCCCGCGCCTCTTCTTTCCGATGGTCGCGATGAAAAGCGCTCCAGCCAGCGAGCCCACTCCCATGATCGTAACCAGCAGACCCAGTGACTCCGGCCCACGACTGTAGACGTCCACGACGAAGACCGGCATCAGGAACCTGAATGGCATCGCGAGCAGCGCTGTCGCGAGTCCCATCATCAGCAGTATTAGCACGACAGGGCTGTTCACCACGTATCTGAGACCCTGAGCTATGTCACTGGCCATCGGCACGCTCGGCCTGTTGGCGGAACCACCGCGAGCAGACACCATTGACGTGAAGCCCACGGCAATAACGCCTAGTCCAGCGATCAGGAAGTACACGCCTTCGGGCCCGATCACGTTGTACAGCACTCCTCCGACTGAAGGCGCGATTAGAGTCGTCATGCTCATGGCCGCCGCATCGAGCGACATCGCATTGGTCAGGTTGTCTCTTCCAACGAGCTGCGGCACCAGCGCCTGGCGCGCAGGCATCAGGAAGGAGAACTGCGCTCCCTGTACCATCGAGACAAAGAGAAGATGGACCCAGGTTACGGTACCCGTCACTATCGAGATGCCTATGAACAGCGCGAGCACCACTGCCATGCACTGCCCGATCTGGATGACCCGCTTGCGCTCCATCCGGTCCGCCACGGCTCCGCCAAAGAGGGCGAGTGACAGCATCGGTATTGCAAATCCGGCGTTCACAAGACCCAGAATGAACGGCGACGACGTGATCTCGTACGTCAGGTATCCCCTGACGATCATCTGCATCTGCATTCCCATCATCAGGAATACCATACCGAGCCAGAGGAACCTGAACTCCCTGAACCTCAGCGAGTAGAAGGTCTTGAAGATGCCTCTGCCGCCGGCCGAGTCACCGGACTCAGGCTCCTGGGGCTGAGCGGCGGTGACGTTTTGCGCGACTGTCCCATTGGTAAGTGTTGGATCTTTGCGGGCGGTTTCGACGTTCGCGGCCCGCGGCGGATTGTCAGGCATAAAGTCCAGTATACAGGAGAATTAGCTCTGCAATTCGAGTCTCGCTCTCGCGTGGCGGAACGACATGGTACAATCGGCTCCGCACTAGACCCATTAGAATCGAGCCACTTAGGAGAACCGAGAGATGGCAACCCAGACAGAGACGCTCAGAGTCAGTTACGGCAAGTACGTGTACGAACACGTCCCCGGGTGGGGGACACTCCCGGATGGCTGGGAGTGGAACCACGCCGTCGGCGTCGGCATCGATGCGCAGGACCGCGTCTTCGTATACAACCGCAGCGATCATCCCATCATCGTTCTGGACACCGACGGCAACGTAATCAACAGCTGGGGCGAGGGCCTCTTCGGCTCGGCGCACCACCTTGAGGTCGGCCCCGACGGCAGCATCTATACGACCGACGTTGGCAACCACACGGTCCGCAAGTGGACCGCTGATGGCGAGCTACTCATGACCCTCGGCAGACCAAACGACCCGCCCGAGCCGATGAGCGGCGAGCCGTTCAACAGGCCCACGGACATCGCCATCGCCTCTGACGGCTCTCTGTACATTGCCGACGGCTACGGCAACGCGAGGATCCACCACTTTACCGCCACCGGGGACCTCATTCGATCGTGGGGCGAGCCCGGGAGTGGCCCCGGCCAGTTCCGAATCCCGCACAGCGTCTGCCTGGACAACGCCGGCAATGTCTACGTGGCCGATCGAGAGAACAGCCGCATCCAGATCTTCACACCCGAAGGCCAGTACATGAGCGAGTGGGGGGGAGTCCATCGACCCGACCACATCTGGCAGGGCCCGGACGGCAACATGTACATCACCGACCTCGGCTTCCACCAGGGACTCGGTCCTGATCAGCCTTCGCCAAACGCCCTCTCACATCCGGCGGGAGTCAAGATCATGACACCGACAGGGCAGTGGCTCGGCGGCTGGGGCATGAGCACCGACAATCCTGGAGACATCATAGCCGGGCACGCAGTTGCCATGGACTCCAACGGCGACCTCTACGTGGGCGAAACGCTTGACGGCGCCCGGGTGCAGAAGTTCACCAGGGTCAAGTAGCTCTCGTAGGGACAGATCCTCTGACCTCAAAACCTAGACCCACTGTGGCTGCCTGTACTGAAGCGCCTCTGCGACGTGTGCGACGCCGACCGTCTCGTCACCGGACAAGTCGGCGATCGTGCGCGCCAGCTTGAGTATCCGGTGATACACCCGCGCCGAGAGCTGCATCCGTTGCATGGCCGAGCGCACGAGCCCGGCAGCCTGCTCGTCCAGGTCGCAGTACTGGTAGACCTCGTTCGGACCCATCTCCGAGTTGCTCAACAGGCCCGTGCCTTCAAATCGTGCCCTCTGGATGTCGCGAGCACGCTCCGTCCTGTTGCGGACTCCTTCTGACCCCTCTGCCGCCGCAGGCGCCACCAGCTTCTCGTACTCCACTCGCGGCACTTCAACGAAGATGTCGATACGGTCGAGCAGGGGCCCGCTGATCCTCTTTCCGTATCTGCTGACCTGTCCCGGCGTGCAAGTGCATTCGTGGTGCGGATCGCCGAAGTACCCGCACGGGCACGGGTTCATCGCGCCGACGAGCATGAAGTTCGCAGGATAGGTCACAGAGCCGTGCGCGCGGGTTATCACAACCCGCTTGTCCTCCAACGGCTGCCGCAGGGCCTCCAGTATGCGGTGTCCGAACTCAGGCAGCTCATCCAGGAACAGCACACCTCTATGGCTCATCGTTATCTCGCCAGGGCCGGGAATCGTGCCTCCTCCGACGAGTCCCGCGTAAGAGATCGTGTGGTGTGGAGACCTGAATGGTCTCTCGGAAATCAGAGGGTTCTCTTTCGGAAGCGAGTCCGCGATCGAATAGATCTTGGTGACTTCGATCGCCTCCGAGTGGGTCAGCGGCGGCAGGATTGACGGCAGCGCTCGCGCCAACAGCGTCTTGCCGGAACCCGGAGGTCCGGTCATTAGCACGTTGTGCCCACCGGCTGCCGCGACCTCCAGCGCGCGCTTGGCGTGTTCCTGACCGCGAATGCTCGAAATGTCGAACGTGTAGCCCGGCCTGCATCGAGAGTTGGCTCTGCGGTCAGAAGCCAGTACCCCCAACTCCTCCTCACCCCTGAGGTGCCGAATCAGAGAGAGCAGGCGACCAACGGGATACACGTCTATTCCATCCACCAGCGCGGCCTCTTCGCCGTCCGGCATCGGTACGAACACTTTGGACGCCCCCGACTCCTTAGCGAGCGCAACCATTGGAAGAACACCATCCGTGTGCAGCAGGTCTCCGTTCAGAGAGAGCTGTCCCACGAACATGGAGTCACTTCCCACTGGCTCCAGCTGCCCAGAACTCTGCAGAAGCGCAATGGCGAGTGGCAGGTCGTAGCTCGATCCTGCTTTGCGCACGTCGGCGGGGGCAAGATTCGCAGTGATACGCCTCAGTGGGAACTCGCAGCCAGAGTTGCGTATGGCTGCCCTGACCCTTGCCCGGGCCTCCTGAACGGCGGTGTCTGGAAGTCCAACGACGTCGAATCTGGGAAGTCCGGGCGAGATGTCTACTTCGACATCGACGACAATTCCGTCCAGGCCGACAACCGCACACGACTTAGCACTGGCTAGCAATTCAGGACTCTCCTTAGCGACAGAATTCGCCGGAGTCCATGCTATACAGTGTAATTCGTATGGTCAATTGACAGGAGGTTCCGGTTTTCGTACACCTGCCAATAACCAACCCAATTCCTCTATCATGTCACCGAGACATGGAATCAACACGTCAAACGACCCAACAGCAGCGTCTTAGTGACCTTCCCGCGTCGCAACGGCGCGTTATACGTGCCTGGTGCATTTATGACTGGGCAAATTCAGCTTTTGCCACAAGCGGAGTGGCTGCCATATTCCCGGTCTACTTCGTGTTTCTTTTCAAGGAGGCTCTGGGGGAGAGTGCGACTTTCCTCGGCATCACGTTCACCGGAAGCTCAACGTGGAGCGCTGGTGTCGCGATTTCCACCGCCATCGTGGCTTTGTCGAGCCCATTGCTCGGAGTGATTTCCGATCGGGTACCCATAAAGAAGACCCTTCTGTGGATATACACCATTACGGGTTCGCTGTTTACGGTTCTGGCGTTCTTCTCCGCATACACAGGTCAGCCGTGGCTGTGGCTCTTCGGAGTGTTTACGCTCGCCAACATAGGTTTCGCCGGAAGCCTGGTGTTCTACAACGCCTTCCTTCCACATCTCGGACCCGCGCGGTTGCTGGACGACATCAGCAGTCGCGGCTACGCGTATGGCTACGCCGGGGGAGGACTTCTCCTCCTGGTGCACCTGGCCCTGATCCTCGCGACCCAGGATACGGACTTCGCCGACCTGGCAACCCGTGTAGCTATCTCCTCAGTCGGAATATGGTGGTTTGGGTGGGCAATCTGGACGCTTCGAGTCCTCCCGGAGCCGCCGATTCAGACTCGGGTCTTTGGGCTGACGGCACTGTCCGCCATATCCATGAGCTTCAGGGAACTTGGGGAGACTTTCCGTGAGCTCAGGCGATTCAGGGTGGTGCTGCACTACCTCGCCGCCTTTCTGCTGTTCAATGACGGTCTTCAGACCGTGCTTGCGATAGCCGGTGCCTTTGCTGCCGATACGCTGGGAATACCCCTTGCCTTCAACATGGCGACAATCGTCATAATCCAGTTTGTGGCCGCGCCGGGCGCGCTGGCCTTTGGATGGCTGGCGGACCGGATATCCACGAAACCTGCGTTGATCGTGTCGCTCATCGGCTGGACTGTGATCATTCTGTTCGGCGTGGCGATTGTGCCGCTGTCGCCGTCCCAACACTCGGACTTCGACTTCCAGCTCAATTACCGTCCGGCGACAAACGAGTACGTCATCGACGTTGCGCCGGACCTGCCTGATGAGGGAATGGAGCTGGAGGGTGGGGGAGTGGCCTGGGTCCTCAACGAGGGTGCTGTCCTGAATCCTCGCAGCGTCCAGGACCTGCCCAACGCGATTCTGAATACCAAGGGGTTCGAGTACAGCCTGTCGATCTCGGGAGGCGACCTTGACGGTCAGTCAGCGGTTGGGTCTGCACACCCGTCAGTCTTGGGGGCAGGACCTTTGGATTCATGGCCCTCAATGGTGAGAACTTACCTGTGGAAACCAGTTGGTTTGGACTCCGGATACCAGTGGCTTCTGCTCGGCGCACTGGTTGGCATGGTTATCGGGGGCAGCCAGGCCCTCGCCAGGAGCCTGTTCGCCCAGATCACCCCGGATTCCAGAAGTGGTGAGTTCTTCTCGTTCTTCGGATTCATGAGCAGGGCGTCTGCCGTGTTCGGCCCAATGATGTACGTTGCTGTAACCGCCGTGTTCGACACGCGCGTTGCCGTCACGTCAATCCTGTTGATCATCATCGCCGGGACCATCGTGCTGACAAGGGTGAACGTCGCCGAGGGTATTCGTGTCGCCGTCCGCGCTGAGCGCACGGTCATCCGCACCTAGAGGTCGTCCATCGGTCTACTCAGGCTAAGATAGCCCCTGATGTGTGGACTCGGACAGTGAAACGACGAGGGTCTTTTCGTTATCGAGTCTTACCTGTGTAGTCCGTTCGTGGTGAGCCTGTCGAACCATGAACGGACGGTCCTTCGACAAGCTCAGGACGAACGAGAGTTTGAACGATGAGGTGAAAACGAAAAGACCCTGGTGAAACGACGCCTAGCGAGGCAGTCCCAAGCCCCTCTGAGCGATGATGTTGCGCTGGATCTCGGATGTTCCGGCCGCTATGGTCGCCGACGTGGACATCAGGTAAGCTTGCTGGATATGGCCGTACAGGGGCGCCCACCTGAAGTCTCCTGATAGCTGCCCAGCCATGCCCAGAATCTCCATGCCGGTCCGCGCGACACGCTGCGTCAGCTCCGTTCCGTACATCTTGGACATGGATGCCTCAGCGTTAGGAATCTGCCCCTGGCTCTGCATCCAAGCCACTCTGTACGAGAGCCATCGCGAGACCTCGGTCTCGACGTACCGCTGCGCCAGCTTCCTGCGAACGTTGGGGTCCTTGCTGAGCGGCTCACCGCCGCGTTCGGTCTCCTTGACGTATCGGGTTAGCGCATCCAGTGTCCGGCGCGCTCCGGCTGAATATCCGACGCCCGAGCGCTCGAAGTCCAGCGCCACTGCAAGCGTGTACCATCCCCGGTCCTCTGTACCGACCAGGTTGCCGCTCGGTACTCGTACGTCATTGAAGTAGACCTCGTTGAAGTCGTGGCCGCCCGCCATGTTGTAGATCGGCCTGACCTCCACGCCAGGGCTCTTCATGTCGACCATGAAGATGCTGATGCCCCGGTGCTTGGGGGCGTCCGGGTTAGTTCGAGCCGCAAGCCAGCCCCAGTCGGCGAAGTGCGCGCTCGAAGTCCATATCTTCTGACCATTGAGTACGAAGTCGTCGCCGTCTCGAACTGCCGATGTCTGAAGTGAAGCAAGGTCGGAGCCCGAGCCCGGCTCGCTGTAGAGCGTGCACCAGTAGCGCTCGGCTTTGGCGATGGGAGGCAGGTGCTCCCGCTTCTGGTCCTCCGTCCCGGCGAGCATCAGGACAGGCCCGACCCACGAGATCGCGCCTGTTCCGAGTTCAGTACCTGGAACGTTCCAGTAGGACATCTCCTCGTTGTAGATGACCTGCTCCATGATCGGGCGGCCCTGTCCGCCGTACTCCTCGGGCCAGGCGAGAGTCAGCCAACCTCTGTCGGCCAGCCGTTTGGACATCCCCCGCGTGAACGACCGTTGCTCCTCCGCGGTCTCGCCCGGCTTTCCCAGTGGGTCCCAGTCATCCGGGAGTTCCTCACTGAGAAAGTCTCGGATCTCCTGTCGGAAGCCCTCTTCCTGTTCAGTGAAAGTGATGTTCAATTGTGGCCTCCGTGGCAGCGATCACGTGTCGTTTCTTGAGGTAGCCGTAGTCTAGGAATCCACCGATTGGGTGTCAATCTCCCCCCGTCCGCTGGACATCCAGGCCCTGTAGGCCAGGTAGCCTGCAACCATGAATACCATACCCAAGCCTCCAGCGATCGTCAGAAGCTCGAAGTTACCCTCGATAAACTCCTGGATCTCTTCACCGAACAGGAACACCAGCACTCCTATAGTCATTAGTCGTGCTCCTCGTCCTATCAACGAGGCAATCAGGAATGGGCGAACAGGAAGTGCCATGACGCCTGCCAGTATCGCAAATACCTTGTACGGGATGGGGGTAATCGCTGCCAGTATGATCGTCCATACGCCATATCTGTTGAAGAGCTCTTCAGCTCGCTCGACCTTACTCTCCGCTACCAGCCGGTAGAGAAGCGGTCTGCCGAACCTGCGACCCAGCCATTGTCCGAAGAAGGCGCCGGCGACGGAAGCGACGGTAGCGAGCGCCGCCACCCAAATCGCAGTCCCCGGACTCGCCACGCCTATGGCTATCACCAAGGGGTCTGGTGGAATCGGAAAGACGATCGACTCGCTGAAGGCCACCAGTGCGAGAAGCACTATTGCCCAATCACTGTCTGCGGCTTGGAGCGTCCAGTCCGTCAGCTCATGGTAAAGCTCACGCGGGTCCACGAGTTACCTCGTGTATATTGAGCGCCAGAGTGGATGAATCAGGCAAGGCCGGCCAGGCTCAAGACGCGATGCACATTCTCGGCACCCGGCGCGCGTTCTCCGGACTGCACTTCCTTGACCACCTGTACGATGGCAGCGTTGACAGGAGTCGGCACCCCAACTCGTCGTCCCTCATCGGCGATGAACCCATTCATGAACTCGATCTCGGTACGTCGGCCCTTTTCGACATCCTGGCCCATTGACGACTTCCAGTCTGCGCCGCCACCGGACGGCTGGAACTTCGCGTCAAGCTCCTCGAACACCTCGCCGTCATCGGCCTTAGCGTACGTCTCTGCCGATACGCCCCTGATGGGCTCAACGTCATAGTTCTGGGCCAGTGCGACCTGGCAGGACTCCTTGCAGATGTTGATCTGGATACGGCGCGCCTCCGGCATCGACGCGACACCCTCTGCGCCCAGACCCGTCATGGCGCCGACAGGATTGCCAGAAGAGTTGGTAGTCAGCTTCGACCACCGCTCGCCCCACAGGTTAGAGGTAGCCTTGGCGTCATCGACGCACATCAGGATGTCGGCGAGTTCCTCAACTCTTGGCGTAATCCGCCCGTGAAGTTCTCCGACTCGGAACACCACGTGTCCGCGTCCGCGGCCCGGAGGCCCACCTCGTGTGACGTGTCCGGGTTCCCAGAGAGCGACCGTAATGCTCGACATGATGCAGCCTACAGTCCTGTTATATCCAACTATGGAAGCGACAAGCCTGTCGTTCATGCAGTTCTGCGACGACACAATTACGCCGTCGTCTTTCACAAGCCGCTTGAGGAAGTGGGCTGACCACTCGGTGTCGTAGCTCTTCATCGCGAGGAATCCAATGTCGAACTCGCCCTGAATCTGGAGTGCGTCTGACAGGTGATGCGCGTTTACTTCAACAGTGAAATCGTCCTGAGTGCCCGAGGCTCTCAGCCCGTCCCTCCGCATGGTCTCAACATGCTCGCCCCACATGTCTAACAGGGTGACGTCGTATCCCTCCCTGGTCATGTATGCTCCGAGGTAGCTCCCCGCCGCGCCTGCTCCGAAAATCACGATCCTCTTATCGGTCATATCAACTTCCTTAGCCTTTAGCTACTGGAACGCCGTAGTGAGCTCAAACTCGAACTCTTCACCTTCGACACTCGCCGAGACCATGCGTGTGGATATCTTGGATCCCCTCACGTCCGGGACGGCAATTCTGCCGCCATCCTCGTCCATCACCTGGAAGGCGCTGCCTTCTGATGTGATCGAAACAGCCCCAGTCAGATCCAGACCCACGTGGGACTTGATCTCCCTGATCATCGCTTCCTGCTCACGCAGGGCCTCGTGTGCCTCTTCCACAGAGACGGCCACGAAGCGGATCTTCGCTCCGGGCAGCGCCTGTGACAGCAGTCCGATGTCCGGTGCGATAACGGTTGCGATCTTCGTATATCCACCCGTTGTGCCCCGGTCTGCAAGCAGGATGATCGGCTGGCCGCTGCCCGGCACCTGTATGGATCCCAGGGCGGTGCCGTCCGACACTATATCAGGCCCGCGTTCATGCGCAATCTCTGCACCCTCCAGCCGGTAACCCATCCTGTCTGAGTCCGCAGTGACCGTGTACTCAGACGTCAGCATAGTTTCTACGCCATGCTGCGTGAATTCAACATCCTGCGGTCCCAGCACTATCCTGACCTGAAACACCTGTCCGAACGTGGGCTGTCTGCTGATTCCGGGAGGCAGACCTCTTTGAGACCAGTTCGCCACATGGGGAGAGTCTCCTACCGGCAGAGAGTCTCCATCTCTAAGTGGCCGCCCCTCGTAGCCACCAAATTCACCCTTGAGGTCCGTCGACCTACTGTTCATCACAGGAGGGACATCTACACCCCCTGCAATGGCGAGGTAGGCCCGCAAGCCGTCTGAAGCCGCCCCGATGCTCAACACGGACCCTGCAGAGACTTCAACCGATTCCCACGTGCGTACTTCGCTGCCGTTTACGTCGATACTAAAATCGGCTCCCACAAGGGCGACCACGCTGTCTGACGTAAACCTGACTGTCGGTCCCAGTGCCGTGATCTCCAGGCCGGCTTCGCCTTCTGGATTTCCGACCAGTACATTCGCGATGCGAAGCGACACCGGGTCCAGTGCGCCGCAGACAGGGATTCCATATCGCTGGTACCCTCGCCGCCCAAGGTCCTGCACCGTCGTTAGCAGCCCGGACGAAATCACTTCTATTGACTGCGTGCTCATCGTCCGACCCTCGTAACCGTCGAGTAGGTGCCATCCCTGACTTGCCGGTCAATGTTGTCATACGCGGTTGCGTCGTCCAGGGGCACGAATCTCACTCTGTCTCCTGCGTTTATCACGGTCGGAGGACTCGTATGGGGATCGAACAGCCTGAGGGGGGAACGACCGATGAGACGCCAGCCACCCGGACTTGCCACCGGATATACGCCAGTCTGCGTCTCAGCTATTCCCACTGATCCTGCCGGAATTAGTGTCCGGGGCGAGGGGAGTCGGGGAGTGTGCAGCTTCGTGTCCAGCCCTCCCAGGTATGGGAATCCTGGGCTAAACCCCATCGTGTAGACCAGGTAGTCGGTCCCGGAGTGCAGCGCGATCACGTCCGACTCTGCCAACCCCGCGTTGTGGGCCACGAATTCCAGGTCGGGCCCGTGTTCGCCCCCGTACAGTGTTGGAATCTCGACTATACGAAACTCGTCCTGGGTTTCATCGTCGCCTATTGCCAGACCGGAGATTTGATCCTGTAGTTCCGGCAGCGACACCTGGAGTGGATCATAGTAGACGAGAAGCGAACGGTAAGTCGGCACCATCTCGAGCACGCCATCGATGTCAGACGCATCAATCGCAGCGGCAGTCCTGTGAACCAGGGCATTGATCTCCGGGTCTATGACGGACCCGAATTCGACCACGATGGCTTGATCACCGGCGTACAGGAACTGCAAATCTGGAATGGTGGGTGTGGAATGGTGAATTTTGCGGGTCCCTTTATGTGTCCAGCTTAAAGCTGGCTACACAAGCTCGCCAAGGGGCTTGATAAGTACGCCCTCGGACTCGAGTGCCCCTTTGAGGGCCTTAGCCATTTCAACGGCTCCGGGGGTGTCGCCATGTAGGCACAGGCTGTCCGCTTCCACATCGATGAGGTCCCCATTGATGGCGCGCGCTCTTCCCTCGGTCACCATCTGGAGGCTGAGCTCTACGACCTCAGATGTGTCGTGGATCACGGAACCGGGTTGGGACCTGGGCACAAGCGTGCCGTCAGGATTCAGAGCGCGGTCGGCGAATATCTCACGCCCGACTCGAAGGCCCATGTCCTGGGCGATTCCTATCCATGCCGAGCCGGCTAGCGCCAGGAGTGCGACGTTCTCGTCCACTTCCAGCACAGCCTCGCAGATTGCCCGTGCTAGGGTCTCGTCGTCGACGGCCATGTTGTACATCGCGCCGTGCGGCTTGACGTGCTGGAGCTTGCCCTTGCTGGTGAAGGCCTGGAGCGCGCCCATCTGGTAGATGATGTCGTTGCGGGCCTCGTCCGGAGACACAATCATGTTCCTCCTGCCGAACCCGGCGAGGTCTGGGAAGCTCGGATGTGCGCCGATGGCCACGCCCTGCTCCTCAGCCAGCTCTACCGTCTTACGCATCCAGCTGGGGTCGCCCGCATGAAATCCGCACGCGATGTTGGCCGATGTGATGTACTTGATGACCTCTTCGTCCAGACCCATCTTGTACATGCCGAAACTCTCGCCCATGTCGCAGTTAAAGTCTATCTGGCTTCCCATAGTCACCTCGCAGGAGTAATAGTCTGGAGTTCCACGTTGCCAATTATATCCGTCCTTCCTGAGGCTTCTCAATCAGGCTGAATGACCTGGATTCAGCAGCCGGCCCCCAGGACGCTCTCTGGTGTCGACGTGTGGCGCCAGACCGCCTACGGAAAAGAAATAAAACCAAATATCTATGTTGCGCGTATTATAATATAAATCATAATACATAGATAGACGCTCGGTGAGAAATAACTAATCGGAAAAGAGACCACCTATTTACGTCAGCAAAGTGGCTCAACAGAGTGTACAATGTTGGATAAACCACAACTGGGACGAGAATGATAGACAATAATGTCTGAGATCAACTTCCATCGCCTATTCATCTTTCACACGGTCGCAAGGCTGGGCAGCTTTACCCGGGCCGCCAGCGATCTGAGCATCAGTCAGCCTGCGGTTTCGATTCAAGTGAAAGAGCTTGAACGCAGTCTTGATACGACTCTGCTAATAAGGATGCGTTCCGGAGTCAGCCTTACCGATACCGGCGAGACGGTCTACGACTATACACGTCGAATCTTTACTCTGGCTGACGAGATGACCAACGCAATCCAGGACCTTACCGGTCTCGAGTCTGGACGGCTGACGATAGGCTCTTCTACAACGCCTGGCGAGTACATTCTCCCATTCGCCATTGGGAAGTTCCGAGAACGCTATCCCAAGGTTGAGGTCTCCCTGTCCATCTCCAATACGAGGAACGTCATCGACCAGATAATGAGCCGTGAATTGGACCTGGGCATGGCCGGCGCTCCCGTCGACATCAGGGGGCTTGCGTCCTTCCTGTACGTTAACGACGAGGTCGTCCTGGTCACCGCGCCGACTCACCCACTCGCCCGTCGTCGCCGTCTCACTGTGCAGGATGTTGTTGATGAGCCGTTTCTCATGCGAGAGGCCGGCTCCGCTACCCGGCGTGCTGCCGAGGAACACTTCGCGTCAATAGGCGCACGGGTGCGGGTTGTCATGGAACTCGGCAGCAACGAGGCCGTCAAGCGAGCTGCGTCAGCTGAACTCGGACTCGGCGTGGTGTCGAAGTTCTCGGTCGGCCCGGATGTCGCCGCCGGATACCTGAAGGTGCTTTCCGTCCAGGGCTGGCGATGTGAACGACCCCTGACCGTCTTCTACCGGGACGACACCCACATCTCGGCAGTACAACGCGCATTCCTGTCCGTGCTCAGGGTCGACAAGCCCCTCCCACCGGTGGTCTGATCAGTTCCCTGGTTTGAATGCGATCACCTCTGCGAAGGCGAGTCCGCCAACTGCCCCTATCTGGTTGCTCCAGTCCTCAACTTCACTGCGCCACTCGTCGAACTGGTCGTGAGTAGCCAGTCCGTAGGTTGTAGCCGCGGAGATCACCTCGTCCGAAAAGAACCAGTCTTCCAATCTGCGCTGTGTCCACATCAGATTCAGAACCTGTATCAACTCAGTCGGTGACGCGCTGGGGTAGGGGCAGGTTTCAAACCTGCCCCTACAGACGGTGGTTGCCAACCTCTGGATTCCGGCCTACGCCGGAATGACGAACTTGCGGCGCCGACTAACTTGGTACAGACTCTCAGTTTCAACGCCGGTTGACAAAGAAATAGGGCTGCGATAGTCTAGCTCCGCTCTAATAAGTGAACGACGATTCACTTAATTTTCCTCTCTAGTTGGGTCTTTAAGTGTCGTCAGTGTTGACCTGCGATGTCCTTAACTTGCAGTACCATGTGGGCAACTCTACACCGGTATGTCACTCTGATCTGGAGCCACTAAGCGGGAACGATTTCTGGTAAGAGGTGGCGAGTGAAGCGAATTCTCTGCCTGACTCAAGCAGCTTCGATCGCACTTGCCGCCTTGCTGTTGACCGGTTGTGGTTCCGACGCATCTTCTGCCTCCGATCAGGAGGCCCGCTCGTCCAGTCCTGCTCAATCTCAGGCAATGCAGCCTGAGGAACTCGCTCCTCCCCCTGACACTGGCGCCCGTCTTGCGATCTCTGCAAGCGAACCCCAAGTGTTCGAAGGACAGGGCAGCGCTTTCACTGACCGCTTCGACATAACGGACGGCATCCTGTACTTGACAGCTACCCACCAGGGTGGGTCTGAGTTCGCCGTTCAGATTCTCACTGACTGGCACTTGCAAAGCCAGTCCGCAACCGGTGCGCTGCACTCCGGTACTGGAAGTCCAAGAGGTTTGGTCGCCAGCATCGAGACATCTGGCGCCTATGACGGAGTAAGGGCGCACCAGGTAAGTCCTGCGAATCTCTTCGGACTTACGCCCGGCACCTACCTCATGCAGGTGACTGCTGATGGCGCATGGAAGATTGAGGTGACTCAGCCTGTGTGGGACAGCGGCGATGCGCCTCCCTTTAACTGGTCAGGATCAGGCGATGACGTTAAAGGGCCCATCGATCTGGGTCAAGGCACACGGTCAGTGGACATCGCGCATGAAGGTTCGTCCAGTTTTGTCGTCGAACTTGTAAAGGGTGACGGAACCCTGGCGGAAAACCTCGTCAACGTCACTGGCCCTTATGACGGCTCGGTAGAAGTAAAGATCCACCCCATCATCGGACTGACCCCTGATATCTATGGATTGATAATCAAAGCGGATGGTGCGTGGACAGTCGACTTTGGAGAGTAGTAGCAGGGCGGCATGTTTCGAGGCGCGAACCATTGCCAACTTTAGCCATCAAGTCGCTACGGAGCCCCAACGCTAGAGACAACCGGACCGGAGAGCTGAGCGAATGACCGGCTATATCATCAGGCGTACCTTGTCGACCATCCCTGTAATCTTGGTCGTCGCACTCGTGGTCTTCGCCATTCTCCGTCTCGCCCCGGGCGACCCCGCCGCGATCCTAGCGGGAACTGGCGGCGCCGAAGTTGACCCTGCGGTTGTTGAGAAGATTCGTAAGCAGCTTGGGCTGGACCAGCCATTGCACGTCCAGCTTTACCGGTACTTCAGTGACCTGGCGAGGGGAGACCTCGGGCAATCCCTTCTCTCGAAGCACGACGTCTCTGATCTCATCAGGGCGAGAGTCGTACCGACCATCTCGCTCACTATCTTGACCGAGATAATTGCCTTGGTTTTGGCGATTCCACTCGGAGTACTGGCCGCTTGGAAGGCCGACTCTTGGATTGACCGTAGTGTTATGGTCATTGCCACTCTAGGATTCTCGATGCCCGTCTTCTGGCTGGGTTTCCTGATGATCTTCTTCTTCGCCGTCCAATTGGACTTCTTCCCTGCAGCGGGGTATAGCCCGCCATCTGAAGGGATCGGCCCGTTCCTGCACAAGCTGATTATGCCGGCCTTTGCAACCGGGGTGATTATCATGGCGCTCATTACGAGGATGACGCGCGCGACCATGCTGGAGACCCTAAGGGAAGACTACGTTCGCACGGCCAGGGCGAAGGGCTTGAGCGAGACGACGGTGCTCATTCGCCATGCCCTGAGAAACGCCGCACTTCCCATCGTAACGGTAATAGGCCTTGGATTCGCCGCTCTCTTGAGCGGCCTGGTCGTCACCGAAAGTGTATTTGCAGTTCCAGGCTTGGGTCGTCTGTTATTGAATGCGATCCTCGCAAGGGACTATCCCATTATCCAGGGAACTATACTTCTGATCTCAGGCGTCTACGTGATCATCAATCTGATAATTGACATATCCTACGCATACTTCGATCCAAGGATCAGGTACTGATGGCCTCACGATCTGACAGAACTGCGCTGGGGATCGATCGCACCCCAGCCAGTAGAGTAAGTACTCTGGTCCGTTCTGCGCGGAGGGCAATGAGACGAAACCCGACGATGGCAGCCGGAATTGCCATTGTTGTCTTAATGGCCCTGCTCGCCATTTTCGCGCCACTCTTATTCACCGGCGATCCCAGTGCTGTTGCACCGCGGGAAAGGTTCACTCCGCCATCTGCTGGCCACTGGTTCGGTACGGACAATATTGGGAGAGACCTTTGGACTCGTGTGCTCTTTGGAAGTCGAGTCTCGATGACTGTAGGCGCGGCCGTCGCCGGAATCTCCGTCCTTTCGTCAATAGTGTTTGGACTTCTTGCCGGCTACTACAGACGTCTGGATGCCGTCATCATGCGATTCATGGACGGCCTCATGGCGATCCCGTCTGTACTGCTGGCCATGGCGCTTATGGCTCTACTCGGCGGCAGTGTGCAGAACGTTATCTTCGCGTTATGTGTGGTCGAGACTCCGAGGGCTGTGCGCATCGTGCGTTCCTCAGTGCTGAGTATCCGGGAAGAGATGTTTGTGGATGCCGCTCACGCACTTGGGGTTCCTCCTCCACGTATCCTCAGAACACACATACTGCCCAATACATTTGCCCCCCTCATTGTGCAGGCCTCATTCATTGCGGCCTCTGCAGTTCTTGTAGAAGCTTACCTGAGCTTCGTCGGCGCCGGACCTCCACCTGAAGTCCCAAGTTGGGGCAACATCATGGCCGAGGGGCGTCACTATATATCCAGGTTTGTGTGGATGATCGTCTTCCCCGGGATCTTCCTAACCTTGACTGTCCTCGGCATCAACCTCGCAGGTGATGGCCTGAGGGATAGCCTGGATCCCAAGTTGCGGAGTCGTATGTAGGAGGATGTTTCAATTCACAGATAGCAACTCACTATTGGATGTTCTTCCGAATATATTGAATCGTTGGCAAGAAGCTTGAGGAGGGGAAACAGTGAAAAGTCTAGTGTCGATCTTGCTGATCATCTTGGTTGGAGTGCTGGCCCTGGCTGGCTGTAGCTCCGCGGAGCCAGAGGTAATCGAGAAGGAAGTTATCAAAGAGGTGGAGGTGGTCAAGGAGGTCGAAGTTGTCAAGGAAGTTCCCAAGGAAGTGGAGGTTGTTAAAGAGGTGGAGGTGGTCAAGGAGGTTGAGGTAGTCAAGGAAGTTCCCAAGGAAGTAATCAAAGAGGTGGTTAAGACCGAGGTCGTAGTGGCCACACCCGCTCCAGCGTCCGCAATGATGGTTGAAGAGGAGGACAAGTATGGGGGCACTCTGAGGGTTGTGTCCCAGGCCAGCATCAAGTCCCTGGACCCTGACTTCTGCACCTCCTATGTCTGCTGGCAGCCTTCGGCAGGTCCCATTCTTGAGAACCTGTTCACCCAGGCTGCGGACTTCAGTACCCAGCCAATGCTGGTCGACAGTTGGGACATTTCCGACGATGGTCTGGTCTGGACTATTAACCTCCGAGATGGCATCACATTCCATGATGGTACGCCTCTGACCAGCGAGGCCGCGATTCTCTCAACGGAACGCATCCTGGGTGACACGCCAGCAGGCAAGGTGATGTTGACCTTCCTTGTCGAAGACGGGATGCAAGTGGTTGACGATCTGTCGTACACGATCGAGACCAATGAGCCGTACGGGTCGCTACTGGACGGAATGGCGCTCAGGACCCACGGCACGGTTCTGGTCTATACGCCTACCGCAGCAGCGTTCCCTATGACTGAGGACGTAGGGGAGGAGAACATTATTGGTACCGGCCCATACCAGCTGGATAGCTGGGATGTCGGTGTCAAGGTGACGATTGCCCGCTACGACGACTACCAGTCTCGAAGCGAGCCGGCAAGCTGGCTGGCAGGGGAAAAGAAGGCGTACGTCGACAAGATCGAATGGCTTGAAATCCCTAGCGAGGAGACCAAGGTCGCTGGCCTGAAGACTGGCGAGTGGGACTTCGTAGACAGCATTGGTCTGGACTTCGTCGCCGAACTCCAGGAAGATCCTGACGTAGGATTCACCTGGTACCCCGGCCACATGTGGTACTTCGCCTTCAACACCAACGAACTAAACAAGGAGCCGTTCGACAGCCTGCTACTTCGCCGGGCCATTCAGGCATCCATGAGCGGAGTTGACATGCTCAGCGCCATAGGACCATCGAACACCTGGAAGCTGAACTGCTCGATCTACGGCAGTGGCACCGTGTTCGAGAGTGATGCGGGCTGCGACCTCTACAATCAGAACGATATAGAGAAGGGCAAGGAACTGCTCGAGCAGTCGGGATATAACGGAGAACCCATCGTCATTCTGAACCCGAATGACTACAGCACGATTACTCCGGTTGGCCCCGTCATTAAGGCTCGGATGGAGGAGATAGGCATAACCGTCGACATGCCGGGTATGGACTGGGCTACCGCCACGTCTAAGCGCCTGGCTGGCGAGGGATGGCACATCTTCACTAGCTGGGGAACCATCAGGAACCGCCAGAATCCCGCGTTCAGCTTCATGCTGGCTGGCGGAGGCACGTCCATCGGATTCGGCTACTACAATGAGACGATCGATGAACTTCACCAGCAGTTCCTTCGTGCAACCGACTTCGAGGCCCAGAAGACGATCGCAGACGGTATGCAGCAGGCGTTCATGGAGGATCCGCCGCAGGTGTACTCTGGCATCTTCTTTATGCCCAGCGCATACCGTACATGGGTACACGGTGTGCCGCCCGAGCACCCTGGAAGCCCGCAGTACACAAACGTCTGGATTTCCAGGTAGGGACCCTTGTTTGAGTAGGGTTTGGTTTAGGTCCTCTTAAGGGTCGTTCAAGCCTCAATTCACCCTAAGGGAAGGAAGGCCCGGCCCTCGATTTTGTCGGGGGCCGGGTTCATCGGTTTAGATACAACCGGCCTTGCCCTTGCCAGTACTGGAGGAACAGACCTGCGTGGCCTCCTTATATTCTTTACCGCACTCCTCTGGCTGATCGGCGGACCGATGGGTTGTGAGGAGCCTGAATCTCCCGAGCCGGCAGGCCAGCCTGAACAACCTGCCCCGAACGTCACCCCATTCAGGAACGTTGCCAAGGACACCCTCGGCAGTGCTTTCATGATATGGAATGACCGCCCTGGTGTTGCAGTCTTCGACTACGACCGCGATGGCGACCACGACGTCTTCATAACTTCGGATGCTGGGCACGCCAACTTTCTGTACAGGAATTCCGACGACGGGACCTTGGCAGATGTTGCCATCGAGGCTGGTGTTGCGGCCACTTCCACCAACAGCTCCGGGGTGGTGGCCTGCGACATCAACAATGACGGCTATCAAGACATCTATGTTGGCGCCCTGGGCGTAATCGGAGACAATCTGGACTTCAGGTCAGCGATACCTGATGACGAAGAAACCCGTCAACTGCGGCAGGCTGTAACAGACAGGCTTTTCCTCAACCGCCAGGACGGGACGTTTGAAGACATTACCGAATCAGCATTCGGCGAGAGTTCCAACATCCGGTCGACTTCCAGTATCGCCTGTGCTGACGTCGACTCCGATGGATGGCTGGACCTGTATGTAAGCAACCTCGGAGATCCAGACTTCCGGACTTTCGACTCTCCGAGTCACCCAGGTCATTACAACCTCCTGTACATGAACAACGGAGATCTCACCTTCGATGAGGTCGGGGAGGCAGTCGGTGTAAGAGGTGGCCAGATTGTTATGCGGGGCTACGATGGCAGTCCTGTGTTGTTCCAGGACCCCGACACAGGCGAGGTATTCCAAGGATATGATCCCACCGACCTGGACCGCCGGGGCAGCCAGGTAGGCGAACCTACTGGACAGACTCACGCGGCCGCCTTTTTCGACTACGATGACGACCGAGACCCTGATCTCTGGGTGGCCGACGATGGCAACCGACTTCGTATATATCGAAACGACTCAACTCCAGGAAGTCCCATGTTTACGCCTGTTGCCGCCAAGTTGGGCTTTGACGCCGTGGGCGCCTGGATGGGATTTGCGTTCGGGGATATCGACGGCGACTCAGACCTCGATGTCTTCATCACCAACATGGGGTATCATCTCGTCATGAGACCTCCCAAAGAGGAGGTATCAGGCACCTGTGAGTACCACATCCAGTTCGCGTGGGCCAATTGCTTCCATTACCTCTTGAGGAACGAGAGTATTCGGAGCGACCAGGCCGATGGAGAGGTTGGTACGTTCACAGACGTCGCTCCGACTGTAGAGATAACACCCAGCCCGGACATGCCCCCGCTCTCGCTCGATCCAGCGAAGGTACACAGCACTTTCGATCCCCCCACCGGGATTGCGGCATACGACTTCGGGTTTGGCACAACCTTCTTTGACTTCGACAACGACGGCGACCAGGACCTCTACTGGCTGGGTTCGACGGGCGGACGTGGCGATGGCCCCGGCGGGCAGGTGTTTCCCGCCGCCGGACGCATGTTGGAAGGATTCGGAGACGGCACGTTCCGGGACATCACGATAGAAGCGCAACTCCTGGATATTCTGGGTGTGGACTACTCCGAGCGTGGCCCTGACGACCCCATGAATAACAACAACGCTCGCAAGATGAATCCAAAGTTCCACGAGAACGGCAAGGGACTCGCACACGGAGACCTCGACGGGGACGGCTATCTGGACCTCATCGGCACCAACAGTAGCGGACCTGTCTGGCAGGGGTCGTTCGAGACGTTGGCAAACATGAAGGGCCCGCTCTTCATCTGGATGAACGGTGGCGGAGAAAATAACTGGATATCCCTGCGACTCAAAGGGAAGATGGCCGTGGAAGGCACCGGCTCAAATGCAGACGGCATCGGCGCACGCGTTTACCTGGAGTACACACCCACAGGGGCTAGCGAGCCCTTAGTTCAGGTCCAGGAGGTCCGGGCAGGTTCCAGCTACCTGTCGATGGACAGCATTGAGCTGGAATTCGGTCTGGGGAAAGCCGACTCCATCAATGAGATCATAATCCTCTGGCCCAGCGGAACCGAGCAGACACTGCAAGACATCGCGCCCAACCAGGCACTGCTGATCACTGAGCCCTAGCCCTCCTCCTCAGCCAAGCGAACACGAACACCGCTCCCACCGCAACCGCAGCCCCGGCGACTCCTCCTCCGACAGCCGACCACAGCACGACGTTCCCAAACGTAAGAGCGCTCCTCTCGCTCAGCCCGTCCGACTCCTCGGGCGGCAGCTGGAGCGTCTTCAGGAACTCGATGACCGCCGCCTGGTCCTCAGTGGCAAGACTGGCGAACGACTCCCGGCTCTCGTGCGCCTCGCCGCCGTGCGCCAGGATCGCCTCCGACATCAGCGTCGCTCGCCCGTGGTGCAGGAACGGCGGCTCGCTCGCGAAGCCCCACAGCTTGCGAGTCAGCCACTCATCGGTCGGGACGCCTTCCTCCTCCAGCGCCTCATTATCGAGGACTTCTCCCATGTCGTGCCGCTTCAGGTCGGTGAACACCGGTACCATGATGTGCCCGTCCTCGCTCCGACGGAAGTCCGTGAGCCTGTCTAGTGAGATCAGATCGACCTCGTACGGAGAGTCGACGTCGTTCACCTGCAGCTTGCCGCTCGGGTTGAACGGATTCGGCTCGCTGAACACCGCGCTCTCAAGTGGGAGCTCCGGGACGTGACATCCCGCGCACCCTATCGATGAGAAGAGCGTCTCGCCCCTCTCGGCGGCGTCACGAGCGTCCCTATTCTCTGATTCCACACGCACCGGCGCCGGCAGCGTCGCCTGGAACATGACCAGCGCGGTGATGTCGCCTCGCGAGACCTCGTCGGCCAACCCGTCCGCGTCGTGGTCGACCGCGTCTCCGAACCGCTCCGACGCCTGCATCCCGAAGTGCTGGTTCATCGCCTTTACCGCGAACTCCCGCAGCGAGACGATCGTCCCCTTCTGCATGAACGGCCGGATGATCAGGTCGGTATCGACTCCATCGAGCTCGTCCATGTTGATAGTGCCATCAGGACGCGCGGTGATCCGTCCGAACCCGACTCCCTTGGACCACAGCTCTCGCGTGACCTCACCACCACTCGCAGACGCCGCGCGCCTTGCCTCGTCGCGGATCTCGTGGAGGTCTGACGTCATCTCCCGCGCCAGCAGTTCGATCACTCCAGACCCGAACAGCCCGAGCGACGTCCGCTCGTTGCCCACGGTCTTGAGCGTCTGCGCCTCCGACCCGTCGCCCTCACGACCGTCGAAGTTCACGAATGCGAGCCGGTCCGCCAGCACGAACACGTTGGTGGCGTTGTCGCCGCCTCCGCCAATCCGGGGCACGCCATGGCAGCTCGAGCACGCGTTGGCGTCCGGCCCCGATATCCGGTTGAAGTTGTCGGGGAATACGTGAGGGGGGCGGAAGTTGTTGGGACTCACGTCTGTCGTCTCCGGGCGACCGGCGCCGTCAAGCGTGTTGAACGACGCGGTGAACAGGTGCCGGCCCCGCTCGACGATCTCTTCGAGCGTGAGCTCTCCATCGTCAATGGAGATCTGGCTGGTGGGTGGGCCAAGCACGCCGGTTTCGCCGATCGACGGCTCAGACCGTCCCTCCGCCGCCGTGCTGCACCCGAGCACGGCTAGCCCGACCGTCGCGGCGAGCGTCAACATCACTCTGAGCGCTGTAGTTGTCTCAGTCACCTTGGTCGTACCTGTCCCGAAGATGATACCACTTGCGTGACTGCCGCACGCACAATGTGGCTTGGCCCATCTTTACACCAATCCCACATTGGAATTAAACTCCATTTCGGTTCCCAGTGGGGACAACACCAGAATATCCAAAGCATTCGTTGAGATTAACTGTCTGTCCATGACACCTCTTTCGACTATTCGGTCCCGTTCCTCCGTTCCGCCAACTTGGCGCACGCTGCTGCTGGCGACTGCCTTCTTCGCGTGCCTGCTGCTCAACGCCGACTACGCCCGGGGCCAGACGCCACCTGACGACCACTCTAACAACCCCTCCTTCGCCACTCTCGTTCCCTTCGGCGGCTCCGTGGAGGGACGCATAGACCCCAGTTTCGACCTCGACTTCTTCTACTTCGACATTTCCGAACAGCCTGGCCCGACGGACGTATGGATTTACACCACCGGCGAACTTGACTCCTTCGGCGCCCTGTTCGACAGTGAACTCGATCTGCTCTTGGTCAACGACGAGAGTTTCGTTGAGGGCCGGAGGAGTAGTTTCCACATCCGCGCAATCCTCGAGCCTGGCACTTACTTCGTACTCGTCAGAAGCTACCGCCGGTTGTCCTCCGGGGACTACACCCTGCACATCGAGCCGGTTCCAGACCAGGGCGGTACGATTGAGACTGCCACGCAGCTCGAACTCTCCTCTCCCCAGGCGGCGAGATTGGACACCAGGAGTGAGGAGCACTACTTCAGACTGAACGTCAACGAGCAGTCCAGCTTGCTCATCAGCGCCAGGAATCCCGTACGCGTTGATGCCGACGAAGAGATCCTGCCTGTTGGACCCTTGGACTACACGTTGACTGACGCTGAGGGCACGGAAATCGATGTTAACGTCGACCGGCTGGGAATCACCCTTCAAGGAGAGTTCGCCCCGTATGGCTTCCGCATTGAGGACGACTTCGCGCCAGGCACCTACTACCTGAAAGTGTCCACGCTTGCCGACGACTACGAGACCACCTTCCCGGTACTCTATACGGTCAATGCAATCGTGGACTCTGACTATACAGACTTCATCGAAGGCTGCGAGACTGCGACTGAGGCCCTCGCCGACCCCTCCATAAGTGACTCTCTCTACGCCTGCCAGTGGCACCTCGACCAACCCAGCGGCGAGGACATCAACGTCAAGCCCGTCTGGGATGGCGGGCTCCTGGGCGAGGGAATCAACATATCAGTGGTTGACGACGGCATGGACTGGACTCACGAGGACCTCGTCGACAACGTCGACGCCTCACTCAATCACGACTTCTCGGGTGGAGCCGGAACGCACCATCCGTTAAACCACCACGGCACCAACGTCGCTGGAGTCATCGCGGCACGCGCCAACGACATCGGTGTGCGTGGCGTTGCTCCGCTCGCGACAATTCACAGCCACAACCTCTTGCACGGACTGGCGACGTCATTTGATAGCGTTCTCACTTCGGACGCGGACGAGGCGGCCTCGATGGCTCGCAGCGCCGACGTCACTGCAGTATCGAACAACAGCTGGGGTCCTGCCAGCGATGCCGGACCCGGGAGTGCAAGCGCCCTTTGGGAGGTGGCAGTCGAGAACGGAGTCGAAAGCGGCTACGGCGGGCGCGGGGTCTTCTACGTCTTTTCGGCCGGAAACGGCCACCGGGGCGGAGCTGACGCCAACCTGAACGAACTTGGGAACTTCTATGCCGTCACCGCCGTATGTGCGGTGAATGAGGGTGGCACAAGGAGCTACTACTCCGAGATGGGCGCCAACCTGTGGGTCTGTGCGCCTTCCAGCCACCCCCGGACCGAAGAGATGTATCGAAGCATAGTAACCACGGAAAACTCCGACCGCTACGCGGACTACTTCGGCGGGACCTCATCGGCAGCACCTGCCGTCTCAGGCGTGGCAGCCCTGGTCCGGCAGGCCAACCCGGACCTTACCTGGCGCGACGTCAAGCTCATACTGGCCGACTCCGCTCGCAGGAACGACCCTGGCAATCCCGGCTGGGAGGAGGGCGCGCGTACATACGGCTCCACATCGGAATCCGACCGTTACCAATTCAACCGTGAGTACGGCTTTGGGGTAGTCGACGCCGCAGCCGCGGTCGAAATGGCCAGGACCTGGAACAACCTGCCCCCAATGCGGGCGGCCAGCACCCACTCTGCACAGATCGACCGGCTCATCCCCGAGGCTTACGACGCCGCCAGCATCGAAACGGTCTCCCTTACCCTTACACTCGACCTGGATACCGATCTGGACTTCATAGAGTTTGTCCAGATCGACGCTAGTTTCCAGCACAACTCGTTCCGAGACCTGGATATCGAGCTCATGTCCCCGTCCGGCACGATATCCAAGATTGTGCCGGCGTTCGACACCTTCGTCGACGATAATGACCCGGACAACGACTTTATTCCTCTGCGAGGCCCGCACCGCTTCGGCTCCGCCCGGCACCTGGGCGAGGACCCCAACGGCACCTGGACGCTGCGCATTACCGACCGCTTCAGGTTCGGAATCGGGTCCATTGAGTCGTGGGGCATAACGGTCTACGGACACTCGTTCGCTGAAGTCGACAACGTCGCCCCTGTTTTCACTGAGGGTGCGACGACCTCCCGCTCAATCGTCGAGAACACCCCTGTTGGAGACCCCGTCGGCGCTCCCGTAGCCGCGGCTGACGTCCACGAGCTTACCTACACCCTGGGCGGTCCCGACATGGCCCACTTCAATATAGATAGCGCCACCAGCCAGATCTCGGTCGGCGCCGGCACGTCACTCGACTATGAGGTCCGCACGGACTACGGAGTCACCGTAACCGCTACAGACCCATCCGGCGCGTCCGACTTGATCACCGTCAGCATCGCCGTGACCGACGTCTCCCTCGGAGAGTTCGGAGACCGCTACGACGCCGACCACAACGAGAAGATCACCCGCGACGAGGTCATCCACGCCATCCAGGACTACCTGGACGGCCAGATCACCAGGCCCGATGTCCTGCAGATCATTACCCTCTTCTTCTTCGGATAATCCCAACATCGTCCGCATCGTGGAGACCATCTCCAGACCTTATATTCATCCCCGCTCGAACCTACGCCACACCCCCTACAAATTCACCATTCACTATTCCAGATTCTAAATGCCCCAACAACCTATTTACCCCTAACAGAAATAGTGTAGAATGTCCCCCGACGGCTCGAATCACAGCCGTCAGACGAGGCCTGATTGCTAGGTTTTGACAGTTCCCAGACCCTTGACAACCCAGCGCCGCTAGGTGTACAAAACTAGCGGTTCAGACCGTCTTTGGTTTTGTCCTTTCATTTGGAATCAATCAAAAGTGAGGATTCGAATGCTGACCCCATCGCTCAACACAGTAATGACCCGTTTGCTCATCGTTGCTGCTGTGCTCGCGACTCTCATCATCTTCGTCCTGCCTTCGACATTTGCGAAGGCAGACGAGACGGTGATGTACGCCGAGAACGGCACTGACGCTGTGCGCACGTTCACGTCAACTGACCCCGAGGGGGCCGGCATTGACTGGGACGTGACCGGCCTCGACGCCGATTTCTTCCAGATTGATGCTCGCGGCGTGCTCATGTTCAAGAGCCCTCCTGACTACGAGAACCCGAAGGACAAAGCGCGCAATCTGAACCCCTTTGACTCCAGCACTGGTGCCGACAACACCAACAACGATGCTGACGGCACCCCCGACTTCAATGACTACCGTGGACCTGACGGTGTCATTGTCAATGATCCTACAGATATCCCCGCCAGTATCCCCGCCAGGGACAGAGATTTCGCAGGTGGCGACCGCAACTACCAAGTCACGGTACGCGCCACTGAGCAGACGACCGGCGGCGCAGACGTTCGCGCTCTATCGACTGAGACCGACGTCACGGTTACTGTCACCGACAAGAATGAGGACGGTTCCGCATCGATGAATCGCCTCCAGCCAGAGGTCGCCACCGCGATCAGGGCCACGTTGAGCGATGTTGACGGCGACCTCGACATTCTCGAAGATGGCACACCCCTTACGTTCGGCACGAATACATACACGCTCGGTTGGGTGTGGTACGTGTCCAAAGTCACTGAGCCCCTTCCAGATGTTGACGATCACTGGATTCGAGCTACCGGGACTGCGACAACAGACACCGCCGACCCCAGGATTTCAACTTATATCCCAGCAGGCAAACGTGTCGCAAATGCTACTCTCCCCGCCGGAATCACCGGTGACGTAGCGGTAGACGAGGGAAAGTACCTCCGGGCAGTTGTTACCTATCTCGACATGGGCCACACCGATGAAGCGGTTTCTCCCGCCACTAATGTCCCTGTCGAAGGCGACATAAGGACTGCGATCGCAGTTTCGGCGAATCCGGTTCGCGCTGAGGTCTCCTCGGACAACGATGGCCCAAATGTTGTCAATCCTGAGAACGGCTCCCCAGGCTTTAGCTCTTCTGGAAACTACGCGAGGAGCATCCCCGAGAACAGCGCCAAGGGTACTCCCTTGGGTGCAGCCGTTGTGGCCACCGATCCTAACGGTGACACTCTCACCTATGAGCTTGACAACGACAAAGATCCCGACACGCCGTTTGACATTCCTGATGGTGGAACGGCAGGTGAAGGCCGCCTTACAGATAACGCTAATGATGTGAAGCTCTTCAAGGTCGGCGTGTCCGACGGTCAACTCACCGTTAACGGCACTCTGAACTTTGAAAGCAGGCCTGGAGGTGTGTATAAGTTCTTCATAAGGGCTACAGACCCCAGCGGCGAGAGGGACGAGCAGCTAGTCACTGTTACCGCCACCGATGTCAACGACGCCCCCACCATAATGGGCAGCCTGGACGAAGAAACCTTACGGGCAAACGCCGAGAATGCGGCCGACGCCGCCGACGTGCCGGTTCCGCCCGCACCTTCTGAGCTCGTGGTTAACGAGCAGGACAGCGACGACCCGGACGGAAACGGCCGCCCGGACACGCCTTATAATGGTATGCCCGATATGCCTCTGCCTGGTGAGGATGGCGCCGGCTTGGGCGCCAACAACGTGTTTACCGCAGAGGATGCGGACGCGCGCGGCCAGATCTTCTGGACCCTGGAGGGTGATGACGCAGACGACTTCGTCCTGACTTCCACGGGTTTGCGCGTAGCAACAGGACTCGGCGGGCCAGATGAGCCTATCGCAATAAGGTTCGCGAGTGCGCCTGACTACGAGAATCCCACCGACTCCAACCGCGACAGCGTTTACAAGGTGACACTGGTTGCCACTGACAGCCCTGGTGCCAGGTCCACAAGGCCCCTCACCATCTTCGTGGTAAACCAGAATGAGCAGGGCATGGTGGTGCTGGATGAGGACCAGCCTTTAATCGGTCAGCCCATTACCGCTTCGGTGGACGATCCCGATAACAACGTTGCGGTCGTCACCTGGAAATGGGAGAGGGCGACTTCTACTGCTCCAAACGCCACCTGGACGGTCATCCCCCGCGCCACGGCCAGTACCTATATCCCCAGGGAAGATGACAAGGGAACCACGGCGAAGGAACAGGACGACAACGGCTACTATCTCCGTGTGACCGCTACTTACACCGACGTCACGAGCGACCTCGATGATAGGAGCGCCGCATCGGTGTACAGAGACGAGCGCACCATGAAGGGGGCCGAGGGCCAGCCGTTGGCCAAGGACTCGGCTACCTCGACTGATGGCGTGGTTGCCGACAAGTTGTATCGCGTGATGACGGTTTCAACGAACGCGGTGCGCATTGCGCCTACAGATCCCAGTGGAGTGGATGCTCCTGAGTTCGCTGCCAGTTCCTTCGATAGGACTGTGGCCGAGAACGCGGAAGTAAGGACCATCGTCGGCGCGCCAGTTCAGGCGGTCCCCGAGCTTGACGACAAGGGCAACCTGAAGACCACGTTTAGGTACGACATTAACGCCACTATCACGGGCGACGAAGAGTACTTCACTATAGATGAGGACTCCGGCCAGATCAGGGTTGGCGAGGTCGACTTCCCCAATCCTGTTGGATCCGGTGTTGACCTGAACTGCGAGCGTCCGGCGGCCGACGGCACCTTCTCCGACGCCGCCTTAGCCGATTGTCCCGCAATGGACGACCCGATGCTGGACTATGAAGGCAACAACACCTTCTCTCTCATAGTCACTGCTACCGATAATGAAAACGGCAGCCGTAAGGCCACGGCGCAGGTTGATATAACGCTACAGAACCTGAACGAGTCTCCATATTTTGATAAGGAGTCGCGTGACAGGGTCGCGGCCACGACGACGTACGCGGAAATGAGAACGAACCCGGTGGTCCAGATAGCTGCGGTTGAACCCGATGGAATGGGCCTCAGGTGGGAACTCACCGGAGCTGACGCCTCCGACTTCGCGATTGAAGACGTACAGGACGTAAACGACGGTAAGGACCGCAGACAGCTAGTGTTCAGCATCGATCCAGACTACGAGAGTGGAAAGGGCAGCGCTACTAGCTCTGAAGCTGCCGCAGATGTGCCCGCCCGAAGCAAGGACGTTTACAAAGTGACGGTGAGGGCCACCGAGATGTCTGCGGTCGGCGGTGGGCCGAACATGGACGCCGAACTTGATGTCGTCGTCCGGGTCACGAATTCATCTGAAAATGGCAAGGTAACTTTCAACTGGCTCCAGCCAGAGGTTGGCACTGCGATAACTGCTTCGGTGTCTGATCCCGATGGTGTGCGAACAGATGGCGCCAACACCGTCACCTATGCCTGGTACAGGTCTAAGGTCTCCAATCCTAACCGCAACCCGGGCCACACGGATGCCGCGCTGGCCGGCGAGTGGGAACTGATTGAGAGCCAGTGGGAAGGCTTCACAGGCGCAGCCACTGGTAGCTGTCTACCAGCAGGCGAGTCGGGTAGTGCCTCTGCTCCAACAGGAGACACCTACCGGCCCCAGGGCGATTGCGCGGAGACCCCTAATGTCGACGAGCGCACCGAAGCAGGTGCGGGCGGTACACCGCCTGCCCTCGGTGACGAGGTCGACGAGGGTGATTACCTGTTGGTCAGGGCCGTGTACAGGGACGGCCAGGACGATGACACCACCACATCCACTTCCACGGGCATAACGGTCTACTCGGTGCGGCCCGACGTCTCACACGACGCCAACAACTCGCCGGACTTTAACGCAAGCAGGGCTTCTCGGGAGATAGCCGAGGATGCCGCTGTGGGCGATCCTGTGGGTGCTCCCGTGGTGGTACTGCAGAATGAGGACGACGACATACTGACCTACGAAATAGTGGACACTTGCGCAAGTGCAACTGCCGATGGCACTCCTTGTGCAGGCGCTGCCACTGATGCTGACGGCAACAACTCGGTCGTTCCAGGGGACGTAAAGTTCTTCAGCATAGACCCGGCCACCGGCCAGATTATGGTGAAGAGCAAACTCAGCTACGAGGTTCAGAGCGGCGATGGCGGATTCGAGGCTGACGGGTCGTACACGGTGGTCGTCCGGGCCACAGACCCCTCAGGCGAAACCACAAATGATGAGAACCGTGACGACATCGTGGTGACCATCAATGTCTCCGATGTCAATGAGGCTCCGAGAATAACGCGAGGCGTAGCTGAGCTAGCCGTATACGAGGTCAACAGCACGGACAAGGACTCCGTCTTCGACAAGTACGTGGGTCTCGGTTATATGACGGACGACGACAGCAACCCGGACAACGCGAATGATCCTGCTGTGGCAGACAATCAGTTGACTCTTGATCCGGCCGCCCCCAACCTCTACAAGCGGACTGAGGAGGACCTCGTGGACCGCGCGATCTGGCCTGAGCCTATCGCTGGTCCTGATGGAGCACTCTTCGAATACAGCATCCCGGCAGACGGGATCGGGCGAAGGCTCCACTTCAAGAATGCGAACCGGCCCGACTTCGAAAACCCGATGGACGCAAACCGCGACAACGTGTACGAGGTGACGATTACGGTCCGTGACGAGGATGGCGCCATGGGCACCAAGAATGTCAGGGTCACGGTTATGAACGTGGATGAGGCGGGTAAGCTCGTGCTCTCGCCCGAGCAGCCGGACGACGGCATGCCCGTGATCGCCACGATCACCGACCCGGACGGCGTCGTGAGTATCACGAACTGGTCCTGGGCCACTGCGACCTCGACCAGGGTCGTCTCTCTGCCCGCCACTCCCGATGCAACAAATGCAAGGGACGCCAACAACGACGGCGAGTTCGATCTGGACGCGCTCTGGACCGTTATCCCTGAAGCCACGGCCAGTGAGTACAAGCCTGAGGCTGGACGGTTCGTCTGGGCGATGGTCGAGTACCGCGACGGCAACAACGTGGAGAACGATCCAGTCACCGCGCTGGACGAGCGGAATGACAAGCCGAACACCGACACGGACACGGACGTTGAACAGCATAAGTATGCGTTGGACGACAACGATGACGGCATAGTTTCTGCTGCAGAGGCTGCCGAAGATGCTACTGGTGACCCGTTGTACTACAACTCTGACAGGACGAGGTCGAAGGTTACCGACAACGCCGTCCAGCCGGACCCCGACGATCCAGACGCGCCCAGCGGGCCGTCCACGGGCGTCGAGATGATCACGAGGATGGTGTACGAGAACGTCCCGTCCACCGGCTACGTGGGCGTGCCGCTCGAGGACCTGGGCTACAAGATTCCAGGCGCTGGTGACAACACGGAGTACCGTGACGCTATCAGCGGCCCCGATGCAGGCTCGTTCGTCTTCGCTGAGGACTACGACCACTCCAGCGACGATGAGGACGATCCTGTCGATCTAACAAACTTCGGAACTGACGGCTTCTTCGTCTACTACGATGTTAGCCTCCAGGGACCACTGGCGACGGCTGGAGATCCCACAACGGCTACGGAGATCGAAGGCGACAAGCGTGGGCAGTTGGCTCTGAGGCCGGTGACCCACCTGGACGCTGAGACGAAGGACACCTACGTTATTGAGGTGTCGGACCCTGACGCGACGATTTCGGTCAGCACCTACAGGGTGACGATCAGGGTCATGGACGTGAACGAGCGTCCGACGGCGCCGAAGGAGCTCAAGGGTCCGCCGCCAGCTCTGAACACCGCACCGATGTTCTCGGCTACGACGACCAGCAGGTCGGTGGATGAGAATTCCGCCTCCGGCACGGCAGTCGGTGCTGCGGTCACGGCTACGGACGCCGACCGCGGCGATACGCTCACCTACACGCTGAGCGGCACAGACGCCGGATCGTTCGGAATCAACGCGGAAACTGGTCAGATTACAACTAGCGCGGCTCTGGACTACGAGACGAAGATGACTTACATGGTCACGGTCACCGCCACCGATGAGGAAGGCGAGTACGCCATGATCGACGTAACAATCAACGTCAACAACGTTGGTCTAGCGAACCGCTACGACTCGAACGACGATGGAATCATGAGCAGGGACGAGGTAATCGATGCGATCAATGATCATCTGTTCGCTGGTGCCATCACCAGGGACGACGTGGTCGCAGTCATCAACCTCCACCTGTTCCCATAGTCATAGGCCAGAGTCGGTAGGTTAAGAATTAAGTGGCTCGGGACGCGCCGGTGTCCCGAGCCTTACACATGAAAAGGAGACAGGGAACTTGGTCAGAAACAGAAAAGCGTGGGTGCCGCTGTTGGTGGCCTTGGGATTGGCCTTGGGAGTATTTGGGCTGCTGCTTCCGGAATCCGGTTCCGTGGTTGCCCAGGCAACGCCCAGCGCTACCAGGACCCTCTCCACCACATCGGTAGCCCCCGGCGGCGAGGTTGACGTAACCGTAACGGCCAGTGATTTCGGCCAGTTCGGCGGTATCATTGAAACTCTTCCAACTGACTTCACTTACAAGGCAAATTCAGGAAGCCCGAGCCCAAGGGAAGGCACCGACTCGAGTGGCCGGATTACCCTTACCTTCACACTGTTCGGTGGAACCAGTGCATCCTACACGGCCGTTGCTCCAAGTCAGGGCGGAGGTGACCATCACTTCGACGGTGTCCTTCGCGATGACCAGAGCGTGGATCACACAGTCGGCGGTCAAAACACAGTCAGCGTGACAGCTACGGTTGTTGACACCCCGGAACCAACAGCTACACCAAGCACGCCCGTTGGGGGGCCTTCCGCCACCCGTGCGATATCTGCCTCGCAGGTCGCTCCGGGTGAGTCGTTCACCGTCACCGTGGATGTCCGCGAGTACGGCAGCTTCGGCGGAGTCGTAGAGACTCTCCCGACAGGGTTTGCCTATGGGTCCAGTACACATTCGGCAACCCGGGTTAGCGGGCAGGAAGTGACGTTCACGCTGTTCGGTGAGAGCAGTGTCACTTACACCGTGACCGCTTCAAGTCGTCCCGGCTCTTACATGTTCTCTGGCATCCTCAGGGACGACCAGAGTATGGACCACGACGTAGGTGGTGATTCCGACGTTTACGTGGCTGCCCCTGAGGGTGGCCCGAAGGCGACCAGGTCGTTCCCGTCTGAGTACGTCGACCCGGGCTCGAACGTCGTAGTTACGATTGAAGCAAGCAACTACGGCCAGTTCGGCGGGATCACAGAATCGATTCCTACGGACTTTACTTATGTGACCAGCAGCTTGCCTTCTTCTCAGGTGACCACCTTGAGCGGCAACTCGGTTAGGTTCACGCTCTTCGGCGATAGCAGTTTCACCTACACGGTGACCGCTTCCGCAACTGAGGGCGCCTACAACTTCACTGGTGTGTTGAGGGACGACCAGGGCACCGATCACCCGATGAATGACTCGGTTCTCAATGTCGGCACGGCCCCCAACCCAACGGCGACCCCTGTGCCGCCCACGGCGACACCTGATCCCGACGTAACACCGACAGCCCCGACCCGCACGCCGAGGCCGACTGCGGTCCCGCCGGCTCCTCCGACCCCTGTGGCGATCGAGAAGGTCGACGTGACTGAGGTCGAGGGTGCGACAGCGGTCCAGCCGGACGAGAGCGCTACTGTTAGCTCCGAGGACGGCATGGCCACCGTGATGCTGCCCACCACGTCCAGGGCCCGGACATACCAGGTCATGGTCGTGACGGACGCGGCTAACTGCGAGGGCGCGAGCGGCGCGCTCAAGGCCTGCGCGATGGTCAAGGCCTTCGACGCAGAGGGCAACCTCGAGAGCAACGTTGAACTCATCCGCCGCGCGACGGTCGTGATGACGCTCAGCTCCAGCATGGTCGACGACCTCGGCGGTCTGCCGACGGTCTTCCAGGCCAACGCGCTCGGCGCATTCAGCGTCCAGCAGATGAGTGCTGAGGGCACCTGGAGCGATCGCAGGTTCTCCATGGGCCTCACTGATGACGGCGGCGTATCCGTCACCGTCACGGGCCTCAGGAGCCTTGGCAGCCTGGCCCTGACGGTCGACGAGGACATCCTCCAGACGGCCATGTACCAGGTCGCGGGCATCACGCCGACAGCGGTCCCGACTCCTGAGCCGACGGCAGTGCCAGAGCCCACGCCAACGGCAGTCCCGGCTGAGGTAGAGCCCGAGGTCGGCGACGCAACGGCGCCGGTAGGCCTGCTGATAGTCCTGGCACTCACGGGTGCGTTGATGGTCTACACCGGCACGCGCGTGGTGCGAGGTCGGAGGTCAGCAGTCCGCTAGGGCGAAATCGGAAATAGGCTAAACAAGCGCAGGGGCGGTCGAAAGACCGCCCCTGCTGCGTTGTTACGAGGAGTGAGTGAAGAGGAGAGAGGAGTGAGAGAGTCGCTTCACTACAGGGAGACTAACCTGTGGCAGAAGGCAATGGAGGCCACAAAGGAAGTGTATCGTCTGGTTCCACGGCTGCCGCGGGAAGAGACTTACGGGATGAGGTCGCAGATCACCCGTGCCGCAGTTTCAGTGCCTGCCAACATTGCGGAAGGTTGGACAAGGGAGACGGCACGGGACAAGGCAAACTTCCTGGCAATTGCACAGGGATCGCTCGCCGAAACCGAGACACTTCTTACCCTGTGTGAGGACCTTGGATGGTTCCCTGAGAAGGAGACTGAGACCCTAAGGTCGCTGTTAGATGAGGTGAGCAGGATGCTTACAGTGATGCGGCGCAGGCGCCGAGGTGCTTAACACCTCTCACTCCTCACTCCTCTTCACTCACTCCTCAATTAGCGCAGCGACTCCGGCGCTTCGAGCTTGCCCTTGAGCGTGCGGATGAACTCGGCCACTGGGACGCCGTCGAGGGCGCGGTGGTCGAAGGTGACGCTGAGGTGCATCATCGAGCGGACGACGATCTCTCCGTCTACGACGACCGGCTTCTCTATGGCGCGGCCCAGGCCGAGTATCGCGACCTGCGGCGGGTCTATGATCGGCGTGAACACGTCGATGTCGTAGTTGGACAGCGCGGTCACTGTGAAGCCGGCGCCTGTGACGTCGTCGATGCCGAGGTCGCCCCTGCGGGTCTTGTCTGCGAGCCCTCGCATCGCCTGGGCCGTGCCGAGCAGGTCGAGCGCGTCGGCTCCTCTGAGTACGGGCACGACGAGGCCGTCGGGCACCGCCACCGCGAGTCCGACGTTCACTTCCTTGAGCAGCTGCACGTCGTTGTCGACGAGGTGTGAGTTCAGCCTTGGGTGCTCTCTGAGCGCCTGGGCCACGGCTGTGATTATGATGTCCAGGTCCAGGGGGCGTAGCCGGTGAGGTCGCCATTCGGAGACCAGCGACTCCCGGAGCTTCAGCAGCTCGGTGACGTCAGCCTCGGTCGTCAGCGTGACCTGCGCCATCGTGCTGACGCTCATGGCCATGCGGTCGGCTATCGTCCTGCGGAGACCGGTCAGTGGGACCGTCTCGGCTATGGCGTCTGCGCGGGCCGCTCCGGCGTCGCGCTCTGCGACTGAGCGCTCCACGTCGCCCACGACGATGCGTCCGCTGGGTCCTGAGCCGACCACGTCGGCAAGGTCGATGCTTTCCTGGCGGGCAAGCTGTCTTGCCCGAGGGACGACCTGGACTCGCGTCCGCTGTGGTCGCTGCTTTGCCTCGATGGCGTCTCGGACGTCCTGTTCGGTGATCCGGCCGCGTGGACCGGTGCCGTTGACCTCGTCGAGGTCGATGCCGCTGTCTCGTGCCAGCCGTCTTGCCACCGGGGTGACCTGCCGTGCTCCGCCGCCTCGCGTGGGGCGTTCACGGCCAGGTCGCTGTCGTCTTCGTGCCGCGGCAGGGGACGTCGGAGCGCCCGGTTCGGGCCTTGGCGGGTTCTCTCCAGGCTCGCCTATGACCGCCACCAGCTCTCCGACCTTCACCAGGGAGCCCTCGGCAGCCATGATGTGTGAAACGACGCCGGTGGCAGGGGACTCGAGCTCGGAGTTGATCTTGGCCGTCTCGACCTCGACCAGCGGCTGCCCTTCGGCGATCTCGTCGCCCTCGTTGACGAGCCACTTCGTGAGGGTCCCGTCCTCCATGTTCATGCCCCACTGGGGGAGAAGTACGTTGGTGGCCATTTTGGGTTCCTACTCGAGTGTGGCGTATATGGCGTCGGTAATCTTGTCTTCGTTGGGGAATACTTCGGATTCGAGCGCGGGGCTGAACGGGAAGTGGCAGTCGAGGCTTGTGACTCGCTGGATCGGGCTCTGGAGGCTCCAGAATCCCTCCTGGGCGACCATTGCCGAGATCTCGGAGGCCACGCTGCAGCTCTTGTGCGCCGGGTCGACGATCACGAGCCTGCCGGTCTTCTCGACAGAGTCGAGGATCGTCCTGGTGTCGAGAGGGACAATCGTGCGCGGGTCTATGACCTCGACTGAGATGTCCTCGTCCTCGAGAGCCTCTGCTACGGCCACGGCGCGGCGGAGCATTCCGGCGAGGGCGACCACCGTGACGTCGTCGCCCTCGTGCTTGACGTCGGCGACGCCGAAGGGGATGGTGTACTCTTCGTCCTCGTCGACCTCACCGCGTGTTCCGGTGAGGTTGTTGTCCTCGAAGAACATGACGGGGTCGTTGTCTCGCACTGCGGTCTTGAGCAGTCCCTTGGCGTCGGCCGGGGTCGTCGGGATGGCGATCTTCAGGCCGGGCATGTTCATCAGCATCGGGTAGGGCCTGTCGGTGTGGTGGGCGGCGCTGTTCGCGCCGTAGATCATGCCGCACCTGTAGACGACGGGCAGGTTGACCTGTCCGCCGAACATGAAGCGCATCTTCGCGGCCTGGCTGATGAGCTGGTCCATCGCGACCCACAGGAAGCTGGAGAGCGACTGGACGATGGGCCTCATGCCGACGGCTGCGGCGCCGACTGCGGCGCCCATGAAGCCGTTCTCGGAGAGTGGCGTGTCTATGACGCGATCGCCGAACTCCTGGGAGAGGCCGCCGGTGACGCCGTAGATGCCGCCTCGGATGCTCTCGCCCATGATGAAGACGTTCTCATCGCGGCGCATCTCTTCTTTGATTGCGATGTTCAGTGCATCTGCGTAGGTCATCTCAGGCATTGGTGGTGCCTCCCTGGTTATTTCACCTCTGGGGGGATGGCAGAGAAGGTTGTTCCTCTGTGTTTCACCCTCACCCCAGCCCTCTCCCTGAGGGAGAGGGGGTTTGTCTGTTCCGCCCCTGGATTCCCGCTTTCGCGGGAATGACGAGTTATGGGGGTTCGGTCCATTAGTCTTTGTTGGTTGGGAGAGTGGCTTCACCCTCACCCCAGCCCTCTCCCTGAGGGAGAGGGGGTTTGTCTGTTCCGCTCCTGGATTCCCGCTTACTCGGGAATGACGGGTTGGAAGGGAATAGCTTGGTCCTCAGTTGTAGGTGGGTAGGGGGTCGGCGTACATGTCGGTTAGGAGGTCGTCGAGCTCGGGGTAGGGGCTCTCTCGGGCGAACTCGAGGGCCTCGGCGATGGTCTCGGCGACGTCTGTGCGGACGGCTTCGATCTCCTCGCTGGAGGCAATCTCCTGTTCGACGAGCCAGCTGGAGTGGACCTCGATGGGGTCGCGCTCGCGCCACGCAGCGACCTCTTCGTCGGTGCGGTAAGACTCTCGCAGGATGCGGACGAGGCCCTCCGAGTGGTCCTCGTAGCGGTAGGTGCGCGCCTCGATGAGCGTCGGGCCCTCGCCGGCGCGGGCACGCCTGACAGCCTCAGTGGTGGCCTCGAACATCGCCATCGCGTCCTGGCCGTCCACGAGCACGCCGGGCATGTCGTATGCGGATGCGCGGTCGGAGATGTTCTCGACGGCGACTGCATCCTTGAAGCTGGTGGTCACGGCGTACTGGTTGTTCTCGCACAGGAAGATGACGGGCAGCTTCCAGATGGAGGCGAGGTTCATCGCCTCGTGGCACGCGCCCTGGTTGGAGGCGCCGTCGCCGAAGAAGGCGACCACGACGCGGTCGTTGCCCTGCATCTTGCTGCCCATGGCGGCGCCGACGGCGACCGGCAGGGCCGAGGCTACGATGCCGGACTCGCCGAGGATGCCTATGTCGAAGTCGGCAAGGTGCATCGAACCGCCCTTGCCCTTGCAGTAGCCGGTGGCCTTGCCGAGCAGCTCGGCCATGGCTCGGCGGACGTCGCCGCCCTTGGAGATCGGGTGTCCGTGCGAGCGGTGGTTGCCGGTGATGTAATCGTCGTCGCGCAGGGCAGCGCAGGCTCCGACCGCCACGGCCTCCTCGCCGATGTAGCAGTGGGCCATGCCCACTAGCTCGCCGCGCTGGACGAGCTGCTTGACGTTCTCCTCGAACTCGCGGATGAGCATCATCCGGCGGAGCATCATCATGTAAAGGTCTCGATCCTCGTCCACTTTAGCCTCCACTGATATGGCGGACTTCGGGGAGAAGCCGCGGGTCCATACGTCCGGTGATCGAAAGGCAGGGGGAGATACGGGGGTCGTATCCGCTGCCTTTGGCGCATCTTATTACGAAGGGTTGTGTGGGGACAACTTGGGGGAGTGCTGGACGGTTCGCGAACCGTCCCTACGTATGCTCCACTCCTCTGGGTTCCGACGATGGCCGGAACGACGGTTGGGTTCTGGTTCGCTGCTACGTATGGCCAGGGACAGGTCTCACCCTCACCCCAACCCTCTCCCCCGGATCAAGTCCGGGGCAGGCTCTGAGGGAGAGGGGACCCTTGCTGCCGTAGGGAGGCTCCTGCCAAATTGACAGCCCCTGACTTCGCTGATAGTCTGCTAAAAATTCAGGAAACATCATTCCCGAAATTGTAATGATCGGGTGGCCAGTCTCTGTTTCGCCCTGTCCACGGCGAGTTTGATGTCCGAGAGTCTGACGGGAAGGGATTTTCGAGATTCCCGATTCTGGGCCCTGACCACCACGGTTTAGTCGGCCCGTTTCTACCAATGCATCAGGAGGGGGTAAGCGATGAATTTACGAATGGTAAGCAGTAGGTCGTATCTGACGCTTCTGGCTGTATCAATGCTTGTTGCGGTGGCTGCCTTGGCCTGCGCAGGTGAGCGAGTTGTAGAGGTAGAGGTCATCAAGGAAGTTCCAGTTGAAAAGGTGGTCACCCAGGAGGTCGTCAAGACAGTCGAGGTGCCAGGCGAAACCGTTGTCAAGGAAGTAGTAAAGACGGTCGAGGTACCCGGCCAGACCGTCGTCAAGGAAGTCGTGAAAGAGGTAGAAGTGCCGGGCGAGACGGTGGTGGTTGAGAAAGAGGTGGTCAAGGAGGTCGTGGTCGAGAAACCAGTCGAGGTCATCAGGGAAGTGCTGAAAGAGGTGGAGGTGGTCAAGGAGGTCGTGGTCGAAGCCGAACGTCCCATGGAACGACCCGTCCCAGGCTCGACTTTAAATATCGTAGCCAGCGACGTTGGCCCCGCGAACTGGCACAGGCCGATTGCAAACTACCCATACAACTCGATGTCAACACTGCTGGCGGTATCAGAGCACCTGCTGGATGTGGAGCCGGACGGAACACTTCTGCCGATGATCGCCAGAGAGTGGGTCGTTGACGAGGTGGGGATAACCTGGACCATTCAGCCTGGCATTCCCTGGCACGATCCCGCATACGGCACCGTTGACGTGGAGGACATTCACTGGTCCTATCAGAACGGGTCCCGGGAGGGAACCGTCAGCCACTTCACGGGCTGGTACCGAGACGACTTCCAGAATCCCAGGATCGTCGACGAGAACACGATCCAGTGGGACTGGGGTGAGAGCGGGCCCACCATTCGCTACATTCTGACAACGCGGGGACTGGGTTCCGGGACGGCAATCGAAAACAAGGACTACTACGACGACGTTGGCGAGGAGGCCCACAGTTCGAATTTCATGGGAACTGGGCCATACAAGGTGCAGTCGCACGTCAACGACGACATCATTACCCTGGAAGCGGTCAAGAACCACTGGCGGAACACCCCCGACTTCGAAATTGTGCGAGCCATAGAGGTGCCTGAGCAGGCGACGCGCATCGCGCTGATGAGGGGCGGCCAGGGCGACATTACCGATGTATCGATCCCGTTGCTGGACCAGATTGTGAACGAGCCGGGCATAAGGCTCGTGCAGGGCGCAATAGCGGGGAAGACGTCCGCGGTGTTCTTCATGGGAGGTAACTTCCAGATCCAGCCGACCCTGAGCGATGGAACGCCCAATGCTCCGGCAGTGCTTGAAAACCCGTGGGTTGGAGAACCGGGCAACGAAGAGGACCTCGAGAGAGCCAGGAATCTCCGGCGAGCGCTCTCCTACGCGATCGACCGGGACTCCATCAACGAGTTCATCCTGTTCGGGCAGGGCTGCCACCAGTACGTGTACGTGATTGATACGTGCAACCCACGCCACCAGGACAAGTGGGTCCATCCGTATGACGTTGAAAAGGCCCGGGAACTTATGGCCATGGGCGGATTCCCTGACGGCTTTGAGATGCCGCTCTGGATTCCGACTGCTACCCCTCCGGACACGTTCATTGAAGTCGCAGAAGCGATAGTGCCGATGTGGGAAGAGCTGGGAATCAATGTGACCATCGACAAGAGCGCCTACTCCTCACGAAGACCAGAGTTCTTCGAACGGGGCGCGCTCACGGACGTCTTCGCATTCCCATGGGGTGGAGACATCGAACTGGTCCAGTACACTGACTATCTGTGCGACCTGATCGATGGCTGCACAAAGTGGAACAGCGGATACGACGACCCAATTGGGTACGATGTCCACAAGAACTTCTCCGCGTCTTACCGCGACCCGGATGAGGCATGGAACGCCCTCATACCCTATTTCGAGTATCACTCGTACCTGGGGGACCTTCCTGTGGTCACATCACTGGACTGGCTGGATCCGATGATAGTCGGGCCCCGCATTGGCGACGTGGCCATGGTGGAGCATAACCTTGCCATGCCCGAGATCGAGGGCATCCATATCGCCGATCAGTAATCGGCTGAAGGGTTAGGAAATACCTGGAACTGGGGTAGGCTTGTTGGCGGCTGTGCGCACGCCACATGGTCGTCAACAAGCTCAACTACTTTGTTAGCCCACATCCCCGCGTCTGGTACGCCAATCCATAGCTCAAGTACCTCCGAAGGGTGGATTGCGGCTTCTTCAGTTTCCAGAAACTTCCGCAGTTACAGAGCAACCAGGCCTGCGATTTGGTCGGGCCATCTGAGGAGTCATACTTAGCTTGGTGCAGTTCCTTATCAGACGAGTGCTGTTGATGCTCATCACGCTGTGTGCGGTGTCGGTACTGGTCTTCACCATGTCTCGGATCCAGGGTGACCCTCGGACGATGTTCATGAACCGGGGAGTGACGCAGGAAACGTGGGATGCCTGGGGCAAAGAGATGGGCCTCGACAAGCCACTTCCCGTTCAGTACCTGGTCTGGGCTTCAAAGGCCGCTCGTGGCGACCTGGGCGACAGCCTGTGGGAGAGAAGGGCCGTCACAACCGCTATATTCGAGAAACTTCCGGCCACGGTACAACTCGGATTCACAACGTTCCTGTTTTCGATAGCCGTAGGCGTTCCCCTGGGAGTCCTGTCGGCCGTTCATCGTGGAACGATGGTCGACCTCGTAGGGCGCTTCATAGCGGTTACGGGCCAGGCGCTGCCACCGTTCTGGATCGGCCTCATGCTAATCCTGATATTCTCCGTATGGCTGGACTTGCTTCCGGCTGCCAAGAAGGGCGGGCTGGATTCCTACGTCCTGCCAACCATTACGCTGGGTTGGCTGTTTGCGGCCAGCATATTGAGACTTGTCCGTTCCAGCATGCTGAGTGTGCTCGACGAAGAGTTCGTAAAGCTGGCAAGGGCGAAGGGAGTCTCCAATAACGCTGTCATCTGGAAGCACGCCTTCAAAAACGCTTCGACCGCGCCCCTTACGTACAGCGGGCTGCTGCTCGCCGGTCTATGCACCGGCACTGTAGTGACCGAGTCGGTCTTCGGATGGCCCGGCATTGGACGTCTCTCCATTGATGCCGTGCTTCAGAACGACTTTCCGATGCTGGCCGGTCTCGTGCTTCTCTTTACGCTGCTGTTCATCATAGGAAATCTCCTGGTCGACATTATCCTGGCTCTCATAGATCCAAGGGTAAGGTACGCATAGTGCAGAGCGGGGACGCCAATACGACAGAGTCTTCGGCGCTCTTCATGTCCGACGATGGTACGTGGAGGAGCAATCTGCGCCGCATCCGCCGGTGGCCGCTACTATCCATAGTCATTCTCTTCACCCTGGTTTTCGCGGCGGCGGCGGCCGACCTGATAGCGCCGCATGATCCTGTGAAGGCGTCACTGAGCGCCCGCCGCGCCCCGCTGATGTGGGAAGAAGGCGGCAGCAGCGAGCACATTCTGGGAGGGGACCTGCAGGGCAGGGACGTTCTCAGCCGGATCATCCACGGGGCCAGGGTATCTCTGCTGGTTGCCGGTTCAGCGATCATCATCGGTATGGTGTTCGGCACAGCGTACGGCCTTATCAGCGGGTATTTCGGGGGATGGATAGACGAGATACTCATGCGGATCGTCGAGATATTCCTCGCTATCCCGTTGATAATGGCTGCGCTCGTGATTTTGGTTGTGGCTGGAGCAAGCTACATGAGTGTGATTGGCGTGTTGGTGCTATTCAGCTGGGTGCCGTTCGCCCGTCAGGTTAGAGCGGAGACGCACGCGCTCAAGGTGCTAGACTACGTCGCGCTGGCCCGTGTAGCAGGGGCACCGGCCCTCAGGATCCTCATCCGCCACATTCTTCCGGGAGTACTCAATACGGTAATCGTGGTTGCCACGCTCCAGGTCGGCAGCCTCATCCTGACCGAATCCATTCTCAGCTTCTTGGGAGTAGGTATTCCGCCGCCCACGCCGGCTTGGGGCGCGATGGTGTCCGACGGCAGGAACTACCTTGCAAGTTCCTGGGGCATTGCATTCTTCCCCGGTATGGCGATCTTTTTGACGGTCGTCGGTTTCAACTTCATGGGTGACTGGATACGGGACGCCCTGGACCCACGGCTGAGGCAGTTGGACTGAGACAATCACCGCCTCGTGTGGGGGGTAATTCGCCATCGTCCCTGTCTCTTCGGCGGCGCACCGTGAATCTTTCGCCTCTCCCTCAGGGAGAGGGGATCTCAGGGGATTCTCTTCTCTTGCAATCTCTGGGTGGATGGTGTTTTATGGACTAGAACGGCTGTGCGGAGTGGTGTTGCAGCCGGGTATCTGAATACCGGACGGCTGGACCGTCCCGGACAGGTCTGTAAATGGCCCTCTCGAGTCTGCTTCGGTGGACTCGGTGAGGGCCTTCTGTATTTTCTGGACCGGAAGGAATCTTCCAGGACGGAGTGTGCAGGCGCTGTTTTACGGGCTGAGGCAGCTCGAGGTGACGTCGCTGATCGTGGCGCTCGTGAGCAGGAACACCGCCGACGGTCGAGCGTCCGACGATAGTGTGGAAGCTGCCTCTGGGGGAGCGGATTCCCGATTTTTCCGGGATGACGAGCACAGAAGTCACGAAGCACGTTCAACTTGTGACACGTTGTCACAAACATTTGCGTACGAATCTGGTAGGTTTGCCTTCGCTCCCGCTCGTGCAGTCAGGGAATTGACGGATCAAATCCATGGTACTTAGACACAGAAAAATCTAGTTCTACATCCGATGACATTTGGTCCTGCATGTTGCATAACATGGAAAACATTAGCTCAGACAGCCAAATATCTACCGATCTCGCTGGCATGTTCGCCAATCATGACATAAAGTGCTATTTCATATACTCTGCTTATGTCTGCCTACAGAGCTTGCTCCTGCCATGAGGGAATCCCTTGATCAGTGTCTAGTCCTCACACGGGGCCTGCAGTCTAACTCTTATGGCTGCTGCTCCTGGACGGGCGCCGCTCCATCCGCACACTTGCTGACGGTCAAAAGGAACATATTGGAGACTAACCGGAACGAGAGATGTATCAATCGACAGAGCAGTGGAACATGGTCGGCAGAGTGCTGGTTCCGCGTTCAGACAAGTCAATGTGCCACAGGAGGCGTACCTTGAAATCTTTAGTTGCATTTCTGGCTGTCCTGATCTTGAGTTTGGCAGTTGGTTGTTCACAGGCAGCCCCAGACCTCGGTGAGCCGTATACGGCGACCGAGATAGTCATGGCCCAGACGGGCAGTCCGGCGGACTTCGAAGATCAATGGATTGACTCCCGCATCAATGTCTCAGGAGTAGTCGACCGCGTTGAAGGTGGAACAGTCTTCCTGGTTGCGGATGACTTTGAAGAGACCGTCGCGCTCAACGACCTCATCCGTGACGAGACAAGGCTGTTGCGGTCTGGTGATGAGGTCGAGTATGCCTGCGATGTGGGGGGCTACGAAGTTGATTCGGTCACCATGATTAACTGCGGTGACGCAGAACATGGTGGGGCAGGCGCCGGCATACTAGGCGATGCGGCCCCGATTCTCGACTATTGGAGCCTGCCGGCACTGGTGATAGCGTCTGTGTTGACGGTCACCGCTATGGCACGTTCCACATGGCGAGGATGGCAGCCGCCGATGGTCGCGGTTATGTGCCTGGGCGTTCTGGCAATTCTGAACGCTGCCGCAACAGTGGTGTTCGATTACACGACTGTGAACCCCATTCTAATCCCGATAGCGGCTGTTTCGTTTGTGGCCGTCTGCTTCCTGGCGTGGTTGATATTGGATGCTCAACGCTTTCCCGCGCTCGCCGGACCGCCACCTCCTCCCCCGCCTGCACCTCCTGTTACTACTCCCCAGGCCCCTGTTCAGCCCGTCCCTGGCCCAGTTGTTTCTCCTGACGTGACGAACGTACCCGACAGCCAGGCTACCGCCGTGGCCAGTCCAGGCGCGCCAGGTGCTGCTGCGCCCTCTCCTGCGCAGACAATGGCGATGCAGCCGGACGTTGCTGTCTCGATGGCATGGCTCGTGGTCACCAGGGGGCCATCGGAAGGGAAGACGATACAGCTGAAGGAGGGCAACAACACCATTGGGAGGTCACTTGAGAACGACCTGCAGCTGGACGATGCGTCGGTCTCTCGGTCGCACGCCATGGTGTTCGTGAGGGATGAAGAGTTCACGCTGGTAGACCTTGGCAGCACGGGCGGAACGAGGATCGGCGACCACCGGATCTCCGGCAAACAACTCGGAGAGGGAAGCGTCATCATCGTGGGGCAGACGAGGCTCAGTCTCATGAGCGTGGAGGCATTCCAGGGAGGGCCTACCTCCGGTGCGACAATGGTGGGATCTCCTACCGGTTCGTCAATGTCGCTCATAGCTCAGTCCGGGCCTGACGCCGGCAGGAGCTTTCTGCTGTCAGCGTCCCAGAACCTGATAGGCAGGGACTCGTCAGCCCAGGTGATGCTGTCAGACGCGACCGTCAGCCGGCGTCACGCGATGATCCGCGTCGAGGCGGACCGCACGACGATCGCGGACCTCGGCTCGCAGTCCGGCACGCAGGTGGACGGAGAGCGCGTGCAGGGCGTTCGAATCTCGGTTGGTGATCGGGTGGTGTTAGGTCAGTCTGAGTTCACTCTGATGAGACCCAACAGCTGATGATATTCTTTGGGAAGAGCGTCCCTGAGTCGTCTCCGATGTCGGCTGAGGGCATCACTGATGTCGGAGTTGTTCGGACAGGAAATGAGGACAACTTCGCCGTGCGGCTGGACGATGAATCCCCGCTAGGTGATGCCCTCCTTGCGGTAGCGGACGGAATGGGCGGACACGCGGCTGGGGAGATCGCCAGCCAGATGTCTCTCGATCTCCTGATTGATGCGCTGTCCAACTCGCCATCGCCGACTGGGCGCTCGCTCATGGGCGCCGTGGAACAAGCAAATGATGGCGTCTACAAGGCTTCATTCCTGGGACCCAACATGCAGGGAATGGGGACGACGCTTGTCGCCGGGTTGCTGGTGGGAAGCGTGATGCACATCTGCAACGTGGGGGACAGCCGGGCCTACCTTCTGAGAGAGGGAAGGCTTGCTCAGTTGACGCGAGACCATAGCTGGGTAGGGGACATGGTGGCCAGGGGGCTGCTCACGCCGGAGCAGGCGGCTGTACATCCTCGCAGAAGCGTACTCACGAGGGCGCTGGGCGTGAGCGAGGACGTACAGGTCGACTTGACTCGCGTCTCGCTTCGAGAAGGTGACCGCATACTGCTGTGTTCCGACGGGCTATACGGCCTTGTCGACGAAAACACGATCGCCACAATCCTGAACCGGCGGCCTCTCAGATCGGCCGCTCGAGAGCTGGTCAGGCTGGCCAATGCGGCGGGCGGCACGGACAACATCACTGTCGTGGTCGCACAGGTGAACTCGATAGCCGGGGCGGTGGAGTCCGAGTCTGGCGACGACGTTCCTGAGGACACACTCGCGCCCGGCGAGCGCCGGCAGTCGCGGACAGGTGTTGGCCTGAGGCTGGCGGGCGTCGATGCCGGTGGCGCAGGCGATGCAGGGGGCGGTACGGGACCGCCCTGGCGAGGACGATTGCCGCTTGCGGCAGCCGGAGGGTTCGGTGCGATAGTCGTGATTGCCATCATTGCGTTCGTGGTTCTTCAGCCTGGAGATGGTGATGAAGGCGATGGTGTCCCTGACCGTCTTTCATTCGCCGTTCCTTCTGGGAATGGGACAAGCACTCCGACTCACACGCCGGGCACTGATGGGGAAAAGGCATCTGCTGCAGACTCTGTAAGGGCAATGGCGCCCACGGGTATACCGGATGCATCTGCCACTGTCAGCCCTACTCTGACACCTTCACCAACGGTGACGCCTACTCCAAGCGTCACCCCTATACCCACGCGGGAACCGACGGCCACGATTACACCGGAGCCACAAGGGGAACAGGAAGAGAGTCAGCCTACCAGTTCGCCATCGCCAACCTTGAGTGCCGCTCCTGGGCAAAAGGCTGTGAACACGCAAGAATCGGAATCCGGTTCTACTACTACTCCAGAGGGCATGGTCACCCCGGTATCGACGACCACTCCGAGCAAGTCGCCAACTGCTACGGCCACTCCTACTCCGGGGACAAATGACACGCCTATACCGACTTTGACTCCCAGCCCGGAGGCCACACCTACTCTGGAACCGACGGCGAGTCCGACCTTTACACCAGTGCCTACAAACACGCCTATGCCGACGCCTACTCTCACATCGACTGTCACGCCCACTCCTATTCCAACTCCGGCATTGGCGATCGAAAGCGCGTCCGTCTCCAACGAGGACCCAGCAATCTGGGAGGAAGTAATAGTTTCATTTACCGTCCGAAATCAGGGAAAGGCGACTGCCGACGAGTTTCATGTCGAGTTGGTGGACAATGAAACCAGTGAGTCCCTTGGAAAGAGCGACGAGGTAGTTGGACTCGAGCCAGGTAAAGATAGGGACTTGAACATTGTGTGGCGGGCTGAGGTAACGCCTCGAACGCTGGGCCTGTTCGTGGACTCCACTCATGCGGAAGAAGGAGTCCACACATTATCTTCTATCGAGCCATTTGTGCCGCCCTACGATTTCGACCGGAGCATATCATGGCGCCCCCAGGATCCGGCGATCAACGAAGAAGTTACCTTCTGGGCCTATATCAAGAACACAAGCTCCCGGGACTCGGAGTATGACGCCAAAGTTGCTTTCTACCTGGATGGGGAGTATCACGCATCAACGACGCTGGAAAGGAGTGTGAGGAGCGGCGTGACAAAGCAGGTGAAGTCACTTGGGTGGAAGGCCCAAAGGGGTTCTCACGAGGTCTTGGCCGTTCTCTATCCATCGTCATATCTGGACCCCAACAGATCGTGGGATAGGAGTGATGAGAGGTACGCCATTGCCACGCAAACGATGGCCTACGATGCCACTCGCGTGCCGAACCTTGCGGTGACCAAGGTTGAATTCCTGAAGAGGCCAGTGGCAGATGCCGACTCAATCTATTTGGACCTGTCCTTCACCGTTGCCAATGAAATCGGAGACGGTGGAACAACTCCGTCTTTAGATGACGAGTTCGTTGTTCGAGTCGAGTTTGTGGAAGGACCTTTCTGCCCATTGCGGGATGGCGAAGTCCCATGTACCGAGGATGTACTTATTAACGGACTAAAGGGCGGTTCGGAGGCAATCGAGACGGTGGAGGGTACAGTAAAGATTCAACTTCCCCCAATTGGGGAATCCTACAGGTTCACTGCAGTTGTGACTGTGGACCCTTCCAACGATGTTGAGGAGTTAACAAGGGATGACAACGTGGAATCCAAGGTCTATCAGGTGTCTAGGTGAGTTGTGACTGGCGCACCTTCAGAGATGATTGGCAGATACCGCGTAATCGCGAGTCTGGCCTCTGGGAGTCAGGGGACAGTGTACCGTGCCCACGATCCCGAGCTTGACCGCGAGGTTGCGTTGAAGGTGCTGCATCCACACTTGGCTAACCCAGACGTGATCGCTCGATTTCGGCGGGAAGCGCAGATCGTCGCCTCGATCGACCACGTCAACATAGCTGGGATCACGGACATCGGTGAGAACGATGGAGTTCACTTTATCGCAATCGAGTACGTTCCTCACACAACCAGGGAGCTCATAGACCGTGGTCCCCTGGACGTTACACGAGCAGCCACAATTGCGTATGAGGCGGCGCTTGCGCTGGAGGCTGCGCGCACAAGCAGGCATAGGATCACACACCACGACATCAAGCCGGACAATCTCCTGCTGACATCACTTGGTACTGAGGGTGTAGTGAAACTGATCGATTTCGGAATCGCACATGCAGCAGACATGGCCCCGATGACGCAGACGGGCTCGCAGTGGGGCACGCCGTACTATATGCCCCCTGAACAGTGGATGGGTGAGCGAGGGGACACACGTTCGGACGTGTACTCCCTGGGAGTGGTCCTGTACCAGATGCTGACAGGGCGGGTGCCGTTCAGTTCGACGGCATCGAACAGTCTGGCTCAGCACAACGAGATAGCACGTCAGCACATTGAGGTGAGTGCCGAGACACTTCGCTCTATCCGGGGAGATATACCGGAGTCACTGGAGGCGATAGTCGCCAGGTGCATGGCGAAGTCTCCTGGTGACCGGTACCAGACGCCGGGTGAGATGGCGAATGCCCTTGTGGGAGTCATTGGGCTGGCACCTGAACCAGGTGCGTCCCTGCCTGTGTCCAGACCCCCGGTCGACGTAGGGGGAGGCGCCTCACCTCCTCGTCGAAATCGGCTGCCGCTGATAGCCGCTGGAGGGGTAGGAGCGACGATCATTATTGTGCTCAGTGTAGTTGTAGCTTCTCGACTGGAAATAACGGAACCTCCCAGGCTTCCAGACCGTCCAGCGCCTCCCGTTGGGGCTCCGCCTATCGTCTCGATTCCCACACCGACCTATACTCCCACTTCTGCCGCAGGAGATGCAGGACCGCTGGTGTTGGCATTTACTCCAACTCCGACTAACTCGCCAACTGCCACCCCCACTGAGACTCCTGTTCCGATTCCAACGGGCACACACACACCCACGTCCACGCCGGAACCTACGGCCACGCCCATACCGACGCCGACTCCGTATCCCTTACAGCCGACGTACACACCTCTGCCCACAAGCACGCCACGACCGATACCTACGCTGCCGCCCACAAGCACACCAAGACCGACGTTAACCCCAGTACCCACAAGCACGCCACGACCGACTCCGACTCGCACTCGGACCCCGACGCCAACTGCGTACCCAATTCAGCCGACATACACGCCCTTGCCCACAAGCACGCCACGACCGACTGCGACTCGCACTCGGATCCCGACGCCAACCTACACGCCCACGCATACACCTAGGCCAACAGCTACTCCTACCCGCACTCCGACGCCAACTGCCACCGCCACACGCATTCCGACTCCGACTGCCGCCCCTACGGCGACCCAGACTCCGATCCCCACCACTCATCTGCGGTGGCGCCAGCAGATGAAGGGCAACAAGTGGTCTTCGTCTACTGTAGCTGGTGGAGTTGTGTATGTCGGGTCGACGGACAACCATGTTTACGCCCTGAATGCGGGTAACGGAGAGTGGATTTGGAGCTATGAGACGGATGGTGACGTTCAGTCGTCGCCCACGGTGTCTAGCGGCGTGGTATTCGTCGGGTCGTGGGATGGTTATCTGTACGCTCTGGATGCGTCAACAGGCAACCGGAAGTGGAGCTACTCTACGGGTAACCGAATCGTTTCGTCGCCTACCGTGGCCAACGGGATGGTGTACGTCGGGTCGAACGACCACCAAGTGTATGCGCTGGACGCAGTCACCGGGGATGTGATCTGGAGTTACGAGACAGAGGACGACGTGCAGTCCTCGCCCGCGGTGGCCAACGGGATGGTGTACGTCGGGTCGAACGACCACCAAGTGTATGCGCTGGACGCAGTCACCGGGGATGTGATCTGGAGTTACGAGACAGAGGACGACGTGCAGTCCTCGCCCGCGGTGGCTAATGGGATGGTGTACGTCGGCTCAGCCGATGACTTGGTTTACGCGCTGGATGCGTCCACCGGGGGCTTGGTCTGGACTTATGACGCAAAACGCCCTGTTCTCTCCTCGCCAACAGTGTCGAATGGCGCAGTGTATATCGTGTCACAGGATGGCACTCTTCACGCGGTGGATGCCAATTCGGGAAGCAAGCTTTGGAATGCCACAACGGGTAGTCCGGAGTCCTCGCCTGTATTGGTTGGCGGGGTTGTATACGTTGGATCAGGGAGTGGCCAACTGCTCGTGCTGCGTGCTGATACTGGAGATGTGCTTCGGAGCCACCAAATGGGGGGCGCCGTACACACCTCGCCCGCGGTGGCACATGGCATGGTGTACATCGCATCGGAGGACGAGTTCCTGTATGCGCTGGATGCATGGTAGGCCACCCGCTTGTTTGGTAAATCGACATGGTGACGTGACAGCTAACAGATTGAAGTAAGAGAGTCATGACAGATACAGATTCAACAGAAGAAGTAATCGGCAAATACCAGGTTCTTGAGAACCTGGCTTCGGGAAGCCAGGGCACGGTATATCACGCCTACGATCCTGAGCTGGAACGTGAGGTCGCCCTCAAGGTACTTCATCCACACCTGACGACCGAGGAGATCGTCGCACGCTTCCAGCGCGAGGCACGGATCGTTGCATCCATCAACCATCCCAACATAGCCGGCATTACGGACATTGGTGAGCATGAGGGCGCCCACTTCATCGCTATCGAGTATGTACCACACACTGCCAGGGAGCTCATCGACCAGGGACCGCTGGACATCACCCGCGCCGTCACCATTGGTTACCAGGCGGCGCTGGCACTGGAGGCTGCGCGCACCAGCAGGCGCGGCATCACGCACCACGACATCAAGCCGGAGAACCTGCTGCTCACTTCTCTTGACGACGAAGGCGTCGTGAAGCTGATCGACTTCGGGATCGCTCATGCGGCGGACATGGCTCCAATGACGCAGGAGGGATCACAGTGGGGAACGCCGTACTACATGCCGCCCGAGCAGTGGCAGGGAGAGCGTGGCGACACACGCTCTGACGTATACTCGCTAGGCGTAGTGATATACCAGATGCTGACAGGGCAGGTGCCCTTCAGTTCGACTGCGGCCAGCAGCATGGCCCAGAACAATGAGATAGCCCAGCAGCACATCGAGGTCGATCCAACTTCGCTTCAGTCCATTCGAGAGGATGTCCCGGAGGCACTTGAGGCGATTGTCCTTAAGTGCATGGCCAAGGCTCCTGACGAACGGTACCAGACACCCGGGGAGCTCGCCGAGGAACTGGCTGGCATTCTTGGAGTAGCACCGCCGCCAAGCGCGTCTCTGCCGGTCTCGCCTCCCCCTTCACCTCCACCCGTCACTGAGAAGCGGGGCCTACAGATAGGACTGCCTCTGATCGCAGCAGGTGGTTTCGGGGCGCTCATCCTGGTCGTGCTGGTTGCATTGCTGTTCGTGGGAGGGAATGACGGCAACGGAGGAAATGGGGATACTCGTCAGCCTCCCCGAGGTCCGGTTGAGCCTAGGCGATCGCCTACGACCGAGGTGCTAGTCGTCGCTCCGGATCCCACTCCAACGCCTGAGCCGTCTCCAACAGAGGTTGCCGATGAGAAGGACATTTCAGAGGCTGTGGAAGAGGCCGTGGCAAAAGTATTAGCGACTGTGATTCCTCCAACCCCAGTTGAGGATACACCTACGCCCACGCCGTCTCCCACACCTACGCAGACGCCCACGTCGTCTCCCACACCTACACATACTCCGTCGCCGGCGCCTACACATACACCGTCGCCGGCGCCTACACATACGCCTCCACCGACGCCAACGCACACGCCCATGCCGACGCCAACAAACACGCCCATACCAACGCCAACATTTACGCCGACGCCTGTACCAGTTCCGGAACTGGCGATCAAAAGCGCCTTTATCTCCAACGCGGACCCAGCAATCTGGGAGGAGGTGAGAGTCTCCGTTACAGTCAGCAATCAAGGAGAGGCCACAGCGGACGAGTTCTTTGTAGGGTTGGTGGACAACGATACTTGGGAGTTCCTTGGAAAAGGCGTCACGATTGTTGAACTCGCACCGGGTGAATCGAGGGATTTGAGCATGGTGTGGCGGGCCGAGGTCGAACCGCGAACCCTGGGTCTATCCTTAGAATCCCCATACGCGGAGGGCGGAATCTACACGTTGCCTTCCTTTGAACCCTTTGTACCGCCCTATGTCATCGAGCAAGTCAACTGGCATCCGGAACACCCGGCGATCGATGAAGAAGTCACGTTCTGGGCCCATGTCAAGAACACCAGCCCCCGAAGCTCGGAGTATGACGCCGATGTCTCCTTTTACCTGAACGGGGAGTATTTCTCATCTACGATGCTGGATAGGAGACTGAATCGAAACGTTGTCAGGCAGATCAAGTCTGATGAGTGGAGAGCCCAAAAAGGCTCTCACGAGATCGTTGCCGTTCTCTACCCATCTGCTTACCTGGACCACAGGGAGAACTCGTCGTGGGATGAGTACGATGAGAGATATGTCATTTCTGAGCAATCGGTGACCTACAATGCCACTCGGCTGCCGAATCTTGAACTCACCAAGGTAGAGTTCCTGGAGAGGCCAGTGGCAGATGCCGACGCAGTCTACCTGGACCTGTTCTTCACCCTCACCAATGACCTCGGAGACGGCAGAGTAACTCCGTCTGTCGATGACGCGTTTGGTGTCAGGATCGAATTCGTGGAAGGACCTCTCTGTCCGATACGTCCCGGTCGAATTCCATGCAGCGAGGACTTACAGATTCGCGGCCTCCGGGGCGGTTCGACAGTGGTCAAGCCCGTTGAAGGCACTGTCTTGATACCGCTTCCTCCCAGCGGAAGCGTTCACAAATTCACGGCAATTGTCACGGTGGACCCGGCCAACGAGATTGAAGAGCTGACAAAGGATGACAACGAGAAGCCGAGGGTCCATCGGGTAACCCGGTAAGTCATGGCTGGTCAACCGCAAGAGACAATAGGTAGATATCGTGTTCTAAGGAACCTGGCGTCAGGCAGCCAGGGGACGGTGTATCACGCGCACGATCCCGAGCTAGACCGAGAGGTGGCCCTCAAGGTGCTCCATCCGCACCTGGCAACACCTGAGATCGTGGCACGGTTCCAGCGCGAGGCGCGGATCGTCGCTTCGATCAGCCATCCCAACATTGCGGGGATCACAGACATAGGTGAGCACGAAGGCTCCCACTTCATCGCCATCGAGTACGTTCCTCACACGGCGCGTGAGCTGATAGACCTGGGGCCGCTGGATATAACCCGTGCAGTCACGATAGGTCACCAGGCTGCGCTGGCACTGGAGGCTGCACGCACGAGCAGGCGCGGTATCACCCACCACGACATCAAGCCCGAGAACCTGCTGCTGACGACGCTGGACGAAGACGGTGACGTGAAGCTGATCGACTTTGGGATAGCACACGCTGCTGACATGGCTCCGATGACTCAGGCTGGGTCACAGTGGGGAACGCCGTACTACATGCCCCCTGAGCAGTGGATGGGAGAGCGTGGAGACACGAGATCGGACGTGTACTCGCTGGGAGTGGTGATCTACCAGATGCTGTCTGGGGCCGTGCCGTTCAGTTCGACGGCGTCGAACAGTCTGGCTCAGAATAATGAGATAGCGCGACAGCACATAGAGGTGGACCCAGAGTCGCTGCGCACGCTGCGGGATGATGTACCTGAGGAGTTGGAAGCGATAGTCCTTCGGTGTATGGCGAAGTCACCGGACGAACGCTACCAGACTCCTGGAGAGTTGGCCGACGCCCTGGCAGGGATACTTGGTGTAGCTCCGAGTCCGCGAGCGTCCCAGCCGGTTTCGCGTCCTGCGACAGGGGGGCCTGGTGCATCGCAGCCTGTTTCTCCTCCGACCATGGACGGTGGCGATTCATCACCGCCGATTTCTCGACCCCCAATTCAGGCGGGTGGTGACGAGAGACCTCCGTGGAGCAACCGCTCACTACTGATCGCGGTCGGTGGCTTCGGGGGCCTGGTAGCAATAGCGATGATCGTAATCGTGGCATCCCAGTCCGGAGGTAATGGTCCACCACCAACACCCGTTCCCTTGGTGGTCCCGCCAGTCACAAGGACACCGACACCGACTCCCATTCCGCCGACTCCGACACCCACACCCACAAACACGCCTGCTCCCACGCGCACGCCCACGCCCACAGACACGCCGACACCAACTCCAGTGCCGCCTACGTTTACTCCGACACCCACAGTCACAGCGACACCCACTCTAACGCCTACACGCACGCCAATTCCTACCCCGACAGTAACGCCGTCCCCCACCTCGACAGCGACACCCACTCCGACACCGTCGCCAACTCCTGTGCCCGACATCATCACCTTCTTCTCAATCCGCGACGTTGGTACCGACATCTACACGATGAACTCAGACGGGACGGGAGAGGAGCCGCTTACCGAAAGCCAGTCGTTCGATGCGTACGACTGGGACCCAAGCTGGTCACCCGACGGGCGTCGCATCGCGTTCACCTCATTCCGAGACGGCAGCTGGGAGGTCTACGTGATGAACGCGGACGGGTCGGGGGCGACCCGGCTCACTGAAAGCGCGAGCGCTGACGGGCATCCAAGCTGGTCGCCTGACGGACGTCGCATCGTGTTCACCTCATTCCGAGACGGGAACAATGAGATCTACGTGATGAATGCGGACGGATCGGGCGTGTCCCGTCTGACTGACAGCTCGGACGATGATGGACATCCAAGCTGGTCGCCCGACGGACGTCGGATCGCATTCAGCTCAGGTGGAGACGACGATATAAACATCTACGTAATGAACACGGGTGGGTCAAACGTTACGCAACTAACCGATGCCCCAGCACTTGACCGGGCCCCGAACTGGTCGCCAGATGGAAGCCGCATCGTCTTCTTTTCGGACCGGGACGGGAACAATGAGATCTACGTGATGAACGCAAATGGAACGGGCACTGTCCGCCTGACCGACAGCCGGGGGCAGAACAAGGAGCCGAACTGGTCTCCAGACGGCCAGCGAATCGTCTTTGTATCGAACCGGGATGGGAACGACGAGATTTACGTGATGAACGCGGACGGCACGGGTGTGACTCGACTGACCGACAACGCATGGGACGACGGTCATCCAAGCTGGTCACTTAAGGGGCGCTAGAAACGGGACCCCAAGGATCCGTGGGAAACAACTGTGAAGTGATTTTGGAGAGCTACGATGGGTCTCATGGACTTGTACTTCAATCCGACCGGACGAATAAACCGCTCCACTTATTGGCTAAAGGGAGTACTTCTTCTCAACGCAATCTGGTTTGTTATCTGGGCTGTATTTCTTTATCTCCTATTGGGGGACTTGGAACTTGATGACCTATTGGACATTGGATATTTATTGGAGCTGGTAACGCAGTTTGCCATCTTCTTTCTGTTGTTCTACGCCATCTACTGGTGGAATGGATTCTCGGTTGTTGTGAAGCGACTGCATGACAGGGATAAGTCAGCGTGGTGGGTGGTAATTTGGTGGGCAATCGCCTTAATTGGGGGGGCATTTACTTTTGGGATAGCTTCCTTTGTGGTTGCCATCTGGGCCTTTATCGAGTTGGGTTGCCTGGAAGGTACACAAGGGGCAAATCGCTATGGTCCGTCAACTAATCCACTGTATAGAGACATCCCATACCAGGGAGGTCCGTCTGTACCTGGCAGTCAGCCCGGTGGAAGGATCAAGACGTGTCCATACTGCGCTGAGACCATCCAGTACGCGGCCATCAGGTGTCGCTACTGTGGATCGGACCTTGCCCGCCAAGATAGTCCAGCACTTACGAAACCATGTCCGCACTGCGGCAGGACAGTTGGGAACACGGCCGTTACATGCGGCCACTGCGGCCTGCATATCGGGCCCGGCACACCTGTGCATCCTCAGCCTCCTGTCGTCCAGGAGCAACCTGCGCCTAGACCTGCCATTTCGCCTGGTAGACCGGTGGCCTCGGGGAGCGACGCGACCGTCGTTCAGCAGCAATCTGCGTCCAGACCTCCCGCGTCCCCCGGCATGGCGACAGCGTCAGGGAGCGACGCAACTGTCGTTCAAGGTCAACCTGCGCCTCGACCTGCCGCACCGTCCGGTAGACCGGCGGCTTCGGGCAGCGACGAGACTGTAGTTCAGCAGCAACCCGCTTCCAGACCTGCCGCGTCGCCTGCCAGACCGGCGGCTTCAGGGAGCGATGCAACAGTCGTTCAAGGTCAACTAGCGTCCCGACCTGCCGCACCACCCGGCAGGCCAATGGCTTCAGGCAGCGATGCAACTGTCGTAACCAGGCCCGATGGCCCGCTGGCGACTCCACCCGGCGGCACACCAGGCAGTCCGGTACCTACTCCCGCGTCGGACCCGTCCCAGACGATGGCTTTGCAGCCGAACGTTGCCAGCTCGATGGCGTGGCTCGTGGTCACCAAGGGCCCATCGGAGGGCAAGTCTCTACAACTGAAAGAGGGAAACAACTCCATCGGTCGATCGCTCGAGAACGATCTGCAGATCGACGACGGTTCGGTGTCACGCTCCCATGCGATGGTGAATGTCAGTGATGGGCAGTTCACGCTCGTTGACCTGGGAAGCACCAGCGGCACCAGGATTGGAGACCGCCTTATATCCGGCAAACGTATTGGGGCCGGCAGCAGCATAGTGATTGGTCGTACGAGGCTGCACCTTGTGAGTGTGGATGCATATCAGGGAGGCGCGTCGTCCGGAGCCACGATGGTAGGGTCACCAACAGGGTCATCGCTGTCGCTTGTAGCGCAGTCCGGACCTGATGCCGGTAAGAGTTTCCTGTTGACATCGGCCCAGAACATGATCGGGAGGGATCCCTCCGCCCAGGTCACGCTGTCTGATCCCACCGTAAGTAGTCATCACGCTGTGATTCGGGTGGATGCGGACCGTACTTCGATTGCTGACCTCGGCTCCCAGGCAGGGACACAGGTGGACGGGGAGTCAGTACAGGGCTCCCGAATCTCAGTTGGTGACAGAGTGGTGATTGGTCAGTCTGAGTTCATGCTGATGAGGCCCAGCAGCCCTTGAAGTGTTCAATGTGCCACAGGGAGAAGTCCTCCCGCTCTATTGGGATGAACCAGATGGCAACGTGATCCAGATAGTAGAGAAGTGACAGACCAGCCCATGGAAACGATCGGTACGTACCGGGTCATCAGGCAGTTGGCGGCCGGCAGTCAGGGCACTGTGTATCACGCCCACGATCCCAGGCTCGAACGCGATGTAGCCCTCAAGGTGCTGCACCCACACCTGGCAACGTCCGATGTGATTGCGCGTTTCAAACGGGAGGCGCAGATAGTCGCGTCGATAAGTCACCCCAACATCGCCAGCATCAGGGAGGTCGGTGAACACCGTGGCCAGCACTTCATCGCCATGGAGTACGTTCCCAACACTGCCCGGGAACTAACTGATAGAGGGCCGCTGGAAGTCAGCCGCGCTGTCACGATCGCCTACCAGACGGCATTGGCCCTCGAGGCGGCACGCACGAGCAGCCGTGGAATCACCCACCACGACATCAAGCCCGATAACCTGTTGCTGACGTCACTTGGCGCCAGTGGTGCTGTAAAGCTGATCGACTTCGGCATAGCTCACGCAGCGGATATGGCCCCACTGACACATACTGGTTCGCAGTGGGGTACGCCGTTCTACATGCCACCGGAACAGTGGGTGGGAGAGAGGGGAGACACGCGCTCCGACGTCTACTCCCTGGGAGTGGTGCTCTACCAGATGCTGTCTGGGCATGTGCCATTCAACTCAACCGCGACCAACAGCCTGGTCCGTCAGAACGAGATTGCCAGGCAGCACATTCAGGTCAATGCCACGTCATTGCGCTATCTGCGACACGATATTCCCCTGAGCGTGGTGATGATCGTCGAGAGGTGCCTGGCGAAACAGCCGGGCGATCGGTACCAGACCCCGGGAGAGCTTGCAAACGACCTGGCAGCTTCAATCGGGCTGGCTTCTGCTCCGAGTGTTGAGCAGCCAGTCGTCCAGACGGATTGGCCTGGACCGGTAGGCGAAATGGCACAGCGGCAAAGGCGAGCGCCGCTGATCGCCGTCGGTGGATTCGTGGCAATGATTGTGATCGCATCCATGCTAATGATGGTGTGTCAGGCTGCGGACCGCTCGCCGCGGCCTGCTTCGTTACCGGTGGCTGAGGAGTACTCGGAAGCCCTATTTGGGCTTGCTGACGTAGTTGAGTCTTCCGTATTCACGAACGCAAGCGAACATGTGACGGGCGTGTCACAGACTTATGGAATTGATTCCGGTAGACATGTAGTCACCCACAATTCTTCGGTGCCGGAGTGATTTGCAGGATACATGGGACTTAGGCACAAGCAATCCTAGTATTGCATCCTTGCAAGTTGCCTCGGGATGGTCGATAAGGGTTAAACGACCCAGAACCCTTTCAAAGTGCAACAGGGGACCGACTCAGGAATTCAGTGCAGCCGTTTCAAGTCCCCAAGACGTCTGAGATCGGGGTGCAATGAGTACTCCGATCACATGCACCGTAAGTAGGACATGTTCGATCAGGACCAAGTTCGTATGCTAACGCATCTAAATCTGTTCAGGGACAACAGGCTACATGGTACGTCGCTACCATCAGGCACGTTCAGGTTGGTCCGCGACTTTGCGGCTGGTTCTGCACTGGCTGTGATGGCGCTTCTATCGTTGATTGCCACAGGCTGCTTCGTAGGGCCTCAACCTGAAGTGGTCAGAACAATAGTGGAGAAGGAAGTAGAGGTGCCGGTCGAGGTTGTTGTGGAGAAGGAAGTGGAGGTGCCGGTCGAGGTTATCGTGGAAAAGGAAGTGATCAGGGAAGTCGAGGTGCCCGTCGAGGTACCTGTGGAGGTCATTGTCGAGAAGGAGATCATCAGGGAGGTGGAGGTTCCCGTTGAGGTCATCAAGGAGGTGATTGTCGAGAAAGAAGTAATCAGGGAAGTTGTGGTGGAGGTGCCGGTTGTAGAGCCTCTAGAACCCTCTGTCCCCCAGGTTGTGCGCTTGGTTGGACTTGTGCCGTCACCTGGAAGCGTAATCCTCGACGACGTGGGGGACACCGATACGTTGAGTGTGAAGGGATACTACTCCGACCAGTCGCTGGCAAACCTGGCACTGAACCTGGTGACTTATGAGTCCTCGGACTCGAGCGTGGTGAGCGTGACCGCCGATGGACTGGTAACCGCCAACGGGCCCGGATGGGCTGACATCCTCGTTGAGTTTGGGGACTTTAGCGAGCGCGTCCACGCATTGGTGTTTGGAGACATTCCCACACTTCCCCCTATAGACCCGGACATGGTGGGAGTCACCCCCGGCCTGCATGACGAGGCTCAGGTCGTTAAGAACCGCGTCATCGTCGAGCTGCATCCCGGCTTAGGGACAAGCGGCGCCGATGACATCGCAATGGCTCTGGGAGGACAGGTCGTGTTCTCTTATCGAAATTTCCCGGGATATGTCATTGAGTTTGACTCGCAAACACGCGACCTGAATGGAGTCATAGCGCACCTGAGAGGGGATGACAGGGTTGAGGCCGCGTACCCAGACGTGGTCTTCGAGGCCACTGATTATCTAATCGATACACTTGCACTTTCTAGCCTTAAGAACGATTCATATGTACAGGACGCTAGGTTTGACCGTGCTTGGAGCATGATGGAAGTTGTGCCCACTTTGCATCCTGTTGTCATATGGATTGTTGAGTCAGGTGAGCTTCATGTTTCGGACAAAGACGCTCCCAATGTAGTCAAAGAGGAATTTGACGATCAGAGGATCCATGTACCACCAAGACCGTTTACGTGGCCTTGGGAGAATACTGGCAAGCACATATCAGCTGTGACTTCCATAATCGCGGCCAGGAACCACGAAGGACAAGGGAACTGGCTGATCGAAAACAATGGGCTTGAAGACAGAGACAACTTCAGCGGCATTGTCTCAAGCGTGGAGAATATTCAGTACGACGTCATTGCTTTGAACCGGCACCCGAATTCCATACATTTCACTATGTCAAGTCTCATAAAGGACCTCGACTTAATGTCTGATTTCAAGGTTGCTGATATTGACGTAGTCAACATGAGCTTCGGCATGCGGGTTGGAGACCAGAACTTTGGCCGCATAGAAAACATCGTTCGCAACATGACTGGAGCCATATTCGTTCCGGCAGCAGGAAAATGGGAGGTCGACGCTGAGTCCGTCTTCCCGGCCAAACTCTCCCTGCATATGGAGAATGTCATAACGGTGGGAGCAGCTGATGCTATCTACAGTGGTCACCTGCAAGGAACAGCATACGGCGATGCAGTGACCTTACTTGCACCAGGGCTGGTGTGGTCTATGGACATCTCAGATCAAAGTGGTTACGGCTACTTCCCGGGTACATCCGCAGCTGCTCCCATGGTGTCTGGTGCGATCGCCCTCCTTCGGGCTATAGACCCCAATATCACCCCCGGGGAGATCAAGGAACTCATTGTTGACACCGCTGCCACCTCGACTTGTTCATACGCTGCTGTCCGGTGCCCAAGGTCGGGGGAGTGGAGTTTGCTTCGCGCTGACAGAGCCATCGCCAAATTGATAGCTGACCGGGTCAAGGCCAATCTTTCCGAAGGGGTAACTATCCCCACCGACACTCAGCGGGTTGTGGGTAGCGACTACGAGTTTGTCGTCGGAATTGAACATCACGGAAGCATACTTTGGGACTTCCATGTGGATGCATCGCTTACACCATCCGGAGGAGATGGAAGCAACAGTGTTTACTTGGACCCCGTTAAGGCATCTGTTGCCCCTCAAACTTCCCATCCGGTCAGATTTGGCTTCCTGCCGGATGAGGCCGGTTGCTGGGACTTGAGCGTGAGGGTCTGGATGGAGGACCCCGACCCTAGCGGTCTACAACAATCTTTACCGAGTCATTTGAGGCTGGCATTGGCAGAGTTGAATCCACCAGTTGACATAAGGCTGGATAGGAAGGACTGGCCGGGCGTCTTAGAGGTCCGCTCCGACCCCAATACACCGGAGCCGTGTGCGACAGCCACTTCGACAACTGAGATACCCACCGACCTGGGACGTGAAGATACCAATATCCTGCTACTAGCCGACACCAGCGGCAGCATGGAGGGCCTGAAGTCGGTTGCGCTCAAAGAGGCTCTTGATCTGTTCATCAGCCGGATGTACGAGATTCGAGTTCAGGCGAAAGGCGGGGTCGATCCGGACCCTGACTACGTGGGGCTCGTCGACTTCGACCACGAATACCGAGGGATCGTATCGATGGGGGCAATAGGCATGGACGGTACTGGGCTGGACTCCTGGCAAGACGCAATCGCCCGCCTTGATTACGAAGGAGGGACGGCACTCTACGACGCTGTCATAAGGTCGGTGAACGTCCTGGAACAGCAGGGAGGGTCAGATAGAGAGCACGTCCTGGTAGCTCTTACGGACGGAGTAGACGAGAACAGTACCAGCTCATTTGACGATGCGTTGGAAGCGCTTGAGGGATCGTCCGTGACTCTATTCGCACTTGCGCTCTCCGAACCGGGGGGAAGTGAGCTGTATGACTTTGGAGTGCTCCAGCAGCTGGCCAATGCTACCGATGGCGTGGCGTACGCTGTCAATACTGACGACCTGTCTGGCCTGTACGAGTTGATTTCAACCAGATTCGAGATCGAGGAGTAAGCTGCGAGGGAGTTGTAGTCGGTGGCTGTTTACATCTTACAGGTGACGTCGGGCCCCTCTTCTGGCGTGTCTGTCTCATTTTTCGGAGGGTCCGTCACAATCGGGCGTGACCCGTCGAGCAACCTCTGCATCAACGACGCCAATGTCAGCCGTACCCACGCGCAGCTAACAGACAACGGACGCGAGGTGGTGTTGAGGGATCTCAACAGCACCAATGGAACGATGGTGAATGGCAGAAGGATAGCTGACGCCGTCATCGGGCTCGGCGACGTGATTCATGTGGGCAATTCTCAGATTCTGCTTTCAGAGGCTCAGCAGAGTCCTGGCTACGCTGCCCCGGGTGCATACGCGCACCAGGCTCCTTCCAGGAGAGAGCGATACCCTAATCGACTCGAATCGGGACCCCGCACTTACAGCATTCAGGTGACCTCAGGTCAATCGGCCGGGGTGTCTGTGTCATTTTCCCGAGGCTCCGTCACGATCGGACGAGACCCATCCACAGACCTGCGCGTCAATGACATGCAGGTTAGCCGGTCCCATGCGCAGCTTACGCACAATGGGCGCGAGGTGGTGCTGAGGGACCTGAATAGCACCAACGGAACTACGCTGAACGGCAGGTATGTAGCTGAGGCTGTAGTCCGGCCTGGCGACGTGATCGGCATAGGAGATTCACACATACAGATTGCCGAAGTGCAACTCAGCAGTCAGCCTGCGGCCAGGGGAGGATACGCTCACCAACCTGCGCCAATGTCAGCACAGCGACGGCCATTGCAGCCGCTCCCGGCGCGACAGTTGAGTCAGGATCCATACCCGTCACCTCGACCTGCAACGGCATCCTCCACGAACTGGGGCACTGTGCTCCTCGTGATACTGATCCTCGGCGCCATAGGCGGTGCAATCTACTGGTTCTACAACATGACGCCGGGGACTGACGAGGAGATAGCTGCCCGGGTAGCGGTTGACTGGACAGACACCAGAGTTGACGAAGTTGTAGGGCAGGCCATGCGCCTGGTAACCGGGACAACGCTCGGCAGCGGTATTCTCGCCGGCCAGATCAGAGACAGAATAACGTGGACTCACTCAGAACCTGAATGTCCACAGGCCGGCAGATGCTTCGTTCTGGCTACTGCGAGTGCCAGCAGCCCTTTTTCCATCAGAGTTCCTGTATTGCTGGACATCGACACGGGCAGTGAGCGTGTGGACGACTGGGACATCCTGCTTGAACAGGTTTCGGTGGCTGGCATTCCTGGCGGAGCCGTCATTGGCGGAGCAGGTGAAGCGGCCTCTGACGCAATAGACCAATTCAATGACTACATCTCTGGCGGGGATTATGATGAAGTCTTTGAGTCGTTTGACACCTTCGGCGAGTACTTCTCCGATGAGAACATCGAAAGCGCCTACGAGGCCGTTCAGAACTTCGGTGACATCTTCTCCGACGATGACTTTGAAGACGCTTTCGAGGCAGTTGAAGACTTTGGAGACTTCTTCTCGGACGATGACTACTCAGACTTCGACGACGAAGTCGACAACTTCAGCGACAGTGCCAGTGACGTGGCAGACACGATAGGTTCGTTCTTCCGCTGATATGTTTCCCATGAGGAGAGACATCATACTGGTGGGACGCCCGAGTTGGGGAGGCGTGGGTGGTTGGCTCATTCGGTACAATGGGCGCGTTCGTACTACAGTTGCAGTGAATCCATGACTGAGAAGGAGGAAGAGGATGGCGAATCGAACCCCTGTTATCGACGTGCAGGTACACGCTTATATGAGGAACACTCCTGAGAGGCCGTGGGTGGGCTACCTCCAGGGGCCGGACGAGGTGACCGGCGACCAGATGGTGGAGGCGATGGACGCGGTAGGCGTGGACGGCGCGCTGCTGGTGTCGCCGTACTCGATGTACGGATACGACGCCAGCTACGCGCTGGAGGTGTACGAGCAGCACCCGGGGAAGTTCGCGTTGATCAGGCCGTTCGACCCAGAGTCGGACTCGATCGACGAGGAGATGGCCGAGTGGACCGGGACTCCGGGCGTCGTCGGCGCGAGGATCATGCTCGCACGCATGGACTTCGGCGGCGACCATCCGGGCCTGAACCAGATCATGGCTGCTGGAGGGCGCGCTGGCGTTCCGGTGAACGTCATGGCGTCAGGTAAACTGGACATTCTGCGCGAGCTGGCGCGGAGCAATCCCGACACCGTCACCGTGATCGATCACGTGGGCCTGGCCCAGCCGTCAGAGCCACCGGCGCCGCCGGACGTGTGGGGAGACCTGGACGCTGTGCTGTCGCTGGCGGAGCTGGACAACGTTGTCATCAAGATCTCGGGGGCGTGCACGCTGGCGCACGAGCCGTTCCCGTACCCGGACATCTGGGACAACCTTCGCAGGATATTCGACGCCTACGGCATCGAGCGGTGCATGTGGGGCACGGACTGGACGCGAGCTATCAACGTGCTGTCGTACGAGCAGGGGGTCGAGGCGTTCCGGGTGACGGACGAACTGTCGGACTCGGAGCGGGCGGAGCTGATGGGCGGATCGCTGACGAAGATCTACGGGTGGTCGCCTGAGGTGGGCGAGTAGCTGAGGAGTGAGGAGTAAGAGCCTTCGCCCTCGCCCTAGCCCTCTCCTGTCGAGGGCTTACAGGGGTATGTAAACCAACAATTCGTTCGTCCCCGGATCAAGTCCCGGGCAGGCTCTGAGCTTGTCGAAGGGTACCCCCAGCCCCTGGATTCCCGCTTTCGCGGGAATGACGGTTTGTGACTACATACCCCTGTGAGCCCGTCAAGGGAGAGGGGGCCTTGGGTTGATGCCTCTACTGGATCACGAGGGGGTAGACGGCGTTGCTGCGTGAGTCTTTGCCGGTGGCGACGAGGGTGTAGATACCGGGGCCGAGAGGGAGTGAGCCGGTGACGCTGAATGCGCCAATCTCGTTGGCCACGATGGCGTCGGCGCGCATCAGTGAGCCCTCGGGCGGAACGACTGCCGCGAAGGCGGTGTTGGCCACGGTCAGGATGATGCTCTCGTTGGCACGGAATCCGGCCCCCGTCAGGGTCAGGGCATCGGTGCCGGTGCCGGATACCAGAATGACGGGGTTGATGGTGACACCTGGCGCGGCAGTGACGCCGCCTGCCGACTCGGCCAGCACGCTCTCGACTATGGCTGCGACTGCTGCCTCGTCCACCTGGGCGGGCATTGCCGGAAGTGCGGGGAGTCCTGGAGGTCCTGGCGGCCCCTGGGGGCCGGGAAGACCGGCGGGACCCTGAGGCCCTGGCAGTCCGATGGGCCCCGCAGGCCCGACTGGTCCAAGCTCACCGATGGGCCCCTGCGGGCCGGGAGGGCCCTGTTCGCCCTGTGCTCCCGGGGGGCCTGGGTCGCCCTGGCAGGCGACGATCGCCAGGAGCAGTCCGGTTGTCAGTATCAGCGCGAGTAGGAGTCGCAAGGTCGTGTCTCTCCTGTCAGGGAAGTGACTGACTCTGAGGGAAGCCGGAGGTGGTGGAGCTGGGGGGACTCGAACCCCCTACCTCTTCAATGCCATTGAAGCGCTCTCCCAGATGAGCTACAGCCCCACGTGACGGCCTGAGAAGGGTCAGTCGAATATAGCAGAGGGGTCTGAAAGGGCGCAACTTGCACGAGGATTGTACATAACGCCGGCAGGGGCGGTTCGTGAACCGCCCCTACATCTGTACCACAGGCGGTTCGATAGCTTAGCGGCGGCCTTTGACCCGGTACATCTCTTCGATTGTCTCGGCTGTGGGTGGGTAGTAGCGGCCAGGAGGGCAGTTGTCGGCGCGGATCTTCTCCTTGACGTAGTTCTCGGCGTCCTCGTGTTCGACGGCCCACTCCAGGGCGGCTTCGGCCATCCACGATGGGACGACGAGTACGCCGTCGTTGTCTCCCACCAGGACATCGCCGGGCCTGACCAGCGCGCCGCCACAGTTGATCTGGACGTTCTCCTCGGCGGGAGCGTACTCGGGGTTGCCGTGAAAGCTGCGGTACTTTGCGTACACGGTGAGTCCGTAGTCCTCGTCAATGAGCACGTCCAGGTCCCGGATAGCGCCATCGATCACCACGCCGTCGGCGTTGTTCATGGCAAGCTGGAGGAGCTTGACGTCGCCTGCGACGACGTCCTTGGGTGAGCCTGAGATGTCGGTGACGAGAACGTCGCCGGGTCCGCAGCGTCCCATCGCGACGTACTCAGTGGAGTGCTCGCCAGGGGGACGCTCGGCGATGATGTCGGCGCGATTGGGGAGGAACCTCAGGGTGCGGGCCCTCGCTGCGAGTCTCTGACCGGGCGTGAAGTTCACGAGTCCCTCGCAGACGCTGTAGTGAGAGCCGAACTGCCGGACGGCGTTGTAGACGGTGGCGGTCGGGATCGCCTTCAGGCCGTCGAGGATCTCCTGGGATACCTCGACCGGTTTCATGTCGAACGTGGTCATGTCTTCCTCCGTGGTGTCATTTCAAAGCTGGGGCGATGTTATTGAGGGTGTCGCGTGGCTGTCAATGCCGGGGCAGACTCAGGTCTGCGTAGTGCGGTAGAGAGGCCAGCGCTTCCGGGTAGTGGTCAGTCAGGCGGAGCTACTTAGTTACCGCGCACAGCCTCAGTCCACCCGGTAACCAGTGGAACCGAAGGAGTCTCCTGTACGTATCGCAGGGTAATGGAGGCGGGGTCGTAGGGTTAAATCGAGACTCCTGCTGGCTGGACAGCGAGTGGTGGACAGTTGTGGTATTATGCACGGAACATTGACGGAACCACTTTTCCGTAATGAAAGTGTAGGAGACCCACCAGGAGCGGGTGGACTTCCTGGCTGACTAGGGAGCTTGGAAACCGGAGGTTAGCTCTATGCGACGAACATATTGGATAGCAATAGGACTTGCGTTGGTGTTTGCAGTGCTGCTTGCGTGTTCGAGCGCTGAGCCCAGCGCCCCCCAGGCGCCCCAGGCTCCGGCCGCAGCCGCGCCAGCCGCCCCGGCAGTGGCGCCCGCAGCCGCAGCTCCGGCCGCAGCCGTACAGCCGGCCGCACCTGCTGCAGCTGCGCCAGCTGCCGCAGCCGCCCAGGCTCCGACCGGAACAGGCGGACAGGCTCCATCTGTAGCCGCGGTCAGACCCCAGTCGAGGGCGATTGAGGGCGCGATGGAAATGGCCAGACCAGGCGGCACCATCAACTACGTGCCGCAGGGTTCGATCAAGATCATCGACCCGATAGCGACGGGCGCAATCGTCACCGGCACGGTCGGACGTCACGCCTACGACCAGCTTTTCTGGCGCGACAAGAATTATGAGATCTACCCGCAGATGCTCGAGTCCTGGAACCTGAGCGACGATGGCAAGGAGTACACCTTCAAGGTACGTCCCGGCCAGAAGTTCCACAATGGCGATCCGCTGAGGATGCTCGACATCGCGGAGACACACAACAGGTTTGCGCGAGTTGACCCGCTGGGGCGCCAGCTTCTCGGCATATCGGCTGGGAACGAGGGCAAAGAGCGCAACGACCAGGTCTTCAACCAGATCCTGGACGAGGCGAACAACACCATCGTCATGAAGTTCGAGGAGCCGACGGCCATGGTGCTCGAGTTCCTCGCGCAGCTCGACCCCAGACAGCCTTCGGTCATGCACGAAAGCATCTGGTCGATCGCCGTAGGTCAGCCTGTTGACGATGCGATCGGCACCGGCGCGTTCATGATGACTGAGTGGATCCCGCAGGAGCGGCTCGTCTTTGAGCAGTTCCCGGACTACGTTGCCAACACAGGCGAGCCCTGGGACTTCACAAAGGGTGAAATCAATCAGTACATCGACGGATTCGTAGCCCTGGACATCCCGGACCACGCCACGCGCGTAGCCGCACTGCAGACCGGTGAGGTCGACGTTCTGGACGACTTCAGGCTGGACCTCGCGTTCACGCTGGACGGGAACCCGAACGTGCTGTGGTCGCCAATCCGTGACGGAAACTACGGCGTTCACGCCTTCAACTTCCACCACGCGCCGTTCGACATGACACCCGCCGGAAGGCTTGCCCGCCGAGCCGTCTATGCGGCCTCGCCTAACGACAAGATCATGCAGGCGGCGGTTGGCGAAAGCCAGTTCTGGACTGAGTGCTACATAGAGATTCACTGCGGTACGCCGTGGAAGACCGTCGTAGCAGACGACATCCAGGTCGAGGGCATAAAGACCCTTACCGGCGACCTTGAACTGGGCAGGCAGATCCTGGACGAGGCAGCAGCGCTCGATCCGATGATCAAGGACTACCCGCTGCGCCTGGTGGCCGCCTCCGACATGCCGTTCATGCCGGAAGCAGGACTGGTTATGGCGGAGACGCTGAAGCAGCTCGGATTCACCCAGGTTGAACTGGTATCGCTGGACTGGGCCAGCCGCATCGCGGTGACGGGTAACCCGGACGGGCCGTGGGAAATGGCTACGTCGTGGTCCAACTTCGCAAACGGACTCAACCCGCTTGCACCTTCGATGGCTGCGTCGAACCCTGAGGGTTCCGGCAGGTGGCACGAGCCGCGCATTACCGAGCTTCGCGACCAGTTCCTGGTCGAGACGGACCAGGAGAAGCTACAGGGCCTGTTCGACGAGATGAACAGGGTTCTTTACGACAACCCAGCGCGCGTGTGGCACTTCATGTTCTCGCCTCCGCGTGCGATCAGGTCTGACGTTAAGAACTTCTGCCTCGACTGCCTGTTCCCGATCCTGCACAACGTATGGTTGGACCGGTAGGGTCGGAATCTGCAACTTTGGACGGAATTAAGTGAGATGAGGCGCGGTCTTAGTGATCGCGCCCATCTGCCTATCCGATGATGAAGCATCGTGACGCGCTCTCACTCGAAAGGGCGCTGACTGGGCATCGAATATGCTGCCATATATAGCGCGAAGAGTCGTACTTGCCGTACCCGTCTTCCTGGCGGTGTCGCTCATTACGTTCTCCATCATGCAGCTCGCGCCCGGCGATCCGGCGGCGATACTTCTTGGCGGCGACTACCTGCTGTTCGCCACTGAGGAGGACATCGCTGAGGCTCGTGCGCAGCTAGGCGTGGACAGGCCGGCGGTTATTCAGTACCTTGACTGGTTCACCGGATTCTTCCGAGGCGACCTTGGAACGTCGCTGTTCACAGGCAAGTCCGTCGGCGAACTGATATCCACCCGTATCGAGCCGACCGTGTCCATGATCCTGATGGGCATATTCCTTGCGATTGTGCTTGGAATACCTATGGGTATTCTCGCCGCCTGGAAAGCTAACACCTGGATCGATCGGGTCGTCATGGTGTTTGCTGTGATCGGGTTTGCGATGCCGGGATTCTGGCTCGCGTTCAACCTGATCTGGCTGTTCAGCGTAGTGCTGGGCTGGTTCCCTGTGTTCGGGTCAAGCCAATTCTCGCATGGTGTACCGGAGTTCCTCAGACACTTAACCCTTCCAGCAATCTCCATTGGCACCAGCCTTATGGCGCTGAACGCGCGCATGACGCGCTCCAGTGTGCTGGAAGTGCTCAAGGACGACTTCATACGGACGGCTCGCGCCAAGGGCCTGGTGGAGAGGGTCGTGCTGTTCAGGCACGCGTTCAGGGCGGCTTCTATGCCGATCGTGACGATTGTTGGCCTGAGTTTTGCGGGAGCAGTGACGGGCGCCACCCTTACTGAGGTCGTATTCGCGATCCCGGGCATGGGAAGGCTGTTCGTCGGCGCGGTCACCGACCGCGACTTCCCGGTAATCCAGGGGCTGATGATGATCTTTGCCGGGGCGTACGTGTTCATCAACCTGGCCGTAGACATCGTCTATGCGTACCTGGACCCGAGGGTAAGGTACTAATGGCTACCGGACAGACAGACACAACACGGGCAGGTCTACAGCCGCGTTCACGATGGGTCGAGCGGTATATCGGCATGCGCCGGGCGCTGGGGAAGAACCCGAACATGGCGCTCGGATTCGGCATTCTGGTGATTATTTCATTCTTTACCATATTCGCCGGTTCAGTCGACCGGTACGATCCGTTGGAACTCAATCCATCGGATAGACTGATGGCTCCCGGCGCCAAGCACTGGTTCGGTACCGACACTACGGGTCGGGACATCTACTCGCGGACGCTCCACGGCGGGCGAGTGTCGCTGCTTGTCGGATTCAGCGTCGCTGTGCTGACCGTCGGCGCGGGAATGATAATCGGACTTGTGTCCGGGTATGACCGGAAAGCGGACATGGTCATCCAGAGATTCATGGACGCGTTGATGTCATTCCCAACGCTGCTGCTGGCGCTCGCCCTGATCGCCATGTTAGGAAGCTCGGTAAACAATGTGATCATTGTCATCACCGTTGTAGACACGCCCCGTATGGTACGCATTGTGCGTTCCCAGGTGCTGAGCCTGAGAGAGTTCCAGTTTGTCGAAGCAGCTCGCGCGATCGGCGCGCCGACGTGGCGTGTGCTTCTCCAGCATGTGGCGCCTAACACGTTCGCTCCGGTGATCGTGCAGGCAACCTTCGTGTTCGCATCGGCGGTGCTGGTTGAAGCCGGACTTAGCTTCCTTGGTCTCGGAATTCCGCCTGACCAGCCAAGCTGGGGCAACATCCTCGCGCTCGGCCGTACGTTCCTGCAGACCGCCGTTTGGGTGGCTTTCTTCCCTGGGTTGGTCCTGACTATCACCGTGCTGGCGATCAACCTTGTGGGCGACGGACTCCGTGACGCGCTGGACCCCAAGCTGGCGAGGAGAGCGTAACCCAACGGAATGGGACCTTCCCTAGTCCTCTTGCTGCGAGTGTCTGGCGGATTTGGATTGTCCGCGCTACTCGGCGGATTTGCCTCCATTATCTCAGCGTATGTGCTGCTCAGGTTCGTCTTTGGTGACCTGATACTCGGCGGCTACACGTGGGCCGCTGACGTTTACGTGGTCCAGCTATTCTGCGGCATAGGAGCAGCTGCCGGAGTTGGGACAGCGCTGGGCTGGTTCGGTTCCGACATCGCCCCAAAACTCCGCTCTCTGCACACGGTGGGTTGGGTCATCTTAGGAGTTGCCGCCGCCTGGGCTGCATACGGGTACAAGACAGTCATCGATCCGTACGTGACGTACGAGAGCAACGAAGTGACGTCGACCGCCATCCTGTGGGCGGTGCTCGCGCCAAACATCGTCGCCACCTGTATCGGGCTGTACAGACAGATTCGGATCGGCCACATTTAGGCGCTTTGGGAGCCGCCTCAACCTGTTAAGCGGACGTCTTCCAACTACAGCTCAGGCTCTATGACTGTCAGCACCTGGTTGGCGGCCAGGTCCGTTAGCACCTGAGTGCGGCCGCTGGGCCACGTGATTCTCACCTCGTCTACGGCCGTTGCGCTTCCCAGGCCGAACTCCAGCTCGACGGTATCCATCGATATGTAGCTGGACCCTGCCTTGACCTCCCGCACCTGTGTAAGAGGGCTGTCTTCACCTGCGACTGATGCCGTGAGGTGGACTCGTGCTCCGATGCCGTCGGCGTTGCTGCCTGTGCCATCGATAGCCATCCGGCCCTGGAGTCGCAGCGTGATCCAGTTGTATTCGCCGGGTTGGTTGATCCACATGAACAGCGGGCCAGGCGTCCAGTCAAACTGCTGGCCGTCCCCGCCGAAGTCCAGACCGCTGCTGTTGGTGCCGATGAGGTCGACGTAGCCGTCGCCGTTGAGGTCTCCGTGGGCCACGCCCTTGCCGTTTTCGTGATACTTGGCGGACAGCTTGTATGCCAGGGGGTTACCTTCGGGCTCTAGCTCGTGAAGCTTATCGTACTTCACACCAAGTATGTCCAGAAGGCGGGTCTCGACTGTGACGTCCTGGAAGCCCTGGCCGTGGTCGTTTCGGAGCATTCGTCCGGCGGCAGGGTACACGTTGCCCCCGGGACCGGTGCCAGCTGCCAACTCTGACCCAAGCCAGTAGAGGTCCTCGTAGCCGTCGTTGTCCATGTCGATGAACGTCGCGCCATAGCCGAAGTCGTACGCTGACAGACCCGTCGGCACAAGCCATGCTGGATCGATGTTCTCGGGATCGAGCGACTTGGGAGGCATCAGTTCGCTGGGTTCAACTTCTATCGAAGGCGCAACATCCTCGAAGACGCCGCTCTCATTCAGCCTCAGCATCGCGTTCAGGCACGATCCCCACGCGAACTGCTCGTTGTACTTGCAGTCGGGCCCGGGACTGGGCTGGGGTGGGCCAAGCCGGAGGTGATACCCGACGTTGGTGGCGAACACGTCAAGCTGGCCGTCTGCGTTGTAGTCGCCGATGGCGAACCCCATCCAGTTGCCGACTCGCGGGAACCCCATCTGCTGCGCGACAGGTTCGAACATGATGGACCCCGGAGTGGACAGGTTCCGGTATAGCTCAAGATGGTCGCCATCGGTCGCGACCCACAGGTCGGGCAAACGGTCGTCGTTGTAGTCGAAGAAGACCGCGCCGTGCGAGGGTCCAGTGGGGTCGGCGACGCGGTTGCCCTTCCGGTCCACGTGGGTCGGGTCGTACCCCTCGTAGCTGACTCCGGAGTCGTCGGTGAACGTCAACGGAGCGCCCGATTGGTCGCGCATCCAGACCTGGTCGCCGCGAACACCGGCGGACTCTGAGACATCCTCGAAGGTGCCGTCGCCATTGTTACGGAGCATGACGTTGAAGTGGCCCGGGTGGTTGGGACCTCCCAGGAAGAAGAAGTCCTCGTCGACCATGTTAGCGACGAAGATGTCGAGCCAGCCGTCAAGGTCGATGTCGGCGCAGACTACGGTGGCTGCCGAACGAATGTTGGGCGATCCGCCGAAGGCCATGTCGGAGACATCCTCGAAAGTCCCGTCTCCGAGATTGAAGAAGAGCCTGTCGGCGTGTGCCGCCATCAATTCGTAATCGCCGGACTCCGCTGACCGAAAGTCGAGGCCGTCTCCCTCGACACCGCGACCGCCGACGTAGAGGTCCTGGTAGCCATCGTTGTTGAGGTCGCAGGCGACCACGCCACTCGACCCCTGCTCGGCCGCTGCTACGCCCGCCTCCTCTGCGACATCGGTAAAGACCATCTCGCCATCATTGCGGAAGAGTCGATTGGGTCGTTCGGCCTGCTGCGTCAGGTAGAAGTCGAAGTCGCCGTCACGGTCGTAGTCGAAGATCGCGACTCCTGGCCTGTAATTGGACACCTGGAACAGGTTTCCGAGCACCGACGGAGCGACACTTTCGAACGCAGGAACAGGGGGACTTGCAGGCTCGTCTGCTACTTCTGCGGACTCGCCCAGCGAGCATCCTGCGAAGAGCGTGAGCAGGGCCACAACCGCCAGGGTTGCGAGGGTCCGCAGGATGGTAGTCATCGGCAACAGACGCATTGTTCTCGCTCGGCTGGCAGGCGCGTCTGGCGCCCGACAGGCCACGTGATTCCAATAGGGTAACATGGCGAACCATAGTGGTGATTCACAATGGCAACTGACCGCGAATCCGGTAAACGACTCCGACTTGGGCTTGGGAGCTGGTCGGACGTCCTGTGGCTGACTGCGATCAGCTCCACGCTGCTGCTGACGCTTCTGCCGTTCTCGAGCTACATCGTCTCGGTGCCGTTCGTCAGGGACGAGTGGGAGATGAGCAACACCCAGGCGGCAGTGGTCTTCAGCTCGTACCTGGTGGGGAGCGCTCTCTCCGCCCTGTTCCTTCTCCCCATTACTGACAGAATCCCGGCGAGAAAGGTACTCCTTGTCAGCATCGTGGTAATGGCGGTCGCCAACGTGCTGTTCCCGCTGCTGGCCAGCGAGGTATGGACGGCGTCGTTGCTGAGGTGCGCGGCAGGGGCTGGACACGTCGGCGCGTACATACCCGGCGTCAGGCTGGTGTCTCTGAGATTCGCGGGCAGTCGGCGCGGGACCGCCGTGGGCACGTTCGTCAGCATCGGTTTTTTGGGGACGACTGGTTCGTATGCCTTCACGGGTCTGCTGCTAGACCTGACCGACTCCTGGCGGTTGGCGTACCTGTTCACGTCGCTGGTGGGACTGGTGGGAGTCGCAATCGCGCTGTGGGTCGTGCAGGACAGGCGCTCCGACGAGGACATGACCGACTCTCCGAGGTCCTGGGGGCCGGACTTGCGGGTACTCAGGGGCGGCTCAGTCCTGCTGCTGAATCTCGCCTACGCTCTCCATACGGCCGAACTCTACCTCGCGAGACTCTGGCTCCCGCTGCTGCTGGTGGCGGCATTGGTCGAGAGCGGACGAGAACCCGGTGAAGCTGCGGTCATTGCGGCGACGTGGTCGGGGCTCATGTTCATGAGCGGCAGCGCGGGCGTGTTTCTCGGCGGAATGCTCTCCGACCGGCTCGGACGCACGGCGGGAGCCGGGGTCATATTCGCTGTCAGTGGTGCAGTCTCGTTCGTCGTGGGCTGGCTGCTGGGAGCGCCGATGATCGTGCTCATCGTGCTGGGATTCGTGTACGGCTTCTCAACTGCCGCCGACTCGGCGATATACTCCACGGCTGCGACTGAGCTTGCTCCGGCGAACCGCATTGGCTCGACTCAGGGGGTACAGAACTTCATCGGCTTCACGGTCGGGGCGGTCGCCCCGATACTGGCCGGCGGGATACTCGATGTCGTCGAGGATGCAGCAGGCTGGGGCCTGGCGTTCGGATTCAATGGGCTTCTAGCCGTGGCAGGGCTACTGTTCCTGTGGCTGCTGCGCCGACACCCAGACGCATCAGAGATGGCCGAGGGGCGGCGCTAGCTCAGTTGCCTTCCTCGCCGTAGGCGCCGAAGGTGAAGGCGTAGACTGAGAAGCGGTCGTCGGCGGGCCTGATTAGAAGGTCGTGCGAGGTGACATCTTCCTGTCTGATCAGGCGGTACATGCGGGGTGAACCCACAGTGACGAAGCTGTTGCCCTCGTCGTCGTACTGGAGGTCCGACCCGGCGGACGCTTGCGGCACCGGACCCCCGTCCATCTCCACGCGGAAGTCGTACGACTCGCCCGGCTCATGATCGAGTACGGCGTTCACTTCGTTGGCGAAGAAACGGAAGCCGAGGTAACCGTCGTAGCTGGACTCCGGTCCCGCATAGTCGAGACTCTCCGCGGTACTCAACCACTGTCCGTGTAGGAACAGGAAGTGGTTCCTGTGTTCGCCAGGGTCTGTGTATTCCCGCGCGACTCCTGCTGCGTTGTAGTACTCCTCATTCAGGACGTACGCGCCGCCGAAGTCGATGTTGCGGCGTGTGCCTGCGTAAAGCTCCCTTGTCAGGAACTTCTCGAAGTCAGTAGCGCGGGTGCCGGTAATCGGCACGGGATCAGGAGCCGTGTTTGGCTCAATGTCTGAGACATCTCGTCCCATCTCCTCCAGGAGATACCTGATGACGAGCTCGGTGTCCGCGTACGCGCCTTCGCCCCGGTAGTAGTAGCGAACGAAGCCATTGCCGTCGACGATGTACTTGGTGGGCCACGCCTGGACGCGGTAGGCGTTCCAGGTCATGCGCTCGTTGTCCTGGGCCACGGCGTACCCGACGCCGAGGTCTACGACGGCGGCGGCGACGTTTTCTTGCAGCTTCTCGAAGTCGAACTCGGGAGTGTGGACGCCGATGATCAGCAGACCCAAGTCCGCGTACTTTTCGTGCCAGTCCTGAAGGAAGGGCAGGGTGCGTACGCAGTTCACACACGTGTACGTCCAGAAGTCGAACAGGACGATCCTGTCAGCGAAGTCGGTAATCTCCAGGGGCTCCGAGTTGACCCAACCGCTGAGACCCGCCGGCGCCGGAGCGGGTATGCGACCGGGAGGCTCGAAGCCAAGTACATTGGGAGGAGTTGGCGGAGTCTGTACCGCCTGTGAGACGGCAGTTGGGGCCGGAGTCTGAGTAGGTTCCGGCGAAACGGTCGGTGTCGTCTGTGCCTCTCTCTGGACCGGCGTTGGCGTAACTGCCGGGTTCGGAGGAGATGGCGTACTCGTAGGCGGCGACGTCGTCGGTACTGCGGTCGGAGGAATGGCTGTTGCGGCTGGTTCAGGCGTCGCCGTCGCTGCTGCCAGTGGCGCGGCAGTCGGAGCCTGGGCCATCGGGGATGGCGCAGTTGAAACGGGGGCTGTTCCGCCATCGCCGCACGCCAGGCAGGCGAGCAGGAGTAACGAGGCGAGGGCAGGGCCCACCTTTCCTATATGGGACGGGCCAACCCTTCCTGGTCGTAAATCACCGGGGACAGGACTAGATGAAAAGCTCGTTATCCTGCTTGACCACCGCGCCCTGGGTAACGATCGTGTTGACGTTGTGAAGCGCAGTGATGTCCTCCGATGGGTCGCCGTTGACTATCACGACGTCAGCAGACTTACCTGCCTCAAGTGTACCTATCTCGTCTTCCAGGCCCAGGCACTCCGCCGAAGTCTGGGTCGAGCAGACGATGGCCTCCATCGGGGTGATGTGCATCTCTTCGACCATGACCTGCGGAATGTACGCGAAGTCGTCGAAGTTGGCATTCGTCATTCCCGAGTCCATGCCGGTCACGAACTTGACGCCTCGGTCCCACATGTCTCGCAGAATCTCGAATCTACGTGCCGGGTCACCCATGCCCTGGCCGCCGCCCCTTGGCACTCGGCCACGGAGCGTGTTCAGCCGTCCGAGCGCGAGGGTGGGGTCGACGTAGATGCCCTTCTCCGCGATCATGTCGGTGTACTCAGTGTCGTAGTCGTACATGTCCTCTTCGTTCTCGGCGAGCCAGGAACAGTGGATCAGGTTGTGAATACCCGCGTCGACGCAGTTTCTGACTCCAGCCGAGGCGTGACAGTGGGCGGCAACTCTGAGACCAAGGCGTTCTGCGTCAGTGACAGCGGCCTTCAGGGTCTCGACCGGGTACTGCGGCGCGCGGACGTTTGTGCCGGGCGTGAACCCGCCACCGGTGGACATGACCTTGATGCAGTCGGCGCCGAGCTTGAACTGCGTTCGAATCGCGGTGACGACCTCCTCGGCTGTGTCCGCCTCGGTACCGAACATGTTGCAGTGTCCGCCCGTCGTAGTGATGGGAGTGCCGGCGGCCATCAGCCTGGGTCCGGGAATTATCCCGTTCTCGATTGCAGACCTGATTGGGAGGATTACCTCGTTCCGGCTTCCCAGGTCGCGCATGGTGGTCACGCCGGAGCTGAGCGCGGCCCTGACAGCGGCCACGCCGCGCATGATGAAGGTCTCGTTGCTCTCGGTAGTGATATGCGTATATGCGTCTGCCTGAGCGCTGCAGTGGATGTGAGAGTGCATCTCTATGAAGCCAGGCATCAGCGTGCCTCCGGCAACCTCGATGACCTTAACGTCCTCACGCTCGCCAATCTGGAGCTTGTCCTGGCTGGTTACCTCAGAGATTCGTCCGTCCTTGACGACGACGGCCGCATCTCGAACAGGGTCACTGCCTGTGCCGTCAATGAGGCGGTCTGCCTTCAACACTAGCTTCATCTTGATTCGCCCTCCCACCGGTGGCGCGGGTCTGCCCCGCGGACTGTCGTCGAATTCTCGTCTGGAGGCTTGCTACGCGGGAATTGCCGACCTCGCAATCTCCATTAGCTCCTCTTCAGAGGCGTCCAGATCCACTGGGTCTCCATGAGGCTGCGGGACCGGGAAGCCGGTCTTGTAGTAGACCTCGATCGTGTTCCCCTCAGGGTCGGACGCGTACATCCCGAAGGCGTTACCGTGGCTGACGGTGCGCTGAATGTCGACTCCCTCGTCCTTGAAGACGGTGTGGAAGTCCTTGAGGTCGGCGAGGGTGTCAACCTTGAACGAAAGCTGCTGGATGACCTGAGCGTCTGCGTCGCCAGTGCGCCCCTTCATGATGACGAACTCGTGATGCTCCTCATCGGGGTGGGCGCTGAGGAAGACCATTCCGCGTCCTTCGATGTCCTCATCGGCGATCTCCAGCCCCATTACACGAGAGTAGAAGTCACGCTGCTTCATGAGGTCGTGAACGTAAATTCCAACGTGTCCAAGTCCGCTGACCTTTGGCATGACTCACACTCCTATAGGTTCGGGAACCAAGGTTGCGTACCCTGATTCTCAGGTTGATGGGGAGTCTATATTAGCTTGAACCCATTATCAAGCTGAGCAGGCCCGGCGGGCCGACGCCATGGCGGCCAGATCCGCGAAGGGAGTGGCTGCGAGGCTGTCCAGAATCACGTCCGCCTTGTCCAGGTTGTGATACCTCGTGACGGGGTTCGGGACGGCGACGGTGAAGATGCCCGCTGACTTCGCGGCTGCCACGCCGCTAGCCGAATCCTCGATCGCGATGGCGTGGTTGGGATCGGTCTTCAGGTCGCGCAGGACTGCCAGGTAGATCTCAGGGTTAGGCTTGACGTTGACCACGTCGTCCCTGGTCTTCATCACGTCGAACTTCTCGTACAGTCCCAGCTCCCGGAGGTTGGAGCCGACCCAGCCGATGTCTGAGTTGGAGGCGAGGCCAATTCGGAACCCACAAGCGCGCGCCTCTGAGAGATAGTCTTGCACTCCGGGCAGGACCGTGTCGCCGCGTACGTGGTCACGGTACAGCGCTCTGCGCTCTTCCATGAGGCTCTGCCTATCGAACGTAAGGCCCGTCTGCCTCTCCAAGTCGAGGTGAAAGTCGAAGTACTCCGCGCCGCCTATGTACGTGGCGAACTGCTCCAGGTCCAGGTGGACGCCGTGCCTGGAGTACATCTCCTCCCAAGAGGTGTACAGGGGCGTCTCGGTGTCCAGCACGACGCCGTCGAAATCGAACACTATTGCCAGGTTAGGCATTGGTCTCGCTCTCCGTCGTCTATAATCAGTTGGTCTGCCATGTCCAGAATAGCGAAAATCATGCTCGGTGCGCTCGCTTTGTTGGTCGTTGCCGCGTGCGGTGAGGCCGTGCCGGAACCAACGGCGACTCCCACACCTGAGCCGACGTCCACGCCAACTCCGCTGCCGACAGCCACACCCACTCCTGTGCCTACGGCAACGCCGACTCCTGCGCCAACGGCGACTCCCACACCGCAGCCGACATCCACACCTCTGGTCCCCACAGTGACTCCTGTGACGGAAGCCAAGAGTACTGAGAGCGACGCGGAAGGCAGGGAGGATGAGCCTGATGCGGAGCAAGTCCTGGCGAACTCGGCGGAGGCGATGTCCCACGTGGAGTCGTTCGCTTTCGAGGTAACCGGACACCTGCTGGTGGACTCGACAGACAGCGAAATCCAGATTCCCATCACGTACAGTGGCGTCTCCGCCTCCCCCGACCGGAGCGAGGGGAGCCTGGTGCTCAACGTGTTCTTCTTCTCACTCCAGATCGATCTCATCATCATCGGGGATACAGTCTGGACGACCAATCCTCAGACCGAGGTGTGGGATGAGGCTCCACCGGGATCGATAGCTCTGCCAAATCCGGCTCTGCTCATGGGGGGCAACACGCCTGCCCTGTCGGAACCGGCCATAGTGGGGCCAGAACAGATTGATGGCGTTGAGACCTTCCACCTTACCGGGACTCCCCAGATCGAGGCACTAAGCGGCCTGGGTGATGAGATCGCCTCCGCGGACGTGTGGATAGGCTCTGAGGACTGGCTGGTATATAGGATAGACGCAGGCGGTGAGGTAGACCTCGATGCGCTCGGGCTGCCCCTTGCCAGCGCGGGAATTACGGGGACCGCCAATCTGGTGTTGGAGGTTCGCCTCTCGGACTTCGGGACGGCGGTCGAGATTGAGCCGCCTGAGGCGAACTAGTTATGGGTACTCCTCCCTCTCCCTCAGCTGACAGGGGTAGGTATTCGAGGTTTTCACCCTCACCCCAACCCTCTCCCTGAGGGAGAGGGGGCTGTTGACTGGTATTCGCGCCTATCTGCACACCTATACCTACCCCTGTGAGCTCTCCCTCAGGGAGGCGAAGGGTGGGCATTGCAGTGCCTACAGTTGCTCAGCTCGCTCTGCGGCGAGCTCTCTCACGCGCTCTACGATTTCGGACGTAGGCGAGCCGGGACCGTAGACGGCGCGGACGCCCATCGCCTCAAGCTCAAGCCTGTCGGACTCGGGGATTATGCCGCCGGCGACGACAGATACGTCGACCATCTCGTTGAGTCGCAGGCCCTCGAAAATCTGTGGAAAGAGGTCGAGGTGCGCGCCGGACAGGATGCTCAGTCCGATTACGTCGACGTCCTCTTCAAGAGCGGCCTCGACGATCATCTGAGGGGTCTGCCTGATTCCGGTGTAGATGACCTCCATGCCTGCGTCACGTAGGGCGCGAGCGATGATCTTTGCGCCTCGGTCGTGGCCGTCGAGTCCGGGTTTCGCGACCAGCACTCTCACGGGGTATTGGTTCGACATGCCAGCTACCTCCGTGCGGTGTCCTGGTCCACCAACTCGATAAGCACGCCCCTCGTGGAGCGCGGGTGTATGAAACCGATCATGCCTGACAGTCCCTCGCGCGGCGCGTTGTCTATGGTCCGGACGCCGTGTTCGCTCAGAGCGTCCAGACTCGCCTGCAGGTCGTCGACCTCGAAGGCGATGTGGTGGACTCCCTCTCCCCGGCGTTCTATAAACCTCGCCACTCCTCCCTCAGGGTCGGTGGGCTGTATGAGCTCAAGCTGCGAGCCACCGATGCGCACAAGGGCGGCCCTGACAGCCTGGTCCTCTATGTCCTCGACCTCAGCTTCGCCGGTGCCGAACACGTCACGGTAGAAAGCGAGAGTTTCGTCTATATCGCTCACGGCGATGGCGACGTGATTGATGTGTCGTGCTGTGCATGGGGAGTCAGCCAATCTGGTTCTCCTTAGTCTCTCAGCAGGTTGCGGGCGATGATGAGGCGCTGGATCTCGGAGGTGCCCTCATAGATCTCCTGGACCTTGGCATCGCGGTAGTAACGCTCGACGTTCGTTGGCGCGAAGTAGCCGACTCCGCCGTGCATCTGGACAGCCTTGTCGGCGCACTCAACGGCCACGCGGGAGCAGTACAGCTTCGCCATGGACGCTTCGGTAACGAATGGCCGACCCTCATCCTTGAGGGTTGCAGCCTTTAGCGTGAGCAGACGCGCCGCCTCGATGCTGGTCGCCATCTCGACGAGGTACCACTGCATCCCCTGGAACTCGGCGAGCTTCTGCCCGAAGGCCTCTCGCTCCTTGATGTAGGCGAGGGCGGCGTCGTAGGCTGCCTGCGCGATCCCGACGCACTGGGCCGCTATGGCCATGCGGCTGGCGTTGAGCACTGCCATGGTCATTCGGAAGCCGTCGCCCTCGTTGCCAATCCGGTTCTCGTCCGGCACGGGGCAGTCTTCGAATACGACCTCGGCGGCAGACGATGCCCGGATGCCCATCTTGCCGTGAAGCGCGTTGATCGTGATTCCCGGAGTGTCGCACTCGAGGATGAAAGAGTTGATGCCGCGGGAGCCGAGGCTGCGGTCCTGCGAGGCCATTACAATCATCGTGCTCGCCTCGGGGGCGTTTGTGATGAACGTCTTGGCGCCGTTGAGCACGTAGCCTCCATTGGAGTGGGTGCCCATGGTGGTCATCGCGGCGGCGTCGGAGCCTGCGCCCGGCTCGGTGAGAGCGAAAGCGCCGATCTTCTCTCCGGACACGAGTGGAGGAATGAACTCGCGCTTCTGGCCCTCAGTGCCGAACATGTTGATGTACTGTGTGCAGAGCGAAAGCTGCGCCCCGAGGACGGTCGCGGTAGCCGCGCACCCGCGGGAGATCTCTTCGACTGCGATCACAAGCTGCCGCGTCGTGCCGCCGCTGCCGCCATATTCCTCGTCGATGCCGAGCCCCAGAATACCCAACTCTGCGAGTCCCTTCATGTTCTCCCATGGGAACTCGGCGGTCTCGTCGTATCCTGCGGCGCGCGGGGCGAGCTCAGCGTCGGCGAACTCGCGCACGAGGTTCCGCAGCATCAGCTCCTCTTCATTGAGTAGTAACTCAGTCATGATCCAGGCTCCAGATGAGTCGTCTTGAACAGAGTCGTGTCGACTCCACTCGCGCCAACTATATCAAACGTGGGTACGGTGAATGCCAGATACGCGGGCAGTTCCCATGACTTCCAGAGTTCGAGCGGGTCCACCTGCCAGTGCCGCATGACAAAGCTCGTCATGGCAGTGCCGTGAGTGATCAGTATCGCGTTCTTCGTAGAGTCACGCGATAGTGCTGCTTCTACTTCGGTTTGGATTCGCAGTCCCAACTCTACGCAGGACTCTTGGCCGTAGACGACCTCGTCTGGATGTCTGAAGAAGGCCGCGATCCGTGCCTCGAAGTCGGCTGCTGGTAGGAATTCTCCTGGACGCCTGTGTTCCCTGAGGCCGTCGCTGGTCGATACGTCCAGTTTCAAGCGGACGGCGATGGCTGCTGCGGTCTCTTCCGCCTTGGGCTCGGTGCTGGAAATAAGCGACGAAGGAAGGAGTGGACACAGGTCCTCCGCCAGCTTGGAGCAACTCGCAACGCCTTCTGGACTGAGACCCCAACTGTAGGTTGGTACGCTCACATCGACACTGGGAGCGGCGTGTCGCACCATAACGACGGTATTGACCTGCATGAATGGCAGCCCCTCAGGCTACATGTGAGTCATCCCAGTGAGAGAGCCTCGAAGGCCATCTCTACTCCTGCCCGCTCTGGTCTCTTATGTCGGTGAGGGTCTCGTTAATCCTGAAGATCACCATGAAGATTTCTGCATAGAGTCGCACACCTATGGGCCCCAGTATGAGCAGGGCCAATCCGCCCCATCTGTCGTCTCCATCGCCAGTGATCAGTAACACGAGCCCGCCAATGACTACCGCCGCGGTAAGAATCCAGTACGTGATCTGAATGAGTAATGGAGTGATCATTCTCCGGAAAGTTAGAAATGCCTTGAGGTCGTCGTTCATAACTCCTCCTCTCGGATGGGCACATTGGGCGATTCCGACTCTGCGGACAATCTATCACAAGTTACCGCCATGTTTCGGAGGATGGACAAACGACCCGCTCAGTTTGTACCCGGGTTACGTGCGTTTGAAACTCGCCAGGACGTCCGGTTTATCTATCAGGACTCGCGCCGTTAGAACGGGGCGAACTCATGCTGCTCTCCGAACACGGACCTGAAGACATCCGAGATTTCGCCAAGAGTGGCGTACGCCTCGACGGCCTCGATGATCGCGGGCATGACGTTTTCAGTCCCTTCCGCGACGCCTTTGATGCGAGCAAGTGCCGCGCTGACCTCCGCGTCGTCTCGATCTCGTCTTACTTGTTCCAGCCTGTCCAACTGGTTCTGTGTTTCGAGCCGTCCAATCGTCTGCAGTCGCTCGATCGGAGGCGTGGGGGCCTGGAATCGGTTGACTCCGACGACTATTCGCTCTTCGGACTCGACCATCTGCTGGTGCCTGAACGCGCTCTCGTGGATCTCCTGGATCTGGTAGCCCCTGTCGAGCGCGGATAGCGCGCCGCCCAGGTCGTCGATCTGCTGGATGTACTCGAACGCCTTCTCCTCTACCTTGTCGGTCAGACTCTCCACGTAGTAGGAGCCCGCAAGTGGATCGACAGTGTTCGCGACACCCATTTCGTACGCGAGTATCTGCTGCGTTCGAAGCGAGAGCTGCACCGACTCCTCGGTGGGCAGAGCGAGCGCCTCGTCCTTAGAGTTGACGTGGAGCGATTGTGTTCCGCCGAGAATTGCGGCGAGCGCCTGGATCGTAGTGCGGATCGTGTTGTTGTCAGGCTGCTGGGCCGTGAGAGTGACGCCCGCGGTCTGCGTGTGGAAGCGGCACGTCCATGATCTGGGGTTCTCGGCTCCGAAACGCTCGCGCATGATCTTCGCCCACATCCGGCGGGCCGCCCTGAACTTGGCGATCTCCTCGAACAGGTGACTCTGTGCGACAAAGAAGAAGCTCAGACGCGGCGCAAACCTGTCAACGTCGAGTCCGGCGTCGACAGCGGCCTGCACGTAGGCGATGGCGTTGGCGAACGTAAAGGCCAGCTCCTGTGCGGCAGTCGCTCCGGCCTCGGCCATGTGGTAGCCGCTGATACTGATGGTGTTCCATCGCGGCACGTGCTCAGAGCAGTACTCGAACGTGTCGGTAACCAGGCGCATGGAGGGCTTTGGCGGGTAGATGTACGTGCCCCGCGCGATGTACTCCTTGAGGATGTCGTTCTGTATCGTGCCGTTGAGACCGGTTGGATCGACGCCCTGTTCCTTGGCTACCGCGATGTACAGCGCGAGCAGAATCGGAGCCGTGGCGTTGATCGTCATCGACGTGCTCACGCGGTCGAGCGGAATGCCGTCGAACAGCGTCTCCATGTCTGCAAGGCTGCTGATTGGGACGCCGGTACGCCCGATCTCGCCCTGCGCCATGGGGTGGTCGGAGTCGTACCCGGTCTGTGTGGGCAGGTCGAAAGCGACACTGAGACCAGTCTGGCCGTGCTCGATCAGGTAGTGGTACCGGCGGTTGGACTCTTCTGGAGACGCGAGACCAGCGTACTGGCGCATCGTCCAGAGTCGGCCACGGTACATGGTTGGTTGGACGCCTCGCGTGTATGGGTATTCGCCAGGGTAGCCGAGGTGGTCTGTGTACTCTGCTCCATCACGGTCTTCTGGCGTATAGAGGCCGTCCTCGCTGATTCCTGAGGCCGTCTCGAATGAGTCCTGGCGCTCTCCGAACCGCTTGAGGACGGGATCCAGCGTGGACTCTGTCCACTCCTGCTTGTTCTCACTGGGCATGGTTGCCCTCCCTGTCTGTCAATCAGATTGAGGCGGAGTTGTGTCCAAACCAAGTAGCAGGGCATCGACCGGGACAAGTCGCCCCCTTACAGGGTCTATGCCTAACCTGAATATCTCGAGTGTAACCGCGCCCAAAAGGGGTCGTGCATCGTCTTCCCCGAACACAACAGGCACGATGTATAGATCATCTTCCAGCCGAACCCATGTCTGGCCAATGGCCCGTTCTGTCCGTCTGCCGTCAGCGAGTGCGAATGAGGCGCTGCTCAGTGGGACAACACCTAGATCGCGTAGGAGGGAGGTAGGCGCAGCGGTAAATGTTGCCCCTGAGTCCACCATTGCCTCAACCGATTCGAAGCGCAATCCGTCAGGGTCTCCGATTTCCAATTCGACTGTGAAGGTTCCCACTAAACTCCTGCCTGCGTCTGATAGTATGTCTTAGGCGTTCACATTCTAGCACTCTCAAGGTCGAGCCTCGACGGAATGAGAAAACCCCCTTAGCCACTATGACCCAGAGCCAGAGAATCATATCCGGCAGCGCCCAGGACGACGACCTCGGCTTGGACAGTAGTCTGCGTCCCCGCAGGCTGCGGGAATACGTAGGCCAGGACCTGCTGAAGTCAAACCTCGACATCTCGATCAAGGCCGCGCTGCAGCGCAACGAGCCTCTCGATCACTGCCTGCTGTACGGGCCACCTGGGTTGGGTAAGACGACGCTCGCGAACATACTGGGCGTGGAGATGGGAGTGAGAGTCAGGACGACGTCTGGGCCGGCAATCGAGCGTCCAGGAGACATGGTCGCCATCCTCACGCAGCTCCAGGAGAACGACATCCTGTTCGTCGACGAGGTCCACCGTTTGAGCCGCGTCGTCGAGGAGGTGCTCTACCCGGCGATGGAAGACCGCTTCGTTTCGTGGGTGATCGACAAGGGCCTGAAGGCGCGGTCGATGAATCTCAGCATCCGGCCGTTCACGCTGGTCGGGGCTACCACCAGGTTCGGGATGGTCAGCGCCCCGCTGAGAGACAGGTTCGGCCAGGTCCACCGCCTCGACTTCTACGACGACAAGGCTATGCGGACCATTGTCGCGCGCTCGGCACGGATCATGGAGATTGACGCCGAGGAAGACGGTGTCATCGAGATCGCCCGACGATCGAGAGGGACTCCCCGTGTCGCCAACAGGCTGCTGAGGCGCGTAAGGGACTACGCCCAGGTCGTTGCCGACAACATGATCACCGCCGAGGTGGCACGTGAGGCGCTCGACAGGCTCCAGGTGGACGCGATTGGGCTGGACGACATCGATCGGCGCGTGCTGGGGTCGATTGTCGAGAAGTTCTCAGGAGGACCCGTTGGACTGGGAACCCTCGCCGCCTCCATCAGCGAGGACCCCGACACCATCGAGGACGTCTACGAGCCGTACCTGCTCCAGCTTGGCTTCCTAGAGCGCACACAGCGGGGTAGGGTGGCCACGCGCGGAGCGTACGAGCACCTCGGGCTAGAGTTCGAGTCAGGGCCGGTTGAGACGCCGCAGGGACGTTTTTTCTAGGCTCCTCTGAGTCACGTTGAATTCCCGGTCTGGCTCTGAGACCATCGGCAAATTCACCTGGCCTTCGAGGCCTATAGCTCCGCAGTTACACGCCCGTCCCGCAATATGTGCAGGAGCTTGAAACCAGCAGCCTCTAGTGGTGGACCCAGCAGGAGGCGACGGTGGCACAGTTTGGGATCGCCTTCAGAACAGAGGATGACTGTCAGACGCTGAGTTGCCAGCCCGGCAAGTTCGTCGATGGCGATCTGAAACTCGTCCTGCAAGCGCATCTTGCCGTAGTCAGGCTTGCCCTTGGGGTTGTACATGTTCGGGTCCTCAGGCCTGCCGCCGAGTGGACTGCCCATGAACTCGTAGTCGATGCCGATTGAATTCAGCAGTCTTGGAAACGCTCGGCGATTGGAAAATGGAGCAAATCTGGAGACTGGCCTTGACCTAACATCGACGAGCAATTCGATCCCGCCATCGATAAGCGGCGGAGAAAAAGTCTCCCAAGTGTGATTACTGTGGCCAATCGTGTAGATGTGGCTTGGCAAGGCGGTCGTCTGTAGTGACTTGAGAATTGGAGGGGTGTATCTCGTCCATGCGTAAATTCTGCCACGGATCGGTTAGCTCAAGTATCTCTGAGCTCCCGCGCAGTCTTCTCAGCCTTGTCCTCCTTGGCGACTCGGGAAATCTCCTTGAAGTCTTCAGGACTTTGAGAGGGCTTTACTGAGCCGTAAGCGGACTCCAAGCTGAAAGTGGTCGCTTTCAAGTGAACACCGCTGCTTTCGTGTATAGAGTTGGTGGTCAGGGTCGAGTCTTTCAACAGAACCTCAGACTGTGGAGTGGTCCTATGGGAAACCGGTCTGTGACTCGGTGTGATAAGGGACATTTTCTATAGTCTATACTGGTCACGCGTACGATGGACAGCAGAATCAGGAGTATGTGAAATGGCTGGATACGTAATTGCTGACGTGGATGTGACCGACCCCGAGCTGTTTGCCGAGTACCGCAAGCTGGTGTCGGCTACCGTTGAGCAGTATGGTGGGAAGTACCTGGTGCGAGGTGGCGATACGGTGGTCCTGGAAGGGGACTGGACGCCGACGAGGACCGTGATCATCGAATTCGAGAGCTACGAGCGCGCCAAGGAGTGGTACCACTCGGACGAGTACGCCCCCGCGTTGAAGATGCGGATTGAGTCGACCAATTCCAGCGTCATCATCGCTGAAGGTGAGTAGGCAGTGAACTAGCTCAGTCCAGGTGTCCCGGACGGGTAGGGAGAGGGAAGACATGGCTGACTATGAGCCTCTAGACCTAAGCGACCACAGGAACGGTGGTCTGGACGCGCTCGGGCAGGGAACGACTGCCGAGATCGGACCGCGGCACTTCAGAGGGCTCCCGTTCGCGATCGGGGACGATCCGGCCAAGTGCTTTATTGCCCTGGACGTAGAAAGAAGCCCTGTCATGATCCCTGTCGATAGCACCGCCTACAGGGTCGTCTTCGCTCACAGGCTCGTGACCACAGTGATCGATGAGGGCGGGCCTGTTGGGGCACACGTCGCTGACTATGTCTTCACGCTAGAAAACGGCGAACGCCATGTAGTGCCGATCAGGGAGCGGTTCGAGATTAGCTCAGTCCCCATGGACTCGTTCCGAGGCCCCTCAGGACTCCCGTTCGTCGCGGTGACTGACGGCAAGCACCAGCTGTTCCATCGGTCCGAAGGCCCATGGCACGAGATTGGAAGACGGCAGACCGAGTACTTACAGGCGACTGCCAAGAGCTACTTCCTTTGGTCCTGGGCCAATCCTGAGCCGGCTGTGCCCATCGAGTCGATCGAGATAGTTCCAAGGGGTCCTGCCTTTGTGGTGGCGGGAATCACCCTCGGTCACGTGGACGAGCACCCCTTTGCCCGCCAGGGCCGCCGGGAGGCAAAGATCACCATCACTGATCCGGTCCTGGCATCCACGCCGTTTGACGTGGACGTCGAAGTCGACCGGGGAGACTCGACATACGCCTTCCCGCTCCCCAAGGATCCTGATGAGGCTTTCGTGTCCGGGTATCACAAGGGATTTGGCGAGCAGCCCAGTGAGGACGCCAGCTCATCCTATGCTGAGATCTCTGCGGCGCCGTCGGCCACCGTGTCGATCAGGCAGAACGGTGAGACCGTTGGACAGGTGCCGTGGGGAGAAATCGAGCAGAAGGGAAAGGCTGAGACTCCCAGGGTCAGGGTGGAGCTGGCAGATCCAGGCCGTAACTGGGTGAAGGTCACCGTCGTGGACGACGACACCGGACGGCCGGTGCCCTGCCGGGTTCACTTCCGGTCGCCTGACGGGATTCCGTACCAGCCTCACGGTCATCACAACCAGGTGAACTCCAACCTGGATAGCTGGCACATCGACATCGGTGGCGACGTGCGTATGGGCCAGATCACATACGCGTACATCGACGGTCGGTGCGAGGGCTGGCTGCCGCGGGGAGACGTGATAGTCGACGTGGCGCGGGGATTCGAGTACGAGCCGCTGCGCACGAAGGTACGAATCGAGCCGGGGCAGCAGAGGCTCGAGCTTCGCATCAAGCGCTGGACCGACATGAACGCCCGTGGCTGGTACAGCGGCGACTCGCACGTACACTTTCTCTCGACGCAAGGGGCGCATCTCGAGTCGAGGGGCGAGGACCTCAACGTGGTCAACCTGCTCCAGGCGCAGTGGGGCAGCCTGTTCACCAATACTGAGGACTTCACCGGCAGAGCGAGCGTCCTCCAGAACGGCAATAACATCGTCTACGTTTCGCAGGAGAACCGGCAGCACTTCATGGGTCACATGATCCTGTGGGGCCTGAAAGAGCCCGTCATGCCGTGGTCCTCGGACGGGCCGAGTGAGGCCGAGATCGGTGGCCACCTAGAGACCACTCTGGCGCACTGGGCCGACGAGGCGCACGCGCAGGGGGCGTGGGTGATAAATCCGCACTTCCCGAATCCCAACGGCGAGCCGGCGGCGCTGGTCGCCACAGGACGGCTGGACGGCGTGGAGATGCTTCGGCAGACGCGTCCGAACCACCTGGAGTACTACCGCTACCTGAACTGTGGCTACCGCCTGCCGCTCGTCGGTGGCACGGACAAGATGAGCAGCGACGTGCCCGTTGGTCTGTATCGCACGTACGCTCGGCTCCCGGATGACCAGGAGTTCACCTACGAGAACTGGTGCCGGTCGGTCGCCGCTGGCAGGACGTTTCTCAGCGGCGGTCCGATCATCCACCTTTCTGTTGACGGCAAGGACGTCGGTGACACTCTCGCCATCTCAGGCCCGGGCAACGTAGAAGTCGAAGCGTGGGCTGAGAGCGTCTTGCCTGTCTTCTCGCTTGAGATCGTGCAGAACGGTCGGGTTGTCGCGCGTACGGACGCTCGTGGAGGCGCACGAAGGCTCGAACTGCGTGAGAAGATCAGGGTCGACGGCCACTCGTGGATCGCGGCGCGTACAGGGGCCTTCGACTACTTCGACATCATCGAGCATCACGACGTCTGGAACAGGGGTGTGTTCGCACACACGTCGCCAGTCTACGTGGCCTGTGGCGGTGAGTGGGACATGTTCGATCCGGCGACCGCCCAGTACATGCTGACGTTGATTGAGGGCGACCTAGCGTACATCGAGCAAACCGCCGGCCTGCGGCCCATCGGGTCGGTTACGCACCGTCACGGCGAACACGACCACCTGGCCTATCTCCAGAGGCCGTTTCTAGAGGCCAGGGACGCGATTCTCAGCAGGATGAAGTAAAGGGGAGATCGCACCCCGCATCAGGAGCGAGGTGCGACCTGTATCGTCTGCAAACTGACTTGTCGTCGCGTCAGCGCCCTGCGGCAACTGCTGCGTCGATTGCGTAGATCGCGCCGTTGAGCGAGCTGATGTACACGACGCCATCTGAAACGGTGTACGTGCGGACTCCGGAGAAGAACCCCTTGTTGAACCCCCAGAGCACTTGGCCGGTCGTGACGTCGAGTGCGAGCAGGTAGCCGTCAGACGATTCCAGGTACATGATCCCTTCGGCGACCTCGAGGGACTGCAGCATGTTCCCTAAGAACATTCCGATCCAACGTTCAAGCCCAGTTGCTGGATCAAAGGCGTAGAGGAGCCCGTCCTCGGATGCGACGTATACCGTGCCCTCTGAGGCTACCGGGGCCGTGCTCGCCATCGAGTCCAGGCCGAAAATCCAAGCCTGCTCTCCTGTCGCGATGTCCAGCCCGTATATGTGAAGGTCAGGGGCGAAGAAGTACATGTCTCCATCTATCAGCGGCGGGAAGCCACGGGCCGGGAACATGCCGGTGCTGAACTTCCACAGCTCCTCACCGGTTACGATGTCGAGCGCGTGGGCAGTGTTCACCGCGGTGACGTAAACGACGTCACCGATTACAACGGGGGGAGTGTCTGTTCCCACTTCACCACGGAAGCTCCAGACGGACTCCCCGGTCTGTGCGTTCAGGGCCTGAAGTCCGCCCTGATCATCGATCATGAGCAACGTGTCGCCGGCAAACGCAGCTCCGATTCCTGACTCCCAGCCGGTGTCGAATGGGTAGTACTGGGGCGCGACCCAAAGCTCGGTGCCGGAGGAGGCGTCCAGGGTGTGTATCTTGCGCCCACCCTCGGACATCGTGGGCACATAAACGGCGTCATCGCCGACGAGTGGAGCGTACTGCACCGGGCTGCCGGTATCGTGCTGCCACAGGAGATCTCCGGTTGCAGCATCCAAGGCGTACAGCACGTTATCGTTAGAACCGGCATAGACGACGCCACCAGACACCACAGCGGGCGACCTGACGACATCTCCTGTCTCGAATGTCCAGAGCGGCGCGCCGTTCGCTGCGTCCAGAGCGTAAACACTCCCATCGTCCGCGCCGACATAGACTCTACCGTCCGATACGGTGGGGGCAGTCATGGCCCATCCCGGCACGCTGAACTGCCAGAGAGTGGCCTCGATGGGAAGAGGAGGGTGATCTCCGGTGGGGGGAACCGTTGTCCCACCCGGGGGCATGGCGCCTGCGGGTGATGGAGCGCACATCTCTATGCCCATGGCGAAGTCCATGACTGCCCGATTGGGCATCTGGCCTGATGCGGGATCCTGCAGGGCGGCGGCGATGACCGCACCAACGTCCGTGTCGGCAAGCAGTTGCTGGATGCACTCCCTGGCTTCCGGTGTGATTTCACCCTGGCCGGCATCGCCCAGCAGCACTTCGTTTACCATCAGCGAGAACATCATCGCGCCGGGGAAGGCCATCGCCGTGTCGGGCGTCAGGCAGCCGATCACCTCGGGCCCCCATTCTGGCTCCTCGGGCGAGATGGGTTTCTCGACGATGTCCAGTAGCCGGTCTTTGCCCAGTGCCGAGTCCAGGCAGTCCTGTTCAGTCATGGTTAGCTGCTTGAACACGTCTCCCCAGACGATTGCGACGGAGTCGGCTTCTGGCTGCGCTGCCGTTTCGGTCGGCGCAGGCGTGGGAACTGCTGCCTGCGGGACCGGTGTTGGAGACGGTGCAACTACAGCGGTAGAAGGCGCGCGCGTCGGCCTTGGGACTGGTGTAGGTGTGGTCGGGGCCATCATTGGCGCCACGGTCGGAGGAGGAAGCGACGCGGTTGGCGCAGGCTGCGGGGCTACTCGAGTGGCCGGGGCAGACGCTTCGATTGGAACCGCCGTAGGCGCTGCCGCCGGCGCCTCAGGCTGCTGAGGTGGCGGAGCAGGCTGCGCTTCCCCACAGGCCGTTGCGAACCATACAGTGACGAGGAGCAACAGGCCTGAACCTGCGATCCAGCGGATAGGTCTGAAAACCGAAGTACCGGACCTCATTGGCGTTCACTCCTTATAGACCCTTTGTTTAATTCTAAGTCTAGTTTATGGTCTAGTCATTGGTTTATTTGGCTTCTTTACGTGGAGATTGATGACAACGGATTGCGCTGGTGGCAAAAGGGGTTGCCCCGAACTCTTCATCCTGTACAATCAATCCCGATGAAAACTGCTACGGAACGTGTGTAACTCACGGCATCAATGCGAGGGGTGTGCCATGGCCTTGATTCCAAAAGTAATGAGTACTCAACATCCGGACAACGCCAGTCCGGCGCCGTTTGCCGACGACCTGGGTGTGTTGAAAGGGGATAGAGAGGTCGATGAGGCGGTGGACGTGTTCGCCCTAGGGTGCGATGAGCAGATGTGGGACTCGGAGGGGAAAGAGGCGGATAACCAGGTGGTGCGGAAGCTGCTCACCGGATACCCGGACTTCTTCCAGGAGAAGATCCAGCTAGGTCTCGACGTCGCCCTGACCCTGCGTGTGCCGAATCCGCGTGTGGAACAGGACATGCGCAAGTCGATGGTGGAGGCGCTGCACAGCGTGTCTTCGTCCTGGGACATGGCACAGGGCTTCTACGGTGACGGCCACGTTGCCCCGATACAGGAGGTGATTCTGCCGCTGACGACTTCCGCTGAAGAGATCGCGATGGTTGAAGCCTACTATCGCAACGTGATCGTGGGCCAGGAAGACCAGACGGTGCTCTACGGTCAGTCGGTCAAAGACTGGGTTGGTGAGTTCTACCCAAAGACGATCCGGGTGATTCCGCTCATTGAGGACATGGAGCACCTGTTTTACTGCGACCGGATAGTTGAGGAATACCTGCAGGACCGGGACCTGCCCTACCAGCGCGTGTTCTTAGCGAGAAGCGATCCGGCCCTTAACTACGGAATGGTGGCCGCCGAGCTCATCCTGAAAGTGGGCCTGCTCCGGCTGCACAACTTAGAAGTGAAGCTGGGCCTGCCGCTGTATCCGATCATAGGGGCGGGATCCGTGCCGTTCCGGGGTCACCTTGGTCCTGTGAATGTCGAACGCTCCCTGCAGGAGTACCCAAGCGCCCAGACGTTCACCGTCCAGTCGGCGTTCAAGTACGACTACGACAGGGAAACCGTTCGCGAAGGCATCCAGAAGATTCTGGACCACAAACGTACCGAGCCAATGTATGTCGATCAAGAACGCGCCAGGGTGATAATCGACAAGTCCACAGAGGAGTACCAGACGCGGGTGCAGGAGATGACCGACGTCATACGTACTGTCTCTGCCCACGTCCCCAGGCGACGGGAACGCAAGATGCACGTCGGTCTGTTCGGGTACGGACGTTCGCTGGGTGGTGTCGGGGGAGTCACGCTCCCAAGAGCCATCGGATTCGCCGCCTCACTTTACTCAATTGGCGTGCCGCCGGAGCTGCTCGGCCTTGCCTGTCTAACAGAAGACGACCTGAGTTTCATACGAGAGGTTTACCCCAATCTGGACGGAGACCTGCGTGCAGCGCTCAGATTCACGAATGAGCGGCGCGTCAGGGACCTGCTGGGTGAGCCGTACGTGAGCCTGGTCGGTCAGTTCACTGACGAAATCGACCGCGTGCACGAGGGCCTTACGAGCGCGATCTGGGCTAGTGTAGGACAGGGTGACTCCACAATGAACGTCTTCCACTACGTGGAGGAGGCTGCTCACCTGCGCCGATTCCTCGGCTAGGATGTACTGCCGGGAGAATACAGGGACCTTCGGCAAGTGTCAGGCGGGTGTTGCCAGCTCCTTTTGGCTGAGATCGATCCGCTTGACGCCATCCTCTATCTGCTCCGCTACCAGAAGGCAAATGTGCTCGTAAGGAGCGTCCATGTCGGCCGTGAAGTGACCGGGCCAGACTTTCGCCCGCTTTGTCTCTCGGGTACCCCACCAGAGGCTCCAGTGATTGCGGGGTGGCTCCTCGTCGAGCAGCAGGTTGTGAATGGCGAAGAAGGTGCACCCGTCATAGGCGTCACCGGCCCATCCGTTGCGGGTTGTGATGGAGCAGGCTTTGTGGAGCACGCCGGCGTTCTCGCCCTCTGCGAACTTGACCTCGAGCCGAGCGCTGTCGGAACGTCTCACTAGTATATAGCGAGTGAAGACGTGTCCCTGATCGTTCGTCCTTGTGAAGGGGCCCGCGACTTCATAGTCCTGACGGTTGATATGGAGGTATTCGCGGTCATCTCTGCTGAACATGCTCATGTTCACGTTCACCTGCTTAACTGTGGGTCCGCTTAACTCTACCCGCTGTTAATCTTCAGGGACTCTTGAGTGTCAGGCGCATTATAGAGCATATGTCAACGAAAAGCTATCAATGACACCGTTGTAGCTGTGGATTTACAACAGTACAAGACAAGACATAGCCTCTTAGATGTATGTTGTTACAGCCTTAGGTCGAAATGGCGCCACCCGATAGCGGGGCCCACTGTATCGAGAATATCCAGCCTGAGGAACGACGATAGCCATGACACCAGTATCCGGTACTGCGGTCATGGTCCCTGCGCCTGACGGTGTGTATTGTGTACTATTCGAAAAAGATCGGGAGGTTTCTCAATGAAGTGGAAGCAGAACGAAACCGAGGACGTCATCAGCACCGCTGGGATTCACGATGGAGACGGAGTCATTACCCGTCGGAGGTTCTTCCTCGAGGAGACGCGGCTGCCCGTGCGCATCGAAATATGGGAGTTGCCGCCGGGCGCGAGCGAAGGATCTCACATCCATGACGGCGAGAACACGCTTGAGGAGTTCTACTACTTCCTATCCGGCCAGGGGGTTATGTGGATGGGAGAAGAGGAACTACCTGTTGGCCCGGGAGACGCCGTAATGGCGCCCCCCGGAGTCGATCACGGTTTCCGGACCGTAGGGGACGAGACCCTCAAGCTGGTAATAGCGTGGGGCAAGCCCCTGGAATGCAATTAGCCGGTAATTTGAACTTAGAAGGCCAGCGAGAAGAAGAAGATTCCGAGGAAAATGATAATGATGACTGGAAGGGCAGCGGCGATTAGTATGACGAAGAACGCTCGCCATGTAGATGTGTAGTCCAGGCTCTGCCTGACAGCCACTACCATTGCTGCAAGCTGCCATATGATAGACAGGATGGCTATGGCCCCACCCGCCACAGGTATGAACACGAGAATTCCAAGGATTCCCGGAGTCTGAGCAAATCCGGTACATCGAGCGAGTTCTCCCCAATCGGCCTCGGTGCTACTGGACTTCAGAATCGTCGTTCCAATCAGAAGAACCAAGAGCGCCCAAACAGCCCAGAACACGACTCCTCGAATGACGCCGAAGAGCAATCCTGATAGCAAATTGGAGTCTTCGCTTAGACTGCCGCCGATTGCGTTGGCGATGGCAACAATGACGACGACGAGCAGCGCCTGAATTGTGGCGCTACTGTCTCTTTCTACCTCTTCATACGTGTCTGAACTCAACCGTGCTGCGCCCAACATTCTGCCGATCATTGGCCAGCCCTCCTCTCATGATTGACGGGTCAGTATTGCACGGAGACAGCGCGCCCCCGCGCAGAAATGGTAGCGCATGTGACGACCGTTATGAAGACTCCTAACTTATGCCCAAGGAGGTGTTCCGCGAAGGCAAGATGGCTATACTTGTGGCCAGAGAAGTGAAGATTGGCAAGGGAGTTAGTGGGTTGTCTGTATTCGACTGGGGACCTCTACGAAAGACGGTACTGGACGCCATTGAACAAGGTCAGATTGGCAGGCCGGTGTCACTGCGTCTGACGGTCCATGGGCCGGGAAACGAAAGTGAGATCCAAGGCCTGAAAGACGAGGTTCTCGACCTGGCCAACACATGGTTCGGAAGGCCTTGCGAGTCCGAGTATTCAGTCGGTGGCAACGGTGGAGCGTCAGTGATTGCCCTCAAATGGTCTGGCGGGCAGTCCGCAATCCTGTCGTTGAGTGCTGGCCCGGGACGGAAAGGCGGCAATCTCGTGCTGCTGGGTTCGAATGGCGCGATCTATCATGACATCGGCCCTGTGCCTGCCGATAGTCTCCTCGTCGCCCCACGGGGAGGCGATTAGATGGCTAAATTCGGAGTCGTCGCAGTCGGTGGCAACAGGACTCACCAGGAGACGTACGCCCGCGAGTTCGCCTCAGATCCTCGCTGCGACCTGATCGCGGTTGCTGACGAGCCCGGACTGCCGGAGTACAGGGAAGGCCTGAACCGGCTGCTGGCAAGTGAACTGGATGTGCCTTATCTGACGCTCGACGATGCTCTGGCCCGCGAGGACGTTCATGTCATCGACAACTGCGCTGATGTCGAACGTCGAGCAAGAGTCGCCGTGAAGACTCTCGAGGCCGGCAAGCACCTTTATATGGACAAGCCGCTGGCCGCCTCTGTACAAGAAGCGCGGGCCATTGCGGATGCCGCCGATAAGTCCGACGTGATGACCCAGATGTTCACCCAGGTGACGACAAGCTGGGCCCAGGCTGCGAAGTCGGCCATTGAGTCAGGCCTGACCGGAGAAGTTTTCGCGATTCACTGCGACATGCTGATGGCCAAGGGCAAGCCGGGAAGCGTCGGCCCTGGGGTCGTCAGACAGGAAAAGCCCAGCGATGGCAGGTTCACCCACGTCGAGGCCAAGCGTGAGCTGTTCGATATGGGCGTCTATCCGATTGCGCTGGTGAATTGGCTGAGTGGCACTCGTGTGAAGACAGTGTACGGTATTACGGGCAACTACTTCTTCAAAGAACACGCCGATCTGGACATCGAGGACTACGGAGCGCTCACTCTCACGCTGGACAGTGGACAGGTGGCGAGCATTACGAGCGGCAGGATCGGGTTCACGAGTCACCCCCGCGGAGGGCTGCTGCGCGTTACGCTCATCGGCGAGAATGGCATCTTCACGTTCAGCGAGTCGGACCCACACATCGAAGTCTACAACGACCAGCCTCCGTTCGAGATGCCACTGGTGCATCCGTTTGACCCCATGAGCATGTGGGCGTCGACAGCGCGTGAGATGCAGCACATGCCCAAGGACCGCAGGCTGCCACTTGCCGAAGGTGGGCAGGGCCGAGACATAGCGGCATTCATCGACTGCCTGGAGTCTGGAGAGCGTCCGCAGGTCACGGTGCAGGACGCCGCACATCATATCGAGGTCATCATGGCCGGGTACGAGTCTGCCGCTGCTGGGGCGCCGGTAGACCTTCACTAGCCACGCCGGAGCGAGTCCAACAAGGTCGAAGTGAGAATCACCCATCACGAGGTCTCGGACCAGATGGTGGTCTGCACTACAGACTATCCGACAGTTGAGACGATCGTACAACTGGGCTCTAACTTCGAGCCAGGTGTGGAGTACACTGTTGTGGTCAACTCGGACACCTCAGAGAAGTTCGTCGCCCAGTAGGCTGAGGCCGCCCCTCGCGCCTGGGTGCCCGACAGGAGTGGATCAATGAACGAGAGCCAGGAGTTTCGAGGCAGGGTCGCTGTCGTCACGGGCGCTGGTCGTGGTATGGGAAGGGCAGTTGCCCTCAGGTTGGCGTCAGGTGGCGCCAGTGTAGTCGTCAATGACCTGCGCCTTGAGGACGCCGATCGAGTTGCTGCAGAACTGAATGCGGGCGGGACGAAGTCGCTTGCAGTCGAGGGCGACGTCACGAGTGCGGACGACGTCTGCCGTATGGTGAAGAGAACTACCGACGAATTCGGCGCCGTTCACATCCTTGTCAACAATGCGGGGGTACTGCGGCCGACTCCGGTCATCGACATCGAAGAAGTCGAGTGGGACTTCGTGGTCGGGGTCAACCTGAAGGGGACCTTTCTGTGCAGCCGAGCGGTTTTGCCTGCTATGCGCGCTCAGGGCTGGGGCAGGATTGTGAACTTCTCGTCGACAGCCGGGAAGAACGTAAGCACCGTCGGCGGAGCGCACTACACGGCCGCAAAGGCGGGAATCCTGGGCTTCACCCGTCATCTCGCCAAGGAGGAAGCCGGCTACGGCATAACGGTCAACTCGGTCTGCCCGGGGCTGATCGACACCGAGATGGTGAGAGACACGATCTCAGCTGAGCGGACAGACGCATACGCGGCCAGCTTCCCGATTCAGCGACTCGGGGAGCCGGAAGAGGTGGCAGAGTTGGTGGCCTTCCTCGCGTCGGACAGGGCGTCCTACATTACCGGAGCATCGCTCGATATCAACGGCGGGGACCTGATGATCTAGCCGTTCCACGTTCATCGTTGTCAGACCGGGGTCAGCCTTCCACCTCTCAAAGGGTTTGCCGCCAATGTCAATCATAGTTCCGTGGTTCATACGTGAATCCGACGATTGCCACTAAAGGTGCTCAAGACTATTCAAGAAAGAGCATTACAACTAATAGTATAATAGTGCGACACATCGAAGGATATAGGCAGATTGCTCGGAAGGCCTTCCTTACTGGCTGGGAATAACATCAGGTCCGATTAAGTGATGGACGAGAAAAGACAGGAGCTGGAATCCCGCTTCATCCGTGTGGCGGAGCAGCTGAACCGTCAGGTTCACAGCGGCCAGACGGACGAATGGGAAGGGATGGACATGACCATTCCTCAGATAAGGACGCTGGTCCTGCTGGAACGCATGGGTCCTGTGCGAATGACTGACATCTCCATATACATTGGGAGGGCCCTCTCAGCTACCACAACCGTTGTCGATCGACTGGTGGAAAAAGAGCTTGTGGATCGGGCACCCGACACGAACGACCGAAGGCTCGTGATGTGTGAGCTGACCGATACCGGAAGACAGGCAATGGAGAGGTTCTGGCGCATTGAACGCGACCGGCTCCAGATGGTTGCCGACCTCCTCGACGACGCAGAATTGGAGAGGGCTGTAGACGGACTGGAGTTGGTCAGCAACGCAGGAGCCGAGGCTCTCCGGACGCTGGCGGCCATGCAGTTCACTGACTGACTCCAGGCTCCAATCACGCGGCCCAAGCTCCAGACCCGCCACTATGGAAGCCGCTATGGGGGAGGAAATGACCTGAGTCGGACGATCTGGTTGGGTTTTTTGACCCCGGCATTGCAAAACTCATTGTGCCTGGGGCTGGATTGGTTTATAAACTGACTGAATCGCACTTCTCTTACAAACCCACCGATGCGTATAGAGGTCTCATGAATTACAGAAAACGCAGCTTCACCTTTTGTCTCTTGCTGCTCGCCCTCGCAATCCCAGCCTTTCTTCTGGCGTGCGACGAGGCTGATGAGGGGCTATCCCGAGAGATTGTCCAGGAGATAGCGCGATCGGAGATTGCCAGCTTTCCAGACGCTGATGTTTTTGGCCCCTCACGGGACGATGTGCATGAAATCGTAGATGCGAAGATCGCTGCCATGCCTGATCCTGAGACCGGACTGGACCACGAAGAAGTAGAAGAAGTCGTGCAGGCCGCCATGAGAGGTCTGCTTGTTCCCAAGCCAAGCCTGACCCGCGCGGAAATCGAGGAGATCGTTCAGACCGCGATAGACGGGATGCCAGAACCCGAGCCCGGTCTGACGCGTGAGGAAGTAGAAGAGATCGTTCAGGCGGCGATAGCGGACATTCCAGAGCCTGAACCAGTCCTGACGCGTGAGGAAATTGAAGAGATCCTCAAGTCGCTAATGGAGGGCAATACGGGACCGTAACCTGGCCTCACCCCCGAGGCTGTTGGCGAGGTTCTTCGAGGTGCGTTTCTCGATATCCCTGAGTCGGACGAAAGCACTCGTGGCGACCTCAACACTTTCGTTGGCTGCATCTGCAACTTGCTGTGCCTGCAAAATTTTGCGGTTGCATACGGTTGATGTTACTCAATGGCTGCGCTATAATCGTCCCGCTGAGTTGGGGGAGTTGGCACCATTGGGAGTTGATCTATGTACTTCGACTGGCGGCTCTTCAGCCTGACTCGCGGCGTCAGACTCAGGATACTGTTTGCTGCCGTACTTGGCCTGATCGCGGTGGGGGCCGGAGTTGCCAGGCTGGCCGTGTCTGGCGTTGTGATCTACCAGGTGCTCACAGGGCAGGCCGGCTTTTCTTCTCTTGCGCTGCCCCTGTCGGTCATCGCTGGGCTGATTGTAGTTCGTGGCCTCTTCCAGTACTGGCAGTACGCCGTCAGCCACCACACTGCGAACATCGTCAAGATTAATCTCCGCCGCGACGTGTATGAGCACGCGCTGAAACTGGGACCGGGATACTTCGACCGCAACCGCACGGGAGACGTCGTACTTACTCTCGTAGAGGGTATCGAGCGGTTGGAGACCTTCTTCGGGCAGTACCTGTCGCAGATCATCGTGTCTGCAATCGCGCCGATCGCGATCTTCGCGTACATGGTGACGCTTGACGTTTACATCGCGATCATCTTCCTGGTGTTCGCCTTCCTCACGCTTGCCGTGCCGGCCATGTTCTACAAGTGGAACCGTGACAGCAGCTTCAGGCGACGCCAGTCATACGGCGAGCTCGGCGCCGACTTCCTTGACAGTGTTCAGGGACTCGCGACTCTCAAGTCGTTCGGACAGAGTGAGAGCCGGGGCAGGGTGCTGGCTGAGCGGGCAAACAACCTGTATCGAAGCACGATGGGTGTCGTGGCCGCCAACGGAGCAACGAGCGGCGCATCGATCTTCTTCATGGTAACCGGAGCGGCTGTCGCCCTGGCAGTGGGTGCGGTCAGGGTCAGTAATGGCGACATGGAGCTTCGCCCGCTGCTGATCGTGCTCATGCTTGGCGTGGAGATATTCAGGCCGATGCGCGAGCTGACGAACCTCTACCACCAGGGGATGACCGTGATCTCCTCGTCCCAGAGCGTATTCGCAATCATGGATGAGCCTGTCTCAGTCGTGGAGTCAGAATCGGCATTGAGTGTAGCTGCTCCTGAAGTCAGCCCCGAGATCTCGTTTGAGAGCGTGACGTTCGGCTATGAGGGAGGTCACAGGCAGGCGCTCCACGAGGTCTCATTCAACCTGCGCGAGGGTGAGACCCTTGGTGTAGTCGGTGCCAGTGGGGCAGGGAAGTCCACGCTCGTCTGGCTAATGTACAGGTTCTATGACCCGCAGTCAGGGTCGATCAAACTGGGTGGACACGACCTGATCGATCTGCCCCTCAACACAATCAGGGACAACATATCGGTCGTCACTCAGGACACGTACATGTTCCACGGGACGGTGGCCGAGAATCTGCGGTTCGGGAAGCCTGGCGCTTCCCAGGAGGAGCTTGAGGAGGCAGCACGGGCTGCGAATGCGCACGAGTTCATCGCGCAGCTTCCGCACGGTTACGACACCGTGGTAGGTGAGCGGGCCGTTCGACTGTCGGGAGGGCAGAGGCAGAGGCTCGCCATTGCGAGAGCGGTCCTCAAGGACGCCCCGATCCTGCTCCTGGACGAGGCACTCTCAAGCGTCGATGCCGAGAACGAGACTGTCATTCAGGCTGCTCTTGACCGCCTTATGGAGAACAGGACGACTCTCGTTATAGCTCACCGCCTGTCCAGCGTCATTAACGCCGACCGCATCCTGGTGCTCGACGAGGGCCGAGCCGTAGAGATTGGAACTCACGATGAGCTGATGGCCGCAGACGGGACGTACGCCGGCCTGATGAGGCAGCAGACGGAGACAGGTGATGGGGAGGTCGTCACGGTAGACAGGCACCTGGCGCGTCCCAACGTTCCTACAGACCATGAGCCTGACCTTTCCCAGTTTGCGGCGGGTCACGGACATCACCATCCTCCGCCGTCATCAGCTTCTGTTGAGGACAGCGGGCAGGTCAACATTCGATCCCTCAACGTGTGGATACGATTATTTGGGCTGGTGCGTCCGGTCAAGTTCCAGTTCCTGATCTCACTCGCACTTGGAATGCTTCATCACGGTTCGGTCATAGTGCTGGGCGCCTTTACCGCCCTGCTGGTAGGGGCCGTGTTCCGTGACGAGCCGCTGACCACCATGGTCGTGCTCGTGTGCATCTTCGCTCCGCTGTCGTCACTGCTCTTCTACCTGGAATCGTGGCAGGCTCACGACATGGCGTTCCGGCTGTTGGCGAAAATGCGAATCGACCTCTACAACAAGCTGGAGCCGCTCGCCCCGGCCTACATGGTGAGGCGCAGGTCTGGGGACTTCGTTAGCGTCGTCGGGGGAGACGTCGAGACGGTCGAGTACTTCTTCGCGCACGCCATCTCGCCGATGATAGTCGCGATACTGATCCCGGGTGGACTGCTCGTCGTTTTAGCTTTCATTGCATGGCCCATAGCAGCAGTCCTGGCCCCGTTCCTCATTGCGGTGGCTGTAAGCCCGTACTTCGCAAATACGCGCATCGAACGACTTGGAGACGAGATCAGGGGACGCATGGGCGACATCCATGCCTTCATGGTCGATAGCATCCAGGGAATGCGCGAGATATCGGCGTTTCGACGCGGGCTGGAACGCAACGAAGAGCTGACCCAGAAGGGCTGGGACTACGCCGGTCACCTGGTGCGATTCCAGAAGTCGCAGGCATTCCAGATTGGCTTCATGGAGGCCATGATGGGTCTAGGTGGCCTCGCCGTTCTCGCAATGGGCGTGTGGCTCGTGCTCGACGGTCAGATCGAGCGAACCTACCTGCCACTGGTGAGCGTGCTGGCGCTGGCGTCATTCAGTCCGGTGACGGAGCTGGCTCGGACCATGAAACAGATGATGGAGACGCTCGCCGCCTCTCGGAGGATTCTCGCCGTCCACGACGAGGAGGTGACAGTACAGGACGGTCCCGGCGTTTCAGGGGAGGTAGTGGAGCAGCTTTCTCAGACTCCCTCGATCGACTTCGAGGATGTCGAATTTGCCTACTCACATGGCGACCCGCAGGCTCTTGAGGACGTGTCATTCGAGATTGGGTCGGGTCAGACCGTAGCGGTTGTGGGCCGGTCCGGCGCCGGCAAGACGACTAGCGCCTACCTCATGATGCGCTTTTGGGACCCAGACCACGGCAGTGTTTCACTGGAGGACCACTCCCTCAACGAATTCCGGCTCGACGACCTGCGGAGCCGGATTGCCCTGGTCGCCCAGGATACCTACCTCTTCAACAACACGATCCGGGAGAACATACGCCTGGGGTGTCACGACGCCACTGACTTTGAGGTCGAAGAGGCTGCGAGGCAGGCTAACGCCGCAGAGTTCATCGAGTCTTTCCCGGAAGGTTATGACACCCTCGTCGGCGAGAGGGGAATGCAGCTTTCCGGCGGTCAGAGGCAGCGTATCGCGATTGCCCGCGCCATTCTCAAGAACGCGCCCGTGCTGATCCTGGACGAAGCGACCTCGCATCTTGATGCCATCAGCGAGACGACGGTCCGGGACGCGCTGGACAGGCTCATGGCGGGTCGTACGACGGTCGTGATAGCGCACAGGCTATCGACGATTCGCTACGCCGACAACATACTTGTCCTCGATGACGGGCAGGTTGTCGAGCAGGGGACGCACACGCAACTTCTGGAGCGTGGCGGACTGTATTCGCAGCTAGTGTCAGCCCAGATGGTCGGAACGGCGCCCAGAGTATCGAGCTAGCTTTGATTCGGCTGAAGCCTAGTGACCGTTTCTGTAGCCGGGAAGAGTGGGGCCGGAAGTAACGGAAGCGTCGATAGTGGCGTAGTTCATCTTGTACAGGTGGGCGTAGAGTCCGTCCTTGGCCATGAGCTGGTCGTGGTTGCCGATCTCCATGACTTCGCCGAAGTTCAGTACGACTATCTTGTCTGCCCCGCGAATAGTGGAGAGCCTGTGGGCTATCACCACGGCCGTACGGTCTTTCAGAAGCTCCTCGAGGGCCCTCTGGATGAGGACTTCCGTGTAGCTGTCGATGTTGGCGGTTGCCTCGTCCAAGATCAGGATTCGCGGGTTGGCGACGATGGCGCGGGCAAAGCTCAGAAGCTGCCGCTGGCCGACGCTCAGGTTGACGCCTCGCTCTGCAAGGAAGGTGTCGTAGCCATCTGAGAGCGCCATGATGAAGTCGTGCGCACCCACGGCGCGAGCGGCCTCGATCATCTGCTCGTCAGTAGCCTCTGCGTGGTTGTACTTGATGTTCTCCCTGACCGTTCCGGAGAAGAGGTAGGGTTCCTGGAGCACCATACTCATCTGGTTGGCGAGACTGCTTCTGATGACTTTCCGCACGTCGTGGCCGTCTACATACACGGCGCCACGGTCCGGTTCAACGTCGTAGAAGCGCGACATCAGGCTTATGAATGTGGTCTTGCCGGCGCCCGTTGGTCCCACGACGGCGACAACTTCTCCCGGTTTTATGTGTACGCTTACGTCCTTCAGGACGTCCTCGCCTTCCACGTAGCTAAAGCTGACGTTCTTGAACTCAATCTCACCCTTGATGTCCGAGAGCTCGGGAGCACTGTCCTCGTCTACCAGGTCGGGTTCCCAGTCCAGAAGGTCGAAGATACGAGAGCCGGATGCCATCGAACGCTGAAGCTGCGTGTACATCATCGTGAGGTTTCTGATGGGGTCGAAGAAGCGCTGTATGTAGAGAATGAACGCAATGAGTACCCCGATCTCCAGGTCTCCTCCTCCGATCATCCGGGCGCCGAAGAAAAGGGCGAGGCCCATAGCAGCCGCAGTCAGGATGTCGACAGGTGGGAGCAGACCTGATGACAGTCTGCTGGCGTGCAGGTTAGCCTCTCGGTGATCGACGTTGAGCTTGTCGAAACCCTCCAGGTTCCTGTCCTGCCGGTTCATGGACTGAACGACGCGAACTCCGGTGATGTTCTGGTTGAGTTCTCCGTTCACAATGGAAATCGTGCGACGGACTTCCACAAACGCCTTGCGAGCGAGGGGCTGCCAGACCATCATGGTGATGATGAGCAGTGGCAAGACAGCCAGTGTGATTAGACCGAGCTGGAAGTCCATAATCAGCAGTGCGACGATAATTCCGACCAGCCCGAGCAGTTCGCCAAGCGTCATGACGACTAGTGCGGCGAACTCCTGCAGCTGTCCCACGTCGCCCTGGACACGGGACATCATTCGCCCAACCTCGGTCCTGTCGTAGAAGGATACAGACTGCTTCTGGACATGGTGGAAGACGTCCCGCCGCAGGTTATAGAGGATGCCCTGGCCGACCTTCTCCATGAAGAACTGCATCGTGAAGTTCATGCCCCAGTTCAAGGCGGCCATGGCGATGAAGAGGACGAACATCCAGGTGAGACCAGTCAGGTCTCCAACCCTGATGTATTCGTCGATGCCGACCTTGATCAGCCACGGGATGGCGACCTGCGTGCCAGTATAAATCAGCATTGCTATCGCTGAGATTATGGCCAGCGTCTTGAATGGGAGTATGTATGGAAGCAGCCTGAGCACGACTCGCTGGTCGTAGACGGAGCCGAACATCTCCTCGTCAGGGTGTATTCGGCGGGAGCTGCCGCCGCCGAATCCCATTCCGCCCATCATCATGGGAGTTCAGTCCTTTCGAGGCTCACGAATGTGCAATATGGAGTCATCACGTTGCCTGGCTCCCTGAAGCCGGAATTGGCGACTCGATCTCGCGCATCACCTCTTCCTGCGGGCGAAGCTGCAAGTCGTAGATCTCTCGGTAGAGCCCGTTGTATGCCACGAGTTCCTCGTGTGTGCCCTGTTCAGCAATCTGCCCGTCCTTCAGGACGACTATCTTGTCTGCGCGGTGAACGGTGCTGAGCCGGTGAGCGATCACGAAGGTGGTCCTGCCCTCCATGACTGACTCCATGGCCATCCTGATCTGCGACTCAGTGTTGGCGTCGACGCTGGATGTGGAGTCGTCGAGTATCAATATGGGGGGATCGAGCAGCACTGCTCTGGCGATCGACATTCGCTGACGCTGTCCACCTGACAGGGTGGAGCCTCGCTCGCCTACGTGAGTGTCGTACCCGTCGGGCAGGGACTCGATGAACTCGTGCATCTGGGCTATCTTGGCCGCCCGCTCGATCATCTCCTGGGTCGCGTCGACATTGCCGTAGGCGATGTTCTCACGGATCGACGTGGTAAACAGGAAGACGTCCTGCTGAACGATGCCAATGTTGCGCCTCAGAGACTCAAGGGAGACATTTCGTATGTCGGAGCCATCAATTGATATCCACCCGCCTGTAGCGTCATAGAAGCGAGGAATCAGGTTGACCACGCTTGTCTTTCCGCTGCCTGGTGGTCCAAGTAGAGCGACAACCTCACCGGGCTGGGAATCCAGGTTCAGACCTCTCAGCACGCGACGGGTATGGTCGTAGCTGAACGTAACGTTGTGGAACCTGACGCGACCTCTGGGTCTTCTCAATTCGCGCGCGTCATGGGCCTCCTGTACTGGTGACTTAGCGTCCAGTATCTCGAACAGGCGTTGGCCAGCGGAGGCGGCGCGCGCGTAGGAGTTCACCAGCCACCCGGCCATTCGGACCGGCATCTGGAGCATCTGCAGGTAGATAATGAACTCGGCAAGCTCACCGACTGACATGTCCCCGCCGATGACACGCCTGCCGCCGAAGAAGAGGATGAAGCCCATCGCCATGAGGAACGTGAAGAGCATGAAGGACGTGCTGGACGCGCGCATCTTCTCGGCCTCTATGAAGTGTGTCTGCACTTCGCGATTGCGGCGTTCGAACTTTGCCTCTTCGTGCGACTCGGCGGCGAATGCCTTGACCACTCGGATGCCGGTGAAGTTCTCCTGGAGCACCGTGCTCATCTCGGCCATCTTTTCCTGGACGATGAGCCAGATGTTGCGCATCTTCAGGCGAATCATCGACGAGTAGATCATGACTACCGGCATGAAGCTTGCGCTTATCAGGCCGAGCCGCCAGTCCTTGAGGAGCAGGATTGTGCCGACCACAACAAACAGGGCCAGGAAATAGGGTGTGCGGACCAGGCCCATGTTGATGAACATGCGGATGTTCTCGACGTCCGTGATTGCCCGCGACATGAGCGCGCCCGTGTGGTACCGATCGTGGAACCCGAAGCTCATGTGCTGCACATGGTTGTACAGGGAGTTCCTAATGTCGAAAGATACCGTCTGGGACAGAGCCTCACCCAGATACTGCTGGGCGTACGAGAACCCCCCTCTTATGACGCTCAGCCCAAGGATGATCAAGACAGTATTCAGGATGGCCTCGTTGGACACGGAGCCAGTCGCGAACATCTCCTCTATTTCATCGAGCGCCACTCTGATGAATCTGGGAATCAGGACAAATGAAATAAGCGCTCCGACCATTCCTATGTAGGCTCCTATGAGCCTCCACTTGTGGTTGAGCGCTATACCGATAATGCGGGCTATTTCAATCATAGGGCGTTCGCTGGAGCGATCCTCCTCGCCAAATTCCGGGAGAGGAACGCATCCCCTAGCGAAACTGCTTCACCTGCCTCTAGCGGTGCATTGTACAACTCTTATGTGGGGGGAATGCAAGGTTAATGTCAAGCTAAATTCCCAAAAAAGGTTTCAGTAATCATCTAATGTGCGTCTGAGAAACTCACCCGGTTAGCTGGCAGCGCCGGGGTAAGTGTCGTTTACTCGTAGCGCAGGGCATCGATGGGGTGGAGCCTCGCGGCCCTCATCGCAGGGTAGATTCCGAAGAAGAGGCCGATGCCGATCGATACACCCAGCGCCAGGACCGTGATCTGGATGTCCAGGGAGGTCTCCAACGTCGGGCCTCCTAGAAACTCCTGGCCGTTCATCGCCATTGTGATTAGACCACCGAGTACGAGCCCGACCAGCCCGCCGCCAAAGCTGAGCACCGCGGCCTCTGTCACGAACTGCAGCATGATGTCGCGACGCTTCGCGCCCATCGCCTTGCGGATACCGATTTCACGTGTGCGTTCGGTCACCGTGACGAACATGATGTTCATGATGCCGATACCGCCGACGAGGAGGCTGATGGCGGCAATGCTGCCGAGGAAGAGGGTGAATGCGCCAATCGCGCTCTCGATCGCCTCCAGTGCCTGCTCCTGAGTTGTGATGGTGAAGTCATCTGACTCTACGATTCGGTGCCGCAGCCGCAGAATGTCCCTGATCTCCCGCTCCGCGCTTTTGGCGACCTCGCTCGATGCTGCCTGAACGCTGATACTTCCGACCTGGATCTCGCCCCTGGAGTTGGGATTAAAGTGCAGCCGATAGTGGGCCGTGGTCAGAGGGATCATTATGTTCCGGTCCAGGAATCCGAAGAACCCACCCTCCTTGCTCTCCAGTACGCCGATAATAGTGAACGGCTTGCCGTTTAGCTTGATAGTCTGTCCGACCGGATTTCTAAGTCCAAACAGTGAATCCGAAATGCCTGCGCCCAGAACAGCTACGGATGCGGAGTCTCGCACGTGAACGGGTGCTATGAATTCGCCCTGCTCAGTAACGTATAGGCGGACATCGTCGTAGTCGGCCGTCACTCCCAGGATGGAAGTGTCATCTGAGCGTCTGCCGTACTCGACGTGTGCCCAGGTGTTGATCTCCGGGGCAACGGCGACCACGGAGGGGGCGTTTGCCGGGTCGAGCAGCGCATAGGCGTCATCCAGCGTCAGCGTATCTTCGTCACCTCCGGCTCCGAAGAATGCCCCGAAGCCTTCTCCCTCGCTCGAGCCGGGCGTGACAGTGATCAGGTTCGTGCCGAGCGACTCGAACTCCGACGTAACCGACTTCTGGACTCCCTGTCCGAGCGAAATCAGGACAATCACGGCGGTCACGCCGATGACTATGCCCAGCAGCGTCAGCGAGGCCCGCAGTTTGTTCGACGCCAGGGAAGACATCGCCGTAAGCACTATGTCCAGGGGGTTCACGCTGTGGAAGGCTCCCCGGATTGCAGCGGGACTTGCCCGACCGCGGCCCTTGCACCGCCCGGCCATGGGTCCCCACCGGGTGCCCAGGTGTCCCGGTGGCTGTCTCCCACGACGCGGCCGTCTAGCATCGAAATGATCCTGTTGGTCTCGGCCGCGATGTCGAACTCGTGCGTCACGACCATCAGGGTGAGTCCCTGCTCACGATTGAGGTCCTTGAGCAGGGTCATAATCTCCTCGCTGGACGTGCTGTCCAGGTTCCCTGTGGGCTCATCAGCCAGCATGATATTCGGCTCCTTGACGAGGGCCCGGGCTATGCCCACCCGTTGCTGCTGACCTCCTGACAGCTCGGTCGGCTTGTGGTTGGCGCGGTCTCCCAGGCCGACCATCTCGAGCGCTTCCAGCGCGCGGCGTCTGCGGTCGGCGCCGCTGCTGTACATAAGGGGTAGCTCGACGTTTGCCCGCGCCGTCAGCCTGGGCAGCAGGTTGTAAGTCTGGAAGACGAAACCAATCTGCCTGCCGCGAATCTCCGAAAGGCGGCTGTCCGACATCCTGCTGATGTCCTGACCTCCTAGCTCGTAGCGTCCACTCGTGGGCGCGTCGAGGCAGCCCACAACATTCATGAGCGTAGATTTGCCCGAGCCTGATGGGCCGATTACGGCGACCATTTCGCCTTCTTCGATCTCCAGTGAGACTCCCTGTAGAGCGCCTACCTCGACCTCGCCCATCCTGTAGATCTTTGTCACGTCTTCCAAGTTGATCAGGGCCATAACAAGGGCACCTCAATTCCTTCTACTGCTCACGCGGCCCGGGTCCGCCGTTGCCTTCGTCTTCTTCGGTGAAGAACTCTACGTCCTGACCCTCTGGCGCGACCGCTACCACCATGTCTCCCTCGTTTAGGCCTTCAGTCACGACGGTCCAGAAGTCGTCGCTGTTGCCGAGTGTGACAGGGGTCTCGACTGACTCCTCGTTGACCATCAGGTGAACAACTGGGTTGTCGAAACTGCCGCGAATGGCGTTTGCAGGAATCAGGAGCACGTCTGTCTCTCGACTGAGGACGATCCTGGCGACGGCGCTCAGGCCCTCCGGCGCCTTCATGTCTACTGGAAGTTCAATTTCGACGCGGACAGGATAACTTACCACTCCTCCCTGTCCTCCCTGCTGTTCGATCGGCTCTGCGCCGACGAACGACACTACGCCAACCAGGGACTGATCAGGCAGTGCATCCATCTTTACTTCCGCTTCCACACCTAGTTCGATCAGTAGGACGTCAATCTCGTCCACAGACCCGTCTACCTCCACCACTCCGGTGTCCACGAGCACTGCTACCACGTCGTTTGCCTCGATGTCATTGCCCTCCTCGGCGTCCACCCTGGAGATGAAGCCATCCGATGGCGCCCGTAGCCCGGAGGCATCTGTCAGTCGTTCCTGGGACTCTTCAAGCAGCGTCTGTGCCGCCTCCAACTTGGCAGTCAGAAGATCCAGGTCAATCGGGTCCGGGTCATTGAGAAGCTTATCCAGGTCCTCCTGTCGCTGATCGAGTGTCAGACGCGCCACTTCTACGGCGTGGAAGGCGGCGAGGTAGTCGTCTCGCTCATCCCCCGATAGGAGCTCAGCCTGCTGTGCCCTCAGGTCACCAAGGTTCGCGCGGGCAACTTCGACCTGCGCGGTAAGGTCCGAAATCGCGGCGGTGTTAGGTGACTCGGTCAGTTCGGAATAGCGTTCTCTCGCGTCTGCCAGAGCCGCCTGGGCAACCTCAAGGTTGTGTAAGTCGGCGGCGATTTCCAGTCTGTCAGATGGGTCGGTCAGATCGGCGAGGCTCTTCCTGGCGTCACTTAGGTCCTCCTCGGCGACCTTAACAGCAGAATGCAGTTGGGCCAGAATGACAGGGTCAACGGGTTCGGTGAGCTCTTCGATGCGGTCCTCTGCGGCTTCGATGGCCAACTGTGAGGAGTCGATTCTTGCCTGCGCTGCGGCCACGGCGTTGAGCCCATCGGCCTCGACTCTGGCTCTGCTGTCGATTGCGTTTTGGTACGCATCTCCTGCTGAGCGGAACTCCTCCTCGATGCAGATAGCGCCATACGGAGGCAGGTGGTTGCGGTCGCATGTTGCTTCCAGATCCTGCCTCGAAAAGTGAAGCCATATGTGGACCTGGGACTCGTTCCATATCGTGCCGGGGTCATCGGCTGGAATCAATTCGCCGAAGGCCAAGCCGGTCCCCCGATTCGAGGTGGCGAACAGCGATGCGAGATCTACCCCGTAACCGTCAAGTGCAACCTCGTAGTCAGGGTCGAGTGATCCATGAGGGATTATGATCCCGATCCATTTGGTGAATTTATCAGCATAGGCCTGTCCGGCATCTTCCAGCGCCGTCTGTGCGTTGTTAGCATTGAGCTCGCTATCGCGCAGTGCCACTTCGTGGTCTGTTATGGCATTGGCGAGGTTGGTCTTGGCTGTCTCCAGGTCCTGGCGCGTGTTATCCAGGTCTCTCGATACATCTTCATCGTTGACGCCCGCCTCGTATTTCTCCAGAGCCTCTACGGCGTCCTGAAGAACGACCTCCGCCCTGGCAACTCTGTCGGTAGCGTGGGCGACATCCAGAGCTGTGGGAGAGTCTTCGAGGTCGGCGAGAGCAATCTCGGCCTCTACAACGCTGCGGGCGGCATTGGCTACGTCCAGGTCGGGTGGCGTCACCAAGTCACCGAGGGCGTCCTCGGCATCTTCAAGCGCCCTGGCGGCGGCCGCAACCCTGCCAGCCATGTCCGCGGTCTGCACTTCAGTAGGGTCGAGTACCTCGCTGAGAGCCTCGTTGGCCTCATCGAGCGCGTCCTGCGCAAGGGCAACCGACTGCTTTGCTTCAGCGACGGTCAGGTCAGGAGGCGTGACGAGGTCCTTCATCTCGTCCTCGGCGTCCCTGAGCGCGGCATTTGCTTCAGTGACTTCCCGTTCGAGTCGTGCGATCGTCTCAGCGTCAAGCCGTGCGATAATGTCGCCGGCCGAGACGCGCTCGCCCTCCTTGACGAGCACCTCTGCGACCACACCCTTCGAACCGAAGGTCAGGTTCTCGCGTTCGGGAAAGCTAACACTGCCGCTGACAGATATCTCGTTTACCAGATCGCCTCGCCGGACCGCAACGAGTTGCTGGTCTTCTTCAAGTCCCGGTGTGTCCGAACTCGTTGCGTTTCGAAACAAGACGAAAGCGCCAACGGCGACTACGACAAGGACAATGACCAAGGCGATGACTTGCCAGCGCCTCAGCCGGGCTAGGAAACTCATTGGGTGTGCGCTCCAGTACTCTGGTCTATTGGTGTCGTCCTAATTCTCTACCGGCCCGGACCAGTATGGCTGACCGGAAAGACCAGGTACGGTCGACTATCAGGCGCGTTGGTCTTCATTGCGTGGATTAGCATCCAGTAGCGCAACTCGGCTCTTCTGAAGAACTGCTCGGCCCTGCGGCGGTCATGCGGCTCCAGCTTGGAGAGTAGATGTCTGGCCTTGGCTCTGAATACTTCACGATCTTGCTCCAGACGCTTCACCAGGTGGTGGGACCTGGCATGGCCGTTCAATGATGGGGGTCGGAAAGGCATCTCCACCGGGCTGACTGTCACGGTAACGCCTGCGTAACGGGCAGAACGTGCGAGGTGGTCGTTCATTCGTCGCCTGATGATATCGGCCCTGGTGAACTGACCCCGTTCGATCAGTTTGCTGAGCTCTACGCCACGGGCCTGGGCGAGCCCGGCCTCGAAGTTCGCCCTGCCGTCGTCTGAGCGTGGAAGTCGTCCTTCAACGTTCTCCCTGGCGGTCTTCACCCAGTAGAGTGGTTCTCCTGGGACAGATTCGGACGACGCAGCAGTGGCTACGCCTGCTCCCATGACGAACACCAGAATGGACGCGAGGCCGACCGCTATCGGACGGGCAACCGGGAGCCATCGGAATGGGGACCACGACAGCCTGCGCCGGGACCTCGAAGACCGCTGCTGCACTGCCTCTGAGAATCTCAGGAAGTTCTGAGCCCTGGCCTGCGAGTCGGGCCTGACCTCTTCGGCCGCATTGATCGTGGCAAGAGCAACGTGAAGTAAAGGCTCCAGCTCGTCAGCCTGCTGAGGGTAGCGACGGAGGCACTCGTGAATATCCTCGCCCTTTACCAGTCGATCGAGGCAGTCGTTAAGTGCTTCGCTGAACTCCTGGCTCATATTTCACCTCTCGGGTTGGAAAGGCAACCGATCATAGCTCGGGCTCCGGTGTGACAACCGCAAACGGGCCCGGATGGGTCATCAGGTTCCTGAGCTTCCGAATACCGGCGTGTTGGAGCGCCTTGACCGCGTTTTCCTTTTTGCCGACCGCGTCGGCAGTCTCCGCGATGGACAGGCCGGCCACGAATCGTAGCGTTATGACCTCGCGCTGGAGGTCTGTCAGGCTGGTCATAGCCTCGACGACCTCTCCCATGCTCCAGCTAATCTGGGCCTGATTCTCCATATCGCCGTCTTTTTCACTTGAGAAGTGCAGGACCTTGTCCAGCGGCACCGTGGGCTTTCGGCCCTTTCGCCGGAAGTTGTCTACAACGAGATTGTGAGCAATGCGATACAGCCATGACGTAAAGGGAAATCCCTGGAACTTGAACTTGTCTATCGACTCGAGCATTCTCAGGAATACCTCTCCTGTGAGGTCCTCAGCCTCGAGCCTGCTGCCGCACTTGAACGAGACGTACCTGAAGATCTGGTCGTAGTACCTTTCGTAGAGTTCGGCAAACGCCGCCTGGTCACCCGCCTGAGCGCGCCTGACGACGTTTTCGACGATCTCGCGATTCGCCTGTTTCTCTTCCATTGCTACCTTGGATTCTGGTGGGAGCTGCCGGAGCGATGGCACGCTGCGACGTGCGCTCACCTGTTGTAACGTGGTGGCCTGAAATTCGGTTAGTAATTTGGATGCACTGGGCCCCCAATAAGATTTTAGCTGAACTGAACGCCTGGCGACATTGAAATGCGGAGGTTTCACTCGATCAATCTGGTATCTGAGACTACGAACCGTGCTAACATTGCGCCGGTGCCTGATTTGTTACGATGAGCCAGCCTGAGTCGACTATTCAGAACTGAAGGTGAGGAGTTGAGCATACTCTCGGCCCTTGGGCCGCTGGTGCATAGCAGGAGTTGCAAGGAGACTCTGCTCGCGTTAACTGCGGCCTACATGCTCGTTCAGCTTTCGAGTCTGCCGGTTGCGATCGCTCTCCCTACCATTGCCGACGCTTTCGGAACTGGCGTGGATGACGCCGCGTGGATTGTCATCATCTACCTGATGATGCTCGGGGCGTTCGTGCTCCTCGGGGCGAGAATGGGAGACAGGTACGGCCATGCCCGAGTCTTCTTCCTGGGCATCGTACTGTCGACCGTCGGGTCTGGAATGATCGCGCTCTCCCAGGAGCTCTGGCACATCGTGGCATGGAGAGCAGTCGCCGGTCTCGGCTCAGCCATGGTGATGGGCAACGCCAACGCGATCCTTGCTGCCAATTTCGAACCCAACGAGCGGGGGAGGGCATTCGCGGTGCCAATTATTGGCGCGAGGTTCGGAACACTGATCGGCCTTGCATTCTTTGGGGTGATGCTCCAGTTCGTAAGTTGGCAAATGGTGTTCCTTACATTCGTCCCGCTGGGCCTCCTTTCAATCGTGGCCTGCATACCAATGGTGCGCAGCCAGGCGACGGTGAAGTCCGAGCGTGACGAGGGGCCCATAGACTGGTTCGGTGGCGTTCTGCTGGTTGCCGCCGGTGTGGTGCTGGTGCTCTCCGGGTCGCACCTGCACGGTGGTGAGGAGTCATATGTATCCTCAGATGCGCTTACTTATCACCTGCCGATGCACTTCCTGTTCATTCTGATGCTGGGTGTCTTCTTTCTGGTAGAGCGCAGGGTGTCCAACCCCATCGTGGATGTTCGCCACTTCAGGGAAGCGCCGTTCTCTCTGTCGCTGGCTACGAACGTCACGTATCACTTCTCGATGCTGGCGACGATGACGCTGGTTCCGATCCTGGTGGAAGAAGGATTCGGCATGGCGCCGCTGTTTGTGACCGTCGTGCTGCTGCCCAGCCAGACGCTCGGGCTATTCATGCCAATGGTTGCCGGCTGGATCTACGACCGGTACCAGCCTCGACTGATGCGCCCCGTGATGATGATTATGATCGCGGGCGGCTTCCTCGTCCTGAGTTTTACGGCATCTCAAATCCCATTCTGGGCGTTGCCCCTGCTGATGATCCCAATTTCGGTGGGGACAAATATGTTCAACCCGATAAATAACGCCACAGTGATGAATTCACTCCCGCTGCAACACAGGGGTGTAGCGTCCGGCATGATGGAGACCACTCGTGAGATGGGTCACGCGCTCGGCGCAACGACCGCCGCTGCAGTCCTCGCCCTCGCGCTGCCGTCCGGTATCTCCCTGCTCACTGATGCAAGCGCACAGGGCTTCTACATCCAGGGATTCCAGCTGTCCAGTCTGATGGTGGTCTTCGTGCTGTGCTTCGGTGCGCTGCTGGCGTTCTTCCACCGTGCGCCGACATTTGGAAGGCCTCCAGCACCTCGTCAGCAAACCGAAAGTGCAGCGTCTGCAGCAGGCGACTAGGCCCGGCAGCTTCAGTGTCGCCCTGCTGAAGACCAGTGGCTGAACGATGAAGACCTCAGACTTCGACTACGACCTTCCACAAGACCTGATAGCCCAGAAGCCAGTGGAGCCCAGGGACCACTCGCGTCTCATGTTGCTGGACAGAAAGACGGGTCAGACTGCTCACAAGATGTTCTACGATCTGCCGGGCTCGCTGGGCGAAGGCGACCTGCTCGTTTTCAATGACAGTAGAGTCTTTCCGGCGCGGCTTTACGGAAGATCAGATCCCTCAGGTCGCGATATTGAGCTGCTGTTGCTCTCGCGCTCTGGTGCTGGAGAGTGGAGGGCGCTTGTGAAGCCCGGTCGCAGGATGCGGGCCGGAGCGCGCTTTGTCGTGTCTGGGGAAGACGGTGGCGGTGAAACGACCGGCGAGGTCGTACACATTGAGCCTGCTGGATCTAGACTCGTGCGATTCGAGTCCGAGCCGGACCTGGTACAGATCGGTCACATACCACTGCCTCCGTATATACACGAAGAGCTTAATGACAGCGAACGTTATCAGACTGTGTACTCCAACACGGAAGGAAGTGTGGCCGCTCCAACTGCGGGCCTTCACTTCAGTGACTCGCTGCTCCAGCGACTGGATGAAATGGGAGTGAGGCGGACATTCGTCACGCTCCACGTTGGGTGGGACTCATTCCGGCCGGTCACGTCCGAAGACCCGCTGGAGCATGACATGCACGCCGAGCAGTGGGAGCTGTCGAATGAGGCCGCTCACGAGATAAACTCAGCCCGCGCCGGAAATCGCCGGATCATCTCGGTAGGGACGACGGCGGTGAGGCTCCTGGAGAACGCTGCCCTAGTGAATCGGGCACCGGACCGGCTGGTGAGTCCGGGCGCAGGGTGGGTCGACCTGTTCATATCGCCGGGCTTCCAGTTCAAAGTCATAGACGGGCTCGTGACGAACTTCCATCTGCCCAGGTCCACGCTCCTGATGCTGGTGTCAGCCTTCGCCAGCAGAAAGATCATCCTGAACGCGTATGAGACTGCTGTCAGTGAAAGATACCGGTTCTACAGCTTCGGCGACGCGATGCTGATACATTGACGCGATCAATGTTCACAGCAGCTCACACGTTCAAGCCGCAGCCGCCGTATGATTTCGACGCTTCGGCCGGATTCGCGGTATATGGTCGGAGCAGGTACGCTGCCGATTCGTTTGCCGGTGGTGTGTTTTCGAGAGGACTGGAGGTAGATGGAAAGTCGGTAGCTCTCAGAGTTCGGTCCGCTGGTGACTTAGAGCAGCCTGAGCTGGAAATCAGCCTTGCCGGTGATGTTCTTAGCGATGAGGAGCAGTCGATTGTCGCCGATGTAGCGGCCAGGGCGGTCGGCGCTCATGGCAATCTCGACGGGTTCTACGAGTCGCTCGATGCTGACGACCCAATGTCCGAGTTTGCAGCCGGGTTTCGAGGTCTTGGTATCCCGCAGGCCGCCTCACCGTTCGAGGGGCTTGTGCTGTCTATCCTGGGGCAGCAGATCAGCAACGAGGTCGCCCGTGTACTCAGGGATCTTCTCGTGGACACACTCGGAAGTTCGGTCTCTGTGGGAGACTCAGACTACCGCGTATTTCCTTCGCCGATGGCGATCGCAGAGGCTGGCATTGAGGCATTGCGTGGTATCAAATTCAGCGCCAGGAAAGCTGAGTACATTGTCGACATTGCGAAGAGTGTGGCTTCAGGCGATCTGGACCTGGATGCCCTGGCCGGCCTGCCAGACGAGTCGATTGTGGAGGAGCTCGTGAGGCTGAGAGGGGTGGGCCCCTGGACAGCCCACTGGCTGCTGATTCGAGCATTCGACCGCCCTGACGGCTTCCCCGAAGGCGACCTCGCCGTTCAGAGATCGCTCGGAGCCCTTTTCAATGAGGAAGGCAGGCGGTTGACGCCACAGGAGGCCGTTAAACTCTCGGCCAGATGGCGGCCATACCGAAGCTACCTTGTAACGTACATGTTCGCCGCTGCCCGCCAGGGTCTGATTCACGGGAGTCGGGCCGGGAGGGCAGTTGGGCCCTAGAAATCTGAGAGGAGTATTCGATGTCAGGTGCTTATCCCGAAGACAAGTGGGTATCTGTAAACGGACTGTGGCTGCACTACCTGGACTGGGGAGGCGACAGGACGAAGAAGCCTCTGATACTGATGCACGGCATTGGCGGCCATGCACACCAGTTTGACGAGTTTGCCCCACACATGACCGACAAGTGGCATGTGGTCGCGTTGGACGCCCGTGGCTGTGGCGACAGCGACTGGAGCAGGGAAGGGTACTCAGCGCAGTCCTTCGCGTCCGATGTCGGACAGTTTGCCCTGGCCACGGGCCTCTACCCATTCGACTACTACGGACACTCGCAGGGCTCCAGGATTGGAATGCCGCTGGGGGCCTATTTCGGTCACCTGATCGATGGCCTGGTTCTGGGCGACTATGGTCCGATGCCCGATCCGTCACCTGCAGGAAGGCAGACCGCAGCTTCTCGTATGCAGAGCGGCAACCGGGAGCGGCCCAGGGGCTTCTTCACTGATCAGATGGCGTTCGACTGGCACCGAGAGGACGACGCCGAAGCCAGCGACGACCAGATCTGGGCGACCGTCAGGCATACCTACCGCACTAACTGGGACGGGATTCTCGTGCCAAAGACCGACCCGGAAATGAGATGGCTTCTGGGCCGGACGGCGCTAAAGGAGGGCCCATTCCTCTGGCAGTGTGTAGAGAAGATAAGCTGCCGGACGCTCGTGCTCAGGGGCGAGATTAGCGCCGTGCTCGACGAGCCACAGGCACGAAAGATGGTGGCGACGATCCCAGACGGCAACGGCGTATTCGGAGAGATCCCGGGTGTGGGTCACGGCCTTCACAATGAAGACATGGATGCCACAGTAGGGATAATCCAGGGCTTCTTCGAAGGAGGCGGGTAGCCCAAGACGGCCTCGTCGTACCCGGTAACTTGACCGCTTTCAGGGCTTCTGGATACCATCTGCGGTACTCCAGAGTCAGAGGTTTGGCCCGCAGAGAATACCGAGGAAGCAGTGTACCTGGTTAGATTCATACTGATGTGCGCAGACGCCGTAAACGACTTTCTCGGCAAGAACTGCCAGTACATAGCAGGCGCAATCGCCTTCTACACGCTTTTCTCGATGTTTCCCCTCGTGCTCGCGATGGTCTCCATCTGGGGATTCTTCTTCCCCCTTGAGGTTGAGCGGGAGACTATGGCTGAGCAGATGGCCGAGATCATCCCCGTCTCATCTGACTTCATCGGCGAAACAATGCGAGGAGTGGTGTCGGCACGTACCATCACTGGCGTCGCGGCGGTTTTCGGCCTGATTTGGGCGTCCTCTGCAGCGTTCGGGGCGATTCGAAAGGGAATCAACGCGGCGTGGGGCGTCACCAGAACCAGGCCGTTCATCCGGGAGAGGCTCATCGACCTGGGACTGGCTTCTTGCGCCGGGATACTGATGGTGTTTCTCCTGTTCGTCGCGCCAATGGTCGGCACCATTCAGCTTTTGGTAGAGACCGTATTCCCAGACGTTACGTATGAACTAGTAGGGAATCTAATTACCGTGGTCGCCTCGCCGTTGATCACGTTTGCGACTTTGCTGCTGCTATACAAACATTTGCCAAACACCGAAGTGACCCTCAGGGATGTCTGGATGGGAGCTCTGGTCGCCTCACTGGCCATCGATGGGGCAACCTGGGGTTTCATCTGGTACGTCAATACATACCCCACGTATAACGTTGTATATGGACCAATAGGTGCAATCATGGCGCTGCTTAGTTGGGTGTACGTCTCTGCGATCATCCTGTTGTTTGGCGCACTGGCGACTTCCCGGTATGCGAAATACGTGGACCAGATGGGCGGTGAAGTGCGCGGCTTCAGACTCCTTTGGACAGGAGTCTCTCGAGTCAGAACGAGGGTATGGGACTCCGGTGAAGTCGGTGCGTAGCTGGGCGTGGTTGATGCCAGCAGCAGCATCGATGTGCGCTCTGTTCGTAGTGGCGTGCGGTTTCTCCTCACCTGCGCCGGCTGCCACACCGACACCTGCGCCGACTGAAGTGCCTCCGACCGTGGCTCCCGCTGCCCCGGATCTTCAGGCGTCACAGGCAAACACACCAGCCAATGGGTACCAGACTTCACCTGGGATAATGCAACTGCCCTCGATCGCCGACCTCGTGACTGGTGTACAACCTGCCGTAGTCTCAATCTTTGTCGAGTCGGTCAATCAGGGGCTGTTCTTCGACTTTACTGACCAGGGAGCCGGTTCCGGGGTAATTGTCAGGTCGGACGGGTATGTCGTCACCAACTTCCATGTAATACACGACGTGGTAGGCATCAAGGTCCACTTGCCGGATGGCAAGACATACGACGCCGAGGTAATCGGCTGGGACATAGTGACAGACCTCGCGGTACTGAAGATCGAGGCCGATGACACGCTTCCCGTGATCAATTGGGGCGACTCGGATGACATAAGGGTCGGAGACTGGGTTGTTGCAGTAGGCAACGCCCTCGCTCTTAAGGGAGGCCCCACGGTCACTTTGGGTATCGTGAGCGCACGCGGTCGCACAGTTCGGACGGAGAGAGAACCTCTCTACGACATGATCCAGACCGACGCGGCCATCAATGACGGGAACAGCGGCGGTCCGCTGGTCGATATGGACGGCGAAGTAATTGGCATCAGCACCGCAGTGGAACGGCGGGCTCAGGGAATCGGCTTCGCGATCAGTTCCGAGACGGCCCTTCCGATCATTGACAGCCTTATAGAGCATGGGCGTGTGGTCAGGCCGCTGATGGGGATGAACGGTGAAGATGTCACCGCCGCAATTGCCAACAGACTCGACCTGAACGTAGACGAGGGTGTCGTTATCACTCGGATCTCCAGAGCAGGCCCCGCGTTCAATGCGGGTCTCCAGGTTGGAGACGTGATCATTAGCCTGGACGGGATACCAACCTCAGACATGGGAGGGTTCCTCACGCTTCTGTGGAGCTATGAAGTTGGCGACTCAGTCCAGGTCAATTATATGCGAGACAACAAGCAGTTCGAGACGGAAGTGGAGCTGGTCGAGCGCCCGTAGAGTGGGTTCCGGGCACGGTGGAGTACTCGACGGCGAATGGGGTATTTTCAGTACTCTTGGAAGAGCCGACCCCACGGAGTCTTCATCGCCGCCTGTACGCGCTTTCTGCCGACAACCTTCAGCCAGTAAGCGTTGTGGTACAGGTTCGAGGCGGCGTACGCCCAGGGCGTGATGAATGACCTCAGAAGAATGTTCTCAAGGGACTTGAGAGGCCCCCAGTAGATCAGCTTCTGACCGCGGCTCGCAAACGTATTCTCAGCAGAATTGAAGCCCCAGTTTACCTCTTCGATGTCTGCTCCCACGACCTCGATTTCTTCGACCCTACCGTGCCCCAGTCCGTGCTCGTCGGCGATGCGAATGAAGGGTATCGACATCGGGTCAAACCCCATCAGCTTGGCTGAAACTGCGTCTATGGCAACCTGGTCGGCTGATGCCAGAATCACGTTCTTGGCGTGCCATCGCATGGCGCGAGGTCCGGGTCCGTCGCCTGCAAAGGTGCCGTCGGTAACGGCGAAGATGCCGGGATGAATCTCCTTCTGAATTCTCAGCAGGTCTACGAGGGTCTCGTGGATCACGGAGTGCGTCCAGTGGCGCTGGTAGTTCAACAGGCCGCCAAATGCGTTCTTCATCGCGCCTGTCATGGTGGTGAACACATGAGTCTTGACCGTCGGAAGATGCACGATGTTCTTGTCCATCAGCATCCGAGGGATCTGGAAGCCGTTGGGGTAGACCTTGTCGAGCACCAGCATCTGAGACTTCGGAACGAAGTCCACCCACTCCACATCCTCCAGGAAGACAGAGTCCAGCCCGTGGCTCTCGGTAACGATCTCGTGCTTGTTGTTGAGCGCCCCCTCTCGCGGGTCGACTACCACCGTTCCGTTGTGGACAGGTGTAAGGCGGTCGTAGCCTGCGGCACTGAGGGAGCGGATCACGCCGTCGAGCTGCCAGGGAGAGGACGAGCAGGCAGGGTAGTAGTGCTGCCAGGAGATATTGATCTTGAGCAGGGTCTCGATGCCCGACGGGAGGGCTGATCTCACGTCAGCCAGTTCCATCGCGTGCTGAATGTCGTCCAGCACCGTTTCTGGCCTGGTGTAGACGACAGCGACCTTTGACCCTTTCAGGCCGGTCGAAGACCGAGGGGGCGTCGCGGCCTTCTCGGATCTCTCTGGTGGAGTGTGAGTAGTCAAGGACTCGCTATCTATTCAAGGAAGTCCTTGAGCTTCTTCGAGCGGTTGGGATGCCTGAGCTTCCTGAGCGCCTTGGCCTCGATCTGCCTGATGCGCTCCCTCGTGACTCCGAAGTCGCGTCCGACCTCTTCGAGCGTGCGTGCGCGGCCGTCTTCCAAGCCGAACCTCAGCTGGAGGACCTGTGCCTCCCTGTCGCTCAAGGTGTAGAGTACGTCGTCCACCTGCTCTCTGAGAAGCTGGTAGGATGCCGCCTCCGCAGGAGCCAGCGCGGTGGTGTCCTCGATGAAGTCGCCTAGGTGGCTGTCCTCTTCCTCACCAATCGGCGTGTTGAGAGAAACAGGCTCCTGTGAGATCTTGAGGATCTCACGCACCCTGTCGGCGGGAATGTCCATCCCCTTACCGATCTCCTCGCTGGTTGGCTCGCGGCCATACTCCTGCACGAGGCGTCGTGTAACTCTGAGCAGCTTGTTGATCGTTTCGACCATGTGGACTGGAATGCGGATCGTACGTGCCTGATCGGCGATCGCGCGAGTAATAGCCTGCCTTATCCACCATGTTGCGTACGTTGAGAACTTGTAGCCTTTGCGATAGTCGAACTTTTCAACTGCGCGAATCAGGCCTATGTTGCCCTCCTGGATAAGGTCCAGCAGGGACATTCCCCGCCCGATGTACTTCTTCGCGACGCTGACTACGAGTCTCAGATTGGCCTCGGCAAGGTGGCGCTGCGAGCGGTCACTCGTGTCCTTGGCCATCTCGATGTGGTGGTAGAAGACAATCTCATAGGACTCAAGAGCGCTGTTGAACTCAGGTGTCCCAACGAAATCGGACATGGTCCTGATGTTGTAATCGGACTTCAACGCTTCCAGTACCGACGTTGGCAGGAGGCGGCTGCTGAGCGAGAAGACCTGTAGCTGCTCCTTGGCGACGTCCGGCTCGGTGTTCAGCGCGTCCGCCAGGAAGTTGACCACTTCCTGGGGAAGCTCGCCGTCGAGCGCGTCACGAATGTCGGGGTGCGCTATCGTCTCGGAGAGACGGCCAGAGTATGGGATTGCATGATACCTGGCGATTGCGCTGGCTACCTCGTGATGGGCAGCGATGTACTGGAGAAAGTGGGCAACAATCATCCAGGACCGTGGCTGCCTGCCGTCTGGGGCGGACAGCATCTCCTCGACCTTGGCGATATGCCTTCCCTCCTCGAAGTGGCGAGCGAGCTCGCGCTCCTCGACGGCCTTGAGAAGGTTGACTCTGCCGATTTCGCGGAGGTACATCCGGACGGGGTCGTCAATCATCTCGACGTTGCCCATGTCCTTTTCCCACTCTGCGGGAGCGGCCGTGGTGTTTGTGTCCTGCCGTCGCGTTAGCGTCCCGTTTCTAGAGGACCGCACGGCGTCGTAGACACCCTCCGAGCGTTCCGGCGACAGGTCCTCACCTGTCCTGAACCCGTCCTCGGTGGAACGGGTGGTGCTGATCAGGTCGGCAGTAGTCGAGACCTCTGAAACGAGCCCTCGGAATACATCGTCGCCGCTATCGGTGCTGATGCTTCTGTTCATATAGGCAACCCCACTCTAGTATCACTAAGGTCCTGTTGTCCGCTTCGAACCGCTGCCCCTGGCTCGAATCCTGAATAGTTGTCCCTGCTCAGTTACCCCGCACTGAGCAAGTCCCGAAGTCTCTGGTTGACCTGCCGAATCTGGGGCTCCAACTCCCTCTGTGGAGCGATCTCTGGCCCTTCAGTCTGTAACAGATTGAATTGAAAGTCGCGAAGGTGTCTTTCCTCTAGGCGCGAGAGGCATTCGTTTCGGACAGATTGGCGTTCTACCGACGTCATGGGCGGCAGTTCACGTTCCTGCAGGCGAACTAGCAGTCCGCCAAGGACCGAATCGAGACCCTCCCTAAGTTCCCCAATTGTAGGATAGGTTAGCATCGCGGTAAATAGCTGGCGATTTTCCGTGTGACGGAAGAATTGGGGGTCCGCGTCGCTCATTTCCTCAAGCAGGTCTGGATGCTGAATCAAGAGGGCCAGAACGTACTCCTCGACAGGTTCGGAATTCTCCCGCACGAGGAGATTGGGACTGACTTCAATGTCTGCCCCAGAGTTCGCCCGTTCCGTGTCTCGCCGGCGCCCTCGCTGGCTTCGCTGGTTTCCCAGTGACGCTCGCAATGTGTCAAGAGGCACATTGAGCTGTTCCGCCAGCTTGTTCCAGTACTCGTACTGGTCCATTTCGTCGAGCTGGTTTATCAGCCGGGCAAGTTCGCGGGCGATGTTCGCCCTGCTGTCTGGAACTGACAGGTCTGTGCGCTCCACAAGGGCTGGGATCACGAAGTCCAAAAGTGGCTGAGCGCCGGCTACCGTCTCTTCCCACATTTTGGAGTCGTTTCGAATGAGCGTGTCCGGGTCCTGGCCCTCGGGGAGCTCGGCGATTTTCAACTCGGGAGGTTTATACTGGCTAAGCACGCTCTGACTTGCAGGGCTCCGCCTGCCCACCGCGCTGCGGAATACTCGCCAGGACGACTCGAGACTTCGAAGTGTGGCCTCCTGTCCGGCAGCATCAGGGTCGAGAGCGAGCACGTAGTTCTGTGCCAGTGTTCGCAGCTGCGACACCTGGTTCTCGGTGAGTGCAGTACCCATTGAAGCTACAACATTCGTGAAGCCATGCTCATGCGCCGCTATGGCGTCCATGTAGCCCTCGACGATCACTGCTGTCCCAGTCTGGCGAATGGTCGGAGACGCCATGTGCAGCGCGTAGAGTGTATTGCGTTTGTCAAATGCCTCAGTCGCCGCGGTGTTGATGTACTTGGGATTCGAGTCGTCCAGCGCCCGTGCGCCGAATCCGATGACGTTCCCATCACGGTCGCAGATCGGGAACATCAGTCGGCCCCTGAAGAAATCGTAGGGTCGACCGTCATCTGCCTCTCTGACCAGTCCCGCACCCAGAGCAGCCTCACGAGTGACGCCGAAAGTCTTGAAGTGCTGAATGAGGCCGTTCCCCGTGTAGGGACTGAGTCCAAGCTGGAATTTTCCGCGAGCCTCCTGGCTTACGCCCCGCTCGTCCAAATAGTCACGAGCCGACTTCCCCTGCTCAGACTTCAGTACTTCCTGGTAGAACTCCGCTGCCGCGTTGTTGGCGCTTTGGGCAGCGTTTGAGGCGGTTCGGTCCCGGCTGGGCTGAAGTTCGACGCCAGCCTTCTGCGCGAGCGTTCTCAGCGCGTCCCGGAATTCCATGTTCTCGGCCCGCATGATGAAGCTGAAGATGTCCCCGCCGACTGCGCACGCGCCGAAGCATCGCCAGCTCTGTCGCTCAGGACTGACCACGAACGAAGGAGTCCGCTCCGTATGGAATGGGCAGTTCGCCTTCAGCGTCCTTCCGGACTGCTGGAGCGTGACGTAGGGCTCAACAACTTCGACTATGTCGAGCTTGGCCCGTATGTCGTCTATAACGCTCATTTAGCCAATCTAGCCCTCTGCCTGCTCGTAGGCATACTGCGTGATTTCGCCCAGTGGCTCACGAATGCCCTTCATGTGCCATGCTATGTGGTCGATCGTTGAGCTCAGGTCGACGAGGGTGTCGCCTATGGCCTCCCAGTCGTCATCTGCCTTCAGGAACGCACGAAACTGATCGGCGAGTGAGTTCTGCGCGCTCCACAGGTCGCCAAGATCTGTACAAACCTGCGAGAGTTGCTCGTCCAACTCGTCAGGTAAGCCCATCTCCTTGAGCTTGATTACGACGCTGTGCGCCATCACGGACGCGCGCCTAGCCTGTTCAAGACCGGGGTCTCTTTCGAGGTGCTTGTCGATGTTAAGTTCGGAGTCCAAGTGTTGGCCTTTCCACACTGTCAGTCAGTTGAGTCCGACAGCGTAGTGAGTGATGTAGGTCATCCACAGGTCGCGTACCGACTCAAGCGCCGCGGGCTGGAACTCGGGATCGAGTTCGTTTACGTTCGTAAATACACCCTTCCAGAGCTCGTCGACCTCCGCCTTCCATGGGGCGTACTCAAGGCCGTGGGCGTCGCGCTGCATCGCCTCGAGGTGCTCCCTGATCATCTTGACCTGATTTCCCACCGTTCGTACTCGTATCCGGTCTTGTGGGGTCAAATTACGGTGCGCTCCTTGAATGGCTGAGTGATGCCGGGCTGCAGACCCTCTGCAACCCTCATGGCGTAGTGGTCCGTCATCCCGGAGATGAAGTCGACCACTGCTTCGTCCTCAGATTGGCTGCGGTGATCGTACTCAGGTGGAATCCTGTCGCGGTTGCTATCAAAGTGAGCGTAGAGCACTCTCATGACTTCACGTGCGGCCATACCTTGAGGCGATCTGTCTGTTGGAAGGTAGACTTCGTCGAACATGAACTCGCGAAGGGTGTAGAAGGCACTCTTTACCTCGTCCCCCATGGAGATCGCGGGAGTTTCGGCAAGGGTATCCTCTACACGTACAGCTTCAGGCTGGCCCGACGCCATCCAGGAGGCGGCGATTATGTCCGAGACCATCGTGTCGATGCGCGCGGCATGGGTTGTGCCCAGCACTTCCGCCACCTGGCCTGGGAGTCGGTCCTGGGTCAGCGCCCCAGCCCGGAAGGCGTCGGCGAGGTCATGGTTGAGGTATGCGACTGCGTCTGAGATCCGGCAGATCTGAGCTTCCAGGCTCAGGTCGTCGATCGACTCGGCCCCTAGAAAGTCTCCCCTCGACTTCGAGTGGCGAAGGATGCCCTGTCGCACTTCCCACGTGAGATTGAGCCCTTCCCCCTCTTTCTCCAGCCGGTCGACAATCCGGAGGCTCTGCTCGCTGTGCTTGTAGCCTCCGGGATAAAGATCGTTGAGTTCATCCTCGCCGACATGACCAAAAGGGGTATGGCCCAGGTCGTGTCCCATGGCGATCGCCTCAGTCAGGTCTTCGTTGAGGTTCAACGCCCTTGTGATGGTCCGCGCGATCTGGGCGACTTCGAGCGTGTGCGTCAGCCTTGTGGCGTAGTGGTCTCCCAGAGGGGCTATGAAGACCTGGGTCTTGTGCTTCAGCCTGCGAAAGGCCTTGGTATGCAAAATGCGGTCGCGGTCACGCTGGTATGCTGACCGCATGGGGGAAGGGGGCTCCGGCGTCCTGCGGCCCCTGCTGGCGGCCGACCTCTGTGCAAAGGGTGAGAGGCGGCGTTCTCGATCATCCTGGCGCGAGGATATCGCGTCCGAAATGTGAGAGGGCAGTCTGGGGGTGATTGCAGTCCGCGTCGAGATAGGTTTGGGCCTCCCATGGTAGTTGAGGGGGTGCCGATACCCCTCAACTCGATGCCGTATTTTAGCACAGCTTGCCAAATGTCAAGCTACGCTAACTGCCTCACGTTTTCGACGTCATCTGACGTCCCGGAGGTAGAGTGTCCCGGACCTACTTCCCGCTGATCTTCACCCCTGCCATGTCCTCGATGAAGTTGGCGATTGCCGAGTGGTCTGCGTTGCCCTTGCCTTCGTTCATCAGGGAGACGATCATCTGCTGGACGAGTGACGTCACTGGCAGACCTACTCCAAGCTCCCTGCCGGTCTGGATGGCGTTGTTGAGGTCCTTGTTGTGGAGGACAATCCTGAATCCGGGCTCGAAGTTGCCTTCAATCATCATGGGCCCCTTCGCGTTGAGCACGGTGGAGCCTGCCAGACCGCCCTGGATCGCTTCCAATACCGTCGTGGGGTTGAGTCCAGCCTTCTTGGCTAGAGTGAGAGCCTCCCCGACAGCCTCGATGTTCGCCGCGACGATGATCTGGTTTGCGAGCTTCGTGGTATTGCCGGCTCCGTAGTCGCCGCAGAGTACGATGCTGGAACCGACTGCTTCGAGCAGCCCAACGTGAGCATCGAACACTTCCTGCTTGCCGCCGACCATGATCGCGAGTGTGGCTGATATTGCCCCTGGCTCACCGCCGGAGACGGGAGCGTCGAGGAAGTCCACTCCCTGCGCCTCGCAGGCGGCAGCGATCTTCTGGGAGCTTGCGGGCGCGATGGAGCTCATGTCTATGACGACAGACCCCTCTGAGGCGCCTTCGAGCACTCCGTTGGGGCCAAGTATGGCCGCCTCTGAGTCGGCCGAGTCCGGGACCATCGTGATAATGGTTGGAGCCGATGCTGCGACCTCGGCTGACGAGGACGCGGGTTTCGCTCCGTCGCCAACTACTTCCTCCATTGCCGAGCCGACTACGTCGTAAACCGTGAGGGAGTATCCGGCCTTCATAAGATTGCGGGCCATGGGCCTGCCCATGATGCCCAGTCCGATGAATCCCACGTCGCCGCTTGGCATGTTGATCTCCTTCCATCAGGTCGAGATGAGGTTGCGTTGTGATAAGTCGTCTGTGACTGCGTGAAAGGTTAATCCGTACCAAGTTGCCGGTCAAGTAGAGGCATGTGACGGGGATTGACTGCCTAAACCGTCCTAGCTACCATTCGTATACTTTCGCAGGTTTAGCTACGGCCGAATCGACACAGTCAGCGGGGACTATGAGCAACGAAATTCCAAGTTGGTCCCGGGTTCAGCAGCTTCTGCATGACATCATGGGCCGGTGGGAGCGCAAGGAGGGCCGGAAAGGCCTTCCTGGCATCCATGAGTATGAGTGGGCGACTCCGGCCGATCTCGCCAACGACGAGGCGATGGGCATGAAGTTCATCGAACCAGGCCAGTCCGCGGAGGAGACGGCGCTGATAATCTCCTTGCGCAAGGGCTTTGGATCAATCCCCAGAATGCCGATGGGCGGTCCGTTCATCAAGGGAGAGGAGATCGATGAGATCTCCCGCTGGATCGACGCCGGGATGCCCGAGTAGGATGTCCAGCTTGGACGACAGGCCCAGCAGCAGTGTCAGTCTGACCTGGAACAACGGATTCAGGTTCGACTCCAGTGACTCCCATGGTCACACCATTACTCTCGACGCGCCGCAGTCGGAGGGCGACTCGTTCGCGGGCTTCATGCCCGGGGACATGCTACTCACGGCTCTCGCGGGTTGCAGCGGCATCGACGTCGTTAACATCCTCGGCAGGCAGCGCCAGCAGGTGAAAGGCCTGGAAATCAGCGTGACCGGGCGTCAGAATCCCGATCCCCCGTGGGCGTGGGAGGACGTCTCGATTCACTACACACTTAGAGGAGTTGACCTCAATCCCCGCCTGGTGGAGCGGGCGATCGATCTGTCTGAAAACAGGTACTGCTCAATTGGGGCCACCATTGGTGGAGTGACACGAGTGAGCAGCACCTTTGAAATCGTAGAAGGTTAATTGACAAAGGAGCTATCTGTGTCCGATATAACACCAATCGATTCCGAACTTCTCGAGACTCTCCGAGTGATTCCTTCCTGCTCGATCGCAAACGCGATCGAGACGTTCAACGTACAGCCTCGAAATGTCGGCTTCATGGGTCCCGAAATCAAGAGCATCTTCCCCAATATGGGTCACATGATCGGCTATGCTGTGACGGCAAAGATCGTGGCCGACGCGCCGCCGTCGGGTCACATGAATGTTTCCAGGACTGAGTGGGTTGACGAAATCATGAAGGTGCCCGGGCCACGGGTGCTGGTGCTCGAAGACCTCGACTACCCGAACCCGATTGGCTCGTTCTGGGGCGAGGTGCAGGCAAACCTGCACAGGGCCCTCGGAGCCGTAGGCACCGTGACCAACGGCGGCGTGAGAGACCTTGACGAGATGCAGGAAGTCGGCTTCTTCGCGTTCGCTTCATGCGTGCTCGTTTCACATGCGTACGTTCACATCACGGACGTGGGCGTTCCCGTGAAGATTGGCGGCCTGGAAGTGCATAACGGCGACATCATCCAGGGCGATCAGCACGGAGTCATTAAGATTCCGCGCGACATCGCGGCAGAGATTCCCGACGCAGTCAAGCGTGTGGAAGATAACGAGCAGGAGATGATCGGCTACGCGAACTCCGACGGCTTCACTGTAGAGGGGCTCAAGGAGATGCTGGCCCAGCGTTACTAGAAGACCGGCAAGGTTAATGGAGCCAGCTATGTCGTCTCCGAAGGTAGCGTTTATCACCGGACTGCCAGAGAAGGTGGTGAATGTGGTGCTCGGGTACAACCCCGAGGGCTGGACCACCGAGGTTGTCTATCGCGATACGCCACTCGAAGACCAGAAGCGAATCGTTGCTGATGCCGACTTCATCATGGTCTATCGCGCGTCCCTTCACGACGACGTACTGAGGGCGGCAACTGGCGTGCGAATTGTGCAGGTCCTGTCAGCCGGATACGACAGCATGAACCTGCGACTGATGCGCGACCTCGAAGTGCCCTGCTGCAACAACGGAGGGGCGAACTCGCGAGCTGTGGCGGACCACGCGGTGCTGCTGATGCTGGCCGTGTACAAGCAGTTGATGGCGGCCGAAAGGTCTACTCGCGAGGGTCGCTGGAGCCAGCCAATCACGGGGCTTAACACCTTCGAGATGGCAGACAAGCTGGTTGGCATACTGGGACTGGGAAACATCGGACGGCAGGTCGCCCGCCGTGTTCAGGGGTTCGAGTCGAAAGTCCAGTACTATGACCTCTTTCCGCTGTCGCAGGAACTGGAGAGTGAGCTAGGTGTCACACGGGTTGGCATCGAGGAGTTGTTCGAGACCTCGGATATTATCTCGGTCCACACGCCGCTCACTCCCGGCACAAGGCATATCGTCAGCAGGGAACTGGTCGGGCTGATGAAGCCCACTGCCGTGCTCGTAAACACCAGCAGGGGCCCGGTCGTTGATGAATCGGCTCTCATCGACGCACTTCAAGAGGGCAGGATAGCCGCGGCAGGCCTGGACGTTTTCGAGAAAGAGCCCGTTGATCAGGATAATCCGCTTTTGTCCATGGACAACGTCGTTGTCACGCCTCACTCTGCGGGCACGACGTGGGACACGTGGTTCAGGAGGGCGGAGTTCGCTTACGAAAACATGCATGGCGTCTGGAACGGAGACGCGCCCATGGCTGTTGCGCAAGACTACGATATTCAGGACTAGGAACAGGAGAGCAGATGGACCCGGTAATCAAAAGTGTCGATAGCGCAGCCAACCCGGTGCTCGGACCCGACGACGGCGTTCCCAACTACGTAATGCTGTGGGTGCAGCACCCTCCTGGAGGGACCAGCGCGCAGCACGTACACCCGTGGGAGCACCAGGCATACATCGTCGAGGGCGAGGGAGTGCTGTGGGTTGAGGGGGAGGAATTCCCGATCAAGGCCGGTGACGCCGTGCTCGTGCCACCGGACAGAGAGCACCAGTTCAGGAACACCGGCGACGTCACACTCAGTCGCGTCACTGTCAACCCACTAAGCTCGGTCGGGCATGAGTAGGGACATGACACGCGCCCACGACATGGGGGGACGGCCGAGCGACGATCCCATCGACCAGTCCACGCACGAGTGGGCGGACTGGGAACACCTCACCAACGCGCTCGTCGGCGTCCTGCGCAGCCACGACCTGATGAACGTAGATGAGCTTCGTCGCGGGATCGAATCGATGGCTGCTGAAGAATACCAGGCGTCTACGTACTACGAACGATGGTCGGCGTCGTTGGAGACCTTGCTGGTCGAAAAGGGGATACTGACGATCGACGAGATAAACGCACGCACCGCCCAGGTGGACGAGCGATGGGAGTAGTCTTCTCGGCTGAGCCGGGACAGTTCGATGTAGGCGACCTGGTTACGATCAGGTCGAACGAAGTCGACCACCACCATCGAACGCCGTGGTTCATCAAGGGCAAGCCCGGAGTCGTCCGCGCCATCAGCGGCCCCTTCTTCAACCCGGAGTCGCGGGCCCATGGCGGAGACGGCGTACCCAAGCGGCTGCTCTACCAGGTCGAGTTCGACCCGGACGTGGTGTGGGGAGAGCGGTACCATGAAGGCAGCAAGGACCTGCTGCTGGTAGACGTATACGAGCAGTGGCTGGAACCGAGGAGATAGCATGAGCGAAGACCATCACGAGGGAATTCAGCCTGATACCTCTCTCAGCTTCCGCGCAAAGCGGGCAATCGCGATCCACGAGTTGCTCGTGGAGAAAGGCGTAGTCGCCACTGGCGAAGTCGAGGAACAGATCAATCGAGTGCGCTCGAGGTCCCCGCTGGATGGCGCGAAGGTTGTAGCAAGGACGTGGATGGACCCCGAGTTCAAGTCGAGACTCCTTGATGATGCCCGGTCCGCAGTCGCAGAAATGGGCTATTCACTGACTCACGATGCAGAGCTGGCCGTATTGGAGAACACCGAAGAAGTCCATCACCTGGTGGTCTGTACCCTGTGCTCATGCTATCCGACCGCGCTTCTTGGCCCGCCGCCTGACTGGTACAAGAGTTTCGCCTACAGGCAGAGAGCGGTCGTTGAACCCCGCGCGGTCATAAGCGAGTTCGGGCTTGAAGTTGGGAACGATGTACAGGTCCGAGTTGTGGACAGCACCGCCGACCTTCGCTATCTGGTACTTCCTCGCCGTCCCGAGGGGACGGAAGGTATGACCGAAGAAGAGTTGGCTGATCTGGTAACGCGCGACAGCATGATAGGCGTGTCCGAAGCGCTGCGGCCAGAGGCGGCAATGTCCGTAGGGGCCGACTAGGGAGGTTCAGAATTGGCAACAGTCACCGGCGCACAGGCCCTCGTGCGACAACTGATTGCCGAGGGAGTCGACACCATCTTTGCATTGCCCGGGGTGCAGATCATGGCGGCCTTCGACGCATTCTACGAGTACCGGGATGACATTCGTCTCGTTCACGTCAGGCACGAACAGGCGACCACATATATGGCAGACGGCTATGCCAAGGCAACTGGCAAGGTCGGCGTTGCCATGGCGGTGCCTGGGCCGGGCGCGATCAACGCGGGCTCTGGGCTCGGTACTGCGTATGCGACGTCTACGCCGGTCCTGCTGATCTCCGGCCAGATCGATAGCGGCTCCCTCGGAAAACGGGAAGGCCAGCTTCACGAGGTCGAAGACCAGCTAGACGTGTTCCGCCCACTGACCAAGTGGGTCCACCGTGTGACAAGAGTTGAGGATGTTCCCGGAGCCGTCCACGAGGCATTCAGGCACCTCAAGACCGGGCGACCCAGACCCGTCGAGTTGGAGATTCCGCCGGACACACTCGCAAGGACTGGCGAAGCAGAGTCGATCCCTGCAGAAGACTACCCGCCTCAAGCCGCTGGAACAGATGAAATCGCACAGGCTGCCGATATTCTGGCATCTGCCGAACGCCCTGGGATATTGGTTGGCGGAGGCGCTCGCATTTCCGGCGCAGGCGACGAAGCGCTGCAGCTTGCCGAGTATCTTCAGGCCCCTCTGATGGGGACCCAGGACTCCAAGGGTGTGGTGCCGGAAAACAGCCCGTTCTACGTCGGCACCAACTATGCCAGTGTGGGACCCGCTGACGTTGTGTTTCCAGAAACGGACGTGCTCCTGGCGATAGGCACGAGGCTTCTCTTCAGGGATCTGCCGGACGGAGACCTCCCGAGAGTCATTCACATCGACATCGACCCCGACGAGATTGGACGCAATCTGCCGACCGAGCTTGGCATCGTTGCGGACGCAAAGACGGCGTCAGCACAGCTGCTCGCCCGGCTCAAAGAGTCTTCACAGCCGAGGCCATCAGACGCCGGCAGGATTGCCGGATTCCGATCCGACTTCGCTTCCAGGATGAGGGCGCTGGTCCCGCCGCAAGCGCAGATGATCGAAGACATGCGCGCGGCACTGCCGGACGACGCCATAGTCGTCAGCGGCGTGACCAACATCGGTTACTGGAGCAACGTCTTCTACGAGGTAAGAGAGCCGCAGACCTACATCACGTCAGGCTACTTTGGAACGCTTGGATATGCTTTTCCAACTGCGCTCGGCGCTCAGGTAGGTCGCCCAGACAGGAAGGTAGTCGCGCTCTGCGGCGATGGCGGGTTCATGTACAGCCCGCAGGAACTATCCTCTGCCATGAGACATGGAATTAACGCAGTTGCCGTGGTGTTCAACAACAACGCCTTCGGAGCATCTGAGTGGGACCAGACTCACAGGTATGGCGGAAACTTCATCGGTACTGATCTTCACAATCCTGACTTCGTGCAGCTCGCCCAGTCTTTTGGAGCGGTCGGGATGAGCACCGACCCGGAGGGGTTTGGTGAAATGCTTGAAGTTGCCCTCAACGCAGACGCGCCAGTGCTGCTCGAGGTAGTCGTCCCCAACATGATGCCTCCATTCCAGATCGTGTAGTAGCATCCGTCCATGGCGCACGTCCCACCTCGCAGCAGGGGAACCCTGAGGGCACAGGCTGACCGGTCGTACGTTTCGCGCGCGATCATCCTACCTGCCCAGAAGTACATCTACACCGAGTCAATAGGCGGCATCGTACTTCTCGTCGCCACCGTGATAGCTCTCGGTTGGGCCAACTCGCCCTGGCGCGAGGAGTACCATCACATCCTTGAGACTCACCTGCGCCTCGACGTCGCAATCTTCGTGATCGACCTCAGCGTCGAAGAGTGGATCAACGACGGACTGATGGCGCTGTTCTTCTTCGTGATCGGACTGGAGATAAAACGAGAAGTTCTGTATGGGCAGCTCTCCACGCTGAGATCGGCAGCTCTCCCGGCCATAGCCGCTCTCGGCGGCATGGTCGTCCCAGCATCCATCTACCTGGCGTTGAACCTGGGCGACGACGGGATGCGTGGATGGGGGATTCCGATGGCAACGGACATCGCTTTTGCACTTGGCGTACTGGCGCTGCTCGGTCGTCGCATACCCATGGAGCTAAGGGTATTCATGCTGGGCCTGGCTGTCGTTGACGACCTGGGCGCCATCGCAGTCATCGCAATTGCGTACACTGAGACGATCGACTTCGGACAGCTAGGTATGACTGCCGGGCTGATAGTAGCGATGATCGTGGCAAACAGGCTGGGCCTGAGGCAGCCGGCGGTGACCGCGGCGCTAGCGTTCCTGATCTGGGTTGCCGTGTTGAAGTCGGGAGTCCATGCGACCGTTGCCGGTGTGCTGATAGCCGGACTCACGCCAGCAAGGTCCATGGTCAGTAGGGAAGAGTTTGCCAATGAATCGGAAGCTCTTATGGCCGAATATCGTACTGCATTGGCCGCCGGTGACCACGAGCGGGCGGACGCAATTCTTGGTGAAGTCGAGGAGATCAGTCAGTCGACAGAGGCGCCCCTGGAACGCCTGGAGAGGATGATCCACCCTTGGTCGAGCTACGTGATTCTGCCCCTATTCGCGCTGGCGAACGCCGGGATCGAATTCTCCGAAGGTACTTTTGGGGAGGCGATGTCGAGCAGTGTGACCATCGGCGTCTTTGCAGGCCTCGTGCTTGGAAAGCTCGTCGGTATAACCCTGTTCCCATGGGTGGCTTCCCGTCTGGGCTTAGTTGACCTGCCAAAAGGGATTACATGGGTGCACGTGGCTGGTGTGGCCCTGGTCGGTGGAATAGGATTCACCGTCGCGATCTTTGTCACCGGCCTTGCTTTCGACGATCACGCGCTTGTAGACAACGCGAAGATGGGTATTCTTGCGGCATCGCTCGTTGCGGGACTTCTTGGCTACTGTCTGCTGAGATTCGTGGCAAAGCCTGTCACAGACGCCGACTGATCGTCTAACCGCGTCTGCCCCTCAGCCTGTCGAAAATCATTGCGGCCCCAACTGCAACCAGCAGCAGCGGCCAGTAGGTACCAAGGCCGCCTTCGATTATCTCCAGACGCTCCAGTAACAGCACTACTCCGACAATGACGAGTACAACGCCGATGAACACTGCACGCTCCCGCTTGCTCTGGCCCTTTAACCTACGTCCGGCTAGGGTCCCTCTTCGTAGTATTGTAGCGGCGAACGAGGGTCGAAGGGCTTGTATGGGTACTTGGCGAGACTGTCCTCGTCGATGTCTATGCCGATTCCCGGGGTGTCCGGCACCTTGATGTAGCCGTTTTCCACCTCGAACGGCTGCTTCGCGATGTCCTTGCCGAAGTCTTCCAGATTCACGAAGTACTCTGTAATCAGGAAATTGGGGATAGCAGCGGACACCTGGATTGTGGCTGCCAGCCCGAGTGTCGTGCTGTTGAAGTTGTGCGGTGAGACTACGACGTAGTAAGGCTCCGCCATCGCAGCGATCTCCTTGAGCTCCAGGATGCCGCCGACGTTACAGACGTCCGGGTTGAGAATGTCCGCTGCCTGCTTCTCGAATACCTCGCGGAACTCAAACTTGGTGTAGAGCTCTTCGCCGGTGACGATGGGGATGTTCACGTCACGCTTGACGGCAGCGAGGGCGTCGATGTTCTCTGCGAGCACGGGTTCCTCGTACCAGAACGGACGGTACTGCTCGATCTCGCGGCCGATTCTGCGGGCGTGCATCGGGGCGAGCCTGCGGTGCATCTCGACGAGAATGTCCACGTCCCAGCCGACCGCCTCCCGAACGGCCCGGACGTTCTCTATCGCAGCGTCTTCGACTTCCCTGCTGACGAACGTCCGCCACGGACCTGGTATTGGGTCGAACTTCATGGCGCTGAAGCCCATCTCGACGACTTCCTGCGCGCGCTCCGCAAGCTGCTGCGGTCCTCCTCCGCCTCCTCCCCAGCCGTTGGCGTACACCCGGATCTTGTCCCTGCACGCGCCGCCGATGAGCATGTGGACAGGCATCCCCGCGGCCTTGCCGGTGATGTCCCATAGCGCGTGCTCAATGCCGCTGACCGCGCACCAGAAGTCCATCGCTCCGCGGCGTCCGGCAAAATCATCGTAAGACCATTGCAGGAAGTGCTTGATGTTGCGCGGGTCGCGTCCGATCAGGTACCTGCGCATCTGGTCGATGTGCGCCGTCACCTGCACGTCCCGGTCAGACTGCGTGTACGCCTCCCCCCATCCGTATATGCCCTCGTCTGTCTCCACCTTGACGAAACAGAGGTTCTTTCCGCGGCCCGGATTCGCGAGGAAGTGCTTGACGTCGGTTATCCGCATTGTTGTCTCCTGTTGGGACTTACTGAGCCGTCCACCCGCCGTCCAGCACCAGTTCGCTACCGGTCATCCAGCCGGACTCGTCTGACGCGAGGTAGAGTACTCCGTTGGCGATCTCATCCGGCTCGCCGTAGCGGCCCATGGGGATGCGAGAGATCATCCTCTCGTAGTTGCCCGGATCGCCCCTGCGGGCCTGGGTCATGGCCGTGTTGATTGGGCCTGGGTGCACCGAGTTGCACCGTATGCCATGTTCAGCGTACTGCATCGCAGTCAACTTCGTGAGCAGCCTGACTGCTCCCTTGGATGATTGGTACTGGGCGCTCGACATCTCCGTGCCAACTATTCCAAGCTGGGACGAGATGTTGATGATTGAGCCGCCTCCTGAGTCGATCATGGGAGGGATGGCGATCTTCGTGCCAAGGAAGACTCCCTTGGCGTTGATGTCCATGACATGGTCCCAGTCGGCTTCCGAGGTCTCGTGTAACAGGCCCCACTGGCTGACGCCAGCGTTGTTGACAAGGATGTCAAGCCGACCGTACTCGGATACCGTCCTGTCAATGGCTGCCTGCCATTCCGGCTCACTAGTTACATCAAGCCGAACGAAGAAGCAGTCTCCTCCAGCATCGTTGATCTCCTGGGCTACCGAGGCGCCTTCTTCCAAGACATCTCCGATGCCGACTTTAGCGCCCTCACGAGAAAAGATCTGAGCTTCCACCGCGCCCATTCCTCTCGCGCCGCCACTTATGAATGCAACCTTGCCCTCGAGTCTCACGCCAATCTCCCTTGATCACTGGAATCTGAAATGTCGTTAGTCGCTGTCGTTCATGCTCATCTGAGCGACGGTATCGATCATGGCCTCGGCCCAAATGCGGAGGTTGTCGTCGAGGTCTGCGCCGCAGTGCGGGCACTCGTAGTCCCCCTGGCAGTATCTCATCCCGCACGTTGGACAGGGTGGAATGAGGTCCAGGCTGTCGATTGCGTACTGGATCTGCTCTTCAGTTGCCATCCCTGCTCTCCCCCATGATGGCTTCAACTTTATCGAGTGTAGGCATGCCGCCAATTGCCCCTCGTCCCCTGAGTTTCAGGCCGGCCGTGACGGTCCCCAGCCTGCCGGCTTCGGCAATCGACATGCCGTTGAGCAGACCGTGAATAAAGGCTCCGTTGAAGGCATCGCCCGCCGCTGTAGTATCGACTGGATGGTCTGGAGTGTACGGCGGGATCTCGACCGTACCGTCATCGCTTCCGATGACCGCGCCATGCTCGCCGCGGGTAACTGCTACTACTGGCACGCCCAGATCACGGAAGTGCTCGACAACTTCAAAAGGGTCGTCGGAGTCGATTAAGGCCCTTGAGTCGTCCGGCACATTGGGCAGGAAGTAGTCAACATATGGAAGAAGCTCCGAAGCAGCTTCGCGAAGGTCTCCTGGAGCCCAGAGCTGGTGTCTGTAGTTGGGATCGTAGGAGACCTTTATTCCTCGTTCCTTCGCGATCTGCGCCGCACGCAGCACGGTCTGACGGGCACTTTCAGAGATTGCCTGCGCAACGCCCGAGCAGTGAAGCACCTTCGCGGTGGCAATGTACTCTTCGTCCAGGTCATCGGGTTCAAGGGTGCTGGGCGCGCTGCCGGATCGGTAGTAGATGAAATCCCTGTCTCCGTTTGGGAGCTGCGCGACGAAGTGAACCGCGTTAAAGCCGTCGACTCTCCTTACGGCGCTGGTGTCGATCTCCAACGATCGGAAGGTATTGAGAAGGTAGTCTGCGAAAGGATCATCGCCCAGCCGGGTCACGTAACCGGTGCTGGTTCCGAGTCGCTGTGCGGCGACGCAGATGTTGAAGCTGTCACCGGCCAGGGATCGCGTGAACGTGTCGGCCGTTTCAATCGGCTCCTCAGCGAAGAGCTCGATCATGCACTCGCCGATGCTGATTAGATCAGGCATTAGCAGATGCTACTGGCGGACGTATTTTACTATCCGGCGTCCGGACTGGCCTTCCTCCGGCTGCACGAAGTAGATATTGCCGTCGGAGTCGCCGGCAGCCCCATGGCAGCTAGTGAACTCAGAGCCGCCCCACCTGGCCAGCCTGTTTCCCGCTCCGTCGAGGATGCTGAAGAAGCCACCGTTATGCTCGGCAACGTACGCTCGCTCACTGGAGTCCATCCAGACTCCGGCGGGACCGATCAGCTCTGATGGCCACTCGCTTATGTAGCCGCCTTCCTGGTCGAAGACCTGTACCCGGTCGTTCTCGCGATCGGCTACAAGTACCTGCCCATTGGCATCGACGTACACTCCGTGGGGCAGATTGAACTGCCCAGCGCCGCTTCCGGGGTCGCCCCAGCTCTTTATGTGCTCTCCCTCCGCCGTGAACTTGTGAACTCGACAGTTGGCATAGCCGTCAGCGACGAAGATGTCGCCGTTGGGAGCGACTGCGACGCCCGCAGGGAGGTTGAACGGCTCGCCTCCGTGGGTCACGTCAACCCAACCGTTAGAACCGAGCACCGTGTTGTCCGCGCCGGTGTCGGAGCGGTAGCCCCGCTCACCTATAGCCATCAGGAGATCGCCGTCGGTACTGTACTTGAGTACCTGGCCGGCGTCCCGGTCGACAATCCAGATGTTGTCTGACGGGTCGGCGTAGATGGCGTGGGGGAAGACGAACTCGGCGTCAGCCCAGTGGCTCATGTAGTTCCCATCTGTATCGAATACGATTACACCGCGTTCGCCCCGGTTGAAGCCGTACACCCTGTCCTGGGAGTCGACGGCGACCGCCGCCATTGGCGCATCCCAACCCTCGGGCAGTTTTGCCCAATTGGACACGACCTCGAAGGTGTGGTCACCGCTTCCAATTGTTGCCATCGTTTGTCCTCCTTGAAGGGATAGGGTACTAGGCGGCGCGTATTGCGTCAGGCGCGCAAGCCTGCATTACGGCGAGTGTGGAGTCCACGCCCCGCCTTGCGGCCACAACGCGAACGATTGCTGTGTCGAGCCCTTCGGCGAGTCTCTTGAATGCAGCCGCGGCTCCGTCGGCCTTGCCGAAGTATCCGACCGCGTTCAGGATTTCTACAGGGAAGGCCTCGGCCACCTCGTCGTTCGAGGCGCCGTTCCTGCGCATGTCGTCCAGCGCCGCCAGCTCTTCAGTGAAGCCCATGCGCTCGAAGTGTGCACGGTAACCTAGCTGGCGCTCGCGTTCTGTCGGCACTGCCGCTCCGAGGGCGTAGCCCATCGTCGCCTTGGCGAGAGCGATCCTGGCGGCGTCCACATCGTCGTCGACACATATCCTGATGTACTCAGCGACGTTGATCTCAGACGGGTCGCGACCGGCCTTCTCGGCCCCCTTGGCTATGTGCTCTCTGCTCCAGGCGATCTGCTCAGGGGTGCACCAGTTCAGACTCGCGCCGTCCGCAAGCTCACCGCTCATCTCAAGCATCATCGGGCCGAGAGCGCCCAGATACACCGGAGTCTCCGGGGCCGGGCGCATACCGAGTCGCATACCCTTCAGAGTAGTCGTCTCACCTTCGTAGTTCACTCGCTCGCCATTAACGAGAGCGCGTACGACTGTAACGTAGTCACGCATTAACGCCAGTGCGGACATTCTCCCGACGCCAAGCTGGGCACGTGCAGCGGGTCTGTAAGCGCCGCCGGAGCCAATCCCCATGATGAACTTGCCGCCCGTGATGTCGCTGACAGTACCGCCCTCCATCGCGAACGACAGGGGAGTACGGTACATTACAGGCGACACCGCGATTCCGGTGGTCAATCCTTCGGAAACGACCTCGGTGGTCGCCTGCCATCGTTGCACACAGAGGTGGAACGAGTCCTGCCCGTTGCCCTCCGGCGTCCAGATGCTCGTATAGCCAAGTCGGGCGGCCTCCTTCGAGACCTCCCGCTGCTGTTCCCAGTTGAGACCCAAAGTGGGGTCCAGTCCAACTCCGATTTGCATAGTCAGCCCTCATTTGTTGAAAAGCGGCCGAGTGGCCGTGTCGATTGGCGGCATTATATTTGGCGCACTAGCACGCGGCAACCGGACCGGCGAATATGCAGGCCGACGCCCTGGTCAGGCTCCCGGAACCTGCTCGCCTCTTCGCTCTGGTGGCTGTTCGAGTACCTGTATGACGTTGCCGTCGGGATCCTTGAACGACGCTACCCATCCTCCCCAGTGCTCTTTCTCAGGAACTCGGATGAAGTTGACGCCCCTCTTGACCATCTCGCTATGGAAGCGGTGGATGTCTTCGATGTCAAAATTCACCATGACCCTGAGAGGGTCACGCGCCTGGCCGTGGACGCCGTCGTGGCTTCCTATCGAGAAGCGTAACCCTCCCCACTTGAATGAGACGAAATAGTCGCGATCCGAATGGGGCGTCAGGCCAAGAGTGTCGCAGTAGAACTCTCGCAGCCGTGGCAGGTTGTCCGTCCAGATGATGACGCCGTTCAAATATCCGATCATGTGTATGGTCCCTCCGCTTTCCTACCTCGACTCCTGAGGCTATAATGGCGGTCAGGGAATCGGGAGGCGGTGGTTGACAGCCTATGGAAGTGTCCCTGGAAAGGAGGTTGCGCGTTGGATAGTAGTATTAGGAGGTGCTCCGGGTAGGTGTTCCCTGGAACACCTCCAAAGTAGGAGGGGCCGCTGCACTGCAGCGGCCCCTTCGTTTTTGTCTAGTTCTCTTTTGCGAAGAATCGTCTCGGATTGTCCACGAAGATATTGTTGATGTCCTCTTCGGTTGCTCCTAACTCCTTCAGCCTGGGTATGACGCGGCGCGTTATGAACAGGTAGCCGTCGGGATTGTACTGGCGACGCTGCTCCTGCATCTCCTGGCTGGCAATGCTCAGGGTGACCGACCAATCGTGCCCCAGCATGATTCGCCGCGACCATCCAGCCTGGATCAGCTTCCAGGCGGTCTCGGTCCGACCCTCCCAGTCAGGCGTTAGCTCTGTCTTTCGGCCAGGGTACCTGTCGAGTCCGATCCAGACGCCCTTTTCCAGCAGTCCGATCAGGTACTCAGTGTCAGTCGTGTCGTTGCTGTGACCGACGTAGACGCGGTTGAGGTCAACGTCTTCATCCTCGAAGATCCGCACCTGCTGCTCGCCGACGCGCTCCGGGGCCCACGTGTGTGTTGAGATCGGAACGTCCGTCGCCTTTTGGGCCCGGGCGGCGGCGCGAAGGACAATCTCGCCCTCAGGGGTCACGCCGCCCATGTCGTTGGCGACTTTGATGATGCCGGCCTTGATACCGGTCCCCTCGATTCCCTCTTCGATCTCCCTCTGGTAGAGACTGGCGACCACGTCCGGGCTGGCCGTCCAGAACACCCTTGGTATGTCTCGCCAGGTGCCCGTAGCGCAGATAATGTTGACGCCCGACTCCCGTGACACTTGCTCCAGAAGTCGAATGTCGCGTCCGAGATCGAGCGTAGTGACGTCGATGATCGAGCGCACTCCCTCAGAGTGTGCGGTCTTCAGGTCCGCGATTCCGCGAGAGATCGTGCCCTCGCGGTCAATGAACTCGGGATAGACATATTGGATACCTGCCGACGTTACAATCACGTGCTCATGGGACAGCGTGAACCCAAGGTCCGCAGTGTCCATAGGTCCCAGTACTGAGTTAATTGTCGCCATCGTATTCTCCCCCGGTGATTCTCTCTACAAGGTACTTCGACTGGTGGTGAATGCTATCCGAACCGCAGGACACAATCCACACTCACTGATGGGGAGTCGTGGTGGTCACCTACTCCTCTGCAACTACGGGATTGCTGAGCGTACCTATGCCGTCGATCTCGACGTCGACCGTGTCACCAGCCTTCATGTTCTGGGTAGCGCCGTCCGTACCCATCCAGATCATGTCGCCAGGGTAGAGAGTGAGGTAGCGAGTCATCTCGCTGATGTAGTGTGCCACGCCAAAGATCATGCTGTTGGTGGGGAACTGCGACATGACCTCGCCGTTTATGCGTACAGTCGTCCGAAGACTGTCGAGTTCTACGTCGGTCTCCATCCAAGGCCCCATCGGCTTGAAGGTGTCCGTGTTTTTGGCGCGCCATAGAGTGCGGTCTCCGGCCTGCCACGTGCGCTCGCTCACGTCGTTGCCGATGGTGTAGCCAAGTATGCAGTCGAGCGCCTCGTCCTCGGAGACGTGCTTGACCGTCTTGCCGATGACCACCACTAGCTCTCCCTCGTACTGGACCTGCTCGGTCGCATCGGCCGGTATGACGATCGGCTCTCCGTGCGCGATCAGGGCGTTGTTGGCCCGGTAGCCTACGTCGGCCTTGGCGGGAAGATCAGGTTCCCTGCCGAGAAGTGCGGCGGCTTCACGCACGTGCTCTTCGTAGTTGACCCCGGCCGCGTAGAAGGTCAGTGGGACGAACGGAATACGCAGCTGCACGGCCGAGAGCGGGAACCTGTGTCCTGTCCTCGAATACTGACCGAATGGAGTTCCCGACACCTCTTCGACGCTGTCATTCTCGACTATTCCGTAGCGGGTTGTTCCGCCGTACTGGTATCTAATCCACTTCATGTTCAACCTCCTCTGACTCTAGTTCATTTTCAGGTCTGCGTGAATCTCCACCTGAGCTCGGAGGCATTTCTGAGCCGCTGGCCGGAGGTCCTACCGATTCAGCGCTCCACGTCCGGTGGAAATATAAGAATATATCTCTTACCGCTGCGGTTAGCGGTACCCCAACAACCATACCCCACAGTCCCGCTACCTCGCTGGAACAGACCAGCACTATCATTACCATCGCAGGGTGAAGTCGCACAGCCCTGCTCTGGATTCGGGGCGCAATGACGTTGCTTTCAAACACCTGGACGACTATGTAGACCAGAGCAACCCAGATTGCCAGCTGTGGCGAACTGGCAAGGGCAACCAGTATGCCCGGGACTGCACCCAGTACTGCCCCGACTATCGGGATCAGCGCGAAGAGGCCGGCAACTATTGCTAGTATCACCGCAAACTTCACGCCAAGAATCGTCAGACCGATGAAGACCAGCACACCAACGACGAAGGCGCTCAGCATCTGTCCGCGCACATACGCTCCAACCACGTTGTTGACCAGGTTCAGTACATCGGAGACCCTCTGCTGAGTCGGAGGAGAGAGAATAGAGAAGGCCCCTCCGAAGACGTCCTGACGGTCTTTCAGCAGATAGAACAGGAAGAAGGGGACAATGACGAGCCCGATAATGACGGTTAAGGCGTTAGATACTCCTCGTATGCTCCTGATTATCAGCCCCTGAAGTGCCGTTGCGAGCACATCGCCTCCAGCGGCGACCATGTCTTCCAGTTCGGAGCGCAACTCATCGGGAATCCTCTGTATGGCGTTCTCAGACCAGACCTCGATGCCTACATGTGCCCTTTCGTAGATCTCTGGAAGCGTGTCAAAAAACTCCTGAGACTCATGGAATATTGGAGGAACTGTAAGGATTAAGAGGGCAGCTATGCTGGCAAGTCCACAGAGGTAGATCACTGCGATTGCAGCTATCCTGGAGAGGGTCGGGAACCTGTCTCGCCAGGGGATTCTCCGCTCGACAGCGGCTACGAGCGGGAATAGGAGCTGTGCCAGAACAATACTGACGATGAAGGGAAAGAGCGCCCCACGGGCCAGATAGAGTACGTACAGGAGAAGAAGGCCAGCCGCCGTGCCAAGGATGGCCAGTCTCCAACTGAGCCAGAACGATTGAGCTCGACTTCTACTGGATGTTTGCGAAGACATCGGGCCCACTCGTTCCCCAGCGTCAGCACATGCTAGCTCTTACGAATTCTCCGATTCGTTCGATTGCCTGCTGGCCCTCATCCAGCATCGGTGCGAAGAGATGCCAGACGTGGATCATATCTTCCCAAGGTTCGAACGATACCGCCACCTCCGCCTGCGCCGCCTTGTATGCAAGCCGCGTGGCATCGTCGTAGAGCGTCTCACGTGTGCCCACCTGGATCAAGAGAGGCGGCAGGCCCGACAGGTCGGCATAGATCGGCGCGGCCAGTGGCGAGCGAGAGTCTGCTCCGCCCAGGTAGACGCCGGCCATTGCCACAAGGCCCTCTTTCTGGACCATTGGGTCGACGCCGGCGCGGCTGGTCATCGAATCACCGATGCCCTCCATATCCACCCAGGGAGAGAGGCATACACCGCAAGAGGGGAGTGGTACTCCTTGATCTCGCAGGCTGACAAGTGTTGCTGCCGTAAGACCGCCCCCCGCGGAGTCCCCCGCAATAGAAAGCGATCCAGGTTCGTGCCCCTGATCGAGCAGCCAACGATAGGCAGAGACCGCGTCCTCGACAGGGGCTGGGAACGGGTCTTCTGGCGCAAGCCTGTAGTCGATAGTGAGTACGCCGCCCCCGGTCGCCTTCGAGAGTCGTCTGGCCAATTCGCGATGAGTTGCCGGAGAACCGATTACGTATCCGCCACCGTGCAGATAAAGGGTGACAGCCTGTCCACTCGAACCTTCAGCCCTGACCATCTCTGCCGGGACGCCCTTCGCGTCAAATTCAGTGACAGTGCCTTCAGTGTCTCCGCCGACATGGGCCGCTAGTCGCTCGAACCCCTCTCGCGATTCCTCTACTGTGGGGTTCTCAGGTCGGTCGCGACCTGTGAGAAGCTCAATGACGGCCTCAAGCTGGTCGATGGACATAATACGCCTCTCGGTATGATGGTGAGTTCAGTCGCCCGGCTGCGCGCCAAGCCGTTCAAGTATGGTGGAGCCGTTCTGTCCCTGTGGTTCCTGGGGTTTCCCAAGCTTCTCGAGTAGGACTGGATACGACTCGACTTCAGGTACATCTGCCATGTCTTCGATCTTCGCGATCCTCTCCCTGGCGGCCTTTACGTAGGGAGCGAGTTCTTGAGATTTGACCCTCTGTCGGGCCGACTCTCGCTGCTTGAAGTCAGGCAGGACTTCCCGCGAAAACAGTTCCAGCGATTCACAGATGTGCTCATGACGGTTCCGTCCACCCTGCTGGATGAATATGACCTGGTCGACGCCGGCCTCTTCGTAGATGCGCAAAGTATTTCGCACCTCGTCCGGGTTGCCGATACAGCCGGTGGGACCTCGCTCCTTCGGCCCATTGGCCACAAAGTCCTCCCAGATGTCGAACTTCCCTGGCACATGTGTCCCGGTCTGGTAGTAGTGGCTGAGAGCGTATCCGAAGAACTGGAACCCTTCGAGGCCACGATCCACAGCGGTATCGCTGTCCTCGTGGCACATAAATCCCGTGACAATCGCGATGTTCGGATTGACGTCCAGGCCAATGGGGCGGCATTCCGACTTGAAGGTGTCGTAGTACTCGTCCACCCAGTGTTTGGCCTCTTCGGCGTCGACGAAAGCAAACGTCAGGGCGCCGATTCCAAGCTGTGCTGCGAGCCTGATGGTCTCGCGGTTGGAACAGGCTACCCATATCGGCGGATGCGGCCGCTGAAGGGGTTTGGGAACAACGCTCCGGTGCGGCATCGAGAAGTATTCTCCCTCGTAGCCGGGGTAGGGATCAGTGGCCATCATCCTGGCGGTCTCGCGGACCGACTCCATCCACATGTCCCGCTTCTGCTGAGGGTCGACGCCAAAGCCCTCCAACTCCTGTCGGGAACTGGCCTCTCCCGTGCCCCAGTCGACGCGACCGTCGCTAACGAGGTCGAGTGTTGCGATGCGCTCCGCGACACGCGCTGGATGATTGAAGCCCGGTGGCATGAGGACTATGCCGTGCCCAAGCCTGATCTGAGACGTCCTCTGGCTGCAAGCCGCCAGGAACACCTCAGGGGCCGAAGAGTGAGAGTACTCCTCAAGAAAGTGGTGCTCGACCTCCCAGACGTAGTCGATGCCCAGTCGGTCGGCCAGTTCTACCTGGGCGAGCGCCTCCTTGAACAGGCGGTGTTCGTCTCCGTCGTTCCAGGGTCGGGGGATCTGGTGCTCGTAGAAGATGCCGAATTTCATAGTCCGTCCAGAGTCGAAAGTGCAGCGAGTGTAGCAACGGACTAAGGTAGCGTCAATTGAGCGACCAAGATCCCCCTGCAGATGAGGTAGGGCAGGTTGGGATGCACATGTGGGGACGGTTCGCGAACCGCCCTTTGCTTCGGTTCACACCTTCGAGTGTTTCGGCGCAGCCACCTGCGTACCGTCGGGCAGGTCCTCGACTTCGAAGTCTCCAAACATCAGTGGAGACTCCACCCGCAGAAGCTCAAGTACCTGCAGGGCAAGCGAGCGAATCTCCCAGTCTGCAAAAGGAGCGGCGCGCATCTCGATGAAGTGCCTCCAGGCTCGCACGTTTCCGGTAACGAAGATCTTCGTCTCCGTTGCGTTGGGCAAGACGGCGCGGGCAGCCTGCCGTATGGCCTTCCTGCGGTCGGTGTTGTGCTCAAACCTGTCTCGCGGGAGCACCGACTCAAGCTCTCCGACCAGCTTTACGTAGCTATCTGAGGCTGATTCCAGGGCGTCCTCCAGGAGAGCACGCGCTTCTTGTGCCTCGCCATTCTCGCCAACTAGTGCTGGCGGCAATACAAACGACCCTTCGGTCTCGTCGACGTATCGCTGAGACCTCTGGCTGTAGGCGAATCCTGCACGGTGTCTGACCAATTCGTGGGTGAGGCTGCGGGAGACTCCTGTGAACACGAACCCGTAGTTGACATGCTCAAAGACAGACCCGTCCTTAGAGCTCAGGAGGTTGTAGATGAAGTCGGCGATGTCCCTCCGACCCCGGCCGAAGCTCATGTAACACAGCCGAGCCGATACCTCGATTATCGCTTCCGCCTCAGACTCGCCAGCGCGAATGCTGTCTGGAATAGGGGGGAGTTCCTCGTCGAGCAGAAACGCTGCTATCTGCTCCCAGTCAACGGAGGGTCTGGTAACCAGGTAAACTTTGGGACCTGAATTAAGTTTCATTGGGAAGTGCCTCTTGGACGTGTGCGTAGTATTTTGATTATTGGACGCCACACATAAGCGGTACCTCTAGGACGCGATGGGTCAGTAGTTGGGAAATAGGGCCGCTAAAGGCCCAACGCTAGCCTTGCCGCCTTGAACATCACGTCCGCTGGAGCCTCTTTGCCAGTCCACCGGGACCAGGCAGCCGCTCCCTGGTAGACCAGCATGGGCAGTCCCCCGACTACCCGAGCCCCGGCGTTCTCCGCAGCCTTGAGCAGAGGAGTGTCCGGTGGGTTGTATACCATGTCATACACGACGGATTCTGAACTGATAGCGCCATCTGGCACAGGTGAGGAGTCCTCCGCCGGGCCGTGGAGCATGCCGACCGAGGTCGAGTTGATCAGCAGATCTGCCCTACTACATGCCGCGGCGTATCCTGAGTCAGATAGTCCCATCGCTTGCGTGTGGACACCCTGCACTTCTAGTTCGTTTGTGAGCGCCTGCGCACGGTCAAGTGTCCGATTGGCAATCGTCAGCGTCCCGACTCCAGCATCGGCCAATGCATGAGCTGCAGCTCTCGCAGCTCCTCCTGCGCCCACCAGAACCACGTCCAGTCCCGCAGGGTCGACCTCGCCATGTACCTTTAGAGACGTGATGAATCCCTCGGCGTCCGTATTGGTCCCAAGCAGCCGGCCGTCGCTGTTGACGATGGTGTTGACGGCGCCGATGCGCCTGGCAAGGTCGTCCACCTCGTCGAGGTATTCCATCACTGCCTGCTTGTGTGGAACGGTGACGTTCGCTCCCAGGTATAGCTCGCCACGGAGTCTGCTGACACCTTCAGCCAGCGCGTCGGGATGTGTCTCCCAAGCCTCGTAAGATGCGCTGATTTCAGCGTAATCGAATGCCGCCTGGTGCATAGGAGGGGAGATCGAATGCCGAATCGGATACCCGAAAATGCCTGCGCGAAGCGTCAAGTCCGCTGCTCCTCTCATGAGGTTGCCGAGTGGTAGTGCGAGTATAGCCGAAAGCACACATCCAACGTGCTAACATTGGGCCATCGGGGAGGTGACCCATTGGCATCTGAAGAGAAGACAACCCTGGAGCAGGAACTGCTCTTCGCGGTTGTGAAGGAAAAGTATGGGAATCTGCTCAGCGATGAGCAACTGGACGAGGTTCGACAGTCGGTGCTCGGCTTTAGTGGATTCACTCGGGCCCTCAGGTCGGTCCCGCTGACCAATGACATCGAGCCGTTCTCCACGTTCAAGCCGTACAGAGGTGACTGACCATGCCCGATCAGCTTCTGTTCAAGACAGTCAGAGAACTGGCAGAGATGATCCGGGGTGGTCAGGTCTCGCCTGTGGAAGTGACGGAGGGCTTCCTGTCGCGGCTTGACGAACTTGGAGCCAGCTATAACTCCGTCGTCACGCTGACTGGCGAGAGAGCGCTGGTGACCGCCAGCAGAGTGGAGGCAGAGATTGCGTCTGGGGCTGACGGCGGCCTGCTTCGCGGAGTCCCCTGGGGTGCGAAGGACCTGCTGGCGACATCCGGCGGCATCCCGACGTCATGGGGAGCCGAACCGTTCAGAAACCAGACATTTGCCAGCGACGCGACCGTAGTGACGAGGCTGGAGGCGGCAGGCGCGCCGCTTGCTGCCAAGGTCGCGATGATAGAGTTGGCAGGCGGCATGGGTTACAACCAGCCAAACGCTTCTCTCACAGGCCCTCCTCGAAACCCCTGGAACAGGGACCTATGGACCGGAGGCTCCTCAAGTGGCTCCGGCGCGACGGTCGCCGCTGGACTCGTTCCTTTTGCCATAGGCTCCGAGACGTGGGGGTCGATCCTGTCCCCATCCAACAACTGCGGGCTGTCCGGGCTGCGTCCCACCTACGGTCGTGTCAGCAGGGCCGGTGCTATGGCGCTGTGCTGGACTCTCGACAAGCTCGGTCCACTGTGTCTCACCGCAGACGACTGCGGAATTGTGTTGGAGGCGATTGCAGGGCCTGATCCAGCCGACCCCACGACGTATCCGTACGAGTTCAACTACGAGGCCAGCCTCGATACAGATGGGCTAGGTAGAAAGTTCAGACTCGGAGTACCCAAAGGCGTTACAGAGGGGGCTCAGGACGCCGTGAAGGAGAACTTCGAGGCTGCTCTGGACGCGCTGTCGGATGTGGCTGACATCGAAGAGGTGTCGCTTCTTGACCTCCCATACGTGCCAATAGTCAGGACGATTCTGATGGTCGAGGCTGCCAGCGCATTCGAGGACTTCCTGAGAGAAGGCGGTCCACAGAAGTTGACCGCCCCAGAAGACCACTACGGCCCCTATGCCAGGACTGCGGTACTTGCCACCGACTACGTTCGCGCTCTCAGGTTGCGAGGTGTGATGGCTAGGCAAGTTGACGAGGTCATGTCCAACTACGATGCGTTCGCGGCGCCTACATCTCTGACCACCGCGACACCAGTGGATGAGCATTTCAGGCGAAACACCAGCGGCCCGGGTGACATCGTGGGTGCGATCGGTAATGGGTGCGGGCTACCCTCCCAGTCAGTACCAAGTGGGTTTGACTCCGACGGGATGCCTACCGGTGTCCAGTTCATGGCGCGGGCCTACGACGAGAACATCTGCATTGCCCTCGGCAGGGCATACCAGGAACGGACAGACTGGCACAAGCAGCACCCTGCTGACCTGATAGGAGCGGAGTGAGGTCATGGGAAGCATCGTCGCAATAGGTGGCGGAGACGTCAGCACCCTTGTAACCCAGCCGATCGACGTTGAAATCATCAAACTATCGGGCTCCACGAACCCCAACGCACTGTTCATCCCTACGGCAAGCAGCGACTCGGTCGAGAACTGGGTAGGCTTCGACAAGGCATATCGCGAGAGCTACGGCTGCAACACTGACGTGCTGTACCTCCTGGGTCAAGCGCCCCCATCGGAGTCCATAGCCTGGAAGATCAACTGGGCCGACATCATCTACGTCGGCGGTGGCAATACTCTCAAAATGATGCGTCGATGGCGCAGGCTGGGAGTCGACGCATTGCTCAGATCCGCACACGGCAGGGGAGCGGTCCTCTGTGGCGTAAGCGCCGGTGCGATCTGCTGGTTTGACAGTGGACACAGCGACTCGATGTCCTTCTACAGCCCTGACGACTGGAGCTACATAGCCGTCACAGGCATGGGACTTCTGAGCGGGCTGGCTTGTCCACATTACAACGGTGACACTGCCGGAGTCCCCAGGAGGGATGACTTCCACGAAATGCTGAAACGGAAGGGCGGGGATGGCCTGGCCATCGACAACGACTGTGCCGTGTCGTTCACGTCCGACGGATACAGAGTGGTTGCTGCCAGTCCGGGGGCCGGCGCCTACTCACTCCATGTCCAACGTGGAAGGGTAATTGAACGAGCGCTGCCGGTTACGTCTGACTATCTCCCAATGGAATCGCTTTACGAAAGGTAGCTACAACGATGCCCCACAGTCTCGTTATCAAGGGTGGCAGGGTAATTGACCCAGAGTCTGGTCTCGACGCCATTCGAAATGTCGGAGTGGCCGGAGATCGCATCGAGTCCATAACTGACGCCGATATGAATGGCGACGAGATCATAGATGCAACCGGCATGGTCGTTGCACCGGGATTCATCGACCTGCACTCGCACGGACAGGACCATGAGAACTACGTCATCCAGGCGCGTGATGGTGTTACGACTGCACTCGAACTTGAGGTCGGCGCTGGGGACGTCGACGCCTGGTATGCGGAGCGAGAGGGCAGGGCAGTCGTAAATTTCGGAGCAAGCGCGGGGCACATTCCAGTTCGGATCGATGTAATGAACGATCCTGGCGAGTTTCTGCCTGTGGCGGACGCGGCGTTCAGAGAGGCCACTCCCGACGAGCTTATCCAAATCAAACAGGGAATCGAGAAGGGCCTGGAAAGGGGAGCCCTGGCCGTCGGGTTTGGGCTCGACTACACACGGGGATGTTCGCGATGGGAGGCTATCGAGGTCTTCAGAATCGCGGCCAAGTACGGCGCGCCGTGCCATGTCCACATTCGAGGGAAGGGCCACAAGGAACCAATGAGCGGCATAGAGGCGGCTGGCGAGGTCATCGCCGCATCTGCGATTTCAGGAGCCCCGCTGCACATAGTCCATGTCCAGAGCACAGGGCTGCACGCGACGGGTGCAACCCTTGGCATGATCCAGGGCGCGCGTGAGCAAGGGCTGGACGTTACGGCCGAGTGTTACCCGTACACTGCCGGTATGACCGCAATCGACTCGGCCCTGTTTAGCGAGGGTTGGCAGGAGAAGTACGGCATCAGCTACGACAGCCTCCAGTGGGCGGACACCGGTGAGCGCCTCACAGCATCTACGTTCGCGGAGTATCGCGAGACCGGCGGCATGGTGATCGTTCACTCGACTCCTCAGGACGCAGTGGACACCGCCGTTACAAGCCCACTTACAGCGATAGCGACGGACGGCTTCCTGAGAAACGGGAAGGGCCATCCCAGAACGTCAGGCACTTACTCACTGATCCTCGGGCGCTATGTACGAGAGCGGAAGCTGCTCTCACTCAGAAGTGCGCTGGCCAAGTGTTCACTGATGCCTGCCCAGCGACTCGAAAAGAGGGCCCCGGCCTTCGCCTCCAAGGGGAGGCTCCAACCCGGTATGGATGCTGACATCGTTGTCTTTGACGCGGATAGAGTGATCGACAACTCAACGTACGAAGAGCCAACCCTGGCGCCGACCGGGATAGAGTTCGTGGTCGTAGGAGGCAGGGCAGTAATCGAGGCTGGGGAGGTGGTCGAAGGGGCTCTGCCCGGCGTCGGATTAAAGGCTCGTTAACGTTTGGATTCGAGGGATTACAGGGCCGATTTCGCTTTTGACACTCTTTCTGACTAGATGCTACTATTGGGTGCCAACGTACCTGTAAATAAGATGAGAAATGCTACGAATGGGAGTAGTATCGCGGTAGGTAGGCCACAAGAGAGCCGGAGTCAGGTGAAAGTCCGGCGCCAGGGGCCGCGAGAACTCGCCCAGGAGCATCCTGCCCGAAAGGTGAGGGTGAGCAAGGACAGCAGCCAATTCCATGGTTGGAGTGGTCAGTCCATGCACCTAAGACGACTGTGTAGGGCCGGACGGGGTGGCGCCGTTACCAAGCCGAAGAGTGGTCTGGAGCTATGCTCCGGACAACTTGGGTGGTACCGCGGGGTATCCGTTTGAAAAAGTAGGTCCCGTCCCTTGTGTGGACGGGATTTTTTGATATAGGTGCATGTGAAACACAGTGCTCGGCCAGTTCAGGCCGAGGGACCGTGGGAGGTAAAGAACATGCGACGCAATGGCGGTCAGATAGTCTGTGAAGCGCTGCTGAGGGAAGGCGTCGACGTCATATTCGGTCTTCCGGGCGGCGCAATTCTGCCTCTCTACCAGATCCTGCCTCAGTACCCTGAGCTTCGCCACATCCTTGTACGTCACGAGCAGGGGTCCGCACATGCTGCTGACGGATATGCGCGCGTTACCGGTCGGCCAGGTGTTGCGTGGGCAACCTCAGGCCCCGGCGCCACCAATCTTGTAACCGGTATCGCGACGGCCCAGATGGATTCCGTCCCCATGGTATTGATTACCGGGCAGGTAGGACGTGCCGCGATCGGCTCTGACGCCTTCCAGGAGACTGACATCACTGGAATAACGCTTCCTATCACCAAGCACAACTACCTCGTGATGCACGCCTCTGAGATCGCCGGGGTCATCAAGGAAGCATTCCACATAGCCAGCACCGGCAGGCCTGGCCCTGTTCTGGTCGATATCCCAAAGGACGTCTTCACGGAAGAAGTGGATGTGGAATGGACCGACGAGATCGACCTGCCCGGCTACAGGCCTAACCTGCAGGGCCACAGCGGCATGATCCGCCGGGCGGCAAACCTGGTCAACGAGGCCGAGAGGCCGGTCATCCTGGCGGGACACGGTGTGATCCTGTCCCAGGCCTTCGATGAACTCCGGGAGCTTGCAGAAAAGGCACAGATCCCCGTGGTGCCGACCCTGCTCGGCATCAGCAGCTTCCCTGACGACCATGTTCTCTGCGTCGGCATGCCTGGGATGCACGGCATGGCATACGCCAGCCTGGCAATTGAGGAAGCCGATCTGCTCATAGCATTGGGGATGCGCTTCGACGACCGGATCACGGGTGATACGTCGTCCTTCGCGACGGGTTCGAAGAAGATTCACGTTGACGTGGACCCAAGCGAGATAGGCAAGAACATCCCTGTTGATGTCCCCATAGTCGGTGATGTCAAGAGGGTGCTGGTTGACCTAAACAAGAGGGTGAAGCCTTCGACGAGGATAGACTGGCTCAACAGGATCGATGAGCTCAAGCGTGAGCACCCGTCGATGCTGGTAAGGGATACCGACAAACTCATCCCCCAGTATGTGATCAAGGAGATCTCGGAGGCCACGAACGGCGAAGCGATCATCGTGACGGGGGTTGGGCAGCACCAGATGTGGGCCGCCCAGCACTACTCGTTCAATGAGCCGCGCTCGCTGGTTTCCTCGGGCGGGGCGGGCTCGATGGGATACGAAGTGCCGGGCGCAATGGGCGCACAGGTAGGCCGCCCCGACAAGGTAGTCTGGTCGGTCGCGGGAGACGGCGGTTTCCAGATGACCATGTGCGAGATTGCCACCATGGTTGAGAACCGCATCCCGGTCAAGATAGCCATTCTGAACAACAATTTCCTCGGGATGGTGAGACAGTGGCAGGAGATCTTCTACGAACGCTCCTATGTCGCAACCGGCTACAGCGCCAATCCTGACTTCGTCAAGTTGGCCGAGGCATTTGGGGCTTACGGGGCTCGCGTTACCGACAAGTCCCAGGTCAGGTCAACGATTATGGAGGCGATGGCCTTTGACGGCCCTGCAATCGTCGACTTCGTAGTCGAACAGGAAGAGAATGTCTACCCGATGATCCCCGCTGGAATGTCTGTACGGGAGATGATTGAGGAGCCGCGTCCTCAGGAGGCCCGAACGTAAGATGGTCACCGCACTGAACGGCACAAAGCCAGAACACACAATCACGGCTCTGGTCGAGGACAAGCCGGGCGTCCTGAACAGGATTACCAGCATGTTCCGGCGCCGCGGATACAACATCGCGAGCCTTGCGGTCGGGCCAAGTGAGATTCCGGACCTGTCCAGGATGACCTTCGTTGTCGAGGGCGACGCCCAGACGATTGAGCAGGTGTCAAAGAACCTGAACAAGCTGATAGACGTGATTAAGGTAGTTGACGTGGACGACGACAACAGCGTCTGGCGTGAACTCGCGCTTGTCCGCGTCAAGTGGAATACTCGACCATTCAGCGAGATAAAGACGATAGTGGATATATTCGGAGCCAAGATCGTTGATACCACCCCTGATTCGCTGATTATCGAGGTCACTGGCAAGTCGAACAAAGTAAACGACCTCGTGGACAACCTGGCGGGATTCGGCTTCCAGATCCAGGAGGTCATGCGGACCGGTGTCGTGGCAATGAGCCGGGGCTCGAGTGAGGGCGAGACACGACGACGCCCCCGCGTGGAAAGACCGGCAGTTAAGTGGGAGAGCGGCAGCGTTTAACGCCGAACGCATCGTCGGCATCGCGACGATTGAAACCAGGAAACAGCAACTCAGAAGGAACGAGGTATATGGCGAACATCTACTACGAGAACGACGCGGATATCTCGTTGCTCGAGGACAAGACAATCGGGATCATCGGCTACGGAAGCCAGGGTCACGCCCATGCTCTCAACCTGCATGACTCAGGACTAGACGTGATGGTTGGGCTGTACGAGGGCAGCCGCAGCTGGGAGACCGCTGAGTCAGACGGGCTAAAGGTCGGACTGGTCGAGGAGACGGCTCGCGAGTCGGAAGTCATCATGGTGCTGATTCCCGACCACATCCAGGCTGAGGTCTACAGGGAGTCCATCCTCCCGCACCTCCTGCCCGGCAAGACCCTGATGTTTGCCCACGGCTTCAACATTCACTACGAATGGATAGTCCCTCCCGACAGCGTCGACGTCTCAATGGTCGCTCCGAAGGCTCCAGGCCACAGGATGCGCGAGGTATACACACGCGGGTCAGGGGTTCCTGGACTGCTTGCGGTACACCAGGACGTCACAGGGAATGCGTCAGGTCTCGGACTCGCATACGCGAGAGGAGTCGGCTGCACACGCGCCGGTGTCCTCGAGACAACTTTCAAGGAAGAGACAGAAACCGACCTGTTCGGAGAGCAGGCGGTGCTCTGCGGCGGTGTTGCCGAACTCGTGAAGACGGCGTTCGAGACGCTAATCGAGGCTGGATACCAGCCCGAATCGGCGTACTTTGAGTGCATGCACGAGCTAAAGCTCATAGTGGACCTGTTCTACCAGGGCGGACTGGAATACATGCGCTATTCAGTCAGCGACACGGCAGAGTATGGCGACTACACGCGCGGCCCAGTCGTGATCGACGAGCGCGTCAAGGACAACATGCAGAAAATTCTCGCAGACATCCAGGACGGCAGCTTCGCTCGCGAGTGGATCGCTGAGAACGACGAAGGCCGCCCCACCTTCAACCGTCTGCGTGAGGAGAATGCCGGCCACCCGATCGAAGTGGTGGGCAAAGAGCTCCGGGGAATGATGTCGTTCCTCAAAGACGCAGACTAGCGGGAAAGAAGAGCCGAAAATGACGAGATCGGAGCCAACCCACGTGGTCCGCCATTGCGCCCGGTATGCCGCGCGTTGGGCGGACTGCGTTGCCCTTGGAATAGAGACTGCCAGTTAGAGTTTCGGAGTTACTTACTGACAACCAAGGGGAAAGAAGATGCCAGACGAAAAAGTAATGATATTTGATACCACGCTCCGAGACGGTGAGCAGTCCGCAGGTATCGGACTGACCACGCCGGAGAAGATGGAGATAGCAAAGCAGCTCGACCGCCTCGGCGTCGACATCATCGAAGCTGGATTCGCCGCCAGTTCGCCAGGCGACTTCGAGGCCGTGCGCGCCATCGCAGCCGAGGTCCGACGGCCGATTATCGCCTCTCTCGCTCGATGCTACATTCCAGACGTCGATTCCGCGTGGGGCGCGATCAAGGACGCGGCCCGACCACGGATCCACGTCTTCATTTCCAGTTCAGATGTTCAGATCATGCACCAGCTCCGGCGTAACCCCGAGCAGGTGCTCGACATGGCTGTAGCCTCTGTGGAACGCGCGAAGGAGTACTGCGACGACGTCGAGTTCTCGCCGATGGACGCCACACGCACTGACGTAGAGTACCTGTACACGATGCTCGAAGCAGTCATCGAGGCAGGCGCCAATACGGTCAACATAGCCGACACAGTCGGGTACACGATCCCGGCGGAGTTCCACAACCGCCTTACCATGATAAGGGAGAACGTCCCAAACATTGACAAGGCGGTGATGAGCGTTCATTGCCACAACGACCTCGGAATGTCTGTGGCGAACAGCCTGGCGGCAGTGCTCGCGGGCGCGCGCCAGGTGGAAGGCTGCATAAATGGCCTGGGGGAGAGGGCAGGAAACGCTGCGCTCGAAGAGATCATCATGGCGATCGAGACGCGCCCCGACCTGTTCAACGTCGGCACGAACATCGACACTCGCCAGATCTACCGCACAAGCCGCCTGGTGAGCGACATCACCGGATTTCCCGTACAGCCCAACAAGGCCGTCGTGGGAGCGAACGCTTTCAGACATGCTTCCGGAATCCACCAGGACGGCGTACTCAAGGACCGCAGCACATTCGAGATCATGGACCCGAAGTCGGTTGGGTGGCCCAGCAACGAGCTCGTTCTGGGCAAGCTGAGCGGCAGGGCAGGGCTGAGGTCACGTCTCGAGGAACTTGGATATGCTCTTGAGCAGGCCGAACTGGACGAGGCTTTCGAGGCGTTCAAGGACCTCGCGGACAAGAAGCGCGAGGTCAGCGACGCCGACCTTGTCTCCCTGATGTCGAGCCGCCGCCGCCGCGTGGACGTCCCGGCCGTCTATAAGCTGGAACACGTCCAGGTTTCGTCCGGCAACCACGACGTTCCGACGGCGACTGTTAGCATCGAAGGTCCAGACGGAGACCTGATGACCGACGCGGCCACAGGCACGGGCCCCGTGGACGCCGTCTACAAGGCCATCAACAGGATCGTCCACGTCGATAACACTCTCACCGAGTTTCGGGTGGACGCCGTCACTGAAGGCATAGACGCCATAGGGGACGTGACTATTCGCATTGAGGCGGACGGCAGCGTCTACATAGGTCGAGGCTCAGATACGGACATCATCGTCGCGAGCGCTAAGGCGTACATGAACGCGCTGAACAGGCTCGTTACCGCCAGCGAAGCCTCGGTCGCTGTCGCTGATCCGTCACCGTAACAGAATCGAACGAATTCTCGGGCCGCCTCAATTCAGGGGCGGCCCGAAATGCCCTCAGCGACCCTCCTCCAACATCGACTGGTGACGACTTGCGCCACGCTCGGAGGAAGCAGGTAGCAGGGCACAGGCAAGTAGAAACAGACTAAGAGGAACAGCAATGACCGCGAAGACAATGTTCGACAAGATCTGGGATGCCCATGTCGTGCGGGAGGAAGAGGGACAGCCCGGCCTGCTGTACGTTGACCTTCACCTTGTTCACGAGGTGACCTCCCCACAAGCATTCGAGGGATTGCGGATGGCCGGCCGCAAGGTGCGCCGCCCAGACCTCACTGTTGCGACGATGGACCATAACACGCCCACCTGGGAGTTGAGCCGTCCCATCACCGACCCAATTGCAGCCCAGCAGCTCGAGCATCTCGAGCGCAACTGCAACGACTTTGGCGTAACGCTGTACGACAGGTTCAGCCCCTACCAGGGAATAGTCCACGTCATTGGCCCAGAGCAGGGCTACACCCAGCCTGGGCAGGTCATAGTCTGCGGCGACAGCCACACGTCCACTCACGGCGCGTTCGGCGCGTTCGCGATCGGCATAGGCACATCAGAGGTTGAGCATGTGCTCGCGACTCAGACGCTCCGCCAGTTCAAGCCCAAGACTATGGAGATTCGAGTAGATGGCCCGCTGCCCGCGGGTGTCTCCGCTAAGGACGTGATCCTCTGCATCATTGGGAAGATTGGCGTCGCCGGTGCCACCGGCCACGCGATCGAGTACACAGGAGAGGGTATCCGGCAGCTCTCCATGGAAGGCCGCATGACGGTCTGCAACATGTCCATTGAGGGCGGGGGACGCGCCGGAATGGTCGCTCCCGACCAGACGACTTTCGACTATATGCGCGGCAGGCCCCAGGCGCCGCAGGGTGCGGACTTCGACCGTGCATGTGAGGAGTGGGCCAAGCTCGCCACCGACGACGGAGCCGAGTATGACACCGTCGTCGTGATACCATCGTCAGACATTGAGCCTTACGTCTCCTGGGGCACCAACCCTGGCATGGTGGCGCCAGTCACAGGCAACGTGCCCAATCCCAATTCCTACGACGATGAGGGAGAGAAGGAATCGGCAGAGAGGGCACTGGACTACATGGGCCTCGAGCCTGACACTCCCATACAGGACATTGCACTCGACAGGGTATTCATCGGCTCATGCACCAACTCCCGCATCGAAGACCTCCGGCTGGCCGCTGAGGTCGCACGAGGCAAAAGAGTCGCCGACAGCGTGTACGCGATGGTCGTGCCAGGATCTGCCCAGATCAAGGCGCAGGCCGAAGAGGAAGGACTGGACCGGATCTTCACTGAGGCGGGATTCGACTGGCGTGTCGCAGGCTGCTCGATGTGTCTGGGTATGAACCCCGACATCCTGGAACCCGGCGAGCGCTGCGCTTCAACCTCCAACCGAAACTTTGAGGGTCGCCAGGGCAATGGAGGTCGCACACATCTCGTCAGCCCCGAAATGGCCGCCGCCTCCGCAATCGCCGGGCACTTCGTCGACATCCGGGAATGGTAGCCGCATAGACGTGACCATCACTCCGACACCTTAGTCTGAACAGGGGAACACGAAATGGAAGCATTCAAGACATTTGCCGGCGTCGTAATGCCGATGAACCGGGTCAACGTGGACACTGACCAGATCATCCCGAAGCAATTTCTGAAGCGAGTCGAGCGGACCGGTTTTGGGGAGTTTCTCTTCTACAACTGGAGGTTCAACGACGATGGCACTGAGAAGTCCGACTTCGTCCTGAACCAGCCGGGTTACAGGGACGCCGAGATAATCGTCGCCGGTCGTAACTTCGGATCTGGCTCGTCCAGGGAGCATGCTCCATGGGCACTTGGGCAGTATGGCTTCAAGGTCGTGATCGCCCCCAGCTTCGCTGACATCTTCCACAACAACTGCTTCCAGAACGGCCTGCTTCCTGTAGTCCTGCCGGAGGAGACCGTTCAGCAGATCATTGAGAACGCGGAGCTAGACCCCGGGTATCGGCTGCACGTCGACCTGGAGGCGGAGCGGGTCTGGGACGACAACGAGCAGGTTGTAGCCGAGTTCAGCGTAGAGCCTTTCCGACGCCACTGTCTGCTCAACGGTCTGGACGATATAGGACTGACGCTGGAACACGACGACGAAATCTCAGCGTTTGAGTCCCGTCGGAGTTCCGGCGGAGGCGTGCTGACGTTCTAGGGCTGTACCGCTACGTTCCGTAGTACCTGTCGCCGTAGTCGCCCAGTCCTGGAACGATGAAGTAGCTGTCATCGAGTCCCTGGTCTACCGCGGCGACAATTATGTTGGCGCGGGGGATGACCCGCGACAGCCTGTCCATCCCTTCAGGAGCGGCAAGAACACCCACGAAGTAGATGTTGTCGCGCTCATAGCCACGCCGCATGAGCAGGCTGGCGACTAGGCATGCCGATCCACCAGTGGCGAGCATCGGATCAACGATTACAGCCCTATTGGTAGATGCTGCTGGCAGCTTTTCGTAATAGAGGCCTGGCTTCGCAGTCTCCTCATCCCTCTCAATGCCCACGATCCCAACCGGAGCCCCGGGCATCAACTCTGTAAACGCAGGAACTAGAGCCAGGCCGGCACGCATGACCGGCACGATCAGGAAATCAGCAAAGTCCTGCACGTCTTTGGCAGGTCTGGGCACACGGTCTTCTGTGGCGCAGCTGCAGTCAACTTCGAGTCTCGATAAGAACCTGGCTGAGAGCACGCGTCCAAGCCGATCTGATGCACTACGGAAACTGGCTGTTGGGGCGGTCCGGTCTCGCAGCACCGACAGGAGTTCATGCTGCACTGTCTGGCTGTCCACTTGGAGCACGCAGTCCAAGCGGCTGCCTAGTCGTCTGCGCCGTAGAAGACGTCGCCGCTGGTCCCATTGCTGGGGGCATCGCTATCTGCATTCCCCCGATGGCGACGGAAGGAGGGAATCCTGTTAAGCCCGCCCTTGATCAGGTTCTGGACTGAGTTCACTTCCCTGGCGAATGTGGCCTTGAGCTGGGAACTGTAGACCCCCATGCTTCGATACTTGGCGTAGCGCTCGTTTGCTCTCTTCTTGGAGGGCCGGTCCTGTAGTCTGGCGAGTTCCGAGACTATGACCCTTCCCAGGATGCGTGCCGCTTCGTCCGGGTCAGAGTGAGCGCCATGGGGCGGCTCCGCGACTATCAGGTCTATGATTCCAAGCTCCAGGCAGTCGTGAGCCGTCAGCCGCATTGAGGGAGCAACATCTTCAGCCCTCGACGCATCCTGGTAGATGACCTCGGCGACCTCCTCAGGGGACACAGCCGTAAATATGGCGTTCTCCAGCATCAGTGTGCTGTCCGCTACTCCCAGTGCGAGCGCGCCGCCGCTGCCAGCCTGACCTATGACGACCGAGATCGTTGGCACATTGAGACCAGACATTTTCGCCATCGCAGCTGCGATGGTATTTCCCAGTCCCCGCTCCTCTGCGCTCACACTCAGGTCGGGCCCCGACGTGTCTATCAATGTGATCAAAGGCAGTGAGAACTTGGCCGCGAAGTCCATCGTCCTGTTGGCTTTTCGGAAGCCCTCCGGCGCGGTCCGGCTCTCGCCCTGCAGTTCCAGATCTGAATCAGGGGGCGCATCGCGCTGCTGCGCTATTATGGCCACTGTCTGACCGGCAATTTGCCCTACTCCGGAGATGACTGTCGGGTCGTCTCCATAAGCGCGGTCTCCGTGCAGTTCTACAAACTGGGTGAAGATCCGGGACATATAGTCTGCGGATGTGGGTCGCGCCCTGTGCCGGACCATCTGGACAGAAGTCCAGGCCTCAGGCGCGGCAATGTGGGTCTGTGGCCTTGAGGCGTTGTGTTCACCAAAACTGAACCTGGTGCTCAGGAGCTCGACCAGGACGCCGATGATGGTCCTGAGCTCTGTGCGCTCCACAACCGCATCCAGCATCCCATGCGCAAGATGGGACTCCGCAGAGTGTGCCCCCACTGGCAGGGGTTCGTCGCTAGCCCTCTTGATTACCCTCAGTGATGAGAATCCTACGATTGAGCCTGGCTCCGCGAGGATTATGTCCGCGAGATTCGCGAAACTGCCGTACGCTTGGCCGGTCGCCGGGTTGGCGAGTACGGCTATGAAGGGCAGACCTGACTGGTTAAGACGATTGGCGGCTGCAGCGGTCTTGGCCATTTGCATCAGCGAGAGAACGCCTTCCTGGATTCGCGCGCCGCCGCTGGTGACTATTGCAACTACGGGCAGTTCACGTTTGACCGCCCTCTCCAGGGCGAGCGTAACCTTCTCTCCGACGGCGCACCCCATCGTGCCGCCCATGAACCCGAAGTCCAGGACGATTAGCATGACGGGAGTTCCGGCGATTGCTGCCGTGCCGGTTACGACCGCCTCTGAGAGGCCTGTCCGACGCTGGTCCTGGAACAGGCTGTCGTTGTAGGACTGTCCCGAAGCGAATGAAAGAGGGTCGAGTGATACGACGGAGCGATTGAACTCGCTGAAGCTGTTGGTATCAACGAGCGAGACTATCCGCTCGCGGGCGCTCATGCTGTAGTGGAAGTGGCACTGCGGACAGACTCTGAAGATCTCAAAGAACTCAGTGTCACTCAGCTCAAATTCGCAGACAATGCACACTTCCCGGCCTGTCACTACTTCAGTGTCTTCAGTGCCCGGCCGGGCTACGGAACTGACCAGGTTGGCTAGGTTCTGCACGAGAGTATGCTGTCCGAATTCTTGTGATGTGAATCCTACGTCTGATTGATTATAACATCCCTCGACTTGGACCCATCACTGGGGCCAACAACACCCTCTTCTTCGAGCTGGTCCATCAGGCGTGCCGCGCGAGGATAGCCAATTCGCAACCTCCTCTGAAGTAGCGACGTCGATAGCTTGCGGTGGGACTGCGCCAGCTCGAGTGCCTTGTTGAACATATCGTCGCGGTCCGGCGAGTCGTCTTCCTGAACATTGCCGTTCTCGTCAAGGTCTTCGCCACCGAGCAGGTCGATCTCCCGGAGGGGAGGCCACGGGGTCGCTTTCCAGAAGTCCACGATGTCGCCGATTTCGTCGTCTCCGATGAACACACTCTGTACTCGCGCCGGCTTGGAGGCATCCAGTGGGAGGTAGAGCATGTCGCCACGTCCCAGGAGCTTGTCGGCTCCGGCAGTGTCCAGAATCGTCCTCGAATCCACCTGGGAGGTGACACCGAAGCTGATCCTGCTTGGGAAATTTGCCTTTATCAGGCCTGTCAGTACGTCAACGGATGGTCGCTGCGTGGCGATGATGAGGTGGATTCCCGTGGCTCGTCCCAGCTGGGCGAGCCTGCATAGCGACTGCTCTATGTCGAACGATGCGGTCATCATCAGGTCGGCCAGCTCGTCGATCACCACACACAGGTACGGCATGTTGTCTGGCATCCGCTTGTTGTAGGCCTCTATGTTGCGGACGCCCACCTCTTCCATCTGCCGGTATCGGTCGAACATCTCCCGGATCAGGCCTTTCAGGTAACCCACGACGGTGTCGGTCTCCACGACGACCGGAGCCATCAGGTGAGGAATGCCGTTGTATGGGGTGAGTTCCACCCTCTTTGGATCTACCAGCAGCAGCCGGGCCTCTACGGGCGTCTTCTCGGTGATGATGCAGGATACTATGGCGTTGAGACAGACGCTCTTTCCGCTCCCTGTCGCTCCTGCGACAAGCAGGTGAGGCATCTTTGCAAGGTCAAACGACACCGCCTCGCCCCCGCTGCCTCGCCCCAGGGCAACGGGGAGATGGGCGTCCTTCCTCAGCTTCTGGAACTCCCGACTCTCCATAACGTTTCGCAGGGTGACCAGGCTGGGATTGGGGTTAGGGACCTCGATGCCCACGAGAGACTTGCCCATCGCTGGCGTTTCGATACGAATTGACGGGGTACGGAGGGCAAGCGCGAGGTCCTTCTCTCGCGCCAGAATGCTGTCGACCTTCACGCGAGTCTTCTGCTCTTCGCGCTTCGTGATCTGGCGCCCTGAGTCGTCACGTAGGGGAGTCCCGTCCTTGTCCAACTGCTTAACTGTCCGTGACCTGCGTATCCAGCCGGGCACGAGTCCGTACATCGTGACAGTCGGCCCAGGCCTTACGTGGCCCACTTCGACTTCCACGCCGTATTCACCAAGTGTCTGCGTGATTGTCTCAGCGGTATCCTTAAGTTCATCTGACGAGATCGACATCTCGGGAGCTTGCCTGAGCATATCGATCGTTGGACGCTGCCACATCAGCCCTCCCCCGGTGATCCTGGACAGGAACTTGCGGGCCGGAGAAGGTGTTGGCGGCACTTCTTGAACTGAATCTGACTGGGCAATAGGCTCAGGAATATCCGGAGGAGCGACGTTATCAGCAGCGCGATCAAAAGCCTGCTCCCGCATAACAGGAGGGTCCGGCTCGAAAGAACTGCCGAAGTCCAATCTGTCCCCGGAGTCTTCCTCCAGACTTGCTGAGGCGAAGGCGGGGGTGGGAACGGTTTCGGGCTCTCTCCCGAGGTCATCTTCTGTTGCCCGGTCTGCTGATACGCCACCGTTCGCACCCGAATAGCTCCAGCCGTCAGGTACTGTGAAGACTGTACGGTCGGAGGATAGAGTCTCTTCCGGATCCTCGCCAAACCCGGAGAACGATGTTACGGGGACGGGATCCTCAAAGGAACCCTGCTCATCGTCCCCCTCGTCGCTCCAGGGAGAACGAGAACTGTCTTCAGCCCCATAGCCATCGATGATGAAGCTCGGTCGAACTGGAGACTCCGCGATTGGAGGAAGGTCGGCAGGCTCCTCTATCGGCTGCCTCCTGGAGAACAGCGAGCGTATCCCCATTAGTGTCGTCACATAAGCGAGAGCCAGTCCCTGTGCAATGGCTCCACCCACCATGAATGCAAGGAAGGGAAGTGCGATCGCAGATGCGATGATAGCTAGCGCGGCTACACGCAGGGCTCCGAACCAGTTCGGGCCACCAATAACTGCATCCCCCAGGCTGCCGCCCAATGTTGAGTAACCATATCCTGTAAACCAGCCGAGCGCGCCATCGAACGGTCTGAAGAACGAGAGAGTGCCGACAATGGCCAGCACGCCTGCCACCGAAGCCAGCCACAGGTTTATGGAGCCCATTGCGCTTCGTCGGAAAACCAGAGTGAATACGAATGCGGCCAGCCACAGTGCGATCGGGATTAAGCCCAGTCCTACGGATGCCAGGACCTGGTCCCGTCCGCCTGTGAGGGCGTCGACAATGGTATGACGGAACAGGAAGCCGGCAATTGCTGCTCCGCCGATTGTGACGAGAGCAAAGAACGTCAAAAAGGTTAGGCCGGGGTGTCCGCTTGCTTCTGAAGTTTTCCCGGACTTGGACCTTGGCATGTGGCAAGACCTCACAGGCGGCTTGGCTGGATAAAGGACGGCCAGACTTCTCCAACAGTGGAATGCCGCTGCCAGGTCTACGAGATCTGTAGATACTTCCTAGACCTGTTCGATCACAGTAAGTACCGTCGGTCTCCTGCGTGTCTCGCCGTACAGGAAGTCCGCGACCGACCGCGTCAGTCGAGACTTCACACGCTCCAAATCTAGACTGTCGTTATCGGGATCTTCAAGGAATGACGAAACCAGTTTTGATGCATTTTCAAAAACTGTGTCAGACTCGTCGATATCCGCGAAGCCAAAAGATCCGATGGCCGGATCTGTCAGGAGCAGTCCGGTCCTGGCACTCAGGGTAACGGTAACTGTGACGACGCCATCTCTTCCGAGCCTTCTTCGTTCGGTGAGGATCGAGCTGTCTGCATCCCACAGCTGCCTCCCGTCGATGTACACGTGGCCTGCTGGCACGCTGTCTAGGACGAGGCCGCTTTCGCTGTCCAGTTCCAGCACGTCTCCATCTTCCAGAACGAAGATCCGCGAGGACGGAATCCCCATGTCTGCCGCTATGGCCGCGTGTTGAGTCAGGTGCCGGAATTCTCCGTGCACCGGAACAAAGAACCGCGGCCTCACGATGCTCAGCATCATCTTGAGCTCTTCCCGAGATGCATGACCATGCACGTGGACCATCGAGATCCGACTGTAAAGGACAGTTGCTCCCTGCCTGATCAGGTTGTCGATTGTGCGCGCGACGACTGTCTCGTTTCCCGGGATAGGGGACGCTGACAGAACAACCGTGTCGCCCGGAACAATCTCGATGTCGTTGTGCCTTCCGTTGGCGATTCTGACCAGCGCCGAAGTTGGTTCGCCCTGGCTGCCCGTGGCTACTATCACCACATCTTCGTGTGGGAGTTGCCTGGCTTGGGACATCGGGATCACCGTGCCGTCCGGCGCGTCCAGGTAACCCATGTCAAGGGCCATCTTGACGTTGTTGACCATGCTGCGGCCAACTACCGTCACTTTCCTGTCGTATTTGACTGCCGCGTCTATGATCTGCTGAATGCGCGAGATCAGCGAGGCGAACGTAGCTATCATGACCCGGCCCGGAGCATCGCCTATGACGCGATCGAGCGCCTCCCCGACTACTTGCTCCGACTCCGTATAGCCTTCCACTTCTGCGTAGGTCGAGTCCGAAAACAGCAGGAGCGCACCTTCGCCGGCGATCTGGCTGAGCCGCGTGAAGTCAGTAGGAATGCCGTCTGCAGGAGTGTGGTCGATCTTGAAGTCGCCTGTGTGTATGACGACACCCAGCGGTGTTGTTACGGCTATCCCCATGGCGTCGGGTATCGAATGACAGACGCGGAAGTACTCCGCATCGAATGAGGCGCAGATCGAAAAGGGCGTTCCAGGCTCTACTACGTTTAGATCGGCGCTTCTGAGAAGCCCGTGCTCACGGAGTTTGACCGAGATAAGCCCATTCGTGAGCCTCGAGGCGTAAACGGGGGCGTCAATCTGCCTTAATAGATGGGGAAGTGCCCCGATGTGGTCTTCGTGGCCGTGAGTGATGAGAATGGCGCGGACACGGTCCTCGTTCTCCCTTAGATAGGTGAAGTCCGGGATGGCGAAGTCGATCCCGGGCATGTCATCTTCAGGGAACAGTACACCTGCGTCGATTACGATGATGTCGTCGTCGTACTCCAACACCATCATGTTTCGGCCAATCTCGCCCAGTCCACCAAGCGGGATTACTCGAAGTGTTTGGTCGGGCATGGGCCTCTATTCGAACATGCTGAGCTGTTGTGCCGACTCCTGCTCCGGCATCTCGCCTGTGGCCTGTCGCTCAGCGACCTCCCGGATCAGCTCGGGAAGAGCTGAAAAGTCGCGCTCCAGTGCAGGACGGAGGCCTGGATTGTGCAGCGCGGCGGCGGGATGGTACATGGGATAGATCACGATGTCCTGCCAGTTGCGAGGTCTGCCCCTGGCCCGGCTAATGGACTCATTGGGGAAGAACTTGGCAAAGGAGTATCTCCCGAGCGCGACTATCACTTTCGGCTGAATCAACTCTATCTGCGCGTCCAAATAAGGCGCGCATGAGCGCAGCTCGGCCGGGAAGGGATCGCGGTTATTCGGTGGGCGACACTTGACCATATTCGTAATGTACACGTCATGACGCGAAAGTCCGATTGAGGCAAGCATCTCGTTCAGCAGGTTGCCGGCCTGTCCCACGAATGGCAGTCCCTGCCGGTCCTCGTGGAATCCGGGTCCCTCTCCGACGAACATTATGTCCGCGTCAAGAGCCCCGTCGCCTGGCACACTTCTGTTGCGACCCTGGGAAAGGGCGCACTTCTCACAGGTAGAGATCTGTTGAACAAGATCAGGGTAGTCGGTCATTGATAACCTTTAAGTGCAGAGGCGCTCTGACCCTTGGGTCCTCTCGCCAAGCCTACTGTCGGGTCTGTCGTCCCCCTGCGGAACAAATGCTATATGAGCGCTTCCCGCAAAGTAAAGGAGCGGGTGCTGAAGTTAAGCTGTAACTCATTGCCTGGGAAGTCAGCGTTGATTGGCATTTGATCCGTACCTCGCTGACCACGGCGCCTAGCCAATGAACTCCGAAGCAGCCTCCAGGCCAAAGTATCCGGCGAGAGCTATGCCCGTCGCCCGAATTGTCTTGCCAATGAAGACGATTGGGATGAACCTGGCAAGCGGATACCTTGTAGCGCCGGCCCATACACCCGCAATGTCGAATGGAACGGGCAGGGAGGCACAGACCAGCAGGGCCGTAGTGCCCCACCTTTCGGTCCACGCGCTGAATCGCTGGATCCCCGGCCGGTCGGCAATTACCGAGTTGCCTCGCAGGCCGATGTTGTAGCCGATCAGTTCGCCCACGGTCGCCGCCGCTCCGCCGATCAACCCGACCAGAAGGGGATTGAGGGATGCGCCCATGGCGAACGTGTATGCCGATGCAGGCGTAGGGAAGATCATCATCGCGCTGTTGCCAAACTCCGCGGCCGCAACGCCGAGGTACCTCCAGTTCCCCAAAGTCTCGAGGTACGAACTGAAACGGAAGAGGACCACCGCCAGTGAGATGGATGCCAACGCGAGCGCCAGCAGGTGCAGCACCGCCGACCGCGGTATTGTCACCGGAAGCCGGGTCGGTATTGTTGGGGTTCCGGGCAGCCTTTGGACTATGCCGCGAAACCGAGCCTGTTCAAGAGAGAGGTTCATATCGGTTTCCACCAGGTGTAATCTAGCTGCCCTGATGTAACAAATAGTAAGGCCTTGCCATACAAAGGCGCGTCAATAGTTTTGGTCAAGTTTTGGCCGATAGTTAGCAGACCTCTGAGGAATATTCGGACGAACACGAGCAACGCAGGCAGATCCCGGATTCGACGGGAAGCATGGGCAATCGTGTATAATGCGAACCTGCCAGCTTGGCGTCTTCCTCATACTGCTCCGGAGATTGGTGATTGGATTCACTAGGCACGCACCTGCTTCTAGATTTGAAAGAGTGCAATGCAGAACTCCTCGACGATGTAGATTTCATCCGAAAGGTAGTGCTGACCGCCGCGCGGGAAGCTGGAGCAACTGTAGTAGGAGAGACGTTTCATAAGTTCCGGCCGATAGGAGTTACGGGAATAGTGGCCATCGCCGAGTCTCACATCTCGATTCACACATGGCCGGAGCACTCGTACGCGGCTGCTGATATCTTTACGTGCGGGACTAGCCTTACTCCTCTTCGCGCCGCCGATCTGATAGTCAAGATGCTCGAATGTGACGACGCGTCGATTTCAGATGTGAAGCGAGGCGCCGTATTCGCATCAGCCTCCGCAGCCATCTGAGAGTTCAGGTCACCGATGGAAGGCCCGCCGGACGGCAACTGGCACTACGAGCTGATAACGCCGGACCTCTACCAGGCTGAACGTATCGAAAGGGTCCACTTCTCTGGTCGCACCCCCTATCAGGATGTCCTTGTGCAGGACGGCGCCGCATTTGGCCGCAGCCTCGTATTGGACGGCAAGACCCAGTCAACTGAAGTGGACGAGTTCGTCTATCACGAGGGACTGGTTCATCCGGCCATGATCTCGCACCCTGCGCCCAGATCAGTGTTTGTTGCCGGGGGTGGAGAGGGGGCGACCATTCGCGAGGCTCTAAGGCACAACACGGTCGAGAGTGTTGTGATGGTGGATATCGACACCAGGGTCGTGGTGCTCTGCCGGGAGTACCTGCCCAAGCATCACCAGGGTTCATTCGATGATCCACGCGTCAAGCTGGTCCACGACGACGCGCTGGCGTACCTGGAGTCCACGTCCGAGCGTTTTGATGTCATAATCATCGACGTTCCCGACCCCTTGGAGGCCGGACCCGCGTATCTTCTGTTTACCAAGGAGTTCTACACTCTCGTCCGTGACCGCCTGAATGACGGGGGAGTCATGGTCTCGCAGTCGGGGCCGACTGGGCCGTCGTTCTACGAGCAGTGCTTTTCGGCCGTTGCCAACACGGTGGCCACCGTGTTTCCGATAGTCACGCTGTCGGAGACGTTCGTGCCCAGTTTTGGGTCGACGTGGGGATTCGTGATTGGGTCCTTAAGTGAAGACCCGGCAGATCTGTCCCCTGAAGAAGTAGATGCCAGGATTGCAGGCCGCACGAGCGGCCAACTTCGGTACTTCGACGGGACTACCCTTCGTGGTATGGTGTCGGTCCCCAAGTATCTTCGGAGGTCGGTGGCGGGTGAACGGCGAGTTATCACGCGGGACGCCCCGCTGTTTGTTGTCTGAGCGACGAGAAAATCGCCTTTAGGGTTCAGGTGTATGACGACAGAGTTTCTTTCAGGCCTTAACGAACGGCAGCGCGAGGCGGTAGAGGCCATCGACGGTCCACTGCTGATCGTTGCCGGACCGGGAAGCGGAAAGACTCGCCTCATTACGTACAGAATTGCCTATCTGCTGCGGGTGGTCGGACTCCCCCCCAGCAGAATCGCTGCTGTCACTTTCACGAACAAAGCCGCTCGCGAGATGAAGGAACGAATCCAGACCGTTTCACCGCACGGCTCCGACAGACTCACGGTTGGCACATTTCACGCCTTCTGCGCCCAAATACTTCGCCGGGATGGCGACGTCGTGGGCCTTGACCGCAACTTTGCCATCTACGACGACTCTGACCAGCTCGAGATGGTCAAGCGCGGTATGCGCGAGACCGACGTCGATCCCAAGCAGTTCTCGCCAAGGGCGATTCTGTCGGCGATCTCGAGCGCCAAGAGTCAGATCCTTACTGCCGAAGGATTCACATTGCGCACCGCCAGCTACTTCGATGAAGTAGTGGGGCGCGTCTACCAGCGCTATGAATCGCTATTGGCCCAGTCGAACGCGGTGGACTTCGATGACCTGCTGCTCAAGGTGTTCCTGCTGCTCAGGGACAATGAGCCTGTGGCCGAAAAGTATAAGGGTCGCTTCTCTCAGTTTATGATCGACGAGTTCCAGGACACGAACGTCGTCCAGTACGCGATCGCTCGACTGATAGGGGAACAACATCGCAACCTGTGTGTAGTGGGTGACCCCGATCAGTCCATTTACTCGTGGCGTAACGCCGACATCAGGAACATCCTAAGCTTCCAGAAGGACTTCCCCGAAGCGAAAGTGATTGCCCTGGAGCAAAACTACCGGTCCACGCAGAACATACTTGACGCCGCATCCCGGCTGATCTCTGCGAACACCCAGCGCGTCGAGAAGGAACTGTTCACAGACAACGGCGCAGGTGAACTGATCTCGATCACGGAAGGTTACGATGAGCAGGAAGAGGCCCAGATGGTGCTCCGCGAGATAGGTCTGCTGACCAGGTCTCAGGGCGCTGCCCCAGCGCACTATCGGCTCGGCGACGTTGCCGTAATGTACCGTGTCAACGCTCAGTCCAGGGCCCTTGAAGAGGCTTGCAGACGTTACGGAGTCCCGTACCAGCTCATTGGAGGCATGAAGTTCTACCAGCGTCAGGAGGTGAAGGACATCGCCGCATACCTCCGAGTGCTGGCCAATCCTGATGACGACGTGAGCCTGATGCGTGTCGTCAATCTTCCACCAAGAGGGATCGGCGCAAGGACGCTTGACGAACTCGCCCGGCTGGCAAGGGACCAGGGAACGTCCGCTTTCGAGGCCATTCGCACCATTTCACCTTCGACGGAGCTTGGCGGCCCCCTGGTTTCCGGACCATTTACGACCCGGGCTGCCCGCGCCCTTGGGGACTTCAGGGAACTGATAGACGGGCTGCGCACCGAAGCTGGGCAGCTAAGCCTCGTGGAGCTAATCGAGCGAGTGCTCGAAAGAACGGGATACAGAAAGTACCTGAACGATCGTGATGACCAGGCTGAAGACCGTCTGGACAACCTGAACGAGTTCAAGACCGCGGCAAGGGAGTTCTCCGAACTAGAAATGCCCGAGGGACTCAACGCCTTCCTGGAGAGCGTCAGCCTTGTCAGCGACGTGGACAGCATGGAAGAAGGGCCGGACGCCTTAACTCTAATCACCCTTCACCAGGCGAAGGGCCTCGAATACCCGGTGGTCTTCATGGTGGGCATGGAGGACGGCCTCCTGCCACACGCGAGGTCTATGGAAGAGGAGGCAGGCCTGGAAGAGGAAAGGCGGCTCTGCTACGTGGGCATGACCCGCGCCAAGGAGCGCCTCTACCTCACGAGGGCGTTCAGGCGGGGATTCCGTGGAGGGACGGGACCGAACCTCCCATCGCGATTCCTGCTGGACATTCCCCGAGAGTTGGTGGCCGGCATGGAGCAGTCGCAGTCTTCACCCGACAACGGGTCGGGGACATCTAAGTCTCCACCCACAATTCGTAGTTCAGACTCGGGACCGCGCAGTAGACGGGAACGGTCGGACCAGGGATTCCAATTCTCGCGACGTACGCGGCCGACTCCGACCTCGGAGCCAACCCGCACCCGCAGGCCTGGACGGTCGGCGGTGCCCCAGACACGCCGGCGCAGACCGGCGGCAGTCTCTGTAGGAGGACCCCCGTTCGCTACAGGTGACAAGGTCCGTCACAAGGCCTTCGGTGACGGGATTGTGATGAGCTGTGAGCCGAAGAGTTCGGACTTCGAGGCGACCGTTGCCTTCAAGGATGGAGGCGGAGTCAAGCGATTCCTCACCAGTATTGCGCCGCTTGAGAAGGTCGAGTAGCCGACCGGTCGGCTCACAGCATCAGTTGAGTGTCCTTCAGGATGCGGAGAACTCCGTACATTCGGCATAGACTTGCGTCCATCTACCGGGGCTGGTGGGTACTACTTGGCGCAACAGTTCTGGCCCTCATTTCTGGCGGGATTCTCTACCACGGCGCCGCTGTGTTCTTCAGTCCGATTCGTAGAGACCTGAACCTCTCCAGCGCGAATACATCGCTGATCTTCACTCTGGCACGCGCTCAGACAAGCCTTGTAGCTCCGATCTACGGATGGCTCGTCGATCGAATAGGGCCCCGTCCCCTAGTCGTGGTCGGAGCGCTGGTATCCGGAATCGGACTGATCGCAATCACCCTCATCAACAACTACATTGCATTTCTGCTTGCCTATCTGCTGCTGGTGTCAGTTCCTTCGAGCTTCGGCTTTGGCCAGACGCTGTTGACAGCCGTCAACGGATGGTTCATCCGCCGAAAGGCGATCGCGATGACCATATTGCTGACAGGCTTCGCCGCCGGAGGTGCGATCTTTGTCTACCCGCTAGGAATCGGCGTAGACAACATTGGCTGGCGCGCAACGTCAGTACTTGCGGGAATCGTCGTGCTGGTGGTCGGCATGCTGGTAGCCCTGGTAGTAACAGGCCCACCAACGGGCAAAGGCAACATCGTGGAGGAGGTTGAGCGAGAGAGGGAAACAGGGACGGGGAGTGTTCCGCGTTCCAGCATGAGGACCCTGTCTGCGGACTTCACTCTGTCTGAGGCACTTCGGACGCGTGCGTTCTGGATACTCCTCGCTGCGTCCACGCTCAGAATTTCCGCCGAGACCGGACTGGCAATTCACATCATTCCAATCATGGTATGGCAGGGAGCCGAGGAAGAGTTCGCCGCCGGCCTGGTCTCCGCCTATTTCCTGCTGTCGATTCCGTTCAGGCTTGGATTGGGGATGGCTGGACAGCGGCTGAGCTTTCAGCCACTGATCGTGAGCGGGCTTCTGGCCGCCGTAGCTGGCTGCTTCCTGCTTATCCAGACAGATGGGGTAGGGAGTCTGTATCCGTTCGTCGTGCTGCTGGCGATCTACGAGGGTGCTGTTGTCCTTCAGTGGGTTGCCATCGGCAACTACTTCGGAAGACGCAGCTACGGTGCAATTACTGGTATCATGAGGGCGTTCGACACCATAGGCACGTTCTGCGCGCCGTGGTATGCAGGCTGGATGTTTGATCAGACGGGGAGCTACTCAATCGCTTTGGCGACGTTTGCCTGTGCCTGGGGAATCGCTGCGCTCCTATACTGCATTTCCAGGCGGCCGCAGAGTCCTTCCAGATAGAGTCTCAGGTTTGCAGACGGATGAGATTAACTACGAGAAGAACCTACTATATTTTCGGGACAGTCGGCGGCCTTGTTGCATCCCTCATAACGTACCAGCTGGTCCTGAACAGGCTGGATCTTCCTTATGGTACGCTCGACTTCACAATCCTGCTGAGTGCACTGTCACTAAGCATCTTCTTTGTACCTGTCGGGATCGCGGCTGGACTGTGTGTCGTGCTCGTGACTCGCATCGTTCGGTCATGGCTGTACTTCCACTTTGGGAGCGCAGACTCCGGCTGACTGAGACTCTTCCATGCGAATGTGCGGGATCTGTATAGGAGCGGTTAGCGCCTGAGACCCCAGCCAATCACTCGGCAGGCTCTTCTATGACGAGCAGCTTATTGACGTCGACGTTCGCCAGCGTCTGCACCCTGCCGCTCGGCCAGTTGACAACGACCTCATCAACGCTTTCCGCGCTGCCTAGTCCAAGTGTCAGGTCGGTGCTGCTCATGGAGAGGTAGCTGGAACTCCCCAGCACTTCCTGCACCTGAGTGGAAGGAACCTGCCCATCAAGTCTCGCAGTGAGGAATACACGGGCGCCGATGCCGTCCGCGTTGCTGCCAGCCTTCCCTGAGGCCATCGCTCCACGCAGCCTGAGGGTAAGCCAGCTGTTCTGGTCATTACCGTTGATCCAGACGAAGAGGGGTCCCTTCACAAAGCGAATGCCCTGGTCAGCCTTGATGTCCCCGCTGCTGTTGGTGGCTATCAGATCGACGAACCCGTCGCCGTTCAGGTCTCCTTTGGCCAGGCCCTTTCCGTTTTCGTGAAACTCAGGGCCAATGCGCTGTGCATAAGGGTCGAATGAACTGCTTTCCGGGTCCAACACGGAGTAGTCGACGTCCTGAATGTCCAATAGACGTGCTTCGACCGTGGAGTCCCTAAAGCCAGTGACTTCGTTCAGGAGGAGACGTCCCGCGCCCGGATACAGCAGACCGCCCGGGCCTTCACCGCGGGAAACGAGCGAGCCGAGCCAGTACAGGTCCTGATCGCCATCGTTCTCAAAGTCAAAGAATGCTGCGCCGAAGCCAAAGTCGTATGCCGTCAGTCCCTGTGGCGGCTCCCACGCTGGGTGGATGCTGGCAGGATCGAGCGACATCGGTGGCATGAGGGTACTTGGTTCGACGTGTGTCAGAGAGGCAACGTCGGTGAATCCACTTTCACCCGCGCTGGCGCCGTCTGCATTATTGCGAAGTAGAAGATGGAAGCATGTTCCCCAACTGAACTGCGCAGAATAGGCGCAGTCGGCCCCTGGTATCGGGGCGGGGCGTCGCGTAAGCGGATGGAATCCGATGTTTGTGACGAACACGTCCAGGTCCAGGTCTGAGTCGTAGTCGCCGAGAGCGAATCCCATCCACTGTCCGACCCTGTCGATACCCATTTCCCGGGCTACTCCAGTGAAATTGATACCATCGGATGAAGTGTCGTTCCTGTAGAGCTTGAACGTGTCGCCGTCATCAGCCACCCAGAGGTCGGGGTCGCCGTCATCGTCGTAGTCGAAGAATAGTGAGGCCCAGGTCTGTCCAACGGGATCGCCGACACGGTTCCCGGCACGGTCAGCGAGCCTGGGATCGTACCCTGTGATCCACTCTCCCGTGATTGGATGTCGGAACTGGATTGGCAGCCCGTCCGGCGCGCGCATGGCGATCTGCGGACCCCTCACCCCTGAGTCCACTGTAATGTCGCTGAATGTCAGGTCACCATTGTTGCGGTACAGAACATTGTAGTGCCCATGGTGTTGGGGCACAGTGAATCGCACGAAGTCGAAGTCGGCCCTGTTGCCCACGTAGATGTCCAGCCAGCCGTCGCCATCGACGTCGGCGCAGGCTACGCTCATCGCTGACTTGATGTTGGCCGCATCACCAAAAGCTGAGTGCGTAATGTCAGTGAATGTGCCATTCCCTTCGTTCAGGAACAGCCTGTCCACGGTCGCCACGCGGAGGTCAGGCCGGTCTGCCGTCGACCGGAAGTCCAGACCGTCCCCCTTACGTCCGTGGGCGCCGACGTACAGGTCCTGATACCCGTCGTTGTTGAAGTCGCAGGCAGCAACTCCGGTGCTGTTACTGTCGACACCCGCGACCCCTGCGGACTCTGAGACCTCAGTGAATGACTCTTCGCCATCGTTCCGAAAGAGGAAGTTTGGGCCACCCTCTTCCTGTGTGACGTAGAAGTCGAGGTCACCGTCGCGGTCGTAGTCGAATATCGCGACGCCTGGGTAGCGGTTGATGGTGAACGCATTCTTCCCGAGGGCTTCAGTTGCGATGTTAGCGAAGGGCGCCAGCCCATCGGGTGGTGCGGATGACTGCTCTCCAAGACAGCCTGATGCAGACAGTGCTAAGACTGCCGCCAACAGAAGGCAGATGAGGGGGGTGCGAGTGCAGGGAAACATGGTGGCTATGTGTCCGCCCGTTCCCCTGGGACAGTCGTTAGTACAGGTGACAGGTGACTGTGTGCCTGGGACCAACCGACTGTAACTGAGGGATCTCGTCCGCGCACGGCTCGAATACCGACGGGCACCTGGGATGGAACGTGCATCCCGGTGGGGGATCAATCGGTGACGGAACCTCCCCGGTCAGAACTATCTCTTCTCTCTCGACGCCTGGGCGCGAGGAAAGAGACGCAGAGATGAGAGCCCTTGTGTACGGGTGGTGAGGGTTCCTGAATAGCTCCTGGGAGTCAGCCTCCTCAACGATCTTGCCTAGATACATAACCCCTACCCGGTGGCTCATGTACCTCACGGTTGCAAGCTGGTGCGCGATGAGCAGGTAGCTCAGGTTGTGGTCCATCTGAAGCTGCTTCAGCAGGTTCATTATCTGCGCCCGGATGGAAACGTCCAGTGCGGAGACCGGCTCGTCCAGCACGATGAGCTTTGGACGAAGCGCCAGCGCCCTCGCGATCGCTATGCGCTGCCTCTGGCCGCCGCTGAACTCGTGCGGATAACGGTAGGCGTGGCTGGGATGGAGTCCCACTTCCTCCAGGAGGGAGAGTATCTGGTTCCTGAGTTCGGCCTTCGTGAGCCTGCGGTGTGCCGTCAGCGGTTCAGCGATGATCGAATCGATCTTCAGACGAGGGTTGAGTGAACTCCATGGGTCCTGGAAGACTGCCTGGACAGATTCCCGGTACTCGTTGAGCTGGTCGGAGTTGAACGACTGAATGTCCTGGCCTCGGAATTGGAGTCTTCCAGAAGTCAGGGCCTCCACGAGTAGCACGACCTTGGCCGTGGTGGTCTTGCCGCAGCCCGACTCTCCCACGAGGCTGTACGTCTCGCCCTGCGGAATCGAGAAGGATATCCCGTCAACCGCGCGGACCTGCCCAACGGTCTTGCGGAACACAAACCCACTCGTTACTCGAAAGTGCTTTTTGATGTCCTGCGCCGAGATCAAAGCCTCTGCGCCATCCCCGTCATTCTGGCGAAGGTCGGAATCAGCAGCCTGCATCATCGAGCCTCCAGCAGCTTGCGAGGTGTTGGTCGCCGACTGTGAACTCTATCGGGTACTCCTCGTTACACCTTTCGAAAGCGTAAGGACACCGCGGCTCAAAGCTGCAGCCGGGCGGCATGTTATCGAGCTGAGGCGGCTGTCCAGAGATCGACGTCAGCCACTCGACGTCCTCTTCCAGGTCTGGAACGGACCCCAGCAGCGCTTCAGTGTAGGGATGCTGGGGGTTGTAGAAGAGTTCAGAGACATCGGCGATCTCTACGATTTTGCCGCCGTACATCACGGCAACGCGATCGCACATCCTGGCGACTATACCGAAGTCGTGCGTGATAAATATGATCGCGGCCCCGGTCTGTTCCTGTATGTCCTTGAGCAATCTTAGGTACTGAAGCTGGATGGTAGCGTCGAGGGAAGTCGTCGGTTCGTCGGCAATAAGCAGCTTCGGCGAGCGCGAAATCGCAATGGCGCCAACAACGCGCTGGCGCATTCCTCCGCTCATCTGGTGCGGGAAGGCCCTCATCCTTATGTCGGCAGCCGGGATCCTCACCATTCGCAGCAGCTCTACGCCCCGGTCCCAGAGTGATCTGGACGCCTCCCGGCCATCCGGGCGGAATGTCTCGATGAGTTGGTCTCCCACTGATAGGACGGGGTTCAAAGAAGTCATCGGGTCCTGGAGGATCATGCAGATGTCGCGTCCGCGTATGTCGGACATCTCGTCCTGATTCTTGAGCAGCAGGTCCTCACCGTCGAACAGGATGCTTCCACCCACGGTCCTGCCCCCTGGTTCAGGCACCAGGCGCATGAGCGATAGTGCTGTCATGCTCTTCCCGGATCCAGACTCTCCAACGATGCCAAGCGTCTCTCCTCTCTTCAAGTTGAATGAGACGCCGTCGACCGCCTTTACCACGCCCGTCCTGGTGAAGAAGTGGGTCTGGAGGTCTCTTACCTCCAGGAGTGTATCGTTGTTCATCTGACGCGCCTGAGCTTCGGGTCGAGCGTGTCGCGTAGCCAGTCGCCGAAGAAGTTGAACGCCATCACTACAGCTGTGATGATCAGTCCTGGGAACAGCGAGATCCACCACATTCGCACCAGGCTCTGCCGGCCCTCTGCGACCATGATGCCCCAGGCCGGGTCACCCGGCGGGAGCCCCAGGCCGAGGAAGGAGAGCGACGCTTCTGTCAGGATGACGCCCGCGACAGACAGGCTTGTGATCACCATAAGTGTGTTCAGCACGTTGGGGAACACGTGACGCCAGACTATGATGGACGGGGACACACCGGCGATTCTGGCGAGAACAACAAAGTCCTGGTCCTTTACCGACAGCACCTCCCCCCTGATCATTCGCGCAATGCGAGGCCAGGTCGAAACGGCCACAGCCAATATGATTGGCAACAGACCTTGTCCTACTATCGCAACGATTATCATTGCGAGCAGGATGGACGGGAATCCCATTGTGGCGTCCGCAATTCGCATGATGATCGTGTCTACCCATCTGCCCGCGTAGCCCGAAAACAGTCCCAGAACAGTCCCGACCACAACCCCGGCGCCCAGGGCAAACATGCTGATGAAGGCGGAAGTACGAGCGCCATAAATCAGGCGACTCAGGACGTCCTTACCGGTAAAGTCGGTGCCCAACGGGTATTCCCACGTCTCGAAAGGTGGAGTCCTGGCGTCGATCAAGACTCCGACTCTGGGGTCATGAGGGGCAAGCACTGGCGCAAACACCGCAAGAATTACCAGCACCACGATAACTGTGGTTGGAATCCACGGCACCCGCAGCTCTCTAGACTGCTCGACTAGCGCGGAAATACCTCTTGGCCGTGCGCCTTCTTCTGCAACTGTCGTCATAGCGATTCCGCCTGGACCCTAGTTCGTGTCTCTGATCCTGGGATCAGCGAATCCGTACAATACATCGATGATGAGTGCGGTCGATACGTAGAAGAATCCTGATACCAGCACAGTCGCCTGCACCAGCGGCATGTCCCGTTGGACTACACCCTCAATCATCATCCTACCCAGCCCGGGCCAGGCAAACACCTGCTCGACCACGATAGAGCCGTTCATCAGCGCCGCAAGCGTAAGCCCCGCAAACGTCATGAGGGGAATCACGGCATTTCTTGCGCCATGCTTCCAGATGACAATGGTCTCCCTCATGCCTTTGACACGAGCAAACTTGATGAACTCACTGTCCAGGATGTCCAACATGCTGGACCGACCGAGACGCATCATCGCTGCCAGTGGACCAAGCGCCAAAACTGATGCGGGCAAGATCAGGTTCTTGATACCACCGGCGCCATACACCGGAAGCCACTGCAGGTAAGCGCCGAACAGGATTACGGCCATGATTGCAACCCAGAACTGCGGGGCCGCCAGGCCGAATATCGCAACTGCCTTTCCTATCTTGTCCGCGAGGGTATCTCGTTTCACAGCAGACAGAATCCCCGCAGGAACTCCTATTATGAATGACAGGAACAGACCAGCGGCGGCGAGCTGGATCGTGGCCGGAATTCGCTCCATAAGCAGGTGTCTGGCCTCTTTCTGGCTGCGCACCGACCTGCCAAAGTCACCCTTGGTCAGAAGCTTCCTCATGAAGTCCAGGTACTGGACCATAAACGGCCTGTTCAGCCCGAGCTCTTCCTTGAGCTGCTCGTACACCTCTTCGGAGGCGTCTATACGCACGGGCAACAGCATTCGCGCGGGGTCGCCCGTCATGTGGACTGCTGAAAAGACGACCAGACTGAGGCCAAGCAGCGTTACGACTGCCTCAGCAAATTTCCTGATGATGTAACGAGTCATTGGACTGCTGCCATAAGAGCCGAGTTGCTCCGTTCCGATTAAAAAGTTATACGGAGATTCAGCAAGAGGTGGATGCGGGACACATGACTTTGACTGTGCCCCGCATCGCCGTTATCGGCAATTCAGCAAACTACTCGTTGAACTCAATGGTCCACATGGCCGTGTTGTATGTGACCACTGGCCATGGCTTCCAGCTACCGGGCTTTATCTTGGGACCCATGCCCCAAGGCAGGTTAACGAAGAATGGGCTGAACGCGTGGTTCTCCTCGCGCAGGGTACTGTAGACCTCTGGGAAGTTGGTTTCCCAAGCATCTACGGTAACTTCGTTAACCAGCTTTTCGGTAACGATGTCGTTAAGCCCCTGGCATATTGGGTCACCGTCAGGGTGAGCGTCTGAAGTCCACTCAGGGTCGCAGATGCGCCACGCCTTGGCTCCGGCAGCGTAGGTATACATGCCTCGGGTTATGCTCAGGCCATTCCAGCGCGTCTCATTCGTTCGCACCAGGACGCTGCCCGGCAGTTTGCGTTCATTCCATTGCTGCCTTACTGAGGTGGCGTCTCCGGCTCTCACAGTGACGTCCAGGCCAAGATCGTTGTTCCAGGTCTGTGCGAACACCTCAGCCAATTGCGGCTGGAGAGGCAGGTCCCCCGCTTCCCACGTCCATATGTCAAACGGTGGGATGTCGACGTTCGCCTCTTCAAGAAGCTGCTTTGCTTTGGCGAGGTCGTGAGGCCTCGGGTCGGCCACACCTTCCCTGTACCCGATGGTGCTTGGTGTTACGTGCTGCCAGCCCTTTGGGATCGCCATGTCCCGGTTGTAGAGGCTGTCGATGATCGCCTCTTTGTCGATTGCGTACTCCAGGGCCTGCCGTACTCGCTTGTCGTAGCACCACAACTCAGGGTCCCAGCAGTCGACGTAGACTATCCATGAGTAGGCAGCCTCAGGCTGATAGACTACCTGACCGCCAGCGCCCTCGATGTCCTCGAGCATGAACACGTTGGCTTCGATCATGTCAGCCTGCCCTGCCTGCAGGGCCGAAATCCTGGTCGCTGACTCGGGTACTACCTCAGTGATGTACTGGCGGAACTTGGGGCGCCTGTCTTCAGGGTAGCCGTTTGCCGGCTGGTAGAAGTAGTCGTCGAATCGCTCAAGCACGAACTTCTGACCCGGCACCTGCGACACGAACTTCATTGAACCGCAGCTCGAAGGATCGTTCTGGTAGGCTTGGTCGTCCGTTTGGGAGATGTCACCACCGGCCGCATTGTAGCCGGTGATTTCCTTCCAATAGTCGGCATTGAAAATCTGTCCGTCTTCACCCTGGGAGTTTTCGGAAACCAGGAACGGAGTGTCAGGCCTCGGATTGTCGAATACCAGCCTCAGTGTGTTGTCGTCGATCTTCTGTATAGACTCCGTAACATCTGCCAGACCCAGGGAAGTCGGATCGACACCGGGACGACTCCGGGAGGACTCGCCAAAGGCGAACTCCATCCGCCACCAGGCGTCCTCAAGGTCAATGGTGCTGCCGTCATGAGCCGTGATTCCGTCTGCGATGACAAAGTCGATCGTCTTTCCGTCAGCGCTGACTGACCAGCTATCGGCGACACCAGGCAGCAGAATACCACCACCACCACCGCTGACGAGGTTGCAGTTGAAGTACCTGGATACCTTCATGAACTCAGCGCCGCCTGAGCGCGTTGGGTCCCAGCCACCAGTCGCTCCAACGTTCGCAACCAGGAGCGTGAGGGTATTGTCTCCAAGCTCGGACTCCTGCATCGCCGGAGCGGGTTGCGCCGGGGCAGGTTGGGCTGGAGCGGGTTGCGCCGGAGCCGCTGTGGGAGGCGCCGGAGCAGGCTGTGCCGGGGCAGCCTCTTCAGGCTCCTCCTCGCTTGCGCACGCTGCAAATGACAGCAGGGCTATCGCCAGAATTCCGATTAACAGAAAGAGGCTTGTACTTTTGCGATTGAGTGTACTCACCGTCGTATCCTCCCAATTGTTTCCAACTGTTCTCCCGAACATCTTCAATTGGATTTGCCAACCCTTAGTCCTGAGTATGGCAAAAGATGATACTCATATTTGATGAGGCCGATACTAATTCAGCATTCTGACGATGTCAACACGTGAAGAAGTCAGCATGTGTTCCATGTTTGCAGGAACAGTACTGTCGGCCATTTGGGCGATAGGCGGAGTCCATTTCCTCGACATACGAAGAGCTGGGTGCGGAGGGGGACGGCTGGTAGCGCATACGGGACTCGAACCCGTGTCTCCACCTTGAAAGGGTGGTATCCTAGACCCCTAGACGAATGCGCCACTCGATGGGTGCGGACCGGTGCGTATGGCTGCTCTGGTGTAGAGATGGGCCTGAGCCTTGGGTGAGATCACCACGGCGTCCATCCGGTGAAGAGCGCCAACTCATCACACCGCGACCACGGTGAATTGTAGCACAAGGGCGGTTTGCACTTCCCCAATCTGGCGGACCCGCGAGATTGTGTCAGTTTCGTAGGCAGTGTTTTCACCCTCACCCTAGCCCTCTCCCTGAGGGAGAGGGAACCACAGATTCAGTAGGGAGCCACGTACCGGATTGACACAGCTTCTCGACCCGGTATGCACGTGCAGGCTAATCCGAGCCCCTATGCAGCAGATGGACGGCTCGTATACTCCAGGTGGTCAACGTGGTGGTCTTCCCTGCAGTTGGCCACAGACTGCTCGACCTGGATAGTAACGTGGTCAATGTCGTATTGATCGTGCGTGATGCTCTGAATTCGCCTCAAGATCTCCCTGATCTGTGCGCCACTAAAGCTGGGATCCACCAGGACGTGGGCTGTAAAGGCCTCGCTGCCTGACGTGATGGTCCAGACGTGAACGTCGTGGATGATGGTTACCCCTTCAACTTCCTCAATGTCGCTGCAGAGCTCATAAACATCGATGTGCCTTGGCACGCCTTCCAGCAGTACCTGGATCACTGTAATCATCAGGTGCCTGCTGCTCCACACGATAAGGCCAGCAATCAGAACGCTGAGGATCGGGTCGACCACGTACCACTCGAGCGTCATTACAAAAATCGCAGAGATGACGACGCCCACCGATCCCATGAGGTCCGCCAGAACGTGCTGGAATGCTCCTTCGACATTCATGCTGTGCTGCGACGATCGGTGGAGAATCCACGCAACGATTATGTTGATTATCAGACCACCCATACCGACAATTAGTACCGGGAGGCCGTCAATCTCAACCTCTTCGGTAAATGTTCTATGGTAGGCCTCAAAGAGTATCCAGCCCGCGATCAGCCACAGTGCAAACGTGTTGGCAAGGGCTGCGAGCACCTCGGCGCGTTGGTAACCGAAAGTGCGTTCGATAGACGCTTCCTTGTCCGCAATCCACATCGCCACCATGGCCATGACGATAGCTGCCGCATCCGTGAGCATGTGCCCGGCGTCTGCTATCAGGGCCAGGCTGCCGGACAACACGCCGCCAATGACCTCGGCGACCATGTACGTGGAGATGAGCGTAAGAGCAACTATCAGGCTACGGCGGCTGGCTAGTCTGAGCTCGTGGGCGTGGTCGTGCCCACCGTGGTCATGATGGTCATGCCCATCATGGTCGTCATGGGAGTCGTGGTCGTGGTGATCATGCCCGCCATGGTCATGCCCATCGTGGTCGTCGTGGGAGCCATGTTCGTGCCCATCATGGTCGTCATGGGAGTCGTGGTCGTGGTGATCATGCCCGCCATGGTCATGCCCATCGTGGTCTTCATGGGAATCGTGATCATGGTGATCATGCCCGCCATGGTCGTCATGGGAGTCGTGGTCGTGTTCGTCGTGGTTTTCGTGCTGTCTGCCATGACGGCCGGACGGACTCGAACCTTGCATCTCAGACCCTCGGTGTGCTGAAGACTTTCAATTCCCTGTTCGACGGTACTTGAATTGCCCTGATCTGGACAAGTTAAAGAAGAGTCAGTTTTCCCAACGAAAAGTCCCGCCAACTAGACAAATAGCGGCGGGACGCTTTGTACCCATGGAGGGAAAGTCGCCTACTTTGTTCCCGCTGGCAATGACTAACGGCTGCTCATCGAGATCATAGAGCGAGCGGCTTTCCTGTCTATTCCATTTGGCAACTTCGGCCTAGTGCTCGTCCGCGTGGTGCTCGTGGTCGTCGCACTCGTGTACATCGTGGACGTGAGCGTGGTGCTCGTGGTCGTCGCACTCGTGCACGTCATGGACGTGCCCAGGCTCGTCGCCGTGGTGTTCATGCTCGTCGCACTCGTGAACGTCGTGCTCGTGAGCGTGGTGCTCGTGTCCGTCGCACTCGTGAATGTCGTGTGGCATCTCAACCTCCATGTGACGCCTAAACTGGGTTGGTATGACGTATGCACAATTCTTGCAGATAGAGAGGGAAAAAGCAAGTATTTCAAGAAAATGTGCACGAAACGGCGTCATATATGTGCATAAATCGGGGAAACCACAGATACTCAGTTTCAATTTGGCAGTCAAGGATGTTAGGTCTGTAATGCTGGAGACTAACGTGCAGGCAGCAGCACGAACCATAGGCAAATGAGACTAATTCGCAACTACCAGCGCAATTCCGATAGAGGAGTCTTGCCCCCTTGGGGTGGCCCGTCACTGACAATACGGCCGCTGCTCATCTCCACAACGCGGTCGGCTATGCGCGAAATCTCCCTGTTGTGAGTGACAACCAGGACTGCGCGTTCATCGGAGGCCTGGTCGATCAGCAGTTCCAGGATCTGAGCGCCCGTCCTGAAATCGAGCTCGCCCGTTGGCTCGTCCGCGAGGAGCACTGGATTGCCGGTAGCAAGGGCCCTGGCGATTGCGACTCGCTGCTGCTCGCCTCCGGACAATTCGTGAGGAAAGTGCGATGTCCTGTCTCCAAGTCCCACAGAGTCGAGCACGGATTGGGCAGAGACAACGCCACGCTTGCCGGATACGTCCACCCCGAACTCGACGTTCTCCTGCGCGGTCAGACCCGGGAACAGGTTGAAGCTCTGGAATATGAAGCTCACTGTCTCGCGTCTCAATGCAAAGAGCTCGGAGCGGGATAGGTGGGTGATGTCACGACCACCAACCGAGACACTGCCCGACGTAGGTGTATCGAGGGCGCCGATGATGTTTAGCAGAGTGGTCTTGCCGCTTCCTGACGGTCCGAGGACTACTACGAACTCTCCATCCGAAACGTGAAGGTCGACTTCGTCGAGCGCCCGCACTTCAACAGGGCCGATTTGGTAGTGCTTCGAAACACCTGCGAGGTCTATCAATACATCAAGCTCCCTGCTTGCCAGTGTGCCAGAAGTCATTGGGTGGGGAGGCCCAAGTACTGTATCACACGGCTCTTGGCATGGCGTTGAGGGATCGACGTTTCGCGTCACATGTGACCTTCAACTGCTGATCGCCTGGTTCGTTGACTGAATTCGACTCCCTTGTTACAGTCGCCTTACAGCACAGCAAGACATACATATGGAGAGGGCTATGACTCAGATAAAGGATGTTACGCAGACCATTCTGGACCTGGAATCCCAACGTCTCACCGCGATGGTGGATAACGACGTTGACACGCTCGACCGCATTCTGGCCGACGATCTCAGCTACGTGCATACATCGGCTGCCCTGGACACCAAAGAGAGCTTTGTGAGCGGTATCGGCTCCGGTAGGCTCAACTACGAGTCGATCACCCCAACTCCCAAGACCGTTCGAACTTATGCCGACTCCGCAATAGTCCGCGGCGGCGCGCACGTACACGTCAACGGAAACCACTTCTCGCTCGAGTACACAGTGGTTTACGTGAACAACGATGGGGAGTGGCAGATGACATCCTGGCACGCCACCAGAGTGCCCGAATAGAGCGTTCTCGACCACACGGCAGCTGGATGGGGATAAGCGGATATAGCAACCACCGATCTATCCCTTATCGCCTACCTTGTGCGTCGCGCGGGATTTGGAGCGACCTGAGATGAACTCGGTCAGCGTGCCAGTTGGCAGGGTGATGGAAGACACCTGAAGTCGTCGTACGCATCACTCCTGTGGTTCTATGATCTCCAGGACCTGATCGGCAGCGACATCGAATAGCGTCTGCTCTCGTCCGCTGGGCCACAGCACCCTGATCTGGTCTACGACCGTCGACTCGCCAAGTCCGAATTCGAGCTCAATGCTGTCCATCGACAGGTAGCTCGATCCGGCGCGTACTTCCTGGACCTGGACAAGTGGGCCTTCGCCATTGCCTGTGCCTGTCTCAATGTAAACACGCGCGCCTATGCCGTCGGCATTGCTGCCCGTGCCGTCGATCCCCATTCTCCCCTTCAGGCGCAGGGTGATCCAGTGGTTGTCTCCACCTCCGTTGAGCCAGACAAACACGGTTCCGGCTGCCGGGATGGCGGTGTCACCCGGCACGCCAGGAATTGCCCAGATTGGCCCGCTGCTGTTCGTGCCTATTAGATCGACATAGCCGTCGCCGTTCAGATCTCCATGCGCGAGCCCTTTGCCGTTCTCGTGGAATGAGGCGTCAAGTCGCTGGTTGACGGGGTTGAACTTGGGATCGGCAGGATCGAGAATCGAGTAGTCAACGTCCATTATGTCCAGAAGGTGCGCCCGGACAGTAATATCCTCGAATGACCCCTGGCCATCGCCACGCAGCATACGGCCGGCGCTCTTCATGATCTCTCCACCCGGTCCTTCTCCCCGTGCTGGCTCCGACCCAAGCCAGTAGATGTCCTGAGTGCCGTTGTTGTCATAGTCGAAGAAGGTAGTTCCGTAGCCGAAGTCATACGCACCAAGTCCTGTGGGCTGCTTCCAGTCGGAGTGGATGTTATCGGGATTCAGCGATGTCGGAGGCATGATAGGGCTTGGCCTGACGTCAGTGGCCTCCACAACGTCTGTGAACCTCGGACCAGACCCATTCGTATCCCCACTGTTCCTGAGCAGGGCGTGAAGGCAAGTTCCCCAGCTGAATCGCTCCGTATAGCGGCAGTCTCCTCCGACTTCCTTCTGGAGAGGATACTGGCGCAGGTGGTACCCCTGGTTGGTAACGAAGACATCCAGCTGAGCGTCTCCGTTGTAGTCTCCTACGGCAAATCCCATCCAGTTGCCGACTGTGTCTATCCCCATCTCCTCTCCCATGGGAGTGAAGCGTATGGTGTCGCCAGACGTATCGTTCCTGTAGACCTGAAGTATGTCCCCATCGTTCGCAACCCACAGGTCGGGGTCCCTGTCGTCGTCGTAGTCGAAGAACATGACCCCATGGGTGCGCCCCGTGGGATCGCCGACGCGATTGCCGTTTTCATCTTTGACTGCCGGATCGTATCCGACGTACTCGGCGCCGTCAGTGTCGTCCCTGAAGACGACAGAGTCTCCGTTTGGTTCGAGGAGTTTGATCTGTGTGCCCCTGACACCGGTCGCAGCGCCGATCTCCTGAAATGTCATGTCGCCGTTGTTGAGATACAGCAGGTTGTAGTGGCCTGGATGAGACCGGTCTGTGAACAGAAAGAAGTCCTCGTCAATCATGTTTCCGACGTAGATGTCCGGCCAGCCGTCGTTGTCCACGTCAGCGCACGCTACGCTACCCGCAGACCTCAAGTTGACTGACTCTCCAAGGGCCGAGTCGGTGATGTCGGAAAAAGTTCCGTCGCCGTTGTTCACAAAGAGACGATCGGTTATCGCCTCCCGAAGCAGCCTGGACTCTTCGTCGTCGCCCAATGCGGACCGGAAGTCCAGACCGTCACCCTTGGCCTTACCCGGCCCCATCGCGGCAATTCCCCTTGCACCGACGTAGAGGTCTTTGTGACCATCGTTGTTCAGGTCACAGGCAACCGCACCTGTGCTGTTGGTAGGTATCGCCGTAACGCCAGCCGACCCGGCAACGTCGACGTAAGTCCCGTCTCCCTCGTTCTTATAGAGGAAGTTTGGGGTACCTGCCTCCGCGGTTATGTAGAAGTCTGAATCGCCGTCCGAGTCATAGTCGAAAACCACGACGCCCGGGCGGTAGTTCATAATCTCGTCTGCCCACTCGTTCGAGTTCCTCAGGGCAGTCAGCGCGACATTCGTGAACGGAGTAACGGCGGCGGTCTCTTCGCCATTGGCAATTGGGATTACAGGGGCGACGATCGCTTTGGGCTGGACTTCCTCTCTGCTCAGGGCGGCCCTTGCATTGGCTTTTAGATCGGCAGCAGTTACGAGGCTACGCCCGGCTCGCGTGGGCTCGATGTTTGCCATGGCAGGGTCGACGGACGTATTCAGGCCGCTGCCCGCCGTCGGGATGATCGAGTTGAGTGCGATGACTCCAAGTCCACCGACAATGGCCACGACCCAGATGGAAGTGGCGAAAGCGGCGACGCCTCGTTTGGGCACGACCCGGGCAAGACCCCAGAATGTGATGGGACCGGCTGCCGCTGCCGCGAACAGAAGCGTGGCGGCAGGTGCAGTACCCATTCCTGCCAGGAGCAGGGCTGCCACCAACGGTATCTCGAACAGCAGAGGTACGTTTATCAAAAGGCCCAGAGTCGCGGCGACGACGACTCCGAGCAGGTTGTCTCCGAGATACGTCGCCACGGTCTCGGGACTCACCCACTGAATTACAAGCGCGCTGGCGAACCCGGCCAGGACCATTATTGGCCCCAGCCTGATGACGTTACTGAACGTCGCCCTGATCCAGTCTCTAGAGCCTTCTTTAAGGACTTCACTCCAGGATGCCAGCCTGTTCCGATCGAACGGGTCGACGGTGATCTGCAAGCCTGGAGCCACCCGACCGCGCTCCCCAATTACCGCAGCCACAAGAGGGCCGATGAGGAGTGCTGCCACCAGGCTCAGAGCGATCCTGGTCCCGCCGATCATTGGAACGAACACCATCGCCGCCATAATCATCGCGGGAAGATTCAGGGTCGAGGAGCCCTGCACAATTGCGAGGGTCGACTCTACGCTCGCTCCCCTCTGCCTGAACGCCGAAGAGATGGGAACGATGCAAGCGGAACAGAGATTCATGGCCGGTCCGACTATGAGGCCCTTCAGCGAGCCCCTTACGCCAGAGGTTGCGAAGCTGCGACTGCTCCCAGAGGGGAAGAGGAACGCCTCGGTGACGCCTGCTACCAGGAACGCGAATGTCATTCCGACGGCGACAAGCCTCAGGTATGTAATGGAGAAGTTCCACCACCTGGAGAGAAGGGAGGCCTCTTCCTCGGTCTCAATGCAGAACCCCTGGAAGCACTCCTGTTCAGATGATGTGGCTATCGCAAGGTCAGCGCGTACCGTATCGAGCTTGGGGATTCTGTTGAACATCAGGAACAGCGTGAGCAGCACGGCCAGAATCGCCAGGCCTATTGCACGCTTCTTGCTGAGGGAGGTGCCCAACATGGTCCGGCTTCCTACCCTTCGTCCTCACGGTTCATCTGACCGCAGGTGCCTGATTCCACCTCAAACGCCTCGTATAGCTCGTTGAAAGCGTCCTTGGCCAGTATTGCGTCGACACCGCGCGTGGAGTGAGTGACCGGATCGCATGTAAGGTCCTCCACACGATCAAATGTGGTGGCGAAGTCCGAAATAAACTTGCCGGTCCGTTTGTGTATGCGGACGATTCTTGCGCTACCTCCAGCATGCAAGGACTGCGGGCACCTCCCCAGCAAACTTGGTCAGACGCGAATACGGGAGTGGAAGTCCGGCACACCCCTGATCCCAAGGTTCAATCTGAATAGGCCTCCTGCCCCAGGTCCCAGCTCTACCCTGTTGTCTCCCCCTATGGTAGTTACGTAGATTTCGTCCATGTCTGGTCCGCCGAACGTGACACTGGAGACCATCTTCGCAGGGAATGGAATGCGCATATCCTGGACGCCGTCGGGCGTGTACCTGACCAGTGCCGAACCGCCCGCGCGCGCCGACCAGACGTACCCGTCGGCATCGACTGTCATACCATCCGGTATCCCCTCCCCTTCGCCTTCAGGTGTCTCCACGAACACTCGCTGGTTGGAGATCTCGCTAGTAGCCTCGTCGTAGTCAAACACGTAGATCTTCCGGGCAAAGGAATCGGTGTAGTACATTTGCTTTCGGTCGAGCGTGAACCCCAGCCCATTCGACAGGCCGATGTCTTGGAGTACGACGGTTAGGCTACCGTCTGGGTCAAGCCTGTACAGCCTAGCCGGTTGTGTGTCCGTCGGCATGGTGCCGCAGAACACGCTTCCGCGGGGGTCCGCGATAACGTCATTAAATCGAGTATCTCGCTCTTCCGGAATCTCATCCACCAAGTAGGTCAAGTCGCCGTCCCGCAGCAGAGCGATGGAACCCCTGTCCATAAACAGCAGCAGGGACCCGTCTTCCTGGATTGTGAACCCGCCGATCTGCCTTTCCTGGAAGAACTGAGCGTGCTCGCCGGTTGCCGGATCGAACCAGAATATGCGGCCCTGCGGAATGTCCACCCAGTAGAGTCGGTTCTCAGCTGTATGCCATAGAGGACCTTCACCCACGTGGTTGAGGTAGTCTGCAATCAACTCTGGGTCCATGGTGTTCCTTTCATCTGACAGACACCTGTGTATTCGCCGGTTTGATCACCACACCTCAACTACCTGTTTGTTGAAGTAGTCCCAGTCCCACTCTGCTCCCCAGCCCGGTCCTTCGGGCGGGAGCATATGGGCGCCAACTGGCGTCAACGGGTTCAGCAAACCGATTTCTTTACCTGCCTGCTCGTTGTCTCCTCCGAAGAACTCGTAGTATGAGGTGTTGTAGATGCACGCCAGGACGTGACCGTGGACAAGGCCGAACAGTCCTCCGCCTGCGTTGAGCTCCACGGTTGTGCCATGGAGCTCCGCGAGATGGGCAAGTTTGAGTACCGACGTCGTGCCATGCCTAGCGTTGCCACGAATCAGATCGGTCGCACCTGAAATCAGCCATTGAGCCGATAGATCGACGTCATTCATCATCATCTCTGGTGCCAGGACAGGGATGTCGAGGGCGTCGCACAGCTGCCTGAGCTTGTTGTGCTGGCGCTCAGGCAGGGGTTCCTCAATCCACCTGTAGGCGAGATCTTCGAGCTCCCTTCCCACACGCACGGCCTGCTCATAACTGTAGATGCCGACAGGGTCGTGCATTATGTCGATGTCCGGGCCGACCGCGTCGCGAATTGCCCTGAACCACTGTATGTTCTCGTCGACGGGATGATAGAAGTGGTCCTTGACGGCAGGAAACCCCGCCTCGACGGCCTCGATCGCGTGTTCTGCGGCCTCCTCTTTGGTCTCGCCGCGGATATTAAAGTACATAGGGATGCTGTCACGCACGCGCCCAATGAGCGCATGAACAGGGAGGTTTGCTGCCTTGCCCGCGATGTCCCACAGGCAGTTGTCGAGCGTCCCTCCCCAACCGGGCTGCCGGTACACCCATCGCGTGCTTGTGTGGAGCTTCTGATAGAGCAGCTCCCTCGCCAGGGCATCCTCGCCCACGGCGACCGCGCGCATCTGGTCGAGAGTGTCCCGGTCCAGCATTCCGGCAACGCCCTCACCGACCGTGCAGATACCGGTGATCCCCTCGTCGGTCTCGACGTGCATTACCTGCGTGTAACCGTCACTGGAAGTTGATGTCGAGTGAATCCAACGTGGGCGACGCATTCCGGGGAGCATTGTCAGGTCAAAGATCCTGCTGGCGTCGGGAGTCTTGAGAACAGAGATCTGTATGTTCGTGATCTTCAACTTCTACCTATCTCCCGTTGAGCGGCGTCAACCCAAGTGGGTAGGGGACAGTATATCCCAAAGTCAGATTCCCAGTAGTACTGGAGTGCAGTTCGCCGATCAATGCCTCTGCGCTGTTGTGTCAGGTCAATCAGCGGTGGAAAGCTGCGATCAGAGCACCTGTCGCAACCTGGGGTCGAGCCTGTCACGCAGCCAATCGCCAAGGAAGTTCAGGAAGGCCTCGGAGAGGATCAGTCCACCGGTTGAGAGGGTCACAATTACAACGACGGTGTTGATCACCCCGGGGAGGGGAGTACGTGAAGAGTGAGAATTCGCCATGGAGAGGCGCCAGGGCAATCGCATGTTATTGAGCAAGTACCTTCAGCAGATATTAGTGGTACCATCCGTAAGCGTCCCACATACGGTGGGAGAGTTCGTTGGTCATGTCACTTCACACATTGCCCCTAAGTTGGAAGACTGACCTTACACTGTGATCAGTTCACCCAGGTCCAGTCCTTCCTGGCCGCTCCAGGCCCACTGTGTTAGACCCAGCCCGTTCATCTTTCCCTCTTCGCTCTCGTAGCCTCTCACCGTTCTGTATCTGACCTTGCTTCTGTCTATCGTCCGTTCAGTACAGTAATTGGTCTGTGGCATCCCTCTCACTCGTTGGTGACATGTTAGAGATCGCAACTTCTCACATAACTCCACCACCAGACGGTGAAGCTTCAGGTGACTGGGAACACGATGCTCCATGTCGAGCAGTTCTCGACCGCCTGCTTACCCCGCACCTTGGATCACAGTCTCATCGGCTCCCATCACCCTCACACAACTCTGCCGCAGCGGACTCAACCACCCATCCAGTGCGTTTGATCCCGACTCCTGAACGTTTCCCCGCCCTCTTCTTTCCTCACCGACTATGGGACGGTTACCGGAACCATGGCATCCGAGGCTCCAAAACTTCAATCAATGGGCTATAATTCGCACCATTATTTGGCCGGTCCTGAGAATTGGGAGGATGGAAGATGTGGTCTTCTTCAACCAGCACGTCTACCACAGTTCTTTCGGTGGTCATATCGGACGACGCATATTCACCATGATCTTCGCTCAAGAACCCAAGACCGAAGAACAGATTGACTTAATCAAGAGACAGCATGCCGGGGCTTCGGTAGCCAGGGACGCTTTGCAATATACAAAGACGGACCGCACGTACGAACCAGAGTTCCTTTACAGCGACAGCCCCCGCATTCAGAGCATGGTTGCCAAGCTGATCGAACTGGGATTTGAATAAGTACAGACAGCTTTCCCAAGCATCCGAAGAGAAGATTGGAGAGAACGGTCATGCCGAATTCTGACCTCGCCCTTATCGCCCACCTAATGCGCCGGGCAGGTTTTGGGGCATCGCGCGCCGAACTGGAGCAGCTTGCCAACCAGAGCTACGAAGAGATCGTGGAAGACCTGCTCCACCCTGAGCGCTTCCCCGAGGTGCAGGATGACGTCATCATCCGTTACTGGCTGGAGCTGAACAACCCGGACTCTGTTGAGCCATGGAACACTCACTGGCTTTTCCGGATGGTCAACACCGAGCGTCCCCTCGAGGAGAAGATGGCGCTGTTCTGGCACCACGTGTTCGCGACCTCCGTAGGGAAGAGCGAGCATGGACCGTCTTCCAAAACTCAGATCGAGCTGTTCAGACGCAACGCGGTATCCGATATGCGGACTATTCTGGTGGACCTTGCCAAAGACCCGGCGATGATTCACTGGCTGGACAACTCCGAGAATCACAGGGACCAGCCCAACGAAAACTGGGGTCGTGAACTGCTGGAGCTCTTCTCGATGGGAGTGGGTAACTATACCGAAGACGACATCAAGATGGCGTCCCGGGCGTTCACCGGCTGGACATTCATACAGCCCATACCGCTCGATCCGTATGGTCGCTATCCTTCTAAATTCGTCTACAGGGAGGACGACCACGACGACAGTGAAAAGACCTTCCTCGGCCACACTGGCAGGTTCGACGGCGAGGACATCATCGACATCATTGTTCAGCAGCCGGCGACGGCGCGGTTCATTGCTCGACACCTTTACAACTTCTTCGTTGCAGACGAGCCCCAGGTACCATCGTGGAACGACGTGCCTCCGAGAGACCCTGAAGCGATTGATGCCCTCTGTGACGCCTACTTCGAGACCAACGGCGACATTCGAGCCATCCTGCGTGTGCTTTTCAACTCGGACTTCTTCAAGGATTCCCGCTTCGCTAAGGTGAAGAGTCCCACGGAGCTGGTTGCAGGAACGATAAAGTTGGCTGGAACTCATGCTTTCCCCGAGCCGTCGCTTCACGCCGCGCCTGCTGCTACCAGCCTCATGGGTCAGCATCTCATGACCCCGCCGACCGTTGAGGGATGGCACACAGGACGCGAGTGGATAGACTGCGGCACGCTCGCGGAGCGGGTCAACTTCGCGGTCAATGAGCTAGGTGACCAGGGACTGCCGGGCATCCAGGCGATAGCCGACAGGCTCGCATCTGAGGAGAAGGCACTGACTCCGGAAGAGTTCGTGGACCACACGTTGGACCTGGTCGGTCCCATGACCGTAGAGAGTCATACAAGGGATGCTCTGCTTGACTACGCCAGTTCAGGCGGTGATCTTCGCTTCGACACGGATTCGGCGCGAGAACAGAGTTCCGCGCGAGTGGCTCGGATGGTCCAGTTCATAGTGGCATCGGTGGAGTATCAGTTCGGCTAGGCCGAATGGGAGGGAACTCGGCAATGGAAGTGAATGGCAAGCCCACGGTCTTTGTGGTCGTTCAGCTCACCGGCGGCAACGACTTCATGAACACCGTGATTCCCTACAATAACGAAATCTACTACGACTCAAGGCCAGTGATTGGGATTCCTCAGGCGGAGGTTCTCCCGATCGACAGCTACCTGGGCTTCAATCCCCACTTCGCTCCGGTCAAGGAGCTGTACGACGAGGGCAGGGTGGCGATCGTACAGGGGGTGGGCTATCCCAACTCCAGTCGCTCCCACTTCAGGGGAATGGACATCTGGCAGACGGCTGACCCTGACCGTATAGGCACCGAGGGCTGGCTGGGCCAGGTCGTGGACCAGATGGACCCCAACAAGGAGAACCCACTGACGTGCGTGAACATCGGTCGTGGTCTCCCACGTGCCATGAGCAAGTCAGGAGTGCCGATTACTTCGGTTGGCGACCTGGACAACTACGGTGTCATGAGCGGCATCACCGAGGAGTCCGAGCGCCAACAGGCGCTGGAGGTCTTCGCAAAGATGTATGGCCCGGCGGTAGGTACAGGGATGGTTAGAGAGTACGTGGCGCAAACGGGTATGGACGTCCTCAGAGGGGCCGACGTGCTCAAGAGGGCCCCTGAGATCTACACATCTAATGTCGAGTACGCAGACAACCCCATCGCAAATTCACTTAGGGATGCTGCACGAGTCCATCTGGCTGAGCTCGGGACCAGGGTCATCTACACTCAGCACGGTGGGTACGACACACATGCTAACGAGGTCCCCAACCATCCCAGGTTATTGAATGAACTCTCCGGTGCCATCATGGACTTTTGGCAGGACCTGAGAGACCACAATGCCTCCGAAAACGTTGTGATGCTGGTGTTCACTGAGTTCGGACGCCGCATCAGGGACAACGGCAGCGGCTGCGACCACGGCGCCGGTGGAGGCTCTTTCGTGATTGGAGAGCGTGTTAAGGGCGGCCTGTACGCCGAGTACCCGTCGCTGGACATCGACAAGCAGACCGATGGTGACATGGCCCACACGTACGACTTCCGAGGTTTGTACACCACTCTTCTCGAGGAGTGGATGGGCGTCGAGGCGGCCCCGATAGTCAAGGGCCAGTACGAGAAGATCCCGATCTTCGCATAAGTAGCTCTCGCGTATTTGCTCTAATGATGAGGTGAGAAATGGGCAGGCCGTACGCGCTTCTCAGGGTAGGGTTCAGCTATGATCGGACGCTCGGCATGAGGCGTCTGACCAACACTCCTGTCGATCTCGCCGTCGACAGGGAAGGGGATGTCCACATCCTGTGCCGGGGAGGTATCTCCTTCATCAGGCGCTTGTCCCAGGACGATGAGGACCTGGGAGCGATCAATCTGGCTGCCGGAGGAGCTGCGCAGATCGGGGGGACCTACTCGGTAAACACCAAGTTCGTCTGGCCCATCTCTATGGTTATGGACAGCGAGGAAAACCTCTGGGTGTCTGACGAGGGGACAAACCAGATAACCGTAATCAACAAGAAGGGTGAAATCCAGGCCCAGTGGGGACAGAGTGGAAGTGGTGAGGGCCAGTTCAATCGCCAGTCGGGCATCGCGCTCGATCCTGATGAGAACGTGTATGTCTCCGACACGCAGAATCACAGGGTGCAGAAGTTCACGAAGGACGGCGAGTTCCTGATGGAGTTTGGTTGTCAGGGCGACGGAGATGGCGAGTTCAACATGCCGTGGGGAATTCACGTCGACGAACTGGGAGACGTGTATGTCGCCGACTGGCGGAATGACCGTATCCAGAAGTTCACTGCGGATGGTGAGTTCATCTTCAAGATCGGCAAGTCCGGCGATGGAGAGGCCGAGTTCAACCGTCCCTCAGGTGTCACTGTAGATAAGGACGGCGATATCTACGTCTCCGACTGGGCGAACAACCGTGTGCAGCTGTTCAGGCCGGACGGCGTCTTCGTCGAGCTGTTCCGGGGCGACGCCACGCTGTCGAAGCAGGCCCACCACTACATGAAGTCCAACGTCAAGGCGCTGCGGCTGCGTGAGATGACCTCGCTCGAACCCCAGAAGCGGATTCGATGGCCGGTGTCAGTGCGGGTCAATGGATGCTCCATGTACATCGCCGACTACGGCTCCGACCGGATCCAGGTCTACCAGAAGGAAGCTTACCCCCTGGAGCCTCACGAGATCTCCGAAGTGCAGCGTTCGCCAACGCTCTATACGCAGTTTTGACTCCCATATAGTATTCCGGCTAAGGCCGGAATCCACCCATCGCTCGCTCGCCGCTCCGTTTCGCGTAGCCGGAAAACACGTGCCTCGCGTTTCCTAAGTGCTGATCCGCGAATGGTAATCCGGCATGTCCCCGGTCCCCAGTTTCTACCCGAACAGGGCCCCGGCGCCGGGCTTGTCGTCGGTCTCCACGTGGATGATCTGGCTGAGCCCGTTACTGGCCCTGAACGAGCTGTGGAACCAGCGCGGCCTACTTATCCCTAGAGTCATGCTCAGTTCAAACAGGGGCTTTGAGGCGGTGACTCCCGAGTATCGAAATCTCTGTGTCTGTAACCTCCAATTCTGCCGGCCACCTACCTGTTGACGCAGGTCAAAGGAGAGTGAAGGGCGGTAGGTTCTAATGTCAGACCAGAATTGTGACATCCACAAATATATATGATATGCTGTCGCAATAAGATTATGATGTCTGAGGACCCTACTTCCAACGATTGAAAGCGGGCCAGAACCATGCAATCTACAACTCAGTCACCTGCTACAGAATCCGGCGACTACGGAAAAATTGGCCCTCCAGCCGGCGTAGCTTCCCTGTCAGCAGAGGGAATAACAGTTTATAGAGGCGGTGTCCGCGTCCTTGACGAGGTGACCTTTACCGCCGGACCCAACTGCCTAATGGGTGTAGTGGGGCCAAACGGGGCGGGTAAGAGCACGTTGTTTAATGCGATTGTAGGTCTACTGAAGGTAGACGAGGGGCAAGTTCTGATTCACGGCAGTCCCGTTGAAGATGCCCGAGGATTAGTCGCGTACGTTCCCCAGCATGAAAACGTCAACTGGCGTGTTCCTATGACCGCATGGGACGTTGTGATGCAGGGCAGGACAAAGAAGATCGGATGGCTGCGCAGACCCAGCCTTTCAGACCGTTGGCTCGTCGAGGAAGCATTGGAACAGGTGGGAATGATTGACAGGAGGTCGGCACTTGTCAGCAACTTGTCTGGCGGCCAACGCCAGAGGGTGTTTGTTGCTCGGGCGCTCGCCCAGGGAGCGGACGTTCTTCTGCTTGACGAAGCTTTCAGTGGTGTTGATATTGCGTCGCAAGAAACCCTCGTTAACGTCCTGCATGAATTGAGAGATCAGGGACGGACGATCCTTCTGTCATCACACGATATTGGTCACGTGGCTCACTACTGTGACGAGTGCCTCTGCATCAACTGCCGGGTATGCGCCTGCGGCGCTCCCGAGGACGTACTAACTCCCGAGGTCTTGATTGAGATGTATGGGCCTCATGGAGTCGGGTCGATTCACGGAAAGGCTCTCGATGGACATCATCACTGAAGCGATTGTAGGGCCGTTCCAGTACGGCTTCATGGTCCGAGCGCTACTGGTTTCCGTGCTGGTAGGTATCATGTGCCCGATTCTAGGCGCGTATGTTGTTGTCAGAGGCCTTGGCTTCATGACCGATGGTCTGGCCCACTCACTCCTGCCCGGCCTTGTAGTCGCAGCGCTGGTGGTGTCAGTTGTTTCTTCTTCGTGGCTGATCCTCGTACCCAACGCAATTGCGTTCGCGCTGGTAATTGGGTATCTATCCAAGAGGACTGGCCTGAGCGAAGACACCTCCATTGGCATACTCTTCGCAGGACTGTTCGCCCTCGGTCTGACACTCCTGACCGCAGCCCGCGGACTGAATGTCAGCCTCGAGTCCGTACTGCTGGGGCAGGTGCTCGGAGTCTCCCGAAGCGACGTCATGATCACGGCCGCATTGGCTGTGGTGGTCATCGTCCTGCTGTTCGCCCTCCACAAAGAGATGGTCTTTGCCACATTTGATCCGCTCGGGGCGTCGGTCATGGGACTTCCAACTCAGGTGCTGGACTATCTCTTGTTGGTCCTTCTGGCCGTTGTGATCCTCATCGCTCTACAGGCGGTCGGAATCGTTCTTGTAATCTCGATGCTTATAACACCGGCCGCAGCTGCTCAGCTTTTGACGCAGAGGTTCACCCTAGCCATGGTCGTCGGCGCCGTAATCGGAGTGGCTTCGGCGATCATCGGACTGTACGTTTCATTCCACTACAATCTCGCTTCTGGACCCGTGATGGCACTGTCGGCGACCGCGTTTTTTGTTGTCGCTCTCGCATTCAAACAGGGTACCGCGCGCATTGGGGGACGCATGGCCCGCTCACTCGCGTAAGGTCTCCGGAGGAGCGAGGCTGGCGCAAACACTGCGTGTGAAGTGAACGCCATCGAGGGGGAGTGGTAGCGCGTACGGGACTCGAACCCGTGTCTCCACCTTGAGAGGGTGGTGTCCTCGGCCGCTAGACGAACGCGCCACGTTACAAAAGGTTGGGGAATCCCCTCAGGGCGGCTTTTGTCTGGCTGGGGATAGAGGATTCGAACCTCTGCTTACAGATCCAGAGTCTGTCGTCCTACCACTAGACGAATCCCCAGCGACGGTCACCCTGCGGCTCTTCCGACACCCGAAATTATAGCAATCCATCAAGGAATTGCAAAACTCATCGAGACTCCCTGGTCGGCCTGGCACATGTCTCACAGTTTGGCAAACTGTGGCAGCGTATATAGAATGACCCCGTTCGAATTCCTGAAGAGCACCGGAGAAGTACATGACCGCATCGCGGATGATTAGTGGCAGCGATCTCATTTCGAGAGCCCTCAAACTGGAGGGTGTGAGCACCGTTTTCACCCTTGCAGGCGACCACATACTGCCTGTCCTCGACGTGATGGCCGACCAAGACTTCAGGTTCATCGACACCAGGCACGAGCAGGCCGCCGTCCACATGGCGGACGCGTGGGGTCGCATTACAGGACAGCCCGGCGTCGCGATGTACACGACACCAGGGTTTGCCAACGCCGTTCCGGGTCTGACCAACGCCATGCACTCTGACAGCCCCTTGCTTTCCATCAGCGGCTGCGCCGAGCTCCTGGAGCTGGGACGCGGCGCGATGCAGGAGATCGACCAGGTCGGCATGGCCCAGCCCGTTACCAAGGGCGCCTGGATTGTGACGGACGCGCGCCGTATCCCTGACATGATTTCGACTGCTCTCCGCGTTGCCTACGAGGGCCGGCGAGGTCCGGTCCACCTGACGATCCCCGTTGACATTCAGCAGCAGCTGGTATCTGAAGACGACGTGGCCTTCTACAATCCCGGTGAGTATCGGGATATCGGCGCGCCAGCGGCCTCGTACGAAAAGGTCCGAGAGGCTGTTGACATACTGCACGGCGCTGAGAGACCGCTAATCATTGTGGGGAGCGCGGGAGCCTACGCGCGTTCCGGCGAGACCCTGGAATCACTCATAGAGACCACGAGGATTCCGCTCATGACAGAGGGTGACGCCCGGGGACTTGTCTCCGACGCCCACCCGTACTGCTACGGCTTCTTCGACTCCGGCCTGAACCGCGCCGCCAGGCTTCTGAGGGAGGCGGACGCTGTCGTACTCATGGGCAGGAAACAGGACCTGATTGTTGGGTACGCGATGCCGCCCGTTGTCGCCGCTGACGCGAAAGTAATTCAGATCGATCCATCTGCCGCGGAGATAGCCAGAAACCGTGGCGTCTCTGTAGGCATTCATGGTGACGTTGAAGCAGTGGCCCGTCAGATGGCTGATGAGGCTGCCAAGAAAGAGTGGCGCGACCTTCCATGGCTTTCAAGACTAGGGGATGAGAGAGACGCACAGCAGAGTGACCTCGAGGCGCTAGCAGCCAACGAGTCGCCCATGCACGCCACGTTCGTTCACAAGGCCGTGAGATACCACGTCGGACCTGACGACATCGTCTCTTACGACGGCGGCGACTTCTGCCACTTTGGCAGAGCATACTCGTCAGCACTATCGCCAAAGTCGTGGTGGTACCTGCCCCCACTGGGGATGCTAGGACAGGCGCTGCCTACTGCGATAGCCGCCAAGGCAGCCTACCCTGAGCGCAAGGTCTTCATGTTCACTGGCGACGGCGCGTTCGGCTTCAACGGAATGGAGTACGATACCGCTGTCCGGCACAATCTGCCGATCGTGGGTATCATGGGAAATGACTCGGCGTGGGGCATCGACAGACAGATACAGGTCGGTGTTTACGGCAAAACTGTGGCAACAGACCTGCTGCCATCGAGGTACGACCAGGTAGTCCGTGGTCTCGGCGGACACGGCGAATTGATCGAACATCCAGACGAACTCGACTCGGCAATCGAGCGGGCAATACGACTAGACAGGCCGGCGCTGCTGAACGTCAGGGTTCAAAACGCGATCAGCCCACGTGCGCAGGCTGCGATCAACCGCTGGATTAGCCACACACCCCAGCCGATCTAGGAAACCATGTTCAGATCTCTGTTTGGAAGAGGACGCAAGAAGCAGTCGGACACTGCACCGTCGGATGACTCGATCAGTTCCGCGAAGATAGGCGACGTGCTGTTCGTCCCGGGTCTCTGGGAGACTGGCGAGGATGCTTATCTCATAGTAGAACGCATTACCAAGCTCGAATCGGCCTATGGGAAGTCTTACGAGCTGTCGGTTGTCGACGGCGAGCGTCGAGCCTCCGTCGAGTGGTCTGACCACGACGGCCTCCACATCTCCGCTGTCCTGCAGGACAGGCCAATGGGCCTATCGGCCGTTGGTCTCGACTATGACACACTGGTGGATTGGGACGAGCACAAGTCGCTTGAGAACCGGTTCGAATACGATGGACACGTCTACTACTATCGGAACAGCTACGAAGTAGTTTATGAAGAGGGTCAGGGATTCTGGCTTTGGGAGTTCGTTCGTGAGGATGAAGAGGGCGGAGTTTCAGTGGTCAAGATGGAGGGCCAGCCATTCGAGGTCTACGTGGCAACCTACATTTCGCCCCATGTCTTGACCGTCTATCACAAGTAGTCTCTGTTCTCTAACCGTCATTCCGGCGAAGGTCGGAATCCAGGGGCGCAGTGTAGTACGGTGGACCAATTCAACAGTCAAATGGGCCGTCTCTAAGTGAAGCAAAAGGCGAGCGATGATAGAAGCATTCGTTAACGTGTTCGAGCAGATTCCCAGGGGACTGGTCTACGTTGTGATGGGAGTTATCGTGCTCGCCATTGCCAGGTTGGCGCAGGACTTTATCACCCCGTACAAGATCCAGGAGCACCTCAACCAGAGAGACAACATTGCCTTGGCGGTGAGCATATCCGGATACTACCTGGGGGTGATAATCGTCTTCCTTGGAGGTCTTTACCAGCCATTCCTGGTTGTCGCTGACGACAGTCTTGGCTTCACGGCCCAGTACTGGGAGGACGTCGGTCTTGTGTTTGTGTACTCGATCGTCGGCATTGTTGTGCTGAACATCGCCCGCATCATCGTGGACAAACTCGTGCTGCACGACTTCAGTACCGAGGACGAAATAATCAACGACCACAATGCGGGAACAGGTGCAGTGGAGTTTGCGGTATATGTTGCTGTCGGGCTCGTAATCGCAGGTGCGATTTCGGGGGAGAGCGGAGGACCCGAAACTGCACTTGCATTCCTCGTGCTTGGATTGGCCGTGCTGATCATCTACACGCTGATTTACGAGTGGACCACACCGTTCAACATTCACGAGCAGATCGAATCGGACAACGTTGCCGTGGGGGTTGCTCTTGGCGGAAACCTCATCGCGATTGGAATCGTGGTGTTCAAGGCAGTCTTCGGAGAGTTCGTGGGCTGGACGGAGAGCCTTGCGGGTTTCATCACGTACGCTGTCGTCGGGTTCGTCCTGCTCTATGCGGTGAGGTTCGTCGTCGACAAGGTGCTGTTCCCGAGCTCCAAGCTCTCCGACGAGTTGGCAGTGGATCGTAACCTTGGAGCCGCCTTCATACAGAGCGCTGCTCTGATTAGCGTGAGTCTGATCCTGTTCTTCGCGGTCTAGCGGCGCCGCACGAGCCTCAGGAACCCGCCCCCACCGGTAAAGCCGGTGCTGGTACGTCCGAAGGAGCTCCGACTGCTGCTGCCCCAACTGGAGCGCACACCAGTGGAGCTGGACTTGAAGTTTCCCGTGGAGCGCTGGGAATTCAGGTACGACTGTCTTGATGAGCTGACGTTCTTCGACGCCTGGTCATAACTCGAACCCGCAAACGACTTCTGCCTGTTGAAGTAGCTCGTGTTCTTCGAGACCTGGTTGCGGTAACTGCTGGAGTTCCTATAGTTGGCTCGGTCCCTGTTGATAGAGTCATAGCGCGAAATAGGTGTGTAGTAGCCGTACCTGGGTGCAAAGCTGCTCAGTATCAGGTACGTGAACAGGAAGTCCCCGGCTCCGAATCCATGATGGTAGTAGCTGTTGGCGCCGTAACCGCGCATCTCGTGCTGGTCGTTGTCCTTGACGATTGAGAACAGTCGATCGTCTATTCCGTCCTCGATCTCCTTGGACTTGTTGAGGTCTTCCCATGCCTCCAGGTTTGTTCTGCTTCCGTCCTGTTCTACCCGGATTAGGACGATGCCGTCGCCCTCGTAGATCTCGTTAACGCGCTTCTCGAATTCCGTTGCGCTATTGGAGTCCTTGAAAGCCTCCTGAACTTCATCGAGGTTGATTCGGCCAGCTGCACCATCTGTCTCGGCCCAGTCTTCGTAGGTTGGCCCGGAGTCACACGCGGCTGCCACAGGGGCCGCCAGCAGTGAGACTCCCGCCAGCATGGCCATGGATGATCTTGTACGTCTGCTCTTGTTCAATCTTGGTCCCTTCGCGAGGTCCTGCAAGTGTACTCTACTGACAGTCTATCACCGCAGCAGCGCTTCAAGTTCATCTGGCAACTGCTCAACTTGATTGTCGCCCATCCGACTCCGGCCCGCAATGTTCGCGCTGTTGATCAGTGTTCTCATGGCCTGGTCCTCAACCTGTGCCCAGAACTCAACCCTGGTGCTGGCGATCTCTTCGGCAAGTTCCGTGACAGCTGAGTGGCGGGAAGGCGCCCCGACTGCGAGTGTAGTCGCCATGTCTCCCAGGTGTGCCAGGCGGGCTGGCCACAGGTTATCGGCTGCATTAAGCCTGCATTCGGCGACTGCCAGGGAAAACCGCTTTGACCCAAGGCGGTCCCGGTGGACAGCCAGGCGACTGTGCACTTCCAGTTCGAGTTCCCCGCGGACGTCCGTCGGAGTCCAATTGCCGAGATCCCCTATGTCTATTCGATAGCTGTGCCACAGGCCGTCGGACACGATGGCGAATCTTGTCTCATACTCGGTCAGGTGGTCGTCCAGGATACCGGCCCTGCGTGTGACCCACGCGGAGACCATCTCCTCTATCATAGTCGGCGACTGAGTGGAGCCCATCAGGCGGACGCGCTCTGCGTAGTGTGCTCGAGATTCGCCTTCTACGACCGCTTCGTACTCGGCCAACGTGCGGGAAACCAGGTCCCTCTGCCTCTCGGCATCGACCTGGATCTGACTGAGTATCCTGTCGACATCCTGCCCCTCGACTGTCCCGTTGGCCGTCCTGGTCAACATTATCAGGTCACTCTGACGACTGGAGAAAGCAAGGGCAGGGTCATTGATGTATACCCCCAACTTGGTGGTACCTGACGACCCCTGCCGCGCCGTCCTTCCCCTAATCTGGCGTTCAACTCTGACAGACTCCGGCAGGGACGTGATTAGCACGACGAGCCCCAGAGAGGGGGATGTTCTGTCTTCAACGACGAAGTCTGTGCCCCGCCCGGCCATTCCTGTCGAGACTGTTACCGCCCCGAGTTCGCCTGCGTCTGCCACGATCTCGGACTCTAACTCCACGTTCTCTGCGTTCAGGAGCCGGTGAGGAATGGAACGCTTATCCAGGGCGGAACTGATGGCGGCAGATTCACGCACACTCCCAGTCGTGACGAGGACTGGGCGGTGAAGACCATTCCAGTAGTCAACTTGTTCAACGACCCACGCCAGATGGTCGTTCTTGTCGAAGAACACCTCTGGGTCAAGGTCGACGCGCTTCGAAACGGACGTGGGCGGCACCCTGATGGTGGAGACCCCGTAATCGCCGGCAAACGTGTCCTCGGCCTCCATCGCAGTGCCGGTCAGGCCGCAGATGGTCGCATAGTTCGACATCAGCGCCCTGATGGAAGTGCGCGCTACCGTGTCTGATCGTCCCAGGGGTGATAGTCCTTCTTTGGATTCAAGCGCCTCATGCAGCCCGTGCATGTAGCGATGGGATTCCATAGGCCGTCCGTCGAGCCTGTCGACCAGCGTGATTCCGGATTGGGCCAGTACGTAGTCAACCCCGGCGTCATGAATAACTCGTGCCCTCAAGGCTTGGACCACGCCAAAAGCATCCAACGGACTGTCTACTTTGGTGAACACCTCATCCCAACCAAGTTCCGTCAGTCGAACGGTCGACCGTGCCGGGTCGATGGCAAAGGGCAGCTCCTTCTCGAGGGGACTGCCATCGTACTCGTCATTAAACCGTGACAAGTCGCTGAAGACGCGTCGTGTTGAGGTCTCCAGCCGGTCCAGTTCCGTCACCAGCCTGGAAGTGAGCCCGCCTGCCAGAAGGATGGTGGCGAGCGTTTCTGGCAGAGCAGCTCCCCCCGAGAGTTTTGCGTACAGTTCGTCGACACGCGCTGCCTGCCTGTCTACCAGCTCAGAAGCAAGAACCTCGTGGTTCGCTCCTGACGAGGCTTCAGAGACCCTGCCGCCGGAGATGATCAGGGGATTCCTCGCCTGGTCGATGAGCAGGTGGTCAGCCTCATCAGCGATGGCCACATCAAAAACCGGGTTGACCCTGTTGTCGAATGACAGGGCCACACTGTCCCGCAAGTAGTCGAAGCCAACTTCCCGCGCCGTAGTGAAGACAATCTGCGCCGCGTATTGGTGCCTGCGTTCCTGCCTGTCCATTCCCTCTATCACAAGACCGACTGTCAGACCCAGAGACTCAAGCAGTGGAGCGAGGAGATCGCAGTCACGAGTTGCCAGGTAGTCGTTTGCCGTAAGGATGTGAACGCTCCGACCGGACGCCGCAAATACAGCGGCGGCCATTGCAGACGCGAGGGTCTTGCCCTCTCCAGCGTCCATCTCCACGATCATTCCATGCAGCAGTAACGCCGCCGCCGTGAGCTGCTGGTCGGTGGGAGCGAACCAGAGGCAGTCACTATCGTCCCCGGCCTCGACCAGCCTGTAGAACTCGGCAGGCAGCCTTACCTCTGACGGGTGCTGGGTAGTCAGCTTAGCCAGAAGAACCGCAAGAGAGGCTATTGACTTATCCTTGGCTGTTCCTTGATCTCTGCTGCCAACATCTGACCCTGGTCGCCTGAGCGCAAGCTCCGCCTGCTGCCTGACCTTCCTGACGGCCCCGTCCAGTTCGTGAGGTTCAAGGACAGCTATTCGCCAGATCCCGAGACGCCTTCGGACAGCCGTGTCAATCGCACCAAGCGCATTGGCGATCTGCCCACTATTGTGACTTGAGGCTAGACCACCGGCCGCCGAGTGCAGCATGGCTTCAAGCTCCGTGTCCGCCAGCGAGTCGCAGCCGGCATCTCTCGACCAGCCCGCTATATCCACAGCTTCCTGCAGGCCAATCCTGGACTCATGTGTCCGATGGCGTGTTCTCGGGAGACTCAATTCAGTTCCGAAGGTCGATGAGCACGTCTGACTTCCGATTGGCTAGCAGAGCGGCAAGAGGAGCGTATTCGAATCGAATCTCCAGGAATCCGCTCGAGCACAGGAATTCGATGTCCGTGTGGTCAGTAAGTACCGCATGGCGCAGCGAGTCCACTCTTTCGGCGTTAGCATCCGACAGTCGCAGAGTCATTACTTCCATACGTCCTTCGCTGGTAAGCACTACTTGTAACGGGCCCACCAGCCCGGCGGAGTTTAGCGAGTTGACAAGGCCGCCATGGTGAATCTTGGAGCCCAGGATCGAGGCGAATGGCTCCGAGCGCCCGAGTACGTCTACGCGCGGGTCTTCGAGTCCGCAGTCGCAGCGTCCCTCCCGGAGCCGGACAAGGTCCCCGACGCGATACCTCAACAGCGGCAACCCTAGCTGCTCCAGCGTCGTGATAATCAGTTCGCCTACATTCTCAGGATGGCCGTCCGTGTCTAGCTCAAATACGTGACGGGAGGACATTAGGTGCACACCGTCATGAGCGCAGCACTCGATACCGATCGCAGAAGTCTCGCTCGTGCCGTAGTACGAGTAGACCTCCGCGCCAAAGCCGTCTGCGATCTGCTGACGGGTCATTCCGCTCATGCCCTCTCCGATGTATACGACCCTGCGAACTGACGCCACTGACATTGTTGAGTAGTCATCCAGCAGCCTCTGCATGATGGAAGGAACACTGATCATCACCGTTGGACGCAGGCGTTCGAGGAGCGGCAGTGTGTCTTCAAAGCTGGCGCCTGTGCTTATGCAGTAGGACTCCCGTGTTCCCAGGATTTCGCACGCCCAGGGGAACGACACCATCACGGCAGCAGGATCTGTATCCACGCAAGCGACCCTGTCACTTCGACCAACACCCGCGACTGCCAGCAGTTTCGCCAGGAACTGGTGCTCGGCCACGTTGTCGTCGTGCGTAATGAACCGGATCTTTCTGCTGCCCGCAGTTCCGGAGGATGTCTCTGTGTCGACAATTGAGTCCACTGAATGCAACGCCTCGGCGCTCAGCGAATGTAGGTCGTCAGATGCCAGAGTTGGCAATTGGCGAAGGATCACCAGTGGATCGTCGTAGCGTATGGCGTCTCTGAAGATACCGGTCGTATCAAATAAACGCCGGTACGTTGAAAAACCGTCGATACAGTACAGCATCATCTCGCGCAGCGCCTCGAGTTCGGCAGCGGTTGGAGTGCCTAGCTGCCTGACGGTCGCCTCAACGCGTTGAGTCGTCATTGAATCGGGTCCGCATGGTCTCTAGAGGGCGCCTCATCGTATCAGGATCAATGCCCGCCTTTAGAGCGGAGACGATTCCAGCGGCCTCCCAGTAGTTGACAGCCGAATAGAACTGTCCGGCTTGCCATGGCAGGGCGGCGAGGTTGTTTCGCATCAGGTTTCGATTCTCCCGGACTTCGATCACTGGTATGCCCTGGTGCAGCGCCGCCAACGTCGGGAGTCCCAGACATCCCTCCGGGGTCACTAGACACGACACATCCTCGGCCGTAAGGACGTCTGTCCGACCGAACATTAACTCGTCGGTCACAATGCGCGGAGATCTCTGGAGCCCTTTGAGCACAGACTGGAAGAAGGTAATGGAAATCACTTCGGCCGCCATGCGGGCGTCCACGACGCCAGGGTCCACGGCGGCAATGTCATCGGACTCCATCATCGGCGCGTGAGCCGTCGGTACGTCGATGACTGAGGAGACAGCGTGCGTCAGCATGGCCTCCACTCCGCCCCAGGGATTTACCATCTCGCCGCCACTCGTGAAGTAGTCGAAGTGGTAGTGCTGAGGCACTTCGACCACGGATGCTATCGCGACGGCGTCATACGTATCCTCTCTGTCGTTGAGGAGATCTATCAGCCCATCGAATCCCTCCACTGAACCTGACGCGCGTCCGGTCTGGGTGTATCCGCCAATTAGCCTCAAAGCAGGTTCTATCCTGGCGATTCCGACACAGTTCAGGCCGTAGGTAGCCCTCGCCGCGTTGATGGCATTGACCGTGTAGGCTGCGTAGCGTTCTGTGTGGGAGGCGTCCAGGGCGACGAGCACGCGGTTTGCCCGCGCCGGTCTAAGGCCCACGGTGCCCATGAGCAGACGCGATAGTACGCTGCCTTCAACGTAGAGCCCGTTTGCAGGCAGTTCGTTGATGTCGGAGGCGTTCACGACGTTTGGGTGAGTAATCAGTGTGTCGGCGATCTGTGCCAGGGCAATCGCCGCGGGGGTCGCGTCTCCTGCGTGCCCTCCAAGTTCAGCCCCTATCCCCGTTGGCACCACTATGACTACGTTGAAGTTCTCAGATGTTTCGAAGTTGCGCTTCCTGAAATCGAATAGAGGTGCAGTCGGGTGCGGGATATTGCCGGAAATCATCCCTAACTCGCAGTCCCATCCGCCTCTCGTTGACTTGGTGACCGCAAAGCGGACCGGTGTTTCGCTATTTTCCAGGGATCCGGAGACTTCTGTCTCGATCGAGGTAAAGTCGAGCCCTTTCGGAGCTATGGAAATGGAGCGGTCAAGCAGTCGCAAAGGCGGCCATCCCGTTTCTTGCGGCAAAGTCCGCGAACTTGAGCGACGCCAGGAGTTCGAACGTGCCGTCCTCCCGCATCAGATAACTGGACGGAATCGGAATCCCATTGAACGGTGCTGCTCTGGACTGAGTGTACGATCCCGCATCCATGATTGCCACCCGTTTCCCTTCCCTTGGCGGCTCGCAGAATTGGTGTTCTCCGAAGACATCACCCGCCAGGCATGACCTACCAGCCACTATGGTCGTGGTCTTGCCACCCAGTTCCGGTCCTGAGAGAGAAGGGGCAAACCCGTACTCGAACACCTCCGGCATGTGACTTGTGGTCGCGTCAATTATCGCGACACTCTTGCCATCACTATCGAAGACATCCAGGACTTCCGTAATCAGCATCCCTGCCTGCTGGACAAGGGCCGTTCCGGGCTCGATGAACACCGTCACGCCGAATTGTTCAGCGAGGAACCTCGTGGCTCTCTCCAGGGGTGCGGCATCGATTTCAGGACTCAGATAGTAGCCTCCTCCGAGATTGACCCATGACAGGTGTTCAAGCTCCCCCAGCACGCCCTGCAATCGGTCCGCCGTGGCTTCGAGCTGACCCAGGTCTTCCGACTCGCAGTTGTTGTGTATGTGAACGCCCTCGACCATCTGGTTGTGTACAGAAGAGTGGAAGAGCCTGCGGAAGTCCGATATAGGAACACCTAGCTTGGAATGACGCCGGCACGGGTCATAGCGCTCATCAGCGGCGAAGCCCATCTCCGGGTTAACCCTCAGACCGATAGATGCAGTTCCGCGACTCAGTGATTCAGCCAGATCGAGCTGCCTGAACGAGTTCAGCGAGACATAGTCGGCTGTCGCCAGGACTTCAGCGAGTTCACCCTGTGAAAACGCGGGGGAGTAGCAGTGAATGGACTGCTCGGTCGATGCTGTCCCACCTGCAAGTCTTGCCTCGAAGATTGAACTCGTCCCGAATCCGTCTACATAGGGCGATAGGACGTCCAGCACTCCGGCCAGCCCACAGGGCTTGAGTGTGTACAGGAGCTTGCAGCCAGCGGAAGAGGCGACGGATGACGCATGGGACGCCGTCGTTCGCAGGACGGCCTCGGAGTACACGTACGCCGGTGTTTCCGGCACGCTCAGGGCAGCCTCCGCCTCTGCTGAAATCAGTTCGTCGATCCCAGGGTGGTCCATGGCATCAATGTAACACAGACGCAGGAATTCCAGTGTCCAGGCGGATGACCGGCTGCACACGACTGAAATACGGCGTTACGGCCAGCGTCCCATTGGGTGACTCTTCGATGTGGAATCTGTGGCTGTTGGGCTCGTATCTCCCATTCCCTGTTCTGGTTCCGAGGACGCCAAGCTCACTCTGAACAAGCAGGTCGACGTGGTTCTTACCTTCTGAATCGGCATCACGTCCCACGGTCACGGCTCCTGTCACGGATTCCGGGAGTGCCCGCATATCCAGGCTTGGTGAAAGCGCAACCAGCACATCGGGCGAGAACGTGGCTAGCAAGTCATCAAGTCTGTCAGTGGCACTCTCAGCAACCAGGTGTGCCCGGACTCCCATGCGAACGAAGGCCGCGCACACTTCCGCTCCGAAATGACGTCGTTCGCCCTCAACTACAACCAGCGCGCTTGAGCCACCAGGCTCGTCCGGCAACGCTTGGGCTAGCGCGTCTGCCAGAAGTTCGCCCCGGACTTTCGCCTCTGCTGGACCTTCCGCCACTGGAACTCGGTCCGGAGACTGCCCCAGCCATGGCCCGGGTATCCACTCAATCACTTCAGCATCGGCGATCACGGATCCTAATGTCTGGGCACGGTACTCTTCGACCGGCGTAAATGGAAGATTCTCAAAGTCGGCGATCGAGTGAATAGCCCTGTCTCCCAGTTTTTCGCTCCAGAATCGGCAACGCTGTGACGCTGCAACAGCCTCTGACAAGAGCTGTAGGTAGTTGCCGGGTCTGGCACGACTTGTCATCTATCTGGATACAGCCGAATGACCGCAAGGCCCATCTCGTGAGGCTCGTCTTCAAAGAGGTTGTACCTATCGAGTAGATGGGTGTACGAGTTCACTACCAACTCAGCTGCAAGCGGCTCACATTCAAGGAACTGCGTGCCGACCGGCCCGTCGAGGCTCCACCTACGATCGGCGTCGAAGGCCAGTCCCGCAGGCTGAGCCAACTCTCCGTATGTGCCGGCCACAGATTCAAAGTCAGCGTCGGACTTGTAGGGCAGGGGAGCGACGAGGAACTCCCTGGTAAGCGCCAGCCCCAACTCGTTGTCGAAGACCTGCACGAGGTCGATCTCCGGTATGAAGCTCTCCATTGCGTAGCACAGGTCGAGTGCTAGGTCGTCTGGCGCTCGATGGTAGTGGAACTCCTCGGGGTATGTCCCCATCTTCACAGTGACAGGTCTGGAACTTTCGTCATCAAGGATCTCATCGGCCTCTGCTCCGCGGATGAACATGAAAGGAATGTTCCCGTTTGTAGCATCGACGAGGATATGTTCGCCATCCACAACGTACTCCAGCGCCATGTGCTGCCAGAACCTCATGGCGGGGGCTGCCCCCCGGAAATCGAAGGTGTCCAGTACATGCCTGAGCCGATCAACGGGGACTCGGCCGGGGGTGTCGGGTCCGGCCAGCACGTAGTGAGACTCGAACCCATAGTGGTCGGTCACGAACTTGAGGGCCTGGACCTTCTCTGAGCAGATCGCGCCTCGTCCATCGATGATACTTGCAAGCGCCTCATCCCCCGTCCTGTAGCGAAGCCTCTCTCCCGTGAAGCGAGAGTAGTTTTCGAATGGGGCGTTCCAGATGGCCCTTGCAATTGCCTCCAGAAAACTGATCCGGGAATCGTAATCGCAAAGAGCCAGCACACTGCCGCTTCTGTTCATGCAGGATTGTTCGACGGTCGTCTCGACGAAAGATTCAAAGACTGGCGCCGAACGCTCCCACCTACGTCTATTGAAACCCTGCCAGTTCCGGCTGTAGCCCGTCTCGCTGCGGTCGATCGTGATGTCGATCAGGTTGACTTCAGTGCCGCGTACCCTGGCATCTGCAGGTCTGGGTACTTCGTGCAAGGCCAGTTCGCGTACACCCAACCTGAAAACTGTCCCAGGTGCAGTGGACAGGAGCCCGCCGCGCCTGTCGAGCACGTGGGATACGTCCTGGATAGCCAATAGGGTTGAAGCGGAGCCGGGAAGTATCATGCCGGAGTCGATTAGCATCCGGGTATTGGCGTCCGTAAGGTACCTGGAGACCAGTTGAGCCAGCGGGCATTCGATGTCAGACTCGGCAATCCGCAGAGTGCATGATCTTCCGGTCAGGTAGTCGTTCCACCTGAGCAATGTGGGTTTGCTGTAAGGCACTTCAGAAGGTATGGCTGGGAGTCGCTTCCTGCATTCTGGACGACGTGTCTGGATGATAGCTAGGCGCATTCATGCATTCAAGGAACTTCAGGGGTGTTGTCTCACATGGCGAGCTTCCCGTTTTCCGCTATAATCCTGCCATGACATCCCTGATGAACTTTGTCTGCTCCAGGCGAAACGTTATGGTCTCGGCTGCCCTGACACTTATGCTCGCAGCTGTGTCCTGCGGCCAGCCGAGCGCTGCCCCGCTCCCAGCCGACACACCAACTGTAGTTCCCCAACCTCCCACGGCCACCCCTGAGCCGACCCCGCCGCCAACTCCGACGCTCAGACCTACGGCGGTTCCCCAGCCCACCGTCACCGCCACTCCTGCCCCGACTCCGAGGGTGATCAGGCCGCGCGCCCAGACCGAGCTCAGGCCAGCCCCGGACTTTGAATTAGAGACCTTCGATGGTGGGACGCTTAGCCTTTCCGACCTGGAAGGAAAAGTGGTCGTACTGAACTTCTGGGCGTCGTGGTGCCCGCCATGCCGATGGGAGATGCCTTTCTTCGAGACCATGTGGAACGAGTACCGTGACAGAGATGTGGTGTTCGTGGGTGTGGCGATGTCGGACACCCTGGAAGAAGCCCAGGGATTCGCTGAGGAGTCCGGTGTAACCTATCCGATAGGTCTCGACCAAACAGGGGAAATTGTCCGTGACTACGAAGTGTTCTCACTCCCGACAACTTTCTTCATTGACAAAGAAGGGCAGATTCAACGCCGGCTGACCAGCGCTGCCAACGAGGCCCTACTCAAGATCTTTCTGCGAGGACAGCTCCCCAGGGAATGAGTTCCAGCTTCTCTTCGGAGATTGGAATCCGATCACCCAAATGGCACGTTCTGTCTGTAAGAGGTTACGCCCCTTCAGTCGCTTGCTCAAATTGACACCAATTTCTGCCTGTCACTATAATCTGATGGATTCAAGGTTGCAGAATTATGCCTAAACGAACGTACCAACCTCGCAATAGACGCCGGGCAAGAGTGCATGGATTTCGGTCCAGGATGCGTACCAAGTCCGGTCGGAACGTCCTCAAGCGGAGGATGTTCAAAGGCCGTCACAAGCTGACGGTTGCGTAAGACTCATCTCTATGCCGACTCTGTCCGGACCCCATCCACCGGTCTGCACGTCAACACTCAGCCGTTCCAGAACGAGTGTGTGACACTGAAGCGGGCGAACAGGCTGAGGAAGACTTCAGACTTCGTGGCTGTGAGGAGGGGAGGCAGGAGTTGGGCGGATTCCATGCTTGTCCTCAACGCCCGTCCTAATGACAGTCAAACGTCCCGATTTGGATTCACCGTGAGCAAGCGTTTGGGAAGTGCGGTCGAACGCAACAGAATCCGACGTCGTCTCAAGGCTGCAATTGCCTCTGCTAACGTGAAGTGCGGATGGGACGTGGTAGTCGTTGCCAGACAGCGCGCACGGCACGCTGGATTTCATGCGCTCCAAGGGTCCATCGACCGGTTGCTGCTGCGGGCAGACCTGATTGGTCGGCCATGCAAGTAGTCAAGAAGTCCGCTCTTCGGACGATACGAATCTACCAGTCGGCGGTTTCCCCCTATCTGCCCCTGGCCTGCAGACATCTGCCCACCTGTTCGGAGTATGCCCACGAAGCGATTAGCAGGTACGGTCTTCCCAGGGGCTGCTGGCTGGCAGCCAAGAGACTGGGACGGTGCCGCCCCTTGGGAACCAGAGGATACGATCCAGTACCGTAATTCTGGTTAGGACGCGGTTCCGGAAAGCAGTTGAAACGGCACATTTGCCATGACTTCAGACCACAACTTCAGCAACAGATTCACCCTGACACGATCCCTGGTCAGCGGCCTGATCTTCGTTTCCTTGTGCATCCTGTTAGTCGGCTGTTCCAGGATCGGCACGCCTCAGGGATGGTCCTCGGGAAGTGTTTCCGGCGAGAACCTGTTCATAGGAACGATGGAGGGTGAGGTGCTCGCGGTACACAAGGAGACCGGAGAACTGGTCTGGCGAGATCCGATTCCTATCGATGAGGACTCAGACCGCGCCATCTATGGCAGACCCGCCGTCACCGACGATGCCGTCTTCATTGGTGGCTACGACGGAAGGCTGTATGCCTACGATAAGCAGGGAGATACTAACAAGCAGGGAGTTATTCTCTGGCAGGAGCCGCTTTCCGGACAGATAGTCGGTGGTCCCACGGTTGACGGCAACCTCATCCTGATTGGCACTGGCGCCGTATCTTCTTCAGACGGGTCAGGAGGCGTGCTATACGCCATAGACAAGGAGTCGGGCGATACTGTGTGGACTTACCGCACCGACGGCCCGGTCTGGTCGACACCGACTGTCGATAATGGGATTGTGCTTGTGGGCGCGCTTGATCACAGCGTGTATGCGGTCAACATCGAAGATGGTTCAGAGAAGTGGAAGTTTAGGTCAGGGGGAGCTGTTACGTCCGGCATCACAGTCGCCGACGGTCGTGTTGTCTTTGGCAGCTTCGATAGCACCCTCTACGCCTTGGATGTCAAAACGGGCAACTTAGTATGGCGGTTTGATGGCGCGTCCAGTTGGTACTGGTCGGCTCCACTTATCGTCGACGACGTAGTATATGCACCATCTCTTGACGGCGCGCTGTACGCGATAGAGCTTAACACCGGAGACCTGACCTGGGTTTTTGATACTGAGGGAGGGCAGCTTGTCGGTAGTCCAGCGACCATTAACGAACTGCTGGCGGTCCCGGTCGCAGACGGGGGGGACTCCCGCATAGCGCTTCTTGAAACTAACGGAAGCCTGCTTGCCGCCTGCAGGATAGGTGATGACGTTCGTACCTCATTGGAGGTCGATGGCGACCTGATATACTTCGGAGCCAAGGACAGTACGATCAGGGCGCTACGAATCAAGGGAAATGGCAATCCCGATGAAGAGTGGGTTTTCGTTACCAATGAAGATGACCCTCATCCCAGCGACCGGCCAAAGGCCTGCTAGTTAGGGGCACCATTTGGAGTTTTTCCTAGACACCTGGAACCTTGTGATCATCCAGCCGATGATCAATGCCCTGGTGCTGCTGTATTACTACCTGCTCTCCGACTTCGGCATCGCGATCATTGCCTTTACCCTGCTGGTAAGGATCGTGATGATCCCGCTCACTGTGAAGCAGAGTCGCCAGATAAAGGCGATGAGCGCTCTCCAACCCATGATGAAGGAGATCCAGGACAAGCACAAAGGCGACCGGCAGCGCGCGTCCCAGGAAACGATGAAGCTCTACCGCGAGCAGGGTGTTAACCCGCTCGGCTGTCTGGGACCAATGTTCATTCAGTTCCCGATATGGATCGGGCTGTACCAGTCGATTATTCAGACTGTTCCATCCAACCCTGAGAGTCTCGTCGGCCTGTCACGACACCTGTACGATTGGCTGCCGCAGGTCAACGGCGTCATACCCATCGACAGCAATTTCCTGTGGATGGATCTTGCCCGGCCGGACCCAACACCGTTTGTAATGCCAATCCTGGTCGGTGCGTCCATGTGGGTCATGCAGAAGATGACCACCATGCCTACAGCCGATGAGCGACAGGCGTCCACAAACAGAATGATGCTGTGGATGATGCCGGCAATGTTCGGCTTCTTCACACTTAATTTCCCCAGCGGTCTGGCGCTTTACTGGGTCGTGTCGAACGTAGTCGGCCTAGTAATTCAGGGCTTCGTAACCGGCTGGGATCCCATCATTAACTTGTTCAAGTTCGGGCGCGGAGGTTCCGATGAGTCCGCTGCCGTTGCAGCGCAGTCGACCCCGGCCCTAGTTCCACCTGTTGAGGAGACAACCGATGCGGGAGATAGAGATATCAGCGAGAACGGTAGAAGAAGCAATCGAAATCGCTCTAAAGGAACTCGACGCAGATCGCGGCGACGTAGAAGTAGACGTCGTTAGTCGTGGAAAGTCGGGAATTCTGGGTATAGGTTCAGAGCCGGCAGTAGTCAGAGTATCAGCCATTGAGTCGGCCCCCGATAGCGTGGTAGTCGCCTCGGAAGTCATTCAGACCCTAATCGACCACTTGGACGCAGACGTAGTCCTGACCCTGCAGCAGGTCCATAACGATGACCTGGACGGCCCGATCTTCGAGATCGAAGGTGACGACGCGGGCCTGCTGATCGGTCGCAAGGGCGAGACGCTAAAGACACTCCAGTTCCTGGTCAGATACGTGGTCAGCCACAAGCTCGACGAACGAGTGAACCTGATGATTGATGTCGAAGGCTATCAGCAGCGAAGGCATCAGTCTTTGGAAAACATGGCCCGCCGAGTTGCTCGCCGTGTGTCCGACACCGGACGCTCTATTACCCTCGAGCCCATGCCCGCCAATGAACGAAGGATTGTTCACCTGGCTCTGTCCGATCATCCCAGGGTGACTACCGAGAGCTCTGGATACGGCGAATCCCGCCAGGTCACAGTTCAACCCAGGTGAGGTTGCGCCGAGGTATTCAATGACGGCCTCCCTTGAAATCGCAGGTCGAGTCGCGGCGATTACGCTTAGAAGGCCGGATGTAGGCAACCTGATCGACTTTGAACTTGCCTACGCCCTGGCTGATCTCGCCAGGGAAGTCAGACAGAATGACGATGTGTGGGTCGTTGTGTTGAACGCCGAAGGTGGGGACTTTTGCCTGGGCACGGATCCCGACGCACTTTCGCAAGTGCAAGTGGATGACAGTCGACTCGCCGACCTGAGGGTTGCGCAGTCGATCGCAGCGATAGAGAAGCCTGTTGTCTGCTCCCTGAAGGGCAGCGCCAGCGACCAGGGGTTTGAGCTAGCCCTTGCATGTGACCTGAGAGTTGCGGATTCAGACGCGACGTTCTCAATGCGCCAGGTACTCTCAGGGAGTATGCCCTGGGATGGTGGAACACAGCGCCTGCCTCGCTTGGTTGGCAGGTCCAGGGCCGGCGAACTTCTGATGACTGGCAGGACTCTTGAGGCCAACGAAGCGAAAGCTATCGGACTCCTGAACGAAATCGTTGAACCAGGAGACGCGACACGTCGGGCGTTCGAACGGGCTGAGACCCTGGCCTCACATGGACCAACTGCACTTCGTTACGTCAAGGAGGCAGTGTTGGCCGGATCTGACGGCACCATTGCCTCAGGACTGAGGCTGGAAGCCGACCTGAGTTTCCTCCTTCAGTCAACTGGCGACCGGCACGAGGGCATCACTTCATTCCTGGAGCGTCGAACTCCCGAATACAGCGGCGAGTAGCAGCGTCCTGCCATGACTGATGAACCCACAGTTTTGCTCGCCAAATCTGGCGCCGTGGCGACAGTCACGCTGAATCGGCCCACTGTCATCAACGCATTCAATGTGCAGATGCGAGACGACCTCTATTCTGCACTTGAGGCCGTGCGGGATGATCCGGAGGTAAAGACTGTGCTGATCGCTGGTGCAGGGGAGCGAGGGTTCTGTGCGGGCGCCGATCTCACTGAGTTTGGCTCTGCACCTTCCCAGACGATCGCCCGCGAGGTCCGATGGGAGCGTGACCTCTGGGGCCTGTTTCTGTCGATAGACAAGCCCCTCGTAGCGGCGCTCCACGGTTACGTTATCGGTTCCGGGGTCGAGATCGCGTGCCTGTGCGACATTCGGATTGCGGCAGACAATGCGATCTTCAGAATGCCCGAGGCGGCCCTGGGCATGGTCCCTGCTGCCGGCGGAAGCCAGACGCTGCCACGGACCATCGGCCTCACCGCATCCATGTACATGCTGCTCGCAAACGCAGTCATTCCGGCTCAGGAATCTCTGGAAGTCGGGCTTGTTCACAGGGTGGTTTCGCGTGGATCGCTCGCGGCAGCAGCACATGCTGTTGCGGCTGAACTGGCGCACATTCCAGGGACTTCATTAGCTGCCGTTAAGCGAGCAGTACTCGAGGGTATGGACTCCGACATGGAACGTGGCCTGGAACTGGAATTGCGACTGGCCAGGACACTCATGAGGCGGCAATCTGTGTAACCGTCCCATAGTCGGTGGGAGATTTGGGAGTGGCTTGAAAGAGTCATCGGCGACCAGGTTTCGTACTTGTATCTAGGCAGCGATCAGCTCGCTGAGATCGAGTCCCTCCTGACCGCTCCACACCCACTGTGTGAGTCCCAGCCCATTCATCATTCCCTTCTCGCTCTTGTACCCTCTGACTGTCCTGTACCTGACCTTACTCCTTCCTATCGTTCGCTCTGTGCAGTTGTTGGTCTGTGGCATCCCTCTCACTCGCTGGTGACATGTCAGAGATCGCCACTTATCACATAACTCCACCACCAGACGGTGAAGCTTCGGGTGTCCGCGAACACGATGCTCCATGTCGAGCAGTTCTCGACCGCCTCCCCTGGGCAGTTCGGTCATCAGAAGCCATATCCTCGACTTGTACCAGTCCCACCCACCTATCTCTCTGAGTCGATTCCACACCCACTTCCTGACGTGTGCGATACATACCTGGTGGTCCACTCCGAGATGTTCGACCACTGGCTTGTAGGTGTTGAGGTCGTCGGTCACTATCGACTCCACTCCGAACCCATTTACATACCTCTCAAGCCACCTGACGAAGCCGTCACTGTCCCTGTCAACCAACACGTCCATTCCCACAAGCTGTCCACTCTCAGCATCTGTGACGAACCCGACCACCGTCTGCTTACCCCGCACCTTGATCACAGTCTCATCGGCTCCCATCAGCCTCACACGACTCTGCCGCAGCGGACTCAACCACCCATCCAGTGCGTTTGATCCCGACTCCTGAACGTCTCGCCATACACTCATCCTCGACAACTTACATCCCAGCGCACTCAGCAGATGACTTACCGAACGCAGCGACAGACCCAGGGCCCAACTCAAGGCCGCCAGGGCCCTGAGTCTGTGACTCTGATCGTGACGGTCAACTCCCTGAGGATAATGTCTGAACGTGCAACCACAGTCGTAACATCGGTACCTTTGCACCGTGACCTCACTGACATAGAGGTCTTTGATGCGTTTTGTGACCAGTCCGTGTCGACTCAGGTACACGCTGCCACAGTATGGACAGGATGACGGCCTGGTATCTGGAAAGAGCTTGACCTGGGGAAGTGTGAATCTTACTCTGGGCATCGGCGGGGTCTCTTGGTCTTGGTCTCTTTGGATACCGAAACCTTACCAAGTTTCCCCGCCCTCTTCTTTCCACACCGACTATGGGACGGTTACCAATCTGTCGGTAAGTAGAATTAGCTACACAATGGTGGTAATCTGTAGTGCGGCTTTTTTGGAGCCGCACATTTGCGCAGGTATGGACAGCTCGGAACTCGGGCAGTTGTCGGCTGGATTGGTGACAAGGGGAAATAGACCACAATGAATGTATCGGAGTTTCTGGGGATCTCTGCTGCGATCGTTCCGGATCGCACGGCGGTGGTGTTCGAGGGAAAACGCACATCTTATGAAGAATTGCAGGCCAGGGTTACCAGGCTGGCAAGTGCTTTGCAGTCACTGGGAGTCGGAGAGGGAGACCGGGTAGGTATTGTGCAGGTCAACACCGACGCAGTCGTGGAGACGTGCTTCGCCGCAGCCAAGATGGATGGCGTGTTCGTTCCGCTTAACTTCCGCGCTCGTGCCGACGAAGTGTCGTTCATGATTAGAGACTCGGGCCCGAAAGTCCTCCTTGTAGGCTCGAGATACTTGGATCTTGTCGACTCAATCGCCGACCAACTTGACTGTGTAGAGCACTACATTTCGCTCGACGAACCCAGAGATGGTTGGCTCTCGTACGAAGATCTGCTGGCGGATGCGGAAGATGCAGATCTATGGCCTGGCACCGCAGAGGACGATCTTGCTGTCCTTCTGTTCACTTCAGGCACAACCAGCTACCCCAAGGGCGTAATGCTGACTCACAACAGCTTTGCGTCGTACATCCTGAGTCACGTGACTCCCGCTGACCCCGACGTTGACGAGCGCAACATTCTCACGGTGCCCCTGTACCACATCGCTGGGATGCAGGCGATGATCAGCGCCGTCTACGGCGGTAGAACTCTGATTATCCAAAGGCAGTTCGAAGCCAGCCAGTGGATGCAGCTCGTTGAGACAGAGCGTGTGGATCGCGCCATGATGGTGCCGACCATGCTCAAGATGCTCATGGACCACGAAGAGTTTGAACAGCGCGATCTAAGCAGCCTGAGCGTAATCACCTACGGCGCAGCGCCAATGCCGGTCGAGGTCATTAGGCAGGCAATTGGGGTGTTCCCAGGTGTGCAGTTCATTAACGCCTTCGGACAGACTGAGACGGCGGCCACGATCACGATGCTCCCGCCGGACGATCACGTGCTAGTAGGCTCAGAGGAAGAGGTGGAGCGCAAGCTCAAGCGACTCAGCTCCATAGGAAAGCCTCTTGAAGACGTAGAGGTCCGCATAGTCGATGAACACGCTGCCGATGTACAAATAGGTGAGACGGGTGAGATCGTAGCCCGCGGTCAGCGACTGATGAAGGGTTACTGGCACCAGGAGTCGAGTACCAAGGAGACCATCAAGGACGGTTGGCTCTACACCGGCGACCTCGGTTACTGGGACGAGGATGGCTACATCTTCCTTGCCGGCAGAGCCAGGGACTTCATCAAGCGCGGCGGCGAAATGATCTCTCCGGAGGAAGTTGAGCAGATACTTCACTCCCATCCCGACATCGAAGAAGCGGCAATTATCGGCGTGGAAGACATCAGCTGGGGCGAACGAGTGCGAGCCGTTGTCGTAGCGAAGGGTGGCCACGACGTCGTCGAAGCTGACGTGATCGAGTACTGCCGGGAGAGACTTGCGAGCTACAAGAGGCCCGAGTCAGTGGTTGTAGTCGAAGAGCTTCCTCGGAACCCAATGGGCAAGGTGCTGAAGAGGATTCTAAGGGAGGAGCACAACGCCCCTATTGAGGCGTAGCGATCCTGTCGAATCCTGTGTACGGTCTCAACACCTCAGGGATGACCACCGAGCCGTCTTCCTGCTGGTAGTTCTCCAGTATTGAGATCATAACCCTTGGCAGCGCCAGGCCCGAACCGTTCAGCGTGTGGACCAGTCGTGGCCTCGCTCCCGGCTCTGGCCTGTATCTGATGCGACCCCTGCGCGCCTGGTAGTCGGTGCAGTTCGAGCATGAGCTAACTTCCAGCCAACGGTCTGCTCCAGGCGCCCACATCTCGACGTCGAACGCCTTTACCGCTGGCGACGCCAGATCTCCTGTGCACAGCTCCAGGATCCGATATGGTATCTCCAACGCCTTTGCGACGTCTTCAGCAGCAGCCGTGAGAGACTCCAGCTCCCGGCTCGAACTCTCAGGCTCGACGAACTTGTACATCTCCACCTTGTCGAACTGGTGGACCCGCGTCATGCCGCGCGTGTCCCGGCCGGCAGATGTCCTTTCGCGCCTCCAGCAGGGCGTGTGGGCAACGTAATACTTCGGCAATTCGTCGGCGGACAGGATCTCATCGCGGTGAAGGCTGGTTATCGCCGCTTCAGCCGTAGGGAGCAACCACAGGTCGTCTTCCTCATCGCGGTACATCTCCTCCCGAAATCCCGGAAGGTGACCGCTGGCGAGGGCTGTAGCGCTGTTCACCAGGTACGGCAGATAGACCTCGGTGTAGCCATGCTGCTCTACGTGCAGGTCGATCATGAAGGAGATGACAGCCCTCTGGAGCTTGGCCCCGAGGCCCCTCAGCACGAAGAATCTTGAACCTGCCAGGCGCGCTCCCCGCTCGAAGTCAGCTATCCCAAGGTTCTCAACTATGTCCCAGTGGGCCTGTGGTTCGAATGCAAACGACGGCAGATCGCCGACACGCCTTACCTCGATGTTCGACGAGTCGTCCTGCCCAACAGGGGAACTGTCGTCTGGAATGTTCGGTATCGCCAGGAGCAGCGTATCCAGCTCGTCTTCAACGGTGCGCTGGCTCTCTTCAAGCTCGCTGATCCGCCGTCCGACTTCACGCATTTCCTCAATGAGCTCGGGTGGCCTCTCTCTGGATCGGCCAATCTGCTGGCTGACCTCGTTGCGCCTCGCACGCAATTCGTCGACCTGGACGATCGACGACCTGCGCTCAGCGTCCAGTTCGAGGATCCTGTCGATGGAGCTGGCGTCGTAGTCGCGCCTGCGCATCGCCTCGCGCACTGCATCGGTGTCTCTACGGATAAGTTCGATCGAGATCATTGCTGCTGGCGACTACCCGAGGATCTCTCGTAGACGGTCGATTATGACCCCTTCAGCCCCCTCGCTCAGTGTGAGGAGCCTGATGCCAAATCGATCACCGGTGTCGAACTCCCTCACCCAGATGCTTGGGTTGCCGCTGCGAAGCTCTTCGACAACGTCAGCTCCGGATTTCCCAACTACGTCAGGATCTATGATGACAGTCAGACCCTCAGCCGGACCGTCGTCGGCCAAATCGACCAGCGAGACGCCGTCGATCCCAGACAGCCCAGACCTCAATGTGTCGATTCTGGCTTCGTAGACGGCGAACCTGTCTTCGTGGTTCATGGTCAACCAGGCGCGCAGCGCGCCGTACACGGCCACGACCTCCTGGCGGTCAACCTTCATTGGACGCCCAAATGACCTGATGGGCGATGCTTCAAATCCCACGAAGCTGTGGGAACGTGCAATGTTGACTAGCTCTTCTCTTCCTGTAAGCAGTCCGCTCGAATTCACTGAACCGAAGTACTTGGCCCCGTACGCGACCAGGTCGGCTCCCATCTTCACGTAACGGCTTAGTAGGTCGGTTGGGTATACCTGTCCGGCTGCGTCGACGATAACTGGCACGTCGTTTGCATGTGCTACGTCGATGACGGTCTCAAGCGGAAGGGCCCCGGGACTCCTGTCACCGGGGGCGAGGTAGTGGATCGCTGCCGTCTGCGAGCCTATTGCTCCTTCGAGGTCCTCCACCGTGGTCCGCTCGTCGCTTCCAATTTCGACCAGCCTGCCTCCAGGTATCGACATGCACCGGTCGTATTTGACTCTCAGCTGGCGCTGGATGATGATCTCGTTGGGCATACCCGACGTGTCTGGTATCCGCTCGATCTTCTCTACGTCGTCGCCTGTCATGCATGCCGCCGCAGCGTAGGCCAGTGCAGCGGAGCAGCCCGACGTCACCAGTGCAGCCTCGACATCAAGCATGTCGGCGATACGCTCGCCCACCGCGTCCATCAATTCGCTCATGTTGACGTAGTAGTCTTCAGCGGCGTCCATCATCGCCCTGATCTCGGGGGATGGAGTACCCCCTCCGAGTAGGGTGCGGTTGCCCTGGGCGTTGATAACGGGTCTTACGCCGAGTTCTTCAAAGATCGTTGTCATGCTGGCGCCTTCCTCCACACTGTTCCCTGCGAATCCTGCCCGGTATTCTATTGGTACGGTTCAGACAGGCGCAAGAGAGTCTGCTACTGCTCACGCCATCTAGTCTATAATCCCGCTATACGCACATGATGCCTGTAGGAGTTGTCGAGTGGCTACCCCGGACGTGCTCGTAACGGACTTTGGTGACGGGCTGATAGACCAGCCACGAGCGCACCTCAGAATGGATCTTGCTCAGGATGAACAGGGCCTGGTACTTACTTACCAGGACCAGGAAGTCCTTCGATGCTACCTGACACCCAATGGAATGCTCGCCGGTGGGTTTGTGGCTCAGGCCCTTGGGGTCAAGTTGCCACCGCTGGGAGAGTCGGTCCTGGCCCGCGTATCTACAGGTGTGCTGTACCGTGTGTTGGGCGTGTGCCAGCTCGACTACTCCGAGGAGGCATCCTATGTCGTGTTGGAGCGTCTGCTGGAGGAGGCACAGATGCAGCGTGGGGCGACGAATCTGTCCGAGTGAGTGAGCCGCGTTGATTTGACCCCTTGGTGTCTCTATAATCGTGGCGAATTTCTAACCTACGGAAATCGCAGGAAGTATGGTTTCTGACTACGGAGATCTACAGCCGGGCCAGGAGATCTCAAGGCATTCATATCAGGTGGATGAAGAGATGGTCTCGGACTATGTGGCTGCGGTTCAGGATGACCATCCCCCGCTCTTTGACAGGGATGGAATCCAGCTTGTTCCGGCAATGGCTGTTGCTGCGCTGAGCATTCGCGGTGTGGTCCAGGACCTGCGGATACCTGGAGGGACGCTACACGCGGGTCAGGAGTTCGAGTTCATGTCTACTGTCCCGGTAGGCGGTTCACTGGAATGTGCGGCGACCCTGGTGCAGAACTCAGTGAGGGGAGACTGGCGATTTCTGGTAATCGACTGCCGAGTAGCCGATAGTGACGAAGCTGATGTCATGTCGGGGAAGAGCACGATTATGATTCCGGCCGGGCTGGGGCCGCGAGGGACTGAATAGTCATGCAGAAGGGAGACAACCTTCCGAAGGTCGTAAAGGTTGTGGATCAAGGTCGCATAGAGGACTATGCCCACGCGTCCGGCGACTTCAATCCGATCCATATCGACCACGAGTTTGCATCACAGACCCAGTTCGGAGGCACCATCGCTCACGGAATGATGGTCGCCGCGACCATCTCTGAAATCATGACCGACGCATTCGGATCGAATTGGGCCAGTACCGGTAAGATGAAGATCAGGTTCCGTTCACCTGTTAAACCTGGCCAGACGGTCACCGCCACCGGCAGTGTTCAGCGAGTCACCGTCGCTGGGGAGTCGCGTCGCATTGTCTGCACGGTCTCGGTGACGAAGGATGATGGAGAGGTCGCGATTTCGGGTCAGACTGAAGTTACCGTCCCAGCTTAGTACACTCGCAGATATAGGAATGGTGTTAGTTTGAGTACTGAAACCCCAACCGTACGGATCGCCCTAGATGCCATGGGAGGAGACAATGCTCCTTCTGAAGTAGTCAGGGGTGCGGTGCAGTTCGCAGCCACGGGCCAGGGACAGGTGATGCTCGTAGGCGACCCGGAAGCCGTCCAGTACGAGCTTAGCTCCTACGACACATCGCGTCTGCCGATCGGAGTTGTTCCAAGCGAAGGAGTGATAGCCGAGGAAGAGTCGCCGGCTCTCGCCCTGAGACAGAAGCCTCGGGCGTCGATCCTTGTAGCGACTGGAATGGTCAGGCAGGGTCATGCGGACGCCTGCGTCACCATGGGCTCTACTGGCGCTGCGATGGCCGCCGGGGCCGTCGTGCTGGGCCTCGCAAGAGGTGTTGAGAGACCAGCCCTCGGCGGACCGGTCGTCGGCGTCGCGCCCAATACTTGCATACTTGATCTCGGCACAAACGTCGACTGCAGGCCAGGCCAACTACTGAGCTTTGGAGCGATCGGAGACGTCTTCGCGCGTACCTTTTTCGGGTCGGATAACCCCAGGGTAGCCCTGCTGAGCGTCGGAGCCGAGGCTGGAAAAGGGAACAGGCAAGTCCGAGAGACTACGGAACTCTTCGAGAAGAGCGGCCTGAATTTCATTGGCAATATCGAGGCAAACGACCTTCCAAAAGGGGCAGCCGAAGTCGTTGTCTGTGATGGCTTTGTCGGCAACATCGTCATGAAGCTCACCGAGGGTCTTGGTCAGCAGCTGGGTGAGCACCTGCGGTCCAAACTGGACGGAGTAGTCCCTGGCGATGAACTCGACTCCCTGCTGCAGGACTTCTACGACATGAACAACGTGGTGGAGAGTCGTGGAGGTGGGCCGCTGTTTGGAGTCAATGGCGTTAGCGTGGTCGGTCACGGAGCTGCCCGCGCCGACGCTGTGGAGAGAGCGCTTGGCATGGCAAAACTGGCCGTCGAGACTGAGTTCGTATCCCAGATGAATCGTCGACTTGAGTCGCTCGACTCCGGACTCGACGGATAAGTCAAACTGCAATCGGAGGCAACTTGGCCAAGTCTGACATAGAGAGACGCTTCGCGCTCGTAACCGGAGCGTCCAAAGGCATTGGAAGAGCAGTCGCACTTCGCCTCGGCGAACAGGGAGTAAGTGTAGCGGTCAACTACAACAGTTCCCCGGACGAAGCGGACGTCACAGTAGAAGGCCTCCATGAACTCGGAGTCGATGCATTCCCAGTCCAGGCGGACGTGAGCGATCTCGACCAGGTCTCTCGAATGATTGACGAGGTCAATGAGCGATTCGACCAGATAGACATACTTGTCAACAACGCGGGTATCATCAGCGATAGCCTGCTGGTTCGCATGAGCGATGATGCCTGGGACAGAGTCATCGCGACAAACCTCAATGGCATGTTCTACTGCACGCGGGCTGTTGTAAGGCAGATGATTCGACGGAGGTGGGGTAGGATAATCAACATCGGCTCAGTAGTGGGGATCAGGGGCAACATTGGACAGGCCAACTACTCCGCCTCGAAGGCCGGAATGATCGGCTTCACCAAGGCGCTCGCAAAGGAAGTCGCTACTCGCGGGATTACCGTTAACACAGTCACGCCCGGCTATATCAGCACCGACACCGTTGACGTTCTCCCACAGGCAACCAAGGACCGGATCATGACATGGATTCCGCAGGGTCACTTCGGTGAGGTCGACGACGTTGCCCATCTGGTCGCCTTCATGGCCAGTCAGAAGGCGAAGTACATGACGGGCCAGATCGTAAGCGTCGACGGCGGAATGGCGATCTGAGAGTCCCGAAGTGAGGCTCGACGGCAAGGTTGCGCTGGTAACAGGCGGCTCTCGGGGAATCGGTCTGGCGATTGCACTCGAGTTTGCCAGTCGGGGCGCCGATATAGCGTTCAACTACCTCAGGAATCACAGTGCGGCGTCCTCGGCTGTCGAGGCCATCGAATCTCACGGAGTCCGCTGTCTCAGGGTCCGGGCACACCTCGGTGACGAAGAGAAGATCAGCGATCTGTTCGATGCAGTCGAGGCTGAGTACGGACGACTCGACATCCTGGTCAACAACGCCGCAACCGGAGTCCAGCGACCGGCAGTGGAGCTGGAAGCGCGGCACTGGGACTGGACGCTCAACGTCAACGCCAGGGCTGCCTGGCTGTGTGCTGTCAGGGCCACTGGGCTGATGTCCGATGGCGGTCACATTGTCAACATAACCAGCGAAGGGTCGAGACGTGTCCTTCCGTTCTACTTCTCTGTTGGCGTATCCAAGGCCGCACTGGAGGCGGTGACGCGGTACCTGGCAGTGGAGTTGGCTCCCCTGGGCATCTCTGTAAATGCTGTGTCGGGCGGATACGTGGATACTGGCGCCTTGGACCACTTCCCGAACCGCGAGCAGATGCTCGAGTCTGGGCACAACACTCCCGTCGGAAGGATGGTCACAGCACAGGACATCGCCAAAACTGTCGCGTTTCTGTGCTCCCCCGATGCTGAAATGATCCGGGGTCAGGTGATACTGGTCGACGGTGGGCTGACCCTGAAGGCTAACGACGAAGACTAGTCGTTATACTCAGGCGGCCTGATGTCTCGCACGGTGGCGCCCGTGGCTGCGCCGTTGCTGCTGACTTCTACCCGTAGCCCTTCCTCGTAGAAGCGCTTACGCAGGTATGCCAGCGCCAGACCGGGGGCCGATGTTGTGATCTCACCCACCTGGTCACCATCTACGAGTACAGACGCACCTGTGTCCACCTTCTCATCGTCGTCCACGGCGAGCTGGCACAGGAACCGCTGAACGCGGTCATACGTGTTGAGGCGTGCCACCACTTCCTGACCGATATAGCAACCCTTGTTGAAGCTGATGTGGGGCTTCAGGAGGGACTCCAGCGGATTCCTGTCTTCGTTCATCTCATAGGGGTAGGCCGGAACTCCCTGCTCGACGCGAAGTTGTGCGAATTCAGACTTACCAAACTCGTCCACACCAAAAGCAGGTGTCCCATCGCTGGCCGGCATAATCAGCTCATACGCGGGGAACTCCCCGAACATCGTGCGTACAGTAGTCGAGTGGCCGTCAGCCGTAGTGTGGCTGAGTGACTCGCCCAGTCCATTCGTGTCGAAACCGGCCTCGGCGATTGCGTCCTCTGCACCTTCCCCAACGACTAGCCATTGGGAAGTGTTCGCTGAAATGTCTTCGACCTCAATGTCTTCGGCGAATGTGTAGAAATCGATCCACTCGATGATTCTCTCAGCAGTTCCCGGGCTTGTAAGCATCAGCAGATCGTCTTCACGCTGGAGGACACGAAGCAGGTCGATGATTCGCCCTTTGTTCGTTGTGAGAACGGTGCCGAATCCGCGTCCTGGCTGCAGCAGCCTGAAATCGTTTGTGGAGAGCCGGTCGAGCAGATCGATCGCATCTTCTCCGGCCACCTTCAGTCTCCCGGAGTCTGAAGTATCGAATGCGACTGCCCCGCTTCGAAGCTTGGCGCTGAGTGCCGACTTGGTCGAAATCTGGGTAGCCACAGCCTTTTCCCTCCCAAATGAGAAGCGCCGCGTTCAACTGACGCGGCGCGTTGTCCCTGATACCTGCTTTATGTCGACTAAACGCTGAACGAAGTTCCGCATCCGCATGTGGTCTTCGCGTTCGGGTTGTTGAACACGAACCCCTTGCCGTTGAGACCGCCGGAGTACTCCAGTGTAGTTCCGGCCAGGAAGATGTAGGACTTGCGGTCTACGTAGAGCTGCAGTCCATGTTCTTCTACGACCTTGTCGTCTTCCTCAGGTGCGTCTACCAGATCCAGGATGTAGGTCATGCCTGCACATCCGCCGCCTTTGACCCCAACACGCAGGTTCGAGTCGGGCTTCCCGGACTGCTGAGCAAAGACTCGCACGAATTCAGCGGCATCTTTATCTATGTTTATCGTCAGCGGTACCGGTGCTTCCCTAACCATTGCCCCAAGCTCCTGAACCTAGTCGAGTCTGTCGATCCGTTAGCTTGAATTCTACTATCCGGGCCCCATAACGTCAATCTGCGGAGGCTGCTGGATCTTTCTACCCGCCACTGTACAGCCGGTTGTTTCGACCATCGTCGCAGTCTGAGTTGGTACAGAACCAGAACACCTTTGGCATTGGCGGAACCCGCACTCCGTCATGCTCTCGTCTCATGCCTTGCCCGCACTTAGGACAGGCTGACATAGTCCCTGTGTTTGAATCGGATGCAGTTGTCACTTCCCAACTCCCAGTGGTGGAAGAAATGGCTCCGTTTAGCTGTTGTCCCAATCATATCATGGCTGTACGCCTTGACTGTGTGCTTTCGATGTGAGCAGGGTTGCGTTCTGACCCTTTATTGGCTATATTGGGCACGCTTGCAGAAGTCCAATTCTCGCGAGCGCGGTTTGTCGTTGGCAGGACTTTCAGCTGCGAATCGTGAGGCATCGGCCTCCACCATTCCCGAAGGGATAAACGGAAGGAGTAAAGAAGGATGACGACTTCCAACGACCGTATCGGCGAGATGGTCCTTGATGTTCAGGACCTTCGAACGTACTTCGTAACTCGCTGGGGCGTTGTCAAGGCGGTTGACGGCGTTAGCTTCCAGCTAAGGCGGGGTGAGACACTTGGCATCGTGGGCGAGTCAGGCTCGGGCAAGTCGGTTACCACACTGTCCATCATGAGGCTGGTACCTTCTCCTCCAGGCCACATCGTCGGTGGGCGAGTCCTGCTTGAAGGCGAGGACATTCTCACCCTCGATGAGGGCGAGATGGAGAAAGTTCGCGGCAGCCGCATAGGCATGGTGCTGCAGGACCCCATGACCGCACTGAATCCTGTCTTCGACATTGAAGACCAGGTTGGTGAGGCCCTGAAGATCCACAAGGGTCTGGGTGGTGAGGCGCTCAAGGACACCGTCATCGACATGCTCAGGAAAGTCAGGATCCCGGCTCCTGATGTCAGGATCAAGGACTATCCACACCAGCTCTCTGGCGGCATGCGCCAGCGCGTAGTAGGAGCAATCGGCATTTCGTGCGACCCTGTCGTCCTTATCGCCGATGAGCCGACCACGTCACTGGACGCAACGATTCAGGCCCAGTATCTGCGACTGCTCCGTGAGCTCCAGGAGTCCACGGGAGTGGGCATCATCTTCATCACACACGACTTCGGAATCGTCGCAAAGATGTGCGACCGCGTTGCCGTGATGTATGCAGGTAAGATCGTGGAGCAGGGGGATGTCCGGCAGATCTTCAACAACCCGTCTCACCCGTACACTGAGGCGCTGATTCAGTCGGTCCCGAAGATGGAAGAGACAGAGGAACGCCTCTACTCCATTCCCGGCCAGCCTCCGGCGCTGTGGGACCTTCCGCAGGGATGCTCATTCGCACCCCGATGCAGGTACAGCTTCGACAAGTGCCTTGAGGAGTACCCGCCTGACTTCCCGGTCGACGAAGGTCAGCACGCCGCGTGCTGGATGAGAGAATCTGAAGGCGCTGCCATCAGCGCTGCCGCCGGTGACGGTGACTAGATAGCTGCTTTGAGAGGTTATTGACTCATGACTAGCGAAAATGGCACCAACGGCGCGCTTCTCGAGGTTAGGGACCTTAAGAAGCACTTCCCAGTTGGTTCTGGCTTCCTTGGGCGAAACAAGGCAATGCTCAAGGCTGTGGATGGCATCAACTTCCAAATTGAGCAGGGCAAGACGTATGGACTCGTGGGCGAGTCCGGATGCGGGAAGTCCACAACTGCGAAGCTGATCCTGCAGCTGGAAGAGCCTACCGACGGCCTGTTCTTCTTTGAGGGGATGGATGCAACCGCCCTGAGCAGGGAAGACACCAGGTACTACAAGTCCAGCGTACAGGCTGTGTTCCAGGACCCATGGGCTTCGCTCAATCCAAGGATGCGCGTAGGCAGCATCATCGGTGAGCCGCTCGAGGTCAACAGCACGATGACCAAGAACGAGATCAGGAACCGCGTAGGCGACCTTCTCGAAGAGGTAGGACTTCAGCAGTACCAGGCCAACCTGTTCCCCCATGAGTTCTCTGGAGGGCAGAGACAGCGCATCGGAGTCGCTCGCGCGCTCGCGCTCAACCCCAAGCTCATCATTCTGGACGAGCCCGTTTCGGCCCTGGACGTATCGATTCGCGCCCAGATCATGAACCTGCTCGAAGACTTGCAGGATGAGCACAACCTGACTTACCTGCTGATTGCTCACCACCTCGCGACCGTGCGCTACATGTGCGACATGGTCGGCGTCATGTACCTCGGCAGGATCGTTGAAGAAGCCGAGACCGAAGAGCTGTACGACAATCCGCTGCACCCTTACACGAGGGCACTGATGTCTGCGGCCCTGCCGTCGCACCCGGACATCGAACGCGAGGAGATAATCCTGACAGGCGAGGTGCCTTCACCGGTTAACCCGCCTGAGGGATGCCACTTCCATCCCCGCTGCCCGTCTGGCTTCGAACCCTGCGCTGAGACTCCTCCCGTGGAAACACAGCCAGTACCGGGTCACAGGGTGGTGTGCCACCTCTACTAGTCAGCGAGAATTACATTTGAAGTTGAGGGGCGTGCCTCGTGATTGGTGGCACGCCCCTTTCTGTTAGCTGTATTCTTGAGAGGTTCATTGACCGATCGCTTGAATCTGGCTAGCCGCGTCTCTGGCAATACCGGTAGGAGTACGGATACCAAATGAAGCTGAGCACTATCTCACTATTTGCGCTTCTGGCGTTGCTATTCGGGGCATGTGGCTCTGAACCTGCATCACCAGTGGAACCCGCGCCGACAACTGCCCCACCAACTTCAACCCCCGTTCAGGAGGAGCCAACACCTGCTCCTACGGTCACACCGATAGCTACCGGTCCAACTCCTACTCCGCTACCTGTCGGAAGCACTCAGCCCCAGGTGGCTGGAGCTGCCCAGTCTCCCGTGGGAGGTCCAACAGATCCCCCTCTTCCGAGGGGCCCCATCCAGGTGCCTACCATTCAGACCTTCCGCGTCGGCGGTGGGCCTACCGGCATAATGTTCGATGGCGAGTCCGTGTGGATCGCCAACCAGTCAGACGACACAATCCAGCGCCTGGAGCCGGACGGCAGCGAAGGGCTGGTCGTGTCGCTTCCCGACTTCTACCCGCGGGCGCTCGCCTATGACGGCGACACGATGTGGCTCGCGACGTTCTTTGGCATCCGTATGCTCAGCGACGACTACCAGATTGTCGCCAGCTTCAGGCCGGGAAGACGTCCGGCCGCACTGAAGTACGCCGGCGGGTATATCTTCGCATCCAACAACGACGACGGTACGATCACGGCCCTCGCGCTGCCTGAGAAGATCAGGGAGCTGGGCGGCGAGCTCCCTGCAGCAGTGCCACCTGACCATACTGCCCCGACGCCCATCGGAAATTACAAAGTTGGCAGTAACCCCATCGCGATGGAGTGGGACGGTTCCAACCTGTGGGTCGCGAACAACTACGACAACACCGTCATGAAGCTGAGACCGAGTGACGGTACGATCCTTGCAACCGTCGAGGTTGGCGCCGGCCCCAGGGGAATGGCGTTCGACGGCGAACACATTTGGGTAGTGAGCGCGCTCGACGGCACTGTAAGCAAGATTTCGCTGGATGGCGCGATCGTTGCGACCTACGACGTTGGCGCACTGCCGGGCGACGTGGAATTCGACGGCGAGTCTGTCTGGGTATCCAACCGTCAGAGTCAGACGGTCAACAGGATGGGCCTGGACGGCGAGAATCTGGGCACCTTCCACCTCGGACGCTCTCCCAGCGACATGGTGTACGACGGTGAGGCGTTGTGGGTACTGCATCCTGGCGCCGACGCCGTCTCCCGGCTCACAATGGAAGGCGTGACCGCTGAGCACTTCGACGTCGGCGACGCGCCCGTCGCAATCGTCTTCGATGGCGATTCGATGTGGGTAGCCAATGCGCTTGACGGCACTGTGACTCAACTCAACCTGGACGGTGAGGTCGTCCAGGACGCCAAGGTCGGCAACGAACCGAACGCTATAGCCTTCGATGGGGAGTCAGTCTGGACCGCAAACATGACCGAGACGACTGCAAGCAGGGTAGGGAGTTCTGGCACGGCCGACATGAACGTCGAGATCGGTATCGCCCCTCGCGCCGCTACCTTTGACGGGGAGCGCGTCTGGATCGCCTCGTACGTCCAGGATACGCTGACAGTTATCGAGCCGGATGGCTCCATCTTTGGCGTCTTCCCATCTGGGCGTGCTCCCAGCGACCTGGTTCATGCGGACGGCTACGTCTGGGTAGCCAACGCCCGCAACGACACGGTCACCAAGATCGACATCGAGACAGGTGACACCATGGAGGTTTTCGAGGCAGGCGATACGCCCATGGCTCTTACGTTCGACGGAGACCACGTCTGGGCTGCCAACTGGCGTGAGGGCACCATCAGCAAGCTATCCCAGGAGACCGGTGAGGTTGCCCGCTTCAAGGCGGGTCCGCTGCCTTACGACATCGTGAGGGACGCGCTGGGACCGCTAGTGTACGGCCTGGAGTTCGATGGCACTCACGTCTGGACCGCCAACAGCGCCGACGGGACTGTCTCGAGGATGAACCTTGAGGGTGAGGTAGTGGCGACCTACCCGGTTGGCGCAGGCTCCGGCAGGCTGGCATTCGACGGGACCAGTATCTGGGTGACCAATACGTCAGACGATACGGTTACAAAGCTGACGCTTCCAGAAAACTAAAGGGCCAGACGGGAGAGCCGTCTGGCCAAATTTCCTGTGAATTAGTTACTGACGTTAGCCTGAAGGATTGACTGTAAACGTCCCCACCTTGGCGCCGTCGCACAGCATGTCGAATGCTCCGGTGTTGGCAGCGTTGAAGTCGTAGCTCTTGCGGGCGCCGGACTCTAGCTCGATATCGAACGCAGTCTTGCCGGTCCCAAACGCTCCACCTGAGGCGGTCATCTCCAACCCATCGATCTTGAACTGGAGCTGCTGCTTTTCACCCGTGACCTCAAGAGACCCTGTTGTTCCCTGCGCGATATCAGTCGGAAGCTGAATCGCCAGCCGGACTCGGTTGCCCATCTGGACCGCGACATCACTGGGATCTATGGAGCAGTCAGCGTCTTCTTCCTTGGTCACGTTAATCCTGAACTGCTCGAAGGCTGTGACGGGAGTCCTGTGGAACTCAAGAGTTTCCGTGTCTCCCTGGCGAGCCGGTCTGCGGTCCCCAGACTCGACTCCACAGGCGAGGGACGCCAGGGAGAGCAGCGCAACGATGGCGGCCAGATAGGAGAGGGAACGCATTGCCAGCTTCCTGTTCAGCTTGTGGTGTCCAATCATCGTCTATCCTCGTCTACGAGATGTCTCTGTATTTGGTTGCCATCTATTCTACGTGATTTCAACAGAATAGGGGCAGGCCTTATGGAGCCTGCCCCTGTACTTCGAAACCACAGCGGGTGAAGGAAGACTTACACCCTCACCCTAACCCTCTCCCTTGAGGGAGAGGTGAGGTTTCAATCTAGTCGAGTTGCCTGAGCCTTGGATCGAGCCTGTCTCTCAGCCAGTCACCGAAGAAGTTCAGCGACATGACCAGCAGGAAGATGCACACGCCGGGGAAGAACGAGATCCACCACGCGTCGTTAATGTAGAGGCGGCCATCGTTCACCATTGCGCCCCATGCCGGAGTCGGGGGCGGGATGCCCGCCCCGAGGAAGCTGAGAATCGACTCGGTCAGGATGACCTGGCCGACCCTTAGAGTTGCAAGGACGATGATCGTGTTCACCACACCGGGCAATATGTGCCAGATAATCATCCTGAAAGTGGACGCTCCCGCAACTCGTGCGAGGCTTACGTAGTCCCTCTCCTTGATGGTCAGGACTTCACCCCTGACATTTCTGACGAATGTTGCCCACACTGTTAGGGCGAGCAGCATAAGCAGAATTACGAAAGTCTGACCGACGGCGATCACGACCACGATAGCGAGCAGGATGAACGGAATACCCAGCCAGATGTCAGTGATCCTCATGATGACTTCATCGACGAAGCCGCCAAAGTAGCCCGAAATCAGTCCCATGGCGACCCCTACTAGTAGTCCACTCAGGAGAGCAATCATGGAGACTGTAAGTGTGACCCGGGCCCCGTGAATCACACGGCTGAGCAGGTCCCTACCGATGTGGTCTCCACCAAGTGGATGGGCCCACGTCGGGATATGCACTTTGGCGATGACGTTGGCCTGTTTAGCGAACGCTTCCTCAATGAAGGTCTGGTTGCTGAGCTGGTCCTCCGGGATTACGACGCCGTACCTCGCAGCGGCTTCAGCGACACCCGTTCTAACAGGTACAGCGACCGTATCAGTCACATCGACTTCGAGGTTGGCGTATGCTTCAAAGGAGCTCTTGACCACTTCGCCGCCGTAGAGGGGGTCGATCAACTGTTCGACTGTGATCTCGAAACCATACAGCTCCGCAGCTTCAAAGACGTTCAGATCAACAGGTTCCCAGGGAGCGTCGTCTTCTGAGCCAACAGGCCTAACACCCTTGACGATCGGGACGACCAGCACACGTACCTTTTGAAGGTCAGTCTGGTCTTGGAAAGCTGCCCGGAGCTCGCTGGGGCTGTTCAGTTTTTCTGAGTCGATGTCAACGCCATACTGGGTGATGGCCTCTGCGACGCCCATCTGCTTCTGTTCGCCGTTCTCGGTAAACACCACCTTGGGCAGGTCCAGAGCGGAAATGACGATCGGTTGATACCAGGCCGGAGGCAATCTGACATTGTCTGATACGGTGAATCTTTCGCTGTGAGGCGCGACTATGTCGGCAAATATCGCGAGGAATATGAACATCGCGAGAAATGCCATCGGAATAACGGGCCACCGCCTGATGAAGTACCAGACTCGGCCAGCGCTCGAACGAGACGCGCCGATCCGTTGTGCAAGGTCGGCAGAGATGTCTGCTTGTGCCATGAACGAGTGCTCCCCTATGCGCCTATGAGTACCGAATTCTCGGATCTATGTAAGCGTACGTAAGGTCAGTTAGGAAGTTGGCGACAACGAACATCGTGGTGACCACCATCACGACAGCCACGATGATGGGGAAGTCGTTGTTGTTGATCGACTCGAATGCGAGCCTGCCAAGTCCAGGAACCGCGAAGATTGTTTCTACAACGATCGCCCCGTTAATGAATCCGATCAGGAGAAGGGTTGCAAACGTCAACGGAGCTATTAACGCATTCCTGAAGCCATGTTTCCAGATCACTGCGTTGTTGGACGCTCCCTTAGCGCGTGCCAATTTGACGAACTCAGAGTCCAGAACTTCGAGCATAGAGCTGCGCACCAGGCGCAGGTAAGTTGCTGCAGCCTGCCAGCCCAGGGCGATAACTGGCAACACGTAGTACCTCGTATCGAAGAATCCCTCGCCAAGAGTTCCCGTAGGGAACCACCTGATCTGTACCGAAAACACCAGGATCAACATGATGGCAAGCCAGAATACTGGCATGCCCTGGCCGAAGAGTGCGAATCCTCGAGCCAAATAGTCCCACACACCACCCCGCTTGACTGCGGACAGTACTCCCAAGGGTATGCCGATGAGCGTCGCGAACAGGAACGAAGAGAATCCTACCTTGATGGTCGCCGGGAACCGGTCCACAATCTTGCCGAAGACGGACTTACGGTCAAGAAGGCTTTCCTGCCAGTTACCACGAAGGATGTCGCCAAGCCAGAACAAGTACTGAACAACAATTGGCTTGTCGAGGTGGAACTGTCTACCAAGCTCCTCCCACGTTTCAGGGCTGATTCCATATCCGCCTTCCTGGGCGTAGAGATAGCGTGGATCCCCCGCTGCTCTCGAAAGAGTGAAGGTGATCATGGTCGCGCCCACAATCGCCAGTATGGCGAAGAAGAACCTTCTAATCAGGAACTGTCGCATAGGTCAAATCCCTTGCTAGTTCTTGGTTGTCCAAACGTCAGCGGCTGGTCTGCCGACTAAAACAGAATTTACTACACGGATAGGTGTTGCGCAATGGGGCAAGTGCTAGACGGAAGAGAATGGGGAGTCTTCCTATGGCAAGCACGCCCCCTGCCGGGAGGAATCACCCTCTCAGCAGGGGGCGCAGCACTTAGCCTAGTACGTCACCGATCAGGCGAGGTAGTGAGCTACTTCAGCTGGATTGTGCGAACGTTGTTGATGGTGCCCAGGTTGCCGTTAGCCATCGGGCGCATGTCCCACTCGTCAATCACGTTGGGATTGTACACGGGCCAGATCGGCTCTTCGAACAGACCGGTGCAGTTGGCCAGCCTGCGGTTCTCGCTGTAGAAGCGAGCAGCAAGCTCTTCACGCTTGGCCTTGTCAGGTTCACCCGCCATCGTCGAGTAGATCTCGGTGGCGTATGGGATCTCCTGGCCGACGCCGTAACCACCAGCGCTGAAGCTGCTGACCACGAAGCCGTGTGCCCAGTCATACGGGAAGTTGGACTTGTTCTCGTCGCCGCAGATGAAGACACCAACGGTCTTGTTCGTACGGGCAACCAGACCGGGGCGGTAGGTCGAGTAGGCGGTCTTGATCAGGTTGACCTTAACGCCAAGGTGCTCTTCCCAGTCTGCTCCGACGGCCTCGCCGATCTCAGCACCAAGCTCGCCGGTGCCGACCCACACGTCCATCTCAAAGCCGTCGCCATATCCGGCATCAGCCATCATCTGCTTGGCCTTGTCGAAGTCCGTGCCCCACGACCACTCCTCGCGGTAGTTGGGGTTGTTGGACGACAGGTACGCCTGGTGGTTCACGAATCCGAGGCCGCCGAGAAGGTTCTCGACTAGCTCTTCACGCTCGATTGCCCAAGAGAACGCATTGCGGACCTGCATGGAGGTCTGCATGGACGGCGTGCTCTCGTCATAGGTGTCGCCGTTCTCGAACGGGTTGCCGATCCAGGGCTTGCTGATATCGCGCTCGCGTTCGAGCGCCTCACCGGTCAGACCGGAGTGGGACTCCCAGTAGTTGCCTACCCAGGAGATGTCTCGGATCGTGTTGAACAGGCCCTTCTTCTGGAGCTCGAAGCCCTTGGACTGGAGCTCAGGGAAGTCCTTCGTGGCGATCTGCGCGATGTGCGCCTCTTCGGCCTCGAGCATGGCCCTGCGGGAAGCTCCCTCAGGAACCTCCAGCCAGTTGATCTTCTCAACGAAAGGTCCGTTGCCGTCCGCCGTCGCGTAGTAGTCCGGGTTGGCTACGAGCCTGATACCCTCGTTCTGCTTCCAAGAGTCGAGGTAGTTTGCATCCTCGGCCATGAAGGCGCCGACGCCTACGTAGACGTCCTGGGTACCTTCGACGCCGTACTGGTCGAAGACGTCCTTGGACACGATGGCGGCAGTCTGCCAGAACCTTGAGAACCGGTGCAGGACTCCTCTGGAGTCGTAGTTGCGGTAGTTCAGCTGGACTGTGTAGTCGTCGACGGCCTCGATGGAGGCGATCAGCGGCGCGAAGTCACCGGCCTGGCCGTGGATGGACTCAGGGTTGGTAACCGAATTCGCGTCGTTGTAGCTGTACGCAACGTCCGCCGCGGTCATCTCGCCCCAGCCGTGATGGAACTGCACGCCCTGTCTGAGCGAGAACGTGCCGAACTCGAGGGACGGGTCAAGGCTGAAGTCCAGAGCCAGCATCGGCTCGGTGGTGACCGTTCCGTCCGGGTTGGCCTTCGAGTTGAACAGCACCTCGGTGATGCCAGACATGTAGATGGTCTCAGAGCATCCGGCAGTGCAGAAGCGTGGCAGACCGTTTGGCGAGTTCACTCCTGAAACTGCGATGGTCAGCGTGCCCGTCGGCTTTGGCATCATGGAGTCGTCCATGGCCGCAGCTGGTGCAGGAGCTGCTGCCGGAGCCGCCGCTGGAGCTGCTGCCGGAGCCGCCGCAGGAGCCGCTGCTGGGGCTGCCGCCGGTGCTGCTGCAGGAGCCGCTGCTGGGGCTGCCGCCGGTGCTGCCGCAGGAGCCGCAGCCGGTGCTGCAGGGGCCGCCGCAGGTGCGGAAGTAGTCGTGTCCTCACTAGAGGAGCATGCGAGGGCGAGCGCGAGAATCGCGGCCAACGCTACCCCAATTAGTAGTCTCTTATCCGGTAGTTTAGGCCACATAATCGCCAATCCTCCTTGGTGGTTTGATAGTGCTTATAAGACACCGTGATAGTCGTAGCCGAAAACTTGTCCGTTTGTAACATAGGGTCTGAGAGTCCGTCAACCCTAGAGAGTCGATTCCGCGTCCACTTTGAGACAGCCTTCACGTACAAAATGAGGTGAGTGACGGTGAGGCGATACCCTCGATGGAACCCACAGGAGTGTGACGACGCCCTTCGGGGCTTAAAGGCGAACACTAGCCACGGGTTGGCTGCCTCAGATACGATTGGGCGCAGGTCAACGGTACCATTCAAACTCACGGAGGCAATTGATGGCTGACTTCGAAGGCATACTCCCGGCGATAGCGACTCCCATGGGGTCCGACGGCCGCTTCAACGAGGCGGCGTTCAGAGAGGTAATGGAGTTCAACATCCAGGCCGGTGTTAACGGCTTCTGGGTTGCCGGCGGCACTGGCGAGAGCGTGCTGCTGGACGACGACGAGAACATGGCGATCGCCCGCGCCGCGGCCGACCAGAACCGAGGCAGAATCAAGAACATCATGCACGTCGGAGCGCCAACCACGTTGAGGGCGGCGCGAATGGCGGAGAACGCCGCCGCAGCGGGAGTCGAGGCGATCTGCTGCGTTCCGCCGTTCTTCTACAGGCAGACGGACGAGAACATCGTCGAGCACTACCGGACCGTGGCGGCTGCGGCCGACCTGCCACTTTTCGTCTACAACCTGCCGCAGTCTACGGGTGTGGAGATTACGCCTGAACTGATGGCGAAGATCCAAGACGGAGTGCCGCAGCTCAAGGGGCTCAAGCACTCGTCGATCATGTTCACCAATGTGTACAACTGGGTCGACATGGGACTCGACTGCCTGATCGGCAGCAGTGCGCTGATGCTGCCCGCCCTGACAATTGGAGCGACCGGGTGCGTCGACGGTCCGCCGAACATTGCCCCCGAGCTTTGGGTAGAGATCTGGAGAGCGTATAGCTCCGGCGACCTGGCGCGTGCCGAGGAAGCACAGATGAGGGCCACGAGGCTCACCACGCTCGTCAGGCAATTCGGGATGCACGCCGTCATCAAGGCGCTGCTCAGCTACAGGCTCGGCATCGACGTTGGAGACCCGAGGCTCCCAACTCAACCGCTAACGTCTGAGCAGAGGGACCACGTGATAGCAACCGCTGAGGCCATGGGCGTAGGACGTGTGGCCGTTGCCCAGTCTGACGACTAGATAGGGCGAAGAGCCAGAATCACTGGATAGGGTGGGATTGGTCTGAGGGGACGTCGGGCCAATCCCATCTTCAGTTATGTCCCCTAAAGAGCGCGTTGCTATAATGACGGAACGCAGCTTACAGGACCTGTTGTCAAGTCAGACTCAGCTGTGACTGCGTGTTGGACAGAGCGGCAATGGCAAGGGGGCGGGGAGAGTCAATGCGACTACCGGAAGTATCAGTAGAATATGTAATAGCCGTTTCGGTTCGGGCGGGACTTGGGCTGCTGTTCGGTATCATGTTGGGTATGGCCGGGCTGATAACTGCCGCCGTGGTCGTCCCCGGAGGCCTCTTCGCAATGCCCCTGTGGCTCCTGGTAACGGCTATTGCTATCGGGTGCAGCATATCCGGGACGGTCTCGTACTTCAAGCCGGAGACTGACTGGATGACATTCGGGAAGACCCTTGCAATAGTATTCGCCGGAGCAATGATCGGCGCGTGGATAGGCGTTTGGTGGGGTGAGGTCTTCTACCCAGAGGGCGTGCGGAACGAACGGCTGGTAGCCTACGGCGATTTTCGTTCGCCCCCCAACATGGCGAGAATAATGTGGTCTGCGATTGGCAGTACGGTTACAGGCGGATTGTACTACGCCTTCCGGGCCTGGAGATTCCATGAGGTCTAGGAATTAGGAGCGAGTGGAGAGGAGTGGGGAGTTAGAGGCCCCCATACCCGTCACTGGTCAGGATTTATGCAATTTTCAAAAAAAGTGACCACGCTTACGTTCGATGTCTTTGGGACTGTCCTCGATCTGACAGGCAGCCTGGAGGGTCCGACCGGACAGTTTCTCAAGGAACTCGGCTCCGAACTGACCGGAGCGGAGTTCTATCCTCAGTGGCGGGCGAGGCAGAGAATAGAGCAGTTCCAGGACTCGATGCTGATGATCGGCCATAGTGGCTACCTTGAGACGTGCAGGCGTGCGCTTGTCTACTCGCTGCGGGCAAATGGAATCGAGTTCGAGTCTGAACAGGTTGTCGATTTCATGTCTGTGTGGCAGGACCTGAGTCCATACCCCGACTCGCTTGAGGGTCTCCAGCGGCTGGTCGAAAAGTACCGCCTCGTTGCCCTTTCAAATGGCGAGCCGGACTATCTTGCGCACCTGGCCCACAATCGTATCGAGTTTGAGTTCGACGCGATCATCTCCGTTGAGGAGGCGGGAGCATTCAAGCCACATCCGGGCGTCTACCGCTCTGCTGCCCGTATTCTGAATGCCGAACCGGGAGAGATCATGATGGTCGCTGCCCACTCGTTCGACATCATGGGCGCGAGAGTCAGTGGCTACCGTGGAGCCTACGTAAATCGATATGGGCTCCCGTACGAGGACACGGAGCAGTACGCCCCCGACCTCGTCGTGAGCGACTTTGGTGAGCTAGCAGACGTCCTGCTCGGAGTTCCTGCAAAGTGAACACTTCCAACGATGTGGTGGTAGTTGGCGGTGGAGTCGTGGGCACCGCTATCGCGTATTTCACAGCACGAAGTGGGATCTCATGCACGCTCCTCGAAAAGGGCACTATCGGTTCAGGCGCCTCGAACGCAGCGTCGGGTGTTCTCTCGCCCTCCCCGGGAGAGAGCGACTATGCACGACTCGGTAGAAGAAGCCTCGAACTCTTTCACGAGTATGCTCCCATCCTCAGGGATGAGTCGGGCGTAGACATTGAACTGGAAGAGTGCGGCGAGTTGGTACTTGCGCTGAGTGAGGGCGACGTCATAGCGCTCCAGGGTCTGACGAGGCAGCTGGCCGCGTTGGGAGCCGATGCCAGGTGGCTGAACTCCGACGACGTGACGCAGATGGAGCCTTGGGTCAATCCAGCGGTTGTGGGCGCCGTCCACGAGCCTGATGTCTGCCGTGTGAACAACCAGCGCATATCTGATGCCTTGGCCAGTGCAGCCAGTCGACACGGTGCATCCATCGCCCAAGGCGTCGAAGTTACCAGCCTGCTGATTGACGAAGGCCGGGTTCTTGGTGTGAACACCAGTGAAGGGCCGGTTTATGCAGGGAATGTTGTGCTTGCCGCCGGGGCGTGGACGGGACTCATGGACAGGTGGCTGTACGGTGACGACAGCCCCAGCTTCTCCGGCCGACCCATGGTAAAGCCGGTCAGGGGAGTCAACCTGAACCTGCGTCCTACTCGGGCGAGTATCGGAAGCATAATCCACGGGTCGTGGGGCCTGCTTGTCCCTCGCAATGACGGATCAGTAATAGTGGGCGCCACCGTTGAAGAGGTTGGATTCGACAATCGCGTTACGGTTGGAAACGTGCACTCGATACTTGGTCTGGGCTCGGCACTTGTACCTTCACTGACCGATGCAGCCCTGAACTGGGCGGTCGCCGGGCTGAGGCCCGGATCTGCTGACGATGTTCCAGTAATCGGACCGCTTCCGGAGTTCGAGAACGTGTACCTGGCATCAGGCCACTTCAGGAACGGCATACTCCTGTGTCTCGCGACAGGTGAGGCCATCGCTGGTATGCTTGACGGCAACCAAGAAGATCACCTAGCTTCGTTCAGCCCGTCCAGGTTCCTGTAGCGCCAGAGTCGACAGAACTGGCAGGTTCCTCGGGTGGGCGACAGCGGCAGTCTCAGGAGGAACAGATGTCAGTCAAGATCGGCGTTGGATTTGGCGGATGGCCGTTTCCGACTGAGGACCCGGACCACCTGTGGGAGTACACGGACACCTGCGAAGAGCTAGGCGTGGACTCGCTGTGGCTCAGCGACCGGATCGTCTCAGAGGTCATCAATATGGAGCCGATGATTGCGCTGTCATTCATCGCGGCTCGCACTACCAACCTGAAATTCGGCACAAACGTGCTCGCGCTGCCCCTCAGAAACCCGACAGTACTTGCCAAGGAAGTTGCGACGCTCGACTTTCTTTCAAAAGGCCGATCGCTGCCCGCGGTGGGCCTGGGCACCGGAGACGAGCGGGAGTATGAGGCCTGTGGGGTCCCCAAGCGGCAGCGCGGAGGCAGGACCGATGAGGCGATCGAGGTCATGCGACTCCTGTGGGCCGAGGACGACGTCTCGTTCGAGGGACGTTACTTCACTCTCAACAACGTGACAGTACAACCCAAACCGGTTCAGTCAGAGCTTCCCCCGATCTGGATTGGGGGCCGCAGCGAGTTCGCCATAAGGCGCACGGCCAGAATCGGAGACGGCTGGCTGGTGTCGCAGGCTACCCCAGAGGAGGTGGGCGAGGGGGTCGCGCAGATCAAGTCCATGGCGCTGGAGTACGGCAACGAGATCGAGGACGATCACTACGGCGCGCTATTCAGCTACTGCATCGCGGACTCCTACGAAGAGGCCCGACGCATTGCCGAACCCTACATGCTGCGTCGCAGGACAGACGTCGACTACGACGGCTTCTCTGCATTCGGCACCGCAGACAGGATGAAAGCCCTGATCGAAGAGTATATCGATGCCGGCGCCGACAAGTTCGTGGCTCGGCCAGCCTGTCCGCCTGAGATGATGATGGACCAGCTACATGCGCTTGGAAGCGAAGTGCTTCCGAGCTACCACTAAACTCCGGCCACTCAAGGAGCCGCTCTGTGGCAGACCACACTATCCGTGTCGGCGACGCGAGGATTACTTCGGTTACTGACGGGCACATCCATTTCCAGACGTCCGAGTTCTTCCCGTCGATCGACGCTACCGAGTGGGAGCCTTATGGCGAACACTTAACCCAAGACGGACTCATCAGGATGAATGTTGGGTCATTCGTGGTGAATCTCGGCGATCACACGTGTCTGATCGACACCGGTCTCGGAGAGGGAGACCATCCATTCGACAACTCCGAGTGGGGCCTTCTGGCTGCCGACATGGAAGCCAAGGGAATAGGCAAAGAAGACGTAGACACTGTCGTCATCTCTCACCTGCACCGTGACCACGTCGGCTGGAACACGGTCAATGTTGACGGCGAACTTGTCCCGTACTTCCCCAACGCCCGTTACCTGGTGCCCAAGGCGGACTGGGACACGTTCACCCGTCGTGCCGGCATGAGCATGTTTGCCTATGTGAGAGAGAAGGTCATGTCGCTTATGGACCAGGGCCTGGTCGACCTGATCGACGGAGAGCAGTCGATTACCGGCCACCTAACTGCGCTGCCGACTCCGGGTCACACGCCCGGCCACACTAGTGTGCTTATCAGTTCTGGTGGAGAAAGCGCAGTCGTACTCGGTGATGCGGCCCATGTGCCGGTACAGGCGCATCACACCGATTGGAGTCCAAGGGCCGACACTAATCCGAAACTGTCCCGAGCTAGCAGGGCTGAGTTGTTTGATAGAATGGAAAGAGAGCATTCGCTGGCTGTATCGGGGCACTTTCCTGCCCCCGGATTCGGGCGACTCCTGCGAGTGGAAGGTCGGAGGTACTGGCAGGCTCTGTAACGTGGGAGGACTCGGATGGCGCAACAGGCCCACAGGCTGTACAAGAGTCGTGATGATCGTTTGCTGTTTGGCGTCGCCGGAGGGCTGGCTGAGTACTTCGACATCGACCCCGTACTCGTTCGTGTAGGGTGGGTGCTGCTGACGATAGCGACCGGTGGAATCGGACTGATTGTCTACATTGTCATGGCCATCGTTACACCCGACGGCAGGAGAGTGCCAGTAAGGTCGGCGTCTGACGATGAACACGCCGTAGACCCATCGGGCGTCCTCGAAGAATCGGACCCTGAACAACGCGGGTCCAGGAGGCAGAATGCCAAATACATCCTGGCATTCGGACTGATTGGCTTAGGAGCCATCATTCTGCTGCACAACCTAGGAGTATTCGGTTCCGTACGGTGGGACATCGTCTGGCCCGTCGCGATTGTCGCGCTGGGTCTGGCCATCCTGATTCCCTCCATAAAACGCTGAACTGCAATGACTACCTCACGCTCAGAAACAGTGCGTCGCGGATTCTCCCTGGTTGGGGTGCTGCTGGTCGCGCTCGGAACGCTACTACTGCTAAACACGGCGGGTGTGCTTCCCTTCAGAATTTGGGCGGAGCTGGTTGATTACTGGCCGGTGCTTCTGGTGCTGGTCGGGATCAAGATGCTTCTGGGCCCCCGCGCTCCTCTGTTGGGTATCGGAGTGGCAGCGCTGATTGTGTTTGGCGCGGTTACTGCGGCATTCGTCACAATGCCCGAGAGCCGGACTGACGAGGCTCTACATGTCACCTATGTAGAACCCCTGGGCGAAACGGAGTTGCTTCGCCTGGGAATGGGATTCGGGGCAGGCTCAGTGGAAGTGATGGCAGGATCCTCGGATTTGCCTGGAAGCCCGACACTGATGGCTGCTGACTTCGGCAATCGGCCGGCGGAGGTGAGTCGTCACCAATCGGGTAGGATGACTGATATCTACCTCTCAACGAGTGGCCTTGAAATCGACATTACCGCGGGCGATGCACGAGTGCGGGTCGGATCAGGTGGAGAGTCAACGGTTGTTGATAGCGGTCCAAACCTGGGCGGCTTTGGAGACTGGCGGCTCATGATTTCGCCGGAAGTTGCTCTCGAACTTGACATCAGCGCAGGTGCAGCCGACCTGGATCTGGACTTGCGTGACCTAAATGTCAGTAAGGTCGTGGTTGGGGCAGGGGCGTCGGACGTAAGAATCTTCCTTCCCGCCAATGCTGGCAAGACGAGTATAGAGATTGCTGCCGGGGCAGCCCATGTTGAGATAGTGGTTCCTGAAGGGGTAGCGGCACGGATCGATCAGGCGACACTGCTGAGTTCCACAACTTTCGAATCAAGCCGATTCATTGAGACTTACGATGGACTTCACGAGACGCCGGACTACTCCACGGCTAGAAACCGCGTGGACATTGAAATCGACGGGTTCGCTGCCGACGTAACAGTCAGCTAGCCTTGTCCCAGCCATTTGGCCTGCGTAAAATGCCATTCGGCAGTTTCAGATCAGTCACTCTGGAGGTCTTACTTGTACGCCATTGATCTGGAAGGAAAGAACGCTTTTGTTTTCGGCGTTGCGAACCAGCGCAGCATTGCCTGGCACATAGCCAGCGCGCTCGACCAGGCAGGAGCTCGCGTTGCGCTCTCGTATCTGAACGACCGGATTAGGCCAGGGGTCGAGCGTCTCGCATCAGGTCTCTCTTCAGGGGCTCCGCTCATTGCATGTGACGTGAGCGACGATTCGTCAGTCGAGAACGCCTTTGAGACCGCGCGAGCTGAAATGGGGAGTCTCGACATAATCGTCCATTCGGTGGCGTTCGCCAACCGGGAAGATCTGGGCGGACCCTTCATCGATACCCCTCGTGAGGGATTTCGGCTGGCACTCGACATCAGCGCCTATTCCCTTGTGTCAGTTGCAAGACAAGCTGTACCGCTCATGACGGAAGGCGGCAGCATCATCACCATGACCTTCCAGGCATCTGACAGGGTCTTTCCAGGCTACAACGTGATGGGAACTGCAAAGGCCGCACTCGAGAACGAAGTGCGCCAGCTCGCATGGGACCTTGGTCGCGACAATATCCGAATAAATGCGATCAGCGCGGGACCTGTCGACACGCTGTCCTCCAGGGTAATCAGCGGATACAGAGACATGAAGAGGGCGCATTCCGATCGATCCCCTATGGGACGCAACATAACCCACCAGGAAGTGGCCAACACGGCCCTGTTCCTCTGCTCGGACATGTCTACCGGTATCACAGGTGAGGTAGTCCACGTCGACACCGGCTACCACGTTATGGGGATCTGATCTATGAACTGGGCTGAAACGATTGTAGATTCTCTGAAGGACTCCGGTGTGTCGCTTATTGCATATGTGCCGGACATCAGCATTCACCAGGTAACGAGGCTGATGGAGGAGGACGACTACTTCCACGTTGTGTCTGCAACTCGCGAAGAGGAGGCCATTGGTATAGCGACCGGCGCCTATGCGACGGGTCGTAATGCGGCAGTGTTCATGCAGTCGAGTGGATTCGGCAACTGCGTCAATGCTCTGGCCAGCCTGTGCCTGCCTGCCAGGGTGCCTTTACCCATGTTCATCAATCTGCGCGGCGAGGTTGGAGAGTTCAACATTGCTCAGGTTGCCATGGGAAGGGCGACCAGGCCGATCCTGGACACGCTGGGCATTCCGTTCTACACGCTGGACACTGATGATCGTCTCGACATGCGAGTTACGGGCGCTCTCAAGCTCTGCTACGCGTCGAGGCAACCACTCGCCCTCTGTATGACACCCATGCTCCATGGAGGGAAGCTGGCGTAGCCGCCAATGGCTTCTCCCTCAGTGGTGCCATTGAAAATGACGAATCACGCGTCAACGATCCGAGGAGAGTGATTTGCACAGGTTCTCGGCAACGAAAAGGATAGAGGACCTGATCGGCGATATCCCAGTCGTTGCAAATCTCGGTCCTACTACTGACGAGCTCTGGCACGCCGGACACCGTGACCGTAACTTTTACACCTATGGCTCTATGGGGCTGTGCTCATCGATCGCGTTAGGGATGGCGCTCTCCACGGATGAGAAGGTGCTGTCGCTCGACGGGGACGGTTCCCTCCTAATGAACATGGGGGGAATAGCTACGATTGGCAGGGAGAACCCGTCCAATCTGGTCGTGGTAGTCTGGGACAACGAGCAATGGGCGCAGACCGGCTATCAGGCGAGTCACACAGCCTTCAATACTGACCTCGAGGGCGTCGCCAGGTCCTGCGGGATCGAAAAGACAGCTACAGTTGAGGACGAAGAGGAGTTGGAGGCGACACTTCTCCAAGCCCTGCGCGAGGATGGGCCGTGGTTCATCGTCGCCAAGATCAAGGAGGAGGAGTACGTTCCCGTTGCGCCGATTGAGCCTGAGGTAACCCTACACAGGTTCCGAGCTTCGTTCGGCGCGTGACTCTACCTTTACGTCCTGCGAGTCCTCAGCGCCGACCTGAGTCTGATCTGACCGGGTGATCGCTGGAGCTTGTTGAGCCATGGGAGCCCTTAGCTCAGGCATCAACAGCGCGACCAGACTGAGTGACAGTATCCCAACTATGGCGAAGATCGTGATTCCAGTTGCCGGCGAAGTCGTCTCCGCGACAGCGCCGATTAGAAGCGCCCCTATCGGCCCTGCTCCAATGGCCAGCGAAATCACTCCCAGAGCTCGTCCACGCATTTCGTCTGATGCCGAAATCACGATGATTGTCGACTGCATCGTGCCGAAGCCCGCTGTTCCAAGCCCTAGCAGAATCAGGACCGGAAGCGATACGGCGAACCACTGCGACGCAGCGAAGGCCAGCACCAGCACAAGTCCTATCATCGAACCCCCGAGGTAGACTCGGCCGTGGTACCGGAGCTGACCGAAGGATGCGATCGCAATCGATCCTATGATTGCCCCTAGTCCGTCGGCTCCCATAAGGAGTCCCATAAGGCCCGCGCCGACGTTCAGTGTATCCCTCGCAATAACGGGCACCATCTGCATGTACGGGAACAGCAACAGGTTCATTAGTACGGTCACCACTACCGTAGCCAGAATGACCCGGTTGGTCCTTACATAAATGAATCCCTCAGCCAGGTTTCTTATGACGCTGTGGCTCGTCGTTATTATCTCGCGCGGGGGAAGCTTCAACACCGTCAGGAAACATAGGGAGACCATGTACAGCGCGACTATTACGACGTAACCTCCAATTATTCCCACTACCTGTATCAAGATTCCAGCGAGCGCAGGACCGATCATCCTGCTGGCGTGCATTCCCACGGAATCCAGGGCCATAGCATTCGTTACACCAACACGGCCAGTGACGTCGAGCACAATTGAACGTCGAGCAGGCATGTCGAATGCCCATCCCAGACCGCTTACTAAGACGACAACGTAAGCGTGCCAGACCTCTTCCGTGCCTGAAACAAGCATGAAGAGCATGAACAGTCCGGCCGCAAGGTTCAGTAGCTGGGTTAGTCTGAGCAACTTGCGTCGGTCAATCCTGTCGGCGAGCACTCCCCCAATGGCGCCGAATAGAAGTAAGGGAATCATCCCAAAGAATCCCACCAGCGCAACGAGGAATGGTGAGCCAGTCTCTTCCAGCACCAGCCACACGAGGAGAGTCATCTGCATCCAACGGGAGATGTAGGAGAAGAAGTTGGCCGGCCACAAAAGTTGGAATCCACGGTGCCTGAACGCATCGAGGGTAGGGGGAAGCTTGGCGTTGCGAGGTCGCAGATGCGGTAGATTGGCCATGTAAGTCAGCCGCATTCTACTCCGCGAATGTACGGAAACAAAGCCCATTTCAGGCTAAGTTTCGGACTCGTTCGGGATTTCGTTCAGCCAGATGCTGAAGAATCGGATACGAGGAGCAGAGTGGGCGGCTGGTTACAGGTCTTCTAAGAGTACACGTTCGACATCCGAACTTAGCACCCAACCTTGCAACTCGGTCCTGGGCAATCTCACCCTCGTCCAGCCAGCCCGTGTCTCCACAACTCCGACTTCTCGCCCAGCGTCGAGGTTGATCTCTACCCGGGCCCTCGCGTTCGGAGCTTCCAGTACATCCGTGGACGCGGCCACGATGACTCCGGTATCTGTCCAGTGATTGTGGCTGACCTGGTTACCCACAGCGAGTAGACCAGACAGGAGCAGTCCGAACCCCGCGCCGACCGCGATGCGCCTGAGCGCGAGAGAACGGCGCAGATTGCGGTTCCATACTAGCGTCAAGCCAACAGCCCAGACTACCAGCCAGCAGAGCAGAGAGACTATAGTTGCTGCATTCAGTGACACCCAGGGCAGCCAGCCCGCGAACTGCCCAAGGAGGGGCATTGGCCTTTCGTGAGATGACCCGGGAGTGCCTACGCTTTCTCGCACAAGGGAGAGATTCATCTCTATATCTTCGTCTAATGGCGCAAGTCTCTCTGCCCGCAGATAATTCAGCAGCGCGCGACCCTTGTCATCAATGCGGTAGTAGGAATTGGCAAGGTTGTAGTAGAGGGTGGCGTCACGGTAGCCCAGCCTTGCGAGGTGTTCATAGCTGCGGGCAGCTTCTTCATAGTTCCCGGACTCGTACAGGAGGTTTGCGCTTCGAAATGCCTCAATGTCAACTGAGTCGTTGGCAGCCACAAGATCCGCAAGTGCAAATGCAGCAAGAAGAGTGAGCGCTAAGAGGGTTACTGGCTTCACTCCGACAGCTCCTCATCCAGGATGTGCACGATGGCCTGCACTTCTCGTGTCACATCTTGGGCCCCTTCCACTTCATGAGGAGAGAATCGCATCGCGGCGATTTTCTCCATCAGGCCCACCAGACGTTCACACGCGGGTGCGCTTGCACCGCGCTGGCTGAGCGATTCAGCTATTTCGGTGGCTGACATGCCCGAGGTGGCACGCTCCAGCCTAACGTCCAGGTAACTGTGAAGGGCCGTGCTGGCAACATCCGCAACGGAGGAACCGGGCTCGACCGTGGCAAGTCTGGCGAGGACAGCCTGAGTCGCAGCGTTGGGCTCATTGGCCTTTACAACGGAATCAGGTCGCTTCCTATACACCGCCAGGGTTGCCACAACGATGACTCCAGCCAGTGGCGTGAGCCACAGCAGCCAGAACACATTGTTGGACGTGAGTGGATCCGTTGGGCGCCCAATAGAATTTGGGACCGGCTTGATGTACCGGATGTCCTGCGCCTCCGCATCCTCCGTTTCTCCCGAGGTTAAGAGGGGCTCGGCCTCTGGTGAGGATGGGTCTGGCAGCACTTCGACTGTGAACGACCTGCTAGTAAGAGTTACGTACTCTTCATCATAGGGGTCTAAGTAGGAGTATTCTACAGGCGGAAACTCATGACTTCCGGAAACGCTGGGTATAAACACCCTCGCGAATTCTCTTGAGCCCCGTACTTTGCCATCTACGATCGACATCTGGAACGGAGCGTCATTGTCGAACGCTCGCCAGCCGGGAACTTCGGGCCACTCGGGGGCCGGTAGCGACTCCATGTTTCCCTCACCTGTCACTGTGAGTGTGAGTGTCACAGGTTCTCCGAGGTCGACCGTTCTGAGGTCCACGTCAGCCGCGATGCTGTATCTTCCGACCGCTCCGGTGAACGCGTCGGGTTCGCCGGGGGGCAGAGGCCTGACGTTGAGATCGATCTGACTGGTTGGATACTGGGTAACACTGGAGCCAGTGAGCCCTCCCCTGACCGACACATTCGTGGGCTCGATATTGAGGGCGCCGGCCAGTGTAGGGAACAGAATCGTGTTGACCTCCGTGACCCTGTAGCTTCGTCCGGCGACGTCCGCGAGGTTCTCTTCTTCGTTTGACCTGCCTGGATTCCAGAAGCCCGCGAAGTCCGGCGCATCGTAAATGGGCCTTGCAAACACATTTGCGGAATAGAACCTCAGCGTGTACGTGATCTGCTGGCCGATGTAGGGCGTCTCGTCGTCCACCTCAGACTCCGCAAAGAAGTCCTGACCGACAAGGCTTGTCGGTTGAGGTGGCGCCGCGGCAGGCAGTTGGGTTGCTCCAGACCCACCTGTCACGTTGACCGTGATTGGGTCGGTTATGTGTACTGTGTTGTCGAGGATCACGTTGATCGGGTCGATGTTGATCGAACCCGTTCGCAGTGGCTGGTACTTGAAGATGAACTCGAAGTGCGCTGAAAGCGCGCCTTGGACGAATGTCTGGTGACTCCTTCTTTCGGTGCCTACCAGGACCAGACCACTGATCACCGGGGCTTGCGGTAGAGGATGAACATTGGTTACACCCTCGATGCGCAGAGTCAGTGTGAGCACGTCGGACATGGTCATGTTAGTCCGGTCCACAGACGCGGTTACACTTGGCGTCTGGGCGAACACTGGCGACGTGGCTAATCCCGCCAATACCACGGCAAGGGCTGAAGCAAGAATTAGCCTGATTCTAGTGGGCGGGCTCAATGGACCTACCAGTCCTGTGCAGGAGGCGTGCCAGGGAAGGAGACCCTGTCCTGAATGGCGTTTCTGAGAGGCTCGGCGTTCTCGCCGACCATTTCCAGCAGTCGTATGGCCTGCTCCTCAGTCAGCCCAGTTGGAGGAATAATTGGTTCCAGTTCCTGGTCGCCGGTCCCGGGTTCAGTGGGCTCGTTTTCCGACTCAGTGGGCTCGCCTTCGGGTTCACCCTCCTGTGGCTCCCCCTCAGGCTGTCCCTCTCCCTCTTGTTCTTCACCCTCGTTCTCCTGGTCCTGCGGCTGCTGACCCTGCTGTTGCTGATCGTCCTGTTGCTGCTGTGGCTCAGGAGTGGGCTGATCCTCCGAGGGGGTGGGAGCCTCTTCTTGCTGCTCCGGCTGGGGCAGGTGCGCCAGTGCGAGTTCCAGGTTGTGCTTCGCATCATAGTCATCGGGATTTATCCGAAGCGCCTGCTTGTACATTTCGATTGCCTGCTCGTGGTCGCCGGCTTCATACAGCGCATTTCCGGTATTGAATGTTGTCCAATCAGATAGATCCAGGTCCTCCCCGGATAGCACCTGGTCGTAAAGCTCCACTGCCTCACGGTACCGTTGCTGCCTGTACAGTGTATTGGCCGTGTTGTAAGTAGGCTCCGTGCGGTCTGGCAGCGACTCCTGCGCGATCTCGTAGGCGTTGAGCGCTGTGCCGTACATCTCTGCCGAGAACGCCTTGTTGCCGACTTCCACAGCCTCAGGACCATCGCCTCCACCGATCATGGAGGCAACACCGCATCCGGTGGATAGCAGTGAGAACACGAGCGTGGCATACATCGCGATCGAGATTGCAGGCTTCATCGCTCAATGCCTGCCGGTGAAGATTTCCTCGAGGGTCTTCTCCTGTCTGGGATGAACCGAGAGGCGATAAGCAGCAGGATTGCCCCGCCAGCGAACCACTGGAACCTCTCGACTCTTGCGCTCGTGATCTCGCTTTCGACGATAGTCTTCTCCAGGTTATCTAGTTCCTTGGCGATAACCGCAGCAGCGCTGGTCGAGCCACCGGCCAGTACATAACTGCCGCCCCCGGCCTCAGCGACGCTCTTCAGAACATCTTCGTTGATCCTGGAGAGCACCATGTTGCCGTCGCCGTCTTCCTGGTAGTCAATTAAGTTGCCCCAGGTGTCCCTGACCGGGATGGGCTCCCCATCGGTTGTTCCGACGCCGATGGTGTAGACAGTCAGGCCGGCATCCGCCGCACGATTCGCCGCTCGCACATAGTCGGACTCCTGCCTGTCATCTTCTCCATCGCTGATGATGACTATAGCTTTGTGGCCAACTCTGTCGTTGTCCAGACCCACCATCGACACTGTTATCGCCTCGTCGAGTACTGTTCCCTGTCGAGCGATCATTTCTGTGTCGGCCCTGTCCAAGAACGTACGAGCGGTGGGGTAGTCAAAAGTCAAAGGAAACTGGATAAAGGCCGCCCCGGAAAACAGCACGAGTCCGACTTCATCTCCGTGCAGCCTTTCAAGAAGGTCTGCCGCCTCCAGCTTGGCCCTCTCCAGCCGATTTGGCCGGACGTCTTCGGCCAGCATCGATCTGGAAATGTCCAGTGCGACCATGAGCTGCACTCCGTGGCGCTCCACGACCTGCTCAGTCTCACCCCACTGCGGGCGTGCAGCTGCCAGAACGACGAGAGCAATAGCGGCGATCGTCAGCACACTCTTGGCAAGCCGCCCAGGAGTGTTCGTGCTGCCTATCAATCTCCTTACCAGTGCGGGATCTCCAAACCGGGAAAGCGCTCTCCGGCGAGCGAAGAACGCCCACGCGACCAGTCCAGCCGCGATGGGAACTGCGGCAAGCAGCACCAGAAACTGCGGACTCCCGAACGTCATGGAGAGGACCTCAGAATAGTACCAAGGACCAGTACCTCCATCAGTAGCAGTGCGGCCCCTGGAATCAGCAGCCAGCCAGCCAGCTCCTCATGCTGGGTGTAGACCGCGACTTCGACCTCCGACTTCTCGAGGTTGTTGATCTCTTCGTAGATGCTGCGAAGTCCGTCCGTATCGGTCGCCAGAAAGTACTGTCCGTCAGTACGTTCAGCGATCTCCCTGAGCATGTCTTCGTCCAGGTTGAACCGTCGAAATCCCAGGCTGCCGCCTGCAAACCCCTGAGAACGTGAACCCCGGCTCGGCTCCCCCATGCCAATTGTGTACACCCGGATGCCAAGGGTCTCGGCAGCCGCGGCCGCAGTGAGCGGGTCAATTTCGCCCTTATTGTTGACGCCGTCGGTGAGGAGCACGATCACCCTGCTTTCGGCCTCTGAGTCCTTGAGCATATTGGCAGCGGTCGCCAGGCCCATGCCGATCGCTGTGCCGTCCTCCAGCCCCAACTTGGCGGCAAGTTCCACGTCCTTCAGCAAGAACGTAAGCGCCTCGTGATCTATTGTCGGAGGACTGTGGATGAACGCATGAGTGGCAAAGACCACGAGTCCGACCCTGTCGTACGTCCGCTGCTCGATGAACTCGGCGATTACCTGTTTGGCGGCCTCCAGCCTGCTTGCAGGCATGAAGTCGAATGCAGCCATTGAGCCGGAGATGTCCAGCGCCAGGGCAATGTCAACGCCCTCTCCGCTTATTACCTCGCGTGCCTCAGTTGCCTGGGGACGTGCCGCCCCGATCACCAGCAGTGTGAGAGCAATCCATGTGAGCGTGGACACATATGGACGGAGGGACAGCTTCCAGCTCTTCGTGGACCGGCGGACCGCCAGGGTGTTTCCGAATCGGATTCCTGCCGGCCTGCTCCATCCCCGTGCAAACAGGGGAACCAGTGCCAGGGCAAGCACCACAGGCAGTAGGAGAAGCAGGGCGGGTGTGGCGAACTCCAGGTTCAACGTGTGTACCTGCCAGTCGCGTAGCCGCCGGTAGGCCGGAAGCGGGACGGCGCGGAAGTAAGGCCGTTCACGACTCTTCTCGCGGTTACTACCGCAGCCCGAGCGTCACTTAACTCCGGGGAAAGCCGAGCGAACTTCACAAGGTCGGCCTCACCAAGGACCTCGCCAAGGTCCCGCACGTCGTTGGGGGGGACAGGTCTGCGGTCGAGCACCGAAATAGACTGCTCCGTAGTTAGCTCTTGAGCAGGGATTCTAAATTGGCCGAATAGGTAACTTCTTAGGCAGTCGGCTACAAGTGCGTAGTGTTCCAGGTAGCGACCCTGCCTTGGCAGGTCCTGCTTTTCGATTCCCTCCAGCGTTAACAGCGCGTGCTCCAGCGGGGTGAGGACCTGCTGAGCCTGGACAGATGCCTCCGTCAGCATCCTGCGCCAGAAGTAGACGACAACCAGGATCAATGCCAACGCGCCGGTGAGGCCACTGAACATCCAGGGCCACGTCGTGGGAAACGGCACTTCGGCCTGAGGCCGGATGTCCTTTAGCTCGTTTGCTCCAGACGAGAGGACCGATGAGACTTCGACCTCTATGGGCCGCACCGGACGGTAGATCACGCTGCCGTCCGGTCGGCGGACCGCTACAGAAAGCTCCGGGGTAGAATGGACCCCCGGCCGGAAGAGAACCGCCTCAATGGTCATGGCAGAAACTAGCGAATCGCCTTCCTCGCTCTCTGTCGGCAGATGAGTAGTCTTTCGCACTTCGAAGTCATCCCACTCACGAGGCACCTCGGGGAAGACCACGTGGTGGTCGGCAGGATGGCTGACCGTCAGTGTCAGTGTGAGCACGTCTCCTACCGTTACCGACTCCGAATCAGCTGTCAGTCCAACACTTACTGGCGCCATCTGTGCGAGGGCTGTCTTGGAAGGCAGACCCCACGCAATTGTCAGCAGAACGGCTACTCCCAGAACGCGGCCGAGCAGTGAGACTCCGGGACCCTTCATTGGACGGGCCAGCCAGTCATCGTGCCAGCCGCCTTTCCCGACGTTTGAAGAAGTCGTTCAGTCCACTGACGTACTCCTGTCCGTTGACCAGTGCAATTCGGTCGATCGCCAGCGACCTCATCATCTGGACCTTGGCTTCTTCTTCAGCACGTACCTGTTCTTCGTAGGAGCGTCGCCAGTCTTCATCGTCAGTGTCAACCCAAACCAGCTCACCGGTTTCGGCATCTTCGAGTGCAATGATCCCGACTTCGGGAATCTCCCACTCCACCGGGTCGTGAAGATCGATGGCAATTACGTCGTGCCTCCTCGAAGTCGCCGCCAAAGCTGGGCGATACGACTCAAGTGGAGCGATGAAGTCAGAAATCAGAAACGCTATGCATCTCTGCTTTTGCATCAGGTTCATCGAGTCCAGAGCCAGGCTGATGTCAGTTCCTGTTCCCTCGGGCTGGAACACGAGCAGGTCTCGGACCATTCTCAGAACGTGCCTGCGACCTTTCCGAGGAGGAACAACCAACTCCAATTTGTCTGTAAACACCATCAGGCCAATCCGGTCATTGTTCGTCGTAGCAGCGAAGGACAGGACGGCGGCCAGCTCAGCCGCAAGTTCGCGCTTGAATCCTCCGGTCGTGCCAAACTCAGAAGAGCCGCTCGCATCGGCAAGCAGCATAACCGTGAGCTCCCGCTCTTCCTGGTAGTGGCGAACAAACGGTGAAGCCATTCGAGCAGTGACGTTCCAGTCGATGCGCCTGACGTCGTCTCCAGGGAAGTAGGGGCGTACCTCCTCGAACTCCATCCCTCGCCCCTTGAACACTGACTGGTACTCGCCCGCGAAGACATCTACGACCAGGTGTTTGGCCGTGATCTCAATCCGACGGATCTGTTCCATTAGCTCTGGCGCGAGCATTGGCGTGTCTCAGGGCACCCTGACGAGGTCCAGTATGTCGTCGACGATGTTTGCCGATGAGATCGACTCTGCCTCAGCTTCATACGTCGGGATTACTCTGTGCCTCAGCACGTCCGGGGCAATGTGTTTGATGTCTTCAGGTGAAACGTATCCTCGTCCCTGCAGGAATGCCCGTGCCCTGGCGGCGGTTACCAGGTAGATGCTGGCCCTCGGCGACGCTCCGTAAGCGATCAGGGGCCGGAGATACCTTAGACCGTCTCCGCTAGGATCACGGGTGGCCATTACGAGGTCCAGGACGTACTCCTTGATCTTCTCATCGACATATACCGATCGGATCGTTTCGCGCGCCCTGATAATCTGCTCAGGTAGGACTACCGGGTCGATGTCGGGCAGATCCGCTCCTGTCATCCTGTCAATGATTAGTCGCTCCTCCGACCGGACAGGATAGTCAACGATTACCTTTAGCATAAACCTGTCGACCTGTGCCTCAGGCAGAGGATATGTGCCTTCCTGCTCTATGGGGTTCTGAGTTGCGAGCACAAGGAACAGCGACTCCAGCGGAAAGCTCGTATCTCCGATGGTAACCTGACGCTCCTGCATAGCTTCGAGAAGCGCGCTCTGCACCTTGGCAGGCGCACGGTTGATCTCGTCGGCAAGAACCAGATTGGCGAAGATCGGGCCCTTATGGACCGTGAATTCAGTGGTCCTGGGATTATAGATCTGAGTCCCGATCAGATCGGCAGGAAGCAGGTCTGGCGTGAACTGCAATCTTGAGAACTCTGAATTGATAGCCTGTGCGACCGTCTTTACAAGAAGGGTCTTCGCCAGGCCTGGAACCCCCTCCAGGAGTATGTGGCCGTCAGCCAGGAGACCAATCAGCACGCGTTCGACCAGAACGTCCTGGCCCACTACCACTTTTTTTATCTCTTCAACCAGGTTGTTGAGAAAAGCCGACTCCTCCTGAACCTGCTCGTTCAGGTCTCTAATACTGGCCAGATTCATCTATATCTCCGGAGTTAAGGACGGTCGTCAGCTACGAGACGCCGTTTCGATGTGAGAATTGACTGGAAGCGGCCCGTAAGCATTCAGCGAGATTGCTCTCTCTGCAATGTACAGAAAGGCTGTCGCCACATGGCTCTGTGCGTAGCTCCCAATGAATTATACGGGAACACGCACTTGAGCGGTTTGCGCACCTGAGCACGACGGCTGTTCGTCACACGCCATCCAGCGGGCCGCAGTTGCCCCCGCTTTACTCGCCGACGTAGAGCTCCTCGGTCATTCGGGCGTTCTGGAATGCGAGGTACTGCTGGGTGGTCATGGTTGGTGGGCTCGTGTCGATGACGCGCTTTGCTGCCTGCGCGTCGTCGTGAAGCAGGTCGATGACCGACATTGCCATAGCCTTGGCCGGATTCACGACCGCCTGCACATAGTCGTCGACCACGTAGTCGATGCTGTGTCCAGCCCCGTGCGCAGCGGTTGTGTAGGGGTGTATAACCGGCATCAGCTGGCTCAGATCGCCCATGTCAGTGGAGCCGCCGCGGTTGCGATCTGCGGGATGCTCGACGACCTCGCCTTCACCGACTATCTCCGCGGCGTTGCGCTTGAACAGCTCCGTCATCGGCTCGTTGTTCTTCATGGGCAGGTAACCGGGAATCGTGACAATCTCCACGCTGCCTCCCATTGTCAGAGCGCCGGCGCGGAGGCATCTGTCCATCTTGTCGTTCGCGTCTTCTATCGCCTCGGCGGTCCTTCCCCGGACCCGACCTTCGTATCGCACGTCTGCGGGTATCGAGTTAACAGCAGCTCCTCCCCTGGTCAGTATGCCGTGAAGTCTGACGTTGTGCTCATTCCGCAGCGTCTCTCGCTGGGTATTGAGAGCATTGAGCGCAACCATCGCAGCCTGCAGGGCATTCACTCCCATGTGCGGGGAACTACCGGCGTGAGCTGCTTCCCCGATGAAGCGGACGTACTTGACTACGTGCCCGTTGGAAGTGCCGCCAACCGCGAACTTGGCGGTCTCCTGGGACGTGGATGCAGTATGCACCATCATCGCCATGTCGATGTCGTCGAACATGCCAAGCCGGATGAACTCCTGCTTGCCCGCCATCAATCCAAGTTGGCCTTCCTTGTGTAGCCCCCAGCGGAACTCGACGTCGATGAACTCCTCTGCCGGGACTGCTATGAATGCTATGCTTCCGGCCAGTGATTCGAGGACTTCCGGCACCAGCAGACCTACTGCAGCTCCAAGCATCATCGGTGTCTGGCAGTGGTGACCGCATGCGTGGGCCGCGCCCGTATCGGGATCGACATGGGGGTGTTCCAGAACTCTCAATGAGTCGAGTTCTCCGATTACCGCTACCGTCGGTCCCGGCCGACCGCCCTGCACAATGCCCTTCAGTCCCGTGATCGCGATGCCGGACTGGTGGCTTATTCCAAGTTCGCTGAGCTTCTCGCTGACGAATCGGGAGGTCTTGTACTCTATGAAGCCGGGTTCCGGGTTGTCCAGGATCGTTCGGGCGGCATCCATCAACCATTCGGCGCGGTCGTCAATAGCGGCCTGGGCGCTTGCCTTTAGCTCATCTTTCGTGGGCATGTTGCCCCTCCACTCTGGTCTATTCTGTGTGTACGCCTTCCTTGAGCATCGAGCGCATCAACTCCAGATAGGTCTGTTTAGTCAACGGCGGACGGTACTCTCCAGCGATCCGGCGTGCGTGCGCCGCCCCGTCGGACAACAGGTCGATGACGGTCATCGTCATCGCCTTTGCCCCTGTCAATACTGCCAGCTCGTAGTCCTGTACGACGTAGTCGATGCCATGGCCACTACCTGTGGCGGCGTTGACGTAGGGATGAATGACCGGCATCAACTGAGATACATCCCCCATGTCGGTTGAGCCGGTGCGGTGCCCCAGTCTCCTCACGTTTTCATTGCCGACTAACATCCTGGCATTGGCGCCGTACAGTTCAAGCATCGACTCGTCAGACTGGATTGGAAGGTATCCCGGCAAGGTGGTGATCTCAACAGACCCTCCAACTGCCATAGCACCTGCCCTGAGCGCGCGGTCCACCTTGGTGGAAGCATCGAGGAAGGCCTCGGTGCGCGATCCTCGCACGTACGTCTCCATGCGGACGTCAGCCGGCACTGAGCTCACGGCGACTCCACCCTGGGTGATTATCGGGTGTATGCGAACTGTGTCGGGGTCCTGGTATGTCTCCCTCTGGGCATGAATCGCGCTCATGGCTATCATCGCCGCGTTAAGAGCGTTGACACCCAGGTGTGGAGCGCCCCCCGCGTGGGAAGCCCGACCAAGAAATCGGATCCGCTTGGCGACCATTCCGTTATTGGTCCCGCCAAACGCGATCATGCCGTTGTCTGAGTCAGTGCTCGACGTGTGAGTCATCATGGCGAGGTCTACGTCATCCAATTCACCGAGTCTAATGAACTCTGGCTTGCCGCCGATGAACTCCAGCTTACCCTCGCGTCTGAGATCGTCCCGATATTCGACTTCTATGTACTCCTCGGCAGGAACTGCCATCAGCGCAACATGACCGGTGAGAGTTTCGAGCACGTCCTCCGCAAGTAGTCCAACTGCAGCTCCCAGCATCATTCCAATCTGGCAGTGATGGCCACAGGCATGGGCGGCCGAGGTGTCCGGGTCTGCGTGCGGATGGCCGAGCACCTTCAGCGAGTCGAGCTCGCCCACAACCGCCACCGTGGGGCCGTCGGTACCGCCGTGGATGTCGCCGCGGAGTCCGGTTATGCCTATACCGCCCTTGTAAGGTATCTCCAGTCGCTGGAACGCCTCGGCAACCGTCTTCGCAGTCTTGAACTCTTTGAATCCCGGCTCTGGATTGTCAAGAATCGTCTTGGTGATCCCTATTAGTTCGTCTCCTCGCCGGTCGATCTCGGCGAGCGCAATCGACTTTATCTCATCGACCGTCCGCATATTCGAACTCCAATCTCAAACTTGCGCGATTGTAGCACGATGTAGTTTCGAAGGCCTGGGCTACTGACCGTGGTCCCAGGTTGCAGGCAAGGTACACGCTGTCCAATTGCCCACCCTTCGGCTCTATGCTACATTCTGGCCAAGCGATACCTTATGTCGACACTTTAATCACTCTTGGGCGGAGGCTTCTTATGGCGGGTCCATACTCGGTAACTTTCGACTACAACGTACCGATCCTATTGAGGGACGGCGTCACGACGTATGCGGACATCTTCAGGCCCCAGGTTGAAGGGACAGTGCCCGCCCTTCTCCAGCGGACTCCCTATGACAAGACGGCTCCCTCGAACCGGACAGGGACACTGGACGCCATACGGGCCGCAAGTTACGGCTACGGGGTTGTAGTCCAGGACGTTCGCGGCCGGTATTCATCTGAGGGCGAGTTCTACACGTTCTTCAACGAGATCAATGACGGATACGACTCCATCGAGTGGGTGGCGTCACAGCCCTGGTGCAGCGGCAAGGTGGGCATGTTCGGAGTGTCCTACGTTGGCGCGACGCAGTGGCTTGCGGCCAAGTCCGGCGCTCCGTCGCTGGCCGGCATCGCCCCCGGCGTCACGGCCTCAGATTACCACGAAGGCTGGGCGTGGCAGGGGGGAGCATTCGAGTTGGGATTCAACCTGTCGTGGGCCATAGGCGCTCTGGCTGCCGCGAACTGGGCACATCTTTCGAGCAGATTGCACTTGGGAGACGATGACGCCAACCGGCTTATTGTCGCCAAGGATGACCTCAACAGGCTATACCAGCACCTACCCATGCGGGACCTGCCGGACCTCCAGGGAGGGCTGGCTCCGTACTACTACGACTGGATGGCGCATCCCGAGTACGACGACTACTGGAAGCAGGTCTGCATCGAGGAGTCACACGCCGACATCGGCATTCCAGCGTTCAATTTCGGTGGCTGGTATGACATCTTCCTCGGAGGGACCATCCAGAACTACGTGCGGATGCGTGAGATGGGCGCCACGGACCTGGCGAGAGATGGGCAGCGACTCACCATTGGACCCTGGATTCATGGTGGCGCGCCGCTTTCCGTATCGGGCGAGTACAACTTTGGCACCCGTGCTGCCGCCCCGGCAATCGACCTGATGGGCGAAATGCTCAGGTACTACGATTACGTTCTCCTTGGGGAAGACAACGGCTTCACCGACGACAGGCCCGTCAGGATATTCGTTATGGGCGAGAACATCTGGCGGTACGAGGACGAGTGGCCGCTTGCCCGCGCCGAAAACACAAAATACTACCTGCATAGTCGAGGCCAGGCCAACTCGCTCAACGGCGATGGAGCGCTCAGCACTGATGAGCCAGGCGACGAGGCTCCTGACGTCTACGTATACAACCCGCTTACTCCCGTACCGACCGTTGGAGGTGGTCTCTGCTGCGACCCTGCCTTCCAGGCCAACGGAGCATTCGACCAGCGTTGGGTGGAAGACCGCCAGGACGTGCTTGTGTATTCGACCCCGCCTCTCGCGGACGATGTCGAAGTTACAGGCCCGATTACTGTCACGCTGTACGCGTCCACCAACGCATCCGATACGGACTTCACTGCGAAACTAGTCGACGTGGAGCCCTCAGGCTATGCCAGGAACCTCACGGACGGCATCATCAGGGCCCGCTACAGGAACGTACGTGAGCCAGCGTCGTCGATCAGGCCAGGTGTCGTCTACGAGTACACGATTGATCTGTGGGCCACGGCAAACCTGTTCAAGAAAGGCCACCAGATAAGGGTGGAGATATCTAGCTCGAACTTCCCGAGGTTCGACCGCAACACCAATACTGGCGGAGAGATAGGGGCCGAGGTGTCGTTTGTTCCGGCGCTACAGACCGTGTATCACACGTCTGAGTACCCGTCCCACATCATTCTTCCAGTGGTTCCCAGGTAAGTCGCCCGCAGACCTAGTCGGCCAGAAACTCGAGAACGACCCTGGAGAACTCGTCTGGGTGCTCGTGCGTAAACATGTGCCCGGCATTCGCCATTACGTGTGATCTCGCGCCATCAATCCTTGTCGTGAGTAGCTCCGCATAGGATGCTGGCACGATCTGGTCATGGTCACCCATGATGATGAGCGAAGGTCGATTGATCCTGTGAATGCGCCGGATAAGGCCCTTGTCAGGGATTGGCCAGAGGAATTTGCCGACCGCGCTGAGTGACTGCACGCGGTGGATGATCTGCCACCCAAGCTCCTCGTCGTCCTTTGGAACTGGATACATGCTCAGAGCGGCATCCGAATCGGGATCAGCGAACAGCGCCTGACGGACTTCGGTCGCAGGGGTCGTGTTGTAGTCTCGCCCCGGGTTGTCGTCCTGCCAGAATCCCGCCGGCGCGGCCAGTACGAGCTTGCCCAAATCGACGGCTCTGAGAGCCGCCATCTCTGCAGCGACCATCGCGCCGTTGTAGTGGCCGACGACGTGAGGGGACTCCAGACCGAGGGCGTCGATCAAGTCAGCGTGGTAAAGGGTGAGTTCCAGCAGGTCCTGGATGTGGTCGATATCGCTGTCACCTTCGAACCCAGGATGCGTTGGCGCATAGACCGTAAAGCTGTCCGTCAGGCCACTTAGAAACTCAGGCCACTCCGCGTAGCCGAATGCCCCGTGCAGGTAGAGCAGGGGAGGCCCAGATCCACGTACCTCGTACTTGGTCATAATTGGGCCGACTTTGACGGTTAGCTTGTCAGCGGTTGTCGTCATTGTGCTTTCCTATACAGTCTGCTGTTTCGTACAGAGAGGCGAGTCTGCACCCGCCTCTCATGGTGTCTGCTGCTGCTGTGGGCTGGACGCCCCTATCAAATGGTGTGTACCTAGTCGCCTGCGACCGGGGCTGGTGCTGCCCTTTCAGGCTCAGCAACCGGTTCTGGCCACCAGCGGTCTTCATACTCGTCCCACATGTCTTCGATGTATGGTTTGACCTGTGTCGCGAACAACTCGGTGTTCTTCATGGTCAGGTCGCGAGGCATGGAGCCGATCTGAAGCAGCGTCATCAGGTGGCCCACTCGAAGTCCTTCGATGGCCTTGCGAAGCTGCTCTATCACGGTCTTGGGACTTCCGGCTATAACGTAACCCTGTTCCACGTAGTCTTCCCAAGTCAGGCGCTGCCTGAATCTGCTTGCAGCGGCGCCAACCTGCTGCACAGCTCCGGACTTTATCGTCCGAATCGTCCGGTACCCGGGAGCTTCCGCAAATCCCTCGTAAACGTGCAGGCACTTCTTGTAGAAGTAGTCGACGTGCTCGGCGTACAGCTCCTTGGCCTTCTCGTCGGTCTCTGCGACACAGACCAGTTGAAGGAATCCCGCCCTGTATGGATTGTCGTCCACGCCGAGGTTCTCCATCTCCTTCCAAAAGCCGTCCATGACCTGAATGCCTCGCTTGTACCCGAAGTAGCTCAGGTAGCAGTACACGTAGTCCATGCGGGCGGTCCACTCCCATGTCTCGACCGATCCGCCACCGGGTATCCAGACCGGCGGATGCGGCTGCTGGAGCGGCCTCGGCCAGATGTTGGCGTACCTAACCTGGTTGTGCTTACCGTTGAACGCAAACGGCTCCGGCTCTGTCCAGGCCTTCATGACCAGGTCGTGTGCCTCGTAGTACTTCTCTCGGAGAGTCGCCGGAGGTTCGCCATAGGCGTAGTTCGTGTCCATCGAAGTTCCGACGGGAAAACCAGCCACGAGCCTGCCACCGCTGATGCAGTCGAGCATCGCGAACTCCTCCGCCACCCTTAGTGGCGGGTTGTATAGGGCAAGGCTGTTGCCAAGAACGATAATGGCAGCGTCCTTGGTGCGCCGGGTAAGCGTGGCCGCCGTGATATTCGGCGAAGGCATGATCCCGTAGGCGTTGTTGTGGTGCTCGTTGACACATATGCCGTCGAACCCTACCTGGTCGGCGAACTCGAGCTCATCCAGGTACTCGTTGTAGAGCTCGTTGGCCTTGACTGGATCGAACAGGTGGCTGGGAACGTCCACCCATACGCTCCTGTACTTCTCCTCGAAGTCTTCGGGGAGATACCTGTATGGCATCAGGTGGAACCAGCAGAGTTTCATGTGAAGTCCTTTCCGGCGTCTGTGCGAGTGCGCTAGTGAGTCTGGTGCCTAGTCTTCTTCGAGAGTGCTGGTGTCGCCTTCGGGAAGGCCCAACTCACGGGCTTTCAGCAGGCGGCGCATTATCTTCCCTGAGCGCGTCTTGGGAAGGCCTGGTATGAAGTCGATCTCACGAGGCGCTACCGCAGCGGAGAGCTTAGTCCTCGCGAATTGCATTATCTCGCGTCGAAGCTGCGGGGTCTCCTCGTAGCCATCCTTGAGGGACACGAATGCCTTGACGACTTCCATTGCGATGGGGTCAGGCTTACCGATCACCCCGGCCTCAGCAACCGCTTCGTGTTCGATCAGTGCGCTTTCGACCTCAAATGGGCCCACAAGGTGTCCGGCTGTGTTTATGACATCGTCGGCACGGCCAACGAACCAGAAGTAGCCGTCCTCGTCCATCCGCGCCGTATCGCCCGTGATGTACCACCCCTTCTTGAACCGGGAGTTATACATCTCCAGGTTCTGCCAATACTGGTGGAACATCGAGGGCCAGACCGGCCGAACGACTAGGTTGCCGTCCTCACCTGCGGGCACGGGATCGAAGTTCTCGTCAACGATACCAAGCTCCACGCCTGGAATCGGCCTCCCCATCGAGCCGGGCTTGATGGCCATCGACGCGTAGTTGGCGCACATTATGGCGCCGGTCTCAGTCTGCCACCAGTTGTCGTGGAATGGGTGGCCAATTGCCTCATTGCCCCAGACGACAGCCTCGGGGTTCAGGGGTTCGCCGACACTTGCCGTAAACCGTAGTGAAGAGAGGTCGTACCGCTTGGGGATCTCGTCGCCCGCCTTCATTAGCATCCTGATCGCCGTGGGGGCCGTGTACCAGACCGTGACCTTGTGTTTTTGTATCTGCTCATACCACGCACTGGCGCGGAATCCGCCCTCGTAGATGAGCTGCGTAACGCCGTTGGTCCACGGCGCGAGCATTCCATACGATGTGCCGGTCACCCATCCAGGGTCGGCGGTGCACCAGTAGATGTCGTCTTCGTGCAGATCGAGCGCCCACTTTCCGGTTGCGTACTGCTGGACGACGGCCTGGTGACGATGCACTGCGCCCTTCGGCTTGCCTGTAGTGCCTGACGTATAGTGCATGATCGAGAAGTCGTACTGGGACGTGTTCACCGTTGTGAAGTCGGCTGACGCCTTGCCCATCTCCTCGTAGTAGTCGAGGTCCTGGGAGTCAATTGGCGCCGGGTCTCGCCCGTCCTTGTTGACGATGATTATGTGCTGGAGATCGAACAGCTCAGGAATGATGTGCGCGATGCGCCGCCTGAGATCGGGCTGCGTAACCAGCACTTTGGCTCCCGAGTCCTGAAGTCTATCCTTGACGGGATCCGGTCCAAATGCTGAGAACAGTGGGCCAGCGATGGCCCCAGCCTTCAGAATCCCGAACACGGAGATGAACTGTTCGGGCAGGCGGTCCATGAATGTGAAGACACGGTCGCCAGTCTCTATGCCCAGACTCTTCAGGACGTTGGCGAATTTGTCGGTCTCCCGCTTCATATCGCCGAACGTATAGTCCTCGCGCTCGCCATTCTTGCCCTCCCAGATCATCGCGACCTGGTCGCGCTTTCTGCCGTTGGCATGGCGGTCGATTGCCTCGTGAGCCTTGTTCAGGCCACCTCCGGGCAGCCAATCGAGTTCGGAGTACATTTGCTGCCAGTCGAACTCAGTCACGTTTTCACGGTCCAGGTTCGGGGCGACGTCGAACTCGCTGACAGGAGGCTTGCCAATCGTCTCGAATGAAGCTCCAGTGGTCATGTCACTTCCTCCGGTGCTGGGATCAGGATACGCTTATGACGTATCGTGTCTGCGGGTCCGGAATCGTTGGCGTTCCGGCTAGGTATGTAGAGGACGCCGGAAACCGGAATAACCCAAGTGTGAATTTCGGGGCCATTATACACAAATCACGTTCAACTGGTTGGCTGGGTTCAAGGTGCACGGCACCCTGTCAGAGAGCGGACAGGCAGGCTGTTTCCAGACGACATCGGCGACTGCGAGCAGTTTCTTGACCGTCTCGAAGGCCGTTCATATAATGGCGCCACCTACGCGCCCCTTTTGGGCAATACGAATGGAGAATCGAGTGAGCTACGAACACCTACTATTGGACGTGCAGGACCGTGTCGGCATCATCAAGTTAAATCGGCCTGAAGTCTTGAACGCGATGAACAGGAAGCTGTTTAGCGAGATTGATACGGCAGTGTCTCAGTTGGAGGACGATGACGGTGTCCACGCCATTATCTTCACCGGCGCTGGGGAGCGCGCATTCTCGGCTGGCGCGGACATCCACGAGATGGCCGAGCAGGCCAAAATGGATACTCCGCCGCCACCGGATCCTCGACGGCCCGAATATTCCTGGCACATAGCGGCCGCACGCAAGCCAACGATTGGAGCGTTGAATGGGCTGGCCTTTGGTGGGGGAGCAGTGCTCGCGTCCAGCTTCGACATCCGTGTCGGCTGCGAGCGGACAAGGTTCCGTTTCCTGGCAGTGCAGTACGGCAGGGTGAATTCCACCTGGAGCCTCCCTCAGCAGGTTGGATGGCCGATTGCCAAGGAGCTGCTGTTTACTGCGCGTGTGGTCGAGGCAGAGGAAGCCTACCGCATCGGTCTGCTCAACCACCTTGTTCCAGCGGACCAGCTCATGGACAAAGCAATGGAGCTTGCCGGTCTCATTGCCGACAACGACCCCCGCATGGTTCAGGGCGTCAAGGAGCTGCTCATCGACGACATAGGCGAGGGGTGGCGCAGGCACTATGACAACGAGATCGAAGCACAGGCCACCAAGCTCGCTCCAACTCCCGTACTTGAGGGATTCAAGCCGTTCCTCGACAGGAAGGGCAGAAACTAGACTCGAGGTGCGGCATCCTTCGTGGGACCGCCCCTCCAGTGCCGACTAGAGGCAGAAAGAGACAGACGACATGACCGAACTCAAGACACCGCTCGAAGGACTGAGGCTTCTCGATCTAGGCAGGTACCAGGCCGGACCCAGGTGCGCGCTGATGTTCGCACGAATGGGAGCCGAGGTGATTAAGGTTGAATCGGTCACCGGGGATGAGAGCCGCCGTAACGGACCGCGTGTCAGGGGACAGAGCGCCTACTGGGTCCAATACAACTCGGGCAAGAAGAGCCTGGCCATCAACCTGAGGACCGATGAGGGCAAAGAGGTTCTTCGAGACCTCGTAAAGGAGTCCGACTTCTTCCTGCAGAACTTCAGGCCTGGCACCATCGACATAATGGGCTTCGGGTACGAGACGCTCAAAGAGCTCAATCCCAAGATCATCATGATTAATGTGTCCGCGTACGGTCAATACGGCCCGTACAAGGAGCGGGTGGGTTTCGACCCGATTGGACAGGCCATGGGAGGCCTGATGTCGCTCACCGGCTTCCCGGACGATCCACCCATACGAACTTTCTTCCCGCTGATCGACAGGATTACATCGCTTCACGCTACGATCGGCGCGCTCGCAGCCCTGCGTGAGCGCGAGATTTCGGGCATGGGCCAGGAGCTAGAGGTCTGCCTGGCCGACACCGGCTACACAGTCAACGAGATTCCCATCTCCGCGTACCTCGGCGACGGATATGAGCAGCCACGAGAGGGCAACGGACGTGGCACCGGCGGCACTTTCAAGACCGCCGACGGCTGGATGATCATCGCAGCCACGAACGAGAACATGTGGACACGCCTCTGCGAAGCAGTTGAACGCCCGGAGTGGTTGGAAGACGAACGATTCGCGACTCGTGAACTTCGCTCACAGAACGCCGACGCGCTCGAAGAGGGTTTGAGCGAGTGGTTCGCCGATAAGGAAATGCAGCCGACAGCCGACCACCTCGCCGCGCATGGTGTCCCGTGCTCTCCTGTCAACACGACAGCTCAGGCGGCCAGGGACCCACACCTCACCGAACGAGAGATCATGATGGAAGTGCCCGATCCGGTCGCCGGCACTATGTGGGTAACCGGAAAGGCGGTCAAGTTCAGCCGGACCCCGATGGTTGTCGGTTCCACCCCAATGGTCGGTGAGCACACCACGGAGATTCTCGGCGACGTCCTGGGATACGACGACTCCAGGATCCAAGCACTGCACGATTCGGCCGTCGTCAAGTCAGCCGAGCGGGTGGCCGCAGCGGCTGACTAGATGTCTCGCACCAATCGGCAACATTCCTGTATGTGTTGCCAAAGTGACATACGCCGTTAGCGTGTGCCATTAGGGAGTCAACAATGGCAAATGGCAATCTCCAAGGAAGAGTAGCCCTTGTGACCGGCTCCGGGCGTAATATCGGGCGCGCGACCGTGCTGGAGTTGGCGCGGCGGGGTGCGAACGTCGTAACCAATGCGCGGACCAACAGTGACGAGGCGGAAGCCGTCGCTGCTGAGGCTCGTGAACTCGGCGTAAGGGCAATCGCTACGGTTGCAGATGTAGGAGACCAGGGCGCCGTCTATCGCATGGTGGGCGAGGCGATTTCCGAGTTCGGCCGCGTCGACATTCTCGTCAACAATGCCGGAATGCGTGCGTCAAAGCCGTTTACTGAGATGACCGTCGATGACTGGCGCGAGGTAAACGGAGTAAACATGGATGGTCCGTTCTTCGCGTGCCAGGCTGTCGTGCCTGGTATGATCGAACGCCAGTGGGGCCGGATAGTCAACGTGTCGGGCCTCAACGCCTTTAAGGGACGTCCCGAGTGGGCCCACGTCTGTGCAGGCAAGATGGGAGCGCTCGGCTTGACCAGGGCACTCGCTGCTGAGTTGGCTGTGCACGGTATTCTGGTAAACCATATCGTTCCAGGGGCCTTTGACACTTCTCGGGTAGAGGGTCAGTCGACTCCAGCCCCTAATGCTGACATACCCGTGGGCCGCCTCGGGCTACCGGAGGAGATTGCACACACCGTCGCATTCCTCTCATCCGAAGGCGGAGCCTACATCACAGGCCAGACTATTCACGTCAATGGTGGCGCGCTAATTGCGTGATCATAGGAGCCGTCTCAATGTTGGTAACGGTTGTCTTCCTCGCTAGCTACCGCGAGATAGCTGGTACAACAACGGCGAGGATAGCGTTGGCGGCCGGGTCTACCGTTGCTGAGCTTATCGCGCAGGTCTGTGCCCAGTTTCCAGGGCTGCCGGATGCAGACCGCATAGTTGCCGCGGTCAACAATGACTACCGCGAGCCAGACTATGTCCTGGACGATGGCGATGAGGTCGCGCTAATTCCACCCGTAAGTGGAGGCGCTTAGAATGGCAACTCCGGGACCGATTCACATTACCCACGATACGCTCGACCCGGGCGGCGTGGTCGAGCTAGTCCAGCATCCCGGCGCCGGGGCAATTGTGACTTTCGTTGGAACGACCCGCGATCATACGGGTGACCGAAAGGTGCTGCGTCTCGAGTACGAAGCTTATCGCCCCATGGCAGAAGAGCAACTCCAGCGGGTAGCGGACGAGATGCTGGACCAGTGGGAACTCACCGGGGTCGCAATCCATCACAGGCTCGGCAGGTTGGAGATAGGTGAAGCCAGCTTGGTAGTTGCAGTATCGTCGGCACACCGGCAGGCCGCGTTTGAGGCGTGCCACTTCAGCATCGACCGAATCAAGCAGATCGTACCGATCTGGAAGAAAGAATTCTTCGAAGGGGGGGAGGTCTGGGTCGGCAGCCAGGAGGACTTCAACCCTCTTGGCTCTCATGCAGTTGCCGCTGAGCATTGAAAATCCTGAGATTACGCGAATTTGTGAAAAATTTATCTATTTGCGGCGTCTTCACTCTCTGAGAAATTCTCTTGTGACGAGATTAGTTGAGTATGAAGCGGTTGAATACGATACACGTAATCACAGAGTTCAATAGTAACGAATTTCACAATCTGTTTCCTTGATGGACGGTGTATTCTCTGGTATAGTGCACTCCAAATGCGGAGGGTTCACAAATCCGGCCATCTTCGGCTAAATGCCTGAGTCGAAACTGGCATAGAGTAGGTCATTCAGGCCAGACGGAATACATCCCGTTTACTGCGGGACATAACCTCTCCGACCTCAACCCACGATCCCAATCCGCATAGCCTGTTACCCGAAAACAAACGCGAAAGAACTAGCAGAATGCAGAGCTACTACGTCTGGACAGTCGGTTGCCAGATGAACAAGGCGGATTCAGAGCGGCTTGAAAGCGCTCTCGACCAGATGGGGCTTGTGCCAGGAGACTCCTTGCGCGAGTCCGACGTTATCGTTCTCAACAGTTGCGTGGTGAGGGAGAGCGCTGAGGACCGCGTCGTCGGCACGCTAACTCACCTCAAGCCAGTTAAGCAGCGAGACCCTGACAAGGTGCTGGCTCTAATGGGCTGCATGGTAGGCCCACGCAAGGAGCAGCTCACTGAGCGTTTTCCGTACGTTGACGTGTTCATGCAGCCCCAGCAATACGACCCCCTAATCGAGCTTTTGGGGGACAGGCTGGGCATAGATCCCGAGGGGTGTGTGGGACCGCTCACCGCAACTCCAGACGTTGCCACGTTTATCCCGGTCATCCACGGATGCGACAAGTTCTGCTCGTTCTGCATTATCCCCTACCGACGGGGCAGGGAAGTAAGCCGAACGATCGAAGACATCGTAAACGAGTCGGTTCATTTGGTCAGGAGAGGCGTCAAGGAAGTCACGTTGCTTGGGCAGAATGTTGACTCCTACGGCCACGATCTACCTGGTTCGATCGACTTGGGAGACCTGCTGGCGGCGGTCAATGAGGTTGAGGGACTGGAGCGCGTCAGGTTTCTGACGTCGCACCCCAATGACATGAGCGACAGCATCATCGACGCAGTCGCCCATCTCGACAAGGTGTGTGAGCATGTGAATCTCCCGTTCCAGGCGGGCGACGACCAGGTGCTGGCCAACATGCGCCGCGGATACACGAATGCTGAGTACCGCGAAAAGATCGAGCGCATCCGTGATCGGATACCAAACGTATCGCTAGCCACGGACCTGATCGTTGGTTTCTGCGGCGAAACTGATGAACAATTCGAGCGCACCGCGGAACTGGTGCGCAACATTGGATTTGACAAAGTCCACGCCGCTGCTTACTCGACCAGGCCAGGTACGATCTCAGCAAGGCTTATGCAGGACGATGTCCCCGAAGCTGAGAAGCAACGACGACTCAAGGTTATAGAAGAGATTCAGGAATCTGTATCGACCGGGATCAACGCGCGACTGATGGATACGACGCAGCGGGTGCTGGTTGAGGGTCGACGCAAGGACAGGTGGTTCGGACGTAATCGGAACGACAAACTGGTCTTCTTTGACAGTCCTGATGATCTTAAGGGTCAGATGGTGGATGTACAGATAGAGCGCACAAGTCCCTGGTCGCTCCAGGGTGTGCTTGAAAGTCACTGAGGCGGGTTGAACGAGGCGGAGCAGGTAGCAGTCCATACAGGGTTGAAGCGTCATGGCAATTGCCGAACTGAAGACACCGACTATCCCGATCACAGAGATTGAGCAGTCCGCGTTCTGTACTACGGACGACGAGCTGTCATCTCGCACGCTCCAGGACGAATTCGCCGTAGGAGTTCGATGGCAGAAGCTCCCGATTGAGTACATGAGGACTTCACCAGAGGACCTCGAGGCGAACATTCTAGAGGCCCGCGCCAAGCTTGGAGACAGGCTGGTCGTCCTCGGGCATCACTACCAGAGAGACGAAGTCATCCAGTTCGCCGACTACCAGGGAGACTCGTTCAAGCTCTCGCAGTTTGCCGCGTCACAGGAGAGTGCCGAGTTCATCATCTTCTGTGGTGTCCATTTCATGGCTGAGACAGCGGACATTCTCAGCGCGGCCGATCAGAGGGTAATCCTCCCCAATCTCACAGCCGGCTGTTCCATGGCGGACATGGCCCAGATCGATGACGTCCTGGACTGCTGGGACGATTTGACCGACGTGCTGGGAGATCGTGGCGGAGTGGTGCCCATCACGTACATGAATTCCACAGCGGACATTAAGGCCCTCTGCGGTCGAAACGATGGGATCGTCTGCACCTCGTCAAACGCTCCGGCGACGTTCGAATGGGCGTTCGAGAGGGGAAGTCGTGTCCTCTTCCTGCCTGACCAGCACCTCGGGCGAAATACCGGCCTGAAGATGGGCATAGATCTAGATGACATGGTCCTCTGGAACCCATTCAAGGAACTTGGCGGCAACACCGAAGAAGACCTCGCAAATGCGAAAGTGATCCTCTGGCAGGGACACTGCTCAGTGCACACTCGCTTCACGGTCGATCAGATCGAGGTGGCCAGGCAGAAGTACCCTGAGGTGAACATTCTTGTTCATCCTGAATGCACCATGGAGGTGGTGGACGCAGCCGACTTCAACGGATCGACTGAGTACATCAAGTCGATGATCGCCGATGCTCCAGCTGGGTCGGTATGGGCCGTAGGGACTGAGATCAGCCTCGTTAACAGGCTGGCCGCGCAGAACCCGGACAAGACCGTCTTCTGTCTCGACTCCGTGATCTGCCCATGCTCGACCATGTACAGGATCCATCCGGCCTACGTATCCTGGGTGCTGGACGGCCTGAACGAAGGAGTCGTAGTCAACAGGATCGAAGTTGCAGATGATGTCGCTGAAGAGGCGAGAGTCGCACTCGACCGAATGCTTGCGGTGACCTAGCCCCTCTACTGGACCCCAACGCCGAATATAACAAAGGCCCATTCCTGTGCAAATACGGAATGGGCCTTTTCACACGACGGACGTGACTATGCTGCTATCTCGGGACATCACGGACTTGATTGATGCCGCTATTGCCGAAGATGTCGGGCAGGGCGATCCCACCACCGATGCCCTTATCGATCCGGGTCTGACTGGCAGCGCCACACTTGTCAGCCGCGAAGATGGTGTCATAGCTGGTTTACACGTGGCAGTTGCGGTGTTTACTCGGTTTGACCCTGCCCTGGTTGCTGAATCGCTTGTTGATGATGGTAGGACTGTAGGCGCCGGTGAGCGACTGGTGTCCGTTAGCGGCAGCCTGGCATCGATACTGAAGGCTGAACGCACGGCTGTTAACTTCCTTCAGCATCTCAGCGGCGTCGCTACCTTGACACGCCGGTACGTGGATGCGGTTGAGGGATACCGAGCGCAGATAGTAGACACGCGAAAGACTACTCCGGGACTGCGTAAACTAGAAAAGCACGCCGTAGCGAAGGGTGGTGGCCGAAACCACCGGTACAACCTTGCCGACGGGATTCTCATCAAAGATAACCACATTGAGGCGATGGGGCTGCAGGGCTTTCGCATAGGGGAGGTCGTCAAGCGCGCTCATTCAGGCGCCAGCCACATGATAAAGATCGAAATTGAAGTCGAAACACTTGAGCAGCTCGAAGAGGTGCTAGAAGCTGGAGCAGACCTGGTTCTTCTCGACAACATGGACCCCGAACAGATGGAGACTGCCGTCAGGATTAACTGTGGGAGGGCTCTGCTTGAGGCATCAGGAGGAATCACGCTTGAGACGGTGAGGGATGTTGCCTGCACAGGCGTGGACATAATTTCAGTCGGTGCCCTTACACACTCCGCTCCGGCACTTAACATAAGCCTCGACGTGGTATTCGACAATTGAACGATCGGTTCAGGCTGCTTGCCTGGGTACTCCTCCCGTTAGGGATATTGGGTGTTCTTGCCGCTGTTGGCTGGGTCGGTAATCCTGGGGAGACGGAACAGAGCTGGCCTCCCCTGTATTCGATCAATCGAATAGCCGTTGTTGGTCCTGACGCCCAGATTCGTTCCTATCGTCCCGATGGCTCTGACGAACAACCTCTCTCCACGGGAGAGGGTCTATTCACCTGGCCGACCTGGTCGCCTGATGGCAAGACGGTTGCCTACTCCGGCATCGTCAGAAACGATGACGATGAGCCTGTAGTAACGCTCTTTGGGTATGGTTGGGAAGACGGGGATACACGTCCCATATACCAGGGCGAGCCCGGCTACGCTGGGCTGCTGGCGGACGGCGTCGTCCACTATCCTCTGTGGTCACCCGACAGCAGCAAGCTGGCCTTTGTTGCAGTGACGGAACGTCACGGCCTGTCACTCTTCGTAGACAAAGTTACGTCTGACTCCGGCCCTGGGTTTGTCTTGGATAGTGGTCCCCTGTGGATGTCCTGGTCAACGGATTCCTCCAAGCTAGCCGTACACCGATCTGTCGACCACTTCCTGGTTACCTTCGAAGACTACATGGAGATGCAGAGGGTCAGGCTTGACTCGGAGGCGTACCGGGTTCCAGCGTGGAGGCCGGACCTCAGCGAGCTCACTTTGTCGAGTCCCATTGGTCGCACGGGCTATGGTCTGTATTCGGCGCCTGTTACGGACGCAGGGCTTGTTCTGCCTCAGCCCGTATTGGACGTTAGTTCGGCGTCGGCATTCCTGTGGTCTCCTGACGGGTCACACTTGGCTGTAGTTGACGATGCCACGCCCATCCGCTACGGGAACACCCCGATTCTGGTTTACCGCAAATTCCGAATGTTGGAATCGACGACGTTTTCTGAGAAGGCGCGAGTGGAAGAGAATGTTCTGGCCTTCTTCTGGTCCCCAGACGGAAGAAAAATCGCGATTGTCACGATTGAGGGTACCGGTGGAGAGCTGAGGTGGACGATGCTGGACGTAGAGACCGGCTCTGCGGTCCGGCTAGCGGACTTCACACCTTCCAGGGACCAGTTGACGATGTTTCAGTTCTTCGACCAGTACGCCTACTCGCATCTTCTGTGGTCGCCTGACAGCAGGTACCTGATCTTCTCCGGCCGCCTGAGTCTCAGCGCCTCTTCCGCCGGATTTCTGGGACAGTCTGACAGGAGGGGCAGCAAAGTCTTCCTCATCGACACCGGCCCGGTAATCACCGTGGACGAGGTCATAGAAGGCGTGCTGGCATTCTGGTCGCCGGTCTAGTTGGCTCCTACATGCGACGAGCGAGTGTAGGGTCGAGCGTGTCCCTGAGTCCGTCGCCAATCAGGTTGATAGCCAGCACGGTCAGTGAAAGAAAGAGTCCGGGGAAGAACATAATCCACTCAGCAACCCGGACGTAGAGCCGCGCCTCTCCCATGATGTTGCCCCAACTGGGAATGTCGGGAGGAGTGCCGGCGCCCAGGAAGCTCAGTCCGGCTTCGACCAGGATTGCCAACGCAAATATGTAGGTCCCCTGCACAATTAGAGGCGGGACTGTGTTGGGGAAGATGTGCCGGGCCATGATGCGTAACCCTCCGGCCCCGATTGCCCCGGCCGCCTCGACGTAGACTCTCTCCCTAAGTGTCAGCACAGAAGACCTGACGACGCGCACTACACGGGGAGTCTCTACCACCGAGAGCGCGATGATCACATTCTGCAAGCTCGCCCCGAGCATGGCTACCAAGGCAATCGCCAGCAGGAAGGACGGAATTGCCATCAGTCCATCCATCAGGCGCATGATGACGGCGTCCAATGCACGGTAGTACCCGGAAACCAGTCCGAGTACGACCCCTCCGACCATGGTAATGATCGCCACGGCTATACCGACGATAAGCGACAGCCGGCTGCCATACACCACCCGGGCGAAGATGTCTCTGCCCAGATGGTCGGTGCCGAAGTAGTACTCGCTCGATGGACTCTTGAGCCTCTCGATGGTGTCGATGTGCCTCGGGTCGACGTCCGTGATCAGTCCCGAAAAGACTGCCATTGCCGACATGATGAGCAGCAGAATCAGGCCGAGCAGCATGTTCGGGTTCTTGATGAGCGCTCGTCGCGTCCCAACGAACGCACGTTGCCAGCGACCTGGTCTGGCGCCAGCTACGGCCAGTGTATCGCTGACCATGTTTGGGCCGGCCATTAGTAGCGGATCCTCGGGTCCAGGTAGGCGTAGCTGATGTCGACGATCAGGTTGACGAACACGTACGCCAGCGTCACCAGCATCATGACGCCCTGTATCACGGGATAGTCGCGACGCAGGACAGCCTCGACTATCAGCCTGCCAAGGCCGGGGATGGCAAATACGGTTTCAGTGACGACGAGGCCTCCAATCAGTCCCGCCAGACCGAGTCCAATCACCGTTACAACTGGCACTGACGCGTTCTTCAGGGCGTGCCTTAGAAGTACCATCCGGTCTCCCAGGCCCTTGGCCCTCGCTGTCCTGATGTAGTCCTCGCGAAGGATCTCCAGCATGGTGGTGCGGGTCATGCGCGCGATCAATGCAGCAAATATAACTGCAATGGCTATGGAGGGGAGGGTTATCGATTTGAGCCACGGGATAATGCCATTCGAAATCGGCTCGTATCCCACAGCTGGTAACCATTCCAACCTGACGGCAAACAGGAAGATCAAGTTGTATGCCAGCCAGAAGACAGGGATCGAAAAGCCGAGAACAGCGAACAGCATTACGGCTCGGTCAATCAGCGAGTTCGCCTTCCACGCTGCGATGACTCCGAGAGGTACGGCGATCAGCACGGCCAATATCTCCGCAGTCAAGGCGAGCACAATTGTAGGCTGGAGACGTTGAGCGATAAGCTCGGTGACCTGATACCTGGAGAATATCGAGCTGCCCAAGTCGCCTCTGGCAACGTGGGTCAACCAAATCCAGAGCTGTTCGTGGATTGGCTTGTCTAGCCCCAGCTGCTTTCTGACCCGTTGAATGTCGTCAGGATTGCCAAAGTCTCCGGCTATTACCGCCGCGGGGTCACCAGGGGCTATGTGGACAAGGGAGAAAGTAATAATCGCCACGAGCAGCACAACTGGAATCGTGGCGATTATTCGCTGGATGACGTATTGAAGCATGTAAGGTTCCCTTGACCTGGGTCCTGGGTGGGCAATCAGGGCCGGACTTCAAAGTCCGGCCCCTACATTACGCGATTCCCCCCGACTTATCCAATGCCAAGGTCGCGCGTCACCTTACTTATCTGTCGAGCCAAACACCCCAGAAGTGGAGCAGTCTGTGAGGCTCGTAACCCTTAACGTAATCTTGCCGGGCTACCAGGAAGTTGAACTGACCCATGGTGAGGTAGTTCGGGTTCTCATAGTTCTCCTGCTGAATAGCGTCCGCGATTTTCTGCTGCTCCTCTATAGTGCTTGCGCGCGGAAACTCTTCGATCAGACCCTGGATCTTCTCGTTCTGAGGCCAACCGAACCAGTTGCCACTTAAGCCAATCGCGGTTACCGGATCGAACGTCCCGCCCCAAGTGTGGAAGATGTTCCAGCCGCCATCATCAGGTAGCGACTTCTCTGCACGGCGCGCGACTACTGCCGCCCAGTCCATCGAGGGCATTTCTACCTGGGCGCCGATCGACTCCAGGTTGCGCTTGGTTATCAGGCCTGAGGCGAAGAAGTCAGGGTAGTCAGTTGCCGCAAGTACGATTACGGGGTCGCTAAACCCTGTATCTGAGACATATTCGTCCCACAGCTGCTTCCCAAGTTCGATGTTTGGCTCGGAATAGTAGACTTCGCTCCCAGCTTCGCTGGCCAGGGGACCTCCGCACATGAACAGCGCGGGGCAGGTTTCCCAAAGGAACTCAGGCCCATATCCGGCTCTCATGTATTCCGCTCGGTCCACGACGGCCTGCACTGCAAGCCTCGCCCGCTGGTCGTTGAAGGGTGGATGCAGGTGATTGAATACGAGCCACGGCGCAGCCCATGGGCTGATAGTCTCAACCGTGACGCTGGGACTGTCTTCCAGGGTAGGCAGCAAGTCACCTGCGATGCCTTCTGAGAAATCGGCCTGCTGGGTTAGAAGCGCGGCCACACGGGTTGCCTGATCAGGAACCTCGGACATGACTATCCGGTCGAGGAAAGCCTCCTTGGTCCCGGCGGCTCCGTCCTTGGCGTCCGTCCTGGGAATATAGTTTTCGTAGCGTTCCATGACCAGACGGTTTCCAGGCTCCCAGCTAACAAACTTGAATGTCCCGGACCCTATGGTCCTCTCCGCCTCGATCGCAACGTCAGGAAGTGTCTCGTTGGCGACCTCTTCCTTGAACACGTAGACTGTGCCCCAGGTGCCCCAGAAGAATGGGACCAGCCCAAAGGTCTTGCCCATGTCCATTTGGAATGTGACGTCGTCGACCTTCTGGTACGACGGATCTCCTAGCTGACGAATACTGACCCCAATGGGCTGTCGCTGTTCATACCGCCCAATGGATGCAATTAGATCGTCTGATGTGACGTTGTCTCCATCGTGGAAGGTCATACCGTCCCGGATCTTGAAGGTGTACGACTTGGCGTCGTCGGTCATGGACCACTCTTCGATTAGCTGAGGCTGGCTCTGCAGCGCCGAGTCCCATGCGAACACGGCGTCGTACATCTGTCGCGCCGTGTTGTGAGTCATGGCCGCTGTGGTCCAGACGGGATCGAGCGTTCTCAAGCTCGCCTGTGGCACCCACTGCAGGGTCCCACCCTTCTGGATCATGGCCTCATCCATTGCCATGGCCGGTGCACGCCTGGGCCTCGTCGTCTGAGGAGCTCCGATCGGGGCTGCTTCAGGAATAGATGGAGCAGCCTGGGCTGCCGGTGCTGCTGGCTGGGGTGCAGCAGGCTGTTGAGGCGCCTGCGGTGCCGCCCCCGAACCTGCCTGCGGTGCGGCCGCTGGCGCCGCCGGTTGAGGTGCGGCAGGCTGTTGAGGCGCCGATGGCTCATCTGCGCTGGCACAGGCCATAAGTGCAACCACCAACACAGTCAGTAGAACCGCCGCCAACCATCCAAAGATCTGTTTTGGGCGTCCCGTAAGTCTCATTTCAGCTCCTCTGGTATCTCTGTCACGCGTGAATCCTTGTACGCCAGTATCAGTTCACGATCGCTATCTGCGCGTTGGAGTTGAGTATATGTTCGAGTTCCTTCAGCCGTCAACAGAACGTTAATTGCACCTTACTCTGCCGCTAATATAGACGTCTTATTCCTCATAGGATATTGGCGGCCTCACGGGACGGTAGAAGACGACCGTCTGCTTCAACGAAACTCGTTGACTTTCCACCACTCCGAGCCTAGAATCGAGACTGATGTCAAGGGCCATTTGCTCTACTGCAATCCTCCCCATCCGCCGATGGTGGATGCACAACTTACACCTCACCAAGTCCGGACACGTGCAAAGTGCGTCCTTCATGGAGCCCTAAACCCGGCGACCGCGTGGTCAGACATCCCAGGCGAGTCGAGCTGAGCCCGGTAACGGTTGTCGTGGACACCCGTAAGGTCCAGAGCAGGGCCTTCGGCTCCCCGATGATAGTCATCTACGTGTTCATCGGACTGATCATCGGCGGTACAGTCCTGCTTTCCATGCCTTTCACCAACCACAGTGGAGGGTTCACGCCGTTCATGGATGCGCTCTTTACGGCCACATCGGCAGTCACTGTCACCGGCCTGGTTGTTCAGGAGACTGCGCGTTACTGGACCCTGGGTGGGCAACTGGTGATCGCCGGGCTCATCTTCATTGGTGGTTTGGGCTTCATGTCGCTGGCCACATTCGCGCTAATAGCAATTGGCCAGCGAGTCACCTTGCCGCACCGAATGCTGCTGAGAGAGAGCTTCGGAGGAGATTTGCTGGGTTCCGGAATGGGCGGACTGATTCGCCTGACGGTGGGGATCGTTGTCTTTGCTGTCGGTGCGCAGCTCCTCGCTTTCGCAATCCTCGCGGTCAGATTCTGGTTCATGTATACCCCAGATCAAGCATTGCTAATGGCGCTTCTGCATTCGATTTCGGCATTCAATAACGCTGGGTTCATATTCCTCACGGAAGAGGGAGGCATGACAGCCTTTCAGACCGATGGGACCATCATAGGAGTCACCGCCGGGATGATCTTCCTCGGGGCAATCAGCTATGGCGTGGTGATCGACTTCGTTACCCGCCGGCGCTTCAGACTATTCGGTCTGACCACGAAGTTAGTACTCATTCTGACTTTCGCTATGATTATCGTGGGCATCGGGACTTTCATGGTCTTCGAATATCAGAATCCGAGGACCCTGGGTCACATGCCTGTGTCCGAGAAGCTCACTACCGCAACTTTTGAGTCGATAAGCGGAAGGACTGCCGGGTTTACGACCCTTGATTACAGCGAGACCGAGGACGAGACCAACTTCATGATGACGGGTCTCATGTTCATCGGTGGCGCATCCGGCTCTGTGGCAGGAGGAATCAAGGTCAATACTCTCGCGATAATTCTCGTGGCAGTGCTCTCAACGATACGGGGACGCATGAACGCCTCTATCTTTGGACGGGAGATTCCATTCGAGCAGGTCAGGAGCGCACTCGTACTTGGGGCAATTTCTACTGCGATCGTATTCAGCGTTATTGTCGCGCTGAGCATCACTGACGGCGGCATGGAGTTCCTGGACCTCTTCTTCGAAAGTGTGTCCGCGTTTGGGACTGTCGGACTCAGCACCGGCATCACCCCGCTGATCTCGCAGTGGGGCCAGATCATTCTGGTCATTGCAATGTTCGTTGGCCGGCTCGGTCCATTCACCATTGGCATCGCAATGGCTCAGGGCACTACGATTGACAACTATCGGTTCGTCCAGGAACGGGTTACAATAGGTTGACCACCAGTAATATCCAATTCACGATCCGACGACTGTGCGGATGAGGGGCACCCCATGAAGAAACAGATCGCCGTGCTAGGCCTGGGACGGTTCGGTTCCAGTATCGCTCGCTCCCTCTACAACCTAGGGCACGATGTGCTGGCTATCGACAATGATGAGAGCCGTGTACATAGCATGATGGGGGCTTGCACCTATTCACTCATAGCCGATTGCACGAATGAGGCTGTGCTCAGGGAGCTGGGCGTACCCGACTACGATGCGGCGGTCATAGCAATTGGCTCGGATGTCACGTCGAGCATTATGGCATCGGTGCTCATCAAGACTATGGGAGTCGACTACGTCGTGGCCAGGGCTCACAACGATCTTCACGGAAACACCTTGACTCTCATCGGCGTGGACAAAGTCATTCACGCGGAGGAGGAGATGGGGAACCGCCTGGCACACAGCATGTTCAATCCAAATGTTCAGGAGTACCTGGAAATTACGCCCAACTTTGGGATCAGCAAGCTAAAGGTGCCCGACAGATTCGACGGCTTGACGCTGAACGAGCTTGGTTTCTCGAGCCCAAGGAACAAGTACGGCCTTGTCGTGCTCGCGATCCGACGGGGCAGGGAAGTCACGCTGAATCCGGACACCAATGACCGACTCGGTGAAGGCGACTGGTTAGTGCTTGCCGGACACGACTCGATGCTGGACCAGCTGGACAGTATGGCCGAGCAATTCGTAGATTTGGACGCTGCAAATTGATCCCAAGAGAGACTGAAGCGCCTCGGAAGGTTGGCTGAGGGACAGAGTGTTCAACTGGGCGAGAAGAAACAACCACACTGGTGACGGAGCCAACGGCAACATTAGGCCTTCCTCGATTCTGGTGCTTGTCACCGGTACTCCTTCCGACAACCTCGTTGTCAGGCTGGCGTGCGAACTACTCGAGTCCAGGCGGAGCACTCTGCACTTGCTCTACGTCATTGAGGTAGCCCGGAATACCCCTTTGGATGCTGTGATCGGCAGCGACTCAGCGATCGGTGAGCAGGTGCTCGAAGATATGGAACGCGTTGCCAGCCGCTACAATTGCCTTGTAGAGGCTCATCTTGTGCAGGCGCGGGACTCCGGGACCGCGGTGGTGCGAGAAGCTGTAGAAAAGAATGTCGAAGCGATAGCAATTGGCACATCAGTGGTCGAAGCGTACGGTCGCTACTCTCTTGAAGAGCACGTTCCATACATCTTGAGACACGCTCCCTGCCGAGTGATCCTTTGTCGTGAACCGACCCAGATTGGGTCCACGATTCAGCGGCACTCGCCTGGTACGAGAGCCCTTTAGATGGCGAACAATGGCGCTCCAGTGCCCATGGTCAGGGGACTTCACCGAGTCGCTATTGGCGGGTGCGGCAGGACTGGCGCCTCGATTGCCACCGCCTTGTGTCGTCCCGGGAGAACGGTCCACATTCTCGATACTTCGGTGGACGCGTTTGACCATCTACCACGAGACATAGTGAGCAGAGGATTGCTTGTACCATTCCTTGCTGACATTACCATGGAGTCCAACCTGCGGAAGACAGGCGTGCAAGATACTGACGTTTTCATTGCAACCGCAGGTAGCGACGCGGTCAACATTATGGCGGCACAGATCGCTCGCCACATACTTGAAGTAAACAGAGTGGTGTGCAGGTTGGACGATCCGGTCAAGCGAGAACTGTATGAAGGTCTCGAAATAACGACCATAAGTCACACGGAGATTTTGAGGGATCTGGCGCTTGAACGACTATAGGCGAGCGACTCAGGTCCAAACTTAAACATGTATGCCATCATCGTAGGCGCCGGCCGGGTTGGGACAGCGATTGCACGCTGGCTTCTTGATGCGGAACAGGAGATTACGGTCATCGACCGAGACCCTGAAAGATCCGCCGCAATCGAAGACGAACTGGGAAGTGTGGCGGTGCGTGGAGATGCAACCGAGTCCCAGGTCCTCTGGAAAGCAGGCGCGAGTCGCGCCGATGTGCTCATAGCCACCGGGCGACGCGACGACGAAAACCTTGTCATCTGCCAGATGGCAGCCCATCTCTTCGGAGTCGGCAGGGTGATGTCCATTGTCAGCATATCAGAGCATGTGGAACTCTTTGATCGACTGGGCGTTAGCGAATCGATTGATACAACCGCGATCATGGTTGAAGCAATTGAAGAACGCCTTGGCGGACTCCTTGTAGATGAAGTCGGAGGAGACTGATGGCTGCCCGGCTGGCCTATCTAGGTCCTGAAGGCACCTACAGTGAGCAGGCTGCGATCGACTACGATCCACAGCTGGAGCGCGTCGCCTTCAACGCTATCCCTCTTGTGGTGGCAGCCGCAGGCAATCGGGAGGTTGACGAGGCTATTGTTCCCATTGAGAACAGCCTCGAAGGGACCGTCACATTCACCGTCGATCTGCTCATCCACGAGTCGAACCTCAAGATTAAGGGTGAGGTCGTGGTCCCCATTCATCACTGCCTCCTGATTGATCCTGGCACCAGGGTCGACCAGATTGAGGTCGTATATTCACACCCTCAGGCCCTTGCCCAGTGTCGAGGTTACCTCACTCGTAATCTCCCCAATGCGGAAAGTGTTGCATCGCTCAGCACGGCCGGGGCAGTCTCAGATATGCGGGAGAGCAGGCATACAGCAGCCGCTATCTCAAGCCGGCGCGCGGCAGAGATTTTCGGCGCAACCATCGTAGACGCCAACATAGAAGACGTTTTTAACAATCAGACCCGATTTGTCGTGCTTAGCGAGTCAGACAGCAGCCCCACTGGGAGGGACAGGACTTCCATCTGCTTCGATTTCGCTCAGGACGCGCCTGGGGTGCTCTACGATACCCTCGGAGAGTTGGCCCGAAGAAACATCAACATGATCAAGATTGAGTCCAGACCCGACAGAAGAAGTCTCGGGCAGTACGTGTTCCTCATTGACCTCGAAGGGCACCGCGAGGACGACATCATTCGAGACGCGCTGGATGGCATCAGATCGCAAACTTCCATGTTCAAGGTGCTCGGGTCATACCCACGAGCGACTGTGCCCAGCTGATACAGATGTAGGCTGGACGGATAAAGCAAAGGGCCGGCGTCAAGTGCCGGCCCTTCCGGTTATTTCGTCCTGTTTCGTTATTCTATGCGGTGCCGTCCTCAGACTTCGCTGAGTCATTCCCATTGGAGATCTTGGCTCGGACGGCGCCTACACCCTGGCGGGCAGACTCCACTGCGCTTGTTCCCGCTTCGCGGGCTGCGCCAAGGGTTGTCGATCCTCGTTCCCTTATTGAATCGACGGCAGGTCCTACTCGTTCGCCAACGGCGCTCATGTCAGGCACGCCGCGAGACCGCATTTCAGCCGCCATCTGCGCTGCAATTTCGTCCGCCCGAGTGCGCCATGCGTCCCCCATTTCCATCAGTTCCGCACGAGTCTGTGCTCCGGGCTTGGGAGCGAGGAGCAGGCCCAGGAATCCGCCAATAATGCCTCCGACCAGGAAGCCGAGCAAGAATCCTCCGCCACCATTGTTATTTGCCATCTGATTTCCTCCTGTATTCAATTGCCATTCGATCGGCGTTTGCGTCGGAACAGGCCAATCAGAAAACCGACAGCACTGCCAAGTCTTCGACTGGTCCCTACGTTCTCGGTCGCCGGGTTGATTACTCGCTCTGATACTGTCTCGGCAGCCTCCTGAACTGTTTCCAACGTGGATTGGGCTGTACCAAGCAGCTTGCTGACAAGCGCGAACACCACAAAGAAACCTATCAGGATGGCGGTTAGCAGTATTAGCAGCACGACATCCGTCACCAATCCGACGATTGTTGCGATGTCGCTGACTGTATCTCCTTCCAATAAAATCCCCGTTTCTTTGACTCTTATTAAAGCCATCCTAGCATGGGCTTATATGCCACGCAATTAAAATCAAGGTCATCGTTTTGTCTATTGGAAGCCCTCTGACACGGGCCCACCGGGCATTGTTTCGAGCAAGTCCATGGAGAACGGATTCGAGGTCAAAACTGGCGTGCAATCAGGTGAGCGAAGCCCCCAACGGTAGGTCCTGGACTGGAAGAGAAAAGAGCCGGCGAGAAGCCGGCTCGTAATGGTTTCAATGAGCAGGGAATTCTCAGGGCTTGATGAGCATTCTGGTAGCGCCTGTGTCGTCCTTGCGCTGCGTGAGCACGTTGTGACTATGCTCTTCGGCCCAAACGACCACGTCGTATGCATTGAGCACATCCGGGATGATTACTTCGATGAAGGACTCGCCGTCGACTTCAATCTGGGCGGTAAGAGCCGCCAGTATCCCGGCGCAGGTCTTGCCGGTGCCGTCGATGATGTTCCAGCCGTTCGAGGTCTGGACACCGGCGCCATTCCCAGCCATGATCTGGGCCTCGCGGACGTTGATCTTGCCGGTCTCGCGCAGGTCGAGCTGCCGCCTGAATTCGCCAACCGCGTCTCGATGGACGTCTGAAGAGCGGTCACCCTTCCGGCATACCGCTCCCCTCACTCCGACGATGTCGGGGTTGATCCGCGCAAGTTCGTCAACGTCGCTCATCCTCAGATGCCCGGAAAGGGCAGTGGACATGCCCATCTCCTTGCCCTCCAGCACCATCTCTCTTAGCTGAAGTTCGGGCATGAAGTCGAAGAGGTTACGACCATCCTTTGTCAACGTGTCGATTAGCCAGCCGTCACACTTGCCAGCTCTTGCCAGTTCTACCATGTTGTCGGCTTCGAGACCATCGTAGAGGGGATTGTCGGCGAACAGGGATCCAATGAGCTTCGTCTCGAACCCGTTTAGGGCCTCCCGGCATTCCAGAAGGGTCTCGACGGCCTGTTCGTACTCGGTCTTCATGAATCCGACCTTAACCGACGTAGCGTCGAGCACGCCCGCCGCGTACACGGCCATTGCAACGGTACCCGCCTGATTTGGGACGACTCCCAAGGTAACGCTGGCGTGCCGCGCACCCGGAATTGCATCTCTTACGGCCTTGACCGTCAGTGGGTGTGCCGAACCCACCAGCGCTTCCTGGAGGTTCTTGACATCCACGATGTCGGCCCCGCCGTGGAGCGCCTCCATGGCTTCGGGAAGGTTCTGGACGCTAACCATTAACAGCATACGTGTTCACCTGCTATCTGGGATTGTGGTCCTCTGGATGGGTCCTCTTGGACTGGGGAGCTATGCTCCAGTCGTGAAATGTAATTGAACTCTGTTCGCCGCGGCTTCCGAAGGTTCTGGTCTCTCTTCTTCATTAGGCGAGATCGATTACAGCCCCAACGTCCGACTTTAGCTCCGCCTTTTCCTCGTCTGACAAGTCGGTAAGAGGAGGGCGTATGGGCCCGCCGGCCAGACCCATCAGTTCGCCCCAGTACTTGCACATGGAAGCGGGCAGGGCCCCGCCGAACTTCTGGACTGTGTATGCCCACCACTTGTCGGAGACCTGCTTGATGGGGCGGACGTGAGCGTCATAGAAGTCGTCGTCCAGGTCACCCCTCATCGCCTTGTCTATGAACTGGACGTAGTAGTTCTCGTCCGGCGTATCGAAGCGCCAGTCAGACGTGTTGGCAAACATCACTTGCTGTTCAAAGCCAAGTTCTCGGCCCCTGAACAGGATCCACTCGTCAGGAGTGCTGATGATCGCGTCGCGGCCGACGAGTTGGTGAGTCTCAATCGAGATCTCCTGGTTGAAGCTCGCTTCCTTTACTCCAACAACGCTGGGAATCTGGCAGATTCGCTGAAGGCCGCGCGCATCCAGCACCGTTCCGAACTGCGGTGAGTTGTAGTACATGATCGCCAGATCAGTGTTGTCCGCCAGGAGCCTCACCCACTCTACGACCTGATCTTCAGTGTTGGTCACAAAGTATGGTGCCCCGACAATCAGAAGGTCGAAACCAACGCCCTGTGCGTGTTGAGCCAGATTCAGCATGGACTTGGCCGAAGTGTGGGACACATGGGCGCCGATCGGCCACTCCCCGGCAGACTCTTCAGCTACTATGTCGTAGACACGAAGCCTCTCCTCGCGGGTAAGGCTCCAGAACTCGCCCATACCCCAGGTGGAGCCGGCTCCGTGAGTACCGAGCGCGCGTACGTGAGCAATGTTCTTTCTGAGGCCTTCTTCGTCCACCTGATCACCTGGTGTAAAGGGCGTCATTAAGGTGGTCCACTGGCCGCGTAGGTTCTCGCGCGCCCAGTCCATCGACTCTGACTTTGTGTACTCGGCCATAGCTCTCTCCGCGCGGTGGTTCAAGTGATCGGCGTGGGTGCAGAACTCCTGCACGACCGTCAAATTATGGTAGCCATGAGGTGTGATGGTGTCAACGAAACGTGTTCTCTAACCTGCTCACGTCGACGTATGCCTGGCTTCGCTGCTGGCCACAAACGGAGAGCGTTAGCCCTTCATTATAACCTTGTTTTGAGTCCTGAGGCACCGGGTGCAAACGTAGAGCTTCTCAGCCTTGCCACCTCGGATGATCGTAGTACGCTGGACGTTGGCGAACCACCTGGTCCGAGTGCGTTTATTCGAGTGGCTGACGTTGTTTCCTGACTGCCCAGCCTTATTGCATAGTTGACACTTAGCCATTTTTCCTCTTTGACGGCATTTGGACTTGGGATTACAATTGGGCACCAGATTGGGAGTCCAAGGACGCCCAATAGCCTTTAGCACACTAGCACACCTGAGTTTAGCTGGGCAAACTGGATTACGTATGGCGACTCCTATTACAAGTACCCATAGACTAGACGGTCCGGGACTGCTCTCCATGTTTGAGTCTGCGCTTGAACTACTTGAGGCCAACGTCCCTGAAATCAACCGTCTGAATGTGTTCCCAGTCCCGGACGGCGACACCGGCATCAATATGTACCTGACGCTGCTGGACGTTGTTTCCAATACCGCGCCGAATGTCTCACCATCAGTGGGTGAGACCTCCCGCGAGATGGCCGAACATGCGCTCAATGGCGGCCGCGGCAACAGTGGGGTACTCCTTTCGCAGTTCTTTATGGGAATGGCTGAGGCGCTGGATGGTTGTACCTCCTTCGGCGCCGACGATTTTGCCCGATGCCTGTCCGCTGCTTCAGTTCATGCGTACGGCGGCATTGGACATCCACGAGAGGGAACGATACTGACTGTAATGCGTGAGTCCTCTGAGGCAGCTCATGCGTCATCGGCCGACGACCTTGCAGGTTTGCTTGACCTCGTCTGCGAAGCTGCCTTGGACTCCGTAGCGCGGACTCCCACACAGCTGTCTGTCTTGCGGGACGCCGGGGTCGTCGACTCCGGCGGATATGGCTTTTACGTGATGTTGGAGGGAGCGAGGCGTCACCTTCGCAGGACGGGAGATTTGGAGGAAATGCTCTCTCCTCCACAACCTGCTTCTCAGGACGGCAACATATCGGAGGAATTCCTTGATGAAATTGAAGAAGAGGAATTTGGGTATTGCACTCAGTTCATGATTAGCGGCCCGTCCCTTGACAAGGATGCAATCATGGCCATGCTTCAGGAACTCGGCAATTCCCCGGTGGTGATCGGGACCGATTCGCTAGTGCGAATTCATGTTCATACTACTGAACCAGGCGATGTCGTAGACTATGGGCGTGCCCTTGGAGAAGTTTCCAAGGAAAACATCCAGAACATGGATGAACAACGGGAACAGTTCTCGGCAGAACGCCGCGCCGAGCTGGGTGTCGAAGACGTCGCTGTGGTTGCCGTGGTGCAGGGTGAAGGTCTGGAGGACGTGTTCAGGGGATTCTCGGTCGAGAACTTCGTTAGCGGCGGAGATACTATGAACCCCAGCGTTGGCGACGTGCTTAGGGCCATCGAGGACGCTCCTCTTGAGAACGTCGTGTTCCTGCCCAACAACCCCAACATTATCCTTGCCGCGCAACAGGCTGCTGAGCGATCATCCAAGAACGTTCGGGTAGTGCCGAGCCGCACCGTAGTGCAGGGGATCATGGCGGTCCTCAACTATGACGTTACGCAGGGGTCGCTGGCCGACCATGCTGAAGAGATGATCAACCAGCTCGACACAGCTCGTACGGGAGAGATATGTTTCGCCTCTCGCGACGCCGAGCTAGATGGTGTGAAAGTGGAAGAAAACCAGTTGATTGCCATGCTCGACAGGAAGCTCGTTTGCGCTGCTGACACCCAGGAAAGTGTCGTCACAGGTCTATTAAAGATCGCAGAGGCAGACCAGCCTGTTGACCTGGTAACCCTCTACTGGGGAGACCTGATGGACGAAGAGCGAACAGAAGGGCTAGCTTCCCAATTGCAGGCCAGCTTCCCAGAGATTGAGTTCGAGGTGGTATATGGGGGTCAGCCGCACTACCATCTCTTTGTGTCCATGGAGTGAGGTGAGGATATGGCCGTACGTGTAGTTACCGATAGCGTTTCAGACCTGCCCCCGGACATCGCCGAAGAGCTCGGCATAACCGTAGTTCCCGCCAATGTGCACTTCGGCACTCAGGTGTTCAAGGATGGCGTAGATCTAACCACAGACGAATTCTTCGATAAGCTATTCAACGGTCCAGACTTTCCGACAACGTCTCAACCCTCTGTAGGTGAATTCGCCGATGCGTATGCGCGCGTCGCCGAAGACGCCGATGCCATAGTGTCTGTGCACGTGTCCAGCAAGGTCAGCGGAACATTCAACTCGGCTGTACAAGGGTCTGAGGTCGCAGACGTAAGCTGTCCCATTGAAGTTTTGGACACGCTACAGGCGTCGATGGGAAGTGGACTTGTCGCAATGGCCGCGGCCCGAGCCGCAAACTCAGGCGGATCAGTTGAAGATGTGGTTGACGTTGCGAACAGCGCTATAGCGCGGTCCCAGTGTGTAGCCCTTCTCGATACTCTCGAATACCTGCAGAGGGGTGGTCGGATCGGCAAAGCCAGGGCGTTGGTTGGGACCCTTCTCAAGATTAAGCCCCTTATCGCGGTCCAGGATGGCGAGGTGCATGACTTCGCCAAGGAGCGAACACGCCGCAAGGCAGTTGCCAGGCTCGAACGTGCAGCACGAGACTTCTCTCCACTCGCGTCCGCATCCGTCATGTACAGCACGACCCGTGACGAAGCAGATTCACTGGCCGAGTCGATTCGCCCCCTAATGGTAAGTGGCGAAGACCCGTTAGTGGCCAGGTTCGGCCCGGCACTTGGCACCTATGTTGGTCCCGACTCCCTTGGGCTGACTGTTCTTAGCGCAGAAACGTAGACACGCATCGGTCCGATGCGAATACGAACATGACTGTCGCCCGGTCAGCAGCCCGATCGCTCTACAACATCCTTCGGGAGGAGCGTGCCCGGGGATTCAATGACACGGCCGTCATCGGTGGACTCGACGGGTTCCTGGTGCGCCATGCAAACGACCTGGAACCGTACCTGGGTGGCATTGCCTCATACGCCTCACTGACAGAGGAAGCGCGTTCCGAGTGGTCACGACAGACTGTGGAGCGGATGCGGGAGGCTGCGGGCGCAGGTGATGGGCATGAATCTGCTGCTCCCCCTCAAAGATCAGGTAATCAGTCAAATCCCAAAGGCCAACCAAGAAAGCCTCCGTCCCCGAATCGATCCCTCAGGCTGTCAGACGATGTCACACTCATGAGGGGTGTGTGGCGGAAGATACAGCCCCGCCTCGAGAGCATTGGCGTAAATCGGGTGGGGGACCTGGTGTACCTGTTTCCGAATCGCCACTCTGACTACACCAGGATTCGAAAAGTCGCTCGGCTTTCGCCGGGCGAAGACCAGACCGCCATCCTGACGGTCTGGGAAGCAAGTCAGACCATGCTCGGCCGTCAAAAGTCCACTCAGGCTGTCCTCGGAGATGAGACCGGGAATGTCAGGGCGGTGTGGTTCAACAACCCGTGGCTTGCGTCTCGACTCAAGCAGGGCTCCCGCGTGTCCATCAGCGGCAAGGTGAACGTCTTCAGAGGCAGTCTCGTATTTCAGGGCCCCGAGTGTGAGATCCTGGAAGAGGACGACGATCTTCTCCACACCGGGAGGCTCGTGCCGGTGTATCCGTCCACCCAGGGCCTGTCCCAAAGGGTGCTCCGTTCGCTGGTGCGTCGTGCCCTGGATGAATGTATGGGTCAGATTCACGAATTCCTTCCGGAGGGGGTGCTCCATCGTGCGGGACTGATCGGGCTTCGCGACGCGATGCAGCAGATGCACTATCCCGATGACTGGGAGAGTTTCCAGCACGCCCGGCGCAGGCTGGCCTTCGACGAACTGTTCCTGTTTCAGCTTTCGGTACTGTCGCGAAGGGCCGAGTGGAGAGAGTCGGGCGGCGCTCTGCCCCTCCGGGTGGAACCCAGCGCTCTCGATGCCTTCTTGAACACACTAACGTTCGACCTAACAGGGGCGCAGTCACGGGCAATAAATGACATCCTCACTGACATAGAGTCAGACCAGGCGATGAGTCGTCTATTGCAGGGAGATGTCGGCAGCGGAAAGACGATCGTTGCGGCCGTGGCCATGCTGGCGGCTGTTCACAACGGCACCCAGGCCGCGCTCATGGCTCCCACTGAGATCCTGGCTGAGCAGCACTTCCTGACGATCTGCCGCCTCCTGGACGGTCCAGGCTTCGAACCGGCTGGAGGGAGTATTCAGACTCTGAGCGTAGCCGGACTGGACCGTAAACTGACCGTCGCGCTACTTCTTGGAGGTCAGAGGAGGCGAATCAGGGACGATCTGACGAGCCTGCTCTCGGCGGGCCTGGTGGACATCGCCATAGGAACTCATGCACTCATACAGGAGTCTGTAGACATTCCTAACCTGTCACTGGCGGTCGTGGATGAACAGCACCGATTCGGTGTTTCCCAGCGAGCAAAGCTGCGGGAGAAGGGTGTGCGTCCCCACTTCCTCGCCATGAGCGCCACGCCTATTCCCAGGTCGCTCTCGATGACGCTGTACGGAGATCTGGATGTTTCAGTAATTGACGAAATGCCTCCTGGAAGGCTGCCCGTGCGCACGCGCTTTGTTGAGAACGAGAGGCGCGATGCAGCATTCGAGTTCGTGCGCGATGAGTTGGATGCTGGACGTCAGGCATTTGTCGTATGCCCTCTCATAGATGAATCAGAGGTCATTCAGTCCAAGGCAGCCCAGGAAGAGTACGAGCGACTTTCGACTACAGTGTTCGCTGACCGTAATGTTGGCCTGCTGCACGGCCGCATGAGCCTGGAAGAGAAAGAGCGAGTGATGGAGGACTTCAAGGCAGGTAGCCTGGATGTGCTGGTTGCAACACCGGTCATTGAGGTCGGAATCGATGTCCCAAATGCAACAGTGATGTTAATCGACGGAGCCGAGAGATTCGGACTGTCGCAGCTTCACCAGCTTCGGGGCAGGGTAGGGCGCGGAGCACATCAAAGCTTCTGTCTACTCCTATCAGAATCACCTGCTTCAGAGGCACTGAACCGTCTGAGGTTCTTGGAGCGCACCTCAGATGGGTTCAAACTCTCAGAGGAAGACCTCAAGCTCCGGGGTCCTGGCGACTATCTTGGCACTCGTCAGAGTGGACTTCCTACATTCAGGGTGGCCGAGATCACGGATCAGGAGATAGTCACTCTCGCTAGGCGCGAGGCAGATAGAATACTCTCGGCGGATCCCGATCTCAGCAGTTCGGAGCACAGCTCGCTCTCGAAGGCGTTTGACGAGTTCAACTCCCGCCTAACGGGGGAACACAGCTAAAGCAGTACTTTGCAGTTTCACCCAGCTCAAGTTTCGGCTTATCCATCAGTCCGATTGACGCTTTTGGTCTTCCCCATAGACTGATTCGAAGGGGAAGAGACGTTCTGGGGGAGATCTCTAGTTAATCGCAACAATGGCATTTGACACTTGTCTAAGACCGTTAATATAGTTGGATTGGAAACGATGCTGGGGCAGCGGGCCAATACTGCAACAAGGCAAGGTGAGAGGTAACATGGGCAAGATTAAGCACATCGCGATTGCCAGTCAGGACCCGGACAAGACAGCGGAATTCTTTAAGGAAGTGTTCGACCTTGAAGAGGTTGGCAAGGTAGATAGCGCCAATGCCAGTGGCTACTACCTAAGCGACGGCAACATCAATATGGCGATCCTAAACTTCCACAGCGAGGTCGTGGCAGGTGAGGAGTTCGGTACAGACTACGCTGGACTACACCACATAGGGTTCCAGGTAGATGATGCCGAAGCCACAGAACAGCGTCTCAGGCAGAACGACTCTCGCCCTCGCGACGATATTAACGAGGCCCTGCACTCGGGTATGGGCAGCGGCCACGGCGGGATGAATGTGGAGACCAAGTATGCCGGACCTGAGGGGATTATGATCGATATCTCACAGTCCGGTTGGGTTGGGACCAGCGGCGACTAAAAGCAAAGAGCGGGCTGAATTACAGCCCGCCTTCTTTAATTGCTGTCTAGAAGCCCGTCTCTCTTCTTGAGCTGACTGCTAGCGACCTCGATCCGCTTCTTACTGATGGAACAGGTTCAGGGCAGAACCCACCCGGAACCACTTGAGCTGCTCCTCGGCAAAGGAGTGATTCAGACTAAGAGTCTCCTCTGTACCATCGGAGTGGTGAAGAGTAGCAGTGACAGCCTTGCCCGGCGCCAGTTCAGACAGACCCGTTAGGCTGATCCTGTCGTCTTCACGGATCCTGTCATAGTCCGCAGGGTCGCTGAAGGTAAGAGCCAACAGCCCCTGCTTTTTCAGATTCGTTTCATGGATCCTTGCGAAGCTGCGGGAGATGACCGCTGCTCCGTTCAGCAGCCTGGGCGACAGGGCCGCATGCTCACGAGAACTACCCTCACCGTAATTGTCGTCCCCGATTACGACCCACTTCAGGCCTCTGGACTTGTAGTCCCTGGCAACGGCTGAGACAGCAACTCCTTCGTCGCCGGTCACTATGTTCCTGGTCTTTCCAGGCTCGCCCGTGTAGGCGTTGATCGCTCCCATGAACATGTTGTCGCTGAACTTGTCCAGATGGCCGCGAAGGGAGAGCCAGGGCCCCGCAGGTGAGATGTGGTCAGTGGTGCACTTGCCGGACACCTTGAGCAGCACGGGGACTTCTTCGACGTCGTTGCCGTCCCACGCGTTCCAGGGCTGCATGACCTGCAGGCGCTGGGAGTCTGGAGCTACTTCGACAGCAACGCCGCTACCGTCATCTGGAGGAGCGACATAGTTGGTTGCGCCGCGATCGAACGCTTCCTCCGGCACCTCCGGCGCAACGGCCGGTGGGTCGAGCTTGAACTTCGAACCGTCCGGGGCCGTGAGTTCATCGGTCAAAGGGTTGAAACTCAGGGTGCCGGCGATCGCAAAGGCAGTGACGATCTCTGGACTCGCGATGAAGTTCATCGTGGTACGCGCGCCATCATTGCGCTGCGGGAAATTTCTGTTGTACGAAGTAACGATCGTGTTGGGAGCAGTGGTGGCATCACGCGACCTGCGCCACTGCCCGATGCACGGTCCGCAAGCGTTGGCGAGCACAGTGGACTCAATCCTGTGTAGGGAATCCATCTGACCGTCCCGCTCTATGGTTGCCCGCACCTGCTCTGAACCAGGTGTCACCATGAAGGGCACCGCTGTCTTCAATCCGCGGGCGGCCGCCTGGTCTGCTACGTCCGCTGCACGGCTCATGTCTTCATACGACGAGTTGGTGCATGAGCCAATTAGCGCCGCTGAAATCTCGTCGATGAACTCGTTCGAGGCGTCGGCAACTTCTGCAGCCAACTCGGAAATTGGGCGGGCGCGGTCCGGTGAGTGGGGACCAACGACGTGTGGCTCCAGTGTCGTGAGATCTATCCTTACTACCTGATCGAAGTAGCTGTCAGGATCAGCCTCGACTTCGGGGTCGGCCTTCAGCATGTCTGCGTACCTGTCAGCAACCTCTGCGAGCTCGGGCCTGTTTGTTGCCACCAAGTAGGCCGCCATGCTCCTGTCGTATGGGAACATGGAAGTGGTTGCTCCCAGCTCGGCTCCCATGTTCGTTATAGTGGCCTTGCCGGTGCAGCTGATGCTGCTCGTGCCTGGGCCGATGTATTCGATGATGCTATTTGTCCCACCTGACACGGTCAGCAGTCCGGCCAGCTTGAGGATTACGTCCTTCGGCGCCGTCCATCCGTTGATTTCGCCCGTCAGGACTACACCGATCCTCCTGGGCATTAACACATCCCAGGGCAGCCCTGCCATCACCTCCACGGCATCAGCCCCGCCTACACCAACCGAGCAGGCTCCCAGACCGCCGGCATTTGGCGTGTGTGAGTCCGTACCGATAATCACCTGTCCGGGGAACGCATAGTTCTCGAGATTGACCTGGTGGATAATCCCGGCTCCCGGCTCCCAGAAACCCACTCCATAGCGAGCGGCGGCCGACCTCAGGAAGCCGTAGACTTCACCGTTCTCGGCAAGCGACTCCCGAAGGTCCTGAACTCCTTCCTGACGCGCCTGTATCAGGTGGTCGCAGTGAATGGTTGTAGGGACCGCGACCTTGTCCTTTAGCGTCTGCATGAACTGGAGCATGGCCGTCTGGCCAAGCACGTCCTGGAGAATGACCCTGTCCGGGCGAACACGTATGTAGGTCTCACCAGGGACCATCTCCTGGTTCTCGGGATCGTCCAGGTGAGACAGGAGGACCTTTTCGGCCAGGCTCATCGGCCTGTTCAATCGCCCCCGCACGGTTGCGAGGCGTTCAGCCATTCGCTCATAGGTCTGGGTTGCGAATTCAGCTGTCGACTCTATTGTCACCATGTTCCAATCCTCCTATACGACGAGCGACTGGCCAGCGCAGCCCTGTTGTGCCAATTGTCAGTCGCTTCAACTTGGCTCACTCAAAGAATACCCTGCCTAATCCCTTCCAACAAGCTTTGGAACGGGGGCAGGGTACTACTGAGTCCGTTTGGAGAGTAGGGAAGGTCCTAGCGGGACATTCCAAAGTATTCGTAGTTGATGTCGATATAGTTGTCCCACTCGGGAGGAGTGTCATCCTCCGCGAATATCGCCGTCACCGGGCAGACCGGCTCACACGCCGCGCAGTCTATGCACTCTTCGGGATGGATGAAGAGCTGTCTGTCCTCTTCTTCGTCCAGACCGTAGATGCAGTCCACCGGGCAAACGTCCACACATGCCCCATCTTTAACGTCGACGCACGGCTCCGCGATGATATAGGTCATTCCCTTTAGTGCCTCCTGTCGAGGGTTCG